>CANKXX010000001.1 GCA_947487835.1 uncultured Microbacteriaceae bacterium
GCGGGACGGTGGCTGCATGTGGCCGGGCTGCGACAGACCGCCGTCCTGGTGCGAGGCGCACCACATCAACCAGTGGAGACGGGACCACGGTAAGACCGACATCGCGGACGGCGTGCTGCTCTGCAAGCACCATCACCTGCTGCTGCACAACCGCGGCTGGGACATTACCCGGGCTGGTGGGACTTACACGCTGATCCCGCCGAGGTCGATCAGCCCGATGCGCGAGGGCCGCCACCTGGCGACGAAGAGCAGAGCCGTCCAGGACTGGAACGGCCGCCGACACCGCCTTCGAGACCGAGCCTCTGCCCACCCACTCGAACCGGCGCCACCGGAGGGCTGACCATGCTCCCGCCGTCGTTTACAAGACTTCTCGGTGAAGGGCTAGCCCCACGGTCCCTGAGCCTGTCGAAGAGACGGAAGGTCGGCGCACGTCACTTCAACAAGCTCAGCGACCGTGTGGGGAACCGGTTGGGATCGGCCCACGTCACTTCAACAAGCTCAGCGACCATGTGGGGAACCGGTTGGGATCGGCCGGCGTCGCTTCGACAAGCTCAGCGACCGTAGTGACCGTCCCGGAGGCGCTGGCCCATCCTCCCGGCTCGGCCATCCGCTTCGCTGTCGCTGCTCGCGAAGCTCCCGGAAACGATTGGCGCGGACTGGCGGGACCATCCCGGTCCCTGAGCCTGTCGAAGGGACGCGAGATCGCCGTGCGTCGCTTCGACAAGCTCAGCGACCGTGCGGGGTCAGCGACCGCGTGGGGTCAGGGACCGCGTGGGGTCAGCGACCGTGTGGGGTCAGCAATCCCGCGGGGCGGGTCAGTCGCGGGGGCGGCGGGGGTCCTCCGGCGGGCGGCCGTCTGCGCGGCCGTCTCGGCCGTCGCCGCGGCGCAGGTATCGCTCGAACTCCTGGGCGATCGCCTCGCCGCTCGCCTCCGGGGAGTCGACCGTGTCGCGGGCCTGCTCGAGCTGCTCGATGTAGGCCGCCATCTCCTCGTCCTCGCCGGCGAGCGCATCGATGCCCGCCTCCCACGCGGCCGCCTCGTCCACCATGTCGCTGCGCGGGATGGTCACGTCGACCATCTCCTCCAGGCGATCGATGAGGGCGAGCGTCGCCTTCGGGGAGGGCGCGCTGTGCACGTAGTGCGGAACGGACGCCCACACCGACACGGTCGGGATGCCGATCGCCTCGGCCGCCTCCGCGATGACGGAGAGGATGCCGACCGGCCCCTCGTAGGTGCTGCGCTCGATACCCAGCTCCTTGCGCACGGCGGGGCTCTCGCTCGTCGCGAAGACGGAGATGGGGCGCGTGTGCGGAACGTCCGCGAGCAGGGCGCCCAACATCACGATGCCTTGCACGCCGGCCTGGCGGGCGGTGTCGAGGATCTCGGCCGTGAACGCCTTCCAGTTGCGGGACGGCTCCGTGCCGAGCAGCAGGAAGACGTTGCCGCCGTTGTCGCCGCTCACGGACAGGTGGGCGTCCTCGGCGAGCGGGGCGCCCGCGCTGCGGGGCTCGCGCGGACCGAAGATCGTCGCACCGGGCCACTCGATGAGGCGGTGACCCTCCTCGTCCTGCACGACCTGCGGCCGGTTGAACTGGAAGTCGAAGTACTCCTGCGGGTCCACCTGAGCGATCGGCACGAGATCGAGCAGCTCCTTGAGGGCGCGCACGGCGCCACTCGCGGCCTCGCCCGCATCATTCCAGCCTTCGAACGCAACGACGAGCAGTCGTCCGCTCGAGAAGCTCGTGCCATCTGTCACTGAGGCTCCCTCACCTGTGGACCCGGTCGGCCCGCCGTCGACGGGCCCGTGTCAAGGATAGGCGCAGCCCGCGCCGATAGACTCAGACCCCGTGACCATCGAGATCCCCGCTGCCGTCCTGTGGGACATGGACGGAACCATCGTCGACACCGAGCCCTACTGGCAGCAGTGCCAGCAGGACCTCGTCGAGTCTTTCGGGGGAGTGTGGACGAAGGAGGACGGCCTCCGCAACGTCGGCATGGGCCTGTGGGACTCCGCGCGCATGCTGCAGGACGCGGGCGTCGACCTCCCCGCGGACGACATCGTCGCGAGACTCACCGACGAGGTGCTCGCCCTCACCCTGCAGGCGCCGCCGTGGCGGCCGGGCGCCGTCGAGCTACTCCGCTCGGTGCGTGAGGCGGGCATCCCCACCGCCCTCGTCACCATGTCGATCGAGAAGATGGCGCGCGCCATCGCCGACGCGCTGCCGTTCCCGGCCTTCGACGTGGTCGTGGCCGGCGACCTCGTGACGCACCCCAAGCCGCACCCCGAGGCGTACCTCCTGGCCGCGTCCCGGCTCGGCGTCGAGCCGACCCTGTGCGTCGCCATCGAGGACTCCGCCCCCGGGCTCGCCGCCGCGGTCGCGGCCGGCACGTCCGCCATCGGCGTGCCGCATGTCACCCAGCTGCCGCCGAGCGCCGAGTACACGCTCTGGGAGACGCTCGAGCACCGCACGGTCGACGACCTCGTGCGGGTGGTGCAGCCCGCATGACCGACACCTCCCGCTTCAGCGGCCCCTTCCGTGCGGGCGACCGCGTCCAGCTCACCGGTCCGAAGGGCCGGATGAACACGATCTTCCTCGAGCCCGGCAAGGTGTTCCACACCCACCGCGGCGCCATCGAGCACGACGCCATCATCGGCCTGCCCGACGGATCGGTCGTGGAGAACGGCGTCGGCGTCGAGCACCTCGCCCTCCGCCCGCTGCTCACCGACATCGTGATGTCGATGCCCCGCGGCGCGGCCATCATCTACCCGAAGGACGCGGCGCAGATCCTCGCGCTTGCCGACGTCTTCCCCGGAGCGACCGTGGTCGAGGCCGGCGTCGGCTCCGGCGCCCTGTCGATGTGGCTCCTCCGCGCGCTCGGACCGGAAGGCCGGCTGCTCTCCTTCGAGCGTCGCGAGGAGTTCGCCGATGTCGCCCGCGGCAACGTCACCAGCTACTTCGGCTCCGAGCCCGAGAACTGGTCGATCACCCTCGGCGACCTCACCGAGGCCTTGCCCACCGTGACCGAGCCGGGCTCCGTCGACCGGGTCGTGCTCGACATGCTCGCACCGTGGGAGTGCGTCGACGCGGTGTCCGAGGCGCTGAAGCCCGGCGGCGTACTACTCTGCTACATCGCGACGGTCACACAGCTGTCCCGCGTCACGGAGGCCATCCGCGCGAGCGGCAACTTCACCAACCCGGACGCGTCCGAGACCATGGTGCGCGGCTGGCACGTCGAGGGCCTCGCCGTGCGCCCCGACCACCGGATGATCGGCCACACCGGGTTCCTCCTCACGGCCAGGCGGCTCGCCCCCGGCGCGGTGCTGCCGCAGCTCAAGCGGCGCGCGTCGAAGTCGGAGTTCTCGGACGAGGACGTCGAGGCGTGGACCCCTGGTGCACTCGGCGAGCGCAACGTGAGCGACAAGAGCCTCCGCCGCCGCGTGCGCGCCGCTACCGCAGGCGCCGACTACGCCACCCACCGCGGCGAGGAGACGGCGGAGGACGGCTCCGACGGCGACCCGGCCGAGGACCCGCAGCCCGAGACGACCCCCGAGCAGTCCGCGTAGCGGCGCGCGGACGGTCCGCCGTGCCGCTCGTCACTAGGATTGACGCTCGACAAACCCCCCCTTCACGAAACGAGGACCCGTGCAGAAGACTGCCGCGCTCGCCCTGAGCGCCGGATTGCTGCTCACCCTGTCGGCGTGCAGCGGCCCCGCGCCGACGCAGCAGGAGGCCTGCGGCGTTCCGTCGGGCAACTCGTCGAAGGCCATCGACGTATCCGGATCGGTGGGCGCCGAGCCGGAGGAGGTCTCCTTCCCCACGCCGCTCATCGCGTCCCGCACCGAGGTCACGACCGTCGACGCCGGCGAGGGCGACCGGATCGGCCTCAAGACCCCCGTGCTGCTCAACTTCGCCGTGTACAACGGCGCGACCGGCGACGCCATCAACCCGTACAGCCCGGTGAGCGTGAGCCAGTCGACCGGCGAGCCCCAGATCGTGACCCTGCAGTCGCTGAGCGCCCTCCCCGGCTTCCAGGAGGCCATGCAGTGCGCCACCGAGGGCTCCCGCGTGGCCGTCGCACTGCCCGCCAAGGAGGGCTTCGGCGCCGAGGGCAACGCCCAGCTCGGCCTGGGCGAGAACGACACGCTCGTCTTCGTCGCCGACGTCGTCGAGGCGTACCCGACGCGCGCGACCGGGGACCCGCAGCCCGCCCAGAACGGGTTCCCGTCGGTCGTGACCGACCCCGACGGTGTGCCCGGCATCACCATCCCGGCCTCCGACGCGCCCACCGAGTACCGCGAGACGCTGCTGCGCAAGGGCTCCGGCGAGAAGGTCGGCGCGGGGGACACCGTGACCCTGAACTACACCGGCGTGCTCTGGGACACCGGCGAGGTCTTCGACTCCAGCTGGGAGAACGGCACGCCCGTGCAGTTCCCCGCCCAGGAGGGCAGCGCGGACCAGCCCGGCGTCGTCAAGGGCTTCGCGGATGCCCTGGTCGGCGCCCGCGTAGGCGACCAGGTGCTTGCGGTCCTGCCGCCCGACGTCGCGTACGGCGAGGAGGGCAGCGGCGCCATCCCGGCGGACTCGACCCTCGTCTTCGTCATCGACGTGCTCGGGGTGGAGAAAGCCGACGATTAGTCTCCACCGGGCCCGCTTCGAAGATCTGTTCGATATACTGGGTCCGGTGTGGGGGATTTCCGAGTCAATAGGATACGAACGTGGCTGAGCCGAAGAACGCTCCGCGCGTTCCCGTCGAGGAGCGCCTGTTCAGCCTTGTGCTGGCGCTGCTCGCGACCGAGTCCGGTCTGACCAAGAACGAGATCCTGTCGACGGTCCAGGGCTACCGGCAGCGCTACCGCACCGGCGGCGACAACGTGAACCTCGAGCGGCAGTTCGAGCGGGACAAGGACGACATCCGCGACCTCGGGGTGCCGCTCGAGACGACCGAGGCGCCGGATCAGCCCGGCAACAACCACTCCCTCCGCTACCGCATCCCGCGCGGCAGCTACGAGTTGCCCGCCGACATCACCTTCTCCAACGAGGAGACGACGCTGCTGAACCTCGCCGCCATGGTGTGGCGGGAGGGCTCGCTGAGCGGCGAGTCCCGGCGCGCCCTGATGAAGCTGCGGTCGCTCGGCGTCGAGTCGGACGAGCCCGTGCTCGGCTACGCCCCGCGCCTGCGCTCACGGGAAGCCGCGTTCGACCCGCTGAGCGTCGCGCTCGAGCGGCACAGCATCGTGCGCTTCCGCTACCTTAAGCCGGGCGAGTCCGAGGCCCGCGTGCGCACCCTGGCACCGCTCGCCCTCGTGCAGCACCAGGGCCGGTGGCACGTGCACGGCATCGACCAGGACGTCGCCGACAAGCGCACGTTCCTGCTGTCCCGCATCGTCGGCTCCGTGCAGCCGACGGGGGAGAGCTTCACCGACGACGGCGGCGACCACGCGGCGAACGCGTTGGCCGAGCTCGACGCCATCTGGGCCAACGGCGTCGGCGTGCTCGAGGTGGCGCCGGGCACGGACGCGGCGGCGCGGCTGGCGCGCCGCAAGGGCAGCGCGGTCACGGGCGAGAACCAGCTGACCCTGCACTACTCGGACATGAACCTCCTCGCCGACGAGCTCGCGGGCTACGGACCCGAGGTGCTCGTGCTGTCGCCGCCCTGGCTGCGGGATGCGGTGCGGGCGCGGCTCGAGCAGACCGCCGCCGCGCACGGCCGGCCCGTGCCTGCCGGTGAGCACGAGCAGGGCGCCGACGAACAGACCGTCGAGGACCGAAGCACGAACGAGCAGGGGAAGGAGCGCGACCATGGTTGACCGCCCGGCACCCCTGCAGGCGCAGGACAAGCTCGCGTTCCTCCTCGCCCTCGTGCCGTACCTCATGGACCACGGCCGGGTGAGCGTCGCCGAAGCGGCGGCACACTTCCGCGTGAAGCCCGAGGCCCTGCGGCGCGCGGTGCGCCTCATCGCGGTGTCCGGCGTGCCCGGCGCCACGAGCTCCTACCAGCACGGCGACCTGTTCGACATCGCGTGGGACGACTTCGAGGACAACGACCAGATCGTGCTCACGCACATGGTCGCGATCGACGATTCGCCGCGGTTCTCCGCCCGCGAGGCGGCCGCGCTCATCGCCGGGCTGCAGTACCTGTCCGCCCTGCCGGAGAACATCGACCGCGACGCCATCGGCGCCCTCATGGCGAAGCTCGCCCGCGGGTCGTCGGCCAGCCCGACCCAGGTCGCCGTCTCCGGATCGGAGAGCGACGAGACGCTGGGTCTGGTCCGCGAGGCCGTGGCGGCCGGCCGGCGCGTCGAGTTCGACTACCGCACGTCCCGGGGCGACAGCGAGCGGCGCCGGGTGGACCCGCTCCGCATCGAGTCCATCGACCAGGACTGGTACGTCCGCGGCTGGGACGCCGGCCGCGGCGCCGTGCGCACCTTCCGCCTCGACCGGATGAGCGACCTCGCCGTGACCGACGACGCCATCGTGCGGCACCCGGGCGACGTCGCGTTGCCCGACGCCCTGTTCGAGCCGTCGGACGAGGACCTCACCGTGCGGATCGAGGTCGCGGAGGCCGCGCTGCCCCTGCTTGGCGACTACCTCACCGAGGACGCGCCGACGCGCCCGAGCGCGTCGCGGCCGGGCTGGGTCGAGACGTCGCTGCGTGTCGCGCACTTCCACGGGCTCAAGCGGCTCGCGGCGGGCATGCCCGGCGTGCTCACGGTGCTCGAGCCGCAGGAGGCCCGCGACGCGGTGGCGGAGTGGGCCGCGGCGGGCGCGGCTCGGTACCGTACCCTGTAGCCATGCCGTGGTGGTCGTGGATCCTCATCTGGGGCGGGCTCGTGCTCGCCCTCCTCGCCATGCTCGCGCTGCTGTCGTGGTGGCTGTTCCGCAAGGCCGTCGCCGTGATGGACGAGCTGGGGCAGCTGGCCGACAAGACCGAGGCCCTCAGCCGCATGTCGGCCGACCTGGCGGACGACGACGTGGCCGAGTTCGTGCCCGCGGTGCTGCTCGACCGGCACGAGGTGGTCGCCGCGCACTCCGCCCGCTCGCACGAACGCGCGGAGCGTCGGCGGATGCGCAGGGGAAACAGGATTACGCGCGGTAGAATGCTGACTCGCGCCGACTATCGGGACGCGGCCGTGCGGATCAAGGGAGTCTGAACATGCTTGGAAACCTCCAGGGCTGGCATTTCATCATTCTGGTGGTCGTCATCCTGCTGCTGTTCGGAGCGCCGAAGCTCCCCGGTCTCGCCAAGAGCCTCGGTCAGTCCATGCGCATCTTCAAGGGTGAGATGAAGACCATGAAGGACGAGAACAACACCGGTGCGTCGCGCCGTGGTGCCGATGACGCCGCCACCCGCCTCGACGACACCTCGGCGCCGGTCTACCCGCCCGCGGACAGCCGGAGCTACTCCGACCCGGTGACGCGACCGTCGGGTGACCCGCAGAACAAGCCCTAGTCTTCGTGGCCTCCCGTTCCGAGAAGCAGAGGAACGCAGAGGGGAGGATGTCCCTCGGGCAGCACCTCCTCGAGTTGCGCAAGCGACTGTTCATCGCCGGCATAGCGGTGGTGCTTGCGGCGATCGTCGGCTGGTTCCTCTCCGACTACATCCTCAATGCGCTGCGCAACCCCATCCTCGAGGTGGGGCAGGACCAGGGGCGCAACGCGACCCTCAACTACCAGACGGTCACGAGCGCCTTCGACCTGAAGCTGCAGATCTCGCTGTACGCGGGCATCATCATCTCCAGCCCGGTCTGGCTGTACCAGATCTTCGCGTTCCTGGTGCCCGGCCTCACCCGCAAGGAGAAGCGCTACACCTTCGGCTTCTTCTTCTCGGCGGTCCCGCTGTTCCTGGCCGGCTGCGTCGCCGGCTGGTGGGTGCTGCCGCACATCGTCGAGCTGCTGACCCGGTTCGCCGGCGCGCAGGACTCCTCGCTCATCACGGCGAAGGACTACTTCGACTTCGTGCTGAAGCTGGTGCTCGCGGTGGGGGTCGCCTTCGTCCTCCCCGCGTTCCTCGTGCTGTTCAACGCGATGGGCATCCTCAGCGGATCCTCGATCATCCGTTCGTGGCGCATGGCGATCCTGGCGATCACGGTGTTCACCGCGATCGCCACGCCCGCCGCCGACGTGATGTCGATGTTCCTGCTGGCCATCCCGATGGTGATGCTGTACCTCCTCGCCGCGGGAATCGCACTGCTCAACGACAAGCGCCGCGCTCGCAAGGTCAAGACCTTCGAGGCGGAGTACGGTCTCTCATGACGACCTACCAGCAGAGCCCCGCCGAGCGGTATGCCGCCTCCCGCAGCAGGGCCTCCCGGCCGAGGTTGGACGCATTTCGGGACCACCAGCGATTCGACCTCGACCCGTTCCAGATCCGCGCCTGCGAGGCGCTCGAGGACGGCCGGAGCGTGCTGGTGGCCGCGCCCACCGGGGCGGGCAAGACGATCGTCGCCGAGTTCGCGGTCTACCTCGCCATGCAGCAGCCGCGGGACAAGATCTTCTACACCGCGCCCATGAAGGCGCTGAGCAACCAGAAGTTCTCGGAGTTCGTCCGCGAGTACGGCCCGGACGAGGTCGGCCTGCTCACCGGCGACACCAACATCAACTCCGGCGCGCGCATCGTGGTCATGACCACGGAGGTGCTGCGCAACATGCTCTACGCCGACTCCGACCTGCTCACGGACCTCGCCTTCGTGGTGATGGACGAGGTGCACTACCTCGCCGACCGGTTCCGCGGGGCCGTGTGGGAGGAGGTCATCATCCACCTCCCGCAGACCGTGCGGCTCGTCTCGCTGAGCGCGACCGTGTCGAACGCCGAGGAGTTCGGCGACTGGCTGCAGGTCGTGCGCGGCGAGACCGACGTGATCGTGAGCGAGGAGCGGCCGGTCCCGCTCGATCAGCACGTGCTCATGCGGCACAAGATGCTCGACCTCTTCGACTCCTCCGGCCTGGCCGCGACGCACCGGGTGAACCCGGAGCTCGCCCGCCTGGCGAGCATGGGCGGCCGGGACCCCCGGGCGTACCGGCGCGGTGCCGGCGGCGGCGGGGGAGGCGGCGGCCGCGGCAGGGGTAGACCCGGCCCGGACCAGGGCAAGATGCTGCGCCCGGACGTCATCGAGCTGCTGCGGACGAAGCACCTGCTGCCCGCCATCTTCTTCATCTTCAGCCGCGCCGGCTGCGACGCCGCCGTGCAGCAGGTGCTGCGGGGCGGGGTCAACCTCACCAAGCAGCACGAGCGGGACGAGATCCGCGCGATCGTGGAGGAGCGCTGCCGCACCCTGCTCGACGCCGACCTCGCGGTCCTCGGCTACTACGAGTGGCTCGAGGGGCTGCAGCGCGGCGTGGCCGCGCACCACGCCGGCCTGCTCCCCGCGTTCAAGGAGGTCGTCGAGGAGCTGTTCCAGAAGAAGCTCGTGAAGGTGGTCTTCGCCACCGAGACCCTGTCGCTCGGCATCAACATGCCGGCGCGCACCGTCGTGCTCGAGCAGCTCGAGAAGTTCAACGGCGAGGCCCGCGTGCCGCTCACGCCGGGCGAGTACACCCAGCTGACGGGCCGCGCCGGCCGCCGCGGCATCGACGTGGAGGGCCACGCGGTCATCCAGTGGAAGGACGGGCTCGACCCGCAGGCCGTCGCGTCCCTCGCCTCGCGCCGCACCTACCCGCTCAACTCCAGCTTCCGGCCGACCTACAACATGGCCGTGAACCTCATCGACCAGTTCGGGCGCGAGCGCACCCGCGACATCCTCGAGTCCTCGTTCGCGCAGTTCCAGGCGGACCGCGCGGTCGTCGACCTCGCCCGCAAGGTGCGCCAGCAGGAGGAGTCGCTCGCGGGCTACGAGAAGGCCATGCAGTGCGAGTACGGCGACTTCGGCGAGTACTTCGCCATCCGCCGGGAGATCGGCGAGGTCGAGCGCCGCGGCGCCACCCGCGCGGACACGTCGAGCAAGGGTGAGCGCGACAGCCGCCAGCAGGAGCTCACCGAGCTGCGCCGGCAGATGAAGGCGCACCCGTGCCACCGCTGCAAGGACCGCGAGCAGCACGCCCGCTGGGGCGAGCGCTGGTGGCGGCTGAAGAAGCAGACCGACGCCCTGAACGCGCAGATCCGCAGCCGCACCGGCGCCGTCGCGAAGGTGTTCGACCGGGTGACGGAGCTGCTGCTCGGGCTCGGCTACCTGAAGCGGGACGAGACCGGCGCCGTCGTGTCCACGCCGAACGGGCGCATGCTGAAGCGCATCTACGGCGAGCGCGACCTGCTGGTCGCCGAGTGCCTGCGCCACGGCGTCTGGACCGAGCTCGACGCCGCGAGCCTCGCCGCGATGGCGACCGCGCTCGTCTACGAGCCGCGCCGCGACGAGGGCAATCCGTCCGAGCGCTACCTCCCCCGCGGGGCGTTCCGGCCCGCGCTCGAGCGCACGGAGGAGATCTGGGCGCGGCTCGACGACCTCGAGCACGAACGCCGCCTGCCCACGACGGGCGGCATCGCCACGGGTCTCAGCTCCGCCATGCACCGATGGGCGCGCGGCGGCTCCCTCGACGAGGTGCTCTACGACGCGGATCTCGCCGCGGGCGACTTCGTGCGCTGGGCGAAGCAGACCATCGACCTGCTCGACCAGCTGTCCGTCGTGGCGGACGGCAAGGTGTCCCGCAACGCCCGCGCCGCCCTCGATCTGGTGCGACGGGGGATCGTCGCGTACTCGAGCGTGTCCTGATGGCGCTCAGCACCTCCCCGCGCGCCGTGCCGGCGTCGCGGCCGGCCGACGGGCGCCCGCGCGGCGGCCGTGCCGCCGCGCGCCGGTTCGTCCCGGTCGCGTCCGTGGACCGCGGGTCGGTGCCGACGCCGTTCTGGCTGTCCCTGGTGCTCGCGGCCGTGTCGGGCCCCATCTCGGCGGCCGGGTTCCCCGACCAGGGCGTCTGGCCGCTGACCCTCGTCGGCGTCGGGGCGTTCCTCGCCGCGCTGGTCGGGCGCGCGGGCTGGTCGGCCGCGGCGGTCGGCCTGGTCGGCGGCCTGGCCTTCTACCTCACCCACATCTCCTGGCTCACGGTGTACCTGGGTCCCGTGCCGTGGGCGGCGCTGTCGGGCCTCGAGTCGCTGTTCTGGGCCGCCTTCGCGGTGCCCATGGCGATCGTGCTCAACCGGGGTCCGCGGCTCTGGACGGGCGCTGTCGCCCGCTGCGCCGTGATCCCGGCGGCCGTCGCGGCCCTGTGGACGGCCCGAGAGGCGGTCACGAGCACCTGGCCCTACGGCGGGTTCGCCTGGGGGCGGGTTGCCCTCTCGCAGAGCGAGAGCCCGTTCGCGCCGCTCGTCGCCTGGGTGGGCGTCTCCGGGCTGAGCTTCCTGCTCGTCACCCTGGTCGCGCTCGTTCTGCAGCTGGTGCGCCAGGCCGGGCGGCCGGTCCTGCCGCGGCTGACGGCGGGCGTCGCGGCCCTCGCGGTGCTGCTCCTCGTACCGGCGTGGCCGGCGCCGCCCACCGGGTCGACGACGATCGCCGCGGTGCAGGGGAACACGAACTCCGGGCTCCTCGCCGAGTACCGGCCGGGTGAGAACCTGCAGAAGCACATCGATGCCACCGCGCCGCTGGTCGGCCAGGACGTCGACATGGTCGTGTGGCCGGAGAACGGCTCGGACCTCGATCCCTCCCGCTCGGCCGTCGTCGCGCGGGCCGTCGACCGCATCAGCACGGCGATGGACGCGCCGCTCGTGCTCGGCACCGTGACGCAGGCGGGCGAGGACACCTACAACACGTCGCTGCTCTGGCTGCCGGGGCAGGGCGTCGGCGACCAGTACGACAAGAAGCACCCCGTGCCGTTCGCGGAGTACGCGCCCGACCGGGAGTTCTGGCGCGCCTTCGCCCCGGACCTGATCGACATGGTGCCGCGCGGCTACTCCAAGGGCACCCGCGACACCGTGCTCGACGTCGGCGGCGTGATCGCGGGCGTCTCGATCTGCTTCGACATCACCGACGACGCCCTCGTCCGGGAGATGACCGGGGACGGTGCGGAGATCATCCTCGCCCAGACCAACAACGCGGACTTCGGGCAGACCGAGGAGAACGTGCAGCAGCTCGCCATCGCCCGGCTGCGCGCGATCGAGATCGGCCGCTCGGTCGTCAACATCTCGACCGTGGGCACGAGCGCCATCATCGCCCCGGACGGATCCACCATCTCCCGGCTCACCCCGTACGAGCCCGGGTCCATGGTGGAGTCGGTGCCGCTCGCGTCGGCGGTCACGCCGGCGAGTCTCCTGGGCGCCGGGCTCGAGCTCGCGATCAGCGGCTTCGGCATCGCCGCCCTGCTGGCCGTGCTGCTGTTCGGTCGGCGCCGGGCCTGATACCCCTGCCTCGGCGGGCAACCAGAAAGAACGCCCCCACCGCCGGAAGGCGATGAGGGCGTGGGTGGGAAGCGTCGACCGCGCCTAGGCGCCGATCTTGTGCTCGCCCCGACGGGCGCGGAGGTACTGGAGTCGCTCCTCGAGCAGCTCCTCGAGCTCGGCGCGCGAGCGCCGCTCCAGCAGCATGTCCCAGTGGGTACGGGGAGCCTTCGTCTCGACGGCCTCCGGCTGCACGAGTGCACCGGCGTCGTCGATCAGGCGACCCTCCTGGCCGCTCTTGGGCGACTCCCACACCTCGGGCACCTCGGCGTCGGCCGAGAACACGACGTCGAACGTCGTGCCGTCCGCGGCGCGGTACGTCCTCTTCTGTCGCGGTGAGAAGGTCACGCCCTCTTCACTCTGCAGGCTCTGCGCGCCGAGCCTCATCCCACGCAAGCTACGATCTGCCATCGTTCGGTCTCCTTCCGCAAAGCGTTCACACAATGCAACGCCGCGCTGTGGATAACCTTTCCTGCTGGGAGTCCTTCCCAGGTCTTTCTCAGCCGCGATGGTGCAATACCGCGCGCGCCTCGTCGGAGCGGTCGGTCACGACGCCGTCCACCCCGGCGTCGACCAGCGCCCGCATGACGACCGGGTCGTTGATGGTCCAGACGTGCACCTCGCGCACGGCCCGGTGCAGCCGACGCACCATGCGGGGCGTCGTGGTGCGCACGCGCAGCACACGGTCGGGCATCTGCACCGCGTCGATGCGGCGCAGGGCCAGCCGCGCGATCGGGGTCAGCCCCAGCCGGCAGGCGAGGACCGCCACCGCGAGCCGGGGGGCGGACGCTGAGGTCGCCACGCCCGGCAGGCCGCGCACGGCGCGCGACCGCCGGCGCTCCGAGAACGAGGTGAGCAGCACGCGGTGCCCGGCGCCAAGAGCGGTGATGACCTCGACACTGCCGTCGGCGGCGTCGAGAGACTTCACGTCGATGTTGAAGCACGCGTGGGGGAACGCCTCCAGCGCCTCACGCAGTGTCGCGACGCGCTGACCGGCGCCGAGGTCGATGGCGCGCAGTTGCGTGATGTCGAGGTCGGCGATGCGCGCGGAGGACCCGCCGAGCCGCTCGACCGTCCTGTCGTGCCACAGCACCGGTGTGCCGTCGCGCGTGGCGCGCACATCCGTCTCCAGGTGGGTGACGCCGAGGGCGAGCGCGTGCTCGAACGCCAGCAGCGTGTTCTCCGGGGCGTCGGCGGCGAACCCGCGGTGCGCGATCACCCGCGGCGCGGAGGCCGGGGTGAAGTACGCGGAGCGGACGGGCGCGCTAGGAGCCGGCCTGCGCCGGCCGCGCGTCATGGCGAGGTGCGGCCGCCGGTGCGGCGGCAGGAGGTGCGGCAGCGGCCGGTGTGGCGGCGGACCCGGGCCCGGGGAACACCGGCGAGGCGCCGGGGGCGAAGCCCGCGCCGACCGTCTTCAGGGCCTCGGTGAGCTCGCTCGGAATGATCCACAGCTTGTTCGAGGGACCCTCCGCCAGCTTGGGCAGCGTCTGCAGGTACTGGTAGGCGAGCAGCTTCTCGTCCGGGTTCCCCGCGTGGATCGCACCGAACACGGTCTGGATGGCCTGCGCCTCGCCCTCGGCGCGCAGCACCTGTGCGCGGGCGTCGCCCTCCGCGGAGAGGATCGCGGCCTGCCGGGCGCCCTCGGCCGTGAGGATGGCGGACTGCTTGGTGCCCTCCGCGGTGAGGATCAGCGCGCGGCGGTCACGCTCGGCGCGCATCTGCTTCTCCATGGAGTCCTGGATGGACGCGGGCGGGTCGATGGCCTTCAGCTCGACACGGCCGACGCGCACACCCCACTTGCCGGTCGCCTCGTCGAGCACGATGCGCAGCTGCCCGTTGATGTTGTCGCGGCTGGTCAGCGCCTCCTCGAGGTTGAGGCTGCCGACGACGTTGCGGAGCGTCGTCGTGGTCAGCTGCTCGACGGCGCCGAGGTAGCTCGCGATCTCGTACGTCGCGGCGCGGGCGTCCGTCACCTGGAAGTAGACGACCGTGTCGATGGAGACGACCAGGTTGTCCTCGGTGATGACGGGCTGCGGCGGGAAGGACACCACCTGCTCGCGCATGTCGATGAGCGGCCGCACCCGGTCGATGAACGGGACGAGGAGGTTCAGTCCCGGCATGAGGGTCTTGTGGTACCGGCCCAGGCGCTCGACGACGCCGGCGTTCGCCTGAGGGATGATGCGGATGGAGCGGAAGAGGATCACCAGGATGAAGATGACGACGACCGCGAGCACGGCCCAGAGCGCGATGGCGCCCACCGAATCAGATGTCATGCGTTGGAGGTCCTTTCTGCAGGGGCGACGTAGGCGGTCGCGCCGTCGATCGCGGTGACGAGGACCCGCTGGCCCTCGACGAGTTCGGGGAGGTTCACCGTGGGGGAGACCCGAGCCGTCCAGGTCTCGCCGTTCGACAGCTTCACGTGACCGCCGAACTCGCCGACCGTGGTGAGCACGAGGCCGCTCATGCCGAGCAGCGCGTCGACGTTGCTCAGCGCGGGATCGCCGCCGCGCTTGAGCGCGCGCAGCAGCGGAGGCTTGAGGCCGAACAGCAGCAGCACGGAGAGCAGGGCCGCGACGATGATCTGAAGCCACAGCGGGGCGCCGAGAAGCCCGGCGGCCAGACCGCCCAGACTGCCGATGCCGAGCATGAGGAACGTGAGCTCGAGGCTCAGCATCTCGACGATGATGAACAGCAGGAGAAGGGCGAGCCAGAGGATCCAGGCGTACTCGGTCAGGAACTCGGTCATCGCCGCCCCTCTCCCTCGCGGATTCGTCTTGTTCGAACGCTATCAGTAGCGGCTGACCGTTCGGCCAGGGCCACGCGGCACGACGCGGCACCGGGCGGGTCTCGCGCGGGTCCGGCGGGCGCCCGTGGGATACGCTCGAATGCTGGTGGCCCGGCCCCGGGCCCCGCAGGCAGAGCAGTCGAGGAGACACCCGTGACGGAACCCTTCGCCCCCGGAGCACTGGACGGAAAGCGAGCCCTGGTGACGGGCTCCTCGCGCGGAATCGGCGCCGACACCGTGACCTACTTCTCGAAGGCGGGCGCCTCCGTCGTCGTCAACTACCGCAACAAGAAGGCCCGCGCGGAGAAGCTCGTCGGCCAGCTGACGGAACAGGGCGGCACGGCCATCGCGGTCGGCGCGGACCTGACCGACCCGGACTCCGTGCGGCAGATGGTCGAGACCGTGCGCCAGGAGTTCGGCGGCCTCGACATCCTCGTCCTCAACGCCTCCGGCGGCATGGAGACCGGCATGGCCGCCGACTACGCGATGACGCTGAACCGCGACGCGCAGGTGAACGTGCTGACCGCGGCGCTGCCGCTGCTGCAGGAGGGGTCCCGCGTCGTCTTCGTGACGAGCCACCAGGCCCACTTCATCAACACGACCGGGACCATGCCGGAGTACGAGCCCGTCGCCCACAGCAAGCGGGCCGGCGAGGACGCCCTGCGCTCGATGATCCCCGAGCTGGAGGCGAAGGGCGTGGAGTTCGTCGTCGTGTCCGGCGACATGATCGAGGGCACCATCACCGCGACCCTGCTGGAGCGCGCGAACCCCGGCGCGATCAGCGCGCGCAAGGAGGCCGCGGGCAAGCTCTACAACGTGTCCGAGTTCGCCGCGGAGGTCGCGCTGGCCGCCGTCGAGCCGGTGCCCGCCGACCACACCAGGTACGTGGGCGACACCTCCGACTTCGCGGGCGCCTGAGCCTTCGGATGACCGAGCGCCACGTCCGCAACACCGCCCGCGTCCTGCTCTACGACGCCCGAGGCCGGGTGCTGCTCTTCCTCACCAACTACTCCGAGAACATCGCCCGCTCGCCGCGCTGGATCACGCCGGGCGGCGGCATCGACCCGGGCGAGACGCCCGAGGTCGCGGCGAGGCGGGAGCTCTTCGAGGAGACCGGCCTGACCGTCGACGGCGTGGGGCCGACGGTGTGGGAGCACGACTTCGAACGGCTGCGCATCGACGGCGCGTTCGACGTGGGCCATTCGACGTTCTTCGCGGTGCGGACCGACGAGTTCGCGCCGCTGTCGGACAACTGGATGCCCGAGGAGTTCGACGACATCCACGCGCACCGGTGGTGGAGCGCGGACGAGCTCGAGGCCGAGGCCGCCCCCTTCGAGCCGGCCGAGCTGCCCGAACTGATCCGCCGCTTCGCGCCGTCCGCCTGACGCCGCCGTCCGTCTGACGCCGTTCCCCTGTCGCCGCCGTCCGCGCGCGCCGCCGGCTGACCCCGGCCACGAGTGCGGCTCAGGAGTCGAAGCCGACCCCGAGCGCATCCAGGGAGCGCAGCAGCAGGCCGTCCCTGCCGCCACGCGCGTCCGACCGGGCGACGGCCCGGCGGGTCAGCGTGATCGCCGGGTAGCGCACGGGCTCCGGCGGGACGGGGATGGGCATCGAGCCGACGGAGCGGAGCCGGGTCAGCTCGGTGGACTCCCCGCCCAGGAGGTCGAGCATGACCCGGGCGCCGAACCTCGTGGCGGCGACCCCGAGCCCGGTGTAGCCCGAGCTGTAGGCGACCCTGCCGCCCCAGGCCGCGCCGTGGAACGCCATGAGCCGCGACGACATGTCGATCATGCCGCCCCACGCGTGGCTGAAGCGTAGGTCGGCGAGCGGCGGGAAGGTGCGGAAGAAGTGGTCGGCCAGCAGCCGGAAGGTTTGCTCGCGCCCGTCCTGAGCGGGCCGGATGCGCCCGCCGCGGTGGTAGACGGCGTCGTAGCCGCCCCAGAGGATGCGGTTGTCCGCCGAGAGCCGGTAGTAGTGGAACTGCCGGGAGGAGTCGGTGACGCCCTGCCGGCCGGTCCAGCCGATGCTCGCCAGCTGGTCGGCCGTGAGCGGCTCGGTCATGAGGGCGTAGTCGTAGACGGGCACCGTGAGCAGGCGGGTGCGCCGCAGCAGCGAGGGGAAGCCGTTCGTCGCGAGGGCGACGCGCCGGGCCCGCACCCGGCCGGCCGTCGTCGCCACGGTCACGGCCCGGCCGTCGTCGTTCCGCTCGAGTCCGACCACCGGGGAGTGCTCGTGGATGCGCACGCCGAGCTCGAGGCACACCCGGCGGAGCCCCCAGGCCAGCTTGGCGGGGTGCACGAGGGCGACCCCCTCCGTCTCGAGCAGGCCCGCCCGGTAGAGGGGGGAGTCGACGACGGACCGGACCCGTTCCGCGTCGAGGAACGTGTAGTGCCCGGCGGGGGCGGTCTCGGCGAGCTCGCGGAGGCCGGTCACCTGGTGCGGCTCGGTGGCGACGGTCAGCCCGCCCGGCGTCTCGAACTCGGCGTCGACTCCGTACCGGTCGAGCGTGTCGCGGAACCCGGCGAAGTTCTCCAGGCCGAGCCGGTCGAGCTCGACCCGCCCGTCCGGGAAGTGGCGGTCGCCGTTCTCGGCGCCGTGGGTCAGCGTGCTCTCGCAGAAACCGCCGTTGCGCCCGCTCGCCGCCCAGGCGATCTCGCGGCCCTCGAGGAGCACGACGTCGCGTCCCGGGTCGCGCTCCTTGGCGAGGAGCGCGGCCCAGAGGCCGCAGTAGCCCCCGCCGACCACCACGAGGTCCGCGGTCGTCGCGCCGGCGAGGGGCGCTTCCGGCACCGGGCGCGCGGGGGAGTCGAGCCAGAACGACCCAGCCGCGGCGGTCCGGAGCGCGGCATCGATGCGGGCGGGATCCCCGACGGGCCGGGGGCCGTACGCCGGCGGCGGCACGACCGGCCGGCGCGAGGTCCGTCCCGCGAGCGGCATCAGTGCCTCCCGGCGACCACGTCGGCGATCCTGGCGATCGCCGCGGTGCGCGGCCGGCCCGCGCGCTCGATGCGGTCCGCGGCACCGTACGCGGCGTAGATGCCCTGCACGGCCAGCCAGCGCAGCGGCTCCGGCTCCCACCTGCGCGCCACATGGCCGACCCAGGGCAGGCGGGTCAGGGCGGAGTCATGGCCGAGGATCAGGTCGGCGAGCGTGCGGCCGGCCACGTTCGTGGTCGTGACGCCCGTGCCGACGTAGCCGCCCGCCCAGGCGAGCCCGGTGGCGCGGTCGAGGCCCATGGTCGCCGCCCAGTCCCGCGGCACGCCGAGCACCCCGGACCAGGCGTGCTCGATCCCGGCGCCCGCGGTGGAGGGGAAGAAGTCGGTGAGGATCGCCCGGAGCTTCCGGATCGTCGCCTCCTGGGTCACGCCGTCCGTGTCCGTGCGCGAGCCGAAGCGGTAGGGCACGCCCCGCCCGCCGATCGCGATGCGGTCGTCCGCGGTGCGCTGGGCGTACATGTACACGTGGGCGAAGTCGCCGAGCAGCTCTCGGCCGCTCCAGCCGATCTCGTCCCACACGTCGTCGCCGAGCGGCTCGGTCACGATGAGGGAGGAGTTCATCGGCAGCCAGGTGCGGTGCTGGCCCGTGAGGTTGGCCGTGAAGCCCTCCGTGGCGCGGACGACGATGTCGGCCGTCACCGTGCCGCGGTCGGTCACGGCCGCGTGCGGGCGGATCTCCCGGACCGGGGTGTGCTCGTGGATGCGCACGCCGAGCGCCTCGACGGCGCGAGCCAGGCCCTGCACGAGCCGCGCCGGGTTCACGCGGGCGCAGTGCGGGTGCCACACGCCGCCGACCGCACCACGCACGGCGACCCGGTCGGCCGTCGCCTGCGCCGACAGAACCTCGAGGTCCGTCGCGGGCCAGGCCGCCTCGGCCGTCGCGAACGCGCGGAGCCGGCCGAGCTGCGCGGGCGAGGTGGCGACGGTGAGCTCGCCGCCCTTCACGATGCCGGCGTCGATGCCCTCGGCCCGCGCCACGCGGATGACCTCGTCCACGGCGTCATTGAGCACGCGCTGCATCTCCGCGACCTCGCCGCGGCTGCGGGAGGCCAGGTAGCGGTCCCGCCCCCCGGTGATGGTGTTCGTGAGCCAGCCGCCGTTGCGGCCGGACGCGCCGAACCCGGCGAACTCCGACTCGAGCACGACGACGTCCAGGTGGGGCGCGGCGCGCTTCAGGTAATAGGCGGTCCACAGCCCGGTGAAACCCGCGCCCACGATGCAGACGTCGGCGGCGAGCGAGCCCGGCAGCGGAGCACGGGCGGCGGGCATGCCGAGCTGCGTCCACCAGAACGAGACGTTCCCGTTCCGGGTCCCGCCGTCCGCCACCCCGGTCACCGGCCTAGAGCCGCGCCCACGCCTCGGTGAGCACCCCGCGCAGGATGCCCTCGATCTCGTCGAACTCCTTCTGTCCCACGGTCAGCGGCGGGGCCAGCTGGATGACGGGGTCGCCGCGGTCGTCCGCGCGGCAGTACAGGCCGGCGTCGAACAGCGCCGTCGACAGGAAGCCGCGGAGCAGGCGCTCCGACTCGTCGTCGTCGAACGTGAGCTTCGTGGCCTTGTCCTTCACCAGCTCGATGCCGAAGAAGTACCCGTCGCCACGCACCTCGCCGACGATGGGGAGGTCGAGCAGCTTCTCGAGCGTCGCCCGGAAGGCCGGCGAGTTCTCCCGCACGTTCTGGTTGAGCCGCTCCTCCTCGAAGATGTCGAGGTTCGCGAGCGCCACGGCCGCCGACACGGGGTGCCCGCCGAAGGTGTAGCCGTGCGGGAAGGACGCGTTGCCGTGCTTGAAGGGCTCGTAGATACGGTCGCTGACGATGGTCGCGCCGATGGGGGAGTACCCGCTCGTCATGCCCTTCGCGCAGGTGATCATGTCCGGCACGAAGCCGTAGGTGTCGCAGGCGAAGAACTCTCCGATCCGGCCGAAGGCGCAGATCACCTCGTCGCTGACGAGCAGCACGTCGTACCTGTCGCAGATCTCGCGCACCCGCTGGAAGTAGCCGGGCGGCGGCGGGAAGCAACCGCCGCTGTTCTGCACGGGCTCGAGGAAGACCGCGGCGACCGTCTCCGGGCCCTCGAACTCGATCATCTCCTCGATGCGGTTGGCGGACCACTGCCCGAACGCCTCGAGGTCGTCGGCGTGCTCGGGGGCGCGGTAGAAGTTCGTGTTCGGCACCCGGAAGCCGCCGGGGGTGACGGGCTCGAACATCTGCTTCATGGCCGGTATGCCGGTGATCGCCAGGGCGCCCTGCGTCGTGCCGTGGTAGGCGACGGAGCGGGAGATGACCTTGTGCTTCGTGGGGCGGCCCTGCAGCTTCCAGTAGTACTTCGCAAGCTTGAATGCCGTCTCCACCGCCTCGCCGCCGCCGCTCGAGAAGAAGACGCGGTTGAGGTCGCCGGGCGCGTAGGAGGCGAGCCGCTCGGCGAGTTCGATCGCCGAGGGGTGCGCGTAGGACCAGAGCGGGAAGAAGGCGAGCTCCTCGGCCTGCTTGGCCGCGACCTCGGCGAGCCGCCTGCGCCCGTGTCCGGCATTGACGACGAACAGGCCGCTGAGCCCGTCGAAGTACTTGCGGCCCCGGCTGTCCCAGATGTGGTGGCCGTCGCCCTTCACGATGATGGGCACCCCGTCGCCGTCCTCCATCACCGACTGGCGGGAGAAGTGCATCCACAGGTGGTCCTTGGCGGCGCTGCGGAGCCGGGCGTCGCGGGCGGTCGCGGGGTCGCCGTCGTGGACGGTGACGGGCGTCTCGGTGGTGGTCATGGTTATCTCGTTCCCCAGTTGTAGAACTGCTTCTGAAGTTTCAGGTAGACGAACGTCTCGGTGGACCGGACGCCCTCGATGGCGCGGATCTCCTTGTTGAGGAGGGTGATGAGCTGGTCGTCGTTCTCGCACACCACCTCGGCGAGGATGTCGAAGCTGCCGGCCGTGAGCACGACGTAGTCGACCGCCGACATGGCGCTGAGCGCGGCCGCCACCTCGGTGGTGTCGCCCGACACGGTGATGCCGATCATCGCCTGGCGGAAGAAGCCGAGCTGCATGGGGTCCGTGACCGCGACGATCTGCATGACGCCGGACTCCGTGAGCTTCTGCACGCGCTGGCGCACGGCCGCCTCGCTCAGCCCCACGGCCTTGCCGATCTCCGCGTAGGAGCGGCGTCCGTCGTGCTGCAACTGCTCGACGATGGCCCGTGAGATGTCGTCGAGCTGGGTGCGGGTCTCCCTGCTCATTGCTCGATAATGTCAGTGCCGACGTGCTTCGGCAAGCGAATCAGTGGTCAAACCGGTGCTACAGCGACGAAAGGAGCAGCCGATGGACTGGCGCATGCCCGCCGAGACGGCCCCGCAGGACCGGGTCTGGATGGCGTTCCCGCGCGAGGGCGCCACCCTAGGCGCCGACCGCGCGTCCGCGGACGAGGCCTACGCCGCGTGGGCGGCGGTCGCCCACGCGACGGCCGACTTCACCCCGCTCACCATGGTGGTCGACCCCTCCGAGCGCGCCCGCGCCACGCGGATGCTCTCCTCCGCCATCGAGGTGCTGATCGCCCCGCTCGACGACTTCTGGATGCGCGACATCGGCCCCACCTTCGTGCTCGGCCGGGACGGGGAGCTCGCCGCGGTCGACTGGACCTTCAACGGCTGGGGCTCCCCGGACTGGCGCGCCTGGGAGCACGACCGCCGGATCGGGCGGCTCGTGGCGGAAGCCGCGGGCGCGCCCGTCATCCCGTCGCTCCTGGTGAACGAGGGCGGCGGCATCCACGTGGACGGCGAGGGGACGGTGCTGCTGACCGAGACGGTGCAGCTCGACCCCCTGCGGAACCCGTTCACCGACCGGGCCGGGGTCGAGGCGGAGCTCGCCCGCACGATCGGGGCCGACACGTTCGTCTGGCTACCGCGCGGCCTGCACCGGGACTACGAGGAGCTCGGCACCCGCGGGCACGTCGACATGGTCGCCACCGTCCCGGCGCCCGGCCGCATCCTGCTGCACGCTCAGGACGATCCCGCGCACCCTGACTTCGCACTGACCCGGGAGCTGAGGGAGGTGCTCGGCGGCAGCCGAGACGCCGCCGGCCGTGCATGGGAGATCGTGGATTTGCCCGCGCCCGAGACCCTGCGGGACGCGCGCGGCTTCGTCGACTGGAGCTACGTGAATCACCTGGTCACCAACGGTGGCGTGATCGCGTGCGGGTACGGCGAGGAGCGCGCGGACGCGCGGGCGCGGGCGATCCTCGCCGACGCGTACCCCGGCCGGACCGTCGTCACCGTCGACGCGCGCCCGATCCTGGAGCGCGGCGGGGGCATCCACTGCATCACCCACCAGCAGCCGACCGCGGGTGTGCGATGACCGGGCCGGGCCTGACCGGACCGGCGCTGACCATCGTCGAGGCCACCATCGCCGACCTCCGCGCCGCGCTGGAGTCCGGCGCCGTCACGAGCGTCGAGCTCGTCGCCGCCTCCCTCAACCGGATCGGCCGGTACGACCGGCACGGCATCGCGCTGAACGCCGTGCCGGTGCTCAATCCCCGCGCGTTCGATGAGGCCCGGGCGTCGGACGAGCGGCGGGCGGCGGGCGCGACCCTCGGGCCGCTAGACGGCATCCCGTACACCGCGAAGGACAGCTACCTGGCCGAGGGCCTCACGGTGTCGGCCGGCTCGCCGGCGTTCGAGCACCTGGTCGCCCGGGTGGACGCGTTCGCCATCGAACGGCTCCGCGCCGCGGGCGCGGTGCTGATCGGGCTCACGAACATGCCGCCGATGGCCAACGGCGGCATGCAGCGCGGCCTCTACGGCCGGGCGGAGAGCCCGTACAACCCCGACTACCTGACGGCCGCGTTCGGCTCGGGCTCGTCCAACGGCTCCGGGACCGCCACCGCCGCGAGCTTCGCCGCGTTCGGGCTCGCCGAGGAGACCTGGTCCTCCGGCCGCGCCCCGGCGTCGAACAACGCCCTCGTCGCGTACACCCCGTCGCGCGGCCTCATCTCGGTGCGCGGCAACTGGCCGCTCGTCCCGACCATGGACGTCGTCGTGCCGCACACCCGCACCATGCAGGACCTGCTCGAGCTCCTCGACGTGCTCGTGGTGGACGACCCCGATCCGCGCGGCGACTTCTGGCGGCGGCAGCCCTGGGTGCCGATCCCTGCGCCGTCCTCGGTGCGGCCACCCCGCTTCGCGGACTGCGCGCGCCCGGACGCGCTGCGCGGGAGGCGGTTCGGCGTGCCGCGGATGTACATCAACGCGGACCCGGACGCCGCCCGACCCATCGAGACGCGGGACTCCGTGCTCCGCCTCTGGCACGCCGCCGCCGCGGACCTACGGCAGCAGGGCGCCGAGGTCGTGGAGGTGGACTTCCCGGCGCTGTCGAACTACGAGCGCGACCGGCCCGGCGCCCGCTCCATGGTCGAGCGGGGTCTCGTGCCCGAGGGGTTCGCCGACCGCGAGATCTGGGACCTGTCGATCTGGGCCTGGGACGACTTCCTCCGCGCGAACGGCGACCCGGCCCTCCCCGACCTCACCGCGGTCGACGGGCCGCGGATCTTCCCGGCCCCGCCGGGCGCGCTCACCGACCGGTACGGTCCCGACGACATCGACCTCGCCGACTACGTGATCCGGGCCCGGGCCGGCGTGCTCCCGCCCGAGGAGATCCCGGACATCGCGGACGGCGTCCGCGGCCTGGAGGAGACCCGGCGGCTCGACTTCGAGCGCTGGCTCGATGACGAGGGGCTCGACGGCATCGTGCTGCCCGCGGTCGCCGACGTCGGGCCGGCGGACGCGGACGTCGACGAGGCCTCGGCGCGCCTGGCCTGGCGCAACGGCACCTGGGTGGCGAACGGGAATCTCGTGTTCCGGCACCTCGGCATCCCCACGGTCACCGTGCCGATGGGCACGATGGACGACATCGGCATGCCGGTCGGGCTCACCTTCGCCGGCCGCGCCTACCGCGACGCCGACCTGCTCGCCTTCGCCGCCGCGTTCGAGGCCATCCGTCCGCGGCGCACGCCGCCCCCGCGGACGCCGGCCCTGCCGGGAGACGTGTTCCCCGGCCCGGGCCGCATCCCCCTGCCGTCCGCTCCGACCGCGGATGCGGCGGGCGCCCGCCTGGAGCTGCGGGCCGAGGTCCGCCCGGCCGTGGGGGACGGCGGGGACCCCGGCCTGGACGAGGTCACGGCGACGCTCGAGGTGCGTGGGGCGCCGCTGCCCGCGGCGCGCGTGCGGATCGCGGTCAACGGCGTCCCCGTGCCCATCACGACGGAGGGCGAGGCCGCCACCGCCCGGGTCGCCCTGCCGGCGGAGACGCACCGCCGCAGGCACAGCCCCTGGCGGGAGCCGTACGGCTCCCTGATCACGGCCGTCGTCACCCTGCCGGGCGGCGCCGTTCTGGGGGCGTACACCGTGGCGGGCGGCATCGCGTGACCCGCCGGTCGAGCCCGGAAGACGCCGCCACGCTTGCCCCCGCCGCTACGGTGTCGCCATGACCGTCGATCTCGTCCTGCATTCCGGCCGCGTCTTCACCGGCACCGAGCTCTCCTCGACCGCGACAGCGGTCGCCGTGACCGCGGGCCGCGTCGTCGCGATCGGCACCGACGCCGAGATCCGCGGGCTGGGACCCGCCGCGGACACCATCGACGCGCGGGGCGGACTCATCGGTCCGTCCTTCGTCGACGCGCACATCCACCCCCTGCAGGGCGGCCACGAGCGCCTGCACTGCGACCTCACCGACGCCACGGACGCCGCGTCGACGCTGGAGATCATCGGCGCCTACGCGGCCGCCCACCCCGACGACGACTGGATCGTCGGGGGCGGCTGGCACCTGCCGCACTTCCCCGGCGGGCGCCCCGACGCGGAGTCCCTGGAGCGCGTGGCGCCCGGGCGGAAGATCTACCTCGTCAACGCGGATCATCACGGCGCCTGGGTGTCCCCGGCCGCGCTACGGGCGGCGGGCGTCGACCGGAACACCCCCGAGCCCGCGGGCGGGCACTTCGACCGGGATGCCGACGGCCGCCCCACCGGGACCGCGCAGGAGGCGGCGATGGAGGTGTTCGCGCCCTTCCTGCCGGTGCCCGACGTGGACGACTACGTCGAGGCCGTCGGCGAGGCGCAGCGCTACCTGCAGTCCTTCGGCATCACGGGCTGGCAGGACGCGATCATCGGCGACTACGCCGGATTCGGCGACAGCACGGAGGCGTACCTCCGCGTCGTCGACTCCGGCGAGCTCGTGTCCCGGGTGACCGGGGCCCTCTGGCTGCCGCGCGGGCTGACCCTGGACACGGTCGACGACACCGTCGAGCGGCTCGTCGCGGCCCGGGATGCCGTGGGCGACCGGAGGAACGCGCTCGGCGGGTCCTTCCGCGCGACGACGGTGAAGATCATGCAGGACGGGGTGCCGGAGAGCCAGACGGCCGCCATGAAGGAGCCCTACCTCGACGCCTGCGGGCACCCGACCGGCGTGCGGGGCGAGTCGCACTTCCCGCCGGAGGTGCTGAACGCCGCCGCGGTCGCGCTCACCCGGGCGGGCTTCCAGCTCCACATCCACGCCATCGGCGACCGCGCCGTGGCCGAGAGCCTCGACGCGCTGCGCGCCGCGCGGGCGGCGGGGGACGACAACCGCATGCGGCACCACCTCGCGCACCTGCAGCAGGTGGACCTTGCCGACATCCCCGCCATGGCGGAGCTCGGGGTCACCGCGAACATCCAGGCGCTGTGGGCCGCGGCGAGCGACCAGATGGTCGACCTCAACCGCTCCATCGTCGGGCAGAAGCGCTTCTCGGAGCAGTATCCCTTCGCCAGCATGGCCGCCGCGGGGGTCCCGCTCGCCATGGGCTCGGACTGGCCGGTGTCCACCCCGGACCCGTGGCAGGCCATCGCTGTCGCGGTGACCCGGGTCGAACCGGGCAGCGGGGCCGAGCCGCTCGGCGTCGGGGAGGAGCTCGGGCTCGCCCAGGCGCTCGCCGCGTACACGTCGGGATCCGCGCGCGTCGCCCATCACGACGACGCCGGAACGCTGCGCGTCGGCGGGGCCGCGGACCTCGCCGTGAGCGACGTCGACCCCTTCTCCCTTCCGGCCGACGCCCTGCACACCGTGCGGACGGCGGCGACGGTCGCCTCCGGGCGCGTGGTCTTCTCCCGCTGAGGATCGGCGCCCGCCCGACCGGCCGCGCCGCACCCGCGCTTAGAGGCACTCCTACGGAATCAGTTGTCCTCCGCGGGTCTTTCGGTCGTTCTTCGAGCGAAAACGGCGCAGGAGCGACTGTTTCGCCGGTGTAAAACCTCGACGGAATCCGTGTCGTGCATTGCGTTGGGCTCGTTCCAGCGCATAGTTTGTGGAAACCGCAGCGGACGGAAGCGTCGCGACCAACGCCGCGGCCGGCCGACGAGAACCGACTCACGAAGGGGCATGGGCGAGATGACGATGACCCTGGACAGCACCGACGCGGACGCCATGGCCGCGGGCAGGCCCGGGCGGGTCGTCCTCACCGGCGTATCCAAGGTCTACGGCAAGGCGTACGCGGTCGAGAACCTCGACCTCGACGTGCGCGCGGGGGAGTTCATCTCCCTCCTCGGCCCGAGCGGGTGCGGCAAGACCACCACCCTGCGGATGATCGGCGGTTTCGAGTTCCCGGACGCCGGCACCATCTCCATCTCGGGGCGGGCCGTGCACGCGCTGCCCCCGCACCGGCGACCCGTCAACACCGTCTTCCAGGCCTACGCGCTGTTCCCGCACATGTCCGTCGCCCGCAACGTGGCGTACGGGCTCACCTACGGGTCCGTGCCCAAGGCCGACATCGGTCCCCGGGTGCGCGACGCCCTGGCCATGGTCCGCATGTCGCACCTGGCCGACCGGATGCCGGCCCAGCTCTCCGGTGGCCAGCAGCAGCGCATCGCGCTCGCCCGCGCCCTGGTCAACCGTCCCGCCGTGCTGCTGCTCGACGAGCCGATGTCCGCGCTCGACCGCAAGCTCCGCGAGGAGATGCAGATCGAGCTCAAGCTCCTGCAGCAGCAGCTCGGCACCACCTTCGTGTTCGTCACGCACGACCAGGAGGAGGCGATGACGATGAGCGACCGGATCGCGGTGATGAACCACGGCCGGATCGAGCAGGTCGGCACGCCGTCCACGGTGTACGACGCCCCCGAGTCCGCCTACGTCGCCGGCTTCATCGGGCAGCAGAACTTCTTCTCCGGCACGATCGACCGCGCCGACGGGGGTGCCGTCGGCATGACCGTCGAGGGGTCCCGCGTCGCCACCGGCCGTCCCTCCGGCCTCGCCGTGGGCACCGAGGCCACGTTCGCGGTGCGGCCCGAGCACGTGACCGTCAGCGTGACCGCCGACGCCGGGGTCAACGTGATCCCTGCCACCCTGATGGGCATCAGCCAGCTGGGCTCCGCGCTCCAGCTCGTGCTGCTCACCGCGGGCGGCCTGAAGATCACGGCCAGGACCAGCCGGTCCTCCGAGGTCCCGACGACCATCGGCAGCACCGTGTGGTGCCGCTGGGACGCCGCCGCCGTGCACGTCTTCCCGGGATCGGCCACCGCGTGACCCGCCAGAGCCTCGTTCCCGTTCCCCAGCGAACCCGCCGCAGCCCGCGCACCCCCTGCCCCCGACAGAAGGACCTGTAGCCATGCCCGAGAAGAGTGACGTCCGCCTGCTCCTGCCCGCCTCGATGACCGGGCACGTGTCGCGCCGCCTGTTCCTCGGCGGCCTGCTCGGGGCCGGCGCGACCGCGGCGCTCGCCGCCTGCTCCACCGGCTCCGGGTCGGGCGGATCCGGCGGCTCCGGCGACCTGAACATCTACACCTGGGGGGAGTACGACGACCCCGACGTGCTGAGCGCCTTCACCGCCGAGGCCGGGCCGAAGATCACGATCGACAGCTACGGCTCGAACCAGGAGATGATCGCGAAGCTGGTCGCGGCCGCGGGCACCAGCGGGTACGACATCTGCCTGCCGACGCACCAGTACATCCCGCAGATGGCCGCGAGCGACCTGCTCGAGGAGCTCGACCTCGACAAGATCCCGAACTTCTCGAACGTCGACCCCGCCTACGTCGACCAGGCCTTCGACCCGGGCAACCGGTACTCCGTGCCGAAGGCCTGGGGTTCCACCGGGTACGCCTACGACACGACGGCCGTGCAGCGCGAGCTCACCAGCTGGGCCGACTTCTGGGAGGTCGCGCAGAACGAGGCGAGCGGCAGCCTCTCGCTGCTCGAGGATCCGAACGAGATCGCCTACGCCTACTTCTTCGCGAACGGCATCGACCCGCTCACGACGGACGAGGGGCACCTCGAGGAGTACCGCAGGTTCATCGTCGAGCAGATCGCCCCGCACGTGCAGACGTTCGAGTCCTACCCGGGCGCGTCGATCACGGGCAACGCGCGCGTCCTCGCGCAGGCGTTCAACGGCGACGCGCGCGCCGGGATCCTGGAGAACGAGGAGCCAGACCGGTGGCGCTACGTCACCCCGTCGGAGGGCGGCAACCTCTGGCAGGACAACTGGGTCATCGTCAAGGGCGCGCCCAACGTCGACGCGGCGCACGAGTTCATCAACTACGTGCTCGACCCCGAGGTGTCGCTCAAGGAGCTGCTCTACATCGGCTACCACACGGGCCTCAAGGACATCGAGCAGGCCGCGATCGACGCGGGAGCCGAGCTGCCCGAGCTCATCTTCTTCACGCCCGAGCAGACGGAGAAGCTGGTGTTCGCCGAGCTCAACGAAGCCGAACAGGTCTACGTCGACATCTACGACGAGCTGACGGCTTCGGCCGGTCAGTGATGGCGGTCGACGCGGCGGTGCGGACGGCACCCGCGGCACGCACCGGCAGGCGTCGGCTGCGCTGGTCGATCGGCATGCTCGCGCTGCCCATCAGCGCGTGGCTGGTCTTCTTCTTCATCGTGCCGTTCGGGCTGATCCTCTGGTACAGCTTCGGCGACAAGCCGAGCCTCTACGTGACGCACTCGAACGACGTGCTGAGCCTCGACCGCTACGTCGAGGCGGTCAGCCCCGCGTTCCTGCAGACCTTCGGCCGCACGCTCGAGATCTCGGTCGTCGGCACCGTGCTGTGCCTGCTCATCGCATTCCCGATGGCGTACTGGATGGCCACCAAGCTCTCGCCGCGCCGCCAGGGGCTCGTGCTCGCACTCGTGCTCATCCCGTACTGGACGAACTTCCTCGTCCGCACCATCGGCTGGCAGATCACGCTGAGCCCGGAGGGTTTCCTCTCCCAGGGGCTGCAGGCGCTCGGCCTGCGGGACGGCCCGCTCGAGGTGCTGTACACCATGCCGGCCGTGCAGCTCGGCGTCGTTTACAACTACCTCCCGCTGATGATCCTGCCGCTCTACGTCGCGCTCGAGCGGATGGACCACCGGCTGCTCGAGGCGAGCCGGGACCTCGGCGCCAACGCGATCGAGAGCTTCCGCCGGGTCACCCTCCCGCTCGCGCTGCCCGGCATCGCCGCGGGCATGCTGCTCGTCTTCGTGCCGCTGATGGGCGACTACATCACGCCGAGCGTGCTCGGCGGAGCGCAGGGCGGCATGGTCGGCCAGATGGTGGCCGGGCAGTTCAGCCGGGCGCAGAACTGGGCGCTCGGGTCCGCGATGGCGATCATCCTCATGCTCGCGATCCTCGCGACCGTGGTGATCTTCGCCCTGGTCGCCCGGCTGGTGGGCTCGGTGCTCGGCCGGGTGCAGCGGGTCGACCTCTCGGCGGCCCTGCCGCAGCAGGGGGGTGCCCGATGACCGAGGTGCGCACGGACGCGACGACGACCGGCCCGGCGGACGGGACCGGGGCGGCGTCCACGGCCGGGACCACCGCCGCCAGCGCCGCGGGAACACGCTCGACGGCGGTGCCCGCGGCCGGCGCCGCGCCCATCGCACGCAAGCGTCGCCGGTCGCTGACCGACGTGCTCATCGCGGCCTGGGGCGTGCTCGGCCTGCTCTTCCTCTTCTTCCCGGTGATCGTGATCATCGTCTACTCGTTCAACACGGGGCGCCAGCTGCGGTCCTGGGACGGCTTCGGGTTCTCCTCCTACGAGAACGCGCTGAGCAACCCCACGATCGTCGCGACGATCCAGGTGTCGATCCTCGCGGCCGCGGGCTCCGCCGTCGTGTCGACGATCCTCGGCTCGCTGGCCGGCGTCGCCCTGGCGAGGCGGCCCTCCGCCCGCTGGGTCGGCTGGCTCACCCTGCTCCTCGGGCTCATCATGGTGACCCCGGAGATCGTGAACGCCGTCTCGCTGCTGCCGTGGTTCGTGGACCTCAGCAACACCTGGAACCTCGATATCTTCGCCGTCGGACAGGTGCGCCTGATCGTCGCCCACTCGCTCTTCTCCTGCGCCGTCGTCACGTTCATCGTCCGTGCCCGCATGGCCGGGGTGGACGAGTCGCTCGAGGAGGCGGCGGCGGACCTCGGCGCCCCGCCGCTGCGCCGGTTCCTCGACATCACGTTCCCGCTCATGCGGCCCGCGGTGATCTCCGGCGCGCTGCTCACGTTCACCCTGAGCCTCGACAACACCGTGCTGTCGAGCTTCGTCTCCGTCGCCGGCTCCACCCCGTGGCCGGTCTACGTGTTCGCGTCGCTCCGCTCCACCCTGCGGCCCGAGATCGCGGCGGTCTCCACGCTCATGCTCGGCCTCACCCTCATCGCGCTCGCGCTCGTCGGGCTCGTCCTGCGGCGGGCGAGCAGGACGACCGGGAACGCGAGCGGGGGGCTCGCCGCGACGCTCGTCGGCTGACCGGCCGCACCCGCCCCCGTTCTCTCCTCCTTCCGCACCCACGACCATTCGCCACCACCACCCGCACAGGACCAACGAAGGACCCCGATGCCCGCTCCCACCCTGCAGAACTTTATCGACGGACACTTCGTCGCCCCGACCGGCACGACGACGCTCGACGTGGTGAACCCGGTGACGGGGGAGACCGTCGCCCTCGCCCCGGTGTCCACGCCCGAGGACGTCGACACCGCCATGCGAGCCGCGAAGGCGGCGTTCCGGCCGTGGTCCCGCCTCACCCCGAGCGCCCGCCAGCTCGCTCTGCTGAAGCTCGCGGACGCGATCGACGCGAATGCCGCCGAGATTGTGGAGGCGCAGCACCGCAACACCGGGCAGCCCCGCGCGACCATCGCCGAGGACGAGGTGGCGGCGGGCGCCGACCAGATCCGCTTCTTCGCCGGCGCCGCGAGGCTGCTCGAGGGCCGGTCGGCCGGGGAGTACATCGAGGGCACGACGTCGTACGTGCGCCGGGAGCCGATCGGCGTCGTCGGTCAGGTGACGCCGTGGAACTTCCCGTTCCTCATGGCGGTCTGGAAGATCGGGCCCGCGCTCGCCGCGGGCAACACGGTGGTGCTCAAGCCGAGCGACACGACGCCGGAGTCCACGCTCGTGCTGGCCCGGATCAGCCAGGGCATCCTGCCCGACGGCGTGCTCAACGTCGTGCTCGGCAACGCCGAGACCGGCGAGGCGATCGTCGAGCACCCGGTGCCGGGGCTCATCTCGATCACCGGCTCCGTGCGGGCGGGCACCGCCGTGGCCGGCGCCGCCGCCAAGACGCTCAAGCGCGCGCACCTCGAGCTCGGCGGGAAGGCGCCCGCCGTCGTGTTCGCCGACGTCGACGTCGCGGCCACCGCATCCTCGATCGCCGACTTCTCGTTCTACAACGCCGGTCAGGACTGCACGGCCATCACCCGCGTGCTCGTGCACGAGTCGATCCACGACGCGCTCGTGGAGTCGCTCGTGACGGCGGCCGAGGCCCGGGCGACCGGCGGCGACGAGACCGAGAACTACTTCGGCCCGCTGAACAACGCGACGCACTTCGAGAAGGTGTCCGGTGCGGTCGAGGGCCTGCCCGAGCACGCGACCGTCGCCACGGGCGGGCACCGCGTGGGCGAGAAGGGCTTCTTCTACGCGCCGACCGTGATCACCGGGGTGAAGCAGACGGACGACATCGTGCAGGAGGAGACGTTCGGCCCGGTCATCACGGTGCAGTCGTTCGAGACCGAGGACGAGGCGATCGAACTGGCGAACGACGTGCGTTACGCCCTCGCCTCGAGCGTGTGGACCCGCGACCACGGCACGGCGATGCGGGTGTCGCGCGACCTCGACTTCGGTGCGGTGTGGATCAATACCCACATCCTGCTCACCGCCGAGATGCCCCACGGCGGCTTCAAGTACTCGGGCTACGGCAAGGACCTCTCCATGTACGGCGTCGAGGACTACACGCGCATCAAGCACGTCATGTCGTCGCACGAGTAGAGCCGGTCTGTAGAGAAGCTCTGATCAGGCACGGCCTCCGAGCAGCCACGGGTCCTCGGGCCGGTTCGTCGGGGCGAAGCCCTGGGATTCCGCCATCGCGGCGACGCCGGCCAGTCCGCGGCCCACGGTCTCCGGCTCGTGCCCGTCGCTCCCGAAGGTCACCCGGCGGCCCCCCTCCTCGCGCCACCAGGCGAGGATGCGGGGGTCGAGCGGCAGCTTGGCGTTGACCTCGAGCACCCGGTCGGCGTCGGCGATGGCGCGCAGGGCGGCGCGGAACTCCTCCTCGAAGTCCTTGGGGTCGAACGGGCCGGCCTCCTCGGGCCAGGAGCGGATCGGGTAGTCGATGTGAGTGACGACCTCGAAGAGGTCGGAGCCCGCCACCATCCGCGGCAGCTCCGCCAGGTACTCGCGCAGCAGCGCGGACGCGTCGCGGTGCGGAAACAGGGCGAACGGCTCCGCGAACGCGTCGCCGTCGGGGAGGCAGTGCAGGGAGCCGAGCACCCGGTCGAACCGGCCGCGCGCGAGCACCTCCGCGACCTCCCGGCCGTGGAGGTGCGGCTGGCCCACCTCGAGCCCGGTGAGGATGCGGAGGCCCGGATACCGGGCGCGGCAGGCGTCGACGGCGGCGAGGTAGCCGTCGACGTCGAACGCGGGAGCGCGCAGGATCCCGTCCGTGACGAGGGGACCGTAGTCGTCGACCAGATGCCCGGCCCGGAACGGCGTGACATCGAGGTGCTCGGTGAACGCGACCGCGGGCAGTCCCATCGCCACGGCTCGCGCGCACGAGCCGTCCAGGTCTCCGGAGAGCGCGTCCCAGGACCACTCGCTGTGCGCGTGACTGTCGGCGGGCAGCTGCATGCGACCAGTATCCGCCGCCAGCCGCAGCCCGCGGGCCGCGGCCGACCGGGCCGTGCTCGACGCGGGCGACATCCGGCGCAGGAAACCTACCACGGAGCACCGCCGCCTCGGTACCGTGTTCTTGCGCTCACGGCGCTCGCGGAACAGCCCCTCGGAGACAACGGAGACACGATGAGCACAGTCACGGGTACGGGTACGGAAACGGACGTCGCGGTCGAGGGGGCGCCGCACCCGTCCGACAGCCACGACGTGATCCGGGTGCAGGGCGCGCGGGAGAACAACCTGAAGGACGTCAGCGTCGAGATCCCGAAGCGCCGGCTCTCGGTGTTCACCGGCGTGTCCGGGTCCGGCAAGAGCTCCCTCGTGTTCAGCACGATCGCCGCGGAGTCGCAGCGGATGATCAACGAGACCTACAGCGCGTTCCTGCAGGGCTTCATGCCGTCACTCGCGCGCCCCGACGTCGACGTGCTGGAGGGGCTGACCACCGCGATCATCGTGGACCAGGAGCGGATGGGGGCGAACGCCCGGTCCACCGTGGGCACCGCGACGGACGCGAACGCGATGCTGCGCATCCTGTTCAGCCGGCTCGGGGAGCCGCACATCGGCTCGCCGCAGGCCTTCTCCTTCAACGTGGCGTCCGCGCACGGCTCCGGCGCGGTGACCGTGGAGCGCGCAGGCCGGACGGCGACCAAGGCCACCTTCTCGGTCACCGGCGGCATGTGCCCGCGCTGCGAGGGAATGGGGTCCGTGACCGACCTCGACCTCACCGCGCTCTACGACGACAGCAAGTCGCTGAACGAGGGCGCGCTCACGATCCCGGGATACAGCATGGAGGGCTGGTACGGGCGCATCTTCCGCCAGGTCGGCTACTTCGACCCGGACAAGCCCATCCGGGACTATTCCAAGCGGGAGCTGAACGACCTGCTGCACCGGGAGCCGACGAAGGTCAAGATCGAGGGCATCAACCTCACGTACTCGGGGCTGATCCCGTCGATCCAGAAGTCCTACCTGTCGAAGGACGTCGACGCGCTGCAGCCGCACATTCGCGCGTTCGTCGACCGCGCGGTGACCTTCTCGGCCTGTCCGGAGTGCGGGGGCACCCGGCTCAACGAGGGTGCGCGCTCGTCCCGCATCAACGGAGTGAACATCGCCGAGGTGTGCGCCATGCAGATCAGCGACCTTGCCCAGTGGGTGCGCGGGATCGACGAGCCGTCCGTGGCGCCGCTCCTGGCGGCCCTGCGGCACGCCCTCGACTCCTTCGTCGAGATCGGGCTCGGCTACCTCTCGCTCGACCGGCCGTCGGGCACGTTGTCCGGCGGCGAGGCGCAGCGGACGAAGATCATCCGCCACCTGGGCTCCTCGCTCACCGACGTCACCTACGTGTTCGACGAGCCGACCATCGGCCTGCACCCGCACGACATCCAGCGGATGAACGAGCTGTTGCTGCGGCTCCGTGACAAGGGGAACACCGTGCTCGTGGTGGAGCACAAGCCGGAGATGATCCAGATCGCCGACCACGTCGTCGACCTCGGTCCCGGTGCGGGCACGGCGGGCGGCACGGTTTGCTTCGAGGGCACCGTCGACGAGCTCCGCCGGAGCGACACCCTGACCGGCCGGCACATCGACTACCGGGCCACCCTGAAGCCGACCGTGCGCACCCCGATGGGCGCCCTCGAGATCCGCGGCGCGGATGCGCACAACCTGAAGACCGTGGACGTCGACGTGCCGCTCGGCGTGCTCGTGGTCGTGACCGGCGTCGCGGGCTCCGGGAAGAGCACGCTCATCCACGGTTCGGTGTCGGGCAGGGATGGCGTCGTGTCCATCGACCAGGGCGCCATCCGCGGCTCGCGCCGCAGCAACCCCGCAACGTACACGGGCATGCTCGAGCCGATCCGGAAGGCCTTCGCGAAGGCGAACGGCGTGAAGCCGGCTCTGTTCAGCTCGAACTCCGAGGGGGCCTGCCCGAACTGCAACGGCGCGGGGGTGATCTTCACCGACCTCGGCATGATGGCGGGGGTCGCCACGACGTGCGAGGTCTGCGAGGGCAGGCGCTTCGACGCGTCGGTGCTCGAGTACCACCTGGGCGGCAGCGACATCAGCGAGGTGCTCGCGATGTCGGTGACCGAGGCGCGGGAGTACTTCGCGGCGGGGGAGTCGCGCATCCCGGCCGCCCTCGCGATCGTCGAGCGGCTCGCGGACGTAGGACTCGGCTACCTCAGCCTCGGCCAGCCGCTGTCCACGTTGTCGGGCGGTGAGCGCCAGAGGCTCAAGCTGGCCATGCACCTTGGCGAGAAGGGCGGCGTCTACGTGCTGGACGAGCCGACGAGCGGCCTGCACCTCGCCGACGTGGACCAGCTGCTCGCCCTGCTCGACCGGCTCGTCGACTCCGGCAAGTCCGTGATCGTGATCGAGCACCACCAGGCGGTCATGGCGCACGCCGACTGGATCATCGACCTCGGGCCGGGCGCTGGCAACGACGGCGGCCGGGTCGTGTTCGAGGGCACGCCGGCGGATCTCGTCGCCGTGCGGTCGACGCTCACCGGCCAGCACCTGGCGACGTACGTGGGGGCAGGGTCCGGCGAGGAGTGACGTGCGGGGCGCGGAAGGTGCGTGGTCAGGTGACGTCGTAGACCAGGTGCGTCGCCGTCGACGTGGCGACGGCGCTCCGCTGCACCAGGGTCCGGCGCGTGCCCTCCGGGAAGAGCGGCGTGCCTCCGCCGAGGAGCACGGGGGAGAGGTGCAGGGACAGCGAGTCGACCAGCCCGGCGGCCACCGCCGAGCCGACGGTCGCCCCGCCGCCCATGAGGACGACGGCGAGGTCCGCGCCCCGGCGGGACGATGCGGCGCGCTCCCGCGCGGCGGCGACGGCGTCCGCCAGGCCGGTGGTGACGAAGGTCCAGTCCAGGTCGGTGAGCCGAACCGACGTCGGACGCTCGCTCGTCACGACCACGAAGGCGGGCCTGCCGGCCTCGCGGGCGCCGTAGCCGACCTCGTCGTTCCAGCCGTCCGGCGCGTCGACGATGTCGAAGAGCCGGCGACCGAGGATCACCGCCCCCGACCGCTCGGTCGCCTCGCGGACGAGCCGGCGGTCGTGCGGGTCGTCGGAGAACGCCCAGGTGTGCAGGGCCTCGCCGCCGTCGCCGAGGCCGTTACCGGGGCCGGCGTTCGGGCCGGTCACGTAGCCGTCGAGGGAGACCGAGATGTCCGCGACGATGCGAGTCATACGAGCGAGTCTGGCACCGGCTCCGACTCGGGCGACAGGGGTCGGCGCGACGGTTCGCGCGGCGGCACCAGCTTCAGGCCGATCACGGCGCAGATGATGCCCGCGAGAAAGATCGCCTTCCACATGGAGAACGCCTCGTCGCCCGTCGCCATGGCGTAGGCGACCGTGAGCGCGGCGCCCACGCCCACCCACACTGCGTACGCGGTGCCGATGGGGATGCGCCTCATCGCCCAGCTGAGGCCGGCCATGCTCGCGATGAGCCCGACCAGGAACACGACGGTGGGCACGACCGCCGTGAAGCCCTCGGAGCGGCCGAGCGCGGTGGCCCAGACCGCCTCGAAGACGGCGCTGATGAGCAGCACGATCCACGCCATGTCAGCTCACCGCCTTCAGGCCCGCGACGCAGGCGACCAGGAGGAGCAGCAGCAGGATCCGCGCGGTGGACGCGCGCTCCTGCCGGGTGATCATCGCCCACGCGACGGTCAGCGTGGCGCCGATGCCCACCCACACCGCATACGCGGTCCCCGTGGGGAGCTGGGTCATCGCGAAGGCGAGTCCGGCCATGCTCGCGATCATCGCGACGGCGAACAGCACCACGGGACCGGGACGCCGGAACCCGCGCGACGCCGCGAGGGCCGAGGCCCACACCGCCTCGAGCACGCCGGACAGGATCAGGATCAACCACGCCATGACAGACCTTCCGAGTCAGTCTTGTCGTGATGCGGGTACTGCTCCCTCGTCCGCGAACCTCCCTGAGGTTCCGAGACCACGCTACCCACCCACCCCGAGCACCCCCTGTGCACGCCTGCGGTGGACCAGTGGGAAGCACAGCGCTCGCCGCGGTCGACCGGTCGTGCGATCAACGAGCCCACACGGTCGCTGACACAACACGGTAAGAGAGCCAACACGGTTGCTGAGCTTGTCGAAGCGACGCGAGGTGCCCTCCCGTCCCTTCGACAGGCTCAGAGACCGAGGTGGTGCCGCCAGGCTGCGCTGGTCGTTCCCGAGAGCTTCGCGAGCAGCGACAGCATGCGGGTGGTTGCGCCATCGAGGAACCTCGCGGTTCACCACACCGTCGCTGACCGCAACACGGTAGCTGAGGTTGTCGAAGCGACTCGAGGCGTCCTCCCACCCTTCGACAGGCCCAGGACCGTGGGGGTCCCGCCAGGCTGCGCTGGTCGTTCCCGAGAGCTTCGCGAGCAGCGACTGACTACGGATGGTGCTGCGGCGAGATCCGTTCCCGTTCCGCACATGCACCACGGTCGCTGAGCCTGTCGAAGCGACGTCGACCGATCCCGACGGGTCCACCTCACGGTCGCTGGGCTTGTCGAAGCGACGCGAGCGCCCTCCCGTCCCTTCGACGGGCTCAGGGACCGTAAAGTCGGCCTCTCCTCGAGTGGTTGCGGCGAGAGCATGGTCAGCCTCCCGGTGATGCAGGCTCGGGTGGCTGAGCGGGCGCTCGATGGTGTTGCTGGAGGCGGTGGCGGCGGGCGTTCCAGTCCTGTACCGCCCGGCTCTTCGTCGCCAGGTGTTTGCCCTCTCGGGTCGGGCTGATCGATCTCGGTGGGATCAGCGTGTACGTCCCGCCCGTTCTTCTGATGTCCCAGCCTCTGTTGTGCAGGAGCAGGTGATGGTGCTTGCACAGCAGGACGCCATCGGCGATGTCCGTCTTGCCATGGTCCCGTTTCCACTGGTTGATGTGGTGCGCCTCGCACCACGAGGGCGGCCGGTCGCAGCCCGGCCACATGCAGCCGCCATCCCTCACCGCGAGCCCGATCCGCTGGCGGGCGGTGAACAGCCGCTGCTCCCGTCCGACGTTGACGCACTGGCCGTCGTCGTCCAGGACCACAGCGATCGTGCCCGTGGCGCATACCTCGCGGCGAATCGTGTCGATCGATACGGCCTCTCCGGTGTCCTGGATCGACCCGTGGCCCTCGCCGCTGTGGAGCGACTCCTTGGTGACAATCACCCGCACGGCCGGCCTCCGCGACCCGTAAACCTGTCCGGGGTCGGCGTCGGCACCGATGCGGAGGAGTTCCAAGAAGCCGTCGGCGGCGAGGCGGTCCGTAGAGCGCGGGTCTTTCGTGATCGCGTCGATGCGTGCGCGGTCCTCTTCCTTGACGAACCGAGGCCCGCCTCGGCGGGGGTTCGTCAGCTCGTCGAGCACGGACAGGAGGAAGGCGCCGGGTTCGGGTGCGTAGAGGAACTTGCCCTCCACCATGCCGTCCTGCCGCTTCCACGCCTTGAGGTGCTGTTGCTCGAGTTGAACGTTTTCCCGGTCCCCGACTTCGGTGTCGTCGAGGTCGTCGCGCAGCTGGCGGGCCCGGCGGTGCAGCTGCCCGGCGGTCAGGGTAGTCGCGTCGTCAAGGAGCCCTGCCGCGGCCTGGCGTAGCGACTCCGGCGACACGGCGTCGGTAGGAAGGCCGAGGCCGGCTCGGATGGCGTCCGCCTGGGCGATCGAGAGGCGCCCGTTTGTGACCGCGTGAGCGATCGGGGCCTGCCACGGTGTCGGTGGTGCGGGAAGTTCCGGGTGCTCGCGCTGCAGCGTTTCGACGGCGTCCGTTTCGGTGAGCATCCTGCCCACTTCGAGGATCGAGACCGCGCCGCCCTTGGTCACGCCTGTCACTGCTTCGACCATTGCCTGTGGTGTGCGGTAGCCCTCCTGCTGAGCCAGGCCTGCCGAGCCGAGGTCGGTCGATGAGCGGCGGTCGAGTTCACCGGCGATCCAGGCGGTGAAGGTGTCGCAGCACTGTCGCAGGTCGGCGATAGCGTGCAGCGCGTCCACGAGGTCCTGATTGGGAAGCGGGGCGAATGCGGTGGGGGAGTTGCCCAGGCGTGCGACTGCATCCGCTGTGCGGAGGAGCGTCGTCGCCGGGTTTCTCATAGCACACATTCTAGCAGATAGAAAGTTTCTTCGATGGGGAACTTTCGTCCTGTGGAGAACTTCATGGTGCCTTGAGTCGAGCTGAAGCGTGGCGTCCCTTCGACAAGCTCAGGGACCGTGGGGCTCCACCGGGCTGGTGCCTTACGTCCTTTCGACAAGCTCAGGGACCGCGGGGCCCGTCGGGGAGGCGGCTTGCCTTCGATGAGCGGAGGGCCGTGAAGTTCCGCCGGGGGAGTGCCTTCCCTGCCTTCGACAAGCCCAGGAACCACGTTAAACGAACGGTGCCGTCCCGCGCCTACAGCGCGGTGGCGGCGCGGGTGCGGCGGGCCGTCGCCGCGCGGACCACGATCGTCGATGCCAGGACCAGCACGACGCCGACGGCGGCCGCGATCGCCAGGACCGGGTAGCCGCCACCGCTCGAGGAGATCGCCACGCCCACGAGGGCGTAGCACGAGGCCACCGCGTACCAGGCCGAGCCTCCGCTCGCGAGAACGAACGCGATCGCGGCGCCGGCAGCGGCGGCGACCACCAGGAGCTGCCAGGTCGTTCCCCACCCGCCGTCGATGGGGGAGCCGGCCCCCTGCACCACCGTCGCGATGTTGACGAAGAAGGCCATGGATGTCCATCCCGCGTACAGCCCCTGCGAGACGTAGAGCACGACACGGTCGACCGGCTTCCACTGCGCGATCTCGTCTCGGGCGGCGGTGATGCGGCGCCACGCCACGAAGTGCGCACCCACCATGACGATGAAGACCACGAGCGTGAGCGGTGACTGCTGCCCTAGCGACGCCGCCGCCAGCCACAGTGCGAAGGTGGCGTAGACGATGCCCAGGGGTACCACCAGGCGATCGCGCAATCCCGCCTGCTGCGCCGAGGGCCGGACCTGCAGGATCGCCCACAGGACACTCACCGTGATGATCGCCCCCCAGATCGAGAACATCGGTCCCGGCGGGATCAGCGGCGAGAACTGCGTGCCGGACTGCAGGTCGTTCGGGGACCAGAGGGTGAACATCAGGTTCGACACGAGCTGGCCGATGGCGAGGATGAGCACGATCGCGCGTCCCGCGAACGGGCTCGTCGGCCGCGCGATCCGCCCCTGGGCTGCGGATGTGGTCATGGTGCCCCTCCTTGCAAGCGGTTAGATCTTCTGACCGCTAGATAATCTAATGAAATTAGCACTAGCATGAGGGGCATGCAAGAGGCCGCCGCACAGGGGAGCGCCCTACAGGAGCAGGCCGAGGTTTGCCCTCCCGCCTTCCATGACGCGACGATGCTTCTGCAGGACTTCCTCCGGCTGAGCGACCAGTTCGCGCGGCGGCTCGGCGGTGAGCTCAACGTGAACGCGACCGACTACCGCGCCATGGAGCACCTGCTCCGAGCGGGACCGCTCGCGCCCGGTGAGCTCGCGCGGCGGCTCGGCATCACGAGTGCCGCGGTCACGACGTCCGTCGACCGGCTCGTCGGCCGTGGACACGTGAGCCGCGAGCCGGATCCGGCCGATCGACGCCGCATCCGCGTGATCCCGGCACAGGCGTCGTCCGAGCAGGCATCGGCCATCGTCTCGCCGATGGTCCACGCCGTCGACGCGGAGCTCGAGGGCTTCACGAGCGCGGAACAGGACGTGATCACCGAGTACCTGCGTCGCGTGGTCGATGCGATGCGGGCGCACGCGGAGCCCGCCGAGCGCGAGGTCTGAGCGGCGGAACCCGAGCGGCCGGACCTGAGTGACGAGGCCCGCTATCGGGCCACGGGGAGCACCGACCGGTTCTGGAGGTGCTCGTAGACGATGGACGTGCGCACGTCGGCCACCTCGCGCCGCAGGGTCAACTCGTCGATCACGAAGGCATACAGGTCGTCATTGCTGCCCACCGCGACGTGCAGGATGAAGTCCTCCGAGCCGCTCGTGACGAACACGCCGAGGGTCTGGGGGAGTGCGGCCGCCCAGTCGCGGAACGCCTCGATCACGTCCCGGGACGGCGGCCGGATGCGCACGGCGACGAGGGCCTGCACGCCCCGGCCGATGGCGGCGAGGTCGAGGTCGAGGCTGGCGCCACGGATGACACCGCGGGAACGGAGCGCCCTCGTGCGCTCGAGCGCGGTGGTGGGGGAGATGCCCACGGCCGCCGCGACGTCGCGATTCGTCCGCCGTGCATCCGACTGCAGTTCCCGGATGATCGCCGCATCTAGTTCGTCCATGTCCGGAACCATAACCTGCCGACCGACGATAGTTCGGCATCCGCACGATCGCCGCGTTCTTTGTCGTACCGTTTCGAGATCGCACCGGACGAACAGCAAGGAGAAGGAATGAGCAGCACCGTCGACGAGGCCATCGGGTTCACCGCCGAGGAGGTCGACACCTCAGCGCCGACCCGCTCCGCACGTCTGAAGTGGGTGGTTGTCGTCGACGCCGACATCCCGAGCGGGCGCGCGGTGAACGCCGCGGTGTGCGTCGCGGCGGCGACGGTCGATGCGGTCGCCGGTGTCCTCGGGCCGGACGCGGTGGACGCGGACGGCGCGACCCACCCCGGTCTGCCCTGGGCGGGATGCACCATCCTGACCGCCGACGCCGCGACCCTCCGCGCGATCCGCGGCAAGGCGGCCGCGCATCCCGGCACCTTCGTGGCCGACATGCCGTCCGCCGCGCAGGCCACCCGTGTGTACGACGAGTACATCGAGTCCGTGGCGGCCGAGCGCGCGGAGGAGATCGAGTACCTGGCGGTCAGTATCGTGGGCCCGAGGAACCGCGTCGACAAGATCGTCGGCAAGCTGCCGCTGATGGCCTGAGCGGACCCTGGGTGGCAGCCCGATGCGGCGCCCCACGTCGTAACCCCGACTGGGGGCACCCTCACTGGGGGCAGTCGCATTTTCGCCCAGCCGATAACCTGAGGACCGTTCGGTTTTCACGGCAGCGGGGGCTGCCGTCTCGTGCAGGGGGAGCACAATCATGGTCATTCGGCGTGCCACTTTTTCCAAGTTCGCATCTCTGGCGCTGATCGCCACGGCGTTCGCGGCCGTGGGTGTGGTGAGCGAGGCGCCGGCGGCGCACGCCGCCACGACGGTCTCGGTCTCCACCAGCAGCCAGCTGACGAAAGCCCTGCGCAAGGCCGTCCCCGGCCAGGTCATCAGCCTGCGCGACGGCACCTACACCGGGCGCTTCGTCGCGACGAAGTCGGGATCCGGCTCCGCGCCCATCACGCTCGTCGGGTCGCGAAAGGCGGTGCTCACGACCGGCACCAAGCACCAGTGGTACGGCCTGCACGTCACCGGCAAGAACTGGGTGCTGCGCGGGTTCGGCGTCACCAACTCGGCGAAGGGCATCGTGCTCGACGACTCCGACAACACCGTGATCGACAGCGTCTCCGTCACGTCGATCGGCCACGAGGGCATCCACGTGCGCAAGTCGAGCAGCAACGTCACCATCCGCAACTCCATCGTGAACGGCACCGGCCAGTCCATCCCGGGCTTCGGCGAGGGCATCTACGTGGGCAGCGGGGTCGGCAACTGGCGGGAGATCATGGGCTCGAAGAAGTCGCCGGACCGCTCCGACAACGTGTTCATCGAGAACAACAAGATCAGCAACACCACCGCCGAGGGCATCGACGTGAAGGAGGGCACCACCGGGGGACGCATCGCGCGGAACTACTTCAAGAACTCCGGCCACTCCGGCGTCAACTACGCGGACTCCTGGATCGACGTGAAGGGCAACAACTACGCGATCTGGGACAACTCGGGCGCCGGCACGCGACTGGACGCCTTCCAGGTGCACGCCCCTGTCAAGGGCTGGGGCGGCGGTAACCAGTTCCGCAACAACAGCGTTCACGGCGGCGTCCCCGGCCTCGAGGTCAACGTCTCGTCGGGCACGCCCGGCAACGTCGTCTACTGCAAGCCCTGGAAGGCCTCCCGCGGCCTGAGCAACATCCGCTGCCGCTAGGCGAAACGACCTGGGATCCCTTCGGGGTTCCCTGGATGACGCAGCACGATCGGAACGGCAGCCCGTACTCTCGACGCCATGGCGTTGATCCTGATGTGCGGGCTGTCGTTCTCCGGTAAGAGCACGGTTGCAGGGCGGCTGGCCCGAGAGCTGGATGCGTCGCTCATCAGCCTCGACGCCATCAACGAGAAGCGCGGCCTGCGCGGGGGACAGGGCATCCCGCTCGAGGAATGGGCGGCCACGAACCGCATCGCGCACGAGCAGGCGGCGACGCTCCTTCGGGCCGGGGGAGACGTCGTGGTGGACGACACCGGCTCCCCCCGCTTCATCCGGGACGAGTGGCGCAGCACCGCACAGCGGGTCGGCGCTCGGCTCGAGATCGTGTGGGTGCACATCGACGCCGCACTCCAGCGCGAACGCGTGCTGGCGAACCGCGCGCAGCAGCAGCGGCCTGACGTCGTGGACGAAGTGCTGGCCGATCACGCGGCCCACTTCGAGGCGCCGACCGACGACGAGAACGCCGTTGCCATCGACGCCCGTGACACCCGCGACGACTCCCGCATCCGCGCCATCGTTGGCACCCTCCGGACGCGCGCCCGGTCTGCTGCCCCATCCGGATCGCAACGGCGTTAGCGTAGGGCGACCCAGGCGCGCCGCTGAGCGATGGCACCGGTGGTCGCCTGGGCAGAATTCGTGTGTTCGAGGGAGAGCAACGGGATGAGACCACTTCGATACTCGATCAACGTCACGCTCGACGGCTGTTGCCACCACGAGGCAGGGCTCCCTCCTGACGACGAGTCGATGCGCTACTGGACCGCCCAGCTGGAGCGAGCGGATGCCCTGCTGTTCGGTCGTGTGACCTACGAGATGATGGAGTCGGCGTGGCGGAGGCCGGCGTCGGGCGCGCGGCCGGACTGGATGGTCGAGTGGCAGATCCCGTTCGCCGAGACCATCGACGAGGCGGCGAAGTACGTCGTGTCGAGCAGGACGAGCGGCTTCGACTGGAACGCCGAGCGTCTGCCGGGGGACGACCTGGGGCAGGCGATTCAGCGGCTCAAGCAGGAGCCCGGCGACGGCCTGTGGGTCGGCGGCGTGACGCTTCCTCTGGCGTTGGCCGATCTGGGCCTCATCGACGAGTACGAGTTCGTCGTGCAGCCGGTGCTTGCCGGACACGGGCCGAGGGTGCTCGATGGTCTGCGTGACCGCGTCCGGCTCGAACTCGTGGGTCGTCACGAGTTCAACTCGGGAGCGATCGCGCTGCGTTACCGGCCTGCGTCGGTTCCGCAGGGATAGCGCGGACCGCGGACAGGCGGCCGTACCGCGACCCCGTCGCACTATTTGCAACGGCATCAGAGAAAGCGCGATTTCTAGCGCTGGAAACTAGCTCGCCGTGCTGCCGCGCACCACCAGGTCGAACTCGACGAGCTCGTGGCGTCCCGGCCCGCTCTCGCCGTTCATCCGGTCGCGGAGCAGCCGGAAGGCGGTCTCCGTCAGCCGGGCCTTGTCCGGTCTGATCGTGGTCAGGCCCGGACTCGTGAACTGGGCCATGAGGATGTCGTCCCAGCCCACGACGCCCACATCCTCGGGCACGAGCCGCCCGCATCTCGCGAGCGCCTTCATGGCTCCGATGCCGGAGAGGTCGTCGAAGCAGACGAGTCCGTCGAATCGCAGGCCGGCTCCGATCGCGTCCATGACGGCCGCCTCGGCGGCGAACGCGCCGAACTGCGCCATGGGGATCAGGAGGTCGTCCCCGGAGTGGACACCGGACTCCCGGAGGGCGGAGCGATAGCCGCTCAGGCGCAGTCTCGCTGTCACGGGGCCGGCCGACATCGACCCGCCCAGGAAAGCGACGCGCGTCCTGCCGGACTGCAGCAGATGCAGGGTCGCGACGCGGGCGGCGGCGACGTTGTCGATCATCACGTGATCGACCGACGGCGGCACTGCCGTCTCGCCGAGAAGGACCAGTGGCGTGGCACCGCGGTACCGATCGATCGCCGCGGCGTCGAGAACCATGGGATGGAAGATCAGGCCGTCGATGAGTCCCTGCTCGCGACCCCGGAGGACGGCGCGCTCGTCGTCGAGGCCCGCGGCCGTCTGCTCGATCAGAAGGCGGTAGTCGAAGCCGTCGACCTCGGTCGACACGAGGGCGGCCAGCTCGGCGAAGTAGGGGGTCTCGATCGCCGGAAGCGCGAGGCCGATCATGCCGGTCCTCCCGGTGGCGAGGCGCCGGGCGAGGCTGTGCGGCACGTAGCCGAGCTGGTCGATCGCGTCCTGGACCCTCGCGCGGGTCGACGGGCGCACGTGCTGGTAGTCGCGCACCACGTTGGACACGGTCTTGATCGACACGCCGGCGAGGTCCGCCACGTCCTGCAGAGTCACAGTCATCGGACGGGTCAGCGGTTGACGAGGGTCATCTCGAAGCCGTAGAGATCGGGGCGATAGCAGTGATGCCCGTACTCGACAGCCGCGCCGTCGGCGTCGTACGCCGTGCGATCCATGGTGAGAACGGGCGCCCCGCGCCCGATGTCGAGGAGGTGACCCTCATCGACCGTCGCACGCCGGGCCCCGATCCGCTGGCGCGCAACCCGGAGCGTCACCCCCCGGGCGTGCAGCTCATGGTAGAGACCCTGGTTGCTGAGGGTTTCGGCCGTGATATCGGCGAAGGCCTCGGGGAGGTAATTCTCGAGGACGGCGATCGGGGCGGCATCGGCGTACCGGACCCGGCGGATCTTCAGCACGCGTGCCGGCGGGGTCAGCCCCAGCTGCTCCGCGACCCGAGGGGTCGGTTGCGCGAGCGTGACGTCGAGGACGCGGGTGCTCGGCACCCGGCCCGAGTGTCGGAGGTCGTCGTACAGGCTCGTCAGGTCGATCTGCCGGGCGACGGACCCGTGGACCACCTGCGTTCCGACTCCGCGTCGCCGCACGAGGAGCCCCTTGTCGACGAGCTCCGAGATCGCTCGGCGCACCGTCGGCCGGGACAGTGAAAGGCGCTCGCTCATCAGCACCTCGTTCTCGAGCCGAACGCCGGGTGGGAGAGCGCCCGAGGTGATCGCGTCCTCGAGACCGGCGGCAAGGCGGACCCACAGGGGGAGGGATTGCGTCGTGGGCTGAAGCAACTGCTCCGCCGGCAGTACGACAGCCTGTCCTTCATCGAGCATCCGGCCTCCCGCCCTACGTCCCCCTGACATGGAAGTTGATTTGTCATGTTAGTACCAAAGCGCCCGCTTGTTGACGGTCTCGCTACGCATGTTCTAACATGATGCGGTGTCGGGCCCGACTGATCGGCAAAGCAGCCGACGGGGCACCCCAGGAGAGGCATCGCAATGAAGCGCACTCATGTCGTCGCTGCGTTCACGGCCACTGTGGTCGCTGCGGCCGGGCTCACCGGTTGCTCCTCAGGAGGTGGCGGCGGTGGCGACGGAAGCGACGGCCCCGTGACGATCACGATCATGGAGACCAAGCAGACCAACATCGACGCGATCGGCAAGGAGATCCCCGGCTTCGAGGCCGAGATGGCCGAGCAGGGCAAGGACATCAAGGTCGAGCTGATCGCCGATGTGCTCACCGACGAACAGTTCATGACCAAGATGACCCAGCAGCTCATCGCCGGGCAGGCGCCCGACGTGCTGGACATCGGCGAGAACATGGCCATCTCCTGGTCCTCCGCCGGGTACCTCGCACCGCTCGACGACTATCTGAACGAGTGGGACGGGTGGAGCCATTACTACCCCGCCGTCAAGGAGGCGATAGTCCGCCAGGACGGGCAGGTCTACAGCCTGCCCTCCGGCGCCGGCGTGCTGAACCTGTTCTACCGCAAGGACGTCCTGACCGAGCTCGGGGTGGACACCTCTCAGCCCGAGACCTGGGACGACCTGATCAGCCGGCTCGTCGAGGTCAAGGAGAAGACCGGAGGCACCCCCATCGTGGTCCCGGCCGGCACGGCGTGGGGCGGCGGAACCTGGGGCGAGGGCTTCATGCCCCTGCTCGGCGGCACGGACACGGAGTTCTACGACACCGAGAGCGACATGTGGGACCTCGAGAGCCCGGGCTGGCTGGCCGTCTTCGAACTTTACGACGACCTCATCAGCAACGGCCTCATGCCGGTGGAGGACCTGCAGAACCCGAACCCCTGGGAGCCCACCAAGTACGAGAAGTTCCCGGAGGGCGAGATCCAGGTTGCGGCTCAGGGCACCTGGGGTTGGAAGTTCGACTGGGGCCCCGACGGGGCGACTCCCATCGAGGGGCTCGAGGAGAAGGTCTCGACCTGGCAGTTCCCCGGCCTGCGTTCCGGTGACCAGCCGTACGGCTGGAGCAGCACCGGCGGCGGCTACGCCATCTCCGAGGATTCGGAGAACAAGGAGGCCGCGTGGGAGTTCATCAAGTACCTCTCGACCGGCGAGCCCCTTGCGGAGCAGCTCGTCGCCTCGGGTGCGGCGTCCGCCCGTGACGACCTCAACGACGTCGCGCCCTACTCCGAGGAGCCGCAGCTGCTGCAGGCCGGTGAGGACCTCGGTGAGAGCGTCTTCGTGGTGACCGGAGACGGTGCGGCTCAGGTCGGACAGGCGGTGGCGTCGGCGACCGAGCTGATCCTCAGCGGACAGGCCGATGGACAGCAGGCGTACGACGCCTTCGTCAAGGACGCGACGGACCTGCTCGGTCCCGGTCTGGTGAAGGAGTGACGGCACTCGTCGACGTGCCCGCCTCGGCGCAGACGGCCACCCGGCCGCCTACGCCGAGGCGCCGGCGTGGGCAGACCTGGCCGTTCGTCCTGCTCCTGCTCGGGCCCTCGGCGGTGCTCATCGTCGTGTTCATCGTCCTGCCGGCGGTCTACGGCCTCTGGCTCAGCCTGACGAACACCCAGCTCACCGGGTTCGCCGCGCGCGACCCGAAGTTCGTCGGTCTCGACAACTACAGCTACCTGCTCACGAGCGCCGACTTTCTCACCTCGCTCGGACAGACCGGAACGTTCCTGCTGTTCTCGGCGATCATCGGTCAGACCGTGCTCGGCATGGTGGCCGCGATTCTGCTCAGCCGTCCGTGGATCCGCGGCAAGGGTTTCTTCGGCGCCGCCGTGCTCATGCCGATGGTGGTTCCCGAGGTCGTGGCCTCGCTCACCTGGGCGAGCGTGCTCGCGACGAGCCCGGAAGGCACCCTGAACCGCCTCCTCAACGTGTTCGGCGGGGAGCCGACCGCCTGGCTGCAGACGGCGCCGATGCTGGCGATCATCCTGGTGAACATCTGGCGCGGGCTCGCCTTCGCCATGATCATGTTCCAGGCCGCGCTCGAGGATGTCCCCGCCGAGCTGATCGAAGCAGCTCGGGTGGATGGTGCGACAGCGGTGCAGGTGTTCCGTCACGTCACGCTCCCGCTGATCCGCGGACCGGTGTTCCTCTACCTCCTCCTCACCACCATCAGCACCGTCGGAGTGTTCGGGCTCGTCTACTTCCTCACGCGCGGTGGCCCCGGCGGTCAGACCCGTATCGCCGCCATCTACATCTACGAGCGTGCCCTGCAGTTCTCGCAGGTCGGCATCGGCAGTGCCGCGTCGATCATCCTGCTCGTCATCGTTCTCGTGCTCGGCGCTGTCTACGTGCGCCTCGCGAAGGTTGAGGTATGACATGACCACCCTGGAAAGCCGCACGGCGGCTCCCGTCCTGAACCTGCGTCGCCGCCGACGGCTCCGCCCCGTCGACGTCGCGCAGCGATCCATCGGCTACGCGCTGATCGTCCTGCTCGCGCTGTTCTGCCTCGTCCCCTTCGCCTGGGTCGTGCTGAGCGCCGTCGACGCGGACGCCGGTGCGACGGTGCAGATTCCCGCCTTCTCCTTCGACAACTTCATCCGGTTCTTCACGGCCTCCGGCACACCGTTGCTGCTCATCAACAGTCTCGTGATCGCCATCGCCTCGACGGTGCTCAATCTGACGCTCGGGATCGCGGGCGGCTACGCCCTGTCGCGGTTCGCCTTCCCCGGTCGCCGGTTCTTCATGTTCAGCATCCTGCTGATCCGGGTCATCCCGGCGCCCGCGACGATCGTCGCGCTGTACCTCATCATGGTGAATCTCGGTCTCGCCAACACCCTGCACGGGCTGATCATCGTGCAGGCGGTGAGCGGTCTGCCCGTCACCCTGTGGCTCATGAAGGGCACCGTCGACGCCGTTCCCGTCGAACTGGAAGAGGCGGCCTGGACCGACGGCAACACGCGTCTGCAGGCTGTACGCCGCATCGTGCTCCCTCTCATCGGGCCGGGACTCGGGGCGGCGGCGATGCTCATGTTCATGGGGTCGTGGGGCGACTTCCTCACGCCGCTCGTGATGCTGCAGAACCAGGACCTCTACCCGCTGGCCATCGGACTGTTCCGTGCGTTCAGTGAGCGCAACGTCATCGACTGGGGTCTGCTCGCCGCGAGCGCGGTCATCTACGTCGTGCCGCCCGCAATCTTCTACATGCTCGTCCGCAAGCACCTCCTCAAGTCGAGCCTCGGTGGAGCGCTGAAGGGATGACGCCGGTTCCTGAGTCTGAGCGGCTTCCCGTGCTGGTCGTCGGCGCCGGCGCCATGGGGGGCGAGTGGATCCGCATGCTCGCGACATCGCCACACGCTGGGCCGGTCGGCGTCGTCGATCTCAATGTCGACCTCGCGACAGCGACCGTCGCGTCGGCCGGACTCGACATCGCCGTGGGCTCCTCTCTCGTGGAGGTGGCGGAGGCCTCGGGTGCACGGGCGGTCGTCAATGTGACGGTGCCGCAGGCGCACCGGGCGGTGAACGAGCAGGCGATGCGCGCGGGGCTTCCGGTGCTGTGCGAGAAGCCGCTCGCCCCGACCGTCGCCGAGGCGCTGCGTCAGGTGGCGCTGGCCGACCTCACCGGCGAGCTCCTCATGGTGAGCCAGTCGCGGCGGTACTTCAACCACCTCGCCGCGTTCCGCGAGGCGGTCTCTTCGCTCGGCGCTCTGGGCGCCGTGCACGCCCAGTTCTTCCACGAGGACCACGAGCCCGGGTTCCGCGAGCAGATGGCGCATCCGCTGCTGGTGGACATGTCGGTGCACCACTTCGACATGCTCCGCTACCTGAGCGATGACGAGCCCGTGAGCGTACGCTGCGACTCGTGGAACCCGGCGTGGAGCTGGTTCGCCGGCCACGCCGCCGCGACCGCGACCTTCGAGCTCGCCTCCGGTGCACGCTTCATCTACTCGGGGAGTCGGGCGACACCAGGCCTGCAGACGTCATGGAACGCCGACTGGCACGTCTACGCCGAGAGGGGCGCCGCGTCGTGGGACGGCGACTTCGTGGTCCGAACCGACGCCGATGGCGTCTTCTTCGAGGTGCAGGACCGCAGCGAAGGCATCGAGGGCAGCCTCGAGGAGTTCGTCGCGTCGCTGCGCTCGGGTCGCCCCCCGCAGAACGAGGTACGCAGCAACGTGCTCACTCTGGCCATGGTGGAGGGTGCGATCCGCAGCAGCGACCGCGGGGGAGAGAGGGTGATGCTCGGCGACCTGCTCGAGGAGTCGCTCGCCCAGGCCATCGCCGATGAGCAGAGCGACGATGTCGCGGACCTTCTGCGCTCATGGACCAGTGCCGCAGACGGCATCACCACCCCGGCCTGGGGATCGCCCCCGGCCTCGATCGCGTCAGGAGGCGCCCGATGATCACGTCGACTCCCGAGAAGAAGACCATCCGCGTCGTCGTCTGGGGCGAGAACCGCCACGAGCAGATCAATGCGGTGGTTCGCGGCATCTACCCGGACGGCATGCACAACACGATCGCGGGCGGCATCAGCCGACTTCTCGGTGACCGGGTCACCGTGACGACGCGCGTGCTGGACGACCCGGAGCACGGCATGACGGAGGAACTGCTCGCGCAGACCGACGTCCTGCTCTGGTGGGGCCACACCGCCCACGAGGAGGTGACCGACGAGGTCGTGGACCGCATCCAGAAGCACGTGCTCGAAGGCATGGGCATCATCGTCCTGCACTCGGGGCACCACTCGAAGATCTTCCGCCGCCTCATGGGCACCACGTGCAGCCTGCGGTGGCGCAACGACAACGACGGGGAGTTCGTCTGGACCGTCGCTCCGCGGCACCCCATCGCCGAGGGCGTCCCGCAGCCGCTGATCATCCCCGGCCAGGAGATGTACGGCGAGTTCTTCGACATCCCGGAGCCCGACCAGCTGATCTTCATCAGCAGCTTCTCGGGTGGCGAGGTGTTCCGCAGCGGCATCACCTACAACCGCGGCTACGGCAAGGTGTTCTACTTCAGCCCCGGCGACGAGATCTTCCCCGTCTACCATCACCCCGACGTGCAGCGTGTGATCGCCAACGGCGTGAAGTGGGCGCACTCCGAGCGCGCCCGCGAGTCGTACCTGGTGACGCCGATGTACATTCCGGGCGAGTTCGATCGTCCGGTGCTGCCGTCACCGGACGGCCTCGTCGACTATCACACCCGCGAGCTCATCGCGCCGCGGGAGAACGTGGAATGACAGCCCCTCCTTGAGACGAGACCAACATCCGATAATGCACATTATGTCAAGTCACGTTGCGGGCGCCCCTCCGTGACCTGCGAAGAATTCGCGGTTACATACTGCATCCCTCGGCGAACGGTCTTGACCGGTCGCTCGTGCTCGCGGACATGGCGAGGGAAGGTCGCCGCCATTGTCCGCGATTCGCGACCCTCCCATTGCAAATCTGACGAATGTTCATCTTTCGCAGCCGGCAGGAGAAGGCGCATACTGACGTCACGTGCCGAACGGGACGCAAGGCGGTGGTGTGATGAATCTGCGAGACCTCCTCCTCGGAAAGCGAGCACCACAGCAGACCACGACAGCAGCGCCTGAGGAACAGAGCAACTTCGAGATCCTCAGCAAGCAGAGGCGGCACGTGGGGCGGTCGGTATCCGACCTCTTCTCCGTGCTGCGGGCCGAACCACGCGAGGCTCAGCGCGTTTGCAGCTACGGCCACCTGGTGCCGGATGGCAACACAGTCTGCAGCCATGGCCACTGGGTGGGGTGATCACCATGGTGCGTGAAGACGCTAGCGGCACCGTGCGTCGCCGGAACCTCCTCCCCCGTGCGATCGTGAGCTGTCTGTGCGTGCTGTGCTTGGCGGCGTGCAGCGGTGGAGCAAGCACCGGAGCGAAGATTGCTGTTGTGCTGCGTGGTGGCGTCGATGACGCCGGAACGACGTTCCAGGCTCATATGGATGACCTGACGCAGATGACGCAGCAATCTCGTATAGAGATTCCCCGATCGCTGCGGTCCGCCCTGGATGAGGCGAAGGGCGCTTCCAAGTCCGGTGCTGAGATGACCAGCGAAGAACGGGCATTGATCGCCTCGGCTGAACAGTATGCCACCGCGTACAACCGGTTGAACTCGGCCCTGCAATTCGCCGACGAATGGGAGTTGGGTCTCCCCGACGACATCACTCGACTCATCGCGCTCAGTCGGCCGAGCGGCACAGAATTGACGGAGGAGTTCGCCCTATATCTGCGAACGCTGGAAGAGCGTGCGCTGCGAGGCCTCATGTGCTCCGCAACGAGAACGGCACTCGACGACCTGGGCGAGGCGCAAGCCACGCAGCAGCAAGCCGTATATGACGCGTTCCCCTACAGCGGCGCTGGAGTGCAGGACTTCATGACGCAGGAACTTTCCATGTGGCAAGGAGTCACCGAAGTGCTCGATGTCGTCGAGTTGGTCGAGCAGACGATCGAGCAGCACGATCGGTACATCGGCGAATTCAATGAGCAGGTAGACGGGATCACGGACATCATCGAGTCGCCCACCGGGAGCCTGGCGAACGCCAACATCGTCTACTTCAGGGTCTGCGTCGCCAAGAAGGGCTGACCGGGTGACGTCAGCCTCTGGAGGAGGCTTCGCCGCCCTGAACTCGTCTTTCGTTGGGTATTCGCTCGCCGGTGACCCTTGGCGACCGATGCCGGCCACCGTGGCTACCTCCCGGCCGCGCAGGTGTGCAATACCCTCGTCGCATGGTGGATGGCGGTCTCTTCGAGGGTGATCCGCCCCGCACCGACGCGGAAGCGCGGTTCCTCGACGCGCTAGGAGGTGTCGCATCGGCGTCCTCGGTCCCAGGGATGTCCGGCCCGTTCGACGTGCTTGCGCGAATAGCGCCTCTTGTGGTGACACTCGACGTGCCCGGTGTAGACGCCGCGCCAGGAGCGTGCAATCTTCAGGTTGGCTACTGGGAGACCGATCGCTTCGGACCCTGGTTGGAAGGCCAGTGGGGGAACGGTTACGTCCTCGACAACCATGACCGCGACGGCTACAACCTCGAAGTGACGGGGCTCGACGAGTCGCCGGAGACGTTCGGCGGCTTCGCTGCCCGCTGGCTCGAGCGGCAGCTCCTGCGCCCCGTGGAACGCCGCGACTGGATGCGGAACGGCCAGGTCCGCTACTCGCGATGGTGTCTCTCGGACACCGGTGAGGTCCTCGCGAGCAGTGGTGGGCTGCTTCGTCACCCCCGCACTCCCCCGAGCCGCGTGGTGGTGATCCGGTGAGACGCAGCCCGATGTCGAGGAAGGGAGTGGTGCTCGGCGCGACCGTGGTTCTCCTCGCGCTCGTGTTCGTGCTGGCCGTCATCGTCGCGGGATCCGCCGCCGTCCAGGCGGCCTTCCTCGTCGATGAGCTGCCCGCACCCGCGTTCGGAACCGCCGCCTCGGCAGACCTGGATACTCACTATCGATTGCTTTCCGGCGGTGCCGTCGTCGCCGTGATCGCACTCATCGCAGCAGCGACGGTGAGCGTCATCGCGTCCCACCCCCGTGCTGCAGCGGCCCGAACGCGATCGGTGACCTCGCCAAGCCGGACGCGCTGATCGCGTCAGCGACTCGATCCGCTCCCCTTTCGCAGAGGGCTCAGCGCCGCGACGCGCTCAGGATCGGGTCAGGGCCAGGAACAACAGGATCCCGCCGATGACGACCAGGGCGATCGAGCCCGCCGTGAACATCGGCTCCCGCGCCGACCTCGCCCATGCCGGTATCACGCGACGACATTCCGGTCACGTCGACGATACCGATCCGCCGCGCGCCGTCGATCCCCGACGGCGCGCGGCGGCTACTCGTACGTGTCCGTCCAGGACGCGATGTCCACGCCGTGGTTGTCCGGCGACGCGAGCGACCACCACGCCGGTGCATGCGAGTCGTCGGCAAGTCTTCCTCCGGCGGCGAGCGCCGCGTCGACGCGGGCGCGGGCCTGGTCAGCAGGCACGAACACGTCGATGTGCGTCCGTCCTCTGGTCGGGGTATCGCCGGTGATCGGGTTGAATGCGAGCTGAGGCCCGCAGCGCAGGGGGTCCACCGCGTCCGTGTCGCCGAGGGGCTCGTAACCCAGGGCGGCTGCGAAGAACGGCCGCACGTCTGCCCGGGAGTGCTGGGCGACGTAGATGCCGATCGACTGCGCCCGTGCGGGGTCGGCCATCAGCGCCAGCTCGGCGGCCGCCCGAGACACCAGGGCGGCGAACGAAGTCGCGGCAGCGGGGATCCCTTCGGGTTCACGGATCGGGATGCGCACCGCCACCGCCTCCGGGCGCACATCGATGTCCGGGCGGACGCCATGCCTCTCGGCTGCCTCCACCACGGGCCCAACGAGCCGTGCCGCGTGGGCGAGGGAGGTCGCGGAGAAGACCGCCTGCGGACCGGTCCCCGTCACGCGCCAGTCGGCGACCCCCGGCGCCCGATGAAACGCGGCCGGGGAGATCCAGCCGGAATCACTCGTCGTCTCGACCATGAGCACTCCTTAGAGGGACGGCGTCGTCCCGACCATGCCGCGACGATGCGCGCGGGTCACACGTTACTCGGCGGGTGCCCGCGCTCCGACGTCGACGGCGCTGCACCTGGATCAGGCGGGTGCCCCGCCGGGCTCGGCGAAGATCAGCGCCACTCCCCCGGCTCGCGCATCCTGGATCAGCGCCGGCGGCGCGTCCGAGGTGGTGACTATGGTGTCGAGGTCGGCGATGCCCCCGAAGCGGTGCGCGGCGGTGCGCGTGAACTTGTCCGGCGTGGCGACCAGGACGACGCGTCGGGAGGCGTCCAGCGCCGCTCGCTTGACCTGCGCGTCACCCCATCCCGCCACGGTGAGTCCGGTGTCGGGGTCGGCGGCACAGGCGCCGATGATCGCGATGTCGAACCGCATCGCCCGCACGGCGTCGGCCGCACCCGCGCCGGTGAAGGCGAGATCGTCATGATCGACCACTCCTCCGGGGACGATCACCTGGTTGCCGGGCTGACGAGCGAGCGCGGCCGCCGCGTGGAGCGACAGTGCGAGGGCGGTGATCCCGCGCCCCGCCACCCTGTCGGCGACGGCGAGCGCCGTGGTGCCGTTGTCGATCAGCACCGAGTCGCCAGCTCGGATGAGGTCCGCCGCCGCTCGAGCGAGCGCCACCTTGGTGGGCGCGGAGGCGGCCTGCCGCAGGGCGAAGGGGTACTCGGAGCCGCGGCTCGGCATGGGTGCCGCGCCGCCGCGCATCCGTCGAATGGCGCCCTGCTCGGCGAGCTCGGCGAGATCGCGGCGGATACTGATCGGCGACGCCCCGGTGAGCGCTGAAAGCTGCGCGATGGTGCGCGGCCCGGAGTCGACCGCTCGAATGATCACTCGGTGACGTTCTGATCGTTGCACCTGATCATTCTGGTTCATAGCCTGCCCGTCATGACAACACAGACACGATTCGGAGCGGGTGCCGCGGCAGGGGTCGGCATCCTGTTCGCGAGCAACGGGGCCATCTTCGCGGCGCTTCTGCCCTGGTACCCGTTGCTCGCGGTGCGCCTGAGCCTCGATGTGGCGGAGTTCGGCGTCATCGTTGCGGCATTCGCGCTCGGGGCGATCGCGTCCTCCGCCCTGCCCACTCCCCTGGTCGCTCGGTTCGGGCCGGTGCCGGTGGGCGTGGGCGGGACGGTGCTGCTTGCCCTGGTGATCGCCGGTGCCGCGTGGGCGACAACGGGGTGGATGCTCGCCGCGTTCATCTTCCTCGCCGGCTTCGTCGACGCCGTCGTCGATGTCGCCCAGAACCTCGCGGGCATTCGCGTGCAGGACGTCGTCGGCCGCTCGATCCTCTCGTCCATGCACGCGCTCTGGAGCCTCGGCGGAGTCGTCAGCGGAGCGCTCTCCACTGTCGCGGCCGCAGCGGGCATCGACGCACGGCTGTACCTCGCCGCCGTCGGAATCACGTGCATCCTCCTCGTCGCCGTCGGGGGCAGGCTGGTCGGAGCATCAGCGAACGATGCTGACGCACCGGCGCCACGCAGCCCCGGTGGGCTCCCGCGAGCGGGCCTGCTGCACGTGGCGCTGCCGGCGTGCCTACCGCTCGTCGCTTTGGCCATCTGCGGGACGATGCTCGAGGACGTCGCCAACAACTGGGCCGCGATGGCGGCCGTGTCGATCGGCGGACTCCCTCTCGACAGCGCCGGAATCGCCTTCACGGTCGTCCTCGGCAGCCAGTGCGTCGGCCGCTTCTCCGGGGACCTGCTGATCCAGCGCTTCGGGCGCGCCACCGTCGCCCGATACGGTGGATTCCTCATCGCGTCCGGCGGTCTGCTCGTGGTGACGACGCAGGGTCAGGCCGGGACCCTCCTTCTCGGGTTGGCGATGGCGGGCTACGGCTCGGCCACCCTCGTACCCAGCGCGCTGAGCGCGGCCGGAAGCATCCCCGGCGTCAGTGCCGGGGTCGGAGTCACCCTCGTGAGCTGGCTGATGCGGCTCGGATTCCTCGGCACGAGCCCGGTCGTCGGCGCTCTCGCGGATGCGACCGATCTGCGCTGGGGACTGTGCATCCTCGTTGCGGTCGGCGTGACGGCGGCCGTCCTCTCCCGAGCCCTCGACCGCCCCGCCCGTGGCGCCGGCGCATCGGCCAGAGGGTGACCGATCAGGTCACCCGGCGACGGGATCGGTCGCCGCGCGCGGATGCGGGTCGTGCGGATGCTGCGGGTCGGCGAGGAACGCGCGCTCGTAGATGTCGTAGACGACCGCGGCCTTGAGGTCGTTGTACCGGACCGCTCCATCGGATAGGGCGGCCGCCTGCTTCGCCTCGGCGTAACGATGCCGGTCCTCGGGGTTCGACCGCAGCCACTCGGCGAAGAGCCTGTGCCGCCGCGGCTCCACCGCGCCCGGGTTCCAGACGTGCAGATTGGTGTTCGGGCGTCCCAGGGTGAGCTGCCGGTGCGGCTCCCCCGCAAGATCGTCGCGGAAGATGAGGCGGAACCCCGCCGCCTCGAGGGCCGGCAGGTAGGCGGGCTCGTCCGCCACGTCCCGCACGGTCAGGTCGATGTCGAGCACCGGCTTCGCGATCAGGCCGGGCACCGCGGTTGATCCGGTGTGCGCAAGCCCCAGGATCTGCCGCGGTATCGCCGCCTCGATCAGCAGCCGCACCCGCCCGTAGCCCGCCGCCCAGGCGGCGTGATCGAGGGCGAGCCCACCGGGGTCGACCTGGCGATGGGCGACGCGTTCGGCCTGGCGCCCGGCATTGGTGCCGGCGGCAAAGGGTCGCCATAGGGGATGCACTGCCACGGGAGCTCCTCTCGCCTCCTCCCCCGGGTCCGTCGTACCCACCCGGACAGAGCTCTGGGCCCCCCGCTGATGCGGAGAGCCCAGAGCGCGATCGGCCGGAGCCGCGACCGGAGTCGTGGTGCGAGTGCTACAGCACGTTCCCGGAGGTGCGGCCGTCGTTGCCGCGGTCGCGTGTGGGGTCGAGCGTCGGGTCGTCGTCGACGGCGAGTGCGTCGTCGATGGCAGGCTCGCCCGTCACGGCGGTGCCGGAGGTGTAGTCGGCGGCGGCCGTGCTCACGCCGGCCGTTTCCGTCGTCTCCACGGGCGTGTAGGTCTCCGTCGGCGTCACGGCGATGGAGGCGTCCTCCGGCGTGGTGTCCTCGGTGTCCTTGCTCTTGCTGGCGGCAGCGATACCGGCAGCGGCGGCTGCGACCGCAGCCACACCGGCGGCAGCAGCGACCTTGCCGGAGACGCCGGCCTTGCCGGAGTCGCCGCGCGAGGCATCGGCGTGCTCGACGCCGGGAGCACCGGCCGTGGCGCCCTCGTTGATCGTGCCGCGCCATGCGCCGCTTGCGTAACCCTCGGCCTCGATGAAGGCCTTGAAGCGCTCGAGGTCACCCTCGGTCTGGTTGTCGACGACGTTGAGCTTGTCACCGATCTTCTCGACGATGCCCTCGGGCTCGTACTCGAGGCTCAGGTTGACGCGGGTCTGGCCACCGCCGAGATCCTCGAAGGTCACCTCACCGGCGTTCGTCGCGCCCTCGGTCGCCGCCCACGCCACCTTGCGGTCCGGCACCTGCTCGAGGACCTTGGCCTCCCACTGGCGCTTGACGCCGGCAAGCTCGGCGACCCACTCGAGACGATTGTCGCTGAGCTGGGTGACCTTCTTGATGCCGTTCATGAAGTGCGGGAAGTCTTCGAACTGAGTCCACTGGTTGTACGCCACGCTGACCGGGACGTTGACCAGGATGCTCTTTTCAACTCTCGTGCTCACGGAATATCTCCTTCACATCGTTAGAACCGGCGGCCGACTTTCTCCGCCGTTGGTGCGATGCTACTGACGGCGGTCGCGTCACGTGGAGCTCCCAAGCAATTCCCACCTCACTTCCGGGTTGAAGTGCAAGCGGCGGTCAGGGCCAGGTGTGCGCGAGGCGGTCGAACAGCTCCGGATCGGAGTGCACCGGGATGACGCAGATGAGCTGCCCGCCGGGCACGCGCAGGGTGTGGCAGTCCTGCCACCGGTTGATCCTGACGGCGCCGAGTGCCACCAGCCGAGCGGTCTCGGCCTCGTGATCGTCTGTCTCGATGTCCACGTGGTAGCGCGGGGCGTCGTCGACGCTCTGCACGGCGAACACCAGATCGGGATGCACGCCGGGCAGCGACGTGAACTGCGGCTCGTCCGGCACCGGGGTGGCAGGGACACCGAGGGCGGCGGACCAGAACTGCGCCGAGCGCGCCGCCTCCGCGGCGGGGGAATCGATCAGAAACGTGGACAGGCGGCTCCGATGCACGGTGGAGACGCTACTCCCCCGCGCTTCGCCGCCGCCTCCCCCGCCCTTCGCCGCCCCCGCCGCTCTCCGCCGCTGGCTGCACGGGCGTTCGCGGAACCACGGCCCGTCGTGCGCCATGGCGGGCGGCCAGGCACACTGATCAGCGTGACCAGAACCCCGCGCAGCGTCCGCTCGACCGCAATCCGCTCGGCGATCACCCTGCTGGGCTACCAGCGGGAGTTCCGCTCGGCCGAGAGGACCGTGGGCGGTGCCGTCGACCGCGTCGTGCGACCGGAGCCCTTCGCGCCGCCGCGCTTCTTCGACCGCTCGGTGCGCTTCTCGGCCCGGCGGGTGCAGGGCTGGCCGGTGTACACGGTGACGCCGAAGGCGGGCGCGTCGGGCAGGCGGGCGGTGTACGCGCACGGCGGCGCCTGGGTGCACGAGATCTCCTTCTGGCACTGGCGCCTGCTGGGTCAGCTCGCCGACGCGACGGGCACGGAGTTCGTCGTGCCCATCTATCCCCTGGTTCCGCTCGGCACGGCGGAGACCGTGGTGCCGGTGTTCGCGGACCTCGCGGAGGAGCTGATCGGGGAGGTCGGCGGGGAGCACGTGGCCCTCCTGGGCGACTCGGCGGGTGGCACCATCGCCCTCGCGACCGCGATGCTGCTGCGCGACCGCGGCGTGCCGGCGCCCCGGGAGGTGATCCTCATCGCCCCGGCGCTCGACCTGAGCTTCAGCGACCCGCTCATCCCCCGCATCCAGCCGACGGATCCGTGGCTCGCGGTGCCCGGCGGTCGCGCCGCGGCTGAGCGGTGGCGGGGCGCCCTCCCGATCTCGCACCCGCTCGTCAGTCCGATCCACGGCTCCCTCGAGGGCCTGGGGCGGATCACCCTGTTCAGCGGTACTCACGACATCCTCAACGCCGATGCGCTCGCGCTCGACCGCCGGGCGCGGGCCGAGCGCCACCCGTTCGACTTCCACCAGGTGCCGAACATGCTGCACGTCTATCCGCTGCTGCCGATCCCCGAGGGTGCGGCGGCCCGCCGTGCCATCGCCGCCGTGCTCACGCGCTGAGCGACACCGCGTCACGGAGGTCAGCGGCCGGCGTGCGTCCACTCCAGGAGACGGTCGATCGGCCAGGTCGTGATGATGCGGTCGACGGGCACGCCGTTCGCCTCGGCGCGTTCGGCGCCGTAGGCCAGGAAGTCGAGCTGGCCCGGCGCGTGGGCGTCCGTGTCGATGCTGAAGAGGCAACCCGCCTCGAGGGCCATCCGGATGAGCCGGCCGGGCGGGTCCTGCCGCTCCGGCCGCGAGTTGATCTCGACCGCGACGTCGTGCTCCGCGCAGGCGGCGAACACGCGCTCCGCGTCGAACTCGGACTCGGGGCGCGTGCCCCGCGACCCCGTGACGAGCCGGCCCGTGCAGTGCCCCAGCACGTTCGTGTGCGGGTTCGCGATGCCCGCGAGCATCCGCTTCGTCATCGTGTCGCGGTCGGACCGCAGCTTGGAGTGCACGCTGGCGACGACGACGTCGAGCCGGTCGAGCATCTCGGGAGTCTGATCGAGCTCACCGCTCTCCAGGATGTCCACCTCGATGCCGCTGAGCAGGCGGAAGCCGTCGTCCCCGCCGGCGTTGATGCCCGCGACCACGTCGAGCTGCTTCTCGAGCCGCTCGACGGTCAGGCCGTTGGCGACCGTGAGGTTCGGCGAGTGGTCGGTCAGCGCCTGGTACTCGCGGCCCAGAGCGCGGGCCGCCTCCACCATGAGCTCGATCGGCGAGCCGCCGTCGGACCACTCGCTGTGGCTGTGCAGGTCGCCGCGCAACGCCGCCCGGATCTCGCCGCCGCCCGCGGCCAGCGGCGTCGCCCCGCGGTCGCGCAGGTTCTGCAGGTAGTCGGGCACCACGCCGGTCAGGGACTGCTGGATGACCTCGAGCGATCGCGCGCCGATGCCCTTCGTCCGCTTGAGCCTGCCATCGGCGGCCCGCTCGCGGAGCTCCTCGGTCGGCACGTCGGCGATCGCGGCGGCAGCCTTACGGAACGCCTGCACCTTGAAGGTGGGGGCGAGCTCCCGCTCGAGCCAGAAGGCGATCTCGTTCAGGGCGTCGACGGAGTCCATGCCCCCATCCTGCCGCGCCCGTTGGAGGGACGCGTGCGGCGCCGCTTCCGCGTTCGCTTTCCGGGTCAGACGTCGATGCGGTCGCGCGACAACCCGGACGAGCCCTGCACGATGAAGTCCTTCCGCGGCGCGACGTCATTGCCCATCAGCAGCTCGAACACGGACTCCGCCGCGGAGGCGTCCGCCACATTGACGCGACGCAGCGTGCGATGGGCGCGGTCCATGGTCGTGCTCGCCAGCTGATCCGCATCCATCTCGCCGAGGCCCTTGTACCGCTGGATCGGGTCCTGGTAGCGGCGGTTGCTCCGCTTCAGGCTCGCCAGCAGCGTGTTCAGCTCGTTCTCCGAGTAGGTGTACACCGTCTCGTTCGGACGCGAACCGGGGTTGATGATCACGACGCGGTGCAGCGGCGGAACGGCGGCGAACACCCGGCCGTCCTCGATCATCGGGCGCATGTAGCGGAAGAACAGCGTGAGCAGCAGCGTGCGGATGTGAGCGCCGTCGACGTCGGCGTCGCTCATCAGGATGACCTTGCCGTAGCGGGCGGACGACAGGTCGAACGTGCGACCGGAACCGGCGCCGATGACCTGGATGATGGACGCGCACTCGGCGTTGGAGAGCATGTCCGAAATGGACGCCTTCTGCACGTTGAGGATCTTGCCGCGGAGCGGCAGCAGCGCCTGGTACTCGCTGTCCCGGGCGAGCTTCGCGGTGCCGAGCGCGGAGTCGCCCTCGACGAGGAAGAGCTCGCTCATGGCGACGTCGCTCGAGCGGCAGTCGACCAGCTTCGCTGGCAGGGTCGAGTTCTCGAGCGCGTTCTTACGGCGCTGGGTCTCCTTGTGGGTGCGCGCGGAGATGCGCGACTTCATCTCGGCGACGATCTTGTCGAGCACGACGGCGGTCTGCGCCTTGTCCTCGCGCCGCGTCGAGGCGAAGCGCTCGGCCATCCGGTCGGCGACGACCTTCGACACGATGGCGCGCACGGCGGGGGTGCCGAGGATCTCCTTCGTCTGGCCCTCGAACTGCGGCTCCGGCAGGCGCACCGTGAGCACGGCGGTGAGGCCGGCCAGCATGTCGTCCTTCTCGAGCTTGTCGTTGCCCGCCTTGAGGCGCCTGGCGTTCAGCTCGACCTGCTGGCGGAGGAACTTGAGCAGCCCGGCCTCGAAGCCGGCCTGATGCGTGCCGCCCTTGGGCGTCGCGATGATGTTCACGAAGCTCTTGAACGTCGTCTCGTACCCGGTGCCCCAGCGCAGCGCGATGTGGACCTCGCACTCGCGCGACACCTCGGTCGGCACCATGGCGCCGCCCGGGGACAGCACGGGTACGGTCTCGGTGAACGTGCCGCTGCCCTGCAGACGCCAGGTGTCGGTGAGCGGCGCGTCGGTGGACAGGTGCTCGACGAACTCCGCGATGCCGCCGTCGAACTGGAACGAGTCGCCCTTCGGCTCCTCGCCCCGCTCGTCCTGGATGTCGATCCGCAGGCCGGGGATGAGGAACGCGGTCTGCCGCGCACGGTCGAACAGGTCCTCGGTGCGGAACTCCGCGCCCTTGGTGAAGATCTGGCGGTCGGCCCAGTAGCGCACGCGGGTGCCGGTCACGCCCTTGGCGACCTTGCCCACGACCCGCAGCTCGCTGCCCGAGACGAACGGCGTGAACGGTGCGTCGGGGGTCGGCTCGCCCTCGTCGGCGAAGATGCCGGGCTCGCCGCGGTGGAACGACATCGCCCAGGTCTTGCCGCCGCGGTCGACCTCGACGTCGAGCCGCTCGGACAGGGCGTTCACGACGCTCGCGCCGACGCCGTGCAGTCCGCCCGATGCCGCGTAGGAGCCGTTGCCGAACTTGCCGCCCGCATGCAGTTTCGTGAAGACGACCTCGACGCCGCTGAGGCCGGTCTTCGGCTCGATGTCCACGGGGATGCCGCGGGCGCGGTCGCGCACCGCGACGCTGCCGTCGGCGTGCAGGCGCACGGAGATCTCACTGCCGTGACCGCCCAGCGCCTCGTCCACCGAGTTGTCGATGATCTCCCAGAGGCAGTGCATGAGGCCGCGGGAGTCGGTGGAGCCGATGTACATGCCTGGCCGCTTGCGGACGGCTTCCAGCCCCTCGAGCACCGAGAGGTGTCTGGCCGAATAGTCCGAAACCGCCACGAACGCTCCTTACTTTGCGGGACCCACGCCCCACCGGCGGAAGCCCCGCACAAGCGTAAGCCGCGCCACCGACCCCCGCGGTCAGCAACGCCCTGCGTCGGCGCTGCTCTACGCGCAAAGCGAAATGCCAGGCAATACCCGTCCACCTGCCGTGCAAGCATGCTTTGATGGAGCGAGTTCAGATAGAACGCATACCGAGGGGAGCATCACATGTCACCGATCGCTACCGAGAACAGTGCCGTGGATGAGCTCGATCCTCACAACCACCAGCTCACCGCGGCCGACCGCTGCGACAGCTGCGGGGCCCAGGCTTATGTCCGCGTCGTCGTGAACAACAGCGAACTGCTCTTCTGCGCCCACCACGGCAAGAAGTACCAGGAGAAGCTCTCGACCATCGCGACCAGCTGGCACGACGAGTCGAGCCGCCTGTTCGACGAGCAGCGCGCCTAGCAGCAGCTCAGCGAAGAACCGAGATCAGGGCGTGACCGCAGAGGTCACGCCCTTTCTCGTGCCCGCGGCACCATGAACGCGCCGGTCGACCGTGGCGACGCCCGTCGACGGGACGGACCGGCCCGTCAGTAGGAGGACGGGTGCGCGGCCACGGTCTCGCGGGCGAGGCGGGCCCACTCGTCGATGCGTCCGAGGGACTCGTCCGCAGTTGCACCGAGAGCGCCGCCCCGACGGGCGAGCGCGGCGGTGAGAAGTTCGTCCGCGAGCGCGGGGTTCAGCGCGAGCACGGGACCACCGAGGTGTGTGCCGACGGCGGAGCCGACGCGGACGCCCTCTCCCCCACCGGAGCCGCCGTTGCCGAAGCCACTGCGGACGGTGCCGAGCGGCTTCGCGCCGCCCTGGAGCGTCACGAGCGACCCGTGGTTCTCGTAGCCCACGATCGTGCCGGCCGCGGTCTCGACGACGAGGTCGCCCACCGAGCGCTTGGCGGAAAGCACCGTGCGGACCGGGAGGACTCCCGCGCCCTCGAGCACGGAGCCGTCCTCGAGCTCGATCTCGGTGCCGAGAAGGTGCATGCCGCCGGACACGGCGAGCAGCGCAGCGCCACCGGAGACCAGGTCCCGGAGCCGACTCGCGTGCTGCAGGAGGTCGGCGTGCACCGACCGCATCGCCGACAGCGGGCCCGAGCCCACCACGACGACGTCGGCATCCGGCAGGTCGCCGGATCCGGGCGAGTGCCCGACGACATTCGCCTCGACCCCACGCCAGCCGGCGCGACGGGCGAGCACGGTCACGTTGCCGCGGTCCCCGTTGATGCCGAGCTCGTGCGGGTACAGGTGCAGGATGGTGAGCCCGGTCATGACTGCCCGCCCTCGAGGTCGGTGTAGCCGAGGATCTTGCGGATGAGCATCATCTGCTCGTAGTTCACGATCATCGTCTTCCGTCCCGCGGCCGGTCGCGGCAGGGCGAGGAAGCGGCGCACGGCGGCGCGGAGCTCGGGCTCGACGACGCCGACAGGCAGGCCGTCGTAGGCGAGCCGCACGGCGAGCTGGTAGCCCTTGGTGCCCGAGATCACGTCCGCGTGCGAGATCCGCGACAGGTCGATGTCGTAGAGCCAGGACGGGTCAGGCGTGCCGTTGTCCACGGCCAGGAAGACCTGCTCCGGTGTCGTGCCGAGCGAGTCGAGGTTCAGCTGCAGGCTCGCCGGGTTCTTCATCATGATGATCTCGATGTCCTCGCCGTTGGCGGACAGCGTCTCACCACGGCCATAGACGGTCTCGAGCTCGGCGAGGGCGAGCGCGGCGGTGGCGGCGGAGAACCGCTCCCCCAGCGCGGCGCGTGCCGCGGCGACCGCGGCGGCGGCGTCGACCGCGTAGTGGACGCCGCGGGCGGGCAGCCGCACGGTCGTCGGCACGCCGTCCACCTCGATGACCGCCTCACGGCCGTCGAGCGCGGTGGCGACGACGTCCGGGGTCGTCGCGGTGGCCGTGGCGGCCGAGCCGAACCGGGGCGCGGACAGCATCCCCTGCGACACGGCGCCGAGCAGCTCGGGCGACGTCGCGAAGTAGGAGACCCGGGCGGAGGACCCGTCCGGAAGCGCGGCGCCGAGGCCGACGAGGTGCTCGTCGTCTGCGTTCAGCACGAGAGCGCCGGTCGCGGTCGAGGCGATCTTCGCGAGCATGCCGGCGACCCGGTCGGGCTCGAAGAACCGGTTAAGCTGGTCGATCTGCACGTTCAGGAGCAGGACGGTGCGCGGCTTCAGCAGCCGGGACAGCTGAACGCCGTACGCCTCGTCGATCTCGAGCACGGCGACATCCGCGGCGAGGCGGCCGGCACCGGACGCGTCAGCGAGCACCGCGGACGCGATGCCCTGCGGCAGGTTACCGCCCGACGGGTTCGTGAACACGCGGAGGCCGTGCGCGCGCAGGATCGCGGACACCATGTTCGTGGTCGTCGACTTCCCGTTCGAGCCGGAGACCGCGACCACCCCGAGGGGGAGGTCGGCGATCGTCCGCTCGAGGAAGTCCGGGGCGATCTTCATGGCCACGAGTCCGGGGAAGGCCGAACCACCGCCGCGCCTGCGCGCGGCCCATCTCACCAGTCGTCCGGCGCCAACCGCCAGGCGAACCCGCACCTGTGCGGGCCTACTCGAGGTAGTCGCGCAGCGACTGCGACCGGGACGGGTGGCGCAGCTTGGCCATCGTCTTGGACTCGATCTGTCGGATGCGCTCGCGCGTCACGCCGAAGGTGTCACCGATCTGGTCGAGCGTCTTCGGCATGCCGTCACCCAGGCCGAAGCGCATGCGGATGACGCCCGCCTCGCGCTCGGACAGGGAATCGAGCAGCGACTCCAGCTGCTTCTGGAGCATGGTGAAGCCGACCGCGTCTGCGGGCACGACCGCCTCGGTGTCCTCGATGAGGTCACCGAACTCGCTGTCGCCGTCCTCGCCGAGCGGGGTGTGCAGCGAGATGGGCTCGCGGCCGTACTTCTGCACCTCGACGACCTTCTCGGGCGTCATGTCGAGCTCGCGCGACAGCTCCTCGGGCGTGGGCTCGCGGCCCAGGTCCTGGAGCATCTGGCGCTGCACGCGGGCGAGCTTGTTGATGACCTCGACCATGTGCACCGGGATGCGGATGGTGCGGGCCTGGTCCGCCATGGCGCGGGTGATGGCCTGACGGATCCACCAGGTCGCGTACGTGGAGAACTTGAAGCCCTTGGTGTAGTCGAACTTCTCGACGGCGCGGATCAGACCGAGGTTGCCCTCCTGGATCAGGTCCAGGAACTGCATGCCACGGCCGGTGTAGCGCTTCGCGAGGCTGACCACGAGGCGGAGGTTCGCACCGAGCAGGTGGCTCTTCGCGCGCTGACCGTCGCGGGCGACCCAGCGCAGCTCGCGCTCGGCCTCCTTGGAGAGGTTCGGCGTGTTGGCGAGCTTGTCCTCGGCGAACAGGCCCGCCTCGATGCGCATGGCCAGCTCGACCTCCTCGGCCGCGTTGAGCAGGGCGACCTTACCGATCTGCTTGAGGTAGTCCTTGACGGGGTCGGCGGTCGCGCCGGTGATGGCCTGCGAGTAGACGGGAATGTCGTCCTCGTCGTCCACCGCGCGCAGCACGAGGGCGCCGGTGGGCAGCGGCTCCGCGACGGCCTCGGGCTTGCCCTCCTCCGCCTCGTCCTTCACGTCGGTCGACTCGTCGTCGGTCTCGGGCGTCTCGACGTCGTCCTTGACGTCCTCCACCACGACCTCGTCCACGTCGGTCACGTCGACGGGCTCGTCGGCCTCGGTCTCATCCACCGCGCCGGCTGCCTTGGTCGACGCCTTCTTGGCGGCGGGCTTCTTGGCGGCGGTGGTCTTGGTGCCTGCAGCGGCCTTCGTCGCAGGCTTGGCGGCGGCCTTGGTACCGGCCGCCTTCTTCGCGGGAGCGCGCTTGGCGGGCGCCGCTGCGGTCGACTCGTCGACGGCAGCGTTCGCCTGGTCCGCCTCTAGAGTGGCGGACTTGGTCGGAGTGGAAGCCATTCGAACACCTTTCACACCCGCGGCCGGTAGAGGTGCATCGCGATCGTTCGGGGATCGGCGACACCGGCGGAGGGTCCGGGTTGAAAATTGACATTACTAAGACCCATGTCAAGTCCGGGCTGCGCCTTCACGGAAGGAAGGTACGCCTCAGGGACAGGAACGGGTCTCTGTATTGATTATTGCACGGAAACTGCCACGCACTGGCCATTCACCCCTTGCGCCGGGCGCGCGCTTCTACTAATGCAACCCACAGGGGGCCCACCTGTATTCCTTCGTCCTCGGCGAGTCTGCGACGGGTGCGCCTGCGGCTGACGAACAGCATGATCACGCCGAGCCCGACGACCACGTACTGGACCAGGAAGGCGAGCCGGAAGGAGTCGAGCGCGTAGAGGTCGCTCGCCCCTCCGCCGGCTACGCGGGCGGCGTCCGCGGCGTCGAGCACGACGCCGATGAGGAACATCATCACGAAGCTCGCGAGGAATCCGCCCACGTTCACGAAGCCCGTGGCGGAGCCGAGGCCGCGCCGCGGGTTGAAGGTGCGAGCGAAGTCGAAGCCGATCTGGGATCCCGGGCCGCCCACCCCGAGGGTCATGAGCAGCAGCACCACGAGCCACAGCGGCGGCTGGCCCGGCCAGGCGAGAACCGCGGCCCAGGCGACGCCCATCGCCACGACGATGGCGATCACCAGGTTCGACCGGCGGAAGGGGTAACGCGCGGTCAGCACGCCGAGCACGGGTCCGGCGACCATGCCGGACAGCACGATCACGATGATGAGGGACGACGCGAGCCCGGGGTCGTAGCCGAGGGCCGACACCATGAAGGGGTATCCCCAGAGCAGGGTGAACACCACGCCGGATGACTGGGTGACGTAGTGGGACCAGAAGCCCAGCTGCGTGCCCGGCCGGCGGAGGCTGCGCCGCAGCTCCTTGAACGCGTCCGCCCAGGACTCGACCCGCTCGGACTCGGTGCCCCCTCCCGTGCTCGCGTCGGAGATGGACACGACGATCAGCACGAGGGCCACGGCCGATACCGCGGCGGCGCTCACGAACGCCGGCGACCAGCCGAAGTCGTGCAGCACCAGCGCGAAGGGCAGCGCGGACATCACCTGGCCCAGCTGGCCGATGTTGCCGAACCACTGGGCGAGCAGCGGCACCTGCCGACCGGCGAACCACGTGTTGATGAGGCGGATGACCGAGACGAACGCCGTGGCATCCCCCGCCCCGACGAGCACGCGCCCGAGGATGGCGATCCCGATCGACGGGGCGAAGGCGAGGGTCAGCTGACCGATGGTCATCAGTGCCGCGCCGGCGATGAGCAGCCAGCGCGCGCCCACCCGATCGAGGATCACGCCGATGGGGATCTGCAGACCGGCGTAGACGATGAGCTGCACGACCGCGAGGCTCGACAGTACGGACGCCGAGATGTCGAACCGCTCGGTGGCCATGACGCCGGCGACGCCGAGGGTCGTCCGCTGCGTCACCGCGACGAGGTAGGCGAAGGTGCCGACCGCGTAGATGATCCACGAGCGACGGCTGTTCACCCCTCAACGGTACCCGCCCGGCGGATGCGGGCCCGGCCCTCGCGGGGGGTCAGGGATGGGTGCGGGCGTCCGCGGCCGTGATGAAGGCGGAGAGTCCGTCGCGCAGCGCCTCGAGCTGGCCGAGCTCGATGCCGAGCGTGGCGACCACCTGACCCGGTACGTCGAGCGCGCGCTCGCGGAGCGCCGCCCCCTCCTCCGTGAGGGACACCACGACGACCCGCTCGTCCTCGCTCGACCGCGTGCGCTGCACCAGGCCTGCCGCCTCGAGGCGCTTGAGGAGCGGAGAGAGCGTCGCGGAGTCGAGGCGCAGCGCCGTCCCGAGATCGCGCACGGAACTGTCACCGTTCTCCCACAGCACGAGCATCACGAGGTACTGGGGATGCGTGAGGCCGAGCGGTTCGAGGATCGGCCGGTAGACGCCGAGCACGCTGCGGGCCGCAACCGCGACCTGGAAGCAGACCTGGTTCTGCAGGGCGAGCGGGTTCTCGACCATCGTCGTCATGCTGCCGGCCCTTCGATTGTGTAGTGCACGATTGAATAGTACGCTGTAGGTATGCCCAAGCGCACCCCCGCCGATCGAGTGAGCAGCTTCGTCAACGGACTCAACCGCTCGCTGCGCCCGTTCATGGGGCCGGCGCAGCTCGGTGATCCGAACGAGCCGCTCGCTCCCCCGCCCGCCCGTGGCGGCGCCTGCCCGCTGTGCGGCATGCCGATGGACGAGCACGTCGTCGACCGCTCCGGGCCGCGCACCTACATGAGCTGCCCGAAACCGAAGGCCGCCGACTAAACCTCCCCGTCGACACCGCAGCGCCACCGGACGGCGATGACACCTCTTATAGAGGAGCGCGCACCTCTGTAAGAGCGGTGCGCGCTAGGTGCGCGGCTGCTCGTCGTCGCCGGTGCGCCGGTGCGCGAGGAACTTCTCGAGCTCGGCCGCGATCTCGTCCGCGCTCGGCAGCAGCCCGTCCTCGTCGGTCAGCGGGGAACGCAGCGGCGAGTCCTCCATGTAGCTGTCGTGACGCTGCTCCAGCGTCGAGACGAGGCGGCCGAGCTCCTGATTGGTCGCGACCTGCTCGTCGATCTTCGCGATGAAGTCGCGGCCCTCCTCGCGCAGCCGGTCCGTGGGAAAGATGAGGCCGGTCGCCGCGCTGATGCTCTCGAGCGACGCGACCGCGGCCGACGGGTACTCGGTGTCCGCGAGGTAGTGCGGAATGAGGAGCACGAAGCCGGTGACGGGGTGACCGAGGTTGTGCAGCCGGAACTCGACGAGATGCAGCGCGTTCGCCGGCACCTGGGTGTGCGGCTTCCACACCGAGAGCGAGTCGATGAGCTCCGTGCGGTTGCCGCTCACCGTGACGCTGATCGGGCGGGTGTGCGGCACCGGCATCGGGATGGCGTGCACCCACGTGGTCGTGGACACCTGGAAGCGCTCGACGAGCCCGAGGACGGCCGCGGTGAACCGCTCCCACTGGAAGTCGGGCTCGAAGCCGGCGAGGAGCAGGAACTGCTGGCCCAGCTCGTCCCGCGCCAGGTACAGGTTCAGCTTCGCCGGCCGGTAGTCGGTCAGGTGGTCCTGGTCGAAGTACATGGTGGGGCGGCGGGCGCGGTAGTCGAGGAGCGTGTCGACGTCGAACGACGCGACGACCCGGTGCTCAAGCGTGTCCAGGAGGTACTCGGTGAACTGGGTGACCGCGGAGCCGGCATCAGCGAAGCCCGTGAGACCGGCCACCATGTGCAGCCCGGCGGGCACGTCGTGCGCCGCGGGGTCGAGGTCGTACAGATCCGACGGGTCCATGCGCTCAACTCTAAACCGCGGGTGTCTGGGCATCCTCCCGGACGCGGCCATACCGGTGGTGCCAACAGCGAACAGGCCGCCCCGCATCGATGACCGCCGCTCGGCCTCGCGGGAGGACGGCCGCGACGCCCGGTCTAGGCTTTTCCCCATGCCGTTCTCCTCCGTGTCGCTCTCGTCCGCCTCCCCCTCCGACGTCGCAGCAGACGTCCTCGTGCTCGCCGTCGCGCCCGACGGCGCGGGGGTGTCGCTGCTCGGTCCCGCGAGCGCCGACGGATTCTCGGGTCTCGCCGGCGCGCTGTCTGCGCTCGGGGTCCGCGGAGGCGAGGACGAGCTGACCCGCCTGCAGGCCGACGGCGTCGCCGCCTCGTCGATCGCGCTCATCGGCGTCGGCTCCGCGCCCGTCACGGCGGACACCCTGCGCCACGCGGCGGGCTCGGCGGTGCGACAGCTGACCGGCGTCGATTCCGTGGCGCTCGCGCTGCCCGTCGACGGCGACGGCGCGCTCGCGGCGGTGCTCGAGGGCGCGGCCATCGCCGGCTACTCCTACACCGACTACCGAGGCTCGTCGAAGAAGTCGACGAAGACCCCGGCTCCGCAGGTCACCGTCCTCGGCGGCGCCGACGGTCAGGAGGCGGAGGCTCTGCTCGCCCGCACCACGGCCGTGGCGGGCGCCGTGCACGCCGTCCGTGACCTCGTGAACACTCCCCCGCGGGACCTCCCGCCGGCCGCACTCGCCGACGCGGCCCAGGCGCACGCCTCCGGCCTCCCCGTCGAGGTGCGGGTGTGGGACGAGCAGGAGCTCGCGGCCGAGGGCTTCGGCGGCATCCTCGGCGTCGGCGCAGGCTCCACCCGGCCGCCCCGCCTCGTCAAGGTCAGCTACTCCCCCGAGGGCGCGACGAAGCACCTCGCCCTCGTCGGCAAGGGCATCACGTTCGATTCCGGCGGCCTCTCCCTGAAGCCCGCCGTCCCCATGATCGGCATGAAGTTCGACATGACGGGTGCGGCCACCGTGCTCGAGGTCGCGCTCGCCGTGGCCCGCCTCGGCCTGCCGCTGCGCGTGACCGCGTGGCTGTGCATCGCCGAGAACATGCCCTCCGGCAGCGCGATGCGCGTCGACGACGTGCTGACCATCCGCGGCGGCAAGACGGTGGAGGTGCTCAACACCGACGCGGAGGGCCGGCTGGTTCTCGCCGACGGGCTCGTGGCCGCGAGCGAGGAGCGCCCCGACTACATCGTCGACGTCGCGACGCTCACCGGCGCGCAGATCGTGGCGCTCGGCTACCGCACCACCGGCGCGATGGGCGACGAGGCGTTCGTGGCCCAGGTCGCGGAGGCCGGCCGGCGGTCCGGCGAGGTCATCTGGCCGCTGCCGCTGCCCGGCGAGTTCCGTCCCCTGCTGAACTCCGACGTCGCCGACCTCGCCAACGCGAAGCCTGGCAACACGGCGGGCGGCATGCTGCTCGCGGGTACCTTCCTCAAGGAGTTCATCGGCACCACCGGTGACGGCGAGGACGCCCCCCGCATCCCGTGGGCGCACCTCGACATCGCCGGCCCCTCGAACAACACCGGATCGCCCTACGGCTTCACCGGGAAGGGCCCGACGGGAGTCACCGTGCGGTCGCTGATCACCCTGGCCGAGGACATTTCACGCGCGTAGTAGGCTCGTAACCGGCCCAAACATCACGGGTCGGATGACGCGCCAGCGGTGGCGCCAGACGCATGCACAACCTGATGCAGACAAGGGAGTAACTCAAGTGTCGGAACAGAATTTTGACATTGTGGTGCTCGGCGGAGGAAGTGGTGGTTACGCGGCAGCGCTGCGCGCGAGCCAGCTCGGATTCACTGTCGGACTGATCGAGAAGAACAAGCTGGGCGGCACCTGTCTGCACTGGGGCTGCGTCCCCACCAAGGCGCTCCTGCACGCGGCCGAGCTGGCCGACGGCGCACGCGACTCCGCGAAGTACGGCATCACCGCCTCCTTCGACGGCGTGGACATGCCGGCTCTCAGCGCGTACCGCACGGGCATCATCACGAGCAAGTTCAAGGGCCTGGTCGGGCTGATCAAGGCCCGCGGCATCACCGTCATCGAGGGTGAGGGCAAGCTCGTCGGCCCGAACACCGTCCAGGTCGGCGAGGACCGCATCGTCGGCAAGAACATCATCCTCGCGACGGGTTCCTACTCGCGCTCGCTGCCCGGCCTCGAGCTGGGTGGCCGCGTCATCACCTCCGAGCAGGCGCTCGAGCTCGACTACGTGCCGAAGCGCGTCGCCGTGCTCGGCGGCGGCGTGATCGGCGTGGAGTTCGCGAGCGTCTGGAAGTCCTTCGGCTCCGAGGTCACCATCATCGAGGCCCTCCCCCACCTCGTGCCCAACGAGGAGGAGAGCATCAGCAAGCAGCTGGAGCGCGCCTTCCGCAAGCGCGGCATCAACTTCTCGACGGGCGTCCGCTTCCAGAGCGTGACGCAGGACGACGAGGGCGTCGTCGTGACGCTGGAGAACGGCAAGACGGTCGAGGCGGAGCTCCTCCTCGTGGCCGTCGGCCGCGGCCCCGCGACCGCGGGTCTCGGCTTCGAGGAGGTCGGGGTGCAGATGGACCGCGGCTTCGTCCTCACCAACGAGCGACTCGCGACGAACGTGCCCGGCGTCTACGCCGTCGGCGACATCGTCCCCGGCCTGCAGCTGGCCCACCGCGGCTTCCAGCAGGGCATCTTCGTCGCCGAGGAGATCGCGGGGCACAACCCGCAGATCGTCGAGGACGTCAACATCCCCAAGGTCACCTACTGCGACCCGGAGATCGCCTCCGTCGGCTACACCGAGGCCAAGGCCGCCGCGAAGTACGGCGCCGACAAGGTCTCCACCTACGAGTACAACCTCGGTGGCAACGCCCGCAGCTCCATCATCGGCACGGCCGGCTTCGTGAAGGTCGTCCGGGTCAACGACGGCCCCGTCGTGGGAGTCCACATGATCGGCGCCCGCATGGGCGAGCAGATCGGCGAGGCGCAGCTCATCGTGAACTGGGAGGCGTACCCCGAGGACGTCGCCGGCCTCATCCACGCCCACCCCACCCAGAACGAGACGCTGGGCGAGGCGCACCTCGCGCTGTCCGGCTTCCCCCTGCACGCGCTGTAATCCAGAAGTCGGCACGGACCCAACAGGAACGACAGTCGCGCACGACGCGGCTAGAGGAGACATAACCAATGAGCGAATCCGTCAACCTTCCCGCACTCGGCGAGAGTGTCACCGAGGGTACGGTCACCCGCTGGCTGAAGAACGTGGGCGACTCCGTCGAGGTCGACGAGCCCCTGCTCGAGGTGTCGACGGACAAGGTGGACACCGAGATCCCGTCGCCTGTTGCGGGCGTGGTCGAGGAGATCCTCGTGCAGGAGGACGAGACCGTCGAGGTCGGCACCGCCCTCGTGCGCATCGGTGACGGATCCGGCGCGAGCGACGCCGGTGCGGCGCCTGCCGCCGAGGAGCCCGCCGCGGCGGAGCCCGCTGCCGAGGAGCCCGCACCCACGGAGGAGCCCGCACCCGCGGAGGAGCCCGCGCCCGCCGCGGAGGAGACGCCCGCTCAGGAGACGCCCGCCGCCGAGGAGCAGCCGGAAGAGGCTGTCGTGCCCTCCAACTACGCGGAGCCCGGCGATCCGGTGCCCGCCCCGGCCGAGCCCGAGCCGGCACCCGCCGCCGAGCAGGAGCAGCCCGCCGCCGCCGAGCAGCCCATGCCCGCCGCTCCGGCCGCGCCCTCCGCTCCCCCCGCGCCCGCAGCAGCGCCCGCGCCCGCCGCCCCCGCTGAGGCCGCATCCGGTGGCTCGAATGCCGGCTACGTGACCCCGCTCGTGCGCAAGCTCGCCAACGAGAAGGGCGTCGACCTCTCCGGCATTTCCGGCACCGGTGTCGGTGGCCGCATCCGCAAGGAGGACGTGCTGGCCGCGGCCGAGAAGGCCTCCGCCCCCGCCGAGGTGGCTCCCGCGACCGCGAAGCCCGCCGTCGTCGAGATCTCGCCGCTGCGCGGAACGACCGTCAAGATGTCCCGCCTGCGCAAGGTCGTGGCGGACCGCGCGGTCAAGTCCATGCAGGCGTCGGCGCAGCTCACCTCAGTCGTCGAGGTGGACGTGACGAAGGTCGCGGAGTTCCGCACCTTGGTCAAGGACCGCTTCGCCAAGGAGACCGGCTCTAAGCTGTCGTTCCTGCCGTTCTTCGCCCTCGCGGCGACGGAGGCGCTGAAGTCGTACCCCATCGTGAACGCGACGATCGACGTCGAGAACAGCAGCATCGTCTACCCCGACCACGAGAACATCAGCATCGCGGTCGACACCGAGCGCGGCCTGCTGACCCCCGTGGTGAAGAACGCGGGCGACAAGAACCTCGCCGACTTCGCCAAGGAGATCGCGGACCTCGCGGCCCGCACCCGGGACAACAAGCTCACCCCGGACGAGCTCGCCGGCGGTACCTTCACGCTGACCAACACCGGGTCGCGCGGCGCGCTGTTCGACACGCCCGTCGTCTTCCTGCCGCAGGTCGCCATCCTCGGCACCGGTACGGTCGTCAAGCGCCCCGTCGTGATCTCGCAGGGCGGCGTCGACGCGATCGCCGTGCGCTCCATGGTGTACCTGGCCCTCTCCTACGACCACCGCATCGTGGACGGCGCCGACGCGGCCCGCTTCCTCGTGCAGGTCAAGAACCGCCTCGAGGCGGGCGACTTCACCGCCGACCTGGGCATCTAGCACCCCGCCCTGATGCGAGAGCCCGGTTCGCCCGGTCTCACAGCACGTCGCGAATGCGCCACCCGGCCTCGCTCCTGATCATCAGGAGCGAGGCCGTCGGCGTATCCGGGCCTGCAGCGCCGAGCAGCGCGGCGGGAACGGCCACGATGGCGGTGCCGCCCATCCGCTCGACCAGGACCGGTGGATCCCCTTCGGAATGGCCGGGAGGGCCGGGAGGGCCGGAAGGTTCGGGTGCTCCGGGCGCCGGACCTGCGGTGATGCCGTCCCCGACGGCTGCGTGCGGTCCGCCCGCACGCTCCACCTCCGCGAGGTCGGCCGAAAGGGCGACGGACCCGGGCTGGTCGACGCCGTCCAGGCACGCCGCCGATCGGAGCCGGATGCACTCGGCCCGCAGCCGGAGCAGCCCGGCCGCCGCTGCCACGGGGTCGTCGCCCGCGATCGCAGCCTGTAGCGCCACGGCGTCCGCCGACTCTGTGACCTCCGGTGCAGGAGCGGCCGGAGCCGGGGTCGAGGCCGCCGCGGAGGCGGGCAGCGACACCGGCCCGTCCGGCGACTCCGCAGCCGGCGCCGCGTCCATCAGCAAGAGGGCTGCCGTGAGGACGGCGGCCGCGACGGCCAGACCGGCGGCCACCCATACGGGGCGCCGCACCCTGCGCGACCCCGCTCGGATGCGCGCGAGCGCGTCCCGCGGGTGCCCATCCGGCACGCCGGCGGTGACGCTTCTGTGCCGCCCCGTGGTGCGTCCCTGTCTCTCTTCGGCCGCCAGTACTGCGCCGGATCGACCGGACGTGGACGGGCCTGCGCCGCCGGGAGGCGCCAGGGCGACCGGGAGGGGCTCGGCGAAGTCGAACAGGGCGTCGGCCAACCGCTCCGCGGTGTCCGCGCTCCCTCGCTCGGTCTCCGCTCGCAGCGCCGCGGCGAGGCGTGCGCCACCCTCGACGCGGGCGAGCACGGCATCGGCAACCATGGCGAATCGGCGCAGATCGGCGACCACGGCCGGCGTCGCCGCGAGGCGCCCCGGACCGGGCGGTCTCCCCCGGTCGTCCAGCAGCCCGACGCCGTGGCCCCAGCCCGTGAGCACCGGTGCGCCTGTCCCGTCGAACAGCACGGACGACAGGCGCAGCCCGCCGTGGGTGAAGCCGGCGCGGTGCATGCTCGCCAGGCCCTCCAGAACCGGCGCGAGCACGGTCACCGCCTCGCCCGCCCGGATGCTGCGGCGTTCGTCGAGCAGGGCGGACAGCGAGCCGCCGTCGCACCGCCCGAGCAGCAGGCACACCGGACCGTCGGCCAGACGCGCGACGTCCAGGAGGCGGACCACGTGCGGTGACACCGCCGCGGACAGGGCGGCCAGTTCACGGTCGATGCTCCCCGGGTCCGTGTCTCGAGGGAACACCTTGAGCGCCACCTCCGCGGGAAGACCGAAGGCGTCGGGATCCAGGTCGGCACCGGACCCGGCGTCGGCGGTCGCGAATGCTGTCGTCGTCGTCGCCGCGGCAGGCGCGGCCCACGCGGGGAGGCGGCCGAGGTAGACGTCGGCCCGGCTGCCGCGACCGAGCAGTCGCAGGACGCGGTAGCCGCCGATCAGGTGGTCGTCGTCATCGCTCAGCCGGAAGGGGTCGTGCGGCGGCCCGGGGAGCGGTCGACCCGCCAGCTCGACCAGCGTCTCGGCGGGACTGCGCCCTCCCGCACCGTCGTCGGACCCCGCTCGCCGCCTCCGTCGCACACCCCTCATAGCAGCAGTCAAGCGGGAGGTCGCGGCCGGTCGGCGGCGTCCGCCTCCGGTCGTGCACCCACCGCCTCGACCGCCGGGTGGGAGCGAGAGGCGGGCGCATCCGGGTCCCGGGTATCCGGTCCGAGGCGCCGTCGCCGACCGGTATCCTGGAGCCATGGCACGTGCCCAAGCCTCCCCCGCCTCTCCCGCCAAGGAACCCGGCCGCATCAAGCAGATGCTGCAGGTCTTCCAGATGACCCGCCGCTACGACAAGTCGTCGGTCTGGTGGATGGCCCTCGGCTTCTTCGGCCCGATCATCGTCGCCGTGCTGCTGTCGATTTTCGTCGGCGGCGGCGTGCTCGCGATCATCCTCTACATCATCACCGGCATCCTCGCCGGCATGCTGCTGTTCCTCATCATCCTCGGCCGCAAGGCGGAGAAGGCGGCGTACTCGCAGCTCAAGGGCCAGCCGGGCGCCGTGGGCGTCGTGCTGCGCAGCTCGCTCAAGCGCGGCTGGCGCGGCAGCGAGATGCCCGTCGCGGTCAACGGCCGCACCCAGGACGCGGTCTACCGCGCCGTGGGTCGTGGTGGCGTCGTGCTGATCGGCGAGGGACCCAAGAACCGCACCAAGCGGATGCTCGAAGACGAGCGGCGTAAGGTGCAGCGCGTGCTCCCCAATGTTCCCGTCGGCTTCGTGACCGTCGGCCCCGACCCGGACTCCGTCGAGCTGCACAAGCTCGCCGGGTCGCTGCGTCGCTTCAAGAAGACGCTCACGAAGACCGAGATCCTCGCCGTCAGCAATCGTCTGGACAGCCTCGGACAGAGCTCGATGCCCATCCCCAAGGGCGTCGATCCGTTCAAGGTCCGCGCCCAGCGACCGCGGTGATCTGACCCGCGAGCCGTGCCATGACGCGCGAGCAGGCGGCTGCACTCCTCGGGCTGGGCGATGTCGCCTCACGCTCGGACATCCTGCACGCCTTCTCGCGCAACGCGAGGCTCACCCACCCAGATCTGCTGCCCGATCCCACCCCCGAGGCCGTCCGGGCCGCGAACGAGCGCTTCATCCAGCTCACCACCGCCCGCGACCTCCTGCTCTCGGCCCCCGCCCCCGGTGAGGCGGCGCGTGATGCTCGCGCCGCATCGGCCGGCACCTCGGCCGGTACGGAGGCCCGCTCCGGCGACACGATCCCGGACCCCGGCTCCGGCGACCCGACCGACGCGCCGGCGCCCCGCGTCGCCTACGTCTATCAGGGCCCGGGCCGCAAGAAGCGGCACGGCATGGGATCGTCCATCGCCACGGTCATCGCGCTCGCGCTCGTGCTCGTGTCGGTCGTGAGCTGGCAGGACGCCTGGCGCATCGACCTCCTCGGTGCGGCCGAGCGCGACCTGACGGCCGAGACGGTCGTCACCGCCGTCACCGATCCACTCGCCGACCGCGCAGGCTGCGCCGGCAGCGGAGCCTGCGTCGTCCTCGACCTCACGACACCCGAGGACTGCATCAGCGCATCTGCGCGCTTCGAGGTGACGCCGACCGGATCCGGTGAGCCGACGACCGAGACGCGGGAGCTGAGCGGGCTGCGGGCGGGCGTGCCCGTGGTGGTCGCGTTCCCGGGCAGGCGGGCCGAGCTGCTGTTCCTCGGCTGCGGCGAGTAGCGCGGCCGTTCCCGCCGTCCGATCCCGCGACCGGTCCCCCGGCACGCCGGAAGCCGGCGGCGACCAGCGGCGGGACTAGCGGCGGACCAGCACCGTGCCGGAGAAGACGTCGTGCAGGCCGCGCTGGTCGCTGTTCCAGATCAGGGCGGGGATCAGCAGGCAGAGCAGGGCCGTGCGCAGGATCGGGCGCCAGACGCCGCAGTGCTCGCCCTGCAGGGTGACCAGCCGCATGCCGAGCAGGAGGTGACCGACGCCGCCGCCGAGGGTGATCAGGAGCACGATCTGCTCAGCCGCAAAGATCGCGAGCGAGGCGAACTCGACCCCGAAGAAGAACACCCACGAGATGATCGCGCAGAGCAGCAGGTCGATCGAGATGGCCGCGATGCGGCGCCCGGCCCGGGCCACCGAACCCCGGCCCTCCTGCGGCAGACCGAGGCGCCAGCCGGGCCAGAGATTGCCGGCGGGATCGCCGTGCGGGACTGAGGACGGGGTCGCTTCGGGCACCAGGCGAGTCTAGATCGGCACGCCGCTCGTAACATGGCGGAAACATGAGGGAAAGAACGGGGTAACCGGGCCTCGGTAGGGTCGGATCCGGCTGTGTACGACAGTCGCCTCGTTCTACAACCCCTTTGGAGCTCATCACATGTTCAGTGATTCATCCGAGGTGCTCGCGTTCATCAAGGACACCGACGTCAAGTTCCTTGATATCCGATTCACCGACCTCCCCGGTGTTCAGCAGCACTTCAACATTCCCGCTTCGACGGTCGACGAGGAGTTCTTCTCCGTCGGCCAGCTCTTCGACGGGTCTTCCATCCGGGGTTTCGCCTCGATCCACGAGTCCGACATGCAGCTGATCCCTGATGTCACCACCGCGTACATCGACCCCTTCCGCGCCGAGCGCACGCTCATCATGGTGTTCGACATCTACAACCCGCGGAACGGCGAGATCTACGGCCGCGACCCGCGTCAGGTGGCCAAGAAGGCTGAGAAGTACCTCGCCTCCACCGGCATCGCCGACACCGCGTTCTTCGCCCCCGAGGCCGAGTTCTACATCTTCGACGACGTGCGCTACGAGGTGAACCAGCACCGCAGCTTCTACTCCGTCGACTCCGAGGAGGGTGCCTGGAACTCCGGCCGCGAGGAGGAGGGCGGCAACCTCGCCAACAAGACCCCCTACAAGGGCGGCTACTTCCCCGTCAGCCCCGTAGACAAGCAGGCCGACCTGCGCGACGACATCAGCCTGAAGCTGATCGAGGCGGGCCTGATCCTCGAGCGCGCTCACCACGAGGTGGGCACCGGCGGCCAGGCCGAGATCAACTACCGCTTCGACACGATGGTGCACGCGGCCGACGACATCCTCAAGTTCAAGTACATCGTCAAGAACACCGCCGACCAGTGGGGCAAGACGGCGACGTTCATGCCGAAGCCCCTGTTCGGCGACAACGGCTCGGGCATGCACACCCACCAGTCGCTCTGGAACGACGGCAAGCCGCTGTTCTACGACGAGGCCGGCTACGGCGGCCTGTCCGACCTCGCCCGCTGGTACATCGGCGGCCTGCTCAAGCACGCGCCCGCCGTGCTCGCCTTCACGAACCCGACGGTGAACTCGTACCACCGCCTGGTCCCCGGTTTCGAGGCTCCCGTCAACCTGGTCTACTCGGCCGGCAACCGCTCCGCCTCGATCCGCATCCCGATCACGGGCACCAACCCGAAGGCCAAGCGCATCGAGTTCCGCGCGCCCGACGCCTCCGGCAACCCGTACCTCGCCTTCGCGGCGCAGCTGATGGCCGGCCTCGACGGCATCCGCAACCGCATCGAGCCGCACGAGCCCGTGGACAAGGACCTCTACGAGCTGCCGCCCGAGGAGGCCAAGAACATCCCCCAGGTTCCGTCGTCGCTCGAGGGCGCGCTTGCCGCGCTCGAGGCCGACCACGAGTTCCTCACGGCGGGCAACGTGTTCACCGAGGACCTCATCGAGACGTGGATCGAGTACAAGCGCGAGAAGGAGATCAAGCCCCTCGCGCAGCGCCCGCACCCGTTCGAGTTCGAGCTCTACTACGGCGTCTAGTCCGTAGCCGTTCCGGGAGAGGGCCCCGCCGCGTTCGCGCGGCGGGGCCCTTTCTTGTTCCGTCACGGTCCCTGAGCCTGTCGAAGGGTACGGTCCCTGCTTCCGGGTACGTCCCGCGGGCATCCGCTGGTGCGGGGTGCAGACGGGGCCGCTAGACCGCGGTGGGAGTGGGGCGGTCCTGGTGGCCGTAGAAGCCGCGCTCGAAGACGGCCCGGGCGCGGCGGGTGACTCCGAGGTAGTCCTCCTCGAGCTGGGTCGCGGACCGCGGCGGGTACGCCATCAGGCGCGCGATGCCGTCGAGCTGCTGCCGGTCCGTGGGCAGCACGTCGGCCGTGCGGTTGCTCCACAGCGTCATCGCCGAGCGCGCCCGGGAGGCGAAGATCCACGCGGCGCGCAGGCGTGCGGCATCCGCGGCGGGCACGAGGTCGGCGCCCACCGCCGCGTCGAGCGCCCCGAGCGTCGACGTCGTGCGCAGCCCGGGCACCCGGTGGGCGTGCTCGAGCTGGAGCAGCTGCACGAACCACTCGACGTCGCTCAGGGAGCCCCGGCCGAGCTTGAGGTGCCGCGCGGGATCGGCGCCCTGCGGCAGCCTCTCGTTCTCCACCCGCGCCTTGATGCGCTTGATCTCGCGCAGGTCGGCCTCCGCCACCTGGGCCGGGTAACGGTAGGAGTTCGCGAGCTCCATGAAGTCGTTCACGAGGCCGAGGTCGCCCACGACGCCCCGGGCGCGGAGCAGCGCCTGCGCCTCCCAGGTCAGCGACCAGCGCTCGTAGTACGCCCGGTACGAGGCGAGCGACCGGACCACGGGACCGTTCTTGCCCTCCGGCCGGAGCCCGGCATCGAGGTCGAGCGGTAGGCGGTTGTCCTCGGTGAGGCGGTTCAGCTCCGAGACGATGAACTGTGCGCGCCGGTTGGCGAGATCGGGGTCCATGCCGGCGATGGGCCGGTACACGTACATGACGTCGGCGTCCGAGCCGAAGCCCAGTTCCCCTCCCCCGTAGCGGCCCATGGCGATGATCGCGAACTCCGGCCACGGCCCGTCCTCGCGCCGGATCCCGCGCACCAGGCCGCGCAGGATCGCCGTCGTGATGTCGGACAGGCCGCGGCCGAGCTCCTCGATGGTGATCATGCCGATGATCCCGCTGATGGCGAGCCGCAGCACCTCCCGGCGGCGGGCGGTGCGCAGCGCCGTCGCCGCGGCCTCCAGGGTGCCGTGCCGGTTGACGGTGGCCACCGCCTCCTCCTCGAGCGCCCGCCAGGGCCGCGGGCGGAGCTCCTCGTCCTCGTCGAACCACGCCGCAGCCTCGGGGATGCGCTCGAGCAGGTCGCCGACGAAGCGCGACCCCGAGAGCACCTGGGTGAGCCGGTGCGCGGCGCCGGACGAGTCGCGGAGCATGCGGAGGAACCAGCTGCGGTCCCCGAGCGCCTCGCTCAGCCGGCGGAACGTGAGCAGCCCGTGGTCGGGATCCGCGCCGTCGGCGAACCACTGCAGCATGATCGGCAACAGGTTGCGCTGGATCGTCGCGCGCCGCGACACGCCCTGGGTGAGGGCGCCGATGTGGGCGAGGGCGCCGCGGGCGTCGGTGAAGCCGATGGCGGCGAGCCGGGCGGCGGCCTGCGCGCTGGTGAGGGCGAAGTCCTCCTCGGGCAGCTGGGCGACCGCCGCGAGCAGCGGGCGGTAGAACAGGCGCTCGTGCAGGGAGCGCACGGCGGTCTTGGTCGCGCCCCAGCGCTGAGTCAGCTCGGCGGCGCCCGTCGCGAGTCCGGTCGCGCGGGCGAGGATGCGCAGGTCGTTCTCGTCTCGCGGCATGAGATGGGTGCGCCGGAGTCGCTGCAGCTGGAGCCGGTGCTCGAGCAGCCGGAGGAAGCGGTACTCCTCCGCGAACTCCGCCGCCTCGCGCCGTCCGATGTAGCCCTGCTCGGCCAGGGCGTCCAGCGCCCGGAGGGTGCCCGCCTGCCGCACGGCGTCATCGTTCTGGCCGTGCACGAGCTGCAGCAGCTGCACGGTGAACTCCACGTCGCGGAGTCCCCCGGGCCCGAGCTTCAGCTGGATGTCGACGTCCGACGGCGGGATGTTCTCGGTGACGCGGCCACGCATCTGCTGCACGGACTCGACGAAGTTCTCTCGGCTCGCGCTGCTCCACACGCGGGGCGCGACGCCCGCGACGTAGCGGGCGCCGAGGCCGGGGTCCCCGGCCAGGGGCCGGGCCTTGAGCAGCGCCTGGAACTCCCACCCCTTGGCCCAGCGGTCGTAGTAGGTGAGGTGCGACTCGAGCGTGCGCACGAGCGCACCGGCCTTGCCCTCGGGCCGCAGGTTCGCGTCCACCTCCCAGAGCCCCGGCTCGATGCCGGGCTCGTCGATGCCGCGCATGGTGAGCACCGCCAGCCGCGTCGCGACCTCGATCGCCCTGCCGGTGCCGAGGTCGCTGCCCTCCGCGGGCTCGGCCACGAAGATCACGTCGACGTCGCTCACGTAGTTGAGCTCGCGGGCGCCCGCCTTGCCCATGCCGATGATCGCGAACAGCGTGCCCTCGACCTCCTCGCGGGAGAACCGCCCGGGCCCGCGTCCGCCGGCGGAGACCTGGGCGCGGGCGACGGCGAGGGCCGCGTCGAGCGCGGCGCCGGCGAGGTCGGCGAGGAAGGCGGTCACGTCGGCCACGGCGGCCAGCGGCTCGGGCCGGGACAGGTCGTAGGCGGCCAGCCGGGTCAGGTGCCTGCGGTACCGGACCCGGAGCGCCTTCCGCCCCGCGTCGTCGGTGAGCGTCGCGAAGCCGTCCACGGCGCCGACCGACTCGAGCAGGTCGGCCCGCAGCATCGCCCCGTCGGGCAGGCCCTCGAGCGGCTCGGCCAGTGCGGCCAGCTCGTCGGGATGACGCTGCAGGAAGTCGGCGAGTCCGCTCGACGCACCCAGCACCGACACCAGCCGCCGGGCGGCCTCGTCGTCGCCCAGGAGCGCGCGGACGGGCTCGTCGCGCGCCCGGAGCATCGCCGACAGGGCGCGCAGGGCGCCGTCCGGGTCCGCCGCCCGGGCGAGGAGCGGGAGGAGGTCCTCCATCGGCAGCCCGGACAGGGCTGCCGCCTCGCCCAGCGCCTCGCGGGCGCCACTCAGATCGGCGAAGCCGGCTTTCGCGAGCTCACTGAGCCCCGTGGAGTCGCGCCGCATCACCGTGCTCGGAACGGGGCCGTCAGAGCATCTCGAGGTTCGAGCGCAGTTCGAACGGCGTCACCTGGGCGCGGTAGTCGCGCCACTCCTGCCGCTTGTTGAGCAGCACGTAGTTGAACACCTGCTCCCCCAGCGTCTCCGCGACCAGCTCGGACTCCTCCATGATCTGCACGGCGTGATCGAGGCTCGCGGGCAGCGGGTTGTAGCCGAGCGCGCGGCGCTCCGAGTCGCTGAGCGTCCACACGTTGTCCTCGGCCTCGGCGGGGAGGTCGTAGCCCTCCTCGATGCCCTTCAGGCCTGCCGCGAGCAGCAGCGAGAACGAGAGGTACGGGTTCGCGGCGGAGTCCATCGCGCGGTACTCGACCCGCGAGCTCTGGCCCTTGTTGGGCTTGTAGAGCGGCACCCGCACGAGCGCGGAGCGGTTGTTGTGGCCCCAGGTGACGAAGCTCGGGGCCTCGCCGCCGCCCCAGAGGCGCTTGTAGGAGTTCACGAACTGGTTCGTGACCGCCGTGATCTCGGGTGCGTGGCGCAGGAGGCCGGCGATGAACTGGCGGCCGATCTTCGAGAGCTGGTACTGCGCCCCCGCCTCGTAGAACGCGTTCGTGTCGCCCTCGAACAGGGACATGTGGGTGTGCATGCCGCTGCCGGGCTTGTCGGAGAACGGCTTCGGCATGAACGTCGCGTAGACGCCCTGCTCGATGGCCACCTCCTTCACCACGGTGCGGAAGGTCATGATGTTGTCCGCGGTCGTCAGCGCGTCGGCGTAGCGGAGGTCGATCTCGTTCTGACCGGGGCCCGCCTCGTGGTGGCTGAACTCCACCGAGATGCCGAGGTCCTCGAGCATCCGCACGGAGCGGCGGCGGAAGTCGTGCGCCGTGCCACCGGGCACGTTGTCGAAGTACCCGGCCGAGTCGACCGGCTGCGGGCCCTCGGCGCCGAAGCGCGAGGACTTGAGCAGGTAGAACTCGATCTCCGGGTGCGTATAGAAGGTGAAGCCGCGGTCGGCGGCCTTCGCGAGCGTGCGCTTCAGCACATTGCGCGGGTCGGCCACCGCGGGCTGGCCGTCCGGCGTCGTGATGTCGCAGAACATGCGCGCGGTCGGGTCGATCTCGCCGCGCCACGGCAGGATCTGGAAGGTCGTCGGGTCCGGGTGCGCGAGCATGTCCGCCTCGAACGAGCGGGTCAGGCCCTCGATGGCAGAACCGTCGAAGCCCAGGCCCTCGCTGAACGCTCCCTCGACCTCGGCCGGGGCGATCGCCACCGACTTGAGGGTGCCCGTGACGTCGGTGAACCAGAGGCGGATGAACTTGATCCCGCGCTCCTCGATCGTGCGAAGAACGAAGTCCCGCTGCTTGTCCATTCCTACCCTTTCTGTCCCCCCACCCAGGCTAGTGGTTAGCCCACCGCTTCCGATGCCGCGGCCACCCGTGGCGGTCGGTGGCGCCCGGACCCGCGCGGGGGCGCGGCAATAGACTGGCGCCATGCCTGAGCAGCCGGTCATCAAGCGCGTGCGCACCCGCCACTTCCAGAGCGCGAAGGAGCAGGGCATCAAGATCACCGGGCTCACCAGCTACGACACGCTGACGGCCGGCATCTTCGACGAGGCCGGCATCGACTTCCTGCTCGTCGGCGACTCCGCGGGCAACGCGGTGCTCGGCTACGAGACGACCGTGCCCGTGACCATCGACGAGCTGATCCCGCTCGCCCGCGCCGTCGCGACGACCGTCCGGCGCGCGTTCGTCGTCGCGGACATGCCGTTCGGCTCCTACGAGTCCGGTCCGGAGGAGGCGCTGCACACCGCGTTCCGCTTCATGAAGGAGGCGCAGGCGCACGCCGTGAAGCTCGAGGGCGGCACGCGCAGCGCGGAGCAGATCCGGCGCATCGTCGAGGCCGGCATCCCGGTGATGGCGCATATCGGCTTCACCCCGCAGAGCGAGCACGGACTGGGCGGCCACATGATCCAGGGCCGGGGCGCCGGCTTCGAGCAGCTCATGGCCGACGCGCACGCCGTGGAGCAGGCCGGCGCGTTCGCGGTGGTGCTCGAGATGGTGCCCGCGGATGCCGCCGCCAAGGTGACGGCCGCGTTGCACATCCCGACGATCGGCGTGGGCGCCGGGCCGGACGTGGACGGTCAGCTGCTGGTCTGGACCGACTTCGCGGGCTTCACCGCCGGCCGCATCCCCAAGTTCGTGCGGCAGTACGCGGACCTGCGCGGCGTGCTCACCGGCGCGGTGACCGCCTTCCGGGCCGACGTCGACTCCGGCAGCTACCCGAACTCGGAGGAGTCCTACTCCTAGGGCCCAAGCGTTCCCGGTCGCACTGTTCCGAATTCAGGTTCAGCTGCGACACGCCGCATCTGGCGGCCTCGAAACGCGGCGTGTCGCAGCACAGCCTGAATTCGGGACCGGCAGGAACCGGCAGGGGCTGCAGGGGCCTCGGCGGATCGGGTCAGTCGCGCCAGTTGTCGTTGCGCGCCTCCTCGGCCGCCCAGCGGGCCGAGCGCTCACGCACGGTGTCCATGGCGTGAGCCGCCTCCTCACGGGTGGCGAAGGGGCCGATCCGGTCCGGCGCGGGAGAGACCGCGCCCTGCTCCACTGCGCCGGTGCGGGAGTTGTACCAGAACTGCGTGTCTTCCTTGTCGCTCATGGGGTCAAGATTAGGCCCCGTCTTCTTCCTCGGTAGGGTCTACTCATGACTGAGCCAGCCACGACGGCAATCGGAATCGACATCGGTGGTACCGGCATCAAGGGCGCCATCGTCGACGTCCTCTCCGGTGAGCTGCTGACGGAACGCATCAAGAAGGCCACCCCCGAGGGCGGCGAGCCCGACGACATCGTCTCGACCGTCAAGGAGCTCATCGCCGAGCTCGGCGACGTGCCCGCGGGCACCCCGGTCGGGGTCTGCTTCCCGGCCGTCGTCGAGCACGGGCGCACGATGTCCGCGGCCAACGTGTCGAAGAACTGGATCGGGCTCGAGGCGGAGAAGCTGTTCGAGGAGCACCTGGGCGTCGACATCACCTTCGTCAACGACGCGGATGCCGCCGGCGTCGCCGAGGCGCACTTCGGCGCGGCGAAGGACGTGAAAGGCCTCGTCATCATGACGACGCTCGGCACGGGCATCGGCTCCGCCCTCATCTACGACGGCATCCTCGTGCCGAACTCCGAGCTCGGGCACATGGACATCGGCGGACGCCGGGACTTCGAGAAGCGCGCGTCGTTCGCTGCCAAGGAGCGCAGCAAGCTCAGCTGGACCCGCTGGGCCGTGCGCCTGCAGGCCTTCTACTCCCAGGTCGAGAAGCTGTTGTGGCCGGACCTGTTCATCGTCGGCGGCGGGGTGTCGAAGCACCACAAGCAGTTCCTGCCGCTGCTGCAGTTGCGCACGCCGATCGTGCCCGCCGCGCTGCGGAACAACGCCGGCATCCTCGGGGCTGCCGCGCTCGCGGCTCACGCGGCCAGGAACACGGGCGACCGCACGACGGGCGACCTGCTCGCGAAGACCGAGGACCGCTGACCGTCTCGCCCCCCTCTCGCAGGAGGGGGGGCGAGACCGAGTAGCAGGGGCGAATGGGCCGACTGATACGCCGGGTTCTGTCCGGGCACTCTCGCGAGTGCCGTGGACGGCCATCTATCTACGGGATGCGTTGCCGCAGCCCTCTAGCGGTCTACCCGAAGACTCGGCGAGCAGCCTCAACGTCTTCTGTCTGACCTTGCTCCGGGCGAGGTTTACCGAGCCGGCCAGGTCGCCCTGGCCGCTGGTGGTCTCTTACACCACCGTTTCACCCTTACCCGTCGCCGAGGCGGCGGGCGGTCTGTTCTCTGTGGCACTGTCTCGCGGGTTGCCCCGGGTGGGTGTTACCCACCGCCCTGCTCTGTGGAGCCCGGACGTTCCTCGGCGCCCGCGGTGTCCTTGCGGACCTGCCGGGCGACGCGACCGTCTTGCCGACCCATTCGCTTGGGATCGATTCTACCGGCCCGCGGATCAGAGGCCGGACTCCTCCGTCCGCACGAGGATCGCGCTGCTGTCCGGGCAGATCACCACGTCGTCCGGCGCGGCGCGGCGTACAGCCTCGAGGTCGGATCCGGTGAGCCGCACGTTGCTCGCGAGGGACACCCCGCCGCGCAGGAGCGCGGCACCGATCCCGTAGCGGGCGCGCTGGCGCTCGTACAGCTCGAGCAGTTCGCGGGAGAACGCGTCGGAGAGCCGGCTCCGCTCACCCGCCACCTCGTCGCGGTCCGCGCGCAGGCGGGCGAGGGCGGCGTCCCGGGCGGCGGCGGCCTCGGCGAGCTGCGCGTTCACGGCGTCCTGCTCCGCGACCGTCTCGGCGTGCTCGGCCTCCAGCTCCTCGACGCGCTCCATCACGGTGAGCTCGATGTCCTCGAGGTCGCTGCGTCGCTTGCGCAGGGAGGCGAGTTCCTGCTCGAGAGCCTGCACGTCCTTCATCGAGCTCGTCGCGGCGACCCGCTGCTGGTCGCGGGCGATGCGCGCCTCGACGACGGCGACGTCGGACTCGATGCGCTTCAGTTCCGTGCGGGCGTCCTCGAGGGCTCCCGTGCGCACCGCGAGGCGCTGCCGGATGGGCGACAGCTGCGCCTCGAGCGCGGCGATGGCCTTCCGCTCGGGCAGCGTCCGGGCCGCATGGTCCAGCTGCTGCAGCCGGGTGTCCATGCTCTGCAGCCGGAGCAGCTCCTTCTGGGTCTCGGGCGTCGCTTTCATGGTCTCCTGGTCTCTCGGGTGCGGTGGGGGTCGGTCACTGGGTGACGACGAAGTCCCACGGGTCGGTGCGCAGTTCGCTGACGGTGACGGTCAGCTCGGGCAGGGCGTTCCGCAGGGCGGCCGCCGCGGCATCCAGCCACAGCCACTCGCTCGCCCAGTGCGAGACGTCGATGAGGTAGGGCGTGCCGCCCCCGTGCAGCGCGGCCTCGCGCGCCTCGGAGGCCGGGTGGTGGCGGAGGTCGGAGGTGATGTAGACGTCCGCGGCGGTCACGGCGGGAGCGGAGAGCAGCGAGTCGCCCGCGCCGCCGCAGAGCGCGACTGTCGAGACGGGCGCCTCGTAGTCGCCGGACACCCGCACCCCGGTGGCGGTCGCGGGCAGGATGTGCGCCAGCTCGGCGGCCAGCCTGCCGAGCGTCGTCGGCGCGGGGAGCGCGCCCACCCGCCCGATGCCCTGGCCGGGCTCGCCCTGCGGCTCGATCGGGCGCTGCTCGCGCAACCCGAGCAGATCGGCGAGCACGCCGGACGTGCCCTGCTCCACGACGTCGGCGTTGGTGTGTGCGGCGACGAGCGCGCAGTCCGCGCGGATGAGTGCGGCGATGATGGTGCCCTTGTAGCGGTCCTCGGCGACGGAGGTCACGCCGCGCAGCAGGAGCGGATGGTGCACGAGCAGCAGGTCCGCGCCCGCCTCGATCGCCTCGGCCACCGTCTCCGCGACGGCGTCGACCGCAAGGTGCACGGACGACACGGCGGACCGGGGATCCCCCACGAGCAGGCCGGGCGCATCCCACGCGGACGCGCCGCCCATCGGCCACAGCGACTCGATGGCGTCATTCACGTCGGCGAGGGTGTACGGCACCGCACCAGCCTACTTCGCGGCGGACCGCGCCCAGCCCTCGCGCACGCGCGACCGTGCGGCGCCGCGGGCGGTGAGGAGTGCGAGCGCGATGCCGATGAGCGCGATGCCCGCCCAGCCGGGCGCGGCCAGCCGCTCCCCCACGACCAGCACGGCCAGCATCGTCGCGACCACGGGCTCGAGCAGGGTGAGGGTCGTCGCGGTGCTGCTCGGCACGTGCCGCAGCCCGGCGCCGAACAGGAGGTAGGCGAGGAACATCGGGCCGAGCGCAAGGTAGCCCGCGATGCCGAGGGCCGGTACGGACGAGGTGAGCGGCGCGCCGGTGGCGATCAGCACGGGCAGGAGCAGCGCCGCACCCACACCGAACACCGCCCCCATGGCGGCACGCGAGCCGCAGCCGCGCTCCATGGCGCGGCGGGAGCAGTACGTGTAGCCGGCGTAGCTCGCGCCGGCGACGAGACCGAGCGCCAGCCCGGACGCGGTGTCGGCCGCGCCGCCCGCTCCCCCGGTGCTGGCGTGGGCCGGTCCCGCCGCGGCGAGCAGCACGATCCCGGCCACCGCGAGACCGGTCGTCACCCACCAGATCGGCCGCAGCCGATGTCCCTCGATCACCCGCTCGAGCACGGCCGCGAAGACGGGCGCAGCCCCCAGCGAGACGACGTTGCCGACCGCGACCCCGGCGAGGGCCATGGAACTGTAGAACGCCAGCGGGTATGCCACCACACACGCGCCGCCCGCGAGCAGCCAGCGGCGGGTACCCGCGTCGCGCAGTGCCGCGCAGGACGCCCGCGGGCTGACCGCGAACAGCAGCAGCCCGCCGATCGACATCGTGGCCGCACCGGTGGCCACCGGCGGCACGCCGGCCGGCAGGAAGCTCGCCGCGGTGCCCGTCGTGCCCCACAGTACGGCGGCGATGAGGATGGCTAGCACCCTCGCACCCTATCCAACGCGGCGGGCGGGTCCCGCGCCAGCGCGGGCAGTCTGCGCGGGCCGTCAGCGCGCGGGCCGTCACTCCGGCGGCGTGAATGCCGTCCCGGTCATTCTCCCGAGGTGCGCCGCCGCACGGTTCCGTGCCGCGCGCCTAGGCGCAGCGCCCACCCCGCGGCGAGCGCGGCGAGCGCGAGCAGCAGGGCACCACCCGGGCTGCCGGTGCCGCCCGTGAAGGCGAGCTCCTCACCCTCGCCCTGTCGCGGGTCCGTCGAGCCCGCCGGGGCCGGTGCGGTCGGGTCCGAAGCGGCAGGCGTGGCGGCGGGGCCCGCCGACGCCGCGGGGTCCGGGACTGCCGTGGCGGAGTCCGTCGGTGCGGGATCCGGGCCGGGGTCGGCGGGCGCGGGCTCGGTGGGGACGGGCGCCGTCGGCGCGGGTCCCGGGGACGTGGGTGCCGGCGCCGGTGGCGTGGGCGAAGCCGTCGGGGTCGGATCCGGAGTCGGAGTCGGGTCCGGACCCGGCGTCGGGGCGGGGGCCGCCGCGAAGGCGACGTCGAGCCCCGCCGTGTCCGCTCCCGCTTCGACGAGCACGCGTCCCGTGGTCAGGCGGGTGCGCTCGTAGCCCTCGAGTTCGACGTCGACGAGATATTCGCCCGGCAGGACGGGGTCGGACTGCCAGTCCAGCGATGCCGCGTCCCGGCCCGTGTAGCCCCAGGACGTGGCCGCGACACGTCCGTCGAGCCCGAGCACCGTCACCCGCCACCTGAGAGGATCCTCGGACCGAGGGAAGGCGATCGTGCCGGACATCGTGCCGCCCCGATCCACCTCGACGGCGAGTTCGAGCAGTGCGCCGCCCTCCTCCGGACCGCGGAAGACCGTGGCCTCCTCGAGGCGTCCGGTCCCGCCCAGCCACTCCGTCACACACCGCCCGGACCGGTCCACGATCCGGACCCGGAAGGACGTGTCCGACTCGACGGCGAAGACCGCCGTGCCGGTCTCGCCGGACCTCGCCCACTGATCCCTGCGCCGGTTCTGCGTGTCCTCGAGGTACACGTCGAGGCCCGGCACCGGCTCACCGGAGACGGACACGACCTCCACCTCCACCCGGTTGCTCCGGGAGAGCGTCGGCGGCCCGGGTGGCGTCGAGCCGACCGGCCACCGACCGTCCACACCCCGGAGGTGCTGAGGCGCGCCCGGTTCGATGACGATGATCGTTCCCGACGCCGGGTCGGTTCCGCCGCCGTAGGGGATGTAGGAGCCGTTGACCGGGAACAGAACCCGGTACCGGCCCGGGGGAAGGTCGCGCACCGTATAGGACTGGGTGCCGTCACCGACGAGGCCCTCCCCGGTCTGGCCATAGACCAGTCCCGTGTCCACCTCGACGGCGCGCACCCTTCCCCCCAACACGGTCTCGTCGTAGGTCAGGGTGCCCGAGATGCTGGACAGCCGCCGCATCACGACGTCCTGACTCTCGAGGCGGGTTCCCGGCGTGAGCGTCACCACGGTGGCGGTGACCCGCCGGTCGTCGGTGCTGCCCAGATAGGTGGGGCTGAATCGGTCCCGGGGAGGGGTCTGCGGCGACCGGTCCTCGAATCGCACGACGTAGTTCCCGGGGCGCACCCTGTCCACCCGGAACTCGCCGTTCTCGTCCGTCGACGTGTCCTCCACGTCCTCGGGGAAGAAATCGTCCGCGGGGAGCACGAAGACGCTCACGCCGGAAATGGGCTCGCCCGACTGGCTGGTGACCCGGCCGGCGAGGACGCCGGAGACCTGCAGGTCGGCGCTCACCCCCGTCTGCACGGAGCCCGGGGTGACGGCGATGGGCGTCGCCTCCGCCTCCGTGGTCGCGTCCCGCCAGTACAGAGGTGAGAACCGGCCGTACTCACCGGCGAACGTCACGATCCACTCACCGGGCGGCAGCACAGCTCGGTAGTGGTCCGGTACACCGGGCCAAAGCGTCACCTCGGAGAAGCTCGATGCACCCGTGCGGGAGCTGAAGCCGATTCCCTGCCGCACGGCCGTGGTGCCTCCGGCGAGGTCCGACACCAGAAACCCCTCGACGACACCGCCGTGAACGATCGGGACGTCACCGAAGATCCTCTCGGTCGTGCTCGCCGGGATCGTCTCGTACGGCAGGTCCCGGCGCACGTAGTCGTCCCCGGGACCGCCGCCGAGGAGTCGCAGATGGATCGAGCGTTCCGGTCGGTGCAGGAACGACACGTCGAACGTGCCGTCCTCGGCCGATTCGATGGGACCGACGATGCGGTAGCCGTTCTCCTCGACCTCCAGCCGCGCCCCCCGCACCGGTTCGCCCGTCACGGAGTCGACCATGCGCCCGGTCATCCGCAGCTCCGTGCGCGGGGCCTCGGCCGCCGCGGCAGGCACCGCGGGAAGGCCGGCGAGCAGAACGAGCACCACCATCAGTGCGCCGGATCCGACGGAGAACCAGCGACGCCGTGTGCCCATGCCCTGTGTCTACCGCATGCCCCGGGCCGGCGACGATCGGCCCGGCGGTCAGTCGCCCTTGACGTTGATGATCTGCCGGAGCGTGTGCCGCACCCGCACCAGGTCGGCCGCATCCGCCATCACCCGGTCGATGTCCTTGTACGCCTGCGGGATCTCGTCGAGGAAGGCGTCGGTGTGCCGCCACTCGATGCCCCGCATCGCCTCGTTCAGCTGCTGCCGGGTGAAGGTGCGGCGGGCGGCGTTGCGCGAGTACTCGCGACCGGCGCCGTGCGGGGACGAGTTGAGGGACAGCGGGTTCCCGAGGCCCTCCACCACGTAGGAGGCCGTGCCCATCGACCCGGGGATGAGCCCGGGACGGCCCGGGGACGCGTCGATGGCCCCCTTCCGCGAGAGCCACACGTCACGGCCGAAGTGGTGCTCCTTCTCCGTGAAGTTGTGGTGGCAGTTGATGCGCTCCCGTTCCTCCACCGGCCCGCCGACCCAGTCGGAGAAGGCCGCGACGACGCGGTCCATCATCTCCTCGCGGTTCAGCAGGGCGAACCGCTGCGCCCAGCGGAGCTCGGCGATGTACCGGTCGAACTCCGGGGTGCCCTCGACCAGGTAGGCCAGGTCCATGTCGGCCAGCGGGACGGACTCGCGGCGCGCGTAGTCCTGCGCGACCCGGATGTGACGCTGCGCGATCTTGTTGCCGACGCCTCGGCTGCCCGAGTGCAGGAACAGCCACACCCGCCCCTTCTCGTCGAGGCTCACCTCGATGAAGTGGTTGCCGGAGCCCAGGGAGCCCAGCTGCTCGCGCCAGTTGGCGGCTGAGGACGCGGGGTCGAAGCCCGCCTCGTCGGCCGCCTGCTCCAGCTCCGCGATCCGCGTCGCGGCGGTGGCCAGGATCGAGCGGTTGTACTTGCCCGCGGACAGGGGCACCACCTTCTCGATGGCCTCGCGCATCGGGCGCCGGTTGGCCGGGAGCTCGGCGGCGTCGTACTGGGTGCGCACGGCGATCATGCCACAGCCGATGTCGACCCCGACGGCGGCCGGGATGATCGCCTCGAGAGTGGGGATGACGGAGCCCACCGTCGCACCCTTGCCGAGGTGCGCGTCGGGCATGAGCGCGAGGTGGGGATGGATGAACGGCATCTCGGACGTGCGCCGGGCCTGCTCCAGCGTCACCTCATCGAGGATCGACGCCCAGTTGAGCAGTCGGTCGGTGATCCGTTGCATGGTGTCCTCTCCGGTCGAAGCACGCTGGGGGCACCGGAACGGGCGACCCGGCGAGCGCGGTCTCCATCTTTCCGTGGATTTCTGCCGACGACGACGTCAGCAGGAGGGCGCTGAGGACGCTCCCTCGGGCACCGCGCGGGTGCCGCCCGGCTGGGGGTCAGCGAGCGGGGGCGCGGCACGCCCCCGCTGGCGTGCCCCCGAAATCACATGGCTTCGTGGATGTCAAGGTACCTGAGGGATCCTTGAGTTCGTCCGCCGGTCTCGACTACGGTCGCCAGCACACCGAGGGCCGATCGCGCCCGGCGTCCGCGCGGTGTGCCAGCGAAGGTGACTACAGCATGAGCATGCGACCCACGCTTCCCGTCCGTCCGAGCCCCCGCCGGGGAACCCGCACCGATCACCGACCCGCCCGGGTCGGTGCAGCGGCGTCCCTCGCCCTCGCCCTCGCCGTCGGCCCCCTGCTGGTCGCGTCGCCCGCGAGTGCGGACCCGATGCAGGCCCGTGTTCCGGCAGCAGCCGGGGCCCTCGCCGTGCAGCCGGTCACCGCTCGGTGGGACGACCGGGGAGACGACCGTGACCGCGGGTGGGGCGACAACAACGGGCGCGGCAACGGCCGTGATCGCGACGGCTGGGGTGGCTGGCGCGACGACGACCGTCGCGGCGGCGGCGGCGATCGCGACCGGGACTGGGATCGCGGTCGGGACGACGACGACCGCGCGGAGCCCCAGCCGGCGCCGCCCCCGCCGGCTCCGCGCCCCGAGCCCGCTCCGGCACCACGTCCCGAACCCGCTCCGGCACCGCGTCCCGAGCCGGCTCCCGCTCCTGCTCCGAAGCCCGCTCCTGCTCCGAAGCCGGCTCCCGCTCCCGCTCCGGCTCCGGCTCCGGCGCCGAAGCCCGCTCAGGGTCCGGCTCCCGCTCCCGCACCGGCGCCCCGCCCCGCGCCCGCTCCAGCGCCTGCGTCCCGCCCCATCCCCGCTCCGGCCCCGGCGCCCGCGCAAGCGCCGGCGCCGGCTCCCGCAACCCAGCCCGCCCCGGCGGCGGGACCGGTCACCGCTCCCCCCACCGCCCCCGCCCTGGTCATCGCACCGGAGGCTGCGCCGGCGCCGCAGGTCGGCGCCGGCGCAACCGCCGGGTCGAGCACGGCGGGAAGGACCCGGGCCTTCGTCACCGTGCCCACCCTGACGGGCGCCAGCCCGACGGCGGGAAGCATCGACGGCGGCACGCGGGTGCACATCAGCGGTACCGGCTTCGCGGCCGCGACGCAGGTGCAGTTCGGCGGCGTGCCCGGTACGGAACTGACCGTGCTGTCGGACACGGAGCTCGAGGTCACGGCACCCGTGCGGAGCAAGACGGGCACCGTCAACGTCCGCGTCTTCACCCCGACGGGCCGAAGCGCGGGTAACTCCCCGGTCGACTTCCGCTACGTCCGCACCCCGCTGCTCACGAGCATCACACCGGCGACCGGTTCCGACGCGGGAGGAGCGCTCGTCTCCGTGCACGGCAGCTATCTCGAGGGCACCTCCGAGGTCACGTTCGGCGGCACCCCCGGGGAGATCGTCACCGTCGGTCAAGCCCTCGTGCGCGTGATCGCTCCGCCGCGGGACGGCGCCGGACCCGTCGACGTGCGACTCACCACGCCGGGCGGCACGACCGCGGTGATCCCCGACGCGAGCTTCACCTACGCCGCGACCCCCGGCATCACGAGCATCAGCCCGCGGACCGGGTCCACGGAGGGCGGAACCGAGGTGCGGTTGCTCGGCTCCCATCTCTCCGACGTCGTCTACGTCGCCTTCGGCGGCAGGGAGGCCGCCAAGCTGACGGTCGTATCCGACCAGGAACTGCTCGTCGTCGCTCCCGAGCGCACCGCAGTGGGCGAGATCTTCCTCACGGTGCGCACGCAGGCCGGCATCACGGCCGAGATGCCGGCGTCCGTACGGTTCGAGTACGTTCCGCCGGAGCCGGTGGAGCAGGCCTCGGTCCAGAGCTACTGGCCGCTCGGCCTGATCGGGATCCTCTCGTGGTCGGTCTGGTTCATCCGGCGCTACCTCTCCCGGCACCGCTACCGCCCGGTGCAGAATGACTTCCGCACCACGACCTCGATCGTCGTGCCGGTGTACCGGGAGGACCCGGACGTGCTGGAACGCTGCCTGCGCACCTGGCTCCGCGAGAACCCGGACGAGGTGATCCTCGTGGTCGACGATCGCGACGACGCGCTGCTGGGTCACCTGCGGCAGCTCGACCTGCCGCGGGTCCGGATCCTCGAGTGGCGGCACACCGGCAAGCGCGGAGCGCTCGGCGCAGGCGTGCGGGAAGCCGCCGGCGAGGTCGTGGTCTTCGCCGACTCCGACACCGAGTGGCGGCCCGGGATGCTCGCGTCCCTGCAGATGCCATTCGTCGATCCCGAGGTCGGTGGCGTCGGCAGCCGCCAGCACGTGTACCTGCCGCAGACCAACATCTGGCGGAGGGTGGCCTACTGGATGCTCAACACCCGCTACCTCGACTACGTGCCGGCGATGTCGCGCCGGGGCGGCGTCGCGTGCCTCTCCGGTCGCACGGCCGCCTACCGTCGGTCCGTCATCACCCCCCTGATGCCGGCGCTCGAACGGGAGATCTTCCTCGGCCGCGAATGCATCGCCGGTGACGACGGGCGGCTCACCTGGCTCGTCCTGGCCTCCGGCTACCGGACCGTGCACCAGGAGACCGCGCAGGCGGACTCCATGTTCCCGGCCGACCTCGGGGCGTTCCTGCGCCAGCGGGTGCGGTGGAGCCGGAACTCCTACCGCTGCTACCTCACCGCCCTGGCCCACGGCTGGCTCTGGCGTCAGCCGTTCATCACCCAGGTGACCGTCATGCAGGTCCTGCTGACCCCGCTGTCCATGGGTGCCGCCGTCTGGTACGGGAGCGCATGGATCCGCGAGGGCGGCTGGATCGCCGCGCTGATCGTGCTGGCCTGGGCCGTCATCGGCCGGGCCCTGCGCGCCACGTCGCACCTGATGGAGAACCCGCGGGAGATCGTGCTCGCACCGGTCATGGCGCTCGTCATCGCGGTCATCGCCCTGCCCATCAAGCTCTGGGCGGCGGTCACGATGAATCGGCAGGGCTGGCTCACCCGCCAGGAGGGCCAGCGCGTGCAGGGGCAGCAGGAGATCGCGCCGGCTCGCGCCGAGGTGTCACTCCATGCGGGTTAGAGCCGAGCTGACCCGGGCGCGGCTCGTCGTCGCCCTGCTCCTCGTCGCGATCCTGCCCGCGCTGCTCGCGACGGGCGCCGTGCTCTACGACCGCCCGGAACCGCCGCCTGGCCCGCCCGCCTACAACCCCGTTCCCCTCGCCCGCGAGGGCCTGCTCACCGCCCTGCAGGCGCGCGAGCTGGCGAGGAGCAGGAGGGTGACCACCGACGCGGCCCTGCAGCCGGCCCCCTGGCTGGTGCCCCCACGGTTCCCCGAGCGGCTTCCCACCATCGCCCTGACGGCGCGCCCCGCCCCGTACACGCTCCCGGAGCTCGCGACGCTGTTCCCGACCGCGGTGGACGCCGACGGCACGGCCGTGCTCGTGTCGGCGAGCATCGAGGTCGCGAACGGGGCGGAGCTGGTGATCGACGCGACGACGCCGGACGTGCGCCTCCTCAGCGAGCCCGACGGGTTCGCCGCCATCATCGCGCGGGGCGGCGGCATCACGATCACCGGCGACGACCGCGATGACGTGCGCCTCTCCTCCTGGAATCCGTCCGGCAACAGCGCCGACGAGGACCCCTCGGACGGGCGGTCCTTCCTGCTCGCCATCGGAGGACGCATGGACATCGGGAACGCCGACATCGGGCACCTCGGCTTCGGTACCGGCTCGAGTTCCGGCGTCGGCTGGCGCGGCGGGCACCACACGCCCGGGCAGCCGCCGGCGGCGGCCGGCGGGGACGTCACGGACTCGCAGTTCCACCACAACTGGTTCGGCGCCTACACGTTCGAGGCGGAGAAGATGCGCTGGGTGGGCAACACCTTCGCGAACAACTCCGCCTACGGGTTCGACCCGCACGACCTCAGCAACGACTTCCTCGTGCAGGACAACGTCGCGCACGGCAACGGGCGGCACGGCTTCATCTTCTCCCGCGGCTGCGAGCGGAACGTCCTGCGCGACAACGTCGCCTTCGACAACCGAGGGCACGGGTTCATGATCGACGACGGGCGCAGCGTCGACGCCCCGACCGCCCAGGCCGCGCGACTTCCCTCCGACGACAACGTGCTCATCGGCAACCGCGCGTACGACAACGACGGCAGCGGGATCGAGCTGGAGGGCGGCTCCGGCACGGTCGTGCAGGACAACATTCTCGAGCGCAACCACGTGGGCATCCGGGTCAAGGATGAGGCGTCCGCCAGAGTCGAGGGGAACACCCTCGTCGACAACGCCCTGGCCGGGGTCGACGTGCTCGCGGACGTCGACCGGGTGCACCTCACGCGAAACAGCATCGAAGGTGGCTGGGCGGGAATCGCCCTGGGCGACACGGACGCGGCTCGTCTCACGGGCAACGACGTGAACGGCTCGTCGACGGCGCTCGCCGTCGGCGGTGAGGCGGAGCGGGAGGAGAGCGTCGCCGACGTCGTCGGCCGCATCTTCCGGTGGAATCCCGTGCTCGTGCTGTGGGTCGCGATCCTGGGCGTGCCCACGGTCGTCGGCGTCCGCGGCATCATCCGTGCGGTCAGCCGCCGACGTAACGCCGCCGCGGCGTCGTCGTAGCGAGGGCGTCCTTCGGGCGCCGACCCGAGAGGGCGGTACCGCGGACCAGACGCGTCAGATGAGCCGGCGCAACAGGTCCTCGGGGCTGCTGCCCACGGACCGGGAGCGCTGCAGCAGCCGCGCGTACTCCTCGTCGGTGAGCTGGAGCGTCACCTCGTGCAGCGAGGGCTCGTCGGGCTCGACCTCGTCGTCCAGGTCGAACAGGGTGGCCACTCCCCCGGGCGCGCGCGTCTCCGCGGGCATGACGGCGGCGAGCGGCGGGACGGAGGCGCGGGCCTGCGTCGGTTCGCGGGTGGTCGGCGCGACATCCGCGACCGCACCGCGCTCGGCGGCTTCGGTTCCCCCGAAGCCGGGACCGGTCGGTACCTCGCGGCCCCGCTGGTACGCCTCGGCGGCCGCGCGGGCACGGGAATCGGCGGCCTCGTTGAGCACATGGCCCACGTGACCCTTCACCCACTCGAAGCGGTAGCGGCGCCCCACGATGGCCTCGTCGATCTCCTGCAGCAGGTCGAGGTTCATGACGGGCTTGCCGTCGCCCTTGCGCCAACCCTTCCGCTTCCACCCGGGCATCCACTTGGTCACGCAGTTGATGACGTACTGGCTGTCGCAGAGGATGAGGAGGTCCTCGTCCACATCCTGGGTGGCGCGGAAGAGCTCGAGCACCGCCTTCAGCTCCCCCATGTTGTTCGTGCCGTGCTTCCAGCCGCCGGCGGCCCAGCGGTCGTCGTCGATGTACCAGGCCCATCCGGAGGGGCCGGGGTTGCCCAGGGCGGACCCGTCGGCGGCAGCAGTGATCGTCACCGGTCCATCGTAGGGAACCGGGGCGACGGCCTAGACCTCGAAGCGGCGCACGTAGCGCTTGTAGCCGTGCACGCGGTGGTAGAGCGGCGCGGAGGCGAGCACGAGGACCGCCAGCACGAGGTACATGCCGCGGAACCCGGCGAGCGGGATGATCACGCCGAGCAGCAGCGGCCCCAGCCCCGTGCCCGCGTCCAGGAGCAGGTAGAACGTGGAGGTCGCCGTGCCGACCCGGTGCGCGGGCGCCTCCGTGACGGCGATGGCCTGCGTGCTCGGCAGGAGGGCGCCGAAGCCGAAGCCGACGAACGCCCCGGCGATCAGCACGACGATCGCGGAGGGCGACACGGCCAGCAGGAGCAGCCCGAGCGCGAAGGACACGAGGGTCGGGTAGACCACGGCGTTGTCCCCGCGGCTGTCCTGGATCCTGCCCATGACCAGGCGGGAGAGCAGCACGACGACCGCGTAGACGAGGAAGAAGCCGCCGGCAGCCGCCGGGAGGTCCTCGGATGCGGCGTAGGACCCGAGGAAGGTGAGCACGCCGGAGTACGCGAACCCGGCCACGAGCATGAGGGTGGCGATCGGCAGCGCCGACGGGTCGACCATGTCCGACAGGCGCAGCCGCCACATCCGCTCCCGCTCCTCCGCGGTGGGCGTGCGCTCGGGCAGGCGGAGGAACAGGGCGAGGACCAGCCCGACGAGGCTGCAGCCGGCGCTGAACCAGAAGAGCGCGCTGTAGTCCGCCCGGTCGGCGAGCAGGACCGCGAGGAACGGCCCCACCGCCGTGGACAGCGTCGAGGAGATGCCGAAGTAGCCGATGCCCTCGCTCCGGCGCGCGGGCGGGATGAGGCGGATGACCGACGCCGTGATCGCGGTGTTGCCGGTGCCGAATGCGACGCCGTGCACGAAGCGCACGACGATGAGCAGCGTGAGGTCGTTCACCGGCAGGTACAGGGCGGACATGATCACGAACACGGCGAGGCTCAGGGCCAGCGTGCGCCGACGGCCCACGAAGTCGAGGAACTTCCCCGCGAAGATGCGGGCGACGAGCGCGCCGATGAGGAAGGAGCTGGAGGCGAGTCCCGCCGCGCTGTCCGATGCCGAGAACCGGTCGACGGCGTAGAGCGCCATGAAGGTCATCAGCAGGTAGAAGACCATCGACATGCAGAGGTTGGTGACGATGGCGAGCACGAAGCTCCCGCTCCACAGCCTCCGCGAGTCCTCGTCGCTGTCGATCGTCACGCCTCCTCCATTCCCGTACTCGCGGCCGGGAGGCGGCCGCGACGGGTCGCTCCGGCGCCGACCCAGTGTAGGCGCGACGGACGGGGGCGGCCGGACATGCCGCATCCTCGGTCGTGTGAGCGGCGTCGGTAGGGTGAGGCCTCGTGAGCGGAGATGCGGGATGGCGCAGCACGATCCCCTGGTGGTACGTCGGCGGCGCGGTGGTCACGCTCGTGGTGACCGTGTTGCTCAGCGATACCGTTACCCTGCCACCGGCGACCGCTGTCATCTGGGGCCCGTTGATCGGGCTGGAGATATATGAGCGTCGTGCGGCTGCCAGCCGTGGCGCGGCCGCCGAGTCTCCGGCGAGGCGGAGGACCGCTTCTCCCCGGCGAGAACCCATTGCGGCGGCGCTGATGACTTCAGGGGCGTTGGGAATCGGTCTCATCGTGGGCTTCCGGCAGAGCGAGCCGCCGAACTGGAGCGCGGCCGCAGTCGGACTCGTCATGGTCGGCATCCCCCTGGTCGTCGTCGCCGTCAGCATGGTGCGGCGACGACGAGCCGCGCCCTGAGCGCAGCAGCTCGTCAATGCGTTGCGAGGCGCCGTCGGTACGTGTCACGGTGTTCGCCAACACATCCACTCACGGGAACGAGGTGGTGCGCGTGACCCGGTTCGTCATCGACTCCGGCGTGGCGTTGCAGCTTGTCGGCGGCTCGCACGTCGTGTCGAGCGAGCATGAGCTCCTCGCGCCGACGCTGCTGCGCTCGCAGACGCTGTCCGCGCTCCATGAGGCGGTGCAGCGGGGCGAACTGACCGCCGATGTGGCGCACGAGCGGCTCGACCGGATCCGTCGGCTGCCGATCCGGCTCCTCGGGGACGCGGTGCTGCGACGCCGCGCGTGGGACCTTGCCGACCGTCTCGGCTGGGCGAGCACGTACGACGCGGAATACGTCGCGCTGACCCAGCTGCAGGCCGACGCGCTGGTGACGGCGGATCGGGCGCTCGCCGAGGCCGTCGCGGACATCGTACGCACGGCGACGATCACCGACCTGATCTGAGGCAGAGGTCGCCGGCAGACGGTCGGCGCGGGACGCACCCAGGCGGTCCGGTCGCGCGCTACCACCGCAGCTCGAGGTAGTCCTTCCCGGAGTCGGCGAGGAGGCGGAGCGCCGTGCCCGGCTGCGGGTCCCCGTCGAGGAAGGCAAGCTGGCAGCGGGCGTTGTAGGCGAGGGTCCAGGCCGTCGCAGCGGCCGCCTGCCGCTGCTCGCCCGGGCCGAAGGGCCGGCCGCGAGCGCCTTCGTAGTCCGTCAGGAAGTCGCGGACCTCCTCGGGCCGCGGCAGGTCCTGCACATCGGTGCCGCCGTCCGTGAACGCCGCCGCCGCGAAGCCCGCGATGTGCGGCTCGGGTGCTGCCACCAGATCCCAGTCGAAGGTGCCCACGAGCGCGTCGCCGCTGAACCGGGCGTTTCCGATGTACCAGTCGGCGTGCCCGACGGTGCGGTCGTTCTGGTCCCCCTCCCGCAGGCGTGACGCCGCCTCCGCCGCGTACTCGTCGAGCCAGGCGAAGCCGGAGGGCGTCTCGCGGAGGTCGAAGATCGGGTCGTGCGGCTCCGGCCATGGCCCGTCCTGGTGCCGGCACCATGCCGGTCCCGGCCCGGCCGACGCCGCGATCTCCGGGTGCGCCCGGAGGATCGCGACGTGCGTGGCGAGCCCATGGGCCAGGGCGCGGCGGACGGCGGACACCCGGGCGTCCCCCCGAGAACCGGCGGTCACGAGCTCCTCCGTGGTGAGCACGAGTCCTCGGAACTCGGCGGTGTCGCTGATCGGCCGGGGCGCGGGGAAGCCGGCGTCCGCGAGCATCCGCTGCGCCCGCACGGTGGCGAGACGCGCGGCCAGGTCCACCGGTTGCCGGTGCGCCTTGATCAGCACGGAACGGCCGTCGCTCAACCTCACCGCCCAGACGGCATCGATGCGCCCCGCCCGGAAGATCACGTCAACGATGCCGGCCCCGAGCCGGTCGTGCGCATACGCATCCAGCGCCGACCGGATCTCGGCAGCGTCGCCGGTGGAGAAGATGACGCACTCGGTGCCCGAAACCTCGCCGGTGTCCATGCTCCAACCTAGGCCGCATCCGAGTGCCCGCGGTCGCGGAATCGGCGCCCCAGTTCCGTTCACCGGCGAGCAACGCGGTCGCGGTCATCGATACGCTCCGTTGCGTGAGTGATCGTCGTCGCGTCGAAACGGGAGTCGACGAAAAGGGGGCGTCCCCTGTCCCGCTTCGATCCCCGGCCCGAGGACGTCCCGCGTTCGCTTCGGCTCGTCGGCGCGATCGTCCTGGGCGTGGGGCTGCATGGGGTCCTGCTCGTGCACGCGCTCGACGCCCCGGGCGACGGTTGGCGGTGGGTCTTCTACTGCGGCTACGTGATCGTCTTCGGGACAGCGGCCGGCATCGCGCTGCGACGCGATCATCGGTGGAGGATCGAGCGTGAGCAGCGTGAGCAGCGTGAGCAGCGCGAGCGGGCCGCAGGAAGGACCGACGGGGTCTCACCGTGAGCGTCGGCAGCCGGATGTATCACCCAGAGCGTCGGCAGCCGGATGTATCACCCATGAATGCGAACACGCGCGCGAAACTGCTCCGGTCGGAGATGATGCGCCGGATGAACGACGGGTGGGTCGTCCTCGAGCGGACCCCGTTCGACTTGGTCATGGTGCACGCCGTTCCGCCGCCCTGGTGGAGAGCGGCGCTGGAAACGCTGAACCCGGTGTTCTGGGTCAGCGGCATGACGCCTCTGTTGAGCCAGGTGGAGCGCCGCCTGCACGTCTCGGTCGACGAGGAGGGCACCCTCCTGCGCACCACCGTCGGTGACATCCCGCCGTCGTGGCAACGCCCCTTCTCGTGGGAGGTCGCGGACGGAGCGGAGCCGCGCAGGATCGCCCCTACCGGGTGAGGGCGCGCTCGTACTCGCGGAAGAGGACGACGGCGCCCGTGAGCGCGGCCACTGCGCCGAGCAGCATGAGGATCAGGGACGGAACGTCGATCGAACCGGCCGTGTGAGTGGCGTCGGCTCGGACGCCCGCGGCGTACGCGCCCGTCGCGCCGAGGAATGCGAGGCCGATACCGACGCCGACGAGCGCGATCCCGCTCAGGACCCGCACCAGGACGACGCCGCGGGTGGGGCGCTTCTCGCTCCGGGCTCGGCGGCTGCTCATGCTTCGTGCCGGATAGTCACGGTCCATGGCGTCACCCTAGGTGCGCAGGCGCCCTCGGCGCGAGAGCCGGTCGGTGTGGTGTCCGCTGGACCACACACGTCATAGTCCGTGGCGACGTCGGACCTCCTCGTCGGATCCCGCGCCGACTCCGTGCTCGCGCTCGAGGTCCGTGAGCTGCCGCTTCCCGCTACGCAGGTTGACGTAGCCGAGGATGACCCACGCGGCCCCGATCACGAGGTTCAGCCACCCCGTCGCTGCTGACGATCCCGCGGCCAGGATCAGGTACAGGGTCGCGCTCACGATGAAGAACACACCCAGCGTGAGTCCGCCGATCCCGGCGCCGCGCAGCCGTTGTGCCGCGATCCTTCTCTGCACCGGTGAGCTCACGTTCCGCACGCTACCGGAAGTGGCACCGCCGCTCGATACGCTGAGCCCGTGAGCTGGGATCGCATTTTGGGGCCGCCTTACCGTTCGCGGGGACGAGCGTGGTTCATGGCCGTGTTCGCCGGATCGGTGATGGTCCTCGCCGCCGTGTTCGCCGTAACCAGGTTCGACCAGCCGGCTCTGTGGGTGCCGTTGCTCGGTCTCTCGCAGCACCCGTTCTGGCACGGCGTTCACTCCCTGCGGGTGCATCACGAGCGGAGTCGGTCGAGTGAGTTGGAATCCGGTGACCGAACGCGCTGAGAGGAAGGCCCTGGCCGCCGCCTGGTTCGAAGCCGAAGAGTTCTTCCGCGGCGCCGGCGCAGAACTGATGAGTGATGGGGACCGCGGGGCGTACGAGCAGATGCGTGCGCGCGTCGATGCCGCCGAGGCTCGACTCCGTGCTGCTCGCGAGCGCGGCTGACTCGAATGCGCAGCCGGACGAAACAGCGGTCGTCGGTGCGCACGCTAAGCAGGCCTGCAGGTGAGAAGAACCGAATCGTGAGCCGCGAGGGAGACCTCAATGCACCATTGTCGGAGCGGTCGTGATGCTGACGCTCTCCCCCGCGGACATGCCATTCGTCCCGAGTCCTGCGACGTCGACGCTCGCTTTAGCTGTCGTATTGGCGGGTTTCATCCTCGTCGGGGTGACCGTAGGCGTGTACCGGTTCACTGATACTCCGGCCACCCGCCGCGGTGTCCTGTTGTTCTGCGCAGGCATGGCCGCTGTCGTCCTGGGTCTCGTGGTGGGGACCGCCCTGGAGCGCCCGACCGAGGAGAAAGAGGACGAGCTGTATGGGCCAATGGTCCGTCAGTGGCTTCAGGCGGAGTACGGACTGAGGGTCAGCGAGGCCACAGCCGAAACCCTCATCGAGGAGTCGGATTGCGGCGTCAACGCTCGCAATGGTGACGGCGATCGATGCGGAGCGTTCTTCATGGGCGACGTCGACGGCGAACGACGGCACCTCGCAGTGCACCTCGACGAGACCGACGGGCGGTACGTCGTCCGGGAGATCGACGGGACGCTCGTCCCGGCACGGACAACGTAGACGCAGCGTACGGAGTGGAACCGGTCGGCCTCGGGCAACTGACGGTGGGCCCTGCCGGGCTCGAACCGACGACATCCACGGTGTAAACGTGGCGCTCTACCAACTGAGCTAAAGGCCCCTCACGCGCCGAGCGCGCGGCACCCATGCTACAGGCTGCTCGGAGCCGGCTTGCGGCTGCGTCGCGTGATCAATGCAGGCTCGGCAGTGCGCAATACAGGCCGTGGTGCACCGCCGCCCGGTCGGATGCTGGGGTGCGGGCCGGGGCTCCTGTGGAGGAGCCTGCGTTCGGTACGTCGGAGATGCGCCCGAGCGATCGAAGGGCGCGTTGTGTCCCTTCGACAAGCTCAGGGACCGTATGGACCGGTATCAGGACCGGGTGGGCCGAGGGACCCTGCTACGTGCGGAGCAGCTACGCGGCGACGGGCGAGCGGAGCTCGCGCAGGGCGCTCTCGTAGGCCTCGATCGAGCGGGCCTCGCCGGGGGCCGTCACGAAGCTGCCACGGATGACGCCGGCCTTGTCGATGAGGAAGGTCGCGCGCGTCGCGAAGCCCTTCTCCTCGAGGAAGACGCCGTACTCCTTGGCGACGCCGCCGTGCGGCCAGAAGTCCGCGAGCAGGTCGAAGTCGTAGCCCTGCGACTCCGCCCACGCCCGGAGCGTGTGCTTGGAGTCGACGGAGATGCCGAGCAGCTCGACGTCGTGGCGGGCGAACATGCCGAGGTTGTCGCGCAGCGCGCACAGCTCGCCGGTGCAGGTGCCCGAGAACGCGAGCGGGAAGAATACGAGGGCTACCGCACGGCGGCCGCGGAACTCGCTGAGTCGGATCCGCTCACCGAACTGGTTGGCGAGCTCGAAATCCGGAGCCAGCGTGTAGTTCTCCAGAGGCATGATGCCTGACGTCCTTTCAACGCCGGACCGAGGCGGCCCGGCACACACGACTGCTGATCATACGCTCGCATGAGGCAAGCGCGCCCCCTGTTCTCTCGGGGCGTTGCACAGTCGTTGGACACCGTCGTCTGTGGAGGAACGACCGCCCTGCCTGGCAGGGCTTTGGAGAAACCGACCAATAGAATTAGTAGGCTCGTCAGGCTGCCGAACCCGTCGCCCCCACCCTGGGCGCTCACGGATGGCGCGAGACGAATCTGTCCAAAACAGAAAGAGGTCGAGGGTGACTGTCAACGATCAGGACCCGTACTCGGTGCACGCGGACGACATCGATCCGCAGGAGACCGCCGAGTGGAACGAGTCCCTCGATGCGATCGTCGAGGCCCGTGGCCGCGGACGCGCGCGCGAGATCATGCTGAGCCTGCTCAAGCGCTCCAAGGACCTGCATCTCGGCGTGCCCATGGTTCCGACGACGGACTACATCAACACCATCGCCTCGGAGAACGAGCCCGAGTTCCCGGGCAACGAGGATCTTGAGCGCCGCTACCGAGCGTGGATCCGCTGGAACGCCGCGATCACGGTGCACCGCGCCCAACGCCCCGGCATCGCCGTCGGTGGCCACATCGCCACCTACGCCTCGTCCGCCGCACTGTACGAGGTCGGCTACAACCACTTCTTCCGCGGCCAGGACCACCCGGGCGGCGGCGACCAGGTCTTCGTGCAGGGCCACGCCTCCCCCGGTGTTTACGCCCGCGCCTTCCTTGAGGGACGCCTGTCCACCGAACAGCTGGACGGCTTCCGTCAGGAGAAGTCGCAGGCGCCGCACGGCATCCCGTCGTACCCGCACCCGCGCCTCATGCCGGAGTTCTGGCAGTTCCCCACCGTCTCCATGGGCCTCGGTCCGATCAACGCGATCTACCAGGCGCAGGTCAACCGCTACCTGACCAACCGTGGCATCAAGGACGCGTCGGACCAGCACGTCTGGGCGTTCCTCGGCGACGGCGAGATGGACGAGGTCGAGAGCCGCGGTCAGCTCCAGGTCGCCGCGAACGAGGGCCTCGACAACCTCACGTTCGTCATCAACTGCAACCTCCAGCGCCTCGACGGCCCGGTGCGCGGCAACGGCAAGATCATCCAGGAGCTCGAGAGCTTCTTCCGCGGCGCGGGCTGGAACGTCATCAAGGTCGTCTGGGGCCGCGAGTGGGACGACCTGCTCGCCCGCGACAGCGAGGGCGCCCTGCTCGACCTCATGAACCGCACGCCCGACGGCGACTACCAGACCTACAAGGCCGAGAGCGGCGCCTTCGTGCGCGAGAACTTCTTCGGCCGCGACCCGCGCGCCCTCGAGCTCGTGAAGGACTACTCGGACGACCAGATCTGGAACCTGAAGCGCGGCGGCCACGACTACCGCAAGGTGTACGCGGCGTTCAAGGCGGCCGCTGAGCACAAGGGCCAGCCCACGGTCATCCTGGCGAAGACGGTCAAGGGCTACGGCCTGGGCCCGTCGTTCGAGGGCCGTAACGCGACCCACCAGATGAAGAAGCTCACGCTCGACAACCTCAAGCAGTTCCGCGACGAGATGCGCATCCCGATCACGGATGCCCAGCTCGAGGAGAACCCGTACCAGCCGCCCTACTACCACCCGGGCGAGAACGACGAGGCGATCCAGTACCTGCACGAACGCCGGCGCGCGCTCGGCGGCTACTCCCCCGAGCGTCGCACGAAGCACACGGCGCTCAACCTGCCGGACGACTCGGCCTACGCGATCATGAAGAAGGGCTCCGGCACCCAGGAGATCGCCACGACCATGGCGTTCGTGCGGCTGCTCAAGGACCTGACCCGTGCCAAGGGCTTCGGCAATCGCATCGTGCCGATCATCCCGGACGAGGCGCGCACCTTCGGCATCGACGCCTTCTTCCCGACGGCGAAGATCTACAACCCGAACGGACAGCACTACACGTCCGTGGACCGCGAGCTGCTGCTCTCCTACAAGGAGAGCCCGCAGGGCCAGATCCTGCACGTCGGCATCAACGAGGCGGGCGCCCTCGCGGCGTTCACCAACGTCGGCACGTCGTACTCGACGCAGGGTGAGCCGCTGATCCCGATCTACGTCTTCTACTCGATGTTCGGCTTCCAGCGCACGGGCGACGCCCTGTGGGCGGCGGGCGACCAGATGGCGCGCGGCTTCCTCATCGGCGCCACCGCCGGGCGCACCACGCTCACCGGTGAGGGCCTGCAGCACGCGGACGGCCACTCCCCGCTCCTCGCCGCGACGAACCCGGCCGTGGTCAGCTACGACCCGGCGTTCGGCTACGAGATCGGGCACATCGTGCGCGCCGGGCTCGAGCGGATGTACGGCGACACGCATCCCGACCCCAACGTCATGTACTACATCACGGTCTACAACGAGCCGCTGGTGCAGCCGAAGGAGCCCGAGGGCGTCGACGTCGACGGCATCGTCCGCGGCATCTACCACCTGAAGGCCGCGGAGATCGAGGGCCCCCGCGCCCAGCTCCTCGCGTCGGGCGTCGCCGTGCCGTGGGCGCTCGAGGCGCAGAAACTGCTCGCCGAGGACTGGGGCGTGTCGGCGGACGTCTGGTCGGTCACCTCGTGGAGCGAGCTGCAGCGCGACGGCCTCGCGGCCGAGGAGCACAACTTCCTCAACCCCGACGCCGAGCCCCGCGTGTCCTACATCTCGGACAAGCTGTCCGGGTCCGACGGCCCGTTCGTCGCGGTCAGCGACTTCTCGCACGCGCTGCCGGAGATGATCCGTCCGTTCGTGCCGGGCGACTACGCGACGCTGGGCGCCGACGGCTTCGGCTTCTCGGACACGCGCCCCGCGGCCCGCCGCTTCTTCAAGATCGACGGCCCGAGCATGGTCGTCCGCACCCTCGAGGCGCTCGTCAAGCGCGGCCTCGTGGACGCGGGTGTGCCGGCTCAGGCGATCGAGAAGTACCGGCTCCACGACGTGAGCGCGGGCACGACCGGATCGGCGGGCGGCGAGAGCTAGGGCTCTCCCGCCGGCCGCGCGGACGAGAGGACGACACGCCTTCGTGCCCAAGACCAAGGAGCAGACGCTCGCCTGGCTGCGCTCGCTCTCGGGCGAGCTCGCCACCGCGACGCTCAAGCGACTCGAGGACACGCTGCCCTGGTACGGCGACATGCCGCCGGGGCGGCGTTCCGCGGTCGGGCTCGTGGCGCAGGCGGGCATCACCTCGTTCATCAGCTGGTACGAGGATCCGCGGGCCACGCCCTGGATCGCGGCCGACGTCTTCGGCGCCGCGCCCCGGGAGCTGCTCCGTTCGGTGAGCCTGCAGCAGACGCTGCAGCTCATCCGCGTCACCGTCGAGGTGGTCGAGGAGCGCATCAAGAACGGCGACGCGACCCTGCGCGAGTCGATCCTGCTGTACTCCCGGGAGATCGCGTTCGCCGCGGCGGACGTCTACGCCCGCGCGGCCGAGGCCCGCGGGCTGTGGGACGCCCGGCTCGAGGCGCTCGTGGTGGACTCGATCCTCAGCGGCGAGTACGACGACGAGTTGCCGTCGCGCATCGCGGCGCTCGGCTGGCACGGGCACGGCGAGGTCAGCGTGCTCGTGGGCACGGCCCCCAAGATGCTCGACGTCGACCAGTTGCGCCGCACGGCGCGGCACTCGCACTCGGACGTCCTCATCGGCGTGCAGGGCAACCGCCTCGTCCTCGTGATCGGGCGCGCTCGACCGAGGCCCGGCGACGGCGAGGAGACCGGCGAGGCCGAGGCGCTCAGCTTCCTCGACATCGCGCGGCAGCTCGAGCCCGGCTTCGGCCCGGGGCACCTCGTGCTCGGGCCGGAGGTGCCGAGCCTGGTCGACGCGTCGCGCAGCGCGCGCGCCGCCCTCGCCGGGTTCGCCGTCGCCCGGTCCTGGCGCAACGCGCCGCGGCCGCTGCTGGCCGACGACCTGCTCCCCGAGCGCGCGCTGGCCGGCGACCCCCTCGCCAGGGCCACGCTCATCAACCGCATCTACCGGCCGCTGCACGACCACTCGACCGAGCTGCTCGCCACGCTCTGGTGCTACCTGGACAACGGGCGCTCCCTCGAGGGCACCGCACGGGAGCTGTTCGTGCACCCGAACACCGTGCGCTACCGCCTCAAGCGGGTGTCCGAGGTCATCGGCTGGGACGCCACCGGGGCCCGAGAAGCGCTCATCCTGCAGGCCGCCCTGATCCTCGGCTCGATCGCCGAGCCGGGCCACGGCGACGTGCGCATCCCGGTCCCTCGCCCGAAGCGCCACCGCGACCCCCAGCGCTGACCCCGCCGCCGGGGCACTGTGGCATTCGCACAAAGGCCTCGCGGGATCTTGGTCGTGTCACAACACAGGAGCGGCACCGCGACGGGGCAGGATTGAACCGTGATCGTTCTCGCGTGCCCGGGACAGGGCTCCCAGACCCCCGGCTTCCTCTCCCCCTGGCTCGAGCACGACGGCTACCGCGGGATGGCGGAGCGGTTCAGCGAGGCGTCGGGCGTCGACATCGCCCGGCACGGCACGGAGTCGGACGCCGACACCATCCGGGACACCGCCGTCGCCCAGCCGCTCATCGTCGCCGCGGGCCTCATGGCCCTCAACGCGCTGCTCGCGAACGGCCGCTCCGAGCGCATCGCGGGCATCGCCGGGCACTCCGTCGGGGAGATCACGGCCGCGGCCGGCGCCGGCATCCTCGGCGCGACCGAGGCGATGACCCTCGTGAGCGAGCGTGCCAGGGCCATGGCGCAGGCAGCCGCGCTCGAGCCGACCGGCATGAGCGCCGTGCTCGGCGCCGACGAGGAGGCCCTGCTCGCCCGGCTTGCGGAGCTCGGGCTGGAGCCGGCCAACTTCAACGGCGGCGGACAGGTCGTGGTCGCGGGCGCTCTCGGCGCCCTCGAGGCGCTGAAGGCGGAGCCGCTGCCGGGCAGCCGTGTCATCCCGCTGCAGGTGGCCGGCGCGTTTCACACCCGGTACATGGAGCCCGCCAAGGAGGCCCTCGCGGCCGCCGCCGGGCGGGTGCAGCCGGGAACGCCCCACACGACGATCTGGACCAACCGTGACGGCTCCGCCGTCGACGACGGTCAGCGCTTCCTCGACCTCGTGGTCGGCCAGGTGTCCTCGCCGGTACGGTGGGACCTCTGCATGGAGTCCTTCGCGGCCGCCGGGGTCACCGGCATCGTCGAGCTCGCCCCGGCCGGAGCGCTCGTCGGGCTCGCCCGACGGGGCCTCAAGGGCCTGCCGACCGTCGCCGTGAAGACGCCGGACGACATCCCGGCGGCGCTCGACCTCATCGACCAGCACGCCTGACCCGCACAGCACGCCCGACCCGCACAGCACGGCCTGACCCGCCCGCACGCCAGACCCGCCCGCACGACAGCTCGCCACACGACAGACAGGCTCCCATGACCATTCCCACGCTCACCCAGGCCACCGGCCCCGCGTTCACGCGGATTCTGGGGCTCGGCGCCTCCCGTGGCGACCTCGTTGTGCCGAACGAGGACATCGTGGCGCCCATGAACTCCTCCGACGAGTGGATCCGCCAGCGCACGGGCGTGATCGAGCGCCGCCGCGCGAGCAAGGAGCGCGGCGTGATCGACATGTCCGTCGAGGCGGCGAACGAGGCCATCGAGAAGGCGGGCATCGACGCCTCCCGCATCGGCGCGGTCATCGTCTCCACCGTCAGCAACACCGTCACGACCCCCTCGGTCGCCGCGATGCTCGCGGACCGGGTGGGCGCCACCCCCGCCGCCGCGTACGACATCTCCGCCGCCTGCGCCGGCTACACCTACGCGATCGCGCAGGCCGACTCCCTCGTGCGCACGGGGCTTGCAGACTACGTGCTCGTCGTCGGCGCCGAGAAGCTCTCGATGTTCGCGAAGCCCACCGACCGCACCATCTCCTTCCTCCTCGCCGACGGCGCGGGCGCGGCGATCGTCGGCCCCAGCGAGACGCCCGGCATCTCCAAGACGGTCTGGGGCTCGGATGGGTCCAAGTGGGATGCCGTCGGCATGGACGCCACCTACGAGCAGTACCGCGACGGCGAGGCCGAGTGGCCCATGATGCGCCAGGAGGGGCCCACGGTCTTCCGCTGGGCGGTCTGGGAGATGGCGAAGGTCGCGAAGCAGGCACTTGAGGCCGCCGGCGTCACCGCGGACCAGCTCGCCGCTTTCATCCCCCACCAGGCCAACATGCGCATCATCGACGAGCTCGCGAAGCAGCTCGGGCTGCCGGAGTCCGTGGTGATCGCTCGCGACATCGCGACGACGGGCAACACCTCGGCCGCGTCGATCCCGCTGGCGACCCACCGGCTGCTCGAGGAGAATCCCGAGGTCAGCGGCGGCTTGGCCCTGCAGATCGGCTTCGGCGCCGGGCTCGTCTTCGGCGCCCAAGTTGTCGTCCTGCCCTAAACTGTCCCACGGTCACTGACACCCCAAGGAGAAAACACATGGCATTGTCCACCGAAGAAGTCCTCGCCGGCCTGGCCGAGCTCGTCAACGATGAGACCGGCATCGCCGCCGACACGGTCGAGATGGACAAGTCGTTCACGGACGACCTCGACATCGACTCCATCTCGATGATGACGATCGTCGTCAACGCCGAGGAGAAGTTCGACGTCAAGATTCCGGACGAAGAGGTCAAGAACCTGAAGACCGTCGGCGACGCAGTGCGGTACATCACCGCGGCGCAGAGCTAGAAGCTTCCAGCCGATGGCCGGCCCCTCGCTCGCGACGGGCCGGCCTTCTTCGTATCAACCCGCACCACCCCCAGGGAGTCGCCGCACATGACCAAGACCATCGTCGTCACCGGAATCGGTGCAACGTCGCCGCTCGGCGGCACCGCTGAGGAGACCTGGCAGGCGCTCCTCGCCGGCCAGTCGGGCGCACGGCCGCTCGAGCAGGAGTGGGTGGCGAAGTGGGACATCCCCATCACGTTCGCCGCGCAGGCGAAGGTGCCCTCCGCGGAGGTGCTGGAGCGCATCGAGACCAAGCGCCTCGACCCGTCGAGCCAGTTCGCCCTGACGGCAGCGCGCGAGGCGTGGGCCGACGCGGGTGCGCCCGAGGTCGAGCCCGAGCGCTTCGGTGTCGACTGGGCCACCGGCATCGGCGGCGTCTGGACGCTGCTCGACGCGTGGGACACCCTTCGTGAGCGCGGACCGCGGCGCGTGCTGCCCATGACCGTTCCCATGCTCATGCCCAACGGTCCCGCCGCTGCCATCGAGATGAGCCTCGGAGCCCGCGCCGGTGCGCGCACCGTCGTCTCGGCCTGTGCATCCAGCACCGAGTCGATCGCGAACGCCTACGACCACCTGCAGGCGGGCCTCGCGGACATCATCATCGCCGGCGGATCCGAGGCGGCGATCCACCCGCTGCCCATCGCATCCTTCGCCGCGATGCAGGCGCTGTCCAAGCGCAACGACGAGCCGGCCACGGCCTCGCGTCCCTACGACGTCACCCGTGACGGCTTCGTGCTCGGCGAGGGCGGCGCCGCCGTCGTGCTCGAGACCGAGGAGCACGCCAAGGCGCGCGGGGCGAAGATCTACGCCGTGCTGCTCGGCGGTGCGGTCACCAGCGACGCGTACCACATCACCGCGCCGGATCCCGAGGGCTCGGCTGCCGCGCGCGCGATGATCGGCGCCGTCAAGGCGGCGGGCGCGGACCTGTCGGACGTCGCGCACATCAACGCGCACGCGACCAGCACCCCCGTCGGCGACATCGCGGAGTACCACGCCCTGCGCCGCGTCTTCGGTGAGGACGTCGAGGGCATCCCGGTGTCCGCCACCAAGGCGTCCACCGGTCACCTGCTCGGCGGCGCCGGCGGCATCGAGGCGATCTTCACGATCAAGGCCCTGGCCGAGCGGGTCGCCCCGCCCACCATCAACCTCACCGAGCAGGACCCGGAGGTACGCCTCGACGTCGTGACGTCGCCGCGCAAGCTCGGGGACGGCACGCTGCTCGCAATCAGCAACTCGTTCGGCTTCGGCGGCCACAACGCCGTCGTCGCGTTCGCGACCGCCTAGGTCCCGTCCGCCCCGGTCCGGTCCGATCCGCTCGGCCCCTCGCGCCCCTGCCCAGGCAGGAGGATCCTGCCCAGCTTTTAGCTGGGCACGATCCTTCTGCCTGGGCAGGCGCGTTCGGGATGTGCCGGACGTGCGGGATGTGCGGGTAAAGCGCGTAGACGGGACGGCACCATACGGCCCCTGAGCCCGTCGAAGGGACGCAACTGCGGCCGTAACGTCCCTTCGACAAGCTAAGGGGCCGTGGAGGGGCCGTGCGGAGCCGGGCGGCGGGCGGCGGGCGGGGTCAGCCGACCTTGTGCAGCCAGACCACGGAGTTGAGGTCGCTCGCGTGGCGGAACGGCTCCAGCTCGTCGTCCCACGCCTGGCCGAGCGCGAGCCGCAGCTCCCGGTGCAGCTCGAGCGTGTTCGAGCCGGCGACCTCGATGGCGTAGCGGATGCGGTCCTCGGGCACGACGGTGTTGCCGGCCGTGTCCGTCTGCGCGAAGAAGATACCGAGGTCGGGCGTGTGCATCCAGCGACCACCGTCGGTGCCGAGCCCGGCATCCTCGGTGACCTCGAAGCGCAGGTGCTCCCATCCGCGCAGCGCGGAGGCCAGAGCGGCACCGGAGCCCTGCGGGCCCTCCCAGTAGAACTCCGTACGCTGGGCGCCCTTGAGCACCGGCTGCTCTATCCAGTCGAAGTTCACGGCAACACCGAGAGCGCGACCTGCTGCCCACTCGACGTGGGGGCAGAGCGCGCGGGGGCTGGAGTGCACGAACAGCACTCCCCGTGCTTTCAGTTGTGAACCGCTTCCCGCGACCATGCTTCCTCCGTTCGATCAGGTACGTCTTCCCCAACGACCTACTGAACGGATGAACCGGTGGCCCCGGTACATCGGTGGTGATGCCGACATTGCTGCCGTTGATTGAATTATGCCCAGGCTAGGGGCGAATGACAAACGTGTGATGCGTGCGCGGCGGCGTGTCCTCCGCCGCGGACCCCGGGACCGGACGCACTATCTGTGTACGGGGGAACCCCTGGTGGTGAAAGGAAGGGGGTGCACGATGTCGGTGCGCCAGAGCCTTCTCGCGATCCTCGACCAGGGACCCTGCTACGGCTATCAGCTCCGCGCCGAGTTCGACCGGCGCACGGGAGGCACCTGGCCGCTCAACGTGGGCCAGATCTACAACACGCTGGACCGCCTCGAGCGGGACGGGCTCGTCGTCAAGGACGCATCCGACGACGAGGGTCACGTCTACTACGCCATCACCGACGACGGCAGCGCCGAGGCCGGCGCGTGGCTGTCGACGCCCGTGGACCGCACGATCGCGGCCCGCGACGAGCTCGCGATCAAGCTGGCCCTGGCCGCCACCCTGCCCGGCGTGGACGTGCGCGTGCTCATCGCGCAGCAGCGCGCGGCATCGCTCGCCCGGCTCGAGGCCCTCGTGGCCGAGCGGGCCGGCCCGTCCGGCTCGACCGGCGCGGCCGGTTCGTCAGCGGGACGCGGAGCAGGCGGGTCCGTCGCCCCGGACGGCGTGGCGGAGGACCTTGCCGCGGCCCTCGTGTCGGATGCCCTCGTAGAGCACGCCAAGGCCGAGATCCGCTGGCTCGACAGCGCCGCCGCACGCCTGGAGCGCAGCGGACCGGGTGCCGCGGCCGTGCCCCTGCTGAGCACGCCGCCCCGTCGCGGACGCCCCGTCCGCGACGCCGCCGCATCCTGACGCGGCAGCATCGGCGCCGCATCGGCATCCTGACCCTGCCGTCGCCGCGGCCTGACCCGTTCACGATTCAGGCCGTGCTGCGACACGCCGGGATCCGGACGCCCGCAACGCGGCGTGTCGCAGCTGAGCCTGAATTCGGAACGTGGCCGGGCCGGAGGATGCCGAGCGTCTGGGACCGGGAGCACCCGGCCCGGTGCACGCCGGGCTAGTGGAGGAGCTCGCCGGAGCGGGCGAGCACGTTCTTCTCCCCCGCCTCGATGGCGACCGCGAATCGGTTCTGGCGGGGCGGAATCGGGCAGTTGAAGTGGTAACTGAACGCGCAGGGCGGCAGGTAGGCCCGGTTGAAGTCCAGCGTGATCGTGCCGTCGTCGTTCGGTAGCACCTTGAGGAATCGGCCGACGCCATACGTGCTGTCCCCGTTCGTCGCGTCCCCGAACACGAGCAGCAGCTTCTGCTCGTCCCAGTACGCGGCGAGCGTGTAGGCGACGCCGTCCTTCTCGAAGGTGATGTCGGCCGGGATCACGCGCTCGCGGGTGCGGCCGTCGTCCTTCACATGCTCGAAGCCCACGGCCTTCACCTCGTCGAGCGGCCGGAAGGCGGCGCGCACGACCCAGTCCGGGTTGTACGGGAACGCATCGATGCCGCCGAAGTCACTGATCGCCTCCGACTCGGCGTCCCAGACGCGAAGGGCGTAGCCGCCGTCCTCGCCCGCGATCACGAAGCCGCTGACGGTATCGCTGAACCGCACCTCGGACGGGTTCTCGTCGTCCCGGCCGCGCACGACCACCTGCCCCTGGGCGAGCCGCCCGTCGACGAGGATGCCGTCGGCGAGCTCGGCGGTGAGCACCAGCCCCGACTCCCCCGGCTCGCGTGGAGCCCAGAGCCCCGGCACGCCCCAGATCGGCTGTCCGACGCCCGTCTCCCCGGTGATCCACTGCGTGTTGACGAGGGCGAGCACCCCCTGCGGCTGACGGACGGCGCGCTCCCGCGCCTCCCGGTAGGTCGCCAGCCCGCTCACCGCGGTGTCCGTGTCCGTCATGGCAGATGCTCCTGTTCCTCGTGTCGCGTCCGTGCAGGCCAACGCCGGGCCGGCCGGCTTTATGCCGGCGCGCCGGCCGCCGCCGCCAAGCTCACTTCGCGTCGGCGTACGAGTCGACGACCGCGGTGCTGATGGCGAACTCCACCGGGAAGTCCCCGAACAGCAGGCGCCCGGCCTCGCCCGCCGCGTCGAGCACCGCGCCCCGCACCTCCTCGGCCTGGTCCACCGGCGCGTGGACCATGACCTCGTCGTGCAGGAAGAACACGAGGTGCGGCCGCCGCTCGCCGTGGGCCAGAGCCGCGAGCCTGCCGCGGAGCGCGGCCATCCAGCACAGCGCCCACTCCGCGGCGCTGCCCTGCACCACGAAGTTGCGGGTGAACCGCCCCCACTCCCGGGCCTGGGCCCGGGCGCGCAGCACATCGGCAGGAGCGGCATCCTCGGCGGCAGCCCGGGCCTGCGCCGCAAGCCAGGCCTCTCCCGGCCGGGGCGAGCTGCGGCCGAGCCGGGTGGTGACCTTGAGGCCGCGCTCCCCCGCCCGCGCCGCGTCCTCGACGAGGCCGATGGCGCGCGGGTACGCGCGGGCGAGCCGGGGCATCAGCCGCCCGGCCTCGCCCTGGGTGGCGCCGTACATCGCGCCGAGCATCGCGCTCTTCGCATGCGCCCGGCTGTCCACGACACCCCGATCGACGAGCCCCTGATAGATGTCGGTTCCCCGGCCCGCTTCGGCAAGCGCCCGGTCGCCGGCGAGTGCCGCGAGCACGCGGGGCTCCAGCTGTGCCGCGTCGGCGACCACGAGCGTCCAGCCCGGGTCGGGCACCACGGCACCCCGCACCTGACGCGGGAGCTGCAGAGCACCGCCACCACGGGTCGCCCACCGGCCGGTCACCACGCCGCCGGGCACGTAGTCCGGCCGGAACCGGCCGTCGCGGATCCAGGTGTCCATCCAGACCCAGCCGTTGGCCTGGAGCAGCCGGCTCAGGCGCTTGTACTCGAGCAGCGGCTCGATGACCGGGTGATCGAGCTCGCGCAGCTCCCACTTGCGCGTGGAGGCGACAGTCAGCCCCACGCGGCGGAGCGCCCGCAGCACGTCGGCGGGCGAGTCGGGATTCAGTTCCGGAGCGCCGAGCGCCGAACGCACGGCCTCCGCCAGCTCCTCGAGCTTGCGCGGCCGTTCGCCGAAGCGGGGTCGAGGCCCGAGGAGCTCGGTGAGGACCCGGTCGTGCACCTCCGCGCTCCAGGGCAGGCCGTCGTGCGTCATCTCGGCAGCGATGAGCGCCCCGGCGGACTCTGCGGCGAGGAGCAACCGGATGCGCCCGGGCTGCTCGGTCTCGGCGACGGCCGCCAGTTGCGCCGCCAGTTCGTCGCGCGTGGCATCCGGCTCCGAGCGATCCCCCGCGCCGAGCGCCTCCGGCGCGCCGAAGAGCGCGAGTCCGTCGTCGGCCGAGGGTGGCTCCGCCATCTCGTCCCAGGGACCCGGTGGCGCCGACGCCAGCCGTGAGACTGCCGTGAGTTCCGACTGGCGCAGGATCGCGTGACAGAGCCGCAGGTCATGGCACCGGTCCACCCGCACCCCGGCGGCGAGGAGCGAGGGATACCAACCGCCCGTGTCGTCCCAGACCCACCGCGGGTGCTCGCGGGACTCGAGCTCGCGCACGACGCCGGGAAGGTCGGCCCGGGGCACGACGCGAGCATCCGACAGGGCGACGCCGTCGTCGCCGAGCAGATCAAGGCAGGCCCCGTCCGGGACGCGGGAGAGCACGGCGTACACGTTCCCATTGTCGCCGTCGCCACCGTCACCGGCGTCCGAGAGGCGCGCGCGGGGCTCCTCCCCCACCCCTATCCCTCCCCCGTGGCGACGCATTGAGGCACATCGACGAGCCGGTGTGCGACTCGCCAGAAAATGTGCATACCGCGTGGCCCCCTCTCTGGGCTATCCTCAACGAAGTAGTTGTTGTGTCTCGCACGTCTTGAATGCTTGCGGCCATGGCCTGAGCGCCTAGTCCCCGTCGGGGTCTGGCGACGAGCACCGCGACGAGCGGCTCCGGGAAAACGGGACCGATCTAACTTCCTTGGAGGAAAAAGAAAAATGACAACAGGCACCGTCAAGTGGTTCAACGCCGAAAAGGGCTTCGGCTTCATCGCCCCCGAGGACGGCAGCGCTGACGTGTTCGCCCACTACTCGGCCATCAACTCGAGCGGCTACAAGTCGCTCGACGAGAACCAGCGCGTCGAGTTCGACATCGCCCAGGGCCCCAAGGGTCCCCAGGCCGAGAACATCCGCCCGCTCTAAGCGCGCAGACTCGCCGATCCCTCACTGACCTGAGGGATCACGGACGGCGGGTGATACGGGTTCCGACCCGGATCACCCGCCGTCCGGCGTTAACCCGCGCGCATCGGTATCGACAGCGAGCGCGGCACGGTCAATAGACGAAGAAGTCGAGCCACTGCCGGTTGTGCGCGTGCACGAGCACCAGGAACAGCACGAGATCGAACAGCAGATGCACGCTCACGACGTAGGTGAGCGACTTCGTGCGCTTGAACGTGTAGCCCTGCAGAAGGGCGAACGGATAGGTGAGCAGCGGCCCCCAGGCGTGATAGCCGAGCTCCCACAGGAACGACGAGAAGACGAACGCCTGCAGCACGTTGGCGAGCCAGTCCGGATAGTGCCGCCGCAGCAGGGTGAAGGTCGTGCAGACGAAGAAGAGCTCGTCCCAGATGCCGACAGCGTTCACCCCGATGAACAGCCGGATCATCGCATCCGGCTCGGAGACGTTGGGCCAGTTCTGGTACACGCCCGTGCTGATCATGTAGAACGGCAGGATCGCGTAGCCCAGCGCGACGATGAACACGAGGTACAGCCGCTCGGCTCTGCTCCAGCGCTGGCCTGTGTTCACGGGGAAGCGCACGGAATGGTCGCGGTAGACCCAGCGGGACACCGCGTAGGGCACGAGGACGGCGAGCGCCAGCGCCGACCCCATCTGCGCCATGTGCCCGATGCTGATGTCGGAGTCCAGCGGCACGGCGCTGATGATGATCATGCCGGCGGCGATGAGGACCAGGTCCTTGAAGAGCCGCCGGTCGATGACTGCCGCGGTGATGAGGGACGCGGCGAGGGCGACGTAGCCGCCCACGTCGGTTCCGATCCCGTAGAGCAGCACACCTGACAGGGACAGGAGCACGCCGGGCAGCAGGCGCCAGGACACGGCCGGGCGCCGGTCCCGGTCCGGGAGCACGACGGGCTGGGCGGTCATCCGGCGGCCCGAGGGTCGTGGGGCCCGTCGCCGCCGTCCTCGGTGAGCGGAGTGGCCCGCTGCAGAAGCTCCCGCACCTCCGCGTTGCCCGGCTCGTCGAGAAAGACCGGAATGGGAACGTCGAGCAGGTCCTCGACCTCCACGGCGAATCCGCTGAGGTCGTGGGGTGCGGCCGTGGGCGCGAGCGACACGATGAGCACGGGCTCGCCGCCGTCGGGCGCCTCGGCCACGAGCACCCGGGTGACCGCGTGCCGGGAGCCGATCGCGAGGATCCGGTCGGTGTTCCGCCTGAGTGCGACCCCGGGCCGCGGCTTGGCGGCGCGGAGGATGCGCTCGGCCACGGCGTCGTCCGGGCGCACGATACCGCGCTCGTACAGACTGATCTGGGCCTGATTGACGCCACCGGCCGCGGCGGCCAGGGCCTCCTGCGTCAGGCCGCTGCGCTCACGGGCTGCGCGCAGCTTCTGGGCGATGGAGATCATCGCGGCCTCCCGTTCGGATCCGGTACTCGTAAAGATATCCGAGAACGCACCATCGACGGGCCGTTCCCGCCGCCCTGTCCGTCGTCCGGCCCGGGACGCCGGCGGTGGACGAGGAGACGGCCGGCGCACCCGTAGATGCGCCGGCCGCCCGGTCAGGACGTCGCCGCGGCGGCACTCGGCCGGCGCGGCGACGTGCGGTCACTCGGTCTCGGCGGAGGTGCCGTCCTCATCCGAGAACGAGTGGTAGCCGCCCCACCTGCCCTTCTCCTTCAGCGGTACGGCGACCACCTCGGCGGCGTCGGGCGCGAACACATTCGTCGTGACGTAGAGCTTGCCCTTGCGCAGCTCGATCGCCCCTGGGCTCGGCAGTGCGATCAGCGCCGTCGGCGTGGTCGACCCGCGCGTCAGCACCGACACCTGGCCGGAGCCCTCCGCGCCGCCGAACAACTCGGCGACGTAGATGTTGCCGGTGCGTGTCGACACCGCGAGGTTCGTCGCCCCCACGAAGCCCGTGGCGACGGTGACGACCTCACCGCTCCACGGGTTCACCTTGAGCACCGAGCCGCGGGCGCCGAGGCTGGCGTCCTCCGGCCCGCCCGGGAGGGAGGTGACGTAGAGCCAGCCGTCCGGTCCCCACTCGACATCCGTGGGCACGGGTTCGGCGGTGAAGGTGCTGCCGACGGCGCAGTCGGGCAGCTGCTGGGACGCGGCGATCTCCGCCGTGACGGTGACCGGTGCGAGCGGGGGCAGCACGGCCACCGTCGACACGGTGCCGTCGCGCGACACCCGCAGGATGGCGTTGGCGCCCGCGTCGGCGACGAACACGCCCCGGCGGGTCGGCAGGGTGGCGAACGGGTGCGAGTCGACCCGGCCCGCGTACGGCTCGGCCACCGACGCGAACTGCTCGTTGACCTGGCTGACCGCGACGATGCACTCCTCTGTCAGTCCGGCGAACCCGTAGGTGTTCACCTGGTCCGGGTTCGACGCCGTCTCGTAGGCGAAGATGTCCGCGACCTGACGCGGTTCACCCCCCTCGTCGAGAGCCATCAGCGCGGACGCTGTGTACCCCGCCGGACCAAGGGCGAGCTGCGCGTAGTAGACGGTGTGCCACCGCGAGGACACCGCCGATATCTCACCCCCCGGCGCGCTCGCCAGGGTGGTCGCGGTGCCGTCCCGATCGATCCTGGTCAGCTCGGCCGAGAAGTTCTCGCTCACATAGGAGACGCGTCGGTCGACCTCGAGGCTGAGCGGGCCGTTCAAGCCGGTCGCCACGGTCTCCGGCTCGCCGGCTTTCGGGGGACGTGGTTCCCAGCCGCCGTGCGCCGCGGCGGGCGCGGCGACGGAGACGGAGGCGAGGAGGGTTCCGCAGGCGAGCGCGGTGATGATCCGATGGTTCACTAGTGCTCCTTAATCCATGACAACGGTGTCGGGAGGAGGTCAGTGCGTGCGAAGAGGGTCGTGGCTGTGGACGTCGGCGAACCGACCGCGACGATCGTGCTGGCCGCACAGATCTCGCCGGGTGCCGGCGCGATGCCGACGTGCCGAAGATTAGCCCCAGTCAGGGGGGATTGTCGACATTTACTCGGGTTCGTATGCGAAACTCGGCGCACGTCGCTCCCGGACCACTCGAAGGTCCGTGCCGCGACACCGAAACACCCTGCCCGCTGCTCGCTTCCCCCCGAAAGGTGAGTTAGCGTCAGGGAAAGAAAGCAACGAAGGAGTTGTTGACATGCGCCACCACGTTCCCCACCGCAAGCTCCGCGGCACGCCCCTCGACATCCGCTGGGACGACCAGCGGGAGGCGTTCTACATCCAGGACGGCGACCACGCGGTCTCCGTGGGCACGCCCGGAGACCTGTACATCTCCCGCGTCGGCCACGATCCCATCGCCCGCAAGCAGGACGACGGCACCATCGTCTTCGCCTACGTCGCGCGTCGCACCGACGAGGAGGGCTTCGAGGGTGACGACGAGCTGGTCACCGCGCTCGTGAACGAGCAGCGCCACCTCGTCCGGTACCACTCGACCGGCCCCGTCGCGAACGCCGCGACAAGCGGCCTCACCGCGCTCGCGGGCGAGTAGCCCCGCCGCATCCGCACGCAGAGAGGGAGGCGCCCACCGTCCCGGTGGGCGCCTCCCTCTCTGCGTGCCGGACACCCTCTTCGGGGGTCAGCGCCGCCCCCTTCCCTTGCCCTCCCTCGGCTGCGAATGGCCCGCTGACCGGCACTTGAGCTGGTCACGAGGACGTGCGACGTGTCGCCGGCGGCTATTTCCCCACCGTGTCCCCAGTTCGGGTGAAACGCCCCCGGACGCCCGGACGCCGCTAGTACTGTCCTGCGTGGGGGAACCATCGACCGCCCCGGGCAGGACCCACCGTCTTACGGTGAACTGTCCCGGCGCAGCGCGATGCCCGTGCACGTGTCATCAGACGGCAGGCAGCGGCGACATCGATCGCCGGGCCGCCCGTCCGATCGATGTCGCGCGCCGTCCGGGGGGATGGAGCGCGGCTGTCGGATGGGTCAGTCACAGCGCTTCCGGGGGGAATTGTGAAGAATCTCATGTGTATGGCCGTAGCCGCGATGGTGCTGCTGGCGGGACTGACGGTCCCGGCCCAGTCCGCGGCCGCCGAGACGGGCGCCGCGCTCTCCGGCACTCACGAGAACACCTCGCCGCTGATCAGCTACACCGGAAGCTGGGCGACGACCGCCGGCAGCCGGGACAGCGGCGGCGACAACGCGACCGGCAAGGTCAGCGGGGACGCCGCGGAGTTCAGCTTCGTCGGCACCGGCATCGACTGGATCGGCCGGACCGCGCCCTACCTCGGCCTCGCCGACGTCTACCTCGACGGCACGCTCGTCACGGTCGCCGACTCCTACTCCGCCACGGCGGAGTACCAGCGGCCGATCTTCTCCCAGCGCGACCTCGCCGAGGGCCGCCACACCATCCGCATCGTGCGCCAGGGCAAGCGCAGCGCGCTGTCCAAGGGCAACGACATCGTGCTCGACGCCTTCTCCGTGATCGACGCGACGGCGCCCGCGACCGTGCGCGGGGTGAAGGCGGTCGCCGCCGAGACCGGGTCCACCGTGTCCTGGGATGCCGCGCCCGAGCCCGACGTCCGGGGCTACCGCGTCTTCCGCTCGGCCGGCAGCGGCTCCCCCGTCGAGCTCGCCGAGGTCACCGACGCCCTCACCTTCGCCGATCCGGCCGCCCCGGTCGACGTGCCCCTCACCTACTCGGTGCTCGCCTTCGACGCGAGCGGCAACGAGTCCGCCGCGGCCGCGGCAGCGCCGGTGACCATCAGCCTCGGCGTCGTCGTGCCGGCCGGCAGCTACGACAACGCCTCCGACGTGATCACCTACAGCGGCACCTGGGCGACGAACAGCCACAGCAGGGACACCGCGGGCACGAGTGCCCAGGCCAAGACCGCCGGCGCATACGCCCGTATGGCCTTCACCGGCGACCACGTGGAGATCCTGGCCCGCGCCGGCTCCTACTTCGGGCTGGCCGACATCTACATCGACGACGTCAAGGTGGGCACCGCCGACCTGTACGCGCCGGTGATGACCTACCAGAAGCCCGTGTTCGTGGCGGACAACCTCACCGAGGGCAAGCACAAGCTGCGCATCGTTCGCGCCGGTGCCCGCAACACCGCATCCACCGGCAACGACATCGTGATCGACTCCATCGTGATCAAGGACGGCGTCGCCCCGAAGGCCCTCACCGGTGTGCGGGCGACCGCGGGCGAGACCAGCGTCGCCGTGTCCTGGTCCCCGTCCGCGGAGGCCGACCTGGCCGCGTACCGTGTCTACCGCACCGTGGACGGCGCCGCGCCGGTCAAGGTCGGCGACGTGCCCGCGGGCGAGAGTGCGACGTTCACGGACCCCGGAGCGCCGGCTGCCAAGCCCCTCGGCTACTCGGTGACGGCCGTCGACACGAGCGGCAACGAGTCTGCTCCCGCCCTCTCCCCCGCCGTCACCATCGACCTCGGCACCCCGCTCGCATCCGGTCGCCACGAGAACGACGCGGAGCCCATCACCTACGGGGGCACCTGGGCCATCAACACGCACAGCCTCGACAGCGGGGGCACCAGCGCGGTCGCCAAGACCGCCCTCGCCTTCGCCCGCGTCGGCTTCGTCGGCAACCGCGTGCAGCTCTTCGCCCGCACCGGCTCGTTCTACGGCCTCGCGAACGTGTACATCGACGACGTGAAGGTCGCCACCGTCGACCTGTACTCGCCGTCGACGGTCTACCGCAAGGCGGTCTTCACCAGCGCGGTGCTGACCGAGGGTGCGCACAAGCTCAAGATCGAGCGGGCCGGCAGCCGTAACGCGCAGTCGTCCGGCAACGACATCGTGATCGACAGCATCCTGGTGACCGACAGCGTGGCACCCGCGCCACCCGCCAAGGCCACCGCCGCCATCACCGGGGTGACGGTCGACGTGAGCTGGCCCGCCTCGACGTCGGCCGACGTCGACGGCTACCGCGTGTACCGTCGCACCGGATCCGACGCGCCCGTCGCGGTCGCCACCGTGGACGCCGCTGTCACCTCCTTCCACGACGACCTCGTGCCCATGGACCGCGCGGTCACCTACACCGTCGCTGCGACCGACACGAGTGGCAACCAGTCCGCTGCGACGGCCGCGCCCGCCATCACCATCGCCGGCGGAGCCGCACTCCCGTCGGGCCGGCACGAGAACACCGACGAGGACATCACCTACAGCGGCACGTGGACGGTCAACGCCCACTCCTCCGACAGCGCCGGCAACAGCGCGTCCGGCAAGTACGCCGGAGACTTCGCGCGGGCGGTCTTCTCCCAGACCGGGATCGAGTGGATCGGACGCACCGGACCGGCCTTCGGCATCGCGGAGGTCTACCTCGACGGCGCCCTGGTCGCCACGGTGGACACCTACTCCGCCACGCAGCGCTTCCAGCAGAGCCTCTACCGCATCGACTCCCTGCCCGAGGGACGGCACTCGCTGCGCATCGTGCGTACCGGGACCCGCAACCCGGCCTCCCGCGGCAACGACGTCGTGCTCGACTCCCTCGTGGTGCTCGACCGCGTCGCCCCCGCGACGGTGACCGGCCTCGCCGCCGCTGCCCGCGGCCTCGACGCGACCGTCGACTGGAGCGCATCGCCCGAGACCGACATCGAGGGGTACCGCGTGTACCGGAGCGACGACGGCGCACCGGCGGTGCGCATCGCCGAACTGCCGGCCGACGAGCGCGCGCTCGTCGACCCCTCCGCCCCCGTGGGCGTCCCCGTGACCTATTCGGTCACCGCGGTGGACAGCAGCGGCAACGAGTCCGCCGCCGCCCTCAGCGGCCCGGTCGTCATCTCCTCCGCCGCGGTCGTCCGCTCGGGGCGCTGGGAGAACACCTCCGGCTTCGTCAGCTACAACGGCAGCTGGGCCACCAACAGCCACAGCTCCGACAACGGGGGCAGCAGCGCCGCCGCGAAGACGGGCGGCGACTACGCCCAGATCGCCTTCGACGGCAGCGGCATCGCCTGGATCAGCCGCACGGGCCCCTACCTCGGCCTCGCCGACGTCTACCTCGACGATGTGAAGGTCACAACCGTCGACCTGTACTCGCCGGTGCAGGAGTTCCAGCAGACGTCGTTCAGCGTCGACACCCCCGGCGAGGGCGTGCACAAGCTGCGGATCGTCCGCACCGGCACGCGCAACCCGGCCTCGACGGGCAACGACATCGTGCTCGACACCTTCGTGGTGCTCGACAGCCGCCCGCCCGCGGCGCTGGCGTCGGCCACCGCGACGCCCGTCGCCTCCACCGTGACCGTCTCCTGGAGCGCATCGGCCGCTCGGGACCTCGACGGGTACCGTCTCTTCCGCAGCGACCGGGGTGCTCCGGCCGTGAAGGTCGCGGACCTCGCGAAGGACCAGACCTCCTACAGCGACCCCACCGCCCCGATCGGCGCGCCCGTGGTCTACACGGTGTCCGCCGTCGACACGAGCGGCAACGTCTCGACCCCGACGGCGGCGCCCGCGGCGACCATCGACCGAGCCGCGGCCGTCTCCTCGAGCCGCTACGAGAACACGGCGGACAAGGTCGCGCTCTCCGGAACCTGGGGTCTCAACAGCCACACCTCCGACAGCGGCGGGAGCAGTTCGGCGGCGAAGGTCGCCGGCGATTACGGTCAGATCGCCTTCGACCAGAGCGGGATCCAGTGGGTCACCCGCACCGGTCCCTCGCTCGGCATCGCCGAGGTCTACCTCGACGACGTGCGGGTGGCGACGGTCGACCTGTACAACCCGACCCAGGAGTTCCAGCAGACGGTGTTCCGTCGTGACGGGCTCGCGGAGGGCACCCACAAGCTGCGCGTCGTGCGCACAGGTACCCGGAACGACGCCTCGAGCGGCAACGACATCGTGATCGACAGCCTCGTGGTGACGGACGCGCACGCTCCGGCGACGCCGGCCGGCTTCGTCACGAGCGTCGAGCGCGGCGGCATCGGGCTCACCTGGGCAGCCAGCACCTCCCCCGACACCGTGGGCTACCGCGTGTTCCGGGCGCTCGGCGACGGCCCCCTCGCCGAGATCACGGACGTGACCGGACCCACGAGCAGGACCACCTTCCTGGACGTCGGCCTCGATCTGGGTGCCGAGTACCGCTTCGCGGTCGCCGCCGTCGACAGCAGCGGCAACCAGTCCGCGCTCTCCCCCGTGCTCCGTCAGCTCCAGCCGGACCACACGCCGGTGAAGACGCGCTACGCGAGCTGCCCGACGGGCGGCACGACGGTGAGCACGCTCACCGCTCTGCGCAACGCGCTCGCCGTGGCCAAGCCCGGATCCGTCATCAAGCTGGCGCCGGGAACGTATGCCGGCAACATCACGGTCGCCGCGAGCGGCACGGCCGCCGCCCCGATCTGGATCTGCGGCCCGCGCACGGCGGTGCTCGACAACAGCAACGTGAGCGCGAAGAACGGCGTGCTCCTCAGCAACGTGTCGCACGTCAACCTCGCCGGGTTCACCATCCAGAACTTCCGCAAGGGCGTCGTCGTGACCGAGTCAGACCACGTGTCGGTCGCCGATCTCCTCATCAAGAACATCGGCGAGGAGGCCATCAAGGTCCGTTACAACAGCACCGACTCCGTCATCGCCCACAACACGATCCAGAACACCGGGCGCGTCGTGGCGATGTACGGCGAGGGCGTCTACGTCGGAACGTCGCCGAAGGACTGGTGCGCCGTGTGGAACTGCAACGAGGACAACAGCGACCGCAACTCCATCATCGGCAACATCATCTCCGGGACCACGGCGGACCCGATCGAGCTGAAGCCGGGCGTCACGGGCGGTGTCGTGCGGAACAACCGGATCGACGGCGCCAGCACGCAGTCCGGCACCCCGCTCATCGCGGTCAAGGGCAACGACGTGGTCATCACGGACAACGTCGGTACCAACGGCAAGTGGAGCCGAGGCATCTGGGCGGCCGAGACCGAGGTGAAGGGCTACGGATACAACAACATCCTCGCCCGCAACACCATGGGCGTGCCCGTGGGCGGAACGGCCTACTACGTGGGCCTGAACGCCGGCAACATCGTGGACGACTCGAACGTCGCGCTCGTCTCGGGCACCACGGTCAGCAACGCCGCGCTGCAGCGGTAGACGTAGCGCCCTGTGCGCCCCGGCGGTCTCGACCACTCCCGGTCGGGACCGCCTCGGCGTGCGGACACCCGGGCCAGGGGCTCGGGACCACGCAGTACCCACCACTCACCATCAGAACTGCACGAACACCCACGCCGGCGCCGCCGGCACGAAAGGATCCCCTCGCATGACCCCCGGACTCGTCGCCCTGCTCGCGGCCGCCGTACTGTTCACCGCGTCGCTGCTCGGCATCGTCACCGTCAAGCTCCGCACCCGCGCCTGGTCCGTCGGCCACTGGCAGAACACCCGCCGCGTCAACACGGTGATCGCGCGCATCGGTCTCATCGGCTCGCTGTCCGCGACCTCGGTCTTCGCCCTGGGCCTCGCCCTGCTCACGAACGGCTGATCGGCTCCGTCCGCTCGCCGCACCGGAGGGCAGGCGCGGGTCAGAGCTCCGTGCCCGTGCCCGGCCAGTCGCCGTAGTGATCGGTGACGGGATCCTGCTCCTCGACCTGAGGGTTCGGCGGGCGGAGGCGCGCGATCTTGAGCCGCATGGTCGCGACGATGTCGTCATCCTCGAGGTCGACGGCGCGATCCAGCGCGGGGGCGGCGAACAACTGGCTGGCCGGCCCGATCAGCATCGTCGTCTCGCCTCGAGCCCCCTCATCGGACAGTGCCGGCACCTGCACGACGTCGGACTTCCCCACCTCGGCGAGGGCGTGGGCGTAGTCCAGCACGGCCTCGCACACGGTGTCGCTCAGGAGCACGAATCCGCTCGCGTAGTAAAGCTTTCGCATTCCGCCTGTCTAGCACGATGGTTCGTGATCGGTGCCCTCGCACGCGCCCCGAAACTTTCGATTCCCCGATCCGTCGCGTCGGCGTGCCGCGTCGCAAGGCGGCGTACCGTTGACGCATGAAGCATCTGACGTACGCGGACAAGTCCCTCCTGGTGGGGGACGACGTAGCCGACATGATGCTCACCTACTCCGCCCGGCTGGCGAGTGCCAACGTCGCCGACACCGTCGAGGTGCACGCGATCAGTTCGGACGGGGACGAGGTGACGGCGACGTTCCTCCTGGGCGAGGGCGCGCCCCTGATGGCCGAGACCACCACTTCCAAGCTGCCCGAGCCGGACAACAGCGCCGCACTGGAGCACATGACGGACCGGTTGGCACGGCTGACGCCGACCGCGGTGGAGGCCGATGCCGACGCCGATGCCGAGAGGGCCGAGCTCGACGACCTGTACAACGAGTCCTGACCGCATCGCGGTAGCGCAATGGCGCGAGCGCCGAGATCGGCACGAGGCGCCGCGCAGGGGGCGTAGCATGAGCCGTCTAAGGCGGGAGGCCCGTATGGGCAGGCTCACGTACGACTCCACCAACTTCGTCGACTTCGAGGACCGCCTCCTGGCTCACCTCCAGATCGTGATCGGCCGGAAGATCCGCTACGCCGAATCGTTCTACTTCTCCTGGAAGAACGACCCGAAGGCCGGCGACGGCCGGAGCACCATCTGGATCACCGCCAGCATGCCGCTCCACTTCAAGTACACGACCAGCCGGGCGCCCGACATCAACCGGGAGTGGCTGAACCTGTTGACGGAGTCCGCCAACTCGCCGTCCGGCTTGGTGGTGCTGCCGGAGCCGCGAGGTCCGTCGGCTGGGCAGCAGCGCGTTCCGTTCGGGGACCCGATCCCGCCCGAGCTCCGCTTCTAGCCGCCGCCGACCCGGGCTCGCCCCGGCACGGGGACCTCCTCGGCTCGGTAAGCTTGGACCTCATGCGCGCCCGGTCCAGCACGACGTCCGATCCCGCCGAGGCGCGAGACGTGCAGCTCGGAACCGGACTGCGCTCCTACGGCCGGCTGCTGGCCCACGGCCCCGCTTCACGCCCGTTCATCTGCGCCGCGCTCTACCGGCTCACCCTGGCGATGATCCCGCTCGGCATCCTCATCCTCGTCGAGCAGGAGCGGCACTCCTACGTGATCGCCGGCGTGGTCAGCGGTGCCTACGCGGTCGGCGCGGCCGTCGGAACCCCGGTGTGGGGACGCCTCATGGACCGGGTCGGCCAGGTGCCGGTTCTCCTGCCCACCGCGCTCACCAGCGCCCTGCTGCTGGTCGCGTTGGCCCTGGCCACGCCGACGGCGGCGCCCGACTACCTGCTCATCGCGCTCGCGGTGGGCGTCGGCCTGGCGTACCCCGCCATCAGCCCGGCGTTGCGCTCCAGCTTCCGTATCGTGCTGCCCGACCCCGAGTCGCGGCGGGTCGCCTTCGCCCTCGACGCGACGTCGGTCGAACTCGCGTTCGTGTGCGGTCCGCTCCTGCTGTCGGTCCTGCTGCTGCCGGGCGTGTCCGTGCTGCCGCTCTTCGTGACCGCTGGCCTGCTCGCGGTCGGTGGGGTGGGCTACTGCATGACCGGGGTGGCGCGGAGCGCGACCCCCGCTCGGCAGCGGGAGGCGTCCGGACACACGGGGACGACCTCCGGCACGCGAGTCGGCCTGGTGTCGACCGGGGTGGTGGCGGTGCTCGCCGTCATGCTCATGGTCAGCATCGGGTTCGGCCAGCTCGACACGTCCATGGCCGCGACGGCCGACCTCGCGCTCGGCGGTACGGCCCAGGTGGGCATCCTCTTCGCCGCGATCGCGGGCGGCAGCACCGTCGGCGGGCTGGCGTACGGGGCCCGGTCCTGGCGCTTCGCCGAGGGGAACGCGGTGCCCATCCTGCTCGCGTTCTTCGGCGGGTTCCTCGCGCTGCTGGCCTGGCTGCTCACCAGTGAGAACGTGAGCCTGTTCGCGCTTCTGCCGGTGCTCTTCCTCACCGGTCTCACCATCGCCCCCACCCTGATCATGCAGCAGGCGCTGCTCGACCGCGCCGCCCCGGCGCACCGGCTCAACGAGGCGCAGGCCCTGCTGTCCGCCGCCAACACCACCGGCGCGGCCATCGGCACGGCCATCGCCGGCATCGTGATCGACGCGGCCGGGTTGTCGTGGTCCTTCGCCGGCGCGGCGGCGGGCACGCTGCTCGCCGCGGTCATCGCCCTCGTCCACGTCGGCCGCCGTCAGTCGGCCGCCGTGCCCGCCGTCAGCTGAGGCGAACGGGTCACGCAAACGGGTGCTCGGCGTCCACCGGCTAGGGTGGCGAGCGCCGCCGAGTGCGCTTTTCGGACCCGTGGCACGTCAGGAGCAGGCATGAGAGTGGGCATGATCGCCCCCATCGCGTGGCGCACTCCCCCGCTGCACTACGGGCCGTGGGAACGCGTGACCAGCCTGCTCACGGAGGGCCTCGTCCGCCGCGGGGTCGACATCACCCTGTTCGCGACCGCGGACTCCGTCACGGCCGCCGACCTGGATGCGGTCGTGCCGCACGGCTACGCCGAGGACCCCGGGCTCGACGGGCGGGTGTGGGAGGCGATCCACGTCGCGCACGCGCTGGAGAGGTCGGCGGAGTTCGACCTCGTGCACAATCAGCTCGACTGGCTGCCGCTCGCCTTCTCCGGGCTGACGCGAGCGCCGCTCGTCACCACGGTCCACGGGTTCTCGGGCAGCAACATCCTCCCTGCGTACGCGCGGGCGCGCTCGGCGTACGTCTCGATCTCGGACTCGGACCGGTCCCCGGACCTCGACTACGTCGCGACCGTCCACCACGGCATCGACCTCTCCGAGTTCACCGCCCGGGACACCGCCGACGAGGACGGACACCTCGTCGCCTTCGGCCGGATGCACCCCGACAAGGGCATCGACACCGCCATCGAGATCGCCCGTCGCGCGGACCGGCGGATCGTGCTGTGCGGCATCGTCCAGGACGCCGACTTCTTCCGCGAGCGCATCCTCCCCCACGTCGACGACGACCGGGTCGTCTACCTGGGTTCCGTCGGCCCGGACCAGCGCGACGCCGTGCTCGGCGCCGCAGCGGCCCTGCTGCACCCGGTGCGCTTCGCCGAGCCCTTCGGCCTGTCGGTCGTCGAATCGATGGCCTGCGGCACCCCCGTCGTCGCCTTCCGCACCGGCTCGATGCCGGAGATCATCGACGACGGCGTGACCGGCTACGTCGTCGACGACATGGATCGGGCGGTCACCGCGGTGGAGCTCGCCTCCGGCCTCGACCGGCGGGCCGTGCGGGCACGGGCGGAGGACCGCTTCGAGGTCGAGCGCATGGTCGACGGCTACCTCTCGGTCTACGAGACCCTGCTGAACGGGGGCGGCACTACCTGAGGGTTCCTCCGGAAGCGATGCTAGAGTCCGCAGAACAGCGTCGCACGCCGCCAAGCGGCCGCGACGTGAACCGGATCACGGCAGGGTCGACGTGCTCCCACGAGGGATGCCGACCGGCAGACGTCTCGCCGCTGTCCGCGGATCACCGCGGCACAGGAAAGGTCCCCGTGACGCAATTCGGTCTCCTCAGCACGTACCCGCCCACCCGATGCGGGCTCGCCACCTTCACCCAGTCCCTGGCCTCCGCGCTGGTGCGACCGGGTGACCCGGCCGCGACCATCGTCCGTGTGCTGGACGAGCCCGAGCAGCGCCCGGTCGCCGTCCTCGGCGCCCCCGCGTTCGTGGCCGCGGAGCTCGTGGGTGGGGTGCCGGCCGACCGTGTCGCCGCGGGCCGCGTGCTGAACGCCAGCGACGTGGTGATCGTCCAGCACGAGTACGGGATCTACGGCGGACCCGACGGTGACGAGGTGCTGGAGCTGCTGAGGAGCATCGCCTCGCCGTGCATCGTGGTGCTGCACACTGTGCTGCCCCACCCCAGCCCCTCCCAGCGGCGCGTGCTCGACGCCGTCGGCGCCCTCGCCTCCGCGGTGGTCGTCATGACCGAGAACGCGCGGGAGATCCTGTACTCGACGTACGGCATCCCGATGGGCAAGGTCTCCGTCATCCCGCACGGAGCGCCGGTGCGCGAGCCCGCCCCGACGCACGCGGCCCGCGCCCGGCGCCGGGTGCTGACCTGGGGTCTCATCTCCCCGGGCAAGGGCATCGAGTGGGGCGTCCGCGCCATGGCCGAGCTCACCGACCTCGACCTCGAGTACGTCGTCGCCGGGCAGACCCATCCCAAGGTGCTCGCTCACGCGGGCGAGAGCTACCGCGAGAGCCTCACCGCGCTCATCGGCGAGCTCGGGCTCCAGGAGACGGTGTCGCTCGACGGCCGCTACCTCGACGACGGCGAGCTCACGGAGCTGGTGAACAGCGCCGACATCGTGCTGCTGCCCTACGACTCCCGTGACCAGGTGACCTCCGGCGTGCTCGCCGAGGCGGTCGCCGCGGGACTCCCCGTCGTGGCGACGGGCTTCCCGCACGCGGTGGAACTGCTCGCCCGTGGCGCGGGGGTCATCGCGGCGCATCAGGACCCGCACTCGATGGCCGAGGCGCTCCGCTCGATCCTGACCGGGTCCGAGGTCGCCCAGCACATGCACGAGGCGGCGCTGCGGGACACCGAGATGACGTCCTGGCCGGACGTGGCGGAGCGCTACCGGGTGCTGGCCGCGGCGCTCATCGCGGCTCAGGCCGCCTGATGCCCCTGCCCGCCCCCACCTTCCACCACCTCTTCGCCCTCTCCGACGACACCGGTATCTTCGAGCACGCCCGGCACGACCTCCCGCGGCGCGAGCACGGCTACTGCGTCGACGACGTCTCCCGCGGGCTCATCGTGGTCGTGCGCGAGCCGGACCCGACACCCGCCCTCCAGGCGCTGGGCGAGACGTCCCTGCGGTTCCTGGAGGCCGCGCTCGACCGGAACGGCGCATCCCGCAACCGGATGAACGACGACGGTGCCTGGACGGACGCGCCGGCCCTCGGCGACTGGTGGGGCCGGTCGCTCTGGGCACTGGGCACCGCTGCCGCGGGGAACGGGTACCCCCTTCCCCGCAAGCGCGCCCTGCGCGCCTTCCACCTCGCCGCTACGCAGCGGTCGCCGCACCTGCGCTCGATGACGTTCGCCGCCCTCGGTGCCGGCGAGGTGCTGCTCGCGTTCCCGGACGACGAGCCGTCCCTCCTGCTCCTGCGGGACGCGGTCGACCGCATCCTGGCCGCCTCGGGCGACGCAACATGGCCGTGGCCGGAGCCGCGGCTCAGCTACGCCAACGCCGCCATCCCGGAGGCGCTGATCCTCGCCGGCGCGGTGCTCGGCGAGCCCCACGTGACGGCTCGCGGACTCAGCCTCCTGGGCTTCCTTCTCGATCTCCAGTCCGGCCCGGGACACCTCTCGGTGAGCGGAAGCGCCGGCCGCGGCCCCGACGACCACGGGCCGCAGTTCGATCAGCAGCCGATCGAGGTCGCCTCCCTCGCCGACGCCTGCGCCCGCGCGTACGCCGTGACGGGCGACGTGCGCTGGCGCGACGGGGTGCGCCTCGCCTGGGAGTGGTTCGAGGGCGCGAACGACTCCGGCACCGTGATGTACGACGCGCTGACCGGCGCGGGCTACGACGGCCTGGAGCGCGCGGGCCGCAACACGAACCGCGGGGCGGAGTCGACCCTCGCGGTGCTGAGCACGCGCCAGCAGGCGCGCCGCCTGGACGTGCTGGATCTGGCCATGGTCGCCGGATGATCGGGCGCGAGCACGACGCGGAGCTCCTCGCCGACCCGGGACGCGTGGTTCCCCGACTGTTCCTGCCCGGCGAGGGGGTCGCCTCGAGCCACTCGCGGGCGGCGGAGATCGTGCGCCGCGTGCTGGAGATCCCGGCGCCGGAGCTCGAGACGCTGGCCGACGACCTCGTGGAGGTCTTCTCGGCCCGCATCGACGACGCCCCGGCCCTGTTCGCCAGCCACACAGAGGCGGTCAGCTCCCGACTGGGCAGCGAGACCTCGATCACCCCGGCCCAGAGCATCGTGCTCGGGGCGAGCTTCACGGCGGAGTACGCGGTGGAGGGTGCGGCGCTGTGCAACCCGAGCGCCGTGGAGCACCCGGATCAGAGCGGGCTCCAGGACGGCCAGCTGCGGGTCGCCGTCGCGCTGCGTGCGATCGGCGAGGGCCACATCTCCTCGATCGGTTTCGCGGAGGCCGTCATCGGTCCCGGCGACCGATGGGAGTTCGACGAGCGGGTGACGCCGCTGACTCCGCCGACCATCAGCGAGGGGCGGTGGGACCGCAGCCACTTCGAGCGCAGCCTGGAGCACGAGCAGCACCTCAACGAGCTGTCGAGCGCGGTGCTCCGCCGGCTCCCCGACAGCTTCACCCCGTCGGACCTCGAGACCGCGCTGGCGGGCATACCCGATCAGCTCACGAGGCACCGGGACAGCAGGGCCGATCGCGACACCCTGCGAAGCACCGCCGTATCCGCGTACGTCGCCGGCTTCGCCGCAAACTCGGCGCTCAGCCAGCGCATCCTCCTCCCCGTCGCCGACGAGGAGGACCACGGCATGGAGGACGCCCGCTTCGTCCGCTCGACGGCCGCGGACGGTTCCGTCGAGTACCGCGCGACGTACACCGCGTACGACGGACAGGCGATCGCCCCGCGCCTGATCACGTCGCCGGACCTCGCCAGCTTCTCGATCCATCGCCTCTCCGGATCGGCCGCCCGCAACAAGGGCATGGCCCTGTTCCCGCGGCTGATCGGCGGGGAGCACCTCGCCCTCAGCCGGACCGACGGCCAGAACATCTCCCTGGCCCGCTCCTCCGACGGGTTCGACTGGTCGGACCTCGGCATCGTCCATCGGCCCGTCGAGCCCTGGGAGATGATCCAGACCGGCAACTGCGGGTCGCCGATCGAGACGGAGCGCGGCTGGCTCGCGCTCATCCACGGCGTCGGCCCGATGCGCACCTACTCCCTGGGCGCGCTGCTGCTCGACCTCGACGACCCGCGGACGGTGCTCGCCCGCTCCGCGACGCCGTTCCTCGCGCCCACCGGGGAGCGCCGCAACGGCTACGTGCCGAACGTGGTCTACTCCTGCGGCGGCATCGTGCACGACGGCACGCTGTGGGTGCCGTTCGGCGTCGGGGACCACCGCATCCGCGTCCTCTCCCTCGGCGTGAATGAGGTGCTGGACTCGCTCGTCCCCTGCTGACCGCGCGCGACGCCGACGCTGGTCAGCGCAGGAAGGTGATCGGCAGAGCCTTCGGGTCTCCGCGCTCCTCGGCGTCCGGGTCTTCAGGCCTCCGGGGCGCGGGACTGGAGGATCTGCCGCCAGTCGCTCGGCACGCGCTCCGCGGGCCCGGGAGCGGTCTGGTCGGCGGGGTGGCTGTGCGGTTCCGCCAGGGCCGGCCCCGCGAGGAAGCGCGAAGCGCGGTAGTCCCAGAACCAGTCCTCCCCCGGCTCGAAGCTCTGGATGACCGGATGCCCGGTCTCGCGGGCGTGCGCCGAGGCGTGCCGGTTCAGGGAGTCGTCGCAGCACCCGATGTGCCCGCAGCCGGCGCATCGCCGGAGGTGCACCCACCAGCTGCCGGTCTCGTCGCACTCGACGCAGCCGGTGCCGCTGGGGGGAACGGTCGTATCGATCGCCGTCATGTCTCGCTTCTCCTTGTCGGGGTTCAGGTCGTTGCCGCGAGCGTGGCCCGCGGGGTGCGGCGCAGGTCGACGAGCGTCGGGATGACCGTGGTGCACAGCATCAGTATCAGTGACGCCGCCGCCACGGCGAGCGCCTCGCCGAGCTCGACGGCCGGCAGGGCGCCCGGGGCCGCCGCCTGGATCGCCACGGCGGCCCCGGACGCGGTGATGGCCGAACCAGGAGCGCGACGAGGAGGGCGCGCGCCCCCGTTCGTCGCCGTTGCCGGAGAGAATGACCGCCGTTCTGGGGGTAGCGCGGGCGCCGACCTCGGGACCGGGACGCGCGCCCGCGGCGTCGAATTTCGCCCCGTTCTGGGGATGCCGCCGGTTCGCGAACGACCGATACGCTGACGCGGTCGGCGTGCGCAGGGGGCACGGACGTCGACAGCGGCAGTGCCGCGTGACAGTCGGGTCCCACCGCGACCGATCGACGGGACCGCCATGCTCCTCCTTGCGCGCAGCACGACACGAGCCGCGGCCGCCGCCTCGGTGATCGCCGCCTCGCTGTTCCTCGCCGGACCGGTGCTGGCCACCGAGTGCCCGGCGGGCGGAACGGGAACCGTCGCTGACGGCGGAGTCTCCTGCGCTCCCGTGTCCGGCGGCCCGGCCGTCGGCGAACCCGGCCCGGACGTGCCCACTCCGGGCACCCCGGTGCCGTCCGAGCCGGAGCCGGAGACCACGCCCGCTCCCGTCCCCGCGCCCGCCCCGACCCCCGATGAGGGTTCCGATGCGGACCCGGCCGCCCCGGTGGTTCCGGTGCTCCCGGTGCCGACGCCGTCGGCGACCCCGCCGGCCGCCGCCTCGCCCGCGAGCACGGTTGCCCCGTCTGCCACCGCCGACCCGTCCATCGAGCCGTCACCCCCTGCGGTGTCCGGCACGAGCGGCACGATCACGATCGGCGCGCCTGACGACGCCGGCGCCGCATCCGACGCCGGTGCCCGGCATGTCCCGCGGACCGCTGCTCCGGCCGGCGCGCCGGGCAGAGACGGTGAGTTCACCCTGACCGAGGCCGATCCCGTTGCCGCGCCGGAGGACGAGGGTGCGGCACGGGACTCCGGAACCGCAGCGGCGGAGCAAGCGGCGGCCGTGCCCCTGGCCCTCGAGGCGTCGATGGGTCCCGGCGGCGTGCTTTCGGTGATCTCCGCGTCGCTGGCCGCGGCCGCAGCAGCCGTCGGGGCCGCCCTCGCCGTGCTCTACCGACGCCAGCGGAAGAGCGAGGCGCTGCAGAACGAGCAGTACTCCGGAACGGCCTGACGCGGTGCCGCCGGTCCTGCCGATCGGCGGCACTGCACCGGTCAGGGACGGATCAGCACCTTCAGGGCCTCGCGGTCGTCCATCAGGCGGTACGCCTCGGCGATATCGGCGAGCGGCAGCTCGCGGTCGAACACGCGGCCCGGATCGATGGTGCCGTCGAGGACCTGCGGCATCACGGTCTCGAGGTACGCCCGCACGGTGGCCGGTCCTCCCGTGAGGGTGGCGTTCTTGCCGAAGAGCGAGGCGAACCCGATCGGCGCATCCTCGTACTGCGGCACGCCCACCCGGCTGATGACGCCGCCGGGCCGGACGACGCCGTAGGCCTGCTCGTAGGCGGGCATGTGTCCGACGGCCTCGAGCACCACGTGCGAGCCCTCGCCGCCCGTGATCTCCAGGACCTTCGCGATGCCCTCCTCGCCACGCTCGGCGACGACGTGGGTGGCGCCGAACTCGCGGCCGAGGTCGGTGCGGTCGGTGTGGCGACCCATCAGGATGATGGTCTCGGCGCCGAGCTGGGCCGACGCGAGCACGGCGGACAGGCCCACGGCCCCGTCCCCGATGACCGTGACGGTCGTGCCGGGGCCCACCCGGCCCTGGACAGCCGCGTGGTACCCGGTGAGGTAGACGTCCGAGAGGGTGAGCAGCGACGGCATGAGGGACTCGTCGGTGCCCTCGGGGATCACCACGGCGGTGCCGTCCGCATGGGGCACCCGGAGCTTCTCCGCCTGCGTCGCGGACGGGGCGGCGTCGAAGAAGCCGCCGTGCACGCACGACGTGGTGATCCCGTCCCGGCAGAAGGGGCAGGTGCCGTCCGACCAGGCGAAGGGGACGATGACCGTGTCGCCGACGGAGAGCGTGCTCACGGCGTCACCGATCTGCTCGACGACGCCGATGGCCTCGTGGCCCATCCGGCGTCCTTCGGGCGTGTCGCCGAGATCGTGGTACGGGTGCAGGTCCGAGCCGCAGACGCAGGCGTAGGTGACGCGGAGGATCGCGTCCGTCGGCTCCTGGAGCTCGGGCTCCGGCACCTCGACGACGCGGACGTCGCCGGAGCTGTACATCAGAGTGGCCTTCATGGGCTTCCTTTCGTGGGGGGTGGCGCTTCCGGGCCGAAGCCCGGTGCCGCGGACGTCGCGGCGGTAGGCGTGGGCCCTCGGTGTCTCTGTCGGGCCCCCGAGCACGCGGGCGATGCGCTCTTCCGCCGGTGTCGTGGCACGCATCCGCGGATGGGGACGCCGCCTGCACCCATGCAACGCGACCCCGCGCGGGCGAGCGAGGCCCTGCCCAAACGGGTTCTGACAGACCCTCTCACCGTCGCGGTGCGGCCCCGTATCGTGCCGGTATGGATCCCCAAGCCGACGTACGCGAGTTCCTGGCATCGCGCCGCGCACGCATCACCCCCGAGCAGGCGGGGCTCGGCAGCGGCGGCGGCCGGCGTCGCGTGCCCGGCCTGCGGCGTGACGAGGTCGCCCGTCTGGCGGGCGTCAGCGTGGACTACTACACGCGGCTCGAGCGCGGCAACCTCAGCGGCGTCTCCGACAGCGTCCTCGACGCGATCGCGCGCGCCCTCGAGCTGACCCGCGCCGAGCACGACCACCTGTTCGACCTCGCGCGCGCCTTCGTCCCTCCGCGGCGGTCCGCGCCGAAGAAGCAGTCGTCCGCGTCGGCGGCCGCCTCGCTGCAGTACCTCCTCGACGCCATCACCGGGGCGCCCGCGTTCATCACGAACACCCGGATGGACATCGTCGCAGCGAACCCGCTCGGCTTCGCGCTCTACTCCGACATGTACCGCGGGACGGTGCGGCCCGGGAACCACTCGAAGTTCATCTTCCTCGACCCCCGTGCTCAGGACTTCTATCCGGACTGGGAGCGGGCGGCGAGCGTGAACGTCGCGATCCTCCGCCGCGACGCGGGCCGCAACCCGCACGACAGGGGGCTCACCGAGCTCGTGGGCGAGCTCTCCGTGCGCAGCGAGGAGTTCCGCACCCGGTGGGCCGCCCACGACGTGCGTCGCCACTACTCCGGGGCCAAGTCGTTCCAGCACCCCCACGTGGGCCTCCTCGAGCTCACCTACTTCGTCATGGAGCTCGAGGACACCCCCGGCCACTCGATGACCGTGTACCCCGCAGCCCCCGGCAGCTCCTCCGAGGAGGGCCTGAAGCTTCTCGCGTCCTGGGCGGCGACCGAGCGCATCACGGAGCGCGCGACCGCGACACCCGCGCCCGCCTGAGCCGACCGCGCCAACAGGTTTTCCGCGCCGCTCCCCGCGCCGCGCGGGTAGTTCGACCCGGCGCGCGCCTCTCGTCCCGCACCCCCCCTCCCTCACCCGGGCGACGTCTTGTCGCGCCGGCGATCACCCGCGCGCGCCGGTCCACGGTGCGCCGGAAGGACACGATGACCAGCACCCCCACCCGACCGACCCCCGCCGCCACCGCGGGGACCGAGCCGACCCGCCTCCCCGTCCTCTCCCTCGTGCTCCTCGCGGCGATCGGCTTCGTCCTCGTCGCGATGGAGACCATGCCCGCCGGGCTGCTCCTGGTCATCGCGGACGGGCTGGGCACGAGTGAGGGCACGGTCGGCCTGCTCATCAGCGCCTACGCCCTCGGCACCGTGATCGTCACGATCCCGGCGATCACGCTCACCCGGGGCATGAGGCGCAAGCCGTTGCTGTTGATCGCCGTCGTGGGGCTCCTCGCCGCCAACACCGTGACGGCGCTGTCCTCCGACGTCGCGCTCTCCCTGGCGTCCCGGTTCGTGGCCGGGGCGTTCTCGGGCATCATCTGGGGGATGCTCGCGGCGTACGGGCGCCGGATCAGTCCGCCCTGCCGTGCCGGGCTGTCCCTCGCGGTCGTGTCGACCGGGGCGCCCCTCGGCTTCGCCTTCGGCACGCCCCTCGGCTCCTGGCTGGGCACGACCTTCGACTGGCGATGGTCCTTCGGCGGCCTCACTCTGCTCGGCATCCTGGTGCTCGTGCTCATCGCGCTGGTCGTCCCCGATGCGCCGGGGCAGCCCGCGTCGTCCCGCCTGCCGCTCGCCCGGGTGATCCGCATCCCCGGCGTCGCCGTCATCCTGGCCGTCATCCTGCTGTGGATGCTCGGGCACAACACGATCTACACCTACATCGAGCCCTACCTCCGTGACACGACGACCGGCCTCTCGGTCGACCTCACCCTCCTCGTCTACGGCGTCGCGTCGGTCGTCGGGGTGGTTCTCACCGGCGCCCTCCTCGACCGCCACCCGCGGCCGCTCCTGCACGGGAGTGTCACCCTGTTCGTGCTCGCCGGAGTCGTGCTCCTGGTCGCCCATGACTCGGCGCCCGCCGTCGTCGTCGCCTCCGTGCTCTGGGGCGTCACCTTCGGCGGCGCGTCCGCTCAGCTGCAGGCCGCCCTGACGACCGCCGGCGGACGCAACGCGGACGTCGCCAACTCGTTCCTGCCCGTGGCCTTCAACCTCGCGATCTTCGCGGCGGGCATCCTCGGCGCCCTGCTGTTGACGACCCTCACCGGCCTGGTGCTGCCGGTCGTGATGATCACGTTCGGACTGCTGGCTCTTGCGCTGACGGTCTACGGCCGGGGCGCGGCCTTCCCGGCGGGTCTCCTCGGCGGCTCGCCCTCCGTTGAGAGGGCGGCGTCGGAGTGACGAGCGACGGCCCGCGCGTCAGCGATTGCGAAGAGCGGCGGCGATCCCCACGACGCAGGTCATGATGACCAGCACGACGATCGCGCCGAGGATCGCGTAGATCTCGCCGGCCTCGGTGATGCGCATCGTCGCCCCCTGCTCCGCGGCGCCGCCACGGGTCGATGCGGCCATTCTGCCCGTCGCGGAGTGCCGGGACGCAACCATCCCCGCGTGTTCACCCGATGGTCGACGGCGTGCCCCCCGAAACGCGACCAGCGGTAGGCGAGGCGGTAGGCAACCCGGCCCTCGACGCAGGGAAAGGGGCCCCGACGCCGCGGCGTCGGAGCCCCCCTGCGGGATCGGCGGATCAGCCGTTCGCTACCGCGAACGGTCCTGCCACTCCCCCGCTGCTCGACACCACGTAGACCCGGCCGGGATTGGTTGCGGGCACGTTCGTCCGCAGCCGGATGCTGTAGTCGCCGATGCCCGGAGGTGCCGCCGCCACGACCGCGGCGGTGGCCCCGGTGATCGCCGCGCCACGGGAGCCGTCCGCGTTGACCCGGAACACCTGCACGCTCGCGCCCACGGTGGATCCCGTGCCGATGACGCGGAAGTCGCCGGCCTTCCACCTGGCGGTGGTGATCGTGATCCGGTCGGTCGCCGTGTCGGTGGCCTTGATCAGCCGCGCCGACTCGGCGCTCGTTCCTCCGGCGTTCTTCGCGACCACGGTGAACTGGTAGGTCGTCCCCGCGGTCAGCCCGGTGAGGCTCTGGCGAGCCACCGACGACACGGGCGGCTGGGTGGCCAGCTTCGTGCCGGCGGCGTCGTACACCGTCACCTGGTAGGAGACGCCCGTGCCGGTGACCGCGTTCCAGGTCAGCGCCATCGAGTTCTGCGTCTGCGTGCCCGCCAGTCCGGTCGGAGCGGCGGGGGCCGCCACCGAGACGGGCTTGTAGTCGCCGCTCAGCTGCCGGTGATTGCCGACCTCATCGAACGTCGCGATGTTGACGTGGGTGGGAGCGGTGATCGGGATCGGACCGGTGTAGAGCTGCGCGCTCAGGCTCGGAGCGTCACCCTCGATGACCGCGCTGCCGTCCGTGGTGAAGAAGACCTGTCCGTCACTCGTGACGGACACCGAGTTCGCCTCGGCCGCCGTCTCGGGGGTGGCTCCCCCGGGGGGACTCACCGCGAAGGTCGGCAGCGTCTGATCCCCGGGAAGCGCGGCATCCGCCGGAGCGAACGGCACGCTCATCTTCGCGCCGGCCATCGACCGCACCTCGAAGGTGTAGGCCGCGGTAGAGTTCAGCCCGGTCAGCGTGGTCTGGGTGGTGCCGGCACCGACGCGAACACCCTGGACCGCCGAAGTGGCGGTGTTGACGGCCTCGATGCTGTATCCGGTGACCGCGTCGGCGCCGGGCAGCGGGGTGGCAGCGGTCCACTTGACGACTGCCGACGTCTGGTCAGCCGATCGCACGACGGACGCGGTGCCCGCCGGGACGCCCTGCTGGCCGGGACCGGCCGGGCAGCCGCCCATGCCGGGTCCACCGGCCTCGCCGAACTCGGCGATGGTGAGGCCCTGACGGTTGCCGTCGGCGTCCTCCTCCTGCCAGTACATCGCGCGCTCGCCCTCCGCGGCGGCGGCGACGTTCGCGGCCGCCAGGGTGTCGAAGACGTAGGTGGCGGTGAAGGCGCCGCCGGCACGCAGGTCCAGGCCGGAGCGGTATCCGCCCTTCGGCGACGGCACCAGCGGGCCGAGAACGGCACGGATGTCGCGCCTGCCGATCTCCGGGACCAGATCCGGATTGATGATCCGCTGCTCCAGCTGACCGGTGTGCACCACGTCCGACGCGAACGTCCCCTCGACGGTGATCGTCGTGCCGTTCTGCTTCATGGGAGCGGTGACGGTCGCGGACGACGTCGTGGTCTCGTCCCGCGTGCCATCGGCGAAGAGGATGGACACGACGTCGCCGGCCCTGATGTCCGGCGTGACGTTGAGGCCGGTGCCGGCGCCCCAGCAGACCCCGCCGGGGTGATTGACCTCGAACGCGACCCCGGAGTCGGAGACGACGGATCTCGCCGATCCCACGAGACCGGCGTTCGGCCGCGTCACCTGCAGGGTCGCCATCTCTCCTGCGTAGCGCTCGTATCCCTCGACGGACACGAAGTCCCGGTCGGGAAAGACGACCACGTTGTCAGGGAACATGGGGACCGCGGCCGACGCGGCAGGGGCGGTCACCACCATTCCTGTCGCCGCGACGCCCAGTACGGCGCCGACTCCTATGGCGCGGCGGATCCTCCCGCGCCTCTCATATTGCCGTTCGAACACCATTGTTCTGCCTCCTCGCTGCGGATGGGTACGAGCGTCCATGCGCCATCGGGCAGAGACCCCTCGTTGGACCGACGGTCCTCGGTGAGCCTTGGGAAAGCCCTATGCTCGCGCCTCCGGAGGGGACGGGAGGTGATGGTGGGGTCAGGCGGGCGTCACGATGTACGTCGCCAGGTGGGCGTCGGTCTCCTGGGCGACGGTGAGCACCACGCGGTAGTCCGGGGAGGTGAAGATGCCGAAGCCGGCGTCGGCGTCGGCACTCACGCCCGACGCGGAGTAGCCGGCAGCCTCCAGTTGCGCCTGCGCATCGGCGAAGGCCGAGGCGTCGGGGACGCGCACCTGCGCGGCCCAGCCGGCGCCACCGGCCGCGGTGCCCCCGCGCACGACGTCCTCGGACACGAGCGGCACGTCCGAGGGGAAGCCGGCGGGAAGCGTGCCGTCCGTCGTGAAGTCGACCCCGCCGAGCGCCTCGCGCAGCTGCTCCTGTGCGCCCTCGCTGAACTGCTCGACCTCGTTCCCGATGACTCCCTCGATCACGTTGTCGGTGAGACCGCCGCATGCGGTGAGCGACAGCATGAGGCCGGTGGACAGCAGGGCGGCGGAGGTCAGGCGCGTAACGTATCGCATGCCCCCAGTGTCCCGGAGTCCGGTGCGGCGAACCTGGACGCCCCGTGGTGGGTGGGGCGACGAATCCGCTATTCCTCGCCGTCGAGCGCGCGTGCGGCACGGACGCCGACCGCGGCGCCGCGAAGTGCAAGCGCGAGCATTCCGACGGCTCCCACGAGGACCGACACAACGCCGATCGCCAGTGGGACGGGGAGGACCGCGGGGAGCGCGAAGCCGATGGCGCACCAGCCTGCCGCCACCGTCGGCCTCTCCGCCGCCCGGTGCGCGGCGATCCAGGCCCGGTCGCTTGCCATCGTCGCGGGCAGACGGATGCCGGCGATCGGGTTCCTCCCCAGTCGTCCACCGGCCGTGGCTCTGGCCAGCCAGAGCATCAGGCAGCCGGCGCCCGCCAGCACGACGAAGATCACGGCCCGTCCCAGTAATTCCTCACCCACGGTCCCAGCCTAGGAGCGGTCGGGTCGCTGCCGATGTCCTGGGGATCGGAACGGGTGCCGGCCAGCCCCACCGCGCGCACCTCCGGAAGACGTACCGTTCGAGGACGAGCCAGACGAACTGAGACCCGCCGCGCCGCCAGGCGCACCGGAAGCACGAGCCATGGCTGCCGTGCATCGGCACCCGTGCGGCACGGCGGCTCGCGGTAGGTCTGACACGCGTGCGGCGCACTGCGCGACTAAGGGGTTACTCGATGGGAAGCCTGTTCTACGGGGCCGCTCGACTCGAGGTGGTGTTCGACGACCGCGTGCTCGCTCATCTGCAGATCGTGATCACGTCGAAGCTCCGGCGACACGAGAGCTGCCTGCTGTCCTGGTCCGTCGACCGCAGGGACGGGAGCGGGCGCTCCTTCGTCTGGATCCATCCGAACGCCGACCTGCACTTCTCCTACGCCGGCGCGCGGGCGCCCGCGATCAACCGGCAGTGGCTCGACGAGCTCGCGGAGCTCGCGCACCTTCCCGGCGGGCTGCAGGTGACGCCCGAGGGGACGCTGCGCCCCGAACGGTGAGACGTGCGTCTTCCGATGCTCACCCGTCAGGATCGGCACGGCGACGACCGGCGCGCAGCGGCTTGCGGAGCACGGGAAGCGCGCGGCGATCGAGCCACGGCTCCGTGCTGCGTTCGGCGTGCTCGACGTCGAGCTGCGCGATGACCTGTTCCACGGCCGACAGCACCGAGCCGTGGAGCAGCCACAGCTCGATCTGACCGCGCGGGTCGACGTCGAGAAGCGTCAGCTCGGTCAGTACCGCCCGGGCCTCCCGCACCGCGTCGAGCGTCCGATCGAACGCCTCGTCGGCCCGGTCCGCTCGAACCCTCCCGTACTCCGTCACGACCAGGTCGCCGAACGCGCGGAGACAGGTGGCCACGTCGTCGAGCACGACGGCGAACGCGCGCCGCAGATCCGCCTCCGCCGGTCCCGCCGGTGCCGACGAGTCGCCCGGTGCCCGCCCGCCAATGGTGACCACCAGCACGCGCTGCGCAGCCAGTGCGCGGTCCAGCCTCTCGACCGCGGAGGCGAGACCCGGATAGACGGTCGCGGCGGCGAGGGCGCGCGGATTCAGGCGCCGGCCCTCCCGCGCCGCCTCGACGGCGACCGATGCGGCCTGGAGCTCCGCGGCGATGTCCCCCGTCCAGTCGGTCCACGCCCGCACCTCGTCGGGGTGCGGCGCGCGCTCGCCCAGCGTGCTCGCGATCTCGTCGAGGAGCGCGGCCTGCGAGCGGGTCACCCGACGCACGGCCTGGCTCGCCTGCGCGTTCTGGATGCCGATCGGCACGACGAGGCTGAACACGATCCCGACCGCCGTCCCGATGAGCGTGTTCGCGATCCGCACCTCCGCGGCGATCCCGGGCGCCGAGACCGCGAGGATGAGCATCGCGCTGATCGGCGCCTCGAGCGTCTGGTGCCCCAGGCGCAGCAGGTGCGCGATCACCAGCGACGCCGCGATCACGAGGGCGAGGCTCCACCAGGAGAGGCCGAGGTACGTGGTGGTCACGACGGCCACGAGCACGCCCGTCAGCACGGCGCCGACCCGGACGACGCCCATGAGCAGCGTCCCCACCGTCGACGCCTGCACCACGAGGAGCGCGGTCAGGGGGGCGGTGAGATCCAGGATTCCCGGGAAGAGCGAGTCGGCGACCACGTAGGCGACCACCGCGGCGATCGTGAGCCGGGCGATGTTCCGAACCGACGGGAGCAGGCGCTCCGGCACCTGGCTCCACGACGCCGGCAGCTCCGGCCAGAGCCAGAGCAGGATGCGTCGCGGGTGGGCGTGCGGGTGCGGTCGCCGGTGAGGTCGTGCACCCATGTCGGACCCTCTGACTCGCGCCGAACCGGAAGCACTCCGCCGCGCTTCCTCGACGTCGTGCCGGGACAGGTAACCCCTCCAGTATGGGCGCGAGGCGGAGCGTTCGACGGGCGGGACGGGCGGGACGGGCGAGACGGGAAGCGGGAGCCCGGCCTACGCCGAGCTCCCGCGCCGTGCCGGGTGCTACGCGCTCTTCGGCCCGTAGTACGACGTGATGTCGGCGAGCTCGAGTTCGGCGGTCTCCTGAATCAGCGCGAGCAGGCTCGCGTCGAGACCCGGGGCGAACTCCTCGAGGCGCTCGGGGGCGATAAAGGACGGCACGCCCTGCGGCGCCTGCTCGGTGGCGTCGAGCGTCGTGCCGTCGTTCGAGGGCGAAGCACCGCGGAAGATCTTTCCGGCCTCGGACTTGTCGTCGAGGTCGAAGCTGTACTGCTTGCTCTGCAGCCCCAGGTCGAGGAGCTTCTTCACCTCGGGGAACTGCTCGGCGTTCGTCTTCGGGATGGGGAGCAGGGTCGACCAGTTCACGCCCAGCGTCTCGAGCCACGCGCGTACGCGTTCTCGTGCGCTTGGTCGCGCACGATCAGGTAGGCGACCGTGCTGCGCGCGGTCGGGTTGTCGGTCATCTCGTAGATACGGCACTTCTGCAGCCGGCCGGTCGACTCCAGCATGAGGTTGTACAGAAGGTCGAGCGGGAGGTTGCCCGAGTTGTAGACGTAGCTGCCGCTCCAGGGGTTGCCGGCGGAGTCGACGGGAAGAGCGCCCTGCGCGCCCACCAGGTAGTGGTGGATGTTGCTCGTGTCCAGCGCGATGTTCAGCGGCGTGGCGCCGCCCGCACCCGGCGTGTCCAGCGGGTCGGTGAGCTTGCCGCTGTACTCGGGCGAACCGTCGAGCAGGCGGGAGATCGTCGTGCCGATGAGCTCGACGTGGCTGATCTCCTCCGTGCCGACGCCCTGGATGAGGTCGCGGTAGGGCTTCGCGGCGGGTCCGCGGAAGTTCATCGCCTGGAACAGGTACTGCATCATGGTACGCATCTCGCCGAACTGTCCGCCGAGCCCCTCCTGCAGCGCGTTCGCGGCTGCGGGGTCGGGCTCGCCGTCGGCGATCTCGTTGATCCAGGTCTGTGCGTGGAAGTACATGGGGCCTCCTTGGCGATCCCGGCGGCTCACTGCCGCCGTCGTCAGCCTCGTCCCCTGCATCCCGGCCTGAGCGGGAGGGCCCGGCCTTCACAGGGAATCGTCGGGCGACCCCGTCCCGCCGCTACGCGTACTCGTCGAACCCTCGGATGTCGAACGGCGAGGCGAGATCGCCGTCGTCCCTGGCGTCGTCCGAGACGCTCTCCGACTCGAAGGTGATGGGGATGCCGGGGGTGACCAGGACGTCGAGCTCCCGGTTGCCGACCACGGTGACCTTGACCATGTCGGCGCCGCTCCGCGCCGCCTGGACGACGGCCTCCTTGATGGTGTCAGGGTCCTGACCCTGGGCGAGCTGGTGCGACGCTCCGTCGACGTGCATCGTGATTCGTTCCATGGGTCTCCGCCCGTCGTGTTCCCTCATTGAACACCAGCCGCCCTGTCAGGAGGCCGCACGACGCACGCGACATCGCCGGCCGGCTGGCCTCAGCGCGCGAAGCTGATGTGGAGGACGCCGCTCTCGGCAACCTCCGACGTGACCGCGTAGTCGCGGTCGAAGTCGCGCAGGTCGTCCCACAGCCGGCCTCCCCGGCCGAGCACGACCGGGGCGATGGCGACGTGGAGTCGGTCTACGAGGCCGGCCGCGAGGAAGGCCCGGGCGACGCCCGCTCCCCCGCCGATCCGCACGTCGGCATCGCCCGCCAGCGCCTGCGCCCGCGGCAGCACCTCCGGGCTCGCCGACAGGAACTCGAACCGGGTGCCGTTGGCGAAGTCGATCGGCGGGCGCTCCTCGTGCGTCAGCACGAGCACCGGCACCTGGAACGGCGGCTCGTCGCCCCACCAGCCCCGCCACCCGGGGTCGTCCGGATGGGCGTGCAGCCCGAACATGCCGGCGCCCATGATCTCCGCGCCGATGCCCTGGAAGTACGCGGCGGCGTAGCGGTCGTCGACGCCCGCCGTGCCCGAACCCGTCGTGTCGTGCAGCACGCGCTCCCGGAAGGTCCGGGTGGCCGCGTAGTGCTCGACGAGCCGCCCCCAGTCCTCGCCCATCGGGTTCTCGGACGTGCGGCCTTCCGGCATCACGACGCCATCGAGGGAGAGATTGAGGTCGACCCGGACCGCCATGGCGGGAGTGCCTACTGCTCGGCCGCGGCGCCGGACTTCTTCAGCCGCTTCCGCACCGCCCGCTCCGTGAGGATCGACAGGTAGGAGCTCACGGGGCGCCCGGACAGGGCCGAGAACTCCTCACGCACCATGTCGTCCAGTTCCGCCCTCGATGCATCGGGGTACTTGCCCGCCAGCTTGTCCGCCACCTGGCGCATCACGTCGTCATTGCTTGCATCGTTGACCATGGTTGGAGTGTCGCTGGCCGGAGCACCCGCAGTCAACTCGCGGCGATGCTCACCGGCTTCGCGTCGGGCAGGCCGGTTCCGGTTCCTGGGGACTGCACCCGGGTATGGTGCGCGAGCAGCAGGGCGAATGCGACCTCGAGGGAGGTCGCGTCGCGGAGCAGCAGCCGCTCGGCCGGATCCTGGGTGAGCGCGTACGTCTTGTACACCGCGGACCCGGCGGGACCGACGCGGGTGATCACCCCGCGCACGGGCTGGCGGCGCGACCGGCGCGCCACCCACCGGTTCGCGTGCGTTCTCTGCAGGATCACGTTCCTCACCCACCCCTTCCTGGTGCTCCGATGCAGTCGATCCCAGTCTGCGGAGCCGACGTTCCAGGCAGGAAACAGCCGTGTTACAGACAGTCGACGGAAAGCACGGACGACGCTCCGCCGGACTCAGGAGGCAGGCGGCCGCAGGAGGGTTTCGAGTGCGCCGAGCGTCTCCTGCAGGCGCACCGAGGGCTCGAGGAGCCACTGGATCTGCAGCCCGTCCGATGCTGCGACGATAAGCGCGGCGATCTGATCGGGGTCGACATCCCCCCGGATCACTCCCGCCGCCTGTTCCGCACGGAGCCGCTCGGCGAGGCTCCGCCGCACCCGGTCGAACCGCTTGGTGAAGTACTCGCGACCGGTGGCGTTGCCGGCCTCGAGCGACGCGGCGACCAGGGTGCTGTAGAGCACCACCAGCCCGGGCACCGTGACGTTGGCGGTCGCTGCGAGCGCCATGACGTCGACCGCGCTGGTCGGCTGCGGCGCCGAGGGATCGGAGTTGCGCTTGAGCTCGGCGTGCTCGTACACGGCAAGGAGCAGCTGCTCACGCGAGTCGAAGTAGTGCAGCAGCGCCGCGTGCGAGACCCCGATGGCCTGCGCGATGCTGCGCAGGGAGGTGCCGTAGCCGCCGCGCTGGGCGAACACCTCGATCGCCCGGTCCAGGATCTCCTGCCGACGCGCGACCCCCTTGGCGTACGACCCGGCTCGCCCGATGACCGGGGCAGGAACGTCGTCGCGGGTCATGCGGAGAACCTACTGCACAAATACCTCCACACGGAGCTTTCCTCTGTTAGCGTCTCCTCAGCGCCTCCTCGAGGGACGGCGCACTCGACAACGACGACGTACGAAAGAAGGCACCGTGGCCCTGCCCGAAGCATCCGTTCAGCTCTATTCGCTGGCGAAGGAGTTCTCCGCCGACATGCAGGGCTCGCTCGACCGGTTGGCGGCCGCGGGGCTGTCCAACGTCGAGGCGTTCGACTTCGTCCGGCGCGCGCCGGAACTGCGGGCGGCGCTCGACGCGAGCGGGCTCTCCTCCCCCACGGGCCACGCCCCCCTCCTCTCCGACGAGCTGTGGACGCCGGACGGGTCCATCCCGACCCCCGCTCCCGAGGTCGTGTTCGAGGCGGCGGCGACGGCCGGCATGCGCACCGTCATCGACCCCTTCGTCGACCCGCAGCGCTGGCTGACCGAGGACGGCGTCGCGGACATCGCCGAGCGGCTCAACTCGGCGGCCGAGGTCGCCGCCGGATTCGGCCTCACGGTCGGCTACCACAACCACGCCCAGGAGTTCGTCGCCGACTTCGAGGGCATCAGTGCCTACGAGCGCTTCGTCTCGCTGACCGATGACCGCGTGGCCCTCGAGCTGGACCTGTTCTGGGCGATGGCCGGCGGACAGGACGTTCCCGCCCTGGTCGAGCGCCTCGGCACCCGCCTCGTCGCGGTGCACGTCAAGGACGGCGTCGTGCCCACGAGCAACCCCTGGGCGCCCGGCGCCCCGGCGTTCGGGTCGGACAGCCTCGACCAGCGGCACGCCGGCACCGGCGAGGTGCCCCTCGACGCCGCCCTGCGCGCCGCGACCTCGCTGCAGTACGCCGTGATCGAGTACGACCGCGCCCCCGGCGACGTCTTCGACGACGTCGCCGCGAGCCTCGCCTTCCTGCGCGACGGCGGGTACGTCAAGTGAGCGCGGTCGGAATCGGCTTCATCGGTGTCGGGGTCATCAGCGACACCTATCTGGAGAACCTGAGCTCGTTCCCCGACGTGGACGTGCTCATTCTGGGCGACATCGACACGGAGCGCGCACGCGCGCAGGCCGAGAAGCACGGAGTGCCCGCGTCCGGCTCGGCAGAGGACGTGCTCGCCCACCCCGGAGTCGAGCTCGTCGTGAACCTCACGGTGCCCGCCGTGCACGTGCAGGTCTCCGCCGCCGCCGTCGCCGCGGGCAAGCACGTGTGGACCGAGAAGCCGCTCGGCCTCGACCGGGAGAGCACCTCGGCGCTGCTGCTGGACGCCACGGCTGCCGGCGTGCGCATCGGTTCCGCCCCGGACACCGTGCTCGGCCCGGGCTTCCAGACGGCGAAGCGGGCCATCGCCGCCGGCGTCATCGGGCAACCGCTGTTCGCGCAGACGGCGTTCCAGACGCAGGGCCCCGACCTCTGGCACCCGAACCCCGCGTTCCTCTTCGCGCACGGCGCGGGTCCCCTGCTCGACATGGGTCCGTACTACTTCTCCGCCCTGGTGAGCCTGTTCGGACCCGCCAACCGGGTGGCCGCCCTGGGCAGAAAGGCACGCGAGGAGCGCGAGATTCACGCCGGTCCGAACGCGGGGAGCACATTCCCCGTGCAGGTCCCGTCGACGATCCAGGTGCTCACCTCGTTCGCCGCCGGCCAGCAGGCCCAGAGCCTGCTGAGCTTCGACTCCGCGCTCGAGCGCCACGGCATCGTCGAGATCCACGGCACGGAGGGCAGCATCGTGCTGCCCGACCCGAACCGCTTCGAGGGACGCACCGCGTACGTGAAGCCGCTCGGCGTGCTCCGCGACGGCATGTCGTTCGAGCAGCCGTGGCAGGAGGTCGAGCAGGAGGGCGTCGTCGTCGGCCGCGGCCTCGGCGTGCTCGACATGGTCCGCGCCATCGCGGAAGACCGGCCGCACGTCGCGACCGGCGAGCTCGGCTATCACGTGCTCGACATCATGCTGTCGGCTCAGGAGTCCGCGTTGCACGGGCAGTTCGTCGAGGTGGAGAGCACGGTCGCCCCTGTTCCGGCCGTGCCCGCCGACTTCGACCCGCACGCCCGGACGCTGTAGCGGCACCGCAGCACTGCACGACCGCACCACATCGGAAATGACGGACGGCGCGGCGCCAGGAGGGTTCCCCTTCGAGCGCCGCGCCGTTCGACGTTCTCGGTCCCGCGTCCGCGGCGTCAGTGTGCCGACAGCAGGTCCGCATCGGTCGCGGGCAGCCAGACGTCGCGCGCGGCTGACGACGCCTCCACGGCGAAGCCCATGGCGGACAGCAACTCCTCCGCGACGGCGTCGCCCACGTCCTCCCGCCACAGCAGTGACCAGGGGAACACGGGGGTCGGGTCGACGATCGGCACCACCCGCATGCTCGGGTCAGGTGGGGTCATGGCCTCGCCGATGAGCGACGGCGGGGCGTGCCCCGAACTGACGTCGTCGGCCCACTGCGCGTACCCGAACGTGGACCCGGTGGGGTCGATGGTGAGATCGGCGAAGGCCGCGAACTCCGCGAGGTATCTCCGCCATTCGGCGGGCGCCGCGCTGAGAGGGAACCACAGCGTCTGCCCCGTGAGGGCGCTGATCGGCAGCTGGTCGAGCGACGCCCAGGGGTGCGCCCGCGGGGCAAGAACGGCGAGCGGCTCGAGCAGCACGAGGCGGCGGCGGATGCCGGACGGCCACGGAGTAGCCACGGCGCCGGCGCGACCGAACGCGAAGTGCGCCCGCCCGGCGGTGAGCAGGTGGTCCGCGGCGGCTTCGGCGGGACGCTGCACGGCGTCCAGCGGCAGGCCGCTCGCTCCGGAGGCGCGGCGCAGCCACCCGGTCGGGGCGAGGTAGTCGCCCATGACGTCGACTCGCAGTCGGTCCGGCGCGCGAGCCGTGTCCGGCACCAGGCGGTCCACCGCGGCGACGACCTCGCGCGCGAGCGGAAGAAGCTGGTGACCGGCGGCGGTGAGGCGCACGCTGCGCCGGTCCGAACGGTCGACGAGCGGCACCGCGAGCACGTCCTCGAGCCGCTGCACGCGCTTGGACAGGGCCTGCTGGGTGATGCCGAGCAGTCCCGCGGTCCGGCCGAAGTGCAGCTCCGTCGCGAGCACCGCGAACGCCCGCAGGAGGCCGGTGTCGAGGTCCACGACTCCACACTCGCGTCGACAACCACCGGTTGTCAACGCGGTCGCGGTTGTTGGCGGGATCCCGGCCGCACCGCTTTCCTGAGGGGCATGGTGCACACGATCCTGATCCTCGGTCACGCCGGCGCGGGGCTGGTCGCGCTGGTCCTCGGCTGCCTCGTCCTCCGGCCACAGCCGGCCCGCTCCCTCCGCTTCCGCAGCTACCTGATCGCGCTCACCGCGATGCTCGTGCTTGTCGTGGCCGTCGTCGCGGTCGACTGGGCGGAGCTCGGCGCGGGCCAGCGCGTCACGTTCGGGCTGCTGCTGCTTCTCGGCGGCTACACGGTGCTCCGCGGCATGCAGGCGCGTCGCGCGCTGCGGCGGATGCCACCCGGCTGGCGCGACCGCTACGTCGACCACGTCGGCTTCACGGTCATCTCCCTCTTCGACGGCTTCGCCATCGTCGGTGCCATCGACCTGGGAGCGCCGCTGCCGATCGTTCTGGCCGTCGGCGCCCTCGGTGTCGCAACGGGGATCCTCGCGATCAACCGCGTCAAGAGGCGGCTGAGCGGCGGACCACTCGACGCGGTCGAGACAACGCCGCGGGCGCGGGCGGGGACGGGGCGATGACGGCCCGGCGGGCCGCCCTTCTCGTGCTGCCGGCCCTGCTCGCCGTCGTTGCGCTGTTCCCGGCGTACACCGCCGTGCGCGCGGCGGGGTACGCGGAGTACTGGGCCGGTCGCGCCGCGGAGCCGGAGACGCGGGACACGTTCACCCTGGTCGCGTTCGGTGACTCCGCGACCGTCGCGGTCGGCGCGCTCGACCCGAGCAACGGATACGTGGGGCGGGCCGCGTCGATGATCACCGAACTCACGGGACGACCCGTGCGCATCGTGAACAGGGCAGCGGGCGGCGCGACAACGGGCGACGTGCTCGCGCGCCAGCTGTCGGCCATGGACGTCGCGTCGGCGGACCTCGTGCTGATCGGCACGTCGAACGACCTCGAGCAGCGCGTGCCGCTGGGTCACTACCGCGCGCACCTGCGGTCCCTCCTCGCCGTGCTCCCCGCGGCGCGCAGCGTGATCAGCGACCTCCCCCTGCTGCCCGGCCGCGACGCCTACCAGGAGGTGCTGACCCAGGTCGCGGACGAGCACGGCGTCGCTCGAGCCGACTTCGCCGCCGCCTTCACCGGGGAAGGGCGCCGGCTCGATGTCTTCTCGTTCCTCCCGCCGCATCTCAACGACCGCGGCTACGGCTACTGGTTCGAGGCGTTCCGCCCGCACATCGAGCTCATCGTCGCTGCTGGGTCGTGACGAAGGCGGCGTGGGTCGTGTCCCCTTTTTTGGGGACCGCCCGTGTCCTCCATTGTGTGGACAGGGGCTGTAGTGTCGAGTCATCGCCGGAAACACCCCGGCCGGCGAGAATGACCGGAGCTGGTTCCCCCTGATCTTCTGCCGCTCCGGCAACCCGATAGAGCGCTTGATGTCCCCCTAGCGTCGCGCTCTGTGCCGGCCCAGCCTTGCTTCCCCCGAGCGAGGCTGGGCCGCCCCCTTCTCTCCCGCGGCCGCGGGCCCGCCCGCCGCCGCGTCGGCGATATCCGCCGCGACGGGAGGTCAGCCGCGCCACGCGCACCGCCAAGGACCGCACTCGCTCGTCGTGTTAGGTTTACAGCGCTGTAAATGCGACATGCAGGCGGAGGTCCCCATGGTTACGACTGATCCACAAACCGGCGCGGCTCTCGGGAGATGGCGGAACGCACTCCTGGGCATGTTCGCCTTCGGCGGTTTCGGGCTGTCGAGTTGGGCGTCGCGGTTGCCGACGCTGCGTGAGCAACTGGGACTCGACAACGCGGGCCTCGGGTTGGTGCTGGCCGCCGTCACGGCGGGTTCCCTCCTCGGTCTGCCGGGAGGGCCACTGCTGCTGGCCCGTCTGGGTGCTCCCCGGGCCATGGGTGTCACGCTGGGTTCGGCAGCGACCGGGATCGGCCTGATCGCGTGGGCGGCGGCGCTCGGCTCCGTGCCGCTGGCCCTCGTCGGGCTTGCCGTCGCGGGGTTCGGCATCGGGGCGACGGATGTGCTGATCAACATCGATGGCGCGGCGCTCGAGCAGGTGCGCGGTCGCACGCTGATGCCCTTGCTGCACGCGGCGTGGCCGGCGGGCGCCGTCGTGGGTGCCGGAATGGGCGCGGGCGCGGCAACACTCGGCGTGCGGCCGGAGTTCCAGCTCGGAGTGCAGGCGGTGATCATGGTGGCGGCGGCGTTCCTGCTCGTGCGGTGGATCCCCGTCGGGCACCGCGGAACCGGCCGCGAGCGTCCGGACCGTTCCCTCACCCGATCGCGTCGTCCCATTCTTGATGCTCGCCTGCTCGCCATCGGCGTGGTCATGCTCGCCGCCGAACTCGGTGAGGGTGCGGCGAACAACTGGCTCAGCGTGGCCTCCCGCGACGCCCTGGGCTTCTCGGAGACCTTCGCGGCAATGGTGTTCGCCATCTACAACGGCGCTCAGGTGGTCGTCCGGCTCGCCGCCGGTCCTCTCGTGGACAGGTACGGCCGCGTGCTGATGCTGCGGATCACCCTCGCGCTCGGTGCCGTGGGGGTGGCGCTCTTCGTTCTGGACCTCGGCACTCCGGCCGCGCTGCTGGGCGCCGCTCTGTGGTCGGTCGGCGTGGCGCTCGGCTTCCCGCTCGGGATGTCCGCGGCGGCGGAGGGAGAGGATCCCGCGTCGCGGGTCGCGGTTGCGGCCTCGCTCGGCTACGTCGCCGGATTCGTCGGTCCGCCCATGATCGGTCTGCTCGCGCAGCAGTTCGGCGTGCTCACCGCGCTCTGGCCCGTCGCGGTGCTGTTCGCCGCCGGGGTGCTGCTCGCTCCGCGGTTCCGCCCCCTCGCCCCCGCCCCCTGACGGTCGCTGAGTGCCGCCGGATGCTTCGGGAGACGGACCGGTCGGCGCCGGGCGGTAACGTAGCGGCGATCGAGGAGGTGTCGGATGGCCCGTGTCACCCTTCAGGACGTTGCCGTGCACGCGGGTGTGTCCAGTAAGACGGTCTCCAACGTCATCCATGGGTACGAGCACGTCCGTCCGGGCATGCGAGACCGCGTGCAGGCGGCGATCGCCGAACTCGGCTATCAGCCCGACGTGCGGGCCCGCTCCCTCGTGACGGGACGCACCGGCATCGTCACCTTCGCTTTTCCGGACCTCCGTCGTCCCTACTTCGCAGAGCTCGCCCATGTGTTCTCCGAGGTCGGCCGCGAGCACGAGGTGCGCTTCCTGTTCGAGGAGACGGGCGGCACCCTGGAGGGCGAGCGAGACGCCTTCAGGACCGCCCGGATTGGTGTCGCCGACGGCGTGATCCTGCACCTCGACCGCCCGAACGGAACCGACGTCACCGATGAGGTCGGCGGGATGCCGCTGGTCCTGCTCGGCGAGACCGATCCCGGCGACGTCGATCACGTCGTCGTCGACAACAGGGCCGCCGCCGCCACGGCGGTGGAGCATCTCGCCGCGCTCGGGCGGCGCCGGATCGGCTTCCTCGGTCATGAGCCGAGTCCGATGAGCCTCACCTCGGAGCTTCGGCTGGAGGGCTATCGACTCGGGCTCGAGCGCTCGGGAATCCCGTTCGATCCGGCATTCCTCGTTCCGCGGGTGGACGGCAGCGCGCGATCCGCGGAGGTCGCGCTCACGGAGGCGCTCGATCGCGGCCTCCGCGTGGACGCCCTCCTGTGCCGCGATGACCTCGCCGCGATCGGCGGGCTGCGGGCGTTGCGCATCGCCGGAGTCACGGTTCCCCGCGACGTCGCCGTGATCGGCTGGGATGCCATCAACCTCGCCGCGTCCCTGGTGCCGAGCCTCACCTCGGTTGCAGCAGATGGACGCGCCCTCGCCGAGCGCGCCCTCGAGATGCTCGACGATCGGATCAGCGGCACCCAGAGCCCGGGCCGACGGGTTACCGTCGGGCATCACCTGAGCTTCGGAGAGAGCGCACCCGAGCGCTAGAGCGGAGCGGGTCGTGCGTCGATGGACGCACTCACGTAACGGCGCGCTCCGTGCCGACACAGCCTCGCTTCCGGGTGACGGTGGATCAGCCCGCCGTCGCGCCGGCGATCTCCGCCGCTACCGACTGCGCCGCCCGCGTAGGCCCGGCGGGACGTCACACCGCCACTGCGTCTGCTGCGGCGAGTCGCTCGTCACCCGCCTGAGGGCGGGTGAAGTACGACCGCGCGTCCGAGGGACGGATGTCCGCGACGGCATCCTGGAAGATGCGCATCGGATGCGGGCTGTACGGGTGCTCGGCGATCGCGTCGAAGTCGAGCTCGATCCCGAGTCCGACCCCCTCGGGAATCATCACATCGCCGTCGGCCGTCAACTGCAGGCGCTCGTTGGAGATGTCCGATCGCCAGGGTACGTCGATGGCCATGATCTCCAGGTACCGGAAGTTCGGCAGCGTCGCACCGAGCTGAAGAGTCGCCGCCGTGCTCAGGGGGCCGCTCGGATTGTGCGGAGCGAACGGCACGTAGTGGTGGGCCGCAAGCGTGGAGATGAAGGAGAGCTCGAGCAGTCCACCCGCGTGCGTGACATCGGGCTGGACGAAGTCGACGGCGCCGCGCTCGAGAGCCGAGACGAAGCCCTGCCGGCCGTACCACCGCTCCCCCGCCGCGATCGCCACCGGAGAGTGGCGCCGGATCTCGATCATCGCGTCGACGCCCTCCGGAGGGCACGGCTCCTCGAAGAAGACGGGGTTGAACTGCTCCAGCCGCCGGGCGACCCGGATCGCCGTGGGAACGTCGAATCGCCCGTGGCCCTCGATGAAGAGCTCGACGTCGCTGCCGACCGCGTCACGCACGGCCGCGACCGGCTCGAGCATGCGGTCGATGTCGCGATCGGTCAGGTGCAGGTCAGCCGCCTCGAACGGGTCCCACTTCAGGCCGCGGAACCCGGACGCGACGGTGGCGACGGCGGCTTCGGCGAAGTGCTCCGGCTTCGACGCTCCGGAGAACCACCCGTTCGCGTACGCCCGGACGCGATCACGGATCGCCCCGCCGAGCATGCGGTGCACGGGCACCCCGAGGGCGCGCGCGGAGATGTCCCACAACGCCATCTCCAGAGCGCTGAAGGCGGTGCCCGTCACGGGTCCGCCGCGCCAGTACCCGTTGCGCGCCGTCTCGTAGATGAGCTGGGAGATGCGGGTCGGGTCCTTGCCGACCACCGCCTGCTCGAGCAGCCGCACCGCCCCGTGCACCGCAAGTTCCTGGCCCTCCAGGGTGGCTTCCGAGACACCGGTGATCCCCTCGTCGGTCTCGACCACGAGGAAGATGAGATTGGTGCGGTAGAAGTCGACCGTGACGGTGTCGAGCTTGGTGATTCTCATTGGGGGCTCCTATCCCTTGACGGCGCCGGCCGTCATTCCGGAGACGACGTACTTCTGAGCGAAGAGGTAGAACGCGACGGCGGGAAGCGTGAACATGAACGCCACCGCCATGATCGTCTGGATCGCGGTCCCCTGTTCGCCGACGAAGCCGGCCAGGCCTACGGACGCGGGCTGAAGGGCCTTGTTGAAGATGAACGTCACCGCGAAGACGTACTCGTTCCAGGCGTGGAAGAACGCGATGACAGCGGCGGCGGCGATCGCCGGGGCGATGATCGGCACGTTGATGCGCAGGAGCACGGTCAGCGGACGGCTCCCGTCGACCCGCGCCGCCTCCTCGAGCTCGCGTGGCACGCCGTCGATGGCGCCTTTCAGCACGAGCGCGACGATGGGCAGGACGAACGCGGTGTTCGCGAGGACGAGTCCGACGAGCGAGTCGAGCAGCTCGAACCGGCGGTAGAGGGAGAACAGGGGCACCACCATGAGGGCCTCGGGCAGCATCTGCGTCATGAGGAGCAGCAGACCGACCGCCACCTTCCCCCTGAACGAGAAGCGGGAGAGCGCATAGGCGAGCGGGATGCCGAGGACGATGGACAGTGCGGTCGTGCCCACGGCGACGACGGTGCTGTTCCGAAGCCAGGTCAGGGTGGGGCCGTCGGCGAGCGCGTCGACGAACACCCCGAACTGGCCGAAGTCCGGCACCAGCCGGGGCTGTGCGGCGAACAGGTCGGCGTCGCTCGACAGCGCCGTCGTGAACATCCAGTAGATCGGGAACACGGCGATCCCGAGGACGATCAGGACGCCGATCATCCGGCCGACGACGCCGATTCTGACCCGACGCATCAGGCACCTCTTTCTGCGGCCCGGCTGACGAGACGGCTGCCGACGACGACGATCAGGGCGATGACGATGCCGACCATGCCAATGGCGGCGGCATTTCCCAGCTGCTTGGAGTCGAACGCCTGCGAGTACAGGTCGATGACGAGGGTCCTGGTGGTGCCGAGGGGGCCGCCACGGGTCATCAGCCAGATGAGCTCGAAGCGCCGCAGGGACCAGATCGTCATGAGCAGCGCGACGAGTCCCACCGTGGGCTTGATGACCTGCCAGGTGACCACGCGGAAGGTCCACCAGCGGTTGGCTCCGTCCATCTCCGCGGCCTCGGTGAGCTCCGCCGGCACCGACTGCAGCGCCGACAGGAGCACGACGGCCACGAACGGGAACAACTGCCAGATGGTCGTGGCGAGGATGGCGGTCAGTGCCAGGTCGGGATTGTCCAGGATGCCGCTCTCGCCGACATCGACGCCGAGGGCGCGAAGCACCCGGGTGATGATGCCGTACTGCGCGTTGAGCATCCAGGTGGCGATGAGAGCGGTGGCGATGCCTGGCGCGGCCCACGGCACGGTGACGAGCGCTCGCGCGATGCCCCGACCCGGGAAGCGTCCGTTGAGCAGGAGGGCGACTCCGAGCCCGGAACCGACGGCGCCGACCACGCAGGCGATCACGTAGACGAGGGTGGTGAGGAGCGTCTGCTGGAAGCCGGCGCTGGCGAAGATCTTCTCGTAGTTCTCCAGCCCGACCCAGACGCTCCGGGTCGGGTTCAGCAGGTTCGTGCGCGTGAAGCTGAGGTAGATCTCCTGGACGAGGGGTACGGCCTGGAAGACGAAGATGTAGGCGGCTGCCGGCAGCAGGAAAACGTACGGGGTCCACCTGCTTCCCAGCGGGCTGCGCCGACGTCGCTTCAGCGCGACGTCGGCGCCGGCCCGCTCAGCCGACAAGCTGCTCCGCTTCGTCCTGAGCCTTGTCCATGGCCTCCTTCATCGTCTGCTGGCCCTGCAGGGCGGCGATGACCTGGGTCACGACGATCTTGCGGATGTCGGCCGTCTGCGGACCGAAGCCCACGACGATCTGCGGCGCACTCGAGTTGGTGAGCTCGTCGTAGACGGGCAGGAAGGGCGTCTCCGCCAGCTGCTCCTCGGTGCGCTCGGTCTCGGTCGCCACGCTCGAGGCGCCCAGCGCCTCCTGCAGAGCGACCTGGTTCTCCTCCTCCAGCACCCAGTTGATGAAGTCTGTCGCCGCATCCTTGTGCTCGCTGTTGGCGTTGATCACGATCGGCGCCATGATGGCTCCCTGCGCACGCACGGGGAACGGGATGGGGGCGACGCTGAACTTGAGGTCGGGGTTCGTTCCCCGGGTGGCGACGAGGTAGCCGCCGTTGTTCAGTTCCATGCCGACCTTGCCCTGCGCGAACATCTTGCGGAAGGTGGCGGCGTCGGCGCCCTTGGGGATGACGTTGGCGTCGTACAACGACTGGTAGGCCTCGAGGCCCTCGACGTTCTTGGCGTTGTTCAGGGTGAGCTCCTCCCCGTCGGACCACTCACCGCCGAAGCCGTAGACGTAGTTGAAGATGTCCTGCCACACGCCGTTCTCCTCGGCCTGCGTCTGGCGGAACGCCAGACCGTAGACGTCGCCCTGCGTGGTGGCCTTCGCCGTCTCCATGAACTCGTCGAACGTGGTCGGGGGCTCGGGGATGAGGTCGGTGTTGTAGTACATGACGTAGTTGGACGTGTCGAAGATCACGCCGTACCGGGAGTCGTTGACCGTCATGTACTCGTCCGGCCCGGGCTGCAGGCCGAGCTCGTCCGCATCGATCAGGTCGTCGAGGGGCTCGAGCAGGCCGGCGTCCGCTGCCGAGGTGAACTCCGGCATGTCGAAGCGCACCAGGTCGGGTCCCTCGCCGCCGCCCATCTGGGTGAGCACGGTCTGCCCGAAGGTGGGGAACGGCACCGCGGCCGGTTCGATGGTCACGACGTCCTGGCTCGAGTTGTACTCGTCGATGAGGCCCTGCAGGCGCGGACCGAGCCCCGGGTCACCGAAGGTGGACGCCGCGAACGTGATGGTCGCCGGCTCGACGGCCTCCTCTTCCGCGGGCGCGTCGGACCCGGCCGGGGACGAGCAGGCGGAGAGGGCGAGTCCTGACGCGAGGGCCAGAGCTACAGCGGCGCGGCGCGAGCGCGGTGACGTCGAATGTGCCATCAATTACTCCTTCGTAAGACGAGACGAGCTCGGGCGGGCTCCGTTTATAAAATACTAAGAAATGAAAACAAAGCAAGCCCGCTCTTCCGCCGGAAGGTGCTGCGCTATGGTCGAACGCATGGCGGTGTACCCGGGCCGCGGCCTTCATGGTGAGGTTGTGGCGAGGCTGGGCCTGCGGATCATCCGGGGCGACTACCCACCGGGCTCGATCATCGACATCGACGGTCTCGAGCCGGAGTTCGGCGTCAGCAAGACCGTTGTGCGGGAAGCATTGCGCGTGCTGGGCGCCAAGGGCCTGGTCGATTCCCGTCCGAAGCGCGGCACCTTCGTCCGCAGCCGGGATGCATGGAGTCTGCTCGACAGTGACGTCATGCGCTGGCGTCGGGAGGCGCAGCGCGACGACGACCGCCTCCTGGCCGACCTGTCCGAGTTGCGGGACGCAATCGAGCCGGCGGCCGCGCGACTGGCGGCGATGCGTCGCACCGAGGACGACCTCGTGGCGCTCGGTTCGGCATTCGACGCGTTCGCCGCCGCGGGTCAGGACATCGACCGCCTCGTCGCGGCCGACCTCGAGTTCCACCTTCGGCTTCTCGCCGCCACTCACAACGAGCTGTACACCCGCCTCGACGTGGTGATCGTGCACGCGCTCGAGGCTAGGAACCGCATCCAGCATCACCCCGAAGCTCGGTGGATGGATCCGGTACCCGACCATGAGGCCGTGCTGGATGCCGTGCGGGCGGGCGACCCCGACGCGGCCGAGCGCGCCATGCGCTTCGCGCTGCGCGACTCCGACGAGGACCTTCGCGCGGGCGAGCCCCCTTTCGAGTCCGATCCGGGGGCCTGACGGCCTCAGCCGGAGTGCGTCGCGCGTCCCGCGGGAACGAGCACACCGTCCACGCGGCGCGGGATCTCGGTGTAGCCGTCTCTGAGCTCCTCGGGCAGCATCGACTCCGGCACGTTCTGATACGCGACCGGGCGAAGGAATCGCCGGATCGCCGTCGCCCCCACGGAGGTGTGCAACGAGTTCGTCGACGGCCACGGCCCCCCGTGGTGCTGCGCCCAGGAGACGCGGACGCCCGTCGGGAACTCGTTGACGATGATCCGGCCGGCGCGCTCGGCGATGGCGGAGAGGATGTCCTGGGCGGCCGGCGAGTCGCTCTCGTCGTCGGCGTGCACGCTGAATGTGAGGGCCGCGGGGAGCGTGCGAAGCGCATCCAGCAGGTCGCCCGGATCGTCGTATCTCGCCACGACGAGCACGGGACCGAAGCATTCCTCGACGAGCCGGCCACGGAGGTCGGCGGCGTCGGTCGTGAGCAGCGCCGGCGCGGTCACGAACCCCTCCCCCTCGGAAGCCGGGCCGCGGGCGGCGAGGCCGGCGCCCGCGGCGGCGAGCGCGTCGAGTCCGCTCTCGAACGACTCCCGCATGCCCTCCGTCAGCATGGTGGCCGCCGGTGCCTGCTCGACCTGCTCCCCCAGTCGCGCGGCCAGCCTGTCCCCCGCGTCGCCGCGCGGCACGTAGGCGATGCCCGGCTTGGTGCAGAGCTGCCCTCCGGAGCCGGTGAAGGAGGCGAACAGGCCGTCGGCGATGGCCTCGGCGTCCCTCTCTGCAGCCCCGGGCAGGACCACGAGCGGATTGATGCTGCCCAGCTCGCCGTAGAAGGGCACCGGGTTCTCCCGCTCGTCGATGAGCGTCTGGATCGCCCGTGCGGCGTTGATCGAGCCGGTGAGCGTGACGGCGGCGATGTCCGGGTGGCGTACGAGGTCTCGGCCCGCCTCCATACCGAAGACGCCCTGGATCGGCAGCGCGCCATCGAAGAACTCGCGGGCCGCGTCGCGCAGCAGGTCGAGCGATAGCCCGGACGTGAGCGGGTGGGCAGGATGCGCCTTGGCGACGACGGGGCAGCCGGCGGCGAGCGCGGACGCCGTGTCACCGCCGAGCACCGAGAAGGCGAAGGGGAAGTTGCTCGCACCGAACACGGCGACCGGCCCGAGGGGGACGAGCAGTCGACGGACGTCGGGGGCGCCGGGGCCGGTCTCGGTCGCGTGATCGATGCCGGCCTCGAGGTAGTGCCCGTCGAGGATCACGTCGGCGAAGAGACGGAACTGGTTGGCGGCACGAATTACTTCGGTGCACAGCCTCCCCTCCGGGAGCCCGGTCTCCCCGCCGGCCACGGCGACGAGCTCGGCGGAGACCGCGTCGATGGTGTCCGCGATGCGGCGCAGGAGATCAGCACGTCCGGCCCGGCCCAGCGCCCGGAGGGGCGCAGACGATTCGCGCGCCTCGCGGACGGCACGGTCCACGTCCGTCGAGGTCGATTCGGCGATCGTCGTCTCGATCGCGCGCCCCGTTCGGGGGTCCGTGGTCGTCACCGTGTTCACAGCAGTCCTCTCGACGCCAGATTCTTCATCAGCGCGCGTGCGCCGAAACTCCATGGTTCGCAACGCTCCGACTCCCGCACGCGGTTGACGAGCGTTCCGAGCTGAGGCGACGAGATCCGGACGATGTCGTTCCGGCGGTGGGTGAAGCCGCCGCCTGGCGCATCACGGTCGTCGATCGGCGCGAACATCGTGCCGAGCATCAGGAGCGCTCCGTCAGGGTAGGAGTGGTGTTCCCCGATCAGCTGGTCGACGAGCGCGCGGGGGTCCCGGGAGATCATCGACATGTCGGAGACGGCACTCAGATGGAAGCCGTCGACTCCGCGCACGTCGAGGCCGACCCGAAGGGAGCGGACGTCGTCGAGACCGAAGTCGTCGTCGAACAGCCGGAGGAACGGCCCGACCGCGGCGGACGCGTTGTTGTCCTTCGCCCGCCCGAGCAGCAGGGCGGATCGCCCCTCGACGTCGCGCAGGTTGACGTCGTTGGCGAGTGTCGCACCCACGATCCTGCCCGTCGACTGCACGACCAGCGCGACCTCGGGTTCGGGGTTGTTCCACTGCGACTCGGTGAGCACCCCGACGTCGACGGCCGTTCCCACGCTGGACAGTACCTGTGCCTTCGTGAAGATCTCGGCGTCGGGTCCGATTCCGACCTCGAGGTACTGGCTCCAGGCGCCCTGGGCGACCATGGCGTCCTTCATCCGGGCCGCATCCGCGGAACCCGGGACGACCCCCGCGATATCCGATCCGACGATGGCGACGAGGTCCGACCTGATGGCGGCCGCCGTGGCAGGGTCACCGCCGGCGCGCTCCTCGATGACGCGCTCGATGAGGGATGCGGCGAAGGTGACCCCCGCCGCTTTGACCGCCTGCAGGTCGATGGGCGAGAGCAGCCAGGGGCTACCGCTGTCCCGCGTCTCCGGAGGCGTGTTTTGCAGTACGTCGGCGAGTGTCCCGATGCGCGTCGAGGACGCCGCCCGCGCGGCAGCGGCGGGGTCGTCCGCCTCGCACAGGTCGCTCACGGTCGGGAAGGTGGAACTGATGTCCCAGAGCACGCCCGCCTGGAGGAGTACGGGGGACGGCCCGCCCACGTGGGGGTTCCATATCCGCCCCACGAGCGTGGCCCGATCGGCGTCGGCGGGGAGAGTGTCCCCGAGCGGTCCGATCCACTCCTGCGTGGAGTCGTGGCGAGTGGGGTTGTTCAACGGCATCATGGCGTCGATCACTTCCTGGCGGGTCGGCGGTCACGGCCCACGTCGGTCGGCCGTCCGTTATTAATCATAATTAATAGCGGAACTCCGTGCCTCGTTCGCGGATGATGATCCCGTCCGAAGGACCGAGACGGTCAGTCCTCGCGCACAAGGAGCACGACACCGGCCTGCACCGCCGCCGCCACGAGGACGAACAGTCCCAGCGGGATCAGCGACACCTCGGCGTACGCGCCCATGACCGGCATGACGAGCCCCGCCGCGGTGAAGCCGACCGTGCCGAGGATCGCGGTGACGCTCCCCGCCTCGCTCGCGGGTACCTGCAGCGACAGGTACTGCACGGCCGGCGCGCCGATCGAGCGTCCGGCCAGGGCGACGGTCAGCGCCGCCACCACGACGAGCAGCGGCGGCGTCCCGGCGAGGGCGAGCGCGACGATTCCGGCCGCACCGACGGCGCTGACGACCGAGGACAGCACCATGGCCCGCCGCGCCCCGAAGCGCGGGACGACCACCCGCCCCGCCGCCTGACCCGTCGCGATCGTGACCAGGGAGGTCGCGAGGAACAGCAGGCCGTAGCCGTCGGCATTCACCGAGTAGACGGTCGTGTACAGAAAGGGCGCGGTGGCCAGGTAGCTGAAGGCGATCGACCAGCCCGCCGCGGAGGCGACCGACAGTGCAAGGACCCGCGGCCGGCCCAGCAGGCCGATCGAGTTGCGCAGCGACGGCAGCAGCCCGCCCCGATGGCGCCGCTCCGGCGGCAGCGTCTCGGGCAGCACCGCGAGCGCCACCGCCGTGGCGACCGCTCCCCAGAGCGCCACGGCGAGGAACGACCCCCGCCAGTCGATGACCTTCGTCAGCTGCGCCCCCACCGACGGCACGAGGATCGGGAAGACGCTGACGATGACCGCGAGATTCGCGAGCATCGTCACCAGCCGCTTGCCGCCGTACAGGTCGCGGACGATCGCGACGACCACCACACCCGCCGCCGTGCACGCGGCGCCCTGCACGACGCGCGCGGTCAGCAGGACGGCGGTGTCGGCGGTCGTCGCCGCGATCAAGCTCGCGGCGATGTGCAGCACGGCGGACACGCCGAGCGGCCACTTCCGCCCCACAGCGTCGCTGAGCGGCCCCGCGATCAGCTGACCGGCGGCGAAGCCGAAGGTGGCGCCGGTGATCACGAGCTGGGCGGTCGCGACCGGGATCCGGAGGTCCGCCTGCAGCATGGGCAGGAAGGGCAGCACGAGATCGATGGTCAGCGGCCCGAAGCCGACGAGCATCGCGAACACCGGCAGCAGGAGCAGGGACCGCGGTGCCGCGGCATCGCTCGCCGCGGCGGCGGTCATGAACGCATCGGTTTCCCGGTCATGCCTGCTCGTGCACCTCGCCGAGCGTCCCGTCGACGCGGTCGATCGGGAAGTAGAGGGAGTACGGCTCGTCCACGATCTCGTGCAGCGGCCGGAACCGGATCGACGACGACTGCCCGACCGTGCGATAGCCGGGGAGCCACTGCGTCCACTGGCGCTCGTTGTCCGGCGCGAGCAGGGATGCGGGCTGGGACACGTCGCCGTGGAGGCTCACCTCGCGGTCCACGAGTCCCGCGAGCACGACGGGTCCCTCGGCGAACGCGACGGTGCTGGGCTCGTCGGGGATCGGTATCGCCCGAAGCGCGAAGGGGAACGCGATGTCCACACTCGTGCGGCCACCGGGGTGTGCGATGGCAAGCGCGCCGTCGACGAGCTCGACCCGATCGTCGCCCGCGAGCGCCGGCTCGCCGACCGTCCAGTCGGGCACGCGAACGCGGACGCGGTGGGCGACGCCGTCGGCCGAGGTGATCTCGACGCGCACCCGGAACGCGGAGGGCCGGTGCGGGTCCCCCGCCTCCCCCGCGTTGGAGTCCGGACCGACGTAGCCCGCGTTGTCCAGCACCTCGATCCGCACCGCCACCTCGCCCGCCGGCGTGGACACCCGCGCCTCGGAGTCGATGTACTGCGCGATCACGAGCTCGTCGTCGCTCGCGTAGAACGCCAGGCCGGCGTGCCGGGTGTGCGCCTGCACGAGGGTGCCGTGGCAGCACCAGAAGTCCTCGGTCGGTGAGCCCCAGTTCTTCCGGCCCCCGCCCTCGAGCGGCAGAAAGTAGGCGACCATCCCGGTGCGCGGGTGCTGCTGCGCCAGGATGCCGTTGTACAGGTTCTGCTCGATGTAGTCGGCGTACGACAGGTCCCCCGTCCAGCGCAGCAGCACGTCCGCGAGCCGGATCATGTTGTAGACGGTGCAGTGCTCCTGCGTCTTCTCGCCCCTGCGGGCGGCGAACTCGAAGGGCGGGGTCCAGATCTCCCCCGAGGTCTGGCCTCCCGTGCAGAACGTGCCCCGCTTCGTGACGGCCTGGTCCCAGTACGCCTCGACGAGGCGGCGCCATCGGTCGTCACCCGTGACCTCGTAGGCCCGTGCCGCCCCGAGCACCTCGGGGATCGTGGTGTTCGCGTGCATGTTGGTGAGCACGTCCCGCCCGTCGAGGAGGCCGTCGAAGAGGGACCGCCGGTAGTAGCGGTCCAGCAGCTCGGCGTAGACCGCGTCGCCCGTCGCGGCGAGCAGGTCGGCCCAGACCTCGAGCATGCCACCGGTCTCGACCTCGAGGATCGTCTGGAAGGACTCGTCGTCGAAGCCGCGCACCCAGTCGAGGATCGGCGCGGTCGCGGCTCGGGCGAGCCGGAGCGCCCGCTCGTCGCCGAGATCACGGTAGACGTCGACGAGTCCCATGAGCGTCTTGTGCATGGCGTACTGCGGGGCCCAGACCGGTCGCCCCTCCGCCAGTCGGCGCAGGAAGGTCGGGGGGATCGCCCAGATCCAGCCGTTCCCGTTCTCGAGCTGGCACCGTTCCAGCCCGTCGAGCACGGAGTCGATCCGAGCGCGGAGCAGCCGGTCGCCGGTGACGGCCGCCTCGCGGGCCGCGCCCGAGAGCCAGTGGCCGAGGAAATGCCCGCGCAGCAGCGCGCCCGGCGTCTCCCAGCCCCAGTGGCGCTCGAGCCCCCGGGACGCGGGTGTGTCGGTCGACGGCTGCAGGTGCCAGAGCTGGTCGCCGATGCCGGCCTCCAGGAGAAAGTTCTGCAGGAGCGCCTCGTCCTGCAGCGAGACGAGGTAGGCGCGGTTCAGGCGTCGGCGGTCGTCGAACACGCCTCGGTCGAGCCGCACCGCGTCCAGGGGCAGCGGGGACAGGGGCAGCGTGGACAGGGGCAGGGTGGACAGGGTCATTCGACCGCTCCTCCATAGGTCTCGTAGATGCGGTTGCGCCGTGCCCGCTCGTCCGGAGGCAGCCGTTCGGCGTCGGCGATCGCGTAAGCGCCGAAGGTGTCGTACAGCCGCGACGCGGGGTCGACCTCCACGAACGTGCACCAGGGCAGCCAGTGATAGTGGCTCTGCAGCGTCTGGCTCGTGAAGTTGCCGCTCTCGTGTCCGAGTCCGGGCATGGCGTACCCGATGCTGCCGTCCACGTCCGTCGACTGCCTCGTGTTGTTGTGGAGGAACTCCGCGAAGTCCAGATAGTGCTCGTCGCCCGTGATCAGGTAGAGCCGGTAGTAGGTGTACGAGCAGGCCGCCATGTACACGTCCGCGCCGCCGCCGATGGTGATGATGCTCTGACCGCTGATCGAGTACCGGTTGAACGGATGCTTCGGCCAGACCGTGCGCACGGGGAAGTCCCACGCGTAGGTCCACGTCTCCGTGTAGTCGGCGGCACCGGTCGCGCCCTCGAGCCAGCGGTCCTCGCCCGTCAGGTCGTACAGGGCGAGGAAGCCGAACAGGGCGTAGATGCCGGCCTCCTTGTCCTGGATGTCGGCGTTGTCACACGTGCCGCCCCGGTACTCGAGGTTGCGGTAGTTGTTGTCGAAGGACCACTCACCGGCCCGGACCGCGGCATCCCGGTAGCGGGCGTCGCCGGTCACGAGGAAGAACTGCACGAGGAACCGGATGACGCTGGGCGTGTTCGACTTCGAGTCCATCCGGATGGAGCCGTCGGCGTGGTAAGCCCGGTAGAAGCTGCCGTCCTCGTTCTGCGCCGCCAGCAGCCAGTCGGCCGTCCGCCGGCAGAAGTCGAGCCAGACGGCCCGCTCGTCGCCCTTCCGCCGCAGGTGGAGGTACGCGTCGAGGATCGCCTCGACGCCGTCGGCCAGCATCCGGAGGTAGTGCGGGTAGGGCTCGAACCCCCGAAGGGTCGGGTTGTAGCACATGCGGGGAAGACCCGAGTCGGTCATGGCCGAGTTCGCCCAGAAGTCGATCACGCCCACCCCCTTCGCGTACGCCTCCGCATCGCCCTCCACGTCCCCGTAGCGCAGCAGCTGGTAACCGATGCCCGGCTGCTGACCCACGAAACCGAACTGGAAGGAAACGCTCGACACGTCCATGTCCGGCAGCTGGCAGGCGAACGGGAGTCCGTAGGCCTCGCCGTACTGCCGCGTGTAGCGGTTCAGGATGGCGATGCCGTTGTGGAAGTGCCGCTCGTTGTCGACCTCGAACAGGTCGTCGCGCAGCCGGGCGTAGGTCGTCCGCCACAGTTCCCTCATCATGGGCTGGAAGCCGTCGAACCGGTCGAGGGTGAGGGCGACCGCGTAACGCTGCGTGAACCCGACCGTGACGGGGTGGTTCAGGCGCTGGAACGCCTTCGGCTTCTCGCTGTAGTCCAGCCCGGCGTAGGGGTTGTGCACGGGCCGCTGCCCGTCGGCTCCCGGGTAGACGTAGTCGATCGACAGGCCGGCGGCCTCGGTGTCGAGCTCCTTCCGGATGCCGTAGCCGTAGTACATGTAGTTGAGCGTCTCGGCGCGCGGGCGGCTCATCCCGATCGCGCCGACCGTGCACGACGGATCGGTGAGGTTCTCCGACCGCACGACGTCCGTGTTCGGCAGCGTCACGTCCGCGGCCCAGCGCGACAGCGACACCGTCTCCCCCGACGCGATGTGCTGCATCGCGAACAGCGGCAGGGCGTAGCGGGTCTCCGTCGCCCAGAAGTACTCGTTGTCCAGGTCCTTGCCCATGGCGGAGTCCGGCGCGAACTCGTTCTGCCGGTACCAGAACCCCGGTGCGAAGCAGTTGTAGTCCCGGACGTCGTCCGACTCGGTGACGCCGAAGGAGATCGTGGTGGAGAAGCCGAGGTCGTCCCCCGCCGCGAGGACCTCGACGGTGCGGCTCACCCGGAAGCCCGCGTCCACCACCTCGTACCGGTCGGTGAACGCGAAGGCCGAGCCCGAGGCCAGCGTGATGGTGCCCCGGGCCTCGACGGCGTCGCCCACCGGGGCGACGTCGTCGTACGCGGCGTCGTGAAACTCGCTCACCGCGGCCGCGGTCTTCACGGTCACGAACATCGGTCGCCGGGTGACGTAGAGCAGCCTGTCGTGCTTCCGCACCTCGACGCCGCCGTTCTCGACGAGCAGGGCGTAGTCGTCCGCGTCGAGCTGGAGGCGACGCTCCTCGGTCGGGCTTCCCGGCATCGGGCGCGTCATGCGGCGGTGACCCGGATCGTGGGGATGTCGGTCGCCATCAGCCCTTGAACGCCCCGTCCATGATCCCGGACACCATGCGGCGGCCGACGAAGAAGAACACGATCAGCAGCGGCAGCGTCGCCATGAACGATCCGCCCATCGCCAGCGCGACATCGATCGAGCGGTTGGCCTGCAGCTGCTTCAGCGCGATCTGCACCGTGAACAGCTCCGGGGACTTCAGCACGATGAACGGCCACATGAAGTCGTTCCAGACGGACGTGAACGTGATCAGGCCGAGCACGAACGCGGCAGGACGGACCACGGGGAAGGCGATGCCCCAGAAGAGCTGCCAGGAGTTCGCTCCGTCGATGCGCGCGGCCTGGATGAGCTCGTCGCTCACGGTCGTCGCCATGTGCTGGCGCATCCAGAAGATGCCGAACGCGCTCGCGAGACCGGGCACGATGATCGCCTGCAACGTGTCCACCCAGCCGAGCCCCGACACGATCAGGTACTGCGGGATGACGCTCAGCTGCGCCGGCACGGTCATCGTCAGGAGCACGATGAGGAACAGCAGGTTCCGACCCGGGAAGTGCAGCTTGGCGAACGCGAAACCCGCCATGGCGCAGAGGATGGCCGAGAGCACGGCCACGGAGAGCGAGACGAAGGCGCTGTTGATCAGCGAGGCGACGAACGGGACGGTCTCGAAGACCTTCGCCGCGACGGTGAAGAAGTTGCCGCCCGGGTACAGGCGCGGCGGGATCGACGTCACGGCGGTGGCCCCCACCGACGCCACGACGAGCATGTAGTAGAGCGGGAACACGGACACGACCACGGCGATGCCGAGGAGGACGTAGACGCGCCAGCCGACTCCCCCGCCCTTGCCGCGGCGCCTGGGGAGCGCGGATCGCGCCGCGACGGGGGCCGCGACGGACTGCGGGACGGCCTGGTCGATCACATCGGACATCAGCGGGCCTTTCTCGTGCGGGTGGAGAGGTAGAAGTTGAGCAGCGACACCACGACGACGATCACGAACAGCACGACGCCGATCGCGGATCCGTAGCCGAACTTGAACTGGCCGAAGCCCTGCTCGTAGAGGAAGAGGGCGAGCGTCTGGCACTGTCGGCCCGCGCCGCAGGTGAGCCCGGACTCCGGTGACGCGAGCAGCGGCTCCGTGAAGATCTGGAGGCCGCCGATGGTGGACATGATCACGGTGAAGATGATGATCGGGCGCAGCGCGGGGATCGTGAGGTGGCGGAACTGCTGCCAGCTCGACGCGCCGTCCACGGAGGCCGCCTCGAACATCTCGCGCGGCAGCGCCTGCAGGCCGGCGAGGTAGAGCAGCGTGTTGTAGCCGAACCACCGCCACATGACCATGGCCGAGATCAGGATCCAGGACCCGTAGTTCGTCGCCAGGAAGTTGATCGACGGCAGACCGAACAGGCTGAGCACCCAGTTGATGAGGCCGAAGTTCTTGTCGAAGATCTGCGCGAACACGATCGCGGTTGCGGCCACGGAGGTGATGTACGGCACCAGGAGCGCCATGCGGAAGAAGTTCGCCCAGCGCAGTCGCGCGTGGTTGAGCAGGTGGGCGAGGAAGAGCGCGAGCAGCAGCTGCGGGATGGTCGAGATGAGGAAGATCGCGAAGGTGTTGAGCAGCGCGTTCCAGAACCGGCCGTCCGCGAACAGCGACTCGAAGTTCTTGAGGCCGACGAACGTCTGCTCACCGATGGGGTTCCAGTCGAACAGCGAGACGTAGAACGTGAAGACCAGGGGAAAGAGTCCGAAGACGATGAAGATGATGAAGAAGGGCGCGACGTACGCGTAGGGGGCGATCCGCTCGGCGAGCGAGTTCTGGATGCGCCGGGCCTTCTGGATGGGTGCCTTGGGGGCTTTACGAGCTTTGCCCGAACTGCGGGGGCGGGTGGCTGTCGCCGTTGACATGGGGTACCTCCGTCGATGAGGTGGCCCGGCGCGATCCGCGCCGGGCCACCGGGGTGGGTGGGGCCGGTCAGTCGCCGATGGCCTCCTTGGCCTTCTCGAGACCGGTGGTCCATGCCTTGTCGGACGTGACGTTGCCCGCCTCGAGCTCGACGAGGGTGTTCAGCAGGGCGCCGTTGATCGGCGTCGTGTCGGGCCCGTTGTAGAACGACGGGAACTTCTCGACCGACGTGGCCATGACCTCGCCGATCCTGGAGTCGCCGAAGAACGGGTCGGTGTAGGCGCGGACCGCCTCGCTCGCCACGGCCTCGGACGCCGCCGGGAAGGTGCCCGACTTCGTGAAGTGGTCCTCCTGGCCCTCGGCCGACATCATCGTCTCGATGTACTGCCAGGCCGCCTCGGGGTTCTTGGCACGCGCCGGGATCGCGATGACGCTCCCGCCCCAGTTGCCGCCCACTCCCGGCACCGTGGTGACACGCCAGTTGCCGGCGGTGTCGGGGGCGTCGGTCTTGATGCCGGAGAGGATCCACGACGGCGCGACGGTCACGGCGAAGGCGCCGTTGGCCCGCCCGGGCGCCCAGCCCGAGGACCAGGCGGCGATCCCCGCGCTGATGCCCGCATCCTTCGTGTCGACGGCCACCTGGAAGGCGTCCTTCACCTGCGGGTTCTTGTCGTAGACGAGCTCTCCGTCCGGCGAGTAGTACTTCTCGCTGACCTGGTTGACGGTCGAGAAGAACACGCTGGTCTCGATGTTGTCGACGAAGGGCTTGCCCGTGGCGGCGGTGTACTTCTTGCCCATCTCGATGAAGGCGTCCCAGTCGCTCCACATGGCCGCGACCTCGTCGGGCTCCGTGGGCAGGCCGGCCTGCTCGAAGAGGTCGGCGCGGTAGGCGAAGCCGAGCCCGCCGACGTCCGTGGGGATGCCGACGACGGAGCCGTCCTCGGCGGTCGCGGCGGACGCGGCCCAGGGCAGGTACCCGTCGGCGACGTCGTCGCCGCCGAGGGTGCGAAGGTCGATGAAGTTCGAGCTGTTCGCGACGAACTGGGGCAGGTCGTCGTTCTGGATCATCACGAGGTCGGGCACCTTGCCACCCGCGAGAGCCGCGGTCAGGGCGGTCGCGGTCTCTGTGGTGCTACCGACCTCGGTGAGCTTCACCTTCGCGTCGGGCTGCTTCTCGAGATACTCCTTGACGCCGTCCTTCGCGTTGATCCCGGTGAAGGACCAGAAGGCGACCTCGGCGTTCGGGTCGTCACTCGACGCACCGCCGCCGGATGAGCATCCGGTCAGGGCGAGAGCGATTGCTGCTGCTGCGGCGGTTACTGCCGTCACGCTTCTTTTCACGAAAATTCCTCTTCTTTGGGGACTCGCCAGGGGTGTTCTCGCATTCGGGGATGCACCCCAGAGAACGATCTCTGGCGCCAACCATGCCGGTAAAATTCACGAAACACAAGGGGCGACACGGGTGAATTTGTGGGCGAAGATAACGATCGTCCTGGCTACGGTCGCAGAAAGTTGCGCAAACAACGACGTTTCGCTGCACGAAGGCCCTCGTTCTCGGGACAATGAGGAGGCCGAGCCCCAGCACGCCCGCCCCGCACGAGCGTTCGAGGACGACGCTCGGTCCGACATGCGAAGAAGGATGCACAATGACCCGACCCACCCTCGTCGATGTCGCCCGCGCGGCGGGCGTTTCCCGGGCCACCGCCGCGCGGGTGCTCGCGGGCGGGACGAACGTCGACGTCCGGATGTCCGCGGCCGTCGCGGTCGCCGCGGAGCAGCTGGGCTACGAGGCGAACAGCGCCGCGCGGATGCTCCGCGGCGGCCGGGCGGGTGCGATAGCCCTCATCGTGGCCTTCAACGAGCTGGACAGCCTGGGCGGCACGTTCTTCACGTCAGTGCTCAAGGGCGCCGCCAAAGGCCTGTACGACGCCGAGGTGCAGCCCGTGCTGCTGCCCGCGGACCAGGACGGCAGCGATCGCATCCCGCGGTTCCTGCGGTCGCGGGCCGTGGACGGCGCGATCATCATCCTGCAGCACGAGATCACCCACCTGGCGCAGGCACTGGTCGCGTCGCCCGTCCCCATCGCCTGGGTCGGCCGACCGCGGGTGGAGCTGGCCGCCGACGCGATCGTGGTCGACTCCGACAACTACGGCGGCGGCCGGCTCGCCGCCCGCGCCCTCGTCGAATCGGGACGTCGGCGGCTCGCCATGATCGCGGGCCCCCGCGACATGGGTCCCGCGCGGGACCGCATCCGGGGCTGGCGTGACGAGCTCGCCGACCTCGGTATCGACCGTGGCCCTCTCGCGCACGGCGAGTTCACTCTGGAGAGCGGTTCCGTCGCGATGGCTCGGCTCCTCGACGGGCAGGGGGATCTCGACGGGATCTTCGCCTCCTCCGACCTGATGGCCAACGGTGCGATGCGCGTGCTGCAGTCCTCCGGTCGCCGCGTGCCGTCGGACGTCTCGGTCGTCGGGTTCGACGACGTCGTCATCGCGACGACGTCCGACCCGCCCCTCACCACCATCCGGCAACCGCTCGAGGACATGGGCCGCGTCGCGGCCGAGACGCTCGTCGCGGTCGTCCAGCAGCACGAGGTCGACCGGCAGCCGATCCTTCCGACCACGCTCGTGCGGAGGCAGTCGGCCTGAGCTCAGCGGCGTGCGTCCCTGCCGTCGGCCGGCGCCGGGGCCACCGACTCACGCCGGATGAGGCGGGTCTCGAGGTCGACACGGGTGGCGCTCGAGGACAGCGGCCGGGCCGACCGCCGAGCCTGGTGCAGCATCCGGAACGCGGCGCCGCCCATCGCGCCCATCGGCTGCTGGATGGTCGTGAGCGGCGGGGTCGACCAGGCAGACTCCTGAACGTCGTCGAAGCCGATGACGCTGATGTCCTGCGGTATTCGCAGCCCGGCGTTGGCGACCGCCTCGTAGACGCCCATCGCCATGAAGTCCGAGCAGGCGAAGAAGGCCGTCGGCTGCTCGCCCCCGTCCGTGAGCATCGCCGCGGCGGCGCTCCGGGCGCGCTCCCGGTCCCAGTCGGAGAAGGCGATCCGCTCCCGCGGGACGTCGAGGCCGGCCCCGCGCATCGCGGTGACGAAGCCGTCGATGCGCGCGTTGCTGTAGAGGTGCGACCGGGCGCCGCCCACGACGCCTACCCTCCGGTGCCCCGCACTCAGCAGGTGCTCCGCCGCCATCCGGCCGCCGTCCCAGTTCGTCGCGCCGACGCTGGAGACGTCGGCGGGCGTGCGGCTGCTCGGGTCGACGACCACCACCGGGATGTCCGCGGTCGTGAGCAGGTGGAGCTGCGCCGCGGTCACGTCGACCAGGACCACGATCACGCCGAGGGTCGGGCGCCGGAGGAGCCGGCTGACCCAGCCTCCGTCCGGCCGGGCGACGGTGAGCACGAGGTCGACGCCGGCGACGGACGCCTCCTCCTCGATCCCGCCGAGGACGGGGCCCATCCAGCTGCCGCCGATGTGACCGAGGACGACGTCGACGATGCTCGCCGCGTGCGGGTCCTCGACCGCCGCCGGGAGCTTCGGTCGACGGCGGTAGCCGAGCTCGTAGGCCGCTTGCATCACCCGAGCCCGGGTCGCCTCCGACACGTCGGTCCCACCGTTCAGCACTTTGGACACGGTCGGCACGCTGGTCGCGGCACGCTCGGCGATGCGGGCCATGGTGGGCTTCTCCGGTGCGCCAGCGCTCTTCACCCGATCACCGTAGCCCACCGTGAATTGCGCAAGCCACCGCACGCTGTATCCGCGCTCCTCCCGGCGCGCAGGCGCTCAGACGGACGGGAGCGGACGCGGTGCAGCTGACCGCTTGCGCAAGTCCGGACAGGCGTCCGTCAGTGCGGGGACCACTTCGCCCACGGGCTCGTCAGGGCGTCCCTCCAGGCCGCACGAGCCGTACGACGACGGGATCGGCACCGACGCCGACGATCAGCTCGTCGCTGAGACCGTGAGCGGATGCGTCGGCGAACCGGAAGCCGGACCATGCCCGCAACCGCACCGACCGGTCCGGGCGCAGCCATGCTGCCTCCGGGCGGCGCCGCAGCTGCACGACCGCGCCATCCTCGTCCCAGGCGAGGCGGTCGATGACGATGCCCGCCCGTCCCGTGAGCCCGGTGATCGACCCCTCCGCGCGCCACGCGCGGGGCAGCGCGGGGAACAGGGTGACGGACTCACGATCGGACGCGAGCAGCATCGCGGCCACGAGCGCGGGGTATCCCCCGCTGGGGTCGAGATTGAAGATGCGCCCGGCGTCGTGGGTCGTGGTGAGGGCGGGTCGCCAGTGCTCGATGGCGAGCCACTCCGCACAGGTCAGGGCCGACTCCGCGTCGCCGAGCGCCGCCGCGGCGAGACCGAGCTGGACCAGCCCGAACGCCATCTCCATCCGACCGGGTGGGGCCGTCGGGTCCTCGGCGCGCCAGGCGATCTTGTGGGCGATAGTCGTCGCGGCGGCCCGTCGTAGCGCCCGGGCGGACTCGGTCTCGCCGACGAACGCCTCATCCGGCTCGTACCAGAGCGGATACAGCTGGGATGTGTGGCGGTGCGCGTGGTTCTCGGGCCAGGTCGCGTCGATCCATTCTGCCAGGCTGCCGTCGAGCGCGATCCGATACGGCGGCAGGTCCGCGATGAGGCGTTCCCAGCGCTCGTCCAGTCCGGAATCGCCGCGCGCCTCCGCCAGAATGCGAGCGCACCGCGCCGCATCGCGCAGGATGGCGACGTCCATGGTCGGGTCGCTCGTGATCGGGGATCGCTCGGGAACGGGCGAGTTCTCCGGTGAGTACCCCGGCACGAGGTGCCGTGGTACGTCCAGGCCGTCGATGCGGACACTCGCGGTCTCGGCGAACTCGAGCACGCCCGTCACGAGGGCCCAGAGCTCGTCGTCGACGATCGAGCGGTCGCCGGTCGTCGACACGATGTCGGCGGCGAACCGGAGGACCCATCCCCCGCAACCCGCCCAGAAGATGTGCGGGTAGGACGGCACGAAGTGATTGGCCCGCCCGGTGTCCGACATCCTCGCCGGGAGGAGCATGCCCTCCGCGCCGAAAATGTTGCGGGCGTTGTCGCGGTAGTCCTCCAGGTGCGGCAGCACCAGCCGCAGGAGCGAGCGCGCCAGTTCCGGCGTGCCGGTGGGGATCAGCGATGCGATCCCGCCGTTCTGCACGTTTCCGTTCATCGTGTAGTCGGCCGACCAGGCCGGCGTCCAGGTGCCCTGCCACACCCCCTGCAACGTGGGCGGGAGTACTCCGGTGGAACTGATCGCGTTCGCCCGGCCCGAGAGGTACGCCACCTCGGCGACGCGTAGACGCGAGCCGAGGTCCCCGTCCCGGGCGCCCTGCCACATCTCGTCCGTCGTCGTGCCGGAGGTATTGCTGCCCAGGGTGAGGACGGACCGCCGGACGAGGTCGCCGTGGGTCGCCGCCTGCGCGGCGCGCAGGTCGTCCCAGTCCACGACCGGTACCTGCGCGGGCGTTCCGGCGAATCCGGTGCCCGGCTGGGACGTCACCGTCAGAGTCGCGGTGAGAACGGCGCGACCCTGCGCCGGAACCTCGATGGTCGTGCGGAGGTGCGCGCCGGACTGGTCCCGCGACCAGGCGGTTCCGCTGTCCACGGTCGTCGTCGCCGAGATCGCCGAGTCCCCGCCGCCCGCCGATGCGATGACCCGGCCGACCGCACCGGGCAGGAGCGAGCTCCGCACGACGGCGGAGTAGTTGGGCGCGCCGGTCACGGCGCTCGCGGAGTCCTCCTGGGACAGACCGAGGTCGACGGTGGCACTGAGCGCCCCCTCGGCCTCGAGGGCGAGGTGCACGGTCTCCCCGTTCCGCGGGGCGAGTGCGCGCAGTCGCACGGTTCCAGCCTCCGGATGATCCCACTCGACCGCGATCTCACCGTGCTCGAGGTCCACGATGCGGCGGGTGAGCTCGCCGCCGGCGGCACCGGTCCGCAGGACGAGCGTGGCGCAGATGCCGAGCGGATTCGTCCAGATCAGGCCGTCCGGATAGCCGGACGCCGCTGCTGCTCGGGACAGGAGCTCGCCGGCCCGGGCGCCGTCCCCGTCGAGCACGGCGCGTCGGATGTTCTCCAGCTCCGGCGCGATCACCGGGGCCGCCGGAGTGGGGTTCGCCGGCAGGAAGAAGAGCTCGTGCGACAGCGACACGGTCTGCGCCTGCGGAGGACCGAAAACGAGGGCGCCGACGCGTCCGCTGCCCGCAATGGTGCCGTCCTCCCAGGTCGGCGCGGGCGAGACGGTCTCGAAGGGCGTGATCGTCGCGCTGGTTTCGTGAGCCGAGGTGCAGCGGGTAGGGGTCGAGCTCATGAATAGATGGCCTTCTGATCGTGGACGGCGGTGTCGAACGGCGGAGCAGGGGCACGTCGGGCGTCTGCGTCTCCGGCTACAGCGCGAGCGTCTCGCTCGGGTACTGGTCGAAGCGGGCGGCGTAGGCGGCGGAGAAGCGGGAGAGGTGGCTGAAGCCCCAGACGCGGGCGACCTCGGCGACGGTGGTCCGCGCGGGGTCGGCGAGTCGCAGATCGGTGTGGACGCGATCCAGCCGCACGTCCCGGAGGTACGCGAGCGGCGTCGTGTCGAGCAGGCGCCGGAACGCAACCTGCAGCCCGCGCACGCTGAGGTGGGCGGCCTCCGCGATCTCGATCGGCCCGATCGGCAGGTGCGCGTTGTCGTGCACGAAGTCGACGGCCGCGCGGATGCTCTCGTTCCGGGGCGCGAGGAGCACGTCGGGCACGGACGCGCCCTCCGGCGGATACAGGTCGAGGAACGCACCGGCCGCGCGGCGCGACAGCCGGTGCCACAGCAGCGGCGTCATCCTGCCTGTGCGGACGGCGGTCGTGATCTCACCGACGACGCCGTGCCAGTGCGCGACGGCGCCGGCCTCGACGGATCGCAGGTGGTCGAAGCGGATCGCCCCCGTGCCGCGGAAGCCACGCTCCCGCGCTATGCGGTGAACGTGGGATCGGCCGAGGTGCACGAGCTTCTGGTCGTAGTCGACGAAGGAGAACACGAACGGCCGGTAGGCAGGGAAGAGCATCGGCGCGCCGGGCACGAGCGGAACGGCGTCGCGTTCGACGTCGATGGTTGCGTGTCCATCGACGAGCCACTGGACGATGTAGTCGTCGCTCCCGGGGATGTCGCCGGAGTTGGTGCCGCGCATCTGCGACGTGCGCAGCGTCATCGCGGCGTCGCCGAGAGCCGCGTAGCGGAAGGAGAACGGCCCGGTGGTGGGCGTGACGGTCCAGTCGGTCCCCGCGTAGAACCCCCCCAGCACTTCCGGCGCCCGTTCGACGTCGGTGCCGGCGGCCTCGAGCCGGATGCGCGCCCGCTCCTCGACGGGGCTCTCGGCCGGCTCAGGCGACACGGCGCTGCTCCGGGCACCGACCGTGCGATGCCGAAATGGGAAGGATCACGGCCGTGACGTCGGATCGCCGCCCGTACTGCCGGGAGGGGTGACCCATCATCGACGCGTCTCCGCCGCCATGTGTCCCTCCGGTGTCGGCTGTCCTTCGTGCCCCCTACCGTCTTTTCCTCGCCGTGCGCGAAACAGTGCGCTCAGCGGATAGGCGGCCGCCGGGATGACCCGACGAGCAAAGTTATCTTTTTGTTTCGCAGGAAACAAAACCACCTCGGGCCCCCGGACACTGAAAGACGAGGAACGCACTTGGGCCATCTCCTCTACGGATCCCCACCCACGCAGCTCGAGATCGATGACCGCGTTCTCGCCCACCTGCAGGTCGTGATCACCGGCAAGCTGCGCCGCAACGAATCATTTACCCTGACCATCCCCGCGGACGCGACAACGGGGACGGGTCGCCGCACGCTGTGGGTGCACTGCACCATCCCCATCCAGTTCAGCTACTTCGGGTCCCGGATGCCCGCGATCAACGTGGCATGGATCGACGTGCTCACCCGTGCCGCGAACAGCGGTCAGGGCCTGTACCCGCTGGACGAGCCGGATCCGGCGGTCGTGGACGCGCCCAGCGCTGCATGATCGCTTCCCATCACTGGCCAGCGGGCGCCGGGTCTGGGAGAACCTCCCGGACCCGGCGCCCGCTTCCCAGCGCGACGCCTACGGCGTCGGCGATCCGCCGTTCACGTTGAGCGTCTCCCCGATCACGTAGCTCGACTCGCCAGAGGCGAGGAACACGTACGCCGGGGCGAGCTCTGCCGGCTGTCCCCAGCGGCCGAGCGGCGTGCCGGAGCCCACCTCGGGCAGGTCCTCGGGCGGCTGGCCGCCCGCCGTCTGCAGCGGCGTCCAGATCGGACCCGGGGCGACCGCGTTCACGCGGATGCCCTTCGGGGCCAGCTGCTGCGCGAGACCCTTGGTGAAGTTGTTGATGGCGGCCTTGGTGGACGCGTAGTCGACGAGCGTCTCCGACGGTGCGTAGGCCTGGATGGACGTCGTGTTGATGATCGTGGATCCGGGCTGCAGGTGCGGCAGGGCCGCCTTGGTGATCCAGAACATCGCGTACACGTTGGTCTTGTACGTCTCGTCGAACTGCTCGTCGGTGATGTCGAGCAGGTCGGACTGGTTCTGCTGCTTGCCGGCGTTGTTCACGACGGTGTCCAGTCCGCCCAGTCCCTCGACGGCGGCGGCGACGAGTTCCCGGCAGAATTCCGCGGAGGTGATGTCGCCGGGCAGTGCCACGGCGGTGCGGCCGGCCTCCTCGATGAGAGCGACGACCTCACGAGCGTCCTCCTCCTCCTCAGGCAGGTAGGAGAGGGCCACATCCGCTCCCTCGCGGGCGAAAGCGATCGCGATGGCCGCGCCGATGCCGGAGTCGCCGCCGGTCACGAGGGCCTTGCGCCCCTCGAGGCGCCCCGCCCCTCGATACGTCTTCTCGCCGCGGTCGGCCTTCTCCTCGAGGTTCGCGTCGAGGCCCGCACCCTCCTGGTACTGGACGGGCGCCTCGAAGTTCGAGTACTTCTTGCTCGGGTCTTCAAAGGTGTACTGGTCGGTGGACATGGTTCCCCTCAGGTGGTCGGTATGCCTACCGTCCGAGCCTAGGCACGCTTTCTAGTCGAAGCGGGGGCTTGCCATGGCTCCCGCTCCGTGTCTGGGGGGCCCACGGCCGGAAGGCCGCAGTCGCGGCTAGGCCGACGGCGGGCGGTCGGAGGCGAGGAGCTCAGCGGCGATGGTCCTCAGCCGATCGAGCACGGTCCGCACGCCGGCGCGCTCGAGGGTCTCGGGGCGGGCAAGGCAGTCGATGTGCCTGCCGAGTCCCGGGATGTCGAGCGGCCGGAGGACCACCTCCGGATGCCCGCGCAGGCCGGAGGTGTGCCGGGGCAGGAGCGCGATGCAGTTCCCGGCGGCGACGACGGCGGCGGCCACGAGGAACTCGTTGATGCGGTGCGGGATGCGGGCTTCCTGCCCGCTGATCGTCGCGATGACGCGGACCGCCTGCTCGAGGGGAAAGCCCTCGTGCACCGCCACCCACTCCTCGTCGCGGAGGTCTGACGCGGAGATCACCGCTCGGTCGGCCAGCGGATGGTCGCGGCGGAGCGCGACGTCGAGGGGCTCGAAGAGCAGCGTCTCCGTTCTCACCCAGCCGGGCCACTCCTCGCTGCCGGCCAGTCGGTGCGCGACGACCAGATCGTGATCCGCTGTCAGGGCGGGGAAGTCCGACTGCGCCGCGTCGAAGTCCGTCAGGGCGAGGCTCGGCAATCCGGGCGCCCGCATCGCCGTGAGGAGGGGCCCGAACAGGGCGAGCCCTGCGCTGTGGAAGGCCGCGACGGAGACCGCACCGGACGCGACGTCCTCGAAGTCCCGCACCGCCTGCTCCGCCCGCTCCAGCGCGACCTCGACGTCGATGGCGGCGGCGGCGAGCGCCCGGCCCGCGGCGGTCAGGGCGGTGCGGCGGCCGTCCCGGTAGGTCAGGGGCGTGGAGCTCTGTCGCTGCAGCGCGCTGATCTGCTGCGACACGGACGAGGGCGTGACGTGCATGGCGGCCGCGACGGCCGCGATGCTGCCCCGCTCCCCCAGCTCGCGGAGCGCGCGAAGCTGGCCCAATTCCATAAGCTGGAGCTTACCCATGGGTCGAGTGATCGGTGCCTTGTCTTACGCGTCGTCGGGCTCGACGATGAAGTGGTGTTCAGCCTCCTTCTCCGTTTCCGCGTCGATCTGCTGCTGCTCCTGGTGGCGGCCTCCTGGGGATCGACCTACCTCGTCGCCAAGGAGCTCGTGGACGACAGCTCGGTGATCGCGCTCCTGGCGTCGCGGATGACGCTCGCCGCTGCTGCCCTGGCCGTCATCGTGGCGCTCCGACGGGAGCGCATCACCCCCGCCGAATGGCGCGTCGGGGTGATCCTCGGGTCGCTGCTGGCGGCGGTGTTCGCGCTCGAGACGTTCGGCATCGCGCACACGTCGGCCACGAACGCCGGCCTGATCATCAGCCTCACCATCGTGTTCACCCCTCTCCTCGACTCCGTCGTGCGACGGCGGCGACTCCCCCGCTGGTTCCTGCTCGCCTGCGTCGTCGCCGTGGTGGGGGTGGCGCTGCTGGCCGGCAACGGGTCGCTCCGGCCCCCGGCCCTCGGTGACCTGCTCATCCTCGCCGCGGCCGTCGTGCGCGCGATCCACGTCACGACGATGCACACGCTGTCGGCCGGCCGGCCGATGGACTCGCTCCGCCTGACGACCGTGCAGCTCGGCACCTGCGCCGCCGTCTTCGCCCTGGCCTCCCCGTTCGCCGGGGTCCCGGTCCCGGCCTATCTCGCCGGCCTCGACCTCGGCGGCGCCGTGCTCTTCCTCTACCTGGTCTTCGCCTGCACCGTCTTCGCCTTCCTGGTGCAGACCTGGGCGGTGCGACGCACCTCCCCGTCGCGGGTCAGCCTCCTGCTCGGCACCGAACCCGTCTGGGCCGCCGTCGTCGGGGTGACCCTCGCGAACGACGTGCTGACCCCGGTCGGCTTTCTCGGCATCGCCCTGATCCTCGGCGGAACCGCCTGGGGCCGCACGCTGGAACAGCGCGCCACGGAACAAGCGTTGACCACTGGGACCGTCCTGGAGGATTCCGTCAGCGATCGTGCCGGATCTTGTGCGGTGCCGACCCCGCCCGCCGTCCGTCCGGCCGGGAGACTGGAGCCATGACAGCAGCGTTCGGCACAGACCTCGCCCGTGAACTCGAGAAGGTCACCGAGCACTGGACCCCGCGCGTGGTGGGGCGGGTGAACGACCAGTACGTGAAGGTCGCGAAGCTCCTCGGCGAACTCGTCTGGCACGCGCACGAGAACGAGGACGAGATGTTCCTCGTCCTGTCCGGCCGGTTGCGGATCCAGATCGAGGGGCAGGCCGATGTCGAGCTCGGCCCCGGGCAGTTCTTCGTCGTGCCGCGCGGCGTCCGGCACAACCCCGTGGCGGACGACGAGGCGCACATCGCTCTCATCGAGGCCGTCACGACCGCGCACACGGGCGACGTCATCGTGCCCGGCACCGTCCCCATCGAGCGGCAGGTCGGTACCTTGGACTGACGCTCCGGGGCCGCAGGCTGCGGCCTAGTCGCGGATCGCGACGATCGTGAAGGTGGTCGGGAGCCGGTCGCGATCGACCTCGGGCCACGCCCAGGAGCCGTCGCCGGTGACCTCCATCCGGGGGCTGAACCGCCACGGCAGCGTGCGGCCCTCGTCGAGGCGCCGGATGCGCAGGCCCGCGCCCAGGAGGGCGTTCACGATCTCGGACAGCGGGTGCGGCCACTCGTACGTGCGGGGGTGGGCCACCGTGCCCTCGCCCAGGTAGGTCCCGGGATCGTCCCACTGCTGCGCCGTCCCGTCGGGGAAGTACCGGTACCGCGTGACGAGCTCGTCCGCATCCTCGTCGAGCGCGTACAGCGCCGGGTGCCCGTCCCGGATGTAGAAGACACCTCCGGGCCGGAGGAGCGCGGCCACCTGCGCCGCCCAGCGGTCGAGGTCGGCGAGCCAGCAGATCGTGCCGATGCTGGTGTAGACGACGTCGAAGTCGCCGGCGACCGCGGCGCGGGCATCGAGCACGTCGGACTCGACCCAGGTCACGTCGAGCCCCAGCCGTGAGGCGAGCGCGGCGGCGGAGGCGAGGGCGGGCGCCGAGAAGTCGACGCCGGTGACCCGTGCACCCTCCCGGGCGAGGGACACCGTGTCGGTGCCTATGTGGCACTGCAGGTGGCACACGTCGAGCCCGGCGAGCGATCCGTCCGGCAACCAGGGCGTCAGGGCGGGGAGGTCCTCGCGGACGACGTCCGACCGGTGGCCGGGGTCGGCGAAGGCCTCCACGCCGTACGCACCCTCGTGGATGGGCACCCGGTCGTCCCAGTTCGCGCGGTTCGCGTCGCGCGCGCTCTCCCAGTCGATCTGCACACGGTCGCTGCCCATGGGCAGGACCATAGCGGCGGCCGGGATCAGGCGGAAGCCGCGCCCAGCGACCTTTCCCGCCGTAGCGGAATTTCGGCCACCGACCGCGAGTTGGCCAGAGGTACCGGCACCGCACGCATCGAAGAATCGGAGAACCCCCATGACTCGTCCCACCACTCGGCTCGGCGCCTCGGAGCTGTCCGTCTTCCCGCTCAACCTCGGCGGCAACGTCTTCGGCTGGACGGCCGACCGCGAGACGTCGTTCGACATCCTCGACGGGTTCCGTGCTGCGGGGGGCGACTTCATCGACACCGCGGACGGCTACTCCTCCTGGGTGCCCGGCAACACCGGTGGCGAGTCGGAGCGGATCATCGGTGAGTGGCAGCAGCTGCGGGGCAACCGGGACGAGGTCGTCATCGCGACCAAGGTGAGCCAGCACCCAGACTTCCGCGGACTCTCCGCGGCCACCATCGCGAAGGCGGCGGACGCCTCCCTCGAGCGCCTGCGCACCGACCGCATCGACCTCTACTACGCCCACTTCGACGACGCCTCCGTGCCGCTCGAGGAGACGGTGACCGCGCTCTCCGAGCTCGTCGACGCCGGCAAGGTGCGCTACCTCGGCATCTCCAACTACAGCCCCGCCCGCATCGAGGAGTGGTTCGCCATCGTGGAGGCGAAGGGACTGCACCGCCCCGTCGCGCTCCAGCCCCACTACAACCTCGTCGAGCGGGGCTTCGAGGGCGCGCTGCGGACCATCGCGGAGCGGGAGGACCTCGCCGTGCTGCCCTACTCCTCCCTCGCCTCCGGCTTCCTGACGGGCAAGTACCGCGAGGGAGCGAGCGTCGACAGCCCGCGTGCCGGCGGTGCCCAGGCGTACCTCGACACGCACGCTGCGCTCCTGCCCGTGCTCGACGAGGTGGCGGCCGCGCACGGCGTCTCGGTCGCGACGGTGTCGCTGGCCTGGCTCCGGTCGCAGCCGACCGTCGCGGCTCCCATCGCGAGCGCCCGCACGGTGGAGCAGCTGCCCGACCTCATCGCCTCGGCGACGCTCGATCTGTCGGCCGACGAGCTCGCCGCGCTCTCGGACGCGTCTGTTGGAGCGCCGGCGAACGCGTAGCGGAGCGTCGCCGGGACGGGCAGAAGACGCCCGGCCCGGCGCCTCCGGCGGAAGGCGTGACCGACCGCTCGAGCGCGCCTCCCTGAGAGTCGGCCCGGCGTGCGGAGACGGCGCGCCCGTAGGCTCTTCCGCATGGACGATCCTCCCTCACACATGCCATCGCCCCTCCACGCCCTGACCGCTTCCGCGGTCGAGACCGGTGAGGAGGGGCTTCATGAATGAGTGGGTCCTGCTCGCCATCGGCCTCGTCCTCACGGTGGGCACCGGGTTCTTCGTCGCCAGCGAGTTCTCCCTGGTCAACCTCGATCGCGGGGACCTCGAGGCGCGCCAGTCCCGGGGTGAGAAGCGCCTCGGTCCGACGATCAAGGCCCTGCGCATCACGTCGACGCATCTGTCCGGGGCGCAGCTCGGCATCACCCTCACGACCCTGCTGACCGGGTACACCTTCGAGCCTGCGATCAGCTCGCTGCTCGAGTCCCCCCTCACCGGCCTCGGCATCCCCGAGGCGGCGGTGCCCGGCATCGGCGCCGTCGCCGGCATCGCGCTGGCGACCCTGTTCTCGATGGTCATCGGCGAGCTCGTGCCGAAGAACTTCGCCCTGGCGCTGCCCCTGGCCACGGCCACGTTCGTCGTGCCCTTCCAGGCCGCGTTCACCGCCGTCTTCAAGCCGGTGATCCTGCTCTTCAACAGCACCGCGAACGCGGTGATCCGGAAGATGGGCATCGAGCCCAAGGAGGAGCTCTCCGGCGCGCGATCCGCCGAGGAGCTCAGCTCGCTCGTGCGCAGGTCCGCGCTCGAGGGCCTGCTCGACGACGACCACGCGACACTGCTCGGCCGCACCCTCACCTTCTCCGACCACACGGCCGGCGACGTCATGACGCCGCGGGTGCGGATGACGACGGTGCGCCTCACCGATTCCGCCGAGGACGTCGTGGAGACGTCGCTCGCCAGCGGCTTCTCCCGCTTCCCCGTCATCGGCGAGGACAGCGACGACATCGCCGGCGTGGTGCACATCAAGCAGGCGTTCGCTCTCCCCGCGGAGGAGCGGGCGCGGGTCAGCGTGTCGACCCTGGTGTCGGACGCGCGGTTCGTACCGGAGTCGATGGGCACGGACACCCTGCTCGGACTGCTCCGTCGCGAGGGATACCAGATCGCGATCGTCGCGGACGAGTTTGGCGGCACCGCCGGACTGGTCACCCTGGAGGACCTCGTGGAGGAGCTGGTCGGCGAGCTCGAGGACGAGCACGACCGTGCCCGCGTCGGCATCGTCCGCTCCCAGGGCACCATCGTCTTCGACGCCTCCCTGCGGCCGGACGAGCTCTTCGAGCGGGCCGGAGTCCGCGTGCCCGATGACGGCGACTACGAGACGCTCGCCGGCTTCGCCACGGAGCGGCTGGACCGCCTCCCTGAGATCGGCGACGAGGTGGACATCGACGCGGGAACCCTGCGCATCGAACGGGTCGTCGGTCAGCGGGTGGAGCGTATGCGCTTTCTCCCCCACCCCGTCGAGCTCCCGGTCGGAGCCGCTTCCGCCGCCACCCAGCACGATCGCATCGTCACCGCACTGAGAGGGGACCGAGCGTGAACGAGTACCTGCCCGGCATCATCTGGCTCGTCGTCCTCCTGATCGTGAACGCGTTCTTCGTCGGCGCCGAGTTCGCCGTCATCTCCGCGCGACGCTCGCAGATCGAGCCGAAGGCGGAGGCGGGCAGCAAAGCTGCCAAGACCACGCTGTGGGCCATGGAGCACGCCACCCTGATGCTCGCCACGAGTCAGCTCGGCATCACGGTCTGCTCGCTCGTGATCCTCAACGTCTCGGAACCCGCGATCCACCACCTGCTCGAGATCCCGCTTGCGGCGACGCCGCTGAACCCCGAGGCCATCGGCGTGATCGCGTTCGTGATCGCCCTCGTCCTCGTGACGTTCCTGCACGTGGTCGTCGGCGAGATGATCCCGAAGAACCTGTCCTTCTCCGTGCCGGACCGGGCGGCGCTGCTGCTCGCGCCGCCGCTCGTCTTCGTGGCGACCGTCCTCAAGCCGGTCATCTGGGCGCTGAACGGCATCGCGAACGCGGTGCTGCGACTGTTCCGCGTCGAGCCGAAGGACGAGGCGACGAGCACCTACACGCTCGACGAGGTGGCGACGATCGTGCGCCAGTCGACGCGGGAGGGCGTGCTCAGCGACGCGTCGGGAACCCTGACGGCCGCCTTCGAGTTCACGACCCGGAAGGTCAGCGACGTCGAGGTCCCCGTTCCCGACATGGTCCGGCTCGGTGCGGGTGCGACTCCGCGCGAGGTCCAGCTCGCGGTCGCCGAGCACGGCTACTCCCGGTACGTCCTCACCGACGACGCGGGCCGGCCGACCGGCTACCTGCACCTGAAGGACGTCCTCGACCTCACCTCGCCCGACGTGGTCGACGCCCCGGTGCCCGAGAAGCGCATCCGCCGACTCGGCGCCGTGCCGCACGACGCCGATCTCGAGGACGCCCTTGCGGCCATGCGCCGGTCCGGCGCTCACGTGGCGCGAGCCGTGTCCGTCACGGGTGAGACGACGGGGGTCCTGTTCCTCGAGGACATCATCGAGGAGCTCGTGGGCGAGGTCGACGACATCACCACGGTGTAGGCGACGCCCGCTGAAGCGGTGCACGCTGCCTGCTGCCGTTCAGTAACGGCTGATCAGCGCCGCGTAGGCTCGGTGAACGCGCAACCTCTGCGCGAGGATTGAGGGCATCATGGGACTGGACGACAAGATCAAGAACGCCGCGCAGGACATCGCCGGCAAGGCGAAGGAAGCTGTCGGCGAGCACCAGAACGACCAGAGCCTCAAGGCCGAGGGCGAGAAGGATCAGACCTCCGCGTCCGCCAAGAAGGCCGGCGAGAACGTCAAGGACATCTTCAAGTAGAACGCACCACCGGTGGTGGCCTGCCCGAGTCGGGCAGGCCACCACTGCCGTGTCATGGCTCCCGTCATGTCGTATCACCCCGAGAGGCCCCATGAGCATTCCGATCCTTTCCGCCCTGCGCCAGGTACAGCCCAGTGCGGGTTATGACGGCTTCGTCGGCTGGGTCCTCAGCCTCATCGAGGTGCTCGGCGAGGTGGGCGTGGGGCTGGCGGTGTTCATCGAGACGTTCGTGCCCCCGATCCCGTCCGAGGCGATCCTGCCCGTCGCGGGCTTCCTCGCCTACGAGGGGCGGATGAGCGCCTGGGGCGCCTGGCTCGCCGCCACGCTCGGGGCGCTGGCCGGTGCCCTCGTCTGGTACGCCATCGGCGCCGCCCTCGGCCGCGATCGCGTCCGTCGCCTCGTCGGGCGCATCCCCCTCCTCGACTACGCCGATTTCGACAAGGCGGAGGCGTTCTTCGTGCGCTGGGGCGGCACCGCCGTGCTCGTCGGCCGCTGCGTGCCGCTGGTGCGGTCGTTCATCTCGATCCCCGCGGGCATCGAGCGCATGCCCCTCTGGCGGTTCTCGCTCTACACGGTCGCCGGCTCCGGGGTCTGGAACGGCGTCTGGGTCGGGCTCGGCTTCGCGTTCGGCCCGGCGATCCGTCCCATCCTCGAGGAGTGGAGCGGACTTCTCTCCTACATCGCCGTGGGCGTGATCGCCCTCCTGATGCTCTGGTTCGTCACCCACCGCGTGGTGGGCCGCCTCCGCTCCGCCTGATCGCACCCGCTGGTTGTGGGGCGATCGCCCGAGGTGCCGCTCAGCGGATCTCGGTTCCGACGCGGATGAGGTTGCCGCTCGGGTCGACGACGGCGAACTCTCTCATGCCGTACCCGGTCTCGGCGAGCGGCTCGACCCGGCTTCCCGTCGACGGGTCCGGGCGCACGACCGCGAGCCACCGCTCGTACAGCTCTGGCGCGTCGTCCACGAAGAGGTAGCAGGACCCCGCCGTGCGGAACGGGTCGACGTCCGCGTCGAGGGTGAAGTGGAGCTCGGCACCGCCCCGGCCGAGGATGAGGTAGTCCCACTCATCCGGCGGCGCCCCACGGTTCTCGAAGCCGAGGGCCGAGTAGAACGCGAGGGTTTCCGACAGGTCGCGGCTCGGCAGGATCGGCGCCGCTCGGTCGTTCATGCGCGGAACACTAGCCGAACCCCTTCAGGGAGGGCTACGGGTGGCCGCATCCTCCCGTAGCCGCACCGCACGACCGCGGAGAGCCATGAGCGTGCTCTCCGTCGGCGAGAACTACACCGTGGCCCGATCAGCAGGGTTGCTTCTCCGCCTGCCCTCATCCGCCTGCCCTCATCCTCCTGCCCTGACAGCTGCGCCCTGCCGGTGCGCTCAGCGCAGCACCCGCCCGAAGACCTGGAGAAGCCGCTCGACCAGCAGCGCCGGATCGTCCTCGCCGGCGACGTTCTGCAATGCGCCATCGCGCACCAGCGCGACCAGGCCGTGCGCGAACGCCCAGCTCGCCAGGGCCAGCTCCGGTGCTTCCTCCGTCACCCCGGTGCCGGACTCGGCCGCGACCGCCGTGCTCAGCAGCCCGATCGCGTCCGCCTGCGCCGCCCGCAGATCAGGGTCGTCCGGGTGGAGCTGGTCCGGGCGGAACATGAGCTCGAACAACGCCCGGTTCGCGAGACCGAACGCCACATACGTCCGCCCCAACACCCCCAGCGACAGCTCCCCCTCCGCCGCTGTCGCGGACCGCAACGCGCTGGCCAGTTCACCGAAGCCGGCTGCCGCCACCGCCGTCAACAGGCCCGCCCGATCCCCGAAGTGATACTTCGGTGCCGCGTGCGACACCCCCGCCCTCCGCGCGATCCCCCGCAGACTCAGCCCGGCCGAACCGTGCTCGAGCAGCTCCCCCCGCGCAGCAGCAAGAAGCCGCGCCCGCCCACCGGCCTGATCCTCGTTCGCACCGTCCGATGTCATGGAAGAAGCCTCCCCCAACCACTTGACAGTGTCAAGTGGTCCGGGTCATACTCGATCTACTTGACAGCGTCAATCACTCTCGACAGGAGCTTCACTATGACCGACACCACCTCCCCCGCACCCTCTTCAGCGAGCACTCGCTCCATCTCCTCCGTCGCATCCACGAGCTCGATCGCCTCGGCGGCCAGTGCCGGCTCGGTCGCCTCGGCGGCGTCCTTCGGATCAGCGTTCAGCGCCGCGTCCTTCGCCAGCGCCGGTTCCTTCGCCTCTGCCCTGTCCGTCGGATCCGCCCTGTCCATCGGCTCGGTCGGCTCGATCCTCTCCATCGGCTCGGTCGGCCGGTTCGGCGCCGTCTTCGGCGTCCCCGTCCTGCCCATCCTGCTGCGGGCCCTGCTTCAGCGGATCCTCCGCCGCGCCGCCTGACCCCACCTCACCTCAGCTGACCGGGCCAACAATTACGCACATGGGAAACGCGAACCTCGCTCACGTACGCGAGGCGCTACGCACCCTCTCGCTACACGAGGCCGACTTCGCCGTCACCGACTCCGGACTCGGTCGGGTGACCGTGTTCAATCGGGCCGTCCGCGACCTCGACCCCCACGACGAGCCGTGGCTCACCGAGTGGCTCACCGCGGAACACCTGAAAGCGGCGATCCTGTACGGCGCCGCGCACATGAACTGGCGCAAAGAACACGCCGACGGCACTGACACGACCTTCAACGCCACCACCCGAGCGACCCTCATCCACCGCTTCAACGACTGGGCATCACAAGCCCGGGCACGGCTCGAGCAATACGAACACTCGAGCCGCACCGCCAGCGACGTGGCCCCGTGGCGGATCGCCCTCACCACGTTCCGCGATGACCCGGTGAGCGACCACTAGAAGTAGGGCCTCCCACCCCGGGTGTCCCACCGCCTTCACTTCCAGCCGTCGGCAGACTCTCGTCAGCCTCGCCCCACTCCTCCACTTCGTCGCCGTCCCCCGCACCCTCCAACCCGGGAACCGGTTGAGGCGGGCCAGTGTGGTCAGGCTCGACGGTCCGATACCGTGGGATGGATGATCCCGCCATCCGGCCTGTCTCCCGCTTCTGCCCCCTCCACAGGGCTGAGCGGAACATCCCTGATGACCGACCGAACGACTCCGACTGAATCTCAGCCGCCTCTCCACGACCGAGATCGAACCGCCATCGCATCACCGACCGAGGCAACGCCGTGGTGACTCGATTCGGCCCGCTCGACGTCCGGAACGGACTCCTCAAGCTGGGTGATGACGACGGTCATCACGCCGTACTGACCCCTCAGGCGCTGATCTACCGGCCAGTCGGGCAGGAGGAGAGCAGCATCGAGTGGGACGACCTCGACGCTGCTACCGTCCGGTTCTCGCACACACGGATTCGTTGGCCGGGACTGCTCACCACCCTGGGAGTCGGAGCTCTCGCCTCGCTAGCCGGAGACTGGGGGATAGGAAGCGACCCGGAGAACGGTGAACTCACCCTGACCCTGCGGGACGGACAGGTGGTCACGGTGCCGGTCACCTGCCATCACATCGGCGGGTACTGGATCCGAAGCGTCGAGGCGACATCCGCGTTGCTCACCCGGCTCGTGGGTTCACCGGAGTCCCGCGAACTGGTCGCCAACCCCGAACGACTCATCACGGTCCTCACCGGGAAGCACTGACCCGGAACGACCATGCCCTGATGCGTGACACGTTGGCGTCAGAGCAGCCGAACTCTCAACGCCGGAAGGCCGTCACCGGCTAGGGCGCCAAGCGCAGCACCTCGCCCCGTTAGGGCCAGCAGAAGGGCCTCGGCTCGACCCCTGACTACTGGGCCGTGGCCGTGCACCCAGTCCATGTCATCCGCTTCGAACCTCAACCCGGCCAACAGACCTCGGGGGACGAGGCCCCGGGCGGAGCGACCGGTCAAGAAGGTGAGTACCGCCCGCACTCGCTCTTCCGGGATCTCCCGCGCGAGTCCAAGGGGCCAGCGGATGTCCAAGCCGTGCACCAACAGGTCGGTGAGGGGCGCCTCAGGGCCGGACCCGGGTGGGGTGAAACGGGATGCCGCTCGTCGTTCCAGCACCTCGACGATCTCCTCGAAGGGTCGTTCAGCCTGTCGGCGGGTCAGGCGCACATTCGCGCGATCGAAGTCGCCGCGACAGGCCAGCATCGTCAGGAGAAAGGTCGGCATGCCCACCTCCATCGGCATCACCAGATGAGCAGCGACGTCGCGGACGCTCCACCCCGTGCAGAGGCTGGGCGTGGTCTGCTGCTCCACCGTGAGCTTCGACAGCATGTCGGCTACGGTCCGCCGCTCATCGGCGATCGCCGCGAAAGTGTCCATCGGTCGATGGTTCCATGCGAAGGCGTGGGGAGCCAGACCTATGTGTCAGCCATCGGAGCCGCCACCAGACCCGCCCCACTCCCCACGCCGTCGCCATCCTCCGCATCCGCTGACCCGACAGCAGGTCGCCGGCGGTGGGCCCACCTCCAGGACCGCCGATAGACGGGTGTTGCCGGCGAAGTCGGTCGGCGGCGACTTCTACGACTGGTACCCGACGCCCGAGGGCTTCGGCTTCACCCTGGCCGATGCCATGGGCAAGGGAGCGGGTGCCGGGCTGATCGCCGCGACCGCCCGCGCCGTGATCCGCAGCGCGAGGAACGAGGACGACCCGGCCCTCGCCCTCAGCCGCACCGACGACTGCCTCTCGACGGAGCTCGGTGATGTCACCTCCCTTCGCGACCCTGTTCCACGCCCGCGTCGATGACGAGGGGCTCGTTCGGTGAACCCGCGTGCGCGGAGCTGCCGAGGTCACTTCCCTCGAGCGGAAGGTCCGCTGCGACCGCGACGGTCCACGCCTCGGTCGAGGCGACCCGCGCCCAGTTGGAGTTCAGCAGCGTCATCAGGGTGAGGTGCACGGATCGGGCATCGGCGACCCCGGCCCCGTTGGCGAGGTTGATCGCGCCGGTCGCGTCGGACAGCACCTCGGTCGTGAAGCCGAGATAGTCGGCCTCCACCGCGGACGCGAGCACGCAGTTGTTGGTCATGTAGCCGGCCAGGGTGACGGTGTCGATGTCCTGTCGGCGCAGCCAGTCGGCGAGGTCGGTGTCGGCGTAGATGGACGCGAACTTCTTGGTCACGGCCTTCCAGTCCTCCGCTGCCCGCTGCGCGACGTCCGGGTGCAGCTCGAACTCCGGCGTGCCCGGCGCGAAGACGGGCGCGCCCTCCCCGGAGCTGTGCTGCACGGCGACGATCGGGATGCCGGCGGCGGTGGCGGCGTCGATGGCCAGGAGGACGTTCGGCAGGGATTCGCTGTGCGGCGGGTACTGGATCTCGAGCAGGCCGTCGAAGTACTGCTGCTGAACGTCGATGAGCACGAGAGCGCGGCGGGGAGTAGTCGTCATGGGGTGTGTCCTTCGTAGGTGAGGCCGCCGAGCCGTACGCCGGCGCCCTTCGATGGCGTCTCACCGGTGCAAGGAGCGCGAGTGGCACAGATGCCGCGTTACGCTGGAATCGGGTCACATCGGACGGGGAGCCATGCGCATCGCGATCTACGCCTTCGAGGGCGTGACACTCTTCCACCTCGCGGTGCCGCAGATGGTGTTCGACGAGGTGGGCAGGCGCGGGCTCGCGGACTGGGACACCGTGCTGTTCGCCGACCGCGCCGGCGGCGTCCGGACCGCGGAGGGGCTGCGGATCGAGGGGGTGCACGGTCCCGATGCCGCCGACGACGCGGACCTCGTCGTCGTGCCCTCCTGGTACGAGGACGCGCGACCGCCCGGCGTGGAGCTGCGAGCCACCCTCGAGTCGGCGCATGCTCGGGGCGCCGCCATCGCCGGGCTCTGCCTGGGCGCCCTGCCGCTTGCCGACGCCGGGCTGCTGACCGGCAGGACCGTGGTCACCCACTGGCGGGGATCCCGCACGCTCACCGAGAAGCACCCGGACGTGCAGGTCGACGAGAGCGTGCTCTACATCGATCACGGCGACGTCCTCACCTCCGCGGGCACTGCGTCGGCGCTGGACGCCTGCCTCCACATCGTCCGGGCCCGCCTCGGTGCCGACGCGGCGAACCAGGTCGCGCGGAGCCTGGTGATCGCGCCCCACCGCGAGGGCGGGCAGGCGCAGTACATCGAGCGACCGGTCGCGGCGGAGTCCTCGAACGACACGATCGGCGCCGTCCTGGACTGGGCCCAGGCCAACCTGAGCGAGTCGCTATCGATCGACGACCTCGCCGCGCGGGCCCGGCAGAGCCGCCGTACGTTCCTCCGCGCCTTCCGCGCTGCCACCGGTACCACTCCGGCCGCGTGGATCCGGACCCGTCGCCTCGACGAAGCGCGGCGTCTGCTCGAGACCACGACCCGCTCCGTCGACCGGATCGCGTCCGACAGCGGCTTCGGCAGCACCGTGACCTTCCGGCAGCGGTTCGAGGCCGAGTACGGGACCACGCCCTCGCAGTACCGACGGCGCTTCTCCGTCGTCTGATCGGGAGCCGGCCGCGTCGTGACTCGATCGCGTTCAGCTAACCCCGGGGTGTCGCCTCCAGTCCCTCGAGGTCGAGGACGAAGCGGTAACGCACGTCGTTCGCTGCGAGCCGCTCGAACGCGGTACCGATCTGGGTCGCCGGCAGCACCTCGACGTCGGCCGTGATGCCGTGCTCGCCGCAGAAGTCGAGCAGTTCCTGCGTGTGCCGATGACCGCCGCTTCCCCCCGACGCGAGCCGCTTCCGTCCGACGAGGAGGTCGAGGGTGTTCACCGTCACGGGTCCGAGGTGACCGAGCGAGAAGAGGGTGCCGTCGAGGTCGAGGACGCGCAGGTAGGGGGTGAGATCGTGGTCGACCGCGACCGTGTCGATGAGCACGTCGATGCTGCCGCGCGCGGCGGTCATCGCGTCGTCGTCGCGCGACACGACGACGCTGTCGGCGCCGAGCGCCATGGCGTCCTCGGTCTTCCCCGGCGAGGACGTGAAGACCGTGACCCGCGCGCCGAGGGCACGCCCGAGGCGCACGGCGAGGTGCCCCAGGCCGCCGAGCCCCACAACGCCGAGACGGGTTCCCCGGCCGACCCCCGCCGATCGGAGCGGCTCCCACACCGTCACGCCCGCGCACAGGAGCGGGGCGACGCCGGCCGGGTCGAGGGTTTCGGGGCGGTGGTAGGCGAAGCGCTCGCTCACGACGTAGTGCGAGGAGTACGCGCCCAGCGTCCGCGTGCCGTCGACCCGATCGACGCCTCCGTAGGTGAGCGTCGGGAACTGCTCGCAGAAGTTCTCCTGGCCGGCCTGGCACATGCGGCATCGGCCGCACGAGTCGACGATGTTCCCGACCGCCACCGGGTCGCCCACCGCGAAGCGGGTCACCGCGACACCCACGGCCGCGACCTCCCCCACGAACTCGTGCCCTGGCACGAGCGGGAAGGCGTCGGCCGGGCCGTGCCAGGCGTGCAGGTCGGAGTGGCACACGCCGCAGTGGGTGATGCGGACGTCGAGGTCGTCGGGGCGCAGTGCCCGCCGCTCGATGGAGGTGAGGGTGAACGGTGCACCGGGAGCATCGGACTGGAGAGCGGAAATACGCATGCCGTCATACTACGTACTAGTTGGTAACCGGTATGCTCTTCCCATGCAATCCGCCGACACGACGCGTCGCCGCATCCTCGACGCCGCGACCGAGGAGTTCGCGGCACACGGCGTCGCCGGCGCCCGCGTCGATCGCATCGCCGCGGCATCCGGGGCGAGCAAGCCGATGCTCTACCGCTACTTCGGATCGAAGGAACAGCTCTTCGACGCCGTCTTCACCGCGCACGTGCTCGCGAACAGCGACCGCGTGCCCTTCGATGCGGCGGATCTGCCGGGCTACGCGGCGCGCCTGTACGACGACTACCTCGCCGACCCGGCCCTGCTGCGGCTCGTCGCCTGGAAGCGCCTGGAGCGCGTTCCGAGCGGGTACCTGTACTCCGGTCTCGAGCAGAACGACGTCGCGCACCGTCGCGAGATCGCCGAGCAGCAGCGCCTGGGCGGCATCCGCTCCGATCTCGAGCCGACGGAGATCTGGTCGCTGCTCATCGCGATGGCCTCGACCTGGGCGCAGGTCTCCATCACCGAGGTCGCACAGACGGCGGATGCCGCTGCCGTTCACCGTCGGCGACGGGCCGCCCTCATCGCCGCGACGCGGTCGGCGTTCTCACCGGAGCCGCTCACACGATAGGGAGCGCCGGTCTTCCCGCCGCTTCCGCGCAGCCGTCCGGGTGCGTGATCGCCGCCTCGATCCGGCCGACGATCGCCCCGGTGCTCCCCGTCGCGTCGATGACGCTCCAGCCGTGGGCCGCGGCGAGCTCGAGGTAGCCGGCCCGGGTCGCCCGGAGGAACTCCAGCGACTCGAGATCCTCCCCGCGGGTGCGGATGCGTTCGAATGCGATCTCGGCCGGCACGTCGAGCACGGCGACCGCGTGCGCGCCCAGCAGCGCGAGGGCGATCCGCGGCAGGAAGCGTCCCTCGGGCAAGCCGCGAACCCTCCGCAGAACCACTTGGCAGACGAGGTGACGGTCCATGATCGCGGCCCCGCCCACACGCCGGGCCCGCACCTCCGACACCAGGACGTTCGCGATGCGGACAGCCGTCTCGAACCGATCCGTCCAGCGCGACGGCAGCTCCAGTCCGAGCCGCGTGGTGACCCGGCCCAGCCAACGCCGGCCCGACCGGTTTCGCAGCACAAGTGCGGGCCGGGGGGATGTCTTCCGCGGCTGCGACGGGGACTGCCTTCGGGTTCGGCTCCTGTTCAGAGCGAGCGCCTGCGCGGTGGTCGTCTTCCCGGCACCGTCCACGCCGAGGAGCACGATCGTGCCGGAGCGACGGGATGCGGGCCCACGGGGTCGCGGGACGCGTCTTGCCTCCCCCGCCACCGGTTCCGAGTCGCCCACCGATCCCGAGCACACCGGTGCCGCGGTGGTGCCGGCCGCGTCAGACACGGGATCCCTCCTCGGCCGCATCGTCAGCGCTCTGCGACGCGCTGCTGACCACCGCGTGGTCGGCCCACTCGTGCAGCCCGATAGCGCTGGCGAGCACGATTCCGAAGACGGTGATCCCGCTTGCGATGGAGCGCCGGAGTCGGGTCGTCAGGGAAATCGTCGTCATGGTGCCTGCCGTTCGGGTCGTGGTGCTGCGATTCTGTCGCGTCCCCCTCCCCGTCTGCCTGGCGGCGCCTATGAGCCGCCTATGACGACATCCTCCGCATAGGCGACAGCGGGGGCGCGAACGGGTAGGCAGGGTCCGGCCGAGCCCCTCGCCTTGGCGAACGTTTGCCTTCCTCACGCCACCTACCCATCCCGTCCAGGGCGAACCGATAAGCGCGAACCCGAGGCTGCTACCGCACGCCGATCGGGCGCGCATCACCGACAGGACAGGATCCCCAAGATGACGAACCACAGGACGAAGATGATTGCCGGGTTCTCGATCGCGGCAGCACTCACCGGAGGCAGCCTCGCCGTGGCCGCCCTTCCCGCCGTGGCCGAGACCACCTCGGGTGCCGACGCGACGAGCACGCCGGCACCCGACACCGACACCGACACCGGCGCCAAGCACGGCGGCCCGGGCCACGGCCCGCGCGGTGAGGAGCTGACCGGGGACACGGCCGCCCAGGTCGAGGCGGCGGTGCTGGCCGAGTACCCGGACGCCACGATCGAGCGGCTCGAGACGGATCCGGACGGGGCGTACGAGGCGCATCTCACGCAGGCCGACGGCACGCGGCTGATGATCGAGCTGGACGAGTCGTTCGCCATCACCGGCACCAGGACCGGCGGCCCGGGCCACGGCCCGCGCGGCGACCGCCCCGAGCGGGACGCAACGGACTCCGATGCGGACGAGCCGACCGACACCGACGCCGACGCCGACACCGACACGGACACGGACACGGACGCCGACACGGACGCCGGAACCGACGCCTCGGAGCCCGCAACCAGCTGATGCCGTCGAGCGGGGGTGCCGGCCGACGCGGCCGTCACCCCCGGGGAGCGGGCTTCCCCGGACGTGCGCAGGTCCGGGGATGCACCGCTCCCTCGCCTCGGCGCTATCGGGCGTCGGCGGTGTACGCCGTGGCGACGTCGAGGACCCACGTCACGCCGAAGCGGTCGGTGAGCATGCCGAACCCCGGGCTCCATGCGGAGGCGGCCAGGGGCTCCACGATGCTCGCCCCGGCCGCCAGTCCGTCCCAGTAGTCCTGGATTTCCTCGAGGGTCTCACCGCGCACGGACACGAAGAACGGCTGGTCCGTGACCGTGATGCCGTTCTCCCGACGGGTGCCACCGACGACGGGCGCGGATCCACCCGACTGGCCGGGGATGTCGTACGCCATCACCCGGAGACCTCGAGGGCTCTCGACGCTGCCGAACACGACGCTGTCGGCGCCCGGCGCGTCCTCGGGCATGCCGAAGTCGCCGTAGGTCGCGATGGTCGCGGCGCCGCCGAATACGGAGCCGTAGAACTCCAGGGCCGCCCGGGCGTCGCCGCGGAAGTTGAGGTGGGTGGTTGTCGTGATGCTCATGTCTGCTCCTGATGGGAATGACCCGGGCTTCTCCCGGGCCGGTCCAGAGTCGCAGCCGTCTAGGTCAGGAACGGTCCTAGACCGGATCTACCATCGGGGATGTGCCCACGACCACCTCCCGCCTGCTCGCGCTCCTTTCCCTGCTGCAGGCCCGACGGGACTGGCCGGGCGCCCTGCTCGCCGACCGGCTCTCCGTCAGCCACCGCACCGTGCGCCGTGACATCGACCGACTGCGCGAGATGGGCTACACGATCCGGGCGACGATGGGCCCGGACGGCGGGTATCGTCTCGACGCCGGCACGGAACTGCCGCCTCTGCTGTTCGACGATGACCAGGTCCTCGCTCTGGCGGTCGCCCTCGCCGCGGCGAGCCAGTCCGGGGCCGGCATCGAGGAGGCGGCGGTCCGAGCACTCACGACCGTGCGTCAGGTGCTGCCCTCACGGCTCCGCCATCGCCTCGACAGCCTCGCGTTCACGTCGATCCCGGCACCGCCCGCCGGCCGTCCGCGATCGGCCGTCGCTCCGGAGGTGCTGGTCGCTCTGTCCGCCGCGGTGCGGGCGCGGGAGGTGCTGCGCTTCGACTACGCGGGCCGCCCCTCGGCCGGCACCGCCGACGGTGACACCGAGCACGACGCGACCGATGGCTCGCACGGAAGCCTCCCCCTGCCACGGCGGGTCGAGCCGCACCACCTGGTGACCACGCTCGGCCGCTGGTATCTGGTGGCGTGGGATCTGGATACGGAGGACTGGCGCATCTTTCGCGCGGACCGCATGAGCCCGCGGATCCCGACCGGCCCTAGATTCGCACCCCGCGGTCTGCCCGGCGGGATCGACGCCGCCGAGTACGTCTCCAGCCGGTTCCGGGGGTCCGACCGGGGCGGCGGCTGGCCCTGCGTGGGCAGGGTCGTGCTCCATCTGCCGGCCGCCGACGTGCTGCCTTTCGCGGGCGACGGCGTGGTGGAGGACCTGGGTGCCGAACGGTGCGGCCTGGAGGCCGGCTCCTGGTCGTGGCTCGCCCTCGCGGCCTCGCTCAATCGGTTCGACGCCGATATCGACGTCGTGCACCCGCCCGAGCTACGGCAGGCATTCGCTCGCCTCGCGGTCCGAAACGCCGTCACCGGCGGCGCCCAGCGGAACGGCTAGGCGCTCCGGTTCACGTCGCCGACCGGTCCCGCGGTGATCGGCACCCGCCCGCGCAGAGAAGGCCCCGACGGTCGAGCCGTCGGGGCCTTCTCGTGCGCGTGCCGAGCTAGAGGACCAGCGAATTCAGCGTGGCCGCCGCGGGCAGGGTCTCCGCGTTCTGGATGCCCGCCTGGATCACGGTGAAGAAGAAGATCGCGGCGATGATCCCGCACACGAGTCCGACGATCGACAGGATGAGCCCGGCGATGGCCATGCCGCGGCCGCCGGTGTTGTTCCTCTTGATGCGGGACAGCGCGATGGGGCTGATGATCAGTCCCGCGGGCCAGAAGAGCAGGCCCGTGATGAGGGCCGCGATCGCGAGGCCCTCGGTCGGGGCGGCCTGCTGCGGGTAGTTCTGCGGGGGGTACTGGGTGTGGGTGTCCGACATCGGGACGACTCCTCTGCTGTGGGGTCAGGGGGACTGCGAAAAGGGCATACGGGTTGCGGCTCTCACCGTATGTCACCGCCTGGCGACGGGACGCCCCAGCGGCGCGCATCCGAACGCCCCCGTTTCCCGACGGCACAGGCTCCACCCGTCCTCCTGTTGGCCCCGCGTTCACCGAGGGTCAGCACCGCGTCCATGGAGGCGACGGAACATCGTCGTCGCGGTTGCCCTCGGCTGTGAGTCGTATCCCAGTCCTCTCGCGCGGCTGAGGGGAATGGGCGCAGGACGGGCAGAATTGAGATGTACGACGGTTGACACAGCATGGGGGTGCGTGATGATCAAGGAACGGGTACTCGACTGGGGCGGGATCGTTCTACCGAACTTGCGGCGGACGGACCCGGGGTCCACCGACGCGATGCACAGCGGTGCAGCGCCGCTTCCGCAACGCATGGTGCGGGCGCAGGCCAACATGTGGTGGCTCGGAGTGCACGCCGGCGCAGGCGAGACGACGCTGGCCGGCCTGGCCGTGGGGACCCGCGCGGCGGACCACGCGTGGCCGCTTCGCTCGGTCTCCGGCGCTTCGCACGATGTGACCCTTGTGGCCCGGCTCACCGAGGACGGGATCGCGGCGGCCCATCGAGCCGTGCTCGAGGCGCGGAGCGAGGAGCTGGCCGGTCATGTGCGCCTCCACGGCGTCGTCCTCATCCCTGAGGGTCGTGAATCCCGCAGTGCCGGAGCCCGTCTGCGCGAGCGCCGACTCCGGACCGAGATCCCGCGAGTCTGGGTGCTCCCGTGGATGGAGGGGTGGCAGAGCGGTCAGCGGCACTTCGACGGCAAGGCCCCGGCCGCATACCGGCAGCTGTGCCAGGACCTGGCGCTCGACCTGAGGTCCGCCGCGTAGGTCAGCCGCCCGGCGCGCGAACTGTCCTGCGATCGGTGATGCGGAGCGGCTGTCAGCCCTCCGGTATCACAGGCGACGATGGCGCCATCGGCGTCATATCGAGATCGACGGCGCCGAAGGGAAACGGCCAGATGTAGGTGCCGGACCCGTCCAGGCCGTAGAGCGGGTTGAGACCGAAGGCGACCAGCGCTATCACTCCTGATGCCGCTGCCACGAGAACGAGCGCGGCAGCGGCGCGATCGAGAATGCGGAGGGCGGACGCGTCGTCGTCGGCCCACCGCAGCACGCGGGTGAGAGCGCCGATGACGATGCCGACGAGCACGATGAGAATGATCGGGTTCGGAGAGAGCGTCAGACTCACGCACGTCGGCGCGATGTCGCTCGGATCACCATTCGCGTCGAGGAAGCCGCCGTCCGCGCTGATTCCGCCCGGGCACCCGGCCTTGCTTCCTCGCGCGAGAATCGAATAGGCCACTCCCGCCAGCACGGCGACGTAGATCAGGCGCCGGATGCGCGCGATCACAACCGCGCCGGGCAGCGTGCGAGGTGTGGTGGTCGTGGCGGGCGCCAGCGGCATCGTCATGGCCCGAGGCTAGAGGAGCAGGCCGTCACGGTGCCAGTGCCGGTGTGAGTGACAGGGCGGTGGGGCTCATCGAGCGACTCCCTTCACGGCCGATCTTCTGCTCCCACACGAGAACGGCGACGGACGGATGCGCACGCCGATCGGTCGCGTCAGCGCGAGTCGGGGCGGATGGCGAGCCGGACGGCCTCGACCGCTGCGGTTACTGAGCGTTCCCGCGCCTCGGCGTCGTCCTGCTCCGACTCGTACACGAACGCCGTCGCCCCGCGCCTGCTCCCGCAGTAGTCGACGATGCCGTGCTCGAGCTGCGTGCGCAGCGACTGCTCGTAGCCGTGGCGCTCGTACACGCCGACATCGTCGCCGGCGACGGGCACCAGGTGGATCGTGAGCGCGCCGAGCCTGCGGCGGATGCCCTCCTCGGGGTCGACGTCGAACGCCCACCCGTTGACGAAGACGCGGTCGATCCAGCCTTTGAGCAGCGCGGGCATCGACCACCAGTAGACGGGGAACACCAGCACGAGGTGCGCGATCCCGCCCAGGCGGTGATGCTCACGCGCCACGTCGGGCGGGAAGTCGCTCCCGACGCGATAGGTGTGACGATCGGCGAGGGTGAATCGCGGGTCGAAGCCCTCGGCCGCGAGATCGGCGACCGCAACCGGCGACGGGTGCAGCGTGCGTTCGAGCAGGCGGGCGATGCCGTTCGTCAGCGATTCGGGGTCGGGGTGGGCCGTCACGATGAGGGTCTGCACACTCCATTCTGCCCGGCCGCGTTCGATCGGCACGGGCGCTAGGGCGCGTCGATGGTTCCCTCGGCGGGCAGGCTGTGCCAGATGTCGAACGTGACCGACTCGGCCCCCTGCGCGTCGCCCGCCGCGAGGAGGTCGATCAGCTGCTCGTGCCGCCGGACGGACTCGTGCGCATCGCCGGTGAAGCGGACCAGTTCTGCGCGGCGGATCAGCGGCCCGAACTGTTCGAGCACGGCCTCGAGTGCGCGATTGCCGAGTGCGGCGACGGGGATCCCGTGCAGCTCGTCATCGGCGTCCAGCGCGGCGGCCACGTCGTCGGCGTCGAGGGCCTCCGCGAAACGGCGATTGGCGTCCCGCATGCGGTCGAGGGCCTCAACGGGAAGGCGACCCGTCGTCTCCCGGACCGCGAGCCCGTGCAGCGCCGCGATGACGTCACGCGCATCCCGCACCGCCTGCGGGTCGAGCGTGCTCACGGCCGTGGATCGACCGGGCACCGCCACGACCAGTCCGCTTGCGCCGAGGCGCAACAGCGCCTCGCGGACGGGCGTGCGGCTGACCCCGAGCCAGGCCGCGAGGTCGCCGTCCCTCAACTGCTCCCCCGGCTCGAACGTGCCGTCGACGATGGCGTCGCGAAGGCGCCGGTAGACGTCATCGCGAAGGAGCGAGCGGTCGACGACGGCGGCGTTCTGCGGAATCGGCATGTAATACATTGCGTACAACAATGCCGCCGTCGCAAATCGGCGCGGTGCGTCGTCGCTGCCCCTTCCCTAATTCGCCCTCGTGCAGACCCTTGCGCGGAGCCCCGATACGCAATATATTGCGTATCGGAGCTCCGGCGTCGCCGTCTCGTCACAGGATCCGCGTCCAGCTGCGGCGCGAGAACGGAGAGGAAACAGCACCATGGTCAACACCCCCGAAGGCATCACCAACGTCGTGCTCGTGCACGGCGCATTCGCAGACGGTTCCGGCTGGCGCGGCGTGTACGACGCGCTGACCGGCCGGGGCTATTCGGTCACGATCGCCCAGATCCCGCTCACCTCGCTCGCGGACGACGTCGCGGCGACCACCCGCGTGCTCGACCGGCAGGACGGCCCGGCCATCCTCGTCGGCCACTCCTGGGGCGGCACCGTCATCACGGAGGCGGGTATGCACCCGAACGTCGCGGGCCTCGTCTACGTCTCGGCCCTGGCGCCCGACGCGGGCGAGACCACCGCGCAGCAGTACGAGGGCTTCGGCCCGACGCCCCACTTCGTCATCGACGTGGGCGAGGACGGTTTCGGCTTCCTGAACCCCGAGAAGTTCGCGATCGGCTTCGCCGCGGACCTCGGCGAGGCTGATGCGGCCTTCCTCCGCGACTCGCAGGTGCCGATCAACATGTCGGTCTTCGGCACTCCGGTCACGAACGCGGCCTGGCGGGACAAGCCGAGCTGGGCGGTGATCGGCACGGAGGACAACGCCTTCGATCAGGCGATGCTGCAGCACATGGCCACGCGCATCGGCGCGAGGATCACGACCGTGCCGGCGAGCCACGCGCTGTTCGTCTCGCAGCCCGCCGCCATCAGCGAGGTCATCGTCACGGCCGCGCAGAACGTGGCCGTGAGCGTCGGCTGACGCCCGGCCCTGTCCCACCCCGGGCCGGCCCACGCTCCCCCGCGTGAGCCGGCCCTCGTCCTCACGGAGCCCGCATGTCCATCACCCCGTTCAGCGTGACGCTGTGGATCGAGCTGGTAGCCGCCGGTCTGGGCGGCCTGCAGGGCGCCCTGTTCGCCGCGGGACTGCGCGATCGCCGCATCGACGTGCTCGGCGTCATCGTGATCGGCCTCACGGTGTCACTCGGCGGCAGCCTGCTTCGCGACATCGTGCTCGATCAGCCGCCCGTGGTCATCTGGGGGAACTGGTACTTGATCGTGGCGGGAGCGTCGGCCATCCTCGGCATGGCGGTGCAGCCGGTGCTCGCCCGGGCGGAACTCGGGATCACCACGCTGGACGCGGTCGTCATGGGACTGTTCGGCGCGATCGCGGCCTCGAAGGCACTGTCCCTGGGCGTCGGCGAGGTCGGCGCCCTCGTCGTCGGCGTCATCGGGGCGATCGGTGGAGGGATGCTACGCGACGTGCTGCTGAACCTCCCGATCTCCTTCCTCCACGTCGGCACCCTCTACGCCGTCGCCGCGGCGGCCGGCGCAGGCACCCTCATCGTGCTGGTCCCGTTTGGCGTTCCCGTCCCGGTCGCGGGGCTGGTCTGCGTCGTCGTGACGACCGCGGTGCGCCTCGCGTCCGTCTGGTTCGGCTGGACCTTCCCGGAGCAGCGCGCCGTCGGTGCACGACGGCGGAAGCCGGCCCTGCCCTCCGACGGCGCCGTCTGACGGATCAGGACCGGCGGTGATCCTCGACGTCCGGCTCGGCGCGACCGATGTCGGCGATCTCCTCCTCCGGTCGCGGGGCGATGGTCTCGTCGACCTCGAGCTCGGGGATGGCCGATTCGTCCGGGCCCGGGATGTGCTGATCCATGTCGAAACCCTAGCGAACGGTGGAGGCAGCACCGGGAGGTCACCTCGCCGCCTCCAGTCCCCCGTACCTCCCCCATCAGAACGGACACCATGACGCATTCTCCGCACTCCGACCCCGCCGCCACCGTCGGCGAGCTCACGACCTCGTCGATCGTCGCCGCCGCCCTCGCCTCCGCGCTCCGTGACGGACGGGCGGACAGCCCGGCCGAGGCCCTCCGAGTGGACCCCGCTCGCGCCGCCGTGCTGGAGACCCTGCCCGGCGGCGCGGAGGGCGCTCTGAACGCCCTGTGGGCGGAGCGGCTCCCGCGCGCCAACAACATCGTCAGCCTTCTGAACCAGGCGGCGGCCGCGGCAGCGGGTGCGACGCAGACGTGGTCCGACCTGGGTGACGACGTTCTCGTCGCTCAGGGGCGGTCGTCCGTCCTCATGGCTCGCGTGCTGCTGTCGCGCATCGGGCCCGCCTACGGATTCCTGGACCCCGGGTTCCCGGCGCGCGTGCTCGACGTCGGTACGGGCGTCGGGGCGATCGCAGCCGTTCTCGCCGAGTCCCTGCCGCAGGTCGAGGTTGTCGGGATCGACATCGCTGACCGGCCGCTCGAGATCGCCCGGGAGCGGCTCGCCGCCGATTCCGGCGACCTCTCCGCCCGCGTCCGCTACCGGCACCAGGACGTGACCGACCTCGACGAGCCGGAGAGCTACGACGTCGTCTGGATGCCCCTGCCGTTCCTTCCGGACGGCATCGTCGACGAGGCGTTGACGCGGGCGAGCGCCGCCCTCCGCCCGGCGGGACTGCTCGTCCTGGGCACGCAGCCCGAGGCCGAGGATCGCCGCATCACCGCGGCCGGTGCCTGGCTCGCATCCCTCGCCGGAGGGGGCACGCTTCCCGCGAGCGAGGTCGTGCGGCGGCTGACCCGGCGAGGCTTCAGTGACGTGAGGCGCTTCGACACGGTGCTGGGCGGCCCGGTCCTGGTCGGCGCCGTGGCGCCCTCCTGACGGACCGATGGGAAAGCATGACCCCATGCATCTGGAACAGATCACGACGCGGCTGCACTTCGCCAGGACCGAGCACGCCAACTGGACGATCTATCGCGGCCCGGACGGCACGGTCCTTCTCGACTCGGGTTATCTCGGTCAACGCGCCGAGCTCGAGGAGTCGCTCCGGCGAGTGGGACGAAGCCCCGCAGTGGTCGACGCCGTACTGGTGACGCACGGCCACGCGGACCACCTGGGCGGCGCCTCCTGGCTCGCCACCGAGTACGGCGTGCCCGTCTTCGCCGGGGAGCGGGAGGTGGCGCACCTGAGGCGCGACCTCCTCGAGCAGGTCGGCCCGTCCGACGTGCTGAGGAACGCGTTCCGTCCCGGCGTCCTGGCGTGGGCGGTGGAGATCCTGCCGCTTCTTCGCGGGCAGCCGGGGCTGGGAGTGCCCAGCGCTCGCGCCGTGGCCGAGAGCGGCGGCAGGGTCGACGTGCCGGGCAGGCCGGCGGCCATCACCGTGCCCGGGCACACGTCGGGCAGCACGATGTTCTCCTTCGAGGAGGAGGGCGTCGTCGTTGTCGGGGATGCGCTCGTCACCGGGCACCGCACCTCCCGCCGCTCCGGACCCCAACTGCTTCTTCCGATGTTCCACTCCGACGTCGAGACGGCGCGGCGGTCCCTGGTCCACCTCGCCGCGCTCGACGCCGAGGTGCTGCTGCCGGGACACGGGCCGAGCTGGGCGGGTACGCCCGCCGACGCGGTCGCCCGCGCATCGAGGGCGTAGGGACCGGACCGTCCCCGTCTCGGCTCCGCGCCGGACAACGGCGTCAGCACCCGTCGTATAGAGGAGAGTGGCGCCACCGGCAAGCCAGTTGCTCGTGCTTTTCCTCAGGTGAACAGTGGAGGAATGCGAAAGCTCTTCTATGCGGGCGATCACATCCTCGTCGGTGATCTCACGTGCAAAGCAGTCCTGCGGTACTCCCGCGCCCTGGCCAACTCCGGACAGTCCGACGTCGTGTCCGTCCCGACGCTCGCCGAGGGCGGGACCACCGTCTTCGCCCACCTGATCATCGGGCCCGCGAGCCAGATCTTCTCGACGCCGGTCGAGCACGCGGTCGCCGATCCCGATGATCCGGCCATCATCGAGCGGCTCGAGGCGATGACGCGTGAGCTGGAGCCCGGTCGGCCGTCGTGGCCCGACGAGATGGAGGACATCCCCGATCTCGACGACTTCGGCATCTACAGCGACTACTGATCCCGGGGACACCGGTTCGACGACCGGCGCCGGTGTCCCGCGTCAGTTGACGATGGTTCCGTTGCCGGCGCGCGCGCGGAATCCGCCGGCCACCGAGACGAGGGCGGGCAGTTCGGACCCGAGCAGCGCCTCGAAGGCGTCGAGGGTGTCCTCGACCAGCGCCACGGCATGGCCCGGTGCCACCCCTCGGCGTACGGTCACCGACACCTTGAGCACCGACCGCCCCGCGATTCGGTAGGCGGACACGCTCGAGGCGGCGAACTCCGAGTGCGTCGCCAGCGCATCCTCGATCGACTGCTCGGCGACCCTGGTGTCGATGACCGTTTCATCCCGGTCCGAGGTCCGCTCGGTCAGCAGGCTTCCTGTGCGACCGCGTCCCTGCCGCAGGGCGAACGCGATCAGCAGCACCAGGAGCAACAGGAGCGCCGCCACGGCGGCGACGCTGATCCAGCTGACCGTCAGATCGAACACCGGGCTCGCCCGAAGGGCCGACCTGATGGAGTCGGCCACGCCCGGTGCGACGTCCGTGTAGGCGCTGGCGACGGCCGGCACCGCTGCGACGGCGATCAGGCCGGCACCGATGACGACGAGGACCAGACCGGTGAGCATCAGGAAGATCCGGTTGAGGGCCCGGTTCGTGCTGTTCACGCCCCCACCTTCCCTTCGCGCTCGATGAGGACCCTCGCGCGAAGCGGTGGAGAATAGGACGCTCCCGCGAGGTCGGCGTCGATCGCCTCCGACACGGCGTGCGCGTCGACGGGTCGGCCCGTGCTGGGCGTCACCCGCACCAGCGCGCGCCGATGTGACACTGTCGCGCGCACGCTGTCCCGGTTCACGTTCGCCACGCGCGAGGCGGATCGCGCGAGGGCGGAGGCGATGACCTCGTTGTCCACGACCGTCGCTCCCCGCCTTGTCGCCAGGACGTGGCGGGCCAGGCGACCGGGCGAGAGTGCGGCGACGACCAGGACGAGACCGATCAGTGCGAGCCCTGCCCCGATCACGACGAGGAGTCCGGTGGTGCCGGGAAGAGCGGCGAGCGCCGCCAGCATGTCGACGGGCGCGGCGACCAGCGCAGGTCGCCCGAGGAAGTGCAGCACGAACTCGGTGATCGCGTAGGCGCAGAGCAGCGCGAGCACGATAGCCGACCCGATCGCGAGGGCGGAGCGTGAGGAGTGCGTCTCGCGCCGGAGGATGCGTCGCTGCAACGCTGTCGTGCCGGTCATCGGACCCGTACCTCTCGTCGAAGGTGGACGCCGGTCACCCGGATGGTGACGGCTCCCACGGAGGCACCGGTCAACTCGGTGACCCTCCGGCGGATCTCCACCTGCGCGCGGGAGCACCGGTCGAGAAGCGTGTCGGGCTGTGGCGTCGTCCCGCGCTGCAGCCGAGCGAGGGGCGGCACGCGGATGGGACCGCGAACGGAGAGCCCGAGCAGCCCGTCCTGGTCCTCCACGCTCACCTTCATGTGCTCGGCGGCCACCCCGAGGGCCTCCGCGGACACGGCGGAGGCCACCCGGGCGAGGGCCCGTTCGGTGACCCTCGTCCGGCCGGGGGTGCGGGAATCGGTCGACGTGGCGGTGGTCACGACGACGAGCGCTTCCCTCGGAACACGTCGACGAGCGAGGCCGGGTCGAGCTTGCCGTCCGCGACCCTGCCGACCACGGCGCCGATCCCCATGGCGACGGCCACGAACACGAACGGCCAGAAGCCGTACTCGATGCCGACGATCGCGAGCACGGCACCGATCAGGATGCCGGTCTTCGCGCTGGTCACTGGGCGCGCACCGCGGTGGGCTGGTCGTCCTCGGCGGACGGGATGTGGACGTCGTCGATGGTCACGTTGACCTCGGTGACCTGCATGCCCACGAGCGTCTCGATGGCCGTGACGATCGCGGCGCGCACGTCCGAGGCGACCTTCTGCAGCGGCACCGGGTACTCCGCGACGATGATCACGTCGGCGGCGACCTGGGTCTCGCCGACCTCGACGCTGATGCCCTGACCGAGGTCGGTGCTGTTCACCGCGTTCCGGAGCGCGCCGAGAGCACGGGCGGTGCCGCCGCCGAGCGCGTAGACGCCGGTCACGTCGCGGGCCGCGATACCGGCGACCTTGGCGATGACGCCGTCGTTGATGACGGTGCGTCCCAGGCCGACGTCCGTGCTGGTGCCGGTGGCGCTTGCGCTGGGGGTCATGTTGGTTGCCATGTGCATCCTTCTTTCAGCTTCGTCAGCGCCGATGGCGCTGATTCGGTGGTTAGATCGTGCTGGTCACCAGTAGGACGCGGCGTGGAGACCGTTCGTCACGGCGGACGCAGAAAAATCTCCGAAATCCGAAAGAGGTGGCGTGGACGCCGAGGCGTTTTCCCGGCCTGCGCTGGAGCTGGTGGACGAGGTCATCGTCGTCGGCCGTGCCGCCGACGGTGATGCGCGTGCCTTCGAGGTGCTCATCCGGCGCTACGGTCCGCTGATGCGCGCGTACGCGGTGCGCCTGCTCGGTCACGGCGGCGACGCGGACGACGCGGTGCAGGACGCCTACGTCACGGCCTGGCAGCAGCTCGATCGTCTGCAGGACGAGAAGGCTTTCAAGGGCTGGCTGATGCGGATTCTGAGCAGGAAGTGCATCGACCGCATCCGGGCCCGGTCCGACCACGACGACATCGCGGACCACGAACAGGCCGCGTCGGACGCCGGCACGCCCGAGGCGGCGGTGATCAGCCGGTCCCGCGAGGATGCCCTCGCCCTCGCTCTGGCGGCTCTGCCCGAACAGCAGCGCCGATGCTGGATACTGAGGGAGATCGCGGAATACAGCTACGAGGAGATCGCCGAGGAACTGGACTTGCCCGCCTCGACGGTCCGTGGCCTTCTCGCCCGGGCCCGCAGGGCACTGGTGAGTGAGATGGAGGGATGGCGATGACCCCCGATTCTCCGTTCCGCCCGGACTCCCGCGCCGCCGGGGATGAGCAGGATCTCCGCTCCGTCGACCTGGACGGGCACACGCTCGACGAGCTCACCGACTACCTCGACAGCGGCCGGTCGCCCGTCGATCCCTCCATCGAGAACTCCCCCGGCTGCCGCATCGCGCTCGCCGCGCTGCTTCGGCTGCGCACCGCCGCGAACGCCTTGATCGAGGCCGAGGCCGCCGCCGAAGCGGGGAAGGACGATCGCTGGGTGAAGCGGATCCTCAGCGGGATCAGCCGCGATGCGCACGCCGGCCGGGACATCCCCGTCCGATCCGACGATCCGGCGGCCACGCTCGTGCTGACCGAGGGGGCGGTGCGCGGCATGGTTCGGGCCGCGGGCGACGGGGTCGACGGGGTGCTCATGGGCCGGTGCAGGCTGGACGGCGACGTGACGGAGCCGGGAGCGCCGATCGCCGTGACCGTTGAGATCAGCGTGCTGTTCGGCCAGCCCATCCCCGACACGGCGGCTCGTGTCCGGTCCGCGGTGGCCCGCGAGCTGGCGAAGCACACGGAGCTCGCCGTCAGTTCGATCGACGTGGACGTGCGTGACGTGCAGTTCATCGGACGGAACGAGCCCGCATGAGGACGATCGAGCAGAACCAGGACCTGTCGCAGCGGCTCACCGAGCTGGTACGCAGCCTGCCCGGTGTCACGGTGGTGTACCCGACCGCAGCCCTGCCGGCGGCGGTCCGGGGGCACATCGTGTCGACCGTCACGGGACCGCAGGAGGGCGACGCGCTCGTTCTCGTGCGCCTCGGCCCGGTGGGTGCTCGAGTCTCCGTGAACATGGGCGTCTCCGCGCACGACTCCGCCTCCGAGCAGTGCCGCCGGGTGCACGCGGCCGTGGTCGCTCACCTGTCGGCGGAGGGCATCAGCGCGACCGACGTGAGGGTCAGGGTCAGCAGCATCGACTGAACGCGCCGTGCGGAGACGCCTCGTATGGGCTACGGGCTACGGGCGCAGCCCGCGAAGGATGATCTCGAGGAGCTGCTGCGCTGCGTCGCTGTCGGGTGCGAGCCCTGCGCTGCGGATCGCGTGCGCTATCCCGCAGGCGAGGAGCAGCACCGAGACGGCATCGACGCCCGCGCGCACTCGCCCATCGGATTGCGCCTCCTCCAGCACGTCGGTAAGGCTTTCGATGAGCGCGGCACGCTTCGATGCCGTCTGCGGGAGCACGGCGTCCGAACGCGCGGTGACCTTCTCGAACAACGGATCCGTGGTGAGCAGTGCGACGTGTTCGGCGAGCGCCCGATCGAATCGATCCGGCCCCCCCTGGTTCAGGGCGCGATCGAGTTCCTCGAAGCGATCCCAGACAACGACCTCTTCGAGCTCCTCGACGGTGGCGAAGTGCCGGTAGACGGTGCCCACGCCGACGTCCGCCGCGCGCGCGACCGTATTCAGCGCCAGCTCGTTCCCCCGGCCGGCCAGTTCTCGCGCGGCGATGAGAATGCGATCGCGGTTGCGGGCAGCGTCGCGCCGGAGACCGTCCATGGAACGACATCGTAACGCGGTCCGACGTAAACGGATAACTTCTCCGACCGGATGAACTATCCGCTTATGATAGGGCGAACGTGAAAGGACTCCATGACTGCCACTGACCGCCCCCTCGCCCTCGTCACCGGTGCCAGCTCGGGGATCGGCGCCGAGTTCGCTCGTCGCTACGCCCGCGAAGGCTTCGATCTCCTGCTCGTCGCCCGCTCGGAAGCCGCGTTGCAGGCGCTGGCCGACGACCTCTCGGCGATGCACGCCATCACCGCATCGGTCCACAGGGCCGACCTCTCGGATCCGGTGGACGTCTCGAGCCTGGTCGACGTCATCACCCAGCGACTGCCGCGCATCGACCACCTCGTCAACAGCGCCGGCACCGCTCCCGAGGGAGACCTCGACCGAATGGACCCGGACGACCTGCGCCAGATGGTCGACATCAACATCACCGCACTGTCGTTGCTGACCCGGGCCGCCATTGTCCGGATGCGCGGCTCCGGCAGCGGCACGATCATCAACATCGCCAGCGCCGCCGGCTATCAGCCGCTCCCCCATTTTTCTGCCTACGCCGCATCCAAGGCGTACGTGATCCGCCTCACCGAGGCGCTCTCCGAGGAACATCGGCCTCATGGCCTTCGAATCTTCTCGGTCGCCCCCGGGGACACTGAGACTCCGATGAACCCTGGAGCGGGGAGGAACAAGCGCCGGGCGCACCAGGTGGTCGACACGGCGTGGCAGACCATGCCGAGCACAGCACCGTCGGTTGTCGATGGCCGCAGAAACAGTCTCCTGGCCACGCTGTCGACGCGGCTCTTCAGCAAGCGGTTCGGGCTCCGCACCGCCGAGAAGATGATGCGAGCGAAAGCCTGACCTTCCGCGCTGGTCGGCCGAAACGGCGTGCTCGACCTTTCTCGTGTCGCGGTTCCCCTGCCGGTCGAAGCGCGCGAAGGTGCAGGGTGCCCGCCCTCGGCTTCCCCCGGGTCCCGGCAGGTCGCCCTGGTAGAATTGCGCCATGTCCCCGTTCTCCGCATCGCTGTCGCGCGCCCGTGCGCGCGCCGCAGCCGCGTTCCCGAACCGGCTGCTGCTGACCAAGCGCGCGTCGGGCACGAACGGATGGCTGAGCTCCTGGGGCACCAACGCGCACGGCGAGATCGCCGGCTGCCCGCCGCCACGCCGCTGATCCGCGACCGCCCCTCCTTCTGAGCCAGCGGTCGCGCATCCCGCGTTCGCCTCCCCTCAGGATGGATCCCTCATGTCGCATCAGTACGCTCCCCTGCCCGCCGACCAGGCACCTCACGCCCTGTGGCGCGGCATCCACCAGACGCTCCGCAAGGACACCGTGGGAGGGGCGATCCTCCTCGCCGCTACCCTGCTCGCGCTGGTCATCGCGAACAGCCCGGCCGCGGGACTGTACGAGTCGGTCCGCGACTTCCGGTTCGGGCCGGAGACACTGCACCTGAATCTCACTGTCGGCGCGTGGGCCGCCGATGGGCTGCTTGCCATCTTCTTCTTCGTGGTCGGCTTGGAGCTGAAGGAGGAGTTCGTCGCGGGCAAGCTGCGCAACCCCCGCACGGCGATCGTGCCGATCGTCGCCGCGGTGGGCGGCGTCGTCGTGCCCGCCCTGATCTTCGTGGCGGTGAACCTTCCGCGAGGCGGCAGCGCGCTCTCCGGCTGGGCCATCCCGGCCGCGACCGACATCGCCTTCGCCGTCGCCGTCATCGCCGTCGTCGGGAAGTTCCTCCCGCCGGCGCTGCGCACGTTCCTCCTCACGCTGGCCGTGGTCGACGACCTCATCGCGATCACGATCATCGCCGTCTTCTACACGGCGGGCATCGATCTGCTGATGCTCGGGCTCGCGCTGATCCCGCTCGCCGTCTTCGCCGTGTGCGTGCAACGCGGCGTGCGCGCCTGGTGGATCCTCATCCCCCTCGGCGTCGTGACCTGGGCGCTCGTGCACGCCGCGGGCATCCACGCCACCGTCGCGGGTGTGCTCCTCGGCTTCGTGGTCCCGGTCATCGCCACCAGGCGCGCCCGCGTGCGAGCCGGCACGGACGAGACCGGGCGCCCGCTCTACGACGGCCTCGCCGCGCACTTCGCGGACCGCTGGAGCGTGCTGTCCACCGCGTTCGCCGTCCCCGTGTTCGCCTTCTTCTCCGCGGGGGTGACGGTCGGGGGCTTCGCGGGTCTGGCCGAGTCCTTCCAGGACTCCATCGCGGTCGGGATCATCGCCGGCCTGGTGGTCGGGAAGGCGGTCGGCATCACCGGGAGCACCTTCCTTCTCACCCGCTTCCGCGGCATCGCCCTCGACCCGACGCTCCGCTGGGTGGACGTGGTCGGCATGGCCTTCGTCGCCGGGATCGGCTTCACGGTGTCCCTGCTCGTCGGCGAGCTGTCCTACGGCGTCGGCAGCGAATCCGACGAGCACGTGAAGGTCGGCGTGCTGGCTGGGTCGTTCCTCGCGGCGCTGATCGGCGGCAGCATCCTCGCGGTCCGTAACCGTCACTACCGGAGCGTCCCTGCACACGCTGACGCCGACGCCTAGCCGCCCGGGAGAAGGGGCGGACACGGCGGAGCAACGCTGGTCCCGACCCGTCAGGTGCCGGCGACGCGCTCTCGAGGACGCCGGTCGCCAAGGGCACCGCGGCGGCTGAGGCCAGCGGATCAGTCGGGGAACGACCGGCGGATGCGTCTCGTCGCTTCTGCGAAGTCCCCGCCGATGACGGCGTCGGCCATCATCCGGCAGTAGTTCTCGTCGTCGTAGCCCTGACCGCCGTCCGTGGCGATGACCTGCCCGGCGTCGCCCGTCAACTGCCACGCCCACCTGCCGTCGGACCGTCTGTACACGAGTCGCTCAGCCATGCGCGCTCCCCCGCTCAGTGTGCCTTCCCGATGCCAGCGCATTCGATCACGACGTGAACGCCGTCCCCTATCCATAGCAGAAACGCGCCCGGCGGCGCGCGGTTGCGAGGCGCGGACAGACCCGAAGGGGCTGTTCGCCCCGGCACGTGCTTCCTGGTCCGACGGGCACGGCCGGACCGCTCCTCCAATCGCCCGCTCCCTGGAGATGGGCTGGGACGGGGAGCGACGGATGGTGCAGGCGAGCAGACTTGCGCACTAATGTCTCCGCCTCCGCGCGGGATATGACTTCCTTTGCCCATTCCGAGCCAGGAGCCTGATGCCCCGCCTACCGAAACGGATCAGACGTGCGCTGACCCTGCCCGTGGTCCACACCAGGGCCGCTGAATTCCTGTTCCGCCGGGCGGACGCGAGCGGCGACATCTATCCCGAGGACTCCCCGTCCGGGTCGGTGCTGGGGCCCGATCCCGACCGGATCCTCTTCCTCGGCGAGCGGGGACAGATGACGCTCGGCGTGCGCACTCACGCACTGTCGCTTCCCGCCTTCCTCGCGCGGCAGCTCGCCAAGCGCACCCAGCGCGGCGTCACCTGGAGCATCACCGACCTCCCTCAGTCGCGCCTGCAGCACGCGCCGCGCATCATCGAGACACTCGAACCGAAGCTCCGGAGTGTCGACGTCGTCGTGATCCTGGTCGGCATCACCGACACGCTCCGCGCCACGTCGGCCGCCGCCTGGCAGGAGCACCTACAGGGCACGCTGCAGGCGCTCAACGGCCGCCTCTCGAAGGACGCCCGCATCCTCGTCGCCGACATCCCCCCGCTCGACAACGCCGGCAGCCTGTCCCGGCCGGCGCGCGTGGCCGCCGGGATCCACGGCCGCACTCTGAACCGGCGCAGCCGGGCCGTGCTCGCCGACTGTCCGCGGTCCACGGCGGTCCCGTTCCCGGAGGAGCTCACCGAGTCGCTGTGGCTTCCCGAGTCGGTCGAGAACCGCTACACCCACACCTATCGGGTGTGGGGCGCGCATCTCGCCGACGCGGTCGTCCACTCCGACTAGTCTCGCGGCCGTGCAGTCCGGCACCACGGGACATGGAAGTATGCCGATATGCAGCCCTGGACCGCCCTGATCGTCTTCCATGCGTTCTTCGCGGCCGTGGCACTGCCTCTCGGTGCATTCCAACTGCTGCGTCGTCGTCGGGGTGATCGGTGGCACGTCCTCGTCGGGCGGGTGTGGGCGGTCAGCATCGTCCTGACCTCCGTGTCGTCCTTCTGGATCGGCGGCTACTCGACCTTCCTCGCCCTGTTCCTGAAGTTCCTCGCGGTGGTGTCGATCGTCTCCGTGGTGATCGGCTGGATAGCCGCTCGCCGTGGCGACCGGGCCAATCACGCGGGCTTCATGACGGGGGCGTATCTCGGACTCGTCGGCGCGTTCATCGGTGTCGTCTCAGCGCCTCACCGACGCATCCCGAGTGCTTTCCGCATCTATCCCGAAGAGGCGACGTACGCGACGCTCGTCATCCTTCTGATCGCGGCCGGGATCCTGGTCGTGACGCGCCTTGCAGCACGACCCCGGGCGGTGCGGGTCACGTCCTGATCTCCACGATCGTCACGATCCGGGTCGTCACGAACCGCGAACCGCTCGCGCCCGCGTCTTGATGGCGGAGATGACGTCGCTCTTGGCGTCCGCGTAGTCGTTCATGTCCTCCCACCGCCGCACCATCAACGCTCGCTTGGTGGTCTCGTAAAGCGCGCGATCGTCCGCGTCGGAGCGGAGCCGATCGCGCAGCAGCAGGTAGTCGTCCACGGCGGGATGCTCGCGCTCGTAGACGTGCACGTGGACGTCGCGGGCCGGTGTCCGCACGAGGCGGTGCGCCGGCTCCCGCACCCGCAGCAGGTATCCGGCGGCGAGGAGCGGGTCGAGGTAGTCCTCCTCGGCGGTGATGTCGGGCACCACGACCAGGATGTCGATGATCGGCTTCGCGGCCAGCCCGGGCACCGCCGTGGACCCGATGTGCTCGATCTCGACCTCGGCCGCGATGTCCCGTCCGGCGAGGGCATCCAGGATCCGCCGGCGGTGGTCGAGGTAGGTGCCGACCCATCCATCGTCGTAGTCGTGCAGGTCGAGCTCGAGCGCCTCGACGCCTCCCACCAGCTCGACTGCCGTGACGTCCGGTCTGCGCGGTCTCGGGATCTTCCTCACGAGGACATCCTTCCAGCGGAGCGCTGCACCGACGGACGACACCGTCTCGACCGCAGCGGTACCCGCGGTCCGCGTCCCCGTCCGGCGCCCTATCAGTGCGATGACCGATAGCGTCGGCACCAGGCCGCGCCGCGCGCCGGGAGGAGGGCAGAGATGGATCCCGTCGACACGGTCGTCATCGGTGCGGGGGTCGCGGGGCTGACGGCCGCCCGGCTACTGGCGAGGGCCGGCCGACGCGTCGTGGTGCTCGAGGCCCGGGACCGGGTGGGCGGTCGGGTCTGGACCGACCGGTCCGACGGTCGGATCACCGATCTCGGCGCATCCTGGATCCACGGCATCGTCGGCAGCCCCGTCGCGGCGGCAGCCGACGCATTCGGCCTGCCCACCATGGAATTCTCGGTGGGCGGGTACCAGCCCGACAGCCGCCCGATCGCGTACTACGGGCCCGACGGGAGCCGTCTCTCGGCCGAGGCCGCCCACCGGTTCGCGGAGGACGTCCGCGCCCTCGACGCCGAGCTGGTCGGCGTCGTCGCGGAATCGGCAACGGACACCTCGTACCGGGACGTGACGGAGGCGGCCCTCCGCCGGATGGGCTGGGACGGGGATCGCGCGGAGCGCGTCCGCGAGTTCCTGCAGCATCGCACCGAGGAGCAGTACGGGGTGTGGATCGAGGACCTCGCCGCGCACGGACTCGACGACGATTCCATCGACGGCGACGAAGTCGTGTTTCCCGACGGGTACGACCGTCTCCCGGAGCACCTGGCGGCCGGACTCGACGTGCGACTCGGTTCCGTCGTGTCGGAGGTCCGGTGGTCGCACGACGGCGTCGCCGTCACGACCCCGCACGGAACCCACCTGGCCGCCTCAGCTGTGGTCACGGTGCCGGTAGGCGTGCTGCAGTCGGACGACTTCGTCGTCGATCCCCCGCTTCCCGCCCCCGTTGCGGACGCCCTGAGCCGGCTGACGATGAACGCCTTCGAGAAGGTCATCCTGAGGTTCCCGACGAAGTTCTGGGACGACGGAGTGTACGCGATCCGTCAACAGGGCCTCGAAGGAGCGTGGTGGCACTCCTGGTACGACCTCACTCCTCTGCACGGCACGCCGACGTTGCTCACCTTCGCCGCCGGTCCGGCGGCGCACGCCATCCGCGACTGGAGCGACGACCGTGTCGTCGAGTCGACCCTCGCGCAGCTGCGCCGGCTCTACGGCGACGCCGTCGAACAGCCCACCTCCGCCGTCGTCACCGACTGGCAGCACGATCCCTTCGCTCGCGGGTCCTACGCGTACATGGCCGTCGGGTCCACGACGGCCGACCACGACGCGCTCGCCACGCCGGTCGGCGGGGTGCTGCACATCGCGGGAGAGGCGACCTGGTCGGACGATCCAGCGACGGTCGCCGCGGCAATGTACTCGGGCCACCGCGCGGCGGCGAACATCCTGCGCCGATCCCTACCGCTCGAGGAGATCTGGGCTCCCGAACAACCCGAGTGATGTAGCGATCGGGTCAGAGGTCGTTGGGCACGTCGAGGACCATGTGCGCGTCTCCGACGACCGCCCTGGGCGGGCTGTTGAGCAGGTCGGTCTCCGCTACGAGATGAGCGACCAGGGCTTCGTCGACGATCTCCTCGCCTTCGTCGGCCTGAGGAACGGCAGCCATCTCGCTGGCGGGGCCGATGAGCAGGGATGCTCGGTCGGGCGAGCCGTCCCCGAGGCGCACGGGAATCTCGACCGTCGCGGAGAGCTGCGCACGGGCGAGGGCTTCGCCGTACTTGAGGAGGGCGGCTGCGATGTCATCGCCCGTCACCATGGTCTGTCCGGCGTACGCGATGTTTCTCATTGCTGCAGGTCTACGCCCGAGCAGGGCTCGGTGTGGCGGATTGCGCTCACCGCCGGGACGTGCTGCTCTGCGCGGCACATCGGAACGGCGGCGATTCCGGTCGCCGTTCCGTTCTTCGGCTGACCGCTTCCGCGTCCGATCAGCTGACGACGACGCGCACGAAGCGGGCGATCCTTCGGCCGGAGTTCACGTACGCATAGCGCTGCGCGGTCGGAAAGGCGAGGTGATCGCCGATCCCGAGGTCGGTGCTGCCGCTCTCCTGCTCGACCCGGACAGCGCCGTCGGTGACGAGGATCATCTCCGACCAGCCGGCCGGATCAGGCTCGGCGTCGTAGCGGTCTCCGGCTCCGAGCGTCCACGTCCACAGCTGCGCCTCCGAGGTGGCAGGAACGGAGGCGAGCAGCATGGCGACGCTCTCCGGGCGGCTTCCTCGCCAGGCGAGCTCGTTGATGTTCGCGCGGCGTGCCGAAGGTGCGGCCACGAGGTCGACGAACGTGACGCCGAGGGCGTCGGCGAGATGGTCGAGGCCGGTCAGGCTGATGTTCGCCTCGCCCGCCTCGAGCTTGAGGATCGTGCGCCGGCTGACCCCGGACCGGTCGGCGAGGGAGACCTGACTGAGGCCCGCCGCCGCCCTGTAGCGTCGGACGTTCTCCCCGACGTGGGCCAGCACTCCCGATGGTTCCGCGGTTTGCATGTGCACAATCCTGCACCATAGAGTGTGCAGCATGTTGCACCTGCCGCCGCTTCGTCGCCTGTTCTCCCGGCAGGAGCTGGCGCTCATCCTCATCACGGTGGTCTGGGGAGCGACCTTCCTCGTCGTCCACATCGCCGTGCAGTACAGCGGGCCCTGGTTCTTCGTCGGTACCCGTTTCGTGACGGCCGGCATCATCAGCGTCATCATCTTCGCGCGCATCCTCCGGGGCATGACGTGGCGTGAGGTCATGGCGGGATCCGCGATCGGCGCCATGATCTTCCTCGGCTACGGTCTGCAGACCGTCGGTCTGCAGACGATCAACAGCAGCACGTCCGCGTTCATCACCGCCCTCTACGTGCCCCTCGTGCCGATCCTGCAGTGGCTCGTTTTCAAGAAGCCGCCGCGCTTGCCCACCTGGATCGGCGTCGCGCTTGCCTTCATCGGTCTACTGCTGATCGCCGACCCGGGCAGTGTCGGCTTCGCCTTCGGCGCCGGCGAGATCGCGACGATCGTCAGCACCCTGCCGATTGCCGGCGAGATCATCCTCATCGGCTGGTTCGCGGGGAAGGTGAACCTCGGCCGGGTAACGGTCGTGCAGTTGTTCGTCGCGGGGCTGCTCGGCTTCCTCACCATGCCGATCGTCGGAGAACAGCCGCCCGCGTTCTCGTGGGTGTGGCTGGGCGCGGCCGTCGCCCTCGGCGCGGCGAGCTGCCTCATCCAGCTCACCATGAACTGGGCGCAAAGATCCGTCTCACCGACGCGCGCCACGATCATCTACGCCGCGGAGCCGGTCTGGGCGGCGATCGTGGGGCGCCTGGCGGGAGACCGGCTTCCCCCCATCGCGATCGCAGGCGCCGCGTTCATCGTCGCCGGAGCCCTCGTCAGCGAACTGCGACCGCGTGAGCGCGGCCGCAGCGCCGGTATCGACGCGCTGAACGAAGCGACCCGCGCGGACGCCACCCCTCTCGCCGTCGCGGGCCGCACGGGCGGTGCACATCACGCGGGCGACGGCGCGCACGACTAGGTGGCCGATTCCCACCGGTCGCCCGGCACAATGGCGGAATGCGGCTGCACAGAGAAACCAGGGGCGATGGCGAACGTCGGGTCGGGTTCGTCCACGGCCTCGGCGCGGACTCCGCGTCCTGGCGGCCGCTCGTCGACCTGCTGACCGCGACCGGTTCGTTCACGGTCACCACCGTCGACCTCCGCGGGCACGGCCGCAGCGACCGGGCATCGAGGTATCGCCTCGAGGACTTCGCGGACGACCTGGTTGAGTCGCTGCCGCCAGGCCTGCACAGCATCGTCGGCCACTCCCTCGGCGGCTCCGTTCTCGTCCGCGCGGTCGGTCGACTGGCGCCGAACCGGGTCATCTACCTAGATCCGGGATTCGGGCTCGCCCTCCCGACCGTCGGGCTGGCCGGCCGCCTCTTCTGGGCTGTACCGCCGTTGACGCTGGGCATCGCCGGTGCACGACAGGCCCGGCGGTGCGCACCTCCGAGCCGGCTACGCCTCGGAGGTGCGCACCGCCATGGCGCAGGCCCGCGCCGTTTCGACGCGAAGATGGCGACCGGCGTGTTCCACGACGTGGCGTTCCACCCCGTGCCGATCGGTCCGCCCGCCGTGCCGTCCACGATCGTCCTGTCCGACGAGTCGCCCGCGGTGCTGCCCGACGCCATGGCGGCCGACCTGGAGCGTGAGGGGTGGCAGATCCGGCGGCTGCGGGGCGTGCACCATGACATGCACCTCGAAAGCCCGGACCGGACCTTCGCGGCGATCGAGGACCTGCTCTAGACCTCAGAATCCTCGGTCGACGGCTGATGACTGGCCGCGTCCTGACATGGGCGCTGCGTTCGGCTTGCGGCTCGTGCTCTCGCCCTATGAGGTCGCCCCGACGCGCTCCAACGGCCGCTCCGCCCCGGTCCGCAGGGCGGGGCAGTGCTCCGCGTCGGGGTTCAGCGAGATCTCGATGACTCGATCGAGCTGCGCGCGCGCCTTCTCGAGCTCGGCGATGCTGTCGGTGATGCGGTCGCGCTCGCGGGTCAGGAGCGCCATGGCCTCGTCGCTGGCCACGCCTGCGTCGACGCAGGGCAGCAGGTCCACGATCAGGCGGCTCGCGAGGCCCGCGGCGTAGAGCTGCTGAATCAGTTGCACGCGCTCGACCGCGGCCTCGTCGTAGACGCGCTGGCCGCTCGACGTGCGCTCGGCCGGCAGCAAGCCCTGCTCCTCGTAGTAGCGCAGGGCCCGGGTGCTGACCCCGGCCCGCTCGGCGACGTCTCCGATGCGCACGGCAACTCCTCTGCTCGAGTCGACCTCGGGACTTGCCCTTGACGTCAACGTGAGGTTCTAGCGTAGCCCGAGCAGGCCGAGCAGCTCGCCCGGCCGCGGAAAGGAAGAACGAACACATGGATTTCACGAACCAGGTCGCCCTCGTCACCGGAGCCAACCGCGGCATCGGCCGCCGCTTCGTCGACGAGCTCCTCGCCCGCGGCGTGCGCAAGGTCTACGCGACGGCCCGCCGCACCGACTCCCCCGAGGCCATGGAGCTCGCCGCGCTCGACCGGGTCGAGGTGCTCCGCATCGACATCACGGATGACTCCTCCATCGCCGCCGCGGCTGCGGCGGCGACCGACGTCACGCTGCTGATCAACAACGCCGGCATCTCCACCGCCACCCCGCTCGTCACGGGCGAGCTGGCCGGCATCCACCGCGAGATGGACACCCACTTCTGGGGCACGCTCGGGATGATCCGCGCGTTCGCGCCGATCCTCGACGCGAACGGCGGAGGTGCGGTCGTCAACATCCTGTCGGCGCTGTCCTGGTTCTCGTACCCGGGCAACGGCGCGTACGGGGCAGCGAAGGCCGCGGAGTGGAACATGACGAACGGCGTCCGCCTCGACCTCGCGGCACAGGGCACCCTGGTGCAGGGCGTGCACCTCGGAGCGGCGGACACAGACATCATGGCCGGGTACGACGGGCCGATGATCGACCCCGCCGTCGTGCCCCGAGCGTCCCTGGACGGCCTCGCCGCCGGTGACATCGAGGTCGTCGTCGACGACTGGAGCGCGATGGTCAAGGCGTCGCTCGCCCACGACCCCGCCGCCCTCTACGCCCAGATCGCCCCGTGAGCTGACACGGAGAGCGGGGTACGGCTCGCAGCTTCTACCCGGACCCCGCTCTCCGATGCGGTTGAGGTTGCGGCGAGACCGCGACGAGCCGAGCCGATCACCTGTCGATGCTGGCCAAGTTGGCTTCGTCGTGCCGCTCTCCCGCCGCGGGCTCCAGCGAGGTCAGGCGACGGATCTGGTCCGCCGTCAGTTCGACCGCGTCGGCGGCCGTGTTCTCCTCGACGCGGGCCACGCGGCGAGTGCCGGGAATCGGGGCGATGTCATCGCCGCGCGTGAGGATCCACGCCAGCGCCGTCTGCGCCGGGGTCGCACCGATCTCGGCGCCGATCGCCCGGACCTCGTCCACGAGACGCAGGTTGCGCACGAGATTCTCGCCGACGAAGCGCGGGTTGGTCTTGCGCCAGTCATCGTCGGGTATGTCGGCCGCGGCCCGGATGTCTCCCGTCAGCAGGCCGTGTCCGAGGGGCGAGTACGGGACGAACCCGATGCCGAGCTCGCGCAGGGTGGGAAGGATCTCCACTTCGACGTCACGCGTCCAGAGCGAATACTCCGTCTGCAGAGCCGAGACCGGCTGCACGGCGTGTGCTCTTCGGATGGTCTTCGTCGAGGCTTCGGAGAGCCCGAAGTGCAGCACCTTGCCCTCGGTGATCAGCTCGGAGACGGCTCCGGCCGTCTCCTCGATGGGCGTGTTCGGATCGACGCGGTGCTGGTAGTACAGGTCGATGTGATCGGTTCCCAGGCGCCGCAGCGAGCCTTCCACAGCGGCTCTCACGTTGGCAGCCGTACTGTCGGTCACGCCCGGTCCCCCGCCCGAGTGGGAGACGAGCCCGAACTTGGTGGCGACCTTCACCTGGTCACGGCGGCCACGCATGGCCCGACCGACGATCTCCTCGCTGAGGTAGGGGCCGTAGACCTCTGCGGTGTCGACGTGGGTGACCCCGAGATCCAGGGCGCGGAGTATGGTGCGGATGGACTCGTCGTCGTCGAGGCCACCCCCGGTCGTGTAGGTGCCGGCCATGGTCATGGCGCCGAGGCCGATGCGGGACACGGCGAGGCTCCCGAGGTGTGCGTTCTTCACGGACGTTCTCCGTTCCTGGCGGTCAGGCCTGCGACGTGGGCATGGCCCACAGTTCGGCGATGGAGGAGCGGCGGTGTCGGGTGACCATGAACGCGATGCTCTCGGCGATGTCCTCCGGCTGCAGCTTCTCCGGGATGTTCTCGGCGTCGGACACGGCGAGGGCGTCCGCGATGATGTCGTTGTTGTGCGAGATCAGTTCCGTCTCGACCGCGCCGGGCTCGAGCACGCCGACGCGGACGCGCTTTTTCGTGATCTCCTGACGGAGAGCCTCGGTGAAGCCGTTCACGCCGAACTTGGTCATGTTGTACGCGGCGAAGTTCGCCCACGCCTGTCGGCCGGCGATCGAGGAGATATTGACGATGTCGGCGACGCCCCGCAGGTCGTCCTCGGCGGCGGCCAGCAGGTGCGGCAGGGCGGCCTTGGTCATGAAGAGCAGGCCGTTCTGGTTCACCGCGATCATCCGCTCCCACTCCTCGATGTCCTGATCGACGACGGTTCCGAGCAGCATCAGCCCGGCGTTGTTGATCAGGATGTCGAGGCGTCCGTGCCGATCGATGACCGTCTGCACGGCGCGTTCGGCCTGGTCGCGATCGGTGATGTCGGCGGGCACGGCCAGAGCCGAGCCGCCGAGGGACTCGATGTCGGCGACAAGCTCGTCGAGGCGGTCCCTCCGGCGCGCGACGAGGGCGACGGTGGCGCCTTCCGCGGCGAGGGCGCGGGCGGTCGCGTGGCCGATTCCGCTGGAGGCGCCGGTGATGATGGCTACGGTTCCGGTGAGTGGTGATGTCATGGGTGTTTCCTTCGGAGTCGGGGTGGAGGTCGTCGTGGCTGATGGGAAGAGACCCGATCAGAGGGACGGATGCCTGCCGGGTCCAGCGGTGATGTCCTCAGTCTCGGAGCGGCGGACCACGGGGTGGGAGTCCCGGCCTATGGGGTTAATACGGGGGACCCCATAGAGGCCCGGCGGCGGCGTAGCGTCCCAGGAATGGACAGCACCGACGACATCCGCGAGTTCCTCACGACGAGGCGCGCGCGCATCACCATCGAGCAGGCCGGTCTGCCGGACTTCCGCGGCCGCCGACGGGTGCCGGGCCTGCGCCGCGAGGAGGTCGCGCTGCTCGCGGGGATGAGCTCCGAGTACTACAAGCGCCTCGAGCGCGGAAACGCCAGCGGGGTGTCCGAGGCGGTGCTGGACGGCATCAGCAGAGCACTGCAGCTCGACGAGGCCGAGCACAGCCACCTCCTCGACCTGGTGCGCACCGCGAATGCGGGTGCTCACCCCCAGAGACGCCGGCCCGTCCAGCGGAAGCTCGCGATCCGTCCCGCTACGCAGCAGATGATCGACGCCATGTCCACGGTGCCCGTATTCGTGCAGAACGGTCGCCTCGACTGCGTCGCGACCAACCTGCTCGGACGCGCCCTCTTCTCCGAGATGTTCGCCGACCAACCGGAGCCGATGAACGCCGCCCGCTTCGTGTTCCTCGACCCACGAGCCCAGGCCTTCTATCGGGACTGGGCCGGGAACACCCGTCAGATGGTCGCGCTCCTGCGCCGCGAGGCCGGCCGAAACGCGCACGACAGGCAGCTCAGCGACCTCGTCGGGGAGCTCTCCACCCGGAGCGATCTCTTCCGGAAGCTCTGGTCAGCCCACGACGTGCGCGAGCACCGTACGGGCGTCAAGAGCATCCACCACCCCGTCGTCGGCGACCTCGACCTCGACTACGAATCGATGGACCTCACGTCCGAGCGCGGACTTCAGATGCTCGTGTTCACGGCTCCCGTCGCGTCCCGCTCGCACGACGGCCTGCAACTGCTCGCCAGCTGGGCCGCGAGCAGCGGCCCCTCCCCCGCGCAGGCGACCGGCACTCCGGACACCTCGCGCTGAGCGTCCGCGCGAGGTGTCCGGGTGAGGGTCAGAGCGAAGATCAGGAACCGTCGCGGGACGAGCCGGCGATGATCGCGTCCTCGCCCTCGATCGACTCCGGGTCGTTCTTGCCCCGGTCACCGCGGGTCTTCAGCAGGCTCGCGACCGTCGCCACGGCGATCGTCGCGCCGATGAAGAGGAGCGAGAACCAGATCGGGATCTCGGGCACCCAGAGCAGCGGCTCGCCGCCGTTGATGAACGGGAGCTCGTTCACGTGCAGAGCATGGAACACGAGCTTCACCCCGATGAACGCGAGGATCACGGCGAGGCCCTGCGCGAGGTAGACCAGGCGCTCGAGCAGTCCGCCGATCAGGAAGAACAGCTGCCGAAGGCCCATGAGCGCGAACGCATTGGCGGTGAACACGATGTACGCCTCGTCGGTCAGACCGTAGATCGCGGGGATGGAATCGACCGCGAAGATGAGGTCGACGAACCCGATCGCGATGATCGTGAGCAGCATCGGCGTCACGAAGCGCGTGCCGTCCTTTCGCACGGTCAGCCTGTCCTCGTGATAGTCGTCCGTGATCGGCAGCACGCGGCGCACCCACGTCATGAACCTGCCGTCGGCCGGGTTCGCGTCATGGCTGCCGAACGCCTGGCGGTAGGCGAGAACGAGCAGCAGGGCGCCGAAGATGTAGAAGACCCAGGAGAAGTTCTCGATGAGAGCCGCCCCGATCGCGATGAAGCCGCCTCGCAGCACGAGAGCGATGATGATGCCGATCATCAGCACCTTCTGCTGATAGATCTTCGGCACCGCGAATCCGGCCATCACGATGAGGAAGACGAAGAGGTTATCGATCGACAGGGCCTTCTCGGTCAGGTAGCCGGCGAAGTACTCCCCGCCGAAGGTCCATCCCGACGTCACGCCGATCCCCACCCCGAACAGCAGGGCGAGACCGATGTAGAACGCCGACCAGCGCGCCGACTCGGCGATGGACGGCTCGTGGGGTTTGCGCACGTGGGCGAAGAACTCGTACACGAAGAAGAGGACCGTCACGGCGATCGTGATGATCCAGATCAGGGGCGAAACCTGCATAGGGGTACTCCAAGGGGTGGGCGGTCGATGAACACGCCAAGGTCTCTTCCGTCCCGGTGGATCGGGACCGCTGACCCGGGATGCTTCGATGCAGCCGTATTGACGGGTCAATCACAGACGGGAGTACTCCCCTTGATGGAAACCAGGATACCGGGCCTGCTGGGTACTCCCTGAGTGGTCCACCGATCCCGGAACCACGCCGTCGTGGACAAAGCAGCGCATCACGGCCACGATGAGGACGTGGACAGCGACCTGGAGATGGTGCGTGGTGAGCTCGAGTCGGCAGCGTCGGACGTCGAGGCGGCCAAGATCCGCGGGCGGATGACCGACGGCGTGACTCAGGTCATCGGTGTCCGGATGGGCACCGTGTTCGACATCGCGAAGCGCAATGCGGGGATGCCGCTCGTCGAGGTGGAGCGCCTGCTGACGTCCGGGGTCTACGAGCTGAAGATGGTGGGGGTCAGCGTGCTCGACTTCCGGGCACGAGCGAAGGATGCCGATCGGGAAGCGCTGTACGGCGTGTGGATGCGGAATCTCGACGCGATGAACACGTGGGACTACATCGATAGGGCCGCGCCGCGCGTCGTCGGGACATATCTTCTCGACCGACCCCGCAATGTGCTGTTCGAGCTCGCCGCGTCATCCGACCGGTGGCACCGGCGGACGGCGATCACCGCGGCGTTCTCCATCATCCGCGCGCGAGACCTCGCTGACCCGCTCGCACTCTGCGAGGTACTCGCTGCCGATCCCGAGCACCTGGTGCAGACCAACGTGGGCGTGGCGCTCCGCGAGATCGGACGTGTCGACCCCGTCGTGCTCGAGGACTTCCTCGCTCGCCGCGGGAGCGACCTGAGTGCTCACGCGCGCCGCACCGCGCGGTCCGCTCTCGGTGCGTAGCTCGCGGACTCCCCACGCCGATCGACCGCGGGCCCAGACGCTAGTGCTGGTCGAGCACCTCGCGGAGCTTGGCCGCGAAGGCCTCCGGCTGGCCGGCGTAACCGAACTCGCCACCCATGAAGCCGCCGTGGTGGCTGGGGAAGATCGTCGCCTGCTGGCCGAGCCGGTCGGCCAGGGCGATCGCACTCCGACCGGTGTAGACCTCCAGCGATTCCTCCCCGACCGCGATGACGATGCGGGTCGGCGCCGCTCTCAGCGCCTCGAGGTCCGGTTCGTAAAGGGGCACCGCCCAGGAACGCTCCGAGAGCAGCGGGTCCTCCCGTGTGCCGTCGTCCTCCGTCGGCATCCCGAACGCGGCCGGATCGGGCGCCGGTCGGGCGAGGAACTCCTCCGTGATCTCCCCCTCCCAGGAGGTCATGGCGATGAACGCGGCCATGCCGGCGCCCCAGCCCTTGTCCTGGTACACCCGCGTGTAGGCCGCGCGGGCCTTCTGAACGGCGTGCACATCAGGGAGGACGCAGTCGATCGGCGGCTCGTGGGCTACCAGGGTCGCCACGTCGTCCGGATGTGCGGTGACCAGCGCGAGCGCGGTCACGGCGCCGCCACTGCTGGCGAGCATGTCCACCGGTCCGGCGCCGAGCGCCTCGATGAGGGCGTGGACGTCCTCGGCCTGGGTCTCGGGCTCGTTGGTGACGCCGCCGTCCTTGCGCGTGCTCCTGCCCAGGCCGCGCGGGTCGTACGTGACGACGGTGCGGTCGTCGAACAGCGCCACCTGGGCCTGAAAGCCGCTCGCATCCATCGGCTGGCCGATCATCACCAGGGGCGGGCGACCGTCCGCGGTGGGCAGAGGCCCATGGACGTCGTAGACCAGATCGACTTCCGGTAGCTCGAGCGTGTGCTGCGTCACGTGAGGCCTCCTCCAGGATGGACCGAACTCTCCGGATGCTACGGCCCGGAGGCGGCAGGGCGCTAGCGCCCGGCCACGTGCGGCGTCGACCCGTCACCCGCGCGGGCCGGTCGCCGCCACACCCGGGTGACCGGGCGACGGTTGACCCTGCGACCAGGAGGTCAGCCGAGGGCGCGGTGCTGGGCCTCGGTCATCTCCTCGTAGCCGGCTTCGAAGGTGGGGTACTCGAGGGTTCCCAGCAGCGCGAGAAGGCGGGCGCCGTCGAGGACGGTGCCGGAGGGGGCCCCGGGCTCGGTACGCGGAGGTGGCTGACGTCCGAGCCGGTGGGCGATGTAGTTGACCACATCGCCCAGGAGGGCGGGACTCTGGTCGACGGCGTGCAGGAGGCGCGGCGGTTCCGGCTCCCGGAGCATCACGTCGAGTGCGCGGGCGAGGTCGGTCTGGTGGATGCGGTTGGTCCGCCGCGTGTAGTCGACCGGGGTGCCGTCGATCACGGTGCGGAGAAGCATCTCCCGGCCGGGTCCGTAGATTCCCGCCGGGCGGACGATGTACGCGTCGAGAAGCTCGGTGGCGAGCTTTTCGCCGTCGAGGAGAAGGCGGCCGCGCTCGGTGACCGGTGCGGGTGCGTCCTCCTCGGTGATCGGCCGTCCGTCGGTCCGTCCTTCGAAGACGCGGGTGGAGGACACGAAGATCACGCGACGGGGACGGGTCGGCAGCGCCGCGGCGAGGTTCCCGATCTTCACCAGGTAGTCGTCCGGGCGGTCGGCGCTCACGGAGAAGCCGGGGGTGAGGGTGACGACGAGTTCGTCGACGTCCGGCAGCGGCGCGGGCAGCGGGTGGCTGAGGTCGGCGGCCACGGCCGTGAAGGCCGCCGGGAGTTCGGCGGTGTTCCGGCGGAGCGCGAACACCGTCGCGCCGCTCGCCACCAGTCGCTCCCCCAGGAGCGTTCCGAGCTTGCCGCATCCGGCTATGAGGACGCGGCGCTGTGATCCCGGCTCGCCCGGTCGCGTGGTCGGCAATGTCGTCGAACCTCCCTGAACGGCCAGTCTACGGAGGAGTAGTACCCTCCGATGCCGGGCAGGGCCGTCACCGAAGCCGGGGACCTCGCGCCTAGATCCAGCCGCGTTCCTGAGCCAGGAGGACCGCCTGCTGCCGGGTCTCGACCGCGAGCTTGGCGAGGATCGCCGAGACATGGTTGCGGACGGTGCCGGGAGCGAGCGCGAGCTCGCGGGCGATCTGGGCGGTCGTCTCTCCGCGACGCCCCACCCTGAGCACATCGAGTTCGCGATCGGTCAGGGGACAGCGTTCATCGCTCAGCGCATCCGCCGCGATCTCGGGATCCACGTACCGGGCTCCCGCGGCTACTCGCCGGATGACGGCCGCCACCTCGCGGGCGTCGCGGCTCTTCGGCAGGAAGCCCGCAACCCCTGCCGCGAGTGCACGCCGCAGTACCCCTGGGCGGGCGTGCCGGGTGACCACCACGCACCGGGCGGAGATCGTGCGCCGCAGGCGCGCGGCGACCTCGACCCCGTCGAGGCCGGGCATCTCGAGATCGAGCAGACAGACGTCGGGGTGCAGCTTCTCGGCCGCGGCGACGGCCTGCTCGCCGTCGGCGCACTCCGCGATGACATCGATATCGCCCTCCAGGCGGAGGAGGGCCGCCAGCGCCGAGCGGATCATCGCCTCGTCGTCGGCGAGCAGCACGCGGATGCGACGGGACGCGGCAGTTGCAGCGCCGTCCGAGCTCGTCCCGGTGCTCATCCCCGGAACTCCGCGTCTGCCGGTACGGTCACGATCACGGTGAAGTCGGCCGCACCGGGAATCACCTCGAGCGATCCGCCGGCGTCGCCGACCCGCCGGGCCATGCCCTCGAGACCGGTTCCCCATCTCGTGCTTCCCGACGACGACCCGGGCGCGGGTGACGGCTGGGTGGGCGGCGCCTCGGCTGCAACGACGTCGTTGCAGATCTCGTACCGCCAGTGGTCCCCGTGCCGAGTCAGCGTCAAGCGGGCCTGCTTTCCGCCACCGTGCCGCAGCACATTGGTGGTCGTCTCGCGGATGACGGGTCCGAAGACCGACGCCGGAGCGCTGCCCGCGTCAGGGGCGACGACCGTGTCTGCCGCGATCCCCGCGGCGCGCAGCAGGTCGCGCGCGTTGGCCAGCTCGTCGGGCAGGGGAACGGAGCGGAACCGGGTCGCGAGGTCGCGGGTGCCCTGCCGCGCCTCGTCGACGCTGAGACGGGCGGCCCGCAGCTGTTCGAGGGCGGCACCGGGGTCGGCGTGCAGCAGTCGTTCCGCGAGTTCGAGCTGGAGGGCGATGACCTCCAGATGATGTCCCTGAAGGTCGTGCACATCGGTCGCGACGTTGAGCCGCTCCTGGGTTGCCGCGAGCCGCGCCTCGGAGATGCGGGCACGGTCGAGGGCGATCAGCACGTCCCACCACCACAGGGACATCACTGTCGTCAACGGCAGGAGGATCGAGAACACACCGGCCACGTAGCGGTCCCCGACGGCCGACAGTGCCGGTTCCGGAAAGACGACGTTGACGTCGACGACCCAGAGCCCGACCAGCAGAGCAGTGACCACCAGCACCATGCGGGCCCGTACCGACCGCGGCCAGTCGAGCAACTGCAGCGACTGGGCGAGGGGCAGCATCAGCAGCACCCAGAGACCCGAGAGCGTCCAGCCGAGCACGCCGTACGCCACGGCGACGCCCAGAGGCAGCAGGATGCTGCGCCAATCGACCGCGGTGGCCTCGCCTGTGCGGTGCCGGTAGGCGCGCAGCAACGGGGCGGTGGAGAGGATCCAGACCAGCCCGCCGACGAGGACGGCTATCACCGCAGCGCGGTCGAACCCTGTCTGAGCGAGCGTCGCGCCCCAGACGAGCACGACGATCAATTCGAAGAACACGATGGCAGAGACCGTGTACAGCCAGGTCGCCGTGACGCCACGCGCCGTGACCCTGCGGATCGGCACCGACGACGCTCCTCCCACGGGGCGAGCGTCGGCCTGTTCGGTCATGCCCCCACCATAGATCCGTGACAGATGTCACGGATCCGACGGGTGGAACGCACCGAAATCGGTGACACCCCGACACTGCCGGTGGCGACAGCCATGCGGTGGGCTGGGTATCACAGCGGCGAGGTCGACCAGTCCTCCCCCGTAATCGACAGGAGCAACTGTCATGGATCTGATCACACGTTTCCAAGAGCTGGCGGCACAGGTGCCCGAGGTCCTCCAGCCCCTCATCATCGCCCTCGCCGGGGCGGTTCCGTTCATCGAGGGCGAGGGGGCGGCAGCGATCGGGATCGTGGGCGGGCTCCACCCCGCGGTGGCCATCGCGGCGGGCGCGATCGGCAACTTCCTCTGCGTCGCCGTGCTCGTGGTCGCGAGCTCGAGTGCTCGATCCGCGATCGTCTCCCGGCGTCGCCGAACGATGGCCGGCCGGCAGAGCGTGCTCGTCGGTGATGGACGCGGAGGAGCGGCCACGTCGGTCATCACCGACCCCGTCACCGAGAACGACGAGCCCGGCAGGACCTCGGCTCGCAGGGCGAAGTTCCAGCGCGCTCTCGATCGCTACGGCGTGCCCGGCGTGAGCCTGCTGGGTCCGCTGCTGCTGCCCACCCAGTTCACCGCCACCATGCTCGCGAGCGCCGGAGTGAGCAAGGCACGGGTGCTGTTCTGGCAGGGGCTCGCGATCATCGCGTGGACCACCCTCATCGGAGTCGCGATCGGAGGCGTGACGCACGCCGTCGCCTAGGCGTTGTCACTTCCCTCTCCCGCCGTGTGTGGTGAGGCGGAGCCCGGCGACCGAGCGGCCTACGGGTGCTGGGTCGCCTTCCGCCGTCGCCGCCGGAGCTCCCGGTACCACGCCCACCCGATGCGAAGCGCGAGGATGATCGCCGCCGCGACGAGCGCGACCGTCAGGTCGAAGTCGCCACCGAGAAGCTGGAACACCCCGATCACCGCCAGGTACATCGCCCCGGTCAACGCTCCGTCTCGCAGGCTCCTTCGCATAGGTCACCGTCCCACTGCGGGACGGGCGGGCGCAACACAGAAAGGGCGCTCGCGGGTGTAGCCAATCGCTCGGGCATGAGGAAGGCGGCGGCGACTCACCGGAACGCTCGAGGAGCAGTGTCGCCGATGCCCTTCGTGTCAGCCTCCCTGTCGGCTGTGGTCGAGTCGACGCGCCTGCTCCTGCAGGAAGCGCGTGACATCCGCCACCATCGGCGACGGAACCTTGTGCCCCACGCCGGTGTAGATCCGCTCCTTCAGGGTGCTGTGCGTGGGCAGGAACTCACTTAGACGCCGAACGTCGTCGGCGGCGATCACCTCGTCCTCATCGCCACGGCACCAGAGCACGGGCGGGCGGAGGCGGGTCAACTTCGCGTCGCCGCGTTCACCGTCGAAGGTCGTGAAGCCCGCTAACGCGACCACGAAGGCTATCCGGTCGGGTGCGCGCCGCAGCGCGTGAAGGGCCGTCGCCGCCCCCTGCGAGAACCCCACGATCCCGACGGGCGCGCGCTCAGCCTCTCGCTCGATCCAATCGAGAACGTGATCGGCGGCTGGCGCGACGTCGGTCGACAATGGCCCGGGCAGTGACCAGTCCTGGACCTGGAACCACTGGTAGCGCCCGTTCAGCGGCACGGGGCCCTGCAGCGCCACGGTCCGCCAATCGCTGGGAACGGCCTCCATGATCTGCGGGAGGTCCCCCGCGAGTCCGCCACGACCATGCAGCACGAGCAGGGTCCGGCGCACCCGTCCACTCATGATCGAAGCCTGCACCTCGGGGAGGGAAATCGGTAGCTCACACAATAGGGAGCCAGCCGAGCCGGCCGGCGCACCGAGTCCGCCGGGCAGCGGACCGGGCTAGGTTGCAGCTATGCCTGTGACGTGGGCTTCGGCGTTGAGCTGGCGGCTCGGTCGCCAGTACCTCGACGAGCGTGCCGCCGAATCGGTGCGGGCGGTCGTCGACCGACTCGTCGCGGTGCCGGCGTGGTCAGGGGATGCCGGGGCGGCGATCCGCGTGCGACTCGACGCCCCGGAGGAGGACGCGGTCGCCGCTGCGATCGCGGCGGGCGGCGTCTTCGTGACCTACGCGTTCCGCGGGGCGACGCATCTGATGACGACGTCGTCGGCTTCGGTGCACCTCGCCATCCGTTGCGCCGGCCGGCAGTGGGAACTCCCGAGCTGGCGGAAGCACTACGGTCTCGAACCGCAGGACTGGACCCGATTGCGAGCGACCGTGCGGGAGGCGCTCCGCGGCGGACCCCTCACGCAGCACGAGTTGGCCTCGGCCGTCGCGGAGGATCCCGCGTACCGGCACCTTTTTCCGGCGTTCACCGACAGATCCCAGACCCTCCTCAAGCCCTTCGGCTGGCAGGGTGACCTGTGCTTCGGTCCCTCGCACGGCGCTCCAACTTTCCGGCTGCTCGAGTCCGTTCCCGGCTGGGCCGGCATCGCGGAACTCGACGACGCCGGCCCGCGAGCGATCCGCGCGTACCTCGGGGCCTACGGGCCCGCCACACCGGATCGGATCCACTACTGGCTCGGCGAGGGGCTGAGCGCGGGACGGAAGCGCATCGCGCGATGGATCGACCAGATGGCCGACGAGCTGGCGGTGCTCTCCATCGAGGGAGCCGAGGTGCTGTGTCGTACCGAGGACGCCGACGCCATCGGCAGTGCGCAGGAGTCCGACCGGGTCGTACTCCTTCCGGGTCTCGATCAATGGGTCCTCGGTGCCGGGACGGCAGACCCGTCCATTGTGCCGGCGGAGCACCGCGCCGTGGTCACCCGCGGGGCGAATCTCGCCCTGGTCGGGGGACGCGTCCGTGGCACCTGGACGTCCCACGACGGCACCACCGCGGTGCGATGGTTCGAGGACTGAAGCGCGATATCGCCCCCGTCAGTTCCCGGTGCTCCGGTCCCGGCGCAGTCCCGTTCCGCGGGCCGCGCAGAACGGCGCGAGTCCGTCGAGATGGTTGTGCCCGGACAGCAGGCGGACCACGCGGTCCCGCGCCTGGGCGCGCACATCAGGTTCGGGGTGGTGCGCGTAGATCGCGATCTCCACGTACATGTCGTAGAAGTTCAGCCGGTCGCGGAGACGCTCACCGCCGAACAGCTCCGGGTACACGTCGCGCAACCAGCCGGGAACCTCGACGAGCGTGGCCCGGTCGAGCCCCTGTTCGACGGGCGTGGGCGGGAACTCCCCCGGCCTCGCGCACCAGCGCAGGATGGTGTCGAGCTCGGCATCGGCGGGCTGAGCCAGCGCCTCGGCGAAGTCGATGAACCCGGTGACACGTCCCTGGTCCACCATGATGTTCGATCCGTGCAGGTCGCCGTGGACGAGCACCGGAACGTCGGCGCCGAACAGTGGCACCCGCTCGCGGATCCAGACGGCGATGTCATCGAGCAGGCCGGAGTCGCGCACGTGCGGCAGCCGGGCCGCCTCGACCTGCTCGAGCACGGCTCCCACGACCGGCGGGTGATACGCGGGCCACGGTCCCCACGGAGCGCGTCGCCGAGCCAGGGCGGCAGCAGGTCCGCCGGTACCGGTACGCGGTGGAGGGCGTGCAGGGCGACGCCGAGGCTCTCGACGATATCGTGCCGCGTGATCGCGTCTGCTCCAGGCCACACCTCGTGCAGCGTCCTGCCGGGCAGGCGCTCGGAGACGTACCACGACCCGTCCGGACCGGCGCCATGGGCGACATGGCGAGCATGCGGCACGTCGCTGCCCGCGAGCAGGGCGACGACGTCCGCTTCGTGGCCGTACGCGTCGCGGGCCTCGCCATTGCTCAGCCGGACGACGTACTCGTCACCGACCCACGCGCGGCTGGTCCATCCTGCTTTCGGAACGAAGTGCCCGGTCACCGGCAGACCGGCGGCACTCAGCGTCCTCCTGAGCAGCGGCTCGGCAGGCGGCGCGCCGGGGGAAGGTGCAGATCGGTCGTCTACATTCGGAGCCTCGCACAGATCGACGCGACCATCGAGCTGCGCGTCGTGTCACGCGACGACCGGCGGGTCTGCACGCTCGAGGCGCTGGACTACGTGACCCGCCAGTCCGACTCGGCCGATGCGCGGAGGAAGAACCTGACCGTCACGCCGAAGGGTCGCGACGCGATCAGGATCGGCGCGGCTGCTTTCGACCGGATCTTCCTCCGCTGGCGGGACGAGACCGGCGCGGCCTCGGCCCGGGCGATCGAAGCCCTGCAGCGCCTCGCCACGACACCCTGACCCCTGCAGCCGGGTGCACGTCGACGCCGGGGCGAGCCAGCGAGGACGGCTCGGACGCGAGCCGCGCCGCTATCGCGCACGTGCGCGCCCGTTGCATCCAGGCACCGGATCGGGCGTGGGGTGACAGTGAGATTCAGGTGGCGCCGCTGATATCTTTCGAGCATGACCTGGCCAGTCCTGCACATCTCGCGGTCGATCGATGCCGATGTCGCTGCGGTCGTCCTCGTTGCCGGGGACCCTCGAAAGCTGCCCCTGTGGGCGGCGGGGCTCAGCTCGGGAATCCGACTCGAATCCGAGCGCTGGTACGCGGACTCACCGATGGGAGTCGTCGAGGTCGCCTTCACCGGTCCGGCTGGGTCGGGCATCCTCGATCACGACGTCACCCTGCCCGACGGCACCGTCGTGCACAACGCGCTGCGGGTGATCCCCAACGACGGGGGCAGCGAGATCGCATTCACGCTCTTTCAGCGACCCGGGATGTCGGACGAGCAGTTCCGCGCCGATGCGCGCCTTGTCGAGGAGGACCTGGCTCGGCTGGCGGCCCTCGTCGAGCGACGGTGACCGCGAGACAGCTCCGATCACCGATCCTGCGTGGGGCATTCCTCCGTGCGCTCGCCTCCTGACAGCGGCTACCGGGTGGATGGGCTGAAACACCCTCTTGCCAGATTCACGGTTGTGGCTGCAGGTGGCGCGGTCCACTCTTGGCTCATGCTCCGAGTCGCGAGAATCAGCGCCGCCCTTGCCGCGGTGGTCATCGCGTCCTCGATGTCGGGCTGCACGGAACCCGTTGCCCCGACTTCGCCCGACGATGGATGGTCGAGCCGGACGTCCGCACTTCCCCCTGACCCTCGCAGTCCTGCCGGAGCGGCTGGCGGAGGGATCCGGTCGTCCGGCGACCAGGACGACACGCTGTTCGTGCTGGACAGCGTTCCCACCGGCACGTACGAGCTGCTCGGTAGCTGCAGGGGCGCCGCGATCGTGCACCTGACCGCCACGGGATCCGGTGAAGACGGTCCGTCACAGAGTTCCGACGCTGTGCTCGCGGAGTCCGATCTCCCTTGCGGGTCGGTCACCAGACTCCCCGTGACGTCTTCCGGGCCCGATGTCGCTCTCCACGTGACCGGCCCCGACGGTGCCGAATGGGCGGTGTCGCTGGTCACCCCCGGGTGGGAGCCGCCGCCAGGCACGGGCGCCGAGTAGGTGCCCGATTCCGCGCTGCCCGCTCAGGTCAGGCGTTCCGACAGGTGAACGGTGACCGGATCACCCAGCTCCTTGCGGAGCCTCTTCCGCAGTTTCGCGCTGATCGAGAGCATGTGCCCGCCCGATCCGGTGGGCAGCAGACCTGCTGTAACCGGCTCGCCGTCGATGGTTGCGACGACCTTCACGGCCTTACCCGTGCCGAACAGGTCGACCGAGCCGGGAACCTCGACGCACGACCAGAGGTCGCCCTTGATTGTCACGCCGATGACGCCGGTGAATGCGAAATCCATGGGGCCCGGGCTCGTGGTCAATGGGGAGTCCTCCTTGGTGGGGCTGGTGTTCGCTCACCGGCAGGCTATCGATCCTGCTGATCGCACTCGTAAGCCGCGATTCGAGATGCTGAACTGCTTGATAACCGGAGGGGCATCCGATCTACTGTTGGCACACGGCGGCCGACCTTCGGGATGACGGGCTCCAGCGCCGCCGCGGACTCGAAGGCGAGGTGTTCGACGTGGACATACAAACGGACGCACAGGTCGCCCGGGTCGAGGGAGCACTGGCGGGCATTCCATGCATGTGATCAAGCCGCTCACTTCCGAGACCTTTCCTGCGTGGTTGGCGCTGGCGGAGAAGCACAACGGCGTGTGGGGCGGACGCTATTGCTCGTATTTCCATGGGGACACGAAGGACACCGTGAAAAGCGAGCACGACGGTCCGACGTTCAAGCAGCGACTTGTGAGGGAGGGCATCGCCCATGCTGCCCTCGTCTTCGACGGGGACGACGCGATCGCGTGGTGCGAGTACGGCAGCCCGACTGAACTGCCGGGCATCTACCACCGCAAGGAATACGACGCGGGCGAGACGAAGCCGGCTCCGTGGCGTATCACGTGCTTCTTCGTCGACCGCGACCACCGCCGGGCGGGGGTGGCGCGGGAGGCGCTCGATGGCGCGCTGCAGCTCATTGCGGATGCCGGAGGAGGAGAGGTGGTCTCGTTCCCCAACGAGCTCGTTCCCGGCAAGAAGACCTCGTCCTCGTTCCTGCACAACGGCACGAGGGCCATGTTCGAGAAGGCGGGCTTCACGTTCGAGCGCCACCTCGGCAAGAGGAAGACCGTAATGCGCATAACCGTCCCCGCGTCCCCGGCGTGACGCTGATATCACCTCAGGGGAACTAGCCGCCGAGGAGAACGGTGATCTGGGCCCGGAAGGTGAGCACCGACAGTGTTCCGAACAGCAGGATCGCCCAGACCAGCATTCCGAGCCGGAATCCGCGGATGCGGATGGCCCGAGGCAGTGTCTTGCGGTTGATCAGGATCAGCAGACCCGAATAGATGAACATCATGAAGCCGCCCACCACGGCCGCGATCACCAGCAGGACGAGCGGCTGGTCGAAGCCGACCAGCAGCACGAGAACACCGACGGCGACCAGACCCCACACCAGGCCCGCGTACAGCTTCGATTCGTTGGCCTTGGGGACGTAGCTGGTCTTCAGCACGTCCGCGGCGAGCCGACTGGTGTAGTCGACGATGCCCAGTGCGGCAGCGAACAGCGAGAACGACCCGATGATCCAGAAGAAGTACTTGAACCAGGAGCCGACCCGCTCCCCCAGCACGTCACCCTCGGTCTTCACGAACTCGATGCTGTTCTCCAGCCCGTCCCGGCCGAACACGGTGGAGTAGGCGAGCAGTGAGGTGAAGACGATGGTCAGGAAGGTGATCAGCACGAAGGTGAAGATCTGCTCGAGGTTCGCGAACTTCCACCACCCCTTCCACCGCGAGAGGTTCGCCTCGGTCGGCTCGAACACGTAACCGGTCGGCTGCACGGCCTCGGGCCTGTTGGTGATCGGGCTGACGAGCCGCGGCACGTACGCGCCCATCCCGAAGCCCTTGTCCCGGATCCAGTTGGACTGCACGAGGTTCTGCCCACCGCCAGCCCCGGCGAACGCCAGCGCCCCGAGCAGCGTGGCGATCCCGAGCTCGATGGGGATGCCCGGCCGGGTGATGATCTGCGGCGCATCGGCCCAGGCTTCGGCTCCGACCGCAACGATCGCGCCGACCACGAAGAGCAGCATCACGGCGGCGACCTTGATCATCTGGGCGCGTTCAAGGGCCACGTAGACGACAGGGGCCAGGGTGAGGATCAAGCCGATCACAACGAGCATGCCGATGGCGATGTAGCGCGGTGTGCCGCCGAACACGTAGGACGCGAGGGTTGCGCTGCTGGTCGCCCACCCCGGCCAGAGATTCGCGAAATAGGTCAGCAGCGCGAAGACCAGACCCCAGTGCTTCCAATAGCGGCTGAACCCGGTCAGGGCGGTCTCGCCGGTGGCCAGGGTGTAGCGCTCGATCTCGAGGTTGATGAAGTACTGCGTCACCAACCCGACCAGCGCTGCCCAGACGAACACCAGGCCGACCTGCGACGCGATATAGGGGAAGAGAATGAACTCCCCCGACGCGAGCCCCACCCCTGCGGCGATGATCCCGGGACCGATCAGCTTGCGGTACTTCGCCGGCGCGTCCGGTAGATCGCGCACCTCGGGTCGTCTGAGGTGCTTGGCGGGGAAGGCGTCGGCGGCCGATCGGCCGCTGCGGTTGCGCGTGCTGTCGTCGTTGAAAGTCACGCGCCTTTTCTTATCAGACGATGAGTCGACCACAAAGCACTTTCCGGAATGCGATGGCTCCCGAGAATCATTCATCCCTGCCTCGAGGCGATTCGGCGTGATAGGCATCACATCAATGGCATCACCCACTCAATGAGGTAAGCCCACGACCGACTCCGCAGAGACGCTCACGGAGATTGCGTGCTGTTCGCACCGCACCGCCGCTTCTCAGCGAAGTTGACTGAATGCCTCGACCCTGTCCGGGGCCCCGGCGATAAGTACGTGGTCGCCCTCCTGTAGCACGGTGTCAAGGCTGGTGTAGGTCCATCCCGCGCCGGGTCGGTGAAACGCCGTCACGGTAATGCCGTAGTTGGCCCGCACGCCCGTCTGCGACATCGGCACGCCGAGGATGGAATTCGGCGGAGTGGTCTTGACGAGCGCGAAGTTCTCGCCGATCTCGAGGTAGTCCTCCATCGCGCCGCGCACGAGGTGAGCCACCCGCTGTCCCATGTCCTTCTCGGGGTACACGATGTGGTGGATGCCGAGCTGCTGCAGGATCTCGCCGTGCTGGTCGCTGACGGCCTTCGCCCAGATCGTCGGGATCTTCAGCTTCAGCAGCAGGGAGGCGGTGAGGATGCTGGCCTGGAGGTCACCGCCGATGGCGAGGACGACGCGGTCGAACTCGTGCACGGCGAGCTGACGCAGCACGTCCTCCTTGGTGGAATCCGCTCGTACCACGTGGGTCAGCAAGGTGTTGTGAGTCTGCACCACCTCCTCGTTGCCGTCGATGCCGAGCACCTCCACACCACTGTTCATGAGTTCCAGGGCAAGGGAGCTCCCGAAGCGGCCGAGGCCGATGACGGCGACGGAGTCCGCCTCCGCGATCCGCGTCGTGTGGGGGCGGGTGAGGGACGGGAACCTAGCCAATGACGGGCCTTTCCTGAGGGAGCTCGTACGGGATGCGGCGTTCCCGCAGCGCGAGCGACGACGCGAAGGTGATGGGTCCGAGCCGGCCGATGAACATGAGGAGGATCAGGATCAGCTGCCCCGCCACGGGGAGGTCGGCGGTGATCCCGGTCGACAGTCCGACCGTGCCGAAGGCGGACACGACCTCGAACAGCAGTCGGTCCATGCTGACGTCGGTGATCAGCATGAGGGCGACGGTGGCCGAGACGACGACAGCGACGGCGAGCAGGACGACGGTGATGGCCTGGCGGTGCACCGACCGCGGCAGCCGCTTGCCGAACACGTTGACGGCCCCCTGGCCGCGCAGCTCGGTGAGCAGGATGAAGAACAGAACCGCGAAGGTGGTGATCTTGATGCCGCCGGCCGTGCCCGCCGGTCCTCCGCCGATCAGCATCAGCACGTCCATGCCGAACCAACTGGCGGGGTCCATGGCCGCGATGTCGATGCTGTTGAACCCGGCCGTGCGGGTCTGGACCGACATGAAGAAGCCGGCGAGTAGCTTCGCCGGCCAGTCCAGCGGGCCCAGGGTGGCGGGGTTGGCCCACTCGATGGCGGTGATGTAGAGCGAGCCGAGCACGAGCAGGCTGACTGTGCCCGCGAGCACGAGCCGGGTGTTCATCGTCCAGACGCGCGGCAGGCGGGCGTGCTTGAGCAGTTGCATGATCACCGGGAAACCGAGGCCGCCGAGAATGATCGACGCGGCGATCGGCAGGCAGATCCACGGGTCGGTGGTGAAGCCCATGAGATTGTCGCTGAACAGCGCGAACCCGGCGTTGTTGAACGACGACACCGAGTGGAAGAGCCCCAGCCAGACGGCCCGCCCGATCGGCTCCCCGTACCCGGCAGCGAAACGGAGCGCCAGCATCACCGCGACCGCCGCCTCGATGACGAGCGTGATGCGGATCACGCCGAAGAGGAGGGCTGAGACGTCGCCGAGGCCGACGCTGTGCGCCTCAGCCGCCGCGGTGATCCTCGAGCGGAGGGACATGCGCCGGATCACGGCGAGGCCGATGACCGAGGCGAACGTCATGATCCCGAATCCACCGACCTGGATGAGAACCATGATGACGATCTGGCCGAACGGCGACCAGAAGGTGGCCGTGTCCACGACGACGTGTCCGGTGACGCACACGGCGGATGTCGCGGTGAAGAGCGCCTCCAGGAACGACGCTCCACCCGGCCCGGTCCTCGCGATCGGAAGCATCAGTATCGCGGTGCCGGCGAGGATCGCGCCGGCGAAGGCGGCGACGATGGCCTGGCTCGGGCGGAGTTGCCTGCGGCGGGCCGCGCGGACGGGCTCGAGCGGGGTCCGGGGCACCCGGCAACACTACTCGGCGGACGTCGTCGCATCGCACGCAGACGGCACGGCCCCACCGACGCTTCCACCGGTCACCGCCGTCCCGTCGCGGTGAGCCGCGATGATACCTGCAGCCGAAGCGAATCACTCACCCCCCGTTGTAGGGGCATGTCAGCACCTTGGGGCTCCGAATAGCCTCGACGTAGTCGCTGGCACTCCCCCCCGGCCAGTGACCGTCACAACAGAAAGCACCTAGCCCGCGGTGTGCGGTGAACCGCCACCGCGAGTGAGCGCACGGGCGATCGCGCCTGACAGTCGCGCCGACGGCCCAGCCCTATCCCCCCGAAGGGCTGGGCCGTTTCTGCTCCTGAAGCCGCTCGGCATGTCCGTGACCGGACCGTCGATCACTCCACGTAACTCTCGACAGCGGCACGATCCTCTGTCTGCGGCGCCGGCGGTCGAAGGGCCGCGATTTTCAGACGCATCGAGTTCACCGCCTCGTCATCGTCGAGGTCCGCTGCACGATCCAATGCAGCAGCGACGAACAACTCGCTGCTCGGCCCGATCAGCAGCACGGCCTCTCCCCGCGCACCCTCGTCCGACAGGGCGGGAATACGCACCAGGTCCGATCGGTCCGTCTCCCCCAGGGCGCGAGCGTAATCAATTACAGCGGCGCAAATGCTGTCACTCACTACGACGTGACCACTCACGTAATACAGCTTCTTCACGCATTCATTTCTACCTCGACCCGTTACCTCAGCAAAAACAGAATGCGGTTGCCGCGGTTGGTACGAACTGACGGCGATATCCAATCGAGGGGAATCGCAAAGAGTGCGCTGGGCTGATAGCCCGGCGGTGCTGGAGCAGAACGGAAAGGATGCCGTTCTGTCTCGCACCGTCGCCGGGAGAGGCAGTCAGGAGGAGTCGGTTCGTCGGTCTCAACACACCGGCACAGTGTCCTCGATGCGCGGTTCTCCTACGTCGTCCGTCGGCAGGATCCGAGTGATCGAGAGGACGGCGGGGATGCTGCTCGGGTTGCTGACGTTGTGGGACCCCACCTCGGTGAAAGCGTCGCCGACGCTGAAGGTCTCCGGGTCCTCGCACGGGGTCTGCCGTACAACGGACCCCGACTTCACGACGACCACGACGATCCCCTGATGAGAGTGCCAGCCTGACTCGCTGTTCGGGCCGTACGTCAGCTCGAAAGTCGCCACGCTGCTGGGTACGCGGGTCCTGAGCCGGATGCCGTCCTGGGATGCCCGCAGCCGGTCGTGGTTGTCTCCGTCCAGCTGTCCGACGGTCGCCGGCCCGGCGGTGACGGTGCCGGTCGGCGGTGACGCCATGGCTCCGGACCCGAGGCCCACGGTGGTGAGGAGAGCGGCCACCGCTGCGGCGCCGAGGATCTTCTGTCTGAGGTTCATGTTGATGCCAATCACGCGGGTGAGCGCAGACCGTCGTGGGTCGACGCGGACGAAGCCGGACCGGAAGTCCGCACGGGGTGTGAATCGGTCGGCACAGAGAGATTTCCGGCCGTTCAGCGAGGGGCGACGGTGCAACCCGCGCGGTCGAGTCCGCTCGGTAGCGCCACAGTGGACCCGCGGCGGCGCTGCCGTCAAGGGCGGGACCGGGGCCAGGAATGCGCGACACAATCACGGAAGTGCTCACGCGACAGGGCCGGCTCGTGTCCCGCGGGTCCCCTAAACAGTGGACTATCCGAGAGGGAGAAGGTCTGCGAGGGTGGAGAACACAACACCGACTCAGGAGACGTTGTGTGTTGCCGGTCGCTCGCGTCAGCAGGGCTAGTTCTGCGTCCTTCTCTGACCGCTCGGCCAGGCTTGGATCAGGCACAGTTGGTGTTCTCCCGTTCAGAGAATGCCTTATGCGACCTGCCGCGGACACGGTGCTGTGATCATTCCGGCGAACAGACCACGCCGAGGCGTGGCGGATAGCGGCGGCACGCGACACTCGGCTCACCGCGTCGCGGCGTCATACGACGAATTGGTGACTCGGATCGCCGGCGGCGACGAAGATGCGTTCGCAGAGTTGTACGACAGGATCTGCCCGCAAGTCCTGAAACTGGTTCAGCGCTTCCGCGTCGACGATCTGCAGGTCGAGGAATTGGTGTACGGCATCTTCCTCGAGATCTGGCGCACGGCGCCTCTCATGGATGCGACCTCTACAACGGCCGCCGCGTGGATCCTCTCCCTGGCACACGATCACGCGACCGCCGTCGTTCGCCGAGACGAAGACGCCGCCTCTCCCGCCCCAGGCCCGGACGCGTGCACTCACGCCGCCCGTCCGGCAGCGCAGGTGCCCGTCGCCGCCGGAGCACCGCACGGATTGCACGTGACTCACGCCGAGGAATGGGATCACATCGTCCGGGACTTCCTGGCCCACTAGGCGACCCGCGCTCGCCCAGGGCACACGCTGCAGTCAGCTGGAAAGTCGGGCCACGAGGGCTCCATGAGGGCGAGGCGTCACGCCGGATCCGATCCTGGTGTGGGTCTCCAGGACGTCGAACCCGGCCCCTCTCAGTTCAGCCGCCATGGCGTCGGCGGGCCAGCGGTAGGCGGTGGACACCGCATGGTCGAAGGGCTCCAGCTCAGGACCCAGGAAGAAGCCGGCGAGGAGTCCGCCACCCGGGCGGAGAACGCGAGCGAATTCTTCGAGGGCTACCCGGATCGCGCCCGGCTCGTGATGGATGAGGGAGTACCAGGCGAGGATGCCTGCGTAGGTTCGGGGCGGGTCAGCGAGCGCATCGAAGCTCCCCGTCGTGAAGGCGACCTCGGGATGGACCCGTCGCGCGTGGTCGACGAAGCTCGGCACCTCGTCGACGCCCCGGGCGTCGTTGCCCTGCCCCGCGAGGTGGGCGGTCCAGTGGCCGGGGCCACACCCCGCATCGAGCAGTGGACCCTCGATCGTCACGGCCCACGAGGTCACCAGGTGCACGTCGGACGGGTGCACCGTGTCCATCGACCCGAGTTGCGCGATGTACTCGGCGGCTCGGTGCGAATACGAAGCGTCGACGTCTGGAGCCATGCCGGAAGCCTAGGAGACAGGTAGACCCTTCACCGGGGCCTCCTCGATGCCCGGCGGTCAGCCGGACGGCCGTGACACCAGGAGGACCAGGGACCCGTCGAAGTGGGGTGACTGGCGAAGACGACCGTACTTCCGGTCCCAGTGCCCCGACTCCAGATCCGCGCTCAGCTGCGTGACGAACCGCTGTTCGACCTCTGGCGCGACGAAGCTCCAGGCCGAGTTCGCTTTCCGGGCACCCGGGTCCAGGAGCTTCTCCGGGCGGCCGTAGTAGGCCTCACTGAACCCGTCCGCGCATCCGAGTGGGATCGGGAGGGCGACAGGCTCGACTCTTCCGGTCAGCGCCGCGTCGATCCGGTCCAGGGCGGGATATCTACGGGCCTCGGTCCCCACGACTTCGGGCGCGTAGTCCGCGAGCCAGTATCGATCGAGCCGGTCCGGGTCGCACGTCATCACGATGACCGGCCCGCGAGTCACGCGGCGCATCTCGCGCAGCCCCGCGTCCAGATCGTGCCACTGATGAACGGAGAAGGTCGTCATGGCCGCGTCGAACGCGTCATCGGGGAAGGGGAGACGCTCGGCCGTCGCATCGATCGCCGGCACGCGGTCGGCGGGCCGCTGGGCGCGCATCTCTGCGGAGGGCTCGACGGCCGTCACATCTCGGTCGGTCGGCTCGTAGGACCCCGCTCCTGCCCCGACGTTCAGAACCGTCGTCGCGCCACCCAGAGCGGACGCGATCGCCGTCTCGAACTCGGGCTCGGGGCGCCGGTAGGTCCGGTACCCGCTCGCTATCCGCCGGTAGTCGGCGTCTCCGGCCGACCCGCGGCCCGCGTCGGTCACGCGACGTCAGATCGACCGGGGCGGGGCGGGGCGGTGGAGCCGCGCACGATCAGTTGCGCCTCCAGACTCGCGGGGGTCCGCACCGCGTCACCCGCGATCTCCTGCAGAAGCATCTCGACTCCGAGCGACCCGCATCGGTCGATGGCCTGCTTCACCGACGTGAGACCAGGCTGCCGAACCGAGGCCATCTCGATGTCGTCGATCCCCACGATGCTGAGGTCGGCCGGGCAGCTCTTGCCGAGCTGGGCGATCCCGGCGTCGATGCCGAGGGCGACCAGGTCGTTGTAGGCGATGACGGCGGTCGCTCCGCTGGCGAGCACCGTGGCCGCGGCAGCCAGGCCGCCGTGAATGGACGCGGCCTGATTGGTGAGACGGGTGAAGCGGATGCCGAGTGACTCGCAGGCGGCCGCGATCGCGTCGCCTCGCCGCGAGTCCGCCCAGGACAGTCGAGGACCCGCCGCGTAGGCGATGTGGCCGTGGCCGAGGGCGGCGAGATGCTCGACGGCCTGCCGAGGTCCGCTCCCCGTCTCCATCACGACCCCCGGCATACCGTCGATGATCCGGTTGAGTACGACGACCGGCGTGTCACCGACGAGTTCCCGGATCTCGTCGTCGGGAAGTCGCGGCGAGCACAGCAGCATTCCGTCGAGCTTCCGCGACAGCTGGATCTGCTCGCGCTCCCTGTGGACGTCCTCGTCGGTGTCGAACAGCACCGGGCGGTGCCGCCCGTGCCAGGTTTGTGCGTGGATGCTCTTGAGGAGAGTCGCGTACACCGGGCTCGCCGCGTCGGGGAGGATCACGCCGATGGTCTTCTGCGCGGTGGCGGCGCTCGCTGCCGCGTACCCCAGCTCCCCCGCCGCATTCAGCACGCGCTCGAGCGTGCCCCTGGCCAGGCGGTCGGGTTCTCCGAACGCGCGCGAGGCGGTGGCCAGGGAGACTCCGGCGTAGCGGGCGACGTCGGTCAGGGTGGCGGTCACAGTCGTCCTTCAGTGGCTGGTGCTGTTCCATCATTGTGCATGAGACGTTCGATGCAAATGTTTGACAAACTTGTACAAGTTGTTCACAATCATCTCATGCTGATCACCGCTGATCCGGAGCTCGTCCGGCCCGACCGTTTCGGAGCCGCCGCATGAGCGATTCCATGCCCCGTCTCGGGGCCGATGTCAGAGGCTCGGCGGGATCAACGCCCCCAGCAGGCGTACTGCACCTCGGGCTCGGCAACTTCCACCGCGCGCACCAGGCCGTGTACACCGCAGCAGCCCTCCGCTCCGCCGGCGGCGACTGGGGCATCGTGGGCGTCGCGTCCCGCTCGCGCTCCGTCGTCGACGCCATGCTCGCGCAGGACCTCCTGTACTCGGTCGCCGAGATCTCGCCGCAGTCGACCTCCCTGAGCATTCCCGCGGTGCACAGCGACGTCTTCGTGGCCGCCGAGGAGCCCGGACGGGTCGTGGACCGCATCGCTGCCCCGAGCATCCGGGTCGTCACCCTCACGGTGACCGAGAACGGCTACAGCTACTCGCCGTCCACCGGCCACCTCGATCTCGCCGACCCGCGGATCACCGCCGACCTCGGCGCGCGGCCGCCCCTGACGACGATCGGTCAGCTCGCCCGGGGCCTGCAGCGGCGCGCCGCGGGAAGCGGTGCTCCCCTGACGATCCTGAGCTGCGACAACCTCAGCGAGAACGGCGCTCACACCGAGCGGCTCGTGCGCGAGTTCCTCGCCGAACTGCCCCGCTCCGAGGGGGCGGAGGCCCTCACGTTCCTCGACCAGGCCGTGACGTTCCCGTCGAGCATGGTGGACCGCATCGTGCCCGCCACGACGGCGCAGCTCCGCGAGGCGGTGGCGGCGCAGCTCGGAGCGTGGGATGAGGCGCCCGTGCCCGCCGAACCGTTCACCATGTGGGCCATCGAAGACCGCTTCGCCGCGGGCCGCCCCGCCTGGGAGGCCGGCGGAGCCGTGTTCACGGACGAGGTCGGTCGGTACGAGCAGATGAAGGTGCGACTGCTCAACGGCACCCATTCCCTCATCGCCTACCTCGGCGCTCTCCATGGCGTCGCCACGATCTCGGAGGCGATCGCGATACCCGACATCGAGGCCGCCGCCGTCACGGTCGTGCGTCACGAGTACGAGCCCTCCGTCACCGTGCCCTCCGGTGTCGACATCCGGGCGTACGAGCGACAGCTCTTCGAACGCTGGGGGAACAGCGCGCTGGGCCACCGCACCGCGCAGGTGGGCACCGACGGTTCCGTCAAGCTGCGGCAGCGTATCCCCGAGCCGGCCCTCATCTCCCTCGACAGCGGCCGGATGCCGCAGATGATCGCCCTGACCACGGCCGCGTACCTGTCGTGCATCGCTCCGCTCCCGGGGTTCGACCCCGGCCCTCACGCGCGGGCCATGGTCGACGCGGCCCGGGCGCCGCTCACCGAGGTAGCGGCCTCGGCCCGGAACGGCGGAGAGCTCGCGAGACGGGCGATCGCCGATCTGCACCTCTTCGGCCAGGGCCTCGCGGAGAGGACCGAGTTCATCACGCGCGTGGGCGAGCTCGTCGACACCATCGCCCACCACGGCATCGCCGCGGCCCTCCGCGACAGCATCTCCGCGTCCGACGATCGACCGATCCCCACGAGAGGGGTGCACCGATGAAGAAGCTGGCCATCCACGGCAAGGAGGACATCCGGTGGGAGGACGCCGAGCGGCCCGAGCCCGAGGAGGGTGAGGTGCGCCTGAGCGTGAAGTACGTCGGGATCTGCGGCTCCGATCTGCACTACTACTTCCACGGGGCCAACGGCGAGTACTCCATCCGCGAGCCGTTGATTCCGGGACACGAGCTGTCCGCGGTCGTCGACCTGGACCCCTCGGGACGCCTCGCGACGGGGACGCCGGTGACCGTGCATCCGGCGCGGTACGGGGCGTCCGTTCCCGGGCTCGAGGATCGGCCCCACCTGCGTCCAGGCGGCGACTACCTCGGCAGCGCGGCGGCCTCGCCGCACCGCCAGGGCGGTGCCGCCGAGTACCTCCTCGTCGGCGCCGACATGGTGCGCGTACTGCCCGAGGGGCTGCCGCTCACCCGCGCCAGCCTGGCCGAGCCCCTCGCGGTCGCCCTGCACGCGGTGACCCTCGCGGGGAACGTCGCCGGGAAGCGCGTCCTGGTCACCGGCGCAGGGCCCATCGGACTGCTCACCATCGCCGCCGCCGCGCGCGCCGGCGCGGCATCCATCGCCGCGAGTGACGTTCGCGAGGAGGCGCTGGACCGCACGGCGGCGCTCGGTGCGTCCGAGCAGATCCTGGTCGGCCGCGACACCGTCCCGGACGAGTCGTACGACGTCGTGTTCGAGTGCTCCGGCGCGCCGGTGGCGCTGTCCCTCGCGGTGCGGGCAGCCCGACGGGCCGGCTCCATCGTCCAGGTCGGGATGCTGCCCGACGCGGACATCGCCGTCAACCTCGCTCCGATGCTGGCGAAGGAGCTGACGGTGCGCGGCGCGTTCCGGTTCTCCACCGAGATCGACGACGCGATCGCGCTCCTCGCCGAGTCGGACTCGCTCGACTCCGTCGTGACCCACGTGATCGCCGCGAGCGATGCTGTGGACGCCTTCACCGTCGCACGCGACTCCGCCCGCTCCGCGAAGGTGCTCCTCGCGCTCTGACGATGCCGCCGGTGGCAGCCGCCCCGGGCGGCAGCCGTCGCACGCACTCCCCCAACCTCACTCCCCCGCACGTCCGTTCCCGCACGCCCCCACCCCGGTCCGAAGGAGTACCTCATGTCACAGACCCAGGCGACGCTGGTCGCCGATCCCACGTCCAAGCGCTCGGTGCGTGATCTCGTTCGCGCGGCGATCTCCGGCTGGCTCGGCACGGCGCTGGAGTTCATGGACTACCAGCTGTACTCGCTGGCCGCCGCACTCGTCTTCGCAGACATCTTCTTCTCCGACGAGAACGCCGCCATGGCGGTCGTCGCGGCGATGGCGACCTACGGCGTCGGCTACGTCGCCCGCCCGGTCGGCGCGTTCTTCTTCGCTCGACTGGGCGACAGGACCGGACGCACGAAGGTGCTCTTCTACACGATCCTGCTGATGGGACTGGCGACGACGCTCATCGGCGTGCTCCCCACCTACGCGCAGGTGGGCATCCTGGCCCCGATCCTCCTCGTCCTGCTGCGTATCGCGCAGGGCTTCGGCGCCGGCGCGGAGATCTCCGGCGCCGGTGTGATGCTCGCCGAGTATGCGCCGGCGCGGCGACGCGGCATCATCGCGTCCCTCGTGGCACTCGGAACGAACTGCGGCACGCTGCTGGCGTCCGGGCTCTGGGCGGTGCTCCTGCTGGTGTACAGCGAGCAGGAGGTCATCGACTGGGCGTGGCGCATCCCGTTCCTCGGCAGCGCCGTCATCATGCTCTTCGCCGTGTGGGTGCGCTTCAACCTCAAGGAGAGCCCGGTCTTCGAGGAGCGCGAGGACGTCGTCGACGGCCGCGCGCTGTCGAAGAAGGAGACGATCGAGCTCGCCACCGAGACCGGCAACATGCACGCGATCGAGGCCATCAACCGCAAGCCCATCAAGGCGTTCGCCATCGCGCTCATGCTGCGATTCGGTCAGGCCGGCAACTCCGGCATGATCCAGACCTACCTGATCAGCTACATCACGGTCGTCCTCCTGCTGGATCGCACGATCGGCGTGAACGCGGTGATCGTCTCCTCGCTCGTCGCGTTCATCACCGTGCCGCTGTCGGGCCTGCTCGGCGACCGTTTCGGTCGCAAGCGCATGTACATGGTGTGGGCCGTCGTCGCCCTGATCGTGATCGTGCCCACGATCCTCATGATCAGCAGCAAGGACACGACCCAGGTGTTCGTCGGATACGTCGTCCTGCACAACCTCGCCGTGATGAGCTTCGCGTCGCTCGAGAACCTCACGCTGCCGGAGCTCTTCGGCTCGCGGAACCGCTACACCTACACCGCGATGGCGCGCGAGATCGCGGCGATCGTCGCCACCGGTGTCGGCCCGGTGGTCGCCGCAGCGTGGGTGTCCGCCGTCACCGGCTCGTTCATCCCGATCATCGTGATGCTCATGATCTTCACGCTGAGCACCCTCATCGCCTCGATCTGGATGCCGGAGGTCGCCGGCCGCGACCTGACCGATCCTCGCGACGCGATCTGACCCCCCTGCTCCCCGCACCTGGCCGAAAGGACGCCCCAGTTGAGCATCGAACGCGCCGACGTCGTGATCACCAGCCCCGGTAGGAACTTCGTGACCCTCAAGGTCACCACGAGCGACGGCATCGTCGGCTGGGGCGACGCCACGCTCAACGGCCGCGAGCTCGCGGTGGCGTCCTATCTCACCGACCACATCGCATCGACGCTCGTCGGTCGCGACGAGGACCGCATCGAGGACACCTGGCAGTACCTCTACCGCGGGCCGTACTGGCGCCGCGGGCCTGTCACCATGGCGGCGATCGCCGCGGTCGACATGGCGCTGTGGGACATCAAGGCGAAGAAGGCGGGCGTGCCGCTCTACCAGCTGCTGGGCGGGGCGAGCCGCTCGCGCATCCGCACGTACGCGCACGCCTCGGGCACCGACTACCAGGCGTTGGCGAACGCCATCACCGGGTATCAGGAGCTCGGCTTCACGGCCGTGCGGGTGCAGACGGGCGTTCCCGGTCTCGGTGAGATCTACGGCGTCTCCGCGACGGGGCCCGGCGTCCGGTACGACTACGAGCCCGCCAAGCGCGCCGCCAACGGGTCCGCCGCGACTGCGCCGACCGAGGAGACCTGGGACACGCACGCCTACCTCGCGCACATGCCCTCGGTCTTCGAGAAGATCCGCGAGGACTTCGGTCCCGACCTCCGGGTGCTGCACGACGGTCATCACCGGATGTCACCCATCGAGGCGGCACGCTTCGCGAAGGACATCGAGCCGTTCAACCTGTTCTGGCTCGAGGACTGCACGCCCGGCGAGGACCAGACCGCCCTCCGGCTGGTGCGCCAGCACTCCACGACTCCGCTCGCGATCGGCGAGGTGTTCAACTCCGTCCACGACTACCAGACGCTGATCACGGAACGGCTGATCGATTACGTGCGCTCCGCCGTCACCCACACCGGCGGCATCACGGCAATGAAGAAGCTCCTCGACTTCGCCGGGATCTACGGCATCAAGTCGGGGATCCACGGTCCGACCGACATCTCCCCCATCGGAATGGCCGCAGCCCTGCACCTCGACCTCGCGATCCACAACTTCGGGATCCAGGAGTACATGCCGCACAACGAAAGGACGCTGGAGGTGTTCCGCACCACCTTCACCTTCGACGAGGGCTTCCTCCACCCCGGAGAGCAACCGGGCCTCGGCGTAGAGCTCGACGAGGAGGCCGCGGCGGCGTTCGAGTACACGAAGGCGTACCTCCCGGTGAACCGTCTCACGGACGGGACCGTCCATGACTGGTGAGCCTCCGGTGTCGCTGACGTCCCTGTTCGATCACCGGGTCGTACCCCTGGCTTCCGTCACCGACCCCGGTCACGTGGACGTGATCGGCGACGGCCTCGCCTCGGGCGGTCTGCCGGTCGTCGAGGTGGCCCTGCGCGGCGAGCACGGGCTTCCGGCCGTGCGCCGCCTCGCGGAACGCGGCGACCTGCTCGTCGGCGCGGGCACGGTGCTCACCGTCGCCCAGGCGCGGGAAGCGCTCGACGCCGGGGCCTCCTTCGTCGTCACCCCGGGACTCGACGCGGACGTGGTGCGGTACGTGCGGGACGCCGGCGTGCCGATCGTCCCCGGCGTGCTCACGCCGACCGAGGTGCAGGCGGCGATCGCCCTCGGACTCACCCGCTTGAAGCTCTTCCCCGCCGGGGTGTTCGGTGGACTGCGCGTGCTCTCGGCCTACGCGGACGTGTACCGCGACGTCCGGTTCATGCCATCCGGCGGCATCCGGCAGGACAACCTCGCTGAGCACCTGGCGCACCCGGCGGTCTTCGCCGCCAGCGGCAGCTGGATCACCGCAGCCGCCGCCCAGGGCGTCGTCGCGGTGGGCGCGGCGGCCCGGGCGGCCGTGTCCGTGGCCACGGACCGATGACCGGCGTCGACGTCCTCACCATCGGTGAGAGCCTGGGGCTGCTCGTGCCCGAGCAGCCCGGGCGCCTCGCGCACGTGCGCGGCGTCGCTCTCGGCTTCGGAGGCGCGGAGAGCAACGTCGCCATCGGCGTGGCGCGATTGGGTGGGGCGGCCGCCTGGGTTGGGCGGGTCGGATCGGACGGGCTCGGCGCCCTGATCGTGCGGGAGATCCGCGCGGAGGGTGTCGAAGTGCATGCCGCCGTGGACGAGGATGCCGCCACAGCGCTCATGATCAAGGAGCGGCCGCGTCCCGGCGTCTCCCGCGTCACCTATTACCGGTCGGTTCAGGCCGGAAGCAGGCTCACCGCGTCGGACATCCCACCGGGAGTCGTGGAGCGGGCGCGAACACTGCACGTGACCGGCATCTCGGCGGGGCTCGGGGACGGGCCGCTCGAAGCGGTGCACACGGCGATCGATCGTGCAAAAGCCGCGGGTGCTCGGGTGTCCTTCGACGTCAATCACCGCAGCGCACTGTGGCGGGATGGGCGCGACGCTGCGGCCGCCTACCGCGCACTCGCGGCGCGAGCGGACATCGTCTTCGCCGGGGACGACGAAGCGGCGATCCTCACCGGAGCGTCGGATGCACGCGTCCAGCTCGACGCGATCCGTGCGCTCGGAGCGGGGACCGCCGTCATCAAGCTCGGCGCCGACGGAGCAATCGCGTCACAGGGCGAACGCGTGGTCACTCGTGCGGCGATGACCGTCGAGGTCGTCGACACCGTGGGGGCGGGTGATGCGTTCGTCGCCGGCTGGCTCGCCGAGACCGCGCTCTCTTCGTCCCTCGATCGATGCATCGATGTCGCCATCTCCTGCGGGGCCCTCGCCTGCACGATCGACGGTGACTGGGAGGCGGCACCGTCACGCGATGACCTTGCCGTGTTCCACTCCTCGCCCGCTGACCCCGTCCAGCGGTGATCGTCGGGTTCGCCGTGAGCCCGGGCGCTTCTGTCACCACGGGAGACCTGGCCGATTAGGGCCAGGGCCAGGCGGCCGCCTCGACCATCGCGACCGACCCGGTCGACCGACGTCCGGCTTACTCCCTTGACAGTCGTACTTTCATTTTGGAAGTATGACCACATGAGCCTCTTCATCACCTGCCCCGTCGCAAGCGTCGAGCAATCGACCGCGTTCTACACCGCACTCGGGTGGACTCTCAACGCCGAGATGTCCGACCACAATGTGTCCTGCTTCGCGATCGCTCCCGAGCAGTACGTCATGCTCGGAAGCCGCGACATGTACGCCAGCGTCGGCGGCGTCGAGGAGGTGATCGGCGGACCCGGCACTCCCTCGAAGGTGACGGTCTCGTTCGACCTCGGCAGCCGCGAGGCCGTCGACGAACTCATCGAGCGCGCCGGCGCCGCCGGCGGGCGGATCGGCGACACCGACGACTACCCCTTCATGTACCAGCGCCAGTTCGACGACCCCGACGGCTACCACTACTCGCCGTTCTGGATGAAGCCGGACGTCGATCCGGCTCCGTGAGCGACCTCGCCGCGGCCCTCGACGTCGTCGGAGCCCGGTGGGCTCTCCTCATCGTGGAGCGGTTGCTCGACGGGCCGCAGCGCTACAGCGATCTGCAGCGCGACCTCGGAATGGGAACGAACATGCTCGCGACCCGCCTCCGCGAGCTCGAAACGGCCGGCGTCCTGTTCCGTCTGCCGCTCCGACACAACACCCGCGCCTACGACCTGACCGACCGCGGGCTCGCCCTGCGCGAGGCGATAGACGCTCTCGGTCGCTGGGCCGCCGAGGAGAACAGCACCGCCGCCCCTGCTACAGGTGCCGGCGAAGGATGACCTGCGGGGTCCTTCCGCGCTCCCGTGCGATGCGGCCGCGGACGGCGACTTCGGGACGGTATTCCGTGTGTGCGGGAAAGAAAGTGGCGCGCCCCCAATCGGGGGCGTGCCATCGCTCCGAACAGTGACTGCCAACGGGTGTCCCGTTGCTATTACGAAGGAGTAATTGTGAAACGTCATTCGAAGATGACTCTCGGTGCATCGGCTCTCGCACTGGTCATCGCCGCAACCGTCGTGCCAGGTGCTGCTCAGGCCAACGACGACCGTTCAGGATCGAAGCGCGACGTCATCCTGCACGCCGAACTCACCGAATTGAACGGGTCCGGCGCTTCCGGCACCGCCAGGGCTGAGATCCGACGCGAACGGATCAAGACCATCGAGATCCACGCGGAAGGGCTCACGCCGCACGCCCCGCATGCGCAGCACATCCACTACGGCGAACAGGCTCTTAACGAATGCCCGACATCGGCACTCGACTCCAACGGGGACGGCCGCCTCAACACCGTCGAAGGCGTTCCCGCGTACGGGCCCGTCGTGCTGTCGCTGACGACGAAGGGCGACACCTCACCGGCCAGCTTCCTCGACGTCAGCCGGATGCCCGTCTCCGTGAACGGTGAGTACCACTACCGCGAGAACAACCTCCGCTTCACGGCGGTCGCGGGCACCGGCTACCCCGGAGCCGAGGGTACGGGCACGGCGAAGCAGATCGCGGAGGCAGTGCGGAACGGTGAAGGTGTCGTCGTCATCCACGGACAGGACCACGACGGAAACGGCACCTACAACTTCAGCGACCCGGAAGGAGCGAGTGAACTCGACCCGAACCTCCCCGCCGAAGCGACGGACCCCGTCGCCTGCGGAGTCCTGAAGTAGCGTCCGATCGGAAACCCGAAGGCTCGCCCGAGCACGGCGGGCCTTCGGTGCTTCCTGACGACCCACCGAAGACGCCGACGTCGACGGCCGGGTGGAATTGCTCGAGCGCACTGATCAGGCCGGCTGGAACGAGCGCGACGACTGGGCGCATAGCGCATACCGCGCATTTTGGCTAGGGCGGAGAAACGGCTGGACGTGATCACGTACGGTCCACTGGTGAAACATCTGACCTACGCGGACAAGTCCCTTCTAGTCGGGGACGAGGTAGCGGACCTGCTGCTGCAGTACTCGGCTCGGCTCGCGAGCTCCGGAGTCGCCGATGCACTCGAGGTGCACGCGATCAGCTCCGACGGGGACGACGTCACGGCCACGTTCCTGCTTGGCGAAGGCTCCCCGCTGATGGCCGAGACGACCACCTCGACGCTCCCGGAACCGGACAACACCGACGTGGTCCAGCACATCACCGACGGCATGTCCCGGCTCACGCCGACCGCGATCGAGTCCGAGATGGACCCGGAAACCACCGCCCTCGACGACCTCTACAACGAGCGCGAGTAGCCCGGACGGAAACACAGGCACTCAAGGCGAACCGCCCGCTATGGGCAGACTCACGTACAACTCCACCAACACCATCGACTTCGACGACCGGCTCCTGGCTCATCTGCAGATCGTCATCGGCGAGAAACTCCGCCTCAACCAGTCGTTCTACTTCTCGTGGAGGAATGACCCTCAAGCCGGGGACGGCCGAGCCGCCATCTGGCTCAACCCGGGCATGCCCCTCCACTTCAAGTACACGACCGGCAAGAAGCCGTTGATCAATCGGGAATGGCTGCGTATCCTCGCCGCGTCGGCCAACTCCCCAAGCGGGCTGCAGATCCTGCCCGAACCCGCCGTCGGCGGTGCTCCCCCGAATCCCCTGCAGACCGGGCGGGTATCGCCCGGCATGCCGCCACTTCACCGTTTCTGACAGCGGCACAGCGCGGGCACCGGCGAGAATCACGCGGTCGAGACGGCGCGGCCGAGCTTTCCCGGTGTATGGGCCCCGCCTTCCCAGTGGTGCACCGCTCGTTCCGTCGTGGCACCCCGCACCGCGGGGGGCGCGGGGCGCGGGGGCACAGGCGTAAGGTCCGGAGATGAAGCATCTGACGTACGCGGACAAATCCCTCCTAGTCGGGGACGAGGTAGCGGATCTTCTGCTGCAGTATTCCGCCCGACTTGCCAGTTCGGGAGTCGCCGACACCGTTGAGGTGCACGCGATCAGCTCCGACGGAGACGACGTCACGGCCACGTTCCTGCTCGGCGAAGGCGCCCCGCTGATGGCCGAGACGACCACCTCCTCCTTGCCGGAACCGGACAACACCGACGCGGTTCAGCACGTCACCGACGGGATGTCCCGGCTCATGCCGACCGCGATCGAGTCCGAGATGGACCCCGATACCACCGCCCTCGACGACCTGTACTACGAGCGCGAAACCGAGTGAGCCGGACAACGGAAGGCGTCAAAGGGCCGAGGGCCCATCATGGGCAGACTCACCTACGACTCCACCAGTACCATCGACTTCGACGATCGCCTCCTGGCCCACCTCCAGATCGTGATCGGCGAGAAGCTGCGCCTCAGCCAGTCGTTCTACTTCTCCTGGCAGAACGACCCTCAAGCCGGGGGCGGTCGAGCCACCATCTGGCTCAACCCGAGCATGCCCCTCCACTTCAAGTACACGACCGGCAACAAGCCGCTCATCAATCGGGAGTGGTTGCGCATTCTCGCCGCGTCGGCCAACACTCCAAGCGGCCTGCAGGTGCTGCCCGAGCCCGTCGAAGGTGATGCGTCCTCGTATCCCCTCCAGACCGGGCGAGTGTCTCCACCTATGCCAGGACCGGGCCGCTCCTGACCCGGCATGTGAACGGCCGAGCGAAGCACCCTGGTGCAGCCGAAGGACCTTCTGCCTCACTGTGCGAGGCCACGGAACACGGGCAATCGAATCCGCCTCCAGTGCCGCCCAGTAGTGTCGGGCGAGCGAAGCATCTGACCTACGCGTCGAGATCGCTCATGGTGGGCGACGAAGCAGCCGACCTGCTGATCGAATATGCGGCCCGACTCGCTAACGCACACGTCGCGGACTCGGTCCACCTGTACGGGATCAACACTGACGGCAACACCGTCAGCGCTACTCTCCTCCTCAGCGGAGGAACACCGCTGATGTCCGAGACCGCCACCACGGCCCTACCCGAACCCGACAACAGCGAAGCGGTGCAGGTGCTGACCGGGAACATCGATCGACTCCCCCGGTAACCGGTGCGGCTCCGTCGCAGCAGGTTCTGACCCCCACCAGGCGCTTCGCCCACGTCATCCGGTATCGAGGCAGCGACTGCCAGATCCGCATCCGCAGCCGGCGCACGGGTGTCTTGGGGCTACGGGCGTCGGCGTCAGCGTCGGCGGGGCTGCATGCTCACTTGAATGGCGACCGCGGCCACCAGCATCAGTACGGCGGCGATGAGCGACGTGGTTCCTACCCCGCTGTCGAAGGCGGCCCTGGCGGAATCGATCAGTGCCGCGCCCTGCTCAGCGGACAGCGACTCCGCGACAGCGATCGCGCCGCCCAGAGTCTCGCCGGCCTGCCGGGCGGCTTCCGGGTCTATCCCGGCAGGCACCGAGACCGCACTGCGGTAGGACGCGGCCAGGATCGCGCCGAGCACGGCGGTGCCGAGCACGGCGCCGAGTTCGTATGCGGTCTCGGACACGCCGGAGGCAGCTCCCGCCTTCTCCGGCGGTACTGAACTGAGGATCGTGTCGTTCGAGATGGTTTCGGCGGTGCCGACGCCCACGGAGAGGATGGCGAACGCCACTGCGATGGCACCGGCGTCGAGGTCGTGCCGAAGCAGGATCACCAGCGCGAAACCAGCCGTGGTCAGCAGGATGCCCGCCACGATCACCAGCCGGGGCGGTACCCGTCGCACCAGGTGAGCCGCGCTCAGTCCGGCCAGCACCGACAGGACGGCGCCGGGTAGGAGGAGCAGTCCGGCGGTGAGCGGGTCGAGACCGAGCACGAGCTGCAGGTGCTGGGACACGAAGAACAGAAACCCTACGAGGCTGAACACGGCCAGGAAGTTGGCCAGCACCGAGCCGGCGAAGGGTGCATGCCGGAACAGGGTCAGGTCGATGAGCGGGTTCGCAATTCTGCGTTGGCGGCGGAGGAAGAAGAATCCGCTGACCAGAGCCAGCGCGAGTGAGGCAAGGCCGAGCACTCCCACGCCGTCGTGGGCAAGGGTCTTTATCGCCAGCACGAAGGGTGCGAGGGCGAGGAGCGAGAGCACCACGCTGAGTACGTCGATGCGCAGCGGGGCGGGATCCTTGGACTCGGGGATCACGATCGGGGCGAGCACGAGGAGCGGCAGCAGGAACGGCACTGCGATCAGGAACACGGCGCCCCAGGAGAAGTGCGCAAGCACGACGCCACCGACGATGGGCCCGAGGCTGGAGCCGGCCGCGAAGGCGCCGGCCCAGACGGCGATGGCCAGGGTGCGCTGACGTGCGTCCAGGAACATGCTTCGCAGGAGCGAGAGGGTGGAGGGCATCAGCATGGCGCCGAAGAACCCCATGACCGCGCGGGCCGCGATCAGCAGTTCCGCCGTCGGCGCGAAGGCGGCGGCGGCGGAGATCGCGCCGAACCCGGTGGCGCCGATCAGCAGCAGCTTGCGCCGACCGATCCGGTCCCCGAGGGTACCCATCGCCACGAGCAGCCCGGCGAGCACCAGCGGGTAGATGTCGACGATCCACAGCAGAGCCGTGCTACTCGGGCGAAGCTCCCGGCTGATCGCGGGCAACGCGAAACTGAGCACGGTGTTGTCGACCGAGATCAGCAGCACCGGCAGCATCAGCAGCACAAGACCAGTCCAGGCCCGTCGGCCGGCTCGGGGTGCGACAGTACCGAGGCGGGGGGACTTCGTAAGGGAGAGATCTGCTGTGGTGCTCATGTCAACTTCGTCTGTGCCGCGCCGTATGCGGCGCCTTGGGTTTACTGCACCGTCTGGTACAGCGAAACGACTATACCACGAGGTGCAGTAAAATCTGAGGCATGGCAACACATCGCGACAGCGCCCGCGAGGTCATCCTCACGGCTTTTCAGGAACTGCTCATCAGCACGAGTGGGTCCGGCGCAACCCTGGACGCCGTCGCCCGGGAGGCCGGCGTCACCAAAGGCGGGCTGCTGTACCACTTCGCTTCCCGGGACAACCTCGAGGCGGCGCTCATCGACCGGGCTGAGGCACTCGCCGCTGACGAATACGAACGGATGCGCACAGCTCCCGGAGGTGCCGCCTCGCATTACGTGTCGCTGGCCGAGTACATCAACAGCCCGCTCGACCGGGCGGCATTGGCCATGGGCACCCTGGCCCGGCGGAATGCGCGAGCGCAGGACGCCGTCCTGACGATGCGCCAACGGTACTTCGCGTTGCTCGACGACGACCTCGGCGACGCCGAGCTCGCCCGGGCCACCATGCTCCTCGCCGACGGCATCTACTACGACGCCGCCATCATCGGTCAGCCGTTCGAGCACGAACTCGACATACCAGCGTTCCTCGCGCGCGTTCGCCCGCGGACCGAGCGCTAGCTGAAAGAACCGCTCGCCCCGCCCGGGGCTGCAGAGGCGATGGTGGTGAAGGTCGCGGTGTCTTCGAAGCGGGCGGTGTCCCGATGCTGTCGAAGCCACTCCCCCTGATCCGTCGCGAACATCGTTGCGTTCTCGACCGCGTCGGTCCGGTTCACGGTTCGCTGCTACCCGGAACCGCACGCTCCGGCCGATGACCAGGAGAACCTCGGTGGACCCCTCGCATCGTGGCGAGCGATGAACGGCCCGACCGCGGCCTAGTCGCGAACGGCTGCGAAGGCCTCGTCCAGGAGCTGGCCGACGGGGATAGCCCCGTCACGTCGGGTCCACTCGGCGAGGGCGACATCGAGGCAGGCCAGCGCAGCATGGATGAGGGTCTGCGCGCGGAATCGCACACTGTCATCGGGGCCGTCGAGCCGGGCGAGGATGACAGGTTCGAGCATGGCCGCCCACGCGACGTGCTTCTCCAGGTTTCCGGCGCGCAGCGACGCGGTGCTCATCATCACCCGCATGATGCGGAGCCCGGATTCGGTCGCGGCGGCGGTGTTCGCCTCCACCGGCTCGAATGCGCGCCGGAGGACGACCCACACGGGCTCGTCGGCAGGACGGTTCGCTGCTGCGTCGCGGACGATCTGCCCGAACGGCGTCGGATCGCCGAGGACGACGTCCTCCTTGGCGGGGAAGTAGCGGAAGAAGCTCCGCGAGGACATGCCGACAGCGGTGGCGATGTCCTCGACCGTCGTCTCCTCGAACCCCTGCTCATCGAACAGGCGGAGTGCCTGCTCGGCCACGTGGTCGCGGACGGACGCGCGCGTGACGCTGCGCAGGCTCCGCGCTGAAGTGGCGGGGGGTTCGACCATGTACTCACGTTACTGCCTTCCTGACAGTTGGCGCATTCGCTGTCACACACTGTCACGTCTGGCGTAGTACGTAGCCACCACGACGAAAGGACGCACGACATGGAGAAGCGACGACTGGGCCGGCAGGGCCTGGAGACCTCGGCGATCGGCTACGGCGCGATGGGAATCTCCCTCGCGTACGGCCCCGGCGACGAGCAGGAGGGCGTCGCGACCATCCACAGGGCGCACGACCTCGGCGTGACGTTCTTCGACACCGCCGAGCTGTACGGCTGGGGCGAGAACGAGCAGATCGTCGGACGCGCAGTGCAGGGATTCCGCGATGAGATCCAGATCGCGACCAAGTTCGGCTTCACGCGCGACTACGGTCAGGACAGCCGACCCGAGCACATCCGCGAAGTGCTCGACAACAGCCTCCGCTTCCTCGGCACCGACCACATCGACGTGCTCTACCAGCACCGCGTGGACCCGACCGTGCCGATCGAGGACGTCGCCGGCACCGTGAAGGAGTTCATCGACGCCGGCAAGGTGAAGTATTTCGGCATGAGCGAGGCCGGCCCCGACACCATCCGCCGCGCCCACGCCGTGCAGCCGGTCTCCGTGCTGCAGACCGAGTACTCGCTCTTCGAGCGCGATGTCGAAGCCCTCTTCCCTGTGCTCCGCGAGCTCGGCATCGGCTTCGTCCCCTACTCGCCGCTGGGACGCGGATTTCTCACCGGAACGGCCAAGCCCGCGGCGGACTACGACGAGACGGACATGCGCCGCACCGACCCGCGTTGGCAGCCCGGTAACTACGAGAAGAACCTCGAGGCCACGAAGCAGCTCTCCGCTCTGGCTGAGTCCAAGGGCGGGACCGTTGCGCAGCTTGCGCTCGCCTGGCTCCTCGCCCAGGGCGAGGACATCGTCCCGATCCCCGGCACTCGCAGCGCTCGGCGAGTCGAGGAGAACGTCGGCGCCGCTGATCTCATTCTCACCGCCGCCGACCTGGACCGCATCGCCGAGATCCTGCCGACCGGAGGATTCGGCGCCCGCTACGTGGACGGGCTCCTCCCCACCTGGAACTGATTTCCAGCTTCACTGATCACGGCCTCACCAAGCACCACCATCGACGCCGTCTTCAACGACAGCGTCCACTGTTCACCGCCTGTGTACAGTCGTGGGGTGTCATTCGTTGCTGAAGATGCCCGTTTCGTGATCGCTGCTGATGCCGGCGGCTCGTACTCCCGGGTGGGTTGCTTCGGTCTGGACGGCACGATGCTCGGCTTCGCGACGGGCAAGGGCGGCAGCCCCTACCACCAGGCTGACGCCGCGGCCAACGTGGCGGACACGACGGAGCGTGCGTTGCGCAGCGGCGGTCTCGACGCCGGGAACGCGGTCGGGCTCGTCGCCGGCCTGGCGATGGTGAGCCGAGCCGGCTCGAACCAAGGCGACGGCGACAACACCTGGGCGCAGGACTTCTTCCAGGTCCCGGGGCTGGGGTGCGAGCGCCTCATCCTGAATGATGCGGTGGTGGCTCATCGCGGTGCGCTGGTCGGAGGACCGGGGATCATCGTGGTGGCCGGGACCGGATCCATGATCCTCGCAATCGATGATGAGGGATTCGAGGTCGAGAGTGGTCAATTCGAGCACTACGCGGGAGCGGCCCGCCACCTGGTGTACGAGGCGGTGCAGCTGATTCTCACCGGCGCTGCAGTCCTCGAGGATCGCGGCCTCGTCGATGCCGTGCTGGAGCACTGGGATGCGCGTGACGTGTCGCAGCTCCGTCGCAATCTGCTGGCACTCGGCAACGTGGATCGGATGCAGGTCCGGCACCTGTACGGGGACCTCGCGCCTATTGTGACCGAGGCGGCAGGGATCTCTCCGTTGGCGGACCGTGCGCTTCGTGATCTGGCACGCAGGACTGCACGGGGTGTGCTGTTGCTCGCCCCGCTCATCGGCGACGATGCGGTTCAGGTGGCGACGACGGGTGGCCTGGCGGCCACCTCCGCCTTCACAGACAGGTTTGCGGAGGCGCTCAGCGAGGGGTCGAAATCGGTGAGGCTCGTTCCCGCCCGACTCGACGCACTTCGAGGGGCTGCGACGATCGCCCTCCGAGGTGCTGGTGCACCCGTGGACGACCGGCTCGTCGGTCGGTTGCGCGACAGTCAGGGCCGGGAACGCAGCTTCGCAATCAGCCGGTAGCCACGTGGAAGTCCTCGCGATCGAGCAGGTCGTAGACTCGCGACCTACAGGCTGGCGGACGTCAGAGTGCCTGTACACAGCCGCACAGCGGAGGAATGGCGTTCTCATGAGACGAAGTAGCGTCCTTCCGAGAGCGTGGACGCCGGCCGTGAACGCGTCTGTGGCGGTCGTCTGTGTATCTCTTGCCGGATGCGCCGCGATCATGCCGGGGGCGGGTGCTGCAGACCTCGATTCGATCGCCCAGGTCGTGAACGGTTCCGGCATCGCCCCTGAGCTCGTGTTCACGACCGACGTGGAGGGATACGATCTCGCACCGCAGTCTGTGGGGTCGGGTGCTGCAGCCGGGATGTCGGCCACCTGGTTCAACAACAGCACGGGTGCGATGGTGACTCTCCGCAGCGACGCCGGTGAACTCACGAAATCGCTGTGTGCGACGACACCTCTCTGGAACTCGCCTGGCGAAGCGGTGACGTGCACCCAGGACGACGGCATCTGGCATAGGTCAGGTGGGGACATGCACGAGTACGTCGCCGTGCGGGACGACGCACTCATCTGGATCACCGGGATGAACAACGCCGGCCAAGCGGATCTCCTGACAGCCGCGAAGAACGTGCACGTGCCCTCGGAGTCCGAGCTCGAGCTACTTTTCTCCGACGCTCCCGAGATGCCAGAAGCACCGGTGGAGCGTGGAGACCTCCCGGAGAACGGCGACGGCGCACCGATCGACCCGACCGGGCCGGGCGGCTAGCTTCACTCCGCCGCCTCGGCCGCGGTCCAGGGGACGCGGTGGGCCGTGAAGATCTCGGCGCCGAGCTACGCGACCCCGTGACGGTATCGCGTGCCACAACCCGACTAGGGAGCGACGGAGAGGCGCACGATCACGGCCTCGCCGCGCGGATCAAGATCGCGGTCGGTGAGCTGCGCATGGCGATGGACCTGAGGACTTCACGCTCAACGCCGGCACTGTGATTTCGCCTCGCGCAAACGCCCTCAGGCGACCGTGCCGCGCGCTCTGTCGAGACCCAGACACCGTGGAGTGACGTCCGTCGGGGTTCTGCTGCCGGGCGCCGTGATGCGACTGAAGTGGTTCGCAGTAACGTCGGCCCTATGGCTGCGGATCCCGACTTCCTCCTTCCTCTCGATGTCATCGCGGTGGGGAGTTCGCTGATCGTGCCCGATCTGTTCCGGCCGGTGGCTGCAGTGATTGAGGACGGCCGGGTCGTCCGTTGGCTGACCTGGCCTGGGGCGGAGTTGCCACAGCGCGCGATCGAGGAGGCCGAAGCTTGGCCGTGCACGCGCGGGGTGTGGGTGGTTTACCGGTCCGACGGCGTTGACGGCGAGCAGCGCACCGCCGTTTTCGTGTCCCTCACTGGTGATACCTTCTCCGTCGGCCTCGGTGACCGGCGACCACGCGGCACCGACGATGGCGGGCTCTGGATCGGTGATCCGCGCGACCCGGACGCCTGGATGAACGATTCGGACAGTGAGGTGAAGGTTCGGCCTGACACTCTTGAGTGGGCCGATGTCGGACCATTCTGGCCGGACCGAGCGACCTGGACGGAAGCGACCGACGCGGCGACAGCTGATGAGGACCGCGATGACGACGAGACGGAGAATGACGACTCCACCGGAGACACCCATGGAACACTGGAATGGTCGATCGAGCTCGCTGACGACGACGACATCGCCGCCGAGGTTGCCGATTTTGTGCCCTCACCTCCGGCGGCCACCCCTCCGACAGACATCGTCCGCATCTCACCCGACGGTGAACGCACCGTGGTCCGTGTCGATCACCTCGTCACCTCGGTCGAGGTCGTGGATGGCTTCCTGCTGCTCGAATACCATCCGACCGGACCGCGATTCGTTCTCAGCGACGGTTATGGTTCGGACTTCGTGTACGAGCCGAGACAGGTGAGGGTCGATATCACCAAGGGCCTGCCCACCGAGGTCCGGACGGACCTGCTCACCTCGATTGCAGTGACCTGGGACGAGGACGCCTGGGAACGGGAGGTCGAGGCGCGCGAAGCGCGACGCGCGCCCTGGATCGAGCGACTCGATCTTGCAGGGCTGGATGGAGCGAGTTGGCCCCCAGCGCGCGCGATCGCACGGCTCCGCGGCGAGTTCGACGAACTGGCTAGAACCGGCGTGATGTGGACGAGGGGTATCGACCAGCCACAGCGAGTGCGAAGCGACTACCGCGACCTGGAAGTCCGCGTCGAAGGAACCTGGCCGGACACGGAGGTGGTGGTCACGTTCGAACACACCGCAGTACCGTTCCTCCGTCTCCGTCGGCGCTACCGCGTGTTCGACGACGCAGGCCACCCGCGCGACTGGACCTACGTCACCACCTACCTCGAGAAAGACATCGCCACCGGCAATATTCCCCTACGAAGCGAAGCGGTCAACGGCATCCTCGAGATCTGAGACAACGCCGGCTGTCCGGCGTCATGGTGGGTCGCGGTCGTCATCGGCGGCGGCGTGGCCGGGCGTGCGTGCGTGAGTCACCTCTGCACGTAGCGAGTCGGGGGCCCGATCGGCCGCTCGGTTATCGGCGCATCCGATCGATCGAGTACGCAGGTGTCGCATAGGTCCCGCCCTGAGGCAGGGTCGGATCGAAATGCTCCGGTCCACCCCACTCAGCAGCATCATCTTCCGGAAGATATCCGGCTGCTGCTCCATCATCGAGACTCCACCAGCGGTCGGAGTTCGCCGACACGGCGTAGAACACGGTCCTGGCATCTGCTGTCGTCATCGCCGCTAGGAACGCTCGCACAGCGTCAGCCGGGCTCAGCCAGGTCCTGTGAACGCGCGCCGAGGTCGGTTGCGTCTCGTAGCTGCCGATGCGCACGGAGACGGTGCTGAGGCCGAACTTGTCCGAGTAGAGGCGGCATAGCGCTTCCCCGGCGACCTTCGACACACCGTAGAAGCCGTCGGGCCGGGGCGGCATATCGGCTGAGACGTGATCCCCTGCGAGGTACATCCCCGTCACTCGGTTGCTGCTGGCGAACACGACCCGGGGCGCTCCGGCACGCCGGGCGGCTTCGAGGACGTGATAGGTGCCCACGATGTTCACCTCGGCCAGGTCGTGGAAGTCCGCCTCGTCGGCGATGCCCCCCAGATGGATGATCCCGTCCGCGCCGGTGAACAGGTCTACCAGGGACTCGAGGTCAGCAAGATCCAAGGGCACCACGGAGTCCCCCGGCCCGACCGGCGCCGTGGGGCGGAGGTCCGTGGACACGAGGTCGACCTGCAGTTCGAGGAGAGCCGCGCGTAGTGCGGAGCCGATGTTGCCCGCAGCACCTGTCACAACCCAGCGGGTCCCAGCGATTGTCGTCATCCTCGGATGATAGAGCCGGGTTGACGAAACCTCGGCGTATCGCCTGGCCTAAGAGGCGCTGCGCCATCCCTGGAGGAGGAGCTGCAATGCGCGCGCTCCGAGGTGACGCGCACGGGCTGGTCCTATCGTTCCCAGGCGACCGAGTGCGGCGATGCCGTACAGGGTGCCCCAGATGACCTCGTAGGCCTCCTGCGCTTCGAGCTCGACCTGATACTCCCTGGCCCAGTCGTCGACGAGCTTCGCCAGGACCGTAATGGTCCCCGCAGCCGCCGTCCGGCGTTCATCGGCGTCGAGTGCGGTGCCGTTCATCGCGTCGAAGAGGTGCTCGTTGTCCCCGGCGAAACGGAGGTACTCCGCCGCGACCGCCGCGAGGCGCTCGTCGAGGTCCGTGGCGCCCTGCACCGTCGTCAAGCGCGCCTCGAGCTCGCCGTACCCCTGTCGAACGAGTTCGCCGATGAGGGCGTCCTTATTGGCGAAGTGCTGATAGATGACGGGGGCGGTGTACTCCATGTCCTCGGCCACCCGGCGCATGGTGAGTCATCGTGCTGTACTACGGGCACGTCGGCAGATGGCCCGGCATCGTCCGTCTCGGCCGCTTCGATCTTGCCCTCGAGACGTTGCGGGATCTTCCCGACGGTACCGTCGTCCGTATCGAAGGCCAGGGTGCCGCGTCCTGATCGCCGTGCGTCAGGCCTCGGGTATCTCGAGGTCCCAGGTCGAGGGGTCGACCTCGTCGGGGTCGGGCCCGCCGCGGACGCCACGGTCGAGGGCGTCGATGCTGCTCAGCTCATCGGCGCGGAGCACGAAGTCGAACACGTCGAGGTTCTTCGCGATGCGCACCGGATTCGTCGACTTCGGGATGGCTGACCGCCCCTGTTGCAGGTGCCAACGGAGCATGACCTGCGCCGGGGTCTTGCCGTGCTCCTGAGCGATGCGGGCGAGGACGGGGTCCTCGAGAACGCTCCGGCGGTTCTCGCCCCATCCCGGATAGAAGGTGATGCCTCCGATGGGCGACCAGGCCTGAGTGAGGATGCCCAGCTCGGCGTCTGCCCGCTGTACGGCGGACTGCGTGAAGTACGGGTGCAGCTCGATCTGGTTGACCGCCGGGACCACGTCGGTCTGCTTGCGTAGGGCGTCCAGGTGGTGGGGCAGGAAGTTGCTGACACCGATGGCTCGCACGCGGCCGTCGGCCAGGAGTGTCTCGAGTGCCCGGTAGGCCTGCACGGTGCGGTCGAAGTGCTGGGGCATGGGCTGATGCAGGATCAGCACGTCGATCTGCTGGACCCCGAGCTTGATGGCGCTCTTCTCGAAGGCGTGCAGTGTCTCGTCGTAGCCGTAGTCGCTGACCCAGACCTTGGTCTCGAGCACGACCTCGTCGCGGGCGAGACCCGACCGGCGGAGGGCCTCGCCGACCTCGCGCTCGTTGCCGTACCCGGCGGCGGTGTCGATGTGACGGTAGCCGGCGGTCAAAGCGGCGCCGACGGCGGCCGTGGTCTCCTCCGGCGCGCTCTGGAAGACCCCGAAGCCGATCGGGGGCATGCGGACGCCGTTGTTCAGCGTGAGGAACTCGTTCACAGATTCTCCGATGGGTTCGATGATCAGTGGTCGCGTGCCGCGACCTGGTTCGTGAGGGTGGTGGTGACGTCATCGGTGTGCGGGGCGGTCACCCAGGAGCCGAGCAGGGCGAGTCGCTCGGCGGTCGGCGAGTGCGGTTCGACCGTGTACACGAGCAGCGTCAGTCCGGGATCGGTGGTCAGCTCGAAGGATTCGTAACCGAACTCGACATCGCCGACCTTGCTGTGGTGATACCGCTTGGTCCCTCGCTGATAGCGGATGACGTCGTGCGAGGCCCACAGCGCTCGGAACTCCGGGCTTCGTGTACTGAGCTGGCCGATGAGTCGCACCAGCTCCTCGTCGTACGGGTCGCGCCCAACCGCCTGGTGCAGCAGCGCGACCGCGTTTCGCCGTGCCCGGTCGAAGTCTCGGAAGAACTCCTCTGCGCGAGGATCGAGGAACTGGAACCGAGCGGCATTGAACAGCTCGCCGCCCTCGCGGGGGTCCTGCACGTCGTACAGCGCCGCCCCGAGCGTATTGGCGGCGACGAAGTCCAGCCGGGCGTTCTGAACGAAGGCGGGGACCGTGAGGGCATCAAGCACCAACTGTGTGCCGGGGGCGACAGCGGTCCGCCTCCTCGGTCGGGACCGCTGACGGGAGGGTGAGGCGGTGATCTGCACCAGATCCATCAGGTGTCGTGTCTCGGTGTCATCGAGCTGCAACGCGCGCGCGATGGCCTCGAGGACCTCGCGGGACGCGCCCTGCGTGTTCCCGCGCTCCAACTTCGAGTAGTAGTCGGTGCTGACGCCCGCCAGCTGGGCAACCTCCTCTCGGCGCAAACCGGGAACCCGCCTCTTGCCCGCGAAGACGGGTATGCCCGCTTGCTCGGGGCTGATGCGGGCCCGACGGGAGGTCAGGAAGCCGTTGATCTCGTCCTTCGTCGACACGTCAGGCCGCGTCGATCGTGAGATCGATGACCTCAGGCGTCACCGCAGCCGGATCGATCGCCCCGCGCTGCCCGGTGTCGACCGCGGCGATGGCCTCCAGATCACCCACCGACAGTTCGAAGTCGAACACATCGATGTTCTCGGCGATGCGCGCCGGGGTGACGGACTTGGGGATCGCGCTGCGCCCCTGCTGCAGGTGCCAGCGGAGGATCACCTGCGCCGGCGTCTTCCCGTGCGCCTGGGCGATCGCGAGGATCGTCTCGTTGCGCAGTGGTGGGACGGCACCGTTCTCGCCGGCCCAGCCGTACACACCACCGATCGGCGACCACGCCTGGGTGAGGATGCCGAGCTCGCGGTTGACGGCGAGCAGGTCGGGCTGCTGGAAGTTGGGGTGCACCTCGATCTGATTCACCGCTGGCACGACGTCCGTCGCAGCCAGCAGCGCCCGGAGATCGTCTACCGAGAAGTTGGCGACGCCGATCGCGCGCACTCGTCCTTCGGTCAGCAGCGCCTCGGCTGCTCGGTAGGCGGCGAGGGTGTGCTCGCGGTCGGCCGGCCACGGCCAGTGCAGAAGATAGAGGTCGACGTAGTCCACGCCCAGCTTGGCCGTGCTTATGTCGAACGCCCGCAACGCGCCGGCGTAGCCGTAGTCGGTCATCCAGAGTTTGGTCGTCAGGAACACGTCGCCGCGGTCCACTCCGGAGTCGCGGATGCCCTGACCCACCTCCCGCTCGTTGAAGTACGCGGCCGCGGTGTCGATGAGCCGGTATCCCGACTGCAGCGCCGTCGAGACGGCGGCCGTCGCCTGCCCGCCCTCGCTCTGCAGGACGCCGAGGCCCACGGCCGGGATCTCTACTCCGTTGTTCAGGGTGATTGTCTCGTGCGCCATCGTGATCCTCTCGGTTGACTCCTCGAGTCAAGCCGTTGCAGAGGAAAGCAGGAAGTGTGGGATGAACAGTGGTCCAGGAGACCACCCCACTTGAAGAATCGCGGCCCACGAGGCGCGGTTGCGCACGGTAGCCGTCTTCCTCCTCGCGCGCGACTGCGGCGCGGGGAGCCGTTCCCTGACCCGACGCAGCGGTCACCTGTGCGAGGGCCCGGCTTCGGACTCTGACGGTCGGCTGAAGCGTCCCGCTGTGTGTACGGTCCGAGCATGGATGGACACGTTCTCGTCACAGGTGCGACCGGGAACGTCGGCGTCCCGCTCGTCGCCGCTCTCCGAACCGGCGGAGCACTTGTCCGTCCGGCGTCCCGTCGGAACACCGATCCCGACGGCGTGGACTTCGATTTCCTCGACCCCGCCACGTGGGACGCGGCGTTCCGAGACGTGGACTCGATGTTCCTGGTCCGCCCGCCGCAGGTCTCGAACGTGGCCCGGGACCTGCTGCCGTCGCTGTCGCATGCGCGGTCGGCCGGCGTACGGCACGTGGTCCTGTTGTCGGTACAGGGCGCCGGTCGCGTGCCGGTCCTCCCCCACGCCGCCATCGAGCGCTGGCTACGCCGGTCGGGGATGAGCTGGACGTTCGTCCGCCCCTCCTACTTCGACCAGAACCTCAGCACCGTCTTCGCGCCGGACATTCGGGACCGCGACGAGATTTGGGTTCCCTCGGGCGATGGCCGCACCGCGTTCGTGGACGCCCACGACGTGGCCGCAGTGGCCGGCGCCGCGCTGCTGAACCCCGGCGCGCATCACCGCCGCGTGTGGACACCGACCGGTTCGGAGTCATTGACCTGGAGCGAGGTGGCGGCCGTGCTCAGCGACGCGCTCGGACGCAGGATCACGTACCGCCGACCGAATCCGCTCTCCTACGCCCGCCATGCCCGCACCGTGCTGGGATTCGGTCCCGCCATGACGGCGATGACCACGGTCATTCACACCACGGCCCGCCTCGGGCTGGCGGGACATCTCACCGACGACGTACGCGCCGTGACCGGACGTGCACCGATCTCACTACGGGAGTTCGCGATGCGGGAGCGGCACGCGTGGGAACCGCGGACCAGCTGACCACCGCTATCAGCGATCGCGACAACTCACCGCTGACGGACTGAGATTCCGAGAACTCACGCGACCGCTGCTGCTCTCCGTCCGACTCCTGGAATCAAGCCCAACGCGCTGAGGGCCACGCAGACGCCTACGAAGAGCGCAATACCAGGTAGGCCGGCCAGGACATGAACCGGGATGCCGATGGCAGCTCCCGCTGCGCCGCCGGCGAAGACAACGGCCATGAAGACGGTATTGACCGCGCTGCGGGCGCGCGGACTCTCAGCGAAGATCCGCGCCTGTTGCGCGACTTGCGATCCTTGCGCCGTGAGGGTGAGAAGCAGGTGACCCGTGATGAGAGCTGCGGGTACGGTCGGGAAGAAGCCAAGAATTACGACCGATGCCACGCCCGTCACCAGCCCGAGCGTCAGCACGATGCGCGGACCTCGGCTATCGATGAGGCGGCCGACGAACGGTGTATTGGCGGAGGCCACGAGTCCTACGAGAGCGAAGGCACCCGCGCCGGCCTGTGACCAGCCGAGTTGAGTCGTGAGGTGGACCGCGGTCACAGTCCACAAGGCGTTCATCGAGCAGAAAACCCAGAACTGCATCCACACCGCTTCGCGTAATGCTGGTTTGGTAAGGAGCATCGGCACCAGGCTGCGGAGCGTGGCGAGGTATCTTGCTCCTGCGCGTGCACGGACTCTCGGAACCACCGCCTGTATCGCGGCGCAGGAGATCAGAGCGAGAACCGCGAAGGTGGACGGCACAGCCCGCCACCCGAAGGCTTCCATAATGATCCCTGCGAGCACCCGACTGCCGAAGATTCCCAACCCGATCCCCGTGCCGACAGCGGCGACGGTTCTGCCGATGTTCGCCGGCGCAGACATCGCGCCGGCGAGCGGGATTAGTATCGCGGGGATCACGCACGTGAGACCACCTAGGGCGAAAGCGGCGACGAGCAGGCCCAGCGATGGTGCCAGAGCCGCCGCTGCGAGGGAAAGCGCCGTGATGGAGAACAGGGCTGTCACCAATAGGCGAGGACGGATCATGTCGCCGAGTGGTACGAGCAGTACTATCCCGAGGGCATGACAGACCTGCGCGACGGTCGCGATAATCCCAGCGGTCGACAACGGCACGTGGAACTCGGCGGCGATCGGCCCGACGAGAGCCTGCGGAAGATAGACCGTGCTGATCGCTGCAGCGGCCGAGATAGCGAGCAGCGCACTGCCTCCTCCGCCGATCGCAGGCGTGGGAGCCTCTATCACAGCGTCATCTCCGACGCCCACTTCGGGGCGTTCGAGATCGACGCCTGCATCATCTGCTCGAGGAGACCCTCAGGTCGAGCAGGCAGGTGTCCGCCCCGAGCATCGATCTGTGGGCGAAGCCTGTCCCACGCAGCATCGACGAGTGCGATCGCCCTCGAGGACGACTGCGGGTTCAGCAGGCCTCCCCGCTTGAGGACTGTTCCGCCGACGATGACCGTGTCGATGTCAGACACTCGGGAGTGCTGCACGAGTATCGCCATCGGGTCGATCAGCGGTCGGTGATGAAGCTGGTCGGTCCGGACCAGAACCAGGTCCGCCGCCTTGCCGAGCTCGATCGACCCTGTTACGGCGGCAAGGCCGAGGGCTTCAGCACCTCCGAGGGTGGCGTGATGAAGAACCTCTTCGGGTGCCATGGCTACTCCGTGCAGGGCACCGGTACCCCAGGCATCGAGGATCGGCTGATTCACCCGCGCGGTTTCGGCGTGCATGCTCAGTCTCATCTGGGTGAACATGTCGGCACCGTTGTTCGCCTGGATATCCGTGCCCAGCCCTGCGGCTATGCCCAGCTCCGCGGCGCGACCGAGGATCGGGTACCCCATACCCATCTGCAGCTCGGTTTCGGGCGTGCTAGCGATGGCGGCTCCCGCGTCGGCGACGAGTTGCAGCTCATGGGCGGTCGAGGTGTTCATGTGAGCGTGGACCTGCTGGGACCCGAGAAGGCCGTCATGATGCAACCAGCTGATCTCCGGTGCGCGCTGCGGGGACCAGGTCGAGTTCGTGTGAGATGTGGAGATGAGGTCGAGTTCTTGGGCGAGTTCGTATTCCGCCTTGGTCTGCTCCCACGGAACGCCGCCGATGTCGTTGACCGCGACACCGAGACGCACCCGGGAGGACGCGTCGTTGCTTGAGAACACCTCGCTCCTCAGTGCGCGGAGATCGTTCCGCCGGGCCTCGTCGTGGTCGAATCCACTCGGTGCGTAAGGAGCTGCAATCAGTCCGTACGCGAAGAGCGTGCGGATGCCGGCATCTCGGATCGCGCGGATGCCTTCGCGAGCGTGCTCTGGGGAGTTGATGGCGTGATTGAAGTCGAGCGTGGTGGTGATTCCCGCATCGACAGCGCCCAGTGCACCGGCGTAGGTGCCCGCATAAATATCCTCGGGTGACTGGATCGCTGAGTGGTGAAAGCGGACACCCCAGGAGAAGTCGATGATGTCCCACCTCGCAGTCATTCCGCGAAGGTTCGTCTCCCACAGATGGTGATGGGTGTCCACGAACCCGGGGATCACTACCGTTCCCGTCGCGTCGATTACCTCACCGACGTCGTTGCGTTCCAGATCGAGGCCGATGGCGGCGATCTTCCCGTCGATGACGAGTAGATCGACCCGCTCGAATCGTGCACCGCGCGGGGCGCCGAGCAGCACTGAACCGCCGGTGAGGAGGGTTGCTTGCGGGGTCACGTTCACTCCAATGTTAGTGGTTTTCACATGACTGTAGAGGGGTAATGTGAAAAGTACAAACATCAGGGGAGGTAAGACAGGAGATGTCGGAAGCGAAGAGGTCTTATCACCACGGCGACCTGCGCAATGCCCTGATAGAGGTGACGTTCGCCCTGGTCGAGGAGAAGGGCTCGAACGGGTTCTCGGTCTCTGAGGCGGCACGGCGCGCCGGTGTTTCGGTTGCTGCTCCCTACCGACACTTCGCCGACCGCGAAGCGCTCATCCGGGCCGCGTCAGCGTCGGGATTCGACGCCCTCCACCTCGCTCTGGTCGCGGCGAGCGAGATCATCGACGATTCCGACGAGCTCGCCGAAGAACTGGCTGTGCGCTACGTCCAATTCGCGCAGGCATCACCGTCGCGGTTCAGGCTCATGTTCTCGTCCGGCATCGACAAGTCCACCTCTCCGGAGCTCCTCGCGGCGGTGATGCGGCCTCGCCGCGTGCTCGAGGAAGCAGTACAAGGCCTGCCCGCTCTATCCATCAGTACGGACGAGGGGGCCACGGCTCTGTGGAGTATCGCTCATGGCGTCGCGACTCTCACCATTGAAGGTCTGCTCTCCGACACCACGACTCCTGAGCAGACGGTCGGGTTGCTCGTACGTTCGTGGCTGGCGGGGGCACGGAGGCATGAGTCGCCCGAGCAGCTCACCGCCACGTAACGTGTCCGCCACCGCGCGTCTGATTCTGGGGCTGCTGCTTCCTCGGTGTGAGAAGCAGCCGAGTGAGATTCACGATCGTTGATCGCGTCGTCCCTCGTTGATACACGCGATAGTTGGTGCAGACGATGTCGGCACCTGATCGGTAGGACGAGGAGCGCGTGTGATGGATGAGTTGCGGGTCGAGGGACTGCGGGACTATATCGAGCACCTCAGGCAGGAGGGCTACTCGGTGCGTGACGGGCACAGTCCCGACCCGGACCTCATCGATCCTCAGGGGAATCCGGTCTACACCTGGCAGGAGGGGTACCCGTACGACGAGCGCATGGACCGCGACCAGTACGAGGTGGAGAAGTATCGCCTGCAGGTCGAGCTCCTGAAGTTCCAGTACTGGCTGGAGGACAACGGGCAGCGGGCCATCATTCTGTTCGAGGGAAGGGATGCAGCGGGTAAGGGCGGCACGATCAAGCGCTTCACCGAGCACCTCAACCCCCGGACGGCTCGGGTCGTGGCCTTGAGCAAGCCCACCGAGCGTGAGAGTGGCCAGTGGTACTTCCAGCGCTACATCGAGCACCTTCCTACCGCCGGAGAGATCGTGATGTTCGACCGCTCCTGGTACAACCGGGCAGGGGTGGAACGCGTGATGGGATTCTGCACAAATCGGGAGTACGAGGACTTCATGATCCAGGCGCCGCAGTTCGAGAAGATGCTCATCGACTCCGGCATCCACATCACGAAGTTCTGGTTCTCGGTATCGCGGACCGAGCAGCGCACTCGATTCGCGATCCGGCAACTCGATCCGGTGCGGCAGTGGAAGCTGTCACCGATGGACCTGGCGTCACTGGACCGGTGGGAGGACTACACGGCCGCGAAGGAGGAGGTGTTCCGCCGCACCGACAAGAAGCAGGCCCCGTGGACCGTCATCCGATCGAACGACAAGAAGCGGGCGCGTCTGAACGCGATGCGGTTCTTCCTCCGCCAGTTCGAGTACGAAGGACGCGACGATGACGTCATCGGAAGACCCGATCCTCTGCTTGTGATGCGAGGCAAGCGGGGAGCCGCCGACGAGTGATCGTCGAGTGGTCCGCGGGCGGCACGCCGACCTCAGGACGGGTGCAGGGCGGTATCGGGTGCGGTGCTGCGCCAGGACGTGAAGTGGACGGTCAGGTGGGTGTTGGTCGGCGCGCAGCAGAAGGGCCCCGCGGTGACCGCGGCGTCCGGGTCGAGCGGGGCGACGCGCACGAGCCGCCAGGGTTCATCGTCGACGCGGGCGCGGATGGTGAGCGCGTCACCCGAGCGGCTGCCACGGACGGTAACCAGTCGCCCGGCCCAGCCAGGTACCGGGGACAGCGACCAGTCCGAGGTGCCGCGGGTCACGACAGCTCCGAGGCTCTCCTCGCCATCACTGAGCTCGACGCCGGCTTTGATCCACGTTTCTTCGTCGACCTTGACGAAGATGCCCGCCTGGTCGAACTGCTGCGAGAAGTCGAGACGGAACTGCACCTCGAGCGCGGACTCGGGCGGCAGTTCGGCAAGCAGCGCGTGTTCCGAGGCGTGGACGAAGCCGTAGGACGTGATGCGCCACGCGTCGCTACCCTCCCGGGCAGTGACATACAGACCATCATCCTGAACGACGACATGGGCGGGCTCATGCGTCCAGGTTCCTTCGGTCCAGGCGACGGCGTGATTCACGGCTACCTTTCGGGACTCAGCTGGATGCGGCGAATCACCGCGGACGCGGGAGCCACCGTGACCCGTCTGACGAACGATAACGACTGCCCACCCAACGGGCCAATCGATGGAGCCAGTCACGGCCGCCGAGAGAGGCTGGCACTGCACCGCTCACGCCCGCCGCTACCCCGACGTCGGTCAGCGCTCGTCCGCCAAGAGCTGAACTGAGCCGGCAAGGAAGATTTCGCCGGCGCAGGCGTCGGGTTGGCCGGGGACGCGATCCGTTTCATATCCGCCGCCCATGACGAGTTCGTCCCCGAGCGCGAAGCTCGCGTTGCCGACAGTCAGGGTCTGCCCGTCCCAACGTGCCGGGCGTGCCACGGCGATCGGGTATCCCCCCACGCGGACGCATCCGTCTTCGAAGGACAACGGACCGGCATTGCGGGCGGCGGGCCCGACGTAGCTGCCGTCGGCAGCTCGTTCCATCGTCCATCGCCATCGCCATCGCCATTCGCTGCTCGACGGTCATGGAAGATTTCTGGTCGACACTATTTCCCCAGTCGCTCAATCTCCAATAGCCTTCGCTCGATGCGGTCAGCGGAGTTTTCGCATCCGGGCCCGACCATGACAGGTGGTCGAGCGTCGTCGTCCATGACGGAGGAGCACCGATGACTGAAACCCACCGCGTCCGTGTCCTGTTCGAGGCGTACCGCTCGGGTGTGCCCCTCCGCCCCTGGTCGCTCGAGCCCGAGAACGAGACGGCGATGGCCGCAGACCTCACCGTGACAGCGAGCGGCGCGATAGACGCCATCAAGCACCTGATCGCCGGCGAGCAATTGTCCAACGACGACATGCTCGCGTTCGGCCGGCTGAACTTCCACTCGTTCCTTAGCGGGTGGGAGCCGATGGTCGCGTTGTACGACGACATCCCGATACTCGATCCGTCCGTCGGACCGATGCTCACGAAGCACTCGAAGCGATTCCCGTGACCGGCGATCGCTCCCCGGCTAACGCCGGGATCGTGCAGCCGAAGAAGAGGCCCATCGCCACAACTGCGGCAGTAGTCGCCCTTTTGTCTTTGACCGGGTGCGTGTCATCGGATTCGACAGTCGAGTCACGGTTCGCGATCCTCGCCGAGGAAGCAACGGCGGAGGATCAGCTGCCGGCCGAACCATACGACGACGCGTACGATTCGGTGGAGGTTGCTTCTGCACGGTACGGAGGAGAAGCGGACGGCGTGCGGTATTGGATCGCGGTCGGCACACTGACTGGCACCGTCTGCGTCGTAGTCGTGCCAGAGGCTGGAGCCGAAACCATGGTCGGGTGTGGCGGTGACGCCGCGACTGGCCGCGGCCGAGAGCAGGTCAGCATGGGTGTCACCGGCGGCCCCGAGGTACATCTGCTCGCCGACGGCGCACCGCAGGTGGACATCTCGGGCTGGCAGCAGGTGTCCGACAACCTCTGGGTGGGATGAACCCCACCCAGTCTGGTCACAGCCCGACCGCTCCCCGACCGGACACCGGCGACCGCTGCATCGAACTCGTCAGCGAGAGCACCAGCATCGCGGCTCGATTCGATGATCGAGTCTTCGGCCGCTCCGAAGCGCTCCTCCGGGTCTTCGCGACGCCGTAGACCGAGCCGCGTCGCCCGAGCGAGCGCGAACGACACCGGGAAGGCGTGGCCGCGGTCATGGAGAACCACTTCCGCTGCAAGGAGAGGTAACTGTTCGTCGTGGTGGAGGGTTCACAGCTGGACGCCGCCGTACACGACGTCGTCGGACCGCTGTGAGTGGCGACGAGCATTTCAACGGGGGTCGCCACCCGAACGCACACGACAGCGCAAAACTGAGTCACCCAACACCGCCTGCGATCACAAGACGGGCAATGCCCGAGCGAAGGTGCGCAACGGCCGCTTCAACAACGAATGCTCGTACTCCTCGCCGACCGCTACCCAGCCTTGGCTTTCGTAAAGCCGGACCGCCGGCGCGTTGTCGACGAGCGCGTGCAGCACGGCCTGCTTGTATCCCAGGTCGAAAAGGCAGTCGGTCACTGCGCGGAGAAGAACCCGACCTAGACCGCGGGCCTGCTGACCCGGAGCGACGGCAAGCAGTCCTACGACGGCCGCGTCTTCCGGGTCCGTCCGCATGCCACTCCCGGGTCCTGTCGCGAGCACGAACGCGTCAATCCTTTGCCCTTGACTCGCGACGAGCCAGGAGATACTCATGCCGAACTTCGGGCGGGCCCGATCGGCGACGCCGTCGAAAGCTCGCCCGTCGCGCGCAGCGCACGCCGCAACCCAAATCGCGATACAAGCGTCAACGTCGGCGGGGGTACCGGCTCTGATCCGTGTGCTCGCAACCGCATCATCCATCAGCTCAGTATCCAGGCAGAGTCATCAATCGTCGGCGCGACCGCACCGATGGACGGTGGCTCACCGGACGTCCCGGTGATCGGCACCGTAGCGGTAGTCAGTCGATGACGGCGGTAGCCTCCACCTCGACGAGCACGTCAGTCTCGAACAGGTAATCGAGACCCATAAGCGACGCCGGTGACATCGGGAAAGGCAGGCCGACTTCATCAGCGACGGCGTTGACGCCCGCCATGAACGCGCCGATAATCTCGGGACTCCACCGCGCCACATAAAATGGCCAGTGGAGGCGATCCTCGACTGGGCCGCCGCGCAGCTGCGGTTGATCCGGGCAGCCCGCCGTAGGGTCGATGACGACATCGACGGACCGCCTTGACTCTGCACTACTTGTGAGGAGGCACTATGACTAGGACCTTCACAAGTGACAAGCACGGCCGCTATCCGCTTGCGACTGTGGTGCTCATGGGCGTTGCCATCGCCCTGATTCTTCTACTGCTACTCGGCAGTACTCTTCTCCCCTATCTACCGGTGTCTTTCCTCCAGTACGGGGCATTTCTCCCACTCGTGCCGCCACTTCTATTCTTTGTGGGCGCTCTTGTCTCTGCGTTCGACCAGTCGGCTTCTACGGGCGCCAAGGTTGGCTGGGGAGCTGCTTCAGCGGTATGTGCATTTCTGTCCGTCGGCGTCACCTGGCGGCTCGGTGTGCTGATATTCGGGCCCTAGGTGCCCCCCCGGAACATGACGAATGCCTAGAGCGGTCAATCTCGACCTCCAGCGGGCGGGCAGGAAATGTCAGGCAAGGACAAGCGAGGGACGTCCGTAGGCGCAGGGCTAAACTGCGGCCGTGATCAGTTCCTCTGCTCGATTTCCGGTGACCCGTGCAGTTGTCGCGATTTGCGCCCTCGCGATAACCGCGGGGATCGCGGGGTGCGCTACGGGGAACCCCGCGGTCTCGATGCCTGGGACCGCAACGCAAGCCGCCACACCTTCCCCGATATCGACCGTCTCGACCGTGACTGACATCGAAACGTGCGAGGCCTTCACTGACGTGTCGACCATTCTCCAGAATGCAACCGTCGCCCTTCACGAAGGCCGCATGTCCCAGCGGGAGTTCGACGGCTGGATGAGGCTGGCCACGCGAGTCCTGGACCGCGTCCCCACTCGAGGCGAAGGCGCCGTGAGCGAGGCCGTTGTCGCCCTGAAAGCGGCCGCACCTCCGATCCCCTCGGGGACGGTCAGCGAAACCAGCTTCGGTGACCCGGAGTGGAACATGACCGCCGCCTCCCCTGCGGACGCGTGCGGAACAGCCGGCTACCAGCTCTTCGCCGAAGGCTTCACGGGCGGATGAGCCCTTTCATGCCCCCGGTACGCCGTCTTGCCGGATACCTGTGCCAGCACCGTCGCACCGTGACTCGGCGCGAGGATCTGGAACTATCCGGCCGAGCCATTCCGTGTCCTGGTTGCTGTCGTCATCCTCGTCGTGCTCAGCTGAATCGTCAGTTGGGAGCACATGACGCCCTTGGATACCTGAACCGGCCGAGCGCGATCCCCGCCTCAGTCCGGAAGCACAAAAGTCGCCGCGGCGTCCCGCAGTACCTGCATGACTCTCTCTTCGGGCACCTCACACGGTTTGAGAACCGAGCCTTCCGACAACATCCACACATTCGCGCCGAGCCGCTCCTTGTCGCCGAGACGTTCGGCATCGAGCGAGATCACGCTGCCGCCCGCACGCGTGGTACGCGTTATCCCCCAGGCGTGACCAGCGATCTGGACCCGCGTCCAGCCTTCCGGAATCGCCCTGACCAGCGCGTCAAGCTCCTGGTCTGGTTCTTCGTCCACGAGTCCCATTCTCATCCCCGCTCCTCGCAGAACCCGCACAGTAGTTCTGCGATCACTCTCGCGCATGCTCCAGGCCACAAGCCAGGACGTCACGGCGACGAGGGTCGAGGTGATGAACGTCGCAATCCACAACGGATGCTCGTCGGTCACGAGCCACAGCACCTGCAGTACTGCCGCGAGAGATGCGAGACCACTGAGGAACAGACGACGGCGCTGTCCCTGGCGCCGCACGGAGGCGAGGCCGGCTGTCGCAAGCGTGGGGACTACCCCGATCACGCCGGACTGACGTGCGCGAACTTACCGAACGCCTATGGGCCTTGCGCAATGACGCACAAGCCGGCTCAGGTTGATTCCTCAATGATGCGTTGTAGCGCCGCAAGGTGGTCGGCGTACGCGATTCGACCGACTGGGGTCAGGGATAGGAGTTGCCGGGATCTGCCCTCCCGCACAATCGGCGTGTCGGTGACGTAACCAGCCTGTGCCAATTGGCTCAGGTGCTTGCTGAGTGCCGATTTCGACAACTCGGAGCGATTCAGCACTTCGCCGAACTCGATGCCTTCGGCCTGCGACAGCATGGCGCAGATGCGCAGCCGATGAGGAGCGTGGATGAGGTCATCGAAACGCGGTTCAACCACGCCGGTGTCGCCTCCAGTACGCGACGCCGAATCCACAGATGAGAGCCGAGAGGGCGATGCCATACACAACCCAGATCCAGGAGCCGATGCTGCCAGCGAGCAGTGCGGGCGCAATCGCGAGCACTGCTGCGACCAGCACGCCGGCGAGCAGAGGCTTCCCATCCACACGCACGCCGCGGTAGGGCGAACTGCCGAAGCTCACGCGGCCGACCAGCACCGCCACCGTGATCGCGAGGAAGATCGTGACGATGGCCACGAGAGTGCGCACCGGCTGTTGCGGCTGCTCGATGCTGTTGAGCAGGAACAGGCCGAGGACCAGCCCCGCCAGCGCAGGATAGTACCAACCGGGAACCGGTCGGTACCTTGTCGCTGTCTCTTCGGCCTCGGCCAGGTCGAGCGCTCTGCGCGCCTCTTCCGGAGTCGGCGGCGGCATCCCGGAATCATTTGTTTCCATGACGGAAACAATAGCCCAGTGTTTCCATCGCGGCAACAAGAGATAGCGTTTGCACGGACTCTAGGACTGTTGATGCTGGCAACGCGGAGGAACAGTTTCTTGAGTGAACGTCATGCCCACGATCACCGGGAGCAGTCAGCGACCACTGTATAGTCAGCGCATGCTGACCCTTGCTTCTCGTCTCGGAGTGATGAACCGTCTAGGACGTGCGATGGCGGACCCGACGCGGTCGCGTATCCTTCTGCACCTCCTCGAGGGTCCGGGCTACCCGGGCGCCTTGGCCACAGAGCTGGGACTCACACGGTCGAACGTATCGAACCACCTCGCCTGTCTGCGCGGGTGCGGGATCGTCGTCGCCGTACCGGAGGGCAGGTCCACTCGTTACGAGATCGCGGACGTGCACCTCGCCCGTGCACTGACGGCGCTCGTCGACGTGGTGCTCGCCGTCGATGACGGAGTGCCGTGCACGGACAGTGCGTGTGATGTGCCCCTGTGCTGCGGAGCCAGGGCGTGAGCACCACAACCGCGGGTGTCCCTGCACTTGCACCTGCCCGTCGCTTGTTGCTGCAACGCCGGATCCGTTGGATCGTCGCGGCGACCATCGGCTACAACGTCATGGAAGCGGTCATCGCGATCGCCGCCGGGACCATGGCGTCTTCGACCGCGTTGATCGGGTTCGGTCTGGACTCGATCGTGGAGGTACTGTCGGCTGCTGCCGTCGCGTGGCAGTTCGCTGCCCCGGATCCGCAGAAGCGTGAGCGAATAGCTCTCCGGGTGATCGCGGTGTCGTTCTTCGGTCTGGCCGCGTACGTCACCGTCGACGCCGGGTTGGCGCTGACCGGGCTCCGCGAACCGGAGCACTCCCCGGTGGGCATCGTGCTGGCGGCGTTGAGCGTCGTGATCATGCCACTGCTCAGCCTGATCGAGCGGCGCACCGGCACCGAGCTCGGGTCGGCATCCGCGGTCGCAGATTCGAAGCAGACCCTGATCTGCAGCTACCTGTCCGCCGCGGTCCTCGTCGGCCTCGTCCTCAACCTCGCGTTCGGGTGGGCTTGGGCGGATCCGGTCGCCGGCCTCGTCATCGTCGTCTTCGCAGTCAGGGAAGGACTCGAGGCGTGGCGTGGCGAAGCATGCAAGACGCCCGTGTCCGCGCTCACCGGTGAGCGTGAAGTGCCGACCTGCGACTGCTGCTGAGACAACGCCCTCGCCGTCAGGTGCAGTGCGGACTTTCACCGCTACTGCTCCCGAGCACGATTGCTGCGAGACAGTCGGCGCCCGGAAGCACCGACCCCGGTCACACTCGCTTGTGCGTCAGGCTATGGGGTAGGGCAGGCGACGCGATCGCCACCATCGCTCGGTCGAAAGAACAGGAATCATGGTGACAACACGATGACCGACACACTGCCTCGCATCAGCTCGCCTGCCGCTAGACGCGCCCAGCGGATCGGGCTCACGGTCGCAGCAGCAGGAATCCTGCTTGTGTTCACCGTCCGGGCACTGACGGGCGACATAGCCTTCGTGGACCTTCCCAACGCGGCGCAGGACCTCGTGACGCTCACCCTCAGCGTGTTGATCGAGTCCATCGGCTTCGTGATCTTCGGCATCCTTCTATCGGTCCTCGTGCAGGTGTGGATCCCCGACCGGTGGGTGATCAAGGTCCTGCCACGGAATGCCGCCGCCCGGCGGATGATCATCTCGGTCCTGGGCGTCCTGCTTCCGGTATGCGAGTGCGGGAACGTGCCCTTGTCTCGAGGACTCATCGCCAGGGGGTTCTCGGTTCCCGAGGCCATGACCTTCCTCGTCGCGGCACCGATCGTGAACCCGGTGACAATTCTGACGACCTATCAGGTCTTCGGCTTCGAGGACGGGATCTTTGTTGCCCGCATCATCGGGGGTTTCCTGATTGCGAACCTCATCGGCTGGCTGTTCAGTCAGCACCCGCAACCGGCTCGGCTCCTGACCGAGCGTTTCTCCGCCGAGTGCACGGTGGTCAACCACGATCACAGTCATGACCGCAACACGAAGTGGCAGGAGAGCCGGAACCTGTTCGCCCGGGAATCGGCAGCGATCGCACCAGCACTGATCCTCGGCGCGTTCATCGCCGGTCTCGTGCAGGTCGCCGTACCCCGCGCGGTGCTGGTCGCTCTGGGCAGCAACCCGGTGTGGTCCGTGCTGGCGTTGATGGCTCTGGCCTTCATCATCTCGATCTGCTCGAACATCGACGCCTTCTTCATCCTTCCCTTCGCCAGCACGTTCATGCCCGGCGGTGTGGTGGCGTTCCTGATCTTCGGACCCATCATCGACATCAAGATGCTCGTGATGATGCGGACCACCTTCACGACGAAGACTCTTATCCACATCACAGCAGTCGTGGCGCTGATGAGCGCCGTGATCGGATTCCTGGTGAACTTCTATGCCTGACCTGAAGCAGTACCAGGGCCTCGTGCTGATCGGCGTCATGGCCACGATCACGCTCTGGCTGGCGGCGACCGGCCAGCTCGAGCTCTACATCTCACCTCGGCACACAATCTTCGCCGTGACCATGTCCGCCGTCGGCCTGATCGCCGTCACGATCAGCGCCATGCACGTCAGCCCCGGCCCACCCCGAGCAGTTCGGCGGCGCGTCCCGCGCTTCCTCTCCGGCGCCGCCACCGCCTTGACGGCCCTCGTCACAGCGGCGATGACCCTGCTGCCCCCGGCGACACTGACCTCGGCCACCGCTACGCAACGCGACATCAACAGCACGATCGTGCCCGCCGACGAATCGACGCTCCTCACCGACACCGCGCCGGATGCGGCGGCAGCGAACCTGTCCCTGGCCGACTGGGCATCCTTACTCCGCCAGTCCACAGATCTTGCCTTCTACGACGGCAAGACCGTCCGCGCCACCGGCCTGATCACGCCCGACCCCGACGACCCGGACAACGTGTTCTACGTCTCCCGCTTCTACGTCACCCACTGCACGATCGACGCCCAGCCGGTCGGTGTCCCCGTGTACCTACCCGACTGGAACAGCACATACGACGCCGACCAATGGGTCGAGCTCATAGGCACCTTCGAGGCCAACGGCAGCCTCAGCAGCAGCCAAGCAATCGCCGTCGCGGCCCAGACCATCGACACCGTTGACGAGCCCTCGGACCCCTACATCTACAGATAGGGCGCCCGGGCGCTACGTGGCAGCTGGCTCCATGCGCGAATCATGACCTTGTCGCGACCGTCTGGATGGCGTCCGTCAACCGGTCGTGCCCCGGACACCCGATGCGTTCGTGGGGGGATCCTTCATCGAGACAGCGGACGAAGCCGGTCCTCGGGCACGGGGAACGACACCGTGTAGTAGTTCTGGGTCGCGTTCATGTCGCCCCAGTCGTCCTTCTTCACGCGGATCGCCACGGGTGATACCTCGGCGATCCGAACTCGGAGCCAGGAACCGTCGTCCAGCCGCAGTTCGTGCGGGTCCGCGAGGTAACCCAATCCGATTTCGTCGAGCGTCTCCTCGGCGAGCAACCAGTCCACCACGTCCGTCCGCCGGCGCCCGAGAAGATCGATGGCAACGAATCCGTCGCTCACGGGCTTCATCCACCCCACCCGCTCCCCGTCGTGCGAGCGTCGGTGTTCGATCCAGTCCGGTTCCATGGCGCCAGGGTAACTGTCCGAGCCCTCGAGGCCCGAAGCCCCGACGCTGACCGCCGCCACCTGTGACGGGTGCCGACGGTTACCAAGGCCCGTCCAGTGGTCGACGCACTGATGGTGGAAGCCCGAGCACGGTCGGCTTCTCAGGAGGTGGATCGGAAGGACGACCCGCGCCTCGCCGCACACGGCGCTGCTCACGGCGCTGCTCGTCAGACTCCGAGCACGTCTCGAGCCGCCGACTCCAGGTGCTGGCGCATCGCGTCGGCTGCGGAGTCCGCATCGCGACTCCGGATGAGGTCTACGATCCGGGAATGCTCGTCGACGATGGCTTGGCGGGGGTGGCCATGTTCCTGGCGGTAGCGAGTCGCTGTGACGCGGAACTCCATCAGAAGCTCGGTCAGCGAGTCGAGGATCATCACCACGAGGGGGTTCTGCGAGGCGACCGCGATCCCGCGATGAACCGCGATGTCCGCTTCGTAGTACTCCATCTCGTCTTGGGCGGTGGCCAGCCGCTCCGAGGCGGCCTTGAGTGCTTCCGAGTCCTGATCGGTCAGGCGCGTCGCCGCGGCTCGCGCCGCCGTCACCTCGAGCCCGAGCCGGACGGCGACCAGGTCCTCGAGCGACACGTGGGCGCGCTCCATACGAATGCGCAGGATGCGACTGAGCTCCGATGCCCCCGGAGTGAGCACGATCGTTTCGCGGCCCTGGGAGCTGGAGAGCATCCCTCGTCCGGTCAGGACTGCCAGCGCCTCGCGCACGACCGTCCGGGAAACGCCGTACTTGGCGGCGAGCTCCGCACTCGACGGGAGGGTGTCCCCCTCCTTCAGTCCTATGCCGATGATGTCCTCGACGATGGCCTCAGAGACCTGATCGGCGAGCGATCGGCGCGAGAATCTGGCGTTAGGCGGCGTCTGCGCGACGGCGTCTTGTTGTCCTGTCATGTGACCCTGTCGAGAACTGCGGTGGTGAATTCCGAGGTGGAGGCGGTGCCGCCGAGGTCGCGGGTGCGGATGCCGGCGGCGAGGGCCGCCTCGAAGGCCGCGACGAGCTGGCTCGCGGCCTCAGGATACCCGAGGTGATCGAGCATCATCGCGCCGCTCCAGATCTGTCCGATCGGGTTGGCGATGCCCATGCCGGCGATGTCCGGGGCGGATCCGTGGACTGGCTCGAACATGCTCGGATGCGTCCGCTCCGGGTTCAGGTTCGCGCTCGGCGCGACGCCGATCGAGCCGGTGAGCGCGCTCCCGAGGTCGGAGAGGATGTCGCCGAAGAGGTTCGACGCGACGATCACGTCGAACGACCAGGGGCTCAGGACCATCCGTGCGGCGAGGGCGTCGATGAGCACGCTCTCGACCTCGAGGTCGAAGCCGGCGACCGTGTCGGCGACGACCTCGTCCCAGAACGGCATGGTGTGCACGATGCCGTTGCTCTTCGTCGCCGAGGTGAGCCGCCTGGAGCGGGAGGCCGCGAGGTTCGCGGCGAAGTTGGTCACCCGGGCCACCCCGAACCGGGTGAACACGGACTGCTGGAACGCCGATTCCTGAGGGAGTCCGCGGTATACCCGGCCGCCGACCTCTGAGTACTCGCCCTCGCAGTTCTCCCGCACGATGAGGAAGTCGATGAACCGGTCGCTGGCGAGCGGCGTCACGACACTGGGCAGCGTCTTCACGGGCCGCAGGTTGACGTACTGCTCGAAGTAGCGACGGATGGGGATCAGCAGACCCCAGAGCGTCTCGGTGTCGGGGATCGACGGGATTCCGACCGCACCGAGGAAGATCGCGTCGTGGGCGGCGAGTTGCTCGAGCCCGTCGACCGGCATCATGCGTCCATGCTTCTGGTAGTAGTCGCTCCCCCAGGGGAGGTCGACGAAGTCGAACGTGATCGAGTGGAGGCCCGCGACTGCGGTGAGACATTCGATCGCCGCGGGCACGACCTCCTGGCCGATGCCGTCGCCGGCGATCACTGCGATGCTGTGGTGGTCCGCCACTGTGGCTCCTTCATTGTGCGGGCATGCGCGTTCGCGTCGTGAGGATGCGTGCACCGACGCGCACGTTCCGGCCGTGTCGGCAGCAGCGGGTGGCGCTCGGAGCCCGGACGCGGTGCAGGGTGCCGTGGAATCCGGAGTTCGTCACCCCTTCTCGGCTCCGCTGGTGAGGCCCTCGGTGAGAAGGCGCTCGCTGACGAAGAAGACCAGGATGATCGGAATCGTGGTCAGCACGCATGCGGCCATGAGCACCGTCGTCGGCACGTCGAGTGAGCCCGTGGTCAGTTGCGACAGGCCGAGGGAAACCGTCCATCGGTCGCGGTCCTCCACGAGGAACAGCAGCGCGAACAGGAACTCGTTCCACGCGACCATGAAGACCCAGAGCCCGTTCGAGACGATGGCCGGCATCGCGAGCGGCAGACTGATCCGCCACATCGTGCCCAGCCGGCTGCAGCCGTCGAGTGCCGCCGACTCTTCGAGGCTGACCGGGATCGTCTCGAAGTAGTTCCGCAGCATGTAGACGGACACCGCGACGGTCTGAGAGATGTAGACGATGATGACCGCGATAAGCGAGCCGCGCAGCCCGATCCTCGTGAAAAAGACGAACAGCGGCACCGCGAGCAGGATGCTCGGGAACAGGTACACCGCGAGGAACAGCACGCTGACCTGCCGGCGGCCAAAGAAGCGCAGTCGGCTGACGGCGTAGGACCCGGGGATAGCGAGTAGCAGCGTCGCCGCGACCGTGCCGCCGGCCAGTATCAGACTGTTGAGCATGAAGGAGCCGAAGCCCTGACCGCCGTCGGTGACCGGGAGCAGGATCTCGACGTACGGGCCGATGTCGAACTCGGCCGGCCAGAGCGCTCCCGGATTCCTGAGCACGTCCCCGAGGGGACGAATCGAGAGCAGGAACATGTAGTAGAACGGGAAGACCGTGATGATCAGCAGCAGCACGATCACCACCCGGCGCGCGATGGTGAAGAACCCCGTCTCGAGCCGGTCGCGGGAGAACCCGTGCCCGCGCGGCGGGTGGGCGTGATGCTCGGTCGTGCTGGGGATGCTCTCGCTCAGGACGGTCATTGGAAGTCCTGCTGCCGCTTCGCGGTGAACTTGAAGTAGATGCCGACGAGAACCACCAGGATGACCGCGATCATCATGGCCTGTGCCGAGGCCAGACCGATGTCGCCTCGTCCGGTCAGGAAGTCGAAGACGCGGACGCTGATGACCTCGGTTCCGGCGCCGCCCCGGGTGAGGAGGTAGATCTCGTCGAAGCTGGTGAAGGTCCAGATGAATCGGAGTACCGCCAGCACTGCGATCGTGGGGAGCAGCTGCGGCAGGATGATGTGCCGGAAGCGCTGTGAGACGGTGGCGCCGTCGACCCGGGCCGCCTCTTCGAGTTCACCGGGCATGGCCTGAAGCCGCGCGAGCAGGAAGATGAACGCGAAGGGGAACTGCCGCCACGCCTCGAAGACGATCACCGTGGCGAGGGCGGTGCTCGAGTTGCTGAGGAATCCGATCGGATCGTCCCAGCCGAACAGCTCCTGCCCCCAGTGGTTGATGAAGCCGAACTGCGGATCGAGCAGTGTCCGCCACAGCATCGCGACGGCGACCATGGGCGCCACGTACGGCAACAGCATGAACGTGCGGACGAGCCCACGCCCGCGGAACGTCCTGCGCAGCGCGAGCGCCGCGATCAGCCCCAGGGTGACCGAGCCGGCGGTGCCCAGGACCGAGTAGGTCAGCGTGGTCAGCACGACCTCGAGGAAACCGGGGTAGTTGACGACCGCGATGATGTTGTCGAACGAGTACTCCCCGATGATCCCGGCGTCCCGCAGGTTGATCAGCCGGATTCGCTGGAACGCGAGCGAGAAGCTCCACAGCAGGGGGGCGATGACGACGACGAGGACGATCACCACTGTGGGTGAGATGAGCGCTATCCCGGTGCGGGCCTCGCTCCGCCGCATGGCACCCACCCGAGGACGCGTGCCCTTGCGGGGCACCCCCGGAGGGGGGCTCCCCGGCGCCGCTCCCACGGCGCCGGGGAGTTCGGACATCGTCATTGCAGGGTGCCCTGGATGGCCCGCAGCTCCTCAGCGGCCTGCTGCGCCGCTTCTTCGGCCGTGAGTTCGCCGTTCTTCATCGACGCGATGGCGTTGGCGATGGGGAGCTCGGCGACCGCGCCACCGAGGAGGGGACCCTGTCCCTGCTTGAAGCCCCATCGCTCGAACCCGTCGGCCGCCTCGAGAAGCCCGTCGATGACGTCGACCTCGTAGAAGTCGGAGAGCGGTGCGCGTGTGTCGACGCCGGTCTCGAGCTCCCGCCACTCGTTCAGGTACTGCTCGGGGTCCTCCTGGTTGCCGGGGCGCGCCGGGAACTTGCCCTCGGGCGCCTGGGCGAGCCAGCCGTTGACGTAGGCGTCGCTCATGAAGTACTCGACGAACTGCGTCGAGGCCTCCACGTCGGCGTCCGAGGTGATGACGAACGAGGTGACCTCACCGACCGACGTCGGTTCGCTTGCGGACGGTCCCTGGAACGACGTCAGCACGCCGCTGTTTTCCGCCAGGTACGCGGGGTTCTCCTGACACTCGTCGCAGGTCGTCGGCAGGTCGGCGATCAAGCCGGCCAGCTCGTCGAGGTAGTAGGACGCCCAGAAGGTCATCGCCGCGTCGCCTGCCGAGTAGATCTCACGGGTGGTGGTGCTGTCGTGAGCGCCGGGGACCGAATAATCGCGCACCAGGGTGCCGTAGAAGTCGAACGCCTCGACGCACTGCGGGCTGTCGATCACGATCTCACCGGCGTCGTCGACCATCTCGCAACCGTTCGCGAGGGCTACCAGCTCGAAGTTCTGCATCGTCTGGTAGATCGGTCCGTCCGCGGTGATGATTCCCGCGACGTCATCGCTGTGCAGGGCCTCCGCGGCCGCCAGCACCGCCTCGTACGTAGTGGGCGGCTCCAGACCCGCTGCCTCGAACAGGTCTGTGCGGTAGAAGACCAGGATCGGGAAGGCATCGATCGGCACCGCGACCTGTTCACCGTCCTCCTGCGTCAGCTCCAGAGCCGCCGGGGCGAAGGTGTCCTCCCCGAGGTTCTCGACGACCTGGGCGTGGGCGTCCGTGTTGACCAGCCCGTTCGCGGACAGGATCCGGATCGGGGAGAGCCCGGCCGCAGCGACCACATCCGGCAGCTCTCCCGCCGCCGCCGCAGAGGTCATCAGAGTGGGGAGCTGGTTCTCGTCAGTCGCGACGAATTCGACCTCGATGCCCGTCTCCTCAGTGAATTGCTCCCCGAACTCGTTGGCGATCGCCATGCGGTTGGGCTCGCCCTCCAACGTCCAGATCGTGAGGGCTTCCCCGCCGCCTCCCCCGCCGTTACCGTTCCCGCCGTCGGAGCCGCCGCCGCCACTCGTGCAGCCGGCCATTGCTCCGGCCACACCCACCGCAGTCATGAATGCGAGCGCGCTTTTCATGCTCTTTCTCATCGAAGAATCTCCCTTGATTGACCGTTGCCGGTCTCGATGTGATTGCGAACAGCGCGACAAGCGCGGTGCTTCGGGCCAGAATACGGCTCGCGCTGGCAGGGCTGTCAATAGCTCGGACCGATGTTGTCACACATGCATACAAGTCGTACGCTCCCCCACTAGTGGGCCTGCCATACCAGTGCGGTCCGAGCGCGCCGTGGCGCCTGGAGAAAGGGGTCCTGATGTCAGAGACGGTCACCCGGAGGGGCGCGGTGTTCTACGGCGAAGAGGGGGTCGCCGGGTTCACGCACCGCGCCTTCACGAAATCGATGGGCTTCGACGACGAAGACTTGGCTCGACCCGTCATCGGCATCTGCAACACGTTCAGCGAGCTCAATAACTGCCACCAGAACTTCCGCGAGCTCGCCGCCGCGGTGAAGCGCGGGGTCTGGCAGGCAGGGGGCTTTCCGCTGGAGTTCCCCACAATCTCGCTCGGCGAGATCTTCCTGTCACCGAGCTCGATGATCCAGCGCAACCTCGCAGCCATGGACACCGAGGAGATGATCCGCGCCCAGCCGCTCGACGCGGTCGTCCTCCTCGCCAGCTGCGACAAGACCACCCCCGCCGCGCTCATGGGCGCGATCAGCGCCGACGTGCCCGCGATCATGCTGAGCGGCGGCCCTATGCTCGACGGGCACTTCCGCGGGCAGACGCTCGGTGCATGCACCGACTGCAGACGCATGACGGCCGAGCACGCCGCCGGTGTACTCGACGACGAGACGTACCGCGACGTGGAAAGCTACGTGGCGCGCAGCGCGGGCCACTGCATGGTCATGGGCACCGCATCGACGATGAACTCTCTGGTGGAGGCCCTCGGCATGGGGCTCCCCGGCAATGCCGCCATCCCCGCGGTCGACTCGCGGCGCATGCGTCTCGCGGAGGCGGTCGGGCGGCGCGTGGTGTCGCTCGCCAAGGAGGACCTGCGGCCATCGCAGATCCTCACGCCGGAGGCCTTCGAGAACGCGCTGACCCTCTTGAGCGCCCTCGGCGGCAGCACCAATGCCATCGTGCACCTCGCCGCCATCGCAGGACGCGCCGGCGTCGAGCTACCCCTGTCGAAGCTCGACGAGATCAGCCGGAGGACGCCTGTCCTCGCCAACCTGAAGCCGATCGGCACCTATCAGATGGAGGCGCTGTTCTACGCCGGAGGCATTCCGGCTCTGATGAACGAGCTGCTCCCGCTGCTGCACGGATCGGCGATCACCGTGACCGGGAAGACGATCGAGGAGAACGTCCGGGGCGCCGTGATCGACGATCCCGACGTCATCAGGTCGCGTACGTCTCCGGTGCGGGACGAGGGGGGCCTCGCGGTGCTGACCGGCAACCTCGCGCCTGAAGGGGCCATCATCAAGCACGCGGCTGCCTCGCCCGGCCTCATGCAGCACCGTGGCCGGGCCGTGGTGTTCTCCGGCCTGGAGGATCTGCGGAGCCGAATCAACGATGACGATCTCGACGTCGAGCCGTCGGACGTGCTCGTGCTGCAGAACGTCGGACCGGTGGGTGGGCCCGGCATGCCCGAGGTCGGGAACTTCCCCCTGCCCAAGAAGATCCTGCAGACGGGCGTTCGCGACATGATCCGCATCTCCGACGCCCGCATGAGCGGCACCGCGTACGGCACCATCGTGCTTCACGTGGCACCGGAAGCCGCCATGGGCGGCGCCCTCGCGCTGGTGCAGGACGGCGACGAGATCGAGCTGGATGTCCCGAACCGCACGCTGACCCTGCACGTCGACGAGGCGGAGCTCGAACGGCGGCGGCGGCGATGGAGCCCGCCCGCCCCCTACTACACACGCGGCTACGGCAAGCTGTTCCTCGACCAGGTGGAATCGGCCCCGCGAGGCTGCGATTTCGGGTTCCTCCGCGGATCGGACCCGGTGAAGGTCGGCATCCAAGCGAAGTTCTGACGAAACGTCCTGTCAGGGTCAGCCGTTCGCTTCTGCCAACGCGACGTCGCTTCGCGGGATCCACACCCGCATGGTCGACGACCCGCGGTTCGCCCACCGGAAGTAGGGAATGAGGGTGAGCTCGACGTTTTGAGAAACGGTGCGCGGTGCATCGCCGCCGTACGGCCACCCGGATTCGTCGAGGCTCCGCACGGTTCCCTGGGCACGGACCGGCACGACGCCATCGAGACCGACCTCCGCGTCGGAATCCTCCAGCGGCGTGTTGATGTCGATGGTGACGAGTTCGAGATCGATGTCCGGCTGGTCGACCGACTCGACCGCGTACACCAGCGGTCCGCGCTCGACTGCAGCGCTGCCGCGGACGTCGTCGATGCGGGGGTCGGCGAAGACGAACCGCGGCGTCATCGGAAGGCGCAGCTCGACCGTGTCGCCGGCCTGCCACACCCGGGTCACGACGGCCGCGCCCGGGGCGGCGTCCTGCTCCTCGCCGTTCACCGAGAGCTTCGCGCCGGAGGCCCACGCCGGCACCCGAAGGGTGAGCGACCACTCGTCGCCTTCGGTCTCGTCGATCCGGACTGAGATGAGCCCGTCATTCGGGTACCCGGTTGTCACGCTGAGCCGAGCCGTCCTGCCCTGCCCGAAGGTGGCCTCCAGAGTCCCTGTCGCGTACTGGTGCAACTGGATCCCGTCCGCATCGACCGTCGCCATGTACGCGCCGATGCTTGCGAGCGTGCGCGCCAGATTGGTCGGGCAGCAGGAGGTGGTGAACCAGGTGGCCCGGGTCCCGTCGGTGCGGCGAAGGCTCTCGCCTCCGGGTTCCTGCTCGATGCCCGGCGCCCGCCGGTGCAACGTGTTGACGTAGAAGAACGACCGGCCGTCGGTGGACGGGCACGACGCCACGTTGTTGTACAGCGTGCGCTCGATCACGTCTGCGTAAGAGTGCTCGCCTGTTGCGAGCAACAGCCGCCACGCCACGTGTACGGATGCGATCGCGGCACACGTCTCGGCATAGGCCCGGTCGCTCGGCAGCTCGAAGTCGTCGCCGTAGGTCTCCCCCGAGTGGTTGCTCCCCATGCCTCCATGCAGATAGGTGCGGCGCTCGAGTGTTCGGTCGTACTGAGCCTTCGTCGCAGCCAACAGCTCCTCGTCGCCCATCTCGACGGCCACGTCGATGGCGCCGGCCGTCAGGTAGAGAGCGCGGACCGCGTGCCCCACGAGCACTTCGGCTTCGCGCACCGGCACGTTGTCCTGGTAGTAGTCGCGGCCCTTGGTCCTGGTGTCGGAGAGGGTCTTGTGGCCGCGACGCTCGACGAAGATCCGCGCCTGCTCCAGGTAGCGCCGTTCGCCGGTCGCCCGGTAGAGCTCGACCAGGGCGGTCTCCACCTCGGGGTGGCCGTCGATCGCCTGGCGGCCGTCCTCGCCGAACTCGTCGCAGATGTGGCCGGCGAGACGGCGAGCCGCGTCGACGAATTGCTGTGGGCCACCGGAGCGGATGGCCGCGACGGCGGCCTGCAGCAGGTGGCCGAAGTTGTAGAGCTCGTGGCCGAGGTCCATGTCGGTGTAGCGCGCTTCTCCGCCCTCGTAGCCGAACGCGGTATTCAGGTAACCGTCGTCCGACTGAGCCTGCGGAACGAGCTCCGCCAGCTCGATGAGTCGTTCGGAAAGCTCGCTCGACGGCTTACGGGCGAGGTCCCAGAGCATCGCCTCCATCGTCTTGTAGATCTCGGAGTCGGCGAACACGCGCCCGACGCGCTCCGTGGCGAGCGTCCCGCGGATGGCGGCGCGAAAGTTCTCGATCCAGCCGACGCGCTCCATCGATTCGATGCAGTGCGGAATGATGCGGTCACGGTTGATCTGCTGCTGCTGAGCCCAGAAGCCATCCGTGATGACGTACCGGGTCAGGGGAACCGGCTGCAGCACTGTGCCGGTAGGACCGGATTCACCTGGCGCATGTGCGCCTCGAGGATCGACAGGAAGAACCGGCTGAGGTGTCGGCATGTGGGAATTCTCCTTTGAATTTCAATGCGATCTGGCGAGCCGCTGCGTACCCGGACTGCGCGCCAGGGAAACAGCTCAGCGCCGCTCGAGCGGGACCACAAGACAACGGCTATCCAACTCGGTGGTGCACCAGGTGAATCCCTACCGGCGACGAACCGGCGTCGCGCTCTCAGCAGCCCTGCACTGGCCCCAGTGTATGGCAAATCACGAACATGTAATACAAGTAGGCAAGCACTGGGCCGGGATGAGATCCTCGATCACGTGCTCGGTGGTGTTCACCCCCAGGTCGGCTTCGAGATCGCTGGCCAAGGGCCGACTTCGCCCACAACCGCGCTGGTCGAACAGCACCACTCGATAGCCGGCAGGATAGAAGTAGCGCCCGTCACCGGAGTTACTGCCGCTGCCTGGGCCGCCGTGCAGCCACTGCCGGTAGTCCGTCGGGTTGCCGACTATTTAGCAATGCAGCGTTCGGCCGTCGCCCGCATCCGGTTCGCCGTGGACGTGCGGTTCCGTAGCCGGGTAGCTGGTCGATGGGGAGGTCATCTATCTCCCTGACTACGTCCGGTTGAGGACCAACGTCCAGACAGCGGGCTCACCATCAGTGTGCCAGCATCGGTGTCGAGCTTCGCTGGAACACCGAGGGGCACTGTGACGAGGTCCTCAATATGCCCAAGAGGGAGGCCGCCGAGCACCGGAACCTGAATCGCCTCGAGGTGATCGCGCAAGACGTCGAGGATCGTCCAGTCGCGGTCCTCGTACCCCGCGAACTGATCGATGCTGCCGAGTGCTACTGCGGCAATTCCGTCCAGCGCCCCGGAGAAGCGAAGCTGAGTGAGGGCTCGATCGACCATGCCTAGCCCAGCCGCACGGTTGATCTCGAGCAGCAGGATCACGCCGGCGAGGTCGAACCGGACCACGCCGACAGCTCGCGCCAGCATCTCGAGGTTGCCGCCGAACAGCACACCCTCTGCGCTCCCCGTAGTCGTGACCTGCGCCGAGAGAGCTGCGGCATCAGCGGTGACGGTGGTTTCCGCACTGTCCATCAGGAGCCGGCGCACGTGGTCACTGTGCTTCCCGGCGATCGCGCCGTGCAGGGCCGGAACACCAGCCGCGTGCCACACCTGGTGCAACGCTGTGATGTCGCTGTAGCCGAGCAGCGGCTTCGGGTCGACGCGGAGGGCATCGGTGTCGACGCCTTGGACGAGTCGGAAACTGCCGCACCCGCCCCAGGTCGCGATCACCGCGCGGATCTCCGGGTTGCGGATCGCTTCGTTCAGATCCGCGAGACGGTCATCGTCGCGCCCGGCGAGGTAGCCGCGGTGCTCGAGCACGTGCTTCCCGACGACTACGCGCAGCCCCCACGACTCGATCTGATCAACCATCCACGCCGGCACCGTCTCGTCCGGCCATGACGCCGGCGAGACGAGAGCTACCGCATCGCCGGGTACAAGTTGCTGGGGGGACAGCATCGTCGCATCCATGCGGTCAAACGTAACGCGCGCCCTGAACACTCCCGTCGTAGTCCCGATAGCCGGTGGTTACCCGGACGCTCCAACACCGCTACTGCCCGAGCACGCGCGGGTCCCGCCCGTATCGCGGAGCTGCATGCATGTTCTCCCGCAGCGTGGCGCCCTCGTAGTCGCGGTGGAAGATCCCGCGGTCCTGGAGGATCGGGACGACTTGGTCGACGAAGTCATCCACGCCGTCGTGGAGGCTGTCGATGGAGAGGGAGAAGCCGTCGCAGGCGCCGGCCTCGAACCACTCCTGCATGAAGTCGGCGATTTCCTCCGCCGTGCCTGCGACCACAGGGTGGTAGTCGATGACTCCGTGAGCGATGACGTCGCGCAGTGACCAGCCCTCGCGGACCACTTCGAGGGCGCGCGCGGACCGTGGGTCACCGGGGCTCGCGATCGCGCGGCTGAGCAGCTCTGCGGGCACGGGCTGGTCGATGTCCTCGTAGCGCAGCGGCAGCCCGATCATGTGCCCGAGATAGGCGACGCGCTGGCGGAGGTCGATTGACTCGTCGAGCTTCCGACGCCGGTCGAGCGCAGCACGTTTCGTGGCAGCGACGGTCGGCATGAAGCCGGCGAACATCTTGATGTCGTCCGCATCCCGCCCGGCGGCGACGGCGGCCGCGCGCAGAGCTTCTCGCTGGGCGCGCGCGGACGGGATATCGAACGGGTTCGCGTAGACGCCGTCGGCGTAGCGACCCGCGAGCTCCAGCCCGTTCTGGCCGCCGCCGGCCTGGAAAATCACCGGCTGCCCCTGCTCGGACGGCGGGATCGGCAGGGGTCCGACGGCGGCGACGTATTGGCCGCCGAGGTTGATCGGCCGGATCTTCGACGCGTCGGCGTATCGACCCGCCTCGACGTCGCCGATCAGCGCGTCCTGTCCCCAGCTGCCCCAGAGCGCCTCGACGATCTGGATGACCTCGTGCGCCCGGGCGTACTTCTCCGGCCGCGGCGGCACCTGCGCACCGAAGTTCGCGGCAGCGTCGGGGTTCGACGTCGTGACGGCGTTCCAGCCGATGCGGCCGTGGCTGATCACATCCATCGCCTTGTACTGCCGGGCGATGTTGTATGGCTCGTTGAAGGTCGTAGACGCGGTCGCGACGAGGCCGATGCGCGTCGTCTCGCGTGCGATGGAGGTCATCACGACCACCGGGTCGATCACGTGCCGCTGCGGCTGCACGTCGAGGTCCGTCTCCAGGGCCGGGGTGTCAGCGAAGAACAGCACGTGGATCTTGCCGCGCTCGGCTGCCTGCGCATGGCGGACGTGCGCGTCCATGTCGGTGTAGCTGTCGAGCGAGACGCCGGGCAGTCGCCAGGCTCCGGGCGCGCCGCCGAAGCCGCCGACGAGCTGCATCGCGAGAAGCATGTGCGGGCGGAGGGGCGTGGTGTCGTTCGTCATCCCCTAAGTGTCTAACCCTCACATAAGTGAGAATGTCAAGCCCGACCCCCGTGGCTCATGAGGTTTCGGAGCGTCAGCTCACGTGCGCGAGGGGCTCCTGAGTTGCTGCGGCGTCGAGGGCGGCGATGTAGCTCGTGATCGCGTCGCGGTTCTGAGTGAGGAAGTCGATCTTCTGCGTCATGCGGTCGCGCTCCTCGGCGAGCATGTCGCGTAGACCGGGCTCGACGTTCCGCACGACGATCGCCTGCTGCTTGTCCAGGCACGGGAGGATGTCGACGATGATGCGCGACGGGATGCCGGAGTCGACCAGCCCGCGGATCTTGCCGACGCGCTCGACGAGGTACTCGTCGTAGTCCCGGTACCCGTTGGGTAGGCGGGTGGGCCGGATGAGTCCCTGCTCCTCGTAGTAGCGGAGCATCCGGGGCGCGACGCCCGTCCGCTTGGCCAGCTCGCCTATTCTCATCCGTCCTCCATCTGCCACTTGACCTTCACATTAGTGGTAACGTCGAGGATGGGAAAGACCACCGCGAACGGAAGACAGGCATTCCCATGAAGATCGGCATCATCGGCGCAGGCATGATCGGCACGATCCTTGCTCAGCGTCTCGCCACCGCCGGGCACGACGTCGCTATCGCGAACTCGCGCGGGCCCAAGACAATCGACCCCGCAGCCCTCGGCACTGGCGCCCGAGCGGTGGAGGCGGCGGACGTGACCACCGGGGTGGACGTCGTGATTGTGTCGGTCCCCATTAGTCGCATCCCGGACATTGCGCCCCTCGTGCAGGCCGCACCGGTTTCGGCGATCGTCATCGACACCTCGAACTACTATCCGCTGCGCGATGGCCGCATCCAGGAGCTCGAGGACGGCCTGGTGGAGAGCCTGTGGGTGTCCGTGCATTACGGCCGGCCGGTGGTCAAGGCATGGAACGCGATCACCGCGCAGTCCTTCGCCGAGCATACGAGCGAGTCGGGTGACGGCGACCGGATCGCGATCCCCGTCGCCGGCGACGATGACGCGGCCAAAGCGACGGCCTCTTCACTTGTCGAGGCCACCGGCTTCGTGGCCTTCGACTCGGGACCCCTCGCAGAATCCTGGCGGCAGCAGCCGGGGACACCCGCGTACTGCACCGACCGGACGGCCGGCGAGCTGCCGGCCGCGTTGGCGAGGGCAGATGCAGCCCGGTCTCCTAAGCGCCGGGACCTCGCCATCGCCGCGGTCACCGAACGCGCCGAGGCCGAGGGCTCCGTCACCGCCGAGTACCTGGTGCGCCTGAACCGTGCCATTTATTAAGCAGCGCACCGCCGACCCTGACCGGACACGCACGGTGACCCCCGAGTCGCTCCTTCGGGAAGATCTGGACACGCTGACCGTCCGGCGTGCTTTCGCGCCGGCCCACCCGTCGCTTCTTCGGGCGGCGAATCCACTCGACCGGTGTCAGTGGCGATGAGTAGCTGCGCCCACGCGAGATACAGGCCGGAAAGTCCTGTGTCGCAGGGCTGCTCGAAGTCGATGACATGCTCGCCACTGAAACTCACCGTTCGTACACCATGATGTCTGGCCGCGACCGTGCGGCTCGCGCGGTTGAGTTCGTCGGCATGCGAGGAGATGAAGCGGCGGATGACCGGGGGAATGCTCGAGTAGAACTGAAGCGGCGGGATCTCAGCGATCGTGATGCTCGCGGCACGCGGCAGCCGCGAGCGAAGTGCCGTCAGCATCTCGTCAAGCAACCGGGTCCAGGTCGCTACGGACATCAGGCCGATCGCCTCTCCGATCCCCACGATGATGAGTACCCGGTCCACGCCTGTGAGGAACGACTCCCGAGACGCGACCGCCAGTGCGGAACGCAAGGTGAACCGGGGGAAAGAAGCTGTGCACCACTCCACCCCCCGTTTGTCCAGGCGGCTCAACAATCGCGCGTAGTGAGCGGCGACCCCGAGTTGTTGGGAAACGGTGCCGTATCCGACCGCGGTAGCGTCACCGATGAACGCCACCCTGACGGGACTGTGACCGGGCACCGTCCCGCGTCCGGAGTCACGCGGTATCGGAACGTCTTCCAACCTGCGCATGCGGGCGACCACGAACCAGTGGGCCACGGGTCGGACCAACACGTGCGCGACCCGTTCTGCCGCGACCGCGCGCACCTGACCCGACGCCCACGAGAAGGTTTTACCGCCCAACAGGACGGAACACCTTCAGGTCCTCGGCAAGGAACGGTTCCGCGGCGGCGAAGAAGTCCTTCACGTGCTGCAGCTCGTTGTGGAAGTCCAGAGCCGCGATGCTTGTCCATTCCTCGTAGAGCACGAATGTGCGCGGCGAACCCGAGTCACTGAAGACCCGGTACTCCAGGCAGCCGGCGTCACGGCGGCTCACGGCTTGAAGATCGTTCAGGAGCCGCGCCAACTCGTGTTCGAAGCCGGGCTTGGCTTCGAACACGGGGATGAGGCGGACGGTGGTGCTGCTCGGAGCACCGGGTGTGGCATCGGTCATCAGGTTCACTTCTCGTAGGTATCGCAATGGACGGCGGCGCGGCAGATGCACCGCTTCGGTGGAGCAGTGCATCTGCCGGCCGTGCTGAGTCAGGAGTCGATCGTCGGCACGTCCACCCAGGCGCCGGTCTCGGCGGAGTCGATGATGGCGTCATCGATCAGCGCCGTCTGGTAGCCGTCCGCGAAGTTCGGGCTCACGCTGCCGCCCTCGGCGATCGCCTTGAAGAAGTCGTACGCCTCGATGATCTTCGTCTCGCCGTATCCGATGCCCAGCGCGGGGATGGGCCAGAGTCCCTCGCCGTACGGGGTGGCGGGGCCGGTGTACACCGTGCGGAAGCCGCTCCGGTCCGCCTGGTCGCCGGCGAAGGCGACCTGCAGCTCGTCGCGGCGCTCGTAGTTGAAGAGGATGCTGCCCTCGGTGCCGTGGATCTCGAAGGTGAGGAAGTTGTTCCGGCCGTGCGCGTTGCGGGTCGCCTCGATGGACCCGATCGCGCCGTTCGCGAACTTGATCATGGTCAGCACCTCGTCGTCGACGTCGACCGCGCCGCGCGGGCCCTCTCCCCCGGAGACGGTGCCGAGCTTGTCGGCGCCGCCGGACTGCAGCGGGCGCTCGGGGATCCAGGTGGACATGATCGAGTTGACCGAGCCGAACTCGCCGACGAGGTAGCGCGCCATGTCGATGACGTGGGTCCCGATGTCGCCCAGGGCGCCGGATCCCGCGATCGACTTCTGGAAGCGCCACGAGAGCGGCGAGTTGGGGTCGGCGCTCCAGTCCTGGAGGTAGGTGCCGCGGAAGCTGATCACCCGGCCGATGGCGCCTTCATCGATGTACTTCTTAGCGAGGGCGACGGCCGGCGTGCGGCGGTAGTTGAACGCGACCATGTGGACGAGGTCCCTGTTCTTGACCGCGTCGTACATCCGCTTGGACTCCTCGCCGGTCCGGGCCAGGGGCTTCTCGCAGATGATGTGCTTGCCGGCCTCGGCGGCCGCGATCGCGATCTCCGCGTGCAGGTGGTTCGGCGTGGCGATGTCGACGATGTGGATGTCCGGGTCGTCGATGATGCTGCGCCAGTCCGAGGTGGAGTTCTCGAAGCCGAAGCGGCGGGCGGCCTGGTCGGCGAGGTCGTCGGTCGCCTCCGCGATCACCTTGCGCACCGGCATGGCGGGGGCCGGCCAGAAGAACATGGGCATCGCGGCGTACGCGAGCGAGTGGGCCTTGCCCATGAAGCCGCCTCCGATGAGGCCTACGTTGAGATTCTGCATGTGCGTGTTCCTTTTCGGTTAGACGCCGGAGTCGGCGAGGAGCTTGTCGAGGTACTTCTTGCTGATTTCTGCCGCGGCGCGGGGATCGCCGGCGTAGTCGTCTAGTTCGACCATCAGCCAGCTGTCGTATCCGCTCTCCTTGATGGCGCGGAGGATGTCGGGGAAGTCGAGGTCGCCTTCACCGAGCGGGAGGAACTGGAACGGGTCGGCGCGGAAGTCTTTGAGGTGGACGTGGCGGATGCGGTCCGGGTACCGGCGGATCGCAGCGGCGGGGTCGCCGCCGCCGGCGGCCAGGTGCGCCGTGTCCGGGCAGAAGCCGATGCGCGTGCACTCCATCAGGCGATCGAGCTCGCTCGGGTTCTCCACGATGGTGGACAGGTGCGGGTGGTAGCTCGCGGTCAGGCCGAAGCTCTCGGCGATGTCCGTGACCTGATCCAGGGCGCGACCGAGCAGCGCGTAGTCCTCGTCGCTCGTCCCCGCGGCGCGACGCGCGCCGCCGCCCACGACCAGCCGCTCGGCGCCGAAGGTCGCGGCGAGCTCTGCGGCACGGTTGATGCGGTACAGCTCCTCGGGGAGGACGTCGGCGAAGATGAAGTTCGCCCCCGAGTACACGGACACGAGCTTCACGCCCGTCTCCGCCAGCAGCCCGCGCAGCTCGTCCGGGCGGTCCGCGAACTCCACGAGGTTGCCGTCGAACATCTCCGTGCCGGTGTAGCCGACGGACGCGATGTCGCGCACCGCTGCCTCCATGGACCCGTTCGTCCGGTAGTAGAGGTCCTTGATGCTCGTGACCCCCGTGGCGTCGCCGACGACGCCACCCCAGGTGATGGTGTGATAACCGAGTTGCATTGCTATTCCCTTTCCGAAATCGGCGCGGTCTCGCCGCCGCCGGTGGTTGGTGAGGTCGGGTCGACGTCCCGCACGTCGACCCAGCGGCCGGAGGCCGCGGACTCGAGGACGGCCTCGGTGATGAGCGCCGCCCGGAGGCCGTCCCGGAAGTCGGGCAGCCCGTCCGGCGCCGCGCCCCGCACGGCGGCGTAGACGTCGGCCACGAACGAGGTGAAGCTGTCCTGGTAGCCCTGCGGGTGACCGGCCGGCAGCGAGGCGTATCGCCTGCCCGCCTCCGTCGACAGGCTGTCCGAGCCGCTGGCGATGATCCTGCTTCCGGTGTTGCGGCCGACCCGGAGGCTGCCGGGTTCCTCCTGATCGAACGAGAATGAGGCGTCCGGGCCGTCGAACGAGAACCAGAGCCTGTTCTTCCGGCCAGGGCTGACCTGACTCACGATCAGGGAGCCGATCCCCCCCTGGTCGGTCTCGAACAGGACCGTCGCGCCGTCCTCCGTGCCGACGGTCGCGGCGGTCCCCACTTCGTCGCGGCTCGTCTGCGGGGGTTCTGGCCGCTCCGGGAAGGCCCGTGCCGTCTGCGCCACCAGCCGTTCGATCCGGTGTCCCGTGACGAATTCCATCAGGTCGCACCAGTGCACCCCGATGTCGCCGAACGCCCGGGAGCCGCCGCCGAGGGCAGGATCCACCCGCCAGTTGGTTGCGCGGGGGTCCGCCAGCCAGTCCTGGAGGTATGAACCGTGCAGCAACCAGAGGGGGCCCGCCTCGCCGGCCGCCAGCCGTGCCCGGGCCTCACGCACCGCCGGGTAGAAGCGGTAGACGAACGGCACGGCGTGCACGACTCCCGCACGTTCCGCTTCCGCGTGCAGCCGAGCCGCGTCCTCCGGGCTGGTCGCCAGCGGTTTCTCGCAGATGACGGCCTTGCCGGCCGCTATCGCGAGGCCCGCCAGCTCCGCGTGTGTCGCGTTCGGGGTGCAGATGTGCACCACGTCCACGTCGTCCGACTCGATCAGCGCCTTCGGCGATTCCGCGGCCGCGGCCCCGCCCAGCCGGGCCAGCGCCTGTTCCGCCGACGCCTGGCTGCGACCTGCCACCCGCGTGACCGTTCCCCCCGCCGCCCGGACAGCAGCCGCATGGACGGAGCCCATGAAGCCGGTGCCGATGATTCCCGAGCGCAGCGCGGGCGAGACCGGCATCACTTCTTTCGCGCGAGCGCGACGGCGAGGATGATGATCGCTCCGCGCACGACCTGCTGCTGGCTGCTGTCCAGGCCGGCGAGGATCAGACCGTTGTTGATCAGACCGATGAGAAGCGCGCCGAACAGGGTTCCCACGACCGAGCCGGCCCCGCCGAAGAGGCTGGTGCCGCCGAGGATCACGGCCGCGATGGCGGAGAGCTCGTCACCGGCGCCCCACTGGAACCGGCCGGACTCGAGTCGCCCGGCGTACAGCATGCCGGCGACGCTCGCGACCACACCGGAGATCAGCAGGACCTGGAACTTGATGCGCTTGGTGTTGATGCCGGTGAAGTCCGCTGCGGTGCGGTTGCCGCCGGTGGCCAGCACCTGGCGACCGAACTTGGTGCGGGAGAGCACGACGGCGCCGATCGCCACGAAGATGGCACTCCACACCAGCAGGCCCGGAACGGGGCCGATGTTGCCCGATCCGAAGATCGTGTTGAAGGTGTCGTTCAGGATCGGCTGGGGAGCGGACGCGGTGATCCACTGCGCCACGCCGACGGCGATCCCGAGCATGCCGAGGGTGACCAGGAACGACGGAATGCCCAGGAGGCTGACGAGGGCGCCGTTGAGGGATCCGACGACCAGGCCGACCGCGAGGCCCGCAAGGATGCCAGGGACGATGCCCCACTGGGAGAGCGCCATGGCGGTGCAGACGCTGGACAGGCCGGCCGTCGACCCCACGCTGAGGTCGATCTCGGCGCAGGCGATGACGTACGTCATTCCGACGGCGATCACGGTGATGGTCGCCGTCTGCCGGAAGATGTTCAGGAGGTTGTTGGGCGACAGGAAGCCCTGGTCGCGCAGGAGGACTGCGAAGAAGGCGAAGACGACGACGAATCCGATGTAGATGACGTACCGGCGCCAGTCCAGCTCGCCGAACCTGCCCCTGACCGCGGCCAGGCCGCCCGGCTCGGGCGCGGTGGTGGAAATGGTCCTGTTGTTCATGATCAGACTCCCTGGACTGCGAGTTGCAGTGATTCTTCGTCGGCGATCTCGCTTCTTTCGAGGTCGCGCGTTATGGATCCATCCCGGAGCACCAGGACCCGGTCGCTCACGGCGAGCAGCTCGGGGTACTCCGAGGAGATGACGATGACGGCCTTGCCTGCGTCGGCGAGCTCCCGGATCATGTCCAGAATCTCGCTCTTGGTGCCGATGTCGACGCCCGCCGTCGGCTCATCGAGGATGAGGACGTCCGGTTCCGTGCCCAGCCACTTGGCCAGCACGACCTTCTGCTGATTCCCGCCGGACAGGAGTCGCACCGGCTTGTTCGGGTGCGCGACCTTCACCGCGAACTTCTGGATGAGCGAGCTGGACAGCTTCTTGCCCGCTCCGCCGTCGAGCAGAGGACCGCGCGCGATCTTGTCCAGCAGCGGCAGCAGCAGGTTGTCCCGGACGGAATGGTCGAGCACGAGCCCCTGATCCCGCCTGTCCTCGGGAATGAGCGCCAGTCCCGCGGCGATGGCCCGGCGCGGATTGGAGATCAGCGCCTTCTTGCCCCGGATCAGGATCTCGCCGCTGTCGAGCGGGTCGATCCCGAACAGGACCCTGGCGAGCTCCGTGCGACCGCTCCCCATGAGCCCGGCCAGGCCGAGGATCTCGCCGGAACGGAGGGTGAAGGAGACGTCGCGCACCCGCTTGCCCGAGGTGAGCCCCCTGGCCTCGAGGATGGGCGAAGCCGAGGCCGCGTCTCCCCCGCGCTGCTGGTAGCTGAGCTGCCCCTCGATCTTCTTCCCGACGATGCCCTCGACGATCTGCTCGGGGGTGACATCGCTCAGGGACTCGGTGAGCAACCGGCGGCCGTCGCGAAGGATCGTGATGCGGTCGGCGATCCGGTAGACCTCGTCCATCCGGTGGGAGATGTAGATGATCGAGATCCCCCGCCTCTTGAGCCTCTCCACGAGGTCGAAAAGCGCGTCCGTCTCATGCCGGGCGAGGCTCGCCGTCGGCTCGTCCATGATCAGGACCTTCGCGTTCTGGGCAAGGGCCTTCGCGATCTCGGTCAGCTGCCAGTACGCGGTGCCCAGCGCGGAGACGTGCGCCCGAGGGTCGACCTCGATCTCCATCTCCGCGAATACCTCGCGGGCTCGGCGCACCGCTTCCTTGTCGTTGATCAGGCCGCTGCGGCCCTGCGGTTCCACGCCGAGGAAGATGTTCTGGGCGACGGTCAGGCTCGGCACCAGGCTGAATTCCTGGAACACCATGCCGATGCCGGCGGCCTTGGCGTCCTGGATCGAACTGATCTGCACCGGCTTTCCGCCGACGAGGATCGTGCCGGAGTCGGTCTGATACACACCCTGGAGGATCTTCATCAGCGTCGACTTGCCGGCGCCGTTGCCCCCGGCGAGCGCGTGTACCTCTCCCGTGCGGACCTCGAAGTCCACGTCGTTCAGGACGCTGACGCCGTTGAATCCCTTGGAGATCGACCGCATCTCGACGGCTGTCTCGCTTGTGTTCATGATGAGTCCCTTGTCGGTGGCCGGGGCAGGCCCTGCGGCCTGCCCCGATCCGCTACTTCGTGAAGGAGTCCTTAACGTCCTGGGGAGCGTCCTCGTGGTAGACCTGCTCCCACGCTTCGAGGACGTTGTCGTGCTCGACCGGCACGGCGCTCAGCGCGACGTACGGCGGCGGGGTCTTGCCCAGCAGCGCCTGAGCGGCGAGCCGTGCTTCCGTGACACCCTGGTCGAACGGCACCTGCGCACCGAGGCCGACGATGAGCTGGTTCTTTGCCAGAGCGATCGCCACGTTCTTGCCCAGGTCCTCGGTCGCGATCTTCAGATCGGTCCGTCCGGAAGCGCGCGCCGCGGCCATGACGCCCTCGGCGGGAACGTCCCAGACGGCCCAGATCCCGGAGAGGTCGGCGTACTTGCTCAGCATGGCGTTGGCCGCGCCCTGCGCGTCTCCGGCGAAGTCGGGGCCCGCGATGCCCTTCTCCTCGACGATCTCGATGTCCGGGTACTCGGACTCGATGGTCTCCTTGAAGCCCTGGTACCGCTGCTTGGTGACGAAGAAGTCGGCCTCGTGGAAGATCATGCCGATCTTCCCCTTGCCGCCGAGCGCCTTCGCCATCAGGTGGGCGGAGACGACGCCGTTGCCGAAGTTGTCGGCCGAGACGACGGACACGTAGTCCTGGCCGGCGGTGAGTCCCTGGGGGACGTTGTCCATGAAGACGAGCTTCGCGCCCGCCGCGGCCGCCTTCTTGTACGCCGACGCGGTGGCCACCGGGTCGGTGGGGATCGAGACGATGATGTCGGGATCGCGGGTCATCACGGTCTCGAGGTCCGAGACCTGCTTGTCGGGCTTGAAGTTGGCGTCCGTCGTGGCGACGACCTCGACGCCGAGGCGCTCGAACTCGCTCTTCAGGCCCTCGAGCTGGGCGTTGGCCCAGTCATTGCCGCCGTAGTGCATGACGATGGCGGCGGTGGCGCCCATCGCCTTGACCTGGGCGACCTCGTCGTCGGTGAGCTCGGAGACCGAGGCGGGAGACGGCTCCTCGCCGCCCGGTCCCTTGCTGAGGACTTGGCCCTTGATCTTGGCCAGGGCCTCGTCAGCGCTGGCCGACACGCCGGAGTCCTGGGTCGTGCTGGTGCCGGCGGCCGAGCTGCAGCCGGCGGTGGCGAGGGCGAGGGCCGCTGCCGCGGCGAGAAGGGTTGTCCTTCGCATCATGATGGATCTCCAGTCGTGATTGGGAACGTGGGCGTTGAGCCCGCAGGGTTCGTCAGCGTCGTTCGGCGCGCGGCGGAACGACGAAGGGGGTGAGTGATGAGCTCTTCCCCGGCGATCGCCGGAGAAGCGGGAACGGTGACAGGACGAGGTCGTCTAGGGCCGAGACCGGGCATGGTGCTGAGCGGCCACGGCGCGGGACCGCGATGGCCTGCGCGATGGCATCGAGACGACGGGACGAGCGGGGTGGTCCCGCCGGCCCTCCTGGGTTCGGTGAACCGTTACGTCGGAGCGAAGCAGAAGGGTACGGGCGCGAACTTCTCTGTGCACGTGAGCCTCTTTCCTCGCCCTTGAGTTGCTTCCTACTTTCCGTGACCGGTCACGGAATTCACTCATCGTGACCGGTCACGGAGACCGTGTCAAGTCACACCCGGGGAAATGCGGCGTGAGGGGAAGGCCGGGGGAAGAAAAGGGGGGAAAGCGGCTCAGCCGCGACGGGCCGGGGCCGCGCTCTTGCGGGTCACCAGCGTGGGCTCGCTCGGGGCGCGGTCGACCTCGTGGCCCTCGATCGCGCCGAGGAGGACCTCGATGCTCGCGTTGGCCAAGGCCGAGAAATCCTGCCGCACCGTGGTCAGCGGGGGGAGGAAGAACTCCGAACCCTCGACGTCGTCGAATCCGACGACGGAGACGTCCTCGGGCACCCGGATGCCGGACTCGGACAGGGCCCGGATCAGGCCGAGCGCGGTGTGGTCGCTGGCGGCGAAGATCGCCTGCGGAACCTGCCCCTCCTCGACCAGTCGGAGGCCCGTCTCGTACGCCCACGCCGGGCTCCAGTCCCCCTCGAGGCAGAGTCCCGGCGAGAGTCCGGCGTCGCGAAGCGCGGCCTCCCAGCCGGCCTTCCGTACCCGCCCGTCGAACCAGTCCATGGAGCCGGCGAGGTGGGCGATGTCGGTGTGGCCCAGATCGATCAGGTGCTGAGTGGCCATCCGTGCACCCAATTCCTGATTCTCCGAGTAGGTGAACAGGTTCGGGGTCGATGAAGCACCGGCGGCGATCATCTCGACGGGAACCTGAATCGAGGCACTCCTGACCGCCGCTGCCATGGAGAGGAGCGGTGCGATGACGATGATGCCGTCGACCTCGATCTCATCCAGGCTGTCCAGCGCTTGCGGTATGGAGTCCGCATACGGTTCCTCGACGGTGATGACCGTGGTGAAGTAGCCCTTCTGCCGGGCGAGTTTCTCGAGGGCCATGAGTGTCCCGACCGGTCCGAAACGCGGCGATCCGTCGGTCAGGATGCCGATGGCGGTCGAGCGGCTCGTGGACAGGGCCGTGGCTGTCCGGCTGCGGCGGTACCCCATGTCCTTGATGATCTGTTGGATGCGCTCGCGCGTTGCGGCGCTCACGTCGGGGGCGTTGTTCAGAACCCGGGAGACGGTCTGGTAGGACACCCCTGCCGTCTGCGCGACATCGCTGATGTTGGGCTTGCGTGGCCGGGACGGGTGGGTGGGCGCCGCCTTCGCGTCAGTGCCTCTCGCTGATCCCGCCACCGGCTCCCCTGCCTCGTCACCACCGGCCACTCCGGGGACTCTTCCGTCCGATCAACCTTACGCGGCGGCACCGGGTGGCTTTCGAACTTCGGGGGGTGCGGCGGTCAGGGGCGGAAGACGGCCCGCACGCATCCGTCGGTCTTCTCCTTGAACATCGCGTAGCCGTCGGGACCCTTCTCCAGCGGCAGGATGTGCGTGGCGAGGTGCTCGGTCCTGAGCTCGTCGCGCGCCATCCGCTCCAGCAGCATCGGGATGTAGCGGTGCCCGTGCTGCTGCGCGGAGCGGAGGGTGAGCCCCTTGTTCATAACCGCGCCGAGCGGGAACTTGTCGACGAACCCGCCGAACACGCCGAGGACGAAGATGCTCCCGCCCTTGCGCGCGGCGAAGACGGCCTCGCGCACCGCGGTGGGGCGGTCTGTCTGCAGTCGCAGCTGCTGCTTGACCTGGTCGTACAGGAAATCGGGACCGTCGTGATGCGCCTCCATGCCCACCGCCTCGATGCACACGTCGGGCCCACGGCCGCCGGTGAGCTCGCGCAGCTCGGGGAGCACCTCGCTCGTCTCGTAGTTCATGGTCTCCGCGCCGATCACCTGCTCAACCTGGGTGAGGCGCTCCTGGAACCGGTCGATGACGATGACCCGCTCGGCGCCGAGCAGGATGGAGGCCCGCGCCGCCATCTGCCCCACTCCCCCGGCGCCCCAGACGGCGACCGTGTCCCCGGGCTGCACCCCGCCCAGGTCCGCGCCCATCCAGCCCGTCGGCGCGGCGTCGGATGCGAAGAGCGCCCGTTCGTTGCTGACGCCCTCGGGGACGGGGAACGCGCCCTGGTCGGCGTACGGCACCCTGATGTACTCGGCATGGCTGCCCGCCCAGCCGCCGAGGGCGTGGGAGTAGCCGTAGCATCCGCCGGGCGCCTGACCCCAGAGCATCTCGGGGATGCCGGCGTTGGGATTGCCGTTGTCGCAGAGCGAGTACAGCTCGTTCTTGCAGTACCAGCACTTGCCGCAGCTGATGAACGAGCAGACGACCACCCGGTCGCCGACCTTGTGCTTCGTCACGGCGGACCCGACCTCGACGATCTCGCCGAGAAACTCGTGTCCGAGCACGTCGCCGGCGCGCATCGTCGGGACGTAGCCGCCGAGCAGGTGGAGGTCCGACCCGCACGTGGTGCTCAGCGTCACGCGGACGATCGCGTCCTGAGCGTTGACGATGACCGGGTCATCGACGTTCTCGACCTCGAGTTCGTTGACCCCGGTCCAACACAGCGCCTTCACAGCACACCCTCGCCCTTCGCCTTGTCCTCGGCCTTGTCGACCACTGTGCCGAGCGGGGTGCTCGGCCGGTGACCGTGCGGTCTGGGAGTGGCACTCAGCACCTCTCCCGTCTCGAACAGCTCCTTCGCGTCGCGCAGCGCCTCCCGCAGCGCCTGCTCGGGGTCGTCCTTCCCCACCGCGGCCTTCACGTCCGCACCGTCGCGCAGGCGGGCATGCACCTCGAACCCCTTGTTGCCCGGGGCCGGGTCGACGCGGAGCTCCAGCACCGACTCGAGCCGCCTGAGCGGCTCGGGGTATCCGTTCGCCGCGAACGCCGCGGGATCACCGAGCACCGTGACCGCCTTCCAGCCCTGGGGATGCCTCCCGTCACCATCCGCTTCTTCACGCTTCTCCCGGACCAGCGACCTCGCCACCAGCCCTACCGCGCCTACCGCGACCCCGGCCGCACCCACGGCGACCGCTGCCTTCGCATCCATCTGTTTCTCCTCTGCTTCGAGCCCCCGACCATCGACGGGCACCCTCTCGGATCCGTTCGCAGGAGTCCCGGTCCTGCGCCGTTCGTTCGAAGACCGATTCCCCACGGCACTCGGGGGGATCCGGCAGCTATCTCCCGCTTCCCGCGTCAGTGGTCAGCGGCGCGCGGGAGAACTCCTGCACGATGCGCTCACAGAACGCCGGCAGGTCGTCCGGCGACCGACTGGTGGTGATGTTGCCGTCGGTGACCACCTGTTCGTCGACGACCTCCGCCCCCGCGTTGCGCAGGTCGGTGCGCAGGCTCGGGTACGACGTCAGCCGCCGCCCCTCCACCACGCCGGCCTCGACCAGCGACCACGGGCCATGGCAGATCGCGGCGACCGGTCTGCCGGACTGGACGAAGTTCCGCACGAACTCGACCGCGGCCGGCTGCATGCGCAACTGGTCGGGGTTGACCGTGCCGCCGGGCAGGAGCAGCGCGTCGTACTCGTCCACCGAGGCCCCGTCGACCAGCCGGTCGACGGGGAACGTACCCGCGTCCTCCAGATCGTTCTTCCGCGCCGCGATCTCCCCCTCGTGGATCGACAGCAGCTCGGTCCGCGCCCCGGCGTCGTCGAGGGCCCGGCGGGGCTGCTCGAGCTCGACGCGCTCGACGCCGTCGGCCGCGAGGATGGCGACCCGCCGTCCGTCCAGTGAACCGGCCATGTCAGGCCGCCTTGCCCGGGCGGAGGACGACCTTGGTCCAGCCGTCGTCGCGGTTGTCGAAGTGCTCGTAGGCCTCAGGTGCCTGGTCGAGCGGCAGCTCGTGGCTGACGATGAACGACGGCTTGGCCTTGCCCGCGGCGACCAGGTCGCGCAGCTGCCGGTTGTACTTCTTGACCGGCGCCTGACCGGTCCCCATCTTCTGGCCCTTGAACCAGAACAGGCCGAAATCGAAGGCGACCTGACCCTGCTTGGCCAGCTCGTCGGAGGCCCCGGGGTCCTGCGGGATGAACACCCCGACGGTGCCGATCGTGCCGGTGAACCGGACCGACTGCACCAGCCGGTTCAAGGTCAGGTTCGGGTGCTCTTCCCCCTGCGGATCGTGCGCCTGGTAGCCCACGCACTCGCAGCCGTTGTCCGCGCCCAGGCCCATGGTCTGCTCGAGCACCGCCTCGACCGGGTCGACCTTCGAGTCGTCGATGGCGATCGCGCCGATGGACTCGGCGAGCCGGAGCCGGTCCGGATGGCGGTCGACGACCATGACCTTGCTGGCTCCGCGGATGGTGGCCGAGAGCGCAGCCATCAGGCCCACCGGGCCGGCGCCGTAGATGACGGTCTGATCCCCCGGCGAGACGCCGGCCATCTCTGTGGCGTGATAGCCGGTGGGGAAGATGTCGGCCAGCATCACGTAGTCGGTGGACTTCTCGTCGGCGTCCTCGCCCAGGCGCAGGCAGTTGAAGTCGCCCCACGGCACCCGCAGCAGCTCGGCCTGTCCCCCCGCCCAGGGCCCCATGTCCGCGAACCCGTACGCCGCGCCCGCCCACTCCTTGACCGGCTGCGCCGTCAGACAGTAGTTCGTCAGCCCGCGCTCGCAGTTCTTGCAGTGCCCGCACGCGACGTTGAACGGCAGCACCACCCGGTCGCCGACGGCGACCTTGTCGACACCGTCGCCGACCTCGATGACCTCGCCCAGGTTCTCGTGGCCGAACCACCGTCCGGGCTCGAAGTCCGTGCGGCCCTCGTACATGTGCAGGTCCGAACCGCAGATGTTCGTGGTGGTGATCCGCACCAGCACGTCCGTGGGGCGCTCGATCCGGGCGTCCGGCACATCCTTGACGCTGACCTTGTTCGGCCCCTCGTACACAACTGCTTTCATCGCGTCCTCCTCCGTTCTCGCTGTTCTCGCTGGAAGCTGCCCGCGCTTGCTCCCGCCAGCGCCGACGTCACCTCCATACGACGCCCTCGCCGAAGAGTCGCGCCATCGGCAGACCTGCCCATGTCCGCTGACGCCCCTCGACACCCGCCGGTGGGGGTGGTAGACGTGTGGCGAGGTGTAGGTCCGAGGACGCCCCCCGCCTCCGTTGTCCGACCCGTGACTCCGAGGGGGGTGGATCCGCATGACCGAGGGCGCTGCTCTCCGCCTCGCGGACATCGCTGCGAGCCCGAGCCCCGTGCAGGAACGCGCTCAGGCGCTGCTGATCGAACTGGGCCGGCACATTGCGTTCGACGCGTCCTGGATCGCGCTCGCCGAGCCGGACGGGGTCAAGTACACGTCCCTCGCAAGCACCGCTCTCGAGGACTCGACCCTCCAGTACCTGAGCGGCCCCAGCACGGCACAGGACATCGAGCTGACCGGCAACAGTCGCGCTGGCCCTCCCCTCAGTGGGGCCGATCTGTCCTACCCAGTGCAGGAGTTGCAGACCTGGGCCGAATGCCTCCTCCCGGCTGGATTCGGTGATGCGCTCTCGGTGGGGCTCTTCGGACCGGGGAGGCGGCGTCACGTCGGGTTCCTGACTCTCCTCTTCAGAGGCGAAGAACGGCCATCGACCACCGCCCGGCGCATCCTTTCGCGGCTCCTGCCGACGCTGATCTCCGGAATCGACCCGGTTCGATCGATGACGGCTGCAGCACTCCTCGTACATCACTCGGATGCCGGCGTCGTGCTCCTACCGGGACGCATCGGCGTCGGGCCCATGCCGGGTCTGCCCGACGACGAACTGCTCGCTGCCGATTCCGCGCTTCTCAACTTCGCGCGCGCGGCAATCGGCGACGGGCAGACGTTCGCCTCGTTCCTGTGGCCTCGGGGAGGCCGGCATGCGCCGAACGGTCACGTGCGCGTGACGGTGCTGGGAGGCGACGACGGCCTCCGGGCCGTGCTCACCGGCATCGTCGTCCTCTCCTCGGCCGGAGACCTGCGTGGCTTGACGCCGCGGGAACTGGAAGTCCTCGGCCTGGTGATAGACGGACATTCCAACCACGAGATCGCCGGTGAGCTCGTCATAGCGACGCGAACGGTTGCCGCGCACCTGGAGCACATCCTGGCCAAGCTGCAGGCCGGGTCACGAACGCTCGCCGCCGTTCGAGCCGAGCGCGCGGGGCTGTACGTGCCGGCGCCACGACCGCGGCGCGAGTGAGGGTAATCCGCTCAACGATCGAACAGCATTCGAAGGAGGATGAATTCACATGTCACACATCGCGCTCAAAGCGTCCGTTTCGGCGATCACCGGAATACTGACTGCACTCGTGGCCGTGTTGTTCGGCGCCCCGGAACTCTCGCCCCTGATCGGCTGGGCAGTCGCCGCGGGCGTCTTCCTGGTTTGGGCGTGGGCACGGGCATGGCCCGCCGGCCCGGAGAAGACCCGCGACCTGGCGCTCCACGAGGATCGATCCCGGAAACTGGTCGACACGCTGATCATCAGCGCGACGTTCCTCAGCCTCGTCGCAGTCGTTCTCGCATTGATCCGGAGCCAGCAGAAGGATCTCGTCGGCGTGGCATGTGCGATCCTCGCAGTGATCGGCGTTGTCGCCGCCTGGGCGCTCGTCAACACTGTCTACGCGTTCAAGTACGCCCGCATGTACTACCACGACGAACGACATCGGTTCGAGTTCGATCAGGACGAGGACCCGTCCTACAGCGACTTCGCCTACGCGGCGTTCTCTATCGGCATGGCGTACAGCGCAGACAACGTGAGCCAGTCCTCCACTCCATCCCGCAGGATCGCCCTGGGACATGCCCTGCTCGCGTACTTCTTCGGAACCTTCGCCGTTGCGGTCGCCATCAATCTCGTCACCAGCCTGGCCCAGTCGGGCTGACCGACGCGCCCGACAGCTTCGTTGGCGTGCTGGGGGCCACGGCCGACTGGGCCCGGAAGGCGTAGCTGTCCGGGCGCGCCTTTCATGCCTTCTGTCAGCAGCGCATCCCGCCACCGCGGCCGCTTACCGGGCAGGCCGGTACTCCTGCAGGTCGCTTGTTCCGTAGCGGTGAACGAGTTGATCGTGCGCGTCGGTGACGACGGCGGAGATCCACGGTAGGCAGGTCTTGTTGCCCTCGCCCTTGCCGCATCCTCCGAAGTGGGTTCCGACGAAGCATCGGGGCCTCGATGAGCCAGGACTTGAGCCCCTGATCACGCGACTCGCAAACCAGATTCGAGCAGGCACGGAGCCCGGTCAAGTCGAACCGTGCCGACTCCCGTGATGCACGTCGGTCCTGCCGATCCAGCCGCTCCGAGACGTCGTGATTCCGCACCCCGCGCCTCGACGGACGATTCGCAGCGCTCGCGAGAAGGCGGATCGTCAGCGTGGGTCGTGAAAGACGCCGTGCTGGCCTTCCGATCACCGAATAAGTGTCGTATAGAGGATTATTCCGTCACGGATCATCAAGTCTCAGCCGCTGCACCCCGCCAGAAGGAGCGCTCATCAGCATTTCCCAGTAGGGCGGACGGGACTTGAACCCGTGACCGACGGATTATGAGTCCGCTGCTCTAACCAGCTGAGCTACCACCCCGAGCGCCCGCACGAGGCGCGGCCACCGCTACTCCTTCGCCCGGGCGGAGGAGGCGTCGGTGACCGGATCCGTCACCGGCTCACCACGATACAGGCTCTCGAACGTGCGCAGAGTGCGCCCGATGTCGTGCGCCGCGACCACGTTCAGCGACTCGCGCTTGAACTTGAGCAACTCCTCGTGCGGCATCTCCAGCACCCGCTGCAGCTTGTCCGCGAGGTCCTGCTCGTCGCCGGGACGGAAGAGGAAACCGTTCTCACCGTCGTGCACGAGGTGCGGCAGCGCCATGGCGTTCGCGGCGACGACGGGGAGCCCCGAGGCCATCGCCTCCATGGTCGCGATGCTCTGCAGCTCCGCGATGCTCGGCATGGCGAAGAGCGTCGCGCGCGTGTAGGCGCGGCGCAGCTCCTCCTCGGAGACGTAACCCGCGAACGTCACGTTCTCGGCGATGCCGAGGTCGGTCGCGAGCTGCTCCAGGTTGCGCTTCTGGTCGCCGCCGCCCACGATCTCGAGCTTCACGTTCAGCTCGGCCGGCAGCAGCTTGACAGCCTTGAGCAGCACGTCGATCTGCTTCTCCCCCGTGACCCGGCCGACGAAGGTGATGCGGTTCTCGGTACGCGGGCTGAAGTCCGGAGTGTAGTTGTGCGCCTCGATGCCGCAGGAGATCGCGTGCACGCCGGAGAGCCCGGTGTACTTCTCGAGGAACTGGGCCGCCTTGCGGGTCGGGGTCGTCACGGCCTCGGCGCGCCCGAAGGTGCGCCGTGCGGCCCGCCACGCCATCTCGATCGCCTTCTGCTGCATGCCCTTCGGCAGCAGCGTGTGGTCGAGCATGTTCTCGGGCATGAAGTGGTTCGTGCCGATGATGCGGATGCCGCGCTTCTGCGCCTCGATGCTGAGTCCGCGGCCCGTGATGATGTGGGACTGGAAGTGCACGACATCGGGCTGCACGGCATCCAGGATGCGCGCACTGTTCTGATTGATGCGCCACGGCAGGGCGAACCGCAGCCAGTCGTGGGGGTACCAGCGCCAGCTCCGCAGCCGGTGGGCGGTCACCTCGCGGCCCTCGTGCACCTCGGTCCACGTGCCGTGCTTGCGCGAGGGCGCCGGCGCCATGATGTGCACCTCGTGTCCCCGCTCCACCATCCCGGCGGCGAGACGCTCCGCGAACTTGGCCGCCCCGTTCACGTCGGGCGGGAAGGTGTCGGCGCCGATCAGGATGCGCAGCGGCTTCGAGGCCGCCGCATCGGTGGCAGTCGAGTCGCGGGGGTCTGGCACTGATGCTTCCTAGCTACGGGGACGTATACGCGACCGAGTCCCGGATCGGACCGATCGTCTCGCCCACCACGGTACCGCACCCCCTCGCGGAGCCTCGGTGACTCTCCGCAGGGCGTCATCTGCGCGGAGAACGAGTGCGATGGGAATGCTTCTAGCGCATAGGCGGGACGTCGGGCGGCTCCCCTGAGGTCGCGTCGACTACTTGATCTGCGGGTGGAACTTGGCGAGCTGGAAGACGCCGAAGATCGCCACGGCGGCGGAGACGACGAACGCGATCACCGCGTACAGCGGCGCCTCGGACGCCTCCCCGAGCACGATGACGCCGATACCGACCGCGACGAGCGGATCGACGACGGTGAGTCCCGCGATGACCAGGTCGGGCGGTCCCGAGGCGTACGCGTTCTGCACGAAGTACGCGCCGAGGGCCGCCGCGAGGAGCAGCGCGACGACGCAGACCACCGTCAGCAGCTCGAAGTCGCCGGTGCGGATCCGCACGATCACGACCTTCGCGAGCGTGGCGACGAATCCGTAGAGCACCCCCGCGCCCAGGATGTAGGCGATCGCCTTGAAGCGCCGGCGCAGGTACGCGTAGCTCACCCCGAAGACCGCGACGACGACCGCCAGGATCACGAGGATGATCACCAGTTGCCGATTGCTGATCGGCGTCTCCTTCGCGAACAGCGCGGCGAAGAGCACGAACAGGCCGACCCCGCCCACGCACAGCGAGATGGCCCGGATGCTGAGGCGGTCGATCGGCGTCTTGGTCATGCGGGCGTTCACGACGGCGGTGATGACCAGGGCCACCGCGCCAAGGGGCTGCACGACGATGAGCGGCGCAATGCCGAGGCTGATCAGTTGCAGCACGATGGCGAGCCCGAGCATGAGCGTTCCCGCTACCCAGGAGGGGCGGGAGAGCAGCGCGAGCAGGTGCGCGCGGGTGAGCCCGCCGGACGCCTCGACCCCGGAGCGCTCCTCCACCTTGGTGACGCCGCGCGACTGGAACTGCGCGCCGAGCGCCAGGAATACGGCGCCCACCAGCGCGATCGGGATCCCGAGCGCCTGGAAGGGGGTGAGCGAGATCTGATCGGTGATGTCGTTCAGGTCGGGCGGCACGCCACGACCTTACCGGCTGGGGCGCCGATATCCTGGGCGAATGGCCGTGCTCCCGATCCGGATTTCCGGAGACCCCGTTCTGCATTCCTCCGCCTCCCCCGTCACCGATTTCGGGGACGACCTGCGTCGGCTTGTGAACGACATGTACGAGACCATGGACATGGCGCCCGGGGTCGGTCTGGCCGGGCCGCAGGTGGGTGTGCCGTTGCGTCTCTTCGTCTACTCCTACGAGACGGACGAGGGCGAACCCCTCCGCGGCGTCGCCATCAACCCGCAGCTGTGGATCACTCCCCCGCCCATCGGCGAGGCGGACGAGGACACCGAGTCGGAGGGCTGCCTCTCCTTCCCGGGTGAGCGGTTCCCGCTACGGCGCTCGGAGCGCGCCCTGCTGCGCGCCGTGGACCTGGACAACCGGCCGTTCGAGATCGAGGCCGAGGGCTGGTTCGCGCGCATCTTCCAGCACGAGTTCGACCACCTCGACGGCATCCTGTACGTGGACCGCCTCGAGTACGGCTACACGAAGGCCGTCGCGAAGATCACCCGCCGGAGCGGATGGGGCGTCCCCGGCGTCAGCTGGACCCCGGGCATCGACCACCTCGAGGACTGAGCCCGCACCGCGCGGTGCGGACCGGAGCGGGGTCACGGTCCCTGAGCCTGTCGAAGGGACGTCGGTGGCCTGCCTTGAGCCGGCTGCTACGGTCCCTGAGCTTGCCGAAGGGACGGTAACCACCCCCGCGAGCTTCTCCACACCTTCCACACCGGGCGGAAAGTGAATGTCGGTGGTGCCTGGTTCACTGTCGGCATGGAAACAGCGACGTTCCCACCAGACCCGAACCCACCCGACACCCCACCACCGCTCCCCGCAGCCGTGGTGGACACCTTCTCCGCGATGATCGACGCCGTCACGGCCGCCGAGCGCATCGCCCGCTTCGCCCACGCCTTGCGAGCGGAGGCCATCGACCGTGCCCGCCTCTGGACCGAGGCGACCGACCTCTCCGTTCCCACCACGGGCGGGCCGCGCTGGTCGCCCGAAGTGGCGGGCCGCCGCGTGTTGGTGACCGAGCTCGCCTGCGCCCTCCGCATCTCCGAGCGCGCAGCAGAGAACCTCGTCGCCGAGAGCAGCGCGCTTCTCCACGACCTGCCCGCGACTCATGAGGCCCTTCGCGGTGGCCGGATCGGCTACCGGCACGCCCAGGTCCTGATCGACCACACCGCCAGACTCCCACCTGCCGGCGTGACGGCGGTGGAGGAGGCGGTGCTCCCGAAGGCCGAGCACCTCACGGTTCCCAAGCTCGACCGTGCCGCTCGCGAGTTGCGGGAGCGTCTGCACCCGGAGTCGATCGAGGAGCGGCACACGAAGTCGGTCGCCGGCCGTCGCATCGAGACGTGCCCGGCGAGGGACGGCATGGCCTGGCTGAACGCCTTCCTTCCTGCACCGGAAGTTCTGGGCATCGAGAACCGGCTGCGGGACATCGCCGAGCAGCTGAAGGGCGAGCCTGGGGAGGAACGGACGCGGACGCAGCTCATGGCGGACGCGTTCACCGACCTCCTCCTCGACGGCACTACGACGGCCGTGCCGGATCCGCCCGCCCGGGATAGCGGCGAGGCTGCCGAGGAGAAGTCCGATCGGCGCATCGACGCACCGATCGGAGTCGGCATCCGCCCGCGGGTCCTCGTCACGGTTCCGGTGCTCACGCTCCTCGGCCGGTCCGAGGAGCCGGGCTCGCTCGAGGGGTACGGTCCGATCGATGCGGACACGGCCCGCAGGATCGCAGCACGAGCGCCGAGCTTCACGCGCATCCTCACGCACCCCGAGACCGGAGCGGTGCTCTCCGTGGGTCGGGATCGGTACGCGGTGCCGAAGGACCTCCGCACGTGGCTGCGGGTGCGGGACGAGACCTGCCGCTTCCCGGGCTGCAACCGAAACGCCGGCCGGGCGGACGTCGACCACGTGACCGACTGGCAGTACGGAGGCGGCACCGACTACGGGAACCTCGTGCATCTGTGCCGGTCTCACCACCGAGTGAAGCACCACACGGCCTGGTCCTCCACCTCGGCGGGGAGCGGGAGGGTGCGCTGGCTGGCGCCGAGCGGCCACGAGTACGAGACGGGACCGGCGACCCACATCCGTGTGCTCGAGGGGAAGCGCCTTCAGGTGCAGGGGTCGAGGCCACCGACGCCCGAGGAGCCGCCGTTCTAGGGAGAAGTCGCACCTCGGCGGTCACGTCACGTCGCTTCGACAGGCTCAGCGACCGTGTACTGGGGCTCAGCGACCGAGGCAACCGTCGATCGCGGCGGGTGGACCGGCTACACGAACGCGCGGATTGCCGCCGCCACCGCGGCCGCCGCGATCACCACGATGATGAAGGGGACGCGGAGCGCGAAGAGCAGGGCCGCGACGAGGAGGGCCGGGACCCGCGCGTCGAGGACGGCGGTCGATGCCTGAGCGAGAGTCTGCACGGCGATGAGGGCCGACAGCAGCGCGACCGTGAGGAGGTTCGCGATGCGGGCGGGCGCCGGCTTCTCGAGCACGGCGGGCGGGACGGCGTAGCCGATCAACTTGATGGCGGCGCAGGCGATGGATGCCAACAGCACGATGTGCCAGGCCGTCACTTCTCCTCCTCCATGGAGTGACCGGCACCCGTGCTCACGGAACCGTCATCGGCGCCGGAAGGACGGGGGTCGCCAGGGTCCGAAGACGCACCGGACGGGGACGCGGATTCGGCGCGTGCGGAGGGGCGGGAGAACCAGTTGAACGCGCCCACCAGCACCGCCACCAGGGCGGCGGCGAGCACCGGGATGCCGGACGGCACGATCGGGGTGAGCACCGTCGCGACCACGGCGGCACCGACCGCGACGGCGATCGGCTGCAGCTCGCGGAGCCGCGGCCACAGCAGGCCCAGGAACGCGGCCGCCGCGGCGGCGTCCAGGCCGTACTGCCGCACATCCCCCAGCTGGTCGCCGATGACGGCGCCGACGATCGTCATCGCGTTCCAGCCGACGAACACGGCCAGCCCGGTCACCCAGAATCCGGCGCGCTGCGCCCGCAACTCCGTCTGCGCCGTGGCGACCGCCGTGGACTCGTCGATCGTGATCCACGCGGCGCCGATCCGGCGCAGCAGGCCTCCCCCGATGATCGGCGACATGCGGATGGAGTAGAGGGCGTTTCTGGAACCGAGCAGCACGGCACTGGCGATCGCGGCGGGTCCGGCGGACAGGCCGCCCGAGGCGAGCACGCCGACGAGGGCGAACTGCGAGCCACCGGTGAACATCACTGAGCTGAGGACGATGGTCTGCCAGATGTCGAGCCCGGCCGCGACCGAGAGTGCGCCGAACGAGATGCCGTACGCACCGGTGGCGACGCCGACCGCGATGCCGGCTCGCACGGCCGTCTTCACGGCTTCGCTGCGCACCATCCGCATCCCCTCACCCGTCGAAGCGTTCGTCACCGCCCGCCAGGACGGACGCCCGGTGAACGGGCCCGCCCGCACTGACCCTCGAACCTACGGCGCCGTCGTGCATGCAGCGCCAGCCGGCGCCGATCCGACGAGCGGCGGCCGGACGAGCGGCGACCGGATCGACTCTAGTTCCCGGGGCCGGACGACATGAGCGAGCGGGGCCGACTGTCCGGATCTCGTCGAAGACAGGCGCAAACGACAGGCTCAGTCGGGGCGGAAGGGTGCCGCACCCGCCGACGGATGCGCCCAGCAAGACGATGCCCGCCGCACGCCCCGCAGATCACCGCAGTAGCGCTCCCCGCCGACCTACCGCTCGACGTTCAGCAGGACGCCGGAGTTGGACCCGTCCGTGACCACGAGGTTACCCGCCGCGGCGAGCTCCTTGAGCGTGTCGAGGTAGCGCTGCTGCAGGATCTGCGGCGACAGCGAGGCGTTGAGCAGGGCGTTCGCGTCGGCCTCGGCCTGGGCGTTCACCACCTTCTGCTGCGCCTTCACCTCCTGCGCCTGCAGGTTGGCCTGCTCCTTCGTGACGTTGATCTGAGCCTCCTGGGCGGCGGCGTAGCTGGCGACGACGGACTCCGGCGGCCGGATCTCCTGCAGCGAGATGCTGTCGACCACAACGCCGTCGTCCTCCCAGCGGGCCTCGAGGGCCTGGAGCACGGCGGTCTCGACCTCGCCGCGCTTCGTCAGCAGGTCGATCGTGGAAAAGCTGTTGGGCACCAGGCGCACGACGGAGCGCACGTCCTGCTCGATGAAAGACTTCTTGAAGTTGTCCTCGTTCAGGAACTCCCGGTAGATGTCCGTGACCGCGTTGGGGCGGATGGAGTAGCGGAGCGCGATATCGACGTTGCTCGAGACGCCATCCCGGTCCTGCACCGTGATCTGCGGGCCGTTCGTGGACCCGCCCGAGTTGTCCGAGGACTCGCCGTTCTGGCCGGCGAAGACGACCTGCTGGTTGCGGATGTTGAAGGTGACGGTCTCGACCCAGGGGGCCTTGGTCTGCAGGCCGGTGCTGTTGTTCTGACCGACGATGTTGCCGGTGATGTCCTTGAGCACTTTCGCCTCGCCCGCGTCCTGCGTGTACAGCGACGAGGAAGCGAGGAAGATCAGGGCGATGACGGCGAAGGCCGCGCCGGTGAAGGCGGCGATCCGATTCGGCTTCCGGGACGGCGTCGGCTCCTTCGAGAGCCCGCCCGGCGTTGTGGTGAATTTCCCGAACCGGGCGACGAGGAACGCCACCACCGCGAGGACCACGAAGATCAGCCCGCCGACCATCTGCTTCTCCCTTGTGCTATTTCCCCACGCGGGGCACTCCTCGCACTATAAGGGCGCGGGCGGAGGCGCCCGGACAGCGCGGCTGCCGGGGGCGCGGCGGACGCGAAACTGGGGCGCGAGATCGGGCTGGGTGGCTCCGCGGGGGCGCGGAACGGGACCGCGGGAATGTCGCCGGCGAGCATCCGGATCCGCGCGTGGACAGCAAAAAGCCCCCAGCCGTGGAGGACTGGGGGCTTCGCTCCCCGAGTTGGACTCGAACCAACAACCTGCCGGTTAACAGCCGGCTGCTCTGCCAATTGAGCTATCGAGGATCGCTGAAACAGCTTCGCTAGTTTACCCAATTCCGCGCGCTCACCAAATCGGCGGCCCCGCTCGGCGTGCCGCCCGGAGGGAACGGGGCGGGATGCGGGCGGGATGCGACGGCCCGGCGGGGCGGGCACGCGCGGGCGTCAGGCCCGCAGCAGGAAGGTGGGCGAGGGCACCGGCTCGGCGAGCCCGAGCTGGGTCGGCACGCCCGTGGCCGGGTCGAGCCGGAACGTCGTGACCGTGCTGGAGAGCTGATTCGCGACGTGCAGCAGGTCGCCGTCGACGACATGGTGCCGCGGCCAGTTCCCCCCGCAGGAGGCGTCGTCGACGTGCACGAGCTCGGCTCCACTGCCGAGCACCGCGAGCGTGCTCAGCCGGTTGCTCCCCCGCAGCCCCACGTGCACGAAGCGCCCGTCGTCGGTGATCGTGATCTCGGCCGCCGTGTCGTCCTCGACCGGGTCGGGGGTGATGGGGGTCGTGAACAGGACCCGCACCTCGGTCCCCCGCTGCTCGAGCACGAAGACCTCCCTGCTGTGCTCGGACACGAGGTAGACGAGCCCGGACGGGTGCAGCCGCAGGTGACGGGGTCCGGTGCCACCGGGGAACGCGAGCGAGTGCACGCGCGTCAGCCTCCCGGTGCCGCGGTCGGCGGTGTGCACGTGCACCCGGTCCGCCCCGAGATCCGTCGTGAGCACGATGCCGTCGCGGAGCACGAGCGACGCGTGCGCGTGCGGGCCCTCCTGGGCGGGATGCGGTCCGCTGCCCTCGCCCGGAAGCACCTGGTCGAGCGGCTGGGGCACGCCGTGCGCGTCGAGCGGGTGCAGGCGCACGGAGCCGTCGCCGTAGCACGCGACGATGGCCGCCGAGGCGTCCGGCAGGACGCTGATGTGGCACGGTCCCCCGCCCCCGGTCTGCTGCACGCCGAGCGGCGTGAGCGACGCCCCGGTGCCGGAGAGGTAGGCCTCGAGCCGCCCGCTGGCCTCACCGACCGTGTAGACTATGCGCTGGTCCCGGGGGTCCCGGGCCAGGAACGAGGGCGAGTCGGTGCGGGCGGCCACGCCCACGTACTCGAGCGTGCCGTCCTCGCGCTTGCGGAGCGCGCCGATGCCCTCGGCCTCGCCGCCCATGTCCGCGGTGTAGGAGCCGCACCAGAAGTCTGCGTGCAGGGTGTCCGTCATGATCGCTGCCCCTTAGTACCCGGCGGACGGGTCGACGATGCCGACGAACCGGCCGGTGCCGAGGAACGCGTCGACGTTGAGCCGGATGCGCTCGGCGAGGAGCGGCGTCGTCATGTCCGGCGTGTCCGCGGTGTGCGGGGTGATGAGGCAGTTGTCCAGCGACCACAGCGCGTGGCCGTCGGGTAGCGGCTCGGGGTCGGTGACGTCGAGCGCGGCGCCCGCGATGGTGCCGTCGGAGAGCGCCGCGACCAGCGCGTCCGTGTCGATGAGGGGGCCTCGTGCGATGTTCACGATCACCGACGTCGACTTCATCGACGCGAGACGATCCGCGCCGATGAGGTGGCGCGTGCCGTCCGTGCTGGCCGCCGCGAGCACGACGACGTCGGCGTCCGGCAGCACTTCGTCCAGGCGGTCGGAGGTGACCGTGCGGTCGGCGCCAGGCAGGTTCCCAGGGCTCTTGCGCACCACGGTCACCGTCACGCGGAACGGCTCGAGCAGGCGCAGCAGCTCGATCGCGATGCCGCCCGCGCCGACCACGACGACGTGGAGGCCGTAGAGGGACTGGCCGTCGGAGGGGCCCCAGCTGGTGGCCCGGGCCCGCACGACGAGCATCCGCAGGGCCGCGAGCGTCAGGATCAGCGCGTGCTCGGCCACCGGCTCGGCGTAGGCGCCCTTGGCGCTCGTCCAGACGAGGTCGTCGCGGTCGTAGTCGCGCAGCGTCGACGCGAATGCGTCCACCCCGGCGAACGGCAGCTGCACCCACTGCACCTGCGGGTTGGCGGAGAGGGCGTCCGTCAGCTCACTGGCCCGCGACACGGACGTCCAGATGATGCCGTGCGTGTCCTGGCCCAGCTCGGTCAGCTCGCCCCCGGAGGACCGGACCGCGTCCACGAACTCGTCGACCGGCTCGGGCAGGATCGTGATGGGTCCGGGCGTGGGCCGCCGGTCCTCGGGGAGCGCCGGGTCGGGCGCGCCCTGCACCGCCTGATGTTGACGGGTGGCGGGCCGGCGGGTGTCTGTCATGTGGGTGGTCTCCTGGGATGCGGCAGTCGGTCGGGAGCGCGGGGCCGCGGCTTCTTCGGCGGAGGCACCGGGAGCGCATCCGCCGTCGCCTGCACGGCCTCGTGCAGCCACTCGCGGTCCTCGAGAAGGTCCCCGGGCACGCGGTGGTAGTCCTTGGCGCCAGGATACGGGGGCGCGAGCTCCGTGGCGCGGAACAGCTGGGGGTCGGCGTCCGACGGTTTGAGGAAGAAGTCGTCGTCGCAGATCAGGCCGACGACCTTGCCGCCGCAGTAGACGGCGTACTCGCCGAACATCTTGCCCGTGCGGACGTCCAGCCCCGCCAGCTGGTCCTCGAGGAAGTCCGCGGTCTCCGGGCTACTCGACATGAGGCACCTGCGGGCGGCGGCGGGCGGCGGCGTCCGAGCCGGGGATGGTCTCGATCTCGCCGGTGAGGAAGCGGGAGGCGGCGAGGCCGCTGACGAACGGATGCGTCGGCTCGCTGAGCACCTTCTCGACCGGGCCGAGGCCCACGAGCATGCCGCAGTGCAGGACGGCGATGCGCTGAGTGATCCGCGCGGCGACCTCCAGGTCGTGCGTGACCATGAGGGCGGCGAATCCGCCGCGCCGCTGCAGGTCGCCCAACAGGTCGAGGACGGCGCCGCGGCCGAACACGTCGACGCCGGAGGTCGGCTCGTCGGCCACGAGCAGCCGGGGACCGAGCACGAGCGCCCGCGCGATAGCCACGCGCTGCCGCTGCCCGGCGCTCAGCTCGTGCGGGAACTTCTCGATGACGGTCGTCGGCAGGGCGACCGCGTCGATCAGCGTGTACACGCGCTTGCCCGCGGTGTTCTGGTCGAAGCGCCGGTCGCGGGAGAAGATCGGCTCGGCCACGTTCTCCCCCGCCGTCAACTGCGGGTCGAGCGTCTGCCCCGCGTCCTGCGGCAGGTAGCCGATCGCATAGGTGAGCCGGGTGCGCTGCCTCCTGCTGATGCGCCGCAGCCGCTGCCCCAGCACCGTCGCGTCACCGCCGGTGATGAGCGGCGAACCGGGGGTGCCGTCCCCGGCGAAGCCGGCGACGGTGCGGAGCAGGGCGGACTTGCCCGACCCGGCCTCCCCCACCAGGCCGACGATCTCGTCCGGGCCCACGTCGAAGGTCAGCCCGCGGACGGCGGCGAAGGTATCCCTCGCCGTGCGCCCCGGGTAGGTGATGCTGATGTCGCTGAGCGACACCGCGGGGGCCGACGACTCGGCTGACGCCCGGTCGGCAGGTGCGGAAACCACGCTGTTCTCCGTCTCTTGTTTCGCTTGACGCCGTGTTCGCTGCCGTCGCCTACTCGGCGGCGCGCAGGCTCCGCAGCTCTTCCCTGCGCCGCGCCTGCTCGACCGGATCGGGTACGGGCAGGGACGCGAGAAGTCGCTTGGTGTAGGGGTGCTGCGGACTACCGAGCACGGCGCTTCCCGAGCCCTCCTCGACCAGTTTGCCCTGGTAGAGCACGGCGATGCGATCGGCGAGCAGATCGACGACCGCGAGGTCGTGGCTGATGAACAGCGCAGCGAAGCCGAACTCCCGCTGCAGCTCCGCGAACAGCTCGAGCACCTTCGCCTGCACCGAGACGTCGAGCGCCGAGGTGGGCTCGTCGGCGATCAGCAGCCGCGGCTCGAGCGCGAGGGAGCGGGCGAGGCTGGCGCGCTGGCGCTGGCCGCCGCTCAGCTCGTGCGGGAAACGCTCGCCGAAGGTGCGCGGCAGCTGCACCGCCTCGAGCAGCTCGTGCACGCGCTGGCGTGCCCCGGCGGCGTCCTTCGCCCGGCCGTGCACGATCAGGGGCTCGGCGACGCACTCGGCGATGGTCATGCGCGGGTTGAAGCTCGTGGCCGGGTCCTGGAACACGAAGCCGATCTCGGAGCGTGCACTGCGGAAGTCGCGCTGGCGGATGCCCAGCATCTCCCGCCCGAGCACGGTGAGCGATCCCCCGGTCACCGGGGTGAGCCCCGCGATCGCGCGGCCGATGGTGGTCTTGCCGGAACCCGATTCACCGACCAGGCCGAGCACCTCGCCCTGGTGGATGCGCAGGTTGACGCCCTGCACGGCATTGAAGGCCGGGCTCCCCAGGCGCCCCGGGTAGGTGATGCGGAGCTCGCGCGCCTCGACGACCGGGGTCGGGTCCGCGAGGTCCGGCCGGCGGTCGCGCATCCGGTCGGACGCGACGGGCGCGGCGGCCTTGCCCGTGCCGAGCTTCGGCACGGAGGCCAGGAGGTTGCGGGTGTACTCCTCCCTGGGCGCCGTGAAAAGGGTGCGCACGTCGGCCTGCTCGACAAGCTTGCTCTGGTACATCACCGCGACGCGGTCCGCGAGGTCGGCGACGACGCCCATGTTGTGGGTGATCAGCACGATGGCCGTGCCGAACTCGTCGCGGCAGCGGCGCAGCAGGTCGAGGATCTCGGCCTGCACGGTCACGTCGAGCGCGGTCGTGGGCTCATCGGCCACGATCAGGCCGGGGTCGAGCACGAGCGCCATCGCGATGACGACGCGCTGCTTCTGCCCGCCGGAGAACTGGTGCGGGTAGTAGTCCACGCGCTTCTCGGGCTCCGGGATGCCGACGCGGCGCAGGATGTCGACCGCGCGCGCCTTCGCGGCCCGCTTGCTGATCTTCTCGTGGGCGCGGATGCCCTCCGAGATCTGCCAGCCCACGGTGTACACGGGGTTCAGCGCGGTGGACGGCTCCTGGAAGACCATGGCGACGTCGCGGCCGCGCACCTCGCGCAGCCGGTCGCCCGTGAGCTGGACGACGTCGTGCGCACCGGCGCCGTGGCGGTCGCTCAGCAGCACGGCGCCCGAGGTCATCGCCGTGTCCGGCAGCAGGCCGAGGATCGTCTTCGCGGTGACGGACTTGCCCGAGCCGCTCTCCCCGACGATGGCGAGGATCTCGCCGGGCGAGACCGTGAGGCTCACGTCGTTGACGGCGGTTACCGTGCCGGCGTCCGTGGCGAAGGTCACATCGAGATTGCGGATGTCCACGACGGTGCTCACGCGGGCACTCCCTTCGTCGGGCGCTTGCGCGTTCGCAGGCGCGGGTCGGCGATGTCGTTGATGCTCTCGCCGACGAGGGTGAGCCCGAGGCCGAGCAGCACGATGGAGATGCCCGGGAACACGCCCGTCCACCAGATTCCGCTCGCCGTGTCGGACAGCGCCCGGTTGAGGTCGTAGCCCCACTCCGCCGCCGCGGTCGGCTGGATGCCGAAGCCGAGGAAGCCGAGGCCCGCGAGGGTGAGGATGGCCTCGGACGCGTTGAGCGTCACGATGAGCGGCAGCGTGCGGGTGGAGTTGCGCAGCACGTGCAGGAACATGATGCGGACCGTGCTCGTGCCGATGACCTGCGCCGACTCGACGAAGGCCTCGGCCTTCAGCCGCACCACCTCGGACCGGATGACCCGGAAGTACTGAGGGATGAACACGACGGTCACGGCGACCGCCGCCGCGAGCACGCCGCCCCAGAGGCTGGACTCGCCGCCGGTCAGCACGATCGAGACGACGATCGCGATGAGCAGCGTCGGGAACGGGTAGATCGCGTCGGCGATGACGACGAGGATGCGGTCGAGCCAGCCACCGAGGTAGCCGGAGACGAGGCCGAGCACGACGCCCGCGAAGATCGACAGCAGCACGGAGATGATGACGACGAGCAGCGCGGTCTGTGCTCCCCAGATGACGCGGGAGAACACGTCGTAGCCGCCGACCGTCGTGCCCCAGATGTGCTCGGCGGACGGCGCCTGCTGGCGGCCGAACTGCACGCCGTCGACGCGGGACTCCGCGAAGCCGTAGGGCGCGATGAGCGGGGCGAACACCGCGGCGAGCACGATGACGGCGGTGATGACCATGCCGACGACGAGCATGCCGCGCTGCAGGCCGATGCTCTGCCGGAGGTGCGACACCAGCGGGAGCCGCTGCCACAGGGTGGGCTTGATGGTGGGCCGAGCGCTCACCGGCGTTGCCGTTCCGGCCATGGTCAGTACCTCACCCTCGGGTCGATGAGCGCGGCTATGACGTCCACGACGAAGTTGGTCACCGCGACGATCACCGCGAGCAGGGCGACGATGCCCTGCACGGCCACGAAGTCGCGCGCGTTCAGGTACTGCGTCAGCTGGAAGCCGAGGCCGCGCCACTCGAACGTGGTCTCGGTGAGCACGGCACCGCCGAGCATGAGCGCGATCTGCAGGCCGATCACGGTGATGATCGGGATCAGCGCGGGCTTGTACGCGTGCTTCGTGACGAGCCGGAACTCGCTGACGCCCCGGGAGCGGGCCGCGTTCACGTAGTCGTTGGAGAGCGTGCTGATGACGTTGGTGCGCACGAGGCGGAGGAACACGCCGGCCGTGAGCAGACCGAGGGCCAGGGCGGGGAGCACGGCGTGGGCGAGCACGTCCCCGATCGCCGTGGGGCTGCCGAGGCGGATGGCGTCGATCAGGTAGATGCCCGTGGGGTCGTCCATGCGGCCGAGCGCGAGGGCGACGCGGGTGTCGGCGCGGCCGGACAGGGGAAGCACGCCGAGCCAGACGCCGAAGACGAGCTTGAGCAGCAGGCCGGCGAAGAACACGGGTGTCGCGTAGGCGAGGATCGCGAGCACGCGCAGGATGGCGTCCGGCGTGCGGTCCTTCCGGTACGCGGCGACGAGGCCGAGCGGGATCCCGATGAGAAAGGCCACGATGAGCGCGTAGATCACGAGCTCGAGGGTCGCGCTGCCGTACTGCAGCAGCACCTCGGTGATCGGCCTGTTGTCGGTGAGGGTGCGGCCGAAGTTGCCGGTGAAGATCTGGCCGATGTACTCGAAGTACTGCACGAGGATCGGCCGGTTGAAGCCCGCGGCCGTGAGCCGCTCCTCGAGCTGGGCCGGGGTGAGGCGGTCGCCGACCGACGCGGAGATCGGGTCGCCGACGACGCGCATGAGGAAGAACACGAGCGTGACCAGGATCAGCACGGTCGGCAGGATCAGGACCGCGCGGATGGCGATGTAGCGGCCGAGGCCGAGGCCCTGCCTCGACTTCTTGGCGGAGCCGGCCGGCGGCGGGGTGAGCGGAGCCTCGGCCGCGGGGAGGAGTGTCACGTCGGGTGAACCTTTCGGGAAACAGAACGGATGGGATGCGTCGCTCGGGCGAGCGACGCATCCCACCGGGGAGGGCCGCCGGCGAACCGGCGGCCCTCGGTGCTACTTGGAGAGCGGTGCGTAACGGAACTTGAAGGAGGCGTCGAGCGTCACGCCCTCGACGTCCGTGCCGGACACCGCGACCTGCGCGCCCTGGAGCAGCGGCACGGTCGACAGGTCGGCGGCCACCTTGTCCTGGATCTCGCCGATCAGCTCCGCGCGCGCGTCCTCGTCCGTCTCGGACAGCTGAGCCGTGATGAGCTCGTTGACCTCGGGGTTCGAGTAGTGGTTCAGCAGGAAGCCGCCGTCGAGGAAGAACGGGGTCAGGTAGTTGTCCGCGTCCGAGTAGTCCGGGAACCAGCCGAGCTGGTAGGCCGGGTACGCGTCGTCGACGCGCTCCGCGCGGTAGACGTCCCACAGGGTGGACTGCAGGTTGACGGTGAACAGGCCGGACTCCTCCAGCTGCTCCTTGACCAGCGCGTACTCGTCGCCGGAGGAGTTGCCGTAGTGGTCGGGGCTGAACTGCAGGTCGAGCGTGACCGGCGTCGTGACGCCCGCCGCGCTGAGCCGCTCGGCGGCCTTGTCCGCATCCGGGGCGCCGTTGCCGTCGCCGTAGATGCCCTCGAGGGCCGTGTTGGCGCCCGTCAGGCCGTCCGGAACGTAGGAGTACAGCGGCGTGAAGGTGCCGTTGTACACCTCCTCGGAGAGCGCGTCGCGGTCGACGAGGTCGGCGACGGCCTGGCGCACCGCGAGGGCCTTCGCCGGGTCGGCGTCGGGCTGCGTCGCGCCGTAGGGCTGCGTGTTGAAGTTGAACACGATGTAGCGGATCTCGCCGCCGGGACCGTCGTGTACGACGACGTTGTCGTCCTGCTTCAGGTCGGCGATGTCGGTCGGGCTGAGGCTGCGGGTGGCGACGTCGATCTCGCCCTCCTGCACGGCGAGCTTCATGCTGGTCTCGTCGGCGAAGTACTGCGCGGTGACCTCGTCGTTCTCGGCCTCGGGGAGCACGCCGGCGTAGTCGGCGTTCTTCTCGTAGCGGATGAGCTCGTTGGCGGTGTAGTCGGTGATGACGTACTGACCGGCGAAGGGGTTGCCCTCGACGATGTCGGCGGGGTCGGCCAGCGCATCGGCGGGGAACACCTCCTCGTCGACGATGGGGCCGGCGGGGCTGGAGAGCACCTGCTCGAACGTCTGGTCGTTCTCGGTCTTCAGCGTGAAGACGACGGTCGTGTCGTCGGGCGCCTCGACGGTGTCGAGGTTGGCGAGCAGGGAGCTCGGTCCGTTGCCCTGGTCTGCGCCGTTCTCGGAGATCGTGCGCACGCGGTCGAAGGTGAACTTCACGTCGCTCGCGGTGAGCTCGTTGCCGTTCGCGAAGGTCAGGCCCTCCTTGAGGGTGACGGTGAACTCGGTCGGCGAGGTGAACTCGCCTGACTCCGCGATGTCCGGCTCGACGTCCGGGGATCCGTAAGGGCTGTTGTAGAGGAACGGGAAGACCTGGTTCTGCACGGCGAAGGATCCGTTGTCGTAGGAACCGGCGGGGTCGAGCGACGTGATCGTGTCCGTGGTGCCGACGATGATGCTGCTGCCGTTGTCGGCGAGCGGGTCGCCTCCACCGTCGCCGTCACCGCCGCCGGAGCAGCCGGCGAGGGCGAGGGCCGAAGCCGTGAAGCCGGCTCCTGCGATGAGAACACGCCGACGGCGTGAGTGTGCGGATGTCATCCGTCTACCTCATTTCTTGGGGGGCAAAGGGGTGCGCAGCGTCGATCGCACGCACGCGGGATTGCTGTGGGTTATTACTAACACACGCTCAGGCCGGTGCCGGTGCACCGGGCACGGCCGTAACCCCCCGGTTACAAAGCTGGTGTCACTCGGCGCGGAGCTCCCGTCGCTGCTGCTCGACGTCGAGCAGCTCGCGCTGGATCTCCCGGTAGCGCTCCGGCTCGGCCGTCGCGTCGGTGCGCTGGAGCCGCCCGAGCAGCTCGGACTTGCGGGCGAGCAGGTCGCGGTCGATGAGCGAGGACGTGATGCCGAGCACGTACGCGCGCAGCTTCTCCTCGGCGCCCCGGTTCGGGATGGGGGCGACGCCGAGCTGCTTGACGAGTCCGGCGAACGGCTCCGGCACCTCGAGCGCCACGCGGGACAGCCACTCCGGGCCGCTCGCCGCGTCGATGCTGCCGACGATGCCGTCGCGCACCACGGCGAGCGACGGGTTGGAGAACCGCACCTGGGCGGCACGCGCCAGCAGGTCCGCGCCGATCAGCTCGGGATGCTGCAGCATCGCCTGCAGCGCGTCCCGCTCGAGTCGGGTCGCGATGTCGGTAGGCAGCTGCATGAGCGACCGGTCGGGCTGGGGGCCGTCGTCGAACGGGTCGCGATCGCCGCCGCCGTGGTCGCCGTCGCCGGCCCTGCGGTCACCGCCCCTGCTGTCGCCGGGGCCACCGCGGTCGCCGCCGAAGCCGCCGCGGTCGCCGCCCCGGCTGTCCTGGCGCCTGCCGTCGGGGCGGGCGTCCGAGTGGCGTCCCGCCGTGCGCTGCCCGGCCGCGGCGACCGCGCGGCCTACCTCGGACAGCTCCATGCCCAGCCAGCCGGCGAGCTCGCGGGAGTACCCGGGCCGCAGCGCCGGATCCCGGATCTCGGCCACGACCGGCGCGGCGGCGCGGAGCGCCGCAACCCTGCCCTCGACGGTGTCGAGGTTGTGCGCGGCGAGGATCTGACGCAGGACGAACTCGAACATCGGCTTCTTGGTCGTGAGCAGCCGCCGCACGGCGTCGTCGCCGCGGTTGAGCCGGAGGTCGCAGGGGTCGAGCCCCTCAGGCGCCACGGCGACGTAGGTCTGCGCGGCGAAGCGCTGCTCCTCGGAGAAGGCCCGCATCGCGGCCTTCTGGCCCGCCGCATCCGGGTCGAACGTGAAGACGACCTCACCGAGCCCGCTGTCGTCGCCCAGCACGCGGCGCAGCACCTTGATGTGGTCCACGCCGAACGACGTGCCGCAGGTGGCCACCGCGGTGGTGACGCCCGCGAGGTGGCAGGCCATGACGTCGGTGTAGCCCTCGACGACGACGACCTGTCGGCTGCGGCTGACGTCGCGCTTGGCGAGGTCGAGCCCGTACAGCACCTGGGACTTGTGGTAAATCGGCGTCTCGGGGGTGTTCAGGTACTTGGGGCCCTTGTCGTCCTCGAGCAGACGCCGGGCGCCGAAGCCGACGGTCGACCCGGTGAGGTCGCGGATGGGCCAGACGAGGCGGCCGCGGAAGCGGTCGTAGACGCCGCGGTCGCCCGAGCTCACGAGCCCCGCGGTGATGAGCTCCGCCTCGGTGAAGCCCTTGCCGCGCAGGTGCTTGGTGAGCGTGTCCCAGCTCTTCGGGGCGAAGCCGACGCCGAAGCGCGCCGCGGCGGCCTGGTCGAAGCCGCGCTCGCCCAGGAACGCGCGCCCGGGCTCCGCCTCGGCCGAGCCGAGCTGCTCGACGAAGAACTCGGCGGCGGCGGCGTTGGCGCCGAGCAGCCGCACCCGGTTGCCCTGGTCTGCGGCCTCCTGGCCGCCCTCGTAGTGCAGCTGGTAGCCGACGCGCCCCGCCATGCGCTCGACGGCCTCGGCGAACGTGACGTGATCCATCTTCTGCAGGAAGGTGTAGACGTCCCCGCCCTCGCCGCAGCCGAAGCAGTGGTAGAAGCCGACCTGGGGCCGCACGTGGAAGCTGGGGCTGCGCTCGTCGTGGAACGGGCAGAGGCCTTTCATGGAGCCGACGCCGGCGTTCTTCAGCGTGACGTACTCCCCCACGACGTCCGCCAGGTTCACCCTCGAGCGCACCTCGTCGATGTCGCTCTTGCGGATGAGTCCTGCCATGCCTCGATTGTAGTTTCGGCCGGCGACGGCTCCCGACGTGTTCGCCCTGGGCACCTCGCCGCCGCCGGTCGCCCGGATGGGAGGGAGCAGCGGAGCGCCGGCAGGATCCGTGGGCCCGTCACGGTCGCTGATCGCGTCGAGCGGCGCGAGCTGGCGCACCGGGCGGCCCCGAGCGTCCCTTCGACGGGCTCAGGGACCGCATCAGAGGGGCGTGCCGGGGACGAGCCGCTCGTACCAGGCGAGCGCGGACTGGTCGGTCAGGCTGGCGACCTGGTCGACGACGACGCGCTTGCGGGCGGCGTCGTCCTCGGCGATGTGCCAGTCGGCTGCGAAGCCGGGGTCCATCTCGCTCGGGCCGAGGTAGTAGAGCATGCCGGCCAGCGCCGTGAGTACCTCCCGCTGCTGCAGGTAGATGGGCTGGCGCGTCGTCCGCGACATCACGAAGGCCGCGGTGATGCCCTTGAGCACCGCGATCTCGGCCTGCACCTCCCGCGGCACGACGACGTCCGCGCCGAACCGGGTGATGCTCGTCAGCGGGTAGGCCCGGCGCGTCGCGACCGTCGCCGCGCGCGCGAAGCGGCCGATGAGCTCGCTGGTCAGGTTCTTCAGCCGCCCCTGCGCCGCACGGCTGCCGTCCCAGTCGGTGAGCCAGTTCTCGAGGGACTCCAGCCGGTCGAACGCGGCGAGCAGTTCGTCGCGGCTCACCTCGCCGCCGACCCAGGAGTGCATCGACTCGACGAGGGACGCATGGTCCACCCGCGCGGTGAGCGCACGGACGTCGACGTAACCGCCGAAGATGGCGTCCTCGAAATCGTGCACCGAGTAGGCGATGTCGTCCGAGAGGTCCATGACCTGGGCTTCGATGCAGCGGCGGCGGTCGGGCGCGCCCGCGCGCATCCACTCGAAGGCCGCGAGGTCGTCGTCGTAGAAGCCGAACTTCTGCCGCCCGCTGGGGTCGGGCACGGCCTGCTGCGACGGCCAGGGGTACTTGCAGCTGGCGTCGAGGCTCGCGCGCGTGAGGTTGAGGCCGTAGGACCGGCCGTCGGGCCCGAACACCTTCGGCTCCAGCCGGGTGAGGATGCGCAGGGTCTGCGCGTTGCCCTCGAAGCCGCCGACGTCCGACGCCCACTCGTTCAGGGCTCGCTCGCCGTTGTGGCCGAACGGAGGGTGCCCCAGGTCGTGCGCGAGGCACGCCGTGTCCACCACGTCGGGGGCGAGGTGCAGGCTGGTCGCCAGCTCGCGGCCGACCTGCGCGACCTCGAGCGAATGGGTGAGCCGGTTGCGGGCGAAGTCGAGCCCCGCGGTCGGGCTCAGCACCTGGGTCTTGGCCGCGAGCCTGCGCAGGGCGCTCGAGTGCAGCAGGCGCCCGCGGTCCCGGGCGAAGTCGGTGCGGCGGGAGCTGTGCTGCTCGGGCAGCCAGCGCTCCTCGTCGGCCGGCGTGTAGCCGACCTGACGGCCGGGATCGAACGGCCCGGCGCCCACGGAGTCCACCTCGAACGCTCCCGTTCCGATCGGATCGAGGTCCGCGGAGGCGACGCGGCTATCCGCCACTGGTGCTCAGCTCCGCCTCGGCGATCTCGCTCCGGTGGGCGGCCCCGAGGTCGCGGGACTCGAGCCAGCGGTCCGGGAGTGCGGGGCGCTTGGGCGACCCGGCCCGGCCCCGGGCGCCCTCGGCGGCCTCGCCCGGGTAGGGCTGGTCGTAGTCGAGGGTGGCGAGGAGGTCGTCGAGCTGCTGCAGGCTGCCGACGGTGGCCAGCGCGGCGCGGAGGTCGCCGCCGACCGGGTAGCCCTTGAAGTACCAGGCGACGTGCTTGCGGATGTCGCGGCAGCCGCGATCCTCATCCTCGAAGAACTCGACGAGGAGCTCCGCGTGCCTGCGGAACGCCTGCGCGACCATGCCGAGCGACGGGCGGTGCAGGGCGGACTCGTCGAGGATCTCGCTGTTCTCCCGGGCGCGGAACGCGGCGGCCAGGTCGCCGAACAGCCACGGCCGGCCGAGGCAGCCACGGCCGACCACGACGCCGTCGCAGCCCGTCTCGTCGACCATGCGGAGCGCATCCTGCGCGGACCAGATGTCGCCGTTGCCGAGCACGGGCACGGAGGTGACGGTCTGCTTGAGGGTCGCGATCGCCGACCAGTCCGCGGTGCCGGAGTAGAACTCGGCGGCGGTGCGCGCGTGCAGCGCGATGGAGGCCACGCCCGCACCCTCCGCTGCCTTGCCCGCCTCGAGGTAGGTGAGGTGGTCGGAGTCGATTCCCTTGCGCATCTTCACCGTCAGCGGGATCGGGCCCGCCGCGGCCACGGCCCGCTCGACGATCTCGCGGAAGAGGCCGAGCTTCCATGGCAGCGCCGCTCCCCCGCCCTTGCGGGTGACCTTGGGAACCGGGCAGCCGAAGTTGAGGTCGATGTGGTCCGCGCGGTCCTCGGCGACGAGCATCGTGACCGCCTCGGAGACGGTCTTGGGGTCGACGCCGTACAGCTGGATGGAGCGGGGCGTCTCCGACTCGTGGTGCGTGATCAGGCGCAGCGACTCCGGCGTGCGCTCGACGAGGGCGCGGCTGGTGATCATCTCGCTCACGTAGAGGCCCGCGCCGAACTCGCGGCAGAGCCGGCGGAACGCCGTGTTCGTGATGCCGGCCATGGGCGCGAGCACGACAGGAACGTCGAGCGCGATGGGGCCGATGGATAGGCTGGGCGCGGCGGGAGCGAGGGTTGTCACGCCTCGATTGTCCCAGATGAGGCTGAGCCGCACGGGCACGCCTCCCCAGGAGGTGGAATGTCGTCGCTCGTCGGTCGTGAGCGGGTCGTCGCGGATGCGAGCGAGCGGGGTCTCGAGATCGAGCTGCGCAAGCGCCCGGAGGCGGACGATCTGCCGCACGCGGCGCGTCTGCTCGGCGTCGAGCCGGGCGCCCTGGTGAAGTCCCTCGTCGTCCGCCGGCACGACGGCGACTACCTCTTCGCCCTCGTGCCCGGCGACCGGAGGATCAGCTGGGCGAAGCTGCGGGCCATCGTTGGCGTGAACAAGCTGCGGCTGCCCGAGCCGCACCTGGCGCTGGAGGCGACCGGGTACGAGCGCGGCACCATCACGCCGCTGGGCAGCACTGTCGCGTGGCCGGTCTACGCGGACGCCGGCATCCTGGGCCGGCGGATCGCCATGGGTGCCGGCGAGCACGGCTACAGCCTGTTCGTGGAGGCGGACGCGCTCCTCGAGTCGCTCGGGGCGACGGTCGCGGACATCACCGACCCGCTCTAGCCGAGCACCCGCGGTGCGTGGGTCTGTCGAAGGGACGCAGGGAACGCGGGGACTACCCGCGGCCGCTGCCGCCCGCGTCCGCCGGCACCCCGATCAGGCACGCGTCGTCGACGCAAACGGGGACGGACGCGTCCCCCAGCATCCGCAACGGTGACGGGGCGGGCGCAACCGCCGGGGCGGCAGCGGCAGCCTCTGCCTCGCTCACGCGTCCGCTCCCGAGGGAACCGACGCCTCGGCGGCGCGCTCGGCGGCGACCTGCGCGAGCGCCTGAGCGAACGCGTCCGGGTCCTGGGCGCCGGAGATCCCGTAGCGCCCGTCGATGACGTAGAACGGCACGCCGTTGATCCCGTAGGCCGCGGCCTGGGCGACATCGGCCTTCACAGCGGCGAGGTACTCGCCCGACTCGAGCGCCCGCAGGGCGTCATCGCGGTCGAGCCCGACCTCGGCGGCGAGATCCGCGAGGTCCGCGACGCGTCCGACGTGCGCACCCTCGACGAAGTAGGCGCGGAGCAGGCGCTCCTTCATCTCCGCCTGCAGCCCGTGCGCCTTCGCGTGGTGCAGCAGCTGGTGGGCGAGCACGGTGTTGGTCTGGTGGACGGCATCGAAGTCGTAGTCCAGCCCCACGCTCGCGGCGATGCCGGTCACGTGGTCGAGCATCCGCTCGACATCGGCGGTCGGGAGTCCCTTTCGCGCGCTCAGGTAGTCCCGCGTCGAGCCCTCGTAGTCGACTGGGGTGTCCGGGGCGAGCTCGAAGGAGTGGTACTCGACCTCGACCTCGCCGCCGAAGCGCTCGACGCCCGCCTCGAACTTCCGCTTGCCGATGTAGCACCAGGGGCACTGCACGTCGGACCAGATGTCGACTCTGATGGGCGGGGCGGCGGGGAGGGAATCGGTGCTCACGGGAGAGGCAACCTCACCGGGCGCGACCGGTATTCCCGCCCACGAGAAAACTCCCCGCCGTCGACGGATCGGCGGCGGGGAGTTCTCGCGGTCGACGGCTAGGCGCCGAGCAGCTGCTCCGCGAGGTAGCCCTTGAGGCGGTCGAGCGAGATGCGCTCCTGGCCCATCGTGTCGCGCTCGCGCACCGTGACGGCGCGGTCGTCGAGGGAGTCGAAGTCGACCGTGACGCAGAACGGCGTGCCGATCTCGTCCTGCCGGCGGTAGCGGCGGCCGATGGCGCCCGCGTCGTCGAACTCGATGTTCCAGTGCTTCCGCAGGTCCGCCGCGACCTCACGGGCGAGCGGGGAGAGCCGCTCGTTGCGGGACAGCGGCAGCACGGCGACCTTCACCGGGGAGAGCCGGCGGTCGAGGCGCAGCACCGTGCGCTTGTCGACGCCGCCCTTCGCGTTCGGCGCCTCGTCCTCGGAGTACGCGTCGACGAGGAATGCCATGAGGGAGCGCGTGAGGCCGGCCGCGGGCTCGATGACGTAGGGGATCCAGCGCTCGTTCTTGCCCTGGTCGAAGTAGGAGAGCTCGGTGCCGGACGCGGCACCGTGGGTGCGCAGGTCGTAGTCCGTGCGGTTCGCGATGCCCTCGAGCTCGCCCCACTCGCTGCCCTGGAAGCCGAAGCGGTACTCGATGTCCACGGTGCGGGTCGAGTAGTGCGACAGCTTCTCCGCCGGGTGCTCGAAGAGGCGCAGGTTCTCGGGGTCGATGCCGAGGTCGGTGTACCAGGCGAAGCGCTGGTCGATCCAGTACTGGTGCCACTCGGCGTCCGTGCCGGGCTCGACGAAGTACTCCATCTCCATCTGCTCGAACTCGCGGGTGCGGAAGATGAAGTTGCCCGGCGTGATCTCGTTGCGGAAGCTCTTGCCGATCTGGCCGATGCCGAAGGGCGGCTTCATGCGCGCGGCGCCGAGCACGTTCGCGAAGTTCACGAAGATGCCCTGAGCCGTCTCGGGGCGCAGGTAGTGCATGCCCTGCTCGTTGTCGACAGGGCCCAGGAAGGTCTTCAGGAGGCCGGAGAAGTTCTGCGGCTCGGTCCAGGAGCCCGGCTGGCCGGTCTCGGGATCGCGGATGTCGGCGAGGCCGTTGACCGGCGGGTGGCCGTGCTTCTCCTCGTACGCCTCGAGGAGGTGGTCGGCCCGGTAGCGCTTGTGGGTGTGCAGGGACTCGACGAGCGGGTCGGTGAAGACGTCGACGTGGCCGGACGCCTCCCAGACCTGGCGGGGCAGGATCACCGAGGAGTCGAGGCCCACGACGTCGTCGCGGCCCTGCACCATGCTCTGCCACCACTGGCGCTTGATGTTCTCCTTGAGAGCGACACCGTGCGGTCCGTAGTCCCACGCGGAACGGGATCCGCCGTAGATCTCACCCGCCTGGAAGACGAACCCGCGCCGCTTGGCGAGGTTGATGACGGGATCGAGACGCGATGCGTTGGCCACGTGTGTTGCACTCCAGGGGGTTCATGCCGAGCTGGATGCCCGGCCCGAGAAAAAGTCCAGCCAAGTCTATGGGGGCGGCACCGACCGCCCCGACCGGCTGGGTCCGGCCGCCTGCTCCCGCCGCCTCCCCGTCGCTCCCCCGCGTGCCCACGTTCCGTCTGCCCGTGTTCACGCATCCCGCATCCCGGATCCCGGATCCCGGATCCCGGATCCCGGATCCCGCATCCCGCATCCCGCATCCCGCATCCCGCATCCCGCATCCCGCATCCGATGTTCGCAATTCAGGCTGTGCTGCGACACGCCGCATTTAGAGGCTCCCAAACACGGCGTGTCGCAGTGGGGCCTGAATTCGGAACACACCCGCGTCCCTTCGACAGGCTCAGGGACCGTGGGAAGGCTCCAGCACCGTGGGAAGGGTCGGGACCGCGGGTGCGGTCAGGACGTGGGGGCGTCGATCGCGCCGCCGAAGCGACGGGACCGCGAGGCGTACAGGCGGATCGCATCCCACAACTGCTCGCGGGTGAAGTCCGGCCAGAGCGTGTCGAGGAACACCATCTCGGCGTAGGCGCTCTGCCAGAGCAGGAAGTTGCTCGTGCGCTGCTCGCCGGAGCTGCGGACGAAGAGGTCCACGTCCGGCAGATCCCCCGTGTAAAGCCGGCTCTGGATGGTCTTCTCCGTGACCCCGGACGGCTTCAGCCGGCCCGCGGCGACGTCCTCCGCGATGCCGCGCACCGCATCCGCGATCTCGGTGCGGCCGCCGTAGTTCACGCACATGGTGAGCGTGAGGATGTCGTTGTGCTCGGTGAGCCGCTCGGCGAACTGCAGCTCCTTGATCACCGAGGACCACAGCCGCGGCGACCGCCCGGCCCAGCGCACCCGGACGCCCCACTCGTTCAGCTGGTCGCGCCTGCGGTGCAGCACGTCGCGGTTGAAGCCCATGAGGAAGCGCACCTCGTCCGGCGACCGCTTCCAGTTCTCGGTGGAGAACGCGTACACGCTGAGGTGCTTCACCCCGATCTGGATGGCGCCCGCGACGACGTCGAGCAGGGAGGCCTCGCCCGCCCGGTGGCCCTCGATGCGGGTCAGCCCGCGCCCGTTCGCCCACCGGCCGTTGCCATCCATGACGATGGCCACGTGCTCCGGCACCGCCCCGGCGGGCAGCGCGGGCGGGTAGACGCCGGTCCAGTCCAGCGGGCGGAAGTCGACGGCGTCCCGGTGGGTCTTGCGCACCGGGCTCACGCCGTGGCTCCCGGCGTCGGGACGGATGCGGCGGATGCTGAGGCGGCGTCGGCGGGGGCGCCGGATGCGGGGGCGGAGACGGAGGCACCGGCACCATCCGGGCCCGGATCCGGCACGGGCACCACGACGACGGGCCCGGGCACCTCCGGCACCACCACGACGGGCGCGATCACGACAGTGGGCGGGGCAGCGGCCGCGGCGGCAGCAGGGCCCGCGGCAAGGGCGGGCCGGGCGGAGCGGTCGACGTGGCTGAGCGAGCGCAGGCCGCGCTCGAGGTGCCACTGCGTGTACGCGGCGACGACTCCGCTCGCCTTCGACCGGGTCTGTTCCCCCGCGGCGTCCACGACGGCCCAGTCCCCCGTGAGCAGGGCGGCGAGCAGGCCGATGGTTGCGGCGTCCGGCCGCGGCGATCCCGTCGGCGCGCAGGCGTTGCAGACCACGCCGCCCAGCTGCACCACGATGGCGTCGTGCGGGCCCGGCGCGCCGCAGCGGGCGCAGTCCGAGAAGCTGGGCGCCCATCCCGCCAGCGACAGCGCGCGCAGCAGGTAGGAGTCGAGGGTCGCGGCGGAGCTGTGCTCCCCGCGGGCGAGCGAGCGCAGCGCGCCGACGAGCAGAAGGTACTGCTGCAGCGAGCCCTCGTCCTCGGTCACCCGATCGGCGGTCTCGACCATCGCGCTGGCGGCGGTGTAGCTGCCGTAGTCGCGGGTGATCTCCGCGCCGTAGGAGCCGATGGTCTCGGCCTGCGTCACGATGTCGAGGCTGCGGCCCTCGTAGAACTGGGCGTCGGCGACCATGAACGGCTCGAGCCGGGCGCCGAACTTCGACGCCGTGCGGCGAACGCCTTTGGCGACGGCGCGGATCTTGCCGTGCTGCCGGCTGAGCATGGTGACGATGCGGTCCGCCTCACCCAGCTTGTGGGTGCGCAGCACGACGACTTCATCACGATAGAGCGGCACCCCTCGATTATCCCCGGCCCACCGGGGCAGCACGCTCAGGTTGGGCCGTCGGCACCGGCGCGGCGGTTCCGCGGGCGGCGAACGCGCGCTCCAGGAGCGCCGTCAGCAGTTCGGGGTAGCCCATTCCCGCCGCCGCCCACATCCGGGGGAACTGGCTGACGCTCGTCAGGCCCGGCATGGTGTTCACCTCGTTCAGCACCGCCCGGCCGTCCGCCGTCACGAAGAAGTCGATGCGGGCAAGACCCTCGCAGCCGAGAGCCTCGAACGCGAGCCGGGCGAGGGCCATCACGCGCTCGGTGACCGCCGTCGGTACCCGCGCGGGGATCTCGAACTCGACCGACCCCGCGCTGTACTTGCTGGCGTAGTCGAAGTACGTCGCCTCCGTCGACAGCCGCACGCGGAGCGGCGGGGCCACGGCGAGGGACCCGTCGGGGCGCTGCAGCACGGCGACGTCCACCTCGTCCCCGGCCTGGAACGGCTGGAGGAGCGCCGCGTCGTCATGGGCGAGCGCGGCGTCGACGGCCTCCTGCAGGTCCGCCGGCTCCGTCACCCGGGCCGCGCCGACGCTCGAGCCGGACCGGTTCGGCTTCACGAACAGCGGGTAGCCGAGCACAGCCGCCCGGTCCGTCACGGTCCGGGCACCGATCCGATCCGTGCGGTCGGCCAGGTCGCTGCGATCCACGAGGACGGTGGGCACCGTCGGGATCCCGCTGCCGCCGAGCACCTGCTGGCACCGGAACTTGTCCATGGCGACGGCGCTGGCGAGCACGCCGTTGCCGACGTACGGGGTGCCGGCGAGCTCGAGCAGCCCCTGCAGCGTCCCGTCCTCGCCGAAGCGGCCGTGCAGCACGGGGAGCACCATGTCGACGCCCGCGAGGTCCGGGAGCCGCCGGCCCTCCGCCGGGTCCGCGGTGGCGAGGTCGTCCACCCGGTCGACGCGGTGCCAGCCGCCGCGCCGGTCCGCGCCGAGGACCACCGGGTCGAAGAGCGTGCGGTCCAGGTGCTCCTCGACGCTCCGGGCGGAGGAGCAGGACACCTCGTGCTCCGAGTTCGCGCCGCCGAACAGCACCGCGATCGTGCGCCGCGCCCCGCTCACGCCGGAACCCCTACGTGACGGCGCACGACGCGCCGGCCGATTCCGGTGAGGATCTCGTGCGGCAGCACGTCTGCGAGGGCAGCCCACTCGCCGACGCCGGGCTCGCCCGCGGCCGGATCGCCGAGGAGCACGGCCTCGTCGCCGAGCTGCACGGGCGCGTCGCCCACGTCCACCACCACCTGGTCCATCGACACCGCGCCCACGACCGGGCGGCGCGTGCCGCCCAGCGCCACCGTACCGCCGGCCGACAGAGCCCTCGGCACGCCGTCCGCATACCCGGCGGGCAGCAGGGCGAGCGTCGTCGCCCGCGGGGTCACGTAGGCGTGGTCGTAGGAGACCCCGACGCCGGCCCCCACCCGGCGCAGCTGCGTGACGCGGGTCGTCAGTCGCAGGGCGGGGCGCAGGCCGTGGGGCCGCCCGGTCACCGTGTCGATGCCGTAGATGCCCGCGCCGCAGCGGGCGAGGTCGAACGCCGCCTGTGGATGCGCGAGGGTCGCGGCCGTGTTGGCGAGGTGCAGCACGGCGGGCGTGAGCCCCTCGGCCCGCGCCACCTCGACCGCCGCGACGAAGGCGCGGTGCGGGCGCGCGACGGCGTTCCAGCCCGGCGTGCTCGCGCCACCGAGGTGCGACCACACCCCGGTCACCATCACCGGGCCGAGGTACTGCACCTGGGCGGCGCGCCGGCACAGCTCGGGCCAGTCCTCGCGCGCGGCACCGCCCCTCGCCATGCCGGTGTCCACCTCGAGGTGCACCTCGGTGGGGGTACCGGTCCGGCGCGCCGCGGCGAGCACGGACTCGAGGGTCGGGATGTTCGGGCAGGAGAGCGTGATGCGCGCCGCGACCGCGGCGTCAAGGTCCACCCACGGGTCGACGAGCCAGGCGAGTATCGGCGCGGCGATACCGGAGCGCCGGAGCGCGAGGGCCTCCTCGACGGTCGCCACCCCGAGCCACTCCACCCCGGCGGCCAGAGCGGTGCGCGCCACGGCGACCGCGCCGTGCCCGAAGGCGTCCGCCTTGACCACGGCGAGGATCGGGGTGCGCGCGTGCCGTCGCAGCACGCGCAGGTTGTGCGCGATGGCCGCGTGGTCGATGCGGGCCACGATGGGCGGGTCCGGATGCACCAGGCGCAGCGGCGCGGGCAGGCGCGCCGGGCCGGTGTCGCCGGGGTCCGTGCGGCCCAGGCGGTCGAGTCGATTCATGCTCCCGACGCTATGGCGGGGGCCGCCTCGGGCTCGTCGGCCGCGGGTCGCTGCCGCCTCGTCCTGGCGATGTATCCGTGTGCTATCAAGGAGGGATGGCCGCACCGTTCACGATCCCTCTGTGGGCGGACATCCTGGCCGTCGCCATCGGCAGCCTGCAGGGCGCGATCTTCGCCGCGGGCTTCCGCGACCGGCGGCTCGACCTGCTCGGCGTCGCGATCATCGGCACCGCATCCGGGCTCGGTGGGGGCCTCCTGCGCGACGTGTTCGTGAACGTTCCCCCGGCGGCGCTCAGCAACAACTGGCTGCTGCTCGCCGCGGTCGGCGCCGCGCTCGCCGGCATGCTCCTCGAGCGGATCTTCGTGCGCCTCGACACCGTGATCACGGTGCTCGACGCGCTCACCATCGGGCTGTTCGGCGCCATCGGGGCGACGAAGGCGCTGTCCCTCGGGCTCCCGGAGGTGCCCGCGATCTTCATCGGCGTGATCTCCGCCGTCGGCGGCTCCGTGGTGCGCGACATGCTGCTCAACCTGCCGATCGCGCTCATGCACGTCGGCTCGCTGTACGCGGTGGCCGCGCTGGTCGGCACCGCGACGCTCGTGGTCGCGGTCACGGTGGGCCTGCCGATCGAGATGGCGGCGACCATCGGCGTCGCGGTCACCACCGTGATCCGGATCCTCGCCGTGCGCTTCGGCTGGAGCCTCCCGGAGCAGCGCGCGCTCGGTCCGCTGCGGTTCCCGGTGCGGCGGCTCCCGCTGTGGCACCTGCCCACCCGCCGCCGCTGACGGCGACGGGCGGGGCAGGGACACACGGTCGCTGAGCCTGTCGAAGCGACGGAACGTCCGTCGCGTCCCTTCGACAGGCTCAGGGACTGTGATGTTGCGTTTGCGCCGGGTGACTAGACCGAGGCGACCAGCTCGCGCTCCTGTGCCTCGGCGCGGATGGCGCGGTTCACCGCGGAGACGATGGCCTTCAGCGAGGCCGTCGAGATGTCTGCGTCGATGCCGACGCCCCAGAGGCGCTTGCCGTTGACCTGCAGCTCGACGTAGGAGGCCGCGAGGGCGTCGCCGCTCGCGCTGAGAGCGTGCTCGGAGTAGTCGAAGAGCTTCACCTCGACGCCGCGCTGGGCGAGCAGGTGCAGGAACGCGTCGATCGGCCCGTTGCCGTCCGCCTGCGCCTCCTCGACCGCGTCGCCGTCCCGCAGCTCGACCTCGAGCGACACGCTGCCGCCCAGGTCGCTCGCGGTGCGCGTGCGGGTGAGCTCGAAGCGGCCCCACTTCTCGTCGGCCCGCTCGACGGGGGCGGGCAGGTACTCGTCCTGGAAGATGTCCCAGATCTGCGCGCTCGTGACCTCGCCGCCCTCGGCGTCGGTCTTCGCCTGCACGACGCCCGAGAACTCGATCTGCAGCTTGCGCGGCAGGTCGAGCGCGTGGTCCGTCTTCAGCAGGTACGCGACGCCGCCCTTGCCGGACTGCGAGTTGACGCGGATCACCGCCTCGTAGGAGCGGCCGAGATCGCGCGGGTCCACGGGCAGGTAGGGCACGGCCCAGACCATGTCCTCGAGGCTCGTGCCGCTGGCCTGGGCATCCTCGGCCATGCGCTCGAAGCCCTTCTTGATAGCGTCCTGGTGGGACCCGCTGAAGGCGGTGTAGACCAGGTCGCCCGCCCAGGGGCTGCGCTCGGGTACGGGCAGCTGGTTGCAGTACTCCGCCGTGCGCTTGATCCCGTCCAGGTCGGAGAAGTCGATCTGCGGGTCGATGCCCTGCGTGAAGAGGTTGATGCCCAGCGCGACGAGGTCGACGTTCCCGGTGCGCTCTCCGTTGCCGAACAGGCAGCCCTCGATGCGGTCGGCGCCCGCCATGTAGCCCAGCTCCGCGGCGGCAATGGCCGTGCCGCGGTCGTTGTGCGGGTGCAGGGACAGCAGCACGTTCTCGCGGTGGTTCAGGTGGCGCGACATCCACTCGATGGAGTCGGCGTAGACGTTCGGAGTCGCCATCTCGACGGTCGCCGGCAGGTTGATGATGACGTTGCGCTCCGGCGTGGGCTCCAGGATCTCGAGCACCTGGTTGCAGACGTCGACGGCGTACTCGAGCTCGGTGCCGGTGTAGCTCTCGGGCGAGTACTCGTAGTACACCGCCGTCTCCGGGACGGCCTTCTCGAACTCGCGGCACAGCCGGGCGCCCTCGAGGGCGATGTCGATGATTCCCTGCTTGTCGGTGCGGAACACCACGTCGCGCTGCAGCACGCTCGTCGAGTTGTACAGGTGCACGATCGCCTGCTTGGCGCCGGCGATCGACTCGTAGGTGCGGCGGATGAGGTGCTCGCGGGCCTGCGTCAGCACCTGGATGGTGACGTCGTCCGGAATCGCGTTCTCCTCGATGAGGCTGCGGACGAAGTCGAAGTCGGTCTGGCTCGCGCTCGGGAAGCCGACCTCGATCTCCTTGTAGCCCATCCGGACCAGGAGGTCGAACATGATGCGCTTGCGCTCCGGGCTCATCGGGTCGATGAGTGCCTGATTCCCGTCGCGCAGGTCGACGGCGCACCAGCGCGGCGCGGCCGTGATGCGCTTCGTGGGCCAGGTGCGGTCGGGCAGTTCCACGCGGATCTGCTCGTGGTACGGGCGGTACCGGTGGATCGGCATGGCCGAGGGGGTCTGTGTGTTCTTCATCTTTTGCTCCAGCTGGGAGCGAGCCTCTGCTCGCGCTACGGGGTGGTCAGCCGACGACGAACTCCGCGACGAGGGAGGCCTGGGATTAGGACTCGTCGCGGCAGCTAAGAAGGAGCAGACCGAACAGCACGAGATCAGGGTAGCACCCGCCCCCGCTCGGGGCGCCCGGGTGGGGTGCCGGTGGGGTGCGGGTGCGGGGTGCGGGTGCGGGCGGGCGGCGTGGCAGGTGCAGGTGCGCGCGGGTTGCGTCACGTGGGTGCGGCAATACCGTCCTCCTCAGCTCCTGCCCAGGCAGAGGCATCGTGCCCAGGTAGAACCTGGGCACGAATCCGCTGCCTGGGCAGGGGCACGGGGGCCACAGGGGCCGGGTGCGGGTCAGTCGACCGCGAGGGCGGCGACCGGGGACACCGCGGTGGCCCGGCGGGACGGCGCGAGCGCGGCGAGCCCGGCGAGCAGAGCAGCGCCGACGACCAGGATCGCGAGCAGGCCCCACGGCATCGTCGGCCAGACGAGGCCGGTGCCCGACATGCTGCCGAGCAGGGACTGCGCTGCGGCCCAGCCGTACACGACGCCGAGTGCGAGGCCGAGGCCCACGGAGGCGACGCTCATCTGGGCGCTCTCCGCGAGGATCATGCCGCGCACCTGGCGGGCGGTGAACCCCAGCGCCCGCAGCAGGCCGAGCTCCCGCGTGCGCTGGAGCACGCTCAGGGACAGGTTGTTCACCATGCCCACGGCGGCAATGACTCCCGAGAGCCCGATCAGCGCGCTGAGCACGCCGACCGTGACCGCGAGCACGCCGTCCACGTCCTCGCCGCCGAACTCGCGCAGCAGGATCGTCTGGTAGGTCGCCATGGCCACCGCGAAGGTCGTCACGAGGGTCACGCCGATGACCAGTCCGACGGTCGTGCGCGTGCTCCGCTCGGGGTAGCGGACCGCGTTCGCGGCCGCGAGCGTCGCGGGGGCGGAGCGACCGAGTGCGCGGCCGACAAGCCGCAGCACGGCGGGCAGGATCCAGTGCGCGCCGAGCACGACGCCCGTGAACGAGCCGACCCCGCCGAAGAACGCGACGACGATGCCGAACGGCGTCACCAGTCCGAGCAGGATGCCGAGCGCGAGCAGGCCGGCGCCGCCGACCAGGAACAGGATCGCGAACACCATGCGCACGGGACGCCGCACGGACTCCTCGTGGCTGCGCTCCTGCGCCGCTCCGGTCGCCTGCATCGGCGTCACCGACAGCACGGCCTTCGAGCCGACGTGCGAGGCGATCCAGGTGGTCAGCACCACGAGCACGACGGGGAGCAGCACGAGCGGGTCGACCGCGCGGTAGGCCGCCTCGGGCATGACACCCGACGCGACGCCCCAGGCTAGGGCGGCGTGGCTGATGCCGACCCCGACCACCGCGCCGCCCAGGGCACCGACGAGGCCGACGACGAGACCCTCGCGGGCCACGTCCCGGCGCAGCGTGCGCGCGCTCGCCCCCACGAGCCGCAGCAGGGCGACGGTGCGGGCGCGCCCGGCGATGATGGTGCCGAACGTGTTCGCGGTCACGATGGAGGCGACGTACAGCGCGAGGAGGATGAACACCATCGCGACGGCCACGAGCGCGGTCTGCGTCTCGCCGCCGCCCTCCTCGTTGCGATAGAGGTCATTGACGAATCCGGTCGCCTGGATGAGCCCGGCGCCGAAGGCCGCGCTCAGCGCGGTGACCAGCAGGCTGGAGACGTGCTCCCGGCCGCGGCCGAGGGAGATGCCGGCACTCACGCTGCCGCCTCCATGCCGAGCATGAAGCGGGAGATGTCCTCGGCGCTCGAGCGCCCCCGGTCGTCGACGACGCTGCCGTCGGCGAGGAAGATCACTCGATCGGCGGCGCTCGCCGCGAGCGGGTCGTGAGTCACCATGGCAATGCTCTGCCCGTACTCGCGCGCGGCGGTCGCGAGCAGCGCGAGCACCTCGCGGCCGCTCCTCGAGTCGAGGTTGCCGGTCGGCTCGTCGGCGAACACCAGGTGGGGCCGCGTGCCGAGCGCGCGGGCGATGGCGACGCGCTGCTGCTGGCCGCCGGAGAGCTGGTGCGGCCGGTGACCGAGCCGTGCGGACAGGCCGAGGCTGCCGATGAGGTGGTCGATCCAGTCCTGCTCCTCGCGGGTCGGCCGGCGGCCGTCGAGCTCGAACGGCAGCAGGATGTTGCCGCGCACGTCGAGGGTCGGCACGAGGTTGAAGGACTGGAAGACGAAGCCGACGCGGCGGCGGCGCAGGAGCGTGAGGGCGCTGTCGTCGAGCCCGGTGATGTCGGTGTCGCCGAGCCAGACGCGACCCGTCGTCGGGGTGTCGAGGCCGGCCATGATGTGCATGAGCGTCGACTTCCCGGAGCCGCTCGGTCCCATGACCGCGGTGAACTCGCCGGCCCGGATGCCGAGGCTGACGGAGTCGAGGGCGGTGACGGTGTTCGAGCCGACGCCGAAGGACTTGGTGACGCTGTCGACGCGGGCGACGAGCCGGGCGCCGTGGGCTGGTGTGTTCATGCCTCAACGCTAGGAATCGGCCCCGCTCCCCCGCGTCGGCCCGGCGTCGCGACCCGGTCATCCTGCGGGCTGACCCGGGGTGCTACCCCAGGGTGGGCGGCGCCCGCCGAGCTCGAGGCGCCGACCGAGCCCGCCCAGCAAGCGGCGCCCGCCGAGCCCCCGCCTGTCGACCGCGGGCGGAGGCCGCTAGGCGACGAGGCGGTGCTCGAACGCGAAGACGACGAGCTGCACCCGGTCGCGGAGGCCGAGCTTGGCGAGGATGCGGCTCACGTGCGTCTTCACCGTCGCCTCGCTGAGGAACTCGCTGCCCGCGATCTCGGAGTTGCTGAGCCCGCGCGCGGCGAGCAGGAAGATGTCCCGCTCCCGGGCGGTCAGGGTGCCGAACGCCTCGGGCTGCACGCGGGGCGGGTCGCCCGGCCCGAAGTGCTCGAGCAGCTCCTTGGTCGCGGACGCGGCGATCACGGAGTTGCCGGCGTGGACGGTGCGGATCGCGGCGAGCAGGAACTCGGGGTCGGCGTCCTTGAGCACGAAGCCGCTCGCGCCGCCACGGATCGCCCGGGCCGCGCTCTCGTCGAGGTCGAACGTGGTGAGCACGACGATGCGCGGCGGGGTCGTGCCCGCGGCCTCGGCGGCCGCGAGGATGCCCTCCGTCGCGGCGATGCCGTCCATCACCGGCATCCGGATGTCCATGAGGATCACGTCCGGGCGGGCCTCGGCGGCCATCTCCATGCCCTCGACGCCGTTGCCCGCCTCGCCGACGAACTCCAGGTCCGGCTGCGATGACACGAGCATGCGGATGCCCGTGCGGAAGAGGGCCTGGTCGTCGACGAGACCGACGCGGATGGCGGGGGGCGGTGTCACGGGGAGAACTCCTGGCTGGGTCGGCGGTGCGGGGATCGGCCACGCGGCGCGCTCGGCGCGACGGGGCCGAACGGTACGGGGGGCGTGTAGGGGTGCGTGCCGCGGGGCACGGCAGGGGCGGCCGCGGACCACTGGGGCGTGGGCGGTAGAGGCACGGCGCCGGTGGGTGCGTAGGGCAGATCCGCGGAGACGACCCAGTCTTCGCCGGACCGCCCGGACTGCAGCACGCCGCCGGCCAGCTGGGCCCGCTCGCGCATTCCGGCGATCCCGTGCCCGGCACCCACGATGGGCACGGGCGTCGTGGCCGTCTGCACAGGCCGCATCCGGTTCCGGACGCTCAGGCGCAGGCCGCCGCGGTGCCAGTCGAGTTCGACGTGCGCCGGGACGGTGCGGTCGCCGTGCCGGAGCGCGTTGGTGAGGGCCTCCTGCACGATGCGGTACACCGCGAGCTGCTGCCCGCCACCGAGGGGCGCGGGCTCGCCCGTCTCCACGAGGTCGATGGGCAGGCCCGCCGCGCGCACCTGGCCGAGCAGCTTGTCGAGGTCCCCCAGCTCGGGCGCGGGCGCGGACCCCTCGCTGTGCCGCAGCTGGGTGAGGAGCACCCGGACCTCGCCGAGCGCCTCCCGGGCCGTGCCGGAGATGGTGCGCAGCGCCTCGTCGACCGCGTCCGGGTCGACGCTCTTCGCGTAGCGGGCGCCGTCCGCCTGGGCGATCACCACGGCGAGGGAGTGCGCCACGATGTCGTGCATGTCCCGGGCGATGCGGTTGCGCTCCTGCTCGATGGCGACGATCTCGAGCGCGCGCTCCTGCTCGATCTCGGCGATGCGCCTGCCGCGCTGGCTCTCCACGGCCGTCCGCCGGATGCGCACGAGCTGGCCCGCGGTCCAGGACAGGCCGAGCACCGCCCAGGTGGCCACGAGTACGAAGAGGAACCAGAGCAGGCTGTCGAACGCTGTGGTCGAGTCGCTGGGGAACAACCCGCCGAGCCGGTACGCCGTCAGGTAGGAGGCGGACACCAGACCGCCGACGCCGACGGACGCGAGCCCGAACCAGCGGACGGTCCGGGTGCCGTAGGCCGCGGTGGCGTAGAGGACGGCGATGATCGCGACGTCGTAGAGATCGGCCGACTGACCGGCGACCATCTGGGCGAAGGCGCCGAGCCACGCCAGGGCGAGGGCGAGCGACGGGGAGAGGCGCCGGAACGCGAGCGCGAAACCGAGGCAGAACACCGCGAAGAGGACGAGGCCCCCGTTCGCGCCCATGATCGCGCTGAAGAACAGCACGAAGAGCGTGGCGAGGATCGCATCGCTCGCGATCTGGTACCGCCCGATCGTGCGCATCACTCCCCCACCGTAACCGGCGCCGGAGGCGGAGCGCCCCTCTTCCGGGCGAGATCCGCCCCGCGGCCGATCCGGATCATCCTCGGGATGTACGGCCCCGCGGCACGCGGGCCGCGCCGCCGGCTCAGAAGCCGAGGCGGCCCAGCTGCTTCGGGTCGCGCTGCCAGTCGCGGGCCACCTTCACCCGGATGGACAGGAACACCTTCTTGCCCACGAGGGGCTCGATCTGGGCACGCGCCCGCACGCCGACGTCCCGGAGGCGGCTGCCGTTGTGCCCGATGATGATGCCCTTCTGGCTGTCCCGCTCCACGAAGAGGTTCGCGTACACCTCGACGAGCTCGCGGTCGTCGCGCTCGATGATGTCGTCGATCGTGACGGCGAGGGAGTGCGGGAGCTCCTCGGTGACGCCCTCGAGCGCCGCCTCGCGGATGAACTCGCTGATCCGCGACTCGAGCAGTTCGTCGGTCACCGCGTCGGCCGGGTAGAGCGGCGGCGACACGGGGACGAGCTTCAGGAGCTCGGAGACGAGCGTGTCGAGCTGGATGGAGCTCGTGGCCGAGAGCGGCACGATGGCCTCCCACTCGCGCAGCTCGGATACGGCGATGAGCTGCTCGGCCACCGTCCTGCGGGACGCGGCGTCGACCTTGGTCACGATGGCGACCTTCTTGGCCCGCGGGTAGGCGTCGAGCTGCTCGTTGATGAAGCGGTCGCCCGGGCCGACCTTCTCGTTGGCCGGCACGCAGAAGCCGATGACGTCGACGTCGCCCAGCGTCGACTGGACGAGGGAGTTGAGCCGCTCGCCCAGCAGGGTGCGCGGGCGGTGGATGCCCGGGGTGTCCACGAGGATCAGCTGCCCGTTCTTCTGGTGCAGGATGCCGCGGATGGCGTGCCGGGTCGTCTGCGGCTTCGGGCTGGTGATCGCGACCTTCTGGCCGACGAGCGCGTTCGTCAGGGTCGACTTGCCGACGTTCGGGCGTCCGACGAAGGAGACGAAGCCCGCGCGGAACTCGCCACCCGCACCGCCGGCACCACCGGCGCCGTCGTCGATCGCGCCGTTCGTCTGTTCAGTCTCAGCCGTCACGTTCCGTGTCCCCTCCATTGCCCACGTCCGAGAACGCCGCCTGCACGTCCTGCAGAGCGCGGTCCCGCGTCACCAGCACAGTGCTGATGCGCCGGCGCCGGCCCTCGAAGCGGTCCGCCGTGAGCACGAGTCCGGAGACGGTCGCCTCGGAGCCTCGTACCGGAAGCCTACCGAGCGCCTTGGTCAGCAGTCCGCCGACGGAGTCGACGTCGTCGTCGTCGAGCTCGAGGTCGAACAGATCGCCGAGCTCGTCGACCGGCAACCGGGCGCTCACCCGGAAGGTGCCGTCGCCCAGGTCCTCGTACTCGTCCACGTCGCGGTCGTACTCGTCCGAGATGTCGCCGACGAGCTCCTCGATGAGGTCCTCGAGCGTGACGAGGCCGGCGATGCCGCCGTACTCGTCCACGACCATGGCGAGGTGGTTCGACTCCTCCTGCATCTGGCGCAGGAGCGCGTCCGCCTTCTGCGACTCCGGCACGAACATGGCGGGACGAGCGAGCTCGCTCACGCGCCGCTCCGTGCCTCGGGAGGACCGCTCGTAGATCTGCCGGGCCAGGTCGCGGAGATACAGCACGCCCTCGATCTCGTCGGAGTCCTTGCCCGTGACGGGTGCTCGGGAGATGCCTTTGCTGAGGAACAGTCCCATGCCGTCGTCGATGCTCGCGGTCGCCTCGATGGTCACCATGTCGGTGCGCGGGATCATGACCTCGCGCACGACCGTTTCGCTGAACTCGAAGATGGAGTGGATCAGCTCGCGGTCGTCCTCCTCGAGCACCTCGAGCTCGGTCGCCTCGTCGACCATGCTGAGCAGCTGCTCCTCGCTCGTGAACGTCGCGGCGGCCTTCCGGCGCCCCGGGGTCACCCGGTTGCCGAGGGCGACCAGGAGGTTGGCGACGGGGCCGATGAACACGCGCAGTCCGTGCACGATCCAGGCGGTGGAGCGCAGCATCCCCCGCGGATGGAAGCGCCCGACGCTGCGGGGGCTCGCGCCGACGAGCACGAAGGATGCCGCCGTCATGGTGAGCGCGGACAGCAGCAGCGCGAGCCACACCCGCTCGATCACGGAGGCGAGAGCAAGGGTGACGAGCACCGCCGCGGTCGTCTCCGCGACGATGCGCATGAAGTTCAGCGCGTTGAGGTGCGCGTCGGGTTCGCGCGAGATGGCCTGGAGCGAACGCGGCGTGCGGGATCCCTCGGCGAGCTCGTGCACGTCGGCGCGGGAGAGCGTCGAGATGGCGGCGTCGGCGGCGGCGAACAGGCCACCGAGCGCCACCAGCACGATGGCCAGGGCGAGGAAGAGAGCGAACACGGCGCGCCTAGGGGTGACGCTCGCGCATGGCGTTGCCGATGAGGATGTCGCGCTGGATAGCGAACATCTCCCGCTCCTCGTCCGGCTCGGCGTGGTCGAAGCCGAGCAGGTGCAGGATGCCGTGCGCGGTGAGCAGGAGCATCTCATCGAGCGGGCTGTGCCCGGCCGTCTCCGCCTGCGCGATGGCGACCTGCGGGCACAGCACGATGTCACCGAGCAGGCCGGCCGGGGTCGGCTCATCCTCTGTGCCCGGGCGCAGCTCGTCCATCGGGAAGCTGAGCACGTCGGTCGGGCCCGGCTCGTCCATCCACTGCACATGCAGCTGCTCCATGGCGCCCTCGTCCACGAGCACGATGGCGAGGTCGGCGTCCGGATGCACGTGCATCACGTCGAGGGCGTAGCTTGCGAGCCGCTGCAGCGCCGCCTCGTCGACGGGAACGGCCGACTCGTTGTTGATCTCGATGCTCAATGCGGTCCTATCGGTTCCTGGCGCGGCCGTCGCCGAAGCGTCCGGGATCCTGCGAGCGGCGCTCCGCACGGTTCTGCGGCGGCCGGTAGTCGGTGGGCGCGCGGACGCCCTCGGGCTCGGTGCGGCGCTCCTCGCGCCGGGCGAACTCCCGCGCCTGGCGCTCGGCGTCGAACCGGGTGTACGCATCGACGATGCGGCCGACGAGGGTGTGGCGCACCACGTCGTCGCTCGTCAGCATCGCGAACGAGATGTCGTCGATGTCGCCCAGCACCCGCGTCACGAGCTGGAGTCCGCTCGAGCCGGTGGGGAGGTCGACCTGCGTGATGTCGCCCGTGACCACCATCTTCGAGCCGAAGCCGAGGCGGGTGAGGAACATCTTCATCTGCTCGGGCGTGGTGTTCTGCGCCTCGTCGAGCACGACGAACGAGTTGTTGAGCGTGCGGCCGCGCATGTAGGCGAGCGGCGCGACCTCGATGGTCGACGACGCCATGAGCTTAGGCACGAGCTCGGGGTCCATCATCTCGTTCAGCGCGTCGTACAGCGGCCGCAGGTAGGGGTCGATCTTCTCGGTTAGCGAACCGGGCAGGTAGCCGAGCCGCTCGCCCGCCTCGACGGCGGGGCGCGTGAGGATGATGCGCTCCACCTCCTTGCGCTGCAGCGCCTGCACGGCCTTCGCCATGGCGAGGTAGGTCTTGCCTGTTCCGGCGGGGCCGATGCCGAAGACGATCGTGTTCTCGTCGATCGAGTCGACGTACTGCTTCTGGCCGAGCGTCTTCGGGCGGATGCTCTTGCCGCGCGTGGTGAGGATCGCCTGGCTCAGCACCTCGGCCGGGTTGGAGCGGCTGTCCTCGCCGAGCATCCGGGCACTCGTGTTCACCTCGGCCGGGCCGAGGTCGTGGCCGTTGCGGACGATCTGCAGCAGCTCCTCGACGAGGCGGCGCGCGGCGTGCACCTGACCGGCCTCGCCGGCGAGGGTGATCTCGTTGCCGCGCACGTGCACCATGGCACGGGGGAACTGGTTCTCGATCTGCTTGAGCAGCCGGTCCTGCGGGCCGAGCAGTCGCACCATGGCGACGCCGTCGACCTGGATGCGGACCTCGACGGACTCGCCGTCGTTGGCGGATCCGTCCGTGGGACGGGTGGTGTCAGTGGGCAAGGGTGCCTTCCTCCAGTGGTGAGCCCGCGAGGACGTGGGCGTGCACATGGAACACGGTCTGTCCGGCGCTTCCGCCGGTGTTGAAGATGAGTCTGAACTCGCCGTCCGCTCGTTCGGCGGCGATGCGGGAGGCGGCGGCCACCATCTCCGCGAGGAGCGCGGGGTCGCCCGCGGAGAGCTCGACGACGTTCGCGTACCGCTCGGTCTTGGGCACGACGAGCACGTGCACGGGGGCCTGCGGGGCGATGTCCTCGAACGCGAGGAGCGTCTCGGTCTCGTACACGATCGTCGCCGGGATCTCCCGCGCGATGATGCGCGAGAAGATCGACGGCTCGCGTGTGGAATCGGTCATGGTGTCCAGCTTAATCTTCCGGGCTGTGCGGTGCCCCTCACCAGCGGCCGAGCGCGACGTTGAGCACTGCCACGGCCGCCGGACCGGCCGTCGAGGTCCGGAGGACCTCCGGACCCAGGCGCACCGCGGTCGCGCCGGCGCGGGTCAGCGTCTCGAGCTCCTCGGGCGCAATGCCGCCCTCGGGACCGACGACGAGCACGATCTCCCGCTCGACGATGTCCCGCTCGGCGGCGCTCTGCTCGCCCCTGAGGTCGAGATCGGAGAGGGCCTGCGTCGCCGTCGGCTCGAGCAGCAGCATGCGGGTGGACCCGGCGAGCTCCACCAGCTGCCGCGTCGTCGTCAGGTCAGCGACGGTCGGCAGCCAGGGCCGGATCGACTGCTTCGACGCCTCGCGCACGATCGCAATCCAGCGCTCCCGGCCCTTCGCCACCTTCGGACCCTGCCACCGGGTGATCGAGCGGGCGGCCGACCACGGCAGCACGCCGTCGACGCCGAGCTCCGTCGCCGCCTGCACCGCGAGCTCGTCACGATCGCCCTTGGCGAGGGCCTGGACGAGGAGGATGCGCGGCAGACGCACGGGCACCCGCTCCACGGACTCGACGCGCAGCTCGAGCGCGGCGGGGTCCGCGCGGGTCACCGTGCCGCGGGCCAGCGCCCCCACGCCGTCACCGAGCTGCAGGCTCTCGCCCACGCGCACCCGGCTGACCGTCACGGCGTGCTTGGCCTCGGGCCCGACCAGCGTCACGGTCGAGCCCGGCGCCCAGTCCGCTCCCCCGCCGTCGGCGAGGTAGAAGTGCGCCACCGGGTCAGACGTTCAGGAAGCGGTCGCGCAGCTTGGCGAACAGTCCCTGCTGGAAATGCCCGAGCGTGGGCTCCGGCTGCTTGTGCCGCTTCGCGAACTGCTTGATGAGGTCGCGCTCCTTGTGGTCGAGCCGCGTCGGCGTCACGACCTGCACGCCGATCTTCAGGTCGCCCCGGCCGGTGCCGCGCAGGCGCGTGACGCCCCGCGACTTGACGGTGAGGATCTCGGCGCTCTGCACCCCGGGCCGCAGCTCCAGGTCGATGTCGCCGTCTAGGCCCGGCACCGTCACGGTGGTGCCGAGGATGGCGTCCACCATCGACACCTCGAGGGTCGCGAGCAGGTCGTCGCCGTTGCGGCTGAAGACGTCGTGGTGGCGCACCTTGATCTCGAGGTACAGGTCGCCATTGGGGCCGCCGGCCTGGCCGACCTCGCCGGAGCCGGGCATCTGCAGGCGCAGGCCGGTCTCGACGCCCGCCGGGATGTCGACGGGCACGGCGCGGCGCGCGCGCACGCGGCCCTGACCCTGGCAGGTGGGGCACGGCGACGGGATCACGGTGCCGTAGCCGCGGCAGGTGCCGCAGGGGCTCGACGTCATGACGTTGCCGAGCAGCGAGCGCACCTGGCGCTGGATCGAGCCGGAGCCGTGGCAGATGTCGCAGGTGACCTCGGAGGTGCCCGGCGCGGTGCAGGCGCCGTTGCAGGTCTCGCAGAGCACGGCGGTGTCGACCTCGAGGTCGCGGTGCGTGCCGAAGATGACCTCGTCGAGGTCGACCTCGACGCGCAGGAGCGCATCCTGGCCGCGCTCCTGACGGGAGCGGGGACCGCGACCGCCGCCGCCGCCCGCAGCGCCGCCGAAGAAGGTCTCGAAGATGTCGCCGAAGCCACCGAAGCCCTGCCCGCCGAAGCCCTGGCCGCCGAATCCGGCCTGGGGACCGAGGTCGTACTGCTGGCGCTGCTGCGGGTCGGAGAGGACGTCGTAGGCATGCGTGACGAGCTTGAAGCGTTCGGACGCGTCCGCGCCGGGGTTGACGTCGGGGTGGAGCTCCCTGGCGAGTCGGCGGTACGCCTTCTTGATCTCGTCCTGGGTTGCTTCGCGGCTCACGCCGAGTACTTCGTAGTGGTCAGCCACTCATGGCCTTTCGTGGAGGGGGCGGGTCTCAGTTCTCGCCGAGCAGGCGAGAGAGGTAGCGGGCCACCGCGCGGACGGCGGCCATGTTGTTCGAGTAGTCCATGCGCAGCGGGCCGAGCACGCCCACCCGGGCGAGTGCGCCGCCCGAGGAACTGTAACCACTCGTCAGGACAGACGTCTCGCCGAGCCCGAACGGCGCGTTCTCCCGGCCGATGCGGGCGGCGACGCCGTGCTGGTCCGCGGCCATCTCGCCGAACAGGCGCAGGAGCGCGACCTGCTCCTCGATGGCCTCGAGCACGGGGAAGATGCTGCCCGGGAAGTCCTGCTCGGTGCGTGCGAGATTGGCGGCGCCGGCCATCACCAGGCGCTCCTGGCGGTTGGCGAACACCTGCTCGATGAGGGTGTCGACCACGGGGGCGACCACCTCGCGGCGGTCGACGGGGAACGCCGTCGTCATCTCGTCGAGCGCGGTCGCGGCCTGGGCCAGGCCGAGGCCGCCGAGGCTCGAGTTCAGGCGGGCGCGGAGCTCCGCGACGAACTCCTGGTCGAGGTCGACGGCCGTCTCGACGACGCGCTGCTCCACCCGACCCGAGTCGGTGATGAGCACGGTGAGGAGACGGTTGGGCGCGAGGGGCACCAGCTCGACGTGACGCACGTGCGACGTCGACAGCGACGGGTACTGCACGAGGGCGACCTGGTTGGTGAGCTGCGAGAGCAGGCGCACGGTGCGGCTGAGCACGTCGTCGAGGTCGACGGACTGACCGAGGAAGGTCTCGATCGCCTGCCGCTGCGCCGCGGTGAGCGGCCGCAGGTCCGCGAGCTGGTCGACGAACAGGCGGTAGCCCTTGTCGGTGGGCACCCGGCCGGAGGAGGTGTGCGGCGCGACGATGAGCTCCTCGTCCTCGAGGAGCGCCATGTCGTTGCGGATGGTGGCGGCCGAGACACCGAAGCCGTACCGCTCCACGATCGACTTGGAACCGACGGGCTCCCGCGAGGCGACGTAGTCCTTCACGATGACGCGGAGCACCTCGAGACTGCGTTCCGAAACCATGAGACACCGCCTCTCTCGATCGATCCCGGCTTCCCGGTCCGGGTGTCATTCCGGTGGCTGGCACTCGCCGCACCGGACTGCCAATTGTACCGCCCGGAGGTGGGAGCCGGATGCATTGCACTCGGCGGACGGCGAACGATACTTTGTCCCTGGTGCCAGATGCGCCCCGCCCGTGCGCCGGACCGGCCCCGGCGGTTCCACGGGCTCCGTTGGAGGACGACCATGACCGACCCGAACACCCCCCGGTACTCCACGCAGCCCGTCCCGCCGCTCAGCCCGGCGGAGGACAAGCAGTGGGCCGCGCTCGCACACTTCGGCGGCATCCTGGGCTGGCTGCCGCCGCTCATCCTCTGGCTCATCTTCAAGGACCGCGGCCGCCTGACCGACCGGGAGGGCAAGGAGGCCCTGAACTTCCAGATCACGGTCTCGATCGTGGTGATCGCGCTCTACATCGTCGGCGCGATCCTCATGGTCATCCTCATCGGCGGCCTGTTCTGGATGCTCGCCTGGGCGGTGCAGATCGCGGGCGTGGTGTTCGCGATCATCGCCGGGGTCAAGGTCAACAACGGCGAGTCCTACCGCTACCCGGTGGCGCTCCGCCTCATCAAGTAGCGGTGCCTGAGTCCCATCACGGTGCCTGAGCCTGTCGAAGGGCCCTTCGACAGGCTCGCCGACCGCGACCCCTAGTCGAGGAGGCGGCGGACGACCGCGTCAGCGAGCAGCCGGCCGTTCAGCGTGAGGACGATGGATCCGCGCAGCGCGGCCGCCGGCTCCACCAGGCCGTCGGCGATAAGACCGGCCACCGCGGTGCGGGCGGCGGCGGGCAGCGAGGCGATCTCGAGTCCGCCGCGGACGCGCGTCGCCAGCAGCACCCGCTCGACCTCGCGCGTCTCGGCGTCGAGCGTCTCGCGTCCGGCCGCGGGCGAGACGCCGGCGTGCATCCGGTCCGCGTAGGCGGCGGGGTGCTTCACGTTCCACCAGCGGACCCCGCCGACGTGGCTGTGCGCGCCGGGACCCACGCCCCACCAGTCGTGGCCCTGCCAGTAGGCCAGGTTGTGCCGCGACACCCGGCCGTCCCGGGCCCAGTTGCTGACCTCGTACCACTCGTAGCCGGCGCCGGCGAGGGCCGAGTCCGCCAGCTCGTACATGTCGGCCTGCAGGTCCTCGTCCGGCTCGGCGACCTCGCCGCGCTTGATCTGGCGGGCCATCTTGGTGCCCGGCTCGACGATGAGCGAGTAGGCGGAGACGTGGTCGGGCTCCTGGGCGAGGGCCTGATCGAGCGACGCGCGCCAGTCGTCCAGGGACTCCCCCGGCGTGCCGTAGATGAGGTCGAGGCTCACCTGCAGGCCGGCGTCGCGAGCCCAGCGGACGACGTGCGGGATGCGCTCGGGGTCGTGCGTGCGCTCCAGCGTCGCGAGCACGTGCGGCACGGCGGACTGCATGCCGAAGGACACCCGGGTGAAGCCGGCCTCGGCCAGGCGCTCCAGGTACGCCGCGTCGACGGAGTCCGGGTTCGCCTCGGTCGTGACCTCGGCGCCAGGCTGCAGGCCGAAGGTGTCCCGCACGGCACCGAGCATCCGGGCGAGGTCGTCTGCGGGCAGCAGGGTCGGCGTGCCGCCGCCGAAGAAGACCGTGCTCGCCGCCCGATCCGGCGCTCCGGTCGCCGCCAGCACGCTGCCGGCCAGGACCACCTCGGCGACGGCCTCGCTCGCGTAGTCGGACTGCTTCACGCCGCGGACCTCGGCGGCGGTGTACGTGTTGAAGTCGCAGTACCCGCAGCGAACCCGGCAGAACGGGACGTGCAGGTACACGCCGAGGTTGCGGGAGTCGGCTCCCTCCACGACAGACGGCGGCAGGAGGCCGTCGAGCGGGGCGGGATCCGCGATGGGCAGTGCGCTGGGCATTGCCTCATTCTCCCACCGACGGCTGCGAGCCCGGGACGGCCGCCCCGCCGCCCCTACCCGCGCGCCGCGGCGCGCAGCACGCGGACGTAGCGCGCAGCGCCCAGGCGCTGAGCGATCCGGAGCACCGGGGAAGCGAGTCGCGAGTACCAGCGGCCCGGGCGGGAGAACTGCCGCAGCGTGAACCAGACCTCGCCCGTGTCCGTGCGCTCCACGACGAAGCTCTCCTCGCCGCTGATCGGGTTGCCGGTCAGCGTGCCGTAGGCGAAGCCGACCCGGTCGGGATCCTGGATCACGGACACGACCCGCGCGGGCGCGCGGAGCGCGAACGGGCCGAGCGGCATCAGCAGCACGATGCTGGTGCCGAGGGTGAGAGCCGGCGTGCCGTCGTCCCCCACGGGCGCGCTGGGGGCGGGGGTGCCCTGGCGGATCTCCGTCACCCGCAGGCCGCTGCCGCGCTGCACGCCCCACGTCATCAGCGACGCCACGGCGCGCTCGAAGCACGCGCTCCCGGTGCCGAGGCGACCCCGGTGCTCGGCGGAGCGGTAGCCACGGGGCGGGTCGTCGAGCAGGTCGTCGGCCGACGTGCCGCCGACGGGCGCGTAGTTCAGCGGCCCGGGCTCGCGCACGCGCCGCCGCACAGGGCTACTTCTTCTCTTTGGTCTCGGTGTCGCCCGAGAGCGCGGCGATGAACGCCTCCTGGGGCACCTCGACGCGACCGACCATCTTCATGCGCTTCTTGCCCTCCTTCTGCTTCTCGAGCAGCTTGCGCTTACGGGTGATGTCACCGCCGTAGCACTTGGCGAGCACGTCCTTGCGCATCGCGCGGATGGACTCGCGGGCGATGATGCGCGCGCCGATGGCGGCCTGGATCGGCACCTCGAACTGCTGCCGCGGGATCAGCTTGCGGAGCCGCTCCGTCATGAGCGTCCCGTAGGCGTAGGCCTTGTCGCGGTGCACGATCGCGCTGAACGCATCGACCTGCTCGCCCTGCAGCAGGATGTCGACCTTCACCAGGTCGGCCTCCTGCTCCCCCACCGGCTCGTAGTCGAGCGATGCGTAGCCCTGGGTGCGGCTCTTCAGCTGGTCGAAGAAGTCGAACACGATCTCGCCGAGCGGCATCGTGTACTTGATCTCGACGCGGTCCTCGCCGAGGTACTCCATGCCGATGAGGCTGCCGCGGCGCCCCTGGCAGAGCTCCATGACGGTGCCGACGTAGTCCTTGGGGGTGAGGATCGCGGCGCGCACGATGGGCTCGCTCACGCTGGAGATCTTGCCGCCGGGGAACTCGCTCGGGTTGGTGACCGTCGTGCGCTTCTTGTCCTCGGTGGTGACCTCGTAGATGACGGACGGCGCGGTGGCGATGAGGTCGAGGTTGAACTCGCGCTCCAACCGCTCGGTGATGATCTCGAGGTGCAGGAGGCCGAGGAAGCCGCAGCGGAAGCCGAAGCCGAGCGCCACGGAGGTTTCCGGCTCGTAGACGAGAGCCGCATCGCTGAGCTTGAGCTTGTCGAGCGCCTCCCGCAGCACCGGGTAGTCGGAACCGTCGATCGGGTACAGCCCGGAGAACACCATCGGCTTCGGCTCGGAGTAGCCCTTGAGCGCCACGGTCGCCGGCTTCGCCGAACTGGTGACGGTGTCGCCGACCTTCGACAGGCGCACGTCCTTGACGCCCGTGATGAGGTAACCGACCTCGCCGACGCCGAGGCCCTGGGAGGCGACGGGCTCCGGCGAGCTAACGCCGATCTCGAGCAGCTCGTGGGTGCTCTTCGTGCTCATCATCATGACCTTCTCGCGGGGCGAGAAGGCGCCGTCGATCATGCGCACGTAGGTGACGACGCCGCGGTAGGCGTCGTAGACGGAGTCGAAGATCATGGCGCGGGCCGGCGCCTTCGCGTCGCCGACCGGGGCGGGGATGAGCTCGGTGATCCGGTCGAGCAGCTGCTCCACGCCCTCGCCGGTCTTGCCGGACACCCGCAGCACGTCCTCGGGCCGGCCGCCGATGAGGCTGGCGAGCTCCTTCGCGTACTTCTCCGGGTCCGCGGCGGGGAGGTCGATCTTGTTCAGCACCGGGATGATCGTCAGGTCGTTGTCGAGCGCGAGGTAGAGGTTCGCGAGCGTCTGGGCCTCGATGCCCTGGGCCGCGTCGACGAGCAGGATGGCGCCCTCGCAGGCGGCGAGCGACCGGCTGACCTCGTAGGTGAAGTCGACGTGGCCGGGGGTGTCGATCATGTTGAGCACGACGGGCGAGCCATCGAGGCTCCAGGGCATGCGCACCGCCTGGCTCTTGATCGTGATGCCGCGCTCGCGCTCGATGTCCATGCGGTCGAGGTACTGGGCCCGCATCGACCGCTCGTCGACCACACCCGTGATCTGCAGCATCCGGTCGGCCAGGGTCGACTTGCCGTGGTCGATGTGGGCGATGATGCAGAAGTTCCGGATGGCCGAGGGGTCGGTGGAGGCCGGCTGCAGGACCGTGGTTGCGCGAGGTGACATCGTGCCGCAATTCTCCCATGCTTCCGGCGCCCTTCCAGGACAGCCCCCCGCGCGGCCCGCGGCGCCGGCCGCGAACGCTGCCTGCGCCCGTCGAAGGGAGATACGGTCCCTGAGCGTGTCGAAGAGACGGATGGCGCTTCGTCAGCGGTGGACGATGTCCCGGATGGCCGGCTCCAGTCGCGGGTGCCGGAAGAGGTAGCCCGCCTCCGTCAGCCGCTCGGGCAGCACCCACCGGCTCTTGAGCACCAGTTCGGACTCGGAGCGCAGCACGACCATGCCGAGTTCGAGCATCCAACGGAACGCGGGCAGCCCGATCGGACGCCGGGTGACCCGGCGCAGGATCGCCATCAGCCTGCGGTTGTCCTCGGGGTTCGGGGCGGAAACGTTGATCGGCCCGTCGAGCTCCGGGTGGTCGCGGACGAACCGGATGACCCCGAGCACGTCCTCGATGTGCACCCAGCTGAAGCGCTGGCGGCCGCGCGTCGGCGCGAATCGGTGGTCTGTGCCGGCGCGGCGGCGGGCCCGCGTCGCGAACCAGGGGCCGTCGAACTGCGGGCCGCCGAGCCCGATACGCGCGAGCGTGAGCAGCGGTGTCAGGGCGGACCCGTCGCCGAGCACGATGGCCATCCGGAGCGCGACCCGACGGGTCGCGGGGAGCCGGGGCTCGAAGAACGCGCGCTCCCAGCGGCGCGCGACCTCGACCGAGAAGCCCTCGCCGATCTCCCCGGTCGATTCCGTCATCGGGCGGTCGTCGGCGTGGCGGTAGATGGTCGCGGTGCTGGAGTTGATCCACAGCGCGGGCGGCTTCTCGCACGCGGCGATCGCCTCGGCCAGCTCCCGCGTCGACTCCAGCCGGGAGCGGAGGATCTCCGTTCGGTTCCGCCGCGTATAGCGGCAGTTGACGCTCTTCCCGGCGAGGTTCACGACGAGGTCGGCCCCGTTCATCAGCCGGCGGATGCCCTCGGGGTCGCCCCAGCGCGCGTCCGGACCCGACCGGCCGATGGAGAGCACGGCGTAGCCCTCCGCCTCGAGCTCGCGGCGCAGGAAGGAGCCGAGAAACCCGGACGCCCCGGCCAGCACCACGCGCCGCCGTGCGGACCCCGCGGCCGCGCCGGGGCGCCCCGGCGTCACTACGGCGCCTTCCTCCGTGTCGTGGGCAACCGCGTCGCCGGCACCCGTCACAGTCGGCCCTCGGCGGGCTCGGACGTCACGGGTCCCGAGCTGAACCGGCTCGAGCGCTCGACGACGGCGCCGTGCCCGTTCTCCCAGCGGTAGACCTCCGCGCCGTCGATGAACACGACCTCGGCGCGCGAGTTCACGTCGAGCGGGTCGCCGGACCAGATCACGACGTCCGCATCCAGCCCCTCGACCAGGGCGCCGACCCGGTCGTCCAGGCGCAGGAAGGACGCCGGGTTCGTCGTGATCGCCTCCAGCGCCGTCTCGCGCGGAAGGCCCTCCTTCACGGCGAAGGACGCCTGGTGCACGAGGAAGTTGATCGGCACGACGGGAGCGTCGGTCGTGATGGCGACGCGCACGCCGGCCGCCGCCATGGCGACGAGGTTCGGGATGCCGCGGTCGCGCAGCTCGACCTTCGAGCGCGAGGTGAACATGGGTCCGTAGATCACCGGGACGTCCCGCTCGGCGAGCACGTCAGCCAGCTTGTGGCCGTCCGTGCCGTGGTTGATCACGAGCCGGTAGCCGAACTCGTCGGCGAGGCGCAGGGCCGTCGCGATGTCGTCGTGGCGGTGCGTGTGCTGGTCCCAGGCGAGCTCTCCGTCGAGCACCCGCACAAGCGTCTCCTTGGCCAGATCGCGGGTGAACGGCTTGCTCTCGGCGGCGGCGTGATCCCGAGCCGCGCGGTAGTCCTGAGCGGCGACGAACGCCTCGCGGAGAACGAGGGCGACGCCCAGGCGCGTGCTCGGGGTCTGCTTCTTCTCGCCGTAGACGCGCTTCGGGTTCTCGCCGAGGGCGGACTTGACGCTCACGGAGTCGCTGATGACCTGCTCGTCGATGGTGCGGCCGCCCCAGGTCTTGATGGCGACGGTCTGGCCGCCGATGACGTTGCCGGAGCCGGGCTTCACCACGATCGACGTGATGCCGCCGGACAGGGCGTCGCGGAAGCCCTCGTCGTCGATGTCGATCGCGTCGATGGCTCGCACCCCGGCGGTGTTGGGGTTGGTCATCTCGTTGGTGTCGTTGCCGGCCGGGCCGTTGGCCTCCTCGTGGATGCCGACGTGGCCGTGGGCCTCGATGAAGCCCGGCAGCACCCACTTCCCCGTCGCGTCGACGATCCGGGCGCCGTCCGGGACGGACACGTCGGCGCCGACGGCGAGGATCCTGCCGTTCTCGATCAGCACGGTGCCGTCCTCGAGGGGAGGACCGGCGACCGGCACGACGGTTCCATGGACGATGGCGGTGAGCGGCGAGGTTGTGGTCATCCCTCGAGCGTACGACCGGCTGCCCGGCCCGATGCGCACTGTGGTCGCGTACGCGGGGCCGTGCGGCCGACACGCGGGAAGGCCCCCGCCCTGAGGGACGGGGGCCTTCCTGCCTCCTGCGAGGCGTCGGCTAGAGGAACGCGACGAACGGAAGCGCCGCCAGTGCGGCGACCCCGCCGACGATCAGGGCGACGAACCAGCCGAACGCCATGACGAAGCCGAGCACGATGCCCCACGTCGCCCAGGTGCGGCCGGCGGGCTCGCGGGTGCGGGCCATGAAGCCGAGCACGATGGCCGCGACGGGCACGAGCACGGTCGGGCTCAGCACCACGGATGCGACGCCGAGCCAGAAGCTCACGTAGCTCAGCGTCTTCTCGCCGAAGGGGGTGGGGTAGGCGCCGGGGCGCTGCTGCGGGGCGGTGTAGCCGGGCTGCCCGTACCCGCCCGGCGCGTAACCGGTGCCGGTGCCGGTGGAGCCGGACTGCGGGTAGTCGCTCTGCCGGTAGCCCGGCTCGGTGTAGCCGGACTGGCCGTAGCCGGACTCGGTGTAGCCGGACTGGCCGTAGCCGGACTCGGTGTAGCCGGACTGCGCGGACGCCGGGTCGCCGGTGTGCTGAACGGATGCCTGGTCGGAGGAGGCGTCGTTGGGGCTGTAAGGGGAGGCTGTCGAGGTCATGACTACAGGCTAGGAATCGCGGGAGGCCGGAACCATGGGGCTATCCCCCGTCGGTCCGGAGGGCAACTCCCCGGATCGTGCTCGGGTCCGTTCGACCGCCTGTCGGAGTGCGAGTCGGGCGGGGCTGGGACGATCAGCGGGCGAGCGGGACCGCGTCCACCGGAGGCTGCGCCGTCGAAGGCACCGGAGCCTCCACCGGCACCGGCAGCCGGGAGATCCCGAGGCGCAGCGTGTCGGCGTCCGCCGCGAGGCAGATCCGGATCCAGCCCTCGCCGGACCGCCCGAAGGCCCGGCCCGGGGCGACGGCCACCCGCTCGGTCAGCAGCAGGTGCTCCGCCCACGCCGAGACGTCGCCGTCCGTCGCGTGCGACATGTCGATCCATAGGTAGAAGGCCCCGATGGGCTCGAGATAGCGGATGCCCCGCTCGTCGAGCATCCCCGTGGCGAGCCGCAGGTTCTCCCCGTAGTGCCTCCTGGCATCGCCGACGTGCGTCTGGTCGCCCTCGATCGCGGCGACCGATGCGTACTGCGCCGGGGTGTTCACGCAGCTGATCGCCGCCTCCTGCACGCTGCGCAGAGTGGGCGCCATCCCGGGCGGGGTGACGAGGTAGCCCACCCGGGCGCCGGTGAGCGCGTAGGTCTTGGAGAGCGAGAAGACGCTGAAGACGCGGTCGTCGGTGTCCAGCGTGCCGACGCTCACGTGCTCGGCCGTGCCGTAGGTGAAGTACTCGTAGACCTCGTCGCTGATGATCCACAGGTCGTGCCTGCGGGCGAACTCGACGAGCGTCTGGAGGACCTCCCGCGGGAACACCGTGCCCAACGGGTTCGACGGGGAGTTGACGAGCAGCACGCGCGTGCGCGGGGTGATCAGCCGCTCGAGCTCCTCGAGGTCCGGGCGGAAGCCGCCCTCCGGCCGGAGCGAGTAGTAGACCGGCTCGGCCTGCAGCATCCGGGCGGTCATGGTGAAGGTCGGGAACCCCGGGTCCGGCAGCAGGATCTCGTCCCCCGCCCCGAGCGTGAGCGTCATCGCCTGGTACAGGGCCTGGGAGGCGCCGATCGTGACCCAGACCTGCTCGCGGTCGACGGCGAGCCCGTTGACGCGCGCCAGCTTCTCCACGATGGCCGCCCGCAGCGGAGCGATGCCGCCGTTCGGGCCGTAGTTCGTCTCGTCCGCGGCCCACGCGTCGATGGCCGCCTGGGTGATGTGCGGGGCGACCGGCACGTCCGGCTCCCCGACGCTCAGCGGGATGACGTCGTCGAGCTCGAAGGACAGCTCGAGGATGCGGCGGATGCCCGACGCGGGAACGGAGGCGATGTGCGAGGCGAGTTCCGGCATGGGAACCCACGGTATCCGACCGGCTCCTTGGCTACGATCGGGGGATGCCCGCCCCGGTCGTCCTCGTCCACGGCCTGCGCACGTCCGCGACCATGTGGCGGCACCAGGTCGAGCGGCTGACGGAGCTCGGCATCCCGGTGCGCACGGTCGAGCTCCCCGGGCACGGCACCCGGATCGCCGAGCGATTCACCCTGGACGGGGCGCTCGCCGCCATCGACGAGGCCGTGCGCGAGAGCGCCGCCGAGCAGGGCGCGCCGGCGTTCCTCGTCGGGTTCTCCCTGGGCGGCTACCTCTCCCTCCGCTACGCGGGCGCGGCCGAGGCGCGGCCGCCGATCCGCGGCCTCGTCGCCGCCAGCTGCGGCACGTCGCCGGCCGCCGCGGTGCTCGAGCCCTACCGCCTGGCGGCCAACCTCATCCACCGGCTGCCCGACCGGGGCGCCAGGATCAACGAGTTCTTCGTCCGCGCGTTCATCCCGTCGCCGGGCGCGGACGACGTGCTCGCGGGCGGGGCCGCGCTCGACGTCATGGACGACGTGCTGCGGTCGCTGCGCGGACTCTCGCCCCGAGCGAGCGTCGGCAGGATCGCCGTACCGATCTGGTTCGTGAACGGTCAGTTCGACCACTTCCGGCTGCAGGAGCGACGCTTCGTCCGCGCGGCGCAGGACGCCCGGCTCATCCATATCCGGGGCGCGAACCACATGGTGAGCGTCACCCGGCCCACCGAGTTCACCGAGGTGCTGCTGCGGGCGCTCCGGGAGACCGGGGCCGGTGTACCGCCCGGGGCGACCGTTCGGCAGCCGCGAGAGACCGCGTGACGCGCGCGGGCGCGACGGTGCGGCCGGATTTGCTGCGCACCCCGTCGCACTGCGACCCTGCTGACTCGACGCCCGTCTCGATCAAGGAGCCCGCCTGATGCCCATTCCCCCCTTCATCGTCGCGTTGCGGAAGCACGTCGGCCACGCGCCGCTCTGGTTGATCGGCACCACCGCCGTGGTGCTGGACGATGCGGAGCGCGTGCTGCTCGTGCGCCGGTCGGACACCGGCCACTGGGCGCCGATCAGCGGGATCGTCGAGCCCGGTGAGCACCCTGGCGTCACCGCGCGGCGCGAGGCCCTCGAGGAGGCCAGCGTGATCATCGAGGTCGAGCGCCTCGTCGAGATCACCGTGACCGACCTGTACGAGCACGTGAACGGGGACAGGTCGCAGTACCTGAACCACACGTTCCGCTGCCGTTACCTCTCGGGTGAGCCGCGCGTCGGTGACGACGAGAACCTCGAGGTGGGCTGGTTCGGGGTGCACGACCTGCCGGTCATGCGCGAGGAGGATCGCGCCCGCATCCGGGTCGCCTACGCGAACGAGCCGGAGACGCGCTTCGTCTCCTGAGCGGGACCCGCGTGTCATGTCGGACGATTGCCCGTTTCTTCCCCCGACTGGTAATGTTGTTGGTTGGCTTGCGTGTGGATGTGTACATCCCACGATCTCGCCGCGAGGCGCCCTCTCTCGCTGAGCGGCACAGGTACTTACCCATTCACACGAACGAAAGACGATATTCACGTGGCAAACATCAAGTCGCAGATCAAGCGCATCAACACCAACAAGAAGGCTCAGGAGCGCAACAAGGCGGTCAAGAGCCAGCTGAAGACGGTCGTCCGCTCCACGCGCGAGGCCATCGCCGCCGGTGACGCCGACAAGGCCGCAAAGGCTCTCTCCCTCGCGGGCAAGCGTCTGGACAAGGCCGTCAGCAAGGGCGTCATCCACAAGAACCAGGCCGCGAACCGCAAGTCGGCTCTCGCCAAGCAGGTCGGCGCGCTCACCAAGTAGTCCGACTCGATCGGGGTTCCCCCCGACGAACAGAAGGCCCCGCTTCGGCGGGGCCTTCTGCGTTGCGGGGGGGGTGCGGCGGTGCAGGGTGGTGCGACTCAGAGACGAGGGTGCTGGGTCGTCTCGGTCAGTCCAGGCCGCCGCGGCGGGCGATGACGCTCACCATGCGCTCGAGCGCGTAGACGGGGTCGCGGCCGGCGCCCTTGACGCTGGCGTCCGTCTCGGCGAGCACCTCGATGGCGCGGCCGATGCCCTCGTCGCTCCATCCCGCGAGGTCGCGGCGCGCGCGGTCCACCTGCCAGGGCGCGAGCCCGAGCGACGACGCGATCTGGTTCGCGCCGCCCCTGGCGCCCGAGACCCGGGCCATGGTGCGCATCTTGGTGGCGAACGCGGCGACGACGGGCACGGGGTCCGCCCCGGTCGCGAGCGCGTGCCGCAGCAGGACGAGCGCCTCGCCCATCCTGCCCGCGAGGGCCGCGTCCGCGACCTTGAACGCGTTGGTCTCGACGCGACCGCCGTAGTACTTGTCGACGGTCGCCTCGGTGATCTCGGCGGCGGAGTCGGAGATGAGCTGCTGGCAGGCCGACGCGAGCTCGCTGAGGTCGTCCTGGAAGGCCGCGACGACGGCGCGGAGGGCGCCGGGGGTGATCTTCCGCCGGGCGGTGCGGAACTCCGCGACGGCGAAGTCGAACTTCTCGCTGTCCTTCTTGAGCTCGGTGCAGACGACCTCGATGCCGCCGCCCGCTCCCCCGCGGATGGCGTCGAGGAGCTTCTTGCCGCGCACTCCCCCGTTGTGACGGAGGATCACGTAGGTGTCCTCGGCGGGCGACGCGACGTAGGACAGTGCCTCGGCGAGGAACACGTCGTTGCACTTCTCGACGTTGGTGATGCGCAGGAGCCGCGGCTCACCGAACAGCGACGGGCTGGCCAGGGTCAGCAGCTCGCCGGGCGCGTAGTCGTCGGCGCGGATGTCGCTGACCTCGAGGCTCGGGTCCTCGGTCTTGAGGATGTCGCGCAACTGCCGCATGGCCCGATCGGCGAGGAACGCCTCCGTGCCGGACACCAGCACCACGGGCGCCGGCCGCACCTGGTTCCACGGCAGCTGCGGGATGGCGACGGCCGACTTCGATGACGTTCTCGCTGCCACTGCTCTCCCGTTTCCTCGTACCGCCCTGCCGCGTTGCCGCCGTGCCTCGGCTCGACCGCATCTCCAAGGGTGCCATGCTCCACCGACCCTCCGGCACCGCGCCGCCTCGGTCGCTGAACGCGTCGAAGCGACGCACCGGACCTCACGTCCCTTCGACAGGCTCAGGGACCGTGGGGGTCCGGGTGCTCGGACCAGACGCGGATCTCGCCGGGGTGCGTGCCCGGGGCGAGGAGGGTCAGGCCGCGGCGGTCCGTGCGGAGGGCGGTCGTGCCGGTGGAGCGCAGGATCGACAGGACCGCATCCGCGGGGTGGCCGTACGTGTTGTCCGCGCCGACCGAGACGATGCCGGCCGTTGCGCGCAGGCGGTCGTAGAGGCGAGGGCTCTGGTCGGCGGACCCGTGGTGGGCGACCTTGACGACGTCGACCGGTTCCACGGCGACGCTTCTCAGCACGCCGTTCTGTGACTCCTCGCCCAGGTCGCCGAGGAGCACGCTGCTCAGGCAGACGCGCGAGCACCGCGGACCGCCCTCGAAGCGCATCGTCACGCTGCCGTCATTCCCGGAGAGGGTGCGCGCACCGCGATCGCGTGGCCAGAGCACGGTCCAGTCCAGCGCCCCGAGTGCACCCGACAGCCCCGCGGTCGCGATGGTCACGTCGGTGCCCTGCGACCGCAGCCGACGAACGAGGCGCTCGTCCTCCGCGTTCTCCGTCGGCCCGACGAGAGCGGCATCCACACGACCGAGCACGGCCGCCGCTCCCCCGACGTGATCCAGGTCGTAGTGGGTGAGGACGAGCAGGTCGATGCGGTCGATGCCCAACCGCCGCAGGCACGCCTCGAGGGAAGCCGGATCCGGGCCGACGTCCACCAGGGCGACGGCCGAGCCGGAACGCACGAGCAGGGCGTCGCCCTGTCCGACGTCGCACACCGCGTACTGCCAGTCCGCGGGAAGGATCAGCCCATCACGCAGGCTCGACCCCACGACCGCGCCGACGTTGGCGCCGACCACCACGACGGCGCCCGCGGCGCAGATCCGGCGGAGCCGGTGCCAGCGTGCACCTCCGCCCAGGACGGCGACGAGCGCGAGCGCCGTCACACCGGCGAGCAGCACCGCTCCACCGACGCCGCCCAGCCACGGGATGCGGGCATCCGGCAGCCGTGCGACGGTGACGGCGACCCCCGAGATCCAGGCCGAAGGAGCCCACGCCACCGTCGTCAGGGCGGCCGCCACCGGCGGCGCGAGCGGAAGGAGCAGGATGGCGACCATGCCGCAGATCGTGGCGACCGGAACGGCGGGCGCCGCGAGGATGTTGGCCGGCACCCCGTACAGCGGCAGCGTGGGGGCGAGCAGGATGAGCACGGGCTGGCACGCGGCCTGGGCGGCGCAGGGCAACGCCACGACGACGGCGATGGGAGTCGGCATCACCGCGGTCAGCGCCCGGGTCAGCGGACCGGAGAGCACGAGCAGGCCCGCCGTCGCGAGGGCGGAGAGCGCAAACCCGTAGCTCCGCGCGAGCCAGGGGTCGATCACGAGCAGCACGATCACGGCGAGGGCCAGGGACGGCACGCCGCGCAGGGGCCGCCCGGACGCGACCGCGGCCAGGGCGATACTCGCCATCACGGCGGCCCGGAGCACGCTGGGTTCCGGAGTCACGAGCACCACGAAGCCGCCCAGCGCGACGAGCCCGACCGTCACCCGAACGCCGCGCCGGTAGCCGAGGGCGGACGTCATGGCGAGCACGGCGCCGATCACGATGGCGCAGTTCGCTCCCGACACCGCGGTCAGATGGGTGAGCGAGCTCTGCTTGAGCGCGGCGTCCAGTCGCTCGTCCACGGCGGACGTGTCGCCGACCACGAGGCCGGGAAGCAGGTCGCCGCCGTCGCCCGGAAGCCGCGCGGCGGCGGCCGAGAAGTCGGCGCGGAGACGCGACGCCCAGTCGAGCCACCACGGAGGTCCCTCCACGACCTCAGCCCGCCCGCGCACGAACACGAGCAGCGACACGTCGTCCTCGGGAGCCGTTGCCCGAGCGGTGCCCGTCACCCGGAGGACGGCGCCGATGCCCGGGCCCTCGGCCGCCGCCGCACCCGGTCGATCCGGTGATGCCAGCGCACCCCTCCCGTCGGGGCGGAGCAGGCCGCCCGACGAGAAAAGCAGGACCGGAACCGCGACCGCCACGGAGGTCACCGGCTCCGCCGATCGGGCGGGCGCGAGAGCGAGAAGCGTGGCGGGCGTGCGCTCACGCGACACCAGGCCGCCGGACGGGGATCCCGCGGTTGCGGAGTCGGGTGAGCCGTCGATCCGCACGGTGAGGACCATCGCGCGGTCGGCCTCGACCGCGTTCCGCACCGCAGGCGGTCGACGCGCGGCGCCATGGTGCACGACGGACGTGGCGGTCAGGGCGGCGACCAGCACCAGCAGGCACACGACGAGCCACCAGTGCCGCAGGAGCGGCCCGCCCGGCGCGATGAGCACCACGGCCACCGCGAGCAGGATGGCGAGAAGCCAGAGCCCGATGGCGACTCCCATCCTCGCGTCGGGTGCGGCCACGAGCAGGAAGGCGGTCGCCCAGCCCGCCACGGCCGGAATCGCGAGGCGCAGCAGGATCACACCCTCACCCGCTCCCGCAGCCCGTCAAACGTCCGGTCGCCGATGCCGGGCACCTCGAGCAGGTCCTCGGGTGCGCCGAACCGGCCGTTGGCCGTGCGCCAGTCGAGGATGCGCTGCGCCAGCCCCGGTCCGATCCGCGGCAGCGTGTCGAGGTCGGCGAGGGTCGCCGTGTTGAGGTCCACGACGGTAGGCGTCGTGTCGGGCGCGGCTCCCGAGGCACCGCTGGCGGGTCCCGGGGGCGCGGCGGGAGGAATCGCCTCGCCTAGAGCGGGCACGTACAGCTGCTCGCCATCGGCGACCACCCGGGCGAGGTTGATGCGCGCCTGGTCGGCAGTGGGAGCCAGGCCGCCCGCCGCGGCCACGGCGTCGACGACCCGCGCGCCGGCGGGCAGCTCGAAGAGCCCGGGCGCGGCCACCGATCCGAGTACGTGCACGAGCAGGGGTCGGGCCGTCTCGGCACCGTGTGGGGCCGCGCTCGGTGCGGGCGGGTTCGCTGCCGGCGGTGGTGAGGGTGCGCCCGTCGGATCGGCGGGGTCCGGTCCGACGTCGGTGGTCGGACCGCCTTCGGCCGCCGCGACGGGCCCGTCCAGGGTCGCGCTGGCGCCCGTGGGTGTCAGAAGGGAGACCAGGACGGCCGCCGCGAGGGCCAGCAGGAGCAGTACGATCACCGCGCCGGCGCCGCGACGGAGCCGATCCGCTACGCGCGAGGGCAACCACGAGCGCGGGTCCGCGTCTCTCGGCGCGGGCGGCTCTGCGGGCCCGGGCGGCACCGGGGCGGGGGAATCCATGCCGGGAGGCTAGGGCTGCCGCGGGCGGCGGTATCCGAGGAGACCCAGGTCCGTGCGGGCGGCCCGGATTGCTGCGGGTGGGAGGGAGGAGTTGTCGAGGAGGCTCGCGTCCCTTCGACCGGCTCAGAGACCGGGATGGCCCCGTCGACGAGGAACGTCGCGTCTCTTCGACGGGCTCAGGGACCGAGATGGCCCCGTCGCCGAGGAACGCCACGTCCCTTCGACAGGCTCAGGGACCGAAATGCCCCGTCACCGAGGAACGTCGCCTCTCTTCGACATCCTCAGGGCACGTCGCGTCCACCGGGCCAGGACCGCGGGCGCCGTCCCCGCCCGCGCGGGCGGGGACAGCGGGTCAGGCGGTGGGGCGGGTCGCGATGTTGACCAGGCGCGGGGCGCGCACGATCACGTTCACGATCTCGCGGTCACCCACCGAGCGGGTCACCGCCTTCGACGCGCGGGCCAGCGCCTCGAGCTCCTCGCGGGAGATCTTCGGGCTCACCTCGAGCCGGTCGCGCACCTTGCCGTCCACCTGCACGATTGCGGTCACGCTCGTCTCCACGAGCAGCGTCGAGTCGGCCTTACGCCAGCCCGCGTAGGCGACGAACCCGTCGTGCCCGAGGCGCGCCCACATGTCCTCCGCCGTGTACGGCGCGAACAGGCTGAGCCCCACGGCCACGACCTCGACGGCCTCGCGGACCGCCGGGTCCGCGCCGCCGGGGCCGGAGTCGATCGCCTTGCGCACGGCGTTCACGAGCTCCATGAGGCGCGCGACCACGACGTTGAATTTGAACGCCTCGATGAGGCCCGGCGCATCCGACAGGAACCGGTGCGTGTGGCGGCGGAGCGCCTCGTCGCCGGTCGCGGGGTCGGCGTCCACCGGGCTGGACACGGCGCTGGTGAGCCGCCAGGCCCGGGCGAGGAACTTGCCGGACGCGGCGGGCGAGACGTCCGCCCAGTCGATGTCGTCCTCCGGCGGACCGGCGAACGCCATGGTCAGCCGCACCGCGTCGACGCCGTGCTCGTCGAGCTGCTCGGACAGCCGCACCAGGTTGCCCTTGCTCTTCGACATGGCCGCCCCGTCCATCTGCACCATGCCCTGGTTGAGCAGCGCGGAGAAGGGCTCGGTGAAGGTGACGTAGCCCAGGTCGAACAGCACCTTCGTGATGAAGCGCGCGTACAGCAGGTGCAGGATGGCGTGGGTCACGCCGCCGACGTACTGGTCGACGGGGGCCCACTTCTCGGCGTCCTTCGGGTCGAACGCCTTGGCGTCGTCACCCGGGTTGAGGAAGCGCAGGAAGTACCAGGAGCTGTCCACGAACGTGTCCATGGTGTCCGGGTCACGCCGGGCGGGGGTCCCGTCGATCGGGTTGGGCACGTTCACCCAATCCTCGGCGCCGCCGAGGGGTGACGAGCCCTTGGGACGCAGGTCGAGCCCCTCCGTCGGCGGCAGCACGACGGGCAGCTGGTCCTCGGGGACCGGGATCTCCTCGCCGTTCTGGCCGTGGATGATCGGGATCGGCGTGCCCCAGTAGCGCTGGCGCGAGATGAGCCAGTCGCGCAGGCGGTAGTTCTTCGCCGGGCGTCCGGTGCCCTCGGCCTGCAGCGTCTCGATGATGCGCTTGATGGCGTTCTGCTTGCTCAGTCCGTCGAGGCGACCGGAGTTGATGAGCCGCCCCTCGCCGGGCAGCGCGACGCCGCTTGCGACCGGGTCGAGCTCGTCCAGGGTCGGCGCGGCCTCGGCATCCGCGTCGGCGTCCGCACGCACGATGGGGATCGCGCCCGTGGCAGGCTGGGTCGTGTCGACGACGACCCGCACGGGCAGGCCGAAGGCGCGGGCGAAGTCGAGGTCGCGCTGGTCGTGCGCGGGCACGGCCATGACCGCGCCGGTGCCGTAGTCGGCCAGCACGTAGTCCGCGGCCCAGATCGGGATGCGCTCGCCGTTCGCGGGGTTGATCGCGAACCGCTCGAGCGGCACGCCGGTCTTCTCGCGGTCGGCGGTGAGGCGCTCGATGTCGTTCGACTTCTGCACGCGCTGCAGGTACTCGCCGAACGCCGCCTGCACCTCCGGGGTGGACCCCGCGGCAAGCTCGCCGGCGAGGTCGGAGTCCGGAGCCACGACCATGAAGGTCGCGCCGAACAGCGTGTCGGGCCGCGTGGTGAACACGGTCACCGGCTCATCGCGCCCCTCGATCACGAAGTCGACGTTCGCGCCGATCGAGCGACCGATCCAGTTGCGCTGCATGGCGATGACCTTGGAGGGCCACTTGCCCTCGAGCTGGTTCAGGTCGTCGAGCAGCCGGTCCGCGTAGTCCGTGATCTTCAGGTACCACTGGGTGAGCTTCTTCTTCACCACCAGGGCGCCGGAGCGCTCGGACGTGCCGTCGGGCAGCACCTGCTCGTTCGCGAGCACGGTCTGGTCCACCGGGTCCCAGTTGACCCAGCTGTCCTTGCGGTACGCGAGGCCCTTCTCGTACATCTTGAGGAACAGCCACTGGTTCCACCTGTAGTAGTCGGGGTCGCTGGTGTGGAGCACGCGGCTCCAGTCGAACGACGGGGCGTAGCGCTTCATGGTGCGCTTCTGCTGGTCGATGTTGTCGTAGGTCCAGCCGACCGGGTCGATGCCGCGCTTGATCGCGGCGTTCTCGGCGGGCAGGCCGAACGAGTCCCAGCCGATGGGGTGCAGCACGTTGAAGCCCTGCTGGCGCCAGTACCGGGCGATCACGTCGCCGAGCGCGTACGCCTCCGCGTGGCCCATGTGCAGGTCGCCGGAGGGGTACGGGAACATGTCGAGCACGTACTTGCGGGGGCGCGAGTCGTCGGTGAGGGCGACGTCGAAGGGACGCTTCTCCTCCCAGATCGGGAGCCATCGGTCCTGGATCGCCCGGATGTCGTATCCGTCGGCGCCGGCGGTGTCGTTCTCTGCCACGTGTCTCGCTTCTCGTCTCGCTGGGGACCGCGCCCGGGGCCGCCGGTGCGGCGGCATCGAGAGGAACGGCGGCGCGGGAAGGCCGCCCGACCACGGCGGGCGCGAACCCCAATCGTATCGAGTGGGGACACGGGTGACGGACGCGGGCCGCTCGGTCCATCCCCTTATGACTCGCGGTGTCGGCGCGTACGGTGTGCACCACGGAAAAGGAGAGCCATGTCGAAAGCACTACGGACCACATTCCTGCTCGCCGGCGTCGCAACCGTGGGCGTCGTCGCGCAGAAGGCCGCTTCGGTGGTCGACAAGCACATCGAAGAGGACCAGGACCGGTGGCGCGTCGTGACCATCGGCCGCAGCCAGGACGAGATCGCCCCCGGCGGATCCCTCCCCCGCCCGCTCGCCGCGCTCGCGGACCGCATCGAGGTGCAGTTCCGCCACGCGCCCGGCGGACGCGGCACCGAGGTCGCCGCGCGGCTGGTCCGCGGGTCGTCGTCCCGCGGCGCTCGGGGCACGGAGTCGCTGCGCGAGCTGCGCTCGGCCCTGCGTGAGGCGAAGGAGCTCGCCGAGGTCGGCGAGGTGATGGTCGGCCATCCCCGGCCGCACGGCAAGCGCACCGCGACCGTGCTGGGCGCGATGGTCGACGCCGCCGAGGACCGCGCAGAGGGCGAGGGCGTGCTGTGAAGGCTCTGACCTGGCGCGGGGTGAACAAGCTGGCCGTCGAGAACGTGGACGACCCCCGCATCCTCAACACCCATGACGTGATCGTGAAGATCCTGCTGACCACGTCGTGCGGGTCCGACCTGCACCTGCTCGGCGGATACGTGCCGACGATGCGGGCGGGCGACGTGATCGGCCACGAGTTCATCGGCGAGGTGGTCGAGGTCGGCTCCGGTGTGCAGAAGCACCGGGTCGGCGATCGCGTCGTCGTCGCCTCGTTCATCAGCTGCGGCACCTGTTACTACTGCCTCAACGACATGTACTCGCTCTGCGACAACACGAACCCGAACCCGGGCATCCCGGAGGCGCTGTGGGGCGCGTCGCCCGGCGGCATCTACGGCTACTCGCACGCGCTCGGCGGCTTCGCCGGCAGCCACGCGGAGTACGTGCGCGTGCCCTTCGCCGACATCGGTGCGTTCACAGTGCCGGACGGCGTGAGCAACGAGCGCGCCCTCTTCGCCTCGGACGCCGTGCCGACCGGCTGGATGGGTGCGGACCTCGGCGGGGTGGGCCCCGGCGATGTCGTCGCGGTCTGGGGCGCCGGCGCGGTGGGCCAGATGGCGGCGCGGGCGGCCATGCTGCTCGGCGCCGAGCGCGTCGTCGTGATCGACCGCATCCCGGAGCGCCTCGAGCAGGTGCGCGACTTCATCGGCGCCGAGACGCTCGACTACGAGGACACGTCGGTGCTCGCCGAGCTGCGCGAGCTCTCCGGCGGCCGAGGACCCGACGTCTGCATCGAGGCGGTGGGGATGGAGGCGCACAGCACGGGCGCCGACTACCTCTACGACCAGGTGAAGCAGCAGCTGCGCCTGCAGACCGACCGGCCCACGGCCGTGCGGGAGGCGATCATGGCCGCGCGCAAGGGCGGCAGCGTGTTCGTGCTCGGCGTGTTCGGCGCCGTGGTCGACAAGTTCCCGCTCGGCGCGGTCATCAACAAGGGCCTCACCCTGCGGGCCGCGCAGCAGCACGGCCAGCGCTACATCCCGATGCTGCTCGAGCGCATGCAGCGCGACGAGCTGACCACCGAGCACCTCGCGACCCACGTCATGCCGCTCAGCGACGGGCCGAAGGGCTACGACATGTTCAAGAACAAGAAGGACGGCTGCGTGCGGGCGGTGTTCCAGCCCTGACCCGGCTCACCGGTTCCGACAGCTGACCCGGCTCGACGCGCAGTGCGCCTGCATCCCGTCGAGCCGGGTCAGTTCGCGTGCGGAGCGGTGATCGCGGGTGTCTCCCGCTCCGGGGGCGTCGGGGCGTCCAGGAGGGGCGCGCCGAGCGCGCGCAGCAGCGGCGCGGACTTCAGGCGCACCTCCTCGAGCTCCTCGTGCGGGTCGGACAGCGTCGTGATGCCGCCCCCGGCACCCACGGTCGCGCCGCCGGGCCCGACGACGATGCTGCGGATGACCATCGCGAGGTCGAGCGCGCCGTCCACCCCGAAATATCCGAACACGCCCGAGTACACGCCTCGAGGCCCGCGCTCGAGCTCGTCGAGGATCTCGATGGCCCGCAGCTTCGGCGCACCGGTCATGGAGCCGGCGGGGAAGAGCGCGCGCACGGCGTCCACGGCGGTGAGGCCGTCCGCCAGCGTGCCCTCGACCGTGCTCACGAGCTGGTGCACCTGGGCGTAGGACTCGACCTGCAGCAGCGAGGTCACGCGCACGCTGCCGAGTCGGCAGACGCGCGACAGGTCGTTGCGCATGAGGTCGACGATCATCAGGTTCTCGGCCCGCTCCTTGTCGCTCTCCACGAGCTCGCGGCGCAGCCGGCGGTCCTCCCGCTCGTCGGCGCCGCGCCGCCGCGTTCCCTTGATGGGACGCGTGCTCGCGAGGCCGTCCGCGGTGATGCGCAGGAAGCGTTCCGGGGAGGCGCTGACCAGCACCGACTCCCCCACCCGCAGCAGGCCGCCGTGCGGCGCGGGACTCATCGACCGCAGCCGGCGGTGTACCGCAAGCGGGTCGAAGGCGCCGGGCACGGTCGCGGTGTTCGTGAGGCAGAGCTGGTAGGCGTCACCCGCGCGGATGGCGCCGCGGCAGCGCTCGATCAGCGCGAGGTACTCCGCGTCGGAGTGCCGCCAGGTCACGCCGGTGGCCGGATCGGGGGCCGGGTCCGTCCGCGAGGGGGCGAGTCCGGTCGGCTCGGGCGCTGCGGGAGCCGGACTGTCCCCGGCTCCGCTCAGACCGGCGAGCACGCGCTCCGCCTCCCCGAGCCAGCGGACGCCGTCCGCCGTGTCGAACGCGACGAGCCAGGCCTCCCCCGAGCCGTGGTCGAGCGCGAGCATGCGATCGGCCGCGAGGAACGCCCCGCCCGCGGCGTCGTCGCCGGACCCGGAGTGGACCGGGTGCCGCGCCGCGGTGCGCCGCCACAGCTCGTAGTCGAGCCTACCCACCCAGCCGAGCCGGAAATCCATGCCCGCGGGGGCGGCGGAGACGTCCACCTCTCCCGGCTCCCGGGTTGAGGCGAGCGCCACGGACAGCGCATCGAGCACGCCGCCGGGACCCACCTCGAGCGGCTGGCCGGCGCCCAGGTAGCTCCAGCCCGAGCCGTCGGAGGAGTCGAGCCAGAACGCGGCGGATGCGGTCGAGGCCCCGGAGGCGGAGAGGGAGTGCTCGAACAGCGCCTCGAATGCCGCGGGCGCGTCCACGGCGTGGCCGACGCGCCGCGCGATCAGTCGCTTCGTCATGTGCCTGTTCCGTCCCGACCGTCCCGGCCCCGGTGCGAACCACCCGCCGGGCCGGGTTAGCCTAAGCCTATGAGTGCGCTCCTCCGCTGGAATCCCGGTGAGGCGCGGCTGAATCCGGGCGTCGCGGACGCGACGGCGTACGGTGACGTGCGTGCCGCCGATTCGTGGCTCGTGACCGACGGACGCGTGCTCGGGCTCGCGCTCCATCGGGAGCGCTTCCTGCGCTCCGCCGACGCCCAGGGCGCGACGATCGATCCCGCCCCGTTCTGGGATGCCGCGGTCGCCGCGCTCCCGCGGTCCGGCGACTGGTTCCCGCGGGTCGACCTCCGAGCGAGCGTCGACGGCGCCGACGAGCTGCTGCTGCACGTGCGACCCGCGCCCGACCGCACCGTGTCCGTCGTGGTCGCGACGCACCACGGCCCCGACCCGCGACGCGCGCCGTCGATCAAGGGCCCCGACCTCGAACGCCTGGGGCGGATCCGCGCCGAGGCCGCCGGGAAGGGCGCGGGCGAGGTCGTGCTTCTCGCGGACGACGAGAGCGTGATCGAGGCCGCCTACAGCGCTCTGCTCTGGTGGCGCGGCGACGCGCTCTGCACGCCCGCGCCCGAGCTGACCCGGGTGGACAGCGTGACGTCGCGATCGGTGCTCACCCTCGCCGCGGCCTTCGGGGTGGACGTGCTGCACGAGCGGCGCGCGCCGGCCGAGCTGAACGGGCTCGAGGTGTGGGCGCTCAACGCGGCGCAGGGCATCCGCATCGTCCGTGAGTGGCAGGACGGCCCGGACCTCGCCGCGGAACCCGGCCGGCTCGCCCTCTGGCGGACCCGGCTGCAGGCGCTGCGCCGGCCGCTTCCCGGCGGCCCCAGCCAATCCTGACCTGCGACCGCCTACAGTCGGAGACGTGAACGAAGCGCTCACGTGGATCCTCGAGCTCATCCAGAGCGTCGACCCTGTGCTGCGCACTGTTCTCACCGGCGTCGCGGTGCTGCTCGAGACCTCCGTGCTCGTCGGGCTGATCATGCCGGGCGACACGGTCGTCATCGTCTCGAGCACGGCCGTCGACGGGCCGGTGCAGTACTTCACGCTCGTCGCCGCGATCATCGTGGGTGCGCTGTGCGGAGAAAGCATCGGCTTCGCCCTGGGCCGCTACTTCGGCCCCTGGATCCGCGCCTCCCGCCTGGGCGCCCGCATCGGCGAGCGGAACTGGGTGCGGGCGGAGAACTATCTCGCCCGGCGCGGCGGCATCGCGGTGTTCATCTCCCGCTTCCTGCCCGTCCTGCACTCGCTGATCCCGCTCACGGTCGGCATGAGCGGGATGCGCTACCGGCTGTTCCTCGCCTGGACAGCCCCGGCCTGCGTGCTCTGGGCATTCGCCTACGTCTCCGTCGGCTCCGCCGCGGCCGGCGGCTATCGAGAGCTCTCTGACCAGTTGCACTACGCGGGCTACATCTTTGTGGGGATCGTGGTGGCGTTCGTGCTGTTGATCGTCGTGGCGAAGAAGGTGCTGTCGCACGTCGAGGAGAAGTACATGGCGGGGCGCGACGAGGCCAGGAAGCAGGCCGGCGCCACAACGGACGACGGGGCCCGGAAGCCGTAGCCCCCGGACCCCGCCGCGCGATGGATCGATCGACTAGTCGATCAGGCCCTTCTCGGTGAGCCAGTCGGTCGCGATGGTGTCGGACGACTGCTGCTCGTCGACGCTCAGGGCGTTGAGGGCGGCGAGGCCCTCCGGCGTGAGCTCGGCGTTCACGGCGTTCAACGCTTCCTCGACATCCCCGGCAACGTCCTCGCTCACGATCGGCACGACGTTCGACGCGAGGAACAGGCCCTCGGGGTCCTCGAGGGTGACGAGGTCCTCGGACGCGATCTTGGGGTCGGCGCTGTACACGTTGGCGATGTTGACCGTGCCCTCCACGAGCGCGTCGACCGTCGTGTCACCAGTCGCGCTGAAGCTGACCTCGGCGCCGTAGGTCTCGGCCAGGCCGGTGGGACCGTAGGGGCGCTCCTCGAGCTCGGCGTTGCCGCCGAGGGTGAGGGGAACGGTGACGTCGGCGAGGTCGGCCAGCGAGGTCACGCCGTTCTCCTCGGAGAACTGGCGGGTCACGTTGTAGGAGTCCTGGTCGGTGGCCGGCGACTGCTCGAGGACGGTGAGCCCGTCCGGCACGGCCTCCTGGAGCTCCGCGTAGACCTCGTCAGGCAGGGTTGCCGTGGTGTCTGGCGAGAAGTACTGCAGCAGGTTGCCGGTGTACTCGGGGAACACGTCGACCTCCCCGCCCTGCAGGGCGGGGATGTACGCGTCGCGCTGACCGATCTGGAACTTGCGCTCCACCTCGAGGCCCGCGTTCTCCAGCGCCTGCGCGTAGATCTCCGCGATGATCTCGTTGGAGTAGTAGGACTGCGAGCCGACGACGATCGTGCTGGAACCGCTGTCGCCGTCGGCCGACGACTCCGCGGGCTCGAGCGGGTCGCCCGACGCACACCCTGCCAGGGCCAATGCGGCCCCGACCGCGGCCGCGCCGATGGCGAGCCGGCCTTTTTTCCGTGCTGTGAACATTCCTCGTCCTTACTTGTAGGCGATGGGCGAGCCCATCGGTGCGCGCGGTCCAGGAGTGGACCCGCGGGTTCGGGTTCGCGCGCCCGCGGTGATGCCGCGGGGCACGGAGATGCGCTGCAGGAGCGCGAAGACGCCGTCCACGATGAGCGCGAGCAGCACGATGAGGATCGCGCCGCCCAGCATCTCGTCGTACCGGCGCAGGGGGATGCCGCGGAAGATGTAGATGCCGAGCCCGCCGAGGCCGATGTACGCGGCGAGCGTGGCCGTCGCCACCACCTGGAGGGCGGCGTTGCGGAGGCCCCCGAGCAGGAGCGGCAGCCCGAGCGGCATCTCGACGCGGAGGAGGATCTGCCACTCCGTCATCCCCTGCGCGCGGGCGGCGTCGATGGTGCGCCGGTCGATGGCCTCGATGCCCGAGTAGGCGCCGGCGAGCACCGACGGGATCGCGAGGAGCACGAACGCGACGACGGCGGCCAGCGGCGCGCGGGTCGTGCCGACGATCAGCACCACGACGAGCAGGAGGCCGAAGGACGGCAGCGCGCGGGCCGCGCCCGAGATCCCCACGGCGAGCTCCCGGCCACGGCCGGTGTGGCCGATGAGGTATCCGATGGGGATGGCGATGACCGCCGCGAGCAGCACGGACACGCCGGTGTAGAACAGGTGCTCCAGCAGCCGGGCCGGGATGGCGTTGGCGCCGGTCAGCCGCTCCGGGGAGAACAGCCAGGCGAGCGCGTCCAGGACGAGGGTCATCGGCCCACCACCTCGGGTACGGGCCGGCGGGCACCGGGACGGTCGGACCGGCCGGAGTTCACGCGGGTCCAGGGCATCAGCGCGCGGCCCAGCAGCACGAGCAGGGCGTCGATCACCAGGGCGATGACCACGGTCATCACGAGTCCCGACGCGACCTCGGCGAGGATCCGCCGCTGCAGGCCGTTGATGAAGAGGTAGCCGAGGCTCTCGACCCCGACGAAGATGCCGACCGTCACCAGGCTCACGGTGCTGACCGCGGCGACGCGGAGCCCGGCGAGCACGACGGGGCCGGCGAGGGGCAGCTCGACCACCCAGAACCGGCTCCACCCGGAGTAGCCGATGGCGGTTGCGGCCTGGCGCACCTCTGCGTCGACCGAGCCGAGCGCGTCGGTCACGGAGCGCACGAGGATCGCGACGGCGTAGATGGTGAGGGCGACGGTGACGTTCACCTCGCTCAGGAAGCCCACGCCGAGGGCGATGGGCAGGATCACGAACAGGGCGAGCGACGGGATCGTGTAGAGCAGGCCGATCACGGTGAGGATCGCGGGCCGGGCGATGCGGTACCGGTAGGCGAGCCAGCCGATGGGCACGGCGATGAGGAGGCCGAGCACGATCGGCGGGATGCTGAGCCGCACGTGCTCGAGCGACAGGCGCCCGATGAGGTCGAGGTTGTCCCAGACCCACGTCACGTCGCTGTCCCACCCTGCGCCGAAGCACCCGCGCCAGGCGCGGCCTCTACTGTCGATTCGAGCACGCCGATGGGCCGGCCGTCGCGGTCGACCACGAGGGGCCGGTCGTCGCCGGGGCGGTGCTGCAGCTGCAGGGAGCGGCGACCCGCATCCGCGCCGACGAAGCTCGCCACGAACGCGTCGGCCGGGTTCGCGAGGATCTCGGCGGGCGTTCCCGCCTGCGCGACGACGCCGCCCTTACGGAAGATCACGACCTGATCCGCGACCGTGAAGGCCTCGTCGATGTCGTGGGTCACGAAGACGATCGTCTTGCCGAGCTCGCGCTGCAGGCGGTTGAGCTCCAGCTGCAGGTCGGCCCGCACGATGGGATCGACGGCGCCGAACGGCTCGTCCATGAGCAGGATCTCGGGGTCGGCGGCCAGGGCGCGGGCCACGCCGACGCGCTGCTGCTGTCCGCCGGAGAGCTGGCTGGGGTAGCGCTCGCCGAGCGCGCGGTCGAGGCCGACCTTGTCGAGCAGCTCGTAGGCGCGCTCGCGGGCCTCCGCCTTGCGGACGCCGTTCAGCACCGGCACGGTCGCGACATTGTCGATGACCCGGCGGTGCGGCAACAGCCCCGCGGCCTGCAGCACATAGCCGATGCTCCGGCGCAGCTTCACACGGTCCAGCTTCGCCACGTCCGTGCCGTCGATGAGCACCTGACCGCTGGTCGGCTCCACCATCCGGTTGATCATGCGCAGGAGGGTCGTCTTGCCGCTGCCGGACGAACCGACGAGCACCGTCGCCTTGCCCGAGGGCAGCACGAAGCTGAAGTCGTCTACAGCAACGGTCCCGTCCGGGAACTGCTTCGACACCGAGCGGAACTCGATCATCGTGGTCGCTCATTCCTCGTCGGCGAACAGGGCACTGCAAATGCCTACATAAGCACCGATGCGGTGGGAATCACAACACCGGCTCGCGCCCCCGGCAATCGCACAGGTTCGCTCAGGCGGCGACGGGAAGGTGACGGGTGAGGTACTCGCGCATGACGACGCGCGCCTCCTCGATGAAGCGCTCGTCGCCGTTCGGGTCCACGCTGAACGCGCGGTAGAGCAGCGCGTCCATCATCTCCACGGCCACCTCGAGGGCGAACATCAGGTCCTCCGAGGCCGAGTCGAAGCGGTCCGCGAGGATGCGGGCGATCTCGAGCGCGAGCATCCGGTTGTTGTCGAGCGTGCCGCCCTCCGCGCCCAGGTCGAGCGTGTCGCCGAAGCGGATGGCCCGGAACCCCGGTTCGGTGCGGAACATCTGCGCGTAGGCGTCGACGGCGTGGTCGACGGCCTCGTTCCAGGATCCGGCGCGCAGCCGGTCGACGCCGCCGCTCACGGAGTCGACGTACCGCTGGAAGGACCGCCCGCTGAGCGCGCGGAGGAGGGCGATCCGATCCGGGTAGTACCGGTACACCGTGCCGATGGACGCGCCCGCACGCTCGGCCACCATCGCGGTCGTGAGCCGCTCATAGCCGACCTCGTCCACGATCGCGGCGGCGGCATCGAGCAGGGCCTCCAACCGGGCGGCACTGCGTGCCTGCACCGGCTCGTTCCGGACCGTCGGCGAACGATCCGCCTGCGTCTCGCCTGGCCTTTCGCTCAACGTGGATGTCCTTTCACGGCTTCCCCGCAGACTGCGGCGGCTGTCGGGTTGAAGGCCCGAGAACTGATGAAGCGTCACCTTAGGCTAATCCTCTCGGAGGCACCGCCACAGTCCACAGAACGGCGGACACGCCGTTCTCTGACAAACTGATCAGGTGGCAGCCCTACGGAAGAAGCCCCCGCTCGTGCAGACGACCGCGGCGCCCCTCATGCATCGCGCGGCGCGGATCGAGAACACGTTCCACGAGTTCCGCGAGAAGCGGGCGCGCGCGAAAGGACACCTGCCCACGGTCATCCCGTACGCCGGATACGGGACGCCCCACCGCATCCGGGTGCTCGGCCGGGTGCTGCTCGCGGCCCCTCGCGGCACGCGGCACGCGCGGCAGGAGAGCGTGCGGGGCTGGCGCAGCTTCACGAGCGTGCCCATCGCCAACGCTCCGGTCACGGTGGAGGTGGACGGCATCCGCACGACCGTCCGCGCGGACCGCGGCGGCGTGATCGACGTGACCATGGAGGCGTCGCTCGAACCGGGCATGCGCACGATCCGGATCTCGTCCGAGGACTCCGAGTTCGTCGACGCGCCGGTCTTCATCGTCGGCGACGACGTCGTGACCGGCATCGTCTCCGACGTCGACGACACCGTGATGGTGACGGCGCTCCCCCGCCCGTTCCTCGCCGCCTGGAACACCTTCGTGCTCAACGAGCACGCCCGCACGCCCACCCCCGGCATGTCCGTGCTCTACGAGCGCCTCCGGCTCTCGCACCCCGGCTCGCCGATGATCTACCTGTCCACGGGGGCGTGGAACGTCGCGCCAACGCTCACCCGCTTCCTCTCCCGCAACCTGTACCCGTCCGGCGCCCTGCTCCTGACCGACTGGGGCCCGACGCACGACCGCTGGTTCCGCAGCGGCAGCGAGCACAAGCGCAACAACCTGCTGCGCCTCGCGGAGGACTTCCCGAACGTGCGCTGGATCCTCATCGGCGACGACGGCCAGCACGACGAGGAGCTGTACGGCGAGTTCGTGCGGAGCAATCCGGGGAACGTCGTCGCGGTGCTCATCCGCCAGCTCTCCCCGGGTGAGGCCGTGCTCGCCGGTGGTCGCGCCAAGGGCGACGGACAGGGTCAGGGGCCCGTGCCGTGGCTCTACGCGCCCGACGGCTCCGGGCTGTCCGAGCAGCTGCACGCCCTCGGGCTGCTCGAGGCCGCGCCGCCGCAGCCCGAGGTGCCCGCGGAGTAGTGATCGAGTGGTCGGCCGGCCGGCCGGTTCCTCCGGCTGATCCGGGTGCCGAACCGGCCGGTCCGGCTCGCCGATCGGGCTGTCCGGGCGACCGATCCCGCCGCTGGGCGTAACGCGACCTTCGCCGGGTGCACAATGGTGGGGTAACACGTGCTCCGGGGACGGTGGAAATCCGTACCGGCGGTGATAGTCCGCGAGCTCCTGTCCGAGGCGACTCAGGCGGGGGCTGAACCGGTGGAATTCCGGTACCGACAGTCAAAGTCTGGATGGGAGAAGCACGCGTCCGCGAGCGGGCGCGCCGATTCGGCGCACCCGTCGCGCGCCGCACCCCCGTAGCCGATCGACTCTTCGAACGGACGGGACAACGGCAATGGATCTGCTTCGGTGGCTCTTCGACGCACAGCTGGTGATCGGCGACCAGGTGGTGCTCTGGCGCGAGGTGATCGGCAACCTCTTCGGACTGGCGAGCGCGCTCGGCGGCATGCGCCGGAAGGTGTGGGCCTGGCCCGTCGGCATCCTCGGCAACGTGCTGCTGTTCACGGTCTTCCTCGGCGCCGTGTTCGGCACGCCGAACCCGGTGAACCTGCTCGGTCAGGCGGGGCGCCAGGTGATGTTCATCGCCGTCTCCGTCTACGGCTGGTACCGCTGGCGGGAGAGCAAGCACGCCGGCGGTGCCGCCGTGACCCCGCGCTGGGCGTCCGGTCGCGAGCGGGCGCTGCTCGTCGTGGCCCTGATCGGCGGGACCGCCGTGCTGACCCCGCTGTTCACCGCGCTCGGCTCGTACGAGCCGGTCTGGGCGGACGCCTGGATCTTCATGGGGTCCCTGCTCGCCACCTACGGGATGGCGAAGGGCTGGGTGGAGTTCTGGCTCATCTGGGTCGCCGTCGACATCGTGGGCGTTCCGCTGCTGCTCAGCGCCGGCTACTACGCCTCCGCGATCATGTACCTGTTCTACGGGGCCTTCACCCTTGCCGGCTTCTTCGTCTGGGCGCGGGCGCGCCGCCGGGAGTCGGCCGACGCCACAGGGGTGTTCACCCCCGAGGCGCCGGTGCGGTCCTGACGCCTAGCTCCAGGCGGTCGGGCCGTCCGATCCCGCCGGGTACTCGTCGAGCGGCACGCGGTCGTCGCGCCACGCCTGGAGCACGGGCTCGACGATGCGCCAGCAGCGCTCGGCGACGTCGGCCCGCACGGACAGCGTCGGGTCGCTCTGCAGGATGCCGCGCAACACCTCCCCGTAGGGGGTGAGGTCCGCGCCGCGCAGCTCCGTCTCGAGCTGCACCTGCTCCAGGGTGAAGGGGTCCTCGCTGCCGTTCATGGTGAGTTCGAGCGCGACCGTGTGCTGCTTGAGGTCGATGACCATGCGGTCCGGCTGCGCGTGACCCTTCAGCCCGCGCGGCAGGGCGGGCACGGGCGCGAACGTCACGACGATGTTCTTCCGGTTCGACTTGAGCGCCTTGCCGGAGCGCAGGACGAAGGGCACGCCCGTCCAGCGTCGGTTCTGGATCTCCAGGGTCACCTCCGCAAGGGTCTCCGTGTTCTGCTCGGGGTCGACGCCCTCCTCGTCGGCGTACGAGGGGAGGTCCTTCCCGTCCACCGTCGCTTCGGTGTACCGGGCGCGGCGGCTCGCGGCGACCGGATCGCCCCCCTGCACCTCGGTCGCCCTCAGCACCTGCGCCATGACGGAGCGCAGGTCGTCGGGGTCCAGGCTCGCCGGCGGCTCCATGGCGAACACGGCGAGCACCTGCAGCAGGTGCGACTGGATCATGTCGACGAGCGCGCCCGCGCTGTCGTAGTACGCCGCCCGGCCCTCGAGGGCGAGGTCCTCGTCGTAGGTGATCTCGACGCGGTCGATGTTCGCGGAGTTCCACACCGGCTCGAACAGCCGGTTCGCGAAGCGCAGCCCCAGCAGATTGAGCACGGTGTCGGTGCCGAGGAAGTGGTCGATGCGGAAGATGCGCTCCTCGGGCACGATGCGCACGAGCTGCCGGTTGAGCTCCGCGGCGCTCTCGCTGTCGGAGCCGAAGGGCTTCTCGAGGGCGAGGAACGTGCCCTCGGGCAGCTCCATCCCCTCGAGCACGGCGCAGACCTTCATCGTGATGGTGGGCGGAAGCGCGAAGTACAGGATGGGCGTGCCGGTGCAGGCGTCGAGGAGCCGCTGGAGGTCCTCCTTCTCGGTGGGGTCCGCCTGCACGTACTCCGTGCCGTCGAGCACCGCGGCCGCGTCGGAACCGGTGGCGCCGGCGTCGTCGAACGCCTTCCGCACGGTGTCACGCCACTCGTCCTGGCCGCGCTCGCTCCGGCCCGTGCCGAGCAGTTGCAGAGGGCGGGTGCCCTCGCCCGCGAGGAGGCTGGCGAGACCGGGCAGCAGGAGCCTCTCGGTCAGATCGCCGCTGGCACCGAGCACGACGAGGGATGCGGAATCAGAAGTCATTCTCCGAGCCTATTCCTCGCATTTCTCCGCCTGGCGAGTCCGACCGATCCGGTCGGGCGTCGTCTTCTTGCCCTGTGGCATCCGGCGCTGCTACGTTTCGATCGTCACGGTTCGTGTCCCCCGGAAGGGGGACCCCCGCAAGCAGGCGCCGGTACCCGCCGGCGTCGCTTCGTTCCGGCCCGAACGGAACGGCCCCCGATGGCCCCGCAACGATGCCGGGTCCGATCCGTCCGTCCGCTGACGCCGAACGCGAGCGGGTGGAGCGGCTCGGCACTCGCGGGGCCGTCGTGGCGGGGTCGGTGCGCTGGACGATACTGGGACCATGACGCTGGTGGGCACGGTCCGAGACCTCGCCCGACTGCGGCTGCGCAACCAGCGCCTCCTCGACTCCCCCGCCGGATCCCCGGCCGACGCCGTGCGCTGGATGCTCGCCCTGCAGGCGCAGGACTACGCCGGGGCTCTCTGGTCGATCGGCGTGCGCGCCCCCGGATCCACCGTGGACGAGGTGACGGCGGCACTCGACGAGGGTCGCATCGTGCGGTCCTGGCCCATGCGCGGCACGCTGCACGTCACGGCGCCGGAGGATCTGCCCTGGATGCTCGAGCTGATCGGGCCGCGCATGCTCGCGACCATTGCGCCGCGCCGGCGCCAGCTCGGCATCACGGACCGCACCCTCGAGACGGCGGCGGACCTGATCCGTGGTGAGCTCGAGGGTGGCCGGGCCGCGACCCGGCCCGAGCTGTTCGCGACGCTGGAGAGCGCGGGCGAGTCCACTGGTGGGCAGCGCGGCATCAACCTGCTCGGCGCCCTCTGCCAGTCCCGGGTGCTCTGCCTCGGTCCGCGGCGCGGTGCCCAGCAGACGTTCGTGCACTTCGACGAGTGGCTGCCCGAGGTCGCGCCCCGGGATCGCGAGGACGCGCTGCGGGAGCTGGCGTTGCGCTACTTCCGGTCGCACGGCCCCGCGACCGCGAAGGACCTCGGCTGGTGGACGCAGCTGCTGGTGTCGGACGTGCGCGTCGCCGTCGCGTCCGCCCGCGACGATCTGGAGGAGCTCGAGGTGGACGGGGTTTCCTACTTCCAGGCGGCGGACTCCCCCGCGGCCCGCGGCGAGGACGACGGGCGGCCCGTCACGTTGGCGCTGCCCGGCTTCGACGAGCTGCTGCTCGGCTACCGGGATCGCGCCGCCTCCCTCCGCCCGGAGGAGGCCGAGCGGGTCGTCCCGGGCAAGAACGGCCTGTTCCTGCCCACCATCGTCGACGGCGGCCACGTCATGGGCACGTGGCACCGCACGAAGCGCAGCCGGGAGATCCTGGTGGAGACGACGGAGTTCGCCGAGCTCGACGACGGCGTCCGCACCCGCTTCTCGGCGGCGCTGCAGAACTACGCCCGCTTCGTGGGCGAGAGCGTGCGGGAAGCCTGATGGCGCTGACCGCCCGCCTCCGCGCGGACAGCCGCATCCCCCTGCTCCAGGCGCTGAAGACGTCGATCGCCGCCGTCGTCTCCTGGTTCGTCTGCCTTGCGATCCTGCCCAACCAGTTGCCGATCTTCGCGGCCATCGCGGCGCTGCTCGTGGTGCAGCCGTCGGTGAACCAGTCCCTCGGCCGGGCCATCGAGCGCAGCGCCGGCGTCGTCGTGGGGGTGATCCTCGCCTACGGCGCGGGCCTGCTCTTCGGCGGCACGAGCTGGATCGTGCTGGCGTCCATCGTCGTCGCCGTGCTGATCGGCTGGGCGCTGCGGCTCACCCCCGGGTCCGCGGCGCAGATCCCGATCAGCGCGATGCTCGTGCTGTCGATCGGCGCGCAGTCCCCCGAGTACGCCGCGGCGCGGATCGCGGAGACGCTCATCGGCGCGGCGATCGGCGTCGTGGTGAACCTGCTGGTGGTGCCCCCGGTGATCCTGCAGCCGGCGCGGCTCGCCGTGGCGCGCCTGGCGCGGGACACGGCCGTCATCCTCGAGGACATCGCCGAGGCCGTGCAGGGGCGCCGCTCGTTCGAGGAGGTCGAGGCGTTGCTGGTGCGGGCCCGGGACCTGCGCGACGCGCGCACGAAGGCCGAGGCGTCGGTGGAGAAGGCGCGGGAGAGCCTGATGCTGAACCCCCGCCGAGCCCGGTATCGCGGCAGGCTGGAGCGCGACGAAGAGATGCTCGCGCGGCTCACGGTGCTCACCACCCGGGTGGTCGGCATGGCGCGGGCGCTGCGCGACCACTACGACGAGACCATCGGCGAGGAGCCGATGGCCCGCGCGATCGGCACGGAGCTGCGCCGCGCCGGGCACGACCTGCGGCTGCTCGTGGTCAACGATCCCCGCCACGCGGCCGACCTCCCCTCGGACGTGCCCTTCGACGTGCCCGCGGACGAGCAGCCGGCGCTGACGAAGCCCATCCAGGCTGTGACGCCGAGCGAGGAGCACTGGGTGCTCATCGGCGCCCTCCTCGAGGACGTCCGCCGCGTCCGCGAAGAGATCGTGGGCGCGGACTCCTCCTGACCCGGCGGCGCGGTGCGTTGACCCGTGGGCCTGTCGAAGGGACGTACCGTGCCCGCGGGGCTCGGCCCCACGGTCCCTGAGCCTGTCGAAGGGACGCACCGATTTCGCTTGCTTGCTGCGCGAGCGAGTTCTCCACAGCGCCCAAAGTTTCCCATCGAAGAAACTTTCTAGCTGCTAGAATGTGTGCTATGAGAAACCCGGCGACGACACTCCTCCGCACAGCGGATGCAGTCGCGCGTCTGGGCTCTTCTCCCGCCGCCTTCGGCCCACTTCCCAAGCAGGACCTCCTTGATGCCCTGCACGCTATCGCCGACCTGCGACAGTGCTGCGACACCTTCACCGCGTGGATCGCGGGCGAGCTGGATCGGCGGTCGAGCACCGACCTCGGCTCCGCGGGCCTGGCGCAACAGGAGGGCTATCGGACGCCTCAGGCGATGGTCGAGGCAGTCACGGGCGTGACCAAAGGCGGTGCGGTATCGATCCTGGAGGTGGGCAAGATGCTCGCCGAGACGGACGCCGTCGAGACCCTGCAGCGCGAGCACACGGAACTGCCCGCACCGCCGGTCCCGTGGCAGGCACCCATCGCTCACGCGGTCACCGACGGACGGATCTCCATCGCCCAGGCGGACGCCATCCGCGCCGGCCTCGGCCTCCCCACCGATATCGTGTCGCCGGAGTCGCTACGCGAGGCGGCGGTAGAACTACTCAAGCATGCGAACACCCTCACTGCCGGGCAGTTGCACCGCCGGGCACGGCAGCTGCGTGATGACCTGAACGACACCGAGGTCGCGGATCGCGAGAAGGCCCAGCTCGAGCAGCAGCACCTGAAGGCGTGGAAGCGCCCGGACGGAATGGTGGAGGGCAGGTTTCTCTACGCACCCGAGCCGGGAGCATTCCTGCTCTCCGTTCTGGACGAGTTGACCAACCCGCGCCGGGGCGGCCCGCGGTTCGTGAAGGAAGAGGATCGGGCTCGCATCGACGCGATCGTGACGGACCCGCGCTCCACCGACCGCCTCGCAGCCGACGGGTTCCTCGAACTCCTCCGCATCGGCGCAGACGCCGATCCCGGACAGGTCTACGGGTCGCGGAGGCCGTCGGTGCGGGTAGTCGTCTCGAAGGAGTCCCTACAGACGGGCGAGGGCCACGGGTCGATACAGGACTCCGGTGAGGCCGTGTCGATCGGCACCGTCCGCCGCGAGGTCTGCGCCACCGGCACCATCGCGGTGGTCCTCGACGATGACGGCCAGTGCGTCAACGTCGGACGCGAACAGCGCTTGTTCACCGCACGGCAGCGAATTGGCCTCGCTGTCCGGGATGGCGGCTGCATGTGGCCGGGTTGCGATCGGCCGCCCTCCTGGTGCGAGGCGCACCACATCAACCAGTGGAAACGAGACCACGGCAAGACCGACATCGCCGACGGTGTCCTGCTGTGCAAGCACCACCACCTGCTCCTGCACAACCGCGGCTGGGACATCACCCGGGCTGGTGGGATGTACACGCTGGTACCGCCAAGATCGATCAGCCCAACCCGTGAGGGTAGGCACCTGGCGACGAAGAGCAGAGCGGTCCAGGACTGGAACCTCCGCCGCCACCGCCTCCGACAACACGACCGAGCACCTGCCCATCCGCCTGAGCCAGCGTTACCCGGAGATTGACCATGCTCGCAACGCTGCGACACGGGAAGAACCGGACCTCACGGTCGCAGAGCCTGTCGAAGGGACGCAAGGCCGGCGAACGTCGCTTCGACAAGCTCAGCGACCGTGTGAAGCGGCTCCCGGAACCGGCGAACGCCGCTTCCACAAGCTCAGCGACCGTGGTGGACGTGTGCAGGACGGCCACCGATCTCGCGGCGGCAGCATCCGCATTCCGTCGCTGCTCGCGAAGCTCTCGGGAACTGTCGCCGCAGACTGGCGGGATCACGTCGGTCCCTGAGCCTGTCGAAGGGACGCAGGGTCGGGTTGCGTCGCTTCGACAAGCTCAGCGACCGTGTTCGGCTCAGCGCGCTGTGAACAGGCGGGCGCGGGTACACGAACGCGCCGCCGTTTCGGGACGGCGGCGCGTTCGGACGGGTTCCCGTCGGGTGTGCTCGCTAGGTGGTGCTCAGTGCCGGCGCTCGGTGGATCCGAGCGCTCGGGGTCACTTGGAGAGGACGGCCTGGAGCTCGAGCGTGATGGTGACCTTGTCACCGAGCAGGAAGCCGCCGGTCTCGAGCGCGGCGTTGTAGAGGAGGCCGAAGTCTTCGCGGTTGATGACCGTCTTGGCGGTCGCGCCGGCCTTCGAGTTGCCGAACGGGTCGGTGGCGAAGCCGCCGAACTCGAAGTCGAAGGTGACCGGCTTGGTGACGCCGCGGATGGTGAGGTCGCCGTCCACCAGGAAGTCGCCGTCGTCGACGCGCACGCCGGTGGAGACGAAGTCGATGGTCGGGTAGGTCTCGGCGTCGAAGAAGTCGTTCGTGCGCAGGTGCTGGTCGCGGTTCGGCTCGTTCGTGTCGATGGAGACGACGCGGGCGGACGCGGTCACGGAGGAGTCGAGCGGGTTCTCACCCGTGATGATCGTGGCGTCGAAGTCCTTGAACGTGCCCTTGACCTTGCTGATCATGATGTGACGGATGCTGAACCCGACCTCGGAGTGGGTCTTGTCGATGGTCCAGGTGCCGGCCACGTATCCGGGGATGTCCGTCGCGGTGGTGATGCTCATGTGCTGCTGCTCCTTCAGGAAGTTCGGTGTGGGACTGCCCGTCCCAGTTCCATGCAAGTGCATTGATCGAGAAGTTATTCCGAACCCGCCAAAAAACTTCTGCGGGTAGCGTTGGCGGATGCGAGCCTGCGTGTACGAGGGCGCGGGCGACGCGTCCGTTCTGACCATCCGGACCGTCGAGGAGCCCGAGCTCGGACCGGGACAGGTGCTCATCGACGTGGCCGCGGCGGGAGTCAATCGCGCGGACATCGGCCAGCGCCAGGGCAGCTATCCGCCGCCGCCCGGCGCCTCGCCGCTCCCGGGCCTCGAGGTGAGCGGCGTGATCGCCGCGGTGGCCGACGGCTCGACCGCTCTCCGGGTCGGCGACCGCGTGTGCGCGCTGCTCGCGGGCGGCGGATACGCGGAACGCGTCGCCGTCGACGTCCGGCACGTCCTTCCGGTGCCCGACTCCGTGGACCTCGTGGACGCGGCCGGGCTCCCGGAGGCGGTGGCGACCGTCTGGTACAACGTCTTCCAGCGCGGACGGCTCGCCCCCGGGGAGCTGCTGCTCGTGCACGGCGGCTCCAGTGGTATCGGCACCATGGCCATCCAGCTCGCGACCGCCCGCGGGTCGCGCGTCGCCGTCACCGCCGGCAGCCCGGCGAAGCTCGACGCGTGTGCGGGGCTCGGTGCCGGCATCCTCATCGACTACCGCACGCGAGACTTCGTCGCCGAGCTGCTCGAGGCGACGGGCGGCGCGGGCGCCGACGTGGTGCTCGACGCGATCGCCGGCCCCTACGTGGAACGGGACATCGCCGCCATCGCGATGGAGGGCCGTATCGTGCTCATCGGCAACCAGAGCGGCGGCGAGGCCGCGCTGCCCGTCGGTCGGCTGATGGCGAAGCGCGGCGAGATCCACGGCACCACGCTGCGGGCCCAACCGGCGGACGCGAAGGCGGCCATCGTCCGCTCCGTCCTCGCCGAGGCATGGCCCCTGGTCGCGTCCGGCGCGGTCCGGCCGATCATGCCAGCCGGTACCCGCTGGAGCGCGCCGCCGAGGCGCAGCAGCGGATGGAGGGTTCCGGGCACGTCGGCAAGATCCTGCTCACCATGTGAGCGGTGGCGCGTCAGGCGGCGCGCGCGACCGACGCCGCGACCGCGTCCAGCACGCTCGGCGCCGCGAGGATGCGGAAGTGCCCGCCGATCTCCATCTTCATGTTGCGCGCATTGACGAGCGCGCTCCCCTCGGGGATGTGCGGGTCGAACTCGGCGAAGATCGACGTGATGCGCGGGTTGATCTCCTCGCGCTTCGCCAGCGAGAGCAGTGTCTCGTCCGTCGACACGAACGCGCGGATGGCCCGGCCCGGGAAGAACCGCGCGTAGCGCGAACCGCCGAACGGCGTGTTGATCGCCACCATGGAGTCGATCCGCTGCTCGGGATCCTCGAACGCCATCAGCTGCTTGCCGATCAGGCCGCCCTTGCTGTGCGCGACGATCACGACGCCGCGCAGGTCGTGCTGCTCCAGGTACGTGCGCGCGAGCTTCGCGCCCGCCGTCACCTCGCCTCGGTTGTAGCCGAGCGCCGTCACGACGTGCACCGGGTGCCCCTCGCGATGCAGGCGCTCGATGACGGGACGGAGGAACTGCCAGCGCTCGTAGATGCCGGGCAGGATGAGGATCGGCGCCTGGCCGTCGCGTCCGTCGCGGTAACGGCGCGGGTTCAGCCGGAGGAAGAACCCGACCACCTGCCAGAACCCGACGTAGGCGTAGTCCAGCATCCAGCTGTAGCCGTTACGGATCAGCCTGATCATCGGCCCGCGTGCTCCTTCACCAGCTCCGAGATCTGCTCGGGAGCCGTGAACATGACGACGTGCGGTCCGGGCACCTCCGCGAAACGCCCGTCGGCCGCGAGGGAGGCCAGGTGCGTCGCCCAGGGCCGGGAGACGACGGGGTCGCGGTCACCACGGATCACGAGCACGCGCGCGGAGAGGCGCGGCACGCGCTCCTCGATCCGGTCCTTCAGGAGGTGCGGAACCTGCATCGCGTACCAGATCGGGCCGCAACGGAAGAGGTAGTCGGTCAGCACGGTCCAGTTACCGCGGAACGGTTCGCGGGTGATGTCGGTGGTGAGCCGGTAGGCGGCGCTCCAGAAGGTGCGCTCGGAGGGCGACATGGTGGGACCCATCAGCACCACGCAGTCGGTGAGGTCCGGATCCTGCGTCAGAGCCTCGGAGACCATCTGGCAGCCCATCGAGTGCCCGATGAGCACCGGGTTCTCGATGCCCTCGGACCGCAGCACGGTCGCAAGCACCTCGCCGTGCTCGGCGATGGAGAGGTTGCGGCGCGGGCGCGGCGAGCTGCCGTAGCCGGGCATGTCGAGCAGGTGCACGATGCCCCGCTTGGCGAGCTCCTCGGCGAGCGGCTCGAAGTAGCGGAACGAGACGCCGATGCCGTGCACGAGCACGAACACCGGTGCGCCCGAACGCACCGTGCCGAACGTGCGGAGCACCACCTGCAGGTCGTCGACGACCACCCTGCGCACCTGGAACGCCGGAATGGTGCGGGTGATGCGGCTACGGGAGGGGCGCGGTCGGGTCGCGCGGGGAACGCGGGGGCTGCGTGGGGCTCGCACGGGATCGAGGGTTCGGGACATCCTGAGACGCTACCCGATGGTTGCTGAACGGGCCCGGCGCCCCGGGGGCGCGCCCTACAGCGCGTTCACTGCGGTCACCCGCACCACGGCGACGCCCTGCTCGTCCGACTCCGCGAGATCGACCTCGGCGCTGATGCCCCAGTCGTGATCGCTCTCGGGGTCGTCGAAGATCTGGCGCACGTGCCACGCGCCGGGCCGCTCCTCGATGAGCAGCATGGCCGGTCCCCGCGCGTCCCCGCCGGTGCCCAGGTCATCGTGCTGCGCGTAGTACGCGTCCATCGCGTCCGCCCAGGTGTCCGCGTCGAACCCGGCCGCGGCATCCAGCTCGCCGAGCTCGTCGTAGTGCTCGAGCGCCGCGAGCTGCACCCGGCGGAACATCTCGTTGCGCACGAGGATGCGGAAGGCCCGCACGTTGGTGGTCACGCGGTGCGGCGCGGGCGGCACGATGGCCTCGTCCGCGTGGGTCGCCGCCGTGGGGTTGGAGAGCTTCTCCCACTCGTCGAGCAGGCTCGAGTCCACCTGGCGCACGAGCTCGCCGAGCCACTCGATGAGGTCACGGAGGTCCTCGGTCTTGGCCTCGTCCGGGATGGTCTGCCGGGCGGCGCGGAACGCGTCCGAGAGGTAGCGCAGCACGACGCCCTCGGAGCGCGCGAGCTTGTAGAAGCTGACGAACTCGCCGAAGGTCATGGCGCGCTCGTACATGTCGCGCACCACCGACTTCGGGTGCAGCTCGAAGTCCCCGATCCACGGCTGCGACGCCGAGTACGTCGCGAACGCCTCGCCCAGCAGCCCGGCGAGCGGCTGCGGATGCGTCACCTCGTCGAGCAGCTCCATCCGCTGGTCGTACTCGATGCCCTCGGACTTCATGGCGGCGACCGCCTCCCCGCGGGCGAGGAACTGCTGCGCGGACAGCACGGGGCGCGGGTCGTCGAGGGTCGCCTCCAGCACGGAGATCATGTCGAGCGCGTAGCTCGGCGACTCCGGCTCGAGGAGCTCGAAGACGGCGAGAGCGAACGGCGACAGCGGCTGGTTGAGGGCGAAATTGGCCTGCAGGTCCACGGTGACGGTGATCCGGTCCGGTCCCCCGTCGGGATCCGGGCGCTGCTCCACGACGCCGGCGGTGCGCAGGGTGCGGTAGATCGCGAGCGCCTGCCGGATGAGCGCGCGCTGCCGCGGGTGGGGCTCGTGGTTGTCCTCGAGCAGCGTGCGCAGGTCGGTGAAGGGGTCGTGGCCGCGCGCGATCACGTTGAGGATCATCGCGTGGGTGACCTGCATGCTGGAGCGGAGGGTCTCCGGCTCCGCGTCGACGAGCTTGCGGAAGCTCGGCTCGCCCCACGAGACGAAGCCCTCCGGCGCCTTCTTGCGCACGAGCTTGCGCCGCTTCTTCGGGTCGTCGCCGATCTTGGCGAGCGCCTTGATGTTCTCGGTCTCGTGCTCGGGCGCCTGCACGATCACCGTGCCCGCCGTGTCGTATCCGGCGCGGCCGGCCCGGCCCGCGATCTGGTGGAACTCTCGGGCGTTGAGCTGGCGCATGCGGGTGCCGTCGTACTTGGTGAGGGCGGTGAGCAGCACCGTGCGGATCGGCACGTTGATGCCCACGCCGAGCGTGTCCGTGCCGCAGATGACCTTGAGCAGGCCCGTCTGCGCGAGCTGCTCCACCAGGCGGCGGTACTTGGGCAGCATCCCCGCGTGGTGCACGCCGATGCCGGCCCGCACGAGGCGCGACAGGGTCCGGCCGAAGCCGGTGGTGAAGCGGAAGCCGCCGATGAGCTCCGCGATGCGGTCGCGCTGCTCCCGGTCGACGACCTTGAGGCTCATCAGCGACTGCGCCCGCTCCAGCGCCGCGAGCTGCGAGAAGTGCACGATGTAGACGGGCGCCTGGTTCGTCGTCAGGAGCTCCTCGACGGTCTCGTGCACCGGCGTGGTCGCGTAGTAGTAGTGCAGCGGCACCGGGCGCTCGACCCCGGTGACCCGGGCGGTGCTGCGACCGGTGCGCCGGCTCAGGTCCTCGGCGAGGCTCGTGACGTCGCCGAGGGTCGCCGACATCAGGATGAACTGCGCCCGGGGCAGCGTGAGCAGCGGCACCTGCCAGGCCCAGCCGCGCTCCGGGTCGCCGTAGAAGTGGAACTCGTCCATGACGACCTGTCCCACGTTCGCGTCGGCCCCCTGCCGGAGCGCGAGATTCGCGAGGATCTCCGCCGTGCAGCACACGATGGGCGCGTCGGCGTTGACCGAGGAGTCGCCGGTCACCATGCCCACGTTCTCCGGTCCGAAGATGTCGACCAGCGCGAAGAACTTCTCCGACACCAGCGCCTTGATCGGCGCCGTGTAGTAGGTTCGGCGCCCCTCGGCGAGGGCCGCGAAGTGCGCCGCGACGGCGACGAGGGACTTGCCGGTTCCGGTGGGCGTGCTCAGGATCACGTTCGCGCCGGAGACGATCTCCATGATCGCCTCGTCCTGCGCGGGGTACAGCGTCAGCCCGAGGGCGGTGGTCCAGGCGACGAAGCGCTCGTACACCTCGTCCGCGTCAAAGCGCTCGGGGATGCTTCGCGTGAGGTCGGTGCGCGCGTCGGCGAGAGTGGGATCCGGGATCGTCATGTCCCGTCGATCCTGACAGACTCCGCGCCCGCCTTCTCCCTCTCCGCCGCCGGTGCTTCCTCCCAGTCCCCGGTTAAGACGCCCGTGTCGGTCCGGGTTCGCTCCGCCTCTGGAAGGATGGAAGTATTCGTTCGAGGGCGTGACGGCGCGCCCGAAGGGGGATCATCATGAGCAACGCCTTTGCACGCCACGCCCGAGCCAACCTCGACGGCCGGGACGTGCGCAGTGAAGCACTTCCGCTCGACCGGCACGAGGAGCGGCGCCGCGGCGCGATCCTCCTCGTGGGCGCGAGCGTCGGCATCTGGGCCGCCATCGCGGCCGCCGCCTGGGGCGCTCTGCAGACGCTGGTCTGAGCCGCACCCGCGTCCCTTCCGTCGCTTCCCCGGTGTCGGCGGTGCGGCCTAGGGTGACGCCATGGACACGCGTGGCGCACTGACGGGCCGGATCGCACTGGTGACGGGGGCGAGCCGCGGCGTCGGTCGTGGCATCGCACGGGGGCTGGGTGAGGCGGGGGCGACGGTATACGTCACCGGTCGCACGACCGTGGAGGGCACGGCGCCGTCGGGTATGCCGGGCACCGTGCACGCGACGGCGGAGCAGGTGACCGAGCTTGGCGGCAGGGGCATCGCCGTGCCGCTCGACGCCGGCGACGATTCCGCGCTCGAGGCCCTGATCGCGCGCATCGACGCGGAGCAGGGGCGCCTGGACGTGCTCGTGAACAGCACCTGGGGCGGGTACGAGCGCTTCACCGACGGCAGCGAGTTCAATCCCGGCCCGTTCTGGGAGCAGCCGCGGTCGCTGTGGGACTCCATGCACCGGATCGGCCTCCGCGCGCACTATCTGACATCCAGCCTCGCGGCGCCGCTGCTCCTGCGCTCCGACCGCGGACTGATCGTCAGCCTGTCGTCCTTCGCCGCCACCGTCTTCGTGCCACCCGTCGCCTACGGGGTGGCGCACGCCGCCATCGACCGGCTGGCGAAGGACATGGCGGAGGAGCTCCGGCCGCACGGCGTCGCATCCGTCGCGCTGTACCCGGGGATCGTGCTCACGGAGAGCGTGCTGCACAACATCGAGTACTTCCAGGACGAGACGAACCTCGAGACGCCGCTGTTCGTCGGGCGCACGGTGGCAGCGCTCGCCGCCGATCCGCGGGTCCTGCGGCTCACCGGCCGACCGCTCGTCGCCGCCGAGATCGCGGCAGCCTACGGCATCACCGACGAGAACGGCGTGCTCCCCGCATCGAACCGGGAGAAGATCACGGGCGTGCCCGTGCCGCCCTTCGAGCAGGGCGACCAGGCGACGCCGTAGGGAAAGGGTTGTGGGAGAAGGTCGCGTCCCTCCGACAGGCTCAGGGACCGTAGGGGCTCCAGGGACCGTTGGGGGTCGCGTCCCTTCGACAGGCTCAGGGACCGTGGGGGTGGGGGCGCAGGCCCGGCCGCGGTGTCACAGGCCCGGCCATCGCGGTGCCCGTAGGCTCGTCCGGGCGTCGCGGGGCGCCGGGACGAGGAGGACGCTGGCGATGGCATCGTGGACCGAGCACGCGATCTGGTGGCACGTCTACCCGCTGGGGTTCCTCGGCGCGGAGCAGTCCACCGAAGCGGACGCGGGCGTGCGGCACCGGCTCCCGACGCTCGTCGACTGGCTCGACTACCTCGTGCAGCTCGGCGCCAACGGCCTCGCGCTCGGACCGGTCTTCGCGTCGGAGACGCACGGCTACGACACCGTCGACCACCTGCGCATCGACCCCCGCCTCGGCGACGACGCCGATCTGGACGCCCTCCTTGCGGCCGCCGGCGAGCGGGGCGTGCGCGTGCTGCTCGACGGCGTCTTCAACCACGTCGGCCGATCGCATCCGCGCTTCGTCGCGGCCCTCGAGCACGGGCCCGACTCCCCCGAGGGTCGCTGGTTCCGCTGGAATGACAACGGGCAGCCGATCGGCTTCGAGGGGCACGGCGCCCTCGTGACCCTCAATCACGACAACCCTAAAGTCGCGGACCACGTCGCCGACGTGATGATCCACTGGCTGGACCGGGGCGCGGCCGGCTGGCGGTTGGACGCCGCCTACGCCGTGCCGCCCGAGTTCTGGCGCCGCGTGCTCCCCCGGGTGCGCGAGCGGCACCCGGACGCGTGGTTCCTCGGCGAGATGATCCACGGCGACTACGCCGACTACGTGGAGCGGTCCGGCATCGACTCCGTGACGCAGTACGAGCTCTGGAAGTCGGTGTGGAGCTCCCTGCGCGACCGCAACCTGTTCGAGCTCGAGTGGACGCTCCGCCGGCACGCCGAGCTGCTGCCGCGCTTCCTGCCCTACACGTTCGTCGGCAACCACGACGTCACCCGGATCGCCTCGACCCTGCCGGCCGACACCCTGCCCGCCGCGCTGGCGCTGCTGTTCGTGCTGCCCGGCATCCCGAGTGTCTACTACGGCGACGAGCGCGGCATGCTCGGGGTCAAGGAGGACCGGGCGGGTGGCGACGACGCCGTCCGCCCCGCCTACCCCGCCGATCCCGCGGCCCTGTCCGACGAGGGCGAGGGCCTGCTCGACCTGCACCGGAGGCTCATCGGACTTCGGCGCCGGCACGCCTGGCTCACCCGTGCGGAGGTGCGGGTGGAGGACCTGACGAACGAGAGCGCCACGATCGTCGCGGCGGAGCGCGGCGGGACCGGGCGGGTCCTGCTCGCGCTGAACCTCGGGTCGACCGGCGTCCCCGCGCCCCGCAGGGAGGGCCTCGGTCTCGAGGTGTCGAACACGGGCGGCGATCCCGGCGCCACCGTGCCGCCGCGCGGCTGGGCGATCTACGCCCGCTGACCCTCCGCGAGGTACCGGCGCACGGATCGCGTGGCACCGGCGACGTGGAGCGGGAGCAGGTCGGGCCGCAGGTCCATCGCCCACCGGGCGAGGTCGAGCGAGTGCAGCAGCACGAGGGCCTCGAGGAGCGGTACGGCGGCTGCGAGGTCGACCCCGCAGCCGCGCGCGAAGGCCGACACGTCCTCGGCGGTGACCGGGACGTCGAAGCCCTCGGGCCGGTCTGCGAGGTGCCACCGGTACACCATCTCGAGATCGGTCCAGGGCGCGGGGCCGGCCGACGCGCCGCCCCAGTCGATCAGCACCGCCTCGCCGTCGTCCCGGACGATCATGTTCCGCGGCGCCAGGTCGCCGTGGGCGAGGCCGAAGCTCAGCCGCTCGTCGCGTAGCCCGTCGATCGCCACGACGAGGGCGGGCGCCTGCTCGGCCGAGTACACGCCCAGGGCGACCAGCGGGTCCTCGCCGCCGAGCGCCTCCCGGTTGTACTCCAGGTGCGCCTGCCAGGCGGCGGGCAGGGCCCGGCCGAACCGGGTGAACAGCCCGCCCGGCGCGTCCTCCCCCGGCACGACGGCGGAGACCGCGGCGGCGAAGCGGCCGAGCCGCTCCCACGCGTCGGCCGGCGGAAGCTCGGTCCCGGGGGCGCCCGGCACGAACTCCTGCACCGAGTAGGGCACGCCCGCGAGCACGCCGTGGGCGATCGGCGCTGCGACGGCGACGCCGGCCGCCCTCGCCTCGGCCTGGCACCACTGCTCCACCTCGAACTCGTCGGCGCGGGCGGGGTCCTGCGCGAAGCGGAGCACAACCCGATCGCGTCCGAGCACGGCTGCGTAGGCGTGGTTCACCCGGGCCGGGCCGGGCAGCGGCGACACCGACGCGGGATCGGCCCCGTGGTGCGCGGCGATACGGCGGGCGAGGGCGGCGTCCCGCCGAGTCGTGGTCACCGCGCCAGCATAGAGGCGGCCGCGGGAGCCATCAGCCGGCGAAGACGGGCGGCTGGCGGTCCCGCCAGGGCAGCGCCTCCTCGAGCTGGGCGGCCACCTGCAGCAGCAGGTCCTCCCGCCCCACGGCGGCCACCAGCTGCACGCCGATGGGGAGGCCCTCCCGGCTCTGCCCGAGCGGCAGGCTGATCGCCGGATGCCCGGAGACATTGAACGGTGCGGTGAACGGTCCGTACTCGAGGATGCGGCGCAGCCAATCCCGCGCATCCTGTCCGGCGCCGTCCTGGTCGAGGGTGCCGTGCGGGGCCGGGAGACGGGCGAGGGTCGGCGTGAGGAGCAGGTCGTACTCGTCGAGGAACAGCCCGATGGGCCGGGTGACCCGGTTCTGCGCGTCGACGGCGGCCAGCACGTCGAGGGCGCTGGCGGCGGCGACCTCGCGGAGCACCTCGCGGGAGACCGCTTCGAGCAGTGCGGGGTCGGGTCGGCGCGGGGCCCGGAGCATCGCCCCGCCCGTGGCGTAGACGTTGAGCATCTGCGCCTCGATGACGTCCTCCGCGTCGACGACCGGGGCGGCGGGCTCGACGATGTGCCCGATCCACTCCAGCGTCTCGGCCGCGCGGACGATCACCGCGATCACCTGGGCGTCGACCGGCACGCCCGACCAGGCGTCGTGCGTGACCGCGATCCGCAGGCGTCCCGGGTCGACCCGGATCGCGTCCCGGTACGGGCGGGCCGGAAGCGGGGCCGCGTACTTGTCCCCGATGGGCGGCGCGCCGACCGCGTCCAGCAGCACCGCCGTGTCGCGCACCGTCCGGGTCAGGCCGAACTCGATCGTCAGCCCGAAGCCCGTCTCCCCCGCGAGCGGTCCGCTCGGGGTCCGACCGCGGCCGGGTTTCAGCCCGACGACCCCGCAGGCCGAGGCCGGCACCCGCAGCGAGCCCGCCCCGTCGTTGCCGTGCGCCATCGGCACGGCCCCCGCCGCGACCAGGGCGGCCGATCCGCCGCTCGATCCGCCCGCCCCGCGAGACAGGTCCCACGGGTTCCGGGTCGGCCCGGTGCGCAGCGGCTCCGTCGAGAAGCCGAAACCGAGTTCCGGCGCGGTGGTCTGCCCCAGCGCGACGAGCCCGGCCGCCCGGAAGCGCGTCATGAGGTCGTGATCACCCACGGCGACTGCACCGCGGACGGCCCGGCTGCCGAGCGCGAAGGAGATCCCCCGCGCGACGGGCCCGCTGTCCTTGATCACGAACGGCACCCCCGCCAGCGGGCCGCGCGGGTCGGCAGTGAGCGCTGGATCGAACAGGGGCTGGGCGAGCGCGTGGAGATCGCCGTTCACGTCCTCGATCGCGGACCGTGCCGCCGCCTCCACCTCCGCGGCCGTGACCTCGCCCGCCGCAATGAGCCCGCGGAGGCCCGTCGCGTCCTGGCTCGCGTACTCGTGCTGATCCATCCCGTTGTCCCTCTCGTGTCTTCGCCATTCCGCGCCGGCATCGGCGGCCCCGGTGGCACCGGTCGCCGCATCGGCCCAGGGAACCACGGGCGGTATCCTCGGATCAGCAGAACGGAAGCCATCCCATGACCGACACCGAGCCCTCCTCGCGTTCCCCGCGACCCGCACGCCGCCCCGCTCAGGAGTCTCCCCTGGTCTGGGGGCTCCTCGTCGCCGTCCTGTTCCTCGCGTTCGTCAACTTCCTCTTCGTCGCGGTCGCCGCCCCATCGGCGTATCGGATCGGGCTCGCGGTCGCGGCGGGCGCGTTCTTCGCGCTCAGCGTCGTCCTGTTCGTCCGGTCCTCGCGGGAGCGCCGGCGCGCCCGCGGTGCGGCGTCCGGCGCGCCCGCCGACGGGATCCGGGCCGGTGCGGACGCTGACGGTGTCGCCGGACACGGTCCGCGTGACGACGTTCACGATCCCCGGGACCGCCCGGCGCCCGGTCGAACGGAGGACGGGCCGGCGGCCTAGCAGGATCCATCGGCGGCTAGCGGGTCCGGCACGGCCTCGCCGCTCAGCCGTCCCGCCCGGCCGTTCCGCTCACTGCTGCTGGTTGGCCTCCTGCTGGGCCCGGTAGAGGCGCGCCTGGGACAGGGCGACCTCGACGGTCGGCCACTCGTTGTCCGTCACGAGCTGCTCGGCGGCACGCTGCGACTCGGCCGCATCGCTGCTCGCGGCGGCGGCGAGCAGTTCGGCGTAGCGGGCACCGGCGAGGGTGGTGCCGGTGGAGATGGCGTCGAGCTCGGGGAACAGCGTGGTCATTCGTCTGCCTCTCGTTCGCGCGGGACGCGTGTGCTGGAAACGTACAGGCTCGGATACAGCACCGCCACTCCCCCGAGCGCGTGCCGCCCGAGGGGGCTCCGGCATCGGGGAACCGCGGGCTGTCGGCGGCGTTGCCTACGCTGAGGGCATGCTGACCGTCGTCGCCGTCGAGGGGTACCGCTCCCTGCGCAGTCTCGTGCTGCCGCTCGAACGCCTCAGCGTGGTGACCGGCGCCAACGGCAGCGGCAAGTCGAACCTGTACCGCGTGCTCCGGCTGCTCTCCGCGGTGGCCCGGGACGGAGCGGTCGCCGCGCTGGCCGCCGAGGGCGGGCTGCCCTCCACCCTCTGGGCCGGTCCGGAGACGATCTCGCACGGGATGCGCCGGGGCGAGGTCCCCGTGCAGGGCACCGTGCGCAGCGGTCCCGTCGCCCTGCGGCTGGGCTTCGCCTCGGACACCCTGGGCTACGCAATCGATCTCGGGCTGCCGATGCCCGCCACCACGATGTTCGGCCGCGACCCGGAGATCAAGGCCGAGGCGGTCTGGCACGGCCCGTACCTGCGGCCGGCCGGACTGCTGGCCGAGCGTCGGGGGCCGTCGCTGCGGGTGCGCGGGGACGACGGCTGGGAGCGGCACGTCTACCGCATCCCCTCCTGGGCGAGCATGATCAGCGAGGCCGCGGACCCTCGCTCAGCGCCGGAACTCCTCGCCGTGCGGGACGACCTGCGCTCCTGGCGGTTCTTCGACCACGTGCGGGCGGACGCCGACGCCCCCGCCCGCCGCGCGGCCGTCGGCACCCGCACGCCCGTGCTCGCCGGGGACGGGGCCGACCTGGCGGCGGCCCTGCAGACGATCCGGGAGTCCGGTGCCGAGGACCGCCTCGACGCGGCCATCGATCGCGCGTTCCCCGGCAGTCGTCTGCGGGTGGAGGACCAGGACGGGCGTTTCGCGCTGCGGCTGAGCCAGCCGGGACTGCTCCGCCCGCTCGGCGCCGAGGAACTGTCCGACGGAACCCTGCGCTTCCTGGTCTGGGTGGCGGCACTGCTGAGCACGAGACCGGCGCCCTTCCTGGTGCTGAACGAGCCGGAGACGAGCCTGCACCCGTCGCTCTACCCCGCGCTCGCCGACCTGATCCTGGACGCGACGGCGGACTCGCAGCTGCTCGTCGTCTCGCACTCCGAGCCGCTCGTGGCGCTGCTGCGCCAGTCGGCCCTCGTCCACACCCTGCAGAAGGACACCGGCGAGACGCGGGTGGAGGGGCTTCTCCCGCTCGAGCAGCCGCCCTGGCACTGGCCGTCGCGCTGACTCCGCGCCGCCCGGCGGGCGGGCGTCCGCGCCGATCGCCGCACCCTCCCGTCGCGGCGATCGGGTGTGCCGCTCGCCCTTAGGCTGGTAGCCATGTCAAAGGTACTGAGCAGTCTTCCGGTGGGCGAACGAGTCGGAATCGCGTTCTCGGGAGGGCTCGACACCTCCTGCGCCGTGGCGTGGATGCGCGAGAAGGGCGCGGTGCCCTGCACCTACACGGCGGACATCGGCCAGTACGACGAGCCCGACATCGCGGCCGTGCCCGGCCGCGCGAAGGAGTACGGCGCGGAGATCGCCCGTCTCGTCGACGCGCGTGCGGCCCTCGTCGAGGAGGGCTTCGTCGCCCTCCAGTGCGGCGCGTTCCACATCCGCTCGGGCGGCAAGACCTACTTCAACACCACGCCGCTCGGCCGCGCCGTCACGGGAACGATGCTCGTACGCGCCATGAAGGAGGACGACGTCGACATCTGGGGCGACGGCTCCACCTACAAGGGCAACGACATCGAGCGGTTCTACCGTTACGGCCTCATGGCGAACCCCCGCCTGCGCATCTACAAGCCGTGGCTCGACGCGAGCTTCGTCGGCGAGCTCGGCGGCCGCACCGAGATGAGCGAGTGGCTCGTCGCGCGTGGCTTCCCGTACCGCGACTCCACCGAGAAGGCCTACAGCACCGACGCGAACATCTGGGGCGCCACCCACGAGGCGAAGCGGCTCGAGGAGCTCAGCTCCGGCCTCGACCTCGTGCAGCCCATCATGGGCGTCGCCGCCTGGCGTGACGACGTCGACGTGCAGACCGAAGAGGTCAGCGTCCGCTTCGACTCCGGCCGGCCCGTCGCCATCAACGGCACCGAGTACGACGACGCCGTCGCCCTCGTGCTCGAGGCGAACGCCATCGGCGGCAGCCACGGCCTCGGCGTCTCCGACCAGATCGAGAACCGCATCATCGAGGCGAAGAGCCGCGGCATCTACGAGGCGCCGGGCATGGCGCTGCTGCACATCGCCTACGAGCGACTGCTGAACGCGATCCACAACGAGGACACGGTCGCCAACTACCACGCGGAGGGCCGCCGCCTCGGCCGCCTCATGTACGAGGGCCGCTGGCTGGACCCGCAGTCGCTCATGCTGCGCGAGTCCCTTCAGCGCTGGGTCGGCTCGGCCGTCACCGGCGAGGTCACTCTGCGCCTGCGCCGCGGCGACGACTACACCATCCTCGACACCACCGGCCCCGCCCTCAGCTACCACCCCGACAAGCTGTCGATGGAGCGCGTGGGCGACTCCGCCTTCGGACCCGACGACCGCATCGGCCAGCTGACCATGCGCAACCTGGACATCGCGGACTCCCGCTCGCGTCTCGAGCAGTACGCCGCGGCCGGCCTCATCGGCGGCGCCACGGCGGAGCTCGTGGGCCGCCTCGAGCTGGGCGCGGCCGACGAGATCCTCGAGATCGGCGGCGGCGACTCCGCGGCCGACGCGCTGCTGCACGCCACCGACCTCGCGTCCGAGGGCGCGGCGTTCGACTCCGGCACCGACTGACGCCACCGGCAGCAGCCGGCAACACTGACGCGGCGAGAGCCCGGGCGACTCCGCCCGGGCTCTCGCCGTGTCAGCTCCGGGCGACTCCGCCCGGGCCCTCGCGTGTCAGATCCGCGGGGCCGGACCGTTCCCGACGTGGATCTCCATCACGTCGGCCGTCGGGGCGGGGGGCCGGGCCGCAGTCGGGCGGTCGAGGTAGAAGTACGCGGTCGACGCGATGTCGTCCTGCAGCGGCAGGTACCGCCCGCCGCTGCGCCAGCCGAGCGCCTGGATGTCCACCCGCAGCCGCTCCGCGAAGTGGATGGGGTCGGGCAGGTGCCAGCGGTACATGCCGAAGCGCTGCTGGCTCGCGTACAGCCCGTCCGGGCGGAGCACCTGGGGAAGGCCGAGGTACGCCGTCGAGTACGGCGTATAGCCCTGCCCGGGCACGTCGAAGTTCCAGGCGCCGCCGAAGTAGTCCTCCGTGCCGGTCCCGTTGATGCTCGGGTACTCGTCGTCGAAGTCGAGGAAGAACCGGACCTCGCCCTCGCCCCACCATCCCGTGCTGTTGACGCCCCAGGCGAGATACGTGCCGACGTAGTGGCCACGGCCCTCGACGGTGTCCAGGATCGGGTGCGTCGTGAGGAGGGGAAGCGGATTGCTGCGGCGCCACTGCGCGTGCAGATACCCCTCACCGGCGTAGTCGCCACCGGTCTCGTAGGTCACCTGGTAGTAGACGACGGCGTCCCTGCTCGCGGTGTTCTCGATCGTGATCCGCGCGCCCTTCCGGAACGGCATAGGCCAGTAGGAGTTGAAGCCGCCGTTCGGGTTGACGGCGATGACCTCCGAGTCGACCTGCGCGAACACGCCCCAGCCCTGGCAGAAGAAGTCGCCGAGGGGCACCTCGATGGCCGGCTCCGCGGCGCCGTCCCAGTGGGCCCGCAGGATCAGGGAGCGCCAGCCGTCGGGGTGGGTCGTCAGCCAGATGTGCGTGATGCGGCCGGGGCCCTCGATGCGCGCGACGTCGAAGGTGGCCCCGGCCGCCACGATCACGCTCGGGCTGACCTTCCAGCCGGGCCCGAGGTCGCGGGCGGCACGGGCGCCGGTCCCCTCCGTGGCCCTGCCGCCTCCGCCGGCTGCGCCGTCCGGGTTCTCGGGGCTGATCGAGTGCGTCCGCACGGAGCGGAGCGCGGAGATCGAGGCGATCGGGGTGTCGGCCATGGCAGCGCTCCTGCACGTCGTCGTGCTCGTGGGAGGCGGATCGGACGCCGCCTCCTGCAATCGATTTCAGCACTGTAGGGTGATGCCTTCGGGGTGTCAAACCGGATCCGGAGGCGCCGCCGCAGGCGCGCCGGGCGGCCACCCGGTGCGGAGTCGAGGGAGCGCATGGCGACCATCTACGAGGTAGCCGCGGCGGCGGGGGTGTCGCCGGCGACGGTGTCGCGCGTGTTCAACGGCGTCCCCGTGTCGGCCGAGAAGGCTGCGCTCGTACGGGCCGCGGCCGCGGAGCTGCGCTTCACGCCCAACCGCACGGCGCGGTCGCTCCGCCGGAAGAACGCCGAGGTCATCGCCCTCGTGATCCCCGACATCGAGAACCCCTACTTCACCTCCCTCGCCCGCGGGGTCGAGGATGTCGCGCAGGCGGCCGGATACTCCGTCGTGCTCTGCAACACCGACGAGGATCCGGGTAAGGAGGCGAAGTACCTCGACATCGCCATCGCCGAGAACATGGCCGGGGTCATCCTCGCCGAGGCCGACGGGCGGGCCGACCTGAGCGGGTTGATCGCCCGGTCTCGCCCCATCGTGGCGGTCGACCGCAGGACTCTGTTCGAGCTCGACAGCGTGGTCCTGGACAACCGTGCGGCGGGCGTCGCCGCGGCGAGCACGCTCGTCGACGCCGGGTACCGGCGCATCGCCTGCATCACCGGTCCGGCGGAGATCGATACCGCGGAGGAGCGCGCGGAGGGCTGGCGGAGCATCGTCGCGCGGTCCGCCACCCCCCACGGGTCCGAGGACTACCTGCGCTACTCGTCGTTCCGGGTGGACGGGGGCCGGGACGCGATGCGCGCGCTGCTGGCGCTCGACCCGGCGCCGGACGCCGTGGTCGCGACGAACAACCTGATGGGCGTCGGCGCACTGCAGGTGCTCTCCGAGGCGGGCCGAGTGCCGCCCGCCTTCGGCGTCGCGGTCATCGGCGACCTGCCCTTCACCACGCTCACGCCGGACGCCACGACGATCGTCCGTCTTCCGGCGCGGGACATGGGCACGACGGCAGCCCGGATGCTCATCGAGCGCATCAACGGGGACACGGAGCCGGCGCGCACCGTCGTCCTCCCCCACGAGGTCGTGGCCGCCACCGCGGGCGCTCCCGCCGTCTGACCCCGTCACCCTCGTCCGGCCGCTCTGGTTCGGTCGCTCTGGTTATGTCGCTCTGGTTCGCAATTCAGGCTGTGCTGCGACACGCCGTGTTTCGACGTGTCCAGACGCGGCGTGTCGCAGCTGAGCCTGAATCGGGAACCTGGCGGGTCGCGGCGTCGCCCCGCACCCGACCGCCGAGCCGGCCGGACGGGTGGCGCCCCGCGAGGACCGGCCGCATACTGACCGGGAGCGGACGAGGGACGGAGCAGCACGTGCGGATGCACCACGTGGAGCACGGGACAGGAACGCCCCTTGTCGTACTGCACGGCGCGGGCGTCGACCACCGCGAGACCGAGGCGTGCTTCGAGCCGGCGCTGCAGGACGTACCCGGGCTCCGGCGGGTGTACCCGGACCTCCCCGGGATGGGCCGCTCCCCCGCCCCCGACTCGATACGCAGCGCAGACGACGTCCTCGACGCGCTGCTCGTGTTCGCCGACGAGATCGCGTCCGGGGCGCCACCACTCCTGCTGGGCCACTCCGCGGGCGGGTACTTCGCGCAGGCGATGGCGGCGCGCCGACCGGAACGGGTGGCTGGGCTCGCGCTCGTCTGTCCGATGCTGCCGGGTACCCGGGACGTGCCACAGCACCGCCCGGTTATCCGGTCGGACATCCTGGGTACAGACGACTTCCGGAGCTACTTCGTCATTCAGACGCCGCAGATGCTCGACCGGTACGACCGCTTCGTCGCCCCCGGCGCGGCTCTCGCCAACGTTCCGGCGCTCGAGCGCATCGGGCAGCGCTGGGAGCTCGCCCCGGCCTCTGGAACCGCGTATCCGGGGCCGACCCTGCTCGTGGCGGGGAGGCTGGACTCGACCGTCGGTTACGCCGCCACGGCGGACCTCCTCGGCCACTACCCGCACGCCTCACTCGCCGTGCTCGACGACGCCGGACACGCCCTGCCGCACGAGCAGCCGGAACTCCTCCGCGCCCTCCTGAGGGGCTGGCTCTCCCGCGCCGACGGATGGGAAGCGCCCGGCTGACCACCCTGTCCCGGAGGCAGGAGCGTTCGTCCGGGCCCGGCGCGGACCGCGGGACTGCCTGTGGGATATCCCCCAGCTTGGATCATTCCCCCGTCGCGTCAGGATCCACAGCCCCGGCTTCGTCCGATGTCCGCGGCTGGTTCCGCTGTCGCTTCCGGCGCACCGCCACCCGTGCAAGCGGAACGGTGACGGCGAGAAGGATGAGCGAGAGGCTCACCGCGGAGGCGTACCGGTCGACAACGAGCACCACGTCGATCGCGCTCTGCCCGACAGCGAAGCCGAGCCATGCCACCACGCTCGTCAGCACGAGAGCGCCGAGCCCGTCGTAGACGAGGAACGCCGCCAGCCGCATGCCGCTCAGACCTGCGATCGCGAACACGATTGCGGAAGGAACGCCGGGCAGCCAGGCAAGCACCACCACCATGCGGATGATCACCGGATTCGCCCCACGTGCTCGCAACGACCACCGCGCCGCCTGCTGCGGAGTGGAGATCATCCGCACCATGCCCTCGCCCCAGCGTCGGCCCGCCCACCACAGGATCCAGTCGAACTTCAGCATCCCGATGACACCGGCGACGATCACCGCCCACAACGCGAGGGTGCCCACGCGCGCGAAGGCTGCCGCGACCCCTACCGCGAACAGGTCGCCGGTGAGAACCTCGAGCGCGAGCGGGTTTCGTGCGATGAGGAACGGCAGCAGAGGCCGAGTGGCCAAGCCCAGGGCGATGACGGCCAGGACCGAGAAGATCAACACGTGATCAGCAGCAGAGGCGCGCCCCTCCCATGGCACCCAGGTGCGCCCCGAGGGACGCTGCTTCTCGGACTCACCCGATTCCATCAATCGCCTCTCTGTCACCGGAGCGGATGCTCGCGCCTGCGGACAGCAGGCACCACGTCGAGTATGGCTCGGGTGTGGCGGCAGCGGTGCCTGGTCGAGTCGATGAGTATTACGCCTACGAAAGACGCTTCTACAGCGATCAGACACCAGAGACCAGAAACTGGTGACGGGCAGGTCGGGCTTGACGCCCGACGTCCATGCGACGAGCATCGGTCGTTGTAAGGGGGCGGCTCATCAGCCTGTGGGAGAGCACGACAGCGACACGGGCGTTCACCGGCGACGACATCACTGAGATGATGCTCTGGCCCCGAAGACGAGAGGTACCTCGTCGAGGAACTCACCCTGCGTCACTACGACGCGGCCCGCCCGCCAGACCAGGCTTCCGTGGTCGATCCCCGCAAAGGAGCAGTCGAATGAGCAATGAGGAACAGGCGCGGGCCTTCTCCGGCCACCGTTTCGAGGAGGTCTTCGACTCTCTCGCTGACGACGTCGTATGGAACCTCGTGGGCGAGGGCCGCCTGGAGGGCAGGTCGGCCGTGGTGGAGGCCTGTCGCGCAACCGCAGCCGAGAACCACACGGTGACGACCCACTGGCTTCGGTTCATCTCGACCGGTGATGGCGACGTCGTGGCCGTCGACGCCATCGGACGCTACGAGAGCGAGGTCGGCGTCACCGCGGTCTCCTCCTGCGACATCTTCGAGTTCGTCGGAGGGAGGATCCGCACCATCACCTCCTACACGGTCGAGGTCGATCCGGACGATCCCGTAGCCTCACGCCGGATAGCGTGAACGGGAACCGCGGACTCGTTGCCCCGGCGCCGACAACGACAACACAGGGCAGGAAGCCCGACCGCCGGCCGCGCGCCCTTCATCGTCCGCTCCTGGGTAGGGAGCGGGAAGCCCCACCTCACAGGAGGCCGTGGGTGGATCTGAGGGGATTCGAACCCCTGACCCCCTGCATGCCATGCAGGTGCGCTACCAACTGCGCCACAGACCCGGATTGGCCAGTCTAACGGAGCCCGAGGACCGCTCGTGCACTCCTCGTGGCCGCCTCAGGCCCGGCTCGCCGGGTCGCTGGCCTTCCGCCCTGTCTCTGCGGAGCGGATGGCCTTCCGTGCTCTCGCCCACAACCACCACGCCCCCGCACCGAGCAGCATCGCGGCCAGACCGATCACGTCCGGCTGGCGCTCACGCGCCGTGCCGACGACCTGTGGTTGGTTGTAGCTATGACGGCTGACGAGTTCCCGCCCGAGGACAATCTCGCTCTGGCGCACCGGCGCGCCGAGCGCGTTCTGGAGCACGGGACGACCGTTGTCGGGCTGTCGCTGCAGGCGGCCCTGGCCGGGATGTCAGTGATGTGGCTGCTCCTCGCGGTGCCCTCGTCACGGGACCACCCGTTCCAGATCTGGTTCTTCGCGATCGCGGCTGTCGGACTCGTCGTGACTGTCACGAGTTGGCTGGTTGCTCGCCGGCGCGGCCTGTTGCAACCGTTCGGCGGAACCGACCTCGAGCATCCCTTCCGGGTACTGAACAAGACCCAGCAGAAGGACATCGGGATGCAGTTGCGGGGGCGGAAGGCGGTGACACCGGAGTCCGCTCCCCTGGTGCGGGCGATGCTCCTCGGGCAACAACGGGCGACCCGCGTGATCCTGCCGTCCATGGCGGGCATGGCGCTGGGTCTGCTGGCCGGGGGTGGGAAGTCAGCCCTGCCCTTCGGCGTCGTCTGGCCGTGGCTCCTGGTTCTCGAGGTCGCCGCCGTGGTTTTCCTGACCGTGCTGCTCGTCCTAGAGGCTCGTCGCCGGAACCGGGTGCTGGCGGCAGTGGAAGACCTCAGGATTCCCGACCGGACTACCACCTGAGGACGCCGCCCTCGCCCGTGCTGGCGTGTGCGCGGACCAGCGGCGATGGGACCAGCGCGCAACGGGCACGAGAAATCAGACGAGTGCCGCGAGGACGACCTCTGCGGTGCGCGCCACGAGTGAGTCGTCGTATTTCATGGTGGGGTCGTGCCGAGCGGTGAACACCGTGACGATTATCGGGGCACGGCCGGGCGGCGTGACGACGGCGACGTCGTTGCGGATGCCCCCGGCTCCACCCGACTTGTCCGCGACGCTCCAGCCTGACGGGGCGCCGGCACGGATCAGGGTGTCACCCGTGGCGTTGCCACTCATCCAGTCGAGCAGCAGGTCGCGGTCCTGCTCCGCCAGGTAGTCGCCCGTGACGAGCTCGCGCAGGTTGCTGGTGAACGCAGCCGGCGTACTGGTGTCCTCGGTGCTCCCCGGCTCGATGTCGTTCAGGTCGTCCTCGACGTTCACCACCTCGGAGGTGGTGTCCCCCCAGTCGCTCGAGGCCCGCGTCGAGCACCGAGGGGCCGCCGAGGCGCTTCAGGACGAGATTGAGTGCGGTGTTGTCGCTGACCCGCACGGACGCCTCCGCCAACTCGACGATGGTGGCCCCGTCGGTCAGCCGCTCCGTGGTCATGGGAGAGTATCCGGCGACCGCGATGTCCGCGCCGGTCCAGGTGACCCGTTCGTCGCGCTGATCCGCGGGAACGTCGTGCAAGAACTCTCCGGCGGCGAGCGCCTTGAGGGTGGATGCGTAGCCGAATCGCTCATCCGCCCGATGTGCGATGGACACGCCGGTGGCGGTGTCGATCGCGCTGACGCCCACGCGGGCATCGAACTCCTGCTCGAGGACCATCAGGTCGACACTGACGTCGACGGCATCAGCGGACGGCGGCGCAGGCGACGCGGTCCGCTCGGGCGCCGTGGGCGCAGTCGGCTGAGTCGTACTGCAAGCAGTCGATGCGGCGGTCAGGGCGGCGGTCAGCAGTGCGGCGACGATCGTTCTTCTCGGGTTCATGGTCCTCCTCGTCCTGGCCCCGTGTCTGTGTTCACGCAGTCCAGGCCCGCGTGCGCATCCTGGCAGCATGCCCTTCTCTTCCGGGGTGGATCATGAGCGCGGCGCGACCACCGCCGCGATGAGTGCGCTGGCGACGGTCGCGGTCAGCGTGCGGACAACCGCGGATCCCGCCGCGGCGGCACCCCAGTCGCCCCGCTCGATCGCCTTGGCGCGCGTGTAGACGTCGCCGCTCCAGGGGATCTCGCTGTCGAACTGCGGAAGCGTGCCGCTCGCCGAGAGGAGGGCGATACTCGCGGCTGTCCGCACCGCCGGCGTCTCACCGTCGGTGAGGACCGCGCGCACGCGGTCGACGAGCTCCGCTCGGCGATCGCTCCCGAGGGCGAGCTTCGTGGAGGGGAAGATGCCGAGGGTCCGGCCGTGTTCCCGGGCGAGGTCGCCCCGCTCGACCAGACGGTCGAGGACGGGGGTGCGGAGGTTCGGCCCGATCGCCGCGAGCACCGTCTGCACGTTCCGCGGCGTGCGCTGGATGTACTCAAGCGCCGGCGCGAGGAGCGCGTCGGCGTCGGTGGTCACGCCGAGGGTGTGGATGCGGTTCGTCAGCGCTCCGGCCTTCCTCACCTCGATGCGTTCCTGGACCGTCAGGTCACCGAGCACCGCACCCGCCAGGACGTAGAACAGGATGTTCTCGCCCGCGATCGTGCCCGAGTCGGGCTGAAACAGCAGGAGCAAGACGTCTTCGACGAGCAGCGGTTCGCCGAAAGGCACCGCGGGGGCGCTCCCTGTCGGATGGAGTTCGGGCTGATCCGTCATGTGTTCCGTCCTTCTTGGTCGTTGTTGTCGTCGCCGCGGGAGTCGGCACTCGACGCGTCCACCTGTTCCCGGGCCATGGTGCTCGCCCGGCCGAGCACGTCGAGTTGCGCCTCGTTGAACAGTTCGGTGACGGTCTCGACGAATGTCTCCGCCGTCACGCGCGGCCCTTTCGAGAGGTGATCGGTCGGCTCACTGAGCCAGGGGTAGTCCGTGATGTGCTGCGCGATGACCGGCGCGAACAGCTCGGCGATGCGCTGCCGGGCCTCGTCATCGGCGTCCGCGGCTAGCGCCTCGAACTCCGCACTGCCGTCCCCGGGCTCCGACTCAACCATGGTCCGGAGATCCGCCATCGCCTCCTCGTCGTACAGCTGCTCGTACACGAGCAGAAGCGACCGCTCAGGCGTCGACAAGCGCTGCGCGACGTCCTCGAATCCGGGAGGCAGGTCGGTGGTCGAGGTCCCCGCGAGGATCGCCCGGATCTCCGCCCGCGCGCGCTGCAGGCGCTCGATGCTCGCCGCGATGTCGGCGTCGATCGCGAGGAGCCCCTCCTCAGGAGCGGCACCCTCGGGTCCGACCGACTCGATCTGCGCCAGCGGGACACCGAGATCGCGGAGCCGTCGGATCTGCAGCAGGCGGACGAGATGCCGGCCGCCGTACTGCTTGTAGCCGTTCGACGTCCGGTCGGGCTCCTCGAGCAGACCCGCGCGATGGTAGTGGCGCACCGTGTTCACGGTCGTCCCTGCGAGTCTCGCGAGCTCACTCGTGCTCCAGGGCATTCAGCACTCCGTTCCGATCGGTACGCGGCCGGATCCCGGTCGTCATGATGGTCACCAGCCAAGACCATGTCCTCGGGACAGGGTCAAGTGCCGCGTGCCGTGCGCTCTCTCGACGACCACCCTCGACTCGGACCACCCCCGCCGGCTCGTCCCCGACGCGGCGCTTGACCCTGTTCCGACTACACGGCCTTTACTGCATTCGGTGCACCCGCGTGGACGCAGTCGATCAACTGCTTCCCCACCGGGGTCGGAGGAGCTGTAGACGTGAACACCCCCTACGCGTGGTTGATGACCGCGGTCGATCAGGTGCCGGAACTGATCGCCTCGGTTGCGGGCGCCGTTCCCCCCGTCGCAGTCGATGGGGCGGCCGGTCCCGGCTTCCTCGCGACGATCCATCCGGTAGTCCTGGTGATCGCCGGCGCCGTGGCCATCCCGTGCCTCGTCGTTGCGGTGCTGCTCGCCGCGCATCTTCGCGGAAGTTCGGTCTCCCCTGACGCTCGATCGGGAGCGCGGGAAACCACGGTGATCGAGACGGAGAAGGAAGTCGTCGCGATCGTGCTGTGCACGAGTCTCTTCGCCGTGGCCGCGACGGTCGCGCTCGTCCTCCTCAGCTGGTGAAGACCCTGCAACACCGACGGCGGTGGCCGAACGAGATCGGCGTCCGTGTCTCCTGCATCCTCGACGGCCGCGGTCAGCGGTCGATGGCGGCCATGCCGCCTACGTCGTGCCGGTCTCCCACCGGAGCCGGCAGGGCGTCGAGGCGAGCGAGCTGCTCCGGGGTGAGGTGGAGATCGGCGGCTGCCACGTTCTCCTCGAGCCGGGCGATCTTGGTGGTGCCCGGGATCGGAGCGATGCCCTCGCCCTGCCCGAGGAGCCAGGCGAGCGCGACCTGAGCCGGGGTGACGCCCGCCTCGTTCGCGACGGCGTGCACCTCGTCGACGATGTGGAGATTGCGCTCGAGATTGCCATTGGTGAACCGCGGGTTCGAGCGGCGCCAGTCGTCCGGGTCGAGGCCGTCGAGGGTCCGGATGCTGCCGGTGAGGAATCCGTGTCCGAGCGGCGAGTACGGTACGAAACCGATCCCTAGTTCGCGCAGCACGGGAAGGACCTCTGCCTCGGGGTCGCGCGTCCAGAGCGAGTACTCCGACTGGACGGCCGAAACGGGGTGGATGGCGTGGGCTCGGCGGATCGTGTCCGCGCCCGCCTCGGAGAGCCCGATGTAACGGACCTTGCCCTCCGTCACCAGTTCCGCGAGGGTCCCGACCGTGTCCTCGATCGGCGTCAGGGGATCGACGCGGTGCTGGTAGTAGAGGTCGACGTGATCCGTCCGCAACCGGCGGAGCGACCCCTCGAGGGCCGTGCGGATGTTGTGCGGCGAGCTGTCCGCGCCAGGGCGTCCGGAGTGGGAGATGAGGCCGAACTTGGTCGCGATGACGACGCCGTCCCGCTTTCCGGCCACCGCCCGGCCGACGAGCTCCTCGTTGGTGTACGGACCGTAGACCTCTGCCGTATCGAGGTGGGTCACGCCCAGATCGAGGGCGCGATGGATGGTGCGGACGGACTCGTCATCGCGCCCCGCGCCCGTGTAGAAAGCGGACATTCCCATGACGCCGAAGCCGATCCTCGATACCTCGAGGCTTCCCAGCGTGGTGGTTTCCATCGTGTCGTCTCCTTCGTGTCCGCCTCGGAAGGCGGTGGGTGGGCAGCATCCTTGCTCGTTCTCGCTCACGCTAGCAGATAAGTACCGAACGGTATAGAACTCGCCAAGCCGCGGGATCCGCGGTTGCGTCGACGAATGCGTGACTCGCGAACTCTTCGACGGCCGCCCGGTCGGGTTACTCAGCCATGGGTGATCCCGATCCACCAGCTCTGAGTAGATGTGGATGATCGCGTCATTGGCCGGGGAGAGGTGGGCCGCGACGGACTCGAAGCCCCCCGAAGCGTCACCCGCTCCCCAGGGCTCGGGTGACGCCGACGCTTGACCGTGTCGCGGCGACACGGTTGAGACTCACCGCATGAACCTGACGATCGCGTACCTCGCGTCCTACGTGCTCTCCACACTCGGTAACGCGATCGCGGCGGTCGCGCTGCCGCTGATCATCCTCCAGACCACCGGCAGCGCGATCGGGGCCGGCACCGTCGCGGCCGCGACGGCACTCCCCGCCCTCGCGGGGGGAATCCTCATGGGCGTGGTGATCGACCGCGTCAACCGGCGTACGTCGTCCATTGTGACCGACGTGATCTCGGGTCTTTCCATTGCGGCGCTCCCCCTGATCGATGTCATCACCGACCTCGACATCGGCTGGTTCATCCTGTTCGGAGCTCTCGGCGCCCTCGGCGACATCCCCGGCATCACCGCCCGCGAAACCCTCCTGCCGGCCATCGTGCGCACGAGCCCCCTGTCGTCGGAGCGGCTGATCGGGGTGCGGGAGAGCCTGGGCGCCGCAGCCATCGTCGTCGGTCCGGCGGCGGGCGGTGTCCTCACCGGCGTCCTCGGGGGAAGCGCGGTCCTCTGGATCACCGCCGGGCTGTCTCTCGCGGCTGCCGCGGTCACCCTGCTCATTCCTCACGCGGCGGGCGCGGTGACGAAGGATCTCCGGCACCCACGGAGGAACGTCGTCTCCGAGTTCGGTGAGGGGTTCAGCGTTCTCTTCCGCACGCCGTTCCTCGTGATGCTGCTCGCGATGACCTTCGTCGCCGGTGCGGTCACGAGCGCCTTCGGAGGCTTGATCCTGCCCGTCTACTTCACCGAGGCCGACGCGCCGGCGGCGCTCGGTCTCGTGTTGAGTGCGCTCGCGCTCGGGCTCTTGTTCGGAAGCGGGGTGTACGCCACGGTCGCACGCCCCGGCCGCGGGCGACGCGCCTGGCTCGGAGGCGGCCTCAGCGGCGCCGCGGTCGGTATCGCGACCATGGCGTCTCTGGCGAACTTCCCGACCGTCGTGGTCGGCGCTTTCGCGACGGGAGTGGCGAGCGGTCTGTTCACCAGCGTCGCGGGCGTCCTCATGCTCGAACGCATCCCCGATCGTGTGCGGGGGCGGGTGCTGAGCGTGCAGAACGCCGCGGTCACCGTCGCTCCGTCGATCGGGATCGTCGTCGCCTCGATCCTCACCGAGACCGTAAGTCTCCAGGCCGCGGCCGTGGTGGCAGCGGCCACCTGGACCCTCATGGTGCTCAGCGTTCTCGTCGCCCGGCCGATGAGAGACCTCGCTCCCCTGCCTGACCACTGATTCGTGCCCCGGCAGGCACGACGCGTCGTCGGTACTGCTTCCGACGGGCCGGTCAGTCGTCCTGACCGGTCCGTCCCTCCGCCCAGCCCCCGGCCGCGAGGGCCCGGTCCGCGACCGCGTGAAGGTCCTCCGGAGCCGTCCCGGTCGCCGCCTGGACCGCGATTCCGTAGGCGACCGTCATGTAGTACATCGCGAGCTGCCGGGGGTCGACGCCCGGAGCCAGGTCGTTCTCCTGAGCGGCGCGCTCGAAGCGGTCCGCAAGTCGAGCACCACCGGCCTTCCGCCATTCGACGAGGACGTCCCGAGCCGGAGCGCTGCCCTCTCCGGTCACGAGAGCACCCTGCACGCCGAAGCAGCCGGGCGGGCTCTCCGGCGTCGTCGTCGCCGTGACCGCCCCATGCAGAAGGGCGAAGGCGACGTCGCGGGCTGTGGGCGCCTCGAGGGCCCTCTCACCGTAGGACGCCGGCCCGGCGGTATACCGCTCGACCGCCTTCCGGAAGAGCTGCTCCTTGTTGCCGAAGGCGGCGTACATGCTCGTCTTCGTGATGCCCATCGCACCGGTGAGGTCGGTGAGGCTGGAACCCTCGTAGCCCTTCGACCAGAAGACCTGTAGAGCGTTCTCCAGCGCGTCGTCGATGTCGAACTCCCGGGGGCGGCCGAGACGTGCGGCGACTGCGTTCTCCATCACCACAGGATACGCTTCCGGTCCGTTCAGTACAGAACGCCGCCGGAACTGCTGAGGAGCAGACGCAGCGCACCGAAACCGCAGCGACAGAAGCCGGCCGACACGTCCGTTCCGGTGGCGGTGCCGGATTGCAGCCCAGCTCTCCAGCAGAGTGCCGCAGGGACCATATCGATCTCGCGAGATGCCGATTTGACCGGCTGTTTGGTGGATCTGAGGGGATTCGAACCCCTGACCCCCTGCATGCCATGCAGGTGCGCTACCAACTGCGCCACAGACCCATGTCGTTTTCCGTTCCCGGAAGACAACTCCACAAGATTACTACACGTTGAGGGGTGCTTCGTACACACGGGCGGCTCGAGACGGAAAAGGCCGGACACCGATCGGTGCCCGGCGTCCTCCCGTCAGTCGAAGAGCTCGCTCAGCCAGCTGTCCTTGCGCTTCCGCCGGTACTGCCCCTGGCCGGGGCGGTCGCCGTACCCGCCGTAGGAGCGGTCGTCGCCGCGACGGTCGCCGTACCCGCCGTGCGAGCGGTCGTCGTCCCGGCGATCACCGCGGGACTCCGGGAAGGGCTCGGAGTAGCGCGAGCGGTACTCCGGTTCGGCCGGGAACGGGGCCGGCTCCGTCGGGAACGACGCGTGCGCGGGCGGCGCGGCGGGCAACGACTCCGCGGCCGCGCGGTCCAGGATCTTGTCGAGCTCGCCGCGGTCCAGCCACACGCCGCGGCACTCCGGGCAGTAGTCGATCTCGACCCCGCTGCGCTCGCTCATCACGAGCGTTGCTGCGTCGTTCGGGCACTTCATGGTCGTTCTCCCTCGAGCGGCATTAGTTCCGGCCCGGCGGCCGGCCTCCTCCGGGAAGAGCCTAGGCGGGTACCTGCGGCAGGTCGATGGGGACGACCGGGCAGTCCTTCCAGAGGCGCTCCAGCGAGTAGTAGGCGCGATCCTCCTGGTGGAAGACGTGCACGACGAGGTCGCCGAAGTCGAGGAGCACCCAGCGGGCCTCGTTGCGACCCTCCCGGCGGAGCGCCTTGGTGCCCGCCTCGGCCAGCTTGTCCTCGATCTCGTCGGCGATGGCGAGGACGTTCCGCTCGTTGCGGGCGGAGGCGAGAAGGAAGATGTCGGTCAGCGGCAGGGGGCCGGAGACGTCGAGGGCGACGAGGTCCTCGCCCTGCTTGGAGTCGGCGGCCTTGGCGGCCACCTCGAGAAGCTCAACGGAATGTGCAGATGCGGTCACGGGATCCTTCGGGTGAGGGGGCAGTACATGGATGTCGCGGATCAGCGGATGCCGAGCGCGACGACGAGGAGGGCGCCGACGCCGACGAGCAGCACGCCGCCGGTGCCGGCAAGGACGACGGGGAGGGTGACGCCCCGGCGGGGTGCCACCCGCACGGCGGATCCGGCGGAGGCCGCGCCGAGGGTCGCCGGCACGGCACGCACGGGAGCCGCTTCGGACTCGAACTGATCGACGCCGTCGGCGGCGTCGATGAGGCGGTCGATCTCGGCGGAGTCGTAGCGGTCGGGGTGGCCGCCCCTCGCCGCCGGCGCGGGAGGCAGATCGATGGTGCCGGTGACGATCACCTCACCGGCCGGAGCGGGCGTCGGCTGCGGGTCCGCCGGGCCGGACGGCGGGGGCAGGACGATGGTCGACGTCGCGACAGCGAAGTCCTCGTCCGCGCCGGTCCAGTGCTCCGGCGTGGTGCCGTACACGACCGGCGATGTGATGAGGAGGTCGCCCGCGGTGTCGGCGTCGAGGACGGGTTCGACGGGCTGGGAGTCGGCATCGGAGTCTGCGCCGGAACTCGGGTCCGCGCTCAGCGTCAGGGGCTGCGGCAGGGGATGCTCGACGTCGGCGGCGGGCGCGGGCTGCGCCTCGGTGTCATGCAGCAGGGCGTCGTGCTCCGCCTCGGACTCGGCCGCGCGCGCGGGTTCGCTCGCCGACTCGGTCCCGAGCAGCAGGGCCTCGTGCTCGGCCTCCGACTCGGCGTCCGCCGTGTCCGTGTTTTCCGGCGCGGTCGACTCCGGCTCGGCGTCCGCCGGCTCGGTGCCCGCCGTCTCGGTATCGTCCGGCGCGGCGTCCGCCGTGTCCGTGTTCTTCGGCGCGCTCGACTCCGGCACGGGCTCGGTGCGCTCCGCTGTGGCCGTAGCGTTCCCCACGTCGTCCGCGTCCGCAGCGGCGATACCGTCACCCGCAGCAACCCGCTGCGCCTCGCGGGCCTCGTACAGGGCGCGGAGCTCGCGGCGGCTGAACTGCCGGTCGAGGGTGAGCTCGCGCGCCAGTTCCTCGTAGCTGCCCGGGTTCTCGCCGATGCCGGAGTCGGGGCGCGCGCCGTCCATCCGTGCGGCGACGGCCTCGGGCGGAACGGTGCCGTCCGGCTCGCCGTGCCCCGCCTCGGCGTCCGCCGCATCCGGGGGCGCGTCCGGATCCTGGCCGGCCTCCTCGAGCGCACGGCGGCGCTCGAGCTCGCGCAGCTGACGTCGGCTCAGGGGCGTCGCAACGCTGCTCCCCGGCTCGTTCGTCATGAGGGGCTCCGATACAGGTGGTGCTTCGAGATGTACTGGACCACGCCGTCGGGGACCAGGTACCACACGGGGAACCCGCGCCCGACACGGGTGCGGCAGTCGGTCGAGGAGATGGAGAGCGCCGGGACCTCGAGCAAGCTTACGTCGCCGTCCGGGAGCTGGCTGACCGTCAGAGCGTGGCCCGGACGGGTCACCGCGACGAAGTGCGCGAGCGACCAGAGCTCGTGCGCGTCCTTCCAGCTGAGGATCTGCGAGATCGCGTCCGCGCCGGAGATGAAGAACAGGTCGGCGTCGGGACGCTCCTTCTGCAGATCCCGAAGCGTGTCGATCGTGTAGGTGGGACCCTTGCGCTCGATGTCGACGCGGCTGACCGTGAAGCGGGGGTTCGCCGCCGTGGCGATGACCGTCATCAGGTACCGGTGCTCGGCGGAGCTGACCGCGCGCTTCTGCCACGGCTCGCCCGTGGGCACGAAGATGACCTCTTCGAGGTCGAACGACTGCGCTACCTCGCTCGCCGCAACCAGGTGGCCGTGGTGGATGGGATCGAACGTCCCGCCCATCACACCGATGCGGGGCCGGTGGCTGTTCGTCCGGTTCAGCGACACGGGCGGAACGCTAGTGGCCCGTGCCGGAACCGTGTCCCTGCTCAGGAGCGGGACCACGGTCGAACTTCGCGCGGTGCCGGTTGGCGACGTCGCGGTAGGTGAACGTCACGAACCCGAACACGAAGAAGAGCACGAGCGCGATGACCCCGAAGACCCAGGCGGGGAACGGCAGCTCGCGGGCGAACTCCGATTCGGCTGCGAGGACGTAGAGCAGGTGCATTCGAGAACTCCGTTCGAGTGGCGGGCGCGCGCGGGCGCCCGAGGACAAGCCTAGAGCACGGTCAGGGGCGAACGTGCCCCGCGCCACGCACCAGCCACTTGCTGCTCGTGAGCTCGCTGAGACCCATGGGACCACGGGCGTGCAGCTTCTGGGTGGAGATGCCCACCTCCGCGCCGAAGCCGAACTGGCCGCCGTCGGTGAAGCGGGTCGAGGCGTTGACCATGACCACCGCGGAGTCGACCTCGGCGAGGAACCGCTCCGCGTTGGCATGGTCGTTCGTGATGATCGACTCCGTGTGGTGCGTGGAGTAGGTCGCGATGTGCTCGAGCGCCTCGTCCAGCCCGTCGACGACGGCCACCGCGAGATCGAGCGTGTAGTACTCGGCGCGCCAGTCGTCCTCGGTCGCGGGCACCGCGGCCGGGAACAGCGCCCGGACGCGCTCGTCGCCGTGCACGGTCACGCCCGCATCCGCGAGGGCACCCAGCACGGGCGGCAGCAGGCGCTCCGCCGCGCGGGCGTGCACGAGCAGTGTCTCGAGCGCGTTGCAGACACTGGGGCGCTGCACCTTGGCGTTGCGGACGATGTCCACGGCCCAGTCCTCGGCCGCGCTCTCGTCGAGGAACACGTGCACGACGCCCGCGCCGGTCTCGATGACAGGCACGGTGGACTCGGCGACCACGGTGTTGATGAGGTCGGCGCTGCCGCGGGGCACGAGCACGTCGACGAAGCCGCGGGCGCGCATGAGGCGGTTGGCGCCCTCCCGGCCGAAGTCGTCGACCGTCTGCACCGCATCCGACGGGAGGCCGACGGAGGCCAGAGCGTCCTGGATGAGCTCGACCAGCACGCGGTTCGTGTTCTCGGCGGCGCTGCCGCCGCGCAGCACGGCCGCATTGCCGCTCTTCAAAGCGAGCGACGCGATGTCGATGGTCACGTTCGGCCGGGCCTCGTAGATCGCGCCGACGACGCCGAAGGGCACGCGCACCTGACTCAGCTTGAGCCCGTTGGGCAGGGTCTTGCCACCGAGCACCTCACCGACCGGGTCCACGAGAGCGGCGATCTCGAGCACCGCGTCGGCGAGGGCGCCGAGGCGGGCCTCGTCGAGGGTGAGCCGGTCGAGCAGACCCGTTGACAGGCCCTTCTCGCGACCGTTCTCGAGGTCCTGCCGATTCGCGGGGGTGATCCGCTCGATGTTGCCGCGGACCGCATCCGCGATGGCCTGCAGGGCGCGGTTCTTCTGATCTGCGGTCGCCGTGGCGAGCACGGTGGACGCCGTCTTGGCGGCCTGCAGGCGCTCGTCGATGGAGGAGCGCACGAGGGTGTCGGACATACCGGCATTTTAGGCGCTGCACCCGGTCACCCTGTTCCGAATTCAGGCCGTGCTGCAACACGCCGTAGTTCGGAGGCCCCGGATGCGGCGTGTCGCCGCTGAGCCTGAATTCGGAACGGCCGGGTCGCGAGGAGCGGGGCTACACCGAAGAGGAGACCGGCGTCGACACCGGGGCGGCGGCCGGGGCGGCGTCGAAGAACGTGCCGACCTGCCCGCCGGCAAGGGCCTCGCCCACCTGCGGCGTCCCGGCAAGCAGCACCGCGGCACCGGCCGACGTCGCCAGTCGCGCCGCTGCGACCTTGGTCGTCGCTCCACCGGTGCCGAGGCCGGTGCCCACGCTGCCGATCTTCACGCCGTGCAGCGCGTCGCCGTACGGCACGTGAGCGATGCGCTCCGCACCCGGTTCCAGCGGAGGCCGGGTGTACAGGGCGTCGACGTCGGACAGCAGCACGAGCAGGTCGGCGCCCACGAGCTGGGTGACGAGGGACGCGAGCCGGTCGTTGTCGCCGAACCGGATCTCGTGCGTCGCCACGGTGTCGTTCTCGTTGATGATCGGCAGGATCCGCAGTCCGAGCAGGCGGTGCAGCGCGCGCTTCGCGTTGCTGCGCGGCGTCGGGTGCTCCAGGTCGCCGGCCGTCAGGAGCACCTGACCGGCGACGATGTCGTACCGGTCGAGGCTGTCCTGGTAGCGGTAGATGAGCACGTTCTGCCCCACCGCCGCCGCGGCCTGCTGGGTGGCGAGGTCGTCCGGCCGGGAGTCGAGCTTCAGGTAGGGCATCCCCGTCGCGATGGCGCCGGAGGAGACGAGGATGACCTCGCTCCCCCGCCCGTGCAGCTCGGCGAGAGCGGTGACGAGGGGCTCGATCTGCCCCGCGTTGTCGCCGCTGATCGACGAGGATCCCACCTTGACGACGACCCGGCGCGCAGCCGGGATGTCGCTACGACTGCGTACCGTCATCGTCCGCCCAGAGGCCGGCCGCGCGCTCGCGCTCGAGCTCGGCCCGCGCCTCGGCCTTCGCGTCCATGCGCTCGGTGTAGGACTGGCGCCGCTTCACGTTCGTGCGGCGGCTCGACGGGTCGATGCGCGCATCCGTGCCGCGGGGGCTCGTGATGAGCTCGGCCGTGGAGCTGAGGGTGGGCTCCCAATCGAAGACGACGCCGTCCCCGGGGCCGATGATGACGGTGGAACCGGTCGAGGCACCGGCCCTGAAGAGCTCGTCCTCCACGCCCACCTTGGCGAGCCGGTCCGCGAGGAAGCCGACGGCCTCGTCGTTCGTGAAGTCGGTCTGCTGCACCCAGCGCTCGGGCTTGGTGCCGAGGATCCGGTACACGTTGCCGTAGGTGCCGCCCTCGACCCGCACGACGAAGCCCTGCTCGTCGACGGCTTTGGGCCGCAGCACGATGCGGGGAGCGACCGGGGCGAGCGCGCGCTCGGCACGGTCGGCCTCCACGAGCTCGGCAAGCGCGAAGGACAGCGACCGCAGGCCCTCGTGCGAGGCGGCCGAGATCTCGAATACGCGGTAGCCGCGGGACTCGAGCTCGGGCCGCACGAAGGAGGCGAGCTCCTTGGCGTCCGGCACGTCGACCTTGTTGAGCGCGATGAGCTGAGGGCGCTCGAGCAGCGGCAGCTGGCCCTCGGGCACCGGGTAGGCGGCGAGCTCGTGCAGGATGATGTCGAGGTCGGAGATCGGGTCGCGTCCCGGGTCGAGGGTGGCGCAGTCGAGCACGTGCAGCAGCGCGGTGCAGCGCTCCACGTGGCGCAGGAACTCGAGCCCGAGTCCCTTGCCCTCGCTCGCGCCCTCGATGAGGCCGGGCACGTCCGCGATCGTGTAGCGGGTCTCGCCCGCCTGCACGACGCCGAGGTTGGGGTGCAGGGTCGTGAAGGGGTAGTCCGCGATCTTCGGCTTCGCGGCGGACAGCGCCGCCACGAGGCTGGACTTGCCGGCCGAGGGGTAGCCCACGAGCGCGACGTCGGCGACCGTCTTCAGCTCGAGGACGACGTCGCCCTCCCAGCCGAGAGTACCGAGCAGCGCGAAGCCGGGCGCCTTGCGCTTCGTGGTCGAGAGCGCCGCGTTGCCGAGTCCGCCCTGGCCACCGGGGGCCGCGACGAACCGCATGCCGGGCTCGTCCATGTCGAGGAGCTCGTTGCCGTCGGCGTCCTTCACCACGGTGCCGACCGGCACGGGCAGCTCGAGGAGCTCGCCGTTCGCGCCGGCGCGGTGGTCGCCCATGCCGGGTCCGCCGTTGGACGACGAGCGGTGCGGCGCGCGGTGGTAGCCGAGCAGCGTCGTCACCTGCGCGTCACTGACGAGCACGATGTCGCCGCCGTGGCCGCCGTTGCCGCCGTCGGGTCCGGCCAGGGGCTTGAACTTCTCGCGTCGGACGGACACGCAGCCGTTCCCGCCGTTGCCCGCCCGGAGGTGGAGGGTCACTGTGTCGACGAAAGTCGCCATGGGGTTCCTCACCGTCCTTTCATTCGGGTGCGGCGAGCCGATGCTCGGCTACGCCAGCGGGTTAAGCACTGAACGGGCGGGCCGAAGCCCGCCCGTTCAGCAGAGGATCGAGAGCCGGGTCAGACCGCGGCTGCGACGATGTTGACGACCTTGCGGCCGCCCTTGGTGCCGAACTGCACCGAACCCGCCTCGAGGGCGAACAGGGTGTCGTCCCCGCCACGGCCGACGCCGGCGCCGGGGTGGAAGTGGGTGCCGCGCTGACGGACGATGATCTCGCCCGCGTTGACGACCTCGCCACCGAAGCGCTTCACGCCGAGGCGCTGAGCGTTCGAGTCACGACCGTTGCGAGTGGAGCTCGCTCCCTTTTTGTGTGCCATGTCTTTATCTCTCTTCTAGTGACGCGGACGCGCGTTACGCGATGCTGGTGACCTTGACGCGCGTGAGCTCCTGACGGTGGCCCTGGCGCTTCTTGTAACCGGTCTTGTTCTTGAACTTCTGGATCACGATCTTGGGGCCGCGGAGGTCACCGAGGACCTCGGCTGTCACGGTGACGTTGGCCAGCGACGCGGCGTCCGACGTGATGTTCTCGCCATCGACGAGCAGCACGGCGGGAAGCTGCACGTTGCCGTCCTTGTCAGCCTTCTTGCGGTCCATCGTGACGATGGTGCCGACCTCGACCTTTTCCTGGCGGCCACCGGCGCGCACTACTGCGTAAACCACTTCTCGTACCTAATTTCTCTTGGGGTCCTGATGTAAAGGACATGCCGATCCTCGAACCGGAGAGTCCGATCGAGACGTCATGTCTCAACTCAAGGAAGTCTGCTGGCGTTTCCGTAGGCTCAACCCAACGCACGCCAGCGGTCAACTTTACTTGATCGAGGCTAGCCGGTCAAACCCGCTCCGCCGGGCAGTGGCGCCGCGTGTCGCGCACTCCGCACGAGGCCGAGCGGGGCGCGCGGACGGCCCCATCGATTCTAGGATCTGACCATGACCGTGCTTCTCGACCGCCCGATGTGGCCGGCTCATGGCACGCTCTGGTCCCACCTCGTGAGCGACTCGACCCTCGACGAGCTGCACGCCTTCGCGGCGCGCACGGGCGTGCCGCGCCGGAGCTTCGACCTCGATCACTACGACGTGCCGCAGGAGCGGTACGACGAGCTGGTCGCCGCGGGCGCGCTGCCCGTGAGCAACCGCGAGCTCGTGACCCGGCTCGCCGCGAGCGGCCTCCGGGTACGGCAGCGGGACCGCCGCTGATCGCGACGGCCCCGCCCGCTTGTTCGAAGTCCCGGCTTCCGCCGGACCGGGCTACTCGCCCGTGGGGGGCAGGATCGGCGCGGACAGCGTCGCCGTGCTCACCCGGCGGCTGCGCGAGCGGCCCTTACCGGGCTCCTTGGGCTCCGGCAGCGCGTCGAGCACGGAGCCGAGCAGCTGCTCCGCGTCCTGCCTGCTGACCTTCGGCGCCGAGTGGTGCGCCGGGGCGAGCGGGATGTCGAGGATGGCGACGGGCGTCTCGACCGGCGCATCGATCGACGACGCGGCGGTCTTCTCGGCCGCGTGTGCGTCGCTCGCCCCGGCCTCGCGTGCGGGGGCCGCGACGGGCTCGGGGCTGGTCACGGGCGCGGTGATCACCTCGGCGGTCAGACCCTGGGGGCTGCGACCGGAGGCCGACGCGCGGCGGCGTCCGCCGCGGCGGCTGCTTCCACCCTGCGGCGCCGAGGCGGCCGGGCTCTGCGGCTCGTCCTGAGCGGCAGCCGCGGGTGCCGAGGTGGTCGCGTCGCGCGTCGCGTCGGACGCGGATCCTGCCGACGACGCGGCGGGCTGCACGACGGGCTCCTCGACGGCGACGTCGGGCACGGTCGGGTCCTCGACGTGCTTCTCGTGCTGCACGGCGATGGTGCTGGTCGCGATCTTCGCGAGCGCGTTGCGGGCGTCCTCGGTGATGGCGTGCGTGGTCTTGGGCGCGGGACCGGAGTCGGATCCGCGGCCCCCGTTGCCGTTGCCGCCGTTGCCGCCGTTCGAGCCGCCGGAGCCGGTGTTGCCCCCGTTGCCGTTGCCGTTGTTCGAGCCGGCGTTGCCGCCCTTGCCGCGGCGACGCCCGGTCATCTCGGGCTGCGGGGTCTGGCGGTGCTTGGTCACGGGGTCGTGGTGCACGATGATGCCGCGGCCGGCGCAGACCTCGCAGTTCTCGCTGAAGGACTCGAGCAGGCCGAGGCCCAGCTTCTTGCGCGTCATCTGCACGAGACCGAGCGAGGTGACCTCGGCGACCTGGTGCTTCGTGCGGTCGCGGCTCAGGCACTCGAGCAGACGGCGCAGCACGAGGTCGCGGTTCGTCTCGAGCACCATGTCGATGAAGTCGACGACGATGATGCCGCCGATGTCGCGCAGCCGCAGCTGGCGCACGATCTCCTCCGCGGCCTCGAGGTTGTTCTTGGTGACCGTCTCCTCGAGGTTGCCGCCGGATCCGACGAACTTGCCGGTGTTCACGTCGACGACCGTCATGGCCTCGGTGCGGTCGATCACGAGCGATCCACCGGAGGGCAGCCACACCTTGCGGTCGAGGGCCTTCTCGATCTGCTCGCTGATGCGGAACTGGTCGAACGCGTCGACCGAGCCCTCGTAGCGCTCGACCCGGTCGATCAGGTCCGGCGCCACGGAGCGCAGGTAGTTCTCGATGGTGGCCTGGGCGTCGTCCCCGGCGATCACGAGCTTCGTGAAGTCCTCGTTGAAGACGTCGCGGATGATCTTGATGAGCAGGTCGGGCTCGCTGTGCAGCGAGTACGGCGCGGACTGGGTCTCGACCTGGCGCTGGATCTCGGCCCACTGCGACGTGAGGCGGTTCACGTCGAGGGTCAGCTGCTCCTCGGTGGCACCCTCGGCCGCCGTGCGCACGATGACGCCGGTGTTCTCGGGGAGCACCTCCTTGAGGATCTTCTTCAGCCGGGCGCGCTCGGTGTCGGGCAGCTTGCGGCTGATGCCGTTCATCGACCCGTTCGGCACGTAGACGAGGTAGCGGCCGGGCAGCGAGATCTGGCTGGTGAGGCGGGCACCCTTGTGGCCCACCGGGTCCTTCGTGACCTGCACGAGCACCTTGTCGCCCGGCTTCAGCGCGAGCTCGATGCGGCGCGGCTGGTTGCCGGTCTCGGCGGCGTCCCAGTCCACCTCGCCGGAGTAGAGCACCGCGTTGCGGCCGCGGCCGATGTCGACGAAGGCGGCCTCCATGCTCGGCAGCACGTTCTGCACGCGGCCGAGGTAGACGTTGCCGATGAGCGACGCCTCCTGCGCGCGGGCGACGTAGTGCTCCACGAGCACGCCGTCCTCGAGCACGCCGATCTGGATGCGGTCGTCCTTCGAGCGCACGACCATGGTGCGGTCGACCGACTCGCGACGGGCGAGGAACTCGGCCTCGGTGACGACGGGGCGGCGGCGGCCGGCGTCGCGGCCGTCGCGACGGCGCTGCTTCTTGGCCTCGAGACGGGTCGAGCCCTTGATGCGCTGCGGCTCGGTGATGAGCTCGGGCTCGCGCTCGCGCGGGGTGCGCACCTTGATGACGGTGTTCTCGGGGTCGTTGTCGCCCGAACGGTTCTCGTCGCCGGAACGGCGGCGCGAGCGGCGCCGCACGCGCGACACGTCCTCGTCGGGGGTGTCGCGGTCCTCGCGGACCCGGTCGTCGCGGACGCGGTCGTCGCGGACGCGGTCGTCGCGGTCCTCGATCTCGTCGCGGTCGTCGAAGTCGGTGCGGCCCCGGCGCAGCGGCGGGAGCGGCTGGATGTCCGGCGCCTGGAACAGCAGCGTCGTCGTGGAGAGGAGACGCGCGGGCAGCTTCTGCTGCTCGGGGGCGGAAGACCCGGTCTGGGCGCCCTGCTGGTCGCCTCCCCCGGTCGTCCCGGCCGTTCCCGCCGTCGTGGTGTCGTCCTGGTCCGCGTTCTCGAACGCGTCCTTCGTTGTGTCGTCCTGCACGGAATCATCCGCCTTCTTGGCTGGGGCGCCCTGCTCGAGGGCGCGCGTGTGGAGGTCGTCCGGGGCCGCGGGAGCCTGGCTCCCCTGCGTGCCCGGAACTCGGGGCGCCGCGCTGGCCTGCCCGTCCTCGTTCCGGGACTGCCCCGTCGACCGTCGTGCGGTCTTGCGTCCGAATAGCCGGGCGCGGAACCTTCCTACGTTCTCGTCTTTCTCCACCACTGCTGGTGCACTCCTAGACCGCTCCCGTTGGCCGCGCCATCGGTTGCGGTTACTCTCTCGCGTGCGTCCTGCGGTGCAGGAGCACTGATCCTTTTTCGGGATCCGCCTGCTGCGGGGGTCCCAAGCCTGTTTCGTTTCGTCGTGCTCTCGTGGTCCGTCACAACCGCTCGGAACCCGGAAGTCGACACCGGCAATGCCTAAGTGGTCCGGTACCTGCCCGGAAAGACTCTCGTCGGGCCGTCACTCGCGGTGTGCCGACCAGCAGCCATTATCGCACGCCTTCCCAGTCGGGACGGATTCCGCCTGTGGCATACTCGCTCGCATGTTGCCCGCGGCCGCCTCGAAGCGGCCCGTGGCATACGCCCTGATGCTGATTCTGACGGGCCTGGTGGGCGCGTACAGCTCCTTCGTGCTGGTGCTCGACCGCATCCAACTGCTGCGCAACCCGGGCGAGTCGCTCGGCTGCGACTTCAACCCTTTCGTGTCCTGCGGAGCCGTGATCGAGAGCTGGCAGGGCTCGCTGTTCGGGTTCCCCAACCCGCTCCTCGGCGTCGCCGGGTTCGTGGCGCCCGTCGCGGTGGGGCTGGGCCTGCTGGCCGGCGCCCGCTTCGCGCGCTGGTTCTGGGCGCTGTTCGTGCTGGGCCTCGCGCTGGCCTGGCTCTTCGTGACCTGGCTCTTCATCCAGACGGTCTTCTCCATCGGCACGCTCTGCCCCTGGTGCATGCTCGTCTGGGCCGTGACCATCCCGCTGTTCTGGATCTCGCTCGTCTACACCGCGGCCCGCGGGCTGACACCGACGCCGCGCCGCCTCCGCCGCTTGGCGGCCGCGGCCCTGCCCTTCACCTGGGTGATCGTGGTGGCGAACTACGCGGCCATCGTGCTGGTGATCCTCGCGGTGTTCCCCCGCCTGCCGCTCATCCTCTTCGGCTGACCTTCCCCGCGCTCCCCGCGCTCTCGTACTCCTGCCCAGGCAGCGGCATCGTGCGCAGGGTGAACCTGGGCAGGATGCCCCTGCCTGGGCAGGGGCGGGTGAGTAGGACGCGATCGGGAGGGGTGACACGGCCTCTGCTTTGTGTTACAAAGTAGCCACCCCTGCAAAGCGCTTCACGAAGGAGAGTCGCATGGCCGAGATCCCGGAAGCCCACGCCACCGCCGCCGCGCAGAACGCGCCCCGGATCGGGAGTGACCCGGACGAACCGACCCCGGCCGAGATGCTCGCCCTCCTCGAGAGCCAGCAGCGGCGGGTGGACTCCGCGCTGCTCGCCCCGATCCCCTGGCTCTACGGCATCTGGGGCACCGCCTGGCTCGTCGGGTTCCTCGTGCTGTGGTCCGCCTGGCCGGGCGGCAACCCGTGGTTCCGCATCCCCGGAGCGGTCGCCGGGTGGACGTTCGCCCTCCTTCTCGCCGCCTCCGTCGTGGCCTCGGCCATCTTCGGCATGCGCATCAACGCCGGCGTCCGCGGCGCCTCCGACTTCCCGGGCGCCGTCTACGGCATCTCCTGGTCACTGTCCGGGTTCGCCTTCGCCGCCCTCGGCATCGGCCTCATCTCCAACGGGCTCTCCCCCGAGCTCGCCTCGGTCTACTTCCCCTCGGCCTACGGACTCATGGCGGGCACGCTGTACCTCGGCGGGGCCGCCCTGTGGCGCAGCCGTTCGCAGCTGGTGCTCGGGATCGTGCTCCTCGTCGTCGGATCCGTCGCGCCGTTCGCCGGCCAGCCCGGCAACAATCTGGTGCTGGCCATCGGCGGGGGCGGCTCCTTCCTGGTCGGCGCCGTGGTCACGGCCATCGGCCTGCGCCGCGCCCGGGGCTGACGCATGGAACTCGATCCCGTCATCCACGCGGCGGCCCGCCTGCGGATGACCGCGACCCTCGCCCGCATTCCCGTCGGCGACCGCATCTCCTTCCCCCGCCTGCAGGAGCTGCTCGACATGACCGCGGGCAACCTCTCGACGCACCTCCGCAAGCTCGAGGACGCGGGATACGTCGAGGTCTACAAGACGCACTCCGGGCGCACGCCGGTGACCTACCTCGCGCTCACGACGACCGGACGCCGCGCCTTCGAGGACTACACCCAGGCACTCACCTCCCTCCTCGACGGACAGGACGGACAGGACGGACAGCGATGACAGCGATGACAGGAATGGGGAGGACAGGAATGACCGCGCTCGCGACCCTCGACGGCGTGACGAGGCGCTACGGCGACATCACCGCCGTCGACGACGTCAGCCTCGCCATCGAGCCGGGTACCATCCTCGGCCTGCTCGGGCCGAACGGGGCCGGCAAGTCGACGGTCCTGTCGCTCCTGCAGGGGCTGCGCAGGCCGACCGTCGGCGCGGTGCGGCTGTTCGGCGGCGACCCCCGGGACGCCGCGTCGCGCCGAGCGCTCGGCAGCACGCCCCAGGAGACCGCCCTCCCGCCGACCCTCCGCGTCGGCGAGGTGATGGACTTCGTCGGCCGGCACTTCCCCGAGCCGCTCTCGCCCGCCGAGCTCGCCGACGAGTTCGGCCTCACCGACCTGCTTCGCCGGCAGACCGGAGCGCTCTCCGGCGGGCAGCGGCGACGCCTGAGCGTCGCCCTCGCCTTCGTCGGGCGGCCCCGGCTCGTGCTGCTCGACGAGCCGACCACCGGACTCGACGTCGACGCCCGGCGCACGCTCTGGCAGGTGCTCCGGCGCCAGCACGAGGCCGGGGCGACCGTGGTGGTCACCAGCCACTACCTGGAGGAGATCGAGGCGCTCGCGGAACGCGTCGTGGTGATGGGCGCCGGCCGCGTGCTCGCGGACGACACCCTGGGCAACGTCGTCGGACGCGTCGGCCTCCGGCTCGTGGGACTGCGGACAAGCGACCCCGCCGCGATCGAAGCCCTTCCCGGCATCCTGCGGTCCGATCGCGAGGACGACGACGTGCTCACGCTGTCCGTGCAGGACTCCGACGCGTTCCTCGTCGCACTCGTCCGGTCCGGCCTCCCGTTCGCCGACCTGACGGTCCGCGGCGCCACCCTCGAAGAGGCCTTCCTCTCCCTCACCGCATCGTCCCGTCTGGAGCCGCGCCCGTGACCGTCCTCCGCCTGGCATCCGTGCACGCCAAGTACACGCTGCTCGAGACCCTGCGCGTGCCCATCGCCGTGATCGGCGGCCTGGTCTTCCCCGCGCTGTCCCTGCTGTTCTTCGTCGTGCCGCAGCGACAGGTCGCGGAGAACCCGCTCTTCGCCACCCAGGCGGTCATCTCGCTCAGCGTCTTCGCCGTGCTCGCCAACTCGCTCTTCAGCTTCGGGCTGACCATCGCGGAGAACCGCGAGAAGCCCTGGGATCCCTACCTGCGCACCCTGCCCGCGCCGGGCATCTCCCGCGTGCTCGCCCAGGTGTTCTCCACCGGGCTGCTCGGGCTCGCGTCCGTGCTGCCCATCGTGATCCTCGGCGCACTGCTGACGGAGGCGACCGCCAGCCCCGACCGTCTGCTCGGCGGCCTCGTGGCGCTCGCCCTCGCGGCCCTGCCGTTCATGTTCCTCGGCATCGCCATCGGCTACTCGATGCCGTCCAAGGCCGCCATCGCGGTGGTGCAGGTGCTCATGTTCGGGCTCGCGTTCGGCGGCGGACTGTTCCTGCCGCCGCAGGCGTTCCCCGAGTGGCTGGAGGTCTTCTCGCGCGTTCTACCGTCGCGGCAGGCCCGGGAGATCGTCGTCTGGGCCGTCGGCGGCGGCACCGTGCCGGCGTGGTCGGTCATCGGCTGGGCCGCCTGGACGATGCTCTCACTCGCCCTCGCGCTTCTCCTGTTCCGCCGGGACGAGGGCCGCCGCTACCGCTGACCCCGGGCTGCGCCCCCGGAGCTCGCGCGCACCCCTGCCCACTTCCCCTGCCCACACGCACTCCTGCCCACTTCCCCTGCCCACACGCACTCCTGCCCAGGCAGGAGGATCCTGCCCGGCTTGAAGCTGGGCAAGATCCTCCTGCCTGGGCAGGGGCGGTCACGATTCGGGACCGCGGGACGTCACGCCGGGGCGGTCACGAACCGAGACCGCAGGGGCGGTCACGAACCGGCACCGCCGGGCGTCACGAACCGGGGGGAAGCGGGGACCGACGGGTCAGCCGAACCAGAGGCCGAGCTCGCGGGCCGCGGACTCCGGCGAGTCGGACCCGTGCACCAGGTTCTGCTGCACCTTCGCGCTCCAGTCCCGGGCGAGGTCGCCGCGGATGGTGCCGGGCGCGGCCGTGGTGGGGTCCGTGGTGCCGGCGAGGGAGCGGAAGCCCTCGATCACGCGGTTGCCGGCGAGGCGGATCGCGACGAGCGGCCCGGACTCCATGAACTCGACGAGCGGCTCGTAGAACGGCTTGCCCACGTGCTCCTCGTAGTGCTGGGCGAGCAGGTCGCGGTCGGCCTGCACCATCTTCAGGTCGACGAGCTTGTAGCCCTTCGCCTCGATGCGCCGGATGATCTCGCCCGTCAGGTTGCGGGCGACGCCGTCCGGCTTCACCAGGACGAGCGTTTCCTCCACGGGTGCGGTCATGAGTTCTCCTTAGATTGTTTCCGTCGGTCCTTCGACCGTTGGTCCTTCGTCCGGCTGCGCGCGCAGCGCCGCCGCCTTCTCGCGGTCGATCCGAGCGCCCTGGATCATGCAGTACACCCAGAGAAGGGCGAAGAACCCGCCGACCACGAACATGGCCTGCAGCACGAACCCGGTCGCCACGATCGCGATCTCGACGACCCAGCCGACCGCGAAGCCCCAGCGGTAGCGGAGCAGGCCGAGGGTCACGAGCATGATCACGATGAGCACGCCGCCGCCCACGAACGCCGTGACCGGCGGGAGCGCGCGGAGGCCGAACGCCACCAGCGCCGCGAGGAAGACCACGATCACCTCGAAGCCGAGCACGATCGAGCCGAGGGACTCCTGCGTGGAGCGCGTCCTCCGCCGACGCACGGGGCGGGCGGGCCGCGCGGGCTCGGGCGACGGGTCCGGGGTTCCTACGGTCATGCGCCCTTCCACCCCTCGTCCGCGGCGATGCCGATGGCCTCGCCCACGAGGAGGATCGACCCGGCCACCACGACCGCGCCCTTGTCGGACTCGCCCGCCAGGTCGCGCGCGGTCTCCAGCGCGGTGCGGACGTTGGGCTCGACCGTGACCCGGTCCGCTCCCACCACCGACACGGCCGTCGCGGCGAGCTCGTCGACGTCCGATCCGCGGTCCGACGGCGCCTGCGTCACGACGAACTCATCGACGACGGGATCCAGGGCGGTGACGATGCCCTTCGCGTCCTTGTCCGCGAGGACCCCGATCACCGCGACCACGCGGTCGAACGTGAAGTACAGCGGAATCGACTTCGCGAGCGTCTCCGCGCCGCTGGGGTTGTGCGCCGCGTCGACCAGCACGGTCGGCTCGACGCCCACCACCTGAAGCCGTCCGGGCGACGTCACGGTCGCGAGACCCTCGGCCACCACGTCCTGCGCGAGGGCGTGATCACCACCGCCGATGAAGGTCTCGACCGCCGCGATCGCGACCGCGGCGTTCTGCGCCTGGTGGTCGCCGAACAGCGGGAGGAAGACGTCCTCGTACCGTCCGGCGATACCGCGCACCGTCAGTACCTGGCCGCCGACGGCGACGGTGTTCGACTCGACCTCGAAGGTCTCGCCCTGCACCGAGAAGGTCGACTCCGTGAGCTCCGCCGCGCGGCGCAGCTCGGCGAGCGCCTCGGCGGGCTGGGCCGCGGACACCACGTCGGTCGACGGCTTGACGATTCCCGACTTCGTGCGGGCGATGGCGGCGACGGTGTTGCCCAGCCGGGCCGTGTGGTCGAGCGAGATGGGCGTGAACACCGACACCTGGCCCTCGACGACATTGGTGGAGTCCCATTCGCCGCCCATGCCGACCTCGATCACGCCGACGTCGACCGGCGCGTCCGCGAAGCAGGCGAACGCGAGAACGGTCAGCGCCTCGAAGAACGTGAGGCGCGGCTCACCCGCGGCCTCGAGCTCGTCGTCGACCAGCGTGATGTACGGCTGGATCTCGTCCCAGTTGCGGGCGAGCGCCTCGTTCGAGATGGGCTCTCCGTCGATGACGATGCGCTCGTTGAACCGCTGCAGGTGCGGACTGGTGAGCAGGCCCGTGCGCAGCCCGAAGGCGCGCAGGATGCTCTCGCTGATGCGGCTCGTGGACGTCTTGCCGTTGGTACCCGTGATGTGGATCACCGGGTACGCCCGGTGCGGGTCGCCCAGCACCTCGACAGCCCGGCGGGTCGCGGTCAGCCGCGGTTGCGGCGCGCCCTCCCCCGAGCGCTGGAGCAGCGCCTCGTAGACCTCGTCGGCGGCGCGCTCGTACAGCGCGTCCTCGGAGTCGTCGAACGTGTTGTCGGTCATCGCTTCGCCACCTCGATCCGCACCTGCGAGCCCTGGCCGACAGCCTTCCACGAGTCCCCGCTGACAGCATCCTCGCGCACGACGCGTAGCTCCTCGCTCAGGGTCTCGGTTGAGATGAGACCGCCGTGCTGATGGATCGCGTCCTCCGACACCGCATCGCTCGCGGCCAGCGACAGGGAGATGCGGTCGCTCACCTCGAGCCCCGCCGCCTTCCGCGCGTCCTGGACGGCGCGGATGACGTCGCGGGCGAGACCCTCGGCCTCGAGCTCCGGCGTGACGACGGTGTCGAGCAGCAGGAACCCGCCGGCCGGCAGCAGCGCGAGCGCGGAGCCCGACGCCGTGCCCGACGCCTCGAGCTTGAGCTCGTACTCGCCCTCCTCGAGGGCGATGCCCCCGGCGACGACGGTTCCGTCGCTCTCCGTCCAGTCGCCCGCGCGGGCGGCCTTGATGACCGTCTGCACGTTCTTGCCGAGGCGCGGGCCCGCGGCGCGGGCGTTCACGGTGAGCCGCGACGTCACGCCGAAGCGCTCGGCGCTCGACTCCTCGAACTCGACGAGCCGGACCGACTTCACGTTCAACTCCTCGCGCAGGATCGCCTCGAACGGGGCGAGCCCGGCGGTGTCGGTCGTCACGACGGTGAGCGACGACAGCGGCAGGCGCACCCGCAGCCCCGACTGCTTGCGCAGCGAGAGGGCGGTCGAACTGATCGCGCGGACGGAGTCCATCGCGGCGACCAGGGCATCCTCGCGCGGGAACGCCGAGGCGTCCGGCCAGTCCGTCAGGTGCACGCTGCGCCCGCCGGTGAGGTCCTTCCAGATCCTCTCGGCGACCAGCGGCAGCAGCGGGGCGGCGACCCGGGTGAGGGTCTCGAGCACGGTGTAGAGCGTGTCGAACGCGCCGGTGTCTGCGCCGTCCGCTCCGACGCCGGCCCAGAACCGGTCACGCGAGCGACGCACGTACCAGTTCGTGAGCACGTCGCCGAAGTCGCGCAGCTTGGCCGAGGCCAGCGAGCTGTCGAGGGCCTCGAGGTCCGCCGTGACGTCCTCGACGAGCTGACCGGTCTTGGCCAGGATGTACCGGTCGAGCACGTCCGCCGAGTCGGTGCGCCAGACGGCCTCGTAGCCGGTGCCGTCGGGCCTCGCGGTGTTGGCGTACAGGGAGAAGAAGTACCAGGTGCTCCAGAGCGGCAGCAGCATCTCCCGCACGCCCTGGCGGATGCCCTCCTCGGTGACGACGAGGTTGCCGCCGCGCAGCACCGAGCTCGCCATGAGGAACCAGCGCATCGCGTCGGATCCGTCGCGGGTGAACACCTCGTTGACGTCCGGGTAGTTGCGCAGCGACTTGGACATCTTCTGACCGTCCGAGCCGAGCACGATGCCGTGGCTCACCACGTTGCTGAACGCCGGGCGGCCGAACAGCGCCGTGGACAGCACGTGCAACGTGTAGAACCAGCCGCGGGTCTGGCCGATGTACTCGACGATGAAGTCGGCGGGGTTGTGGGTGTCGAACCACTCCGCGTTCTCGAACGGGTAGTGCACCTGGGCGAACGGCATCGAGCCGGAGTCGAACCACACGTCCAGCACGTCAGTGATGCGGCGCATGGTGGAGCGGCCCGTCGGGTCGTCCGGGTTGGGCCGGGTCAGCTCGTCGATGTACGGGCGGTGCAGGTCCGTGGGTCGCACGCCGAAGTCCGCCTCGAGCTCGTCGAGCGAGCCGTAGACGTCGATGCGCGGGTACGCCGGATCGTCGCTCTTCCACACCGGGATGGGCGAGCCCCAGTACCGGTTGCGGGAGATCGACCAGTCGCGGGCGTTACCGATCCACTTGCCGAACTGGCCGTCCTTCACGTTGTCCGGTACCCAGGTGACATCCTGGTTCAGGCGCACCATGTCGTCGCGGAAGTCGGTCACGCGCACGAACCAGCTGGAGACCGCCTTGTAGATGAGCGGGTTGCGGCAGCGCCAGCAGTGCGGGTAGGGGTGCTCGTAGCTCGCCTGCCGCAGCAGCCGGCCCTGCCCCTTGATCATCTGGGTGAGGGTGCGGTTCGCCTCGAACACCTGCAGGCCCGCGACCTCCTCGATGAGCGGCAGAAAGCGGCCGCCCTCGTCGACCGACAGGATGACGGGGATGCCGGCCGCGGCGCAGACGACCTGGTCGTCCTCGCCGTAGGCCGGGGCCTGGTGCACGATGCCGGTGCCCTCGGTGGTCGTGACGTAGTCGGCCACCAGGATCTGCCAGGCGTGCTGGGTGCCGTACTTCTCGGTGTCGGCGTAGTAGTCCCACAGCCGGTCGTACTGCACGCCGTTCAGCTCGGCGCCGCGGATGGTGAAGGCCACGCCGGCGCGGGCCTCCTCGGCGGAGTCGTAGCCGAGGTCCTTCGCGTAGCCGCCGAGCAGGTCGGACGCGATGAGGTACTCGGCGCCGCGCACCTCGGTGTCGGCGTGCGCGGGGTGGTGCTCCGCCAGGCCGTCCGGGGCCTCGGAGTCGTGAGTCGCGTTCGGACCGCTGCGTACGACGGAGTACTCGATGTCCGGCCCGACGGCGAGTGCCATGTTGGTCGGCAGGGTCCAGGGCGTCGTCGTCCAGGCCAGGGCGCGCACGCCCGTGAGCCCGAGCGCCTCGGCGCGCATCCCGACGAGCGGGAACGTCACCGTCACGGTCTGGTCCTGGCGCGTCTTGTAGACGTCGTCGTCCATCCGCAGCTCGTGGTTGGACAGCGGCGTCTGGTCGCGCCAGCAGTACGGCAGCACGCGGTAGCCCTCGTAGGCGAGCCCCTTGTCGTGGAGCTGCTTGAACGCCCAGATGACCGACTCCATGAAGGTGATGTCGAGGGTCTTGTAGTCGTTCTCGAAGTCGACCCACCGGGCCATGCGCGTGACGTAGTCCTGCCACTCGCCGGTGTAGCGCAGCACGGCGTCGCGGGCGGCCCCGTTGAACGCGGCGATGCCCATCTTCTCGATCTCGCTCTTGTCGCTGATGCCCAGCTGCCGCTCGGCCTCGAGCTCGGCGGGCAGGCCGTGCGTGTCCCAGCCGAAGCGGCGGTGCACCTGTTTGCCGCGCATCGTCTGGAAGCGCGGGAAGAGGTCCTTCGCGTAGCCGGTGAGGAGGTGGCCGTAGTGCGGCAGACCGTTGGCGAACGGCGGGCCGTCGTAGAAGACCCACTCCGTGCAGCCCTCGCGCTGGTCGATCGACGCCTGGAAGGTGTCGTCGCCCTTCCAGAACGCGAGGATGCCCTCCTCGATCTCCGGGAAGCTCGGGGACGGGCTCACGGCCCGCTGCGGGGCGTCGGCGCGCGCGGTCTCGGACGGATCCGAGGCGCTCGATTCGTAGGGCGGGCGGGGGTACGTCATGGCTCTCCTGGCAGGACAGAATCTGCACGAGGACGCCGTCCGCCGGTTCTCCGGCGGGCACCGCGGTACCACCCCGCTTGCCGCGGCGCCCTGTCGTCCAGTGCGCCGGGCCGCTTGTTCATTGGCTGTGACGGGCCAGCCCCGTTCGGTTCTACTGCGCACCGTCCCGCCGGAACGGGATGGCTGCGGTTCTTCCGAAGGCTCCCCGGTGATGGCCGGATCGATGCCTGTGCCCCCAGTGTAGCGGGCGGCACGACGGGGGGGGGTGGCCCGTTCACGGGCGTGCACCTAGGCTGCGGCGATGACCGAGATCCTGCCGTCCGGAGAGGTCCTGCTGAGCCTGCCGTTCACGGGCCGGTGGCTCGTGCAGAACAGCCCGGCCCGGCGGGTGCCGAGCCACGGCACGGACCTGCTCGGCGAGCGGTACGCCATCGACTTCGTCGGCGTCGACCGCCGGGGGCGCACGGCCGGGCGGCGGGACTGGCGGACGGCACTCGCGACGGAGCCGGCGGACCGCTTCGTGGCGTTCGGCCGGCCGATCCTCGCCCCCGCGGAGGGCGTCGTCCTGGTGGCGCACGACGGCGAGCCCGACCACGGGGCGCGACGGTCGCAGCTGGCCCTCGTGCCCTACGTGCTCGGGCAGCGCGGCCGCCTCCGGCAGGGAGTGCACGCCATTGCCGGGAACCACGTGATCCTGCGCCTGCCCGGCGGCGGCCCCTTCGTCGCGCTCGTCCACCTGCGCGCGGGGTCCCTGCGGGTACGGCCCGGCGACGCCGTCCGCACGGGACAGCGGCTCGCCGAGTGCGGGAACTCCGGCAACTCGACCCAGCCCCACCTCCACGCGCAGGTCATGGACAGCGCGGACCTGTCGGTCGCCCGCGGGGTGCCGATGGCGTTCCGGCGCTACCGTGAGTGGCCGCGCGGCCACGGCGAGGCCGAGGGCAGGGAGTCCGGCATACCCGCCGAGGGGGCGGTCGTCGAGCCGCTGCCGTAGTCCCGCGCCTCGAGCCGGCTCTGCCCGGACGCTGCGGGATCAGCCGCGCTGCGTCCCGCCGTCGGCCCCGAATGCGGCGTCGAACCCGGCGCACACCGGTGAGAGGGCGTGGTCCACGTAGTCCCGCAGCGGCCGGCGCCCCACGCCGTCGCCCGCCCAGGCTCCCGCGGCCGCCGCGACCGCCCCGAGGGCCGCGAACGCGGCCGCCTGCACCCGCGGATCGGCGGCCGGGATGCCGGTGCGGCGCGCGAGGAAGCCGCGGAGCACGGCCGCCTGCTCCATGAAGCGGCGCAGGCCAGACGACTCCAGCACCTCCCGGGTGCCCATGAGCTCCTGCTGCGTGAGCGCCCAGGGCACCGACTCCGGGCCGATCGGCGACACCACCTCCAGGAAGGCGGCCCGCACGGCCGCCATGGCCGGCGTCTCCGCAGCGGCACCGGCCAGGCAGCCGGCCAGCCGCCCGATGTTCCGGTCGAACGTCGACCAGAGCACGTCGCTCTTGGCGGTGAAGTAGTTGAAGAAGGTGGTGCGGGAGACGCCGGCGCGCTGGGTGATGTCCGCCACCGACGTCGCGGCGTAGGTGCGCTCGAGGAACAGCTCGGCCGCGGCGTCCTCGAGGTCCGCCCGGGAGGATGCTGTGGGCCGCCCCCGACGGGGCGTTCTGACGTCCGGCATGGGCGCTCCGCTTCCGTAGGATGGGGTCCGACGGAATAAATGTACCGCGTACATCAATTGTGTCCTGTAGATCGAAGCCCGGCTCGCACCGGGCCATCAGCCCCGACGGAAGAAGACGCATGTTCCGCGCCAGACGTTCTCCAGCCATCCCCGGCGCGGCGGCCGCAGCCGCTCTGCTGCTCCTCGCGGGTTGCTCCGCGCCCGCTTCCTCCGGCGGCGGCGGCGACGGGGGCGGCGGGGAGCCGATCGAGGGCGGCACCCTCACCTACGCCTCCGGCGATGCCGAGCCCACCTGCCTCGACCCGCACGTCGGCGGCAACTACCCGCAGGCCCTCGTGAGCACCCAGTACCTCGAGTCCCTGGTGTCCCTCGACGAGGACGGGGAGATCCTGCCCTGGCTCGCGAGCGACTGGGAGCAGAGCGACGACGGCCTCACCTGGACGTTCACGATCCGCGACGGCGTGACCTTCACGGACGGGACGCCGCTCGACGCGGAGGCCGTGCGGGCGAACCTCGCCCACGTGCAGGATCCGGAGACGCTGTCCTCGACCGGCTACCTCGCGCTCGGCAAGGTCGCCAACGCGGAGGCCGTCGACGCGCGCACGCTGCGACTCACCCTCAGCGCTCCGGACAGCGCGTTGCTCGAGTCCCTCTCGCAGCCGTGGCTGGCCATCCAGTCCCCCGCCGGCATCGCCCGCGGGATGGACGCGAACTGCGCCGCACCCATCGGCACGGGCCCGTTCGCCGTCGAGTCCTGGGACCGGCAGAGCTCCATCACCCTCGTGCGCAACGACGACTACACGTCTCCTCCCGGGGACGCCGCGCACGACGGCCCGGCGTACCTGGAGAGCATCGAGTGGCGCTTCCTGCCCGACTCCGCGTCACGGTACGCGGCGCTGCAGGCGGGCGAGGTCGACGTCATCGACAACGCCCAGCCGGACACGATCGTGCAGGCCCAGAACGCCGACGGCCTGCAGGAGCTCGACGCGCCCCGCCCCGGCTCGTCGAACCGCCTCGAGCTCAACTCCGGCAAGCCGCCGTTCGACGACGTGCGGGTGCGCGAGGCGTTCATCCGCTCCGTGAACGTCGACGACGCGGTGCAGGGTCTCTTCCTCGGCACGGCCGAGCGGTCGTATTCCCCGCTGTCGAGCGTCGAGCCGCTCGCCTACTCGCAGCCGGATCTCTTCGAGTTCGACCCGGATGCCGCCGGCGAGCTGCTGGACGCGGCGGGCTGGACCGAGCGTGACTCCGACGGCTACCGCGTGAAGGACGGCGAGCGCCTGTCCCTCCGCCTGCCGGTGAGCACCAACCAGTCCATCCCCGCCGAGCAGTCGCTGTTCGAGCAGCTCCAGGCAGGCGCGAAGGACGCCGGATTCGAGGTCCTGCTCGACCCGCTCGACCTCAGCAGCTGGTACGGCGCGCTCGGCGAGAACGACTACAACCTGGTCAGCGCCCCGTACACGAAGGTGGGACCGGACGTGCTGCGGATCCTCTACGAGAGCTCCGGCACCACCCCCGCGCCGAGCGGCTACTTCGCGAACCACGCCCAGGTGCGCGACCCCGCGCTCGACGACCTCCTGATCCGCGCGTCGCAGGTGTCCGACCCCGACGAGCGGGCGGCCCTCTACGAGGAGGCCCAGCGCACGGTGCTCGAGGGGTACTACATCCTTCCGCTCTACGACCAGCAGAACACGTACCTGCTGCGGGACGACGTGCAGGGGTTGCGCGCGCTGCCGACCGTCTCCGCGCCGACGCTGTACGACACCTGGCTCGACCGGTGAGCGGGGCCGGCGCCCCCGGGGAGGGACGCGCCGCCCCCGTTCCCGGCCGGGCGCGCGCGGGCGACCGCGGGCGGGCCGGTGCCGCGGCCCGCTGGTGGGCGTCCCGGGTCGCCGGCGCCGTGTTCGTGCTCTGGGCCGTCGCGACGCTCACGTTCTTCGCGATCCGGCTGATCCCCGGCGACCCGGCGGAGGCGATCCTCGGCGGCCCCGGCTCCCAGGCGTCGGATGAGGCGCTCGCCGTCGTCCGTGCCGAGTACGGGCTCGACCAGCCCATCGCCGTGCAGTACCTCCTCCAGCTCGGCCGCCTGGCCGTCGGCGACCTCGGCACCTCGTACTCGCTCAGGACCGACGTCGCGGCGCTGCTCGGCGCCCAGCTGCCCGGCACGCTCCTGCTGGCCGTGCTCGCCCTCGCGGTCGCCTGGCTGCTCGCCCTCGCCCTCGCCACCTGGTCGACGCGGGGCGGACGCGCCTCCGCTGCCGTGGGCTCGGCCCTCGAGGTGGTGGCCGCCGCCCTGCCGCACTTCTGGATCGCGATCGTGCTCATCCTCGTCTTCAGCACCGGCCTCGGCTGGTTCCCGCCCATCAGCACTCCGGGCGTGGCCGGGCTCGTGCTCCCCGTCGTGACCCTGGCCATCCCGCTGGCCGGATTCCTCGGCCAGGTGATGCGGGAGTCCCTGCTCGACGCGCTGGAGGCCCCGTTCACGGTGTCGGCCCGGGCCCGCGGCGAGAGCGAGGCCGGCGTGCGGCTGGTGCACGTCCTGCGGCACGCCGCGCTGCCCGCCGTGAGCCTGTCCGGCTGGGCGTTCGGCTTCCTGGTCAGCGGCGCGGTCGTGGTGGAGACGATCTTCGCCCGCCCGGGGCTCGGCCGGACGCTGCTGAACGCGGTGACCCTGCGCGACATCCCCCTCGTCCTCGGCGTCGTCCTCGTGGTCGCGGCCGCCTACATCCTGGTCACGCTGCTCACCGACGCCGCCCAGCGGCTGCTCGACCCGAGGACGCGCGCCGCATGAGCGACCTCGAGGTGTCCGCGCGGCTGGCCCGGGCCGGCTTCGGGCGCCGGCGCGCCGGGACCGGCACGGCGGGCCGCCGCCTGCCCGCCGTCGGGGAGGCGACGGCCGGGCTCGTGCTGCTCTTCCTCGTCGCGTCCGCGCTTCTGCCGCAGCTGGTCGCACCGGTGGACCCGCTCGCGATCAGCCCGCTCGAGGCCTTCCGGCCGCCCTCCGCGGCCCACCCGTTCGGCACGGACGAGTCCGGACGGGACATCTTCAGCCGCGTTGTGCACGGCACCGGGCCGTCGCTGCTGCTCGGGATCTCGGCGACGCTCATCGGCCTGGTCGGCGGCATCGTGCTCGGTACGGCCGCGGGCATGCTCGGCCGCGTCGTCGACTTCGGCGTGAACCGGCTGCTCGAGGTGCTCTTCGCGTTCCCCGGCCTGCTGCTCGCCCTCTTCTTCATCGTGATCTTCGGGCCCGGCATCGTGACGGCCACCATCGCGGTCGGCGTGTCCACGGCTCCGGGCTACGCCCGCATCATCCGGGGCCAGTTGCTCACCGTGCGCCGGTCCGCCTACGTCGAGGCCGCGACCGTGCTCGGCCGCAGCCGCTGGCGGGTGCTCGTGCGGCACATCCTGCCCAACACGCTCGCGCCGCTGTTCGTACTCGGCACCCTCGGCGTCGGTCAGGCGATCGTCTGGGCCGCGTCGCTCAGCTACCTCGGCCTCGGCGCGGTGCCACCCGCGGCCGAGTGGGGCGCGATGCTCGCGGCGGGGCGCACCTACATCTCGACCGCGTGGTGGCTCACCTTCTTCCCGGGGCTGTTCATCGTGCTCACCGCGACGGCCACGACGGTCCTCGGCCGGCGGCTGCAGCAGCGCGTGCGGGAGCAGGGGTGAGCGGCGTGGCCGCGGCCGGCCGGACCGAGCCCGTGCTGCACATCGCGAACCTCCGGGTCGCGTTCGGTGGGGCGGCGCCGGTGGTCGACGGGGTCTCGCTCTCCCTCGCCCCGGGCGAGTGCCTCGCCCTCGTGGGCGAGTCGGGATCCGGCAAGAGCGTCACCGCCCGCACGGTCCTCGGGCTCGCCGGCGAGCGGGCGACCGTCACCGCCGATGCGCTCGACCTGCGCGGGCGATCGCTGCTCGACCTGCCCGACCGTGCGTGGCGCGGGATCCGCGGGCGGGAGGTCGGCCTCATCCTGCAGGACGCGCTCGCCTCGCTCGACCCGCTGCGGCCGGTCGGCCGGGAGATCGCGGACGCGCTGCGGCTGCACACCTCGTTCGGCCCCCGTCAGCGCGGCGACCGCGTGCTCGACCTGCTGCGCTCCGTCGGCATGCCCGAGCCGGAACTGCGGGCGCGGCAGCGCAGCGGTGAGCTGTCCGGCGGCCTGCGCCAGCGGGCGCTGATCGCCTCGGCGATCGCTCTCGATCCGCCGCTGCTGATCGCCGACGAGCCGACCACCGCGCTCGACACCACGGTGCAGGCGCGGATCCTCGACCTGCTCGGCGACCTGCGGGCGGCCGGGACCGCGATCCTGCTCATCAGCCACGACCTTGCGGTGGTGCGGGGCATCGCCGACCGGGTCGCCGTGATGGCGGAGGGCCGCATCGTCGAGACCGGTCCGGTGCGGGACGTGCTCGAGCACCCGCGGGAGGAGTACACGAGGCGGCTGGTGCGCGCGGTGCCGGCGGGTAAGGCGCGGGGCGAGCGCCTGTCACCGGACCTCCCGTCGATCCCGCAGCCGGCTCCCGGCTCCGCCGAGGCCCACCCGGCCACGCCCCCCAAGGCGGCATCGGGCACGGGATCCGCCGCGGCTCCGGCCGCTCCCCTGCTCGCCGGCCGCAACCTCACCCGCGCCTTCCGCGGTACTGACGGGGCGCAGCGCGTCGCCGTGCAGGACGCGTCGTTCGAGCTGCGGGCCGGAGAGACGCTCGGCCTCGTGGGCGAGTCCGGCTCGGGCAAGACGACGCTCGCCCGGCTCGCGCTCGGCCTGCTCGAGCCCGACGCCGGCACCGTCGCGCTCGACGAACAGCCGTGGAGCCCGCTGCCGGAGCGGGAGCGGCGGACCCGGCGCAGCCTCGTGGGCGCCGTGTACCAGGATCCGCTCGCCTCGTTCGACCCCCGGCTGAGCGTCGGGCAGATCCTCGCGGACGCGCTGAGCGACGGGCGGCACCGGCGTCCCGCCCGCGTCGCGGGTGGCATCGAGTCCCTGCTTGCGTCGGTCGGTCTCGCCCCGTCGGTGCTACCGCGCCGTCCGCTGCACCTGTCGGGCGGCCAGCGGCAGCGGGTGGCCATCGCCCGGGCGCTCGCGCCGCGGCCGCGCGTGCTGATCTGCGACGAGCCCGTGTCGGCCCTGGACGTGTCCGTGCAGGCGCAGGTGCTCGACCTGCTCGACGACCTGCAGCGGCGGCTCGGACTCGCCTACCTGTTCATCTCGCACGACCTCGGCGTGATCGGCCACGTCAGCGACCGTGTCGCGGTCATGTCCGAGGGCCGTATCGTCGAGACCGGCCCGACGGCGGACGTGCTCGCGGCCCCCCGGCACCCCTTCACCCGCGCGCTGCTCGCGGCCGCGCCGACGCTCGGCGGCTGACGGCACACCGGCTCGCCCGGCTCGCCCGGCTTCGGAGGCTAGACGACGACGGCCTCCGCCGTCAGGTCCGTGATGCGCCGCCGCAGCCCCTCGATGTCGACGGGCTGCGTGGTGTCCACCCGGATGACGGGGCTGATGCCGAGGGGCTCGGCCCCCGCCGACCACTCCGACCACTTCGCCTCGACGTCGCCGATGATCGAGTGCACCGGCCCGCGCTTGCGGCTCTCGAAACGGCTGCGCGCGAGCGTCGGCGGCACCTCGCACCAGATCTCGACCACCGTCTCCACGCCGGCGACCTCGAGGCCGCTCATCGCGAACTCCAGGTCGCGGGGGCGGAACCACCAGGACTCCGCCACGAAGGCGGGCAGGTCGGCGGCCTGCCGCCAGAGCTCGCGCATCGCCACCGCGCCCACGATGTTGCTGGCGTCATGCGGGTTCTGCGCCGCGAGGCGCTCCTTGATCGCGTCGCGGGACAGGCACGGCCAGCCCAGCTCCGCCGCAAGCGCCATGGCGAGGCTCGTCTTCCCCGAACCGGGCAGACCGTTGACCAGCACCGCGATGCCGGCCGGAAATCCGTTGTTCATGAGCGTGGGCCCCCTTCTTCGTCGCCTGACCGCGTTGTCGGAGCGATGCGAATTGCCCTCGTGTCGCATCCGCTAACTTAGAGGGATCCGACATTCAGGCAGTTCTTCACTGACACGCTGCCGCATACATCGAACTGGAGCGACCCCTTGACGTCACGAATTCCGGAGAAACCAGCACTCGAGGGCCTCGAGGCCAAGTGGGGACCCGAGTGGCAGACGAGGGCCACGTACCGGTTCGATCGCGCCGGCGCGACCCGCGACTCCATCTACTCGATCGACACGCCGCCGCCGACCGCCTCCGGGTCGCTGCACATCGGTCACGTCTTCTCCTACACGCACACGGATGTCGTGGCCCGCTACCAGCGGATGCTCGGCAAGACGGTCTTCTACCCCATGGGCTGGGACGACAACGGCCTGCCCACCGAGCGCCGGGTGCAGAACTACTACGGCGTGCGCTGCGACCCGTCGCTCCCCTACGACCCCGACTTCACCCCGCCCTTCGAGGGCGGCGACAACAAGAGCTCCAAGGCCGCGGACCAGCTGCCCGTCTCGCGCCGCAACTTCATCGAGCTGTGCGAGCGCCTCACCGTCGAGGACGAGAAGGCCTTCGAGAAGCTCTGGCGCGACCTCGGCCTGAGCGTGGACTGGAGCCAGTCCTACCGCACCATCGGCGACGAGTCCCAGGTGGCGTCGCAGCGCGCGTTCCTGCGCAACCTCGCCCGCGGCGAGGCCTACCAGGCGGATGCGCCCACCCTGTGGGACGTGACCTTCCGCACCGCCGTCGCCCAGGCGGAGCTCGAGGACCGCGAGCAGCCCGGCACCTACCACCGCATCGCGTTCCACACGCCCGACGGCTCGGACGTGGTCATCGAGACCACCCGCCCGGAGCTGCTCCCCGCCTGCGTCGCCCTCGTGGCGCACCCCGACGACGAGCGCTACAAGGCTCTGGTCGGCACCACCGTGACGACGCCGTTGTTCGGCGTCGAGGTGCCCGTCGTGGCACACCACCTCGCTCAGCCCGACAAGGGCTCCGGCATCGCGATGATCTGCACCTTCGGCGACGTGACCGACGTGACCTGGTGGCGCGAGCTGCAGCTGCCCACCCGCGCCATCCTCGGCTTCGACGGACGCATCCTGCGCGAGGCCCCCGAGGCCATCACCTCCGAGAGCGGCCGCGCCGCCTACGAGCAGCTTGCGGGCAAGACCGTCTTCTCGGCCAAGGCCGCCGTGGTCGACCTGCTGCGCGAGAGCGGCGAGCTGCTCGGCGAGCCGCGCAAGATCACCCACCCGGTGAAGTTCTACGAGAAGGGCGACAAGCCCCTCGAGATCGTCTCGACCCGCCAGTGGTACATCCGCAACGGCGCGCGCGAGGAGGACCTGCGCGCCCGCCTTCTCAAGCGGGGCACGGACATCGCGTTCGTGCCGGACTTCATGCGGGTGCGCTACGAGAACTGGGTCAACGGCCTGTCCGGCGACTGGCTGATCTCCCGCCAGCGCTTCTTCGGCGTGCCGATCCCGGTCTGGTACCCGCTGGACGACGAGGGCAACCCCGTCTTCGACTCCCCCCTCGTGCCCACCGAGGACGCGCTGCCGGTCGACCCGTCGTCCGACGCCGCCCCCGGCTACACCGAGGACCAGCGCGGCGTCGCCGGCGGCTTCGTCGGCGAGCTCGACGTGATGGACACCTGGGCGACGTCGTCGCTCACGCCGCAGCTCGCGGGCGGCTGGGAGCGCGACCCGGAGCTCTACGACCTCGTCTTCCCGTTCGACCTCCGCCCGCAGGCGCAGGACATCATCCGCACCTGGCTGTTCTCCACGGTGCTCCGCGCCGAGCTCGAGCACGGCGAGCAGCCCTGGAAGACCGCCGCCATCTCCGGCTTCATCGTCGACCCCGACCGCAAGAAGATGTCGAAGTCGAAGGGCAACGTCGTGACGCCCGCCGCGATGCTCGACACCCACGGTTCGGATGCGGTGCGCTACTGGGCGGCCTCGTCGCGGCTCGGCACCGACGCGGCGTTCGACCCGCAGAACCCGACCCAGATCAAGATCGGCCGCCGCCTGGCCATCAAGATCCTCAACGCGTCGAAATTCATTCTCAGCTTCAGCGCCGGCGAGGACGGCACCGACGCGGCGATCACGAACCCGCTGGACACGAGCATGCTCGCGACGCTGGCCGAGGTGATCGGCACCGCGACGCAGGCGCTGAACGACTACGACCACGCCCGCGCGCTCGAGGTCACCGAGAGCTTCTTCTGGACGTTCTGCGACGACTACCTCGAGCTCGTCAAGGAGCGCGCGTACGGTCAGTCCGGCGACGCAGCGGACCAGGCGTCCGCCGTCGCCGCCCTGCGGACCGCGCTCGACGTGCTGCTGAGGCTCTTCGCCCCCTTCGTGCCCTTCGCCACCGAGGAGGCCTGGTCCTGGTCGCACGACGCGTCGGTGCACATCGCCGGCTGGCCGGCGGCGACCGAGGCGACCGAGGCGGGCGCCGAGGGCTCGCCCGAGCTGCTCGTGCTGGCCGGGCGGGCGCTGATCGGCATCCGTCGCGCCAAGACCGACGCCAAGGCCTCGCAGAAGACCCCCGTCGCGTCGGCCGTCATCACCGCGCCGGCCGAGCAGCTCGGCCTGCTCAAGCGGGCGGCGGGTGACATCACGGCCGTCGGCCGCGTCGCCGACCTCCGCTTCACCGAGGGCGCCGAGCTGGCCGTCACCGAGATCGTGCTCGCCCCCAGCGAGCAGTGACCCGCGCGGCGCGTCCCTCCCCGGCGTCATCGGGGAAGGGCGCGCCGCCCGACCAATGGAGTGAGGCCTGACCATGCAGCTCGGAACCCGCTGGAGCGTGGGCGAGAACGCCCCCGCCACCCTGCCCGAGGTCGTCCTGCTCGCCGTGAAGACGGTGGAGGACGACCTTCTCACGCTCGGCACGGACACCGCCGCCTGGAAGTGGACGCTGACCTGGCTCGAGCGGAAGCCCGTCGTCGAGCTCGACGACGGCACCGTCATCCGCTACGACGACCGCGACGACGCCGCGACGATCACCCTGCCCGCGGACGCTGTCGAGGACCCGTTCGACGACGAGGACTGACCGCCCGGTCCCCCGGCTGCTCCGCGCGGCGGCTGAGGCTGTGGGCAGCGGGGGCGGTGCCTGCTGCTACTTGCGGGCGAGGATCTCGCCGTGCGGCATGCCGAGCCAGCCGTCGTCGTCCGCGGCCCAGCGCAGCCAGCCCTCGCGGATGAACTCCAGGTCCTCACGCGTGGCGAGACCCGACTCCAGGGCCTGGTCCGCGAACGACGACTTCGTCGCGCGGTCCGCCCAGGCGCCGCCCCACCAGTCGCGCTCCTCCTGCGAGGCGAAGCACCAGATGGACGCGGACGACTCGACGTCCGAGAAGCCGGCGGCGTGCGCCCAGGCCCGCAGCCGCGGACCGGCGTTCGGCTCGCCGCCGTTGTCGCGGTGGACCTGCTGGTACAGGGTGGCCCACGCCTCGAGGCCGGGCAGCCGGGGGTGGATCGAGACGTTGACGTAGTCGACGTCGCGGGCGGCGACGATGCCGCCCGGCTTCACGACGCGGCGCATCTCGCGCAGCACGGCGACGGGGTCCGCGACGTGCTGGAGCACCTGGTGCGCGTGCACGATGTCGAAGGTGTCGTCGGGGAAGTCGAGGGCATACGCGTCCGCGACCTGGAACTCGGCCGCGGAGCCCGCTTCGGCCGCGCGGTCCCGCGCCTGCGTGACGACGTCGTCCGACGCGTCGATGCCGACGACCCTGCCCGGGGCGAGTCGCTCGGCGAACTCGATGGTGATCGTTCCGGGGCCGCTGCCGACGTCGAGGAGGGAGAGGCCGGGGCGCAGGTGCGGCACGAGGTAGGACGCGGAGTTGTCGACCGTGCGCCACGAATGAACGCGCAGGACGCTCTCGTGGTGACCGTGGGTGTACCGCTCCTGGGTGGGTGACGCTTCGGCGTGCTTGGTGCTCATCCGGCCACTATAGGTCGTGCGGAAACGGCTCCCCAGCCGTGTTACGGAGGTCCGGCGCCGGCCGACCGTAGGGTGGATCCATGGCAGACACGTCCAATCCCTTCTTCGCGCCCAGCACGCTCCCGTACCAGCTCCCGCCGTTCGCGGACATCCGGGACGAGCACTACCTGCCTGCCTTCGAGCGCGGCTTCGAGGAGCACCTGGCGGAGATGGCGACGATCGCCGACAGCTCCGAGGAAGCGACGTTCGAGAACACGATCGCGGCGATGGAGCGCGCCGGCGGCACGCTGGGGCGGGTCGCCCACGTCTTCTTCAACAAGAGCTCGTCGGACAGCTCCGACTTCACGAACGAGCTCGAGGAGCAGATCGCCCCGCGCCTGGCCGCCCACGAGGACGCCATCCGCCTGAACAGCGCGCTCTACGCGCGCATCAAGGCGATCCACGAGACCCGGGCCGAGGCCGGGCTCGACCCGGAGTCGGTGTATCTCGTGGAGCGGATCTTCACCGAGTTCACCCTGGCCGGCGCCGGACTGGGTGACGCGGAGAAGGAGACGCTGCGCGACTACAACCAGCGGCTCAGCACCCTCACCACCCGCTTCGAGAAGAACCTGCTCGCCGACACGAACGACCTCGCCCTCGTCTTCGACTCCGCGGAGGAGCTCGACGGCCTGAGCGACGGCGAGCTGGCCGCGGCGGCGGAGGCGGCGAAGGAGCGCGGGCTCGACGGCAGGTACCTCGTGACGCTCGTCCTCTTCACCGGACACCCGTACCTCGCCTCCCTCACCAACCGCGACGTGCGGCGCCGCATCCTGGAGGCCTCGCGCTCCCGCGGCAGCCGCGGCAACGAGCACGACAACCGCGCCCTCGTGCTGGAGATCACCGCCGTCCGCGCGGAGCGCGCCGCGCTGCTCGGCTTCGAGAGCCACGCCGCGTACGTGACCGCCGATGAGACCGCGAAGACCCCGGAGGCCGTCGCCGCCATGCTCGGCCGCCTCGCCCCGGCTGCCGCCCGCAACGCCCGGGCCGAGGCCGCGGACCTCCAGGCGCAGATCGACGCGGCGCAGGACGCCGCGGGCGAGCCGCGCTTCGAGCTCGAGGCGTGGGACTGGGCGTTCTACACCGAGAAGGTGCGGGCGGAGAAGTACGACGTGGACACCGCGGCGCTCCGGCCGTACTTCGAGTCGGAGCGGGTGCTGCGCGACGGCGTCTTCGCCGCCGCGACCCGCGTGTACGGGATCACGTTCGAGGAGCGCCCCGACCTCGTCGCCTACCACCCCGACGCCCGCGTGTTCGAGGTGTCGAACGACGACGGCTCGCCGGTGGGCCTGTACATCCTCGACCTCTACACGCGCGACTCCAAGCGCGGCGGCGCCTGGATGAACCCCCTCATCTCGCAGAACACGCTGCTCGACCAGCCGACCGTCGTCGTCAACAACCTCAACGTGCCGAAGCCGCCCGCCGGGCAGCCGACGCTGCTGTCCTACGACGAGGTCACCACCCTGTTCCACGAGTTCGGGCACGCGCTGCACGGGCTCTTCGCCCAGGTCACCTATCCGAAGTTCGCGGGCACGAACGTCTTCCGCGACTTCGTCGAGTTCCCGAGCCAGGTCAACGAGATGTGGATGCTCTGGCCCGAGATCCTCGAGAACTACGCCGTGCACCACGTGACGGGTGAGCGCATCCCGCAGGACGTCATCGACCGGCTGCAGGCCGCGGCGTCGTTCAACGAGGGCTTCTCGACGAGCGAGTACCTCGCCGCCGCGCTGCTCGACCAGGCCTGGCACCGCATCGGCGTGGGCGACGAGGTGACGGATGTCGCGGCCTTCGAGGCGCAGGCCCTCGCCGAGGTCGGCCTCGACAACCCCGCCGTGCCGACCCGCTACTCGAGCACCTACTTCGCGCACACCTTCTCGGGTGGTTACGACGCGGGCTACTACTCCTACATCTGGAGCGAGGTGCTCGACGCGGACACCGTGGAGTGGTTCAAGGAGAACGGCGGCCTCACCCGCGCCAACGGCGACCGTTTTCGCGAGCGGCTGCTCGGCGTCGGCGGGCGGATGGACCCGCTGGCGGCGTACCGCGACTTCCGCGGCCGCGACGCCGTGATCGAGCCGCTCCTCGCCCGCCGCGGCCTCGACTAGCCCGGAGCCCGTCGAGGAGACGCGCCCATACGGTCCCTGAGCTTGTCGAAGGGACGCGCTGTGCCTCGGAGGGTCACACGAGGTGGCGGCGGATCACCTCGGCCGCGGTGTCCACGTCGTCCTCCGCGTTGTACACGTGGAAGGCGAGGCGGAGGCGACCCGCCCGCATGGCCGCCGCGATGCCCGCACCGCGGAGGGTGTCCGGGGTGGACTCGTCCACAGCGAGGCTGACGATCGCGGAGCCGGTGGGCTCGATGCCGACGGCCGCGCAGAACCGGTCCGACAGCCCGACCGCGTGGCGGTGCAGCGCCTCGACCCCGACGTCGGCGAGCAGCGCCATCGACGTTCCCGCCCCGACCCAGGAGTGCCACGCCGGGGACACGTCGAACCGTCTGGCATCGGCCGCGAGCCGCAGCGGGGACCCGTAGATGCTCGTCCACGGGTTCTCTCCCGCGTACCAGTTGGCGGTATGCGGGATGAGCTCCTCCATGAACTCCTCGCGCACAGTGAAGAACGCGGTGCCGCGGGGGGTAAGCAACCACTTGTACCCGCCGCCCACCGTGTAGGCGAAGCGTCCGGCGTCGATCGGCAGCCACCCCGTCGACTGTGTCGTGTCGAGCAGGACCCGGGTGCCGCTCGCGGCGCAGGCGGTCTCGAGCGCGTCGAGGTCGACCATCCGCCCGTTGCTCGACTGCACGGAGGAGACGGAGACGAGGGTCGTGCGCGCGGTCACCGACTCGGGGATGCGCTCGAGCGGCACCTCGCGCACGGTGACGCCCCGCCGCTCCTGCGCGAGGAACGGGAACAGGATGCTCGTGAAGTCGCCCTCGGCGGTGAGCACCTCGCTGCCGTCCGGCAGGTTCGCGGCGACCAGACCGGCGAACACCGACACCTGGCTCCCCACGGCGACGCGACTGCTCGGCACGCCCACCATCGCGGCGTAGTGAGCGCGCGCCTCCTCGAGCGGGATGTCGAAGTCCATCGGGTTCGACGTGCCGTGCCGCCAGTCCTCAAGCACCGTCTGCAGCGTCGCGGTGGTGCGCGCGGGTGGCAGCCCGAGCGACGCGGTGTTGAGGTAGACGACCTCGGACTCGAACTCCGCCGCCGCTCGCGAGACGCGCGCGGCGCCGTCCCCGTGATCCTCGTTCTGCACCATGCACCCGAGTCTGTCGGTCCGGTCGCGGTGGGGTCAAAGGCCGGGCGATGCATTTCTCCGCTTGTCGAGGAGCGGCCTATGCGGCACCGGGGGCCCGGCCTAGCGTGGAAGGACCGTCAATCCATCGAAGGAGTTTGTCGTGGCCAACGACCAGTACGTCTTCCAGAACCCCGTCACACGATTCGAGAGCATCACCCCGGACGAGCAGGACCAGCCCGAGCCGGCCACCGACGCCGAACTGACGCCGAAGGCCGACCACGGCGAGGAGTCCTACCGCGGCACCGGCCGGCTCACGGGCCGCAGGGCGCTCATCACGGGGGCCGACTCCGGGATCGGTGCCGCCGTCGCGATCGCGTTCGCGCGCGAGGGCGCCCACATCGCGATGTCCTACCTCGAGTCCGAGCAGAAGGACGCCAACCGCATCGCCGGTTACCTGCAGGACGCGGGCGCCACCGTGGTGCAGATCCCCGGCGACATCAGCGACAGGGCGTTCGCGAACGAGCTCGTCAGCCGCGCCGTCGAGGGCCTCGGCGGGCTCGACATCCTCGTGAACAACGCCGGCAAGCAGATCTTCCGCGAGAGCCTGGAGGAGCTGCCGGACGACCAGTTCGACGAGACCTTCAAGGTGAACGTGTACGCCATGTTCTGGATCACGAAGGCGGCGCTCCCCCATCTGCCCGCCGGGTCCACCATCATCAACACGACGTCGATCGAGGCGTACCAGCCCGCCCCGATCCTCGTCGACTACGCGTCGACGAAGGCGACCATCAACGCGTTCACCAAGGGCCTGTCGCAGCAGCTCGCTCCCAAGGGCATCCGGGTCAACGCCGTGGCGCCCGGACCCATCTGGACGCCGCTGCAGGTCAGCGACGGACAGCCGAAGGACGCCCTGCCCGAGTTCGGCAAGTCGACGCCGCTCGGCCGCGCCGGCCAGCCGACGGAGCTCGCGCCCGCATACGTGTTCCTGGCGTCGCCCGAGTCGAGCTACGTGATCGGCGAGACGCTCAACGTGAACGGCGGGATGCCGACGCCGTAGCGCGGATCGCAACACACAGCCCCGGGCCCGTCATCGACGGACCCGGGGCTGTGTCGCGTGAGCGCGCGGTCTAGGCGGACTTCTCCGCGCGGATCGGCTTGCGTGGCACGATGGTCGGTGCGGCGTTGTCGAGCACCGCGGCGCGGGTTACGACGACACGGGCGACGTGGTCGTCCGAGGGGATGTCGAACATGATCGGCCCGAGCACCTCCTCCATGATCGCCCGGAGCCCGCGGGCGCCGGTCTGGCGCAGGACCGCGAGGTCGGCGATCGCCTCGAGGGCGCCGTGGTCGAACTCGAGCTCGACACCGTCCAGCTCGAACATCTTCTGGTACTGGCGCACCAACGCGTTGCGGGGCGTGGTGAGGATGTCCATGAGCGCGGTGCGGTCGAGCGGCGTGACCGTGGTGACGACGGGGAGGCGGCCGATGAACTCGGGGATGAGCCCGAACTTGTGCAGGTCCTCCGGCAGCACCTCGCTGAAGAGGTTGAGGTCGTCGCCCTTGCTGTGCAGCGGGGCGCCGAAGCCGATGCCGCGCTTGCCCGCGCGCTGGCTGATGATGTCCTCGAGGCCCGCGAACGCGCCGGCCACGATGAACAGCACGTTCGTGGTGTCGACCTGGATGAACTCCTGGTGCGGGTGCTTACGACCGCCCTGCGGGGGTACGGAAGCGACGGTGCCCTCGATGATCTTGAGGAGCGCCTGCTGCACGCCCTCGCCGGACACGTCCCTGGTGATGGACGGGTTCTCGGCCTTGCGGGCGATCTTGTCGACCTCGTCGATGTAGATGATGCCGGTCTCGGCACGCTTGACGTCGTAGTCGGCGGCCTGGATGAGCTTCAGCAGGATGTTCTCCACATCCTCGCCCACGTAGCCGGCCTCGGTGAGGGCCGTGGCGTCCGCGACCGCGAAGGGCACGTTGAGGCGCTTGGCCAGCGTCTGCGCGAGGTACGTCTTGCCGCAGCCGGTGGGGCCGATGAGGAGGATGTTGGACTTCGCCAGCTCGACGTCGTCGCCGAGGGTGTCGGCGGAGGAGATGGTGTTGCGGGCGCGGACCCGCTTGTAGTGGTTGTACACCGCGACGGACAGGGCGCGCTTCGCGGCCTCCTGGCCGATCACGTACTCCTCGAGGAAGCCGTAGATCTCCTTCGGCTTCGGAAGGTCGAACTCGCTCGTGGTCTCGTCGCTCGCCTCGGCGAGTCGCTCCTCGATGATCTCGTTGCAGAGCTCGACGCACTCGTCGCAGATGTAGACGCCGGGGCCCGCGATCAGCTGCTGGACCTGCTTCTGGCTCTTGCCGCAGAACGAGCACTTGAGGAGATCAGCGCTTTCTCCGATGCGTGCCATTGGTTCCTCCAACTAGTTCAGCGGCTGCCACGAGCCTAACCTGTGCGGACGACAACGCCGAACCGATGTCGGCGTGTGAAGGACTCGCCTGCACGCCCCCGTTCGGGGCGCCGGCGGACAAGGCGGGGACGACGAACGGGACGGCGCCCGAGGGCGGCCGTCCCGTTCGTGGTGTCGCTACTTGACGAGCGCGGGAACGTTCTTGCGCGAGCCGAGCACCTGGTCGATGAGCCCGTAGTCGAGCGCCTCGGCCGCGTTGAGGATCTTGTCGCGGTCGATGTCGCGGTTCACGGTCTCGATGTCGCGGTTCGTGTGCTTCGCGAGGGTCTCCTCGAGCCACACGCGCATGCGAAGGATCTCGGCGGCCTGGATCTCGATGTCCGACGCCTGGCCCTGGCCGGCTCCGCCGAGGGCGGGCTGGTGGATCAGGATGCGGGCATTGGGCAGCGCGAGGCGCTTGCCCGCGGTCCCGCCGGCAAGCAGCACGGCGGCCGCGGAGGCGGCCTGGCCGAGGCAGACCGTCTGGATCTGCGGACGGATGTACTGCATCGTGTCGTAGATCGCCGTCATCGCGGTGAACGATCCACCGGGTGAGTTGATGTACATGACGATGTCGCGGTCCGGGTCCTGGCTCTCGAGCACGAGGAGCTGGGCCATGACGTCGTCGGCCGACGCGTCATCCACCTGGACGCCGAGGAAGATGATGCGGTCCTCGAACAGCTTCGCGTAGGGGTCCTGACGCTTGTAGCCGTATGCCGTGCGCTCCTCGAAGCTGGGGAGGATGTAGCGCGACGACGGGGTGGCGAGGCCGGACCCGCCCGCGGACGGGAGGAAGGAGGGTGTGTTCATGAAAATGTCTGTTCCTTATCTGAAGGGGTCCGGTGCGCCTACTGGTCGGTTCCGCCGCCGCCGGTCACATCCGCAGCCGATGCGCGGAGGTGGTCGACGAAGCCGTACTCCAGGGCCTCCTCGGCGCTGAACCAGCGGTCGCGGTCGCCGTCCTCGTTGATCTGCTCGACGGTCTTGCCGGTCTGGTTCGCCGTGATCTCGGCGAGGCGGCGCTTCATGTCGAGGATGAGCTGCGCCTGCGTCTGGATGTCGGAGGCGGTGCCACCGAATCCGCCGTGCGGCTGGTGCAGCAGCACGCGTGCGTTCGGCGTGATGTAGCGCTTGCCCTTGGTGCCCGAGGTGAGCAGCAGCTGGCCCATGGAGGCGGCCATGCCGATGCCGACCGTGACGATGTCGTTCGGCACGAACTGCATCGTGTCGTAGATCGCCATACCAGCGGTGATCGAGCCACCGGGCGAGTTGATGTAGAGGTAGATGTCCCTCTCGGAGTCCTCGGCGGCGAGGAGGAGGATCTTGGCGCAGATCTCGTTCGCGTTCTCGTCGCGCACCTCAGAACCCAGCCAGATGATCCGGTCCTTCAGCAGTCGATCGAATACACCGGGGACGAGTGTCGGTTCGGCCATTGTGTCGCGCTCCATTCAGTTATCGCTTCGACGTCGAATCTATAGGAGCCAACGAGCCCGTTCGGCCGTGTTCGCCGTGGGCAGAGGGCGGGCGGCAGTATGCCCGCGCCCGGCGTGTCGCGACGACGACGCTGGCGTACGTGCGCGGCTGCCGGTGCTGGGGGAGGCTGGCCCTCCACGGTCGCTGAGCTTGTCGAGGCGACGCGCTGCGACCTCGCGTCCCTTCGACAGGCTCAGGGACCGAGATGGTCCCTGACGGTCCGGCGTGGACGGTTCCCGAGAGCTTCGCGAGCAGCGACGGAATGCGGATGGTGCCGCCGCGAATCGGTGGCCGTTCCGCAAACGGTCACCACGAGCGCCACGGTCACCACGGTCGCTGAGCTTGTCGAAGCGAGGTCGGCCGGTCCCGGCGGTCCCCATCCGGTCGCTGAGCTTGTCGAAGCGACGCAAGCCGGTCCCAGGGGTCCCCATCCGGTCGCTGAGCTTGTCGAAGCGACGTGAGGCGCACCCGCGTCCCTTCGACAGGCTCAGGGACCGTGGAAGATGCAAGGTCCGCCACCCGGTGATGCCGGCTCGGGTGGATGGGCCGGGTGTCGGTCGCGGAGGCGGTGTCGGCGGGCGTTCCAGTCCTGAACCGCTCTGCTCTTCGTCGCCAAATGGCGGCCCTCGCGGTTCGGGCTGATCGATTTCGGCGGCACGAGGATGTAGTGGCCTCCGGTCCTCGTAATGTCCCAGCCGCGGTTGTGCAGCAGCAGGTGATGGTGCTTGCAGAGCAGCACGCCGTCGGCGATGTCGGTCTTGCCGTGGTCTCGTTGCCACTGGTTGATGTGGTGCGCCTCGCACCAGGACGGCGGACGATCGCAGCCCGGCCACATGCAGCCGCCGTCCCGCACCGCGAGCCCTACGCGCTGGCGGGCAGTGAAGAGGCGCTGCTCCCGTCCGACGTTGACGCACTGGCCGTCGTCATCCAGGACCACGGCGATGGTGCCGGTGGCGCACACCTCTCGGCGGATAGTGTCGATCGAGACCGCTTCGCCGGTGTCCTGGATCGAGCCCTGGCCCTCGCCGGACTGCAACGACTCCTTCGTGACGATCACCCGCACCGCCGGTCGGCGTGAGCCGTAGACCTGGCCGGGGTCGGCGTCTGCGCCGATCCGGAGGAGCTCGAGGAAGCCGTCGGCGGCTAACCGGTCGGTCGACCTGGGGTCCTTCGCGATGGCGTCGATGCGTGCGCGGTCCTCTTCCTTCACAAAGCGAGGGCCTCCTCGGCGGGGGTTGGTCAGTTCGTCGAGGACGGACAGGAGGAAGGCGCCCGGCTCGGGTGCATAGAGGAACTTGCCCTCGACCATGCCGTCTGCCCGCTTCCATGCCTTGAGGTGCTGCTGCTCGAGCTGTGTCTTCTCGCGGTCGGCTACCTCGGTGTCGTCCAGGTCATCACGCAGATGCCGGGCGCGGCGGTGCAGTTGCCCGGCCGTGAGGGTGGTCGCTTCCTCGAGGAGCTCCGCCGCCGCCTCGCTCAGCGCCTCTGGCGGAACGGTGTCGGTCGGAAGGCCCAGCCCGGCGCGGATCGCGTCGGCTTGAGCGATGGAGATATGTCCGTCCGTCACCGCGTGGGCGATCGGCGACTGCCACGGAGTGGGTGGTGCGGGGAGTTCCGGGTGCTCGCGCTGAAGAGTCTCGACCGCATCCGTCTCGGCGAGCATCTTGCCCACCTCGACGATCGACAACGCTCCACCCTTGGTCACGCCCGTGACTGCTTCCACCATGGCTTGAGGGGTGCGGTAGCCCTCCTGCTGGGCAAGTCCAGAAGAGCCGAGTTCCGGCACAGAGCGGCGATTCAACTCGCCGGCGATCATGGCCGAGTAGGTGTCGCAGCACCGTCTGAGATCGGCGATAGCGTGCAGCGCCTCGACGAGGTCCTGCTTCGGAAATGGGCCGAACGCGGCGGGAGAAGAGCCCAGGCGTGCGACTGCATCCGCTGTGCGGAGGAGCGTCGTCGCCGGGTTTCTCATAGCACACATTCTAGCAGGTAGAAAGTTTCTTCGATGAGGAACTTTCGGCCTGTGGAGAACTCGCTGTCGATTCCAGGGTTGTGAGCGCCGGATCGAGTCCCTTCGACAAGCTCAGGGACCGGGTACCTGACACGTCACTTTCCTGCGTCCCTTCGACACGCTCAGGGACCGTGTGGGCGCGACCGTCGCGGCAGCGCATGGAGCCCCACGCACGCGGAAGGGCCCGGGATCATGCGATCCCGGGCCCTTCTCGTGGTGCGTTGCGTTAGTCCTTCTTGGCCTTCGCGCGGGTGCGCTTCGGCTTGGCCTCGGCGGCGGGGGCCTCCTCGGTAGCGGCCTCGTCGGCAGCAGGCGCCTCCTCAGCGGCAGGCGCCTCCTCGGCGGCAGGCGCCTCGACGGCGGCGGGCGCCTCGACGACATCGGCGGGCTGCTCGAGCTCGTCGGCCTCGAGCTCCTCGGCGTCCAGGTCATCGGGCTCGGCGTCGGCGTCCGGACCGGACTCGACGACGGGCTTGGTGAACTCGGAGACGTCGACGGCCTGGCCGTTGGTGTCCACGACGTTGGCGCGGTCCAGCACGATTGCGAGGGCCTTGTTGCGGGCGACCTCTCCGACCATGGACGGGATCTGGCCGTTCTCCTGCAGGATCTGCACGAACTCCTGCGGCTGCATGTTGTACTGCTGCGCGCCCTGGATGATGTACTGGCTCAGCTCGTCCTGGCTGACCTTGATGTCTTCCTTCTCGGCGATCGTGTCGAGCAGGAGCTGCGAGCGGAAGCTCTTCTCACTGGCCTCCTTGACCTCGGCGCGGTGCTCGTCGTCCTCGAGGCGGTTCTCGTTCTCGAGGTGACGGTGCACCTCGTCCTCGACGAGCTTCTCGGGAACGGGGATCTCGACGGACTCGAGCAGCTTGTCCACGATCTGGTCGCGGGCCTCGGTCACCTGGGTGAAGACCTTCGACTTCTCGACGGTGCTGCGCAGGTCGGCGCGGAGCTCCTCGAGCGTGTCGAACTCGCTCGCCATCTGGGCGAAGTCGTCATCGGCGTCGGGAAGCTCGCGCTCCTTGACGGCGATCAGCGTGACGGTGATCTCCGCCTTCTGGCCGGCGGCCTCGCCGCCGAGCAGCTCGGACTCGAACGTGGTGGTCTCGCCGGCGCTGAGGGCGTCGAGCGCCTCGTCGATGCCCTCGATGAGCTCACCGGAGCCGATTTCGTAGGAGATGCCCTTGGCGGAGTCGACCTCGGCGCCGTCGATGGTGGCGACCAGGTCGATCTGCACGAAGTCACCGCTCTTGGCGGGGCGGTCGACGGTGCTCAGCGTGCCGAAGCGGGCGCGAAGGGTCTCGAGTTCCTTCTCGAGCTCCTCGTCCGTGACTTCCACGGGCTTCACCTCGAGGGTCAGGCCCTCGTAGCCGGGGAGCTCGATCTCGGGGCGCACGTCGACCTCGATGGCGAGCTGCAGGTCGCCGGAGAAGTCCTTCTTGTCGGGCCACTCCACGACGTCCGCCTCGGGGCGGCCCAGCGGGCGGATCTGCGTCTCCTCGATGGCGGCGCGGTAGAAGCCGTCCATGCCCTCGTTCACCGCGTGCTCGATCACGGCCTCGCGACCGACGCGCTGGTCGATGATCGCCGGCGGCACCTTGCCCTTGCGGAAGCCGGGGATGTTGATCTGCTCGGCGATGTGGCCGTAGGCGTGCTCGAGGTGCGGCTTCAAGTCTTCGGCGGTAGCGGAAATGGCGAGCTTGACGCGCGTGGGGCTCAGCTGTTCGACCGTGGTCTTCACGTTGTGGGGATCTCCTGATTCGCGGTGCACGCCCCGGCTGGGACGGCAGGTCTTGTGGGGGTTGTGGTCGGGGCGACAGGACTCGAACCTGCGATCTTCCGCTCCCAAAGCGGACGCGCTAGCCACTACGCTACGCCCCGGACTGTGCCAACAACCCGGCTGGCTCTCCGCTCGAACGCATGCGGTAGCGCACGTGCGGGCGAAATGGCCTCCGCAAGTCTAGCGGAGGTCCCGGGAGCGCCGTGGTCCGGGCACGCCGGACGCTGTACTAGGCTTGTCCGCGCACGTCTACGGCCGGACTTCTCTCCGGAGGGCTCCGAACCGGCGTCGCGGTCCTCGGGATCGCGTCGCCAGGCGCTGCGGGGATGTAGCTCAATGGTAGAGCCTCAGTCTTCCAAACTGATTACGCGGGTTCGATTCCCGTCATCCCCTCCACAGACATCGGTGTACCCCGCTGAAAGGCCGGCGGCCCGGCACTGCCCCTAGAGGCGCGGTGCGCTCCAGGGCCACAATGGGCGCGTGGCCGGGGATGGCGTTGCGCCGCCCGAGGACGGGCGAGGATCCGATCCCGGCGACGAGGGTGCTCCCCCGCCGCCGCCGTCCGTGCGCGCCCAGCTGCTCGCGACCGAGCACTGGGGGCTGCTCGCCGCCCGCACCTCGACGCAGTCCGAGGTGCTGACCCGCATCACCATGTTCCTCACGCTGGTCTCTGCGGGGCTTGTGAGCCTCGCCCTGATCGGTCAGGCGACGGACTTCTCCGAGGGCTTCGGCATCTTCGCGATCGTGGTGCTCGCCTTCGCTGTCCTGGTCGGCGTGCTCACGCAGATCCGCGTGAACAACGCCGCCATGGACGACCTCATGTTCGTCGTCGCGATGAACCGGCTTCGGGCGGCGTACGCGGAGCTGGATCCGGGCATCGAGCGGTACTTCATGGCCTCCACCCACGACGACGCCGCCGGCATCACCCAGACCTACTACTTCCTCGGCAGTCGGCGCACACAGGTGGCCGGCAGCAGCATGGTCTTCATGGTGGCGGTCAACAGCGCCCTGCTCGCGCTGCTCGTGGCCGCGATCGCCATGGCCCTCGGTGCAATTACGCCGGTCGTGATCGCGGTCGGCGCCGCGTGCGGGGCCGGCTATCTCGGGGCGTCGATGTGGTGGGGGTCGCGGGCCTTCTTCGCCTTCGTGCGGAACAACGTGCCGATGTTCCCCACCCCGGGCGTCTGACGGCCATCGCAGTGGCGGGTCAGGCCGCGGGATCCGCGATGGCGACCTCGCCCTCGCGGAGCGGGATGACCGACGTGCCGGCCACGACGAGAGCCGCCCGCTCCCAGGGGCGGTCCTGAGCGAGGAAGGGCAGCTCCTCGCTCATCCACAGGTCCCAGAACTCGCGGGTCTCGTCCTCGTCGCCGTTGACACCGAGCGCCGCGTCGCGGGAGAGGCCGCGCCGCTCCGCCTCCGCGAGGTCCGATTGCACCCAGATGGATGCGTCGAGGAACGGCGCGAGCTCGCGCCGACCGGCACCGACGCCCTCCACGAGCACGAGGTCGACCGAAGCCGGCACCTCGATCGCGCCGTCGCGCCCCCGCGGCGCCCACGCCGGCGGCCGGAAGCGCACGCCGCGACCCGCGTGCAGCGGCCCGAGCACCCCGTCGATCATCAGAGGCGCCCAGCCGAAGAAGGACTCGTGCCAGGCGACGTCGTCCGTGTGCACGACGGACGCGGTCAGCCCCATCAGCGCCGACGCCTCCCGGAGGCGGTCGGTCAGGGTCGACTTGCCGCCGGCGCTGCGCCCGTCGACGGCGACGATGCGGGGTCGCTTCCGCCGAGGGCCCGCCGCAGCCAGGATCACCCCGACGACCTCGGCGACGGTCGCGGCCCGCCACGGTCCCGCCGGTGGCTCGCCCTCCGCCGGTACAAGGCTCATGACGCGCTCCTCTTCCCGAGCATCCCGGGACCCTGCGCGGGGCTCCCCGCCTCAGCCTGTCAGCGTCAGGCCGGGCGCGCGAGCACGCGTCGGCGGCAGAACCGCCCGGCAAAACCGCGCGCCAGGACCGCCCGGCAGAACCGCCCGGCACGGCGTACACCGCGATACAGCCGGCTCAGCCGATGCGGATCGTCCTCGCCACGCTCGGCACACCCGCGGCGTCGAGCGCGAAGAGCATGTACGGACCCGGCACGACGACGCCGGGGTCTGTGGGCAGGGTCAGGGTCGCCGTGTTGCCGCTCTCCGAGGTGGCGGTCAGCGGGATGCGACGCTGGTCGGTGTTCACCGTGTGCGTGACCGAGCTCATCCGCACAAGGGCGAACTGCGTGAGCGGCGCGGACGTGGTCACCGAGATGCGGGCGCCGAGCGCTGCCGTCGTCGGCGCCGCGGTGATGGCGGGCCGCGCCTTCGCGCTGCCATCCGCGTTGAGCAGGTAGGGCGGCGTGAAGATCTCCCCGTTGGGGTGATTCGTGGCGCAGGTTCCGCAGAGCCCGCCGCCGCCCACGAAGACCCGGGCATCCGGCAGCAGCATCGCGACGCTGTGGTAGGTGCGCGGCACCGCCATCGGCGCGAGTGCGGTGAACTGGCCGGTGCTGGGGCTCCACAGCTCGGGGGCGAGCGTGGCGCCGGTGTCGGTGAACGGCACGGGCCGCGCCTGCCCGCCGGTGACGAGCACCTGCCCGTTCGGTAGCACGACGCTCGTCGAGTACGCGCGCCGGTTCGCCATGTCGCCGACGCGGGTCACGCGCACGCCGCCGTTGAGGTCGATTGCGTACGCGCGGGCCGTCGCGTCGACGTTGTCGTAGGCGGTCGCCCCGCCCAGGGTGAGGATCTTGCCGACGTCGTACATCACGGCGTTCCCGTTCATGGCGTCGGCGCTGTCGCCGCGCAGGCCCGCCGAGGCGATCGTCCCGGTGCCGGTGGTCGTGATCCAGTTCATCCGCCGGCTGGGCCCCGCGTGGAAGACGCGCCCGCCGGACGCGGCGAAGAGCCAGGAGTGGTTGTCCGAGCGGTACTCCCCCGCCGGGTCGGCGGTGAGGATCGGCGTCACCGGCACGTTCGCGAGGCGCCGCCAGGCGTTCGTGGCCGGCGACCACACCTCGCCGCCCTTGCCGCCCACGCCCCCGCTCCAGGAGCCACCGATGGCGAAGACCTCACCGGTCGAGAGGGTCACGCTCGACTGATAGGCGCGCGGCACGACCATGGCCGGCCCCGCCGACCACGTGTTCGTGGCCGGGTTGTAGAAGGTGGAGCGCGCCGCGTTGCTGCCGCCGTTCACCAGCAGGCGCCCGTCGGCGAGCAGCGATGTGCCGGGGCAGAACATGTCGTGACCCGTGTTCACCTGGGTCAGCCCGCTCACCGCGCCGGTGTTCAGGTCGAGGATGGCGGTCTGCGTGTACCCGCGGCTGCCGCCGAACTGGTACCGGTCATAGGCGGACCAGGTCATCAGCCGGTTGCCCGGCAGCACCGCGGCGGCCGCGGGCACGAGCGGGAAGCCGATCGTGGGTCCCCACCTCCCCGCGGACGGCCCGGGCGTGCTGCTTCCCCGGCCCACGACGGTGATCTCCGCCGCGCTGCTCCACACCCCGCGGCTGCCCGCCTCGCTCCGCGCGGTCAGCCGCAGGTAGCGCGCGGACACCGACGCGAACGAGGCGCTCTTCTCCGCGCCCGTGTCGGCCCAGGTGCCGGATGCGACGGGTGCGCTCCAGGTCGTCCCGTCCGCGCTCACCGCCACCGTGTAGGAACCGATGCGCCCGTTCGGGTTCGTCGACGGCCGGGGCAGGTAGCGCAGCCCCGACACCTGCTGCGTCGCACGCATGTCGATGGTGAGCGTGTGCGGCAGGGGAAGCGCGGTCGGCGAGTACTGGCTGTGCCAGATGCTCGTCGCGTTTCCGTCGAGCACGTTCTGCGCGCGGCCGTTCTCCCCCACCGTCTCCTGATCGCTCGCCGTGGCCAGCCAGCCGGTCCGGGGCAGCACGACGTCGGCCGGCGCCGCCGTGTCGGCCAGCAGGTTCAGCTCTGCGGCGCTGCTCCATGGGCCGCGATTGCCCGCCTCGCTGAGCGCCCGGAGTCGCACGTACCGGGTCTGCACCGACGCGAAGGTCGCCGTCTTCTCCACCGCGTCGTCGGCCCACGTGCCGGTGGCGCGCGCGGTGCCCCAGGTCACGCCGTCCGTGCTGACGTGCACCTCGTAACGGCCGATCCGCCCGTTGGCGCTGCCCGAGCGGGGAAGGTAGCTGAGCCCGGACACGGCCCTGGTCGCGTGCATGTCGATCGTGATGGAGTGCGGCAGCGGCGCCGCCGTACCGCTCCACCTGCTGTGCCAGATGGTCGAGGCGTTGCCGTCGAGCACGTTCACCGCCCGGCCGTTCTCCCCCACGGTCTCCTCGTCGCTGGCCGTCACGGTCCATCCGGTCCGCGGCACGGGCGCCGTCACCGCGGCGAACGCGGCAGCGGGCAGATCGGCGGCGTGGAGGTGAGCCGCCGCGTCGGATCCGTCCGGCCGGGGGATCACGCCCCCCTGACCCGATCCCCCGGTCCCGGCACCGGCCACCGCCGGCTCGACCGCGCTGGTGGCGGCCCCATGTGCGGCGGCGGGATGCTCGTCGTCCGCGTCGGTGCGACCGTCGAGTTGCGGAAAGACGTAGACGAATCCGAAGAGGACGATGCAGACCAGGACGAAGGCCAGTCTGGCGACGTTTGCGAGCGGACTGCCGATCATATTCGTGCCTGCTTCCACGCGACGGTGCGTATGAGGCAGTAGTACCGCAGACGAGCGGTCCGGCACCAGGGGTTATTGAGCATTCCTCGGGAAGTGGCGTCCCAGGTCCTGCGTGCAATATATTGCATGCGATCGGTTTTAGTTCCACGTGACGGCCGTTACGGCCTCCCGCCACTCCCCACCCTCTCCCAAGGAGCCCCATGCCGCTGTCCGACTTCGAGCGTTACCCCCTCACCTTCGGGCCGTCGCCGGTCCACCCGCTGACGCGGCTCACCGAGCACCTCGGCGGGGCGCAGCTCTGGGCGAAGCGGGAGGACGTGAACAGCGGCCTCGCCTACGGCGGCAACAAGACCCGCAAGCTCGAGTACCTCGTACCGGACGCTCTCGCCCAGGGCGCCGACACCCTGGTCTCCATCGGCGGGCTGCAGTCCAACCACACCCGCCAGGTCGCCGCCGTCGCGGCCAAGCTGGGCCTGAGGGCCGTGCTCGTGCAGGAGAACTGGGTGGACTGGCCGGACTCCGTGAACGACCGGGTGGGCAACATCCTGCTGTCGCGGATCATGGGCGCCGAGGTGCGCCTCGACCCCGCGGGCTTCGGCATCGGCATCAAGAGCAGCTGGCAGCGGGCGATCGACGATGTGCGCGAGCGCGGCGGCACCCCCTACGCCATCCCGGCCGGCGCGTCCGACCACCGGCTCGGCGGCCTCGGCTTCGCCAACTGGGCCTACGAGGTGGAGCGGCAGGAGCGGGAGCTCGGCGTGTTCTTCGACACCATCGTCGTCTGCAGCGTGACCGGGTCGACGCACGCGGGCATGATCGCCGGGTTCGCCGGTCAGGATCGCCCGCGCCGCGTCATCGGCATCGACGCCTCGGCCAAGATCGATGAGACGCGCGACCAGGTCGCCCGCATCGCGCGGAACACCGCCGAGCTCCTCGGCCTGGACCGAGAGCTGAACGACGACGAGATCACCGTGCTCGAGGGCTGGGCGGGCGACTACTACGGCATCCCGGTGGAGTCGACGCTCGAGGCGATGCGGTTGAGCGGCGGCCTGGAGGGCATGATCATCGACCCCGTGTACGAGGGGAAGTCGATGGCGGGCCTCATCGACCTCGTCACCTCAGGAGACATCCCGAAGGACAGCACCGTCCTGTACGCGCACCTCGGCGGACAACCGGCCATCAACGCGTACAGCGCGCTCTTCCGCTGACCGGGGCGGGCGCGTCGAGCGGCGTGCCGGCGCGCCGGGCGCGCCCTCGACGCCCGGCCAGGTCCCCGCTCCTGCGGGAGCGGCGGGGTGATCAGGCGGAGGTGCTGGCCAGCTCGGACTCCGGCACGGCCCAGAGCCCACGCGGGCTGTACGCCGTCTTCGTGAGCAGGTCGATCCACTCCGGGTTGAGCTTGTCGTGCCGGCTGCCGTCGTAGCGGAAGTAGAGCTGCGACGCCTGCGAGATCCAGATGGTTCCGTGCGCGGCGTTGGCGTGCAGGATGTCCTCCCCGACGCCCGGCTCCGCGTCCCAGTTGAAGGCGAACGGCTCGTCCCGCCGCAGCTTCATGATGATGACGGCCTGAAGATGCTTGAGGGTGCGGTCCTCGATCGAAATCGCCGGCGCTGCCCCGTACACGAGCGTTCCCATGGTGCCGGTCCTTCCTGATGAATCCTGGTCACCCGGACGGTACCACGCCGTCGGCTCAGCGCTGCATCCAGGCGAGCACCGCGAGCACCCGCCTGTGGTCCGAGCCGGAGTCCTCGAGCGCGAGCTTCGCGAAGATCGACGTCACGTGCTTCTCGACAGCGCCCACGCCGACGAACATCCTGCCCGCGATTCCGGCGTTCGTGCGTCCCTCGGCCATGAGCTGCAGCACCTCGCGCTCCCTGGCCGTGAGGGTGGCGAGCGGATCGTTGCGGCGCCCGAGCAGCTGGCTGACGACCTGCGGGTCGAGCACGGTGCCGCCGGCGGCGATGCGGGTGACCGCGTCCTTCAGCTCGTCGAGCGAACTGACCCGATCCTTGAGCAGGTAGCCCATGCCGCCGGTGCCGGCGGAGAGCAGCTCCTGTGCGTAGGTGCCCTCGACGTACTGGCTGAGGAGCAGCACGCCCAGGCGCGGCAGCCGGCGCCGCAGCTCGAGGGCCGCGCGCACGCCCTCGTCGCGGAACGTCGGCGGCATCCGCACGTCGAGGACGGCGAGATCGGGGCTGAGCGCCTCGACGCCCGCCAGCAGGTCGTCGGCGTTGCCGTACGCGGCCACCGTCTCGAACCCCGCCTCGTCGAACAGCCGGACGAGCCCCTCGCGCAGGAGCACCGAATCCTCGGCGAGCACGATACGCAGTGGGCTACCCGGGCCGGTCGGAGGGATCACCCCACCAGCCTAGGGCCGGCGTCGCCGCCGGCCCTTGCCACCGAACCTTCGGCAGGCCGCTCAGATGAGCGGCGGGTGGGGCGGCGGCGGCACCGGGATGTGGGCGGCGAGGATGGTGGGTCCGCCCGCCGGGCTGTCGACCGTGAGCACCCCGCGCAGTCCGCGGAGCCGGTCGGCGAGCCCCGCGAGGCCGTGTCCGGGGACGAGTGCCGCTCCCCCGCGCCCGTTGTCCGTCACCGTGATGTCGAGCCAGCGTCCGCCGTCCTCGCTCTGCCGGAGCGCGGAGTGCAGCACGGAGTCGGTCGCGCCGGAGTGCTTGGCGACGTTCGCGAGCAGCTCGGCGGCTACGAAGTAGGCGTTCCGCTCGATCTCCGGGGGCAGTGCGGAGGATGCGTCGAGATCGGTCGACACCCGCACCGGCACGGCGCTCGTGGCGGCCAGGGAGGCGAGGCCGGCGACGAGCCCGCGGTCCTGCAGGATGGGCGGCGCGAACCCGCGGGACAGCGCGCGGAGCTCCTCCAGGGTGTCACGCGACTGCTGCATGGCCTCCCCGAGCAGGCGTCGCGCGCCGTCGGGGTCCGTCTCGAGCCGGCGCTCGGCGCTGGCGAGGTCCATCTGCAGGCGCACCAGGCGCTGCTGCGGACCGTCGTGGATGTCCCGCTCGAGCCGGCGGAGCGACTGGTCCTCCGCGACCAGCGCGGCCCCCCGCGATGCGCTGAGGTCGGCGACCTCGCGCTGCAGGAACTCGGACCGCCAGGCGCCCAGCATGCTGCGACCGATGACGTCGTGCAGGAGGGTGAATCCGCGCGTCACCAGCGGCAGGGTGGCCAGGAAGAACAGCCCGACGAGCAGGAAGAAGAGGTTCTCCAGCACGCCCGGATCGAGGGCGCGTTCGACGGCGGGCACCGCGTCCGGCGAGAACCAGCCGAGGACGATGCGGTAGAGCCAGAAGTCGCCCCGGTCGCCGTCCGGCACGAACGCGTCCCAGATCCAGTACGTCGTGCCGCTCAGGCCGACGGTCAGCCAGGTGAACGTGATGGTCCAGGTGACCAGGCTCACGAGGAAGTTGACGACGATCGCGTGCAGCAGGTGCAGCCAGTAGTGCCCGTTCGCGAGCACCCGCAGCAGGGCGGGCCAGAAGCCGACGGCGTCGCCGGCACGGGTCCAGAGCGGTCGAGGGATGGGCGGGCGTCCCGCCCACTCCAGCCGCGCCATCTCCAGCGTGCCGAACGCGCGGGACACGATGAGGGCGCCGATCAGGAGGAACACACCCACGAACACCGCGAGCAGGCTGAGCCCGGTGGAGAACAGGGTGAGCACCACGCTGAAGGAGACCACGGCCAGCGGCAGGGCGAGGAGCAGGAAGCCGAGCTCGCGGGGCACCGACCGCCACAGCCCGAGATAGGTCGTGCGGCGCTCGGTCGAGGCCGGGGTTGCGGGAGAGGCGGGGATCGCGGGGGCGGGTGTGTCAGTCACGGCACAAGCGTCTCAGAACGGCACAGCAGGGTCGCGGGGGTTCACCCCCGCGTCGGGCGGGGCGAACCCACCGGGTTCCGTGGGGTCCGACAGAGGCCAGCGCGGGCTCCGGCCCCATGGATCCGTTCGGTGCGGCGGCTGCAGCCGGTGCGGCGGTCAGAGCGCGTCGTGCGTGACGCGGCCGCCGAGCAGGGTCGCGGCGACCGGCATCGCCCGGAACTCCTCGAGGGTCGCGGTGAACGGGTCGGCATCGAGCACGGCGAGGTCCGCGACCGCCCCCGGCGCGACGGCGTTCACCCGGGCGGAGGCTCTCAGCGCGGCTGCCACCGAGATCGCCTGCTCGGGGTGCCACGGGGGCAGACCGTCGCGGGTGCGCCACACGGCCGCGGCCATTGTGCGCCACGGGTCGAGCGGCGACACCGGGGCGTCCGACCCGAGGGCGAGGGTCGCGCCCGCCTCGGCGAGGCTCGCGAGCACGAACGCCCGGTCGGTGCGCCCCGCCCAGTAGGAGTCGGCGACATCGCGGTCGTCGAGGGCGTGGTCCGGCTGCACGCTCGCCACGACGCCGAGCTCGGCGAAGCGCGGCACGTCCGCCCAGGTCAGCAGCTGTGCGTGCTCGATCGAACCCCGGGCGCCGGTGGCCGCGAAGGCGTCGAGGGCGCGGCTGTTCGCCTCGTCGCCGATGGCGTGCACGGCGGAGGAGAGGCCCGCCCGGCTGGCCACGGTCATCCACTCGATGAGGTCCTCGGTCGGCACGGTGAGCAGACCGCGGGGGTGCTCGGCGCTGCCGCCCGGGTACTCGTCCACGCAGTAGGCGGTGCGCGTGTTGAGCGAACCGTCGGTGATCACCTTGAACGGCCCGACGACGACGAGGCCCTCCGTGCCCTCGACGACCGAGCCCGAGCGCAGCCCGAGGGACACCGCGCGGTCGAGGTCCTGGCGGTAGGTGCCGAATTCGACGCGGAGATCGCGATGCCCGGCGGCCACGCGGCGCACCCAGGTGTCCCGGTTCCAGGTCATCTCGAGGTCGACGACGCCCACGACGCCCCTCGCGGCCGCCGCTGCCGCCGCTTCCCGGGCCCAGGCGTCGAGGATGTCGTCCGGCACGACGTCGATGCGCCGCACGACCTCGAACGCGTCCTCCTCGCGCAGCAGCCCGGTCTCCGTCGCCCCCGCGTAGCCGTAGCGGTGCAGGGCCGCGGAGTTGAGCCAGCAGCTGTGCAGGTCGCCGCTCAGCAGCACCACGGGGGTGTCCGGCAGCGCGGAGTCGAGCAGCGGCAGCGATGGCGCGTCCGGCCACAGGGCGTCACGGAACCCGTAGCCGACGACGGGCATCCCGGGCGACGCCGTCCCGACGCCCGCCGCCGCGACCAGACGTGCCGCCTCGGCGGCGGACGTCGCGGCCTCGAGGCTGATGCGCCGCCGCGCCAGCGTCCACTGGCTGAAGTGCACGTGATTGTCCCAGAGCCCGGGCACGACCAGCCGGCCGCTCAGGTTCAACCGCCGGTACGGGCGGGGAGCGCCCGAGGCCGCGCCGGCTCCCACCGCGGTGACGCGCCCGCCCTCGAGGACGACGTCGACCGGTTCGGCGCCCGAGGCGAGCCGCGCATCCACGAGCACGAGGCCGCTCTCCTCCGCGGCGGCGCGCCGTGCGGCGCCGCCCGGGATCGGGGCGCTCACCGGTCGAGTCCGTGTGCCAGGCGCATCTCGCGCGCCAGCTCGGGGTTGGCGTACTCCTCGCCGTGCTCGAGGCGGTCGATCACGGTGCCGACGACGTCGGCCGGCTTGTTCTGGCTCAGCTTCGCCTTGGCGGTGAAGCGGGTCGCGGTGAGGCGGAAGCCGACGGTCCCCTTCACGATCCGCTGGGCGTACTCTGCGGAGTCCGCCATGCGCCGGGGGCTGGGCATGCGGTCCTCGAACCGGTCGACGAGCAGTCCGAGCACGCGATAGTTCTCCTCGTCCGTCAGGATCTCGGGCACCCCGTACAGATGGGCGGCCAGGAAGTTCCAGGTCGGCACGGCCGGGCCGTCGCCGTACCAGCCCGGGGACACGTAGCCGTGCGGGCCCTGCACGATCAGCAGTACCTCGTGGTCGCCCAGCTCGTGCAGCCGCTCATCGGGACGGCCGACGTGGCTCAGCACCGAGATGCCCTCGTGCTCCTCGTCGAGGATCACCGGGTAGTGCGACGCGACGAGGCCCTCGGCCGTGTCGCTGACGAGGATCACCCACGGGTTCTCGCGGATCCACCGCTTGACCTCGTCGGGGTCCTCCATCGTGAAGGAGGGGTTGCTCCTCACCCCGCTACGCCTGATCCTGCGGGCACCAGTACAGGTTGCGGCCGCCCATCTCCTCGATGACGATGTTCGTCCCGCAGAGTCGGCAGGGCAGCCCCTGCCGCCGGTAGACCCAGTGCCGATCGTCCCGGTTGGCCAGCGCCTTCTCGAGCTTCGCGCCGCGGAGCCCGTCCATGGTGAGCATCTGGCCGCGCTCGACGCCGATCTTGAGGAGCTTCTTCCAGTCCTGCCAGAGCGCCCGCACGGTCTCCTCCGGCACCTGCTTGCCGGGTGTGTGCGGGTTCAGCCGAGCCCGGAACAGCAGCTCGGCACGGTAGACGTTGCCGATGCCGCTGACGACGCTCTGGTCCATGAGCAGGAGGCCGATCGGCGTCGGCTTCTTGCGGACGGTGCTGGTGAACAGGTCCTCGGCCTTCTGCCCGCGGTCGACGAGCGGATCCGGCCCGAGCTTCGCCATGGCCCTCTTCACGCCCTGGGAGTCGATGACCTCGCAGGCGGTGGGACCACGGAGGTCCGCGACGGCGTCCTCGGTCAGCAGGCGCAGGCGCACCGCGCCGATCGGCTCGGGCGGCCACTCCTCGAACGCGTCGTGCAGCGCCTCCTGCTCCGCCATCCGGAGCCGGGCGTGCCGCGGCGCGCCGATGCTCGTCATCGAGTCCTCCGCGGCGGTGTCGATGGGCACGTCCCCGCGCATCCCGGTCTGGCCGAAGCGCTTGGCGAGCGTCGACACGGCCCCGGCGAAGTCCCACGCACCATAGAGGCCGAGGTGCACGCGCAGCCAGTGGTCGTTCTCGAACTCCACGAACAGCTGCTTGCCGACGGCCTTCGCGTCGAGCATCCGGAGACCCGACAGCTGTTCGGCGCCCGCGGCGAACCGGCCCTGCGGCGACAACGCCTGCACGACCTGACCCACGAAGTGCTCGCGGAACTGCCGGGCGATCCGGTGGATCGAATGCCCTTCGGGCACGGCTCCTCCTACTCGGGGACGACGTCGACGTCGCGGCCGGCGATGAGGCCGGTGCGCTCGTACTCGGCCAGCTGGGCGATGCGACGGACGTGCCGCTCCTCGCCGGTGAACGCCGTCGCGAGGAAGGCGTCGATGAAGGCCGTCGCCTCCTCGAGGCTGTGCTGACGCGCCCCGATCGAGATCACGTTCGCGTCGTTGTGCTCGCGGGCGAGCACGGCGGTGTCGTGGCTCCAGACGAGCGCCGCGCGGGCGCCCTTCACCTTGTTCGCCGCGATCTGCTCGCCGTTGCCGGACCCGCCGAACACGACGCCGAGGGCCTCGATCCCGGCCGCCTGGTCGGTCACCACGGCCTGGGCCGCGTTGATGCAGAACGACGGGTAGTCGTCGAGCGGCTCGTAGGAGCTCGGCCCGTGGTCGATGACCTCGTGCCCCGCCTCGGTCAGGTGCTCGGTGAGCTGCCTGCTGAAGTCGAGGCCGGCATGGTCCGTGGCGATGTGGACGCGCATGCGTACGCCTTCCTGTGTCGTCGGCTCGGTGGAGAGAGGGTCAGTCGAAGATGGGGCCGGTGGTGCGCGAGCGCTTGAGCTCGAAGAAGCCCTCGTAGCCCGCCGCGGCGACCACGCCGTCCCAGAGAGCGAGCGCCTGCTCGCCCTTCGGCGCGGGCGAGATGACCGGCCCGAAGAACGCGACGCCGTTGACGGCGATCACGGGCGTACCGACGTCCTGGCCGACGCGGCCGATCCCGTCGAAGTGGGAGGCGCGCATGGGCTCGTCGTACTCGTTGGTCTCGGCGAAGGCGGCGAGTTCGGCGGGCAGGCCGGCCTCGGCGAGCGCGGCGGGGATGACCTCGTCGGGGTCCGTGCTCCCGCCCGGGTGGATGCGGGTGCCGAGCGCGTCGTAGAGCGGCTTGACCGCGTCCTGACCGTGCAGCTCCTTCACCGCGGCGACGAGCCGGGTGTAGCGCAGGGCGCGGGGGAAGAACGCGCGGTAGTCCTCGCTCACGTCGTTGTCCTCGTTGAGCACGGCGAGGCTCATGATGTTCCACGTCACGTCGAGGTCCCGGTGCTTGGCGACCTCGTCGACCCAGCGCGAGGTCATCCACGCCCACGGGCAGGAGGGATCGAACCAGAACTCGACGGACGTGGGGGTGGACGTGTCAGCTGCCATGCCGTCCACCCTAACCGCGCGCCGGACCGCGGGCCGCGCACGCGGTACCAGCGCTCAGCCGAGCCACTCGAGGGAGGCGCCGTGCGGCTGGGTGAAGGCGAGGGGCTCGCCGTCGCGGGCGAGCACGAAGGCGGGTGTCTCGCTCTTCCGGGGCAGCCGCTCGGCGACACCCGGTGTCACGTCGTCGCCCTCGTTCGACAGCCACACGGCGTCGAGTCCGCTCACCGTGTCGACGAAGCGCTGCCGCGCCGCGCGGTCGAGGTACAGCAGCACGGCGGTGTGGAACACCACGAGGGTCGCGTCCTTCGGCGCCTCGGCGGCGAGCGCCGGCAGCAGCTCGTTGAGGTCCCCGCGCTCGATGCGCGGCGGATCCTGCCGGGCGATGCCGACGGCCGCGGACAACCGTTCCCGGCGGTCCTCGTGCTCCGGCCAGGTGAGCGCGGAGAGCCAGCGCACGTCGTCGTCGCTGCGCACGTCGAGCGGGTTCAGGTCGATGCCCGCACGCCAGGCGACGGTCGGCACCCGGGACGGGAGCGGCACGGGGCCGCGGGTGGCGCAGGAGAGCAGCACGGGGCTCGGCCCGGACTCCGGATAAATGGGTGGCGCGTCGTCGTACTGGTAGCTGTACCGGTCGGGGTACAGGCAGAGCCCCGCGCTCGCGCCCACCTCGATCAGCGCGAGCGGACCCGGCAGCGCCGCGAGCACAGGCAGCAGCACGGCGGCACGACGCGGCTCGTTGGTCTGGGTGGCGTGGGTCAGCGCGACGCCCTGCACCTCGGGCCAGTGCCGCACGAGCCAGTCCCGGAACGCGCCGTACCCGGTCATGGGCGCCGACAGCAGCCGGGCGCTGGAGAAGACGAGGTTCACCTGCCGCTTCGGCACGGGCAGCTGATCGATGAGCGCGACGACCTCCGGATCGGCCGCCACGCCGAGCGCGAGCATGTCGTAGGTGGGCGAGAGCCCGTGGGCCTCGACCTCGGCGAAGGCGCGGTACTTCTCCGCCGTGGTGCGCTCGGAGTCGGGGATGGCCTGCATGGCGCCAGTCAATCGCACCTCCCGGCCCGTCACTAGGCTGAAGAACGGACTCCGGGGACACCATCCCCGCCACGCCGGGCCGCGGCCCACCCCTCCCACACACCACCACACGAAGGAGCCACCGTGCCAGGAGAGAACCTCACCCGGATCGAGGCCCAGGAGCGCGCGGCGCTGCTGTCGGTGCACGACTACGACATCACCCTCGACCTCACCACGGGCGACGAGACGTTCCTCAGCACCACGACGGTGCGCTTCAGCGCCGAGGACGGCGCGTCCACGTTCATCGACGCGATCACCCGCGCGGTACACTCCGTCACGCTGAACGGGCAGGAGCTCGACCCCGCCCGGGTGAGCGACGGCGTCCGCATCCAGCTCGACGGCCTGAAGGCCGAGAACGAGCTGACGGTCGTGGCCGACGCGATCTACACGAACACGGGCGAGGGCCTGCACCGCTTCGTGGACCCCGTGGATGACGAGGTCTACCTCTACAGCCAGTTCGAGGTGCCGGACTCCCGCCGCATGTACGCGGTGTTCGAGCAGCCCGACCTCAAGGCGACGTTCCGCTTCACCATCACCGCGCCCGGTCACTGGGAGGTCGTGTCCAACTCGCCGACGCCCGAGCCGGTCGACGCGGGCAACGGCGCCAAGACGTGGGCGTTCGAGCCGACGCTCGTCATGTCCAGCTACATCACCGCGCTGATCGCGGGCCCGTACGGCGTCGTGCGCTCCGAACTCACGTCGAGCGACGGCCGCACGATCCCCCTCGGCGTCTTCGCCCGCAAGTCGCTCATGCAGTACCTCGACGCCGACTACATCTTCGAGAAGACCCGGCAGGGCTTCGAGTTCTACGAGGAACGCTTCGACTACCCCTACCCGTTCCCCAAGTACGACCAGCTGTTCGTGCCGGAGTTCAACGCCGGTGCCATGGAGAACGCGGGCGCGGTCACCTTCCTCGAGAGCTACGTCTTCCGCTCCAAGGTGACGGACGCCATCAAGGAGCGCCGCGTCGTCACGATCCTGCACGAGCTCGCCCACATGTGGTTCGGCGACCTCGTGACCATGAAGTGGTGGAACGATCTCTGGCTCAACGAGTCGTTCGCCGAGTACATCTCGACACTCGCCACGGCGGAGGCGACGGAGTGGCACGGCGCGTGGACGACGTTCAACGCGCTGGAGAAGAGCTGGGCCTACAACCAGGACCAGCTGCCCTCCACCCACCCGATCTTCGCGAGCATCAACGACCTCGAAGACGTGCAGGTGAACTTCGACGGCATCACCTACGCCAAGGGCGCATCCGTGCTCAAGCAGCTCGTGGCGTGGGTCGGCCAGGACGAGTTCTTGGCCGGAGTGGCGCAGTACTTCAAGAAGCACGCGTTCGCGAACTCGACGCTGCCCGACCTCATGCGCGAGCTCGAGGCGACCAGCGGCCGCGACCTCTCCGGGTGGACCTCGGCCTGGCTCGAGACGGCCGGCGTCAACACGCTCCGCCCGGAGATCGAGACCGACGAGTCCGGCGTCATCACCTCCTTCGCCGTGCTGCAGGAGGCCGCGGCCGACTACCCGACCATCCGCCCCCACCGCCTCGCGATCGGCTTCTACACGCTGGAGGACGGCCGGCTGGCGCGCAGCCACCGGGTGGAGCTCGACGTCGCGGGCGAGCGCACCGAGGTCACGGAGCTCGTCGGCATGCAGCGCCCGGATCTCGTGCTTCTGAACGACGACGACCTCGCCTACGCGAAGATCCGCCTCGACCCGCAGTCGCTGCTGGTCGCGACCGAGCACCTGGCCAGCATCGAGAACCCGCTGGCCCGCTCCCTCGTGCTCGGCTCCGCCTGGGATGCGACGCGCGACGCCGAGACCCGCCCCCGCGACTACGTGCGCCTCGTGCTCGGCAACATCGCAACCGAGACCGAGTCGACGACGCTGCGCACCGTGCTCGGGCAGCTGCAGCTCGCGGCGCTCAACTACTCGGTCCGCGATCACCGCGACGAGCTGCTGCAGCACGTCACAGACGAGCTCTGGACCCTCACCAGCGGCGCGGAGGCGGGATCGGACGCGCAGTTCCAGTTCCTCAAGGCGTTCGCCGGTCTCGCGACGGCGGGGGCGCATCTCGACACCATCGCGGCCCTGCTCGACGGGTCGACCACCCTTCCCGGGCTCGAGATCGACACCGACCTGCGCTGGGAGCTGCTCGCCGCGCTCGTGGCGGGCGGCCGCGCGGAGCAGGCCGAGATCGACGCCGAGCTCGAGCGCGATAGGACGGCCACCGGCCGGCAGAACGCGGCCCTCGCCCAGGCGGCCGTTCCTACCGCCGCGGGCAAGCAGGCCGCCTGGGCGTCGCTCGTGGACGAGGACCGGGCGCCGAACGCGATCGTGCGCTCGACCGCGCAGGGCTTCAAGCGGGCGGCGGACACGTCGCTGCTCGAGCCGTTCGTGCCGACCTACTTCGACTCGCTGCAGCGCATCTGGAAGGAGCGGAGCTACGGCATCGCCTCCGCCCTGATCAACGGCCTCTACCCCTCGCCGCTCGCGAGCGAGGAGCTGCGGTCGGCGACGCAGGCGTGGCTGGACGCCAACCCGGAGCCGCCGGCCCTCCGCCGCCTCGTGATCGAGAACCTCGCGGGCGTCGAGCGGGCGCTCACGGCGCAGGCGAAGGACGCCGAGTAACCCGGCCTCCCCGCTGAACGACACGGACGCGGCCGTCATCCTCCCGGATGGCGGCCGCGTCCTCGTTCGCTCCGGGCACGCGCGCGCCGTGCGTCGCTTCCGGGGGCGGCGGAGGCGCCTCGCTTACCATGGAGGGGACGACGGTGTCGGAACCCTTCCGTCCCCTCCCCCTGGAGCCGCCAGCTGATGCCCCTTGCCGAAGACTTCCTGACCGCCGTGGACTCCGTGTTCAACATGCCCTTCGTGGGGCCGCTGCTCGGTGTCCTCCTCATCCTCGTGATCGCCGTCGTGGTGCGCTGGCTGATGCAGTTCGGCATCCGCCGCGTCGTGGACAAGATCGTGAACGGCGTCAAGAAGCGGCAGAACGTCGAGGACACGCAGTCGATCGCCGCGTCCCCGCTGGCGGCCGTGCGGCTCGTGCAGCGCACTCGCACCCTCGGCAGCGTGCTCAGCAACGTGGTCACCGTCGTGATCGTGGTGATCGCCCTGCTGCTGATCCTGACCACGATCAACGAGAACATCCTCGGATCGCTCGCCCTGCTGACGGCGGCCCTCGGCGCGGGGCTCGGCTTCGGCGCCCAGAACATCATCAAGGACGTGCTCAACGGCCTGTTCATGGTCGCGGAGGACCAGCTCGGGGTCGGCGACGTCGTCGACCTCGGCTTCGCCACAGGCGTCGTCGAGGCGGTCGGCATCCGCGTCACTCAGGTGCGCGACGTGAACGGCACGCTCTGGTTCGTGCGCAACGGCGAGATCCTCCGCGTCGGCAACATGTCGCAGGGCTGGGCCCGCGTGATCATCGACCTCGGCGTGCCCTACGAGGCGGACGTCGAGGCGGTGCAGGAGCGCATGCTGGCGACCGCGAACGAGCTCGCGACGTCGACCAAGTGGCGCACCCGGGTGCTCGACAAGCCCGAGGTCTGGGGCCTCGAGTCCATCTCCGCCGAGGCCGTCGTGCTCCGCATCGTCGTGAAGACCCGCACCAGCGCCAAGGACGACGTGGCCCGGGAGCTGCGGCTGCGGCTGAAGAAGGCCCTCGACGACATGGACGTGAAGCTGCCGTCGCTCGGCAGCGTCGTGCTCACCGGCTTCGAGGGCGCGGCGAGCGTGACGGGATCCCGCCCGCCGAAGACCAAGCCGAGCCCGCTGGTCGGCACCACCGCGGGCACGCCCGCCCCGAAGGCGGCGCCGAAGAAGGCCCTCCGTCACCCGCGATCGCAGCAGCTGCCGTGACCGACGCACCGAAGCGGCCCTCGATGCTGCCCCTGTCGAACGCCTCCGCGGGCGGTTCTCCCGCCGCGCCGTCCACCCCCGCAGCGCCGACCACCCCGGCCGTGCCGGCCCCGCAGGTTCCCGGCGTTCCGCCCGCCCCGCTCACCCTGCGGGCCTCCGCCGGTGGCGAGCGGCCCGACGGAAACTTTTACGAGTTGATCGGCGGCCGCGCCACTTTCGAGCGGCTGGTGCGCGAGTTCTACCGCGGGGTCGCGACCGACCCGGTGCTCGCGCCGATGTATCCGGAGACGGACTTCGAGGGCGCGATCCAGCGCCTCACCGGCTTCCTGGAGCAGTACTGGGGCGGCCCGACGACGTACAGCGAGCAGCGCGGACACCCCCGGCTGCGGATGCGGCACATGCCGTTCCGGGTCAACCCGGACGCGCGCGACCGCTGGCTCACGCACATGCGCGACGCGCTCGACACGCTCGAGCTGTCGCCGCTTCAGGAGTCGACACTGTGGGGCTACCTGGAGCGCGCCGCGCACGCCATGGTCAACACCTTCGAGGAGTGACGGCCGGCCGGGCGTAGCGGCCGGCCGGCCGCCGCCCTCGGTCCGTCAGCTGGTCGCCGGCTGCACCGGCTCCGCGCGCTCGGCGTCGCTGCGCTCGAGACAGAACTCATTGCCCTCGGGGTCCGCGAGCACGACCCATCCGGTGCCGTCCTCCTCGCGGCGGTCCTGCAGCACGGACGCGCCGAGGCCGAGCAGCCGCTCGAGCTCCTCGTCCCGGGTGCGGTCCGTCGGTGCGACGTCGAGGTGGACGCGGTTCTTTCCCGTCTTGCCCTCGGGCACGCGCTGGAAGAGCAGCACCTGCGGACCGTTGGGCGAGGCGAGGTAAGCCTCGTCGCCGTCCGGCTCGTTGGGCTCGTCCGGATCCTCGAGGTAGCCGGTCGCCTCCGCCCAGAACTGGGCGAGCGCGAAGGGGTCCTCGCTGTCGATGGTGATGTGGGTGACGGTCACGGTCATCCTCGCAGCATGACACGCCCCACCCGCCGCTGCGGCGATTCCTTCGTCGCGCACGTCCCCACGGTCGCTGAGCCTGTCGAAGCGACGCGACAGGACCCGAGAAGGTGGCCGTCCCTTCGACAGGCTCAGGGACCGGAAGAGCTCAGGGACCGCGCGGGGCTCATGCACCGTAGGCGGTCAGCCCAGGAGGCCGCCCGCCCGGCGGACGAGGACGTGGCCGCGGGACGTGCTGAGGCGCGACCACGAGCCGTTCTCGAAGACGAGCGCGGACTCCCCCGGGGCGAGGAAGCCCAGGCTGTACGCCGCGAAGGCGGCCCCGGCGGGCACGCGCGGGGCGCCCTCGATCTCGCGCCCCCACACCTCGGAGCGCACGCGCCCGACGATCTGCTCCCCCGTGCCCGTGGGGATCACGCGCGCGATCTCGTCGATGCCGTCGCGGGCCGCGCGCTCCAGCAGGTCGGCCGGAACGCCGCCGCCGAGAGCGTCGTGCGGGCGCCAGCCGGACCGCGGCGGCGAGATACCCGCCCAGGCAGCCGTGCCCGACTCGAACGGAAGGGCGAGCTCGACGGGATCGGTCTCGGCCCGGTCGGCCACCTCACCGGTCGCCCGGGCGAGCCGGTCGAGCATGGCCCGGAGCGGCACCACGAGGTCGAAGCGCTCCTGCCGCGGCAGGGCGAACGTGCGCAGCCCGAGCACCGTGGGACTGCGATCGAGGATGCCGGCGGGGTGCAGCACGCCGACGTACGCGGCCAGCACACCCTGGGCGGCCATGAGCCGCACGAGGCCGTCGTCCACGCGTTCGGCGCGCCCGAGGAACACCGAGAGATCGCCCAGATCGAGGGCGTCGGAGAGAAGAAGAGAGGAAGTCATCCGGGTCCTAAACTATCTGACGCACCCCGCCCGGGCGATCCGGCGGCCCGCATCCCGGAAGGCTCCCATGACGGACACCCCGAAGGTCGGCGACGCCGATCCCCTCGCCAGCCTGCTCACCGCCCTCGATCTGACCGACACCGGCGCACGCACCAGCGAGGACATCTACACGGGGCCGTCGCAGTGGATGCCGCTCGGCCGGGTGTTCGGCGGGCAGGTGCTGTCGCAGTCGCTCGTCGCGGCCCAGCGCACGCTCGACGACGAGCGCACGGTCCACTCGATGCACGGCTACTTCCTGCGGCCCGGCGACGTGCAGAAGCCGATCACGTTCTCGGTCGACCGCATCCACGACGGGCGCTCGTTCTCGACCCGGCGCACCCAGGCCTACCAGGACGGCCGGCCCATCCTGTCGATGATCGCGTCGTTCCAGCGCGAGGACGAGGGCCTCGACCACCAGATCGAGATGCCGGCCGACCTCACCCAGCCCGAGGACCTCCCCGCCGAGAAGGAGTTCCTCGGCAGCATCGACCACCCGGTCGCGCAGTACTGGGCCAACGGGCGCCCCTTCGACATCCGGCACGTCAACGGCCCGGTCTACTTCGGCCACGGCGCCGAGCGGACCGCGCACCAGGCCGTGTGGTTCCGCTCCATCGGCGCCCTGCCCGACGATCCCAACCTCCACCGGGCGGCGCTCGTCTACGCGAGCGACTACTCGATCCTCGAGTCCATCCTCCGGCGGCACGGCCTCACCTGGGGCACGCCGGGCATCAAGGTCGCGAGCCTCGACCACGCCATGTGGTGGCACCGCTTCGCCCGCGTCGACGACTGGCTGGTCTACGTGCAGGAGTCGCCGAGCGCGACGGGCGGCCGGGGACTGGCGCAGGGAAGAATTTTCACCAGGGAGGGGATTCTGGTGGCTAGTGTGGCGCAGGAGGGAATGGTGCGCGCGCCGCGCGCCGAAGAGGCTCAGCAGACGACGTAGAGCCCCTCCGAGAGTCGGCCCTCGGAAAGAGGATCCGACGTGAGCATCCAAGACATCCCCACCGCCGACGCCCGTTCTCGCGAGGCAGGATCCGCCGACGCGCAGGCCCCGAACCAGGACGGCTCCGCGAGCGAGGCGGGCACCGGGCGAACCGGATCAGCGGCACCGAGCGGCGTCAGCCGCCGTGTGATCTCGCTCGGCGGCATCGGCCTGGCCGCGGTCAGCGTAGGCCTCGCCGCCTGCTCCTCCCCCGCGCCCGCGACGCAGCCGGCCGAGAGCCCCAGCGCCGACGACGAGGGCACCACGGCACCCGAGGCGCCGGCCGCCGCGCCGATCCTCGCGCTGGCCGACGTGCCCGTCGGCGGAGCGGTCGCCGTGGACATCGAGGGCGCGCCGTCCATCGTCGCGCAGCCGGAGGCGGGCACGGTCGTGGCGTTCACGGCCATCTGCACGCACCAGGGCTGCAAGGTGACGCCCGCGGACGCGAAGCTGGACTGCCCGTGCCACGGGTCGCAGTTCGACGCCTTCACCGGCGCGGTGCTGCGTGGCCCGGCCGAGGCCCCGCTGACCGCCGTGGCCGTCGCCGTCGAGGGCGACAACGTCGTGAAGGCCTAGCCGAACGGAGCGGGGACCTGTCCCGGCCGGTCCGGAAGGCCTCGGTCAGCCGCGCTTGGTGAAAGTTACCGGCTCCTCGAGATAGGGCGACCACGCCGCCCGCTCGAGCTCGCTGATGCGCCGCGGCCGCTGCGATGCCGCGTCGACGAGCACCAGGGTCGTCGCGGCGCGCGCGAACAGCACGTTGGGCTCCGCCCCGACCGGCGACCGCACCTCGTAGCAGATCTCGAGGCTCGCGCCGCCGAGCCGCCCGACCCAGAGCTGTACGTCGAGCGGCCGGCGGAGGTACGGGACCGGCGCGAGATACTCGACCTCCTGCCGGGCGATCAGCGAGAGCGTCGCCGCCCCGGGCCGCCCGTCGAGCACGGCGGGACCGCGCCCGCCGATGGCCTCGCCCTCGATGCCGAGGTCGAAGTCGTCGTCCGCCACCCAGAACGCCTGGATGCGCGCCTCCTCGAGGAGGCGCAGCATCTCGGCGTTGTTCACATGGCCGTACGCATCCAGGTCCGACCAGCGGAGCCGGATCGGTACGTGAATGCGCGCCACGGCCTAGTCCCGGGTGAGCTTGCGGTAGGCGGAGCGGTGCGGCTTCGCCGCGTCCGGCCCGAGGCGCTGGATCTTGTTCTCCTCGTAGGCCTCGAAGTTGCCCTCGAACCAGTACCAGTTCGCCGGGTCATCCTCGGTGCCCTCGTAGGCGAGGATGTGCGTCGCGATCCGGTCGAGGAACCACCGGTCGTGAGTGATGACCACGGCGCAGCCTGGGAACTCGAGCAGGGCGTTCTCGAGGCTGCCGAGGGTCTCGACGTCGAGGTCGTTGGTGGGCTCGTCGAGCAGGAGGAGGTTTCCGCCCTGCTTGAGCGTGAGCGCGAGGTTCAACCGGTTGCGCTCACCACCGGAGAGCACGCCCGCGCGCTTCTGCTGGTCCGGGCCTTTGAAGCCGAAGGTCGACACGTACGCACGGGCCGGCACCTCGGTCTTGCCGACCTGGATGTAGTCGCGCCCGTCGGAGACGACCTCGAAGAGCGTCTTGTTCGGGTCGATGCCGCCACGGCTCTGGTCGACGTAGGAGATGTCGACCGTCTCGCCGATCCGCAGGTCGCCACCGTCCAGGGGCTCGAAGCCCACGATCGTCTTGAACAACGTGGTCTTGCCGACGCCGTTCGGGCCGATCACGCCGACGATGCCGTTGCGGGGCAGGGTGAAGGTGAGGTTGTCGATGAGCACGCGCTCGCCGAAGCTCTTGTTCAGCTTCTTGGCCTCGATGACCTGGGCGCCCAGGCGGGGGCCCACCGGGATCTGGATCTCCTCGAAGTCCAGCTTCCTCGTGCGCTCGGCCTCGGTGACCATCTCCTCGTAGCGGGCGAGGCGGGCCTTCGACTTCGCCTGGCGGCCCTTCGCGTTGGAGCGCACCCACTCGAGCTCCTCGGAGAGGCGCTTGGCGAGCTTCGCGTCCTTCCGGCCCTGCACGTTCATGCGCTCGGCCTTCTTCTCCAGGTAGGTGGAGTAGTTGCCCTCGTAGGGGTAGAGCTTTCCGCGGTCGACCTCGGCGATCCACTCGGCCACGTGGTCGAGGAAGTACCGGTCGTGGGTCACGGCGAGCACGGCGCCGGGGTACTTGGCGAGGTGCTGCTCGAGCCACAGGACGCTCTCGGCATCCAGGTGGTTGGTGGGCTCGTCGAGCAGCAGCAGGTCGGGCTTCTGCAGCAGGAGGCGGCACAGCGCGACGCGGCGCTTCTCACCACCGGAGAGATTGGCGACGGAGGCGTCGCCCGGCGGGGTGCGCAGCGCGTCCATGGCCTGCTCCAGCTGGGAGTCGAGGTCCCAGGCGTCGGCGGCGTCGATGGCCTCCTGCAGGGTGCCCATCTCGGCGAGCAGGGCGTCGAAGTCCGCGTCGGGCTCGGCCATCGCCGCGGAGATCTCGTTGAAGCGGTCGATCTGCGCCTTGATCGGGCCGACGCCCTCCTGCACGTTCTCGAGGACCGTCTTCGACTCGTCGAGCACCGGCTCCTGCATCAGGATGCCCACCGAGTACCCGGGCGACAGCTTCGCCTCGCCGTTGCTCGGGGTGTCGAGCCCGGCCATGATCTTGAGGATGGTGGACTTGCCCGCGCCGTTCGGCCCCACGACGCCGATCTTCGCACCGGGGAGGAAGGACATCGTGACGTCGTCGAGGATCAGCTTGTCGCCCACGGCCTTGCGGGCGCGCACCATCGAGTAAATGTATTCGGCCATGTCCCCAGTCTATTTGGCCGCGCACCCGGCCAGGACGCACTCCGCCCTCAGCGCAGGAGTGCGCTGAGGGCGGAGTGGGATGCTCGCGTGGTTAGGGCAGCGTCTCGCAGGCCCTGCGGTCGCCGTCCCGGTCCAGCCCCGCTACGTCGCCGTAATACGGGTAGTACCGATCAAACCAGCGCTGAGCCTCGCGCTGCGTGCTGAAGTCACCGCAGTCGATGCCGGCACTGGGACGCGGCGGCCGGGTCGGGGCGGGCGCCGGGGGCGTCGGAACGCTGCCGCGGATCGTCGGAGCGGGGGAGCCGGCGGCGCGCCACTCGTTGTAGGTGACCGTGCGGTTCATCGCGGGTCCCGCGTACCAGACCGCCGACTGACCGGCGTACTGGTAGAACTGGTCGCCCGGGATGCGCTGACGGACCTGAGGCGACGGGTACGCCTCCTCGCGCCACTCCGCTCCGCCGATGCGGTAGCCGGATCCGGCGCCGATGTTCGTCATGCGCACGATGTCACTGGTCCAGGAAAGCTTCATAAAGCCCTCGTTGCGCCGGTCGACGAACTGCCGGTAGCCGGAGTCTCGCCATTCCTTCGCCGTGAGCTTGTGGTTCACGCCGTCCGCGCCCTCGACGAAGAGCTCGGGCGAGGTCGCCCACTTGTAGTAGTAGCTGCCGGGGATCCAGCCCGCGTTGCGCGGCGCCGGGAAGCCCGCCGTGCGCCACTGGTCGTAGCCGAGCCGATCCCACTGCCAGGCCCCCTCGCCACCCGGCCAGAAGGTGACCGCGTACAGCGTGGGCGACCAGGGGTACTTCACGTAGTTGGTCGGCGTCGCCTGGGGCGCCTTGTAGCCGTACACGTCGCGCCAGCGCTCGAACGTGAGCGGGGTCGGCGTTCTGTTGTTCACGAGCTCGTAGATCGTGCCCGAGTACGCGTTCTTCAGCAGCGGCCAGCCGGGGACCACGACCGTGCCGTAGTAGGCCTGCTCGATCACGCCGTCCCCGCCGGGCTCGGCGGGCTCGTGCACGCGCGCGATCTCGACGAGCGCCCTTCCGATCTGCGCCGGATAGGTCTCCTCGAAGCTGCCGCCCGCGGAAGAGTCCTCGATCGTCGTGACGAAGTCACCGTTGATGGTGACGACGATCGAGCTCGCCGTCTCCGTCGCGGCGTAGTCGAACCCGACCTCGATCGACTGGATCGCCGTCGTCACCGAGACGTTCGTGACGGTGACCGGCGGGACCGGCTCCGGTGTGACGACGGCGAACGCCGCCGTCGGCGCGACAAGCACGCCCAACGCCATTGCGCTCGCCGCCACCAACGCAGAGAGGCGTCGCCTTCCCGCTCCCCCGCGCGCACGGCGCGCCCCTGACAATTGACCCCTCGGTTCCTGCACCGCTGCTCCTTCGCGCGACCGACGCGGACCCGGCATCCCGGCGGGAGCGGTCGCAGCGTCGTGTGACGTCACCCTAGGGGCATTTCCAGCGATGCGGAATATCCGGGAGATGACGAGCGGGAGGCCCGGCGGTGTCCGCTACCAGTCGATGGCGCGGGTCTCGCCCACCAGGCAGCGGCCGGTGCCGAGGACGGGGGCGACGAGGCTCGCGTAGCCGGAGGCGCTGCGCTCGCCGATGAGGCAGCCGTCGCTCGCGCGCACGGCGAACTGAACGGAGTCGGCGTCACGACCGATGGCCGTTGTGTCGTCCGTGACCTCCATGGCCGCCTTGTCGAAGCCGGCGGCGACGAGGGCGTCCACGAGGGCTCGTCCGTCGGCGCTCGGATCGGCCGCAATCGCCGCGGCGCTCACGGAGTCGAACAGGGGGCGGTTCTCCTCGGCGGTCCCGCCGGGCACAAGGGTGGGCGGAGCCGCGGCGCCGTCGGTCGACGACGAAGATGACGACGCCGTCGGTGCGGGCGCGGGCGGTTCAGCGGCGGTGTCGGGGAGGCCGAGCGCCGAGCAAGCCGTCAGCGGCGCGACAAGCAGGGCGCCCGCAAGCAGAGACACGGAGCGCCTCGCCCAGCGGAACGGGGCACGCAGGCGGCCACGTGACGCCGTGGCTGCAGCGGCAGAGTCCCCCGGTGTCGCGCGCCATTCCTGCACCCGGCCCTCGCAATCGCTCCCGCGGCCGTGCGCCGCTCTCCGATCCTAGGGTGACGGGGCGCGCACCCCTGCCGCAGCCGGGGGCGCCGACGGGTGTGCCGGCACGGCCGCCTCCACGTCGGCGTCCTCCGCAAGCGCGAGTGGGTCGGCCGTCGGCGGCGGTGATGCCGCAGACGCTCGGGGCGGCGCATCGGGCGGGCGCAGAGCCGTCGACGACGTCGCGCGGGTGAAGACGGCGGTGCCCCAGGCCAGATCATGACCGAGGGCCTCCGCCTCGACCTCGATCGTGGTGCCCGAGCGCTCGCCGCTGCTCCAGTCCCGGATGCGCAGCCGCCCGGTCACGATCACCCGGTCGCCCTTGGCGACAGACGCCGCGGTGTGCAGGGCGAGCTGCCGGAACCCGGTGACCGTGTACCAGTTCGTCTCGCCGTCCACCCACTCGCCGGTACGCCGGTCGTAGCGCCGCTGCGTCGACGCAAGACGGAAGCTCGTGATGGGCAGTCCCTCGCCCGTGACGAGGTGACGTGGCGCCGTCGCCACAAAACCGCTGAGCGTGATGGTGTCCGTCATGGAGCGCTCCCGTCCCGTTCGCCCCCTCACTGCGAGGGCGGGCCGGGAAGCGGCGCTCGTGCCAGTCGGCCGCTCCCCGGCCCGTGCGCCACATTCTTCGGGGACGCGCGTGGCTGCAGACGGCTGACTGCCCGAACGGTGGACCCCGAGGAGCGTCGGTCCCGGTGTGAGGGGACGGAGCGTCCCTTCGACAGGCTCAGGGACCGTGCCGCGCGCTACGCCCAGCCGCGGGTCAGTGCTCGCGGAACTCGAGGTCCCCCGCCATGCCCTGCAGCGCGGACTTCGCGATCTCCAGCGTCGGGTAGGTGCCGTGCTCCTGGTCCCGCTTGAGCAGGCGGACGACGTAGCCGTCCTCGCGGGAGTGGATGGAACCCACAGCTCCCGCCGGTCCGAATGCCACCCAGGTCTTGCCGGACACGTGCGTACTCATCGACATTCCACAGCCCTCCATTGGTCCCGTGTTACCGACAGATTACGCCCGCCTGTGATGGCGCTGAGGGAAGCGGAGGCGTTTCGCAGAAACGCCTCCGCCCCGACGCCGGCTAGGAGGCCAGCACGTACTGCGCGAAGGACTTGCGCACCTTGTTCACCTTCGGCACGGCCACGGCCATGCAATATCCCTGGCCGGGATTCTTCGCGAAGAAGTCCTGGTGGTAGTCCTCGGCGTCGAACCACTCGCCCAGAGGCTCGAGCGTGGTGACGACGGTGCCGTCCCACAGGTCGGCCGCCTTCTCGATGGCCTCCGCGAAGAGCGCCTTCTGCTCCTCGTCCGTGTAGAACATCGCCGAGCGGTACTGGGTGCCGACGTCGGCGCCCTGGCGGTTGAGCTGGCGCGGGTCGTGGAGCGTGAAGAACACGTCGAGGATCACCTGCGCGGGGATGACGGTCTCGTCGAACACGACCTTCACGGCCTCGGCGTGCCCGGTCCTGCCGGTGCACACGGCCTCGTACGACGGGTGCGCCGTCGCCCCGCCCGTGTAGCCGGAGATCACGTCCTTGACGCCGTCGAGGGTGCGGTACACCGCATCCAGACACCAGAAACATCCACCCGCGAGCACAAAGGTCTGCATGGGATCAGCCTACTTTCGTCTATTCGGCGGTATTTCCCGCCGTGATGAACAACGCGGGAAGGGGGGCCCGCATTCCGCCCCGGAGGCAGCGGAGCGGACGCCGCCGGGTCGGGCAATAGGGTTGCAGGTATGACCTATGTCGCAGCTGACAACCGCTACGAAGCCATGCCCTACCGCCGATCCGGGAAGACCGGACTGCAGTTGCCCGAGGTTTCCCTCGGTCTCTGGCACAACTTCGGATTCGACCGCCCCATCGACACCCAGCGCGCGATCCTGCGCCGGGCGTTCGATCTCGGCGTCAACCACTTCGACCTCGCGAACAACTACGGCCCGCCCGCCGGATCGGCCGAGACGAACTTCGGCCGCATCTACGCCGACGACTTCCGCCCGTACCGCGACGAGCTCGTCATCTCCACGAAGGCGGGCTACTACATGTGGGAGGGCCCCTACGGCGAGTGGGGATCCCGCAAGTACATGCTCGCGTCCCTCGACCAGAGCCTCGGCCGGATGGGCCTCGACTACGTCGACATCTTCTACTCGCACCGACCCGACCCCAACACTCCGATCGAGGAGACGGTGGGCGCCCTGGCCACCGCCGTGCAGCAGGGCAAGGCCCTGTACGCCGGCATCTCGAGCTACAGCCCGGAGCAGACCCGCGCCGCGGTCGCCGCCATCGCGGAGCACAAGGTGCCGATCGTCATCCACCAGCCGCGCTACAACATGTTCGACCGCCGGGTGGAGAACGGTCTCCTCGAGGCGCTCGACGAGACCGGGATGGGAAGCATCGTCTTCTCCCCGCTCGCCCAGGGGCTCCTCACCGACCGCTACCTCGATGGCAACGTGCCGTCCGACTCCCGGGCGGCGCAGAACCACTTCCTGTCGAGCACCTCGATCAGCGACGAGTACCTGCAGAAGGCGCGCGCGCTCAACGACGTCGCCCGGCAGCGCGGCCAGACCCTCGCCCAGCTCGCGCTCTCCTGGGTGCTCCGTCACCCGCAGGTGACGAGCGCGCTCATCGGTGCCTCCAGCGTGCAGCAGCTGGAGCAGAACATCGCTGCCCTCGAGGCGGCGCCGCTGTCCGCCGAGGAGCTCGCCGCGATCGAGCCGAACGCGGTGGACGGCACCAGCCTGTAGCCCACCGCCCGCACGTCGCGCGCACAACGCCGCCGGTCCTCCCCAGGGGGATCGGCGGCGTTTCTCGTTCCCGGCGGCGGCGGGCGACGGCCGGCCGGAATGTCGGTGGTGGCTCGTAACGTGAGGTCCATCACCACGACACCGCCGGGCCGGCGGCACGAACGGAGGACCCATGGCAACACTCACCCTGCCGCCCCGCGTCTCGTCCGCGCCGACCCTCGTGCAGCTGCACAACGGCCTCTGGCGGGTGCTGCGCTCATCGGGCAGCGTGCTCGGCTACATCGAGAGCGTGCCCGACGAGCGAGGCGAACGATTCCGCGCCAAGCGCCTGACCGCCGACAAGCGGGGCTTCGTGCCGCTCGGCGAGTTCTGGCGGCTGCAGGACGCGATCGACTGCCTGCGCTTCGCCTGACGCCACACCGCACGGCCTTCCCTGCGATCCCGTGCGCCGCACGTAATCTGCGGGCATGGAGTGGTGGAACAATCTCGTGAACTGGGTGACCTCGGAGCCGGGCTCGACGATCATGACGAGTGCGGTCCTGCCCTTCGTCGCCATCGTGCTGGCCGGCGTCCTCGCCGCCCTGATCGCCCGCGGGGCCATCAAGCGGCTGCTCGCCCGGCAGGATCGTGAGCTCAAGGCCGCGGCCATCGGCACGCTGGTGGGGGCCGCCCGCCAGGCCGCCGTCTGGCACTCGCTGTCCCCGCAGGAGCAGCTGCTCGCCGATCGCGCCGCCGGGGACGCGGACATCCAGGTGCGGATGCTGCCCATCCGTGGCGCCGGGGTGGCGGCCGACTGGGCGGAGCACGAGATCGCCGAGTTCAAGCGCGGCAGCGCGACGTTCGCCTACCAGTTCGACACGCTGCTCACCGAGTTCCGCAACAGGCTCGTCGAGTGGCAGCACCGCCCGGGCCGCGCGCGGAAGATCTTCCAGAGCGACATCGCCCGCTGGTCGATCGAGGTGAGCGACACCGAGAAGGAGCTGCAGAGCCGCCAGGACGCGTGGGTGGCCCAGCAGCAGGCCGAGCGGTACGAGTCTCAGCACCGCGGCGGACGCACCGCCTCGCCGGCCGTTCCCACCGAGCCCGTCCGCGCCGCCCAGCCGGTCAGGCAGCAGGACGAGGCGGAGACCGTCGCCCTGCCGGTCTCGCCCATCCCTCGCAGCCAGTCCGGCGCTCGAGAGGTCGAGTCCCCGGTCGAGGACTACGACCTGCAGCCCGTGCCCTCCTCTTCCGGTCGCGACACCTCGCGCGACGCCGACGGCCCGAACAGCTAGCCCCGCGAGAACCGCGCACGGCGCCCGCCCGGCGCACGAAGTGGGGCCGCTTCCCATCCGGAAGCGGCCCCTCTTCGGTTTCCCTGTGCAACGACTTCCGGCTCAGCGCCACCACTTGTCGAACATCGAGGCGGGCACGCGGCGCTTGTGCTCCGTCGCGAGGTACCGGGCGCCGATCGCCTCGGCCACGTCGTCGGCGACCTGCTTGCCCTCGAGGTAGTCGTCGATGTCCTCGTACCGGAGGCCGAGGTTCGCCTCGTCCGTCTGCCCCGGCGTGTGGTCGAGCAGGTCGGCGGTCGGCGCCTTCAGGTAGAGCCGCTCGGGCGCACCGAGGTGCTCGAGCAGGGCGCGTCCCTGCCGCTTCGTCAGGCCGGTCAGGGGCAGCAGGTCGGCGCCGCCGTCGCCGTACTTGGTAAAGAAGCCGGTGACGGCCTCAGCGGCGTGGTCCGTGCCGATGACCAGCAGGCCCTCCTGTCCCGCCATCGCGTACTGCGCGATCATGCGGGAGCGCGCCTTCACGTTGCCCTTGGTGAAGTCGGTCATCTCCTGGCTCACCGCATCCGCGTACTCGGCCTGGAAGCCGTCCACCGCCCGGTGGATGTTGAAGACGACGGAGCGCTGCGGCCGGATGAAGGTCAGCGCGAGCTGCGCGTCCTCCTCGTCGGCCTGCACGTTGTAGGGCAGCCGCGCGGCGATGAAGGTGGCCTGCACGCCCTCCTCGGCGAGCTCCTCGACGGCGAGCTGGGCGAGCCGCCCCGCGAGGGAGGAGTCCTGGCCACCGCTGATGCCGAGCACGAAGCCCGCGGCACCCGTGCGGCGCAGGTAGTCCTTCAAGAACGTGACGCGCGCGCGCACCTCCTCGGCGGGGTCGATCCGGGGCGCGACGTTGAGGTCGGCGATGATACGGGTCTGCAGTTCACGCATATCGGTCACGTGCCCTCGGCAGGAATCGAACCTGCGACCAAGAGATTAGAAGGCTCCTGCTCTATCCGCTGAGCTACGAGGGCGTTGCGTCGCTACAACGATACCGCGGCCGTGTTTCGTGCCGATGTCACGCGTAGGTGCCCCGGGCCAGGCCGATCACGCCGAAGATCGCGAGCCCGAGGGCGAGCAGCAGCGACACCGTCACGAGGATCTGGTGGACGCGCAGGAAGCGGGTCGCGGCGCCGCTCGACGTGCGGGCACGCGGGTCACGCGCGACGCGGCGGAGGAAGGCCGGCCACACGAAGAAGCTCCAGGCGGCGTTGACGAGCAGGAACAGGGCGAGAGCGATGGTCACCGACCGAGTGTACGCAGGGGCCGGAGGGCGCCGATCGCGCTCGGTAGACTTGACGGATGGCCAACAACGCTGAGCATCTCGTCTGGATCGACTGCGAGATGACAGGACTCGACATCGCCATCGACGAGCTCGTCGAGGTGGCCGTCGTGATCACCGACTGGGAGCTGCAGCCCGTGCACCCCGGCTTCAGCATCGTCATCAAGCCGGACGACACCGCGCTCGCGAACATGGGCGAGTTCGTCACGAAGATGCACAGCGACTCCGGGCTCCTCGAGGAGATCCCGGGCGGGGTCAGCCTCGCCGACGCCGAGTACGCGGTACTCGAGTACATCCTGAAGTACGTTCCGGTGGGCCAGCAGGCCCCCATCGCCGGCAACACGATCGGCACCGACCGCACCTTCCTCGCGAAGTACATGCCGCGCGTCGACAGCCACCTGCACTACCGCAGCGTCGACGTGTCCTCCATCAAGGAGCTCGCCCGGCGCTGGTACCCGCGCATCTACTTCAACTCCCCCGAGAAGAACGGCGGCCACCGCGCCCTCGCCGACATCCTCGAGTCGATCCGAGAGCTCGACTACTACCGCTCGTCGCTCTTCGTCGCGGCTCCCGGACCGACGACCGAGGACGTCCAGGCGATTTCCTCGGCCACGGTGAACAAGTGGGGCTCTCGGTTGTAATAGACTCTTCCAGTCGCGATGCTCGACCCCCTGGGTCGGGAGCGCACATGGTGGGCGTAGCTCAGTTGGCAGAGCGCTGGCTTGTGGAGCCGGATGTCGCGGGTTCGAGCCCCGTCGTCCACCCCATAGCCCGGTCCGACCTCGTGTCGGACCGGGCCTTTTTCTTCCCCGGACCCTGTCCGCCACGGTCCGCGGCCGGAGCCGATCAGACTGCTGTGCGAGGCTGAACCCATGTGCGAGGTTGACCGGGACGAGTTCGAGCGGCTGGTCGTCGCGGAGCTGGACGAACTGCCCGACGACATGGTCGAGGGGCTGGAGAACGTCGTCTTCGTCGTCGAGGACCGCCCGGAGGACGGCACGCTCGACCTCCTCGGCCTGTACGACGGTGTCTCGCTGACGGAACGCGGACAGTACGGGTTCGGCGAGATGCCGGATCGCATCATCCTCTATCGCGAGCCCTTGCTCGCGGTGAGCGAGGACGAGGAGCACCTGCGCGACGAGATCCACGTGACCCTGGTCCACGAGATCGCGCACTTCTACGGCATCGACGACGACAGGCTGCACGAGCTCGGGTGGGACTGACGGCCGTTCGTTAGCCTGACGGCATGGGGCGTGGCACGAACGAGGACCGGCCGGCACGGCGTGTGGTGAGCGGGGCGGTCGGCGCCCTCGTGATCCTCGCGGTCGGGCTCTACGGACCGGTGACGCTCCTCCCCCCTCTCCCGGCCGCGGAACCGGTGCTCATCGACCGCGCGGCCCCGGTCCTCGACCCGGCGACCGCCCCGGTGCTGCCCGCGGAGGGCGCAAGTGCCGCGCTGCTCGCCGGCAGCACGACGCTGCTCGGAACGGCGGGCACGGCGGACGCCGTGCCGATGGCCGGCGTCGCCAAGCTCGTCGCCGCGCTCGTCACACTCGACGAGCACCCCCTGGATCCCGGCCGGAACGGGGACAGCATCCCCGTCACGGCCGAGGACTACCGCTCCTACCTCGACTACCGGGATGCGGGCGCCCGGGCCATCGCCGTGGTCGAGGGCGACACCTGGACGCAGCGGGAGATGCTCCAGGCCGTGCTGCTCGGCTCGAGCAACAACCACGCGGACACCCTCGTGCGCTGGGCCTTCGGTTCCGAGGACGCGTATCGCGCCGCCGCGGAGCGCTGGCTCAGCTCCCAGGGCCTGCGGAACACGGTCGTCGCGGACGCGACCGGGCTGGACGAGCGCAGCGCGGGCACGGCCGCCGACCTCGCCCGCCTGGCCGAGATCGCTGACAACACGCCGTTCCTGGGCGAGGTCCTGCCCGCCCCGTCCGTCACGACGTCGCGCGGCGTCGTCATCGTCAACGAGGCAGAGTACCGGTCGGCCGACGGCATCCGTGGCATCAGTCGCAGCTTCACCGACGCGGCGGGCGTGTGCCTGCTGTTCGCCGTGCCCCTGACCCTCGGCGAGAGCACGACGACCGTCTACGGCGCGTTCGTGCGCCAGCCGTCCTACGAACGACTGACCGCCGACATGGACGCGTTCCTCGCCGATGCCCGCGCCAGTCTCGGCGAGGTCGTGCTCGCTCCGGCCGGCGTCGAGGCCGTCCAGTACCGGACCGTCTGGGGCGATCACACCACGGCCGCCGTCGAGCAGGAGCTGCGCGCGGTCAGCTGGGCGGGGGTGCCGCCCACCGGTCGTGTCGACGCGGAACCCGTCCGCACCGTCCGGAAGGGTGACCGGCTCGGTGGCCTGACCTTCGAGCTCGACGGGGAGGCGGTGGAGGTGCCGCTCGTGGCGACCGCGTCCGTGCCCGATCCGGGGCCGGGCTGGCGCCTGCTCAATCCCATCCCGATGCTGGGCAGCTTCTGGGGCTGGGTCTTCGGGCCGGGCGGGATGCTGGCGCGCTGAACGCAGACCGCCCCTCCGGCGACCGGTGAACGGCCGTGCGAAGGGGCGGATGCGTGCTCGGCCCAGCGGGCCGCAGACGGCCTAGAAGGCGTGCGAGTCGACCTCGTCGTTCGTGTCGAGCGAGTCGCTGCCCTCGGGCTCGAAGACGTAGGTGACGTGCTGCTCGCCCTGGATCTCGCGGACCTCGGTCGCGCGGTACCAGAAGATGGCGTCCACGTTCTGCAGGAGGGCGACGCGGCTGAGGCGCTCGTCGTACTTGCCGTCCTCGAGCTGGCGGGTCTCGGTCGTTCCGCCCACCGGGCCGTCGGCGAAGACGGCGAGGTACTTGTTGGTGTGATCGGTGCTGTCAGTCATGCCTCCACGCTACTCCGCGGTGCCGGTGAATCCCCCGGCGAGCACGACGTCGGCGAGCTCCCGCGGATGCTCGCGTTCAGCGAACCAGCGCTCCTGCAGCGCCCAGCGGTCCCAGTACGGCTCGTACAGGTCGCCGTCCCGGGCGAGCGCCCGCCGCTTCCTTTCCGCGGCATCGAGCTCGAGCCAGACGCCGAGCGTCGCCCGCTCCCGGTTCGCGCGGCTAAGGCTGCCGCAACCCTCGACGACGAGCGGAAGGGCCGGGTCGAGGTGGTGCCACTCCCCCGGGCGGTCCGCCTGCCAGTCCCACCGGCGCCAGCGCGGGCGCACACCGGTCAGCACGTGCTCGCGCACGTGCTCCGACGCCGCGTCGAGGCCGTCCCAGCCCGGGTACACGTCGTCCAGCCGCACCAGCGACACCCTGCTGGGCCAGGCGGCGACGACAGCGCTCGCGAGGGTGCTCTTGCCCGACCCCGACCCGCCGTCGATGAGCACGACCGGTCGCGGCGACCCCGCGAGCGCGGCCGCGAGGATCCGGTCCACCGCACCGCCGTCCCCGGTCCCGCCGACCCCACGTTCGGCGCGGGTGGTCCGGGCGTCACCGGCCAAGGAAGTTCCAGGTGCCCGCGACGACGGCCGAAGTGATGGCGCCGCCGGCGATGACGAGGGTCCAGGCGAGGAGCACGGCATCCGCCCGCCCCAGCGTGGACGGGCGCGCCCAGGTCCGCCGGTTGGAGGCGCCGAACCCGCGGGCCTCCATCGCGGTCGCGAGCTTGCTGCCGCGCCGGATGGAGAGCACGAGCAGGGCGAACGCCTGCCCGGCGAACCGCCGCAGCCGGCCCTGATCCGCGACCCCGCGCGCCCGGCGGGCGAGCTCGAGCGAACGCCAGTCCTGCACGAACAGGCCGACGAGCCGGAGCCCGGCCAGCGCACCGAGCACGAAGCGGCTCGGCAGGCGGGCGATCTGGCCGAGGCCGTCGGCGAGGTCGGTCGGGTCGACGGTGACGAAGAGCACGATCGCGGGCAGGCCGATCGCGAGCACGCGCAGCAGGGTCGCGAGGGCGAGCTCGAGCGACCCGTCGGACACCGTCGCGAGGGCGAAGCTGAAGTGCACCTCGCCGCTCACCCGGCCGTACAGGGCGATCGTGGCGGCCGCGCCGGGCGCCGCCACCCAGACCGGGAGGGTGCGCAGCAGGAACGTGCGGGGGCGCAGTCCCGCCGCGAGGAACAGCGGGATCTCCAGGAGCAGGGCGACCGTCGCGGAGACCCAGTCGAGCGAGAGCACGAGCGCGATGCTGAGCAGCAGGGCGCAGCCGAGCTTCGTGACGGGGTTGACCGGCGACGCTCCGGCCCTCGTCCCGGAGGCCGCGACGGCGGTCATCGCCGACTCCCGGACGGCACGGCGACCGTCGGCGCGGACGGCGTGGGCGGGGCGGTCAGCCGCAGCTCCCGGCCGGCGAGCGCCCGCACGAGGAGGGTGTCGTGCGTGACCGCGACGACGGCGGCACCGTCGTCGAGGAGCTCGGCGAGGATGCCGACGAGCTCGCGCCAGGTCCGGGAGTCCTGACCGAACGTCGGCTCGTCGAGCACGAGGACGTCCGGCCTCGTCGCGAGCACGGTCGCCACGGAGAGGCGGCGCTTCTCGCCGCCGGAGAGCGTGAACGGATTGGCGTCCGCGAGACCGGAGAGGCGCAGCCGATCGAGCAGCGAGTCCACCCGCTCGGCGATCTCCGACACGGGCAGCCGCAGGGCGGCCGGCCCCACCTCGAGCTCGCGGCGCACGGTCGGCGCCAGGAACTGGTGCTCGGGATCCTGGAACACCGTGCCGATGCGGGTGAGGAGCTCGCGCGACCGCCAGGCGTGCGGAGCCGGCCCGGCGCCACGGGCGAGGGACGCGGTGGTGCGCAGGTCGCCGCCCGCGGGCTTCAACAAGCCGGCGAGCGTGAGGCCGAGGGTCGACTTCCCGGCCCCGTTCGGACCCGTGACGGCGAGTGCGGTCCCCGCAACGAGCGCGAGGTCGATGCCCGACGCGACGGGCCGGCCCGCGACCCGGGCGACGGCGAGGCCGTCCGCCTCGAGGAGCGCATCCCCGGTCCGGGTTCCGGGGCGCCGGAGGGTCGCCGGGAGCTCGTCCGTAACCCAGACTCCGGACTCCGCGAGCCGCGCACCCTCCCGGCCGAGCACCTCGTCGGGCGGCCCCTCGGCGAGGACGCCGCCCCCGGGCGCCAGCACCACGACGCGATCGACGAGGTCGCGCCACACGTCGACGCGGTGCTCGACGACGATCAGGGTCGCCCCAGTCGTCTCCGTCACCCGGCCGACGGCATCGCGCACCTCGCGGACACCCTCCGGGTCGAGGTTCGCCGTCGGCTCATCGAGGAGCAGGAGCCCGGGGCGCATCGCCAGCACGCCCGCGAGCGCGAGCCGCTGCTTCTGGCCGCCGGACAGTTCGGAAGTGGGATGGTCGAGGGGAAGGGCGAGCCCGACGTCGGCGAGGGCCAGCGGCACGCGCCGCCAGATCTCGTCCCGCGGCACGCGCAGGTTCTCACAGCCGAACGCGACGTCGTCGCCGACCCGGGACAGGATGACCTGGGAGTCGGGATCCTGCAGCAGGAGCCCCGCCCGGCCGCGCTCGGCCTCGGGCAGCGCGCCGTCGAGGAGGAGGGAGCCCTGCGTCTCCCCCTCGTCCTCACCGCCCAGCACCCCGGCGAGCGCGTGCAGCAGCGTCGACTTGCCGGCGCCGCTCGCGCCGAGCAGGAGGATGCGCTCCCCCGGCTCGACGTCGAGGTCGAGGTCGCGGACCGCCCAGGCCGAGCGGCCCGCGTGCCGCCAGCCCCAGCCGCGCGCACGGACGGCCGCCCCGTTGGTTCCCATGGTGTGCTCCTGCGCGGCTCAGCGCCGGGCGGACGCCTCGCGGCCGGAGGCGAAGCGGTTGAGCGCCCCCGTCCGCGCCAGTCCCCGCGCGGCGAGCCAGGACAGCAGCCCGGCGATGACCGCGCCGGAGACGAGCGCGGCGATCACGTAGATCACCGCGAACGTGCCGCTGGCGCCGGCGTAGTAGAAGATCAGGTCGTTCACCGCGAGGGCGAGGCCCGCACCCATACCCGCCAGGACGGCGACGTAGAGCCGCCAGTTCGCGTAGAGGAACAGCGCGAAGACGATCTCGGCGCCCAGCCCCTGAACGAGGCCGGAGAGCAGGGTCGAGGCGCCCCACTGGTTGCCCACGAGCGCGGACACCGACGCCGCGAGCAGCTCGCCGTACAGGGCCGCACCCGGCTTGCGGATCACAAGGCCGGTCAGCACGCCGGCGAAGAGCCAGCCACCACCGAGGAGCGCCTGGAGGCCCGGGAGAGCCAGCTCGAGCGGGGCGCTCAGCGGGTTGTACGCCGCGTTCCAGACCAGGAAGAGGAGTCCGGATGCGACGCCGAGCACGCTGGCCACGACGATGTCGACGACGCGCCAGCGTCGGCGGCCGCGGGACGAGGCGGTGGTGGCGGAGGGAAGGACGGTGGTGTCGTGCACGATTCGTGCCCCTTTCGAGAAAAAGCGGGCACGGGTTCAGTCGCCGGCATCGGACCGGCGGCTGGTCAGAGAATCATCTCCCTGCGCTGGCATGATCCAGATCAGGTTCGACGGTCGAAGATTGGGTATCTTCCTCTCAGCCCGGCTCACCGGACTCCCGTGTTCGGCACCAGTGTACGCGCCGTACCGCCCGTGCGGTCGCGCCGCGGACGCCGATCCCAACACGGTCGCTACGCCCTACGGTCGCCGAGTCCGGATACGGTCGCTGCGCCCCACACGGTCGCTGAGCCTGTCGACGCGACGCGACGCGACGCGACGCGACACACCCTCCGTCCCTTCGACAAGCTCAGGGGCCGGGGCGGCGCGCGGATCGGTCAGGCCGTCTTGCGGCGCGTGGGCTTCTTCGCGGGCTCGGCCTCGTCCGCCGACTCGTCCTTCTTCGCGGGGGCCTTCTTCGCGGCGGCCGCGGGCTTCTTCGCCGGCGCGCGCTTCTTAGGCGCGGGCTTCTCGGCCGGCTTCTCGTCCTCGTCGCCGGCGTCCGCATCGGCGTCCTCGGCCTTCGCCGTGGATCCGCGCGTCGACTTCGCGGCCGGCGTGGCGCGGTTGCTCTCCACGCTGCGGCGCAGCGCCTCCATCAGGTCGAGCACCTCGCCGCCCTGATCGGACTCGGTCTCGCCGAAGGTCGCCTCGGTGTCGTACGCGTCGCCCTCGGCGAGCTTCGCGTCGATGAGCTGGCGCAGCTGCGCCTGGTACTCGTCCGTGAACTTGCCCGGCTCGAAGTCGCTCTCGAAGCTCTTCACGAGCTGCGAAGACATCTCCAGCTCGCGGGCGGACGTGCGCACCTTTTCGTCCAGCGACGGGAACTTGGCCTCGCGCACCTCGTCCTCCCAGAGCAGCGTCTGCAGCACCAGCACGTCGCCGCGCACGCGCAGGGCGGCGAGCCGCGTCTTCTGTCGCAGGGCGAACTGCACGATGGCGGTCCGGTCGGTGCGGGCGAGCGTGTCCCGGAGCAGCACGTAGGCCTTGGGCGACGAGGAGTCCGGTTCCAGGAAGTAGCTCCGGTCGAACATGATGGGATCCACCTGCTCGGTGGGCACGAACTCGACGACGTCGATCTCGCGGCTGCGCTCCTCGGGCAGCGACTTGAGGTCCTCGGGAGTCAGCACGACCGTGCGGTCGCCGTCGTCGTACGCCTTGGCGATGTGCTCGTAGTCGATGACCTTGCCGCAGATCTCGCACCGGCGCTGGTACCGGATGCGGCCGCCGTCCTGGTCGTGCACCTGGTGCAGGCTCACGTCGTGATCCTCGGTCGCGCTGTACAGCTTCACCGGCACGTTCACGAGCCCGAACGTGACCGCGCCCTTCCAGATGGATCTCATACGTCCAATGATGGAGTGTTATGGCGGGAAAAGACGAGCAGGTCGTGACGATCGACGGCCACCGCCTGACCCTCACCAACCTCAGCAAGGTGCTCTACCCGGAGACCGGTACCACCAAGCGCGACGTCATCGAGTACTACGCCGCCATCGCGCCGCACCTCATCCCGCACGCGCGTAACCGCCCGGTCACCCGCAAGCGCTGGGTGCACGGCGTCGGCAGCGAGCGCGAGCCCGGCCAGGTCTTCTTCCAGAAGAACCTCGACAATTCCGCGCCCGACTGGGTGCCGCGGGCGTCGCTGCAGCACAGCAAGGGGACGTACGACTATCCCCTCGTCAACGACCTCGCCACGCTGACCTGGCTCGCCCAGATCGCGTCGCTCGAGATCCATGTGCCCCAGTGGCAGTTCGGCCGCACCGGCGCTCCCCGCAACCCGGACCGCATGGTGCTCGACCTCGACCCCGGCGAGGGCGCCGGCCTGCCCGAGTGCGTCGAGGTCGCAAAGCTCGCCCGGCGCATCCTCACGACCATGGGGCTCGACCCCTACCCGGTCACGAGCGGCAGCAAGGGCATCCACCTCTACGTCGCGCTCGACGGGCGGCAGACGTCGGACCAGGTGTCGGCCGTGGCGCACGAGCTGGCCCGGGCCCTGGAGGCCGACCACCCCGACCTCATCGTGAGCGACATGAAGAAGACGCTGCGCGCCGGAAAGGTGCTCGTCGACTGGAGCCAGAACAACGGCAAGAAGACGACGATCGCGCCCTACTCCCTCCGCGGCCGGCACCGCCCCACCGCCGCGGTGCCCCGCACCTGGGACGAGCTCGACGAGCCGGACCTCCGGCACCTCGACTACCGGGAGGTCATGGAGCGGATGACGGGGCGCGAGGATCCCATGGCCGCCGTGGAGTCCGGGGGTCTCGGTGCGCTCGAGCCAACCAGTGAGCACCTCGATCGCTTCGACGCGACCGCGGAGTCCCGTGACCGCCTCGCGAAGTACCGCAGCATGCGGGACAAGAACCGCACCGCCGAGCCCGTGCCGGACGAGGCGCCCGGACCGTCCTCCGGCCGCTCGTTCGTGGTGCAGGAGCACCACGCCCGCCGCCTGCACTACGACTTCCGGTTGGAGCACGACGGGGTGCTGGTCAGCTGGGCGGTGCCCAAGGGCCTGCCCACCGACCCGAAGCAGAACCACCTCGCGGTGCAGACGGAGGACCATCCTCTCGAGTACGGCACGTTCGAGGGCAGCATCCCTGAGGGCGAGTACGGCGCCGGCGAGGTGACGATCTGGGAGGCCGGCGAGTACGAGGAGGAGAAGTGGCGCGACGGCCGCGAGGTCATCGTGACGCTGCGCGGCACCAAAGGCGAGAACGGCATCGGCACGGAGCCCCGCCGCTACGCCCTCATCCACACGAACGGCACCGGCGGTCCAAACAACTGGCTGATGCACCTGATGGACCCCGCCGCCGCCGCCGCCACCCACCACCGCCGGGGCACGGTGCGGGACGAGGGGGCGCGGTCGGCAAGAACACCGCAGCAGCCCGAGCCGCAGGAGCAGCCCGAGCCTCCGAAGCGATTCAGCGAGCCGAAACGCTCCGATCAGGGGAAGCGCTCCGACGAGGGCCCCGCACCCCGTGCCCGCGACCTCACCCCCATGTCGGCCTCCCTCGGCTCGCTCTCCGACATCACGGATGACGAGGACTGGGCGTTCGAGATGAAGTGGGACGGCATCCGCGCCCTCGCCTACGTCGAGAACGGGCGGGTGCGCCTGGTCAGCAGGAACGGCAACGACCTCACGGGTGCGTACCCGGAGCTGGGCGAGCTCCCCGCCCTGCTCCCCGGCCGCAGCGCGGTGCTGGACGGCGAGATCGTCGCCCTGCACCAGGGCCGCCCGGACTTCGGCAAGCTGCAGCTCCGGATGAACCTGACCCGCGCGGCAGACATCGAGCGGGCGCGCGCGCAGCAGCCGGTGCACTTCCTCGTCTTCGACCTGCTCGAGGAGGATGGCCGCTCGCTCGTGCAGCACGGCTACGACGAGCGGCGCGAGGCCCTGTTCGCGCTGCTCGCGCCGCCGCCGCGGTCCGTCGTGCAGGTGCCGCCAGCCTTCGAGGGCGACCTCGACGCGGCCATGAAGAGCAGCCGGGCCCTGCGGCTCGAGGGGGTCATGGCCAAGAAGCGGGACAGCACCTACGCCGTCGGTCGGCGGTCGAGGGCGTGGGTGAAGCTCAAGCACAGCAACCACCAGGAGGTCGTGATCGCGGGCTGGAAGCCGGGGAAGGGCCGCCGGTCGCGCAGCGTCGGCTCCCTGCTCCTCGGGGTACCGAGCAAGGACGGGCTGCGCTACGTCGGGCGGGTGGGCACAGGATTCCGCGAGGCCGAGCTCGAGGACCTCGTGCCGCGCCTGACCGGCATGGAGCAGGACGCGTCGCCGCTGACCGACGTGCCCCGGGTGGATGCCGCAGGGGCCCGGTGGGTGACGCCGACGCTCGTGGGCGAGGTGGAGTTCGCGGAGTGGACGTCGACCGGCCGCCTGCGCCAGCCGAGCTGGCGGGGCTGGCGGCCGGACAAGGACCCGGCGGACGTCGTCGAGGAGCGGCTGACCGGCTGACAGCGGCTGGACGCGTCGAGCGGCGCCGACCACGACGCAGTGCTCGCACCTGCGGACGCGGGTGCGGCCCGGTGGGCCCGGCGCGCTGATTGTGTCCCGTCGAAACACTGTTTCGGTCGCCGCGCTCTTGTGGGGGTACCGGCCCGTGGATAGCCTGACCCGACAAACGAAGTCAGGGGTGCGGAGGGTTCTCAACGCATTATTGGAGAGTGCGGGCGGAACGGACCGCGCACCACGACTTCGGGGGGACGATCGTGAGCCGGCACATCGGACCCCAGCACGAAGCGAGCGGGTTCGCCTGTCCCACTCCCCACTGGAGCGGCGGGTAAGTGTCAAGGGCGACAGACGAACCCGCTCGTCGTGCACGTTCCCCTCGTCGTCGCGCCTTCGACTCCCCGAGCCGTCGGCGGGCGCCGTTTCGTTACCCCTGTACCCTCGAATCGTGAGATTCGCCCACCTCGTCGCCGGAAACGGCGCCCCTCCCCGTCTGGCCGTGCTGATCGACGAGGGGTCGGCCGTCTTCCTCGACGAGATCCTCGAGGACGCGCCGCGCGACCTGCAGGACCTCATCGAGCGGGGACCGGACGAGGTGGATCGGGTGCGGGCGTTCGCCGCCCGCGCCCGCGCATCCGGCATGAGCGCGACCTCGACGTCCGAGGTCTCCTTCGCGTCCGCCGTTCTCCGGCCGCCCGCGATCTACGCCGTCGGGCTCAACTACCGCGCGCACGCCGACGAGCTGAACATCGTCTCGTCGTCCGCGCCCACCGTCTTCGCCCTGTGGCCGAACTCGCTCGCCGGACACGGGGGCGTCACCGAGTGGCCGCGGTCGTTGAGCACCGAGGTCGACTACGAGGTGGAGCTCGGCGTGATCATCGGCACGCCCGCCTGCAACGTCGGTGTGGACGACGCCCTCTCTCACGTGTTCGGCTACACCGTCGTCAACGACATGACGGCGCGCGACCTGCAGTTCTCCGAGCAGCAGTGGAGCAGGTGCAAGAGCTTCGACGGCTTCACCCCCACCGGTCCCGTCGTCGTGACGGCCGACGAGATCCCGGACCCGCAGAACCTGCGCATCAGCACCGACCTCGACGGGGAGCGGATGCAGGACGGCAACACCGCCGAGATGGTGCGCACGGTGGCCCAGCTCATCTCCTTCCTGTCCCGCTCGGCGACGCTGCAGCCGGGCACCCTCATCTCGACGGGCACCACGAGCGGCGCCGGTTACTCGCGCGACCCGCAGGTCTTCCTCGTCGACGGCTCCACCGTCACGGTGACGGTCGAGGGCATCGGCGAGCTGACCACCCACACGCGCGTCGCCCGGGCGTAGGGTCGGACGATGAGCGACGCCTCGAACATCGACCCCATCCACGACCACTCCATCCCCGGCGACGCGGACTTCACCGCCGAGGACGACGCGAACGAGGACACCGCTGTCGGCCGATCCGGATCGGACTCCGAGGAGAAGGACGGCGGCATCTCCTAGGCTTGCCAGGAGTATTCGTTCCACACGATCGGAGCATTGCATGACTCGATTCCTCTTCCTGCTCGGCGCCGCGATCGGTTACGTGCTGGGCGCCCGCGCCGGGCGCTCCCGCTACGAGCGCATCCGGCACACCGCCGAGGACCTCTGGGAGGACCCGCGCGTGCAGAAGGGCGTCTCGGACGCCCAGCGCTTCGTGACCGAGAACGCCCCGGTCGTGCAGGAGCGTGTCACCGAGGTGGCGAAGGACGTGTCCGCGAAGGTCGCCGAGACGGCGAAGGACGTGGGCGAGCGGGTGAGCGAGACCGCGAAGGACGTGGGCGAGCGCGTCGCGGAGAGCACGAAGGACGTCTCCTCCCGCCTGAGCGACACCGCCCGCGAGGTCAGCGAGCTGCTCGCCGGCCGTGCCCGCTCGGTGGCGGACACGGTCAGCCACACCGCGGAGGACCTCAGGGACCGCGTTGTCGAGACCACGACCGACGCCCGCACCAAGGTGACCGAGACCGCCGAGGACCTGCGCCAGCGCAGCAGCGTCGCCGGTGCGAAGGCGGTCCTCTCGGCCAGCGAGCGGCGCGACGACGCCCTCGCCGAGCTGGACGACGACCTCGACGAGGACCTCTCCACGGGCGACGACGTGAACACCGACGCGGTGTTCGTCGCGGACGAGGACGGCACCGTCGTCATCGAGCAGGACGACCGCCCCGCCTCCTGACCCAGCAGCACTCCCGGGCCTGTTCCGAACTCGGGCTCAGCTGCGACACGCCGCGTTCCGGATGCTCCGGAACGCGGCGTGTTGCAGTGCGGCCTGAATGATGAACCGGGCTCACTCGGGATGGAGCCGGAACGGGACGGAGCCGAGTCGGAGCGCCGGGCCGAGTCCGGAGCCACCTACTCGTCGCCGCTGCTGAACTCCGTGTCGCCGGACGGCGCCGTGTGCTCCCCGCCGTCGGCCCGCCGTGCCTCCGGCTGCGGATCGGTCGCGGCCGCCTTCGCGTGCCGCGCGTTGTACTCGTCGAGCATGGCCGGGGTGATGACCGTGATGGCCGCCGTCACGGGCTCGAGGCCCGCGAGCCGATCGGTCGCGAGCAGCTTGTCCGCCAGCTCCCGGGTCATGAGCCCGGAATCGACGACGAGTTCGCTGATGCTCGCATTCGTCAGCAGCGCCTTCTTGGCCAGGGCCGACGCCTCGGCGTAGCCGATGTACGGGGCCAGCGCCGTCACCACGCCCACCGACGTCTCCACCTGGGCGGCGAGCCGCTCGGTGTTCGCCGTGATGCCGTCCACGCAGTTGACCCGGAGGGTGCGCATCGCGTGCCGCAGCCAGGACACGGACTGCAGCAGGCTGTGGCCGATCACCGGCTCGAACGCGTTGAGCTGCAGCTGTCCCGCCTCCGCCGCCATGGTGACCGTGACGTCCGTGCCCGCGATCGCGAAGGCGACCTGGTTCACCGCCTCCGGGATGACGGGGTTCACCTTGCCCGGCATGATGCTGGAGCCGGCCTGGCGCGGCGGCAGGTTGATCTCACCGAGCCCCGCCTGCGGACCCGACGACAGCAGCCGCAGGTCGTTGCAGATCTTCGACAGCTTCATCGCGGAGCGCTTCAAGGCGCCGCTCACGGTCATGAACACGCCGGCGTCGCTCGTGGCCTCGATCAGATCGGACGCCGTGACGAGCTCGAAGCCGCTGATCTCGCTGAGGTGCCGCCGGACCACCGCCGCGTAGTTCGGGTCGGCGGTGATGCCGGTGCCGATCGCCGTCGCGCCGAGGTTGATCTCGCCGAGCAGGGGCATGGTCTCCGACAGCCTCGCGTGGTCCTCGCCGAGCGTCGTACCGAATCCGCGGAACTCCTGGCCCAGCGTCATGGGCACGGCATCCTGCAGCTGGGTGCGCCCGATCTTGAGGATGGCCGCGAACTCCTCGCCCTTGGCCGCGAAGCTCCGGCGGAGCAGGTCGAGCTCGACCAGCAGCGTCTGCAGCGAGAGGCACAGCGCGATCTTCAGCGCCGTCGGGTAGGTGTCATTGGTGGACTGGCTGCGGTTCACGTCGTCGAGCGGGTGCAGGTAGCGGTACTCGCCCCTGCCGTGCCCGAGGAGCTCGAGGCCGCGGTTGGCGATCACCTCGTTGGCGTTCATGTTCGTGCTGGTGCCCGCGCCGCCCTGGATGACGCCCACGACGAATTGATCGTGCAGACCGCCGGCAAGAATCTCGCCGCAGACCTCGTCGATCACCCGCGCCTTGTCGGGGTCCAGCACGCCGATCTCCGCGTTCGCGCGGGCCGCCGCCTGCTTCACCATGGCCAGCCCCCGCACGAGCTCCGGGTACACGCTGATCGGGCGGCGCGCGATGGGGAAGTTGTCGAGCGCCCGTGCGGTATGGATGCCCCAGTACGCGTCCGCCGGCACCTCGAGGCTGCCCAGGGAGTCGGTCTCGGTGCGGGTCGGACCGCCCTCCGGCGCCTGTGCCGGGGAGGGGGAAGGGGAAAAGCTCACGCACGCTCCGATGCTCAGGATGCTGCCGGTCGACGCACTCGACTGTACTCGCCGGCCGCCCCTGCCCCCGGCGCGGCCGCGGCGCTACCCTGTCGGCATGGAGAGAGAATTCGACCCGGACGCCAACGAGGAACGCACCGTGCCGCTGGTGGAGGACGAGGAGCTTCCCGTGGCCCCCGCCACCCTCGATCCGGACGAGCGCATCGAGGACGACCCCGACCTCGACCCCGAGGCGCCGCTGTCCACGGGCGACCCCGAGTAGACCGCCCCGCACAGTCCGGGCGCGGCCTGACCCTGTCCCTTGCCGCCGAGGTCCTGCTGCTCGAGTGGGAGACGTCCGCTCGGCGGCTCGACGAGCGCCGCCACGGTCTCACGGACGCGGAGTACCTCTGGTGCCCGGTGCGGGACTGCTGGAGCATCGAGCCGGTCCCGGACGGCTCGGGCCGCTGGACCTACTCGTACGAGTTCGCGCCGGCCCCGCCCGCTCCCCTGGCGACGATCGCCTGGCGGCTCGCCCTGCTGCGGGACCTCAACCTCCGCCGGGACCAGCTCGGCTCCTCGGCGCAGGACCGGGTTGCGCCCGGACGGTAGGACGGTGGAGGCCCTCGGCGTAGCGTTGATCAACCTCTCGACCTAGCGAATGGAGCCCCCGGCATGAAAAGACTCATCCTCCTCATCGGACTCGGCATCGGATACGTGCTCGGCAGCAAGGCCGGCCGTGAGCAGTACCGCAAGATCAAGACCACCGCGAGCAAGACCTGGCAGAGCCCCGCCGTGCGGAGCGCGGCCGAGAAGGTCGAGACGTTCGTGGGCGAGAAGGCGCCCTCGCTCGGCGGCGTAGCGCACACCGTCCTCGGCGGCGGAAGCAGCTCCTCCGGCGGCAGCAGCTCCGGCGGTGACAGCAGCAACACCGGCAGCAGCAGCAGCAGCAGCTCGCACGCCGCTCCCGGCGCGGGCAGCACCGACACCGGGTTCAGCGAGACCGGGTCGAACACGGCCGGCTCCACCCTGGGCGAGCCCGTCTCCGACGCCGACCTGAAGCTCGACACGGACCTCGGCACCGAGGGTGAGCGCCCCGCGTAGCTTCAGCACGCATCCGCAGCGTCTGGTGATCGTCGCCCCGTCCGCCTCGGACGGGGCGACGGTCATGAGACCTGGTGGATGGTGAAGCTGGTGAGGAAGCCGATGGTCGCGAGCAGACCAGTCAGCGCGCGGGCCCTGTCGAACGCCTCCGGGATCATGGTGTCGCAGATCATCGCCAGGATGGCTCCCGCGGCGATCGCGTTGATGACCGCCGTCAGGTCCGGGCTGGCCGCGTCCAGCAGGGCGAAGCCGAGCAGGGACGCCACCGCGCAGGCGAGCGCGATGCCCGCCCACAGCAGCACGACGTAGCGCAGGCCGCGGTTGTCGCGCTTCAGGTCGGCCGTGCTCGCCAGCCCCTCCGGGATGTTCGAGATGAAGATCGCGGCGAGGATGGGCACGCTTACCCCACCGCCGCCGACCATGCTGAGCCCCAGCACCGCGCTCTCCGGCACTCCGTCGAGCAGCGCGCCGACCGCGATGCCGGTGCCGGACCCGGACGAGCCCTCGCCCGTGCGCTCCCGCTTGCGCGCGCCGATCCGGTCGAGCGCCAGATTCGCCGCGACGTAGGCGACGGCCCCGGCGAGGAAGCCCACGACCGTCGGGGTGGTGCCGCCGACCTCCTCGGCCTCGAGCACGAGATCGAAGGCGAGCGCGGAGATGAGGACGCCCGAGCCGAACGCCATGATGCCCGCGACGACGCCGCGCGGCACGGAGACGAACCAGGCGATCGCCGCGCCGATCAGCAGCGCGCCGCCCGCGAGGGCGCCGGCGCCGAACGCGCCCAACAGTTCCGTCACGAGAGTCCTCTCCCCGTCGGTGTGGCCGAGTTGCGCTCTAGCCGATCAGGCTCTCGATCGGGCCGCGGGCGAAGTAGACGAGGAACCCGGCGGCGACCACCCAGAGCAGCGGCGAGATGTCGCGGGCCCGGCCCGACAGCGCCCGGACGAGCACCCAGGAGATGAAGCCGACGCCGATGCCGTTGGCGATCGAGTAGGTGAGCGGCATGACGATGATCGTGAGAAAGACCGGAAGCGAGACGGAGAAGTCGGTCCACTGGACGTGCTGGATCTGGGACACCATCAGGGCGCCGACCACGACGAGGGCCGCGGCCGCGATCTCGAGCGGCACGACCTGGGTCAGCGGCGTGAAGAACATGGCGGCGAGGAACAGCAGGCCGGTGATCAGCGAGGCCAGGCCCGTGCGGGCGCCCTCGCCGATGCCCGCGGCGGAGTCGATGAAGATCGTGTTCGACGACGACGAGGTGCCGCCACCGGCCACCGCGCCGACGCCCTCGATGATGAGGCCGGAGCGCAGGCCCGGGAAGTTGCCGTTCGCGTCCGCGAGGTCGGCCCCGCGCGCGAGCCCGGTCATGGTGCCCATGGCGTCGAAGAAGTTCGTGAAGACGAGGGTGAAGACGAGCATGATCGCGGCGAGGGCGCCGATGCGCTCGAACGCGCCGAAGCTGAAGGCGCCGACGAGCGACAGGTCGGGCAGCGACACGACGGCGTCCGGCAGCACGGGCGCGTTCAGGTTCCAGCCCGCGGGGTTCGTGCCCTGCGACGGCCCGACCCGGAAGATCGCCTCCGCGATGATGGCGATGACGGTGCTCACGAGGATCCCGATGAGCAGCGCACCCTTGACGCGGCGCGCCATGAGCACGCCCATGATGACCAGCGCGATGAGGAAGACGACGGTCGGCAGCGTGGCGATGGATCCCTGGTCGCCGAGCTGCACGGGGGGCGACGCGACGCCGCTCGGCCGCACGAAGCCGGCGTCGACAAGGCCGATGAAGGCGATGAACAGTCCGATGCCCACGGTGATGGCGGTCTTCAGCTCCGCCGGGACGGCGTTGAAGATCAGCACCCGCAGGCCCGTGGACGCCAGGAGCACGATGATGAGGCCGTTGATGACCACGAGGCCCATCGCCTCGGGCCACGTCACCTGCCCCACGACACTGACCGCGAGGAACGAGTTGATGCCGAGGCCCGCGGCGATGCCGAACGGCAGGTTGGAGATCACGCCGATGAGGATCGTCATGACCCCGGCCGTGAGCGCCGTCACCGCACTCACCGCGCTCGCGGCGAGGTAGCCGCCCTCGACGTCCGTCGCGGCCTGGTCGGGGCTGAAGCCGCCGATGATCAGCGGGTTGAGGATGACGATGTACGCCATGGTGACGAAGGTCACGAGACCTCCGCGCACCTCCCGGCTGAGGGTCGACCCGCGCTCCGTGTAGCGGAAGCGGCGGTCGAGGGCATCGGCAAGGGTGCGGCGCGGCCGCTCAGTCGTCGAGATGATCTGCTCCAACGGGAAGAGGGCGGAGGGGAATCGCGGGCGGAGGCGCCTGCGGCAAGCCTATTCCGGGCATGCAGGGATTCCCGCCACCCGGGCACGGGCGCGGGAGGACGGCGGGCGTCAGCCGCCGTGCAGCGCGGGGACGATCAGGTAGACGCCGTACAGCACCGCGAGTCCGCAGAGGCCGAAGCAGATCGAGCCGGCGACCGTGGCCGCCTGGGGCCGGATGCCCGTGACGGACACCTTGCGACCCTCCTCGTCGTACTCCGTGCCGACGGCGAGCAGGCGGACGCCGAGCGCGAAGAGCGCCGAGACGAGGCAGGCGGCGAGCAGCGAGGCGCCCGCGACGATGAGAAAAGCCATCCAGTCGATCATGCGTCCTGCTTGGCCTTCCGTGCCTTGGCCGTGGCCTTGCGTCCGCGGACCGCCTTGCCGGCCTGGTCGATCTCGATGGCGTTGCCCGCGCCGACCCGGTGGCGGCGCGACCAGACGTAGATGAAGACGATGACGCCGGCGCCGAGGAAGGCGTCGATGATGACGCCCGTTGGCCCGATCGCGGCGATGAGGGCCGCGATGCCGCCGACCGCGGCGGCGGCGGGCAGGGTGAGCAGCCAGCCGATCATGATCCTGCCGACCATGTTCCAGCGCACGGACGACCCGCGGCGGCCGAGGCCGGACCCGATCACCGAGCCGGACGCCACCTGCGTGGTCGAGAGGGCGAAGCCGAGGTGCGACGAGGCGAGGATCGTGGACGCCGTCGACGCCTCGGCGGCGAAGCCCTGGGCCGGCTTGACCTCGGTGAGGCCGGAGCCCATGGTGCGGATGATGCGCCAACCGCCCATGTAGGTGCCGAACGCGATGGCGAACGCGCAGACCGCGATGACCCAGAACTGCGGACCGGTGCCGACCGTCTGGAAGCCGCTGGAGATCAGCACGAGCGTGATGACGCCCATGGTCTTCTGGGCATCGTTCGTGCCGTGCGCCAGGGCGACGAGGGACGACGTGAAGATCTGGCCGGTGCGGAAGCCGCCGCGCTCGTTCGGGCCGGCCGAGCGGCGCGTGATGGCGTAGGCGATGCGGGTGGCGGTGAAGGCCACGACGCCGGCGATCACGGGCGCGAGGAGCGCGGGCAGGATGACTTTCGACATGACGACGGCGAAGTCGATCGACTGCGTCCCGATGCCCACGAGGGCGGCGCCGATGAGCCCGCCGAACAGGGCGTGGCTGGAGCTCGAGGGCAGGCCGCGCAGCCAGGTGATGAGGTTCCAGGTGATGGCGCCGATGAGCCCGGCGAAGATGACCTCCGGCGTGATCTGGACGCCGCCCTCACCCTCGCGGATGATGCCGCCGGAGACGGTCTTGGCGACCTCCGTGCTGAGGAACGCTCCGACCAGGTTCAGGATGGCGGCGACCGTGACGGCCACCTTGGGCTTCATGGCACCCGTCGCGATCGGGGTGGCCATGGCATTCGCCGTGTCGTGGAAGCCGTTGGTGAAGTCGAACACCAGGGCCAGCAGAACGACCAGTACGACGATGAACGCGAAGTCCATTACGTGGTCTCAGACTGTGAATACATCGTGGCCGATACTAGTGCCGAGTGAACTGCCGGTGAACCTCTGGGGGCTGGGGGCGAGGGCCGTGCAGACTGGAGGATGCGCGCGGACGATCCGGCGGAAGGGGACGGCATGGCGGTCAACCACGGCAAGAAGGACGGCAAGAAGCAGAAGAAGAATGCCGCAAAGGGCGCGGGGGCGCCGCGGACGAAGGGGAGCCACGTCGTGTTCGCCGTGCCCGACGACGCGAGCACGGATTCCGTGGAGGAGCTCCGCGCCCGGGCGCGTCGGCTCGGGCTCACCGGGTACTACCGCCTGCGCAAGGCGGACCTGCTCGAGCGCATCCAGGAGGGTGAGACGCTCTCCCGCGTGTGACCTGCGACCTGGCTGCCGCTCAGCGGGCGACCGGGGCGACCGAGGAGTTGTCCGGGCCGAAGGAGAACGTGGCCTCCACGTGGTTGCCGGCCAGCGCGCCGGGCAGCCAGTGCTTCGCGTCGTCCCACATCGACTCGAGCGGCAGCTCATCGATCGGGAACCACTCCGGCGCCAGCTCCTCCGACTCCCGCTCGGAGCCCGCCCAGGTGCGGGTGACGAACACCGACGACTGCTGACTCCAGGCCGGCCGGTGCGGGAACAGGTAGGTCAGCACGCCGCGCGGGGACAGGTCGGCCGCGGCGACCGTGAGCCCCACCTCCTCGAGCACCTCGCGCACCATGGCGGCCCGCACGGTCTCCCCGGCCTCGACCTTGCCGCCGGGCGCCACGTACTTGCCCAGGCCGAGGCCCTTCCGCTTGCGGCCGAGCAGCACCTCGTCGCGGCCGTCCGCGCGTCGGCGGATCAGGTAGCAGACGCACACCTGCGGCAGGGCGGCGGGTGCGGGAGTCACAGGTGCGGGACGAACCGCTGCCAGGCCTTCCGGCGGCCGGAGCGCGGATCCGACTCGACGCGGTCGACGGTGTCGATGATGAGCGTGTGCCGCTCCTCGGGCTCGTACGCCGGCCAGCTCTCGTCCACCGTGCCGTCGTGGGCGAAGGACAGCCAGGCGCGCCGCATCCGCTCCCCCGCGGCCACGAAGGCACGGCGGCCGCCGAGGGTGGTGATCGCCCGCCCGAACCACTCGTCCATCCGGTCGAACAGCGCGAAGAGCTCGAGCCCGTGCGTCGCGTCGTAGCCGGCGAGGCGCAGCAGCCGCGGCGCGATGTCGAAGCGGTAGAAGTACACGGGGGCGAATCGAGCGTGCCGTTCCGCGACCTTGACGCTCGGGAACCAGAACGCGTAGTCGCCACCGAAGTCGAGCGCGGCGCGGCGGCGCGGCAGACCCGGGTACTGCGCCTCGATCTCCTCGCGGGCGTCCGGGTCAGTGCGGGCGAACACGGCGGCGATGCGCTTCGGCGAGGTCGCCAGGATGTCGAGCCGCTTGCGGAAGAGCGACCCCTCCCGGTCGTTGGTGCCGATGATGAGGGGTACGGGCGCGGCACGGCCGGCCTTGAAGGCGTCGAGCGGGCGCTCGGGCAGGATGTCGCCGTCGATGACCGGGCAGAGGCTGATCGTGCCCGGGTACTCGTCCGGCGTGCGCAGCATGATGGCGTCCGTGACCTCGACCAGCCGGGACCAGGGGGCACCGGTGAGGAGCTCGACGGCACGCGCGGTGTCCGTCTCCTCCTCCCCCGGCTTCGCGCCCTCGAGCGCCGCGACGAATTCGCCCGCCCAGTGCGCGGTGAGCTCGGCTGGATAGACCGCGTTCGGCGGCGGGCTCTGCGCGATGGCACGGGCGAACAGTCCGTGGGCCGAGGGGACGGCAAGCAGCGTGGTGACGGCGTTGCCCCCCGCGGACTCGCCGAAGATCGTCACGTTGTCGGGGTCGCCACCGAAGGCCCGGATGTTGTCCCGCACCCACTCCAGCGCGGCCACCTGGTCGCGCAGCCCGAGGTTGCTGTCGATCGGCCGCTCCGGGGTCGAGTACCGGCTGAAGTCGAGGTAGCCGAGGGCCCCGATGCGGTAGTTGAAGCTGACGTAGAGCACGCCGCCCTGGCGGACGAGGGCCTCGCCCTGCTGCGGGAACTCGCGGGAGGAGCCGACGCTGTAGGCGCCGCCGTGGAGGAAGACCATGACCGGCCGCAGCTGTGCCGCGCGGACCGCGGCGGACGCGTTCGGCGCGACGCCGGCCGGGGCGATCACGTTGATGGTGAGGCAGTCCTCGCCCATGGGCGTGCCCTCTGGGGCCCCGAGGAAGGCACCCTTGCGGGACTGCGGAGCCACCTTCCCGAAGGAGTCCCCGAAGCGCGCGCCCAGCCACGGAACGACGGGCTGGGGCGCCCGGAAGCGCAGGTCGCCCACCGGAGGCGCCGCGTAGGGAATGCCGCGCCACGCGTCGACGGCTCGCTCCCGCACGCCGCGCACGACCCCGCCGGTCACCTCGACATCCAGCTCCGACGGGAGGTAGCTCATGGCGAGAGAAGTCACCGTCCGATGCTAATGGCCGTTCACCGGGGATTTGGCTACAGGCCCCCTCCCGGACACCTCGGCATCAGGAGGGCCCCATGGCCCGCGCGTGATCGACGGCGGCCTCGATCCCGCCACGCCACGGCTCGCCGTGCCCGGGCAGCACGACGGACGCGTCCGTGGCCGCCAGCGCGTCGAGCGTCATCAGCGCCTCGACGCTGTCGGCCGTCGCGGCGCCCGACACGATCTGCGGACCCGTCACGCCCGTGTACGGGTCGAGGGTCACCAGGGCGTCACCGCTGATCAGCGTGTCGCGGTCGGGGAAGTGCAGGGCGCAGTGCCCGAAGGTGTGGCCCGGGGTGAACACGACGCGCGGTCGGCCCGGGACGTCGGCCGTTGCCCCCGGCTCCCAGGTGCGCAGGCCGGTGATGCCCTCGACGTTCAGGGCGCCGGCCACCGCCATCGTGCCGAGGATCGGGATCGACCCCGGATGCAGGATCGGGTACAGCAGACGGTTGTTCTCGTGCGCGTACCGGTACGGGTGCTCCGCGATGTACCGCTCCTTCTCGTGCGCCCACACCGGCACGCCGAGCTCGCCCTGGGCTCTGCGGGCGAAGCCGAGGTGGTCGAAGTGGGCGTGCGTGAGCGCGATCGCCGTGATGTCGGCGGGATGGCGCTCGAGCACCGCGAGAGCCCGCAGGAGCAGGGGCCAGGTGGTGGGCAGGCCGGTGTCGACGAGCGTGATCCCGTCGCCGTCCTCGACCAGGTACAGGTTGACGAACGCGTGCTCCAACCGGTGGATGCCCGGCGCCACGTTCTTGGTGAAGACAGGCTGCCCGCGCCTCGGGCGACCCAGGGGCCCGTTCGAGCCGCGCGCTTCCCGCCGCCCGTCGTTCCCTTCGCCGTTCGTGCCGCTGTCCGCCGTGCCGCCGTCGTTGTCCCAGGCCATGAGCTCCGCCTCCGCGTGGTGTGTCGAGTTGTCCCCCACGCTACGCGCGTGCGGGCGGCGCGACTCGGGGCGGGGTTGCGGCGACGGGACGCCGGGGCGGGCTGGGCTGGCGGACGCGCGCGCCACGGCGCGGCCCGAGCGGCGCCGTAGGCTGGAAGCATGTCGAACACGCAGGACAACGGCCGGGGCGAGAACGAGCGCGAGAACGAGCGCGAGGCCGAGCAGCACGCCGACCAGGGCGAGGGCTCGACCGCGTTCGCCGAGCGCATCACGGGCGAGCGCGACGAGAAGGATCCGGACGGGCTGGTCACTCTCGACCAGGTGCCCGCGGGCGAGGACCTCGGCGAGGCGGGCGACGCCCCCCTGGCTGACCTGAACCGGCCGGGCAACCTGTACGGGACTCACGAGTAGGACCACCGCGGCGGCACGCCGTCGGGCACCGCTCCTGGCAATTTCCCCACCCGGGGCCATTGGGGCTCCGGAAGCTCTATCGGGGCTGCTCGCGTGGGGCGTAGTGTGCCGCCATGACCAACAACGAACCGCTTAGCGGAAACCTCAATGATGATGGACACGCGAACGGCACCGCCTCGTCGGCGGCCCACCCGGTCGATCCGCAGAACCTGACCACCAGTGGTGAGACCACCGGCCAGTACGACGACGTCGACTACACCGGCACGGACGCCGGTAACGGCGCGCATCACGCGGCGGACACGGACACCGCGGGGGCGGGCACCGATGCCTTCGGCGCCGGGACCGCGGGTGTCGGCGACGGCACCACGGGCCTGACCACCGGGGCAGCCGGAGTCGGCAGCACGACCGGCGCCACGCACGACGCGACCGGCGACTCCACCGGAAGCACCGGAGGAACCGGCGGCAGCAACCTCGGCGACCTGGGCGACCCGGCGCACCCCTTCGATCAGACGAACGGGATCGTCGAGGGGCTCGAGGGCAACTCGGACGAGGCGGACAACGGCGACACCACCCTCCCCTAACCCCGATCGCATACAGAAGCGGCGCCCGTCCCCTCGAGGGACGGGCGCCGCTTCCGTTGTTCCGGTGGAGTGCTACCGCTCGAGCCGGTCGGTCCCGCTAGAGCTCGACGGTCTCGTTCTCGCCGCCCTCGAAACGCTCGCCCTTGGTCTTCGCCTTGACGAAGCTCAGCGCGGTGGCGATCTTGCCGGGCGTGTCCCAGTACTCGGCGGAGTCTGCCGACACCTTGAGCAGGCGCAGGCCGGGCGACTCCGGGCCGTCCGGGAACCAGGCCTCGAGGGCGGGGTTCCACAGCTCCTTGGCCTTCGCCCGGTCGTCGAGCACCTGGGCGTTGCCGGAGACGGAGACCCAGGCTGCCGACGAGCTGAACGAGACGTTCACCTTGGTCGTGGCGCCGATCTCCGAGATCTTGTGCGAGTCCGCGTCGGTGGCGAACCACAGGTCGCCGTCGAACTCGACCTCCTGCACCGCCATGGGACGGCTCACCAGCGACCCGTCGGGCTCGACCGTGGTCAGCATGGCCGTGCGGATGTCCTTGATCAGTTCCCCGACCTTCTTCACCGCGTCGTCGTGAGAGATCGTGTCTTCGGTGCTCATCTGGCTCCTCCTCGCTTCGTCGTGCATGTGCGTTCCGTTCGACGCTACGCCGATGCGCCCACTCCCCAGCGACCGCACAGCAGCTCCCCAGGAGAGTGGTCCCGGCGCGGTCCCTAGTTCCGACACGGTCCCTGCCCCCGTCACGGTCCCTGAGCCCGGCACGGTCCCTGAGCTTGTCGAAGGGACGCAACACACTCCCAGGACAGCGCCCTGATTCCACCCCTCCACAGGCGCCGATTCCGACTTCTTTTCCACAGATTGTGCTGGTCAATGGTACATTGTTGGCGGTGCGTGGGACACTGTTCCCATGAACATCCCGACCTTGGACGACCTCGCGGAGGCGGTCCCGACCGCGCTCCCGGTGGCGTCGCTGGGCGGGCTGAGCGACGACGCGCTGCTCGCCGCCACCCGACAAATCGAGGCACTGGGTCGCTACGTCGACGCTCTGCGAGTGACCGCGGCGGGCGAGATCGCGGCGCGGTCGCGGACCGAAGATGGCCCCGCGGGACTTGCCGCGCGGAAGGGCTGCCGCTCGGCGAACGAGCTCCTCCAGCGCCTTACCCAGATCTCCAGCGTGACCGGTGTCGCCCGCCTCGGTCTCGCCGCGCTCACCCGCCCGGGAACGGCCCTCTCGGGCGTGCGGATGCCCGCGAAGTTCGACCACGTCCGCGCCGCGCTCGAGACCGGCGAACTAGGCGTCGATGCCGCGGTGGCGCTGACCAAGAACCTCGCGCCGCTGCAGGACCGGGTGCACCCCGACTCCCTCGACGCCGCCGAGCAGGAGTTGGTCGCCGCGGCGACGGGCACCTCGCCGGACAGCAGCGTGCCCGCGTCGGCGGACGAGATCCGCATCCAAGCGTCGGTGTGGCGGGCCACCCTCGACCCCGATGGTCTCGAGCCGGACGAGGCACATGCGGTGGCCAAGCGCGGCTTCCGCCTGGGACCCGAGCGCAACGGACTCGTCCCCGTCAGCGGCGAAATCCTGCCCGAAGCGGCGGGTCGGGTGAAGCGGCTCTTCGACGCCTACCTCACCCCGACCACGGCACCCGCGTTCCTGCACGAGGAGGAACTCGCCGACAAAGAGGCCGGTAATGACCCGCGGACGAAAGACCAGCAGCGGCACGACATCCTGATCGGCGTCCTCGACGCCATGGCCCGAAGCGGCGACACCCCCACGGTCGGTGGCGCCGCGCCCACGGTCCTCGTCACGGTTCGGGCCGAGGACCTGGAGACAGTCGGGGGCGGGTACGCGGACGGCGTGGAGTCGCCGCTGTCGCCGACGACGGTCGAGCAGCTGGTCTGCACGGGTGGGGTCCAGAAGGTGGTCATCGGCAAGAACGGCCGGATCATCAAGCTCGGGTCGGCGGAACGCTGCTTTACGGCCTCCCAGCGGCGGGCGATCACCGCGCGGGACGGCGGCTGCCTCATCCCGGGCTGCTCGATCCCGGCCGGCTGGTGCGAGGTCCACCACGTGGTACCCGCGGCGGCCGGTGGGCCTACGCATCCGGACAACGGTGTGCTGCTGTGCTGGTTCCATCACCGGACCATCGACACCTCGGGATGGGTGATCCGGATGCGGGCGGGAGCCCCCGAGGTGCAGGCGCCGCCGTGGCTGGATCAGACCCGCCGATGGCGCCCGGCGACGAAGAGCCGAACCGCCATGTCATCGCGAGTACACGGTCCCTGAGCCTGTCGAAGGGACGCAAGCCGATCCGGCCACGTCCCTTCGACAGGCTCAGGGACCGGGATGGGGACGCTCAGCGCGCTGGGAACGTCCTTTTGACAGGCTCAGGGACCGTCACGCTCGATGACGCTCGCCGCGGTGGAGGCGCGGGCGTAGCTTCGCTGCATGACTGACGACAGAGCACTCAACGACGGCGTGGACCAGAACGGCGCCGCAGGCGTCGAAGCACACTTCGCCGAGCAGGACACGCCGCCCAGCACGGCGGCGGGCGTCGTCCCCGACGGCACCGCGACCGACAATCTCCTCGAGGGCGGGCTGCCCGGGGAGGGCGGCATCGACGACGCCGGCGAGACGGTTGCGGGCGACACCACCGTGCCCGGGGCGGACGCGTCGACCGACGAGGGCGCCACGAACGATGAGGCCGCCGACGACTTCGGCGACGGCGTCACGGAGATGGGCCACTCGTAACGGTGCGGCTCATCGGTTCGGCGCACTCGGAGCACCTGCACAGGACCGCTCGTAGCCCTGGCACAGGGCCCGGCGTAGCGTCGTTTCATGACTAAGGAAGATCGAAACGACGACGCAACCGGCGCAGAGTTCCTCCCCCGCTACGACCCGGCGAGCGAGACCGACACGCAGGCGAAGCAGGACACGGCGGTGGCCGACAGCGGCGCCACCGACGATGTCGATGCCGACGAGGTGAAGGTCCTGCCGGGCACCGGCGGACCCGATGACGTGGGCGAGGTCGAGGTGGACCCGTCGGAGCTCAACATGAGCGGCGACTCGATCCCGGGCCACCCCAAGCCCGGCGAGCCCGACCCGGCCGCGTCCTGACGCATCCCGCGTCTCGGCACGACCCGCTCGTCCGCTGAGGAGCACCGACAACGAGCGGACGACCATCTCGGCGACGAGCGATCGGCACGAATTCACGAACCAGAACGACGGAAGGATCCCATGACTGACACAGGCGGCGTATTCACCGGCGGCACCGAGGACGAGTCGCGCGACATCGCGCGGGAGGACGCGGAGGCCAAGCAGACCGTCACGAACGACGCGGTGGCCGGCGAGACCGTGCTCCCCGGCGAGAGCGACGGCTACGACGACGGTGATGTGGACGCGCTCGGCTCAGACGGCGCGACGGCCGTGGTCGGTGGCGGCGTCGGACTGACCGGCGACGAGGGCGCGTCGGAGGACGACGGCGACCCCGACCTGCAGGACGAGGTCGACGACATGGACGACACCTCGAACGACGGCACTGCCGCACCGGGCGACCTCGAGGCAGAGTTCCCGGACAGCGCCATCGGCGCGGACGGCACCTCTGGTGAGGGCGAGCCGATCCTCGCCCCGAACGAGCTGCAGGGCCAGGACATCGACCTGGACGACGGCCAGTAACAGCACCCGTTCGCGCGCCGGTTCTCCGGCCCGATCGACCACTGCCCTCCCGCCCCCACCGGGGACCGGAGGGCAGTGTCGTTGTAGCGGGGCCGCGGTCAGGGCCGCAGGAACCCCTCCGCGACGAGGTCACGCACCCGCGGGAGCAGGTCGGCGAGGAGTTCGGCGGGGTCGACCTCGAGGAGCTGCGCCACCGCCGCGGTGATGGCGCCGACGCTCAGGTCGCCGTCGCAGGCGCCGACGAGAGCGGCGAGCCCGGTGTCGAGCCGCACGGAGCGGCCGAACCCTCCGCCCTGCTTGAGCACGATAACGGTCGGGTGCTCCTGACCGGGCCAGTAGTGCCGCTCCTCCGTCACGTCACCGGCGACGGTGAGAGAGGCGGCGGCGAGCGCGCCTGCATCGTGGGCCGCAAGCCAGTCCCGCGCGGCGAGGCTCGCGGCGATGTGCTCGCCGAGCCCCGAGGCGTTGTGCCCCAGGGATCCGTGCAGTCGCTCGAGCACCCGCATAGGCCAGGCGCCGCGCGGCGCGTCGGCGCGCGCGGCACGCAAAGTCACGTAGCCGAAGCCGACCGACTCGACCCCGCGCTCGTCGAAGTCCTTCAGCCAGGCCTCGTGCAGGCGGTCGAACTCCGGTCCTTGGCGGGTGCCGCCGTCCCGGATCCAGGTCTCCGCGTACTGCGCGGCGTCCTGCACCTCGCGCTCGAGGAACCAGGCGTCGAGGCGGGTCCCGGTGAGCCACTCGCGGATGCGGTCGAACGCCTCGCGGTCGCGGTGGTACTCCCAGTTGCCGAGCAACTGAGCCACCCCGCCGGGAACGAGGTGGTCGGCGGCGCCGCGAATCACCTCGCGGACGATCGAATCGCCCACCATCCCGCCGTCGCGATACTCGTACTCGGGCACGCCCTCCGCGCGGGGCGTGATCACGAACGGCGGGTTCGAGACGATGTGGTCGAAGCGCTCGCCGGTCACGGGCTCGTACAGGCTGCCGAGCCGGAACTCGATGCTCTCGATCCCGTTCAGCCGGGCGTTGAACGCGGCGATCGCGAGGGCGCGCTCCGAGATGTCCGTGGCCACCACCCGGCGCGCATGCCGCGCGGCGTGAAGCGCCTGAATGCCGCAGCCGGTACCGAGGTCGAGCGCCGTGTCGACCGGTTCGCTCATCATGAGCCCGCTCAGCGTCGTGGAGGCACCGCCGATCCCGAGTACATGGTCCTCGCGGAGGGCGCCGCCGGAAGCCAGCTCGCCCAGGTCCGAGGCGATCCACCACTCCCCCACGCCCACCGCGTCGACGAAGCCGTACGGGCGGAGGTCGATCGTCGCCTGCACCGTTCCGTCGTCCGCCAGCCCGACGAGCCCGCCCCTCTCCGCGCCCGGGAGACCGAGGGTGGGGAACGCCGCCTCGGCGGCGGACGCGGGCACGGCATCGCCGAGCAGGAACAGGGTGACGAGCGTGGCGAGCGGCTCGCCCGCGTGCGGCAGCAGCGCGCGCCGCGCCGGCACCCGCTGCGCCCGGCCGAGCGCGGCCTGGGCGGCATCCCCCAGCAGCCGGCCGATCGCGTCAACGCCGAAGCGGGCCGTCCTCAGATCGGCGCGCAGCGCGTCCGTGCACTCGAGGGACGGGATGCTCTGCTGCTCAGGGGGAATCACGCCCCCTAGTCAACCCGATCCGACCGCCCGCACCGTTACCGTTGACCCATGACCTCCCCCGTGCTGCTGATGCTCAACCGCCCCTCGCACGAAGCGGAGGCGCACGAGCCGGCTGCCGCCCCCTTCACGAGCGTCGACCCATCGGCCGCCCAGGTGACGGTGCGCGATCTCGGCGTCACCCGGGGCGACGGGATCTTCGAGTCGATCAGCGTCTCCGGTGGCCGCGCGCAGGCCCTGGAACCGCACCTCGCGCGCTTCGCGGTGTCGGCGCGCATGTTGCAACTGCCCGCGCCGGACCTCGACGTCTGGCGCGAGGCGATCCTCGCCGCCATCGACGAGCACGACGACGTGCCCGAGTCGTACATCAAAACCGTGCTGACCCGCGGCGTCGAGGGCGACGGGCACGGGCGGCCCACCGGCTGGGTGTACATGGAACCGAGCGCCGACTTCACGCAGGCGCGCGCCGAGGGCATCCGGGTCATCACGCTGAGCCGCGGCTACGCGACGACCGTCGAGCGCGAGCTGGCCTGGCTGCTGCAGGGGGCCAAGACGCTCTCCTACGCCGTCAACAAGGCCGCCGGGCGCGAAGCCGCAGCACGCGGCGCGGACGACGTGATCTTCGTGAGCACCGACGGCTACCTGCTCGAGGGACCGACCGCCAACGTCATCCTCCGCTTCGGCAACCGGCTCGTCACACCCCCCACCGACACCGGCATCCTCGCGGGCACGACGCAGGCGGACATCTTCGCCCACGCGGAAGAGCTCGGCATGGACACCGCGTACGAGCTGGTGACCCCCGACGACCTGCGTGCCGCCGACGCCGCCTGGCTGGTGTCGAGCGTGCGGCACGCCGCCCCCGTGCGCAGCGTGGACGGCGACGACCGGCCGATCGACGCCGAATTCACGAAGGCCATCAACACGCACCTCCTGACCCGCCGCAACTGAGCGCGCGGGCACCACGGACCGGCCGGCCCGCCCGCCGCCCGGCCGATGACCTCTGCACGGGTTCCCCGGGCTGCATCGCGTACCGTTTAACGGACGCGAAACAGATGGGAGCCGCCTCGTGACACCGCGTATGCCGATCAGCCTCGAGCTGATGCGCCAGGAGGCGCGCGACGAGCTGCAGGCCGTGATCGACTACCGCTGCCGTCTGGGCGACGACCCGTGGGAGTTCATGTGGCAGCTGCCTACCGTGGACGAGCAGGTCGTCGCGACGCTCCGGGCCGAGGCGATGGAGCACCCGTCGCTGGAGGAGGAGCGGGCGCGCGTGTACCATCCGACGGCGCCGGCGACGGCCGCCATGCGCTTCGAGTACCGGGTGCTGCGCCAGATCGCGCTCGACTATCCGCCGCTCTCCACCGCCGTATGGCGCACGCTCGGCCGCATCGAACGGGCCGCCTGACCTGTCCGCAGACCCCGATCGTCGTGGATCCCGACCCGTCGCGGACCGGACCGGCCGAACGAACCGCCGCACCCACCCGGCCGGACCGCGTCAGTCCTTCAGCGGGTCGTTGCCCCAGTTCATCAAGGAGTACCGCCACTTCGTGTGCTCGACGTCACCGTCCGGCTGCTGCGCCCGGTGCCGGTGCACGTAGCCCACGACCTTGCGCATCCAGGCGACGTCGTCCTCGCTGAGGTCTGCCTTCTTGGTGCCCAGGATGTCCACGATGCGACGCCCGGACCGGTGCCCCGTCGACTCGCCGTCCCCACCCGTGTCGCCGACCGACTGCGACTCCTCCGTGTCGAGCCAGTCCGAGATCTCCTTCCGCGTCATGTTGACCGCGTCGTGCCAGTCGTCCCAGATGTCGTCGAGTCCCTCTGTCTCTGCCATGACTCCAGCCTGGCACCGTCGACCCTGTACCGCATCCGGCCGTGACGGGACAAGGGGGTACCGTCGGTTATTTCCTCGCCCACTGGGAAACGTATCCTGAGCCGATGGCTTCTTCGGATCCGGGCACCGTCGCCCGCGAGCTGACGGAGCGCCCGCCCGCCGGACGAGCAAGAGAGCACTCTCCCACGTGACCGAGAACTACGTCGAAGACTTCACCCCGGGATCCGGACTCCGTTCGCCCGCCCGCTCCTGGCTGCACACCGATGCGCCGGCGCTCTCGCTCAACGGGAGCTGGCGATTCCGCCTCTCCCCGACGCCGCGCGGACTCGACGACTCCGCCGCCGCGGTCGACTTCGACGACGCGGACTGGGACGAGCTGCCCGTCCCGTCGCACTGGGTGCTGCACGGCGACGGCCGCTACGGCCGCCCCATCTACACCAACGTGCAGTTCCCGATCCCGATCGATCCGCCCCGGGTGCCGCACGAGAACCCGACCGGCGACCACCGCCGCCGCTTCGACCTGCCGGACGGCTGGCAGGACCTCGATCGCGTGCTGCTGCGCTTCGACGGCGTCGAGTCCGTCTACCGCGTCTGGCTGAACGGCCAGGAGGTCGGCGTCGGCGCCGGCAGCCGGCTCGTGCAGGAGTTCGACGTGACGGATCTCGTCCGGTCCGGCGAGAACGTGCTCGTGGTGCGCGTGCACCAGTGGTCCGCGTCCACCTACGTCGAGGACCAGGACCAGTGGTGGCTGCCCGGTATCTTCCGGGACGTCACCCTGCTCGGTCGCCCCGTCGGCGGCATCGAGGACGTCTGGGCGCGCGCGGAGTTCGACCACGAGACCGGCGCGGGACTGCTCGCCGTCGAGCTGGCAGCGGACGGGGCTGCCTACCCGATCACCGTCGCGGTGCCCGAGCTCGGCATCTCGTCCGTGTGGGACAGGCCCGAGGACATCGCGCCGATCGCCGTGGAGTCCGTCGAGCCCTGGAGCGCCGAGGTGCCCCGGCTGTACGAGGCGACCGTGTCGTCCGCCGCCGAGACCGTGTCCCTGCGGCTCGGCTTCCGTACCGTGCGCATCGTCGGCGACATCTTCACCGTCAACGGCAGGCGCGTCGTGTTCCATGGCGTGAACCGGCACGAGACGCACCCGGAGCGCGGCCGCGTGTTCGACGAGGACCACGCCCGCGCCGACATGGCCGCCATGAAGCGCGCGAACGTCAACGCGATCCGCACGAGCCACTACCCGCCGCACCCCCGCGTGCTCGACCTCGCCGACGAGCTCGGCTTCTGGCTGATCGACGAGTGCGACCTCGAGACCCACGGCTTCGAGCACCTTGGCTGGGCCGGGAACCCGAGCGACGACCCCCGCTGGGAGGCCGCGCTGCTCGACCGCATCGAGCGCACGGTCGAGCGGGACAAGAACCACCCGGCCATCGTCATCTGGTCACTCGGCAACGAGGCCGGCACGGGCCGCAACCTCGCCGCCATGTCCACCTGGGTGCGGCACCGCGACCCGGGCCGCCCCGTGCACTACGAGGGCGACCACGCCGGCGCGTACACCGACGTCTACAGCCGCATGTACTCGAACCTGCAGGAGACCGAGTCGATCGGCTCGGACACCGTCCCGGGCGCCCTGCTCGGCGCGACGCCGGCCGAGGGCGCTCGCCTGCGTGCCATGCCGTTCCTCCTCTGCGAGTACGCCCACGCCATGGGCAACGGCCCCGGCGGGTTCAGCGAGTACGAGGCGCTCGTCGACCGCTACCCGCGCCTCCACGGCGGCTTCGTGTGGGAGTGGCGGGACCACGGCATCCTCACGATGACCGAGGACGGCACGCCCTTCTACGGCTACGGCGGCGACTTCGGCGAGGTCGTGCACGACGGCAACTTCGTGATGGACGGCCTCGTGCTGCCCGACGAGTCGCCCACCCCAGGACTTGCGGAGTTCGCCGCCGTCGTGCAGCCGATCCGTTTCGGCGAGCTCCTCGGCTCGAACGACGAGGCCGACGGGCACCTGCTGCAGATCCAGAACAGCTACCACTCGCTCGACACCTCGCACCTCGAGTTCAGCTGGGTGCTCGAGCGCAACGGCATCCCCATCGACGGCGACGGCGTCGACATGCCGATCATCCCGCCGGGCGAGACCGTGGAGGCCACCCTCGCTGAGGCGCTCGAGCAGATCGCTCCCCCGCTCCCCGAGGAGTCGCCGCTCACGGATCGCGAGCCCGGCGAGCTGTGGATCACGGTGCGGGCGGCCCTGCTTGAGGACACGGCCTGGGCGCCCGCCGGGCACGTCGTCGCCCAGGCGCAGTACGACGTGACCCCGCAGGCGCAGCAGCCCGCCGCCACCGAGGCGGAGTACGAATCCGGAACGCTCAGCACGACGGACTTCCTGCGGACGAACGCCGTGCCCATGACCGAGAGGGCGGCGGGCGCGAGCGGCGCGGTTCACCTCGGTCCCGCCGAGTTCGACGCCATCACCGGCGCCCTGGTGCGCCTCGGCGGGATGCCGATCGACGGTCCCCGACTCGAGCTGTGGCGCGCTCCCACCGACAACGACCGCGGGGCGAGCGGCGGGTCCTACGAGCTCGGCGACCCCGAGCTGACGTTCGGCCGCGGCGAACCCGGACCGTCGTCGGAGGAGCGCTGGCGCCGCGCCGGGCTCGACCGGCTCGTGCACCGCGTCGACGGCGTCGTGGCGACGGACTCGGGGGTCACGACGACCGTGTTCACCTCCGCGGCGAACAGCGCGAGCGCGATCGAGGTTGTCTACCGCTGGACCCTCGTCGGCGAGGCCCTGCGCCTCCAGGTGGACCTCGTGCCCACCACGGACTGGTCCGTGACCTGGCCGCGCACCGGCGTTCGTTTCGCGCTGCCCGCCGAGCTCACCCATGCCGACTGGTTCGGCACCGGTCCGCTCGAGTCGTACCCGGACAGCGCGCGTGCCGCCCGGGTGGGCCGGTTCGGCGCCGCCATCGACGACCTCGGCGTGAACTACTCCATGCCGCAGGAGAACGGCCACCGCAGCGCGCTGCGCGAGCTGGTGCTCGAGGACCGGCACGGTCCCCGACTCTGCGTGACCACGGAGGCGGACGCCCAGGGCCACCGTCCCGGGTTCACGGTCACACGGCACACGGCGCACGACCTCGACGTGGCGCGGCACCCGCACGAGCTGCCGCCGAGCGAGCACGTGTACCTGTACCTCGACGAGCGCCAGCACGGGCTCGGGTCGCGCGCCTGCGGCATCGACGTGCTGCCGAAGTACGCGAACTGGCCGTCGGCGAGAAGCTTCGTGGTGACGCTGAAAGCACTGTAGGACTCGCGGTGGGGATCACCCGCCCCACCCCAACTGGGCAGGTTCGTCATTCGGCGAGAAGCTTCGTCATCACGCTCGAAGCACTCACGGGGAACTAGAGGTCGCCGGTCGCGCCCGCCGTACCGGGTGGGCTCGACCGGCGTATACCCTGGTCCGATGAGTGGACACACGGTCGTGACCGGCGAGCGCAACTGGGCAGGCAACTACAGGTATCGGGCGGCGGAGATCCACCGCCCCTCCAGCATCGACGAGCTGCGCGAGATCGTCTCCACCGCGCCCCGCGTGCGCGTGCTCGGTTCGCGCCACTCGTTCAGCGACGTCGCGGACTCCGAGCAGCTCGTGCACATCGGCAGGCTCCCTCGGCGATTCGAGGTCGACCGCGAGGCGAGCACCGTCACCTTCTCGGCGGGCATGACCTACGGCGAGCTCGCTCCGCTGCTCGAGGCCGAGGGCCTGGCGCTGCACAACCTCGCGTCCCTCCCGCACATCTCGGTCGCGGGCGCCGTCGCCACCGGAACGCACGGATCCGGCGACCGCAACGGCAACCTCGCCACGGCCGTCGCCGGCCTGGAGATGATCACCTCCACCGGGGACCTCCTGACCGCCGTGCGCTCGGACCCCGACTTCGCCGGCATGGTCGTGAACGTGGGCGCCCTCGGCGCCGTCACGGCCCTCACCCTCGACGTCCAGCCCGCCTACAGCGTGCGTCAGCGGGTGTTCGAGCACCTGCCGTGGGACGCCGTCTACGGCGACCTCGACGCCATCACCGGCGCGGCCTACAGCACGAGCCTCTTCACGCGGTTCAGCGACACCGTCGAGATGGTGTGGCTCAAGTCCCGCGTCACCGACGAGGCCGAGGAGGTGCGCTCGGAGTTCTTCGGCGCCACCCCCGCCCCGGCGGACCGCCACCCGATCCCGGAGCTCTCGGCGGAGCGCTGCACGCCCCAGCTCGGCGTCCCCGGCCCCTGGTGGGAACGGCTGCCGCACTTCGTGATGGGGTTCACCCCGAGCAACGGCGACGAGATCCAGTCGGAGTTCCTCGTGCCGCGGGAGCACGCCGTCGACGCCATCCGCGCCGTTCACGCGCTGCGCGACCAGATCGTGCCGCTCCTGCAGATCTGCGAGATCCGCACCATGGCGGCGGACGAGCTGTGGCTGAGCCCGCAGTACGGCACCGCCACCATCGGCCTGCACTTCACCTGGCGTCAGGAGCAGGATGCTGTCGAGCGCATCGCCGCGGTGATCGAGGACGCCCTCCGGCCGTTCCGAGCCCGCCCGCACTGGGGCAAGGTCTTCACCGCGGGAGCCGCGGACATCGCGCCGTTGTACCCAAAGCTGCCCCAGTTCCGGAACCTCGTGGAGAGCCTCGACCCGCGCGGGGCCTTCCGCAACCCGTGGCTGGAGCGCACGATCCTGGGCGCCTGACGGACCCCGTTCCGGCGGCCCGGCTTCCCGCATCCGTGCGGGTCGAGCCGGGCCGCCGCGTCGCGATTCGCGTAGGGTCGGGACCATGAGTGCAGTTCCCGATTTCCTGCCCGGTTGGATCGCCACGCAACGCTGGTACGGAGGCAAGGGAAGAACCCCGACGCTCGAACGCCGAGGGCACTGGTCCTTCCGGGACGAGGGCTGGTTCGCCCGCATCGAGACGCACCTGCTGCTCGACAGCTCGGGTGACGAGCCCGCCCTGTACCAGGTCCCGCTCACGTTCCGCGATGCGCCGCTCGAGGGTCACGAGGCCGACCTCATCGGCGAGGTGACCGAGGACGACGGCACGCACCTGTACGTCTACGACGGCCCGAAGGACCCCGCCTACGCGTGGGCGCTGCTGCGCCTCATCCTCGACCAGTCCGAGGCGCAGGTGAGCGAGGAGTCCGAGGGGTCCTCCGCCCGCGGCCACCGCCAGCCCGGCGTCGACGTCGTCACCGTCGTCGGCTCCCGCGTGCTCAGCGGCGAGCAGTCGAACACGTCGATCATCTACGACATGGTCGGCGCCGACGGCACCGCCGTGAACCCCATGATCTGCAAGGTGTTCCGCGCGATCCACCACGGCGAGAACCCGGACGTCGTGCTGCAGTCCGCACTCGCGGGCGCCGGATCCCCGAACGTCCCCCTCTCCGTCGGCTACGTCGAGGGCAGCTGGACCGATCCCGGCCGGTCGGAGAGCATGGCCACCGGCCACCTCGCCTTCGCGCAGGAGTTCCTGCCGGGCGTGCAGGACGCCTGGCGCGTGGCGCTGCAGGCGGCGGAGTCCGGCCAGGACTTCGCGGACCAGGCGCGCACGCTCGGCGCGGCGACGGCGTCCGTGCACGAGACGCTCGCCTCCGCCCTGCCGACCGTCGAGGCGACCTCCGAGGTCGTCGCCGGCATCATGTCGAGCCTACGGTCCCGGCTCGCCACCGCGCTGCGGGAGGTGCCGCAGCTCGAGGAGCACCGGCCCGCCATCGAGCGCGTGTACGCGGCCGCCGAGGCCGTCGAGTGGCCCCGGCTGCAGCGCATCCACGGCGACTACCACCTGGGTCAGGTACTCGCGGTGCCGAATCGTGGCTGGGTACTCCTCGACTTCGAGGGCGAGCCCCTGCGACCGATGACCGAGCGGTCGGAGCCGGACATCGCCCTGCGCGACGTCGCGGGGATGCTGCGCTCCTTCGACTACGTCGCCGGGTCCCTCACCCTGAGCGGCGCCAGCGACGCCGAGGCGGCCACCGAGTGGGCGCACTCCGCCCGCCGGGCGTTCCTCGACGGCTACATCGAGGAGTCGGGCCGCGACGTGCGCGCCAACCGCGCGCTGCTCGACGCCCTCGAGATCGACAAGGCCGTCTACGAGGCCATCTACGAGATCCGGAACCGGCCGGACTGGCTGGAGATCCCCGCCCGGGCCGTCCGCCGCCTGGCGATGCGCTCCATCCCCCAGACCTGATGACGCAGCGCTAAGGCGCCGGGCGTCGGCGCGCGGTGGCGGCGGAATTCTCGCTCGCCGGGAATCCGCGTGCGGCATCGGCTGTTGAGGAGAGCATGGACTACGTACCCTCCGCCGGATCGATCACCATGTTCTCCACCTCCTGGTGCGGCTACTGCCGTCGACTGAAGACGCAGCTGGACCGCGCCGGCGTCGCCTACACCGAGGTGAACATCGAGGAGGTGCCCGGCACCGCCGAGCTCGTCGAGAAGGTCAACGGCGGGAACCAGACCGTGCCGACCGTCATCTTCCCGGACGGCAGCACCGCGACGAACCCGTCCCTGGCCGAGGTCACCGCCCGCCTCTAGGCGGGCGTCTGCCCTGCGGCTCCGCCACTCGGCTCCGGACCGCACGGTCCCTGAGCCCCTCGAAGGGACGCTCCCCCCGCGGGGGACGTCCCTTCAACAGGCTTGAGGGCCGGAGTTCTCACCACTGGGCCGAGGACCGCGCCGCCTCGAACGTCGCCTCGAGGAAGTCCTGTACGAGGGCGTCCGGATCCTCGGCGAGGCGCACCGCCTCGTACGGCAGCAGGTACTCGCCGAGCTGCTCGTCGTAGCGTACCGCCGCAGGCACGGCCGCGTCACGATAGCCGGGCCGCTCCGGGTACATGTACGCGTAGAAGGCCCCCTCGGCGCCCCCGCCCGGCCAGAAGCCCGCGCTGCTGAGCTCCGCAGAGTAGCTCTCGACCATGACGGAGTCTGGGCAGTTCGGCACGCCGCCCGGGTGCTCCGGCGCCGGTCGGCCCGAGAAGCGCGTCACCGCCAGGTCCATCGCGCCCCAGAAGAAGTGCACGGGGCTCGACTTCCCGGCGAAGCCGCCGCGGAACACCTGCAGCGCGTGGTTCGCGTCGACGAGCTGGCGCCAGAAGGCCGTCGCCTGCTCGGGCACGTACGTGGTGTGCACCCGGTCCTCGGCGAACGGGATGGCCGGGTCGACCTCGTTCGGCGCCGCGTGAATGTCCGCATCGATGCCCAGCGACGCGCACATCCCGCGGACGCGCGCGTAGAAGTGCGCCACGGTCATCGCCTCGAGCGGCAGGGACTCCGAGCGGCCGTCGTCCCGGCGCACCACGAGCTCGTGGGCGACGAAGTCGAACTCGATGTCGAAGGCGCCGCGGCGGTCGGACACGTGCCCCGTGCTGAGTCCCCGGGGCGTGACGACGAGCGTGACGTGCCAGTAGTGATTCAGGGGCGCCGCGTTGATCATGCGGATCTTGCCGACGATCTGCAGCCACATGTGCAGCGTCTGGCGGGTCTCCGCCCACTCGTCGACCAGGAGCGCGGGGCGTGCCCGCCCCGTCGTCGTGACGTGCGTGTCGTCCGTCTGAGCCACCTCGGCGAGCCTGTCCATGCGTCGAGAGTAGTGGAGGCCGGCCCGCGGGCCGGCCTCCCGCGGCTACGCGCCGAGCGACTCCCGCAGCAGGGCGATGAGCGCCTGCAGCTGCACAGAACCGGCCTCCACCTGCTCCACGTCCTCGCCGTCGAGCGCGCGGGACGCGAGGCCGGCCTTGCTGTCGATGAGCTCGGCGATCTTGGCGTCGATGGTCTGCGACGCGATGATGCGCCACGCCGTCACCGGCTCCTCCTGGCCGATGCGGTGCACGCGGTCGATCGCCTGCGTCTGCTCGGCGCTGGTCCAGGACAGTTCCGCGAGCACGACGTTCGACGCCGCCTGCAGGTTCAGCCCGACGCCCGCCGCGGTGAGCGACGCCACCGCGACCGACACCTCGGGGTCGTTGTTGAACGCATCGATCTGCTGCTGACGCAGCGCCGGGGACTGGTCGCCGCGGATCGAGATGCTCTTGATGCCGCGCTTCGCGAACGTCTCCTCCGCCTGGTCCATCACGTCGATGTGCTTGGCGAAGAACACGACCTTGCCGACCGAGCGCACGAGCTGCGCCGCATAGTCCGCGGCGAGCCCGGCCTTCGCCTGGCCGATCCTGCGGACCATGGTGAACACGTTCTCGCCGGTCTTCGCGGCCTTCGACTCCTCGAGCTCGCCCTGCGCGACCATGCGGAGCATCGAGTCCAGCTCGGCGGAGGGCCCGGCCAGTACGTCGGCGACCGTGGTGCTGCGTGCGTCCGCGAGGGCACGGAAGCGGCGCACCAGGCGCTGCCCCAGCTCGGCCTCGGCCTGGCGGATGGAGCGGCCGAGGTCCTCGTCCAGCTCGACCGGCAGGTCGGCGATGCGCTTGGCGGGCAGATCGGCGGCGACGTCGATCTTGCGGCGGCGCACGATTCCCATGTCGATGACGGCGGAGCGTGCCTCGGCGAAGAAGCCGAAGTCGGCGGGGGTGAGCCCGTTGTCCTCGAGCCGGGCCATGAGCTCGCCGGTGGGCTTGCTCTCGTCGATCCAGCCGAGGAAGCGCCAGATGGCGCGGAAGTCGTCGACGTCGTTGATGAGCGGCGTTCCGGTGAGCGCCATCATCAGCGGATTGGTCGCCCGCTCGCGGATCTTCTGCGCGAGCGCGAGCACGTGCTGGGAGCGCTGGGAGTGCAGGTTCTTGATGAAGTGGGCTTCGTCCACGACCATGCCCTTGAAGCCGAGGGTGCCGAGCCAGCCGATGTGTCGGTCGAGCACGTCGTAGTTCACGATCACGACGTCGGCGAACGCGTCGAGGGTGTTGCCGTCGCCGTGGATGACGGTCGCGCGGCGACCCGGAGTCCACCGCTGCACCTCGCGCGCCCAGTTCATCTTCACGACGTTGGGCACGACCACGAGGAGCGGGTAGGCGCCGGCCACGGAGGCGGCGATGATCGACTGTGCGGTCTTGCCGAGGCCGGGCTCGTCGGCGAGCAGGAACGTGCGGTGACCGAGGCGGACGCTCTCGAGGAAGCGGGCCTGGTGCCGCATCAACTCGAGGCCCTCGGGCGAGAGCCGGTCGATGCGCGGCGACTCCGGCAGGTCCATGCTGGCGATCTGGCCGCCGGCGCCGTACTCGAAGGACTTGAAGAGCGGCCCGAGGAGCTCCCAGTTCGCCAGGCGGCGCGGGGTGGGCGCGGGGGCGAGCCGGTCGAGGTCGGGGGCGAGGAACGGGTTCGCGAGCGCGCGGGCCTTGACCGACGGCGGCACGACCTGCTTCTGCGCCAGCTCCAGGTCGATCTCCGGCTCCTTCACCGGCAGCGCGTCCTCCGTGACGATCTCGATGCCGCCCTCGAAGAGCATCTGCTTGCGCAGGCTGCGGGCGGCGTCCGACACCACGGCGTCGGGGTCGAGGAGGGTGAGCACGGATGTGTCGCGCGCCGCCGTCTTGGCGAGGATGGAGGCGATGCCGTCGAGTCGCTTCAGCACCTCGGCGCGCTCGGCGTCGGTCAGGTCCGGGTCCGTCTTCGCGTGCGCGCGCTCCTCGCGCATGAGCAGCGCGATGACCTGGAACTTGGTGCGGTTGGCGGGCTTGAGCTTGCCGCGCTGCGCTGCGGTCTCCACCTCACGCACGGCGCGCGCGAGAACGGGGATGAGCCCGTCGTTGTCGACGCTGCGGAAACGGGCGGAACGACGCTGGCCGGTTCGAGCCATGCTTCTCCTTGAGAGTCAAACCATCCCCGCCGCTCGACGGGGAATGGATCGCGGCCGTCCTCGGCCGCGTGCGCTTCGCATCGCATCCTGACGGACCGAATGCCTCCGTACGAGGGGCCCCGTCTCTCGAGCAACCTGAACGATCCGGGTCGAGATGGTGATGAGGCGCCCCACCGTGCGCACGGCTAGTTTACGCCATGCGGGCCGCCCCGGCGGTGTCCGTTCGCTCCGGGCGGCACGTGTCGGGCGCTACAGCCGCCCGGGTCCGATCCCGCCCCGCCCCGCCCCGCCCCGCCGTACCGGCCTAGGCTGGGGGGATGAGCAGCGAGACGGCGGCTCCGCCGAGCACAGCACCCCAGGGCCGGTACGTCGAGCAGGGCGAGTTCACCCGCGACACCAACTACATCGAGGACCGGATCACTCGGGACGCGAGGGACGGCTGGCCGGTGGAGGCCGGACGGTACCGCCTCGTCGCCGCCCGGGCCTGCCCCTGGGCGAACCGCACGGTGATCGTGCGCCGGCTCCTCGGGCTCGAGTCCGCGATCTCGCTGGCGCTGCCGGGGCCGACCCATGACGAGCGGAGCTGGACCTTCGACCTCGACCCGGGCGCCGTGGATCCCGTGCTCGGCATCGAGCGGCTGCAGCAGGCGTACTTCCGCCGCTTCCCCGAGTACCCGCGCGGCATCACGGTGCCCGCCATCGTCGACGTGCCGAGCGGGATGGTCGTCACGAACAACTACCCCCAGATCACGCTCGACTTCTCCACCGAGTGGACCGAGCACCACCGCGACGGCGCGCCCGACCTGTACCCCGACGCGCTGCGCGCCGAGATCGACGAGGTGTCCCAGCGCGTGTTCACCGAGGTGAACAACGGGGTCTACCGCTGCGGCTTCGCGGGCAGCCAGGACGCGTACGAGGCGGCGTACGACCGCCTCTTCACCGCGCTCGACTGGCTGAGCGAGCGGCTCGAGCGGCAGCGGTTCCTCGTCGGCGACACCATCACCGAGGCGGACGTGCGCCTGTTCACGACGCTCGCGCGCTTCGACCCGGTGTACCACGGGCACTTCAAGGCGAACCGCAGCACGCTCAGCGCGATGCCGGTGCTGTGGTCGTACGCGCGCGACCTGTTCCAGACGCCGGGCTTCGGCGACACGATCGACTTCGTGCAGATCAAGCAGCACTACTACGCGACGCACCGGGACATCAACCCGACCGGCGTCGTGCCGGTGGGGCCGGACACCTCCGGCTGGCTCCTTCCGCACGGCCGCGAGGAGCTGGGCGGTCGCCCCTTCGGCGACGGCACTCCCCCGCCTCCGCCGCCCGCCGACGAGACCGTGCCGCCCGAGCACGGCGCCGGGGGATCCGGCCGGGCCTGACGCCGACCGGCATCCGGCCCCGATCCTCCCTCCGGCCCCGACAGACCGGCACCGACCCACCCGAACGCGAAGCACGTCGAAAGGAGCGCCGATGGCGCGCATCCCGATCAAGGTCCGGCTGATGACTGCCCTCGGGGCGCTTTCTCCCGGTTTCATCGCCGGCTTCCGCGGCGGAATCGCCCCCGGCGTCGACGTGGACGAGCGCTCCTTCCCCCAGCCAGGCGGCGCGGTGCGGATGCGGGTGTACACCCCGAAGGACTACCAGCCCGGCCGTCCGCTCGTCGTCGTGTTTCCTGCCGACGGCGCGGCCGCGTCCCCGTGGCTGCCGAGCCGCATCGCCGCGCGGCTGAATGCGGCCGTGGTGCACGTGCTCGAACCCCTGTCGCCGTCCCTGCCCCCGGAGCAGCGCATCGCTACCGCGGCGGCCGCGATCACCTGGAGCAAGGGCCATGCCGCGGGGTGGGGCGCCGCCGGCGACCACCTGGGCGTCGTGGGCGACGGTCCCGGCGCCGACCTCCTGAACGCCCTCATGCCGCGCAACGTCGCCGAGCGCGGACCGTTCGTGATGCGTCAGGTTCTCGTCTCCCCCAGCGACGACGTGGCGCCCCTCCCCGACGCGACCGGGTTCCCGGGCACGCTCGTGCTCGTGAGCGAGCACGACCAGGCGCTCGATGCGACGTCGGCGCGGGTCGACGCCCTGAAGCGCGCCGGCGTGCCCGCCCGCATCGTCGAGTACCCGGGCGCGGCGAACGGCTGGTTCCGCTACCCCGGCCTTCAGCGGGCGATCAGCGAGCGCGCCCTCGACGACACCGTCGAGTTCCTCCGTCGCGGGCTGCGCGAGGAGGACGCGTTCACCGTGATCCCCGCCTGGGACCTGCACTAGCCGGGGCGTCCTCCACCGGCACCTTGATGAGGATGCCGGTGACCACCATCACGAGGGCGGCGATGAACTGGAGCGCCTGCCAGGGCTGATCGTCCACCGGCAGCACCACGACGGGGTTCCACAGCACGGCGATGGCCGCGAGGAACGGGAGCGCCCACCACGTGCGACCGCGGACCGCGAAGACGCACATGATGAGCGCCAGGATGGCGACGATAAAGCGCACGGGGACGAACCAGCCGGTGTCGATCACGGCCAGCCCCGCCACCAGCACGATCGCCCCGAGCAGGCCGGGGGCGAGGGCGGGGCGGAGGAAGTCGGCTGCGGAGGCGGCGCGGGGACGATTCGGCACCGTCCCAGTCTCCCATCAGCCGCGCGGCGCGAGATCCGAGGTCGCCGGTCCCTCGAGCAGGCTGCCGTCGGCCGAGAAGCGCGAGCCGTGCAGCGGGCAGTCCCAGGAGCGCTCCGCGTTGTTCCACGTCACGACGCCGCCGAGGTGCGAGCAGACGGCGGACACGGTCCTCGTGATCCCGCCGACCGTGCACACGGCGACGGGCACGGCGCCGTCGCTTCCGACGACACCCTCCCCCTCCGCGGGCGGCGTGTCCGGCACGTCGCCGAGCTCGGCGGCCACCCACCCTCGGGTCGCCTCGGCGCCGACCTTGAGGTTCGCGATGGCGCCCTCGACGAGGGATTGCGGGCGGGTGATCCGGTGCCCCAGCTGGTCCGCCCAGGGCAGATTGCCGCCGAGGATCTCCGCGGACAGCCGGATGGCGGCGGCCACGGCGTTCGTCATGCCCCACTTGCTGTAGCCGGTGGCCACGAATGCGCGGCCGTGTGCGCGCGGCAGCCAGCCGACGAAGGGGATCTCGTTGTGGGACTCGTAGTCCTGCGCGCTCCAGGCGTGCGTGCGCTCAGCCCCGGGGAAGTGCGTCGTCGTCCAGGCCTCGAGGTCGTCGACCTGCGCCTGCGGGGACGGATGCCTGCCCACCTCGTGGCCGTTGCCGCCGACCACGAGCAGTTCGCCCGAGCCCGCAGGATCAGGAGTGGTGCGCAGGGAGCGGGTCGGCTCGTCGGCGGTCACGTACATGCCGGCGGGGATCTCCCCGGGCACCCGGTACGCGATGGCGTAGGACCGCTGCGGGGTGAGCTTCGCGAAGTACAGCCCGCGGTCGAGGATGGGGATGCCGGTGGCCAGGATCACGTGCTCGGCGAAGACGTCGCCCTTCGTGGTCTTCACGCGGGCCGGCTTGCGGGCGTCGACGCCCTGCACGCGCACGCCCTCGTAGAGAAGACCGCCGCGGGCGGTGAAGTCCTGGGCCAGCGCCTCGAGCACGTCCATGGGGTCGAACTGCCCCTGGTCCGCGAGCCGGACGGCGCCGTGGGACTCGAACGGCAGACCCGCGTCGTCCTCGAACGTGACCTCGAGGCCGAGCGACCGCGCGGCCTCGTACTCGCGCCGGACCGCCTCGCGACCGTCCCGGGTGCCCGCGTACGTGAACGCGTCGCGGCGCTGCACGGGCACGCCATGGTCGACGCAGTAGCGCAGCAGCCAGTCGCGGCCCTCCCGGTTGCCCTCGACGTAGGCGGAGGCGGTCGCGGTGGACGCGGAAGCGAGGATGCTGGAGAGCCGAGTGCCCTGGAGGAGCGAGAGCTTGGCGGTGGTGTTGCCCGTCGTCACCGCCCCGATGGAGCGGGCCTCGAGCAGGGCCACCCGCCTGCCGGCCCGCACGAGAAGCAGGGCCGTGGTGAGCCCGGTGAGCCCGGCGCCGACGACGATGTCGTCGTAGGTCGCGCCCGCCTCGAAGGGCGCCTGTTCGGCGACGGTGATCGGCGGCCGGTCAAGCCAGAGCGACTTCATGGACATCGGTGTGCCTCCCTGCGGCCACCCTACGCCCGCAGTTCCCCCCGATCCTGCGAGGGCACGAATCACCCGGCCGCCGCCGGTGGGCCCGGTCGGTCTCGGTAGGGTCGGTTCATGGGACGGGAACGCTGTCGGCAGGCCGCACCGGAGCGGATCCGGCGGTGCGCGCGATGAGCGGCTCGTCCGTGTCCGCCGTGCGCGAGGTCTTCGCGGCCGGCTCGATCGTGCTCGACGGGGGCCTCGGCACCCTGCTGGAGCAGCGCGGCAACGACCTGCGCTCAGAGCTCTGGTCCGCCCGGTTGCTCGCCGAACGGCCGGAGGAGATCGTCGCGGCGCACGCCGAGTTCTTCGCCGCCGGCGCCAGCGTCGCCATCTCCTGCAGCTACCAGGCGTCGTTCGAGGGCTTCGAGCGCGCGGGCGTCGATGCTCAGGAGACGGAGAGGCTGCTGCGCCGGAGCGTCGCGCTCGCCCGGGAGGCGGCGGAGGCGGCGGAGGCGGCGGACGCCGCGGACGGGGCAGATTCGGTGAGCGCCGCGGGTGCGGCAGGACGTCGGCTGGTCGCGGCGTCCGTCGGACCGTACGGCGCGATGCTCGCCGACGGCTCCGAGTACCGCGGCGACTACGGCCTCTCGGTGCGCGAGCTGCGGATGTGGCACCGCCGCCGCATGCAGGTGCTCGCCGACAGCGGCGCGGATCTGCTCGCGCTCGAGACCATCCCCAGCGTGGCGGAGACGGAGGCGGTCGTCGCGGAGGCCGACCGGCTGGGTATCCCCGCCTGGGTCGCGGTCACCGCCGACGGCGGCCGGCTCCGCTCCGGCGAGGCGCTCGAGGAGGCGTTCGCCATCGCGGCGTCCGCGCCGAGCGTCGTCGCGGTCGGCATCAACTGCAGTGCCCCCGCCGAGGTGCTGCCAGCCCTCGAGGCGGCAGCGCGGTCCGGCGTGCGAGCGGTGCTCGCCTACCCGAACAGCGGCGAGACGTGGGACGCCGCCGCTCGCCGCTGGTCGGGCGAGCCACGCTACGGCGACGCCCTCCTCGACACCTGGCTCGCGGCCGGAGTCGGCGCGGTCGGCGGATGCTGCCGCGTGACGCCGGACCACATCGCCCACATCTCCGACGAGTTCACGCGCCGCGCGGCCGGCGGCTGACGGACCGGTAGCCCATGCGCGACCTCCGCGTGACCGCCACGTGCGAACCGAGCCGCGCGACGGCGGCCCGGGATCGCGGCGGTGAGCGCCGGAGTTACGGCCGGTCGGGGTTGGAGGTGACGACGGACTCGGACTGCCGCCTGCGCTCGATCATCGGATCGACGCCCTGCTGGGACTCGCCGTCGAACTCGCCTGCGCGCCCGGCTCCGCCCCGGCCGTCGGAGTGGCCCTCGCCGCTGTCCTGCCGCAGGAGCACCGGCCGGAGCGCATCCACCCAGGCCTGATAGCCCGCCGCGTTGAGGTGCAGTCCGTCATCGCTGAACTTCGGGGAGAGCGATCCGTCCGGCTCCGCGAGCACCGGCCACAGGTCGAGCCACTCCGCCCGGGCCGTCGCCACCGAGGCGAACTGGCGGATGTGCACGTTGATCTCGTGCACGCCGCGGGCGAAGTCCTTCGTGCGCGGCATCACCGACTGCAGGATGATGCGCGCGTCGGGCAGGTGCTTGCGCAGCTCGACCAGGATCGTCTCGATGTTGCGGCCGATGTACTCCGTGCTGCGACGCCGGCGCCCGATGTCGTTCGTGCCGACGAGCACCACGACGGTGCCCGGGTCGGCGTCGACCACGTCCTGCAGCCGCGCGACGACGTCGTCGGTCGTCTCCCCGGCGATGCCGAGGTTCAGCGTCTCGAGCTCCGGGAACCACTCCGTCCAGCGGCCCGCCTCCGTGATGCTGTCACCTAGAAATACCGTGGGCTTCATTGCCCGCTCCCCGTCTGTCGTCGTTCCGACCGTCGTCGTGGTTCTCGTCTCGCCTGGTGTCTGGTCTGTTCCCGGTGCCTGATCCGTGGTCGTGTCTGTCGTCTTGTCGGTGTCTGTCGTCTCGTCCGGCATCGTCTCGTCCGTCGTTCCCGCGGCGCTCATGTCGTCCTTCGTGTGCTCGTCAGTCATTGCCTGCCTTCCCACGTCTCTGTCATTCTCCGCTGATTGCAGGAGAAGCGCGAGCGCCCGCCCCGGCACCGGGGGCTGGACCACCCGGACGACGGCGGCGTAAGGTGCCGATGCGGGCCGGATTTCCGGGTCTGCGCCCCTCGGTTCGAGGAGGACCCATGCGCGGTTCACCGTACGCGGACCGGGGAGAGGCGGGGCGCGAGCTCGCCGCCCGACTCGATCGATACCGCGGCGTGCCCGGTCTGATCGTCCTCGGCCTGCCTCGCGGCGGCGTGCCCGTGGCCGCCGAGATCGCCGCCGCGCTGGGCGCCCCGCTCGACGTGCTGGTCGCACGCAAGCTCGGACTGCCCACTCACTCCGAGGTGGCGATGGGCGCCATCGCGGCGATCGCGGGCGAGATCGTCACCGTGACCAACCCGCACGTGCTGCGCACGCTCGCCGACGGCTCGCGGGGCCGGTCCGCCGCCTTCGACCGCGTCGCCGAGCGTGAGCGCATCGAGCTCGCCCGACGGCAACGGGAGTACCGGGGCGACCGGCCGCCGCTCCGGTTGGAGGGCGCCACGGTGATGCTCGTCGACGACGGCATCGCCACGGGCGCGACGATGCGGGCCGCGATCACCGCCGTGCGTGGGGTGAACCCTGCACGGGTCGTGGTCGCCGTGCCCGTGGGACCGCGGGACGGCTGCCGCGAGATCGACGCCCTGGTGGACGACCTCGAGTGCACCTGGGTGCCCGAGCCGTTCTGGGCGGTCGGCCAGGCCTACGTGCGCTTCGACCAGACGACGGACGCCGAGGTGAAGCGGCTGCTGGGCACCTGAGGGTGCGGCGCTGAGGTACAACGCATGCCAGCGCTCGCCCTCTCGCCTGTGCCGTATTCGGCAATCCGAACCGCTGAGTACTGCTTACCCGGGTGCCGCGCGGTGCAAGGGTGGGCGAACGGGCACCGATAGCCAATGGAGGCGTGGAATGGTCCTGACTCGGTCGGCCTCGGCGATGGGACGCCTCGCCGTCGGGTTTGCCACCCTCCTGTTGGTCACCGGAATGGCCACCGCGCCCGATGGCGGCGGTGTGCAGCCGACGGAGCCACTCCCAGGATCGGTACCCGGTGTCACAGTGGACGAGCCCGGCCCGGCCGCCGACGAGGTGACGGCCTCGCCGAGCACACCGACTCCCACGCCCATGCCCTCGCCGACACCTACGCCTACGCCCGTGCCCGTGCCCGTGCCCGAGCCCGAGCAGGAGCCCGAGCCCGAGCCAGCTCCCGCTCCCGCTCCCGCTCCCGCTCCTACACCGACACCTACGCCCGTGCCCGTAGTGTCCCCTCCTGCGTATGGAAAGCATGGCCTCACGTCGCACCAGCTGTCGTCCGTGTCCGGCATGGCCCTCATGGGGCACCACAGCTGGCTCAGGCCTTACTCGGTGCGAGCAGTGAACCTCGCATCGGGTGCCGCTCACGACGGGGATGCGATCCTCACGGGGACCGACTCGTACTCGATTCGGAGTCTGCCTCCCGGCGAGTACCTCATCGAGTTCCGAGGACTGTACGGCTCGATCTACTTAGGCGATGTCTCCGATCCGGAGGCCGCGACAGCCGTGACGATCCGTCCCGGACCTGCTCAGGACGTGGCCGGTGTCGATGTGCTGCTGGGTGCCCCACCCACCATCGTCGGAGTCATCCCGGGCAGCGGCGGCGCCACGATTCGGTGGGAGTACTGCGACACGGGTCAAGTCGAAGAATCGGACGAGTTCCCGATCATCGTGGTGAAGGGTTACGACTTCACCGTCGACGTGCCCATGAATCGTCCGCTCCGGATCCTCAGTTTGGGAGACGGCCCGCCGTACGAGCCGCACGGTGAGTGCGTGACGCTACAGACGGGCGAAGCGCACTCGATACGAGAGGTGCGGGAGCTCCCGACGGTCTCGGGAATGATCCGCGTCCCGGCGGGTGAAGCGCGGTTATTCATCGTCTACGTGGTCGACCCGCACGGAAGGGAGCTTCGCGTTGCGGAGGGTCTCATTCCGGCGGGCGAGTCCTCGGTTCCATGGACGGCCAGCATCAGAGCGGACGCGTGGGAGCTCTTCATACAGGTGGAGGGCGTCGGCAGGGCCTGGCCGTTCTCGGACAACCCCCAGATACGGCCACCGGTTCCGGTGATCCTGAGGGACGGCGATGTGCTGACCGGAATGGACGTCACCTTTCTGGCCGGTGTCCGCATTCGCGGAGTCATCAGCACGGAGAGTGACGAATCCGTGGTGCGCGGACGGGTGTACCTCTATCACGAATCAGCCCCCGACGTCCCTGCTGCGGTCTCCTCGGTCGAACCGGGTGGCATATTCGAGGTGTGGGGGTTGGCGCCGGGTTCCTACACTGCGCGCTTCGAAGCCAGTCTCGTCAACACGGTCCTGACCCCGCAGTGGTACGTGCGTTCCCCGGACCAGGCCGGCGCGACGCGGATCATACTTCCTAGCACGAGCACGACGGTGGACGACCTGTCAATCGTCATGGGCACCGGCCCGATTCCTCCGGTCGTTGCCCCGCTTCCGCCGGTACAACCGGACGAGGCGGGGCCGCCGACCACGCCAGTCACGCCGACCGATCCGGTGACGCCGCGCACAAACAACGGCCCGGTCGTTCATCCGCCTCTGTTCAGCGGTAGGGACTACATCGACGCCTGGCGAAAGTCGATCGAAAGCAGGAACACGGCGGGGCGCCTTGCCGATACCGGCGGTGCCTTCGACCCGTCGTCAATGGCGTTCATCGGAGTGCTGGTGTTGGTCACCGGCATCCTCCTTCGCGGGCATCCGCGGTCCCGGAATTCGGAACGCTTCCGTTCCTAACGCAGGCTCGCCACAGCGCAACACAGGCTCGGAAGCCAGGCGCGCAGGTGCCGGGCGCGCAGCCGCGCGACGGCGCCTGAGGAGGAGCCTGTGTTGCGCACCTGGGGAGCCTGTACTGGTCACGAGGAGCACAACGGGACAGGCGCCCGGGCGTAGTCGGAGCGGCGCCCCGCTCCCCCCTAGACGCGGGCGGGGAACTCCGAGAGGGACCGGACGGCGTCGACGTGGGCCTGGCGGGCCGCCGTCGCGGTGATGCGGTTCGCCATGTCGGTGAAGATGACGCCGTGGAACGGGAGGATCGAGAGCCAGTACAGCCGACCGCCCAGGCCGCGCGGGAAGAACACGGCGCGCTGGTAGTAGAGGGACCCGCCGGCACCGTCCGGCTCGCTGCGCAGCTCGAGCCAGGCGAGACCCGGGAGCTTCATCTCGGCCCGGAGCCGGAGCAGGCTCCCGCGCTCGATCGCCTCGACGCGCCAGAAGTCGAGCGCGTCACCGGCCTGCAGGTGCTCCTGGTTGCGGCGGCCGCGGCGGAGGCCCACGCCGCCGACCATCTTGTCCATCCAGCCGCGCGCGGCCCAGGCCACGGGCAGCGAGTACCAGCCGTTGTCGCCGCCGATGCTCTCGATGACGCGCCACAGCGCATCCACCGGCGCGTTGGTGCGGCGCTGCTTGATGTCGGTGTACACGGTGTGCCCGGCCCACTCGGGGTCGCTCGGCAGCGGGTCGCTCGGGGCGTCCATGACGGAGGAGTTCTGCCAGCTCGTCTCCACCTCGCCGGCGCGCTCCTTGCCGAGGGCCAGGCGCACGGAGTCGCGGTAGCTCGACAGCCCGCCCTGGGGGTCGGGGATCAGGTCCCGGATGTCGTTCTCGAGGGCGACGCAGTCGTACTGCAGCGACTCGATGATCGGCACGGCAAGGCGACGCGGGATCGGCGTCACGACGTTGACCCAGTGGGCGGCGAGCCGCGGCGCGAACACGGGGATGGACGCGATCGGCCGCTGCTTCAGGCCGGCCTCCACGGCGTAGCCGTTCATCATCTGGCCGTACCGCAGCACATCGGGGCCGCCGATGTCGAACGTGCGGTTCACGTCCTCGGGCAGCCCGGCCGCGGCGAGCAGGTAGTAGAGCACGTCGCGCACGGCGATCGGCTGGATGTGGTTGCGCACCCAGTAGGGCGCGGGCATGTAGGGCAGCACCTCGGTGAGGTGCCGGATCATCTCGAACGACGCCGACCCGGAGCCGATGATGACGCCGGCCTGCAGGGCGATCGTGGGCACGCCCGACGTGAGCAGCACCTCGCCCACCTCCCGGCGCGAGCGCAGGTGCTTCGACAGCGTGCCGGTGGGGTGCAGCCCGCCGAGGTAGACGATGCGCTTCACCCCGGCGTCACGGGCGGCCACTGCCACGTTGCGGGCGGCCGTGCGCTCGGTCGCCTCGAAGTCGCCCTTGGCGCCCATGCTGTGCACGAGGTAGTAGAGCAGGTCGACGCCGGCCGTCGCGACGGCGAGCGACGCCGGGTCGCCGAGGTCGCCGCGCACGACCTCCACCTCGTCGGCCCACGGCACGTCGGCGAGCTTCTCGGGGCTGCGGACGAGCACGCGGACCCGGTAGCCGGCCTCGAGCAGTCGCGGCGCGAGCCTGCCCCCGATGTACCCTGTGGCGCCGGTGACCAGCACCAGCTTGGACTCGGTTGCGGCGGCCGCTTCGCTCATTCCGTCACCCTAGGACTCGGCGCTGGGAGCGACCTCGCAGTGCTCGACGCCGGGTACGCGCGCGCAGGGCAGGCACGGCCCGAGCGGGCACGTACACGGAGGCACCCTCACGCCGCACGTGCGACCCCGCGTGCTCAGGACAGGCGGGCGGCGCGCAGCGTGAGGTAGCGCTGCTCGGCGACGCTGGCCGTGCGCCGCGCCGCGTCCCGGTAGGCCTCCCGGGCGGCGGCGGTGTCGCCCGCGAGCTCGAGCAGGTGCGCCCGCACCGCGGCCAGCCGATGGGTGTGCGCCATCCGGTCGTCGTCGTCCAGTGTGCCGAGCAACGCGAGGCCGGCGCGCGGACCGTGCACTCGGGCCACCGCGACGGCGCGGTTCAGCGTGACGACGGGCCCCGGGGACACCCGCTCCAGCACCTCGTAGAGGGCGAGGATCTCGGCCCAGTCGGTGTCCGCGTCGCCGGCGGCCTCGTCGTGCACGGCCGCGATGGCGGCCTGGAGCTGGTACGGCCCCACCGAGCCGCGGCCGAGGGTGGCCGTGACGAGCGCCACCCCTTCGGCGATCTGGTCCGCGTCCCACAGCTCCCTGCGCTGCTCGGCCAGCGGCACGAGTCCGCCCACCTCGTCGGTGCGTGCCGCGCGCCGAGCGTCGGTGAGGAGCAGCAGCGCGAGCAGCCCCGCGACCTCGCCCTCGCCCGGCACCGCGGCCGCGAGCATCCGGGTCAGCCTGATGGCCTCGGCGGTCAGACCGACGCGGGGACCGTCCGTGCCCGAGCTGGGTGCGTACCCCTCGTTGAACACGAGGTAGAGCGCCTGCAGCACCACGTGCAGGCGGTCGGGTCGGTCAGCGGGTGCCGGCAGCTCGAAGCGCAGACCCGCGCGACGGATGCTCTGCTTCGCCCGGGCGATGCGCTGCGCCATGGTGGCCTCGGGCACGAGGAACGCCTTCGCGATCTCGGCGGTGCTGAGCCCGCCCACGGCACGGAGGGTGAGCGCGAGCTGCGACGGCACCGAGAGGGAAGGGTGGCAGCAGAGGAACAGCAGGGTGAGCGTGTCGTCGCGGGCCGACGCCGCCGCCGCGTCCGGGTCCGGGTCCGTCTCTGCCGCCGCGGACTGCTCCTCCCGCCTGCGGCGTGCGGACTCCGACCGCCACTCGTCGATCAGCCGGCGCGACGCCACGGTAACGAGCCAGGCCCGCGGATCCTCGGGTAGTCCGTCGACGGGCCAACGCGTGACGGCGGCGAGGAGCGCCTCCTGCACCGCGTCCTCGCACGCGTCGAAGCGACCGTACCGGCGCACGAGCGCGCCGAGTACCTGCGGGGTCAGCTCCCGCAGCAGATCCTCGACGCGCCCGTCGGCGGTCACGACCGGCTACCCATCAGGCGGCTTCATCGAGGAACGGCGCCGCGATCAGAACTCCGGGGGCGCGTCCGCGGTGCGGCGCACCTCGACCTGGCCCGAGTACTTAGCAATGCTTCCTGCGATCTCGACCACGCGCTCTTCGCTCTCGACGTCGAGGATCCAGAAGCCGATGAGCGACTCCTTCGCCTCGGCGAACGGGCCGTCCGTCACCACCGGCAGTCCGCCGTCCACGCGCACCGTCTTCGCCGTGCTCCCGTCGGCCAGGCCGGCGTTGAAGACCATCTCACCGCGCTGCGTGAGGTCCTCGTCGAGCGACTTCATGAAGCCGATCATCTCCCGGATCCACTCGGGCGACGCCGACTCCCCCATCCCCTCGGACGAGCCGAACATCATCAGCATGTACTTCATCTCGTACTCCTCGCATCGGGCGCCCCCGTCGGGCGCTGTCACCTGGTAGTCGGAGCCGACGACGCGTTCTCGACATCCCTGGAGGACATTCCGCCGACACCGCACCGCACCGCACGACGAAGCCCCGGCGGAGAGGGGGCGCGGGGTGCGTGCGACTAGAGGAGGCCCTTCGTGTGCCACACGGTCTTGGTCTCCGTGAACGCGGTGATGCGCTCGAGCCGCGGCGCGCCCGCGTCGGGTCCGTTCTCGGGCGGCGACACGCGCTTCAGCGTCTCGGCCGCGGCGATCTGCAGGTCCACCCAGTCCAACTCCCCCGCGCCGAGCAGGTCCAGCGCGTTGACGTCGGCGTGGCTGGCGAGCCACGGCGCGATCTCGGCGGGCGACCCGGTGAGGATGTTGATGACGCCGCCCGGCACGTCGCTCGTGGCGAGCACCTCGCTGAGGCTCACCGCGGAGAGCGGGTAGCGCTCGGACGCGATCACGACCACGGTGTTGCCCGCGACGAGGGCGGGCGCGACGGCGCTGACGAAGCCGAGGAGCGAGCCCTCGGCCTGCGGGGCGACGACGGCGACGACGCCGGTCGGCTCGGGGACGGAGATGTTGAAGTACGGGCCCGCGACCGGGTTGCCGCTGCCCGCGACCTGCGCATACTTGTCCGCCCAGCCGGCGTACCAGACCCAGCGGTCGATGGCCTCGTCGACCTGGGCCTCCGCCTCGGCGTGCGTGACGCCCTCGGTCGTGGCGATCTCGTCGATGAACTGGGCGCGACGGCCCTCGAGGAGCTCGGCGATGCGGTACAGCACCTGTCCGCGGTTGTAGCCGGTCGCGCCGGACCAGCCGGAGAGGGCGGCGCGGGCCGCGACGACGGCGTCCCTCGCGTCCTTGCGGGAGGCTTTGGCGGCGTTGGCCACGAAGGCCCCTTCCTTGGTGGTGACCTCGTAGACGCGACCGGACTCGCTGCGGGGGAACTTGCCGCCGATGTAGAGCTTGTAGGTCTTCGGGATGGCGAGGCGGCTCATCGGACGTTCCCCTCTGCGGCGGTGGACGAGGTGGCGGTGGTGCCGGTGGCGGCGCTGTCGGCGGCGGACGCCTCGGCGAGCGACGGGAACGCCGGCTCGGCGGGCGGCAGCGGCGCGGGGGCCGCGGGCGCATCGACGATCGACTCGTACACGGGCACCGAGCCCGGCGCCTGCCGGGCCGCCGGAGCGAGGTAGGCGGCGAGGCCGTGCCGACCGCCCTCGCGGCCGAAGCCGCTCTCCTTGTAGCCGCCGAAGGGGCTGGACGGGTCGAACTTGTTGAACGTGTTGGCCCAGATCACCCCGGCGCGCAGGCGGTCCGCCACGGCGAGCACGCGGCTGCCCTTGTCGCTCCAGATGCCGGCGGACAGCCCGTAGGGCGTGTTGTTCGCCTTGGCGATGGCCTCGGCGGGCGTGCGGAAGGTGAGCACGGAGAGCACCGGTCCGAAGATCTCGTCCCGCGCGATCCGGTGACTCGTCGACACGTTGGTGAAGATCGTCGGCGCGAACCAGAAGCCCTTCTCCGGCAGCGCGCACTCCGGGCTCCAGCGCTCGGCGCCCTCCTGCTCGCCGATGTCGCTGAGCTCGGTGATGCGCTTCAGCTGAGCGGCGGAGTTGATGGCCCCCACGTCGGTGTTCTTGTCGAGGGGGTCGCCGACCCGGAGGGTGGACAGCCGCGCCTTCAGCCGGTCGACGACCTCGTCGTGCACGTTCTCCTGCACGAGGAGGCGCGAGCCGGCGCAGCACACCTGGCCCTGGTTGAAGTAGATGCCGCTGATGATGCCCTCGATGGCCTGGTCGATGGGCGCGTCGTCGAACACGATGTTCGCGCCCTTGCCGCCGAGCTCGAGCGTCAGCTTCTTCTGCGTGCCCGCGACCGAGCGGGCGATCGCCCGGCCCACCGAGGTGGAGCCGGTGAAGGCGACCTTGTCCACGTCGGCGTGGTTCACCAGGGTGGCGCCGGTGTCGCCCGCGCCGCTCAGGATGTTGACGACTCCGTCCGGCAGCTCGGCCTGCTGAAGGATCTCCGCGAAGAGCAGCGCGGTGAGCGGGGTGGACTCCGCGGACTTGAGCACGACCGTGTTGCCCGCCGCGAGCGCGGGGGCGATCTTCCAGGCGAGCATGAGCAGCGGGAAGTTCCACGGGATGACCTGCGCGGCGACGCCGAGCGAGCGCGGGTTCGCACCGAGCCCCGCGTGGTCGAGCTTGTCCGCCCAGCCGGCGTAGTAGAAGAACCACGCGGCGACGAGGGGGACGTCGACGTCGCGGGTCTCCTTGATCGGCTTGCCGTTGTCGAGGCTCTCGGCGACCGCGAGCTCGCGGCTACGCTCCTGCACGAGGCGGGCGACGCGGAAGAGGTACTTGCCGCGGTCGGCGCCGGAGAGGCGCGACCAGGTGCGCTCGTAGGCGCGCCGGGCGGCCGCCACGGCGAGGTCGACGTCGTGCGCGTCGGCGGTGGCGATGCGCGCGATCGTCTTCTCGGTGGCCGGGGAGATCGTGTCGAAGGGCGTGCCGTGGCCGTCGACGAAGTCCCCGTCGATGAAGAGGCCGTACTCGGACCTCAGGTTGAGGATCGACGTCGACTCCGGGGCCGGCGCGTAGTCAAGGAAGCTCATTGGTGTTTCTTCTCTCGTGGGACCGTCAGTCGACGGTGACGTAGTCGGGTCCGGAGTACGCGCCCGTGCGAAGCTTCTGGCGCTGCAGGAGCACGTCGTTGAGCAGGCTGGAGGCGCCGAAGCGGAACAGGTGCGGCTGCAGCCACTCCTCGCCGACGGTCTCGGCGACCGTGACGAGGTGCTTGATCGCGTCCTTCGACGAGCGGATGCCGCCCGCGGGCTTGACGCCGATCTTCTCGCCCGTGAGCCGGTGCCAGTCGCGCACGACCTCGAGCATGGACAGGGTGACGGGCAGCGTGGCGGCGGGCGACACCTTGCCTGTCGAGGTCTTGATGAAGTCGCCGCCCGCGAGAATCGCGAGCCAGGACGCGCGGCGCACGTTGTCGTAGGTGTTGAGCTCGCCCGTCTCCAGGATCACCTTGAGGTGGGCGTAGGAGCCGTCCTCGCGCCGGCACGCCTCCTTCACGGCGACGATCTCGTCGAAGACGAGTCCGTAGCGGCCGGAGAGGAAGGCGCCGCGGTCGATGACCATGTCGATCTCGTCGGCGCCCGAGCGCACCGCGTCCGCCGTGTCGGCGAGCTTCACCTCGAGCGACGCACGGCCGCTGGGGAAGGCGGTGGCCACGGCGGCCACCGCGATGCCCGTGTCGCCCCCGGCCGCGTGCGCGGACCCGAGGGCGCGCACCGCGTGCGGCACCATGTCGCCGTAGACGCAGACCGCGGCGACCCGTGGCGTCGTGGGGTCGGCGGCGTCGGGGACGAGCGCCTTCGCGACGAGCGAGCGCACCTTCCCCGGCGTGTCCGCGCCCTCGAGCGTCGTGAGGTCGATCAGCTCGATGATGCGGTCGAGGGCCCAGGCCTTCGAGGTCGTCTTGATGGAGCGCGTGCCGAGCGCGGCCGCGCGCTGCTCGAGTCCGACGGCGTCGACGCCGGGGATGCCCTCGAGGTAGCGGCGGAGGCTCTTCTCGGTGAGGTCGCCGCCGATCACCTCGATCGCGCGTGCGGCGGGCGCGACGGCGCGCTCGGCGGACGCTGTGTCGATCGTCACAGATCCTCCAGGGGTGTCTCGGGTGGTGCGGCCCGGTGGGCCGTCGTCCACGGTGTGCGGGCGCGCCGATGCGGGCACGCCACCCCTCCAGTCTGCCCTGTCCGGACAGGTTCGGATAACCGGGTCGTCGGCCCGGCGAGGGCGGAGGGGACGACCGCGCCCACGAGCGCGATGACGATTCACGGCATCAGGGATGGGTTGTCCGTGGCGTTCTGTACAGCCCGGCGCTCAGCCGGCGCGCCGGGCGTATTCCGCCCGGTACGCCTGCCACACCGGCTCCCCGTCGGCGTCCCAGCGGCCCCAGTCCACGACGCGCCCGTGCAGCAGGCCGGTCAGCAGGTCTAGGTGCGTCCGCCAGGACGCGCCGACCTCCTCGGGGTCCGGAAGGGGGGTCGCGGTGGTGACGGTGACGGTGATCTCGGTGGAGCGGTCACGTGGTCCGCCGGGGACGTCGTCGAGGACGACCCGCAGCCGCATCGACGCGTCGCCGTCCTCGCCGGCCGACTCCACCTCGAGCTCACCGGGCGCCGCGATCGCGACCACCACTCCCCGGCCCAGCCCGGCCGGGCGGCGGGCGGCGGGCGCGCCCGGACGCACGTCGAAGCGGCCGCCCGGAACGGGCTCGATGTCGGCCTCGCCCAGCCAGCCGGACAGCAGCACCGGGTCGACCAGAGCGTCCCAGACGATGACGCGCGGAAGGTCGAGACGCCGGCCGAACGAGAGCGCGTGCGACGCGCTCGGCTCGTCCGCCGGGCGGACTCCAGTGCGGTCGGGCTCCACGGCCCCAGGTTAGACGAGCGGGATTGGAGAACCCGGCGAGCGACACCCTAATCTTTAGGTTGCGATGACGCCGCGCGTGCGTCGCGCCGCTCGCCACTCCAGTCTCACGGAAAGCTCAGGGCCGAACCATGTCTGCACGTTACGCACTCGCCATCGACTTCGGCGGCACGAAGGTCGAGGCCGCGCTCGTGAGCGAGGCGGGCGAGGTGCTGACCGGGAGCCGGTTCCGCAACCCGACGGGGTCGACCGCGACGTCCGAGCAGCTGGCGGACAACGTGGTGAAGACCGCGGAGCTCGCGCTCGCGGCGCTGCCCGCCGACTCGGAGCTCGCCGGCATCGGCATCGGCTGCGCCGGACCCATCAACGTGCGCGAGGGCCGCGTCTCGCCGCTCAACGTGCCGGTGTGGCGCGAGTTCCCGCTCCGCGACCTCGTGCACCGGGTCGCGCCGCACGTGCCGATCACCCTGCAGATGGACGGCCTCTGCATCGCCCTCGCAGAGCACTGGGTCGGCGCCGGGCGCGGCTACGACAACGTGATGGGCATGATCGTCTCCACGGGCATCGGAGGCGGCCTGATCCTCGACGGCCGCACCGTCGCCGGGCCGACCGGCAACGCGGGGCACGTGGGGCACGTGGAGGTCGCGGGACTCGACGACCCCTGCGCCTGCGGCGGCTTCGGCTGCGTCGAGGCGGTCGCATCCGGTCCCCGCACCGTCGCCTGGGCGCGCACGCAGGGCTGGACCGGGTCGAGCGGCGAGGAGCTCGCCGCCAGCTACGCCGCGGGGGACGAGATCGCGATCGCGGCCGTGCAGCGGGCGGGCAGCGCCATCGGGCAGGCCATCGCCTCCGCCACCGCGCTCGTCGACCTCGACATCGTGGCGATCGGCGGCGGCTTCATCAAGGTCACCTCGGACATCTTCCCCATCATCCGCCGGGCCATTGCGGCGCGGCAGAGCTTCGACTTCGTCACCAAGGTGAAGGTCGTGCCCTCGGGACTGTCGAGCGACGGCCCCATCATCGGCGCGGCCGCCCTCGTGCACCACAAGGCGATGGTCCCCTCCTTCTGACCCCGCCTTCTCCAACGGGCTCTTGAGGTGCCGGACCCAGCGCCTTCCAGGCCGGATCCGGGGCCGAGTCGGGCACCTCAGGCGTCGTGACGCGTCTTCGCCATAGCGCAGACGCCGGCTTAACTGTTGCCTTTTCGAAAGGTGAATTTACATACACCGTTTCGCAGTTGTTCTCGTACACTGACTCGCGATGCTCCCCTCTCGGAGCCGGCCCTCCCCCGATGACGTCGTCGGGCGGACGCAGCCCGGCGTCGGGGACGGTCCATCGGCGAGATCTCGCCGCACCACCTTCGCTTTTTGTTCAATGACGAATGAGCGATGTGCGACCACAGCGCGCGCATCGGAAGGGATTCCTCTCATGGCAGCACAGTCCTCAGGTTCAGGTTCCGCTTTCACCAGGCGTGGATTCATCGGAGTCGCGGGAGGCATGGCCGCGGCCACCCTGCTCGCGGCCTGCAGCCCCTCGGGCGGATCGGGTGGTGGCGGCGGCGGAGGCGGCGGCGGCACCATCAAGTTCTGGAACATGCCCTGGGGCAACACGGAGTTCAACACGCTCGACGAGGAGATCACGAAGGCCTACAAGCCCGAGGACGGCCTCGGCGCCGCGACCTACCAGGTCATCCAGTGGGCGAACTTCACCCAGACGTTCTCCTCCGCGGTCGCGTCCAACACCGGCCCCGCGGTCAGCTCCGGTGGCGGCACCCAGGCGTTCCAGTTCGAGGCGCAGGGCAAGATCGCCTACGCGGACGACCTGCTCGAGAGCTGGAAGGAGAGCGGCCTCTACGACGACTTCCTCCCCGGCCTCCTCGACACCATGAAGGTGGAGAAGGGCTACGCAGCCGTCCCCTACAACCTCGACATGCGCGTGCTCTGGTACAACACGACGCTGCTCGAGGCGGCCGGCATCAGCGCCCCGCCGACCGACTGGCAGGGCTACATGGACGCCTGCGAGGCGCTCAAGAAGAACAACGTCTACGGCTACGGCACGGGCGCGGGCGCCGGCGCGTTCACGGGCACCCACGCCCTCGTCTCCTGGATGATCAACAACGGCGGTGGCCTGTTCGACGAGGACCAGAAGCCGAACTGCGTGACGCCGGAGAACATCGAGGCCATGGACTTCGTGCTCGAGATGGTGTCGAAGGGCTACGTCGACCCGGCGAGCGCCACGTACACCAGCGCGAACGTCGACAGCCAGTGGGAGGCCCGCACGTTCGGCATGGGCTACAACACCGGCGGTCTGGCGAACAACGTCGGCGGCGACGTCGGCGGCGAGCTCGCGGTCATGAGCCCGCTGAAGAGCCCCTCGGGCAAGCAGGGCGCCCTGTTCTTCCCGAACAGCATCATGATGTACACGAACACCCCCAGCCAGGAGGGCTCGGAGGCGTTCCTCACGTACTACTACCAGAACATGACCCCGCTCTGGACGGAGGGGACCGGCATCGGCCTGCCGCCGCTCAAGTCCATCACCGAGACGGAGGAGTTCCAGGCGGACCCGACCAACGTCAAGATCATCACCGAGTGGCAGCCCGTCGCCCGCACGTGGGCGGCGCCGGGCGGCGACGCGCTGTTCTTCGACGTCACGGCCGTCGACGGCACCCCCGCCATGGACACCTTCAGCCAGTCGATCCTCGGCGGCAACACCGACTCGAAGACGGCTCTGACCGCCCTCCAGTCCGCGATCGAGGGCGCTCTGGCCTGATCAGGACCGGAAGCGCTCGGCTGGAGACGAAGGAGTACCCATGGCCACGAGCACTGTCACGAATCGGATAGAGAAGGCCCGCAAGGGCGTCGGCGTCTCCGGCCAGGGGGCTCCCGATCAGGGGCGGAGGAAGAAGAAGGGGATCAGCGCCCGGGCGTGGACGCTGCTCGCCTTCGCCTTCCCGTCGCTGTTCCTTCTCGTCCTGCTCAACCTGTATCCGGTGATCTACGCCGGCATCCAGTCGGTGCGGGACGGTGACCTCATCGATCCCGGCAACTTCGTCGGCCTGAAGAACTACACCGACGTCCTCACCCAGCCGAGCTTCTGGGCCGCCACGCGGTTCACGATCATCTTCACGATCGTCGGCGTCTTCGGCAGCTGGCTGATCGGGCTCGTGCTCGCGCTGCTGCTGCGCACGAAGGTGCCGGCGGGAGGCCTGTTCAAGGTCCTCCTCCTGCTGCCGTGGGTCGTGCCGGTAGTGGTGTCCGCCACGTCCTGGAACTGGCTCGTGGCCACGCCGCAGAGCCCGCTGCCGATGCTCGCCAACGCGCTCGGGCTCGGCAACGTGCTCTTCCTGGCCGACCCCGTGCTGGCCCAGGTCACGGTGTGCGTGTTCAAGGTGTGGGTGAGCTTCCCCTTCATGATGATGATGATGGCGTCCGCCCTCGCGGCCGTCGACGTCAACGTCTACGAGGCCGCGAAAATGGACGGCGCCACGAACTGGCAGTCGTTCAGCCACATCACGATGCCGATGATCTCCCGGTCCACCTACATCAGCTGGATCCTCATGACGATCTTCTGCGTCAACGACTTCCCGACGATCTTCCTCCTCACGGGCGGCGGGCCGGTCGACGCGACGACGTCGCTTGTCGTGCTGTCCTACCGGACGGTCTTCCAGAACTTCCAGACCGGCCCGGGCGTCGCCATCGCGTTCGTGATGACGCTCGTGCTCGTCATCGTCTCCGTGGTCCTGTACCGCCAGATTCGGAAGGTGAACATCGAATGAGCACCCTCACCGTCGGCCACTCCCTGGCCACCGTCGCCTCGACCGAGAAGACCAAGAAGCCGGACCCGGGCGCACGCGGCCAGTGGCTCCGCTTCGTCGTGGCGCTCGTCGTCACGGTGATCGTGCTCGTGCCGATCGCCGCCGTCGTGATCCTGTCGCTGCAGCCGTCCCTCGGCAGCACGACGACCGCGCCGATCACGCTGGAGAACTTCGGCGCGATCTTCACGACGACGAACGTCGCCCAGTGGATGGCGAACAGCCTCGGCGTCACGCTCGTCACGGTGGCGATCTCGGTGATCGTCGCCGCGCCGGCCGGCTACGTGCTGTCCCGGGCCAGGAACAAGCTGGTGTCCGGGTACTCGCTCGTGCTGTTCGTCGTGCAGTCGCTTCCGGTCGTGACGGCGGTCATCCCGCTGTTCATCCTGTTCGCGCAGATCCAGCTCGTGGACAGCCTCGTGGGCGTCACGATCATCTACGTCGGGTCGACCATGTCGGTCGCGATCTGGATGATGGCGGCGTACTACGACTCGATCCCGATCACGCTCGAGGAGGCCGCCTGGATGGACGGCTGCTCGGTGTTCGGCAGCTTCACCCGGGTCGTGCTGCGCAACTCGCTGCCCGGGGTGCTGTCCACCGCCATCTTCTCCTTCCTCCTGGCGTGGAACGACTACCTCATCGCCGTCGTTTTCCTGCGGTCGAACGAGAACTTCACGCTGCAGATCGGCCTGCAGTCGTTCTTCCAGCAGAACGCGACGAACTGGGGACTCGTCATGGCCGTCGCCGTGGTCATGATGCTGCCGCCCGTCATCCTGTTCGCCTTCCTGAACAAGCACTTCAGCGTCGGCGGCATCGGCGGATCCCTGGCCGGCCGCTGACCGACGGGGCGGGGTCCTCGGCATGCAGTCCGCCCCGGGCGTGTCTGCATCCCGAGGGCCCCGCGGTCCGCGTGGGCCCCGCGGACCGTACAAGCGCGGCATCGAGCGCCGGCGCGCGATGGTGGAGACGGCCATGGGCGTCTTCGGCGAGAGCGGTTTCCGGGGCGGGACGCTGCAGCAGATCGCGGACCGTATCGGCGGGACCCCCACCGCCATCCTCAAGCTGTTCGGCAGCAAGGAGAACCTGCTGATCGCGGTCCTGGAGCACTGGGACGCCGTCACCCGGGAGGTCGTCGGCGAGGGCACGCGCGGCCCGGCCCACCTCGACGGGTACCGCAGGCTGATGGCCTACCACGTCACGCACACCGGGCTGCTGCAGCTGTACCTGACCATGGCGGCCGAGGCGACGTCCCTCGATCACCCCGCGCACCGGTTCATCACCGAGCGCCACGCGGACACGCTCGCCGAGATGCGCCAGGTCTTCCTCGACGGGGTGGCCGACGGGCACTTCCTGCCGATGACCACCGAGGAGATCGAGCACGAGGCCGAATGGCTGCTCGCCGCCATGGACGGGCTGGAGACCCAGTACCTCCTGAACCCCGGGTTCGACCTCGAGCGGTCGTTCGGGCGCTACGTCGAGCGTCTCCTCCTGCGCCTGGCCCGGCCGTGCGCCGACGCCGGAGACCGTGAGGTGCCCGGCTCGGTTCTTCGTCCGCCGATTCCGGAGCCGAGTCGGGCACCTCACGGGGTGGGCTGGGCGGAGCCGATCAGCGGAAGTCCCGGGATCGGGTCGGCGGCGCCATGACCAGGGGCTCGAAGCGGTCGGCGACGAGGTTCGTGACGCCCTCGGGCGAGCGTTCGAGCATGCCGCGGATGATCAGCGCCGGCGAGTCCCGGGCCACCCGGCGGTAGCGCCCCCACACCCCGACGCTGCAGATGACGTTGAGGATGCCCGTCTCGTCCTCCAGGTTCAGGAACGTCATGCCGCTCGCGGTCGCCGGACGCTGGCGGTGCGTGACGATGCCGCCGACCTCGACCCTGCGACCGGACTCCGTCGTGGCGAGCGACGCCGCCGTGAGCACCCCGCGACGGTCGAGCGTTTCCCGCAGGTGCCGCACGGGGTGGTCGTCCGCCGACATCCCCGTCGCCCACAGGTCGGCGAGCAGCGTGTCGAGGTCGGTGGGCATCGCGAACAGCGGCGGCTGCACAGTGACGACCGAGCCGGGCAGGAACTCCTCCCTGTCCTGCGCCGCGTTGCCCGCGTTCCACATGGCCTCCCGCCGGGAGAGCCCGAACCCGTCGAACGCGCCCGCGGCCGCGAACGCCTCCACCTGCGCCGTCGTGAGCCCGGTGCGCCGCACGAGGTCGTTCATGTCGCGGAAGTCGCCGCCGCGATCCCGCTCCGCCACGATGCGCTCGGCGAGCGGCTTGCCGATGCCGGTGACCTCGTCGAGCCCCAGCCGCACCGCGAAGGCGGCGTCGCGCCGGTGCTCCGCGAAGTCGAACGGCGCCGCGCGGTCGTACGGCGGCACGGGCGGCTGCTCGAAGTCCAGGCAGGCGTCGCGGCCCGTCGGCGCGGCCTCCCGTCCGTCGATCAGCTCGAGCCCGGCCATCACGCCGGAGCGCAGGATGTCGGGGCGCCGCACCTCGACGCCGTGCCTGCGGGCGTCGGCGACGAGCGTCTGCGGCGAGTAGAAGCCCATCGGCTGGGCGCGCAGCAGGCCGGCCAGGAAGGCGCCGGGGTAGTGCAGTCGCAGCCAGGAGCTCGCGTAGACGAGCAGCGCGAAGCTCAGCGAGTGGCTCTCGGCGAAGCCGAAGCTCGCGAACGCCTGGATCTTCGAGTAGATGTCGTCGGCCACCTCGCCGGTGATGCCGTTCTCGGCCATGCCGAGGTAGAGCTTCTCACGCAACGACTCGATGCGCTCGATGCCGCGCTTCGAGCCCATGGCCCGGCGCAGCAGGTCGGCGTCCTCGCCGGTGCAGCCGCCGACCGCCATGGCCACCTGCATGAGCTGCTCCTGGAAGATCGGCACGCCGAGCGTGCGCTCCAGCGGCTCCTCGAGCTTCGGGTGCAGGTAGGTCACCGGCTCGTCGCCCAGCTTGCGGCGCACGAACGGGTGCACGGCGCCGCCCTGGATCGGCCCGGGGCGGATGAGCGCGATCTCCACCACGAGGTCGTAGAACCGGCGCGGCTGCAGCCGGGGCAGGAGCCCCATCTGCGCCCGGCTCTCCACCTGGAAGATGCCGATCGAGTCCGCGCGGCAGAGCATGTCGTAGACGCCCTGCTCCTCGCGCGGCAGGCTGTCGAGCCCCCACACCTCCCCGAGGGAGTCGCCGACGAGGTCGAACGTGTGCTGCAGCGCCGCGAGCATGCCGAGGCCGAGCAGGTCGAACTTCACGAGCCCCATCCACGCGCAGTCGTCCTTGTCCCACTGCAGCACGGTGCGGCCCTCCATCCGCCCGTGCTCGATGGGGCACACCTCCCCCACCGGGCGGTCGGTGAGCACCATGCCGCCCGAGTGGATGCCCATGTGCCGCGGGAACTTGAGCACGTCGGTCGCGAGGCCGACGACGGCCGGCGGGATGTCGTGGTCGTCGCTGGAGACGAGGGAGCCCCAGCGCTCCACCTGCTTGGACCACGCGTCCTGCTGGCCGGGGCTGTGGCCGAGCGCCTTCGCCATGTCGCGCACGGCGTTCTTGGGCCGGTAGCTGATGACGTTGGCCACCTGCGCGGCGTTGTGCCTGCCGTACTTCTCGTAGACGTACTGGATGACCTCCTCGCGGCGGTCGGAGTCGAAGTCGACGTCGATGTCCGGCTCCTCGTCGCGCATGCTGGAGAGGAACCGCTCGAACGGCAGGTCGTAGAAGATCGAGTCGACCGCGGTGATGCGCAGCAGGTAGCAGACGGCGGAGTTCGCGGCCGACCCGCGGCCCTGGCACAGGATGCCGCGCTGCCGGGCGAAACGCACGATGTCGTGGACGATGAGGAAGTAGCCGGGGAAGTCCTTGGCCTCGATGACGCCGAGCTCGCGCTCGATGCGCTGCCGGTCCCTGTCGCCGAGGTTCGGGTACAGCTCGGCCGCGCCGTCCCAGACCAGCTTCCGCAGCCAGCTCATGGGCGTGTGCCCCTCGGGCACCTGCTGCTTGGGCAGGCCGGGGCGGGCGCGGCGCAGCTCGAAGCCCAGCTCCTCGGCGAACTCGACCGTGCGCTCCACCGCCCCGGGGTAGCGCGCGAACCGCGCGGCCATCTCGGCGCCCGAGCGCAGGTGCGCCCCGCTCGTCGCGGGCAGCCAGCCGTCCATCTCGTCGAGGCTGCGGCGCGCCCGCACCGCGGCGAGGGCCGTGGCGAGGCGGTGCTGCTTCGGGGTGGCGTAGTGCACGTTGCCGGTCGCGATCACGGGCAGGCCGCGCACCCGGGCGATGCTCGCGAGCGCGTCGTTGTGGGTCGTGTCGAGCGGGTCGCCGCGGTCGTAGAGCTCCACGACGACGCTGTCCCGGCCGAACAGCTCGATGAGCCCGTCGACCTCCCGGCCGGCGGCCCGCTCTCCCTCGGCGGCGAGGGCCTGGCGCACCCGGCCCTTGCGGCATCCGGTGAGCACGAGCCAAGAGCCGGCGGCGCGGCGGGCGAGGTCGTCGATGTCGTAGAGCGGACGCCCCTTCTCCTCGCCCGCCAGCTGGGACGCCGTGAGCGCGGCCGCGAGCCGGTGGTAGCCCTCCTCCCGGCGGGCGAGCACGACGAGGTGGCTGCCCTCGGGGTCGGCGACCCCGTTCTGCGGCGCGGTGAGCCCGAGCGAGAGCTCCGCCCCGAACACCGTGCCGATGTCGTGCGCCTCCGCCGCCTCGGCCATGCGCACGATGCCGTACAGGCCGTCGTGGTCGGTGAGCGCGAGGGAGTGCAGGCCCAGCCGCGCCGCCTCCTCGAGCATCGCCTCGGGCGAGCTCGCGCCGTCGAGGAAGCTGAAGTTGGAGTGCGCGTGGAGCTCGGCGTACGGCACGGCCGGTGCGACCGGCTCCGCCTCCGGGGCGGCGGGCGGCAGGTACGCGCCGCGCTTGTGCGACCACGCCGGGCTGTCGCCGCCGTCGCCCGCGTGCTCCTGGCCGGCGCGCCCGGACAGCCGGCGCTCGAGCTCGGACCACGGGATCGGCGGATTGTTGAAGCCCATCAGTCGTACCTCGCCTCTGCGCACCACGCGCCGCGCTCGAGCACGAGGAGCCAGGCCGTGCCGTCCGCATCCACCACCTGGAAGCGGTGCGCGCTGCGGCTCGTCTCCGCGTCCCACCAGCGCTCCTCGAGCGGCCACGGGCCGGCCCACGCCGTCACGGCGCGCACGGCGTCGGTCGCGGCCGCCGGCGCGAACGCGGCGGGCGCGCCCGAGAGCGCGCCCCGCTCGTCCACCTCGACCGAGCGGCCCGCCGCGTCGAGCACGACCACCGGCGGCGGCGCGCGGAACACGGTCGAGGGCGGCAGCGGCGGCAGCTGACCCGGCCACGGCTGGTCGGCCGGCCTGTCCGGCACCGGCCGGTCGCCCCAGGCCACGAGGGTCTGCCGGTCGGCGAGGCTGCGGCCGCCGCCGATCACCGCGGTGAGCACCCCGCCGTGACCCAGCATGCTCTGCACGCGGGAGAGGCCGTGGTGGATGCGCTCGTCCGGTCCGCCGCCCCACAGCCCCACCTCGTGGTTGCCAATGGAGTCGACGCTCTCCGGCGCCACCCGCACCCGGTCGATGGCGGAGCCGAGGCCGCTGTCGATGGCGCCGCTGCCCTGCAGCTGCCAGCGCACGCGGTCCACGACGTCCGACGCGGTGAACGAGCGCGGGTGCAGCCAGGTGCGCTCCGAGGTCTCCCCCGACTCCGTCCGCACCTCGATGCGGATGGCCGTGCAGACGAGCTTCGCCTCGGTGAGCGCGTCGAGGAACCGGTCGGCGGTGGCACGGAAGCCGAACGTCACCTGGTCGACGCGGTCGAGCGGCGGCTCGAACTCGATGACGCGTTCCAGCTGCTCCGGCGGCACGCGCGGCACCACCGCGCGGCTGTCGAGGCCGCTCGCCAGGGCGTGCAGGCGGGCGCCATGCTCGCCGAACCGGCCGTGCACGTCCACCGCGGGCAGCGCGGCGAAGTCGGCGAGCGTGTTCACGCCGAGGCGCCGCAGCAGGGTGACGAGCGCGGGGTCGTCGAGCAGGCCGATGGAGAGCGGCGCGAGGAACGCGGCGGACTCCCCCTCGGGCACCACGAGCACGCGGCCCGGCGTCGTCAGCGTGCTGCGCGCGGCGTGCTCGGCGGTGAACGGCCCGTCCGCCACGCCGACGCGCGAGTCCGGGAGCCCCTGCGCGTCGAGGCAGTCGAGCAGCGCCCGCGCGGCCGGCTCCTCCCCGCCGTAGTAGCGGCTGGGACCCCTGCTGCGGATCGCGCACATGCCCGGGCGCAGCAGCTGCGTGCCCGGCATGAGCTCCTCGATGGCGTCGACGACGCCGTCGAACGTGCGGTGGTCGATCAGCGGGTCGTAGGGCTGTACGAGGAGCTCGGGGACCCGGGACTGCGCCTCCCGCACGCGCAGGCCGCGGCGCACGCCCGCGCGCCTCGCCGCCGCCGAGCAGGCGAAGACGAGCCCTTTCTCGATGAGCGCGATGGGCGCCTCGGGGTCGAGGTGGCCCGCCCGGACCGCGGCCGTGACCGGCCAGTCCGGGCACCACAGCACGAGCGTGCGCACGACGGACGGCGCGTCCCGCGTCGTCCGCTCGGCTTCCCGCACGTCCGTCATCCCGCCGCCTCCCGCAGCACCGGCCGCAGGTCGGGCTGCGCGGCCTGCGGAACGCGCCCCGCCGACCGGAAGGCCGCCTCGCGGTCGGGCAGCCACAGCCGGGCGCTGCGCGGCCTGGCGTGGGTGCGGCTCGTGACGGTGACCGTCACCTGACGGGCGGAGAGGTGGCCGTGCCCGTTGCCGATGCCGGTCCAGTCGCTCTCCGACAGGCTCAGCATGGCCTCGCTCTGCGGCCAGGTGCCGAGCACGATGAGCGTCGCGTCGCGCTGCCGCAGCCGGGCGGCCAGCCGCGCGACGCTCCCGTCGTCCGCCCGGCGCGGGGGCCGGGTGACGACGACGCCCATGACGTCGGCGATGGCCGCGGTGACGGCCAGCCACTGCTCACCGGGGTCGGGCACGAGGACGAGGCGGTCGAGGTCGATGCCGAACCGGGCCGCGGCCTCGATGCCGAACTCGGGCACGCCGACGACACCGCACCACGAGCCCGCGGCGGACGGGCCGGCGAGCAGGGCCATGAGCAGCGTCGCGGATCGGTCGACAGAGTAGACCGCCCCCTGCTTGAGCGCGCCGCCAGGCAGCAGCTCGGCGATGGCGGGGTGCGTGGGGATGCTCCGGCTGTCCAGCTTGCTCGCCTGCATCTGCCGGATGCGGGACTGCAGCGTGCGGACGGTGTCGGCCGTCGTCGCGGCGTCTCCCGCGGGCTCGGCGGCAGCGGCGATGGCGGTTGCGGCGGCCGACGCGTGACCTGCGGGCAGCCGGGACACGGGCATATCATGCGTAGATACGCTCGAAGCCGCTGCGGAGATCACCCCTCCATGATCGAACATAGCTTCGACGATAGCAATCCCCGCCGACATCCCCGGCGTGTCGTCCGTACCTCCCGGGCGGGCGGACGGACCGCCGGTGGAACGGGCGGAGAACCGCCCGCCACCACCTTCGCACCGGGCACCGACATCGGTCGTCCTGGCAGCCCGAGCAACGCGACTTCCCCCCGTTTCTTTCGTCACTTCCCGGAATTGCCATCGCGGGGCCGTATCCTGGGGCCATGCCTCCCAGCGGGGGCGGGCATCGGGTGCGCGAGCACCCGCGGGGGCCGCATCTCTTCCTCACCGGGACGTGTGTGGAGCGCGCATCCGCATCGGAACGATCGCAAGCACGAAGGAAGCGCGGATTGCCCCACACCGACGACGAGCAGCTGCGGCTGGAGAGCCTGCAGGCCCTCAACCTCTTCGGCACGGAGGCGGAGACCCGGTTCGACCGGCTCACATACATGGCCGCGGAGTACTTCGGCGTGCCCCTCGCCGGGCTTGGCCTGCTGGGTGAGAACTCCATCTGGTTCAAGTCCCACGTCGGATTCGACGACATCGAGATCCCCCGCAGCGGCAGCCTCAGCGAGAACACCATCGACTCCCCCCTGATCGTGGTCGAGGACCTGGCGACCACGCCGGAGTTCATCGGCCCCGGGAGCCTCGCCGAGAGGCTGAACCTGCGCTTCTACGCGGCCCACCAGCTGCGCACGAAGGAGGGCCAGATCGCGGGCTTCTTCGCGATCAGCGACCACAGGCCCCGCACGTTCACCGAGGAGAACCGCATGGCGCTCGGCGTCATCGCCCGGTTCCTCGAGGAGGAGCTCGCCCGCGAGTCGGAGGCCGAGCGCGCGCAGCAGGTCGCCAAGGCGCTCGCCCCCAAGGCCAACGTCGCCGTGCCCGGATACGCGATCGCCGGTGCCTCGACGTCGGCCCGCGTCGTGGGCGGCGACTTCTTCGACTGGCAGAAGGACGTGAACGGCGGCATCACGTTCACCGTCGCGGACGTCATGGGCAAGGGCATGGGCGCGGCGATCATCGCCGCCGGCCTCCGGGCCGTGCTGCGCTACTCCGCCGCCACCGAGCAGGTGGGCGCGACGATGCAGCGCGTCGCGGGGGCGATCTACGAGGACCTGTCGAGCACCGGGTCGTTCGTCACCCTGCTGCACGCGAGCCTCGACGTGCGCGACAACGTCGTCCACTACATCGACGCGGGCCACGGTCTCGCCATGGTCGTGCCGGAGGACGGCGGCGTGGTGCGGGTGCCGACGGGCGGTCCCCCGCTCGGGCTGTTCCGCGAGGACACCTGGGAGCGGCAGAGCGTGCCGCTCGGGCCGGGCGACACCTTCCTGGTCTTCAGCGACGGCGTGCTCGAGCTGTTCGACGGATCCCTCGCGTCCCTGTTCGAGGTCGCGCGGGTGGTGAGCGACGCGGGATCGCCGGAGAAGGCCGTGCAGGCGCTCGCCGGCGCCGTGGATCCCGACGACCTCTTCGACGACGTGACCGTGGTGGCGCTCAAGCGTCTCTGATCAGAGCGCGGAGCCCAGGCAGCCGCGGCGACTCGGGCAGCCGCGCACCGCGGGCAGCCGAGCACCACAGGCAGCAGGGCACCGCGGGCAGCAGAGCACCGCGGGCAGCAGGGCTCAGGCGCCGGGGCCGGGCCTTGCGTGCCAGGAGTCCTCGAGCATGTGCGGCCGGGCGAGATAGGCGCCCGCGACGCTCGCGGCGACGACCGGCACGAGCAGCATGACGATCGGCACCTGCCACGACCCCGTCAGCTCGTGCACCAGCCCGAACAGCAGCGGGCCGAGCGCGCCGATGACGTAGCCGAAGCCCTGGGAGAAGCCGCTCAGCACCACCGAGCCGCGCTGGGTGCGGGTGCGCAGGTTGATGAGCACGAGTGTCACCGGGAACAGGATGGGTCCGAGCCCGGCGAACAGCACCCACAGCCAGGTCGCGGTGGCCGGGGCGAGCAGTAGTCCGGCGTAGCCGACGACGAAGAAGCCGACGCCGACCTGCACGAGGATGCCGACGTTGCGCATCCGCACCGCGAGGAACGGTACGACGATGGCCGCGGGCAGCCCCGCGAACCCGAACAGCGAGAGCAGCGCGCCGGCCGCCGCCGGGGTCTGGTCCGCCGTGTCGACGAGCAGCAGCGGGAGCCAGGCGAACATGGCGTAGGCGTTGAACGAGGACGCCGCCTGCACGACCATGATCGACCAGGCCACGGGCGACCGCCAGGCGCGGCCGACGGGGCCGGCCGCGTCGCCCTCGAGCTCCGGCGAGGCCTCCCTGCTCACCCGGCGGCGGTGCTGCACGAGCAGGGCGACCCAGGGCACGAGCGCGATCACGGCGAGCGCGGCCCACGAGCCGATGGCGACGCGCCAGCCGACCGTGTCGGCGACCGGGGCGGCGATCAGGGTCGGAACGCCCGTGCTGATCGAGAGCATGACCGTGGTGACCGAGGTGAACAGGCCGATGCGGTCGGGGAAGTAGCGCTTGATCAGGGGCGGCATCAGCACGTTGCCGAATCCCATGCCGGCGAGCGTGAGGGCCGTGGCGACGCCGAACACCTCGAGGGAGTCGGACAGGCCGCGCACGGTGTGCCCGACGGCCATCGCCACCAGCGCGCCGACGACCGTGAGCTCGAGGCCCGCCCGCCTGGCGACGGTGGGCGCGAGGAGGCCGAACAGCGCGAAGCAGACGGGCGGCAGCATCCCGAGCACCCCGACGGAGGCCGTGGTCAGGGGGATGTCGACGCCGACCTCGTCGATGATGGGCGAGAAGACCGCGACGGCGCTGCGCAGGTTGAGGGCGAGCACGATGAGGCCGACGACGGCGAGGCCTCTGCCCGCCCAGACGGGGGCCGGGCGGGGATTCTGCACCGGTCGATTCTACGGTGGCGCGACCGCACGCCCTGCGCCGCACCGGGGGCTCCTGTCGCACCGCCGTAGGCTGGGGCGATGAGCGACTTCGCGCGATTCCTCCCCCTCAGCCAGGGTCCCCGCGGTCCGGAGGCGAAGGTCACGGGCAACTGGAGCAGCGAGATCGCGGTGATCCTCGAGCAGGTCGCCGACCTGCTCGACGGGCTGACGCCCGAGCAGTGGGAGAGCCCGAGCATGTGCGACGGGTGGCGCATCCGCGACGCCGCGGGGCACATCGTGTGGCGGCTCGGCTCGAGCACCGGCCGGATGATCGTCACCGGCGGCCGTGCCTGGTTCGGCAAGCGCCTGAACCCGATGGACGCGATCGGCGACCTGAGCATCCAGGCCGCCGAGGCCTCCTACGAGGACCTCGTCGACCGCATCCGGGAGATCGCGGACGACAAGCGCATGGGCCGGGGGCGGGTGCGCATCGGCGAGCTGACCGAGGCCGTCGTGCACGCGTACGACATCTCCCACGCGCTCGGCGTCGACCTGCAGCTGGAGCCGCGGGCCACGGGCGCCGTCGCGCTCGCGCGCATCCTCATGGCGCCCACGCCCATCCGGGCCGTCGTGCGGGCCCGCACGCTCACGGCCACGGACGCCGGCTGGCAGTTCGGCAGCGGGCCGGTGCTCAGCGGCACCGCATCGACCCTCATCCAGTTCCTGTTCGGCCGCCGCGCGCGCCCCACGCTCGACCCCTCCTGACCGTCAGCAACCGCACTGCAGGCTGGGGATGCGCACCACAGGCTGTCCTGCTTCGACGCGCCCGGTTCCCCCGGTTTCCGTGCGGATGCGGGTGTGAGGGAGCCTGTGTTGGTACGAGGAGAGCCTGTATTGGTCACGCGCTCGTTCCCGGGCGGCGACTCGGCGTCCGGAGTGCGTCCCTCAGCAGGCCGCCCTCGGCTCCCCCTACTCGGTGCGGAAGTTGATGGCCTTGTGGGTGCCGTCGCAGTAGGGCTTCAGGGTCGAGACGCCGCACCGGCAGAGCGCGACCGTGCGCCGGTCCCGGGGCAACGGCTCTCCGTCGGGCGTGACGATCCGCACGTTGCCCCGCACCAGCAGCGGCCCGTTCGGGCAGGCGACGATCTCGGGCAGGTCCTGCTCCTCGCGCTTCGAGGTCATGTCGGCTCTCCTTCCGCCGCCTCGGCGACCGTTCGTGAATCCTGTGGGGCGACCTCGCCGGCGGCATCCGGCACCGGCGCGGCGGGGATGCCGCCGCTCGCGAGCGCCGCCGCCACCCGGCGGCGCAACTCGCGCCTCGGCGTGGCCGCGAACCGCAGCCGGCCGCCCGAGTAGCGCGCGCCCCCGCGGAGCCGGGAGCCCAGCGCGAGCCACACGCACACGCCGCGCTCCGCGAGCCAGAGCGGCAGCCAGAGCGCGCTCGTCGCCGGGAAGTGCCGCGTTCCGCCCGCCCGCCGTCGGCCCGCCTCGGCGAGCGCGACGAGCCCGAGCGCGCCCGCGGCGACCGTGCCGGGCCGCCTCGCCAGCAGGGCGAGGACGACACACGGAAGGATCGACAGCTCGGCGATCAGCCGTGGCGGCTGGGCGAGGTCGTCGTACGCCTGGCGCACGCGCTGGCCGAGGAAGTGCCGCGCCGAGGGCGGCAGCCGGCGCACGAGCACGTCGTCGGCGCGATGCTCGCGCCCGCCCGCGGCGCGGATCGTCCGGAGCAGCTCGAGGTTCTCGAACAGGACGTCGCCCGCGTACCCACCTGCGGCCAGCACGAGGGACCGGCGCACCGCGAGCGTGCCCGGGTAGTCCGAGCCCAGGGCGCGGTTGAGCAGGGACCGCGACATGTCCCAGCGGGCGTGCCAGGGGCGGGGATCGAAGTAGTTCGCGGGCCGCACCACGTCGGCCCGGTCGAGCAGTTCGACGACCCGGGACAGCACGTCCTCGGTGTATCGCACGTCGTCATCCGCGATGACGACGCGCTCGGCGCGGGCGCGGCGCAGGCCCGTCATGACGCCGGCGACCTTGCCGTTGCCGCCCGGCCACGGTTCAGGCGCCACGTGCCGCACCTCGGACGGAAGCACCTGCGCGTGACGCTCGAAGATCGGCCGCTCCGACCCGTCGACGACGAGGACCGGCACCCACCGGGACAGCTCACGGAGGTATCCGGCGAGCTCGTCCAGCCACGCGTCGTCCGACCAGCGCAGCGGCAGCACGTATTCGGCGTCGATCATGCAGGCAGGGGGTGCTTCTCCGGCACGAGCGACGGTGCATCCTGCGTCGCCGCAGGCCGCACGGTGGCCGACCCGTTTGAGTCGGCCGAGCCGGCCGGCTGGGCAGACCCAGTGGTCCGCAACGAGCTCGTGCCGGCGGTCCAGGCGTCGAGCACCTCTTCCCCGGCCCAGCCGTCGACGGCGAGGCAGGCCGCCGCACCGAACATCACGTCGGCCAGGAGGACCGGATCCGACTCCACCAGCCCGCCGGCCAGGTCGCGACCGGCGATCTGCTCGTGCACGGCATCCGCCTCGACGTGCTCGTCGAAGTACCAGGTCACGTCCTCGCCGTAGCCGAGCCGCCGGAAGCCGTTGCCGTAGAAGCGGCTGGGGATGGACGAGGTCATCTCGAACGCGGCGAGGTGCCCGACGATGCAGCCGCGGAGGCGACGGTGCAGGCCGAACATCGACATCATGTTCAGCGAGGCGAGGGTGAGCGCCGACACGGAGTCGACGTAGGCACCGTAGCGGTCGTCGAGACCGAGACCGCGCATGGTGCCGGCGAAGATCGCCGAGTGCACCCGGGTGGGACGGCCGCCGCCGTACTCGTCCGACTGGATCTCCACGAGCGCCGCCTTGGCGCGGCCGCGCAGTCGCGGGATCGCCCAGGAGTGCGGGTCCGCCTCCTTCAGCGTGTAGACGGAGCGCTGGATGAGGAACTCGTGCAGCTGCTCGTCCGTGGCCTTCTTCGCGACGAAGCGCGATACCGACGGGCCGCCGTCGGCGGAGGTGAGGTCGAACAAGGCCTGGGCGACGGCCTCCGCGCTCGGCGCGGGAAGCTCCGGCGTCGGGACGGCGGCGCGCAGCTCGGCCTCGAACCGCTCCTCGATGGCGGCGCGGGCCGTGAGGAGGGTCGGGTTCCACTCCCAGCGGTCGTCGACGCCCTCGATGCCGCCGTACTGGAGCTCGTAGAGGCTGAACAGGGTGAGCTGCAGGTCGTCGTCGCGCAGCAGGTCCGGGGTGCCCGCCAGGGCCGCCCGGACGGCGTCGACCAGGGCGGACGGGTCGGATCCGTGCCCGAGGAGCACGTCGAACAGGGTGGTGCTTGCCGGGCCGCGGGGGGTGGGAGGGATCATCGGAGCCGTCGAGCTCCGCACAACATCGTCGTTCGCTTGCATGCCCCCAGTCTGCTCGCCGGGGACCGGCGTGACCTGGGGAAAGCGGGAGAAGCACCGGCCACGACAGTGATATGGGACGGCGATCGAGGGTGGCGACGGGAGGGGACGCGCTTCGGCGATCGAGGAGGGGAATGAACGGGGAGGCGCGGCGGCGATCGAGGGCCACGACGGGAGGGGATGCGCTTCGGCTATCGACGAGGGGGATGAACGGGGAGGAGCGGCGGCGATCGAGGGCCGGGACGGGAGGGGACGCGCGCCGGCGATCGATCGGCGATTCCCCCCGCCAGCGCACAGCCGCCGGACTCCCCTACCGCCCCGACCGCGCGGACCCGTATCCTGCAGGGACCGAAGCCGACGCGTTTCGAGAATGGAGCGACTCATGGCCGACAAGTCACCGAAGAAGAGCAGCACGAAGACGACCGCTGCGAAGTCCCTCAAGGAGAAGCGCGCGGAGAAGCGCGCCAAGCAGGACAAGAAGGGCTGAGGCCCCTCGAGGTCACGCGAAGGAGCCGGGCGGATCGCCCGGCTCCTTTTCTTCGCCCTCTCGCCCCGCCTCCGTCCGAGGCTGACGGGCAGGTGCCGGATCGGCGGGGCAGGATGGGCGGGGCGCTTCTCCCGGCGCCGAACCCGCACCTGGAGGAACGCATGCACATCGACCTGTCGGGCAGGACCGCCCTCGTGACCGGATCCACCCAGGGCATCGGGCTCGCCATCGCGACCGGCCTCGCCGCGTCCGGCGCCCGCGTGGCGGTGAACGGGCGGTCGGCCGACAGCACCGCCGCCGCCGCGAACGCGGTGCGGAAGGCGGTGCCCGGCGCGGACGTCCTGCCCCTCGCCGCGGACATGACGGAGCAGTCCGGGGCGGACACGGCGGCCGAGGCGCTGCCCGAGCTGGACATCCTCGTCAACAACCTCGGCATCTTCGGGTCGGCGGCGCCGCTCGAGATCTCGGACGACGAGTGGCGCCGCTACTTCGACACCAACGTGCTGTCGGCGGTGCGGCTCACCCGCGCGTTCCTGCCGGGCATGATGCAGCGCGGCTGGGGCCGCGTGCAGTACATCGCGAGCGACTCCGCCGTGGTCACGCCCGTGGAGATGATCCACTACGGCGCCTCGAAGACGGCTCTGCTCGGCGTCTCCCGCGGCTTCGCCAAGGCGGCGGCGGGGTCCGGCGTCACCGTGAACTCCGTCATCGCCGGCCCGACCCACACCGGTGGTGTCGAGGACTTCGTCTACGAGCTCGTCGACCGGGACCTGCCCTGGGAAGAGGCGCAGCGGGAGTTCATGCGGCTGCACCGGCCGCAGTCGCTCCTGCAGCGGCTCATCGAGCCGGAGGAGATCGCGAACATGGTCGTCTACCTCAGCTCGACGTTCGCCTCGGCGACCACGGGCGGCGCCGTGCGCGTGGACGGCGGCTACGTGGACGCCATCCTCCCCTGATCCCCGTCCAGTAGGGCCCGGTGGGGATCAGCAGTCAGCGAGGCTCAGTGCCCTCGACAGAGCCCGGTGAACTACCCGCTCAGCGGGACGCGATCGGGAACGCGATGTCGACGACGGGCTCGTCGGGGCCGGCCGACTCGAAGTCCCCGAAGTACACCTCGCGGGGCGGGGCGATGATCGTCTCCCCGTGCTCGCCGATTCACTTCTCGACGGCGTCGTAGGCGGTGAGGATCGCGGGGAACTCGACGAGCGGCTTCGGGATGCTGGCGTACGCCTCGCGGTGCGCCTGCTCCACCCTTGTGGCAGCGGTGACGCCGTCGAGCAGGGCCGGGTCCACCGGGGTGCACACCTCGACCGGTCCGTCCGCGGTCTCGTCCACGACGCCGTGGTAGATGACCAGAGGGGCGGCGCCGGACCCGCCGGCGGCCTCGATTGCCGCCCGATGACGGTCGACGACCTCGCCGATCCAGTCGGAGATCGCATCGACCGTGATGCGCCGCTGCTCCGTCAGGACCGTCTGCTCCGGCACTTCCCGCACCGAGACCTCGAACATGGACGCCACTCCTTTCCCCCGGGGAACTCCGTGTAGTACTTTGTGGACGGTGTGAACATTACGCGCTCCGCTGCCTCCGCAGAAGATCTTCCTCGGCAGCGGAATAAAGCCGACTCCTTCCGCGCTGTCGGTTGAGCGAATCGGCCCGGCCGATCCCGCACCGACGCCCCCTGCCGGTCCTCCGACGGACCGAAGCACTGCCACGCTCCTGGACGGACCCCCATGACACAGACCGCACCGATCTCCTCCCCGGACGTGGAGGACGGCCTTCAGCGCGAGCGCGCGACCGAGTCGCGCAACCGGCTCGTCATCTCGCTCCTGCTGGTGTCCGCGTTCGTCGTCATCCTCAACGAGACGATCATGGGTGTCGCCCTGCCGCGGCTCATGGACGACCTCGGGATCACCGCGACGGCCGGGCAGTGGCTCACCACCGCGTTCATGTTGACGATGGCCGTGGTCATCCCGATCACGGGCTTCCTGCTGCAGCGCTTCAACACCCGGCCGGTGTTCATGGCCGCGATGACGCTCTTCAGCACGGGAACGCTCCTCGCCGCGGTGTCGCCGGGCTTCGAGCTGCTGCTCGTCGGCCGCGTCGTGCAGGCGAGCGGCACCGCGATCATGATGCCGCTGCTCATGACGACCGTCATGACGCTCGTGCCGCCGGCCTCGCGCGGCCGCACGATGGGCAACATCTCCATCGTGATCTCCGTCGCGCCGGCCATCGGCCCCACCATCTCCGGCATCATCCTCAGCGTGCTCGACTGGCGCTGGATGTTCATCCTCGTGCTGCCGATCGCCGTCGGATCGCTGCTGCTCGGCATGGCCCGCATCACGAACGTGACGACCCCGCGCCGCACCCACTTCGACGTTCTGTCGGTCGTCCTGTCGGCCTTCGGCTTCGGCGGCCTGGTCTACGGGCTCAGCAACCTCGGCGAGGCCTCGGAGGGCGCGGGAGCGGCCGCCGGTTTCCTGCCGCTCGGCGTCGGCGTGCTCGCGCTCGTGCTCTTCGCGCTGCGTCAGCTGTCGCTGCAGCGTCGCGACGCGGCCCTGCTCGACCTGCGCACGTTCACGACGCGCACGTTCACGTTCGCGATCCTCATGCTCACCATCAGCATGATGGCGCTGTTCGGCACCCTCATCCTGCTGCCCATCTACATGCAGACCGTCCTCGGTCTCGACCCGCTCAGCACGGGGCTCCTTCTGCTCCCGGGCGGCCTGCTCATGGGCCTGCTCGCGCCGTTCGTCGGCCGGGCGTACGACCGGTTCGGGCCGACCGGGCTGCTCATGACGGGCGCGTCGATCGTGAGCCTTGCGTTCTGGTTCATGACGATGCTCGACGAGCGCTCGCCGTTCTGGTGGCTGCTCGCCGCGCACATCGGCCTGAGCCTCGGCCTCGCCCTGCTGTTCACGCCGCTGTTCACCTCCGCCCTCGGCTCGCTGCGCCCGTCGTTGTACTCGCACGGCAGCGCCGTGGTCGGCACGGTGCAGCAGGTGGCGGCCGCGGCGGGCACGGCCCTGTTCGTCACGGTGATGTCCGCCCAGGCGGCGACGCTGACGGCCGGTGGCTCGTCGGAGCTCTCCGCGACCGCGGGCGGCATCCACATGGCCTTTGTCATCGGCGCGATCATCTCGTTGTTCGCCATCCCCGCCGCGTTCTTCATCCGTCGCACGGACGACCAGAACGCGCCGGAGGGCATGTCCGTCCACTGACGTCCGGCAGTTCCGGCACTCCAGGACCAGGACCCGGTCCGGGCGCGCCCGTCGCCCCCTCCCCCGCGCCGTCCCGTCGGCGTAGCGTCGGAGGCGACGGGCCGCGGACGACCGTTCGGATCGCTGATGCGGCCCGCGCCCGGCGCTGTCGCGTCCGGGCCGGTTTTGACAACAGTGGAAGGACGAAAGATGACGACAGCCAGAGAAGTCATGTCGCAGGGGGTCGAGTGCGTCCGTGAGAACGAGACGCTCGTCGACGCCGCCCGGAAGATGCGCGACCTCGACGTCGGGGCCCTGCCGATCTGCGGCGAGGACAACCGGCTCAAGGGCATGCTGACCGATCGCGACATCGTGGTGAAGTGCCTCGCCGACGGCGGCGATCCCAGCACCGTGACCGCGGGGAGCCTCGGCGAGGGCAAGCCCGTGACCATCGGAGCGGACGACGACGTCACCGAGGCGCTCGAGACCATGAAGAAGCACCAGGTGCGCCGTCTTCCGGTGATCGACGGCCACGACCTCGTGGGCATCATCAGCCAGGCGGACATCGCGAACTCGCTCTCCGAGGGCGCCACCGGCGACCTCGTGCAGGAGATCTCCGAGGACTGACCCGCACGCGCGCGGCGCCTCCGGGATCGACTCCTCGGGAATCGACCTCCCGGATTCGAACACGGGGCCGGGCGGGCCCGCCTCCGGGCGGACCGCCCGGCCCTGCCGCACGTGCTACGGCTGTCGGAGCTCCCTCGGTCACGGGATGGTCGACCACGGTCCCTGAGCCTGTCGAAGGGACGAATGACGCGTCACGGCGCTTCGACAAGCTCAGCGACCGTATGGCTCAGCGACCGTATGGCTCAGGCAACCGTATGGCTCGGCGACCGCGAAGTTCCAGCGACCGTATGGCTCAGGCAACCGTATGGCTCGGCGACCGCGAAGTTCCAGCGACCGTATGGCTCTGCGGCCGCAGCGACACTCCGAGCGCGGGGTCAGCGGCCGTCGGGGTAGGTGGTCGCGCCGGCGGTCTGCATCGAACGGTGGGCCTGCGCCTCGGTGAGCTTGGTCGCGCCGCCGCAGTTCGAGCACTCCACGAAATACGACTTCGAGAACGAGAAGAGCGGCACGAAGAACAGCGTGAACTTGTTCGTCTTCTTGAAGACGCGCTGGGCGACCGTCTGCCCGCAGTAATCGCACCGAAAGGTGACGATCACGAGGAGGGCGAGGGCGGGGCGGGTGCCGAAGAGGAGGAACACACCATCGAGCGTAGGCTTCCGGGGTGAACAGTGCGCGGCAGGATTCCCCGGGCGCTGGACCCGCAACCCCCGGTCCTAACACACTGTGGGGATGACCCGATCGACGGGCGGCATCCGAACGCCCGATCAGCGGCTCCGCGTGTTCGTGAGCTCCACCCTGAAAGAGCTCGCGCCAGAGCGGAGGAGCGCGCGCACCGCCATCGAGCGACTGCGGCTCGCGCCGGTGATGTTCGAGCTCGGCGCCCGGCCGCATCCACCACGGGAGCTCTACCGGGCGTACCTGGAGCAGAGCGACGTCTTCGTCGGGCTCTACTGGGAGCGCTACGGCTGGGTCGCCCCGGGCGAGGAGGTGTCGGGCCTGGAGGACGAGTACATCCTCTCCCCCGCCGACATGCCGAAGCTGATCTACATCAAGGAGCCGGCGGACGGACGTGAGCCCCGCCTGACGGATCTGCTCGGCCGCGTGCGCAACGACGACAGCGCCTCGTACAAGGCGTTCAGCACGGCGGAGGAGCTGGCCGACCTGATCGAGGCCGACCTCGCCACGCTGCTGGCCGAGCGCTTCGACCAGAGCCGGGTGCAGGCGCCCCCGCCCCCTCCGCAGGAGCAGCCCGCCCTGCTGCCCGATCCGGAGACGGGTCCGCTGCCCGCGCCGCTCACCGAGCTGATCGGCCGTTCCGACGAGCTGGCCGCCGCCGAGGAGCTGCTCCGACGGGACTCCGTGCGGCTGATCACGCTCACCGGTCCGGGCGGAATCGGCAAGAGCAGGCTCGCCATCGACCTCGCCGGCCGGATGACCGACGCCTTCCCCGGCGGCGTCGCCTTCATCGACCTCTCTGCCGTGCGGGACCCGGCCCTGGTGACCGCGGCCGTGGCCCAGGGGCTCGGCGTGCGCGACACCGGCGTCGGCACGCTCGACGAGAAGCTGCTGATGGCGCTGCGCGGCCGGCGGATGCTGCTCGTCCTCGACAACTTCGAGCAGGTCCTCGCCGCGGGGCCGCGACTCCCCGCCCTGTTGACCGCGTCGCCCGGGCTGAAGATGGTCGTCACGAGCCGCAGCCTGCTCCGGGTGTCCGGTGAGCACGCCTTCGAGGTCGGACCGCTCGCGCTGCCGGAGGACCGTGCCCGGCTCTCGCACGCCGAGGCCCTGCGGTTCCCCGCCGTTCAGCTCTTCGTCGAGCGCGCGCGGGCCGTGAAGCCGGACTTCGAGCTGACGCCGGAGAACGTCGGCGCGGTGGCGCGCATCTGCCTCGCCCTCGACGGCGTGCCGCTCGCCCTCGAGCTCGCCGCCGCGCGCATCCGGCTGCTGCCGCCCGCCGCCATGCTCGCGCGGCTGGACCGGCAGCTGCCGCTGCTGGCCGGCGGCGCGCGCGACCTGCCCGCCCGCCAGCGCACCCTGCGCGGCACGATCGAGTGGAGCACCGACCTGCTCACGGAGTCGGAGCGCACGCTGCTCGCCCAGCTCGGCGTGTTCGCCGGCGACTTCTCGCTGGATGCTGCCGAGTCGGTGTCGCACGCTGCGGCCCCGCTCGGCGACGCCGACGTGTTCACCGACCTCGCCACGCTCGTCGACAGCAGCCTCGTTCGGCAGCACGACCGCGGCGACCTGCCCTACTTCTCGATGCTCGAGACCGTGCGCGAGTACGCGCGGGAGCAGCTCGCGGCGGGCGGCGGCCTCGATGGCCTCCGCGATGCGCACGCCCGGTACTACGTGCAGCTGGGCGCCCGCGCCGAGGCCGAGCTGAGGGGGCCGCTGCAGCGGGAGTGGGTGAACCGGCTCGCGACCGAGCGGGACAACCTGCGCGCCGCCGTGCGCTTCCTCCTCGACGAGCGGCGATGGGTCGAGGCGGCCGACTTCGCCTGGTCGCTCTACATGTACTGGTGGGTCGGCGGGCACCTCGGCGAGGTGCGCGACTGGATGGAGGAGCCCCTGTCCTCCGGCGACGAGCTGCCGGATCGCACCCGCGCCATCGCGCTCTACTTCACCCGGGCCATCACGTTCTGGTTGGAGCCGGACGAGTTCGTCGTGCCGGGCCTCACCGAGAGCGCCGAGCTCTTCCGGGCGAGCGGCGACGCGGGCGGCGAGGCGCTCGCCGACGTGTCCCTCGCCCTCGCGCTGGTCTCCGCGGCGACGCCCGACCAGAACACCGCGGAGGACGTGCTGGAGTCCGCGCTGACCCTGGTCCGCTCGGCCGGCGACCGTTGGGGCGACGCCATGGTGGTCGTGACCCTGGGCCGGCTCGCCATCCTGCAGCAGAAGGTGCAGCGCGCGCTGAACCGCTTCGAGGAGAGCCTCGCGCTGGCCCGCCAGGAGAACGACGACCTGGGCACGACCATCGCGCTGCACCACCTCGGCTGGGCGCAGCTGCTGCTCAAGGACGCCGCGAGTGCGGGGGGCTCGTTCGAGCAGAGCCTGCGACTTTCGCTGCGCCTGCGGCACGCCGACGGGATCGCCTACGGGCTGGAGGGCCTCGTCGCCATTGCGGCGGTCTCCGGTGACCTCGAGCGGGCGGGGCGCCTGCTGGGCGCGTCGCAGGCCCTGCGGGAGCAGACCGGCCTCTACAACGCCCCGACGTTCTCCTTCCACGAGCAGCTGCTCGGCCCCGCGCTCGCCGGCGAGTTCGCGCCGATCCTGCAGGCCGCCCGCGCGGCGGGTCGCGGCATGTCGCAGGACGAGGCCGTCGCCCTCGCCCTCGAGGTGGCCGCGTCCGCGGCCCTGTCGCAGCCGAGTGGGGCGACGGATCAGGATGCGACAGCGTCGGATGCCGTTCCTGCGGCGGCGGCACCGGCGTCCGGAGCGGAGCGCACGGGACCGGCGCTCGGCGAGGCGGCGGACCGATGAGCGAGCCGGGTGCCGTCCGGCCGTACACGCGGGGGCTCTCCCTCGTCATCATCCCGTTCCTCGTGGTGGCGAGCGTGCTGCTCTACGTGCTCCCGTTCGCGACGGAGCAGCTCTTCGCCTGGACGATCGAACCGCCGATCACCGCGATGTTCCTCGCCTCGGCATACCTCGGCGGCATCTGGTTCTTCGTGCAGGCGGTGCGCCAGCCCCTGTGGCACCGGGTGAAGTACGGCTTCCCGCCCGTCGTGCTGTTCGCGGCGCTGCTCGGCGTGGCGACCCTGCTGCATCTCGACCGGTTCCACGCCGGGCACATCTCGTTCCTCACCTGGCTGACGCTGTACGCGACGACGCCGTTCCTTGCGCTCGCCGCGCTCGTGCTGAACCGTCCCGCGGACGACGGCGCCGCCGAGGAGCCCGACTTCCGCATCCCGCGGGCGCCGCGCGTGCTGCTGGCGGTGCTCGGCATCGTGTCGCTGGGCACGGGACTCGTGATCTTCGCGGTGCCGCAGGCCGGCATCGACGTCTGGCCGTGGACGCTCACCCCGCTGACGGCGCGGGTGGTCGGTGCCATCCTCACGCTGCCCGGCATGGTGAACCTGTGGCTGCTGCTCGACTACCGGTGGTCGTCGTTCCGCTGGATGTTCCAGGCGCAGCTCTTCAGCCTGGTCTTCCTCGTCTCCGCCCTGGCGATCGGCGGCGGCGCGCTCGACTGGTCCCGCCCCTCCGCGCCGCTGCTGGTCGGCGGGCTGATCGCGTCGCTCGCCGCCTACGCCGCCTTCTACGCCTACTGCGAGCGCGGAACACGCCGGGCCCGGGTGGGGCTCCCTCACGAGGCGGACGCGCACCCCTAGACTTCCGCGACAGCGGTTAGGCAGCGGCCGATCCGCACCAGCGCAAGGAGGACGTCATGGTTCCCGACATCAACTACGGGGCGGTGGTTCTCGCCACTCTGTCGAGCATGATCGTCGGCTCGATCTGGTACACCCCGAAGGTCTTCGGGAACTACTGGATGCGCGTCACCGGCGTCCGGCCGTCCGGGGACGCGAGGAACGCGGTGCGGCCCATCCTCGTGACGCTCGTCGTGAGTTTCGTCACGGCGTGGGTGCTCGCCGGGGCGGTCTTCATCGCCTGGCAGTTCTATGGTGGCTCGTTCCTCGCGAACGCGGTGGTGACGGGGATCCTGCTGTGGGCCGGCTTCACCGCGGCGCGCTTCGTGACCCACGACGCCTTCGACCGCAGGCCCACCGGCCTCACCGTGCTCAACGTCGCGCACGAGTTCGTGACGCTGCTGGTCATGGCGATCATCATCGGGGTCTGGCCGGCCTGATCCCGTGGCCGGATCTCGTGACAGGAATCTCGCCGGCGGTGTCGATCGGCGGCCGGGTCGATCGTCATAGGTGCATCAGATCCTCCTGACGGAAAGGAACACCATGCGATACGCACTGCTGCTCAACTACCCCGAGGCCGGCGACGTCGGGCTGAGCGATGACGACCTGGCGGCCGGCCGCGCCGCCTTCGACGAGTACCTGAAGGCGCTCAACGCCGCGGGGGTGTTCGTCTCGACCGAGATCCTGCAGCCGGTCGCGGTCTCCACCACCGTGACGACCCGCGACGGCGAGCTGCTCATCCAGGACGGGCCGTTCGCCGACACGAAGGAGAAGCTCGGCGGCGTTTTCGTGATCGAGGTGCCCGACCTCGACCAGGCGCTGTCCTGGGCCGAGCGGTGCCCCGCGTCCCAGTACGGCGTGGTCGAGGTGCGACCGGTCGCCGTGACCGCGCGGGGCGGCGAGTGGATCACCCCGAGCTGAGCGACGCGGGGGCGCGGTCGAGGGCCGAGGCGGCGGCCCGCGCGTCCTACGGGCGGCTGGTCGCCCTGCTCGCCGCGCCGACCGGCGACATCGCGCTCGCCGAGGACGCCCTCGGCGACGCGTTCGAGGCCGCGCTCACCACCTGGCCGGGCTCCGGCGTCCCGGCGAACCCGGAGGCCTGGCTGCTGACGGTCGCGCGCAACCGCCAGCGCGACGCCTGGAAGTCCGCCGCGACCCGCACGTCGACCCCGCTCGACGCAGTCCGCGAGCTCGACGACGGCACCCACGGAACGGACGAGGACATGATCGGCGCCATCCCGGACAAGCGGCTCGCGCTGCTGTTCGTCTGCGCGCACCCGGCGATCGACCCGGGCGTGCGGACGGCGCTCATGCTGCAGACCGTGCTCGGCTTCGAGGCCGCCCAGATCGCGACGGCGTTCGCGGTGCCGGCACCGGCGATGGCGCAGCGGCTGGTGCGGGCCAAGCGGCGCATCCGCGACGCCCGCATCCCCTTCACCGTGCCGGACGCCGACGTGATGCCGCAGCGGCTGCCCGCCGTGCTCGAGGCCGTCTACGGGTGCTTCGCCATTGGGTCGGCCACAACCTCGGGCGCGGGGGTGGGGGCGGGCGCCGGTGCGGGAGCGGGTACGGGCGCGGGACCCCGTGCGGGCGCGGGACCCCGTGCGGGCGCGGGAGCCGACACAGGCACGGGCGTCGCCGATCCGGACTCCCTGGCGGGCGAGGCCCTCTACCTGGCCGAGACGCTGGCCGCCCTGTTGCCGGGCGAGCCGGAGGCGGCCGGGCTGGCCGCGCTGATCTGCCTGTCGCAGGCCAGGGCCGCCGGCCGGCGGAACCGGGAGGGCGCGTTCGTGCCCCTCGACGAGCAGGACCCCGCGCGGTGGGACGGCGCCTTGATCGCCCGCGGCGAGGCGCACCTCCGCCACGCGTCCTCCCTCGGGCGCATCGGGCGGTACCAGCTGGAGGCGGCGATTCAATCCGTGCACTGCGAGCGGCGCGTCACCGGCGCGGTCGACCGCCGGGCGATCCGCACGCTGCACGAGGCGCTCGCCCGCATCGCGCCCACCCTCGGCGCGCTCGTCTCGCTCGCGGCCGTGATCGGCGAGCTGGACGGTCCCGAGGCCGGCCTCGCCGCCCTCGACCGCATCGACGCGGCCGCCGCCGAGCGCTTCCAGCCCGCCTGGGCGACGCGGGCCCACCTGCTCGCCCAGGCGGGGCGCCGGGAGGACGCGGCCGCCGCCTACGACCGCGCGATCGCCCTTACGACCGACCCTGCGGTCCGCTCCTACCTGGCCGACCGCCGCGGCTGAGGGATCCGGCTCCCCCGGATGCGGAGCGTCCCTTCGACAGGCTCAGGGACCGTATGGGCCGCCACCCCCAAGGGCTGTTGCGTCCCTTCGACGGGCTCAGGGGACCGTGACGACCGGCTCCCACAGGCCCGTTGCGCCCCTTCGACAGGCTCGGGGACCCGTATGGGCCGCTTCCCCCAGGCCCGTCGCGACGCGTCGGGGGGCTTTCCGGCGTAGCGTCAGCCGGGAGGCCGACGCGGCCCGCCCCGGACCGGAGGCGAGCGTCGACCCACACCCTGCGATGAAGGAGCGTGTGATGGTGCGATTGAAGCGGAGTCGACTGGGCGGAGGGATCTCGGTCCTCCTCGGGTCACTCCTGGCGTTCACCCTCGTGGTGCCGGCGACCGGTGTCGCGGCGGACGAGGGGAACGACAGGCGAGGACAGGGGAAGAACCCGGGTTCGTACACGAACCCGCTCCTCCCGGAGGTACCGGGCGACGGCGCCGTGGAGAGCTGCGCGGATCCGACGGTGATCCGCGGGCAGCAGCCCGGCGACACCACCTGGTACATGTACTGCACGACCGACCCGCTGAACGACGAGGACCTGGACGCGAACGGCGACCTCGTCTTCCACCGCATCCCCACGATGACGTCGACCGACCTCGTGAACTGGACCTACGTCGGCGACGCCTCGGACGCGCTGCCGTCCTGGGCCGACCCCGCCGCCGCCCTGTGGGCGCCCGAGGTCACCTACTCCTCCACCTTCGACCAGTACTACCTGTTCTTCGTGGTCACGGACTCGGCGGCGTCGGTCAGCGGCGAGGAGAACTGCACCTCCGACAGCGCCATCGGCGTCGCCACGAGCGCGAGCCCGACCGGACCGTGGGAGTTCTCCGACGCACCGGTCGTCGCCCCGCAGCGCAACGGTGCCGGCTGCAACTTCCGCTGGACGTACGACCCGGATGTGCTGGGCGACACGGTTGAGACCGCATCGACCCTCTACTACGGCAGCTACAACGGCGGCGTGTACGCCTCGCCCGTGACCCTCACCGAGGACGGGGCCGTCGCGGACACGGCCGCCGCGACGATGGTCGCGATCGACAACAAGTACGAGGGCGCGAACGTCGTCTTGCGGGAGGGGTACTACTACATCTTCCTGTCGGCCACGAACTGCTGCAACGGCGCTCTGACCGGCTACAGCGTCTTCGTCGGCCGCTCGACGAGCCCGACCGGACCCTTCTTCGACCAGCAGGGCAACTCGCTCGTCGACGCGCAGACCGGCGGCACGCCGTTCCTCACGATGAACGGCAACCGCTGGGTGGGTACCGGCCACAACACGGTCTTCACGGACGCGAACGGCGACTGGTGGACCATCTACCACGCCGTCGACCAGCAGGATCCGTTCTTCGAGACGGCCGTCGGCTTCACCAAGCGCCCGGCCCTGCTCGACCCCATCGACTGGGTGGACGGCTGGCCGACGGTCAACGGCGGCTCCGGCCCGTCCGACGACGAGCAGGCGGCACCGGCCGGGCAGCCCGGTCAGGTGTCCCGGCACCGCACCGAGCTGGTGAGGAGCCAGATCCCGGGCAAGCAGCTGACGGAATTCTCGGACGAGTTCGACGGCTCCGCGCTGTCGGACGAGTGGACCTGGGAGTGGCCGGGCGTGACCCCCGCCCCGGCGGTCCCCACGGCGACGGTCGCGAACGGAACGCTCACCGTGCCCATCCAGTCGGGCGACCTCTTCACCGACCTGGACAACGCCTACGTGCTGCTCCACAACGCCCCGCGCAAGGACTACGTGCTCGAGACGCGGGTGCGGGTGTCGGTGCCGGATGACGGCTGCTGCTTCAACTACGCCCAGGCGGGCATCGTCGTCTACGGCGACGAGGACAACTACGTCAAGCTGGCCAACGCCTCGATCTGGAACACCCGGCAGACCGAGTTCGGCAAGGAGCTGAACCCCGTGCCCGAGGGCTGGGCGCGCTACGGCAACACCGTGGTCGGCCCGCCGTCCGAGGAGTGGACGTACCTGCGCATCGTCTCGGAGCGCCTGACCGGGCGTGACCGTCGGGATGCCGGCGGCGACACCGAGGGCTACACCGCCTACACGAGCCAGGACGGTGAGAACTGGGTGCGCGGGGGCACCTGGACGCACTCCCTCGGCCGGGACGCGCAGATCGCTCTCGTCGCCTACGCGGCGCCGGCCAATACCGCCTTCACCGCGGAGTTCGACTACGTGCGCACCTACACGATGAAGGAGCGCAGGACCCGGTAGCTCAGCTGCTGCAGGCCACGTCGGCGCGTGGCCTGCAGCTCGGCTGTGCCCGGGTGCGAGGATCGTGACGTGGTCGCGCGATTCGAACTCCGCACCCGATCCGCGAGGTCGGCAGCGGACCTCTCCGACCTCGCCCGCAGCGTGGACGCTCACCTGTCGTCGATGTCCGGATCCCGGGAGCGCGCCGTGGGCGGCGTGACGTCGGGTCTGCTCGCCCTGGGCGACGAGGTCACCTGGCGCGACATCCACTTCGGGATCCCCCTCACCATGACGAGCCGGATCATCGCCATGGACGTCCCCGTCGCCTTCGTCGACGAGCAGGTGCGGAGTCCGTTCCGCCGCTTCCGGCACGAGCACGTGTTCCAGGACGAGGGCGACGGGTGCCTCATGATCGACCAGATCGAGTTCGTCGCGCCGCTCGGGATCCTCGGCCGCATCGTCGAGCGCCTCGTCCTGGCGCCCCATCTGCGACGGATCATCGGGGCGCGGAACACCGCGATCGCCGGAGCCGTGCCGCCGGCATCGCGGAGCGGCGACGGGGTGTGAGCGGCACGAGCGGCGTGAACGCGTGTGCGGCGTGAGCAGCAGCGCCGCGCGGCCTGACGTCCTCTGGCTGTTCGGGCCACCCGGCGTCGGCAAGACGGCGACCGGGTGGTCCCTCTACCGAGCCTGGTCGGCGGAGGGCACCCCCACGGGCTACGTCGACATCGACCAGCTCGGGATGCTGTACCCGACCACCGACCCGCGGAACCACCGGGTGAAGGCACGCAACCTGGCTGCCGCGCTCGACGCGTTCGCGGCGGCGGACGTCCGCCGCGTCGTCGTCTCCGGGGTGGTCGACCCGGACGAGATGGCCGACTTCGCGCACCTCGGTGGGGGCACGCGGTGGGTGTGGTGCCGGCTGACCGCACCCGCCCCCGCGATCCGCCACAGACTGACGACGCACCGGGATCAGCCGGAGATGGTCCACGACGCGATCGCCCATGCGGAGCTGCTCGACCGGCACGACATCGCGGACCTCCGCGTCGACACGGGCGGGCGGACCGTCGACGAGGTGGTCGAGGTCGTTCGCGCGGCCGTCGGCTCCCGTTCGCCGGGCCCGTCCCGGATCGGCCCGGCGCCCGCGGAAGAGCAGCGGGCGGAACTCGCCGTCGAGGGAATGCCCAGCGGCTGCGCCCTGACCGTGATCGCCGTGACGGGACCGCGGGCCGTCGGCAAGTCGACGGTGGCGTGGGAGGTCTTCCAGCGCGTACAGCGAGAGGGACGGGTCGCGGCGTTCCTCGACCTCGAGCAGATCGGGTTCGTGTCCTCCGGAACTGCGGCGCCGAGCGCGATGGTGCGCGACGTCCGGGTCACCAACGTGGGCGTCATGGCGCGGATTTTCGCCGAGGCCGGCGCGACGGTCCTCGTGCTCAGCGGCCCCATTGCCGATCCCCGTGAGCTCGCGGCATACACGGCCGCCCTCGCGCCCGCGCAGCTCACGGTCGTGCGCTTGACGGCCGACGACGCGTCGGTGCGGGACAGGGTCGCGCACCGGTCGGTCCAGCGGCTGCTGCACCTACCAGGGGACGATCTGCGCGACCTGTCGGCCGAGGCCCAACGAGACGTTGTGCAGCGTTCGCTCCGCGACGGCAGAGAAGTGGCCGCGGCCAGCGTCGGGCATCCCGTCAACACGGACGGACGACCCGTCGATCAGATCGCGGAGGACGTGCTCGCGCAGGTGCGCTAGGCCTGACACGACGGGCCTGACACGACGGATCCCCGAGCCGATGGCCCGGGGATCCGTCGGTGAGATCTTCCGGGTTCGCCTACTTGGCGAGGAAGGGCAGCAGGATCTCGTTGATCTCCGCGCCGTGCGTCCACAGCATCCCGTGCGGGGCGCCCTCGATCTCGTGGTACTCGGCCGACGGCAGAGCCTTGCTGAACGGGCGGCCGGTGGCGTCGATCGGCAGGACGTTGTCCGCCGTGCCGTGCACGATAAGCGTGGGCACGTCGATCTTCGGGATGTCCGCCCGGAAGTCGGTGAGCCAGCTGGGCTGGGCCGCGACAGACGCGACAGGGCTGGCGCCCGCGGCGAGGGCGAAGCTCGCATCGACGACCTGCTGGCTGAGGCGCGGCGTGCCGAGGAACGTGTCGGTGTTGTAGAAGTTCTCGTAGAAGGTGCTGAAGAACGCGTAGCGGTCGGCGGTCACGGCCTCGAGCAGCCCGTCGAACACGGACTGCGGAACGCCGGTCGGGTTGTCGTCCGTCTGCAGCAGGAAGGGCTCGAGCGAGCCGAGGAAGACGGCCTTCGCGACTCGCTCGGATCCGTAGGTGCCGATGTAGCGGGCGACCTCGCCGGTGCCCATGGAGAATCCGGTGAGGACGACGTCGCTCAGGTCGAGCGTGTCGAGCAGGACCTTGAGGTCCGCGGCGAAGGTGTCGTAGTCGTAGCCGACGGCGGGCTTGCTGGAGCGGCCGAACCCGCGGCGGTCGTAGGTGATGACCCGGTAGCCGGCCTCGAGGAGGGCCGCGGTCTGCTTCTCCCAGGAGGAGCCGTCGAGGGGGTAGCCGTGGATCAGGACGACGGGCTGTCCCGCGCCGTGGTCCTCGTAGTAGAGCTCGATGTCCGTGCTGTTCTCGGTTCCGACGGTGATGTAACCCATGCTGTTCAATCCCTTCTCGAACCCGGAGAACGCACGTTCTCCGGCGATGTCCCCACGCTAGGGGAACGATCGTTCTCTGCGCAAGTTAGACTGGGCGAATGAGAGCAGACGCGGCGGTGAACGACGGGCGGCCGGTTGCGGGGCCCGCCCTCGAGGACGTGCGTCGGCACGTCGTCGAGACCGCGGACGACCTGTACTACGCGCGAGGCATTCAAGCCGTCGGCATGGACGAGCTCCGCCGGGCGTCGGGGCTGTCACTCAAGAGGCTGTACACCCTGTTCCCGTCGAAGGAGCAGATCGTGCTCGCGGTGCTCGAGAACCGGCACGAGCTGTGGACCGCGGGCGTGACCGCGAAAGTGGGTGCGGCCGGCTCCCCCACCGAGCGCCTGCTCGCCATCTACGACTACCTCGCCGACTGGTTCGCGGACGACTCCTTCCGCGGCTGCGGCTTCATCAACGCGTTCGGGGAACTCGGCGCGGTCTCACCCGCGGTCGCCGATCTCGCTCGGGAGCACAAGGCCGATTTCCAGCGCTACGTCGCCGAGCTCGTTCAGGCGGCCGGGGCGCCGGCGGAGCTCGCCCCACAGCTCGCGATCCTCGCGGAGGGCGCGCAGACGACGGCCGCGATCGCGGGAAACGCGGACGCCGCCGCGCACGCCCGCCGCGCGGCGGAGACCCTCATCCGCGCCTCCTCCTGACTCCGCTGGGGTGCGGTGCTGCGGTGGTGCAGTGTGCTCGCTACGGTCGCTGAACACCTACGGGGTCCCGTCGCGTAGGTCTGTCTAAGCGAGTCCCACGCAGGGGCGATCGCACACGGTCGCTGAGCTTGTCGAAGCGACGCAACTTCCCCCCGGAGTGGGTGTCTCTTCCTAGAACGGCGGGTCGTCCGGGGGCGGGGACGTGATGCCCTGCGCCTGGAGGCGCTTCCGCTTCGGCGCCCGGATGTGCGTTGCCGGCTGCGTCTCGTACTCGTGGCCGCTAGGCGCCAGCCAGCGCACCCTCCCGCCGCCTGCCGAGGTGGACGACCAGGCCGTGTGGTGCTTCACCCGGTGATGCGACCGGCACAGGTGCACCAGGTTCCCGTAGTCCGTGCCGCCCCCGTACTGCCAGTCCGTCACATGATCCACATCCGCCCGGCCCGCGCTGCGGTTGCAGCCCGGGAAGCGGCACGTCTCATCACGCACACGGAGCCAGGTCCGCAGGTCCTTCGGCACCGCGTACCGATCGCGCCCCACTGAGAGCACGGCTCCCGTCTCCGGATGGGTGAGGATGCGGGTGAAGCTCGGCGCCCGCGCCGCGATCCGTCTCGCGGTGTCCGCGTCAATCGGTCCGTAGCCCTCGAGCGTGCCCGGCTCCTCGCTCCTGCCGAGGAGCGTGAGCACCGGGACCGTGACCAAGACTCGCGGGCGGATTCCGGTTCCGATCGGAGAGTCGATACGGCGGGAGGACACCTCCTCGGAATCATCCTCGGCCGCCGCCGTGATGCTATCGAGGAGGAGGTCGGTGAACGCGTCCGCGATCAGCTGCGTGCGCGTCCTCTCCTCCCCCGGCTCGCTCGTGAGCTGCTCGGCGATGTCGCGGAGGCGGTTCTCGATGCCGAGGACCTCCGGCGCGGGAAGGAACGCGTTCAGCCACGCCATGCCATCCCGCGCCGGACACGTCTCGACACGACGATCCGCGACCGACTTCGAGTGCCGCTCCTCGATCGACTCCGGATGCAGCCGCTCCCGCAACTCCCGGGCAGCACGATCGAGCTTCGGGACCGTCAGGATCTCCGCCTTCGGCAGCACCGCTTCCTCGACCGCCGCCGCTCCCGCTGAAGGAAGCGTTGCCGTGTGGTCGATCAGGACCTGCGCGTGGCGATAGCTGATCCGGCCGGCGCGCAGCGCGTCTTGCGTGGCGGGGAGGTCGTGCACGAGGGCCTGGCTCTCCGCGACGAGATTCTCCGCGAGCCGCTCGGAGATGCGCAGGGCGCAGGCGAGCTCGGTCACGAGGACGCGGCGACCCGCTGCCTTCGGGGTCCATCGCGGGCCGCCGGTGGTCGGGACCGACAGGTCCTGCGTTTCGGTCCAGAGGCGGGCCTGGTCGATCGCCTCGGCGCGGCAGGCGGTCGCCCAGCGGGCGAAGCCCTCGTACATCTTGACCGCGTCGATCATCACGGCGAAGGCCTCCAGCGGGGGTGGCGCGTCGCCGGGTGGGACGGGTTGTGGTGGGAACGTCGGTGTTTCCATGCCGACAGTGAACCAGGCACCACCGACATCCCCTTTCCCGCCCGGTGTGGAGGGTGTGGAGGGTGTGGAGAACTCCGCCGGGCGGGTTCGGCGCGTCCCTTCCACAAGCTCAGGGACCGTCGGGGGCCGCTTTCGAGGCGAGCCCGGAGCGTCCCTTCGACAGGCTCAGGGACCGGGGCGGGACGGGCTAGGAGGTGGCGGTGGCGGTGGCGGTGGCGAAAGAGTGGTGGCGGAACCATTCCAGCAGCAGGCGCGCGCGGCTCGCCTTCTGGGTTGCACCGAGGCGGGCCGCCCGGGCGCCGAAGAAGTCCTGGTAGCCGGGGATGTCCTCCACGACGGCGTCCGTCATGGCGCGGAAACCCATCGTCCACTCCGGGAACTGCCGCTCGGTGGTCTGGCTCTCCATCAGCTTGTGCACGTCGCGGTGGCGGACGTCGGCCGCGATCACCTCGTAGCGAGCGCGCACGACCTCGTCCGGGCCCTCGAGCACCTGCAGGAACTGGCCGTCACGGTACAGGAGCATGCCGGTCAGGCCCAGCCGCCCCATTGTTGGCTCGGCTGTGCTCGAGCAGGTCGGCGAGGTCCTCGTCGGAATACGGGACGCTCGCCGAACTCAGGTAGGCCATTGCAAGCACGCGGGATCCCCTCACTCGGTGTCGGATCCAAGCCTGCCGCTGCGCGACGGACGCCGGCAGTCCCCGTTCTGGGTGCATCCGGCGTGAGAATCGCTGGCGCGGGCAGCGGGTCAGTGCTCAGGATGCGTCGCCGCGGCGGTCCGCATCCCCGTCCGGGTCCCTGTCGCTGTCCCGGGCGGCCCGGTCGCCCAGAGCCGCGTCGAGCTCGCTTAACCAGCGGGCGACCGGGCCCACCGTGAGCATCCCGCTGCCCGCACCCGCGATCTCGCGGGACGCCGGCGCGAGGGCCGCGCGAGCGCGCCGCATCATCGACTCGTCACCGAGCTGGATCGCCGCCCGTGCGAGCACGCACCACGTCGCCTCGAGCAGCTGGCCCGGCGGGGGGCCCGGGGCGAGGCGCAGCGCCGCCGCGGCCTCGGCGCGCCGCCCGGCGTCGAGCAGCAGGAGCGGTCGCACCCACGGCTCGTACGGACCCCACTCCGTGCCGGCCGGGAACGACAGCGGCGAGCCACGCTCCACGCGGAGGCACAGGATGGCCAGCGGAAGGATGCCCGGCTCGAGCCCGGGCATGCCGGCGCCGACGAGCGAGCGCGCCGCTGCCCGGTACCCCGCCTCCGCTGCCGCATCACCCACACCCGCGGCGAAACGCATCGCCCGGTACCACGAGGTGAAGACGCGCACCAGCGGACGCTCGTGCCGCTCCGCGAGCGCGTCCGCGGCGAGCGCGTGATCATCCGCGGTGGCGAAGTCGCCGAGCGCCCCTCTGGCCTGCATCCGCACCAGCCGACCCAGGATCTCCGATGTCGGCAGGCCGTGCCGCTGGGACAGCGCGATGAGCTCCTCGCCGATCGCATCCCTCCGCGCGGCGAGGCCGGAACGGGAGAAGCTCTGCAGGAACACGCCGCCGAGCGCGAACGCGAGCAGCGCCGGATCGTCGAGCCGGCGGGCCAGGCGCTCCGCCTCGGCCGCCGCCTCTGCCCCTCGCGGTCCGGCGATGCCGCGGGACTCGATCGCGATGGTGGCGAGCAGGCGCGCGCGCAGCGCGGCGTGCCGATCCGCGGGGAGCGACGCGAGAGCCGCGAGCGCACGCTCCGCCGCCGCGACCACCTTCCGGGCCTGCTCGGGATCATCGGACCGGGTCCACACCCCGGGCACGTCGAAGCTTCCCACGACGCGCGCCGTCAGCTCCGGGTCGCCCACCTGCTCGGCCGCCCGGATGGTGTCGAGCCGCTGCTCCCGGGCGGCCTCCAGTCCCGCGCCGCCCGTGACGGCGAGGCTGCGCAGCAGGCCGACCGTGGACTCCAGGCGCGCCCGCGCCCCCGAGGCGAGCGTGCGGTCGTACGCCGCGGCCGCGCGGGCCCACACGTCCTCGGGCGACTGCGGATGCGATGGCAGCTGTGCGCCCGGCCGCGCAGGAAGGTCCAGGGAAGCGGCCTGGCGCAGGATGTCCGTCTCCAGGTCGGCGAGGCCTCGGCCGGGGTCGATTCCCAACTCCCCCGCGAGCCGGGCGCGGGCTCGGCGCAGCACGGCGAGCGCGTCGCCCTGCCGGCCCGCGCGGTAGAGGGCGAGAGCGAGGAGGCGCCAGGCGTCCTCCCGCCACGGGTGGTCGGCGACGTGGGCGTCGAGGTCCGGCACGGCATCCGCGGGGCGGCCGGACGAGAGCCGCGCCTCGGCCAGCCGCTCCACCGCGGTCAGCCGCAGCTCGAGGAGCCGCGACCGCTCCGCGCGGGCCCACGGCTCGTCCGCGAAGTCCGCGTATGCGGGACCCCGCCACCAGGAGAGCGCATCCTCGAGGATGCACTCGGCCCCGGCGGCGGAGCCGGGCGGACCCGACGGACTGAAGCGGCCGGAGGGATCCGGCGCACCGCGCGCACCAGAAGGACGGGACAGGCCGGACAGCACCGCTTCGAACCGACAGGCGTCGACGTCCTCCACCCGGGCCCGGAGAGCGTAGCCGGGGCCGTCCGTGACGAGCAGGCGGGGCGCGGCGCGCGGCGGCCGATCGGGCTCGAGGGCCCGGCGGAGGTCGCCGACGAACGTACGGATGGCGCCCACTGCCGACGCGGGCGGCTCCTCCCACAGGTCGTCGATCAGCAGGTCGAGCGGCACGACGCGGCCGCGCGCCGCGAGGAGCCGGCCGAGCACCGCTCGGTGCCGGGGACCCTTCAGCTCGATCGGACCACCCGAGCCGTCCCACGCCGCAACCGGGCCGAGCACGCCGAAGGTGCTGGTCACGCCGTGGTCCCGCTCTGCCTCATCCGCACCACCGTATCGCCACTCCGGCAGCACCGACCGGCGCCGCCGAGCGGGCCGCCGAGGCCGCCGACGAGGTCGCCGGGGCAGGTCACTGATCGGCTGCTGATCCGGTCCGGGGAGAGTGAGGTCACCCACCACCCCAGACGACAGGATCCCGCATGCCCATCCCCGTTCTCCCCGGATTCACCTATCAGCAGATCGTCGTCGCCGACGGCGTGCGGCTCAGCGCCGCCGTCGCCGGCTCGGGCACCCCGATCGTGCTGCTGCACGGCTTCCCGCAGACCAACCTGATGTGGCGCCACGTGGCCGCGGACCTCGCGATGGAGCACACCGTCATCTGCCCGGATCTCCGCGGCTACGGCGCCAGCGACAAGCCCGCCGCGACCGGTCCGGACACCTACTCGAAGCGCACGATGGCCGCGGACATCGTGGCGCTGGCCGCGCAGCTGGGGCACGACCGGTTCGCCCTGGCGGGCCACGACCGAGGCGCCCTCGTCGCGGTCCGGGCCGGGCTCGATCACCCGGACGTCATCACCCACCTCGCCGCCTTCGACGTGCTGCCGACTCTCGACATGTGGGAGATCCTGAGCGGCCGCAACGCCGCCGTCGCGTTCCACCTCTACCTGATGGCGCAGCCGGAGGGACTCCCCGAGCGGATGATCGCGGGCACGGCCGACGAGTTCTTCGGCTCCTTCCTCGACGCCTGGACGAGGCATCCCGAGGCCATCCCGGAGGACGTCCGCGCCGAGTATCTGCGGGCCTCCCGCGACGCGATCCCGTCGATCGTCGCCGACTACCGGGCCTCCGCCGGCATCGACGTCGACCACGACGAGGCCGACCGCGCGTCGGGGCGCCGCCTGCGCATGCCCGTCACGGTTCTCCAGCAGGACTGGGGCTCCGTCCTCGGCTACGACGCCGCGGCGCTGTGGGGCGCCTGGGCCGACGACCTCGTGCATCAGACACTCGAGGCCGGGCACTTTCTGGCCGAGGAGGCGCCGCGGGACATCGCCGGCGCCCTCCGAGCGCTGCTCGCCCGGTGATCATCGCTCGGCTCAGTGGCCGAACACGGCGCGCTCCGCGTCGAGAAGGCCGTAGCCGTCGATCGGGGTCCAGCCCGAGCCGAGCCGGTTCGCCATGGCGCCGAACAGCGGATGCCCGTCCGCCCGCTGCGCCGTGAAGGCCATGCCGAACGGGACGGGGATGCCCGAGGGCAGGAACGTCGCTCCACCCAGCTCGTCCGCTCCGTTGCCCTCCTCGGACCCGCCCAGACCCGAGACCACGAGGTCGCGGTCGACGCCGAAGGACACGCTCTGGCCCGGCTGCAACCCGTTCCCGAAGGACACGGTCATGTGCCGGTACTGCCCCTCGACGGCGGGCGGCGACGCGGGCTTCGAGAAGGACGCGCTCACGGAGTCGGCGGCGAGTCCGCCGGTGGTGCCGACCGTGAAGGGGAAGCCGTCGTCCCGGAACGGAGGAGCACCGTCGAAGGGGCGCGGATCGAACACGATGCCCTCGGTGAGGAAGCCGAAGCGGTCGCCGGGAGCGGTGGGGCTGCCGCTCTCGCCGTAGAAGGTGATCGAGGTGAGCGCCTCGGATCCGGTGTTCGTGGCCGTGAAGAAGCCCGGGTCGGTCATCGAGCCCGGGACCGGGCTGTTCTCGTTGCCCTGCGGCCCGTCCGCGGTGATGGAGAGGCCGGGGGCGGTGCCCTCGGAGTGATGCGGGTCGAGGTCGTGCGCGAACGCGCTCCGTTCGAGCCGACGGCGCATCTCGTCCGGGCTCACCGAGCCGGATCCGCCCGACCGTTGCAAGGCGAGTGCGGCGATCGAAGCGGCGTGGGGCGCGGACGCGCTCGTTCCGAAGAAGTTCGGCTGCGCGTCCTCGTCGCGGGGCGAGTCCGCACCGAAGAAGGTCGTGTTCCCCCCGTCCGCGGCGGTCACCTGCGGCACTCGCCTCGTCTCGGGAGCCGGGAGGCGGTTCCCCTCCGAGTCGAAGAGGATCTGCAGGTCACCGCCCGGCGAGGTGAAGTACTCCGGGAGGTAGGGGCGGAAGGGGTCGAACGCGCCGACCGCCGTCGCGCCACGGGAGGTGGCGTGCCCGAAGACGGCGGGCGCGAGCGGGTCGGCGTACTCGGCGAGGTTCGCGCCGTCGAAGAGCACGTTGCGGAGCCTGGTGGCTCCGACCGGTCCCGTGCCGGCCCGGGAGATCGCGAGCTGGATCTCCGGCACTCCCCCGAGGGCGGCGAACTCCGAGGGCCGTCCCGTGGCCGTGTTCAGGTCGCCCACGGCACCCAGGAAGTTCCCCTCGCTGTCGAAGAACAGCAGGTTGAAGTCGGTGCTCACCAGGGAGGGCGCGATCACCGGCAGCACCTCGACGGTGAAGTCGCCCCGGGCACCCAGGAAGCCGCTGACCGTGATCGTGTAGTCGCCCACCTGCGACAGGACCGTCGAGTACAACTCCGGCGAGGATCCGGTGTCGATCTGCGCGAGCTCCGTGCCGTCCGGCGCGGTGACCGTGAGGATCAGGTCGGTCGTGCCCGACGGGACGGCGTCCGCGCGGACGAGCACGGTGTCGCCCACGTCCTCCGCCGTCGCGGTGAAGGTGACGCTCGCCTCCGGGTCCTCCTCCCTGATCTCCCCCGCGGCCTCGAAGATCGGCTCGCCGAGCGTGGGCCCGTCGAGGTCGACGGGGTCGTCCCACTGCACGTTCAGGAGCCCGCCGTTCGCCGAGAGCGCGATCGTCTGAGCCGCGTCCGAACCCTCGCCCGGATCCATGTCCTGGAGGCCGCCCGAGTACAGAGCGGGGTCGACGTCGCCGAGGTCGAGATTCGACGCCGCCGCCGCCTCGCCCGCGGGCAGGAGGCGCACCGGCGCGTCCCAGGACTGCTGATTGCCCTGATTCCCGGCGGAGGAGAAGTAGTGCACGCCCTCCGCCGCGACGTCGTCGATCGCGTCGCTCAGGGCGGAGTCGGAGAAGAACGGCTCGGAAAGGTAGACGATGTCGTCAACGATCACGTCCGCCGCGCACGGTCCGGCGTCGTCCGCGAGATCCCGGACGTGCTGGGCGAAGGTCAGGAGGCCGCCGTTCGCTGTCGCGAAGCAGAGCTTGGCTGCCGGCGCCACGTCGTGCGCGATCTGCAGCATCGCCCGCCCCTCGTCGCTGCCCTCCTCCTCGGTCGACTCCGCGAGCACCACCACGGGCTCCGGATTCAGTGGGTTCCGTGCGCCCGGCAGGTCGCCGGACGCGACGTCGTCGGCAGCGCGGACGGCGAGCGGCTCGCCCGTCACGGTCGTGGTCGCGATGTCGTAGGAGTCCGAGAGCGCCCCGATCGTGATTCCCTCGCCGTCGATGCCGGCCCGCTGCACGCGATCGATCCGCTCGAGGGCCACGCCCTGCGAGGTCGCGGCGCCCACCGTCCCCCGCGGCCGCAGCGACTGCGCGATCGTGCCCGTGTCGCGGAGGGCTGCAACCCGCCGGACGGCGGTGAGGGGAAGGAACCCCTCGAGGGTTCCCGCGCCCGGGTCCGCGGCCTGCACGACGAGCCCGAGCGTCTCCAGCTCGGCTCGGAAGGCGGCGCGGTCGGCGCCGTCCCTCGGCGTGACCTCCACCAGCACGCGCCCCTCGCCGTCGCGAATCGCGAGCGACTCCTGATCCAGGCGCAGCCCGGATGCCGAGCGCTGCTCGACGGAGCCCTCGGACTCGGCGAGCAGCCGCCCCAGGCCGTTGCCCAGAGTGCCCCCGCCCTCCGCACGGTCGATCGCCGACGCCGCGCGCATTCCGGACGCGGACGCGACGGCGGCGGAAAGACCGGCGGGCGTCAGCAGTGCGGTGACCAGGATCGCCGCGGCTGCGGACCCCACGACGCGACGATTCGACTTCACGATCAGCTCCGATCCTGAACCAGCAGATTCTCGGCACCGTAGTCGCCCGCGTTTCCCCGCCGTAAGCCTCGCTTCCGGAACACCGCAATCCGGAGCGGCGCCCCCGGTAGGGGGCGCGGGAGGAGCGGTGTCAGGCGAGCGGGCCGGCCGCGATCACGCGACGCCCGGGCCCGCGCCCGGGCCCGCAGCATCCTCCCGATGCCAGCTCGGCAGCTCCTCCACGTCCCTCGTGCGCCGCAGCACGAGCACGAGGGGCAGCGGCGAGAGCACGATGATGGCGCCCGCGACCCACAGCGTCGACCGCGCACCGATCAGCTCGCCGAGCACCCCGCCCAGCAGCGCACCGAGGGGGAACAGACCCATGATGAGGAACCGCATGGTCGCCGTGACCCGGCCGAGCATCCGGTCGGGGCAGAGCCGCTGGCGCAGGCTCACGTTCGTGACCGAGTAGATGATCTGACCGAACTCCCCCGCCGCCATGCCCACGAAGATCAGGACGACGGTCCAGCCCGGCTGCGCGAGCGGGCTCAGCAGGGTGATGGGGCCGGTGACCGCGAGCGACAGCCAGATGATGCGGGCCGAGCCGAACCGGCGCGACAGGCGCGGGGTGAGAGCCGCGCCGAGCATCACGGTCACGGAGCCGGCGGCCACGATGATCCCGATCACCGCCGGCGACAGGTGCAGGCTGCGGGCCAGGAAGATGAACGACACCGCGGAGGCCACCGCGAACGAGAAGTTGCTCGCCGCGCTCGTGATGGCCGTCGCCCGGAGGATGCGGTTGCGGCCGACGAACACGAGGCCCTCGCGGATCTGCGAGCGGAGCCGCTGCCGCACGGCCGGCGGCACGACGGGCGGCTCCGTGCGCCGGATGCCGGCCAGGGACGCCGCGGAGACCGCGAAGGTGACGGCCTGGATCAGCACGACGCTGGCCGCGCCGACGAGGGTCACGAGCACGCCGCCGAGGCCGGGGCCCACCACCTGACCCGACGCGCGGATCGTCTCCATCGCGGAGTTGCCGGCGAGCACCCGATCCTTGCCGATCACCGACGGCACGTAGCTCTGGTACGCGACGTCGAAGAAGACGCGGGCGAAGCCGGCGAGCAGGGAGACCACGACCAGCTGGGCGATCGAGAGCACGCCGAACAGCGCGGCGACCGGGATCGTCGCGAGCAGCACCATGCGCGCGAGGTCGCTCGAGATGAGGATCGGGCGGCGACGCCAGGTGTCCACCCAGGCCCCCGCGGGAAGGCCGATCACGGCGAACGCCACGGTGGAGGAGGCGCCGATGAGGCCGACCTCGAGGGCCGTCGCGTCCAGCTCGAGCACGGCGAGCAGCGGGATCGCGACGCCACTGATCTGCGCGCCGAGCTGGCTCGTGGTCTGGCCGACGAGCAGCAGGCGGAAGTCGCGACTGCGAAGGAGGGAGAGCTCCGGCGCCGGGGCAACCTGTCCGGAAGCCCGCGGAAGGTCCTGCTCGTCGGGATCCGGCACGGCCCCATTCTGTCCCACCCGCGGACGACGCCGCGGGGTCAGCGGCCGCGCCGCGCCCTCCGCCGCTCGCGCCAGGTCATCGCGGCGTAGGCGGCGGCCTCCCGCTCCTGCGCCTCGCGGGCCTTCCGCAGCCGGGTCGCCTGGCGCTCGCGCCAGCGGGAGACCTCGTCCTCGACGTCCCGGGTGGGCGTCACGACCGGCGGGCCGCCCTGGAGCTGGCGCCGCGCCTCCACGATCCGCGCGTTGAAGTCGGTGAGGATCTCGCGCACCACCCGCTCGGACGCCGTGGCGTCGAGGCGGGCGTCGAGCTCCAGGTTCTCCTGGCGGAGGGTGAGCGCGGGCGGGCCGAGTCCGGTCAGCTTCTCCCGCTCGATCTTCTGCCGGATCCACCAGTTCGGGTCGTACGGCTGCCGAAGGCTCGCGAGCGGCTTGCCCGCCCCGGGCAGGTCGTCGAAGTCACCCCTGCGCTGCGCCTGCTGGATGGCGATCTCCACGAACTGGGCACGCTGGTCCATCGTGGCCTGCCCGGCGTTGTCGCCCTCCTCCTCGGCAACGGCAGCGGCATCCGGGGACGTCTCCTCCGTGAGGCGGTCCACCTGGTAGCGGGCCACCTTCAGTCGGGCGTCCCCCCGGTCCTTCCTAGCCATGCCCTCCAGCCTAGGTTTCTCCGTTCGACGGCGTCGAGCGGAGTGGAGGCACCTCCCAGCGGGCTACTCGTTGACGAGCACCGGTACGCCGACGGCAGCGGACACCGCGGTGCCGGCGAGGGCCGGCGGCACGGGCACGGCGAACTCGTGCACCTCCTCGGGCGGGCCGGAGTGCGTGTGCGCGTGCCCGCTCTCCTCCTCGTCCGCGTGCAGCACGAACGACTCCTGCCCGAGCAGCGCACCATCCGTGCCGTAGAAACCCGCGACGACCTCGAGCTCGATGACCTCGCTCACGTCGCTCGTGACCTCGACCGAACCGGTGACCCCGTCCCCGCTGAACGCGAGGTCCTGTAGCACGAACCGGTCGTCGAACGGGCCGGCGGCCTGCGTCACCGTTCCCGCCGCGGGGCCGGCTGAGGCGAGACTCGCCAGCGTCGGCGTATCCGAGTCCGCGGTGGCCAGATCCGGGAAGGACGTCACCGCCGTCGCGGCGGGGGCGGGTTCGGCGGTGGCCGATGCGGACGCGGCCTCCGGACCGGAGGCGGTGCCCGCGGTGGCTCCGATGCCGGTGCCGACCGCGACGGCCACGAGGACGGCGGAGGCCGCGATCGCGGAGCCGATCAGCAGGGGGCGGGAGGGGTGCTTCATGGTGCTTCCTTCACTGCCGATGGGCCGGGATCGCTCCCGGCCCATCGACGTTCGTGTTCGATTGATCAGTTCAGGCGCATCGCGTCGGCCATGACGCCGAAGAGATCCGTGTTGTCGATCGAGCCGTCCAGCTGCTCCGCGCCACGGCCGTAGGCGTAGATCGGCACGTCGGCGCCGGTGTGGTTGCCCGACAGGTAGGTCAGCCAGAGGCTGGCCTCCGGCGAGCCGTCCGTCACGCCCTCCGCGTCGTCCGGGGTACGGAAGGTCGCGGGGGCGAAGTTGGTCGAATCGGCCGAGCCGGCGCCGTTCACGATTCCGCTGGAACGCTCCGGGTCGAGCGTGGAGCTCGTCGGGCGGCTGGGGGTGGAGTTGTTGGCCGGGTTCCCGCTGTCCACGTTGCCGGGAGGCGTCGCCGCCTCAGCGTTCGTGAAAGTGCCCTTCTCGATGATGTTGAAGCCCGCGCACTCGTGGTCGGCGGTGACGATGACCAGCGTGTGCTTGTCCTTCTTCGCGAAGTCGAGGGCCACCTTGACCGCGTCGTCGAACGCCTTGATCTCCTCGAGCGTCTGGGCCGCGTCGTTGGCGTGCGAGCGCTTGTCGATGAGCGCGCCCTCGACCTGCAGGTAGAACCCGCGGCCGGGCTTCTTCTTCACGTCGAGGAGGCTGATGGCCTTGCTCGTCATCTCGGGGAGGGTCGGCTCCTGCGCCTGCACCGACTCCGGGTTGTCCTGCTTCGCCTTCTCGATGGTCAGGTTGCCCCGGTTGAACAGGCCGAAGACCTTGGAGCCGGTCGCGTTGGTGAGGTCGGTGCGGGTCGCCACGGTCTGGGTGGTCGGGGATCCGAGCACCTGGTAGCCCTGGTTCTTCAGCGCCTGCTCGTCCGCGGCGTCGAAGCGGCCGAGGCCGCCACCGAGGATGACGTCGGCGGTGCCGTTGCGGGCGATCTGGTCCGCGATCGGCACGACGCGCACGTCGTCGGTCGGCAGCGGGGTGCCGGTGATAGCGGTGTCCTGGCAGGAGGCGGCCGAGTAGACCGGGCCCTGGCAGCCGCGGGCGAGCGCGTGGCTCATCTGGCCCGCGGGCGTCGCGTCGGTGATCTCGGCGGTGGAGACGTTGCCGGTGAGGAACTTCGCCTGCTTTGCCATCTCCATCAACGTCGGGGTGACGGCGCCCTTGGCGTCGACGCCAAGGGCGGCGTTGTAGGTCTTGACGCCCGAGGCCCAGGCGGTCGCGGCCGAAGCCGAGTCGGTGACGAGGTTCGGCACGAAGTCCGCCTCACCCGGCTGGCCCGACTTCTTCTGCACCGCGTAGGTGCTCACGTAGCCCTGGGACGGCAGCGTCTCCATGGTCAGCTTGCCGTCGGCGCCGTAGAAGCGCTCGCGGCCGGCGGTGACGTGGGTGCGGCCCATGCCGTCGCCCACAAGGTAGATGACGTTCTTGATGCTCCCACCGTCGCGCCCGCCGGAGCGCGGCTCGGCTGAGGCGGCGTTGGCGCCCAGTCCGGCGGCGGTCCCGCCGGCCACGAGCATCAGCGCGAGCACCCCCGCGGTGAATCCCACTCTGGATCGTTGCATTTGCAGTCTCCCTGACATACGTGTGCGGCGCTTCGGCAAGCGCCCTTCGCGACGTTAGGAACCGGTCGTGGACATCGGTCGGCGATTGTGTGACCGGAAGCGGATGCGCAGGTGAACAGCAGGGGTAGTACGGCGCGCTCGGGCCTCCTTCCCAGAGTTGTCACGGCCCCAGCAGATACCCGTCCGCGCGGTTTGCGCCGTCCGCCGCACCGCCCCACAGGAGGACCGCGCCGTCGTTGGTGACGAGGGTGCCTTCGGTCCTGTCCGGGCCGGGCAGGACCGGCACGGAGAGCCAGTCCTCGGTGACCGGATCCAGCAGGTGACCGGCCACGAACCCCCGGTCGCCGATCCGCAGGGAGGTGCGGGTGTGGGTCGCGTACCGCTCCAGGCCCGGACCGGCGGGCGGCTCCGGCAGCGGGCGCCAGGACAGCGTCGCCGGATCCAGGATGCCGCCGAGGTCGACGCTCCTCCCCCAGCCGTCGACGGCGCCGCCGTCGGTCGAGCCGAGGTCCGGGAAGACCACGCGCCCGGCCACCGCCATCGGGTCGTAGCCGATGATGTCGCTGTCGGGGAGGACCCGCCAGCGGAGCGATTCGGGTGAGGCCGGTGACCCCTCGAGCACGGCCAGCCGAGAGAGGGACGGTTCGGCCGCGCCCGGATTGTCCACCAGATCCTTCGCCGTCAGCAGGAGGCGGTCGCCGAGCCAGACCGCCTGGCGGTCGTAGCTCGGCCCGAGCGGGTCGTCCGGGAGCTCGCGCCACGCTCCGGTGGCCGGGTCGAAGACGGCGTCGATCGCGGGCGTGTTCTCGTCCGAGGGCGCGATCGACAGGATGTGGTCCCCGGCCGTCACGAGCGCTCCCCACACCGGCGGAGCCGGGCGCAGCTGTTCCCAGGCGTCGCTCCGCGGATCGTAGGCGAGGAACGACCACGTCTCGGTGGCACCGGGCCCCGACACGAGCGATTGGACGAACATCCGGTCGCCGACGACGGCGACCTGCCCGGCGACCGGGGCCGGCGCGTCCGCGATCCGGGTCCAGGCGCCGGACTCCGGGTCGAACGCGGCTCCGTCGGAGCGCGGGAAGGCGGTGATCTCGCAGTCCGCTGTGTCCGCGCAGGGCGCGCTCGTCATGCCGCCGACGACCACGAAGCGGTTCCCTACCCATGCCCCGACCGCCGAGTGGCGTGCCGTCAGCGGACCCTCGGGTACCGGCAGCCAGGCCGCGTCCCGCGTCTGCCCGGTGGTCGGGGCGACCGGGAACGGCCCCGATTCCGCCGCCGGCCCCGGCCCTGCCTCCGTCGCCGGTGCGCCCGGGGTGGCGCACCCGGCGAGCGCGCAGGCCAACACGAGCGCCGCGATCGACGCCCGTGCCGCGGACGCGCGTATCGTGCGGCGGCAGCGCGACGGGATGCTCATGCCGGAAGCCTGGCCGCTCGCCCGCTGCTTGTCGATCCCCACGAATCCGGCGCTGGGGACGTCAGGCACTTGCCGTGGTGCCCCGCGTCGGGGCCAGGATGGGGCATGACCGCAGAGCCGCTGCTGAAGCTGGTGGACGCCGTGACGATCCCGGTGCCGGATCTCGACGCCGGCCTGCGCTTCTACCGGGACGCGCTCGGGCACGCGCTCCTGTGGCGCAACGACGAGGTCGGGCAGGCGGGCCTCGCCCTGCCCGGCTCCGACACCGAGCTCGTGCTCAGCACGCGGCAGGGTTACGAGCCGAACTGGCTCGTCGACTCGGCCGACGCCGCGGCGGCCGCGATCGTCGCCGCCAGCGGTCGCATCGTGTCGGGACCCACCGACATCCCGGTCGGCCGGCTCGTGGTCGTCGCGGACCCGTTCGAGAACGTGCTCGTGCTGCTCGACCTCACGACGGGCGCGTATCGCACCGCGGGGGACGGCACGGTGACGGGGGTCGAGCCGCCGTCTGCGCCCTGACCCCCTCCCCAGCCGCGTCCTCGACCCCCCGGGGTCGCACCGCAGCCCGGAAGGTATTGCGCCGTCTCGAGCGCAGGCGTAACGTACAACCAAATGGTTGTACTACTGAGCGAGACCGAGATCGATCGCCTCTTCCACGCCCTGGCGGATGCGACCCGGCGCGACATCGTCGCCCGGGCGAACCAGCAGTCCCAGTCGGTCTCCGCACTCGCCCAGCACTACACCATGAGCTTCGCCGCCGTTCAGAAGCACGTCGCCGTGCTGGAGCGGGCGTCGCTCGTGACGAAGGAACGCTCCGGCCGGGAGCAGATCGTGCACAGCAATCTGGACACCCTCCGCGCCGCGGCCCGCCTGCTCGACGAGTTCGAGCAGGTCTGGCTGCAGCGCACGTACCGCATCCAGGGTCTGCTCGCCGAACGGCCGGACGCGGCGGATCCCGCATCACCCCAGCAGAACGCATCACCCCAGCAGAACGCATCACCCCAGCAGAACAAGCAACACGAAACCAAGGAGTAGAGCGATGACCGTAGTCAGCTTGGACAGAGACGTCGAAGCATTGACCCTGACCTTCGTCACCGAGTTCGACGCACCGGTCGAGCGCGTGTGGCAGGTCTGGGAGGACCCGAGGCAGCTGGAGCGCTGGTGGGGTCCGCCGACCTACCCCGCGACGTTCGAGCGGCACGACCTCGTGCCGGGAGGCCAGTGCCGCTACTACATGACCGGACCGGAGGGCGACAGAGCCCGCGGCTGGTGGACGATCGTTTCCGTCGACGCGCCGCATCGCCTCGAGTTCGACGACGGATTCTCCGGCGAGGACGGCGAACCCGACCTGTCGATGGAGCCGACCCGCGCGGTCGTCACGCTCGAACCGGCCGGCGACGGCACGCGGATGACGATCACGAGCACCTTCGTGAGCGCAGAGCAGCTCGAGCAGATGCTCGCGATGGGCATGGAGGAGGGGATGCGCGAGGCCGTCGGGCAGATCGACGACGTCCTCCTCGAGAAGGCGCGCTGACCGGTCGCTCGCCTCGTCGACCTAGGCCGGCTCTCCATGGCGGCTCCACGATGTGTCGCCTCGACTCCGGTCGGGGCGATACGTTCGTCGCGTCAGGCGGTCAGAACGAGTCCCACTCCTCGGCCGTGAACATGTCGCGCGTCCAGGCCGAGGACGTGCCCGGCACCGCCTCCGGTGGTGGCGGGAGATCCGGCCGCTCCTCGAAGTACACCGGCAGTCCCGGCGAGACGAGTACGACGTACTCCGTGGTGCCGACCGTGGGGATGGCGACGACGTCGCCCCCGTGCCGGACGGCGTCGACGAGGCGATCCTGGAGCTGGACTACGTCGGTGTCCGCCGGCAGGTAGTAGGTCTGCCCGGCGACCGACAGGGTGAACGATGACATTCGGTGCCCCCCTCCGGTTGAGTCGAGCGTACGCGCGGCAGGCTGTCGCGGTGCGGGGGTTGCTATTGGCCGGGCACAGTGCTGCACTACGCAGCGGCGGTCGACGAATACAGTGGCCGGCAGCCCGGGGGCTGCCGGCCGGCGGATCAGGAGTCGCCGTGACCCGACGCGCTGTCGTCCTCGACGTCGTCGGAGTCCGTGTTCGTGCCGGAGCCGTCCGGGATGCCCTCCGCGGAGGGTCCCGTCGCCTCCGCGTTCTGCATGTCGTCGTCCGCGGAGGCGGTCTCGTCGTTCCGGGTGGGGTCGATGTCGTTGCTCATGGGACGAACCTAACCCTGTCCCCTTCCCCGCGCGTCAGCACCTCGTCCACCGTCTCGCGCCCGAGCCGCGCCATCTCGGGATCGTCGAGGCTGTTGCCGCAGAGCGCCGTGGCGAGCACGGCCGCCCATCCCCTCGCCCGGGTCCAGAGCGCGGCGTCGTCCGATCCGTAGCCCTCCCGGAACGCGCGCCTGCCGCTGCCGTCGAAGCACAGCCAGGCCGCCGCGAGGTCGGTGGCCGGGTCCCCGGAGGTCACGTCGCCGAAGTCGACGACCGCGGCGAGGGTCGGGCCGCCGGTGTCGGACTCCGTCACGACGACGTTGCCCGGGTGCAGGTCGCCGTGCAGCCAGACGGGTGCGGCGGAGAACCCGGGCGCCGTGAGCGCCTCCTCCCACACCCGCCATAGCTCGTCGGGCCGCGGCACGAGTCCGCCCGCGAGGCGCCCCTCGACCGCGTCGGACCGCGCCGCGAGCGGCACGCCCCGCACCGGATTGCGGGGCGCACCCAGGGGCGCGGGCACGTGGATCGCGCGCAGGAACGCCGCCAGGGGCGCGGCGATGCTGCTCCGCGCCGGCCGCGGTACCGCGAGGAGCGGGCGCCCGGGGAACCACGGCACGACGCTCCACGCCCAGGGCATGCGGCCGCGGGGCACGCCGACCGCGAGGGGCGAGGGCACGGGGATCGTCGTCCGCGCCGCGAGGATCGGGAGGGCCTGCTGCTCGTGCAGGATCAGCTCGGCGGCCACCTCTCTCCGGGGCAGCCGCACCGCGAGGTGCTTGCCCAGCCGCCACACCGCGTTGTCCCAGCCCTCGGCGACCAGCCGCAGGGGCAGGTCGGCGTACTCGGGGAACTCGGCCGCAAGGAGGTCGCGCACCTCAGCCTCGCTCAGTGAGATCTCGGCCGGCGGCTTCAGCACGCGATCACCGTAGCGGACGGGGCGCGAGGAGGGTGCGGGTGGGGCGGGCTCGGCGCTTGAGCAGGGTGCTTGGGCGGGGTCGAAGGTCGAAGGCCCGTTCGCGAAGGGTCGTCGTCCGCTCGCCGTGAAGGGATCCGGTCAGCGGCCGAGGCGCCAGCCGTATCGCCACGCAAGGACCCCGGCGGCCATCAGCCCGGCGGCAAGGGCGATCCAGGCGATCGCGTGCGCGCCGAACAGCACCAGGACGACACACCCCTCGGCCGCGATCATGAGCACCCCGCCGATGATCCGCAGCGCGATGGCCTGCCGTCTCCGCTTCGCGGCATCACCCACGGAGCACCTCCCCATTCGCCTGTCGGCACGGTAGGGACGCCAGCTTGGAAGAACCTTGCCCGGTGTCCTGCGCGCGCCCAGAACCGCGGGTACCGCGCGGCGCGGAGGTGGTAGGCCTGAGGGATGAGCAGCAGCGGCGGATTCCTCGTGGTGGGTCAGATCGGACGGGACCTCGTTCTGCGGATCGACACGATGCCGGACTCGTCCGGGGCGGCGCCCGTGCTCGAGCGCTCGGAGCTTCTCGGCGGGAAGGGCGCCAATCAGGCGGTCGGCCTGCGGCAACTGGGCGCCGACGTGGCGATCCTGGGCGTGGTCGGGGATGACGACGCGGGCGCCGCGGTACTCACCGAGGCGCGGGCCGGCGGCATCGACGTCGAGCACGTGCGCCGGCGGGGCACGACGGCGCTCGTCGTGCAGATCGTGGACGGCAACGGCACGCGCCTGCTCGAGCACGCGCCGGAGGAGTCCCTGCTCACCGTGGCGGATGTCGAGGCGGGCGCCGCCGCCTTCGAGCGTGCGGACACCGTGTGCCTGCAGCTGCAGCAGCCCGCCGAGGCGCTGCTCGCGGCCGCGGATCAGGCGCGCCGGATGGGCGCGCGGGTGGTGCTGGACGGGGCCGTGACGGGCGCGCACCGCGACGCCCTCCTGGCCGCCGCGGACGTCGCGCGTGCGGACGCGAGGGAGACCGGCATCCTCACCGGCATCGAGCCGGAGCATCCGGACGAGGCCGAGCGCGCCGCGCGGATGCTGCTCGCCGCGGGACCCTCCGTCGTCGCCCTCGGAGTTCGCGGTCGGGGCGACCTCGTGGCCTGGACCGGCGGCTCGCGCTTCTTCCCGTTCCCGGAGGGAGGCGCGCCGATCGTCGACCCGACCGGCGCGGGCGACGCCTTCCTGGCCGGGCTGGTGGCGGCGCTGCGACGAGGGGCATCGCCGGAGACCGCCGGGGCGGATGCCGTGGCGGCCGCCGCATCCACCGTGCGCCGGCTGGGCGGCCGCCCGGACCTCTCGAGGCTCTGACCGGCACTGCAGCGGCGTCCGCCCCGCTCGGCGAGGCCGCTGTTGGGGTAGGCCTATGGACAAGGGGTGCGTGGTGTGCGGCATCCGGAGCGGGTGCACGCCTCCGCCGCATGGTCGGGATGACGCGGGTACGCTCGACGAGCGTGCCCGCGCCCGTGCGGTGCACGGGTATCAGAACACCACAGGGAGATCCCACACCATGATCGGATTCATCGTCGCCGGCCTCGTCATCGGCGCGCTCGCCCGCCTGATCAAGCCGGGTCGCCAGAACCTCGGCGTGATCGCCACGCTCCTGCTCGGACTCGCCGGCTCCGTGATCGGCGGAGTCATCGCCAACCTCCTCGGCACGGGAGACATCTTCGAGCTCAACGTGCTCGGCTTCATCGTCGCCGTGATCGCCGCCGTGCTGCTGATCGGCGTTGCCGAGGGCCTCGCCGGCCGCCGCAAGGTGAGCCGCCGCTAGATCCGGCAAGCACGACACAGGCGGCGTCCCGAAAGGGGCGCCGCTTCTGCGTGCGGGGGCGGGTGGAAACGGTCCCTGAACCTGTCGAAGGGACGCAGATCACCTCGGTCCCTGAGCCAGTCGAAAGGACGCACACTGCTCGCGGACTGCGGGGTCGCACCAAAGTTCTCCACAGCGCCCAAAGTTCTTCATCGAAGAAACTTTCTACCTGGTAGAATGTGTGCTATGAGAAACACGGCAACGACGCTCTTCCGCACCGCGGATGCAGTCGCACGCCTGGGCTCCTCACCCGCGGCATTCGCCCCCTTGCCGAAGCAGGATCTCGTGGACGCGCTGCACGCTATCGCCGACCTCAGACAGTGCTGCGACACCTTCACGGCATGGATAGCCGGCGAACTCGACCGCCGCTCGGCGACCGACCTCGGCTCCACCGGGCTGGCACAGCAGGAGGGCTACCGCACCCCGCAAGCGATGGTCGAAGTGGTGACAGGCGTGACGAGGGGCGGCGCGGTCTCGATCATCGAGGTGGGCAAGATGCTCGCCGAGACGGACGCGGCCGAGACCCTCCAGCGCGAGCACCCAGAACTTCCCGCACCGCCGACTCCGTGGCAGGCGCCGATTGCTCACGCGGTTACGGAAGGACATATCTCGATTGCCCAAGCGGATGCCATTCGAGCCGGGCTCGGCCTCCCCACGGAGGCGGTGTCCCCGGAAGCGCTGCGCGAGGCGGCGTCAGAGCTCCTTGAAGACGCGACGACCCTCACGGCAGGACAGTTGCACCGCCGTACCCGGCAACTGCGCGATGACCTGGACGACACCGAGGTAGCCGAGCGGGAGAAGGCCCAACTCGAGCAACAGCACCTCAAGGCGTGGAAGCGGCAAGACGGGATGGTCGAGGGTAAGTTCCTCTACGCACCCGAACCCGGCGCCTTCCTGCTCTCCGTCCTCGACGAGCTCACCAACCCCCGCCGAGGCGGGCCGCGGTTTGTGAAGGAAGAGGACCGCGCACGCATCGACGCGATCGCGAAAGACCCCCGCTCCACCGACCGCCTCGCCGCCGACGGATTCCTCGAACTCCTCCGCATCGGCGCGGACGCCGACCCGGGCCAGGTCTACGGGTCGAGGCGGCCGGCGGTGCGGGTGATCGTGACCAAGGAATCGCTGCAGACGGGTGAGGGGCACGGATCGATCCAGGACACCGGCGAAGCCGTGTCCATCGACACCATCCGCCGCGAGATCTGCGCCACCGGCACCATCGCCGTGGTCCTCGACGACGACGGCCAGTGCATCAACGTCGGCCGGGAGCAGCGGCTCTTCACCGCCCGCCAACGCGTCGGCCTGGCGGTACGGGACGGCGGCTGCATGTGGCCTGGCTGCGATCGGCCACCGTCGTGGTGCGAGGCACATCACATCAACCAGTGGAAGCGGGATCACGGCAAGACCGACATCGCGGATGGGGTTCTGCTGTGCAAGCACCACCACCTGCTCCTGCACAACAGAGGCTGGGACATCACCAGAACTGGTGGGACATACACGCTGATCCCACCAAGATCGATCAGCCCGACGCGCGAGGGCCGACACCTGGCGACGAAGAGCAGAGCAGTGCAGGACGGGAACGCCCGCCGACACCGGCTTCGCGACCGTGCCTCCGCCCGCGCACCAGAGCCGGAATCACCGGACGGCTGACCGTGCTCGCGCGCTCGTTCACGACAGCTCTCGGCGAAAGGCCAGCCCCACGGTCCCTGAGCCTGTCGAAGGGACGGAGGGTCGCCTCGCGTCGCTTCGACAAGCTCAGCGACCGTGTGGGGACGCGCGGAAATCCCGCGGCTGCACCACCCGCATTCCGTCGCTGCTCGCGAAGCTCTCCGGGACGACCAGCGCAGGCAGACGCGACCACGTCGATCCCTGAGCCCGTCGAAGGGACGGAAGGCGCCTCGCGTCGCTTCGACAAGCTCAGCGACCGTGTCGGTAACGCTCGCGAAGCTCACGATGGCACCACCCGCATCCCGTCGCTGCTCGCGAAGCTCTCCGGGACGACCAGTGCAAGCAGACGTGACCGTCTCGGTCCCTGAGCCCGTCGAAGGGACGGAAGGGACAGCGGGCGGTGGGCGCGGGGGCTGTGCGGTGTCTGTGTCGGGCGCGGGATGCGGGCATGGCGGTCGCGGCTTCAATACGCTGGCCATCACGGCGGCATCCGCGCCGGGATTCTCACGGGAGGTTGACACATGGGCAGAGCGATCGCGTTCATGATGGGGGTGCTGCTCGGCAGCCACGGATTCCTCGGGCTGTTCGTCGAAGGCGAGCATCTGCTCGGGCTCTTCAACGTCGACATCCTCCTCGACATCGTGTACCTCTTCTGCGCTCTCGTCCTGATCGTGGTCGGCGGCACCCGCAGCAATGCCGGCCTCCTCCGCGGCGGCCTGTTCTTCGTGGCCGTGGTCTTCCTCCTGATCGCCGTTCTCGGCCTCTTCGACGACACCATCGGCGGACTCCTGCCCACCACGCTGACCAAGGTCGACATCGGCTTCCTCTTCGTGGTCGGCGCAACGGCCGCCTTCACGGCGCTGCTCCCCCGCGTCGCGGAGCCGCTCCAGACCGGCGGCGTGGCGCTCAACTGACGCGCACCGCGGGCGGACCGGCACCGATCAGCACGGACAGCACTCTCGGCACGGGCGACACGCCCACCACGCGCGTGAACTTGACTCGTTCAAGTTCTGACGGTTGAGTGGGGCCATGACCGCACACGTGCACGAGCCCGTCCCGGTGGACGAGAGCGTGGGCCGGAGGACGGTCGGGCACACGGACGAAAGCACCGCTGTCGGCCGTCTCCGATCGGCGGGCATCCGCGTGACCAATCCGCGGGTCGCCGTGCTCGACGTGCTCGAGGAGGCGCGCCCGCGCCACGAGCACCTGAGCGCCGCGACCGTCGAGGAGCGGGTGCGTCAGCGCATCGGCGCGATCTCGACCCAGGGCGTCTACGACTGCCTCGAGGCGCTCGGATCCGCACACCTCGTGCGCACGCTCGAGCCGGCCGGTCAGCCCGCGCTGTACGAGTCGCGGGTGCACGACAACCACCACCACCTGGTCTGCCGCTCGTGCAACCTGGTCACCGACATCGACTGCGTCGTGGGCGAGTCCGCCTGCCTCACGCCGTCGAGCACCAACGGCTTCGTCGTCGACGAGGCCGAAGTCACGTTCTGGGGGCTGTGCCCGTCGTGCGCGGCATCGTCCGCGACCGTCGCACGCCCCTGATCCCGCGGTCGCCGTAAGCCTCGGCGCCCGCACCTGCCCCACGAAAGGACAGCCATGACCGACGTCTCGTCCCAGAGCCCGGAGGAGGGTGACACCCGCGAGGTGCTCACCAATCGCCAGGGCCACCCGGTCTACGACAACCAGAACCAGCGCACCGTCGGCGCTCGGGGACCCGCCACCCTCGAGAACTACCAGTTCCTCGAGAAGATCAGCCACTTCGACCGCGAGCGCATCCCCGAGCGGGTCGTGCACGCCCGCGGCGCCGTCGCCTTCGGCTACTTCGAGGCCACGGGCACCTGGGGCGACGAGCCCATCGCGAAGTACACCCGCGCGAAGCTCTTCCAGGAGGCAGGCAAGCGCACCGACCTCGCCATCCGCTTCTCCACCGTCATCGGCGGCCGCGACTCCTCCGAGGCCGCGCGCGACCCCCGCGGATTCGCGGTCAAGTTCTACACCGAGGACGGCAACTGGGACCTCGTCGGCAACAACCTCGGCGTCTTCTTCATCCGCGACGCGATCAAGTTCCCCGACGTCATCCACTCCCTGAAGCCGGACCCCATCACGTTCCGCCAGGAGCCGGGCCGCATCTTCGACTTCATGTCGCAGACGCCCGAGTCGATGCACATGCTGATGAACCTCTTCAGCCCGCGCGGCATCCCCGCCAACTACCGCACCCAGCAGGGCTTCGGCGTGAACACCTACAAGTGGGTCAACGCCGAGGGCCTCACGCACCTCGTGAAGTACCACTGGATCCCGAAGGCCGGCGTGCAGAGCCTCACCGAGGCCGACGCCGCCGCCATCCAGGCTGGCGACCTCGGTCACGCGTCGAAGGACCTCTACGACGCCATCGAGCGCGGCGACTTCCCCGAGTGGGAGCTCCGCGTGCAGCTCATGAGCGACGACGAGCACCTCGAGCTCGACTTCGACCCGCTGGACGACACCAAGGTGTGGCCGGAGAACGAGTTCCCGCCGAAGAAGGTCGGCACGATGGTGCTCACCAGCAACGTGCGCAACTTCTTCGCCGAGAACGAGCAGCTCTCCTTCGGCACCGGCGTGCTCGTCGACGGGCTGGACTTCTCCGACGACAAGATGCTCGTCGGCCGCACGTTCTCCTACAGCGACGCCCAGCGCTACCGCGTGGGCCCGAACTACCTGCAGCTGCCGGTCAACTCGGCCAAGAACGCCAGGGTCGCCACGAACCAGCGCGACGGCCAGATGACGTACCACGTGGACGGCGGAGGCGAGAACCCGCACGTCAACTACGAGCCGTCCATCACGGGCGGGCTGCGCGAGGGAACCTACCCGACGCACGACGACCAGGGCCCTGAGATCGTCGGCCGGCTCACCCGCAAGCGCATCCCCCGCACCAACGACTACACGCAGGCCGGCCAGCGCTACCTGCTGCTCGAGAAGTGGGAGCAGGACGACCTCGTCGCGAACTTCGTGACGCTCATCGGCCAGGCCGCCCGCGCGGTGCAGGAGCGCATGGTGTGGCACTTCTACCTAGTCGAGGACGAGCTGGGCGCGCGCGTCGGCGCGGGCCTCGGCATCACCCTCGACGAGGTGAAGGACCTCCCGCCGCTGCAGAGCCAGACCCTCAACGAGGACGAACTCGCCCGTCTCGCGAACCTTGGGCACAACGGCCCGCGGAACGTCGAGGGCCTGATGATGACGCACTGCGTGCCCAACGAGCGCGTGGTCCTCGCCTCGTAAGCAACGCGTAATTCCGCGACGGCCCCGTCGCTTCCCCCTCGGGTGGAGCGGCGGGGCCGTCGTCGTTGTCGCCGCCCGATGCAGGCTGCCGTGGGCCCGCTGCCGTGGGCAGCGCTGCCCTCGGCAGAACCGCGCGCGGACGCGGCCTCCCTGCTCGCAGGATGGGCGCATGACCGATGACGCAAAGGTTCCCCTCTTCGACTCCGCGATGCGACAGCAACTGCTGCTGCACCGCGTCCTCGTGCTCGACGGCGTGCTCGACGACGACAACGGCACGCTCCTCGCCGCGCAGCTGCTCACGCTGGCGGCCGAGGACTCCCGCTCCGACATCGCGCTGTGGATCCACTCCCCCGGCGGATCCGTGCCGGCGATGCTCGCTATCCGGGACGTGATGCGGCTCGCGCCATGCGACGTCTCCACCCTCGCCCTCGGCCTCGCCTGCAGCGCCGGCCAGTTCCTGCTCTCGGCGGGGGCACCGGGCAAGCGGTACGCGCTGCCGCACGCGCGCATCCTGCTGCACCAGGGCTCGGCGGGCATCGGCGGCTCGGCGGTCGAGCTCGAGCTGCAGGCCAACGACCTGCGCCTCACCCGCGACACGGTGCTCGGGCTCATCGCCGAGGACACCGGGCAACCGGTCGCGCGGGTGTTCGATGACTCGCTGCACGACCACTGGTACACCACGCAGGAGGCGCGGAGCTACGGCCTCATCGACGAGATCGTCACGACGTTCGACCAGGTCATGCCCGTGCGCAAGCACCCGATCGGGATGGCGGTGCAGTCGTGAGCAGCTACACCATCCCGAACGTCATCGCCCAGCACCCGCGGGGCGAGCGCATCATGGACGTCTACTCGCACCTGCTGGCCGAGCGCATCGTCTACGTCGGCACGGCCATCGACGCGGGCGTCGCGAACGCCCTCATCGCCCAGCTGCTGCACCTCGAGGCGGACGGCCCGGGCCAGGAGATCAACATGTACATCAACTGCGAGGGCGGCGACATGACGTCGATGCTCGCCGTCTACGACACGATGCAGTACATCCGCTCGCCCGTCGCCACGACGTGCGTCGGTGAGGCGATCGCGGCAGGCGCCGTGCTGCTCGCGGCGGGGGCGCCGGGCAGGCGGTCGCTGCTGCCGCACGCCCGGGTGGTGCTGCACCAGCCGGCCGCCCGCGGGCAGGGCACGATCCCGGACCTGATCCTGCAGGCCGACGAGGTGGTGCGCATCCGCTCGGAGATCGAGGCGATCCTGTCCGAGCACACCGGCCAGTCCATCGAGACGCTGCGCCGGGACACCGACCGCGACCGGGTGCTCACGGCGACCGCGGCCCTGGGCTACGGGATCGTGGACCAGGTGCTCGACCCGCGGGGCGCCGCGCTCGTGGGCGGAGGGCGCGGCTAGGCGGGGAACGCGGCTGGGGGCGGGGGCCGCTCCTAGGTGACGAGCGCGCCTAGGCGGCGAGCGCCAGGGCCGTCGGCACCGAACCGGAGACGCTGCCCTGGCGCCGCAGGTCGCCCGCGACGTCGCCGGCCAACTCGGTGAGCGAGGTGCCCAGGGCGCCGGCGATCGCCGCGATCATCTCGCTCGACGGCTCCTTGCGCCCGCGCTCGATCTCCGACAGGTACTGCGGCGAGATGCCCGCCGTGGCCGCCGTCTCGGCGAGGGTGTCCCGGCGGTCGTGCCGCAGGGCGCGGAGCCGGGCGCCGAGCACCTCCCGCCACAGGGGCTCCATGCCCTTCCGGCGCGGGATGCGGTGCTCTTCGATGCTCACGACCTGGCCCATGCCTCACCCTAACGACGGCCTTAGGGCGGGCGCACGCGGTTCTGCTCACAGCGGATCGCGCGTCTCTTCGACAAAACTCAGAGACCGTGGGGGCTCAGGGACCGTGGTGGGGCGCCGGCCGCCGTCAGCCGGGTTCCACCGAGGTGAAGCGCGGGGCCAGCGCGAGCGAGAAGGTGCCCGCCGGCGCCCCCTGCCAGAACCGGAGGCGCTCGTTCCTGTCCCAGCCGAGCGCGCGCACCGCGCCCATGATCTGCGAGATGTTCTCCGCGGCGTAGGGCGGGCCACCGAGGCCGACGGCAGCATCGAACGCCTGCCTGCGCTCCTCGTAGAAGCGGCGGGCCGCCTCCCTGCGCTGCTCCTCCTCCTCGCGGTCGAGGCGCCGCTGCAGCGAGGTCGCCTTCACCCGCCCGGTGGCCCCGCCCGAGTCGAGCTCGAGCACGCGGCGCACGGACAGCCGCCCCACCTCGTCGATGATGGCGCCGCGCATGGAGAGCGCGGGCACGTCGAGCATGAGGGCCTCGCCGAAGTCCTCCACGAGCGGGTCCAGCGACCCCGGCAGCAGCTGGGGATCGCCGCCCACCGTGCGCTCCGCCCAGGTCACGAGGTCGGCGGCGCGACGGTGGCTCACCATCTGCTCGACGACCCACCACATCCACTGGCGTCCCCGGTCGAGGTCGAGCTGCTGCCCGAGCTCGGTGTCGAAGAGGTTCACCGCGGACTCGCCCGTGGTGGCGACGACGGTGCCGTCGAGCGTCGCGCGATCGAGATCCCCGCCCGCGTGCAGGTGGTCCGCGACGTAGGCCACGGCGTCCGCGAACAGCCGATTCCGGACAGCCTTGACCGACCAATCCCACAACTCGTAGGCGGTACCGGTGGCCGACTCGAGCAGTTCGTCATCGGGCTGGTAGCTTTCGCTCATTCCGTGGCCTCCCCACGCGTCCTGCGACACACCGTAGTCGTGGAAGCCTCAGTTTCGCGCCCGGGGTGAAGCCCCAGTCGCTCACGCCATGCGGATGACGTTGCCGGTGAGCCGCCGGCCCGCGTCCGAGACAAGGAAGGCGACGAGTTCGGCCACCTCGTCCGGTTCCGCGACGCTGAAGAAGTGGTCGTCCCTCTCGATCGCCTTGCGCACGTCGTCCGTGACCCACCCCGTGTCGGTGATGGGCGGATGCACGGAATTGGCCGTCACACCGAACCGTCCCAGCTCCCGGCTCGCGGACTTCGTGTAGTTGACGAGCGCCGCCTTCGCCGCTCCGTAGGACACCTCCTCGGGGAAGCCGTCCTCGCCGCCGGACGTCATCGACACGATGCGTCCCCACGATCCCTGCCGTGCCTGCAGCCGAGCGGCGAACTCGGAGATCAGCAGAGCGCCCGCGCGGGCGTCGACCGAGAACTGGCGGTCGAACGTGGCGGCGGTGACCCGGGCGAGCGGGCGGCCCATCCAGTCCCGGCCGCCGCTCCGGAAGGTGTCCCCGAGGGACGCGGTCGCGTTGTTCACCAGCACGTCCACGGGCCCGAACCGCTCCTCCGCGGCGTCGAACAGGAGCGGAACGCTCGCCGCGTCGGAGAGGTCCGCCGAGATCGCGGCTGCGGATCCGCCCGCGCGCTCGATGCGCTCCACGACGGCGGACGCGTCGCTGCGGTGATTCTGCCGCTGTCGCTCCGGGGTGCCCTCGTCCTCGGGATCCTCGAAGGCCAGGTAGCCGATCAGCACCGCCAGCCCGTCGGCGGCAAGTCGTTCGGCGACAGCGGCGCCGATGCCGTGGTTCGCCCCGGTGACCAGGGCTACGTGCTCGAATGTCATCCGGCCCATACTGGCAGTTCCGCTCCCGGCCGGCCGACCGGCGGGCGAGAGAAGAACCGCGGGGCCGAATCCGCGCGGGAGGAGCAGCATGAGGACCCTCGAGGGCGGCCGCGTGCAGCTCGACGCGCACGAGGTTCAGCGACTCGTCGCCGAGCAGTTCCCCGATTGGCGCGATCTGCCGGTCACACCGGTCGACGTGCCCGGCTGGGACAACCAGACGTTCCGGCTCGGCGAGTCGATGTCGGTCCGCCTGCCGAGCGGCGAGGGGTACGCCGCGCAGGTGCGGAAGGAGCACCGCTGGCTGCCCTCCCTCGCCCCCCGGTTGCCGCTGCCCGTTCCCACGCCCCTCGCGATCGGCGCCCCGGCGCACGGCTACCCGTGGGAGTGGTCCGTCTACGGCTGGTTGCCCGGCCGACCCGCGGCCCGCGCTCGGATCGCCGACCTCAGCACTTTCGCGACGGACGTCGCCGCCTTTCTCCGGGCCCTGCAGCGCATCGACGCGACGGACGGCCCTCCGGCGGGTACGCACAACTTCTTCCGCGGCGGACCTCTCACCGTGTACGACGACGAGACGCGGCGCACGATCCGGGCACTGGGTCCGCGCGTCGACGGGGTCGCGGCGCAGCGCGTCTGGGATCGGGCCCTGTCCGTGCCCTACGCCTCGACGCCCGTGTGGGTGCACGGCGACGTCGCCGCGAACAACCTCCTCGTGCAAGACGGCCGGCTCTCCGCCGTGATCGACTTCGGGACGAGCGCGGTCGGGGATCCCGCCTGTGATCTCGTGCTGTGCTGGACGTTCCTGCGGGGGCCTGAGCGCGAGCGGTTCCGGCAGGAGATCGGCGCGGATGCCGGCACCTGGGCCCGGGCGGCCGGGTGGGCGCTGTGGAAGGCGCTCATCACCATGGCCGGCAACGGTGCCGCGCCCAGCGCCGAGAATTCACCGGACGAGGTCGTCCGCTCGGTCCTGGAGGTTTACTCAGTGCGGGAATAGCTCGCGCGCGGACGGGTTCCCCTTCGTATGACAACTATCGGAATCATCGGAGCAGGACACATCGGCAGCCAGGTCGCACGCGCGGCGATCGCGGTCGGCTACGACGTCGTCATCAGCAACTCCCGCGGGCCTGAGACCCTGACGGACCTCGTCGCGGAGCTCGGCCCGAAGGCGCGCGCCGCGACCGCGGCCGAGGCAGCCGAGGCCGGCGACTTCGCCGTCGTCACGGTGCCCCTCAAGAACGTGTACGAGGTTCCCGTGGAGCCCCTGGCCGGGAAGATCGTGATCGACACGAACAACTACTACTTCGAGCGCGACGGCCAGATCCCCGCCCTCGATAACGGGGTCGACACCGTCTCCGCGATGCTGCAGCGTCACCTGCCCACGAGCAAGGTGGCCAAGGGCTTCAACCACATCATGGCGAAGGACATCACCACCGACGGCACCCCGGCCGGCACGGAGAACCGCCGGGCGCTCGCCACGGCGAGCGACTTCGAGGAGGCGGCCGAGCTCGTTCAGCGCCTCTACGACGAGCTCGGTTTCGACACCGTGAACGTCGGCTCCCTGGCCGAGAGCTGGCGCGTCGAGCGCGACCAGCCCGCGTACGTCGTGCGCCAGAACCGCCACGAACTGCTCGAGAACCTCGGGCTCGCCAAGCGGGTCGTCGCAGCCGCGTAGTCACGGAAGGTCTCGGAGGAGGCGCCCGGTCCGGAATCCCGGACCGGGCGCCTTCTCTCGTGCCGGAGCCAGGGCCGAGCTGCGGGAGTGACGCCGCCGCATCCCTCATCCCGGCCGCCCGAGTGCAAGGCTTGCAGGGTTGGCTATTTCCCGCCACTGACCTGTTAGGACGCACAATGAAGTTCCGCTACCTCGGCAACTCCGGCCTCAAGATCTCCGAGATCACCTACGGCAACTGGCTCACCCACGGCTCCCAGATCGAGAACGACGCCGCCACCGCGTGCGTGCACGCCGCCCTCGACGCCGGCATCAGCACGTTCGACACCGCAGATGTCTACGCGAACACCGCGGCCGAGACCGTGCTCGGCGAGGCGCTGAAGGGTCAGCGCCGCGAGTCGATCGAGATCTTCACCAAGGTGTTCGGCCCGACCGGACCCAAGGGCCACAACGACACCGGCCTCTCCCGCAAGCACATCCTCGAGTCGATCAACGGCTCGCTCTCCCGCCTGCAGACCGACTACGTCGACCTGTACCAGGCGCACCGCTACGACTACGAGACCCCGCTCGAGGAGACGATGCAGGCGTTCGCCGACGTCGTGCGCCAGGGCAAGGTGCTCTACATCGGTGTCAGCGAGTGGACCGCCGAGCAGCTGCGCGACGGTGCCGCCCTCGCGAAGGAGCTCGGCGTGCAGCTGATCTCGAACCAGCCCCAGTACTCGGCCCTCTGGCGCGTGATCGAGGAGGAGGTCGTGCCGACCTCGAAGGAGCTCGGCATCTCCCAGATCGTCTGGTCCCCCATCGCCCAGGGCGTGCTCACTGGCAAATACAAGCCGGGCGCCGCGCTGCCCGAGGGCAGCCGCGCGACCGACGAGAAGGGCGGCGCCGACATGGTCAAGCGCTTCCTCAACGACGACACGCTCGAGCGCGTGCAGCGCCTCTCCCCCATCGCCGACGAGGTCGGGCTCTCGCTCGCCCAGCTCGCCGTGGCGTGGGTGCTGCAGAACGACAACGTCGCGTCCGCGATCATCGGCGCGTCGCGGCCGGAGCAGGTGCACGAGAACGTGAAGGCGTCCGGCGTGGAGATCCCCGCCGAGCTGCTCGGCCAGGTCGACGAGGTGCTCGGCGGCATCGTCGAGCGCGACCCGGCCAAGACGAAGGACAGCTCCCCCAAGACCCGCGAGGTCTGATCGCAAGCGGTCCCCGAGCCTGTCCGCGCAAGCGGCGGGCCCGGGGACCGCTCTGCTGTCCGGGTCACGTGCTCTGTCGTCACTGCTACGGTCCCTGAGCTTGTCGAAGGGCGCGCTTCCGTCGTATCGCACGGATCCAGGGCGTTGTCGAGCCCGTGAGCGGCGAGATCGAGCTCCTACGGGAGCGGTTCGTTCTCGCGGGCGTCGCGGGCGGGGCGGACGCGCCGGGCTCCCCGCGCCCGGGGCTCCTCACGGTGTACCGGAACGGCGTCCCGGCTGCGGGCGAGCCGGTCCGCGTGCGCACCTCGCGCGCCGCCTGAGCCGCCTAGGCCGTCGCTCGACCTCCCGCTCCTGCTCCTTCTGTCGCCGTGGGATGGGGGCCGGAGTTGGATGGACGGGGAACGACGAGAGCGGAGGACGCCATGGCGGAACAGGGACGGGGACGGACGCTGCTGAAGGCCGCGGGCGTCGGCGCGCTGAGTGGGCTCGCGGGCGTTGCCGCGATGACCGCGGGCGAGAAGGTCGAGCAGGGCCTCACCCACCGACCGAATTCGTACGTGCCGGCCCGCACGCTCCTGACCCTCCTCGGCCGCCGACCGGCCGAGAGCGCGAAGCCGCCGGTCTGGAACCACCTGATGCACTGGGGCACGGGCGCCGCGCTCGGCGCGCTCCGAGGGGTCTGGGCCGTCACGGGCATCCGCGGCCCGCTCGCGAACACGAAGCACACGGTCGTGCGTCTCGGCTTCGATCAGACCCTGGAGAACACGACGGGTGCCGGCGCGCCGCCCTCGACCTGGCCCGCGAAGGAGTTCGTCGTGGACGTCGTGCACAAGACGGTGTACGCGGTCGTCACGGGCATCGTGGCCGACCGGCTGATCCGGCCCACGCTCGAATCGCGGCGCGGCACCCGGAGCCACTGACCCCGCTCATTTCAGCGGGACCGGTCGGCGAAACCGACAGCGGCCCCGCAGCCGGAGCATCCGAAGCGCCCGGCACGGGCCGGGCACGCGAGAAGGGCCGTGCCGACGTCCGCCGGCACGGCCCCTCCCTATTGCTGGTACTACTGCTTCACTCGCTCTACTGCACGGCCTCGAGGGCGTCGACGAGGCCCTCGCCGAAGTACCCGTTGTCGTCCACCGGTCCGACGCAGGTGCTCGCCACGGCGGGGCACGGCACGTCGTTCGCCTGCTCCGTGAGCAGGGTCACCAGGGCGGTGCCCGAGGTGCTCGGGTGCGTGGACTTCAGCAGGGCGGCGACGCCGGCGACGTGCGGCGACGCCATCGAGGTGCCCGACTTCAGGCCGTAGGCGCTGTTGGTCACGGTCGACAGGATGCGCGAACCGGGGGCCGCGACGTCGATGACGCCGAGTCCGTAGTTCGAGAAGCTGGACCGCTCCCCCGCCTGCGTCGTGGACGACACGGTCACGACGCCGTCGAGCTCCGCGGGGATGTCCTCGCAGCCGCCGGTGCCGATCGCCCGGAGCACGGGCGTGGTGTCGTTCGGGCTCGACGAGTCCACCGTCTTGTTGGCGAGGTCGATGTTCGAGTTCCCGGCGGCCGCGACGTTCACGAGCCCCTTGTTCTGCGAGTACTGGACCGCGCGATCGACGGCCGTCTTCACGGCGGCCTGGTCCGCGTTGTTGTCGCACCAGAACTGCCACGGGTCGATGTAGTAGCTGTTGTTGGTGACGTCGGCGCCCGTGGCGGTCGCGTACATGAAGCCGCAGATCGCCGCCTCCGGGTAGATGAACCCGTCGTCGTTCACGACCTTGACGGACGAGAGGCGCACGTTCGGCGCGACGCCGACGATGCCGACGCCGTTGCGGGCCGCCGCGATCGTTCCGGCCACGTGGGTGCCGTGGTCGCTCGTCGTCGGCTGCCACGCCGCATAGCTCGTGTTCGGCACACCGCTGTTGCAGTCGGCAGACGCGCTCGCGTCGATGTTCGCGGCGAGGTCCGGGTGATCCCCCTGGATACCGGAGTCGAGCACCGCGACGAGCACGTCCCGGCTGCCGTCGGTGATCTGGTGGGCCTGGGTCGCGCCGATCGCGGTCATGTCCCACTGCTCGCCCTCGCGGGGGTCCGCGGTGACGCTGGTCGGCGTCTCGACGCTCGGCGCCGCGGTGCGCTTCGGGGTCTTGCCCCCCTTGCCCGACTCGCCGTTCGCCAGCGGGTCGTGCACCCCGAACGTCGGGTCGGTCGCGGCGACCGGAGCCGTGCGGGTGGCGCCCACCGAAGCAACGGACTTCTCCGTCCGCAGAGCGGCCGCGAAGTTCGCGTTGTCCGACTGTGCGATGACGACGCCGATCTCGGCGTAGGACTCGATGACCGAGCCGCCCGCCGCCTCGATCGCCCGCTCCGCCTTGAGCGTCTGGCCGCGGTTCGCCGTGGCGACGTTGACCGCGTAGTTCATGAGCGGTCCGGGAGCGGCCGAAACGGCGCGCGTACCCGACGACGCGCCGGGAGCGGCGGTCGCGGACAGGCCCGGCGTGAGCACTGCGGCGCCGGCGACGGCGAGAACAGCGCACGTGGAGGCGAGGCCGCGTCTGCGCGGCCCTGCCTGGACTGTGGATCTGAACATGGTTCCCCTAACTTATTTCCTCAACCCCGAAAAGGGGGTCGAGGACGACCCTCGCAGGAGCCCCCGACACTTGCCGCCGTCCTCGCCGGAAACGCCGCCGCCGTAACGCATTGTTTACAGAGCGTCTGTAGCGTCGACCCGTTCTGACGCCCCCACTGACAGGAGCCTGATGCGACTTCGTCGAACAGCGACAACACTCACCCTGGCCACGCTCGGCGTGGCCCTGACCGCACCAACGGCTGTTGCCGCCGCGGAGGTGACCCCCGACGCGCTGGAGCTGACTCTCCTGTCCACGACGGACACCCACGGCAACGTCACCAACTGGGACTACTTCGCGAACAAGGCGAACGAGGGCACCAACGTGCGCGGTCTCACCCGCGTCGGCACCGTCGTCGACGAGGTCCGCGCCGCGAAGGGCGATGACTCCGTGCTCGTCGTCGACAACGGCGACGCCATCCAGGGCACCCCGCTCACGTACTACTACGGCATGGGAGCCGGGGCGGCGGGCGTGCTGGACGGCACGACGACCCACCCCATGGCCCAGGCGTTCAACGCCATCGGCTACGACGCCCAGGTCGTCGGCAACCACGAGTACAACTACGGCCTCGACATGCTCGGGGCCTACGAGGGCGACCTCGAGGCCCCCCTGCTGGGCGCAAACGTGCTCGACGCGGCGACGGGAAACCCGTATCACGCCCCCTACACGCTCGTGAACCGCACCATCGACGGCAAGGACGTCACCGTCGGCGTGCTCGGCCTGGTGACGCCCGGCGTGCGGATCTGGGACAAGGCCAACGTCGAGGGCGTGCTCGAGTTCCAGGACATGGTCGAGGCCGCGAAGGAGTGGGTGCCGATCGTCGACCAGCAGGCCGATGTCGTGGTCGTGCTCGCGCACACCGGCGTCGGGACCGTGCCGGACGCGGACTACGACCCCGCCGACCTGAACGAGAACACCGTCAACAACATCGCGACGCAGGTGCCCGGCATCGACGTGATGGTGGCTGGCCACACGCACCAGGACGCGCCGGAGACGATCTACACGAACGTCGCGGGCGAGCGGGTGCTCGTCACGCAGCCCTACCGCTGGGCGCAGGGCGTCACCGAGGTCACCATGAACCTCGTGCCCGACGCCGAGGCGGGCGGATACCGGGTCGACTGGACGGACGGCAACCAGCCCAGCACGATCGCCCACTACGGCAGCGAGGTCGCCGAGGAGGACCCGGACGTCGTCGACGCCATCGAGGACGAGCACCGGACGACCGTCGACTACGTGAACACGCCGGTCGCGCAGTCGGTCACCGCGCTGCCCGCCGCGACCTCGCGCTACGAGGACACGCCGATCATCGACTTCATCAACAGCGTGCAGGCCGAGACGGTCGACGCGGCGCTCGACGGCGGCGAGCTGGCGGACGTGCCGGTGCTGTCGCAGGCCTCGCCGTTCTCCCGCACCGCCCTCTTCCCCGAGGGCGAGGTGACCATCCGCGACATCGCCGGGCTCTACATCTACGAGAACACCCTGCGCGGCGTCGAGATGACGGGCGCCCAGGTCAAGGACTACCTCGAGTACTCGGCGCGCTACTTCACGCAGGTCGAGCCGGGCAGCACGTTCGACCCGGAGACGGGCACGAACGCGGTCTACCCCGAGACGCCGAACGGCATCCCGGACTACAACTACGACGTCCTGTCCGGTGTCGACTACACGATCGACATCAGCCAGCCGGTCGGCTCGCGCATCGTCGGGCTCGCCATGCCCGACGGCACGCCCGTCGCCGCGGACGCCCGCTTCGTCGTCGCCGTGAACAACTACCGCGCGAGCGGTGGTGGCGGCTTCCCGCACATCGGGACCGCCCCGGTTGTCTACGACGAGCTGCAGGAGATCCGTCAGCTGCTGATCGACTGGGCCGGCGAGCAGGGCACGATCGACCCGGCCGACTTCTTCGACGCGAACTGGAGTCTCGTGACCGAGGCCGTCGAGCCCACGCCGGTGCCCACGGACCCGACGGTCCCGACGGACCCGACGGTGCCGACCGACCCGACAATTCCGACCGACCCGACGGTTCCGACGGACCCGACGGTGCCGGTCGACCCGACGGACCCGGCCGAGCCGACGCCAGCACCGGGTGGCACGGGCGACGGTTCCGACGACGACACGCCGGCTCCGGGCACGAATGTCGGTGCGCACCGCGACACTGACTCAGGGGTTCTCGCTTGGACGGGCACCGGGTCCGCTCTCCCGCTCGGGGGGCTGGCCGCGGTGCTGCTGGCCGTGGGCACCGGCTTCTGGCTGGTCTCGCGCCGCCGGACGGCGTAGCGGGACGCGCGCCCCGGAACGATCCGGGGCGCATCCCGAGCCGGGCCGATCGGCCCGGCTCACCTTCATCACACCTAAGAGGGGTCTATCTGTGAGAAGAAAATCCATTCCGGTGGCGGGAGGGGTGGCACTCGCCGCCCTGCTCACCACGATGATCAGCGTGCCCGCCGTCGCGGCACCGTCGGCGTTCGGCGCGACGGGTGCGCCCGGGGCCGACAGCGCGTCGGCGGCCAGGGTGGACGACCGCCCGGACGCCGTCGAGGCCGAGCGCCGCGAGCTGAACCAGAAGGCGACCGAGCTCGTCGTCCAGGGGAAGGCGACGGTCCAGAACCGTGGCGGTTCGAAGGCGGTGCGCGTCGCCCCGGGCCAGTGGGCGCAGTACGGGGTGCAGTCGAGCGACAGCATCCTGTCGTTCCTCATCGACTTCGGCGACGAGGTCGACCCGCGGTTCCCGGACGCTCCGGCCGGACCGGTGCACAACCAGATCCCGGCGCCCGACCGCGCGACGGACAACTCGACGTACTGGACGGCCGACTTCGACCGCCAGCACTACCTCGACATGTTCTTCGGCGACGAGGGCGAGTCCCTCACGGGGCTGTACGAGGAGATGTCGAGCGGCCGCTACACCGTGGACGGCGACGTGAGCGACTGGGTCACCGTGCCCTACGCCTCGGCCAGCTACGGCGAGACGGAGAGCCAGGAGGACATGACGCGCTTCGTGCAGGACGCGGCGAACGCCTGGTACGACGACCAGATCGCGTCCGGGAAGTCCGCCGCCGAGATCGACGAGTACCTCGCGTCGTTCGACCGGTGGGACCGCTACGACTACGACGGTGACGGCGACTTCGCCGAGGCCGACGGCTACATCGACCACTTCCAGGCGATCCACGCCGGAGAGGGCGAGGAGGCCGGCGCGTCCTCCGACACGATCTGGTCGCACCGCTGGGCGGTCAACCAGGCCGGGCTGGGCACCGACGGTCCCGCAGTGAACCCGTTCGGCGGCGTCAAGATCGGTGACTCCGACGTCTGGATCCGCGACTACACCACGGAGCCGGAGAACGGCGGGCTCGGCGTCTTCGCGCACGAGTACGGCCACGACCTCGGTCTGCCGGATCTGTACGACACCAGCGGCGGCGAGAACGGCACGGGCTTCTGGACGCTCATGAGCTCGGGCTCCTGGCTCAGCCACGGGGACGGGGCCATCGGCACCACCCCCAACCACATGGGCGCGTGGGAGAAGCTCCAGCTCGGCTGGCTCGACTACGACGTGGCCACCGCGGGAACGCGGTCCACGCACAAGCTGGGCCCGGCGTTCCACGCGACCAAGAAGCAGCAGGCGCTCGTCGTCGTGCTGCCGAACGACGCGCAGGGCAACGGACGCTTCTACATCGCGGAGAACCGCCAGTACCTCGGCTACGACGCGACCCTCCAGCAGGGTCCGTACAACTTCGGCTGGCTGACCAGCGCGCCGGACCGGGTCGAGCACTTCCCGTACCAGGACGGGCTGAGCATCACGTACTGGAACACCGCCCAGCGCAACAACAACACCCGGCAGCACCCGGGCGCGGGCCTGGCCCTGCCCGTCGACGCCCACCCGAAGGCCCTCACCTGGTCCGACGGCACGGTCGCACGCAACCGCATCCAGACCTTCGACGCCACCTTCGGCAAGCAGGCCACGGATCCGATCAGCCTGCACCGTGAGACGGCGGCGGGGATGACCACGCTGACGGTCGGCACGCAGGCCGGCGTGCCGGTGTTCGACGACACCGACCCGAACCGCTACTACGACGCCGCGAACCCGCAGGGCAGCGTGCGCGTGGCCGGAACGGGCACGACGATCGAGGTCGTCTCCAGCAACTCGCAGGGGATGATGACCGTCCGCGTCGACTGACGCACCACGACCGGGTGACCACCCGGGAGAGCGGGAGCCGGGGATTCGTCCCCGGCTCCCGCTTCGCGTGTTCCCGACCGCGATGCTGCGGCGCACGCGCTTCCGCCGCTACGGTTGCCCCCATGACCGACGCCGACGACGCCGCGAAGCGCCAGCTGCAGCACTACCTCCAGAGCGGCAGGGACGCTCTGCTCTGGAAGCTCGAGGGGCTGGGCGAGTACGACATCCGGCGGCCCGTCGTGCCGACCGGAACGAATTTGCTGGGTCTCGTCAAGCACGTCGCGGGCGTCGAGGCCGGCTACCTCGGCGACACGTTCGGCAGGCCCTTCCCCGAGCCCCTGCCGTGGATGGAGGACGGGGCCGATGCCAACGCGGACATGTGGGCGACCGCCGAGGAGTCCCGCGACTCGATCACGGACCTCTACCGCCGGGTGTGGGCGCACTCGGACGCCACCATCGCCGCACTCGACCTGGCCGCCCCGGGCACGGTGGCGTGGTGGGAGGCGGACCGGAACTCCGTGACGCTGCACCGCATCCTGGTGCACATGATCGCCGAGAACCAGCGGCACGCGGGGCACGCGGACATCGTCCGGGAGCTCATCGACGGCGCCACGGGGCTGCGTGCGGGCAACAGCAACCTCCCCGAGGGGGATGCCGCGTGGTGGGACGACTACCGCGAGCGCCTCGAGCGCACCGCGCGCTCGGTCGGCGGTCGGTGACCCGAACTCAGGAGCGCGGCGGGAGCGCCCTGCACCGGTTCGCCCGCCGGGGCTGACACCGCGCCGGTGGTCAGGCCGGAGGTCACGCCGATGACCGGGTCGATGGCCGGGCCGGTGATCAGGCCGCGGCCGGCTCGGGGTTCTGTGCCGGGTTCTCCGCCGGCGGCTCCTCGTTCTCGGCGACGGGGAGCACGAGCACGGCCCAGTCGGTGTCCTCGTTCGGCGCGGTTGCCGTCAGCCGGAGCCCGGGCGTCGCCGGCTCCACCTCGATCGCCGTTGCCGCGTCGCACAGCAGCGACGTCGCGCCGAGCTCGACACCCCCCTCGCCGGTGATGGTCACGTCGATGCGCCAGCCGCCGCGGCAGGCGATGTAGACGTCGTGGCGTCCCGCGGGCACCTTCTCGAAGCTGAGCGACCCGCCCCAGGCGTTCTCCGCGCTCAGCCGACCGGTATCCAGAGCGTCGAGCGTGCCCGCCCGCTCGCTCGGCAGCGCCTGCGTCGCCCACCGCAACCGCTCGTCCCGCACCTCGGGATCCTCGCTCGTGCAGCCCGCGAGGAGCGGCACGAGCATGCCCAGGGTGGCCGCCCGAGTCAGCACTGATCGGCGACGACGGGAACTCACACGTACAGCCTAAGTCGGCCCATGCTGGACGGGATCCGGGAACGGGGGCGTCCTGGCCGCCCCCTCCCCACCACTGGGGGCACGGGATTCTGCGTAACCAGCATGTTTCGGAATGTTCACTTTCCTGGCACCGGACGGTGCGACGGGTAGAGACTGCTGCAAGGCGTTCACGGACGCATTCCGAGGCCGTGCAGCCTCCGTATCGAGAGGACCCGATCGACATGGCACTTGCGGAGAAGACCGAGCAGCCGGAACTGAAGCGGGTCCTGGGGCCGAAGCTGCTGCTCCTGTTCGTGGTGGGCGACATCCTCGGCACGGGAATCTACGCACTCACCGGACAGGTCGCGGCCGAGGTGGGCGGTGCCGCCTGGCTGCCGTTCATCGTCGCCTTCACGGTGGCGGCCATCACGGCGTGCTCCTACCTGGAGCTCGTGACCAAGTACCCGCAGGCGGCCGGTGCGGCGCTGTACGTGCACAAGGCGTTCGGCATCCACTTCGTCACGTTCCTCGTCTGCTTCACGGTCATGGCGTCGGGCATCACCTCCGCGTCCGCGGCGTCCGGCGCGTTCGCGGCGAACTTCGTGACCGGGTTCGGGCTCGAGGGCGGCCCCGGCACGCTGCTGCTGATCGCGCTCTGCTTCATGGTGCTCGTGACGGCCGTGAACTTCCGCGGCGTCGCGGAGAGCGTCGGCCTGAACGTCGTCCTCACGATGGTGGAGCTGTCCGGCCTCCTGCTCGTCATCCTCATCAGCTTCTGGGCCATCGCCGGCGGCGCCGCGGACTTCTCGCGCGTCGTGGCGTTCGACACCCCGGACGACAAGAACGTGTTCCTGGCGATCACGACCGCGACCTCGCTCGCGTTCTTCGCCATGGTCGGCTTCGAGGACTCCGTGAACATGGCGGAGGAGACGAAGGATCCCAGCCGGATCTTCCCGCGGATCATGTTCACCGGGCTCGGCATCACGGCCGTCATCTACGTGCTCGTCTCCATCTGCGCGGTCGCGATCGTGCCGATCGGCGAGCTGGCCGGCAACGCCACGCCGCTCGTCACGGTCGTCCAGACGGCGGCGCCCGACTTCCCGATCACCGCGGTGCTGCCGTTCATCTCGCTCTTCGCGGTGGGCAACAGCGCGCTGATCAACATGATGATGGCGAGCCGCCTGATCTACGGCATCAGCAAGCACGGCATCCTGCCCCGCTTCCTGTCGAAGGTGCACCCGACGCGCCGCACCCCGTACATGGCGATCCTCTTCACCACCGCCATCGCCATCGGCCTCATCACGTTCCTCTCGCTCGACTCCGACAACCCCGTCGTCGCGCTGCTCGGCGGCACGACGTCGCTCCTGCTGCTCGCCGTGTTCGCGGTGGTCAACTGCACCGTCCTCGTGCTGCGGAAGGACCCCGTGGAGCACAAGCACTTCCGCGCGCCCACCCCGCTGCCGATCATCGGCGCCGTGGCCTGTGCCTACCTCGTACTCCCCTGGTCCGGCCGCCCCGTGGAGCAGTACCAGATCGCCGGCGTCCTCCTCGCGATCGGAATCGTGCTCTGGGCCCTGACCTACTTCACCGGCGGGCGGAACAAGAAGCAGTTCGACGAGGGCGCCATCCCCGCCAAGAAGTAGGGCGCCCGCCGCGGTCAGCCCGGGTGCGTGGCGACGACGACGGTGGCGTCGAGGTCGTCGTCCGTCACGATCCGGGCCGCCAGCCCTGCGCGCTCGAACAGCAGCGCCGACACCGGGGCCTGCGCCCGGCTCGTCTCGATGACCACCGACCCGCCCCCGGCGAGCCAGTCGGCGGCCTCGGCCGCGACCCTGCGGTGCACGTCGAGCCCGTCGCCGCCGCCGTCGAGGGCGAGCAGCGGTTCGTGGTCCCGCGCTTCGGGCGGCATGCGGCCGATCTCCCCCGTGGGCACATACGGGGCGTTCACCGCGAGCACCCGCACCCGCCCGCGGACGGCGTCGGGCAGGGCGGCGTAGAGGTCCCCCTCGTGCACGTGCGCGCCGAGGGGCTCGAGATTGCGGCGGGCGTTACGGACGGCCGCCGGCTCGAGGTCGGCCGCGTGCAGCTCGATCCCGGGAACGGCCGCGGCGACGGCGGCGCCCACCGCTCCGGATCCGCAGCAGAGGTCGACGACGATCTCCCCCGGCCTCGCGAGCGCCGCGGCCTGCCGGGCGAGCAGCCTCGTGCGCTGCCGGGGCACGAACACGCCACGGTCGACCAGGATGCGCAGGCCGGCGAACTCGGTCCAGCCGAGCACGTGCTCGAGGGGCGTGCCCGCCACACGCTCGGCGAGCATCCGGTCGAGGGCGGACGCGTCCGCCGCCTCGGCGAGTAGCAGGTCGGCCTCCTCCTCCGCGAAGACGCAGCCCGCGCGCCGCAGCTCGCCGACGATCCGGTCTCGATCCAGCGCGAGCCGGTCCTTCCGGTCTCCCGCGTCCTCCCGGTCCTCGCGGTCTTCCCGGTCCTCCGGGTCTTCCCCGTCCGCCGGCCCCGTCATCGCCCGCGGACCACGCCCGCGTCGCGCAGCGCGAGGTCGGCCAGCCGGCGCACCACCGCGGCGTTCCCGCTCCGCCAGTCGGCGACCGGATCCGCGCTGACGGCGAGGAGATCCCGGTCGCTCCCGCCGGACAGGGCGCGGAGGGCGAGCAGTTCGACGCCGCCCGGTGAGCCGGCGAGCGCGCGGGCGGCCGACGCGCGGCGCGCGAACGCGACACGGCGCACAAACCAGAGCCGCACGATCAGGGCGATCGGCACGAGCGCCACGATCAGGCCGGCCACCACGGCGAGGGTCTGCACCAGCTGTTGCTGATCGCGCCCGGCGGCGGCGAGGGCGGCCGCCGCCTCGCTCGCATCCCGGAACGGCGTGCCCGCGCCCTCGCCGACCAGCGGAATGTCGCCTATGGTCGAGGCGGCGTCGGACATCGTGGACTGGAAGCCGCGCCCGGCATCCTCGATGCCCCGCCCGAGGTCGGCGAGGGCGGCGATGAGGGTGGACGTGACGATGCCGAGGGTCGCGAACAGCACGATCGCCGCGACGGCGAGCACGTCCGCGGTCACCTGCCGTGCGCGGGCGAGCGGGGAGGCCGAATAGATCTGCATCCGTCAACTATGCGGCGTCCACCGACGGCGGCGTGCGGATGCCGCCGTCGGTGGGGCCGCGGGCCCGGCGTCGGCCGCGCCGCGGGGCGGGACCGTCAGAGGGAGGAGACGCGCTCCACGAGGTGGGCGATGAACTCCTCGCCCCGCACGTCGACCGCGACGGAGGCGTTGGCCGGCGGTGCGTCCCGCGAGTCGAGGAAGTCGGCGACGGCGACCCCGCGGGCGATGCTCGTGCCCGTGACGACCTCCACGTGCGCGTCGCGCCAGTCCAGCAGGTCCGGCCGGGTCAGGGCGGCGACGGCGAGCGGGTCGTGCATGGCGCAGGAGCGCGCCGCCTCCGGGTCGCCCGGCGACTCCTCGGCCAGGTAGTCGATCCAGTGCAGCGTGTGCTCCCCGGCGAAGGGGGCGAAGCGCCCCGAGGACTCCTGCAGCTGCTTCGCGTGCTCCCGCGTGAGCCGCACCTTGAGCGTGACGTCCAGCCCGACCAGGCGGATGCGCGCGCCCGAGCGGAGCACCGCATCCGCGGCCTCCGGGTCGATCCAGAAGTTGAACTCGCCCGGCATGCCCTGCGCGTTGGTCTGGCCGAGGTACACGCCGCCCATGATGACGATCTCCCGCACGTTGCGGGCGAAGTCGGGATCGAGGTTCACGGCGGCCGCGATGTTCGTGAGCGGTCCGATCGCGACGACGGTCAGCGCGCCGGGCTCCGCGGCGGCCCGGGACGCCAGCTCGGCGGCCGCGTAGCCCGGCGAGGGGGTGTGCCGGCCGAACTGCGCCCGGATGTCGTCGGGGGCGCCCCGCCTCCTGTCCGGGAACGACAGCGGGGCGGCCGCGCCCTGCACGACGGGGATCTCGGGAACGCCGAGCCGCTCCAGCAGCTCGCCGCTCAGAAAGGATCCGCTCTCGACGTCCGCGTTGCCGTTCACGCTCGTCACGAGCTCGACGACGATACCCGGGTCGGCCAGCGCCAGAGCGAGGGCGAAGCCGTCGTCGACGTCCGCTCCGGGTACGCCCATGGCCATGTCGGTGTCGAGGAGGATGCGGATCGGCTGCGACGGCGCGTCTGAGGTCATGCCCCATTCTGTCCCGTCGCCGTGTCCCGCTGCGCTGTCCGGTGCAGCGGGTGCGGTTTCAATCGCGTCTGGGTCCGGCCGTGCGGGCGGGCGGGGGTGCGGTGTCGGGCTCGGGCGGCGGGCTGGTCGGCTCAGCCGGGGAAGCGGGTGGACGGATCCTCGCCCCGCCGCATGATGGGCAGGCGCTCGACGGCGTGCGCGGCCGTCGCGAGTTTCCGCCCGGCCGCGCCCGCCGCCGGTGCGACCCGGGCGGGGCCGCGGTGGGCGAGGAGGTCCGAGAGGTCGCGCAGGCGGTCGAGCACCGCGAGGGGAAGCGCGGCCACGATGTTGCCGGGGGGCCGGCGCGCCACGATCGGGTGGGCGCGGGTCGGCGCGACCCGGCGCACGACCTCCCAGAGCAGGCCGAGTCGGCGCAGCTCCCGTCGGTCGACGCGGGACTGCAGGCGCGGGAGGAGCTCGTCCTCCTCGTCCCGCACGTCCTCGCGCAGCACCTCGGTGAGCCGGTTCAGGATCGGGCCGCGCTCGGGCGAGTCCGCCGGGATGTCCTCGAGTCGAGTGACCAGCTCGTTGACCTCCTGGTGCTCGCGCTCGACCTCGAGGGTGAGCTCGTGCCCGTCCTCGAGGGTGCGCCGCATCACCGGCCACAGCACGGACTCCTCCGCGAAGGCGTGCGGGAACACGAGGCGGTAGATGCGCAGGAGGACCTGCTCCTCGTCCGTGCCCGTGCTGCGGTGCAGCTCCTCGAGCAGGCGGTTCAGCTTCACGTGATCCCGCTTCTGGCGGGCGAGGACGCTGATCCGGCCCCCGAGTTCCTCGACGCTCTGCTCGGCCACCGACCTCATGTCGCTCTCCTCCCTCGAGGGGCCGACACGACCCCGCACGAAATGGGTGCATCGACACTACGCACGTGCCGCGTTGTCCGCGCGGGATGCGGACGGGGCGGGTGGGTCTCGAGATCGAGTGACCGCGCGCCGTCAGCGCGGGGCGCGGGATCCGGCTGCGGGTTCCGGGGACGCCTGGTCCCGGTGCACTCGAGCGGCGGGACGACGGCGAAGCGAGCTGAGTCCGACGCCCGCGAAGACGAGCAGGCCGCCGACGACGTCCGTGCCGGTGAGCAGCGATCCCATCGCCACGGAGATGATCACCGTGAACACGGTGATGAGGTTGAGGAAGAGTCCGGCGCGACCCGGGGGCATCCGGGTCAGGGCGAGGTTCCACAGGGCGTAGGCGCCGATGGACGGGAAGACCGCGATGAAGAGCAGCGCGGCGACGCTGTCGCCGCTTTCCGGCCATCGGGCGCCCGTAGCGAGCGCGACCGGCGCGAGCAGCACGACGGTGAGCACGGCCTGCACCGCGGTGGCCGCGATGGGCGGCGCGGTGAGGGCGCGGCCGAGGATCGTGTACAGGCTCCAGACGAGGATCGCGCCGACCATCAGGAGGTCGCCAGGGTTGAGGCCGGTGGAGAACGCGGTGGCAAGCGCGCCGTCCGTGATGACGAGGATCACGCCGACGAGGCCGAGCAGGAGCCCCGCGGCGCCGCGCCAGCCGATCCGCTCGCGCAGCAGGATCGCGGCCAGCACCGCCATGACCGCCGGATTCGCGGCGTTGATGAGCGATGCCGACAACGGCGTCGTGAACTGCAGGGCCGAATAGAGCAGGAGGGTGTAGCCGGCGACGCCGAGGAGAGCGAGAACAAGGAGGCTTGGCCACTCCGCGAGCACGGCCCGCCACCGCGGCCGCTCGATGAGGTGGGCGAGCACGACCAGGGGCGCGGCGGCCAGGAGCCAGCGGAACCAGGTGAGCTCGACCGGCGTCATGGACCGCACCGCGATGCCGCCCACGACGTAGTTGCCCGCCCACATGAGCGTGGCGAGCACAAGCGCGACGACCGCCTTCATGACCCTCCCCGTCCGCCGCCCACGCTACCGTCCACCCCGCGGTGCGGTGGGTGCGGTGGCCGCGGTGGGGTGCGGTGCGCGTCCACGGTCCCTGAGCCTGTCGAAGGAACGCAACGTGCCGGTGGAGCGCGGCGGCACGGTCCCTGAGCCCGTCGAAGGAACGCATCCGATCTGGTGCCGCCACCCAGCGTCGAAGTTCTCCACAGATCGAAAGTTCTTCGGTCGAAGAAACTTTCTACCTGGCAGAATGTGTGCTATGAGAAACCCGGCGACGACACTCCTCCGCACTGCGGATGCCGTCGCACGCCTGGGCAACTCCCCCGCGGTATTCGCGCCACTTCCGAAGCAGGACCTCGTGGACGCGCTGCACGCTATCGCCGACCTCAGACAGTGCTGCGACACCTTTACCGCCTGGATCGCGGGCGAACTCGTCCGGCGTTCGTCGACCGACCTCGGCTCGGCAGGGCTCGCCCAGCAGGAGGGCTACCGAACGCCGCAGGCCATGGTCGAGGCCATCACCGGGACCACGAAGGGTGGCGCGGTGTCGATCATCGAGGTGGGCAAGATGCTCGCCGAAACGGACGCGGTCGAAACGCTGCAGCGAGAGCACCCGGAACTCCCCGCACCACCAACACCATGGCAGGCACCCATTGCCCACGCGGTCACAGACGGACGCCTCTCGATCGCCCAGGCAGACGCCATCCGGGCCGGCCTCGGCCTCCCTACCGACACTGTTCCGCTGGACGCGCTGCATGAGGCCGCGGCGGAACTGCTCGAAGACGCGAGCCACCTCACCGCGGGACAACTTCACCGCCGAGCGAGGCAACTCCGCGACGACCTCAACGACACCGAGGTAGCCGACCGGGAAAAGGCGCAGCTCGAGCAGCAACACCTGAAGGCGTGGAAGCGCCCTGACGGGATGGTCGAGGGCAGGTTCCTCTATGCACCCGAGCCGGGCGCTTTCCTCCTGTCGGTCCTCGACGAGCTGACCAACCCCCGCCGAGGTGGACCACGGTTCGTCAAGGAAGAGGACCGCGCACGCATCGACGCCATCGCGACAGACCCGCGCTCCACCGACCGCCTCGCCGCCGACGGATTCCTCGAACTCCTCCGCATCGGCGCGGACGCCGACCCTGGCAAGGTCTACGGATCTCGGCGGCCGGCGGTGCGAGTGATCGTGACCAAGGAATCGCTGCAGTCCGGCGAGGGCCACGGCTCGATCCAGGACACCGGCGAGGCGGTCTCGATCGACACCATCCGCCGCGAGGTCTGCGCCACCGGCACCATCGCGGTCGTCCTCGACGACGACGGGCAATGCGTCAACGTCGGACGCGAACAGCGCTTGTTCACTGCCCGCCAGCGCGTCGGCCTGGCGGTGCGAGACGGCGGTTGCATGTGGCCGGGCTGCGATCGACCGCCGTCCTGGTGCGAAGCGCATCACATCAACCAGTGGAAACGAGACCACGGCAAGACCGACATCGCCGACGGCGTGCTGCTGTGCAAGCACCACCACCTGCTCCTCCACAACAAGGGCTGGGACATCACCCGGGCTGGTGGGAACTACACGCTGATCCCGCCGAGATCGATCAGCCCGACCCGCGAAGGCAGACACCTGGTGACGAAGAGCAGAGCGGTCCAGGACTGGAACGCCCGCCGCCACCGCCTCCGGAGATACGACCGAGCACCCGCCGATTCACCCGAGTCGGCTAGCCCGGGAGACTGACATGCTCCCGCCCACGCTCACGCAATCCCCAGGCTAAGGGCCAGCCCCACGGTCCCTGAGCCTGTCGAAGGGACGCAACGTCACTCACGTCGCTCCGACAAGCTCAGCGACCGTGCTCGGGACGCCCGCGAATCCGATGGCAGCACCACTCGCTTCGCCGTCGCTGCCCGCGAAGCTCTCGGGAACGGCCAACGCATACTGGCGGGACCATGTCGGTCCCTGAGCCTGTCGAAGGGACGCAAGGTCACTCGCGTCGCTTCGACAAGCTCAGCGACCGTGTTCGGGACGCCCGCGAATCCGATGGCAGCACCATTCGCATCGCAGTCGCTGCTCGCGAAGCTCTCGGCAACGGCCAACGCAGACTGGCGGGACCATGTCGGTCCCTGAGCCTGTCGAAGGGACACAAGGTCACTCGCGTCGCTCCGACAAGCTCACCGACCGTGTTCGGGACGCTCGCGAATCCGATGGCAGCACCACTCGCACCGCCGTCGCTGCTCGCGAAGCTCTCGGGAACGGCCAACGCAGACCGATGGCACCACGTCGGTCCCTGCGCCTGTCGAAGGGGACGCAACGTCACTCGTGTCGCTTCGTCGAGCTCAGCGGCCGTGGTGACCCTGATGACCGTGTGCGCGGGATCCACAGCGGGCCTGCCGAGACCGGCGGGGCGGGCCCGGATAGGGTTTTGGCATGGCTGACGAGACCTACACCGCGTTCCTCGCCAAGAAGGGGCAGGAGTCCGACGGGCGCATCACCGGCCCGCACCCCTTCCTCGACGGGAAGCCGGCGCCGGCCATCCGCGAGTCGTACCAGGCCCGCGACGGCCAGCGCCGCGTCGCGACGTACGAGCTGAGCGAGACGGTCGGCGGACCGTCCCTGTACGAGTACACGTGGGTCTCCGACGAAGCGGTCGGCGGGGACGCCTAGTCGCGTCTCCGCGGAACGGCGCCCGAGTCACCCGGCCTGCTCCCCGCCTGCACCCCGCAGCCCGGCCAGCGACCGGTGCCAACACCTCGCGTGAGGGAATGCGGCGACGGGGGCGCGGGATTGGGGCGCAGATGGCCCGCGAGTTGGGGGTGCGTCCGACCGGCGCACGGCCGAAAGCCGTGTTTGAATCGGGTTTGATGACTTTCCGCCGGATCCCCCACACGCGATGACGCCCACGCAGCTCACCGCCGCGCGGGCGTCCACGACGGGACGCCCCGCGTCACCTGACGCGGTCGCCCTGCGAGGCCGACTGGTGCCCATGTGGGCCGTCGTGCTCGCCGCCTACGCCGCCTCCCGCCTCCTGACGACCGCCCTCCTCGCCGCGGTGCACGGCCTCGCCCGCGCCCTCGACTGGGATTTCGCGAGCTTCGACTGGGTGCCGAGCTTCGCCCGGTTCCTCGCCTCCTGGGACGGCGTGCACTACGGCACCATCGCCGTCGACGGCTACCCGTCCGAGCTGCCACGCGGGGAGGACGGCAACGTCCAGAAGAACCCGTGGGCGTTCCTCCCGCTCTTCCCGCTCATGGTGCGGCCGGTGTCCGCCGTCACCGGCTGGGACTTCGCGCTCAACGGATCCGTCATCTCCACGCTGTTCGGCGCGGCCGCGACCGTGGCGCTGTACCGGCTGCTCCTGCCGAGCATCGGGCGCACCAGCGCGTTCTGGGGCGCCATGTTCTTCTGCTTCGGACCCATGTCGTTCGTGCTGCAGATCGCCTACGCCGAGAGCGTCTTCCTCTTCTTCATGTTCTGCAGCGTCGCGGCGATGTCCGCGCGCCGCTACTGGCTCATGATCCCGCTCGGGGTCGGCGCCGCCTTCGCCCACCCGGGCGCCCTCGCGGTGTCCGCGGCGCTCGGCCTGCACTTCCTGTTCCGGCTCGCGGACCGGGAGAGGCAGCCGTTCCCGCATGCGGAGCGCGTCGCGGCGATCGCGGCCGGCGTCGTCATCACGATCGCCGGCTTCGCCTGGCCGCTCGTCGCGACCGCCGTCACCGGCAGCCGCAGCGCCTACTTCGACACCGAGATGGCCTGGTGGCGCGACTACGTGGGCGAGGTGGGCTTCGTGCCCTTCACGCCGTGGTTCCTCATGGCGGGGCACTACCTCGGCGCGTTCGGCGTCGTGCTCGTGACCGCCGTGCTCTTCGGCGTGATCCTCTGGCTCTCGGGACGGCACGTCCGCGTGCTCGGTCGCGACCTTCACCTCTACTCGATCAGCTACGTCGCGTACCTCGTGGCGGTCTTCCTGCCGCAGCAGAGCCTGTTCCGGATGCTCCTGCCGCTGTCGCCCCTGCTCGGGCATCCGGCACTCACGGGCACGCCGCTGCGCCGGCGCCGCACGCTCACCGTCTGCATCGCGCTCCAGCCGGTCGCGATCCTGCTGTTCTGGTTCGTCTGGCCCGCCTGAGGCGCGGGCGCCCGAGCGCCGACACTCAGCCGTCGACCGACGACCGCCTCGCCGCGTCCGCCATGCGACCGGCCGTCTCCCGCATGGCGGTCACAAGCTCCGGCGGCCCCTCGACCACGTAGCGCACCCCCTCGGGCACCCAGACCAGCGCGTTCAGCATCTCGGGCACGCTCCGCCCGCCGATCGGCCAGCGCGTGCGCCCCTCCCCCTCGGCCTGAGCGCCGCCGGCCCACGGGCCGAAGGCGTCGCGCATCCGGTCGAGCGGCAGGTCCATCACGACCCACGCGGTGTGCGTCCTGCCGAGCTCGGCGTTCGCCGCCGCGAGGAACTGGGCCGCGTCGGCCGCCGGGAGCTCCCGCGGCGTGAACCGGAGTCGGGTGCCCAGCAGGTTGCGGATGCGGTCGACCCGGAAGGTGCGCCAGTCCTCCCGGTGCAGGTCCCAGCACACCAGGAACCAGTTGCGCTGAGCCACCACGAGCGCGTGCGGCTCGACCTGGCGGTGCGTCTCCTCGCCCGCCCCGGAGAGGTAGTGGAACCGGATCCGCTCGTGGTCGCGGCAGGCGAGGGCGAGCGCGCCGAGCAGGTCCGGGGACACGGGCGCCCCGCCGCCGGGCTGCGCGGTGACCGCCCCGGCCAGGGCGCTCACCCGCTCCCGCAGGGCGGCCGGGAGCACCTGCTCGAACTTCGCGAGGGCGGACATCGTGGTCGGCTCGTCCCCGGCGAGCCCCTGCGCGGCGGCCAGGCGCAGGCCGACCGCCACGGTCACCGCCTCCTCCCCGGTGAACAGCAGCGGCGGAAGGTCGGATGCGGCCTCGAGCCGGTACCCGCCCGCGGTTCCCCGGGTGGCCTCCACCCGGTAGCCCAGGGCGCGCAGCCGCTCGACGTCCCTGCGGAGCGTGCGCTCGGTGACCCCGAGCCGGCGCGCCAGCTCGGGACCGGTCCACTGCCGGTGGGCCTGGAGCAGGCCGAGCAGCGCGAGCACCCGCGAGGTCGTCTCGGCCATGCCCCATGCTAATCCGCGATACAGGACCGAACCCGTCCTGAAGCGCTCCTAGCGTGAGGACATGCGGCCGACGCGGCCGGGTGTGAGGCGCATCCGGCACGGCTGCACCACGGAGAAAGGACGGACGGCATGGACTGGAAACTCGAACTCATCGCGGTGCCCGTGGCGGACATCGACAGGGCGAAGGACTTCTATACGAGGATCGGCTTCGTCGCGGATCACGACGTGCGGGTGGACGACTCGCTGCGCTTCGTGCAGCTGACGCCTCCCGGGTCGGCCTGCTCGATCGTGCTGGACACGAACATGAGCCAGATGGCGCCCGGATCCGTCGAGGGGCTGCAGTGCGTCGTCGCCGACGCCGACCGGGCGCTCGCGGACCTGCGGGAGCTCGGCGTCGAGGCGCGCGGCGTGGAGGACTACCCCTGGGGCCGGTTCGTGTTCTTCACGGACCCCGACGGGAACGGCTGGGCGCTGCAGCAGATGGTGCCGCAGCAGGGCTGACGGCTCAGCCGCTGATCCGCGCCTCGACCCGGTCGACGAAGTCGCGGATGATGTCGACGGACTCGGGCGCATCCGGAAGCGCGTGCCCGTAGCCGTCGATCTCCGCGCGCTCGCCGCCGAGGGAGGCGATCCGGTCCACCACGACGTCGTACGCGTCGCTCGAGTGCCCCGTCACGGCGAGAGTCGCGACGTCGGCGAAGATGTCCGGGCTCAGGCCCGCCTCCCACGGCGGCCGCAGCAGGCGGAAGCGCTCGTTCGCCCGGATCTCCTGCTCCGTGCCGAAGGACGCGATGAAGTGCTCGACACGCGGCTCGCCGCGCACGAGGGAGAACGCCGACGGCTCGAACAGCACGAGCGACACGACGGTCGCGGGCGAGAGCTGCGCGGCACGGATCGCGGCGAGCGCGCCGTAGGAGTGGGCGACCACGTGGGCGCCCTCCCCCGCCGCCTCGATCACGGCGTCCGCGTCGGCCTCGAAGTCGGTGGGCATGCGCTCCTCGCCCTCGCCGTAGCCGGGGAGGGCGAGGAAGTGCGTCTCCCGCCCGAAGTCGGCACCCGCCTGCACCGGCCAGGCGGCCTTCCCGCCGAGGTTCGAGCCATGGACGAAGACGATCGGCAGCGACATAGGGCCAACCCTAATCAGTCGGCCGCGACGTCGTACCCCCCACGCGCCCGGTCGCTGCGCCGACGGCGGGCGCCCGCGGCCGCGCCTCCGACGATCGAGTACGCCGCATAACCGAACAGGATCGCGGCCGCGCCGGTGACGATCCAGCGCCGGTTCTCCCCGGTCAGCACCGAGTTGACGTGCCCGAGCAGCGGCACGGCGTAGGCGACCCTCCCCTGCACCTGCTCCGGCAGGACCGCGGCGACGTCGGGATCGGGGTTGTTGTCGCCCTGCAGCACGTAGGCCGCCGTTCCGCCCGACGTCGCCGTGATCGACACGATCCGGTGCGTCACGAGGGTCGGGTCGTCCGACCGGAACTGGTAGGTGACGACGTCGCCCACGGCGAGCTCGTCCGCGTCCACGGGTTGCACGACCACCAGGGTGCCGGCCGGGAGCGTCGGCGCCATGGAGTTGGTGAGCACGGACAGCGGGGTCCACCCGTTCACGCGCGGCAGCACGACCGTGGCGAGGGCGATGCCGATCACCGCGAGGAGCAGCGCCGCGCTCACCCCGAGGCGGATCGCCCCAAGCACCGCGCGCACCGACGAGCGCGGGGTTCGGGATGATGCTGTCGGCGTCGGGATCGGCGCCGGCGCCGGCGCCGCGACTTCGGTCGCAGTCCTCTGCGCCGGCGAGTTCTCGGACGCGAGTAGGTCAGTCATCGGTGCTGCTCCTTGTGCGTGTGCGGGCCAGCGCCGCGCCGGCGCCGATCAGGAGTGCCGCGGCGAGCGGGGCCGCGGCGCCCGGGGCGGACCCGGTGTAGGCGAGGAATCCGTCGTGAGCGGTCGGCCCGTCGGATGCGGGGAACCTGTCAGTGTCGGGTGTCGCGGGTGCAGCTGCGGGCGTCGCGCTGGGCGCGGGCGGCCCGTCCTGTGCCACTTCCCCCGGCGCGGCGTCCGCTCCACAGCCGGCGTCGGGCAGCGGGCCGGCCGTCGCCTCCCGCATCGCGACGACGAGCGTCAGCGCGGCGGACTCCCGCTGGCCGGTGCTGCCCGTGACGTCGGCCATGGCGAAGCGGAAACCGAACCGGGCGGTCTCGCCGGGCTGCAGCGTGCCGGGTTCGAGTAGAACCGTGCAGGACGAGAGCTCGGCGAAGGGGATCGGCGTCGCTTCCGCGTCCCCGTCCTCGTCCCTGTCCTCGTTCCTGTCCTCCCAGGCGGTCAGCGTGACCGCCTCGGCGAAGTCGGGCGACGCCTCGGCGATGTCGCCAACGCTGATGCGCAGGTCGGCGGGCATCGGTGCAGGGTTGCGCACCCAGAGCTCGGTGATCACCTCGGCGCCCGGGACGAGCGCGTCGCCGGTCCCGATCAGCGCCCCACGCAGGCCGGGCGTGAAGTGCACGCCGTCGCTGCTCACGAGGACCTCGATGGGAGCCGCGGGTGCTGCAGCGGCGGCGGAACCGGCCGAGAGGGGCAGGACCGCGTCGGCACACAGGAGGGCCACCAGGGCGAGACCCGCGCGAGCGATGAGGATCCCGGACCGGCCGGTCCGGTGCGCAGGGGTGATGGGTGCAGGGGTGATGGGTGCAGGGGTGGTGGGCGCAGGGGTGGTGGGCGCAGGGGTGGTGGGCGCGGTGCCGCCGGTGCGGGTCACGAGCGCACCGTCACGGCGAAGGCCTGGGCGGCCGAACCGTCGCAGGCGGCAAGGGTAAGCGGCCGCGCCGCGTCGCCATCCGCCGGGGTCGGCGGCACGGTGACACAGGTGCCCGTGGCACGCGAGACGATGCTCGTCGTGCCGTCGGTCCCGGCGCGGAGGGTCCAGTGCTGCGCCTCGGCGGCGGAGTCGGCCGCAGTCGTGCGCAGGTCGGCGCCGTCGGCCGTCCAGGCGCGGGCCGGATCCGACGCGCTCAGGATGCGGGTGTACCCGCCCTCGTCCTCGGGCAGCAGCCAGCCCTGTCCTGCCGAGCCGTCACAGGGCGCGACCAGGACGGCGGGATCGGTGCCCTCTGTGGCGCCGGCGATCGCGGCGCAGCGCACCGTTCCCGCAGCCGTGATGACGTACGCGGGGCCGATGGAGTCGGAAGCAGGTGCCGCATCGGAGTCCGGCGCTGAGTCAGAGTCGGAGTCGGAGTCGGAGTCGGAGTCGGAGTCAAGCGCCGCTGCGGGCTCCTCAGTGCTCGAGGCCTCGGCCGATCCTGCGTCCGCCGTCCCCTCCGCCGTCGCGTCGGGCGAAGGCTCCGGCGAGGGCTCGGACCGCTCCATCGACACGGGCTTGATGGGCGCGGGCATCGGCGTGACCTCGCCCCCAGCGCCCTGCCGGGCGACGGACTGAATGGCCCGGGCCCGCGCCTCGTGCGTCCAGGAGGCGAAGGAGGAGGTCAGCCGGAGGGTCGCCACCGCGCTGTCGCCGGGAAAGGCCGCGACGTCGGCCGCGGAGATGACCGAGCGGATGCAGTACACCGTCGACTCCGTGGGGGCGAGGGACCCCGTGACGGCGGGCAGGATCGGCCAGTCGACGGGAGTCACCCCGCTCGGCACGGGCGTCGCCGCGGTGCAGTCGGCCGCGTCCGCGACGGTCCAGACGCTCACCTTCACCGCGCGGGCGACATTGTTCGCGGCTTCCGCGCCCAGCTGGAGGGTGTACGGGGCCGGCACCGTGCCGGTGTTCCGCACCCTGACGGGCGCGACGGCCACACGGGACGCCTCGGAGGGCCCGAAGACGACGGCGAGCGCCTCGAACCCGGACGCGGCGAACTGCACCCGCCCGGCGGTGACGGTCCCCGTGGCGGTGGCCCGGGAGCTCCAGAGCGCGCTCACCGCGGTCGGCAGCGCGACGACGAGCACGAGCGCGAGGGCGATGCCCGCGATGATCCGGGCCCTCATGAGGAGCGCTCCTGCGTCGCCTCGAAGGTCATGACGAAGCCGGCCGATCCGCCCTGCACCGAGGACGGGGAAGCCAGATCGAGTCGCACCTCGAGGCAGGCGGCCAGCTCGGCACCGGGCGCCAACGACGAGAGCGGCGACGGCGTAAAGAAGCCGTCGAGCGGGAAATGCTCTGCGCCGGGCGGCTGAGCCGCGCAGCTCGTTCCCGGCGTAACGGGGGTGACCGACACGGCGAGCGAGCCGGCCAGGCCGTTGACGTCCGCGGTGACGGCGGTTCCGGCAACCCGCACGCCGACGGGCGTCGTGCCGGTGTTGCGCAGCGTCAGGGGCGCCAGCACGGACTGGCCCGGCGCGAGGGTGCCGAGGCCGAGGCCCGCGAGCACGTGATCCGTCTCTCCGTTGATCGTGAGCCCGGTGGAGCCGGAGACGAGCGTGGGGCCGGTCGCCTCGGTGGACGCGGTCCACAGGGCGAAGGTCGACCCCGTCCCGGTGAGGACGACGCCCGTACCGAGCGCGAGGAGCGCGGTCGCCGCGAGGAGCGTGCGGGTGCTCGCACCACGGGCGGCGTGGTGGGTCTCGTGGCGGGTTTCAGCCACGTGGCGCGGAGCGCGCCTGCGCAGCACCGGCCGCCCGCCGGTTCGCCGCACGGCCACGTGTCGCGGTCCGTGCTCGCTCGTCCTGGTCATTCCCACCACTCCCCCCGGGTGTCCTGTTCCGTCGTGCTCCGGCGGATGCGGGCGACGGTCGCCGCCCGCATCCGCCGGCGGTGCTACCTGACCTGCTGCAGCGTGACCCTGGTGTTGCTCAGGTCGATGGCCCGGTTCTGGAACGCGGTGCCCGAGACCGTGCTGGGGAACGCGATGGTGGCGGTGTAGACGACGGAGGAAACCCCGTCGGCGGCCTTCACGGAGTAGCTGCCGTCCGCGTTCATCGGGACCGCCGTGCCGTTGATCGTGAGGGCGGTGGTGTAGCGCAGGGCGTCGCGGAAGTCCGCGTTCGCGCCGTCGGCCATCAGGGACAGCGGGTCGATGCTGAGCTTGGCCTTCAGGTTCTTGCCGGTCGCGTGCACGGTGGCCTTCTGCACGACCTCGAGCGTGTCGCCGGGGACGATCGCGTACGCGCCGATCTCCGACGTGGGGATCGTGCGCGGTCCGCCGGCGAGATCGGCGGAGACGTCGCGCCAGGTCGCCTGGGTCAGCGGGTCCATCGACAGCTCCCCGGATCGCACCGGGCCGGCCACGACGGTCTGCGACGAGCTCCAGAGGGCGAACGTTCCGCCGCCGCCGAGCAGGAGGGCGACTCCGGCCGCGCCGGCGATCGCACCCTTGGTGAGCTTGTTCATTGCACATTCCTCTTCCGCACCGCCTGCGGTGCCTTGCGTGTTCCAGCGACCACTTCGGTCGTCGGGTCTGGTTTTCTGCCGCTCGCGCGGCACGTCGACGGAATCGCCGACGCGTGGGACCCCGCTCGGATCCCTGTGTGACGGGGTGCGACCGGCGTCATCGTGCTTGGGTGGACGCCGCGCATTCCCCGCTGAAGAAAACACTAGGGGGGACAGACAGACTTGTCTGTCCTCACCGCTCCCCCAGTTGAGGGGACACTTAATTGGCCGCTGATCAGCACGGGGGCGTGCCGACGACGCCCCAGCGGCGCCCCCGCCCGGGGCGCCGCCGCGTCCTACGACCCGGGGTGCCGTCGCGTTCGGCCGCCGCAGCGCTACCCTGTCGAGCATGTCGATGGATGCGCGACTGACGGACTGGCTGCTGGACTCGGACCCGGCCCTGCGCTGGCGGGTCGAGCGCGACCTGGTGGGGGCGCCCGGCCACGTCTGGCAGGCGACCCGGGCCCGGGTCGCCTCGGAGGGCTTCGGCGCCCGGCTGCTCGCCGCGCAGGACGCCGACGGCCAGTGGGCCGGCGGCGCCTACTTCCCCGGCGACTTCCGCGGCCCGGACCCCGCAGACGAGGAGGGGCAGCCCTACACGGCGACGACGTGGTCGCTGAACACCCTGCGCGACTTCGGGCTCGATCCCGCGGTGCTCGCCGGGACCGCCGGGCTGCTCGCCGAGAACAGCCGGTGGGAGTACGAGGACCTGCCGTACTGGGGTGGCGAGGTCGACTGCTGCATCAACGCCTTCACGCTCGCCAACGGGGCGTGGCTCGGGGCGGACGTCACGGGGCTCGCGTCCTGGTTCGTCGAGCACCGACTGGCCGACGGCGGCTGGAACTGCGAGTGGGTCGAGGGCTCCGTCCGGTCGTCGTTCCACTCGACCCTCAACAGCCTGAAGGGCATCCTCTTCTACGAGAGCACGACCGGAGGCGACGCTGCGCTGCGGCAGGCCCGCCGGGCGGGTGAGGAGTACCTGCTCGAGCGCCGGCTGCTCCGGCGTCTCGGCACCGGTGAGCTGGTCGGGTCGTGGGCGACGCACCACGCCTACCCGTTCCGCTGGGTCTACAGCGCCCTGAATGCCGTGGACTACTTCCGCGCCGCCGCGCTGCACGACGGCACCGCGCCTGATCCCCGACTGGCGGACGCGGTCGAGGTCATCCGGGCTGCGCGCCGGCCGGACGGCACCTGGCTGCAGGAGCGCCGGCACCCGGGCCGGACCTGGTTCGAGATCGACGTGCCGCCGGGCGAGCCGTCGCCGTGGCTCACGTTCTTCGCGATCCGGGTGCTCGACTGGTGGGACGCGCGTCCCGGCGCAGGCGTGGAGCGCTAGGCCAGGATGCGGCGCACGCGCTCCACGTCGTGGCGCATCTGCGCGATGAGCGGCCCGATGCCCTCGTAGGCGACCTGGCCGCGGATGCGGGACACGAAGGCGACGTCCACGATGTGGTCGTAGAGGTCGAGGTCCTCGTCGAGCACGTACGCCTCGACCTGCTTGGGCGGCACGCCCTCGAACGTCGGATTGCTGCCGACGGAGATGGCGGCGGGATACCGCCTGCCGTCGTCGGTGAGCCAGCCCGCGTAGACACCGTCGGCGGGGATCAGGCCCTCGGACTCGGGCGACAGGTTCGCGGTCGGGAAGCCGAGCTCGCGGCCGCGCTTCGCTCCGTGCACGACGACACCGCGCACGGAGGGCGAGCGGCCGAGCAGCGTGGCCGCGGCGCCCACCTCGCCCGCGGTGAGCAGGTCGCGGATCCAGGTGGACGAGGCCCTCCTGTGGTGGTCCGGGCGCACGTCGCCGACCGTCTGCACGCGGAAGCCGTGCTCCGCGCCGAGCTGGGCGAGGGTCTCCACCGTGCCGGCCCCGCGCGCGCCGAAGCGGAAGTCCTCCCCCACGAGCACGAGCCGCGCCGACAGGGCGTCGACGAGGATCTTCTCCACGAACTCCCGCGGGGTGAGGGAGGAGAGCGCCTCGTCGAAGGGCAGCAGCACCGTCGTGTCGACGCCCACCTCGCCGAGCAGCGCGACCTTCTGCGGGTTGCTCACGAGCGGCGGCGGGCAGGATCCGGGCGAGAGGAGGGCGAGCGGGTGCCGGTCGAACGTGACGACCGTGGACACGAGGCCCTCCGCCCGGGCGAGATCGACGAGCCGGCCGAGCACGGCGCGGTGCCCGGCGTGCACGCCGTCGAACTTGCCGATGCTCACAGCGGACGGGCCGTAGCCCGCCGGGATGTCTTCCAGCGTCTCGTACAGGCGCACCGGTCAGGCCGTCCCTCGAACCGCCGACGCGGCGGCGGGCGCCACGGACCGCGGGCGGTGCTTCGCGAGCCACACCATCCCCAGCACGGGCAGGACCAGCGGCACGAAGACGTAGCCGCGCCCGAACACCGACCAGACGGTGTCATGCGGGAACAGCGCGGGGTCGGCCAGGCTCAGCACGCCGACGACGAGCACGCCGAGCAGCTCGAACGTGATCGTGCCCCAGGCGACGCGGTACCAGGCGGCGTGCGACACCGCGCTGCGGCCCGGCGCGATCAGCGCGACGGTCGCCACGATGTAGACGACAGCGGCGAGGGCGGAGAGCGAGTAGGCGAGCGGCGCCTCACCGAACTTCGTGAGGATCTGGACGGCGGAACGGCCGGTGGCCGCGAGGGCGAGGAAACCGTAGACGACGATCAGGACTCGACCGATCCCGGTCACGCGCGCGCTGTTAGCCATGTCCCATCCATTATCGCCTACCCGGCTGGGCACGGCCGCCGCCTCAGGCCAGTTGGACGTTCCAGATGATGTGCATGCGGTAGAGCATCACGGCGATCGCCAGGCACGCGACGCCGAGGATGACCGTGCTCCACCTCGAGCGCTCCACGAGAGCCCAGAAGGCGGCGAGCGGCGGCACGATGACGGCGCTGATCAGGTAGGCGTAGAACTCGGCGACGTTGCCCGTCGGGGTGTTGCCGAACGCCGGCGCGACGATGGCGGTCACCAGCTGGGCGACCAGCAGCACCTCTACGAGGGCCGTCGCGCCCATGCTGACGTCGTTGGGCTTCCTGCCCGCGAAGCCGAGGACGAGGCAGAGCAGGCCGGCGACGACCGCGACCGCGATCTGCGCCGTGGTGAACCACTCGATCACGGCGCCTCCGTCGGCTCGGCCGCGTCCGCTGGGGCGGGCGGGGCGGGCGTGGGTGCCGGGATCGGGTCGTCCGGCGGGAAGTTGACGACCGAGCGGCCCACCCCGCCGGCGAACTCGACCAGGCCGACGAGCCGGCCGTCCGGGGCGACGGCGGCGAGCGGCCGGCCTGCCGGGGACTCCACGGCGGCGGCGAGGCGCTTGCCGTGCCCGAGGTCGACGGCCTGCTCGTGGCTGAGCGGCAGGGTCTCGAAGATCGCGCCCGCCGCGGCGGCGGGCGGGACGAGGCGGGTGGGCACGTCGAGCTCGTCGATGGGCACGGCGTCGGCGACGGAGAACGGGCCGACCCGGGTGCGCCGCAGCTCGGTGAGGTGCCCGCCGACGCCGAGTGCGACGCCGAGGTCCCGCGCCAGCGCGCGGATGTAGGTTCCGGACGAGCACTCCACCCGCACCTGCAGGTCGAGGTGATCGCCCGGTGCGGGATCCTCGGCTCCGTTCGGCTCGGATGCCCGCCGCTTGGAACGGAGCAGCTCGAAGGCGGAGACGGTGACCGCGCGGGCCGCGAGATCGACCTCCTCCCCCTCGCGGGCGAGGGCGTAGGCGCGCTTGCCGTCGACCTTGATCGCGCTGACCGTGCTCGGCACCTGGCGGATCTCGCCGCGCAGCGGCGCCATCGCCTCCTCGACCTGCTCGAGGTCGAGGGCGGCCACCGCGCCGGGCGGGGCGGTGGACACGACGTCGCCCTCGCGGTCGTCCGTGACCGTGGCGGAGCCCAGCCGGATCGTGGCGTAGTACTCCTTGTCGAGGCCGACGAGGTAGGTGAGCAGGCGGGTGGAACTGTTGATGCCGAGGATCATGAGCCCCGTGGCCATCGGGTCGAGCGTGCCCGCGTGACCGACCTTGCGGGTGCCGGCGAGACGCCTGGTCCGGGCGACGAGGTCGTGGCTCGTCCACCCGCCCTGCTTGTCGAGGAGCAGGATGCCGCTCGCTCGCGGGCCCGGCTGCCCGGCGGATGTTCGTGTCATGACTCCCCCATCATCCGGCATGCCGCCCGGGGGAGCCAAAACGGTTCACCTAGGCTGGAGCGGGCGCGCGGAACCGTTGGGGACGGCGCGACCGTGGGGTGGACGGAACGTGCGGGCGACCGCGGGAGGCGGGGAACGCATGCGGGTGGCCGTGATCGGAGCGGGGGCCGTCGGAGGCACGCTTGCCGCGCTGCTGCACCGCGCCGGCCACGAGGTCGACGTGACCGCGCGCGGCGACAACCTGCGGACGCTGCAGGAGGACGGACTGCTCCTCGCGGGGGCCTGGGGCACGCACACGGCCCGGGTCGCCGCGGCCGAGCGCCTCGGCCGGCCGCCGGAAATCGCCATCGTGACGGCCAAGATCGCGGACGCCGGGGAGGCGATGTCGGTCAACGCGGGATACCTGCGCGACATCCCGGTCGTCGTCGTGCAGAACGGACTCCAGGGCGTCCGCAGCGCCCGGCGCGTCCTCCCCCACTCCGACGTCGTCGGCGGCCTCGCCCTGTTCGCGGCCTCGCTCGTGGCGCCCGGCCGCGTGTCCGTCACCGCCGCCGCCGAGACGATCCTCGGGGTGCCCGGGGCGCCGCCCACCCTGCCCGTGCTGGCCGCTCTCGAGCTGCTGGAGCCGATCCTCCCGGTCCGCGGGACGGCCAACTTCGAGGGCGCGCAGTGGACGAAGCTCGTGATCAACGGCGTCAACGCCGTTCCCGCCATCACCGGGCTGAGCGTGCAGGCCGCGCTGGGCGACCCCGCCCTCCGCGCCGTCGTGACCCGGGGCATGCAGGAGACCGTGCGCGTGGGTGCCGCGTCGGGGATCCACTTCGACCCGATCTCCGGGCTCGGCGACCGGACGCTCCGCACCTTCGCCCGGCTGCCCGTCCCGCTCGCGCAGGCGATCCCGGCGCGCATGGCCCGGCGCATGGGCGCGACACCGAACCCGGGCTCGACCCTGCAGAGCATCCGCCGCGGCCGACCGACCGAGGTGGACGGGCTGAACGGCGCCGTCGTCGCCGCGGCGGCCCGGCTGCGGCTCGAGGCCCCGGTCAACGCCGCGCTCGTCGCCATGGTGCACGAGGTGGAGCGGTCCCGCGCCCACCTGCCGGTGGTCGAGGTCGTGCGCCGGGTCGCCTAGCGGGCTCGGCCGCGGCCGGGCGACGACCGCCTAGCAGCTGTCGGCGAAGATCCGGCGGGGGTGCTCGAGGTCGCCGTTGGCGATGATGGCCGACGCCTTCGTGCGGGGGTCGACCACGGACCGGTACAGGCGCTGCGCCTCCGCGTACCGCCTGTTGCTCTCCGCGCCGGGGTCGGGGTCGGCGCCGTCCCGCTCGGCGACGCGGGCGAACGCGACCTCCGCGGGCACCTCGAGCCAGACGGAGTAGTTCCAGATGCCGCTGAGCTCGGGACGGTTGAGGAAGACGCCGTCGACGATCAGGACGGCGTCCACGGGCGCAGTGACCCACTTCGGCTCGACGGGCGCGTCGCGGCGGCCGTCGAACGCCTCGAGCACGAAGCCGGCGCTGCCGCCCATCCGGAACGGCTCGACGAGCACCCGGCGGAAGGTCGAGTAGTCGTAGGAGTCGTGGAAGCAGGTCTCGCCGGTGCTCCCACGCGCGTGGCGCTCGGATCGCGGCCGGAGGAACGCGTCGATGGAGGCGCGGAACACCGCGACGCCGCGCTTGCGCATGGTCGCGGCGAGCTCGTCGGCGAAGCGGGTCTTCCCCGCCCCGTCCGCGCCGTCGACGGCGATGATCGTGCGGCCGCGGCCGTAGTTGTGCAGGAACTCGTCGGCGATCCCGGCGACGACCTCGGATCGGGTTGCCTGGTACAGGGGCATGCCGCGAGCCTACGCGGGTGCAGTGCCGGGGCCTCGCCTAGGGTGGACGGGTGACACCGGCAAGCGACACCGCGCTCGTCGTGAACGCCTGGTTCCGCGCCAACGCCCGCGACCTGCCCTGGCGCCGGCCCGGCTTCGGCCCGTGGGGCATCCTCGTCAGCGAGTTCATGCTGCAGCAGACCCCGGTGGTGCGGGTGATCCCCCGGCTCGAGGAGTGGCTCGAGCGCTGGCCGACGCCGCACGCGCTCGCGTCGACGCCGCAGAGCGAGGCGGTCCGCGCGTGGGGCAGGCTCGGCTATCCGCGGAGGGCGCTGTACCTGCACGGCTGCGCGGTCGCGATCACGGAGCGGCACGGCGGCGTCGTGCCGGAGACCGTCCCGGAGCTGCTCGCCCTGCCCGGCGTCGGCGAGTACACGGCCCGGGCCGTCGCGGCGTTCGCGTTCGGTCACCGGCACCCGGTCGTGGACACGAACGTGCGCCGCGTGCTCGCCCGGGCGGTCGGCGGGGTCGCCGACCCCGGCCCGCCGTCGACCCGTCGCGACCTCGCCGCGATGGCGGCGGAGCTTCCCGATGACCGGGAGGATGCCCGGGTATTCAACGCCGGGGTGATGGAGCTGGGCGCCGTCGTCTGTACGGCGCGCGCGCCGCGTTGCGACGCCTGCCCGCTGCGGGACTCCTGCCGCTGGCGCGCGGCCGGCTATCCGGAGTACACCGGGCCCGCCCGCGTCGTGCAGAAGCGGTTCGAGGGGTCGGACCGCCAGGTGCGTGGCCTGATCCTCGCGGAGCTGCGGGCGTCCCATCGGCCCGTGACGGATGAGGAGATCACCGCCGTGTGGCCGGACGCGGCGCAGCTCGAACGCGCCCTCGCGGCGCTCGTGGCCGACGGTCTCGCCGTGCCCGCGGGCCCGGACTCCTACGCGCTGCCCGAGTAGCGGCACACCGACAGCAGCGGTCCCCGAGCCGCCGACGGTCCCTGAGCCGCCGACGGTCCCTGAGCCTGTCGAAGGGACGCAACCGATGACGCGTCCCTTCGACGAGCTCAGGGACCGTGAAGGCTCAGGGACCGTAAGGGGCTCGCGGACGGTCGGGTCAGCGGGTGGCGTCGTCCTCGTCGTCCTCGTCGTCCTCGTCCGTGCGGGGCTTGACGTAGGGGTCCTCGTCACCGGCGTAGGTCGCGTTCGCCGCAAGGCTCTGCGTCTCGTTGTCGCGCTCGCGGGCCTCCTGCAGCAGGCGCTCGATCGACGCGGCGTTCTCGGGGAGAGCGTCGAGGATGAACTCGAGCGACGGCGTGACGCGGGCGGTGATGTTGCGGCCGACCTCGCTGCGCAGCATGCCGGTGGCCGACTTGAGGGCGGCCGCGCTGTCGGCGCGCTCCCCGTCCGTGCCGTAGACCGTGTAGAAGATGCTGGCGTGCTGCAGGTCGCCCGTCATGCGGACGTCCGTGATGGTGACGAAGCCGAGCCGCGGGTCCTTGATGCCACGGTCGAGCTTTTTGGCGACGATCTCCTTGATGCGATCGGCCATCTTGCGGGCGCGTGCTTCATCGACCATGTTCGTTCCTCTTTCTGACGTGCCGCCGGGGCAGTGTGCCCGGGCGAAAAGCCGGGTGCCGGCGTCCGGTCGGGGCGAACCGGCCCCACCGTACGCCGGCACCCGATGTGCCGCGTGCTACGCGCGCGGCTTCTCCTTCATCTCGATCGTCTCGATCTCGTCGCCGATCTGGATGTCGTTGAACTTGCCGAGACCGATACCGGCCTCGAAGTCCGTGCGCACCTCGGTGACGTCGTCCTTGAAGCGGCGCAGGGACTCGATGGCGAGGTTGTCCCCCACCACGATGCCCTCACGGATGACGCGCGCCTTGGCGTTGCGCGTGATCGTGCCGGACCGGACGATGACACCGGCGATGTTGCCGAACTTGCTGGAGCGGAACACCTCGCGGATCTCCGCGACGCCGGACTGGACCTCTTCGAACTCGGGCTTGAGCATGCCCTTGAGCGAGTTCTCGATGTCCTCGAGCGCCGCGTAGATGACCGAGTAGAACCGCACGTCGACGCCCTCACGAGCAGCCCGCTCGCGCGCCTTGTTGTCGGGGCGCACGTTGAAGCCGATGATGATGGCGTTGTCGACCGTCGCGAGGTTGACGTCGGACTCGGTGACCGCACCCACACCGCGGTGGATGATGCGCAGCTGCACGCTGTCGTCCACCTCGATCTTGAGCAGCGACTCCTCGAGCGCCTCGACGGCACCGGAGACGTCACCCTTGATGATGAGGTTGAGCGCCTCGACCTTGCCCTCTTCGAGTGCACGGGTGAAGTCCTCGAGGCTGATGCGCTTGCGAGCCTTGGCCAGCTGAGCGTTGCGCTCGACGGCCTCGCGCTTCTCGGCGATCTGACGGGCGGTGCGGTCCTCCTCGGTGACGAGGAAGGTGTCGCCCGCGCGGGGCACACTCGACAGACCCTGAACGAGCACCGGGCGCGAGGGGTAGGCCTCGTGCACGACGTCGCCGTTCTCGTCCATCATCGCCCGCACTCGCCCATAGGCGGTGCCCGCGACGATGGCGTCTCCGACGCGCAGCGTTCCGGACTGGATGAGCACGGTCGCCACGGCGCCGCGTCCCTTGTCGAGTCGCGCCTCGATGGCCACACCGCGCGCGTCCTTGTTCGGGTTCGCGCGGAGGTCGAGTCCGGCATCCGCGGTGAGCAGAACGGCCTCGAGCAGATCGTCGATACCCGTCTTGTTCAGAGCGGACACGTCGACGAACATCACGTCGCCGCCGTACTCCTCGGCCACGAGACCGTACTCGGTGAGCTGCTGGCGCACCTTCGCCGGGTTGGCGCCGGGCTTGTCGATCTTGTTCACCGCGACCACGATCGGCACGTTCGCCGCCTGGGCGTGGTTCAGCGCCTCGACCGTCTGAGGCATGATGCCGTCGTCGGCCGCGACCACCAGGATCGCGATGTCCGTCACCTGCGCACCACGGGCACGCATGGCGGTGAACGCCTCGTGACCGGGGGTGTCGATGAAGGTGATGGCGCGCTCGACGTCCTCGTGCGGAGCCCACACCTGGTAGGCACCGATGTGCTGCGTGATGCCGCCGGCCTCGCCCGCGATGACGTTGGCGCTGCGGATGGCGTCGAGCAGCCGGGTCTTACCGTGGTCGACGTGACCCATGACGGTGACGACGGGGGGCCGGATCTCCAGCACGTCGTCGTCCTCGTCCTCGAGCTCCTGCTCGAGGTCGATGTCGAAGCCCTCGAGCAGCTCGCGGTCCTCGTCCTCGGGCGAGACGACCTGGATCTTGTAGCCCAGCTCCTCACCGAGCACCGAGAAGGTGGCCTCGTCGAGCGACTCCGTCGCCGTCGCCATCTCACCGAGGTGGAACAGCACGGTGACGAGGTTGCCGGGGCTGGCGTCGATCTTGTCGGCGAAGTCCGAGATGGAGGCACCGCGGCGCAGTCGGATGACCGTGCTGCCGTTGCCGCGGGGAACGCTCACGCCGCCGAGCGACGGGGCTTCCCTCAGCTCGAACTCGGCCCTCTTCGTCCGCTTCGACTTGCGCGCCTTGCTCTTGCCGCCGCCGCGACCGAACGCACCCGCCGTGCCGCCGCCGGGGCCGCGACCACGGCCGCCGCCACCTGCGGGACGGAAGCCACCGCCGGCGCCGGGGGCGCCACCGGGACGGAAGCCACCGGCTGCACCGGGGGCGCCACCGGGACGGAAGCCGCCACCGGCGTTGCCGGGACGCTGGCCGCTACCGGCGGGACGCTGACCGAAGCCGCCCGGACGGGCGCCCTGGCCGGGTCCACCCGGACGCGGGGCGCCGGGGCGGGGAGCACCGGGACGCGGCGCCGTGGGGCGGGGTCCACCCGGGCCGGCGGCGGGGCGCTGGCCCATGCCCTGGTTGCTCGCGAACGGGTTGTTGCCGGGACGCGGCTTCTGACCCATGCCCTGGTTGCTGGCGAAGGGGTTGTTGCCGGGACGGGGCATGCCGGGGCGCGGGATGCCGGGGCGCGGGATGGATGCGCCCGGCTTCACGGCGTCGCTCGGCGCGGCCGGGGCGGCGGGCGCCTCGGGCGTGCTCGTGGACGCGGCGGCCTCCGCCTTCGCGGCGGCCGCGGCCTTGGCGGCGGCCTCGGCCTGGGCCTGGCGCTCGGCGACGGTCAGCGGCGCGCGCGGCGTCGGAGCCGACGTCGCGGCGGGTGCCTCGGCGGCCGGCGCGGGTGCCGGAGCAGAAGCGGCGGGAGCGGGGGCCGGTGCGGGCGCCGGAGCGGGTGCGACCGGGCCGGGGGTCGGCGCGGACGAGCGGGCCGGAGCCTTCGGTGCCGCGGGACGACCCGGGGTCGGAGCGGTCGCCTTCGCGCCCTGTGCGGGCGCTGCAGCACCGGCGGACGCGAACGCCGCCTTGAGCTTGCGAGCCACGGGGGGCTCGATGCTGGACGAGGGTCCCTTGACGAACTCGCCCATTTCCTTCAGCTTCGCCAGAGCCGTCTTGCTGTCGACGCCGATCTCGGCGGCGATCTCATGTACGCGTGGTTTTGCCACAATTCTCCTGTCTGGGGGCCCACCCCAGACAGGGATGGACCATTAGAGGGTGGGTCTCATTTCGAGACACTCATTTGTTGTCACTCATCAGTGGTCACTGTGCCGTTCAGCCTGTTCTCTCGACAATCGCTCCCCCAGTGGTGGAGGGCGACTTCATCAGATAGCGCCTGAGATCATCGGGATCGTTTGCCTCAGCTCTCGGGAACGCCCGGCGGAATGCCCGGCGCACGATCGATTTCTCGAGGCAGTCGACGGTCGGATGCAGCCACGCGCCTCTACCCGGGAGGCTGGCCGGGGCATCAGCCACCAGCCTGTCCCCCTCGGCGACCACCCTCAGCAGAGAGGATCGCGGGGCGCGCTGGCGACAGCCAACACACGTTCTGACAGGTTCCATAGTACCCCCAGTGTCCCGCCGGGCATTCGCCTTGCAGCGAACGGGCGGAAATCGTGTCGCTGAGATCCGGTCCCAGAGCCTGTCGAAGGGACGAGACTTACGAAACGTCCCCTCGACGAGCTCAGAGACAGTAGGGCTCGGTGACCGTGGGGCTCGGCGACCGCGCGGACCGGAGGACCGTGGGATCCCTAGTTGTCCTCGAGGATCGAGTCCGGCTGGATGTCGATCTTGGCGCCGGTCAGCTTCGCGGCGAGGCGGGCGTTCTGGCCCTCCTTGCCGATCGCGAGCGACAGCTGGTAGTCGGGCACGAGCGCGCGCACGGCCTTCAGCGACTTGTCGATGACGAACGAGCTCGTCACCTTCGCGGGCGACAGGGCGTTGGCGACGAACGTCGGCAGGTCCTCCGAGTAGTCGACGATGTCGATCTTCTCGTTGTTGAGCTCCGCGGTCACCGCGCGCACGCGCTGGCCGAGCTCGCCGATGCAGGCGCCCTTGGCGTTGATGCCCGGCTCCTTGGCGCGGACAGCGATCTTGGTGCGGTGACCGGCCTCGCGGGCGAGCGAGACGATCTCGACGACACCGCTCGCGATCTCCGGCACCTCGAGCGCGAACAGCTTGCGCACGAGCGACGGGTGGGTGCGCGAGACCGTGATCTGCGGGCCCTTCAGGCCCTTCGACACGCTCGTCACGAACACGCGGATCCGCTCGCCGTGGGCGTAGTTCTCGCCGGGCACCTGCTCCTCGGGGGGCAGGATCGCCTCGATGGTGCCGAGGTCGACGTGGATCATGCGGGGGTTCGGGCCCTGCTGGATGACGCCGGCGACGATGTCGCCCTCGCGCCCGCGGAACTCGCCGAGCACCTTGTCGTCACCGATGTCGCGCAGCCGCTGGTTGATGACCTGCTTCGCCGCGAACGCGGCGATGCGACCGAAGTCGCTCGGGCTGTCCTCGGCCTCGCCGATGACGTTGCCGTCCTCGTCCCGTTCCGGCACGAACACGGAGACGTGGCCGGTCTTGCGGTCCAGCTGCACCCGGGCGGGGGCGGTGCCGTCCGCGTGCGGACGGGCCTCCGCCTGGTCGGTGTGCTTGAGGTACGCCGTAAGAATGGCCTGCTCGATGATGTGCACGAGCTCCTCGAAGGGGATCTCGCGCTCGCGCTCCATGAGCCGAAGCACGCTCAGATCGATGTCCATGGGCGGCCTCCTCTATTCAGATTTGTTATTCAGATGAAAACACTCAGACTACCCGATGCACCGGCCGCGGGCTCCCTGCGGCCGGCCTCGGCTGGCACCGGGCGTCAGGACCGCGGGGTCAGGACAGGGCGGCGACGACCTCGCCGAGCGCGACGGGCGTGCGCTCGCCGGTGCGGCGGTCCCACAGCTCGGCGTTGCCCTCGGCGGCGCCGCGTCCCACGATCACGATCTGCGGCACGCCGAGCAGCTCCGCGTCGCCGAACTTCACGCCGGGCGATACCTTGGGCCGGTCGTCGAACAGCACGTCCTTGCCCGCGGCGTCGAGCTCGGCGACGAGCGTCTCCGCGGCCTCGAAGACGGCGGCATCCCGGCCCGTGGCGATGACGTGCACGTCGTACGGCGCGACGGCGGCGGGCCAGATGAGGCCCTTCTCGTCGTTGTTCGCCTCGGCGATCACGGCGAGGATGCGGGTGACGCCGATGCCGTACGAGCCCATCGTCACGGTGACGAGCTTGCCGTTCTCGTCGAGCACCTTGAGCCCGAGCGCGTCCGCGAAGAAGCGGCCGAGCTGGAACACGTGGCCGATCTCCATGCCGCGGGCGACCTCGATGGGTCCGGAGCCGTCCGGCGCGGGGTCGCCCGCGCGCACCTCGGCGGCCTCGATGACCCCGTCGGCGCGGAAGTCGCGCCCGGCGACGAGGCCGAACACGTGCTTCTCGTCCTCGTTCGCCCCGGTGAGCCACTCGGTGCCGTCGACGACCCGGGGGTCGACGAAGAACCGGATGCCGGTGCTGGACGGGGTGTCCTCACCGCCGCCGAGCACGGGGCCGGACGCCGACCAGGGGCCGATGTAGCCCTTGACGAGCCCGGGGGTGCGGGCGAAGTCGGCCTCGGTCGCGGCCTCGACGTCGGAGGGCGCGAACGCGACCTCGACCCGCTTCAGGTCCACGTCGCGGTCGCCGGGCAGGGCGACCACGACGAGCTCGCGCGTGCCGTCGACGTGGGTGAGGGCGAGCACGACGTTCTTCAGGGTGTCCGAAGCCGCCCAGGGCCGGCCGTCGGCGCGGGGGTGGCGGTCGTTCGCGAGGTCGACGAGCGTGGCGATGGTGGGCGTGTTCGGCGAGTCGAACACTTCGGGGTCGGGCAGCCCGTCGGTGGGGCGGCTCTCCGGCACGAGGGTCCGGAACGCCTCGACGTTGGCGGCGTACCCGCCGTCGGTGCGCACGAAGCTGTCCTCGCCGATGGGCGTGGGGTGCAGGAACTCCTCGCTGCGCGCGCCGCCCATGAGCCCGCTGTCCGCTTGGACGATCACGTACTCGAGGCCGAGGCGGGTGAAGATGCGCTCGTAGGCGTCCCGCTGCGTCTCGTACGACGCCTCGAGGCCCTCGTCCGTGTAGTCGAACGAGTACGCATCCTTCATGGTGAACTCGCGGCCGCGCAGGAGGCCGGCGCGGGGACGCGCCTCGTCGCGATACTTGTCCTGGATCTGGTAGATGGACAGCGGCAGGTCCTTGTACGAGCCGTAGAGGTCCTTGACCAGCAGCGTGAAGACCTCCTCGTGCGTGGGCGCGAGCAGGTAGTCGGCGTCCTTGCGGTCCTTCAGGCGGAAGATGCCGTCGCCGTACTTCGTCCAGCGGCCGGAGGTCTCATAGGGCTCGCGGGGCAGCAGGGCAGGGAAGTGCACCTCCTGGGCGCCCGCGGCCTCCATCTCCTCGCGGATGATGCCCTCGATCTTCGCCTTCACCCGCAGGCCGAGCGGCAGCCAGGCGAACACGCCCGGGGCCTGACGGCGGATGTAACCGGCGCGGACGAGCAGCCGATGGCTGGTCACCTCGGCGTCGGCGGGGTCTTCGCGGAGGGTGCGGACGAACAGCTTGGAGAGGCGAGTTGACACGCCCTCTATGTTAGGTGCGCCGCGGGGCGCCCTCCGCCCGCGGGTGCCGCCCGCGTGGTCCGCGGGCACGGTCCCTGAGCCTGTCCCCACGGTCCCTGAGCCTGTCCCCACGGTCCCGGAGCCTGTCGAAGGGACGCAACGGTCCTCGGGGCCCCGCCGACGACGCAATTCAGCAGATCCGGTATGACACGCCGTCCGGGGGGCCGCAGTGGACGGCGTGTCATCGGATTCTGCTGAATTGCGTTCTCCCGGTGCGGCTGAGGCGGGCATCCCCGCACCGGAACACAGGCTCCCGCGCCCGAATGCGCGGGACCAGCCGCGCGGGTATCCGGGTCGGCCTGTGAGGGAGCCTGTGTTGCGTACGAAGCGGGCACGGAATCGGAACGGGAGAGGTACCGGGGACGGGACTCGACGCAATTCAGCAGATGAGACCCGACACGCCGTCGGTGGGCCGCCGTGGACGGCGTGTCATCGGATTTCTGCTGAATCACGTTCTCCCGGTGGCGGCTGAGGCGGGTATCCCCGTTCCCAACACAGGCTCCCGCGCCCGGATCCGTAGGGCGGGCCGCGCCGACATCAGGGCCAGGCTGTGAGGGAGCCTGTGTTCGGTACAGAACAACTGGGCACAGGGCAGGGCGGGACAGGGCGGGGCAGGACCAGGGCGGGGACGAACCCCGGCGGGCTCAGCCGCGGCGGTAGGAGTCCGCGAGGCGGGCGAAACCCTCGTCCAGGGAGACGGCCGGGGTCCAGCCGAGGAGGGCGCGGGTGCGGCGCTGGTCGTACCAGTGCGACGTGGAGAGCTGCTCCGCGAGGAAGCGCGTCATCGGCGGCTCGTCCTCGCCGGGCGCCACCCGCCACACGGCCTCGACGACTCCGCCGGCGAAGCGGGCGAGGCCGGCCGGCACGCGGAGACGCGGCGGCTCGACGCCCGCGGCGCGGCAGATCGAGGACATCAGCTCGGCGACCGTACGCGGCTCGCCGTTCGTCACCACGAACGACTGCCCGTGCACGTCCTCCGCGCGGTCGAGGGCGGCCACGATCGCGTCCACGGCGTTGTCGCGGTACACCGTGTCGATGAGCGCCGCGCCGGCCCCCAGGAGCGGCAGACGGCCGTCCCAGGCGCGCTCGACGATGCGCGCGATGAGCTGGGTGTCGTTCGGTCCCCAGACGAGGTGCGGGCGCACGGCGACGGTGGCGAAGCCCGGGGCATCCGCCGCGAGGGCCGCGAGCTCGGCGGCCGCCTTGGTGCGGGCGTAGGCGCCGCGGGCGCGCACGGGATCGGCGGGCAGGGCGTCGTCGCCCACGATGGAGATGCCCGCGTGCGCCACCGACGGCGACGACACGAAGACGAAGCGCGACACGCCCGCCCGCTCGGCCGCGTCGAGGAGCAGCCGCGTGCCGCCCACGTTGACGGTCTCGAAGTCGCGCTCGTCACCCGCAAGCGACACCTTCGCCGCGAGGTGGATCACGGCGTCGACACCGTCGACCGCGCGCGCGACGGCGGCGGGATCCGTCACGCTGCCGCGCAGGTCCTCCCCCACGCCCTCGGCGGTCCGGGATGCGGACGCGCCGCGCTGGAACGTCCGCACGGCGGTGCCGCGCGCGAGCAACGCGTCCGCGACGCCCGCGCCGAGCAGTCCGCTCGTGCCGGTGACGAGGACCGTCACGGCGCCACCCGCCGGCCGCCGGCCAGGATGCCGCCGGCCCAGCGGGCGAGGGCGGCGCGGTCGATCTTCGAGTTGTGCCGGATGTCGGTGGGCAGCACGGGAACGAGGAGCACGGCGGCGACGGGCAGCCCGACGGCCTCCCGCACGGCGGCGGTGAGCTCCGCCGAGGCGCGGTCGACGCGTCGCGCGGCCGGCCTGGTCTCCGCGACGATGACGATCTGCTGCGTCCCCGCGGGTCCCACCCCGACGGCCGCGGCGCGCGCGATTCCGGGCACCGTCTCGGCCCGCTGCTCGGGCCCGACCGGGGTCACGGAGCCGTCCGCCGTGGTGAGCACGTGCGGCAGCCGTCCCTCGACCCAGAGCCGCCCCGCGGCGTCGAAGTGCCCCACATCGCCGGTGCGGTGCCAGGTGCGGCCCTCGTCGCGGTCCCGCCGACTCGCGGAGTCGGTGACCCAGAGCCGGTCGTAGCGCTCCTTCACGTGCGGCGCGGACACCACGATCTCGCCGGTCACGCCGGGCTCCGCCGTCAACGGGCCGGTCGCCTCGCCGAGCGCACCGAGGGGGCTCACCCGCAGGTGCACCATCCCAGGCGGCCGGCCGACGCACACGCCCTCGTCGTCCTGGGCGGCGGCCTCGCGGATGCCCGGCAGGTCGATGTCGGTGAGGAGCAGTCCCTCGGTCATGCCGTAGGGGGTGCGCACGGATGCGGCCGGCAGCAGGGCCGCGACGCGCTCGAGCAGCGGGAGCCCGAGCGGCGCGCCCGCGGAGAGCAGAGTGCGCACGGCACCGAGCGCCGCGCGCCCGCCCTCGTCCAGGCTCCCGGCGGTCGCGAGCACGTTGGTGAGCGCGGCGGGCGAGGCGAACAACACGGTGGCGTCCACCGCGCGAGCGGCGTCGGCGACGGCGGTCGCGGTGAGCGTGCCCGGGCGGGTGACGGACATGTCTGGCGTGACGCTGGTCGCACCGAGCGCCGGGCCGAGCAGGGCGAAGGGCGCGAACCCGGCCACGAGCCCGGTGCCGACCCCGACCCCGTACTGGGCGGAGAGCGCGTCGCGCACGGCGGCAAGCCTGCGGTGCGTGTACACGACGCCCTTGGCCGGTCCCGTCGACCCGGAGGTGAACAGCACCGCCGCGATGTCGTCGGGGGCGGGCTCGGGCGGGAGGATCGCCCCGCCGCCCCGCTCGGCCCCGAGGGCGGCGAGCTGCGGCAGGCCGGCTCGCACGCCGAGCGCCGCGGCGACGGGCGCGGGCAGGGTGGTGGCGGAGAAGCGCTGCCCCGGCCAGCCGAGGGCGCGCGCGGCCGCGAGGGCCGTCTCGATGCCGATGACGTGGTCCGGGCGCGCGCCGCGCACGGCGCGGCTGAGGCCGCGGATGCCGAGCCCCGCGTCCGCGACGACGACGATAGCGCCGATCCGCAGGCAGGCGTAGAGGACCGCGGTGAGATCCGCACCCGGCGGCACGAGCAGGGACACCCGGTCCCCGGCGCGCACGCCGCTGGCCACGAGGCCCGCGGCGATCTCGCCGACCCGGCGGGACAGCATCGCCCAGGTCACCGTGCGGGGACCGCCGCCGGCGCGCGGCGCCATCTCCACGAGAGCGGGCAGCGTGCTGTCCGCGAGGTCGTCGAGGTTCCGCCAGAGCGGCCGGAAGTCGTGCGGGACCGTGGAGGACGCGTCGTCGGCGGACACGGACGGGTCGGTGGCGGAACCGGCCGCAGGACCAGACGCGACCGCGCCGGGCCGGATGCGCTCGCGCAGCCAGTCGAGCACCACGGGCGCGTACTCGGCGTCCTCCGCGATCAGGTGCCCCGTGCCCTCGAAGCGGTGCACGTCGGCGTGCGGCACGCGCTGCAGCAGGTCGGCGAGGTACTGCTCGCCGAACACCGGGTCGCGCGGCCCCCAGAGGAACAGGGCGGGCACGTCGAGCGCGGCGACGCCCGCCGCCACCCGCTCGAGCTCCGCGAAGCTCTCGTGCTCCGGCCCCACCGGGATATCCGCGACGAAGCCGCCGATGCCGCCCCGCCGGTCGGCGCCGCGGTACGGCGCGCGGAACGCATCGCGCACGTCGGCGGCAAGGGGCGGATGGGCGAGCGCGAGGGTGGTCTCGAGGAAGGCGGGGGTGCCGACCGTGCTCCGGGTCAGCAGCGACCGGCGGAGGGCGAGGCGCAGGGGCGCGGGGATCGGGAGGTGCTCCGGCTGGTGCACGGCCGTGTTGAGCACGGCGACACCGGCGAGCGATTCCGGATGGTCCACGGCCCAGCCGAGGGACACGACGCCGCCCCAGTCGTGGCCGAGGGTGACGACCGGGCCGTCGAGCCCGAGTTCGTCGGTCAGCGCGTCGAGGTCCGCGATGCGGGTCGCGAGCGGGCGGCGCTCGCCGGTCCGCTCCGAGAAGCCCATGTCGAGCTGGTCGACCGCGACGACCCGCCAGGCGTCCGCGGGGGACGCGACGGCGGCGTCCGTCGCGGCGGAGACGAGCCGCCGCCAGAGGTACGACCAGGTCGGGTTCCCGTGCACGCAGAGCACGGTGCCGCGCGGCTCGATGCCGAGCGCCGCCAGGCGGGGGCCGTTGTCGAGCAGGTGCCAGGTCCGATCGGCCGTGCCGTCGCCGCGCGCGGGCACGCGGACGAGCCGGGAGAACGCGGGATCGAGTCCGGGCAGCGGATGCGGGGGCAGGGTTGCGTCAGCGCGCGCCGCAACGGCGCGGGCGGTTGTCGCCCGGGTCGACACGCCGCTCTACCAGACGATCTCGGTCATCGCGGTGTTGAGCCCCGACCCCACGCCCATGCACAGCACGCGCTGGCCGCGGACGAGCGTCGAGACCTCGCCGGCGAGCGTGATGGGGATGGACGCCGGTCCGACGTTGCCGAGCAACGGGTACGTCTTGGGCACGCGCGTCTTGTCGAGCGACGCGGCCTTGATGATCGCGTTCGTATGCACGTCGGAGACCTGGTGCAGGATGTAACGGTCCATGCGGGTCCAGTCCCAGTTGGGCTTCGCCTCGTTCCAGGCGTCCACGACGAGCTCCATGCCGCCGCGGAGCAGCGCCTTCGCGTCCGTGAACATGCCGTCGACGTCGCCGACGCAGAGCGCGTTGTGCTGGGTCGCGGCGCGCGTGATCCCACCGAGGATGCGGTGTCCCTCCGGGTGCAGGTCCGCCGGGCCCATCACCGCGGCGGCCGCGCCCGCGCCGAGGGTGAGGCTCGGGAACTCCTGCATGAAGTCCTTGCGGGTCACGCCCATCCGCAGCAGCCGCTGCACGGTGTTGTGGCGCACGTCGCCGGCGTCCTCGCCGTCCACGATGACCGCGTACTTGATCTGGCCGGAGTCGATGAGCTGCGCCGCGAGGGTCATGCCGTTCACGAAGCCGAGACACGCGTTCGCGATGTCGAAGTTGAGCGCGGACGACGGCAGGCCGAGGCCGTGGTGGATGCGCACGGCGACGGAGGGCTCGAGGTGCGTCCGGGTGACGGACGTGTTGATGAGCAGGCCGACCTCCGACGGGTCGACACCGGACTCGGCGAGGGCGCGCTGTCCGGCGAGCGTCGCCGCGTCGTCGAAGGAGAGGTCGTCGTTCCAGCTGCGTCGCTCCAGCACACCGGCGACCCGCTGAAGCAGGCCCTCGGGCAGCCGGAGCCGCTTCAGGGTGGGCTTCAGAAGGGAGTCGATGTGCTCGGAGGACACGACCTCGGGCGCCTGTACGGCCGAGACCGACAGCAGCGCCACGTTCTCGTGCCGGAAACTGGCATTACCGCTCACTTGCATCCTTCATATTCTTCTGTTGACACGAGCCCTCGCACGCTCCAGCCACCGAGGAGACCTCGGAGCCGGTCGCGAAGAGCTTGCATCATCGGCCGAGCGCCCGGAAATGGGCTCGGGAGTCGACCTACGACCTTGAGGTTACGCTGTCACGACCTGTGGTGCTCCCACGGCGCCCGCGGGCATCTCGGCGGCGATGCGATTCGCCTCCGCGATGAGGGTCTCCACGATCTCGGACTCGGGCACGACCTTGACGACCTCGCCCTTGACGAAGATCTGGCCGCGGCCGTTGCCGGACGCCACGCCGAGGTCCGCCTCGCGCGCCTCGCCGGGTCCGTTGACGACGCAGCCCATGACCGCGACGCGCAGCGGCACGGTGACGCCCTTGAGTCCCTCGGTGACGCTGTCGGCGAGGGTGTAGACGTCGACCTGGGCGCGACCGCAGCTGGGGCAGGACACGATCTCGAGCTTGCGCTCGCGGAGGTTGAGCGACTGCAGGATCTGCAGGCCGACCTTGACCTCCTCGGCGGGCGGCGCGGAGAGGGACACGCGGATGGTGTCGCCGATGCCCTCGGAGAGGAGGATGCCGAACGCGGTCGCCGACTTGATGGTGCCCTGGAAGGCGGGGCCGGCCTCGGTCACGCCGAGGTGCAGCGGCCAGTCGCCGCGCTCGGCGAGCAGCCGGTACGCCTTGACCATGACGATGGGGTCGTTGTGCTTGACCGAGATCTTGAAGTCGTGGAAGTCGTGCTCCTCGAAGAGGCTCGCCTCCCACACCGCGGACTCGACGAGCGCCTCGGGAGTGGCCTTGCCGTACTTCTGCAGCAGGCGCGGGTCGAGGGATCCGGCGTTCACGCCGATGCGGATGCTCACGCCCGCCGCCTTCGCCGCGGCCGCGATCTCGCCGACCTTGTCGTCGAACTTGCGGATGTTGCCGGGGTTCACGCGCACCGCACCGACGCCGGCGTCGATGGCGGTGAACACGTAGCGCGGCTGGAAGTGGATGTCCGCGATCACGGGGATCTGGCTCTTCGCGGCGATGATCTTCAGCACGTCCGCGTCGTCCTGGTGCGGCACGGCGACGCGCACGATGTCGCAGCCGCTCGCGGTGAGCTCCGCAATCTGCTGCAGTGTCGCGTTGATGTTGGTGGTCTGGGTCGTGGTCATGGACTGCACGCTCACGCGCGCATCTCCGCCTACCTTGACCTTGCCGACACTGATCTGCCTGGTCTTGCGGCGCGGCGCCAAGACCTCGGGGACCTTGGGCATTCCTAGATTGACTGCTGGCACCCGAACAGCTTACGTGCCTAATCTGCGCGAAGAATGACGGTGCGCCTACGGCGGAATCCGCCCCGCTCAGCCGAAGAAGCGGATGGGGTTCACAAGGTCGGAGTAGATGAGCAGCGCGCTCATCCCGCCGAGCAGGATCACGACCGCGAATGTCACGGGCATGAGCTTCGCCGTGTCCACCGGGCCCGGGTCCCGGCGGCGGAACAGCTTCGCGAAGGTGCGGCGGATGCCCTCCCAGAGCGCACCCGCCACATGCCCGCCGTCGAGAGGCATCAGCGGGATGAGGTTGAAGACGAACAGGGCGATGTTGAGCGAGCCGATCAGCCCGATGAGGCCGGACACCTTCGCGTCGAGCGGCACCTCGTCGAGGCTCGCGATCTCGCCGGCGACGCGGCCGACGCCGACGACGCTGATGAGGCCGTTGGGGTCGCGCTCCTCCCCGCCGAAGGTGGACTGAGCGACGTCCATGAGGTGCTGGGGCAGCGTGACGAGGATGCCGGCGACCCGCCCGATGTTGTCGCCCACGAACGGGAGCACCGCCGAGGCCGGCTGGCGCACGACCTCCTGGGTCGGGCCGATGCCGATGAAGCCGACGTCGCGGGTGACCGGGTCGCCGTTCGCGTCCTCGACGATCTCGTTGCGCTCGTCGAGCACGTAGCGCTCGGAGAGCAGCGGGGTGACGGTGAGCGTCTGGGTGCCGCCCTCGCGCTCCACCTCGAACGCCAGGTCCTCGCCCGGCGCGTCGCGGATCATGGCCGACGCCTGCTCCCACGACGTGACGGCGGTTCCGTCGATCGCGACGATCGTGTCGCCGGGGCGGAGCCCGGCCGCCGCGCCGGGCGACGCCGTGTCGCCGGGCTCGCAGGTCTGCCGCTGGCTCGTCGCGGGGAGCACGCACTCGCTCACGCTGGCGAGCGTCGTGCTCGACTGCGCGACACCGAAGCCCATGAGGAGCACGGCGAACAGGACGACGCCGATGAGAAGGTTCATCACCGGACCGCCGAGCATGATGACGACGCGCTTGCGGACGGGAAGGCGGTAGAAGGCCCGGCTCTCCTCGCCGTCGCCGACCGAGTCGGCGCTGGCCGAGCGGGCGTCCTGAACGAGGGTGTTGAAGAACCCGGTGCTCGCGGTACGCATCGCCCCGCCCTGCTTCGCGGGCGGGAACATCCCGATCATGGAGATGTAGCCGCCGAGGGGGATGGCCTTGACGCCGTACTCCGTCTCGCCCCGGCGCTTCGACCACAGGGTCGGACCGAAGCCGATCATGTACTGCGTGACCTTCAGGCCGAACAGCTTGGCGGGTACGAGATGGCCGACCTCGTGCAGACCGATCGACACCGCGAGGCCGACGAGCACCGCGAGAATGCCGAGGATATAGAGGAGGACGTCCACACCGCACAGGATAGCGGCGGCAGTCTTGGAGCCCGCAGGGGGTGGCCGCGTCGAACCGGACACGATCCGCGCCCGTCGGGCGCCTGGGTAGCATTGACACACCGATGAGGCGGGAGCGTGACGGCATGGGCGACGATTCGCTGAACGCGCGCACGGGCGACGGGCTCCTCGGCTCCCTGTTCGCGGGGCGGTACCGCCTCGAGGAGGTGGCCGGCCGAGGAGGCATGGCCACCGTGTACCGCGCCACCGACGAGCTGCTCGGGCGCCCCGTCGCGGCGAAGATCCTTTCCGCCAACTCCGCGGACGCCGACGACCTCCGCCGGCAGCAGGGCGAGGTGCGGTTGCTCGCGAGCCTCAGCCACCCCGGCCTCGTGACCCTCTTCGACGCAGGCGCCGCCGACACCCCGGACGGGCCGCGCGCCTTCCTGGTGATGGAGTTCGTGCACGGCGTGACGCTGCGCGACCGGATGGCGCAGGGGCCGATGACCTTCCGCGAGGTGGCCGCCACGGGCGCCGACCTCGCCGACTCCCTGCACTACATCCACCGCCGCGACGTCGTGCACCGTGACATCAAGCCGGGCAACATCCTCCTGGTCGACCCTGCCGAGGACGACACGGGCGTGCGCACGAAGCTCGCCGACTTCGGCATCGCGCGCATCGTCGACGGCGCGCACGTGACCTCCACGGGCGCGATCATCGGCACGGTCACCTACCTGAGCCCGGAGCAGGCCATGGGCGAGTCCGTGGGGCCGCCCGCCGACATCTACGCGCTCGGGCTCGTGCTGCTCGAGTGCCTCACCGGCGAGAAGGTGTTCCCCGGCGGGGCGACCGAGTCGATCATGGCCCGGGTGCTGCGCGATCCCGACGTGCCCGCCTCTTTCTCGCCCGAGTGGACGGCGCTGCTGCGGGCCATGACCGCCCGGAAGCCGGAGGACCGGCCGAGCGCCCGCGAGGTGTCCACCGTCCTGCGCCGGCTCTCCCGTCCGCCCGTCGCCTCGCCGGGCACCGCGACGGTCGCCACGGCGACGGACCGCGCGGAGCTCGGCGGCAGCGGGCTCCTCGCGACGGCGCTGCTCCCGCAGCAGCCGGGCTCGCCGGCCGGCGGGGACACGGCCGACATCGCCCTGCTCGACGAGCCGACCCGCGGCATGCCCCCGGCGACCGGCACCCGCACCCCCGTCTCCGCCGCGACCCACGTCCTGCCGCAGGCCGACGACCCGCTGAGCATCCTCCGGGATCCCGAGGATCGTTCGGACGCCGCGCTCGCGCCCGCTGCCCCGGCCGACACCGACGCCCCCCGCCGGCGCCGGAGGGCCGGCGCTCTGATCGGCACCGTCGTCGCGGCCGTGCTGCTCGCGCTCGCCGCCTGGGGCATCACCTCCGCGGTCTCGTCGTCGGCACCCGGCCCCGAGGCGACCTATCCCCCGGTTCCGGGACCGATCGGTACGTCGCTGGAGCGGCTGCAGGAGAGCGTGGAGACCCCAGAATGACGTCCGACCCGAAACGCGGGGCGCAGTCCCCGACTCCTCGGCCCACGCGCGCCCGTCCCGTCCGCACGCGCACCCGGACCCGGACCCGCGCTGCGTCGCTCGCCCTCGTCGCGACCTCCGCGCTCCTGCTCGCGGGCTGCACCGCCCCGCCCTCCGCAGGAGAGTCCGCCGTGCAGGCGTTCCAGTCGCGCGTGCTCGAGGTGACCGAGTCCGCCGCGGGCGAGGACTACCAGGCGGCACTCGACGAGCTCGTGGAGCTGACCGCCGAGGTGGAGGCCGCGCTCGCGCGTGGCGACATCACCGCGGCGAAGCGGGATGCCATCCTCGCCGCGATCCAGGCCGTGACCGCGGAGCTGACGGCAGCGCTGGCGCCGGAGGAGACCGAGGAGCCCGCCGGGGAGAACACGCCCGAGCCCGAGCCGACGGCCGAGGAGACCGAGGAGCCGGCGGAGACCGAGGAGCCCCTGCCCGAGGAGACCGAGGAGCCGGCGCCCGAGGAGACGACGGCCCCCGTCGTGCCCGCACCGGCCCCGACGACCCCGCAGACGCCCGTCACTCCGCCCGCGCCGACGACCTCCGAGCCGGAGCCCGAGCCGGAACCGGAGCCCGAGCCCGAACCGGAGCCGGAGCCGGAGCCTGACCCCGACCCCAGCGAGACGGTCGTGCCCGGGAACGGCAACGGGAACGGAAACGGCGGCGGGAACGGAAACGGCGGCGGCAACAACGGCGGAGGAAACGGGAACGGCGGCGGCAACGGCGGCAGGGGCAACGGCTAGCGCCGCATCACCACCCCTCTCGACCCGCATCCCCCCAGCCCGCTCGCATCCCGCCCCGCCGGCAATCCGCACCCCGGAGCTTTTTTCCCCGCGTCCCCCAGCCCTGTCCGCATTTCAGGCTCACCTGCGACACGCCGCAGTTCCGGCCCCCCGGATGCGGCGTGTCGGCATTTCAGCCTGAATTCGGAACGGGGCTACCCGGGATGCAGGAGGGCAGGGTCAGCGGGCGACGAGGGCGTCGGCCGTCGCACGGGCCCAGCGCTCCGCCTCGGCCAGCGTCTCTCGGGTGAGCGGGCCGCTCTCGGCGTCGTGCGCGTCGACGACCCGCTGCACGGTGTCCACGATGTCGAGGAAGCCGATCCGGCCCGCGTGGAAGGCGGAGACGGCCTGCTCGTTCGCCGCGTTGAACACGGCCGGCCAGGTCTTGCCCGCCACGCCCACCCGCTTCGCGAGCGCGACCGCGGGGAAGACGTCGTCGTCCAGCGGCTCGAAGGTCCAGGTCGCCGCCGTCGTCCAGTCCATCGGTGCCCCGGCGCCGGGCACCCGCCGGGGCCAGGCAAGGCCGAGGGCGATGGGCAGACGCATGTCCGGCGGCGACGCCTGGGCGAGCGTCGAGCCGTCGACGAACTCCACCATCGAGTGGATCATCGACTGCGGGTGCACGACGACGTCGATGCGGTCGAACGGGATGTCGAACAGCAGGTGCGCCTCGATCACCTCGAGACCCTTGTTGACGAGCGTCGCCGAGTTCGTCGTGATGACGAGGCCCATGTCCCAGGTGGGGTGGGCGAGGGCGTCGCGGGGCGTCACGTCCGTCAGCTGCTCGCGCGTGCGGCCGCGGAACGGTCCCCCGGAGGCGGTGACGACGAGGCGGCGCACCTCGTCCGGCGAGCCGCCCCGGAGCGCCTGGGCGATGGCGGAGTGCTCGGAGTCGACGGGCACGATCTGCCCCGGCGCCGCCGCGCGCTTTACGAGCTCGCCGCCGACGATGAGCGACTCCTTGTTCGCCAGGGCGAGCGTGCGGCCCTCCTCGAGCGCGGCGAGCGTCGGCCCGAGGCCCACCGATCCGGTGATGCCGTTCAGCACGACGTCGGCCTCGACGGTGCGCACCAGCTGCTCGGCCTCGTCCGCGCCGAGCGCGACGTGCTCGACGCCGTGCGCCTTCGCCTGGGCCTCGACCGCCTCGCGCCGGGTGCCCGCGGCGAGGCCGACGACCTCGAACCGGTCGGGGTTGGCCGCGATCACCTCGAGGGCCTGAACGCCGATGGAACCGGTGGAGCCGAGCACGAGAATCCTGCGCATCGCACCATCCTCCCACCCGCCGAGGTCCTGAGATCCCGGCGGCCCGGGCGGGAACGACGAAGCCCCGGCGGTCGCAGGCGACCGCCGGGGCTGATGTCCGTTCCGCCCTGCCTACTGGACCGGCGCGGAGATGGTGTCGAGGATGTCGATCACGAACACGAGCGTGTCCGTGCCGCTGATCCCCGCGTCGGGCTGGCCGGCCTCGCCGTAGCCCTCGCTCGGCGGGATCACGGCGATCACCTGGGAGCCGACCTTCTGGCCCACGAGCGCCTTGGAGAAGCCGGGCACGACGCCGGTGGTCTGGAAGGAGGCCGGAGCCCGGCCCCAGCTCTGGTCGAAGACCTCGCCGCTGGCCCAGAGCGAGCCCTGGTACTGCACGGTGACGCTGTCGCCCTCCTGCACCACGGCGCCCTCGCCGGCCTTGATGGTCGCGATCTGCAGCTCGGCGGGCGCGTCGCCCTCCGGGATGGTGACCGTCGGCTTGCCGTCGTCGTCGAGCTCGACGGTCGGGAAGCCCTCGGGAGCGTCCTGGTCCGCGCCGGTCGCCCGGTCGGGCACGAGGCCGAGCACGTCGATCACGAAGACGGCGCTCTCGCCCTCGCCGAGGCCGAGCTGCGTCGCCGCCTCGGCGCTGAAGGAGTCGTCCGCCGACGGCACGGTGACGATGCGCGAGCCGACGTTCGTGCACTCGACGCCGCGGACGATGGCCGCGAGCGTCTGGCTGTCGTCGACGGCGAGCGGCACGGCCTGCTCGGCGTTGTACGGGAGCGCCTCGAGCGCCGCCCCGGTCGCGCTGTTGTACGCCGCGATCGCGATCTTCGCCGAGTCGCCCGGCTCGACCTCCTCGCCGTCGCCCTCGGTCACGACGGTGCGCTCGGTCTTCTCGGCAACCTCGACCGGTCCGTCGATCGTCACGGTCGGGGCGCTGCCCACGTCACCGGTGACCTTGACGGCCTCGGAGGCCGCGCCGGACGCCGTGTCCGCACACTCCGCGACGCCGGCCGTGGGGGTGCTGCTCGCCGTCGGCTCCTCGCTCGTCGATCCCGTGCACCCGGTGAGGGCGAGGATCGACGCGGCGGCGAGGAACAGGGGGATGCGTCGCTTCACAGTGCTGCTTTCTTCTTGTTCGTGGCGCGCCCGCCCGCGGGCACGAAGCATCCAGTCTGCAGGACGAATCGCAATACCGCCTGAACGGCGGGTGCCGGGTCGGTCAGGCGACGAGGATGGTCGGCTCGTGGTCGACGGGGAAGTTGACCGATGAGGCGATGAAGCAGAGCTCGTTCGCCCGGGCGTGCAGCGCGAGCGCAAGGTCGCGGCTGCCTTCGTCGGTGATGGTGACCGTGGGGCGCAGGAGCGCCCTCGTGAAGCGGCCGCCGCCGTCGCCGGTCTGCACCATCGTGCCGACGGAGTCGTCCGTGTACGCGACGACGACGATCCCGTTGCTCGCCGCGACGTGCAGGTAGGACAGCAGGTGGCACTGGGTGAGGGCCGCGAGCAGCAGCTCCTCCGGGTTCCACCGATCCGTGTCGCCGCGGAACACCCGGTCCGCGGATCCCTCGATGGCATGCTTCCCCGGCGCGCCGACCACGTGGTCGCGGCCGTAGGAGCGGTAGTCGGCGGTACCGACTCCCCGGTTCCCGGTCCACTCGAGCGAGAGCGCGTACTCGTGATCGATCTTCACCGGCGCCACGCTAGCAGCGCCGAGTGGTGACCGGCCGAGGACGTTGGCAGTTTTCCGCACTGGTTTGGCGGGCCGCCCGCACGTGGCGCGAAGGGTGCGCCGGGGGGCGGCGGGTAGGCTCGAAGCACCATGACGAACACCCTCGACACCGCATCCTCTGCCCCCGGCACAACCGTCACGCAGGAGCGGAAGATCGTCACCGCGATCCCCGGTCCCAAGTCCCAGGAGCTGCACGCGCGCCGCGTCGCCGTCGTGCCGCCGGGCGTCTCCTCCACGCTGCCCGTCTACATCGAGCGGGCCCACGGCCCGATCCTCGTCGACGTCGACGGCAACCAGTTCATCGACCTCGGCGCCGGCATCGGCGTGACGACGGTCGGCCACACGCGGTCCTCGGTCGTCGATGCCGCCGCGGGCCAGCTGAACGACTTCCTGCACACGCTCTTCACCATCACGCCGTACGAGGAGTACGTCCGCGTCGCGGAGCTGCTCGCCGAGCACACGCCGGGCGACCACCCGAAGCGCACGGTGCTCGTGAACTCCGGGGCCGAGGCGGTGGAGAACGGCGTGAAGATCGCGCGCCGGTACACCGGCCGCCGCGCCGTCGCCGTGCTCGACCACGCCTACCACGGCCGTACGAATCTCACGATGGCCATGAACTACAAGGCCGCCCCCTACGCGACCGGCTTCGGCCCGTTCGCCGGCGACGTCTACCACGCCCCGAGCTCGTACCCCTACCACGACGGGCTCAGCGGCCAGGAGGCCGCGGCGCGCACGATCGCCTACCTCGAGAAGCGCATCGGCGCCGTCGACCTCGCCTGCCTCGTGGTCGAGCCGATCCAGGGCGAGGGCGGCTTCATGGTCCCCGCCGACGGCTACCTGCCCGCGCTCCAGGAGTGGTGCACGGCGAACGGCGTCGTCTTCATCGCCGACGAGATCCAGAGCGGCATGGCCCGCACCGGCGCGTACTGGGCGAGCGAGCACTTCGGCCTCGTGCCCGACCTGATCCTCTCGGCCAAGGGCATCGCCGGCGGCCTCCCGCTCGCCGGCGTCACCGGCCGCGCCGAGATCATGGACTCCGCCCTGCCCGGCGGCCTCGGCGGCACCTTCGGCGGCAACCCCGTCTCCGCGGCGGCCGCGGTCGCCGTCTTCGAGGCCATCGAGCGCGACAACCTCCTCGACGAGGGCAAGCGCATCGAGAAGAAGCTGAAGGCCCGGCTCACCGCCCTGCAGGAGGAGTACGACATCATCGGCGACGTGCGCGGCATCGGCGCGATGGTGGCCATCGAGCTCGTGCAGCCCGGCACCGGGTCCACCACCAAGGAGCCGAACGCGGCGGCCGTCACAGCGCTCGCGGAGTACGCGGCGCAGAACGGCGTGCTGCTGCTCACCGCAGGCACCTACGGCAGCGTCCTGCGCTTCCTGCCCAGCCTCGCCCTGTCGGACGAGCTCCTCGACGACGCGCTCGACGTGCTCGCAGAGGGCTTCGCGACCCTGTAGGACCGGAAGCACACCACCCGAGGTGCCCACCCCGGTCCTCCCCGCGTTCGAGGAGGAGCCGAGGTGGGCATCTCACCGTTGACGAGTAAGGCGGAACGAATGAGCGGCACCTTCACCACCGGCGATGCGGTCGAGCTGGCAACCCTCGACCGGAGCGGATTCGTCGAGTCGAGACACGCGGGCTCCGCCGTCGTGCTCGGTCCCGACGGTACGGCGCTCCGCAGCCTCGGTGACGTGAACGCACCGATCTTCCCCCGCTCCTGCATGAAGCCGTTCCAGGCGCTCGCGGTGCTGGCGAGCGGGGTCGACCTGTCGCCCGAGGAAATGGTGATCGCGACCGCGAGCCACAGCGGCACGGCGAAGCACGTCGCGCTCGTCCGCAGCGTGCTCGCTCGCGCGGGCCTCGGTGAGGAGGCGCTCCAGTGCCCCGCCGACCGCCCGACGGACGCGGCGGCGCGCGACGACTTCGTGCGCTCCGGGGCGACGCCCTCCCCCGTCTACATGAACTGCTCCGGCAAGCACGCCGCCATGCTGCTCGCCTGCGTGCAGAACGGCTGGGACCCGACGACCTACCTGCACGTCGACCACCCGCTGCAGGAGCGCATCCGCGACGTGCTGCAGCGCTTCGCCGGCGAGCGGATCGCGGCGACCGGCGTCGACGGCTGCGGCGCGCCGGTGTACGCGATCTCCGTGACCGGCCTCGCCCGCGGCATCGCGAAGATCAGCACGAGCTCGGTCTCCTCGCCGTTCGAGATCTTCCGCCGGGCCGCGTCGCTCGCCGCCGCCATCCGCGAGAACGGCTGGGTCATCGACGGCCCGGGCCGCGCGAACACGATCGTCATCGAGCGCCTCGGGCTCATCGCCAAGGGCGGCGCCGAGGGCGTCATGGTCATAGCGGCGCAGGACGGCACGACGGTGGCGCTTAAGGTGCTCGACGGCAACCTGAGGGTCGCGACGATTGTGGCGCTCGAGCTCCTGGCGTCGGTCGGCGCCGTGACGCGCGACCAGGTGGAGCGCCTGCGGCCGGACCTCGAGCTCGAGGTCCTCGGCGGCGGCCTGCGGGTCGGCGCCATCCGCGTGAGCCCCGCGGTGACCACGCCATGAGCTACCCGGACGACGACGAGGACGACCCCACCCTGATGCGCAACCAGGCGTCGCTGACGACGTCGAACGGCGGCATCTGGCTGATCCTCGGCGGGCTGCTGACGTTCATCTGCGCGGTGATCCTCACGTTCGAGCTCCCCCTCGACCCGCCCGGGGTCGCGCTGTTCGGCCTCGTCTCCGTGCTCGGCCTCTACACCGCCATGGTCGTCGTCCGGCTGCGGACCGAGCCGGGGCGGAAGCGGCTCGGCACCATGGCGGCGCTCATGATCGCGATCGCCGTGGTCGGACTCGGCTGCGTCATCGCGGTGGCGGCGGCGGCCTTCTCCTCCTGATCGATATGGTTGCGCCATGAGGATCGGCGTCCCGACAGAGATCAAGAACAACGAGTTCCGTGTGGCGATCACTCCTTCGGGGGTGCACGACCTCGTGGCGCGCGGCCACGCGGTCGTGGTGCAGTCCGGCGCGGGTGTCGGCTCGTCCATATCCGACGAGGCGTACGCGTCGGCGGGCGCGGAGATCGCGCCCGACGCCGAGAGCACCTGGGCGAGCGAGCTCGTGCTCAAGGTCAAGGAGCCGATCGCGGCCGAGTACCGCTACTTCCGGCCCGACCTCACCCTGTTCGCGTACCTCCACCTCGCCGCGGAGCCGGAGCTCACCGCGGCGCTGACGGCGGCCGGCGTCACGGCCATCGCCTACGAGACGGTGCAGCTGCCCACCCGGGCCCTGCCGCTGCTCGCCCCGATGAGCGAGGTGGCGGGGCGCCTCGCCCCCATCGTCGGTGCGCACACGATGCTCAAGCCGAGCGGCGGCCCCGGCCTGCTCGTGCCCGGCGTTCCCGGTACCCACCCGGCCCGGGTCACGGTCCTCGGCGGCGGCGTCGCGGGCACGAACGCCGTGTCCGTCGCCGTGGGCCTCGGTGCCGAGGTGACGGTGCTCGACACCAACATCTTCCGGCTGCGGGAGCTCGACGCGCACTACGCGGGCCGGGTCAAGACCATCGCGTCCAACGCCTTCGAGATCGAGAATGCGCTGCTCGCCGCGGACCTCGTCGTCGGATCCGTGCTCGTGGCGGGCGCCAAGGCGCCGAAGCTGGTGAGCAACGAGCTCGTGTCGCGCATGAAGCCGGGCAGCGTGCTCGTCGACATCTCCGTCGACCAGGGCGGCTGCTTCGAGGATTCGCACCCCACGACGCACGCGGAGCCGACCTTCCCGGTGCACGGGTCGCTCTTCTACTGCGTCGCGAACATGCCGGGCGCGGTCCCCCACACCTCGACCTACGCGCTCACCAACGCGACGCTCCCCTATGTGCGGGCACTCGCGTCGGCCGGCTGGCGGGACGCGCTGTCGTCCGACCCCGCGCTCGCGCTCGGCCTCAACACCTTTGCTGGCGCCGTCACGAGCGTGCCGGTCGCCACGGCGCACGGACTCGAGCACCGCTCGATCGACTCGGTGCTCGCGGCCGCCTGACCCCGTCCCCGCAGCGGCTCGGTTCCGCCGGGTCCCACGGGGCCCGCGTCCCGCGCACCGCCGCTCACTCCGACCCCTCCGGTTTCTCCGGCCAGGCCCGACGCTCCGGCTCCCCGCCCGGCTCGAGGAACCAGACGGACCGGGCGTCGCCGAGCAGGGGCGGAAGGCCGCGGAGGCGAGCGAGCGCCCGCAGGTCCCTGGGGCTGCAGCCGTCGAAGACCATGCAGCGCGTGCGCCGCGCGGACTGCAGCGCGCCCCACTGGGCCTGCCACTCGTCGGGGTCGCCGAGCAGCACGGGGATGGCGTCCCCGCCCGGAGTGGCCCCCTCCGCCCCCTCCGACCGGGACGGGGCGGGATCCGCGCCGAGGTGCGAGACGACGACCGGCGCCCCGGTGGCGGCGGCGACGAGCCGCCGGGCGGTCTCGGCGGGCCGGCTGGACACGACGGCATACGCGCGGCCGGGCCGCAGCCGCAGCCGCCGGGGTTCGGCGGGTGCGGGCGGCGGCACCGGGGGCACGCGCGCGACCTGGACGCGGTGCCCCTGCCACCAGCCGCCGCCGGGCGGCAGGTCCGGGTCGTACACCTGCGCGTCTCCTCCGGCGAGCACGTGATCCTGACGGCCGGCGGCGCGGAGCAGCAGGATGCGCCCGGCGTGCGCGGCGAGGGGCGCGATGGCCCCCGAGAGCCGCTGCGCCGTGAGCACCAGCCCGCAGCCGGCTGCGGCGCCCTCCCGCAGCAGCGCGGCCAGCCGGTCGAGGAGTTCGGCGCCGTACTCCGCGTCGAGCCTGCCGAGGAGCACGTCCACGTCGTCGACGGCGAGCACGAAGCGCCCGCCGCCCGGGGTGGACCTGGCGCCCAGGATCGCCGGGCCGCAGGACCGCACCTCCTCGAGCGCAGCCCCGACCGCGTCCCACGCTGCCGCGGGCTCCGACGGCACGATCCGCACCGGCCGGGCCGGCCCGCTCGCGCGGCTCAGCGCCGCGACGACCCCCGTCCTGCCCGAGCGCGCCGCGCCGAGGACGAGCAGCGGTCCGTGCTCCACGGGGTGCCAGGTCGCGTACCGGCGGGCCTGCTCCTCGGGCACGTCGAGCAGCCCGAACACGATCGCGCCGGGCACGTGCTCCCGCTGCACGGCCGGGTCCTCGAGTTCGCGGACCCCGAGCACCGCGGGCAGCGGCTCGAGCCAGGGCCGGCGAGGAGGAGCCGCGTTGCCTCCCGGTCCTTGCGCGGCGACGCGCGCCACGACGTCCCGGGCGTCCGGTCCCGCCGTCGCCACCTGGCACAGCTCCGGGTCGCCGCCGCCGACCCGCACCACGCACCGCCCGACGGGCGTGGCGGGCAGGACCGCGGCGGCGTCCGTGCCGAGCAGCGCCGTGCTGTCGGCCCTGCTGTTGACGCGCAGCGAGAGCCGGAGATTGCAGTTGGCGAGGAGCGCGTCGCGGACCGAGCCCGACGGACGCTGCGTGCAGAGCACGAGGTGGACGCCGAGCGAGCGGCCGCGCGCGGCGAGGTCCACGAACAGGTCGTGCAGCTCCGGGAAGTCGGTGAGCATGGCGGCGAACTCGTCGACGACCACGACGAGGCGAGGCGGCATGCACCCGGCGGGGCAGGACGCGATGTCCCGGGCGCCGACTTCACGGAGCAGCCGCTCCCGGTGCCGCACCTCGGCGCGCAGGCTGGCCAGCGCGCGCTGCGCCTCCCGGGGCCCGAGGTCGGTGAGCAGGCCCACGCAGTGCGGCAGCGCCGCCAGCGGGTCGAACGCGGAGCCGCCCTTGAAGTCGACCAGCAGGAACGTGACCTCGGCGGGATCGTGCGTCGCCGCCAGGCTGCACACCCAGGCGACGAGCAGCTCGCTCTTGCCGCTGCCCGTCGTGCCGCCCACGACGGCGTGCGGCCCGTCCGCCACGAGGTCCACCACGAGCGGGGCGCCGCCCTCGCGCACGCCGAGTGGGGCGGCGAGACCGCGCGACCGGACCACAGCCGCGGGAACCGCGCCGGTGCCGGCGGGATGCGTCGGCTCGCCGATCCCGAGCGGGGAGCCGGCCGGACCCCCGTCGTCGGGAAGCAGCTCGACCAGCCGGACCACCGGGGGCAGCACGGTGCCGCCCGCCGCCACGGCGAGCGCTCGCGGATGGCTGGCGAGGGCCCGCGCCACCGCCGCGGCCTGTGCGGCGGTGATCAGCTCGGGCTCGAGCGGCTGCTCCCCCTCGGCAGCGGCGGGCGATCCGGCCACGACCCGGGCCGCTGCCGCGCCGGAGACCACGACGACGGTGCCGCATGCCGCGGGCAACTCGGACGCCGTGGACGCGCAGGCGAGCAGCACCTCGTGCGCGCCGTCCGCCAGCACGAGCTCCGCGGACGGCGCCGACCGATGCGCAGGGACCTCACCGAGACCGTCGTCGCAATCCCCGGCGCGGTGCGGCGCGCTGCTCAGCCACTCCCAGCCGTCGGTCGGCCGACGACGCACGGACAGGGTGCCCGGCGGCGCCGCGAACAGGAGCTGGACCACGAGGCCGCGGAGCAGCGCGCGGGTCAGGAGCGGAGGGCCGCAGACACCGACCCCGAGCGCCGCGTCCGCGCACACGGGTACCGCGTCCACGACCGCCGCCCGCTCCGCCAGCGCCCGAGCGGGCAAGGTGGCCGGGCGTCCGTCGAGCAGGACGCCGCTCGGCTGCCGGCCGATGCCGAGCACCACGGGACGTGCGCCCGGGGCGGCCGCCCGCCAGAGCGCGGCGCCGGGCGCGACCCCGGTGACGATGGCGCCCGCGGGCGGCGTGCGGGTGAAGCGCCTGCCGCGGTCCTGATGCATCACCTCCCCGATGGCGACGGCGAGCTCGGCCAGCGCGATGCGCTCGGCGACGGCCGCCCGGCGCGCCCGGCGGCGGGCCTGGAGGCGGGAGTCGACGACGCTCGCGACCGCGATGACGGGGCTGAGCACGGCGAAGATCAACGCGAAGGGCGAGCGCGTGAGCGCCCAGATGCCGCCGGCGACCAGCAGGGGGGCGAGCACGCCGAGCAACGGGAACGGCGTCGGCGGCGCCGGATCCGGAGCGGGAGGAAGCGAGAAGCGCATCCGCCCATGTCACCAGCATGCGCGATCCCCCGGGGCGCGGCCGAGGGCCGCGGTGGAGGACGATGGCGGGACCGCGAGGGTGGCGGACAGGCGGCGGAGACGAACGGCGGCGCGACGGCCGCGCCCGGCCACCGCCTAGCGCACCTCAAAGTGCTGCTCGCCGATCTCGATCCTGTCGCCCTCACCGACGCGGTAGCGCCTGCCGCCCTCGCACCGCGTCCCGGTGCCGTTCGGGTGCCGCAGGATGGTGCCGTTGCCGGAGAAGCGGTCCCGGATCCACAGCCTCCCGGCGTCGACCACGAACTCCAGGTGCGTCTTGGAGACCGAACGCGCCGGATCGAGGATGCGCACGAGCACGTCGAACCGCTCGCCCTCCTGCGGCGTGGGGTTGCGGCCGATCAGGCCCGTGCCGTGCAGCGTCACGACCTCGCCCGTGCTGAAGCGCGCGACGACGGTGCCACAGACGTTCTCCCGCGGCCCGGCGTCCACGGCGAGGGTCCCGGTCGCCTCGCCGCGAACACGGGTGCTCTCGTCGAGCGGCTCGGCCGCCGCTCCGGGCGCCAGGTCCGGGGTCGGCACGGGAAGGGTCGCGCGGCGGTCCTCCTGCTCGCGCGCAGGGGCGCCGCGGCCGTCGCGCACGCGCCCGTCCGAGCGCTCGTCCGAGTGCTCGTCCGGGTGCTCATCCGCGTTCCCGCCGGCGCTCGGCGCATCCGGGTCCGGCTCCCTCAGCCACGCCGGCTCGGGATCCGGGCCGCGCTCGGCGGGCTCCCACAGCTCCGCCCCGAGGCCCGGCTCGGGCCCGGGTCCGGCCACCGGGCGCAGCTCGAGCGCGCGCGGGTCGACGGGAGCGGGCTGCTGGTCCACCGGGCGGTCGCCACCCGTGCGCACCGTCGTCTCGTAGCGGGCGCGCTCGCCCCCGGACGCCGATCCACCCCGGGCCGAGCCCGACGACGCGCGCCCATGGGCAGGCACGCTTGCACGCCCGGGCACGCCCGTCCTCTCGCCCGCGTCTGTCTGGGCCCGCGGCGCGGAGCGGTCGAGCGACGCGTCCATCCATCCGGGGTGACGGGCGGCGCTGCCGCACTCCCCGCAGAACATCGCCTCCGTCCGCAGCCCCGCCCCGCACACCCGGCAGTTCATCCCGTTCGACCCCCCGGTCATTCCGTCCTCCCCCGACCCGCGCCGGCACCCCGCCGGAGCGAGCGCAGCGACACGGCGGCGCGGAAGCGCTGCCATCTGGTGAGACTGCTGCCCATGGCGCCCCGCAGCTCCCGCACTGTCGACCACACCTGGCCGGCCTGATCCTCGTCGACCTGACCGGGCGAGAAGACCGCCTGGTCCGCCGCCGTCGCCAGCCGGCGCGACGCGGAGCTGCCCACGGCGCCCGCGATCTCCCGCCGCGTGCCGGACTCCGGCAGGTCGTAGCCGTGATCGAGAGCGGTGTCGGCGAACTCCGCCCAGCCCCCGCGGACCCGGTCGAGCGGCGACCCCCGCCGCCTCCGCCTCCGCCTCCGGCGCAGCTTCGCGCCGAGGACCGCGAGGAAAGGTGAGGCGATCAGCGCGGCGGCCAGCAGCACCCAGCCGAGCACGCGGAGCACCGCGAAGAGGAGGGCGAGGACGGGGTCCTGCCCGTCGGGCTCCTCGTCCGAGGTGTCCGGCGGCGTCTGCCTGTCGGGCTCCGTGCGCTCCTCGGCGGGCGGCGGGACGACGGACTGCGGGCGCGACACGAACGTGGGATCCTCGGGTGCCGCCTCGGGGATGTCCCGCACCTCGGGGTTGGGGTCGATGCCGACCCAGCCGTCCTCGGCCGTGTCGACCTCGATCCACGCGGTCAGGTCGGAACCGGTCACCGTGGTCCGCGCCGCTCCGGCCCGCTCGTCGTCGGCGCGGAAGCCGAGCACGACCCGCGCCGGGAAGCCGAGCTCGTTCGCCAGCACGGCCGCGGCGACGGCGTACTGCTCCGCGTCGCCCACCATGGGATCGTCGGTGAGCAGCTCGACGATGCGGTCGACGGCGTGGCCGGACCGGCTGAACGGCTCGTCCGGCCCCACGCTGTGGCTGACGTAGCCGCGCTCGCGCAGCGCGTTGACCATGGCGACGAGCCGACGCCCGGGCGCGCGGTCGGGACCGACCATGCCGGCGAGCGCCGTCGCGACCTCCTCGGGCAGCTGCGGCTGCGCGGGCACCTCGGCCGCTCCCGGGTTCGAGCGGGCGAGCTCGTCGTCGGTGCGCGCCGGGGGCACGACGGCACGCAGGGAGTACGAGTCGCCCTGCTGCAGGCCGTCGACGACGGCACCCGCGCCGGTGTTGTCGTTGTAGTAGAAGGAGTCGCCGAGCTCGTCGGCGCGCGGACCGCGGAATGTCACGCGCTCGAGCTGGCCGACGCTCGGCAGCCACACGTCCTCGTACGCGCCCACCGTGACCTCGATGGTCGACACCCGGCCCCGGACCGCGGCCTGGTCGAGCTCGTAGGGGACGCGGGTGAAGGAGCCGGAGGCGCTCGAGAGGTCGGGGGTGCCGACGCTGTACACGACGCCGTTGTAGGCGTCCATCGTCGCGAGCCGGAGCCCCGCCCCCGCGGGCAGCCCGGAGACCGTGAGCAGCGCCGACGAGGCCATGGCGGGCTGGAAGTACTCGCGGAAGCCCGCGAGCGGACTCGTGTAGTCGCGCGGGTCGAAGGGCTGCTCGACCGCCGACCGCAGGACGTCGCGGTCGCCGGTCGGCGGCACGAGCGTCGCGGCGCCCTCGGCCACGACGACCGCCACCGCGATGGTCGCGACGGTGCCGAGCACGCGGCCCGCGGTGAGCAGGCTGCGCTCGGGCGCCTCGACGGGCGTCCCGCTCTGGCTGTTGAGCAGGCGGATCGCCACGGAGCGCCTCTTCGCGCGCACCCAGGCGAACCAGAGCAGGGCGCCGACGAGGAAGGTCAGCCCGAGCTCGATCGGGAACCGCGCGGTGTTCGGACCGAGCACGATCCCGGCGACGAGCAGGGCGGAGGGGGCGAACACGGCGAGCTCGCCGATCCGCGTCCGCAGCGCGACGGTGACGCCGATGATCGTCGTGAGGAGCACGAGGATGAAGGCCGGCACGAGCAGGGTCTGGTAGTCGCCGACCGGCAGCGAGATGGTCAGCAGCTGCTTCCAGCCGAGCCCTGCCCCCAGCAGCAGCTGCTCGAGCCCGTCGAGTGTCGGCAGTACCCCGAACAGGGCCTGCCCCGGCACGCCGATGGGGACGCCGAGCAGGAGGAAGGCGGCCAGCCCCGCGATGAACACGGTGAAGCTCTGCCAGCGGAGCCGGGCGCCCAGCCCCGCGACGACGGCACCGGCGAACACGGTGACGAGCACGAGCACCGCGAACCGCTCTGTCTTGTAGATGGGCCACAGCGAGTACGCGGCGAGCAGCTGGAGCAGGATCACGGCGAGGAAGTTGCCCCTCGCCGTCGCCCGGGAGGCGCTCTGCGCCTTGCGCGAGCGCGACGTCCCCTCGGGCCCGATGGGGCGAGCCACGCCGAGGGCCTGCGTCGCGGCCATCAGGCGGCCGCCGATCGCGACAGGGACTTGGCGAGGTCGTCGAGGTAGCCGACGGTCAGCACGCTCAGACCGGCGACGCGGCGCAGCCCAGGGGTCACGCCGGGATCGCAGACGACGGCGACGACCTCGACCCCGACCGGGAAGGCGATCGACGCGGCCCGGAGCTCGCTGCTCGAGGCCCCGGTGCCGCAGACGAGGAACGCGACGGACATCCCGGACACCGACTCCCCCGCGACGCGCGCGAGGTCGACGAGCGCGGCGGCGTTGTCCGCCCGCTGGACGAGGCTCAGGTCGTCGAGCAGGCGCGCCTTCGTGATCGAGCTCAGGCGCCGCAGGGCGTAGGTCTTGCGCTTGGCGAACTCCGGCGTGCGCTCGCTCGCGACGATCGACACGTTCCGCGCGTCGCTGATGGCCCGGACACCGAGCGACCCCGCCACGCTCACCGCGAGCTCGAACTCCTCGTCGGTCGCGTAGTCGGTCGACGCGAGGCCGAGCGCGATCATGATGTGGCTGCGCCTGGTCTCCTCGAACTGCCGCACCATGAGGGCCCCGGTCTTCGCGCTCGACCGCCAGTGGATGTGCCGGCGCTCGTCGCCCGGCGCGTACTCGCGGATGGCGTGGAAGGCCACGTCGTTCGCCGAGAGGTCGCGCGTCGGGCTGCCCTCGAGGTCGCGCACGAAGCCGGTGCTCATGCTGGGCACCGGGATGGTGCGCGGGTGGACGAAGAGCCGCAGCGCCTCCGCCGCGCCGGACTCCCGGCGCAGCAGCCCGATCGGGTCGCCCTTGACCGTGCGGACGGGCCCGACCTCCAGCACGCCGCGCACGGACGTGGGGACGACGAAGACCTCCTCGTACGTGCGGCCGGCGCGTAGCGACGGCACGGGGAACTCGGCGAGCCCGCGCCCGACCGGGACCTCGACCGTCGTGCCGAGCAGGCGGTGCCCGGTCGGATTGCGCACGATGACCTGGCCGGGAGCGCGGTCGCCCACGACGACCCGGGTGTGCGGCATCGCGACCCGGATCTCGAGCGGGGTGTTCCGCAACAGGAAGAGCAGCGCGACGACGAACAGCACGAGACCGGCCCAGGCGACGCCGACGAACTCGAGCCAGCCCAGCCCGTAGCCCACGGCGAAGCCGATCAGCACGAGGGCGGCGATGGTCCAGCCCAGCGGCGTGACGACGGACCCGACGACGCGTACGATGCGCAGGAGCAGGCGCCGGGCGGCCGTGAGGAAGCGCACGAGCGAGATCGCCAGGTCGGCGGCGATCCCCGTGTGCCCGCCCACGAGGCGGGTGCGCCGGTTGCGGAGCGCGCTGGTCCCCGTCGAGTGCTGCGAGTCGAACCGCGAGCGCCCGCCGGATCCGCTGGTCGAGCCGCGTGAGGGGCGCGCCCGCCGCCGGTTCCGCGTCTCCTGGGCGCTCGGCGGGGCGGACACGGCGAACTCGCCGCCCGCGCTCGGGGCGGGCCGGGCGACGCGGCCCCCGCTCCGCGGCGAGCGAGTGGATGAGGGCGTCACATCGCGTGCCGATCACTCGGCGGCGGCGTCTCCAGGAGCACCTGGGCGAGCACGCTCGACGTCGTGACGCCGTCGAACTCCGCCTCGGGCTCGAGCACGAGCCGGTGCGCGAGCACGGGCTCGGCGAGGGTCTTCACGTCGTCCGGGACGACGTAGTGCCTGCCGTTGGCCGCCGCCCACGTCTTCGCGGCGCGGACGAGCGCGAGGGCACCGCGGACGGATGCGCCGAGACGCACCTCGGAGGCGGAGCGGGTGGCGTCCACGAGACGCGAGACGTAGTCGTTGATCGACGACTCGACGTGCACGGTGCGGGCGGTGGCGGCGAGCTCGAGCACCGTCGCGCCGGTGACCACGGACGGGACCCGCACCTCGTGCGGCCGCGTTCCAGCGCCCTCGAGGATGCGCAGGGTCGACGCGTGGTCCGGGTAGCCGATCGAGGTCTTCAGGAGGAACCGGTCGAGCTGGGCCTCCGGCAGCCGGTAGGTGCCCGCCTGCTCGATCGGGTTCTGCGTCGCGATGACCATGAAGGGCGAGCCGACCTCGTGGGACCGCCCGTCCACGGTGACGCGGCCCTCCTCCATGACCTCGAGCAGGGCGGCCTGGGTCTTGGGGCTCGCGCGGTTGATCTCGTCCGCGAGCACGATGTTCGCGAACACGGGACCGGGGTGGAAGTCGAACTCGCCCGTCCGCTGGTCGTAGATGCTGACCCCGGTGATGTCGCCGGGGAGGAGGTCCGGCGTGAACTGCAGGCGGTTGTTCATGCCCTGCACGCTCTGCGCGACCGCGCGGGCGAGCGACGTCTTGCCCGTGCCCGGGAAGTCCTCGAGGAGGAGGTGCCCCTCGCTCAGCAGCGCCGTGAAGGCCAGCCGGATGACCTGGGTCTTGCCGAGGAGCACGTGCTCGACGTTGCCGACCAGACGCGTGAAGACGTCCTCGAACCAGGTCGCCTGCTCGGGCGTCATCGTCATCGTGCCGCCTCTCGAGTCGATGGTCGCGTCCATGGCTAGTCCCCCCTGTAGTGCTGCGTGTACGCGGTGTCGTCAGCCGTGACCCGCACGATGATCTCGGCGACCTCGTCGCCTCCGCCGGTGGTCCCGCTCTCCCCCGACGCGGGCATGCTCACCCACGTCTCACCGCCGTCGATGGAGTAGTCCACCGACTCGTATCCCGGCCCGGACGGTGCACCCGTCCAGGAGAAGATACCGGACCCCTCGGCCGGGACGTCGAGCGCGGCCGGAACCGCTCCCTCGACCGCCTCCTCGCCCTCGGCGGGCCCCTCCCCCTCGGGGGTCTCGCCCTCGGGCGTTTCGACCACGGGAGGCTCGACCACGGGCGGCTCGACGACCTCGTTCGCGACGAAGCGCATGCCGCTCGCCCGCGCGTCCACGGCGACCCCCGCGGACACGGGCGCCGACCACGGGCTCTCGAGGCGGGTGCCGTCGCCGTAGGAGTCGATGGCCTTGACCTCGATGGCAACGGGCTCCCCCGTCGGCACCAGGGTGAGCGGGGAGCCCGGGTTCGCCGCCGCCTCCGTCTGCCGGCCCGACACGCGGTAGACGTACTGGCGGGCGGCGTCGCCACCCGTGCTCGGCGAGTCGATGCCGGCGAGCACGGGCAGCGAGACGCCCCCCGCCCCGGTGAGGTCGCCGCCGGCGGCCCGGGTCACCCGGACGTCGGCGATGGTCGGGGCCACCCGGGGGATCACCGACCGGATCTCCGTCACGAGGGTGCAGCCCTGGCTGTTCGCGGCGATCACGGCGAACCGGTACTCCTGGTTAGGGGCCAGGCCGGTGAACCGGTGGCCGTCCGCGGAGTCCGCGGGCACGGCGCCGGTGATCGAGGGCGACCAGGGCACGACGCCCTCGGTCCGCAGGGAGCAGGAGGGCACGTCCCCGCCCTGGTACGCGGCGACCCAGTAGCGGATGCCGTCGCGCCCGGCTCCGGCGAACGGCTGCCAGCGCAGCACGACCGTGCCGGCCCCGTCGTTCTGGGCCTCCGGCGTCGGTGTGCCGACCTGCTGCGGCCGGCCGAGCGGCACGTCGCTGCCGCTCGCGACGTTCCACACGCTCGCGCTGGTCACCTGCGCGCGGTTGCGCGGGCTCACCGAGAACGGCACGGCGGAGTCGTTGGCGGCGGCGTTGCGCACCTCGACCGACGTCGTGCCCGCCGGGACGTCGCGGACGACCCCGCCGACGGTCACGATGTAGTTCGTCACCGCGCTGCCCGTGCCCGTGTCGACCGGGTTCCAGAGCACGCGGAGGCCGGTGCTGAGGGGCTCCGAGCGCAGGCCGGTCGGGGCCGCGGGGATGACGTCCGACCACAGGTTCTGCAGCGCCGTGGCGTCGGAGGCGCCGATGCCGTTGACCGCGGACACCTCGATGCTGACGGCCCGGTCCGGCCCGTTGCCGTCGGTGGGCACGTCGCACGCCGTGGACACGCAGGTGCGGCTCGACACGACCGTCCCGCCGCGGACGGCGCGCACCTCGTACCCCTGAATGGGCGAGTTGTTGAAGGCGGCCGCGTCGAAGGCCACGGAGATGAGGCGGTCGCCGAAGCCGGTGGTGCGCAGGTTGGCGACCGGATCGGGCCGGTCCTGCACCGAGATGCGCACCGTGGCCCACGCGCTGCGGGAGGCGTCGCCCGTGGCGTCGGTGACCTGGTACTGCACGGACACGTCGCCCGGGGCGACGCCGACGCCCACGGTGATCGTCAGGGTCGACCGGTCGGCGCTCGGCACGACCTCGACGCCGGCCGGCAGCGAGCCGCTGTCGATGCCCCGGACGGCGGTCACGCTGAGCGGGCGGCCGGGGAAGGGGTTCGTGGCCTCGTCGTTCTGCAGCACGTCGACGACCGTGGTGCGCCCGCGCGGGGCGATGGCCGTGTCGGCCGCGGGCTGGGCGAGCGGCCGGGTCGACGGCACGACGCGCAGGTCGATGCGCCCCGCCTGGCCCTCGTTGAGCGCGTCGCGCACCGCGACGGTGAGGGCGGACGTGGTGCCCTCCCGCGCCTCCTCGTCGGCGTGCAGCAGGAGCGTCTGGCCCGAGATGGACGCGCGGAAGCCGGCCGGTCCCTGCCCGACGAGGGAGTAGCCGAGCTCGCCGAGGTCCTCGGCGTACGGGTAGGTGGTGAGCTTGAGCAGGTCGATCTCGCGGTCCTGGCCCGGCTCGAGCTCGAGCACCGCGCCGTTGAAGGCCGGCGGCTGGTTCTCCCGCGGCGTCACGGTGATCGGCAGCACGAGCGTCGCCTTGCGGCCGTCGGGGTCGTCCGCCGAGGAGCCGTCGGTCACCTCGAACGAGATGGAGGCGGGCCCGAAGTACCTCGCCTCGCTCGCGAACTGCAGCGTGTAGTCGTCGATGACGAGGCTCTGCCCGCTCGACCGGGTCGCCCGCACGGTGTTTTCGTCCGTCACTCGCACCGTGCGTCCCTCGGCGGCGACGACGTAGTCGGCGAGCTCGATGGTGAGGGTCGCCTCGCTCGCCACCGTGAGCCGGGGCGCACCCTTCTTCAGCTGGGGCAGCGCGTCGGCGAAGCCGGGGACCCAGATGAAGGCGTACGCCGAGACCCGCGCGTCGTCCGGGTGGGAGACGCGGAACGGGATGATCTGCCGCTCGTCGCCCAGCGTCACGCGCACGCGCCCGTCCTCGGTGACCTCCGCGGACTCGGAGAACACGTCGAGGTCGAGCCCGGCGACCGAGCCGTCGGCGAAGAAGACGTTGGACAGCACGTTCACGTCGATCGTGTCGCGCCCGAGGACGTCCGAGAGAGTGAGCACGGTGTCGTCCGCGACGGGGCGGGAGAGTGGCGCGTCGGCGGCGACGACGACGGTGAGGAAGTTGGAGCTGGTGCCGCCGCGCTCGTTCTCGATGTCGTAGACGAAGCCGTACCGGCCCGGCGTCTCCGGCGCCGCGACGCGCACCACCATGTCGTTGTGGGTCGCCTCGATGCCCTCGACGGTCGGCGTGACGCCCGTGATGCGGATGGCCCCGCCGTCCGGATCGGAGTCGTTGGCGAGCACCTGCACGGACACGGTGCGGCCCGGCCGCACGGTCACCTCGTCCTGGATGGCTATGGGGTTGCGGGCGCCGTCGTAGCGCGCGCTCACGCCCACCCGGACGGTGCCGGTGGCGCGGGCGCCGAGCGCATCCACCACCGCGTAGGTGAACGTGTCGGTGCCGGCGGAGTACTCCCCCGCCTCGTACTCGATCCAGTCGTCGCCGACCGCGGTCACGGCGCCCTTCTCGGGGCTCCGCTCCTGGCCGAGCAGCTGCACCGAGTCGCCGTCCGGGTCGATGGCGGCGAGCGCGACAGGGATGCGCACGCGCTCCCCGGCGATCACGCGGGCGGTGAGCGTCTTCGGCACGGGTGGGTTGTTCGACGCCTCGTCGACCTCCCGCACGGCGATGGTCACGGACGCCGTCGCCCACTGCCCGTCCGGGGCCTCGACGCGGTAGACGGCGCTGAAGTTGCCGGTCTTCTCCGGCGCGAGGTAGCGGAGCCGGTCCTCGGCCGCGAACAGCAGCCCATCGCCCTCGGGCAGGCCCTGCGGCAGAGTGGATGCGAGGGTCAGCGGGTCGCCGTCGGGCTGGCTGTCGTTCGCGAGCACCGGGATGTCGATGGCGTCGCCGACCCGCACCGAGATGGTGTCGGCGACCGCGATGGGCGGCTGCTTGACGGCCGGCTGCGGGATCTCGATGACGGTCACGGTGCCGTCGGCCTGAGCCAGCCCGTTGCTCACCCGGTAGGTGAACGCCACGGGGCCCTCGAGCGGCCGGGTCAGGGTGACGCGGAGCAGGCGCTGGTCGAGGATCTCGACCTGCACGCCGGACTCCTCGGGCACGTCCAGAACCCCGGTCACGAGCAGCACCCCTCCGGCGGGGTCGATGTCGGTGGCGAGCACGTCGACGTTCAGGGTCGACAGCTCGCGGATGAACGCGGTGTGGGTGACCGTGATGGGACGCGTGTTGGCCTCCGGCGGCGCGGTCACGTCCACCCGGATCTGGCCCGTGACCGTCTGGCTGCCGTCCGAGACGGTGTACTCGAGGTAGTAGGTGCGGATCTCCGACGCGGTGAAGCGGAACGTGCCGCCCTCGTAGTCGGCCGTGATCGTGCTCCCGGTCGCGGTGGGCACGTTGGTGAGCCGCAGCGGCCCGCTGCCGCCGCGGGCGTGCACGAGCGGCGAGATGGTGGTCTCGGTGTTCGCGTAGGCGAGCACGACGAACTGGGAGGCGATGATCGGCACGTCGCCCACCCGGCGCACGGTGACCGCCATCGACCCGGCGCCGGTCTCCCTGCCGTCCGAGACGACGAGCGACACGGGCCGCACCTCGGAGCCGTTGGGGGTCGCCTCGGTGAAGACGACCGCGCCGTCCGGCTTCCAGGTGATGGAGTCCGGCGCCTCCGCGGTCGCCTCGACGAGGTAGAACGGGTCCCCGTCGGGGTCGAGCCAGTCGCCGAGCACGCTTCGACCGGCTCGGCCGCCCTCCTGAACGTTCATGTTCGTCGCCCGGATCTGCTGCGGGGGCGAGTTCTCGTCGTCGCCGCGCACGATGACCGACACGGTCGCGGAGGCGCTGCCGCCCCGGCCGTCCGTGATGGTGTAGCCGAAGCTCAGGCGACCCGTCACATTGGGCGCGAGGGTGAGCTGCACGCGCTGGCGGTCGTTCACGAGCTCGAGCCGCCCGATATTCTCGTCGAGGGGGGTGACCTCGGAGATGACGATCATGTCGCCGTTCGGGTCGTAGTCGTTGAACAGCACGCGCAGCACGTTCGCCCGGCCCGCGCGCACGCCGACCTCGTCGTCGACGGCGATGGGCGGCGCCTGGGTCTTCTCGTAGTCCAGCGGGACGTCCGCGTCGGTCCGCTCGACCTCGCGACTGTCCTGGTTGCGGGTGATGAGGTCCGCCCAATTGTCGATGACCTCGTTGCCGCGCTGGACCGCCCAGGAGACGCCGCTGAGCGCATCGTTGAGGACGACGTTCCTGCCGTTCACCCGGTAGGCGAGCTCGGCCTCCTCGCGGGCGGACCCCAGCCCGGCCGTCTGGCCCTCGCCCGCGTCGCACCGCTGCCAGCTCGTGCCGCTCGACCAGGCGGCGTAGTCGCAGCCCTCGACCGAGACCGGCGCGGCGGGCTCGCCGTCGGCGACCGCGGCGAGCTGGCGCACGGCGGCGCCGCCGAGGGGCACGGCGAGCAGTCCGCCCCGGTGCGCGACGAGCAACTCTCCGCCGTCGGCCGACGGCTTCTGCAGCACGGCGCCGGCCGGGTCGGCGATGGTCTCGCCGAGATCGATGCTGCGGCCCTCGAACTCGAGCCGACCGGTGCTGCCGTCGTACACCGCGGGGCGGCCGGCGACGCTCGTGATCTGGAACCGCGGGTCGGTCTCCTCGAAGGCCAGCGCCTGCACCGCGGTGACGGAGTCGCCCTCGGCGGTGTCCACGCGGTAGAGCTCGTCCGCGTCGGGCGAGTACGCGTACAGCGTGCCGTCCTCCGCGACGCTCGTCACGGTGCCGGCGCCGAAGCTCAGCGTCGGCTCGGACAGCGAGTCGAAGCTCGAGAGCTCGTCCGACGGCATCAACCAGATCTCGCCCGTGCCCGTGGAGGTGACGACGGCGCGGGACCCGGCGAGGAAGACCTCGGGGGCGCCGGGCGGCAGCGGGAGGCTCGTGTCGACCTCGCTCGTGGCGGGGTCGACGATGTCCACCTTGTTGTTGCCGCGGTCCAGCAGCAGCACGGTGTCCGCGCGCTGCACGACGTCGAGCGACGCGCTGTCGCCGCCCACGACGGTGTTCAGCTCGAGGACGCCGACGTTCGCCCGGCCGATTGCGCGCTCCTCCGAGTTCGCCACCCAGACGGCGCCGTCGTCGAGGTCCATGCGCTGGGCGCTGTAGCCGCCGGACACGACCGCCACCGTCGCGACGATGGCGGCGACCAGGGTCCCGCTCGTCGCCGTGGCGACCATCGACCGGTGGGCGGCGAGCCAGTCCCGGATCATCGGCCGCACCCGAGATCAGAACTCAACGCACTTCTCGCTCGAGGGGGCTCCCCGGGTTCCCTGGCGCACGACGGTGACCGTGATGCACACCTCGTCGCCCCGCTGACCCGCGGCCGTGAAGCGCGGCGACTGCTGCAGACTGGGCGCGCCGCCCGTGCTGACCTGGTAGCGGTCGCCGTCCTCCAGCCCCGGGTCGTCCCAGGAGAAGACGACCGACCCCTGGGTCTGCAGCGCGGTGATCGCGCCGACGCGCGGAAGCGGTTCGGCGGACGTGGAGCGGATCGCGACGAGGGTGGCGATGGCGCCGACGACGATGGCGAGCACGGCGACGCCGACGAGCACCCAGGAGAGCAGGGTGGGCCGGCGCACGACCTCGGGGGCGGTGCCGCCCCCGGTGGGCCGGGTCGAGCTGTGCTGACGCAGGAGGGTGCCCACCGGGCTGTACTCGGCCGCGGGCACGGCGGTCCCGCTCGCCCGGCGCTTCCGCCGCGGCGGGGCGCCCTCGGGGTTCACGGCCACGATGCCGCGCACCCGGGTGCGGTCCTCGACGTCGACGACCGTCGCCATCGCCCACTCGTCCATGGCGACCTCGACGGGGGTCTGGCTCACGCCGATCTCCTGCTCCACGGCCTGGAGCTCCCGGATGAGCTCGAGCGCGCTGCGCTGCCGCGCATCCGGGCGCTTCGACAGGGCGCGCTGCAGCGCCGCCTCGAGCCGCGGCGGGATGTCCGGGCGGCCGATGGGCTGGGGGCGCGCCTTGCCGATGCGGGCGATGAGGTCGGCGGAACGGTTGGCTCCGCCGGGGAGCTCGAAGGGCGAGCGACCGGCGAGCAGGGAGTAGACGGTGGCGCCGAGCGACCACACCTCGCTCGCGACCGTGCCCGACGTCTCGTCGTTCAGCACCTCGGGCGCGGACCACGGGATCGACAGCCCGATGGCCTCGGTCGAGTCTGACTCGCCCAGCGTCGCGGCGATGCCGAAGTCGGAGAGCACGGGGTTGCCGTAGGCGGTGGTGAGGATGTTCGAGGGCTTGATGTCGCGGTGCAGCACGCCGGCGCGGTGGGCGGTCTCGGCCGCGCTCGCGATCTTGATGCCGATGCGCAGCACCTCGGCGACGGGCAGGGCCTCGCGCCGGTAGCGCTCGCCGAGGGACGCGGAGCACAGCTCCATCACGAGGTAGGGCCGGCCGTCGGCGGAGACGCTCGCCTGGTACACGGTGAGGATCGACGGGTGCGTGCTGAGCTGGGCCATGAGGTTGGCCTCGGCCTGGAACATTGCTCGGACCTGGTCGTTCACGACCTCGGACAGCATCACCTTGACCGCGACCTGACGCCTCGGCATGTTCTGCTCGTAGAGGAAGACGTCGGCGAAGCCGCCGGAGCCGAGCACGCGGATGTAGCTGAATCCGGGCAGGGTCGGAGGGGTAGACGGCAGGCGTCTGGCCATGATCCCCCCTGTTCGCCCCGGGTCCCACCGGGGTTCAGCAGCTCTTCACTGAGGCGTCTTTCCTGCCGTGCCAGCAGATCAAGTCTAAAGAGGGGCGGACGCCGGACCGGGCGAACGGGGCAATCAATCGGGGTCGACCGTGCCCCCAGTGAGGGGGGCACACCGCGTCGGCCGCGTCAGCGGCGGCGCCGGGGGCGCGTGTCGTCGAGCGGCTCGCCGCCCGCGCCGGCGGCATCACCCGCGGACTCGCCGTCGCCCTGCGCGAGCACGTCGAGCACGATGACCGTGACGTTGTCGCGCCCCCCGAGCTCGAGGGCGCGCTGCACGAGGGTCCGCGCCGTCGACGCGGCGTCCGCCCCCGACCGGAGGTGCAGCGCGATCTCGTCGTCGCGCACCTCCTTCGTCAGCCCGTCCGAGCAGACCAGGAGGCGCAGGCCCGGGAGCATCGGCAGCATCCAGTAGTCGGGCGACGGCAGCTCGTTGAAGCCGACCGCCCGGGTGATCATGTTGCTGTCCGGGTGCTGCTCCGCCTGCTCCTTGGTGATGGTGCCCGCGTCGACGAGCTGCTGCACCACGGAGTGGTCCACCGTCACCTGGGACAGCACGCCGTCCATCTGGGCGTAGACCCGTGAGTCGCCGATGTTGAACACGAGCCACTGGGGGGCGCCCTCCACGAGGGTGAGCACCGCGCCGGTCACCGTCGTGCCCGTGCCCAGGGCGGACTCGCGGGAGTAGTCGGCGATGTCGGCCGCGGCGTCGTAGAGCGCGCCGATGAGGTCCGCGGGCTCGGCGAAGTCCCCGGAGACCCGCTGGGCGAGGCGCTTCACCACGGCGTCGCTCGCGACGTCGCCCGCCGCGTGGCCGCCCATGCCGTCCGCGACGACGAAGTACGGCGGCTGCGCGAGCACGCTGTCCTGGTTCTGCTGCCGCCTGCGGCCGGTGTCCGTGAGGGCCGCCCAGGCGAGCGTGACGGGCTCGCCGTCCTGACCGGGGACGGTGAGGGAATGGGCCTGCTCGTTCTGGCCGATCTGGGTCATCGGTCTACCTCGCCGGGAGTATCTCGACGACGTTGCCGTCGCCGATGTCGATTCGGGTACCGGGCGCGACGACGACGGACTGCCCCTGGCGGAGCGCGAGCCGGTCGGCGCCGGGCGCGGAGATGATGGTGCCGTTGGTCGAGCGCAGGTCCGTCACGACGACGGCCGTGCCCTCCTGGCGGATCTCGAGGTGCGTGCTCGAGACCTCCTGGCGGGGCGATCCGACAGGTACGAGCCGCGGGCTCGGGCCGGTCACGATGCGGGGCGCGCTCGGCTTCCTGCCGAGGTACGCGGGGCGCTCGAGGGCGTAGGCCTCCCCCACCCCGACCCGGAAGGCGTACAGCGGGGTCCGCGCGGGCGGCTCCTCGCCGTCGCCGTCGCCGTCGTCCCGGATCGCCGGTGTCGCCGCCGCGGGCTGCATCCCGCCTCGCCGACCCGCGGTGAGGATGGTGTCGTCGAGGGCGTCGGCCGGCGCCGGGCTCCCCGCCTCCCGCAGCGGTCCGCTCGGGCGGGCGGGGATGATGGTGTCGCCCTCGACGGCGTCGTCGTCAGCAGGGCTCGCCTGGGCCCGCAGAGCGGCGCGCGCGCCGAGCACGGTGTCGTCGAGGAGCGGATCCCCGCCGGCCGGCGAACCGGGCGCGGGCGGGACCGCGGGCGCGTCCGGCGCGTCCGGCCTGCCGGTGCCGAGCCCGAGCACGGTGTCCTCGATCTCGCCGGGCTCCGCCGAGGAGGCTTGCTGCGATGCGACGGGTCGCGATGCGCCGGGCTCCGGCGCGAGGGGCTCGGAGGCGACGGGCTTGGGGGTCCAGCGGGCCCAGCGCGCCGGCACGACGCCGCTCAGGAGGGGCAGCGTCGCGTCCCCGCCGGCCTCGACTCCGGCGTCGGTCCCGGAATCGGCGTCCGCATCGGTCTCGGCGTCGGTCCCGGCGTCGGTCCCGGTCCCGTCCGCGAGGACGAACGAGGTGACGTTCTCGAACTCCGCGAGGTACCAGGGTTGGCTGCTGCGCGCGTCGATCGTGCGGGTGCCGGCGGGGGTCTCGATCCGCGCGATGCCGTCGCCCCGCAGGACGACCTCGATGCGGGCCTCGGGCTTGCCGGCGCCCTGCTGCACGTCCTCGATGAGCGCGACCGCGAAGGACTCGACCGCCTCCGGACCGAACAGCGGGATGGCGGCGACGTAGCTCTCCAGGCTCACGGACGCGGTGGTCGCCGCGCTCCACAGCCGCGCGAGGAGCTCGGGCGGGGCGGAGTCGGGAAGGATCGAGACCACGTGGGCGTGCGCGATCACGATCGAGGAGTCCCTGCTCGGCGGGGCGTACTCGAGGTGTCCGCGGCGGGTCACGCGGACACCCCGAGGTAGCTCATGACGTGCTTGACACGGGTGTAGTCCTCGAACCCGTACATCGACAGGTCCTTGCCGTAGCCGGAGTGGCGGAAGCCGCCGTGCGGCATCTCGGCGACGATGGGGATGTGCGTGTTGATCCACACGCAGCCGAAGTCGAGCTTCTTCGCGGCACGCATGGCGCGGCCGTGGTCGCTCGTCCACACGGACGACGCGAGGCCGTACTGCACGTCGTTCGCCCAGCGGAGTGCCTCCGGCTCGTCGGCGAACCGCTGGACCGTGATGACGGGTCCGAAGATCTCGTTCTGCACGACCTCGTCCGTCTGCCGGAGCCCGGACACGATCGTCGCCTCGTGGAAGTAGCCGCGGTCGCCCTGGCGCCGCCCACCCACCTCGACGGAGGCGTGGTCGGGGAGGCGCTCGAGGTAGCCGGACACGCGGGCGAGCTGGTCCGCGCTGTTCACCGGACCGAACAGCACGCCCTCGTCCCGCGGCGCCCCGGTCCTCGCGTTCAGCCGGGCGTACTCGGCGAGCGCGGCCACGAACTCGTCGTGGATGCCCTCCTGCACGAGCAGCCGCGTCGCCGCGGTGCAGTCCTGCCCCGCGTTGAAGTAGCCCGCCGCGACGATGCCCTCGACAGCGCGCGCGATGTCCGCGTCGTCGTAGACGATGACCGGGGCCTTGCCGCCCAGCTCGAGGTGCACCCGCTTGAGGTCGCTCGCGGCGGCGCGCGCCACCTCCATGCCGGCACGCACGGATCCGGTGATGCTGACCAGCTGCGGCACGCGGCTCTCGATCATGGCGGCGCCCGTGGCGCGGTCGCCGGTGAGCACGTTGAGCACGCCGGCCGGCAGGAACTCCGCGGCCAGCTCCGCGAACAGGAGCGTCGACGACGGGGTGGTGTCCGAGGGCTTCAGCACGGTGCTGTTGCCCGCGGCGATCGCCGGGGCGAGCTTCCAGACGGCCATGTTGAGCGGGTAGTTCCACGGGGTCACCTGGCCGACGACACCGATCGGCTCGCGGCGCACGAAGGACGTGTGGTCGGGCAGGTACTCCGCGGCCGCCTTGCCCTCGAGCACCCGGGCGGCGCCGGCGAAGAAGCGGAGCTGGTCGACCGAGGGGAGGATCTCGTCCTCGACGAGCGTCGCGCGCGGCTTGCCGGTGTCCCGCGACTCGACGTCGGCGAACTCCTCGGCGCGCGCCTCGAGGGCGTCCGCGATGCGGAACAGCGCGAGCTGGCGCTCGGCCGGAGTCGACTCGCCCCACGTCTCGAACGCCGCCGCCGCCACGTCGAAGGCGCGGGCGACATCCCGCTCGCTGGAGACCGCGGTCGTCGCGTATACCTCCTCGGTGACCGGGTCGATCAGCTCGATCCGGTCGTCGGAGTCGGATTCGACGGAAACCCCGCCGACGAAGTTGCGCAGCCCCGGAACGCTCATGGCGTTCATCCTATGGGCGGTGTCGCCCGGCTACCGCGCGGCACCGGGTCGCGCCGCGGGCGTGCCGGGGTGCTGCCGCCGTCGCGCCGCGGCGGCCCGCTCCGCGGTCGGGGCCGCCCCGCCCCGCGGTCAGGAGAAGATCGCCGAGATCTCGGCCACCTCGTCGGGCGAGGGCGTCCAGGCCGCGGCCGCCGCCGCGTTGCCCGTCACCTGCTCGGGACGGGAGGCGCCGGCGATGACGCTGGTGAGCGCGGGCTGCGCAAGCAGCCAGGCGAAGGTCGCGGTGAGCATGGAGATGCCGCGCGCGTCGCAGAACGCGCGGTACGCGTCGAGCACGTCCCACGGCGCCTCGGCGAGGAGCTGCGGTTTGGCCGTGACGAGCCGCCCGTCGGCCGGCCCGCCGTCGCGGCCGTACTTGCCCGTGAGGAGTCCGTTGTACAGGGGGAAGAACGGCAGGAAGCCCAGCCCGTAGTGCCGCACCGCGGGCAGCACCTCCCGCTCCGCCTCCCGGGCGAGGAGGCTGTACTCGTTCTGCGCGGAGACGAAGCGCGGGTGGCCACCGAGGCGGGCGGCGTACTCCGCGTCGGCGATCTGCCAGCCCGCGAGGTTCGAGTGGCCGATGTAGCGCACCTTGCCCTCGGCGATGAGGTCGTCGAGCACGTCGAGGGTCTCCTCGATCGGCGTGTGCGGATCCGGCCGGTGCAGCTGGTAGAGATCGATCCAGTCGGTGCGCAGCCGGCGCAGCGACGCCTCGACCGCCACCCGGACGTAGCGCCGCGAGCCGCGCGCGCCCCAGTCCGGCCCGTTCGTGCCGCCCATGTCCATGCCGAACTTGGTCGCGAGCACGATCCGGTCGCGCCTGCCCTGCAGCGCCTCCCCCATCAGCGTCTCGCTGAGCCCCGGCGTCGCGCCGTAGATGTCCGCGGTGTCGAACAGGGTGATGCCCGCGTCGATCGCGGCGTCGATGACCGCATGCGTGCCCTCCGCGGTCTCCGAGGCCGTCTTCGCGCGGCCGAAGTTGTTGCAGCCGATCCCGACGCTCGAGACCATGAGCCCGGACGCGCCGAGGGGGCGGTAGGAGATGTCAGCCATGGTTCCAGGCTAGCGACGCGTCCTCTCCTTCCCCGGTCCTCGTCTCGCTGTCCGCTCCCCCGGCACGGCGTTCCGCTCACCGGGTGCGGGGTGGGAAAAGTAGGGTCGGGCGCATGACAGACGCATCCCCCTCCCTCGCGGTCGTCGGCGACGACGGCCGCGCCCGCTGCGCCTGGGGCGCGGCCGACCCGGACCTGCTGCGCTACCACGACGAGGAGTGGGGCACGCCCCTGCACGGCGACCGGCCCCTGTTCGAGAAGCTGAGCCTCGAGGGGTTCCAGGCCGGGCTCTCCTGGCTCACGATCCTCCGGCGCCGAGCGCACTTCCGGGAGGTCTTCTCCGGCTTCGAGCTCGCGGCCGTCGCCGCCATGACGCCCGAGGACGTCGAGCGCCTGCTCGGCGACCCGGGTATCATCCGCAATCGCGCGAAGGTCGAGGCGACGGTGAGCAACGCCCGCGCCGCGCTCGACCTCCTCGAGGCGGAGGGCGACGGCGCGCTCGACCGGCTGATGTGGGGCTTCGCGCCGCCGAGCCGGACCGAGCACGAGAGGCCGCACGGCCTGGGTGACATCCCGGCCACGACCCCGGAGTCCCTGTCCCTGAGCAAGGAGCTGAAGCGCCGCGGGTTCCGCTTCGTGGGCCCCACCACGATGTACGCGCTCATGCAGTCCACCGGCATGGTGGACGACCACGTCGTCGGCTGCCACCGCGCCGCCTGACTTCGGCAAAGGTGCGACGCCGGACGTGCGTCCCACCTCGGTCGCTGAGCCCGTCGAAGCGACGCACGGTGCCTCGAGAGACGAGAAAGCGTCCCTTCGACAAGCTCAGGGACCGTAGGAGCGCGGCGCAATTCAGCAGACCCAGACCCGTTCCGGACACAATTCAGCAGATCCGGCTCCGTTCCGAACGCAACTCAGCAGATCCGCATGGGGAGCCGGCGTGTCGAGCGGCTGATGCGGCGTGTCGGGCGAGAACTGCTGAATTGCGTCGGGAAGCCGGCCCGCTCGGTCGCTGAGCCCGTCGAAGCGACGCACGGTGCGTCGAGAGGCGAAACAGCGTCCCTTCGACAGGCTCAGGGACCGTACGAGCCCGCGCGGCCTGGCCAGCGGGCACGGTCAGCCCGCTCTGGGGACGACGAGCTCCAGCTCGCCCGGCGCTCCCGGTCGCAGCCGCAGGTCCGTCCCCTGCGACCACGCCACGACGTCCTCGACGCGGGCGAAGTCCTCGCCGTGCTCGAGCAGCGCGCGGGTGAACGCGCCCTTAGCGTGCTTGTTGAAGTGGTTGAGCGCCCGGGTGACGCCGTCGGCGCCCTCGGTCACGACGCGGAGGTACACGGAGCCGCTCCGCGATGGCGCGGGGCCGAGCCCCACGTACCCCTCGGACCGCAGGTCGAGCAGGAGGTCGTCGCCTCCGCCGAGCACGCCGGCGATCGCGGTGGACCAGTGCGCGCGCAGCGGCAGGCCGGGCAGGCGCGAGTCGTGCGACAGCCGGTAGGCCGGGATGCCGTCGAGCGCCCCGATGGGGCCGAGCAGCGCGGAGTGCACGAACACGCGCTCGGCGGCGAACTTCCGGGCGCGCTCCGAGAGCTCGGCGGCGTTAAGCGCGTCGAAGAGCACGCCGGTGTAGCGGTCGATGGCCGGCATCGTCGGAGACCGCGTCACCGCCCGGTTGCGGTCCACCTCGGCCGCGAGCTTCGGGCCGATCCTGAGCGCGGCCATGCTGGCGTCGCGGTCCCGGGCGAGCTCGCGGACCGCCTTGAGCACGGCGCGGCGCCGGGTGTTCAGCTTCGGGAACGCGAGAGTGCGCACGTCGAGCGGCGCGCCCTCGCCGCCGTCGCGTTTCGTCTCGGAGGGCGGAAGCAAGACGCGCATCAGGCGGTCAGCCGGCCCAGCACGTCGGCGACGAGGTCGTCGACCGGACGTATCGAGTCGACGGTCAGCCGTGGCGCTGCGGCGGACTCCCCCGCCCACTCCTCGTAGCCGTTCCGGGACGCGAGGACGTCGCCCCAGTCCAGCTCCCGCATGCCGGGAAGGTCGCGCCGCCGCGCCTCGATGCGCCGCCGGTGCACGGCCTCGTCGGAGCAGACGACCTCGACGAAGAGCACGGGGACGGCCGCCCGGGCCGCGAGGTCCAGCCACTGCCGCCGGGCGGGGTCGACGCCGTTGACGGCGTCCACCATGACCGACGCCCCGACACGGAGCACGGACTCCGCCATCCGCTCCGCCACGAGGTAGGCGGCGAGACCGGTCGGCTGACCGGCGTCGACGCCCGCGGCGAGGATCGCGGACTCGATCGGGTCGACCGACACCACCACCGCGGCCAGCCGGGTCCCGAGGGCCTCGGCGATCGCGGACTTGCCCGCGCCGGGCACCCCGGCCATCGCGACGAGCACGGGCGAGCCCACGGGCGCGGGGGAAACGACGACGGGGCGGCCCCTCCCGGAAGTGGGAGGGACCGCCCCGGAGGCGGAGGAACTCACGCGACGAGCGCGGCCTGGCTCGCGACCACCGTGACGGTGTCGTTCTCGACGGACAGGAAGCCGTCGTCGGCCTTGGCGGTGATCCGCGCCCCGTCGGCGCTGGTGATGCGGACCTCACCGCTCGCGAGGATCGCGAGCATGGGCTCGTGCCCGGCCAGGATTCCGATCTCGCCCTCGACGGTGCGCGCCACGACCATGGAGGCCTGGCCGGACCAGACCTCCTGGTCCGCGGAGACGACCGTGACGGTCAGCGGAGACGCCATGCTTAGCCGTTCTCCTTCTGGATCTTCGCCCACTTCTCCTCGACGTCGGTGATCGCACCGACGTTGAAGAAGGCCTGCTCGGCCACGTGGTCGAACTCACCGTCGGCGATGGCGGCGAAGGACTCGATGGTGTCCTTCAGCGGAACCGTCGAACCCTCGACACCGGTGAACTTCTTCGCCATGTAGGTGTTCTGCGAGAGGAACTGCTGGATGCGGCGCGCACGCGACACCGTGACCTTGTCCTCCTCGGAGAGCTCGTCGACACCGAGGATGGCGATGATCTCCTGGAGTTCCTTGTTCTTCTGCAGGATCGCCTTCACGCGGATCGCCGTGTTGTAGTGCGCCTCGCCCAGGTAGCGGGGGTCGAGGATGCGGCTGGTCGACGCCAGCGGGTCGACCGCCGGGTACAGACCGCGCGACGCGATCTCGCGGGAGAGCTCGGTCGTCGCGTCGAGGTGCGCGAAGGTGGTCGCCGGCGCGGGGTCGGTGTAGTCGTCGGCGGGCACGTAGATGGCCTGCAGCGACGTGATCGAGTGACCGCGGGTCGAGGTGATGCGCTCCTGCAGGATGCCCATCTCGTCGGCCAGGTTCGGCTGGTAACCCACCGCGGACGGCATGCGGCCGAGCAGGGTGGACACCTCGGAACCCGCCTGAGTGAAGCGGAAGATGTTGTCGATGAACAGCAGCACGTCCTGCTTCTGCACGTCGCGGAAGTACTCGGCCATGGTCAGGGCCGAGAGGGCGACGCGGAGACGCGTTCCCGGCGGCTCGTCCATCTGGCCGAAGACGAGGGCGGTCTTGTCGAAGACGCCCGCCTCCTCCATCTCACCGATGAGGTCGTTGCCCTCACGGGTGCGCTCGCCGACGCCGGCGAACACGGAGACACCACCGTGGTCCTGGGCGACGCGCTGGATCATCTCCTGGATGAGGACGGTCTTGCCGACGCCCGCACCGCCGAAGAGGCCGATCTTGCCACCGAGCACGTACGGCGTGAGGAGGTCGATGACCTTGATGCCGGTCTCGAACAGCTGCGTCTTGGACTCGAGCTGGTCGAAGCTCGGCGGCTTGCGGTGGATGGGCCAGCGCTCGGTGATCTCGAGCTTCTCGCCGGGGACGCCGTTGAGCACCTCACCGAGGACGTTGAAGACCTTGCCCTTGGTGACGTCGCCGACGGGCACGGAGATGGGCGAACCGGAGTCGCGCACCTCCTGGCCGCGCACGAGGCCGTCGGTGGGCTTCAGGGCGATGGCGCGGACGAGGTCGTCGCCGAGGTGCTGCGCGACCTCGAGGGTCAGCGTCGTCGACTCGCCCTCGATCGTGATGACCGTGGTGAGGGCGTTGTAGATCTCCGGGATGGAGTCGTGCGGGAACTCGATGTCGACGACGGGGCCGGTGACGCGTGCGACGCGCCCGATCCCGGCCGCCTGACTCGTGCCGGAGGGCGCGAGGACGGTGTCAGTCATGGTCTCTTCCTTCTTTACTTCTTGGCGGATGAGAGCGCGTCGGCTCCACCGACGATCTCGGAAATCTGCTGGGTGATCTCGGACTGGCGGGCGTTGTTCGCGAGGCGCGTGTAGTCGCGGATGAGCGCATCCGCGTTGTCGCTCGCAGACTTCATCGCCTTCTGTCGGGCGGCGTGCTCGGATGCGGCCGACTGCAGCATGGCGTTGAAGATGCGGCTCTCGATGTACACGGGCAGCAGGCCGTTCAGCACGGCGTCGGCGTCGGGCTCGAACTCGTACAGCGGCAGGATCGCCTGCTCGCCCGGCTCCTCGATGCCCTCGACGACCTCGAGGGGCAGCAGGCGCACGACCTCGGGGACCTGCGACACCATGCTGACGAAACGGTTGTAGACGATGTGGATCTCGTCGACACCGCCCTCGTCGGTGTCCTGTACGAACTTCTCGACCAGGACCTGCCCGATCTCCTTCGCGGTGTCGAACACGGGCTGGTCGGTGCCGCCGGTCCACGCCTGCTCGGAGCCGCGCTTGCGGAACGAGAAGTAGGCGACGGCCTTGCGGCCGACGAGGTAGTAGACGACCTCTTTGCCCTCGCCGCGCAGCTTCTCGCCCAGCTCACCGGTCTCGCGGAGGATCTGCGAGCTGAACGCGCCCGCGAGTCCACGGTCCGACGTGAAGACGACGATCGCGGCGCGGCGCGGGTTCTCCGCCTCGGTCGTCAGCACGTGCTCGACGTTCGAGAACGTGGCGACGGCCGACACGGCGCGCGTCACGGCGCGAGAGTACGGTGCGGAGGCCGCGACCCGCGCCTGCGCCTTCTGAATGCGCGAAGCCGAGATCAGCTCCATGGCACGGGTGATCTTCTTGGTCGTCTGGGCACCGCGGATGCGCTGCCGGTAGACCCGAAGCTGGGCTCCCATGTGTCTCCTGTAGGTAGTTCGGTCTGGGGTGTGCCGGGCGGCTGCCGGGAAGCGTCAGGGCTTCCCGGCAGCCGACCGGAACGGAACGGGCGCGCTAGCGCCGCGTCTTGACGATCTTCTCCTGGTTGATGTCCTCGGCGGGCATGCTCTCGAACTGCTCCTTGCCGGGACCGACGAGCGACTTGCCCTCGCTGGTCTGGAACTCGAGCTTGAACGCGTCGACGGCGCGGTCCATGGCGGCGACGGTGTCGTCGTCCAGGACGTTCGTCTCGCGCAGCTTCGTGAGCACGTTCGTGGTGCGGCCGACGTAGTCGAGCAGCTCGCGCTCGAAGCGCAGGATGTCCGACACGGGCACCTCGTCGAGCTTGCCGTTGGTGCCGGCCCAGATCGAGACGACCTGCTCCTCCACGGGGTACGGCGAGTACTGCGGCTGCTTGAGCAGCTCGGTCAGGCGGGCGCCGCGCGCCAGCTGGCGGCGGCTCGCCTGGTCGAGGTCGGACGCGAACATCGCGAACGCCTCGAGCGAGCGGTACTGCGCGAGCTCGAGCTTCAGCGTTCCGGAGACCTTCTTGATCGACTTCACCTGAGCGTCACCGCCGACACGGGACACCGAGATGCCCACGTCGACCGCGGGACGCTGGTTCGCGTTGAACAGGTCGGACTGCAGGAAGATCTGGCCGTCGGTGATCGAGATCACGTTGGTCGGGATGTACGCCGAGACGTCGTTGGCCTTGGTCTCGATGATGGGCAGACCCGTCATCGAGCCGGCGCCGAGCTCGTCGGACAGCTTCGCGCAACGCTCCAGCAGGCGGGAGTGCAGGTAGAACACGTCGCCGGGGTACGCCTCGCGTCCCGGCGGACGGCGCAGCAGCAGCGACACGGCGCGGTAGGCCTCGGCCTGCTTCGACAGGTCGTCGAAGATGATCAGGACGTGCTTGCCGCCGTACATCCAGTGCTGGCCGATGGCCGAACCGGTGTAGGGGGCGAGGTACTTGAAGCCGGCGGGGTCGGAGGCCGGGGAGGCGACGATGGTCGTGTACTCCATCGCGCCGGCGTCCTCGAGCGCGCCACGCACGGAGGCGATGGTCGAGCCCTTCTGGCCGATGGCGACGTAGATGCAGCGGACCTGCTTGTTGACGTCGCCCGACTCCCAGTTGGCGCGCTGGTTGATGATCGTGTCGATCGCGATGGCCGTTTTGCCGGTCTGGCGGTCGCCGATGATGAGCTGGCGCTGGCCGCGGCCGATCGGGATCATGGCGTCGATGGCCTTGATGCCGGTCTGCATGGGCTCGTGCACGCTCTTGCGCGCCATGACGCCGGGCGCCTGGAGCTCGAGGGCGCGACGGGTCTCCGCGGCGATCTCGCCGAGGCCGTCGATCGGGTTGCCGAGCGGGTCGACGACGCGGCCGAGGTAGGCGTCACCGACGGGGACGGACAGCACCTCGCCCGTGCGATGCACCTCCATGCCCTCTTCGATGCCGGAGAACTCCCCGAGCACGATGACGCCGATCTCGTCCTCGTCCAGGTTCTGGGCGAGGCCGAGGGTGCCGTCGGAGAAGCGGATGAGCTCGTTCGCCATGACCCCGGGCAGTCCCTGCACGTGGGCGATGCCGTCGCCGGCGTTCGTGACGTAGCCGACCTCGGCGGTGGACGCCTTCGTCGGGTCGTATGCCCGGACGAAGTCCTTCAGCGCGTTCCGGATCTCGTCCGGGCTGATCGAAAGTTCTGCCATGAAAGTTTCCTTTGTTGAGGTGCCCGCGGGTCAGGCGAGCTGAAGTCTCAGGTCGTTGAGCTTGGTGGCGACGCTTCCGTCGATGACGTCATTGCCGATCCGCACGCGAAGCCCGCCGATGACACTTTCGTCGATGACCTGGTTGATGGCCACGTTACGCCCGTAAGCCCGGGCGAGACCCTCGCGCAGGCGCTCGAGCTGGGGACCCGCGATGGGGCGGGCGACGGTCACGGTCGCGACGAGTCGGCCGGACTCGTCCGACACCACCGCCGCGGCCTGCCGCAGGAGCTCGCTGATGCGGCGGCCGCGCGGCTGCTGCACGAGGTGGCTGACGATGAGCCGGGTCTGCTGCGACGCGTTGACGAGCAGTTCGGTCACGAGCGACGCCTTGGCAGCCGACGTGCCGAGCTTGCTGCTGACCGCGAGCTCGAGCGAGGCGTTCGAGCGCACGGCCTTGCCGAACTCGAACAGCTCGCCCACGATGTCGGTGCCCGGGGCGGCGGAGCGGGCCGCGGCACGCATGCCGAGGTCCTCGACCGCCTCGAGCAGGTCGTCGTCGCTCGACCAGCGGTCGCCGGCGATGCTCGTGACGAGCTGCAGGGCGACGCCGTCTAGCGAGCCGGAGAACACGCGACGCACGATCTCGGTCTTGTCCGAGGTCTCCAGGCCGGGGTCGCCGAGCAGGTTGCGCAGCTGGTTGGACGAACCGATGACGCGGCCCGCCTGCAGCAGCTGCTCGGCCGTCTCCAGCCGGATCTCGGGGACCTGCGCCAGAGCGGCGCGGGCCTCACCGAGGGAACCGCGAGTCGCGCTACCCATCTACTTGGTCCTGCCCGCGGTCTCGCTCGCCTCGAGGTCCGCGAGGAACCGGTCGACGAGCGCCGCGGAGCGACGGTCGTCCGTGAGGCTCTCGCCGAGCACGCCGGAGGCGAGGTCGATCGCGAGCGAGCCGACCTCCGAGCGGAGGGAGACGAGCGCCGCCTGGCGCTCCGCCTCGATCTGCGCCTGCGCGTTCGCCGTGATGCGGGCCGCCTCGACGGAGGCCTGCTGCTTGAGGTCGTTGAGGATGCGCTGGCCGTCGGCCCGCGCCTGCTCCCGGATGCGACCGGCCTCGGCGCGCGCCTCGGCGAGGCGTGCGTTGTACTCGGAAAGAGCCGCCGCGGCCTCGGCCTGGGCGTTCTCCGCCTTGGCGATGCCGCCCTCGATGATCTCCGAGCGCTCGTCGAGCGTCTTGCGGATGGCGGGGAGCACCTTCCAGAAGAAGACCGCGAAGATGATCGCGAAGCAGACGAGGGACCAGACGATGTCGTACGTCGCCGGGATGAGCGGGTTCTGAGCCTCGTGCCCGTCCTCTGCGGCTGCAGTGATTACTGCGTGAAGCATTGCGTCTCCTCGGAGAACCTAGATGGGGGGACTACTGGCCGGCGGTGAAGATGAAGTACGTCGCGATGCCGATGAACGCGAGCGCCTCGGTGAAGGCGATACCCAGGTACATCAGGATCTGGAGGCGACCCTGCAGCTCGGGCTGGCGGGCGACAGACTCGATCGTCTTGCCGACGACGATGCCCACACCGATGGCCGGTCCGATGGCGGCGAGGCCGTAACCGACCGTCGCGATGTTTCCGCTGAGTTCCGCGAGAACAGTGGTGTCCACGTGTATTTCCTTCCGTGATGGCGACGCGGGCGGACGCCTGCATCGTTTCGTGCTCTTCAGCCGGCGCGAACCGGATGTAGATCGTTAGTGCTCTTCGGCCAGTGCCTGCTGGATGTAGACCGTGGTGAGCAGGGTGAAGACATACGCCTGCAGCACCGCGACCAGCACCTCGAAGAGGGTGAAGACGAGTCCGAAGAGGAGCGTGCCCGCGCCGAAGGCCCGGAACGCGCCGTCGACGGCCGCGCTGAAGAAGAAGAACTGCGTCGCCGAGAACAGCAGGACGAGCAGGAGATGGCCGGCGACCATGTTCATCAGGAGTCGCAGGCAGAGCGTGATCGGCCGCAGGACGAAGATCGACACGAACTCGATGGGCGTGACGATCACGTAGATGGGCTTCGGCACACCGGGCGGGAAGAGCGAGTTCTTGAGGAACGCGCCCGGGTGCTTCTTCAGGCCCGCGTAGATGAACGCGATGTAGGCGATCACGGCGAGGACGAGAGGCAGGCCGATCACGGAGGTTCCCGCGATGTTCAGGCCCGGGATCACGCCGGTGAGATTCATGCCGAGCACGAGGAAGAAGATCGTGGTCAGCAGCGGGAGGAACCGGGTTCCGTCCCTCTTGCCGAGGACGTCCTCGGCGATGCTGACGCGGACGAGGTTCAGAGCCATCTCGATGAGGGTCTGGAACCGGCCGGGGACGATCTTCATGTTGCGGGTGCCGAGCCAGAACATCAGCACGAGGACCGCGACGACGAGCAGTCGCAGCATCATGATGCGGTTCATGGCGAAGGGGGTGCCCTCGAACAGGATGATGTCGGGGAAGAATTCCGCGATTGACGGGCCCACGAATCCGCCCTCTTCGGCGGCTTTCGGAACCAGCAGGTGCATAGCGTTGAGCAGCGCTTTTCTCCTGTTTCGGGGCGTGGAGCTAAGGCTCTCGCGTCAGCGAACGATGGGAAGAACATCCCGCTTCGAAAGCACCGCTCAGGCGGTGAGGTCTTTCGTTCTACGCGGGGGGAACCGTGGGAGAGTCTAGCAAGATAACGCTGCCCCCGCCCAATCGCTACCGCCTGTCGCCCTCTCCCGGCAGAGTCACGTCGCTGACATAGGGAATGCGCGACCGGGCCACGACGATGACGTCGATGGCGAGCGTGCCGAGCACCCCCGCGACCAGCGTGAGGAAGAGCACGGTGCCGTCGATCCACGGCTGCTCGCGCAGCAGGAACACCATCACGAGGAAGAGCACGAACTTGAGCAGCCACGCGCCGAGGATGATGCCGAAGTAGGCCGGGTGCAGCATGTCGCCGTTGCTCAGCCGGTTCGCGAACAGGATGCTGGCGGCCGTCACGGCCAGGAACAGGCCGCCGATCAGGGCGCCGATGAGCGCGGAGACCAGTCCCGGCGTGCCCGCCGCGAGGAAGCCGATCACGCCGCCGACCACGGCGATGGCCACGGCGAGGACGAGCCCCCCGCGCAGCACGCTCTGGAAGACGGGCGTCGAGCTCGGGCGGCGGTGGTCGCGGGCGATGTTCGTCATCAGGAGTCCTTCGCGGGGAGGTGGATGGCGCCGGTCGTGGCGCGTTCGACGGTGGCCAGCTGGTCGTCGGTCACACGGGCCCGGTCGATGTCCTCGGACGCGCTATCGAGCGGGTCGAAGGCCGCGAGCCGGGTCGCGCCGGCGCCCGACGCGGACTGCACCTTCGCCTCGACGGCCTTGCGACGGGTGACCGGCGCGAGCGTCAGCCCCGCGCAGACGACGAGCCCGAGGAAGATGAAGAGGAACGCCCAGTAGTAGGGCTTGATCACGAAGAACAGCAGGCAGCCCACGGAGACGACCGTGGTCCAGGCGTAGAAGATGAAGACGGCGTGCAGGCGGGAGTGCCCCATGTCGAGCAGCCGGTGGTGCAGGTGCTGGCGGTCGGCGCTGAACGGCGACTTGCCCGCCCGCAGCCGGCGGAACACCGCGAGCCCGAAGTCGAGCAGCGGGACGACGAGGATCGCGAACGGCAGCAGGATCGGCAGGAAGGCCGGCAGGAACTCGCTCCGGGCGAAGTTGACCGGGTCGATCTCGCCCGTGACCGCGATCGCGCTCGTGGCCATCAGCAGGCCGATGAGCAGCGCGCCGGCGTCGCCCATGAACAGCTTCGCGGGGTGCCAGTTGAGCGGCAGGAAGCCGACGCAGGCGCCGATGATGATCACCGAGATCAGCGAGGCGAGGTTGAACCGCTCCGTGCGCCCCTCCTCGAGCGACAGCAGGAAGCTGTAGATGAAGAAGGTGCTGTTCGCGATGATCGCGACCCCGGCGACCAGGCCGTCCAGGCCATCGATGAAGTTGATGGCGTTCATCACGAGCACGACGGCGAGCACCGTGATGAGCAGCGACATGTAGGACGAGCCGACCGTGAGCCCGCCGATGGGCAGCGACGCGATGGCGACGCCCTGCCAGGCGAGCAGCCCCGCCGCGAGGATCTGCCCGGCGAGCTTGGTCATCCAGTCGAGGTCCCAGATGTCGTCGGCGACGCCGATCGCCACGATGATGAACGCGGCGCCGAGGATCGCCCAGATGGGCCCCGGCCGCGCGAACACGAGATCGAACCAGGAGATCTGCGACGCGATGGCGAACGCCACGAGCACGCCGGCGAACATCGCGACGCCGCCGAGCCGCGGCGTGGGGCGGGTGTGCACGTCGCGCTCGCGGATCTTCGGGTAGAGCCGGTAGCGGTGGCTGAGCTTCGTGATCACCATCGAGAGGATGAGCGTGATCACGGCGGTGATCAGGCCGATCGTGAAGTAGTACGGCATCTCAGGCCTCGTCTTCGAGCGCGCCGCCGACGACGGCCCGGATGTCCTCCCGGGAGATGGCGCCCTGGCGCACGATGCGCAGCTTCCCGCCCTCGCGACTGAGCGCCGTCGCGTCCACGATGGTGGACGGCGCGCCGTGCTCGCCGGGGGACACGGCGACGGTGTCGTCGCCGTCGAGGTAGACGGAGACGCTCTCCCCCAGCTGCGCCTCGGCCTCGAAGGCCGTCGTCGCGGCGGGCTCGCCCGTGCGGTTGGCGGAGGACACGGCGAGCGGCCCGGTCTCCGCGAGCAGCTCGAGCGCGTAGGTGTTGTCCGGCATGCGCAGGGCGACGGTGCCCCGCGTGTCGCCGAGGTCCCAGGAGAGGGACGGCTGGGCGCGCAGGATGACCGTGAGCGCGCCGGGCCAGAACCGGTCGACGAGCTGCCGAACCTCGTCCGGCACGGACTCCGCGAGGGCGTCGAGGGTGGGGATGCCGGGGATGAGCACGGGGGGCGGCGCCTGGCGGGTGCGGCCCTTCGCCTCGAGCAGCCGGGTGACGGCCGCGGGGTTGAACGCGTCGGCCGCGATGCCGTAAACGGTGTCCGTGGGCAGCACGACGCATTCGCCGCGGGCGATCGCCGCTCGCGCCAGTCTCATGCCGGTCAGGAGTTCCGAGTCGACCGAACAGTCGTAGATGCGCGCCATATCGGGGTTCATGTTACTGGGCGGCGGTGCAGGATACTGGGAGGGATGGCCCTCCTCTTCATATTCGACATGGACAACGTGCTCTATGACTACGACTGGCGCACCCGCATGGCTGCCCTGTCGGAGCTGACGGGGCACTCGGTGCCGCAGCTGCGGGAGCGCTGGTGGCGCACCGGGTCCGAGGAGCGAGCCGAGGCGGGCGGCTTCGCGTCGGCGGAGGACTACCTCGACAGCTTCCGCGCCGCCGTCGGCGTGGACGTCGCCGAGGAGGACTGGGTACGGGCCCGCGCCAGTGCCATGGCCCCGTTCCCGGAGTCGCTCGACGCGGTCTCGCGCGCGGCGGAGCTCGGCACGGTGACCCTGCTCACGAACAACGGGCCCCTCACGGCCAAGCATCTCCCCCGGCTCGCGCCCGCCCTCGTGCCGCTCTTCGGCCACGAGCACCTGCGCACGTCGAGCCAGTACGGCGCGCGGAAGCCCGATCCACGGGTGTTCGAGCGCGTGCTCGAGCGCTACGGCACGGCTCCGGAAGACGCGTTCTTCGCCGACGACCTGCCCGAGAACGTCGCGGGCGCCGAGTCCGTCGGCATCACCGCGCACCTCTTCTCCCCCGTCACCGCCGGGGCCGGCCTGCGCGACGCCGTCGAGCGCTTCGCCCGGGATGCCGCGGCACGCGCCGGTGCCGGCGCGGGTGCCGGTGCACGTGCCGGTTCGCGCGCGGGCGAGCCCGGCGGGATCGAGGGCGGCCATGCCGGTCGTTGACAACGGCGTCTACGCCGAGGGCAGGCGCGTCGAGACGCCCGTGTCGCTCGAGGAGACCTTCGAGACGCTGCGCCGCCGCAACGGCATGGCGTGGATCGGGTTGTACCGGCCCAGCAAGGACGAGATCCGCACCATCGCGGAGGAGTTCGACCTGCACCACCTCGCCGTCGAGGACGCGTTCAAGGGGCACCAGCGCTCGAAGCTCGAGCGCTACGGCGACACCCTGTTCGTCGTCCTCCGGCCGGCCCGCTACATCGACGCCGAGGAGACGGTGGAGTTCGGCGAGCTGCACCTGTTCGTCGGCCTCGAGTTCGTGGTCACCATCCGGCACGCCGAGTCCCCCGACCTCGCCGCGGTGCGGCGCCGGCTCGAGCACCAGCCCGAGCTGCTCGCCCAGGGACCGCACGCGGTGCTCTACGCGATGCTCGACCAGGTCGTCGACGAGTACGGCCCCGTGATCGCGGGGCTCGAGAACGACATCGACGAGATCGAGGACCAGCTCTTCGGCGGCGACCCCGAGGTGTCCCGCCGCATCTACGCCCTGCTCACCGAGGTGATCGAGTTCCAGCGCGCCGTGCAGCCCCTCGCGGGGATGCTCGACGCCCTGGGGCGTGGCTCGGACAAGTACAACGTCGACATCGAGCTGCAGCGCCTGCTGCGGGACGTGCTGGACCACGTGATCCGGGTGTCCGAGCGCGCCGACTCCTTCCGCCAGGTGCTGCAGAACGCCCTGACCGTGCACTCGACGCTGACGACGCAGCGGCAGAACGACGAGATGCGCAAGCTGTCGCAGGCGAGCCTCGAGCAGAACGAGGAGATGCGGCGCCTGTCCGAGGTGAGCCTCGAGCAGAGCGAGGAGGTCAAGAAGATCTCCTCCTGGGCCGCGATCCTGTTCGCGCCGACGCTGATCGGCACGATCTACGGCATGAACTTCGACACCATGCCCGAACTGCACTGGACCTACGGGTACCCGGCCGCCGTCGCGGCGATGGTCGCGATGGGCTTCGGGCTGTACACGATCTTCAAGCGCAAGCACTGGCTCTAGCCGCACCCCCACACCCCGGACCCTGTTCCGAATTCAGGCTCAGCTGCTACACGCCGCGTTTCGAGGCGCCCGAACGCGGCGTGTCGCAACACAGCCTGAATTGCGAACAGGACAGCGGGGATGCGAACGGGATGCGCGGCGGCCGCACCAGCGGGATGCGGGGCTAGCGGAGGGCGACGGTGGCGCGGTCGCGGGTGGTGAAGTCCCGGTGGGTCGCCACGGCGTTCCAGCCGTCGGCGCGCAGGAGCTCGCGGATCGCGGCGCCCTGCAGCTCGCCGTGCTCGAGCACGAGCGTCCCGCCCGCGTGCAGCAGCCGCGCGGCGGTCGCGGAGAGCGCGCGCACGACGTCCAGCCCGTCCTCCCCGCCGTAGAGCGCGAGCTCCGGGTCGTAGAGGCGCACCTCGGGGTCGCGGGGCACCGCCTCGCGCGGGATGTACGGCGGGTTGCTCGCGACGAGGGACACCGTGCCGTCGAGCTCGTGCAGCGCGTCGGCGAGGTCGCCGAGCACGAGCGTCGCGTTCGTCACCCCGGTCTCCGCGAAGTTCCGCGCGGCCCAGCGGTGGGCGTCCGGGGACTTCTCGACGGCGTACACCCGCGCGTGCGGCACCTCGGTGGCGAGGGCCAGCGCGATGGCACCGCTGCCCGTGCCGAGGTCGACGGCGACGGGCGCCTCGGACGCGACGGCGCGCAGGGCGTCGATCGCGAACTGCGCCACCTGCTCGGTCTCCGGCCGCGGCACGAAGACGCCGGGGCCGACGGCCAGCTCGAGTGAGCGGAACGGCGCCCGGCCGGTGATGTGCTGCAGCGGCTCCCGCGTGGCGCGGCGCGTCACGAGGGCGCGCATCCGCTCCACCACCGCGTCCTCGATGCCGGCGCCGGTGATCTCGAGCGACTGCACCCGACCGCGGCTCGCGTCGAGCGCGTGCCCGAGCAGCAGCTCCGCGTCGACCCGCGGATCCGGCACGCCGGCCGCGGTCAGCGCATCGACGGCCTCGCGCAGGAGGCCGCGCGCGTCCATCACTCTGCCGTGTCGCCGATCTCGGCGAGCCGCGCCTCCTCGTCCGCCGAGATGGCGGACTCGACGATCGGGTCGAGGGCTCCGTTCATCACGGCGTCGAGGTTGTACGCCTTGTAGCCCGTGCGGTGGTCCGCGATGCGGTTCTCCGGGAAGTTGTAGGTGCGGATGCGCTCGGACCGGTCCATGGTGCGGATCTGGCTCTTGCGCACGGCGGACGCCTCGGCGTCCAGCTCCTCCTGCTGCTTCGCGAGCACCCGGGCGCGCAGCACGCGCATGCCGGCCTCGCGGTTCTGCAGCTGGCTCTTCTCGTTCTGCATGGCGACGACGATGCCGGTCGGCAGGTGGGTGATGCGCACGGCGGAGTCCGTCGTGTTCACCGACTGGCCGCCGGGGCCGGACGACCGGTAGACGTCGATCTTCAGGTCGTTCGGGTTGATCTCGACCTCTTCGGGCTCATCCACCTCGGGGATGACGAGCACGCCCGCCGCCGACGTGTGGATGCGGCCCTGCGACTCGGTCGCGGGCACGCGCTGCACGCGGTGCACGCCGCCCTCGTACTTGAGGTGCGCCCATACGCCCTGCGCGGGGTCGTTCGAGCTGCCCTTGATGGCGACCTGGACGTCCTTGTAGCCGCCGAGGTCGCTCTGGGTCTGGCTGAGGATCTCGGTCTTCCAGCGCTTGGACTCCGCGTAGTGCAGGTACATGCGCAGGAGATCGGCCGCGAACAGCGCGGACTCCGCGCCGCCCTCGCCCATCTTGATCTCCATGATCACGTCGCGCGCGTCGTCCGGGTCCCGCGGGATGAGCAGGCGGCGCAGGCGCTCCTGGGCGGGCTCGAGCGCCGCCTCGAGCGCCGGGAGCTCCTCGGCGAACGCCGGGTCCTCCGCGGCGAGCTCGCGCGCGGCCTCGACGTCGTCCACGAGGCCGCGCCACTCCTGATACGCGGCGACGATGCGGCTCAGCTCGGCGTAGCGCCGGTTGACCCGCTTCGACCTGGCCGGATCGGAGTGCAGCTCGGGATCGGCCAGCTGGTTCTGGAGATCCTCGTGCTCGGCCAGTAGTGATGACACTGACTCGAACACGCGATCAGCCCTTTTCGTGCGCGGAGTGGCCGCTGCTGTGGTTGCCGCCGTTGCCGCCGGGCATGGACTGCTGCACCTTCATGAGGAACTCGACGTTCGACGAGGTCTCCTTGAGGCGGCTGAGCACGATCTCGAGGGCCTGCTGCTGCTCGAGGCCCGCGAGGGCGCGGCGCAGCTTCCAGGTGACCTTGACCTCGTCGGCACCCATCAGCATCTCCTCGCGGCGGGTGCCGGAGGCGTTGACATCGACGGCGGGGAAGATGCGCTTGTCGGCGAGCTGACGGGAGAGGCGGAGCTCCATGTTGCCGGTGCCCTTGAACTCCTCGAAGATCACCTCGTCCATCTTGGAACCGGTCTCGACGAGCGCCGTGGCGAGGATGGTGAGCGATCCGCCGTGCTCGATGTTGCGCGCGGCGCCGAAGAAGCGCTTCGGCGGGTACAGAGCGGACGAGTCCACGCCGCCGGAGAGGATGCGGCCGGACGCCGGGGCCGCGAGGTTGTACGCGCGGCCGAGCCGGGTGATGGAGTCGAGCAGCACGACGACGTCGTGGCCCAACTCGACGAGGCGCTTGGCACGCTCGATGGCGAGCTCGGCGACCGTCGTGTGGTCCTCCGCCGGGCGGTCGAAGGTCGAGGCGATGACCTCGCCCTTCACCGTGCGCTGCATGTCGGTGACCTCTTCGGGCCGCTCGTCCACGAGCACGACCATGAGGTGGACCTCGGGGTTGTTCGTCGCGATGGAGTTCGCGATGGCCTGGAGCACGAGCGTCTTGCCCGCCTTGGGCGGCGAGACGATGAGGCCGCGCTGGCCCTTCCCGATCGGCGACACGAGGTCGATGATGCGGGTCGTCAGCTTGTTCGGCTCGGTCTCGAGACGCAGACGCTCCTGCGGGTACAGCGGGGTCAGCTTGCCGAACTCCACGCGCGTCGCCGCCTCGTCGAGGGGCAGGCCGTTGACGGAGTCGATGCGCACGATCGCGTTGTACTTCTGGCGGCCGCTGCTGTCGTTGTCGCGCGGCTGGCGGATGGCGCCGACCACGGCGTCGCCCTTGCGCAGGTTGTACTTCTTGACCTGGCCGAGCGAGACGTACACGTCGTTGGTGCCCGGCAGGTAGCCGGTGGTGCGCACGAAGGCGTAGTTGTCGAGCACGTCGAGGATGCCGGCGACGGGCAGGAGCACGTCGTCCTCGGCGATCTCGGGCTCGAACTCGTCGCCCGCGGGGCCGCGGCCGCGCTTGCGGTCCCGGTAGCGGCTGCGTCCGGTGCGGTCGCCCTGGTCGCGGACGTCGGCGCGGTTCTGGTCGCGGTTCTGCTGGTCGCGGTTCTGCTGCTGGCCGCCGCGGCTCTGGCGGCCGCCGTCGAGGTCCTGCTCCGGCTGGGCCTGCGGGGCCTGGCCCTGGTTCGACTGGCCGCCCTGCTGGCCGCCCTGGTTCTGGTTGCCCTGGCCCTGCTGGCCGCCCTGGTTCGGCTGGCCCTGGTTGCCCTGGCCCTGCTGGCTCTCGCCGCGGTCCTGCTTGTTGCGGTTGCGGTTGCGGCCTCGGCCACGCCCACCCTCGCGCTGCTCGCCGTCGCGCTGGTCGCCGGCGGCGTCGCCCTCGGTCTCCTGCTGCGCGTCGGTCGTCTCGACGACGTCGCGGGTGCGCTCGTTGCGGCGGCGTCCGCGGCCGCGGGAGCCCTGCTCGTCGTCGGTCGTGGGGGCCGGCGTGCCGGCGTCGTCGCTCGCGTCGTCGGACCCGCGCGGGTCCTCCTCCACGGCGCCGGGGGTGATGACGGGCGCGCTCGCCCGGCGGGACGGACGGCGGCGGGACGCGGGCTCGAGGGAGCTCGCGAGGTCGTCGAGGGTCAGGGCCGGCGTTGCCGGGCGCTCGGCGGTGGCGTCGGCGACGTCGGCCTGCGTGGGCAGGGCAAAGGCATCGGCGGGTGCATCCTGCGCAGCATTGTCCCGGTCGGTGCTGTTCTGCTCGGCGCTGTTCTGCTCGGCACTGTTCTGCTCGGTGGCCGCGGGGGCGGCGGGCGCGTCGAGCTCGCCGACCGGCTGCTCGGGAGCGGCCTGCTCGAGAGCGACCTGCTCGGGCGCTGCTGCCTCGGCGGGTGCATCCTCGGCGGGCGCGACATCGGCGGGCTCGCCCTCGACGGCGACATCGAGGGGGACCTCGACGGGCGCGCCGGCGCGGGCGGCGGAGATGGCGTCCACGAGCTCGCCCTTGCGGAGCTTCGACGCCCCGGGGATGCCGAGCTCTGCGGCGAGGGCCTGCAGCTCGGACACGCGCAGGCGGGCGAGCTCGGGGCTCGCGGTGGTCTCTTGGGTGTTGACGTCAGTCACGAAAAAAGGATTCCTTCCCCCGAACCGTGGACACATGCCATGGCGGAGTACTGGTCGCGTTTCACTGCTAGCGGCGAGAGGACGTACCAGTCGGGCGCTGGTGCCGGACGCAGAGGACCGGAACTACGAGAAGTTGCGACAGCAATGAATATCTGGAAAGTGCAATCCGTGGCACGTTAGGAACCGCGACCCGCGATGGTCGCCGTGTGCGATTCCGATCCGGCCAGTCCTACAAGCGGAACGCCGTCGGACTCAGGAGCGGCACGAGAAGCGCGTTGGCTGCTACTCGGCCCCCTCCGGATGCACGATCACTGTAGCACCTTTGAAGTCCACGGCCAGCATGAGCGCCTGCCACGGGGTCTCGGCGTGTCGCGCCACCAGTTCGGCCGCCTGGAGGCGCTGACCGGGGTCGCTGCCGAGCACGAGGAGCGACGGTCCGGCCCCCGAGACGACGGCCGCGAGGCCGTGCTCGCGCAGCATCGTGATGAGCGCGTTCGTCTCGGGCATGGCCGCGGCGCGGTAGTTCTGGTGCAGCCTGTCCTCGGTGGCCGCGAGCAGCAACTCGGGGCTCTGGATGAGCGCCGCGATGAGCAGCGCGGACCGCGACACGTTGAAAGTGGCATCCTCGTGCGGCACGGACTCGGGCTGCAGGCTGCGGGCGAGCGCGGTGGACATCTTCGCCTCGGGTACGAACACGAGGGGCGAGACGCCGCGGTGCACCATGAGCTTCTTGTGCTGCGGCCCCTCGGGCGTGACCCACGCGATGGTGAGCCCGCCGAACAGGGCGGGCGCCACGTTGTCCGGGTGCCCCTCGAGGTCCGTCGCGAGGCCGAGCAGCGCGTCCGCGTCCATCTCGACGATGCCCTCGAGCAGGCCCTTGGCCGCGAGGATGCCCGCGACGATGGCGGCGCCGGAGGAGCCCATCCCCCGGCCGTGCGGGATGGCGTTGTGCGCCACGAGCTTCAGCCCGGGCAGGGGCTGGTCGTACGCCGCGAACGCGTGGGCGATGGCGCGCACCACGAGGTTGCTCTCGTCGGTCGGCACCTCGCCGGCGCCGACGCCGTGCACCTCGACCGTGGCGCCCGGCTGCTCGCGCACCGTGACGGTCAACTCGTCGTACAGCGCGAGCGCGAGGCCGAGCGTGTCGAAGCCGGGACCGAGGTTCGCGGTGGTCGCGGGAACCTTGACGCCGACCGAGCGGCCGGGAGCGATCATGCCGCGCCCAGCCCGAGCACGTCGGCGATCTGCGCGGTGTCGACCGGGACGACCGTCGGCTTCACGTCGCTGCCGTCCGCCGCGCGGAGGGCCCACTGCGGGTCCTTGAGCCCGTGGCCCGTGACGGTCAGCACGACCGTCGCGCCCGCCGGGATCTGCCCGGCCTCGCTGCGCTCGAGCAGGCCGGCGACGCTGATCGCAGACGCGGGCTCGACGAAGATGCCGACCTCGGCGGAGAGGATGCGGTGCGCCTCGAGGATCTGCGCATCAGGGATGGCGCCGAAGTAACCGTCGGTCGCGTCCCGGGCCTCGAGGGCGAGCTTCCACGAGGCGGGGTTGCCGATGCGGATGGCGCTCGCGATGGTGTCGGGGTGGCGCACGATCTCGCCGCGGACGATGGGCGCGCTGCCCTCGGCCTGGAAGCCGAACATGCGGGGCAGGCGGCTGGCGTTGCCGACCTCGAGGTCCTGCGTGTAGCCGCGCGTGTAGGCGGTGTAGTTGCCGGCGTTGCCGACGGGGATGAAGTGGAAGTCCGGGGCGTCGCCCAGCACCTCGACGACCTCGAAGGCGGCCGTCTTCTGGCCCTCGATGCGGTCGGGGTTCACCGAGTTGACGAGGTGCACCGGGTAGTTGGCCGCGAGGTCCCTGGCGATGTCGAGGCAGTCGTCGAAGTTGCCCTGCACCTGCAGCAGCTCGGCGTTGTGCGCAATGGCCTGGCTGAGCTTGCCCATGGCGATCTTGCCCTCGGGCACGAGCACGGCGGCCGTGATGCCCGCGTGCGTCGCATAGGCCGCGGCGGACGCGGAGGTGTTGCCGGTCGAGGCGCAGATGACAGCCTTCGCGCCGTGCTCGACCGCCTTGGAGATGGCCATCGTCATGCCGCGGTCCTTGAACGAGCCCGTGGGGTTCATGCCCTCGAACTTGACCCAGACCTTCGCACCGGTGCGCGCCGAGAGCGCGGGCGCGGGAATGAGCGGCGTGCCGCCCTCGCCGAGCGTCACGATCGGGGTCGCGTCCGTGATGTTCAGTCGGTCGGCGTACTCGCGCAGAACTCCGCGCCACTGCTGGGCCATCAGGCTCCTTCTGTCTTCGTTGCGGACGGTGCCGCGGGGTGTGCGGTGGGAGCCGTCAGGCTCCTTCTCTGCGGTTCGAACGACACCGCGGCGGTGCCGTCGGGAGCCATCAGGCTCCTTCTCTCTGCAGTGCGGACGGTGCCGCGGGGTCTGCGGTGGGAGCCATCAGGCCCCCTCGACCCTCAGCACGCTCGTCACCGCGTCGACGACGTCGCTCCCGGCGACGGCGGCGAAGGTCGCGGCGAGGGCCGCATCCGTGGCCGCGTGCGTGCCGATCACCAGGGTAGCGGTGGACCGCGCCGCGCCCCGCGCAGGCGCTCCGGCCTGGCCGACGCTCTGCACGAGGGTCTCGACCGACACCTCGTGCTCGCTGAACAGTGATGCGATGCGCGCGAGGACGCCGGGCTCGTCGGCGACCTCGAGGGTGATCTGGTACCGGGTCGTGATGCTGCCGATGGGCAGCACGGGGAGGTCCGCGTGAGTCGACTCCGCGACACCGGGACCGCCGACGACGTGCCGGCGCGCTGCCGAGACCAGGTCGCCGAGCACGGCGGACGCGGTCTCCCGTCCCCCGGCACCCGCGCCGTAGAACATCAGGCTGCCGGCCGCCTCGGCCTCGACGAAGACCGCGTTGTTGGCGCCGTGCACGGCGGCGAGGGGGTGGTCGCGGCTGACCAGCGCCGGGTAGACGCGGGCGGACACGCCCTCCTGCCCGGTCACCGGGTCCGCGAGCCGCTCGCAGATAGCGAGGAGCTTCAGCACGTAGCCGGCCCGGCGCGCGGACTCGATCTCGGCGCCCGTGATCGCCGTGATGCCCTGGCGGTGCACGGCCTCGAGCGGCACGGTGGTGTGGAACGCGAGGCTCGCGAGGATGGCGGCCTTCTGCGCGGCGTCGTAGCCCTCGATGTCCGCCGTCGGGTCCGCCTCCGCGTAGCCGAGCTCGGTCGCGGTCGCCAGCGCGTCCTGGAAGCTGCCGCCGTCGCGGTCCATGCGGTCGAGGATGAAGTTGGTCGTGCCGTTGACGATGCCGAGGATGCGGCGCACCCGGTCGCCCGCGAGGCTGTCGCGCAGCGGGCGGATGATGGGGATGGCTCCCGCGACGGCGGCCTCGTAGTACAGCTGGGCGCCCACCTGCTCGGCGGCCTCGAACAGCTCGGGACCGTGGGTCGCGAGCAGCGCCTTGTTGGCGGTGATCACGTCCGCGCCGGAGTTGAGGGCCTGCAGCACGTGCGTGCGGGCGGGCTCGATGCCGCCGATCAGCTCGACGACGATGTCGGCGCCGAGGATGAGGGACTGGGCGTCGGTGGTGAGCAGGTGCCGGGGCAGCTCGGCCGTGCGGGGGCCGTCGAGGTCGCGCACGGCGATGCCGACGAGCTCGAGGCTCGCGCCGACGCGCGCGGCGAGCTCGTCGCCGTGCTCGAGCAGGAGCCTCGCCACCTGGGCGCCGACGGAGCCGGCCCCGAGCAGGGCCACCCGGAGATTGCGGTATTCGATCATGCGCCGTCCTGTTCGCGGGTTCCGCCCGTCGTGCCGCGGTCGATGCCGAGATCCCGCGCGAGCAGGTCGTCCTCGGTCTCGCCGCGCACGATCGCGCGCGCCTCGCCGTCGCGCACGGCCACGACGGCCGGGCGGGCGAGGTAGTTGTAGTTGCTGGAGAGCGACCAGCAGTAGGCGCCGGTCGCGGGCAGCGCGGCGAGGTCGCCCGTGCGCACGTCGCCGGGCAGGTAGTCCGCGTGCACGACGATGTCACCGCTCTCGCAGTGCTTGCCCGCGATGCGCACGAGGGCGGGCTCGGCGTCCGACGCGCGGCCGGCGATCCGCACGGTGTAGTCGGCACCGTAGAGGGCGGGCCGGGCGTTGTCGCTCATGCCGCCGTCGACGCTCACGTACTTGCGCACCACGGTGAACTCCGCAGCCTCGTCGCCGTCGGTCGCCGGGTTGACGGACAGGGTGCCGTCGACGACGCCGTTGCCGGTCGAGCGCCGCGACGCGCCCTCCTCCGGCACGGGCACGGTGGGCAGGGTCACCTCGACGTCCTTGATGGTGCCGACGGTGTAGAGCGTGAGGGTGGACGGGCCCACGACGGACCGGCCGGGCTCGACCGCGACGACGGGCACGGCGATGCCGAGGCGGTCGCACTCGGCGCGCACGATGTCCGCCATCCGCCGCGCGATCTCGTCGATCGGGGTGGGGTCGTCGACCGAGGTGTAGGCGATGCCGAATCCGCCGCCGAGGTTGAGCTCGGGCACCGGACCGCCCTCGAGCAGGCGCGCGTGCACCGCGAGGAGTCGGGCCGCCGCCTCGACGAAGCCGTCGGTGTCGAAGATCTGAGAGCCGATGTGCGAGTGCAGGCCCAGGAACTCGAGACCCTCGTGCGAGCGGATGCGGGCGACCGCGTCCTCGACGTCGGAGAGCGGGATGCCGAACTTCTGGTCCTCGCGGGCCGTCGCGAGGTACTCGTGCGTGCTCGCGTGCACGCCGCTGTTGACGCGCAGGCGCACGGACTGGCGTCGGCCGAAGCGTGACGCGGCGGCGGCGACGGTGTCGATCTCCTGCAGGCTGTCGATCACGATGGTGCCGAGCCCGACCCGGACCGCGCGGTCGATCTCCCAGTCCGCCTTGTTGTTGCCGTGCATCCCGAGCCGGCCGGGGTCGACGCCCGCGGCGAGCGCGACGGCGAGCTCCCCGCCGCTCGCGACGTCGATGCCGAGTCCCGCGGCCGTCACCCAGCGCGCGACCTCCGTGCAGAGGAACGCCTTGCCCGCGTAGTAGACGCGGGCCCGGGAGCCGATGCGCTCGAACTCGCGCTCGAAGGCGAGCACGGTCCCCCGGGCGCGCTCGCGCAGGTCGTCCTCGTCGAGGACGAACAGGGGGGTGCCGAACTCCTCGGCCAGGCGGGAGACGGCCACGCCGGCCACCTCGATCTCACCGGAATGCGACCGGCGGGTGTTGTGCGACCAGAGGCCGTCGGCGAGCGCGTTGGCGTCCTCGGGGACGCGAAGCCACGCGGGGGCGAGCGGGTTGTCGGGCACGGATCACCTCACGGGTGTTGACGGGGTTGGCGAGGCGAACGGGACGGCGGGTCTCACCGAAGGCCGAGGCACTGTGCGCTGTCGATCTGCGCCCTGCCCTGTTCTCAGCACGACGCGGTGCGATTCTACTGAATCCGGGAGAACCGTCGCCGCCACGTTACGGCTCAGCGGGGTCCGGGCCGCGCCGGGTGCGCGGCCGTGCGCCGCTAGTCGCAGGAGCCGACCGTGGTCAGCGCGTCGCCGGTCAGCCGCAGCTGCGCTGCCTCGACGGTGACCGTCGCGTGCCCGGGCTCGAGGTCGATGCCGGTGACTCGCGCGCCCTCCGGCAGGTACTGGGCGGCGCACACGGGAAAGGCGAGCGACGCGAGGCGCTCGTCGCCGAGCAGGTTGCCGACGTCGAAGCTGCCCGACCCCGCGGACAGCGCGGCGCCGGTGGGGGTGAACACCACGGTGTCCCCGTCGATCCTGGGCTCTGCTGTCACGTCGTAGGTGAGGTCGATGCCGAGCAGCCGCACCGGGGCCGAGTACTCCACCGCACCGCGGGTCAGCGCGACGTCGGCCGGGGCGTCCGTGGACGCGGCGAGCAGCTCGGTCACGGCCGCCTCGTCGATGCCGAACGTTCCGACCGCGCGGTCGACGGGTTTCGTCTGGTCGGCGGGCACGCCGGTCGCGCGGATATCCGCCTCCAGGGGCGTCCCGTTCACGGTGAGTCCGCGCCCGACGAGGTGGACCCGCTCGAAGGAGCCGGAGAGGTACTGCAGGATCATCGACGCGCCGCCGATGCTGACGTCGACGTTCCCCTCGACACCATCCGGCAGCTGCGCCTCGATGTCCCGGGCGGAGCGGTCCTCGGCGTACGAGCGCAGCGCGCCGTCGGCCACGACCGCGCCGATGCCGAGCAGCACGAGCAGCACCACGAGCACGATCGCGACGCGTCGGAGCGTCCGCCCGCGCCGGTTCGGCCGCCGGGCGGGCTGCGCCGCCGAGGTCACGATCGCGCTCCGCTACATGCGCTCGGGGGCGGAGACCCCGAGCAGCCCGAGCGCGTTGCGGATGACGGTGCCGACCGCGTCATTCAGCCAGAGCCGGGTGCGGTGCAGGTCGGTGACCGGCTCCTCGCCCAGCGGCGTGACGCGGCAGTTGTCGTACCAGCGGTGGTACGCGCCCGCGAGCTGCTCGATGTACCGGGCGACGCGGTGCGGCTCGCGTAGCTCCGCGGCCTGCGTGACGATGCGCGGGAACTCCTGCAGCACGCCGAGCAGGATCGACTCCGTCTCGTGGGTCAGCAGCTCGGGCGCGAACGCGTCCCGGTCCACGCCGACGCCGGTCGCGTTGCGTGCAACGGACCGGGTGCGCGCGTGGGCGTACTGCACGTAGAAGACGGGGTTGTCGTTCGTGCGGCGCTGCAGCACCTCGAGGTCGATGTCGAGCTTCGAGTCGGTGGAGGAGCGCACGAGCGCGTAGCGGGCCGCGTCGACGCCGACCGCGTCCACCAGGTCCTCGAGCGTCACGATCGTGCCGGCGCGCTTGCTCATCCGCAGCGGCTGGCCGTCCTTCAGCAGGTTGACCATCTGGCCGATGAGGATCTGCAGGTTCACGCCGGGCACGTCGCCGAAGGCCTCGACCATGGCCATCATGCGGCCGACGTAGCCGTGATGGTCCGCGCCCAGCATGATGATGTTCTGCTCGAAGCCGCGCTCGCGCTTGTTCAGGTAGTAGCCGAGGTCGCCGGAGATGTAGGCGGGCTCCCCGTTGCTGCGGATGATGACGCGGTCGCGGTCGTCGCCGAAGGTCGTGGTGCGCAGCCAGACGGCGCCGTCCTCCTCGAAGACGTGGCCGAGCTCGCGCAGCCGCTCGATGGCGCGCTCGACGGCGCCGGACTCGTGCAGCGAGTCCTCGTGGAAGAAGACGTCGAAGTCGACGCCGAACTCGTGCAGCTTCTGCTTGATCTCGCCGAACATGAGCTCGACGCCCATGGAGCGGAACACCTCCTGCGCCTCGTCGTGCGGCAGCGCGTCGATGTCGCCCTCGTACAGCTCGACGACGCGCGACGCGATGTCGCCGATGTAGGCGCCGCCGTAGCCGTCCTCGGGTGCCGGTTCGCCCAGGTGGCTGGCCATCAGGCTGCGCGCGAAGCGGTCGATCTGCGAGCCGTGGTCGTTGAAGTAGTACTCCCGCGTGACGTCGCCGCCCTCGGCGATGAGGATGCGGGCGAGGCTGTCGCCGACGGCCGCCCAGCGGACGCCGCCGATGTGGATGGGGCCCGTCGGGTTCGCGGAGACGAACTCCAGGTTGATCCGCACGCCCGCGAGGGAGGTGCCGCGGCCGTACTCCTCGCCGGAGTCCACGATCGTCTTGGCCAGCAGGCCGGCGGTCGCGGCCTCGAGCCGGATGTTGATGAAGCCGGGGCCGGCCACGTCCACCGAGGCCACGCCGGGCAGCCCCTGGATGTCGCGCGCGATCTCCGTGGCGAACTCGCGCGGGTTCGTGCCGAGGCGCTTGGCGAGCTTCATGGCGATGTTGGTCGCCCAGTCGCCGTGGTCGCGGTTCTTGGGGCGCTCGAGCACGACGTCGTCGGCCGTGACGGTGACCCCGGAGTCCGGCGCTCGCCGGTCCGCGGCGGCGGCCACGAGATCGTAGATGGAGCGGGAGAGATTCACGGAAGTCACGACAGACAAGCCTACCGGTCGCGCGACTGGCGGCCGCTGAGCGCGGTCGGGCGGCCGGCCTCGGTGAGAATGGACCCGGGGGTTCGGTCGCCGGCAGGTTCGGCAGCGGCTCCTGCCGTCCGCCGATCGACGCAAGGAGCGTTCCCGCATGCCGATGCCGCACCCGTCCTCCCCCGCCGTCCGCCGCTCGCGCGGGCTCGCCGCCGCGGCCGCAGTGTTCACGGCGGGCCTGCTGCTGACCGGGTGCACGCAGGCGGGCGGGACCGACGGCTCCTCCCCCACCCCGAGCGCCTCCGAGGGCTCCGCGACGCCATCCGCCACGCCGACGCCGGACGCGAGTGCGAGCGCCGATCCCGGCGCCACTCCTCTGCCGAGTGCGAGCGCGACCCCGACCGCCGCTGCGACCGCCACCCCGGCGCCGTCGGCATCCGTGCCGCCCGCCGCGCCCGGCATCCCGGTCGCCCTCTCCTGCGACGCGCTCGTGCCCGCCCAGGCGCTGTACGACTTCAACCCGAACTTCTCCGTCGATCCCGCGTACCAGCCCGCGGCCGGCACCCTTCCGGCGGCTCTCGCCGCCGCCGGTGGCGTGGCCTGCGGCTACCGCAACCAGACGAGCGGCGAGGTCATCGAGGTGGCTGTCGCGCATCCGACCGCCGCCGCGCTGCAGGGCGAGAAGGACGCCGTGGCCGCGGCGTCGGAGGCCGTGCCCTACTACGGCGGGGACGCGGGGTACTACGCGACCGAGGCGGGGCAGGGCGTCGCGCAGGCGTTCACCGGCGAGTACCGGGTCGTCGCGCGCTCGGCCGCTTTCCTCGACCCGACGGACCCCGCGGACCTGATGACCGCGATCACGGCCGCGGTCGTCTCGGCCCGCCCGTAACCGCGCCGGACGCGGTACGTGCACGGTCCCTGAACAGCGGACGCAACGGAACCCGCGGACTGTTCCGAATTCAGGCTCACCTGCGACACGCCGCGTTCCAGGACGGCGAAACACGGCGTGTTGCAGCACAGCCTGAATTACGAACATCCCACGGGCGAAGACGCAACAGACACGGTCCCTGAGCCTGTCGAAAAGACGCGCCCCGTACCGCGGACTGTTCCGAATTCAGGCTCAGCTGCGACACGCCGCGTTCCAGGACGGCGAAACACGGCGTGTCGCAGCACAACCTGAATTGCGAACCTCTCACCCGCGGAAAGACCCGACGCACACGGTCCCTGAGCCTGTCGAAGGGACGCAACGGAGCCCCATATGTCGCACCACACACGGATCCCGCGGGACGGGACGAACGCGACCTACGCGGCGCGCTCCTCGGCCTCAACGGCGGGCACGGCGGCGGCCTCGGCCAGCGCCTCGAGCAGCGCGGGCAGCTGGTCGGCGGCGGCCTGCGCGTCCTCGGGGTGCCACTGCACCCCGGTGATCGGCGCGGACACGTGCTCGACGGCCTCGACGCCCCCGTCGGGCGCGGTGGCGACGACAACGAGGCCGTGGGCCACGCGGTCGATGGCCTGGTGATGCGCGCTGCGCACGATGACGGTCTCGGCGCCGAGCGCATCCGCGATGCGGCTGCCGGGCACGAGCCGCACCTCATGGTCGGCCATCACCTCGGTGATGGGCACGCCGGTGTTGCGGTGCAGCGCGCCGTCCTCGAGGTGCTGGTGCAGCGTGCCGCCGAGCGCGACGTTGATGATCTGCTCGCCCCGGCAGATGCCGAGCAGCGGCGTGCCGTCGGCGACGGCCCGGCGCACCAGGGCGATCTGGCCCTCGTCGGCGGAGCGGTAGTGGAGGGAGCGGCCGGGGTAGTCGGCGTCGCCGCCGTAGAGGGCGGGGCTCACGTCCTCGCCGCCCATGATGACGACGGCGTCGGCATCCTCGGTCGCGGCGAGCAGGGCGCGCGGTCCCAGCTCCTCGGCCGCGAGGCGCAGCACGTCCCAGCCCGCGGACTCCGCCATCGCCCACACGCGCCCGTTGAGTACCTGGACGAAGGCGTTGTACGCCTCGTTCTCCGGCCGGGATCGGGTCACCTGCACAACGGCGAGGCGGGGACGGCTGCTGGTCATTTCCCCATTCTGCACAGCGCTTCGGGGGAATGCCCCGAGGCGCGTCACGAAACGCAACAGAACCCGCGGCCCTCGGCGGCCGCGCATCCGGTCGCCGACGCGGCGCGGGATCAGGATCCCGGGACCGCCATCAGGGCCGTCTTCACGGTGCGGGCGCTGTCGATGATGGACCGCACCTCGCTCAGCAGGGTCTCCGCCTGCGCGGCCGTGCAGGTGCCGGAGACCTCGACGAGGTCGACGGCATTGGGGCGCGTGATCACGGCCATGGACGTGACGATGGCGAGGCTGCCGGCCTGCGGGTGCACGTACTCCCCCTCGGCGGCGAAGCCGTCCGCGCCGAGCACGGAGCGGTCCTCGGCCTGCTGCTGCCGGTACTCAGGGAGGGCGGAGAGCTTCGCGCGCAGCTGCTGCACCGCCGCGCCGAGGGTGAAGGCCGCGTCCACGCGCTTGACGGTGACGACCACGTTGGGCCGGAACTCGCCGGGCTGCTGCTCCCGGATCACCGCGAGGTGCACGCCCGCACCCGCGAGCGGTGCCCAGCGATCCGGGTAGTCGAGCCGGATTCCCACCGCGGGCGGGAAGGCCTCGCTCGGGTTGGTCACGCTGCCTGCCATGGCACTCCTTCTTCTCTGGCTGTCGGTTCTGCGGGTGTCCGTGTCGCTCGGGGGTGTCGGCGGCGCTGGCGCTCGGCGGGCCCTACGGCCAGAGCATGTCCCGGTGCCAGCCGCCGTTCTCGGTCGCGGTGTAGAGGAGCCGGCGCTGCTCGCGGCGCGGCGCCGACTGCCAGAACTCGACGGAGTGCGGCTGAACGAGGTAGCTGCGCCAGGTGTCCGGCACGAAGTTGGGGTTCACCGCGACGAACTCGCGGGCGCTCGCCATCTCGCGTTCGAGCTCCTCGCCCGACGGCATCGGCTCGCTCTGCCGGCCCGCGAGCACGGTGGCCCGGGCGGCGGGGTGACGGGCGAGGAAGTCGCGCTCGCTCACGTCGCGGTCGCCATGGAAGACGGAGCCGGAGATGCGCACCTGCCTACCCTGCTCGCGCCAGTAGAGCAGGAGGGCGGCCCGCGGGTTGGACTCGAGGTCCCGGCCCTTGGGGCTGTCCGAGAGGCTCGCGAACCAGACGGCACCGGGCTCGTCGCCGGTCGCCGTGGTCACATCCTTGAGCAGCAGAGTGCGAGCGGAGGGATGCCCGGACGCGTCGGCCGTCGCCAGGACCATCGCGTGCGGCTGGCTCACGCCGGCCTCGATGGCGCCGCGCAACCACTCGACGAGAAGCTCGAGCGGGTCCGCCGGGGCGGCCTCCGGGTCGAACTCGGGGACGTCGTCGCCGAACACGGGCAGGGAGCGCAGGAGGTCGCGCAGGGACTCGTCGGCCATGCCCCCAGCCTACGGCGGTCGCCCTGCGCCCCTGCTGGGGTCAATGAGTACGCGGCGGGACGCACCGGTGGGATGGCGAGGAGGCGTGGCAGCCGGTGCTAACCTAATGAGGCATTTCCCCCTGGCCCCCATAGCTCAGGGGATAGAGCACTGCCCTCCGGAGGCAGGGGCGCAAGTTCGAATCTTGCTGGGGGCACCTCTCTCCTGCTTCGTGTCGCTGCACGTCGCTCCGCCGGCTCTTCCGCGCCTGCCCGCCGCGATCTCGCAACGGGGCCCTCACCGTCCCTGAGCCTGTCGAAGAGCCGCACCGTGCCTGCGGAACGCACCCCGCACGGTCCCTGAGCCTGTCCATTTACGGTCCCTGAGTCTCTCGAAGGGACGCGACCCGGTCGAGCCACAGCCCTACCGGCCGGGAGTTCTCCACAGGCCGAAAGTTCTTCATCGAAGACACTTTCTACCTGGTAGAATGTGTGCTATGAGAAACTCGGCGACGACGCTCCTCAGCACAGCGGATGCAGTCGCGCGC
>CANKXX010000002.1 GCA_947487835.1 uncultured Microbacteriaceae bacterium
ACCCGGAAGCTAAGACTCTCAGCGCCGATGGTACTGCAAGGGTGACTTTGTGGGAGAGTAGGACACCGCCGGACTTAGCTTCAGCAACACAGGCTATGGCCACCCCGAACCCGGGGTGGCCATAGTTGTTTAACCCGCGCACTGAACAACGGCGAATGGCCATCCCAAGCGGGATGGCCATTCGCCGTTAACGCGTCATACGGTCCCTGAGCTTGTCGAAGGGACGCGAGCCATACGGTCCCTGAGCTTGTCGAAGGGACGCTACCGCCCCACGATCCGCAGCGCAGGCAGCGGACCGGCGCCGACGGGCAGCTGCACGACGAGGGCGTCGGCATCCCGCTGCCACTCGAGCTCCGCGTCGGAGCCGAGCGCATGCACGGAGGCGATCTCGCGCGGGTACAGGGCGGACGACGACCCGAGGGACCGGATCCGCGCCTCGCCGCCCGCATCCTCCGCCAGCAGGACGGCGTACAGGGCGTCGCCGGACGTGGTGAACCGGATGTCCTCCCGCGTGTACTCGGTGCGGGCGCCGTCGGTGAACTCGCCCTCTGCCGCTCGAGTGGGGCCTTCGCCGAAGACCGTCCACGGCCGGGTGCCGTAGATGGCCTCGCCGTTGCGGGCCAGCCAGCGGCCGATGGCCTCGAGCAGCGCGGCGTCCTCCGCCGGGATGGTGCCGTCGGCCTTCGGCCCGATATTGAGCAGAAGCGCGCCGTTCTTGCTCACCACGTCGACGAGGTCGGCGATGAGCTCGGCCGAGTCCTTGTAGTCCTGACCCTCGATGTGGCACCAGGAGTTGCGGGACACCGAGGTGTCGGTCTGCCAGAAGGGCCGGCGGATGCCGGAGAGCTGGCCGCGCTCGACGTCGAAGACGGCTGCGCCCTCGGGGAAGGCCGAGTGCTTGTAGTCGATGGCGACGGGGCGGCCCCACTCGGCCGCACGGTTGTAGTAGTAGGCCGCGAGCTGCTGCAGGTAGGGCGCGAAGGCCGGCTCCTCGATCCACCAGTCGAAGTAGACGAGCTGCGGGCGGTACCGGTCGACGAGCTCCGCGGTGCGCACGAGCCAGTCCTCGAGGAACGCCTCCGACGGCTGTGTCTCCTTCCGCATGGCCGGGCCGTAGAGATCTGCGAACTCCGGGTCGAGCACGTCGGAGGGGAACGCCGCGCCGCCGTTGAAGAACCACCAGTGCTCCGCGCGGTGGGAGGACACCCCGAAGACTATCGACTGCTCGCGCACGGCCTCCGCGAGTTCGCCGATCACATCCCGTCCCGGCCCCGTCTCGGTGGCCTTCCACCGCGTGAAGGAGGAGTCGTACATGGCGAAACCGTCGTGGTGCTCGGCCACGGGTACGACGAACTGCGCCCCGGCCTTCCGGAAGAGCAGCGCCCATTCCCGGGCGTCGAATCGATCCGCCGTGAACTGCGGGACGAAGTCCTTGTAGCCGAACCCGGTGTGCGGGCCATAGGTCTCGACATGATGCTGGAATGCGCGGCTGCCCTCGAGGTACATGTTCCGCGGGTACCACTCGTTGTCGAATGCCGGAACGGAATAGACACCCCAGTGGACGAAGATGCCGAACTTGCCGTCCTCGTACCAGCGGGGGACGGTCGTGCCGGTCAGCGAGTCCCAAGACGCGCGGAAGGGCCCCTGCTCCACGCCCGCGCTCACCCGCCCGAGGTACTCGCGGTGGGCGGCGGTGTCGAATCCCGGCATTCGATCTCCTCACTGAGTGGTTCTCGTCGTCGTCGCCGACCGTTCCATCCTGGCCCGAACGGCGCGCCGGATGCGGCAGTTCACCGTCCGGACACCGCGGCGACACCTGTGCTCCTTATCGTTCGGGCGACCCCCGCCCCTCTGCCCCAAGGACACTGTGAAGACCCATTCCTTCCGCCGGCCCGCCCTGGTCGCGGCCTGCTCGATCGTCGTCGCCTCGGTATCGTTCGGCTTCGTCGCCCCCGCGACGGCGGACATCGTCTCCGCGCCGATCGAACTCTCCGCGCCGGATGCCGCGCTCGAGCTCGCCGCGATCGGCACCTACGAGACCGGCATCTTCGACGAGAGCGCCGCCGAGATCGTCACCTACTTCGCCGCGGAGCAGCGGCTCCTCGTGGTCAACGCGGCCCAGGCGAAGGTCGAGGTGCTGTCGATCGCCGACCCCGCCGCGCCCGAGAAGCTGTTCGACCTGCAGACCACCGGCGTGACCGCCTCGGACGGCTCCACCATCCCGGCCGGCGCGGTGGCGAACTCCGTCGCCGTGCGACCCGACGGCCTGGGTGCCATCGCGGTGGAGTCGGACGTGAAGACCGACCCGGGCTGGGTTGTCTTCTTCGACGCGGCCGGGGACGGCGCCGCGCTCGGCGCGGTGCGCGTGGGCGCGCTCCCCGACATGCTGACGTTCACGCCGGACGGGTCGCGCCTCGTCGTCGCCAATGAGGGCGAGCCGGCGGACGACTACAGCGTGGACCCGGAGGGCTCCGTGACCGTGATCCGCGTGCCGTCGGGCATCACCGCTGCGGCGCAGGCCGATGTGGCCACCGCGAACTTCCACGCCTACGAGGCCGGTGGGACCGCGGAGCTCCCCGCGGGCGTGCGGATCTTCGGCGGCAGGGAGGACGCGGGCACGGGCATCCCGGACCGACCGGTGTCGGAGAACCTCGAGCCGGAGTACGCGACGGTGTCGGCCGACTCGACCACCGCATGGGTGACGCTGCAGGAGGCGAACGCGATCGCCGAGGTCGACCTCGGCTCGGCCACCGTGACGGCCATCCGCGACCTCGGTGTCGTCGACCGGATGGTCGTGCCCTTCGACGCGTCCGACGAGGACGGAGCCGTGGCGATCCGCTCCTGGCCGGTGCTCGGCTTCCCCATGCCCGACTCCGTCGACTCCTACGAGGTGGGCGGCGAGACCTACCTGGTGACCGCGAACGAGGGCGACTCGCGCGACTGGGAGGGCTACAGCGAGGTCGCCCGGGTGGCGGACCTCGCCGAGGAGGGCCCCGGGCCGGTGTGCGACGATGCGTTCGACGACGCCCTCGGCGTCGCCGGTGTTCCTACCAACCCCACCGCCCTGCTGGAGAACGACGCCCTGGGCCGGCTGAACATCACGACCGCGAACGGCTTCGACGCGGAGCGCGGCTGCTTCTCGCAGCTGTACACGTTCGGCTCCCGGTCGATGAGCATCTGGGACGCCTCGGGCAACCAGGTGTGGGACTCGGGCGACGCGTTCGAGCGCATCGTGGCCGAGGCCGTGCCCGAGTACGTCAACTCGAACCACTCCGAGTCCGGCTTCGACGGCCGCAGCGACGACAAGGGTCCCGAGCCCGAGGGCCTGACCCTCGGGGTCGTCGACGGCCGCACGTACGCGTTCGTCGGCTTCGAGCGGGTCGGCGGCGTCGCGGTGCTCGATGTGACCGACCCGACGGAGGCGAGCTTCGTCACCTACCTCAACAACCGCAACTTCGCCGTGTCCGCCGAGGACGACGGCCCGGCGGGAGCCGGCGACCTGGGGCCGGAGGGCCTCACCTTCATCCCTGCGGAGGAGTCGCCCACCGGCGGCGCCCTGCTCGCCGTCGGCAACGAGGTCTCCGGGTCCACCACGGTCTACTCCGTCGAGCCGACCGAGCTCGACCCGGCCCCCGTCCCCCCGGCGCCGGACCCCACCACGCCCGCCCCGGTCACGCCGGCCCCGGTCCCGGTCACGCCTGCACCGGTCACGCCGGCCCCGGTCACGCCCGCACCGGCTCCCACGACTCCGAGCCCGGCGGCACCGGCGCCTACCGTGCCGCGTCCGTCGACCGGCACCGGCTCGACCGGCGCGACCGGGGAGGACTCCGGCGACGCGGACGAGTTGGCCTACACAGGCGCTGACTCGCGCCTCGCGGCAGGAGCCGCGGCAGCGGCGGCCCTGCTGATGCTCGGTGGCGCGGCCCTCGTGCTGATCCGCCTGCGTCGTCGCTCCGCCTAGGCGGACCGGCCACGACAAGAACGGGCCGCGACCTCTTCCGAGGTTGCGGCCCGTTCTCGTGCGTTCGTCACTCCGCGGGCGCGGCGAACCAGGGCGGGTGGACCGCGACGCGCGGCGTGAAGTCGGACGACGCGAGGATCTCGCGCACGGACTCGCGTGCGGTGTTGTGGGCGACGCCGATCAGCGAGATGGCGTCGAGGGGCACGGCGTTTCGCACGAGGAACTCCGCGCGCAGGGGCGCATCGTCGTCGTCGCCGAGCAGGATGCGGCGCAGCATCCGCTCGTGGGTGTCGGTGCTCGCGGCGAACCGGGTGAGCGGCAGGGCGGCGTCGCCGTCCGCGACGACGATCGGGGGCGTCGCCGAGGCATCGGCCGGGTCACCCGAGTGGATGCCGGACACCTGGCGGATGGTGCTCACCAGGATCACGAACTCCGCGGCCCGGATGTCCCGGGTGGCCGGGGACAGGCGCGGGTCCGGCGTGCCGGCGCGGAGGATGTCCCAGACCGTCGCGGTGGGGGAGAGGAAGAAGGGCACGTACTCCGCGACCGCGGGGCTGCCGTCTCCCGCGACAACGGTGCGCCGGCGCGCCTCGCGGTTCTCGGGGGAGGAGATGTCCGTCACCGGCCGCGCCGCCCGGTCCGCGCTCGCGTCTGCGAGCAGCGCACCGGCGTCGAGGATGCCGGGCAGGTTGCCGACGTGGGTGACGTGGTAGATCCTCTGCTCACCGACGTCCAAGGGCCTCAGCGCGGGCTTCCGCGGGGCGTTGGACGCCGTGCCGCGCTGCGTCGGCGGAGCTGAGCGCCGGGGTGCGGTGGGGGCCCGGACCTTCGCCGGGGCGGGCATGTCGCGTTTCGGGGCGACCTTCGGGCTACAGACGTCGCAGCGGTCGCGCTCGAGTCCGTGGATGCATTCGTCGATCACCTTGAAACCCTACGTGCCTTCCGGGGGCGCGTCAGCCGAGGAGGTCGGCCGGTACGCCGTCCGGCATCGGAACGTCCGCCCCGCGCCATCCTGCCGCCGGCGCGACGTGCCGCACGATGGACTCGAGCAGGTGAGCGTTGTACTCGACCCCGAGCTGGTTCGGCACCGTGACGAGCAGGGTGTCCGCGGCCTGGATCGCGGCGTCGCGCGCGAGCTCCTCGGCTATGACGTCCGGCTCGCCGATGAAGCTGCGGCCGAAGCGGGCGAGCCCGCCGTCGAGGTGACCGATCTGGTCCTTGCCCTCCACCTGGGCGCGCACGCCGAAGTAGCGCCGGTCCGCGTCGGACGTGATGGGGATGATGCTGCGGCTGACCGAGATTCGCGGGGTGCGGTCCCAGCCGGCCTCCCGCCACGCGTCGCGATAGATGCCGATCTGCTCCGCCTGGAGCTCGTCGAACGGCACGCCCGTGTCCTCGGTGAGCAGGGTCGAACTCATGAGGTTCATGCCCTGCTCGCCGGCCCACCGTGCGGTGGCCCGGGTGCCGGAGCCCCACCAGATGCGGTCGGAGAGCCCGGGGGCCTGCGGCTCGATCGCGAGCAGACCGTTCTGACCGGTCATCCTCGGGTCGGCCTGCGCCACTCCCGCTCCGTCGATGGCGGCGCGGAAGATGGCCGTCTTCGTGCGCGCGTCGTCCGCGTCGGTGCTGCCGTCGGCCGGCACGTAGCCGAAGGCCTCGGGACCGTTCAGGGCAGGCTCGGGCGATCCCCGGCTCAGGCCGAGCTGGAGTCGGCCGCCGCTGATCAGGTCGGCTGCCGCCGCATCCTCGGCCATGTACAGGGGGTTCTCGTACCGCATGTCGATCACGGCGGTCCCGAGCTCGATGCGGCTGGTCCGCGCGCCTATGGCCGCGAGCAGCGGGAACGGCGACGCGAGCTGGGGCGCGAAGTGGTGCACGCGCACGTACGCGCCGTCCACGCCGAGCTCCTCCGCCGCGACCGCGAGCTCGATGCTCTGCAGCAGCGCGTCACGGGCGGTGCGCACGAGCGAGCCCTGCACCGCCTGGTAGTGCCCGAACGACAGGAAACCGATCCGCTTCATACGGTCTCAACCGTCGGCGGAGGGTGCGTTATTCCTTGCCCCGCTAGAGATGAGCAGGTTTCGTGCGAGCAGACCTGGCATGGATGCGAGGCCTCTCATGATTCCCCTGGAACGCGCCCCGATATAGACCTGGCACGACAGTTGAATGCTCCAGCGATGCCTGATCGCCGTAGGGCAAACCGCGGAGTCATCATATGAACGTCATGATGAGCGACAGGCAATTTCGCCTCGGGTGCCCTAAGCTCCTGCTAGCAGGGCCGTTCAGCGCTGGAATAGGGGTGTGACTTGACAGGTTTCGTTTCTCGAGACGAACTCGATCTTTTCGATGAGGCTGTACAGACGATGAAGCGGTACAGGCGCGCCGAATTGGAAAACGGGCAGGGCGAAGACCTGATCGAGAAGCTTTATGTTGACCCCTTGCCTCATGAGCACGTATATAAGACGCTGCGGCAGGCAAACACCACGTTCCTTGTGGGAAGGAAAGGGACCGGTAAGTCTACCGTTTTTCTCCGTGCGCAGAAGAGTCTGCTGAATGACAGTGCGGTGTTGTCTACTTATGTGGACATCAAGACGGTATATGAATCAGCCCAGGTTGACCCGGCACTTGTGCAACGGATGCTGAAGCATGACGACGCCCTTTCCGAGGAGTCGCTCGGCCAACTAACCCTGATGACATCGTTTTTGCAAGCCGTAGTTGCCGGGATTCGCGACGACCTCGACAAGCAGTTGAAGAACTCATGGAGGCTTCGCGCGAAGGAAGCTTTCACCGGAACTTATTCCGACCTAACACACGAACTCAATAAGTTCATCCGGGAGTTGTCTCAGCCGGTTTTCGTAGATGTACAGGGGCTACGAACGGTAGCTGCGTCTGGTGAAGTCCGCCAACAGACGGGCTCGGGGTCCTCGATAGGAGGACGGCTCGCACTCGGCGCCGGAAGTTCTCTGAGGGCTGAAGTCACCGAGTCATTCGAGGAAACTAACGAGAGTCAAGAGGAGTACTCGAAACTCCTATTGCGGACTGTGGACGTCAAGCGACTCATCCTCACACTCAAAAATCTCATCGAACCCCTTGGTGCTAAGCGTCTGTTCATCTTTGTTGACGATTTCTCGGAATTGCCGCTTGAGGCGATGCGCACGGTCGTTGATGTGCTGATTGCGCCTCTCAATAACTGGTCAGAAGAGTTGGTCAAGTTCAAGGTCGCTGCTTACCCCGGCCGTGTCTATTACGGCGCACTCGATAAGTCGAAATTTGACGAGGTTAACCTCGACTTGTATAACCTTTACGGACAGTCCAGTGTTGCGGATATGGAGGAGAAGGGGGTGGACTTCACCCGCCGCTTACTTGAAACACGGCTGCGGCACTTCGGCGTCGACGCGCAGAGGTTCATTGAGCCGCGGTCGGAATCGGCGGTGTGGATGGCGCTTTTCCAGGCGTCACTCGGAAATCCTCGCACTTTGGGATACATTTTATACTTCATATATGAGAACCAGTTGTTGTATGGTAAGCGTATATCGGTCGTAGGTGTGAAAGATGCTGCTCAACGATATTACGAAGAGAAGCTCGAGCCTTACTTCGCCATCGGGAGATTTTTGCACGAGTCCTTCGAGGAGCGTTCCACCATCTTCAGCCTCCGAGAACTTCTGGAGCGCATAGTGACACGAGCGCGGGTTTTGCGCTCAAAGGATGCCGCCTCTATCTTCAGAAAGATTGACGGTCAGCATCCGACAAGTCACTTCAATGTGCCGCAGACGTTCGACTCGCTGCTGTCTACGCTGGAGCTCAACTTCTTTGTCACCAAATATTACGTGATGAGTAATAGGGACGGGCATCGTGTTTCTGTCTATGCTCTAAATTATGGGCTCTGTGAGAAGCAATCAATCGCCTTTGGGCGCCCCAGTGGTAGTCGCGAACAAAGGCTCTACTTCGTCGAGAGAGTCTTCGATAACGGGCCGTTACTGCGGGATTATATCGCGTCGAACCAAGAAATCACGTGCGATAACTGCCGTACGGTATTTGCTGCTGAGGATCTTGATGCTCTTCGCCGCTTCAACATGTTGTGTCCAACTTGTCGCGCAGGGACTTGTCGCGTGACGAATATATCGCGAAAGTATGAAGACCTGCTCCGTGGGGTCCTTGAAGAACAGATGCTGCCTGCAGCGGAACTTGGTATCCTTCAAACTCTCAATTCGGAGGCGAAGGCACTCTACGCTGGTGACATCGCGGGGGAACTCGATGTCTCGTACCAACTGATAGGTAAGCGAGCAAAGCGCCTTGACGAGCAGGACCTCGTCGAACGCGAGATGGTTCGCGGTCGCCGCGAATACAAGCTAAGCGCTACCGCCAAAAGGGTGTACTTCAGTGATACAGAAGTCGCAAGTCTCAGGGTGGATGACTGAGTGTCGGACACAGACTGTCCCTGGCTGGTCAGGAGCATTGATGCTGCCGCGGGGCGGAGCTTTGAGGTGAAACCGCGAAGACTGCTGCGTCTGAAGCCGATCCGTGCCGTTCGCCACAGTGTTGACTAACGAAGCGTGCAGCGCCTCCGGTGGTAACGATCTGTCTGTGTCGCTGCTTGCAGCTATTGGCTGCGAACGGCTTTTTCCTTGACCTACTACAGGGCCGGATGCAGGAACGCCGCGATCGCCGCGGTGAACGCGGCGGGGTCCTCGGCGCCGCACATCTCGCGGGCCGAGTGCATCGAGAGCAGGGGGAGACCGACGTCGAGGGTGCGGATGCCGAGGCGGGTCGCAGTCAACGGGCCGATCGTCGAGCCGCAGGGGACGGCGTTGTTCGAGACGAACTCCTGGTAGCCCACGCGGGCCTGCGCGCAGGCCCGCGACCACTCCGCCGCCCCGAGCGCATCGGTCGTGTACCGCTGGTTGGCGTTGATCTTGAGCAGCGGTCCGGCGTTGACGATCGGGCGGTTGACGGGGTCGTGGCGCTCCGGGTAGTTGGGGTGCACCGCGTGGCCGGCGTCGGCGGAGAGGCACCAGGAGTCGGCGAACGCGCGGGCCGAGTCGGACACGGATGCGCCGAGGCCCGCACCGATGCGGCCGAGGATGTCCGCGAGCAGGGGCCCGCTCGCGCCGGAACGGGACTCGGAGCCGACCTCCTCGTGGTCGAAGGCGGCGAACACCGCGATGGAGTCCCGCTCGTCGGGAAGGCCGACCATGGCGGCGAGGCCGGCGTGCACGGACGAGAGGTTGTCGAGCCGGCCGGAGGCGAAGAACTCGCCGTTCATGCCGAACACCGCGGGAGCGGTCGTCGCGGCGACGCTGATGTCGTAGCCCGCCACCTCGTCGCCCTCCCGGCCCGCCAGCGCGGCGAGGTGGGCGAGCACGTCGGCGGAGGCCGCATCCCCGACGCCGATGATCGGGTTCAGGTGCTTCTGCGGGTCGAGCCGCAGACCGTCGGCGTTCACACCGCGGTCGAGGTGCACGGCGAGCTGCGGGAATCGCAGGAACGGGCCGGTGCGCACGAGGGCGACGGTGCCGTCGGTGAAGGCGAGGCGGCCGGCGAACTCCAGCTCACGGTCGAGCCAGGAGTTGTAGAGGGGCCCGCCGTAGACCTCGACGCCGGCCTGGAGCCAGCCGTGCGACGCCGTGGTGGGCTTCGGCTTGAGCTTGAAGCCGGGGGAGTCGGTGTGCGCGCCGAGGATGCGGAACGGCGTGGTCGGCCCGGAGCTCGCGGGCTGGATCCAGGCCACGATCGCGCCGTCGCGCAGCACGAACCGCCTGCCCGCGTCCGCCGGCCACTCGTCGCGCTCGCGCAGCTCCGTGAAGCCGGCCTCGGTCAGCCGGCGCGCGGCCTCCTGCACCGCGTGGAACGACGACGGGGACGCGGAGACGAAGGCGGCGAGGTCGTCGAGGTGGGCGCGGGCGGGGGAGGTCTGCACGGTGTCGCTCATCGCCCCATTCAAACACCGCCCGCCGACGCCCGATGCTGCGCTGCCCGGGGTACGCCGCGCCATTCGATGGAGCAACGCTGCGCCGCCCCGATAGCCTCGGGGCATGAGCAGCGCTTACCGCACCCATCCCGTCGACGAAGAGTCCGCCGAGCGCCTGGCCGCCCAGGACCTCCGCTACGGCATCCTCGACAACGGGGACGCCGATGCCTTTCGCGGGTGGCTGGATGCGGACTCCCGCGGCTTCCACGACTCCCGCCCGACGCAGCAGTCGGTCGACGCGCAGCGCGCGGGCCTGGAGTACCGGCGGGCCCTCGGCGTCTGGGACGACGCGTCCCCCGACCCGATCGTCCCCGTCGCCACGGTCGCGTCCTGGCCGGCGCAGCTCACCGTTCCCGGCGAGACCAGCGTCACGGGATGGGCGATCAGCTCGGTGACCGTGGCGCCCACGCACCGCCGCAAGGGCGTTGCCCGGGCGCTGCTCGAGGGGGAGCTGCGCACCGCGCACGCCCTCGGCCTCCCGCTCGCGATGCTCACCGTCTCCGAGGCGACGATCTACGGCCGGTTCGGCTTCGCCCCCGCCGCGATGGCGGCCACCTGGAAGATCGACACCCGCCGCGCGGGCTGGAGCGGCCCGAGGCCTAACGGGCGCGTGCGCTTCCTGTCCCTCGACCAGCTGGGCGAGCAGCGCGCCGAGCTTCTCGAGCGGGCCCGCCTGAGCGTGCCGGGCGAGATCGAGCACTGGGACTACCTCTGGCACCGGATGCTCGGCGCCGCGGATGAGGGCAAGGACAGCGGCAAGGACCTGCACGCGGTCCGGTACGACGACGCCGACGGGGTCGCGCAGGGCTTCGCGCTCTACCGCTTCACCGAGCAGGACCAGGAGTTCGCCTCGCACGTGCTCGACCTGCACTACCTCGTCGCGGTCACGGACGACGCCTATGCGGGCCTCTGGCGCTACCTCCTCGAGATGGACCTGGTGCGCCAGGTGCACGCGCCGCTGCGCTCGGTCGACGAGCCCGTCGCCTGGCAGATCACGGATCAGCGCGCCGCGCGCAAGTCGAACGAGGGGGACCACCTGTGGGTCCGCATTCTCGACGTGAAGGCCGCGCTCGAGGGCCGGCGCTATCGCGCCCCGGGGCTGTTCGCCCTCCGGGTGACCGACCCGCTCGGGTTCGCCGACGGGAGCGTGCTCGTGGAGATCGGCGAGGACGGAGCCGCCTCCGTGTCACCGCTCGACGGGGACGCTCCGGACGGCGCCGCCGAGCTCGCGCTGTCCGTTGCGGACCTCGGCGCCCTCTACCTCGGTGGAGTCTCGACCGGCACCCTCGTGCGGGCCGGACGCGTGACGGAGCTCCTTCCGGGGTCCGCCGATGCGCTCGACGGCTCCTTCCGGTCGCCCGTCACCCCCTGGCTGAGCATCTGGTTCTGATCCGGTACCGAGCCAGTACTGACCCGTTCCTGAGGAGTGGTGCTCTGCCGGCGTGGACTGCACCGAGCCGTTGATCGGCTGGACGACGGTGATCGAGCTGCCGCCCGAACGAGCCGCTCCCGGCGTCGTCACGGGCGACGACGTCGAGGCCGTAGTGCTCGATCCGGAGTCGCCCGCCGGCTGATCGATCGGCGGGTTCCGCGGCGGCCCGCGCCTGTCCTGCACAGGCAGCCCCGATTCCTTCCGGCTGAACCGATGCGGCCGCTGCGTCTCGCGCGACCGGTGTCCCCAGCGAGGGTGGCCGGATGAACCCGCCGCCCCACGATCGAGAGAATCTCCCGCCCCTCACCTCGCAGTCCGCCATCGAGGAGCGCGTCCAGCTGCTCATCGGCCGGGCCGCCCGCCGCCAGATCTGGCTCCTCTTCCTCGACGACGAGGACAGGCAGCTGCCGCTGCTCATCCCGGTGCAGGACCCGCCGGCGCAGCCCGCCGAGGACGACGACCGCAAGTTCGCGGAGCTCCTCGCGTACGTGCAGGAACAGACGGAGGCCCGGGGCTTCGTCGCGGTCATCGAGCGCTTCGGCGGCCTCGCCCTGACCCCGGCCGACTCCGCCTGGGCCCGGATGCTCGCGGCGGCCGCGTCGCTCGCCCCCCTCCGCCTGCACGGGATCCTGCTGTCGCACGCCCGCGGCGTGCGCTGGGTCGCCCCGGACGACTACGCCGCGCTGCGCCTGCGCGAGGCGGACTCGGCGTGACGGTCCGCGCCTCGCTCGGGTCGACGCCTCGACCCGCGCTCAGCCGTGCTGAATCCTGTTCGGAATCGGTCGCCTCGGCCCGTCGTGAAGCGCCGGGCCGCCGGTCCCGTCGCGCCTGACCGATGGTGTCGGTGGGCCGGGTTAGCGTATGCGCATGAAGATCCTGCACACCTCCGACTGGCACATCGGGCGCACCTTTCACGGGCACTCGACGCTGAGCCAGCTCACCGAGGTGCTGCAGTCCATGGTGGCGACCGTCCGTGACCGGGGCATCGACGTCGTGGTCGTGGCCGGCGACGTGTTCGACTCCGCGACGCCCGCCGCCGAGAACTACGGGGTCCTGACCGCCGCGCTGCGCGGTCTGCGGGACGCCGGGGCGACGGTCGTCGTCACGAGCGGCAACCACGACTCGTCCGCCCGCCTCGGTTTCCTCGCCGAATTCGTCGAGCTCGCGGGCATCCACGTCATCACCCAGCACAACCAGCACGACCAGCCCGTCACCGTGCACGACGAGCACGGTCCCGTGCACCTCTACGGCATCCCCTACCTCGAGCCGGCCCTCGTGCGGCACGCGTACCCGGACGCCGAGCTGCGCAGCCACGAGCAGACGCTGCGCTTCGCCATGGACCGCGTGCGGGCCGACCTCGCCCGGCGCGGCAGGCGGTCCGTCGTGGTCTCGCACTGCTTCGCGGTGGGCATCGAGGCGAGCGACGTGGAACGCGACATCACGGCGGGCGGCCTCGACTACGTGCCGATCGGCGTGTTCGACGGACCGGACTACGTCGCGCTCGGGCACATCCACGGCCGCGCCGTGCTCAGCGACCGGGTCCGCTACTCCGGAGCGCCCCTGCACTACTCCTTCAGCGAGGCGGGGAAGCCGCGGGGCGGCTGGCTCGTCGAGCTCGGCGCCGACGGCCTGGCAGCCGTCGAGTGGCTCGACCTTCCCGTGCCGCGGAAGCTCACGGTGCTCACGGGCGAGCTCGACGGCCTCCTGAGCGACGCCGCTCACGCCGTGCACGAGGCGGACTGGGTCTCCGTCGTCGTCACCGACCGGGTCCGCCCGCTGGACGGGATGCGGCGGCTGCAGGAGCGGTTCCCCTGGTGTGCGGCCCTGGAGCATCGTCCGGCCGTCACCGATGAGCCCACCACCGCGACCTACGCCGAGCGGGTGCGGGCGAAGAGCGACACGGAGATCGTTGCCGGCTTCCTCGAGCACGTGCGCAACGGGGTCGGGCCGAGCGAATTCGAGCGGACCGTCCTCGCCGAGGTGCTGGCCGAGCAGGCCGCCGCGGAGGCCGCCGCGTGAAGATCCTGGCACTGACCATGGCGGGCTTCGGCCCGTACAAGAACGAGCAGCACGTCGACTTCGAGCAGTTCGACGACGACGGCATCTTCCTCATCACCGGCAAGACCGGGGCGGGGAAGTCGAGCATCCTCGACGCGATCTGCTACGCGCTCTACAACGGCGTGCCCCGCTACGAGGGCACCCAGCAGCAGCTGCGGAGCGACCACTGCGACATCGACGACCCGACGTTCGTAGAGCTCGAGTTCCGCATCAACGGCACGGACTACCGCGTGCGCCGCACCCCGGAGTTCGAGCGGCCCAAGCGCCGCGGCACGGGCACGACGAAGCAGGCCGCCTCCGCCGAGCTGTTCGTCCGGGACAGCGACGGCTGGCGGGGCCTCGCCGCGCGCGCGGTCGACGTCGCCATGGAGCTCGACGCGGTGCTCGGCCTCAGCAAGGACCAGTTCCTGCAGGTCATCCTCCTCGCGCAGAACCGGTTCCAGAAGTTCCTCCGCTCCGGCAACGACGACCGCCAGGCCGTGCTGCGCACGCTCTTCGGCACGCGCCGCTTCGAGCAGGTCGAGGCGGCGCTGGTGGACAGGCGGAAGGCCCTCGAGACCCGGTTGGGATCATCGCGCGAGGCGCTCGCCGCGCATGCGGCTCTCCTGGCGGGCGTGCTGCAGACCGAGCCTCCGGCCGCCGAGCCGACCCTCGAGTGGTTCGAGGAGACGCTGATCGGATACGAGGCCCTGATCGCGCAGGCCGAGGCCGCCGCCGTCGCCGCGGATGCCGCCGCCCTCGACGCGTCGGCCCGGCTCCAGGCGCTGGAGTCGGCCAGGGCGATGCAGGCGCGGCGGGACGGCGCCCGCCGTCAGCTCGCGGACTGGGAGGCCCAGCGCGAGAGCGTCGACGGCGACCGCCAGGTGCTCGGCGAGGCCAACCGGGCGGCCATCCTGCGACCCCAGATCATCCGTTGGAACGAGGCCGCCGCGGCTCTGCAGGACGCGCTCGAGCGCGAGGACGCCGCACGCGCGCATTACGCCCGCCAGGGCGACTCCGCCGCGACTCTGTCCGAGCTCGCGGGCGTCGTCGACGACGCCAAGGCGGAGCAGGGTGCGCTGCAGGCGGTGCTCGCCGACGAGGCGCGGCTGCCGGCGCTGGAACGGGACCTCGCCGCGGCCGCGGAGCAGGTCGCCGCGTGCGGGGACGCCATCGCGGATGCGGTGGCGAACGCCGCCGAGCTTCCCGCGCGGATCGACGCCGAGACGCAGTTGTTCCTCGACGCCCAGGGGCGCGCCGCGGCGGAGCCGAGCGCCGCGGAACGCGTGGCGAGCGTCGTCGCGTCGCTCACGGCGGCGACCCGGGCCGTGCCGCTCGAGGGCGATCACCGGGCGGCCCTGGAGCGGGAGAGCGGTGCGAACGCGACGCTGACCGCCGCGGTCGCGCGACACGGCGCCCTCCTCACCCGTCGCCTCGCCGGGTACGCCTCGGAGCTGGCGTCCGAGCTCGTCGACGGTGCTCCCTGCGCCGTATGCGGCTCGGTCGACCACCCGGCGCCCGCGTCGCCGATGGACGATCAGCCGCACGTCACGGACGCCGACCTCGACGCGGCCAACGCCGCCATCACCGAGGCGTCGGCCCTACTACGGGCCGCGTCGGACGCCACCGCCGCGGTGGCGTCGCGCCTCGCGGAGGAGCGCGCCGCATCCGGGGGGAAGGCCGTTCCGCAGCTCGAGGCGGAGCTGGCGGAGGCGGAGTCCGCCCTCGGCGCCGCCCAGTCCGCGCGGACCGAGACGACCGCGCGACAGCGCACGCTGACGACGCTCCGAGCAGAACTGGAGGGCGCCACGGCGGCGCTCGAGCGCCTGCGCGAGGAGCGCGCGACGGCCGAGAAGCGCCAGGCGGAGCTCGAGGTCTCGCGCAGGGAGATCGACGCGCGCGTGCAGCAGGCCCGCGGGGAGCACGACTCGGTCACGGAGCGTGCCGCCGCACTGGCGAAGCGCATCACCGCGGCGACCGCCGTCGTCGAGGCGGTCGGACAGGTGGACTCCTGCCGCGCCTCGCTGGCGGCCGCGGAGGCGGTGCTTGCCGAACAGCTCGCCGAGCACGACTTCGCGTCCGCCGAGGAGGTCGAGCGGGCACGACGGACCCGCACCGAGATCCAGGCCCTCGAGGCGCGCATCCGGGCGTACGAGCAGGGCGTGGCGACGGCGTCCGCCACCCTCTCGGAACTCGCGGAGGCGGACCTGCCCGAGGAGCCGATCGAGACGGATGCCGCGCGCGAGGCGGCGGAAGCCACCGCCCTGGCCCGGGACGAGGCGCGAGACATCCGGGCGTCCGTCGCGGAGCGCGCGTCCCAGCTCCGCTCTACCGTGGCCGCCGCTCGCGCCCAGCATGCGGCGTCGGCGGGGATGCAGGAGGAATACGCGCAGCTGCGGGAGCTCACGAACGCCGTGCAGGGGCTGGAACCCAACACGAAGCGTATGCGACTGGAGACCTACGTTCTCGCCGCGCAGCTCGAGGAGATCGTGGCCGCGGCCAACGCCCGCCTCGGCGCGATGACGCACGGCCGCTTCGCGCTCGAGCACGACGACGCGGTGCAGTACAGGAACACGCGCAGCGGTTTGGGACTGGCCATCCTCGACCAGCACACGGGCCGGTCACGAGCGACGCACTCGCTCTCCGGCGGTGAGACCTTCCTCGCCTCGCTCGCGCTCGCTCTCGGTCTCGCCGAGGTCGTGCAGAACCAGGCCGGCGGCATCACCCTCGACACCCTGTTCATCGACGAGGGCTTCGGCTCCCTCGACAGCGAGACGCTCGAGACCGCCATGGCGACGCTCGACGGCCTACGTGCCGGCGGGCGCACCATCGGGCTGATCAGCCACGTCGACACGATGAAGGAGCAGATCCACGCGAAGCTCCACATCCGCGTGACGGACCAGGGCCACAGCGAGATCTCCTCGGCCCGCGAGCTCCCGGCGATCCCCGTGCCGCCGATCGGCCTCCCCGCCGCCGGCCGCGACGCCGCGGAGGTCCCGGACCTCGTGGGAGCGGCCCCCTAGATCCGCCGCTGCGCCCGCTGCGCTCCACGCGGTCGCTGAGCTTGTCGAAGCGTCGTGAGGTGCGTTGCGTCCCTTCGACAGGCTCAGGGACCGAGGGGGTCGCCCTCGCGCTCCTTGCTCGGGTCCTCCACAGGGGTGGGGGCAGGGGCGGGTGTGCCGGGGTGGGGTGGGTGTCAGTGGTCGCCGGTAACGTGAAAGGTCCCTAGACCCGGAGGTACCGCGTGTTCCTGCTGCACGACACCGTCATCTACAGCGCGACGGACCTCACCAACGCCGCCAAGTGCGAGTGGGCGCTCATGCGCGCCCTCGACGCCAAGCTCGGCCGCGTCGACCCGGTCGAGGAGGAGGACGACCCGATGCTCGCGCGGGCGGCGATCCTCGGCGATGTGCACGAGCGGCGCACCCTCGAGGAGCTCCGGAAGTCCCGCGCGGTCGTGGAGTTCGAGCGCCCGGAGAAGACCGAGCTCGCGCAGGCCGCCGCCGAGAGCGAGCGCGCGTTGCGCTCGGGCGCCGATGCCCTGTTCCAGGCGACCTTCTTCGACGGCCGGTTCCTGGGATACGCGGACTTCATCCTTCGCGGCGAGGACGGCGCGTACGAGGTGTACGACACGAAGCTCGCGCGCAGCGCCAAGATCACGGCGCTGCTGCAGCTCGCGGCCTACAGCGACCAGCTCGAGCGCCTCGGCATCCCGATCGGTGAGCACGTGCACCTGCTGCTGGGCGACGGGCGCACCAGCACCCACCGCATCCGCGACATCCTCCCGGTCTACCGCCGACGCCGCGCCCGCCTGCAGCACCAGTTCGACGAGCGGCTGGCCGAGGGCGTCGCCACCGAGTGGGGCGATCCCCGGTACACCGTGTGCGGGCGCTGCGCGGCCTGCAAGCAGCAGGTTGAGCTGCACCGCGACGTGCTGCAGGTCGCGGGGATGCGGATGAGCCAGCGCAAGCACCTCGCCGACGCGGGCGTGACCACGATCGACGACCTCGCCCGCGTCGTGGAGCCGGTGCCCGGCATGGCGGAGACCACCCTCGCGGGTCTGCGCGCCCAGGCTCGCCTGCAGACGCAGGACGGCCTGCCCTACGAGGTCTTCAACCCCCTCGCGCTCGGTGCGCTGCCGCAGCCGAACGAGGGCGACATCTTCTTCGACTTCGAGGGGGATCCGCTCTACAGCGAGCAGACCGGCCCGGAGTGGGGCATCGACTACCTGTTCGGCCTCGTGGAGCGGGACGAGACCTTCCGGGCGTTCTGGGCCCATGACTACGCCGAGGAGCGGCAGGCGCTGCTCGACTTCCTCGCCTACGTGCGGGATCGCCGGCAGAAGTACCCGGGCATGCACATCTACCACTACGCGGCCTATGAGCGCATCCACCTGCTCTCGATCGCGGCGCGGCACGGCGTCGCCGAGGAGGAGGTCGACGAGCTCCTGCGCGCGCACCTGCTCGTCGACCTCTACCCGGTCGTGAAGAAGAGCATGCGGGTCGGCTCGCACAGCTACTCCCTCAAGAAGCTCGAGCCGCTCTACATGGGGGACGATCACCGCGAGGGCGTGGACAACGCGGCCGACTCCATCACCGAGTACGCGGAGTCCCGCCGGCTGTTCCGCAACGGCGAGCTCGCCGAGGCGCAGGCCAAGCTCGACGACATCGGCCGCTACAACCGGTACGACTGCGTCTCCACGCTCCGGCTCCGGGACTGGCTGCTGGCCCGCGCCGAGGAGAACGACGTGCCGCCGGCCTCGGCGCCGGACGTCGAGCTGCTCATGCCGACGCTGCGCGACCCGAGCGATGTGTACCTCGAGCTGGACGCGCGCGTGAAGACCATCCAGCACGCGGACCGGACCACGGACGACACCGCGCTCGCGCTCGCCTCCGCCGCCATCGACTACCACCGCCGCGAGGGCAAGAAGTTCTGGCAGGAGCACTTCGACCGGCTGCGCGCGCCCGTGGACGAGTGGGCCGACGTGCGCGACGTCGTGGTGATCGACGGGTCCGCGACCCGCGTCGAGCGCGACTGGCAGCGGGAGAACGAGCGCAGCGCGCCGTCCCGCCTCATCCGCCTGACGGGCACGGTCGCGCCAGGCAGCTCCCTCAAGGCCGACGACCGGCCCTTCGTGCTCTACGACGCGCCGTACCCGCCCGGCGACGAGAACCGCGAGCCCGGCAGCCGGTACGCGCACAACCGCGCCCGCATCGTCGCCGTCGAGGGTCCCGAGTACGTGATCGAGGAGAAGCTGTCGCGCTCGGGCGAGCCCTACGACCAGCTGCCCATGGCGCTCGCTCCGTCCCCGCCTCCGAACCCGGGCTCGCAGGTCGGTGCGATCGCCCACTGGGGCCGTCAGGTGCTCGAGACGCTGCCCGAGATGATGCCGGATCCCGCCATGGACATCCTCCGTCGGCTGCCCCCGCGGGCGGTGCCCGGCGCCGTCGTGCCCGTCCCCGTCAACGAGGAGGGTGGCGAGGTCATCGCGGCCATCCGGGACAGCCTGCTGCGCCTCGACCGCTCGTACATCGCGGTGCAGGGACCGCCCGGAACCGGCAAGACCTACACCGGATCGCGCGTCATCGCCGACCTCGTGCTCAATCACGGCTGGCGGGTGGGCGTCGTGGCCCAGTCCCACGAGACCGTGAAGAACATGCTGAAGGCCATCGTGGATGCCGGGCTGGATCCGTCGCGCATCGGCAAGCGCCCGAAGGAGGGCGACAGGGAGGAGGTGGCGTGGACCAACCTCGACATCAACTCCGTGGCGACCTGGCTGACCGAGCCCGGCGGTCGCGTGCTCGGCGGCACCGCCTGGAACTTCAGCAACCCCGGCCAGGTGCCGCGCCGCTCGCTCGACCTGCTCGTGATCGACGAGGCCGGCCAGTTCTCGCTCGCCAGCACGATCGCGGCCTCCATGGGTGCGCAGCGCCTCCTCCTGCTTGGCGACCCGCAGCAGCTGCCGCAGGTGAGCCAGGCGAGCCACCCGGAGCCCGTGGACGAGTCGGCGCTCGGCTGGCTGAGCGACGGGCACGACGTGCTGCCGCCCGAGCTCGGCTACTTCCTGGCCGCGAGCTGGCGCATGCACCCGGCGGTGTGCGAGCCCGTGTCGCGCCTGTCCTACGAGGGTCAGCTGCGATCCGTCGCGGGCTACCGGCACCTCGAGGGCGTGGAGCCGGGGCTGCACGTGATCCCCGTGCAGCACGAGCTGAACGCCACGTCGTCGCCGGAGGAGGCGGACCGCGTCGTCGAGATCGCGCGCTCCCTCGTGGGCCGCGACTGGAGCATCGACGGGGGTACGGCGCCGCTCACCCAGGCGGGCATCATCGTGGTCGCGCCCTACAACGCGCAGGTGGAGCTCATCCGCGAGCGGCTGGCCGCGGCCGGTCTGCCGGAGGTGTCGGTGGGCACGGTCGACCGGTTCCAGGGCCGGGAGGCGGCGGTGGCGATCGTCTCCCTCGCGGCGTCATCGGCCGACGAGGTGCCGCGCGGCATCGAGTTCCTGCTGCTGCAGAACCGGCTCAACGTCGCGATCTCCCGCGCGCAGTTCGCCGCGTACCTGCTGTACTCGCCCGCGCTCACGGACTACCTGCCACGCAACCCGATGGCCCTCACCCAGCTGAGCGCCTTCCTGGAGCTCGTCGGGGAGGCGGAGCCCATCGACCCGGGTGCGGAGTCGGGCGCCGGGGGCGCGACGGACTCCGCCGAGCCCGCGGACGCCGTGGAAGAGGCGAGCGCCGCCGCCCTCTCCCGGTAGGAGGGGCGGCGGCGCTCGCCGCGGGGGCGCGCCGACTACCGGTCGGCGCTCTCCTCGGCGTGCTCCGTACCCGCGCGCCCGGCGTGCGCACCGGTCCGGCGGCGCTCCATCTCCAGCCGCTCGGCTTCCAGCCGCTCCGCCTCCTCGCCGCCGATGGCCTCGCCGCGCGCCACCATGCCCGAGGTGTCGGACAGCGGGATCTGCTTGAGGAACAGTGCGAGCAGGAACGCGAGCAGGATGAACGGCACGAGGTACCAGAACACGGGCGCGAGCGAGTCGGCGTAAGCGGCGACGACCCCGTCCCGGACGGGCCCGGGCAGCTCGGTGAGGGTCTGCGGGTCGAGCGTCGCGGTCGCGTTCCCGGCCTCCGCCGCCGGAGCGCCGGCCGACACGAACACGTCGGTGAGCTTCTCGGACAGGGAGTTCGTGAAGATCGTGCCGAAGATCGCGACGCCGAGCGACGCGCCCACCTCGCGGAAGTAGTTGTTCGTGCTCGTCGCCGTGCCGATCATCTCCGGGCTCACCGCGTTCTGCACCACGAGCACCACGACCTGCATGATGAGCCCGAGACCCGCGCCGAAGAAGAACAGGTAGACGCAGATCAGCCAGATCGGCGTGTCCGCCGCGAGGGTGGTCATGGCGATCATCGCCGCCGCCGTGATCAGCGTGCCGAGCAGCGGGTACATCCGGTACTTGCCGCTCCGGCTGATCGCGATTCCCGACCAGATCGAGGTGCCCATCAGGCCGACCATCATCGGCAGCATCAGCAGGCCCGACGCGGCCGCCGACGTGCCGGACGACATCTGCAGGAACGTCGGCACGAAGGCGATCGCGGAGAACATCCCGAGGCCGAGGGTCAGGCCGATCGCGGTCGCGTTGACGAAGATCGGGTTACGGAACAGCGCGAGCGGGATGATCGGGTCCGCCGCCCGCGCCTCCGTCCAGACGAATCCGACCGCGGCGACGAGCAGACCCGCACCGAAGGCCCAGGTCTGCCAGGCGTCCCAGCCCATCTCGGCGTCGCCGCCGAAGTCGGTGAAGAAGATGAGGCACGTGGTGGCGACCGAGAGCAGCACGACGCCGGCGATGTCGATCCTCCGGGTCGCGCGCTTGTTCGGCAGGGTCAGGGTGACCCAGGCGATCGCGAACGCGGCGATGCCGATCGGGATGTTGATGTAGAAGGCCCACTGCCAGGTGAGGTGGTCCACGAAGAAGCCGCCGAGGAGAGGGCCGCCGACGGCGGACAGTCCGAAGATGCCGCCGAGCGGGCCCATGTACTTGCCGCGCTCCGAGGCGGGCACGATGTCGGCGATGATGGCCTGCGACAGGATCATGAGGCCGCCGCCGCCAAGGCCTTGCAGGGCGCGGAAGGTGACGAAGCCCCAGAAGTCGGTGGCGAATGCGCAGCCGACGGACGCGAGCGTGAACAGGGCGATCGCGACGAGGAAGAGCCGCCGCCGGCCGAGCACGTCGCCGAACTTGCCGTACACGGGCATGACGATCGTCGTGGCCAGCAGGTAGGCGGTGGTGATCCAGGCCTGGTGCTCCACGCCGCCGAGCTCGCCGACGATCGTCGGCATGGCGGTGGACACGATCGTCTGGTCGAGGCTGGAGAGCAGCATGCCGGCGATGAGCGCCGAGAAGATGATCCAGATGCGCTTCTGGGTCAGCAGGATGGGCGGGGCGGCGGCGTCTGCCGCGCCGGGGACGGGGGATGCCATCGGGCGGGTCCTCTTTCGGGGTAGGGGGAAGAAGGTGCGGGTCAGGAGCCGGCGGCGAAGATCGCCTGGGCCGCGGTCAGGTGGCGCCGGAGCAGGCCGTCGAAGGGTTCCGCGTTGCCGGGGGTGAAGAAGGTCTCGGCGCTGCGCCGGACGAGCCCGCCGATCAGCACCACCGCCGTCTGGGCGACGGGATCGCCAACGGACAGGCCCTCGCGCTGGGCGACGAGCTCGGCGAGGCGGCGTTCCTGCTCGGCGTTCGCGTTCAGGAAGGCTCTGAGGAGTTGCGGCTCGCGATCGACGGCCGCGATGAACTCCCGCGCCTCGTCGGGCCGGACGCCCACGAGGTGCACGTGGGCGATCGCGAGCTCGGCGAGATCGGCCATGAGTGTGGGGGAGAGGCCGATCGTGCCCTCCGGCCGCGCGGCGAGGAAGTCGGCCACCGCCGGGCCGTCCAGCCAGTCCTCGTGCTGCCCGATGACGGCCTGCTCCTTGGAGCCGAAGTAGTTGAAGAAGGTACGGCGGGAGATGCCGACCTGCTCGCACAGCTCCTCCACCGTGAAGCCGGTGAGTCCGCGCTCGGCCGTGAGCCGCCGGGCGAGCGTCGTGATGGCGAGGCGGCTCTCCGCCCGGCGCCGCGAGCGCGCCCCCGACCGCTCCTTCAGCACATCATGCACGGTGTGCAGTGTTGCACTATCAGGTTGATAGTGCAACAAGGACGTCGCGCCGGGATCCTGGGGATTCCTTCGGCAGTCCTTCTCCCCCCGCCCTAGGCTGGAACGGATGGTGGGGATCGGGAAGCACGGGGACGGCAACGTCGTCGATCTCGACGCGTTCCGACGGGATTCGGAGGACCGCAAGCTGCGCGCGCTCTTCGCCCCGGACCCCTCGCCCGAGCCCCCCGCAGACCCGCTCGGACCGGGTGCGGAGACCGGGACGGACGGTATGGCGCCCCCGGTGGGCGGTCTCGTCGTCGAGGTCCCGCGCGATGTGTGGCCGGGAACGTCCCCGCTGGACGCGCTCGTCGCACGGGCGGACGAGCGCGACCACGGGCTATTGGCCGAGTGCCGGGCACGCGCGCTCGCCGGTGCCGAGGAGAGCCTGGACCTCGACGACGTGGAGCACGGCACGGCTGTGCTGCGTGCGTTCCTCACCCGACTGGGAGACGGAGGACTGCCGCTCGCCGGGCCGGGGCCGCTGTCCGAGTACGCGGTCGCACTCATCATGCTCGACATCGACCCCATCGGCACCTGGAAGGGCGAGGGATCCGCCGCCACGTCGCGGCACCCGGTGCGCCGGGTGCGATCGGCGGCGACGGCGATGGGTCTCGTCCGCACGCAGGGGAGGGCTCTCGTCGCCACCCGACGCGGGGCACAGCTGCGGGATGCGCCCGCCGCGCTGTGGGATCACGTGGCCGGCTGCCTTCCGCTCGAGCGCACGCCCGGCGGCAGGGAGGCCGCGCTGCTCGTGCTGCTGCTCACCGCGGCGGGGAAGGCAACCCTGGACGGCAGCTTCGGTGACACCGTCGAGTCGGTCGGCGCGCGTCTCCGGCTGAACTCGCCCGAACCGGATCACCGCCCCCGCAATGCCCTCGCCGATGCCGCCCGGACGGTCGACGTGCTCACGTGGGCCGGTCATGCGCGGATCGGCGGGCTCGACACGACGCTGCCGGGCTTCCCGCCCTGGTCCGGTCTGCACTGGGGGCCGGCGGGCGAACTCGCCCGGGCCGCCGTCGCACGCCTGGTCTGAGCGCCGCCGCATCCCGCCGCTGCCTTCGGCCCTCGCGTCGACCCGCCGCCGCCTTCGCTTCGCCGGTGCCATCCTGGATCCATGTGGATCGGCTGGATCGAGTTCGACATCCTCCTGGGCGACGTGCACTCGCTCAAGGAGAAGCGTTCGCTCGTGCGGCCCATCGTCGCCGAGGTGCGGCGGAAGTTCTCCCTCAGCGTCGCCGAGGTGGGGCACCTCGACCTGCACCGCCGCACGGCGATCGGGGTCGCCGTCGTCGCGGCGGACGGGCGGCACCTGGTGGAGGTGCTCGACGAGGTCGAGCGCTTCGTCGCGGCCCGGCCGGAGATCGAGCTGCTGTCGGCCCACCGGCAGTACCGCACCGATGACGACGAGTAGCGCCCGGGTGTAGGCATGGACCGGGACGCACGGGCGCCCGCATCCGGTAGAAGGGAACGTATGTCCAGGGAACAGAACATCCAGGCGCAGTCACGACTCGGCGAGATCCTCGCGGCGAAAGAGGTGGATCGCCTGCACGAGGTCTTCCACGAGAACGTCGTCGACCACGACCCGGCGCCGGGCCAGGCCGCCGGGGTCGAGGGCATCGTGCAGTTCTGGAGCGGCTTCTTCGCCGCGTTCCCCGACCTCTCGATCGACCTGGAGTCGCTCGTCGCGGACGAGCACAGCGTCGTGGTCACCCTCACGGTCACCGGGACGCACTCGGGCCCGCTGATGGGCATCGAGCCGACGGGCAGGCGGATGTCGGTGCGCGGCATCCAGGTCGGCCGCTTCGAGGACGGCATGCTCGTGGAGCGGTGGGGATCGACCGATCAGCTCGGCATGCTGCAGCAGCTCGGCGTCGTCGACATCGGCTCCTAGCCGGCCAGGAGGTCGGTGCGCGTTCCTGGTCAGCCCCCGGATCGGCTGGGGCCTGCCCGGCGCCGGGTCGGTGGGCGAGGTCAGCCGACGGCCGCGGCGATGACCCGGGCGAGGCGTCTGCGCACGAGGTGGTCGTTACCGTCCACCCTGTGCACCGTCACGTGGCGCATCTGCTCGATGATGCGCAGGCCGCCCGGCATGAGGAACGGGTCGAGCGTGCCGTAGACGACCTCGACCGGCACCGTGACGGACGCGATGTCGCTGACCGTCGTCTGCGACTCGATCGCCTTCTCGAGCGACAGCACGAACGCGGTCCAGTTGCGCTCGCTCACCTCGAGCACGTTCTTGATCGGCGAGAGCCGCGCGAGCATGGCCGCGTTGCGCATGGTGAAGGTCTTGTTGTTCCGCAGGTACTCGTACGCCCGGAGGTAGAGGCCCATGGCCGCCCGCTCCACGGGGTCGCCGAGCTCCGACGGGGTCACGTAGACGGGGGGAGCGACGAGCACGAGCTTGCGCACACGCTTCGGGTGCGTCGCCGCGTATCGGCTGGCGATCAGGCTGCCCATCGAGTGCCCGACGAGCACGAAGGACCCGGACAGCCGGATCGCGTCGAGGGTGTCGCTGATGGCGTCCACGTGCTCCTCGATGGTGAAGGCCGCGGACTCCGGCGCGACGGACTCGCCGAAGCCGAGCAGGTCGATCGCGACGACGCGGTGCCGGGGCGTGAGCAGCGGCACGAGGTTCTCGAACGTGACGGACGACGACGCGATGCCGTGCACCAGCACGACGACCGGGCCGGAGCCCTCGTCGATGGCGACGTGCAGCGGGGGGACGCGCCGCCTGCGCCACCGATCGAACCAGCCCATGCCTCCCGATTATGTCGGGCGGGACTGACAGGAGAGCGCAGGGTCCAGGGTTGAGGCGGCGGGGGCCAGGGCGCAGGGGACCGGGAACGGCGGCGCCGCCCGCTCCTACTCCGCGATGGCCCAGTAGGAGAAGGCGCCAGGTTCCATCGGGCTCATCTCTACGGCCACGTGCCGCACGACGACGCCGCTGGGGATGCTCACGTCGCAGGTGAAGCTCGAGCCGGGCTCGATCGACCGCACTCCCGGGCAGTCGAGCGTGTACGCGGAGTTGGCCCGTCGGTAGTCGGCCTCGATGATCGCGCGTACGTCCTCCACGCTCCCGGGCGCCGCGTAGCCGTCCGCCGCGGCGGCGGCATCGGCCAGCGCGGGATCGAACGCGGGGTCGAACGCGCCGACGAGGGCGGGCCACGTCGCCGCGAACACGAAGACCACGGAGAGGCACGTGGCGACCGCCGTGGCGGCCGTGCAGACCCAGAGCGGGGCCGACCCCCGGCGGACGGAGCGGTTCAGATGCACGGTCCGCACCACGAGGTAGACCACGGGGGACAGGAGCACCCAGGCGGGGTGGGCGACTCGGCGGTGGCCCCACGAGCGCAGCGTCCGCGCGTCGGGCACGGCGAAGGCCAGCGGGAGCAGCAGGAGGAGGAACGACAGGCCGTTGGCGGCCGCCATCAGGGGCAGCGTGGCCGGGTCGTAGGGGTCGGCCGGGTCGTACCGGTTCGACGTCCCCGCCCCGAACAGCACGAGGTAGGGCGGGATCCAGGACACGAGGGGGTACAGGGCGAGGATCCACCCGTAGCCGGTGTTCCACCTGTGCTCCGGTGCCGCGGGCGCTCCCGCACCGGTCGGGAACGCGGCCGGCGCCCCCGCGATCATCGCTGTCGTGCTGGTGTCGCTCACGTCCGACTCTCCTTCGTCGAACATCATGCTGTCGGCCGGGGGTGCCGCCCGCTAACCCCCGACCGAGGGGGGCACGGCGCGAAGGACCGGGCGAGCGCGTGCGCGGTCGGTGCAGGCGGATCCCGTCAGACGACGGGTGCGGCCAGGGCCTGCTCCGCGTGATGGCTCGCGACGAGCCGGCCGGAGCCGCCGGGCAGCTCCCGGAGCTGCGGCACCTCCGTGCGGCACACGTCCGTGGCCAGCCAGCAGCGGGGATTGAAGCGGCATCCGGTCGGCGGGTTCGCGGGCGACGGGGGCTCGCCGGTCAGCACCCGGCGCCGGGCGAGCCGACCGCGGTCGGCCCGGTCGACGGCCGGCGTCGCGGACAGCAGCGCCTGCGTGTACGGGTGCGCCGGGGTGTCGTAGACGGTCGCCGTGTCGCCGACCTCCGCGATCCGGCCGAGGTACATGACCGCGACGCGGTCGGCGATGTGCCGCACCACGGAGAGGTCGTGCGCGATGAACAGCACCGAGACGCCCAGGCGCTTCTGCAGATCGCCGAGGAGGTTGATGACCTGGGCCTGCACGGAGACGTCGAGCGCGGACACGGGCTCGTCCGCGATGAGTACGTCGGGCTCGAGCGCGAGGGCCCGGGCGATGCCGATGCGCTGGCGCTGACCGCCGGAGAACTGGTGCGGGAAGCGGCTCGTCATGCCCGGAGACAGGCCCACGAGATCCAGCAGCTCCGCGACCCGCTCCCGCCGCTTCGCACCGGTCAGGGTCCGCGTCGCGGCCAGCGGCTCCGCGATGATGTCGCCCACCGTCATGCGCGGATCGAGCGACGTGTACGGGTCCTGGAAGATCATCTGCACGCCGCGGCGCAGGAGGCGGCGGTCCCGCAGCCGTCCGGCCGTCACGTCCTCGCCGCGGTACCGCAGCGACCCGCCGTCCGGCTTCTCCAGCCCCACGAGCATGCGCGCGAGGGTCGACTTGCCGCAGCCGGACTCGCCGACGACGCCGAGCGTCTCGCCGGCCCGCAGCTGCAGGCTCACGCCGTCGACGGCCGATACGTGGGTCGGGCGGAGCCTGCTGCCCACGGAGAAGGTGCGGCGGAGGTCCGTCGCCTCGAGCACGACCGCGCTCTGGCCGCGGGTGGCTCCGAGAACGAGCGGCGTCGTCATGCGGGTACTCCGTTCAACAGCTCCTGGGAGCGGTGGCAGGCCGCGAGCCGGCCGGCGGCGACGGGCTCGAGCGGGGGACGGACGGTGCGGCAGACCTCGATGGCCATGTGGCAGCGGGTGTGGAACGAGCAGGCGGGCGGAACCTGCCCGGGGCTCGGCGGCGAGCCGGGGATGGTGAGGAGGTCGCCGCCGCGCTGGGCGGCCTGCGGCACGGAGCGGAGCAGCGCCTCGGTGTACGGGTGCGCGGGACGGGTGAGCACGGAGTCCGCGTCCCCCCGCTCGACCACGCGTCCGGCGTACATGACGGCAAGTCGGTCGGCCACCTCCGTCACGACGCCGAGGTCGTGGGTGATGAGCAGGATGCCCATGCCGAGCGTCGTGCGCAGGGAGTCCAGCAGCTCCAGGATCTGCGCCTGGACGGTGACGTCGAGCGCGGTGGTCGGCTCGTCCGCGATCAGGAACTCGGGCTCGAGCGCGATGGCCATGGCGATGAGGATGCGCTGGCGCATGCCGCCCGAGAACTGGTGCGGGTACTCGTCGACGCGCTGGCCGGGACCGGGGATGCCGACGAGCCCGAGGAGCTCGATGGCGTGCCTGCGCGCCTGCTTGCGGCTCGCGCCGCGGTGCACCCGGAACAGCTCGCCGATCTGATCGCCGATCGTGAGCACCGGGTTCAGGGCGGACAGGGCGTCCTGCAGGACGAGGCTCATGCGCTCGCCGCGGAGCCGGCGCCGCTGCTCGGTGGTCGTGGTGAGCAGGTCGACGTCGCCGAGCATCAGCACCTCGGCGTCGACCCGGGTGTGCTCGTCGATGAGCCCCATGACCGCGCGTGCGGTGACGGACTTCCCGGAGCCGGACTCGCCGAGGAGGGCGACGACCTCGCCCCGGCCGACGTCGAGCGTGACGTCGCGGACGGCCGGGATCTCGATCGGGCCGCCGGTGAAGGTGACGGAGAGGCCCTGCACGCGAAGCGCCGCCGGCCGGTCTGTCAGAGGTGCCCCCATGGTGGGGCGTTCTTCCGTGTTCACAGCATCATCATGACACGCGAGGTGTGCCGGATTGTTTCACCCGTGTAAATACAACGCCGGAATAACGCATACCCGTTGACTTTGACACCGGGTATCCGCGAAGTTGTGTTCTAGAGCGCCGCTTCGGCGGCGCCCTGCAACGCGGCACCGCTTCCGGGGCCACGAATCCGAAGGAGATCACGGAGTGCTCGAACCCGCCAGCCGATACACCGGCTACACGGCCTACGACTATCTCGAGGCCGGCAAGGACTACCGAGAGTTCGCGTATGCCGAGCAGATCGGCCGGGTGCCCGCCTACGCGGGACTCGAGCTGAGCGACGCCCAGGCGGAGCGCACGACCAAGCTGCTCACCGAGGAGACGGTCATCTCGCTGCACGACCACGTGCAGGTCTTCCCCGAGGACATGGGGCAGCTGCGCGACCACATCCGCCAGGGCCGCGAACCAACGGGGTACGAGGGGCTGTCCCGCTCCGGGCTCACGGCGGTCTTCGACAACGGCATGGACGGCACCTGCTGCATCTCGAGCGACGCCGGCTGGAAGTACCAGGACGTGCTCTTCGACCTCGGCGTGCGCATGGCGGACCTCGCCCACCAGGACTTCGTCATCAAGGGCGAGACGATCAAGGACATCGAGTACGCGGCCGAGACCGGCCGCATCGCGCACGTCTTCGCGCTCGAGGCGTCGACCATGATCGAGAACGAGGTGGACCGACTCGACGTGCTCTACGGCTTCGGCGTGCGCCAGATGGGCATCGCCTATTCGGAGGCCAACACGCTCGGGTCCGGGCTCAAGGAGCGCGGCGACGGAGGCCTCACCTACTTCGGCGAGCGCGCGGTGGCCCGCATGAACAAGCTCGGCATCGCCATCGACGTCTCCCACTCGGGCGACCGCACCTCGGTCGACGCGATCAAGGCGTCCACGAAGCCCGTTTTCATCACGCACGCCGGCGCCCGCGCCGTCTGGCCGACGAACCGCATGAAGACGGACGAGACGATCGTCGAGTGCGCGAAGCGCGGCGGGGTCATCGGCCTGGAGGCCGCCCCGCACACGACACTGTCGCCCGCGCATCCCAAGCACTCCATCGAGTCGGTCATGGACCACTTCACGTACTGCGTCGACCTCGTCGGCATCGAGCACGTGAGCTTCGGCCCGGACACCCTGTTCGGCGACCACGTGGGCCTGCACCACGCGTTCAGCTCGAACCTGTCGCTCGGCCAGGCGCACGCCGGGGTCGAGTACGAGGAGGTCCCCTACGTCGACGGCCTGGAGAACCCGGCCGAGGAGTTCTACAACATCATCGGCTGGCTCGTGAAGAACGGCTATTCCGACGACGAGATCCGCGCCGTCGTCGGCGGCAACACGCTGCGGGTCCTGAAGGAGGTCTGGGTCTAAATGTTCAGAACATCACGAATCGCCGCGGTGGCCGCACTGGCCGTCTCGGCACTGGCGCTCAGTGCGTGCGCCCCGACCGCGCCGGAGCCGAGTGCATCCGCATCCGGAGGCGGAGGCGCCGGCGCGGCCAGCAACGAGACGCTCACGATCGCCACGACGACCGACGTCGTCAACTACAACCCGCTGATCGGCAACAGCCGCAGCGACTACTGGATCACCAACCTGATGTACCCGCACCTGCTGTCCATCGCGGACGACGGCTCGAAGGAGCCGCAGGTCGCGACGGAGTGGGGCTACGTCGACGAGACCACCGGGTTCTACGAGATCCGGGACGACCTCACCTGGAGCGACGGCGAGAAGCTGACGGCCGAGGACGTGGCCTGGACCATGAACGCGGTGAAGCGGGACGCGCCTTCCGGCACGTTCTACGGCCAGCTGGCGAACTTCGAGTCCGCCGAGGCCGTGTCCGACACCCGCGTCGAGATCACGTTGACCACGGCGGACTCCTCGATCGTCGACGAGATCGGCTTCTGGGGCAACGTCGTGCCGAAGCACGTGTTCGAGCCGGCCGGATCGGTCGCCGAGTTCGCGAACGACGGGTCGGCCGGCGGCTGGGTCAGCGCCGGACCGTACCTGCTCACCGACGTCCAGGTCGGCCAGAGCTACACGCTCGAGCGCGTCGAGGACTACCCGCTCGTCGAGGGCGGCACGCCCTACTCCGCCGAGGTCGTCTACCGCGTGTTCCCGGACGTGAACACCGAGATCCTGGCGCTGCAGAGCGGCGAGGTCGACGTGATCGCGAACTCGCTGCCGCCCGCGCAGGTCGAGACGCTCCGGAACACCCCGGGCATCGAGGTCGAGGAGGCCGTGGGCCTCGGCTACGCGCACATGACCTACAACATGACCAAGCCGGACCTCGCCAAGCTCGAGGTGCGCAAGGCGCTCGCGCACTCGGTCGACTACGAGGCGATCCGCAAGGTCGTGCTGCAGGACCAGGCCGTGTCCACCGGCTCCAGCCCGCTGATGCCGGTGCTCGAGGACTACTACGACGACTCGATCGAGGAGTACGAGTTCGACACCGACATGGCGCGGGAGCTCATGGAGGAGGCCGGCTACACGGCGGACGCCGGCGGCAACTTCCCCGTCAGCTTCCGGCTCATCTACTCGCTGCAGGACGCCGTCACCAGCCAGTGGGTCACGCTGGTCAAGGACGGGGCGGCCGAGGCCGGCATCACGATCGAGCTGCAGGGCACGGAGCGCAACACGTACCTCGCGCAGACGAACGCCGGCGACTTCGACATCTACGCGGGCAACTTCGCCATCATGGACGACCCCGTGACCAACATGACCCTGGCCTACCTGCCCGAGGGCGCCATCAACTACACCTACGTCGACGACCCGGAGCTCAACGAGCTGATCACCACCGCGTCGAGCACCACCGACAAGGACGAGAAGGTGGAGCTCATGCGCGAGGCGGCCGCGATCGTGCGGGACAACGTGTACGACAACATCATGTACACGCAGAACCTCTACTTCGCCCACAGCGACAAGTGGACCGGGTTCGTCAGCAAGCCGAGCGAGCTGCTGTCGATCGTGAACCCGATCTCCGTCGCCAGCGCACACCTGAAGTAGGAAGGGGCCGCGCGGTGTCCATCGCCACATTCGTTCTCCGCCGCCTGGCGCGGGGGGTGCTCACGATCTGGTTCGCCGTGACCGTGACGTTCCTCCTGCTCCGCCTGCTGCCGGGAGACCCGGCGCTCGCGGTGGCGAGTCCGAACATGACGGAGGCCGCCCGCGCGGCCCTGCTCGAGCAGTACGGCCTCGACAAGCCGCTGATCGTGCAGTACGGGCTGTACCTGGTGCAGCTCGTCCAGGGCAATCTCGGCGTCTCGTTCACGCAGTCCGTCCCCGTTCTGGACGTGCTGATGCAGAGACTGCCCTGGACCCTCCTCCTCACCGGCACCGCGCTCGTCGCGACGGTGCTGGTGGGGGTTCCCCTCGGCGTCATCGCGGCGTCGAAGCGCGGCACGGTCGCCGACCGCGCCGTGCAGGTGATCGGGGTCGTCGGCCAGTCGCTCTTCGTGCCGAGCGTCGGCGTCCTGCTGCTCTACACGTTCGGACTCGTGCTCGGCTGGCTGCCCATCGGCGGCGCGTACGACACCGGCACGTACGGAAACGAGTGGTACCTGAGCGTGCTCAGCCACCTCGTGCTCCCCGCGACCTCCCTCGTGCTCATCCAGCTCGGCTCGTACGTGCTGACCATGCGCTCGACCCTCATCGACGCGCTCGGCGAGGACTACACGACGCTCGCCCACGCCAACGGGCTGCCGGCCCGGCGGGTGCTCTGGAAGCACGCGCTGCGCAACGCCCTGCTGCCGACGACCACCCTCATCGGGCTCCAGCTCGGCTTCCTGGTCGGCGGCGCGGTGCTCACCGAGACGGTGTTCGCCTACCCGGGCATCGGCCGCGGCATCTACGAGGCCGTGACCCAGCTCGACTTCCCGGTGCTGCAGGGCGCCTTCCTCATGCTCGCGGCGACCGTGGTCGTCGTGAACATGATCACCGACGTCATCTACGGATTCCTGGACCCCCGAGTGAAGACAGCATGAGCGCAGACAAGACCCTGGGCGGCGCGGGCACCGTGCCGCTGTCCGCCGCCGAGGCGATGACCAGCACGACGGCGGAGCCCGTCGCCGACGAGAACGGACGCGCGAGCGCGGCCACCTGGCGGGCGTTCCGCCGGGAGCCGCTCGGGCTCCTCGCCGGCGGCCTCCTCGCGCTCCTCGTGTTCGTCGCGATCGCGGCACCGCTGCTGTCGCCCTACCCCGCGAGCTTCGGCGAGAACGTCCTGCGGCCGCCGGGCGGCGGGGAGTGGTTCGGCACGGATGCCCTCGGGCGCAGCGTGTACGCGGAGGTCGTCTGGGGCACCCAGCAGAGCCTGCTCGTCGCGGCGGCCGCGAGCCTCATCGCCATCGCGTTCGGCACGCTCGTCGCCGTGGTCGGCGCGTACTTCCGCAGCATCGACGGATTCATCGGCGTCGTCGTCGACCTCACGCTGTCGCTGCCCGTGCTGCCGCTCATGATCCTCATCGCGGCGCTCGTCGGACCGAGCACGACGACGATCATCCTCGTCGTCGCGGCGTTCTCCTGGCCCGAGGTCACGCGCATCGTCCGGTCCCAGGCGCTCACCGTGGTGAACCTGCCCTACGTCGACGCGGCCCGGCTCATGACGACGTCGCCGGTCTGGATCATCACCAAGCACGTCGTGCCCACGGTCACCCCGGTCATCGTCGTCTCCGTCGTGGTCACGGCCTCGCGGGCGGTGCTCTCGGCGGCCGGCCTCGCGTTCCTCGGGCTCGGCGACCCGACCACCTGGTCGTGGGGCCGCATCCTCTACGAGGCCCAGCAGTCCGGCGCCATGTCGAGCGCCTGGTGGCTCACGCTCTTCCCGTCCCTGGCGATCCTCGCCCTCGTGCTGTCCGCGACGCTGCTGTCCATCGCGTACAACGACGCCCGCAACCCCAAGTCCCGCCGGAGGTAACGCATGACCACGACGCCCACCACCGCGCCGACGGACGGCGGGGTCGACCTGTTCGACCAGCGGCTCTCGTCCGACTTCTTCGACCTCGTGCAGGACGGCGTCGTCGAGCGGATGCGGGAGCAGGGCCTCGACGCGCTGCTGACGGTTGACCCGGAGGACGTCGCGTACCTCACCGGCTTCTTCCACCACCCGGGGGAGCGGCCCGTCGCCGTCTGGCTGGACGCGCACGGCCGCTGCCTGCTGCTGCTGCCGGTGCTCGAGCGCGAGCACGCGGAGTCCCAGCACGCCCGCGCCGAGCTGATCGAGTACGCCGAGTTCCCGGGCCTCGAGAGCCCGTTCGCGGTGCTGGCCCGGCACGTCGGCCCCGGCGTGCGGCGCATCGGCCACACGACCTCCATCTCCTACGAGCGGCTCACGGCGGCGACCGCTGCGCTCGCCGGGGCCGACGCCCCCGCGGCGCGCGAACTCGTCCCCACCGACATCGTCCTGTCCTCCCGCTTCCTCAAGCACCCGGGCGAGATCGCCCTGCACCAGGAGGCCGCGCGCATCACCGACGCGATGCTCGTGGCGGGGCTGGCGCTCGTGACCGAGGCCATCGACGCCGGCGGCGAGCTGCCGAGCGAGGCCGAGCTCGCCGCCCACGTGGGCCGCGTCGGCACGGGAATCATGTATGCGGAGCACCGCAACGTCGTCGTCGTGTCCTTCCTCGCGGGCGGCCTCGTCTACGCGGGGGCGAACAGCTCGCATCCGCACGGGCTGCCGTCCAGCTACCGCCTCCGCGCGGGCGACACGTTCATGCTCTCGCTCGGCTGCGCCGTGGGCGGGCGCTTCGTGGAGGGCGAGCGTACTTTCGTGCTCGGCGAGCCCACCGAGCGCCAGGAGTTCCTGCACGAGACGATCCGGCGCGCCCAGCAGGTCGGCCAGGAGGTCATCCGGCCCGGCGTCGAGTGCCGCTCGGCGAACGAGACCTGCCTGTCCGTCATCCGCGAGGCCGGCCTGGGGGAGTACATCCTGCACCGGCAGGGGCACGGCATCGGCCTCGGCATGCACGAGCCGCCGTGGCTGGAGAGCGGTGACGCGACCGTTCTGCGCGAGGGCATGGTCGTCTCCAACGAGCCGGGCATCTACGTGCCGGGGCACGCGGGCTACCGCATCAGCGACAGCATGCTCGTCACCGCCGACGGCTCCCGCCCCCTCACTACTTTCCCCCGCGGCCTCGCGGACAGCGTCATCCCGCTGTAGCCGCGACCCGATCGCGCCAGATCAGACCAAGCCGCCAGACCAGACCACCCCACCAGCCTGACCCACCCACCAGACCAGACCAGACCGATCGAGGAGAACCCATGAGCAACGAGACCGTGTCCCCGGAGTTCGCGAAGGCGACGAGCGAGGCGCAGATGGTGGAGATCAACGGCAACCACCTCGCCGTCGAGGTGCTGGGGCCGGAGGGTGCGCCCGTCATCATCACCCACCACGGCGCGCCGGGGCTCGGCTCCCGCGCGGAGCCGCGGGCGAGCTTCGGCCGCCTCGCCGACCAGTACCGGGTGGTCGTGTTCGACGCCCGCGGATCCGGCCAGAGCGAGGGGAAGGGCGAGTTCAGCCACGAGCAGTGGGCCGCGGACATCGACGGCCTGCGAGAATGGATCGGGGCGGACCGCATCGCCATGGCCGGCGGCTCGTACGGCGGCTTCATGGCCATGGAGTACGCCATCCGCTATCCCGACAGGGTCGCCGCCCTCGTGCTGCGCGACACCGCGGCGGACAACAGCCACAGCGAACTGGCGCGTACGAACGCGCTCGCGAGCGACCGGGTCCAGGTCGACATGGCAAAGTTCGACCGCATCGACGAGGGCAGGGTGCGTGACGACGACGACCTGCGCGACTGCTGGCGCGAGATCCTCCCGCTGTACGACTTCGAGTACGACCCGGCCGCCGTGGAGCGGAAGGTCGAGGCCACGCCGTACCGCTACGAGGCGCACAACTACGCGTTCTCCCGGAACCTGCCGGGGTGGGACATCACGGCTCAGCTGCCCGGCGTCACGGCGCCGACCCTGATCACCGTCGGTCGCACCGACTGGATCACTCCCGTATCGTGCAGCGAGACCATCAACGGGTTGATCCCCGACTCGGAGCTCGTGATCTTCGAGAAGTCCGGTCACTCGCCGCAGATCGAGGAGGCAGAACTCTGGACCCAGCACGTGCGCGGCTTCCTCAATCGGGTCTATCCGACGGGGGTGGCGACCAGCGCGTGAGCCCGCGGCTCGACGACCTCACGGACCTCGACCGGCGCATCATCCTCGCCCTGCAGCACGACGGCCGGGCTAGCTGGCGTGCGATCGCGGACATGGTCGGCGGCACCGTCGCCACCGTCACCCGGCGGGGCCAGCAGCTGCTGGCCGACGGGGTGGTGCGCATCGGCGTGCTGCCCGCCCTCGGCAGCGAGGGGCCGGTCGACGCGTTCGTGGTGCGCATCAACTGCGCGCCGGGCACCCAGCTGCGGGTCGCGGAGGAGCTCGTCAGCCGGCCGGACATCCGCTTCATCACAATCGTCACCGGCGGCTACGACATCATCGCCGAGCTCGTGGTGCACGGCGGCGCGAACTACTACCCGGGCCATCTGCACGAGCTGCAGTCCATCCCGGGCGTCGAGCGCTGGCGCAGCGACCTCGTCATGCACGTCTACAAGGTGAGCTACGACTGGGGCCGCCAGCTCATCGAGCGCACGAAGGACATGAATCTGCCGCCCGCGGCTCCGCAGCCGACGAAGGCCATGGCGGCGGTGGACGCGCAGTTCTGCGCGCCCGACCACTTCGACCCGTTCGACCGGCAGATCCTCACGCTCATGCGCGACGACGGCCGGCTCACCTTCCAGTCCGTCGCCGACCGGCTCGGCACGAACGAGTCGAGCGTGCGGCGGCGGTTCGAGCGGATGCGGCAGAACGGCTGCCTCAACATCCTCACCCTCGTGCCCGCGCCGGCGCTCGGCATGGGCGCGGAGACGTTGATCACGGTCACGGTCGAGCCGTCCAAGCTCGACGAGGTGGCCCGGAAGCTCTCCGAGTACCCCTCCGTCCGCTACCTCGCCGCGACGCTCGACCAGAACTCGCTGTTCTGCGAGGTCATCACGCCGTCGACCGCCGACCTGTACTCCTTCATGACGGCGACCCTCTCGATGCTGGAGGGCGTGCGTGGCTGGACCGCGGCGATGGAGCTGCTCTTCCTCAAGCGCGGCTTCGTCGAGACGCCCTGGTGGCGCTCGCAGATCGGCTTCCCGGCGTCGGACGAGATGAACGCGCTCGAGGGCGGCGGATTCGCGGTGGGGCGCACCCCGTAGGCTGGTCGCTTCCCGTTCCCGAGCGAAAGCGATGAGATGACTCGGCACTTCCTGCGCGACGACGACCTGACCCTGGCCGAGCAGGCCGAGATCCTCGACCTCGCCACGGAGCTGAAGCGAGACCGATTCGCGCAGAAGCCGCTCGCCGGTCCGCAAACCGTCGCGGTCATCTTCGACAAGTCCTCGACCCGCACCCGCGTCTCGTTCGCGGTCGGCATCGCCGACCTCGGCGGCAACCCGCTCATCATCTCGACCGCGAACAGCCAATTGGGCGGCAAGGAGACCGCGGCCGACACGGCGCGCGTGCTCGAGCGCCAGGTGGCCGCCATCGTCTGGCGCACCTACGCCCAGTCGGGGCTCGAGGAGATGGCGCACGGCACCCGCGTGCCCGTGGTCAACGCGCTCTCGGACGAGTTCCACCCGTGCCAGCTGCTGGCCGACCTGCTGACCATCCGCGAACACCGGGGCGACCTCGCCGGCCAGACGGTGGCCTTCCTCGGCGACGGGGCGAGCAACATGGCGCAGTCCTACCTGCTCGCCGGCGCGACCGCGGGCATGCACGTGCGCGTCGCGGCGCCCGAGGGTTACACCCCCGCCGCGGACGTCGTGGCCGACGCCGAGCGCATCGCGAGCGGCACCGGCGGATCCGTCGCGGTGCTCACCGACCCCACCGAGGCCGTGCACGGCGCGGACGTCGTCGTCACCGACACCTGGGTGTCGATGGGCTTCGAGGAGGAGAAGGCGGCGCGGATCGCGGCGCTCGGCTCCTACCAGGTGACGACCGACACCATGGCCGCGGCGAAGGACGACGCCATCTTCCTGCACTGCCTCCCCGCCGACCGGGACTACGAGGTCGCGACCGAGGTCATCGACGGCCCGCGATCCGTCATCTGGGACGAGGCGGAGAACCGCCTGCACGCCCAGAAGGCGCTGCTCGTCTGGCTGCTGCGTCAGTCCTGACGCCAGCCCGACCCCGCCCTGACGCGATCCCGGCCTCGGGGCGGATGGCGCCCACGGCCTAGAATTGCGGGGGTCGACGGCCGGTACCGCCACGCGCGACGGCGATGCCGCCCGTGGACGACGCACACACCGGCGGGCTTCCGGCCCGCCACGACAACGCGAACAAGCGCGGAGGTAGGAGCGGCATGACCGACGACGTGGAGTCCGGGGTTGGCGCGGGCGCGCAGGGGCACGAGGGCGAACCGCGCCTCGAGGTGCAGGCGGGCACCGAGATCGAGGCAGACACGGGCCTCTACGCCGAGGGCGTGCTCGACCCCGAGAACGAGTTCCAGGACGAGGCTGCGGATGCGGACCTGGACGCGGACCTCGCGGACGGCGACGAGCCGGCCGCGGGCAACCGCGCCGGCGCGGCGGGCGCCCTGTGGGGCGGCCGGTTCGCGGGTGGGCCCGCCCCGGAGCTCGTCGAGCTGAGCCGGTCGACCCAGTTCGACTTCCAGCTCGCCCCGTACGACATCGCGGGGTCGATCGCGCACGCCCGCGCGCTCGCCGAGGCCGGCTACCTCAGCCGCAGTGACCGCGACCGCATGATCGACGCGCTCGAGACCCTGCTCGCCGCCGTCCAGGACGGCAGCTTCCTGCCCGAGTCGGACGACGAGGACGTGCACTCGGCGCTCGAGCGCGGGCTCATGGCCATCGCCGGGCCCGAGCTCGGCGGCAAGCTGCGCGCCGGTCGCAGCCGCAACGACCAGATCGCCACGCTCGTCCGCATGTACCTGCGGGACCACGCGGCGACCATCTACGGCCTGGTCATCCAGCTGATCGACGCGCTCGCCGCCCAGGCCGACGCGAACGAGGGCGTGATCCTGCCCGGCCGCACCCACCTGCAGCACGCCCAGCCGGTGCTGCTCGCCCACCACTTGCTCGCGCACTGCTGGCCCCTCGTGCGCGACCTGGAGCGCCTGCGCGACTGGGACGCCCGCGCCGACGTCTCGCCCTACGGCTCCGGCGCGCTCGCCGGCAGCACGCTCGGCCTCGACGCCGCGGCCGTGGCTCGCGACCTCGGCTTCGCACGCAGCTCCGAGAACTCGATCGACGGCACCGCCGCCCGCGACGTCGTGGCCGAGTTCGCCTACATCACCGCCCAGATCGGCATCGACATGTCGCGGCTGGCGGAGGAGATCGTGCTCTGGAACACGAAGGAGTTCGGCTTCGTGCGGCTGAGCGACTCGTACTCCACGGGGTCCTCGATCATGCCGCAGAAGAAGAACCCGGACATCGCAGAGCTCGCGCGGGGCAAGTCCGGGCGCCTGATCGGCAACCTCGCGGGCCTGCTCGCGACGTTGAAGGGCCTGCCGCTCGCCTACAACCGCGACCTCCAGGAGGACAAGGAGCCGGTGTTCGACTCCGTCCTTACCCTCGAGGTGCTGCTCCCGGCCTTCACGGGGATGATCGAGACGCTCGAGTTCAACGCGGAGCGCATGGCCGAGCTCGCGCCGCAGGGCTACTCGCTGGCCACGGATGTGGCGGAGTGGCTCGTGAAGCAGCACGTCTCCTTCCGCGACGCCCACGAGATCACGGGCGAGCTGGTGCGCTTCGCGGAGGAGCGCGGCATCGAGCTCGACGAGGTGGGCGACGACGACCTCCTCGACATCTCCCCGCACCTGACGCCCGAGGTGCGCGCCGTGCTGAACGTGCGCGGCTCGGTCGACAGCCGCGACGGCGTCGGCGGCACGGCCACCGACCGGGTCGCCGAGCAGCTCGCCGAGCTGACCGAGCGGGTCCGCGTTCTGGGGTCCGCCCCGGCGTTCGGCTCCGCCCAGCTGGAGACCCGGGGATGACGCTGTCCGGCGGGCGCGGCGGATCGGGCGGGCGCGGCGGATCGGGTGACCCGCGGGGCAAGCGCTCCTGGCTCGTTCCGGCCGCCGTCGTGGTCGCGTCCGCCGTGCTGCTCTACGTGGTGATCAGCAGCCTCGCCACCGGGCGCTTCTTCTAGGCTCTGGTTCCGTGCGCCTGTCCGAGCTGCTGGAGCGGCCCGCCCTCGAGGCGGCGCCGCTGGTGCTGGGCGGCATCCTGACCCACGAGACTGACGAGGGCTCCGTGTCCCTGCGGATCACGGAGCTCGAGGCGTACCTCGGCGAGAAGGACCCGGGGTCGCACGCCTTCCGGGGACGGGGCAAGCGGAACGCGGTGATGTTCGGCCCGCCCGGGCACCTGTACACGTACTTCACCTACGGCATGCACACCTGCGCGAACATCGTATGCTCGCCGGAGGGCACCGCGTCCGGCCTGCTGATCCGCGCGGGCGAGATCGTGGGCGGCATCGAGGCGGCGCGCGCTCGCCGCGGAGCCTCCGTGGCCGACCGGGACCTCGCCCGCGGCCCGGCCCGGCTCACCGTCGCGCTCGGCATCACGCTCGCGGACGGCGGCGCGAGTCTGGAGCGGCCGCCCTTCGCGCTCGAACTGCCTGAGCATCCGGTCGCCCACGAGACCGGTCCGCGCGTGGGCGTCTCCGGCGCGGGCGGGTCCGCGGACTACGCCTGGCGCTTCTGGATCCCGGGGGACTCCACGGTGTCCCCGTACCGCCGCCACAAGAACTCGCACTGACGAGCGCTCGCCTGGGGAACGCGCGTGCGCGTCGGAGGGTCGGTGGGTGAGCGCGGGTCAGCGGGTGAGCAGCACGACGCCCGCGCAGGTGGACGCCCAGAGCCAGCTGACCAGCGTGCCGATGATGAACCGCTCGCGCGCCTCGGCGGCCTCGCCCAGCTCGCTGAACCGGCCGACGCCCTTGATGGCGATGATCACCGCGAGCCCCTCCGGATATCCCGCGACGATGACCGCCGCCACCGACAGCCGCTCGAGCATGCCGATCGTCACACCGCCGCGCATCACCTCGCGCTTCGGCTGCCGCGCGGCCTCGAGATCGCCGGCCCCGTGCGCGTTCGCCGCGACGAGGATGCCTCCGTGCGTGCCGCCGAGCACGCTGCCGCCGGTCGCGATGTCGAGCACGGCGGTCACCACGGGGCCGCCGCCGGCGACGGCGAGGAAGATCATCAGGATCGTGAGGATGCCGCCGGCCGCGGCGTTCGGCGCGATCGGAAGCATGGTGGCGAGCAGCAGCGTGGCGAGCAGCGCGCCGACCATCGCGTAGACCAGCGGCCGTTGCTGCTGGTGCTGCGACCTGCGGGTCACGAGGATCGCGAGCACGACCGACGCGATCGCACCGAGGATCAGGAACAGCCACAGGACGGCGTCGATGAGGCCGAACGGGAAGGTGGTCATGCGGTGTCGTCCTTCCGGGTGACTGCGCTGTCGAGGTGTTCGAGGAGTTTAGCGAGGCCGGGGAGTGCCGCCTGCTCGGTGCGCCAGCCGGAGGTGCGCAGGCGCGTGCTGACGGCCTGGGGCGTGATGCCGAGCTCGGCGGCGACGTCGCGCTGCGTGCCGCCCGCCCCCATCCGGTCGACGACCTCCCAGCCCTGCTCGGTGCGGCGGTCCCGGGCGAGCAGGAGGAGCGTGATCAGGGCCTCGACCTCCTCGGGGGTGATCTCGTCGACCGCGGTTGCGGGCGGATCCCCGCCGCCCTCGACCGCGAGCGCGAAGCGCGTCGGCGACCTCTTGGCGGCGTCGACGGCGTCGCGCGCCGCGATGAAGGCCTCGCCGGTGGCGGCCCGGGTGTCGGCGGGAAGCGGGGTGCGGACCCGCCCGATCCCGAGCCCCACGCTCCAGTGCTCGCGCCGGGTGAGGTCGAGCACCATCGCCAGCGCGTCCGACGCCCGGGGCAGCAGTGCCTGCACCTCGTCGCCGGCGGTGCGGTCGACCGGCAGTTCGAGGGCGTTCGTGAAACGCCGGTTCAGGTCGTCGAGCACGCCCGCGGCGCGGTCGACGTCGGAGCGGCTGTCCTTCTGATCTGCGGTGACGACGAACACGCTGCCTCCCCTCGGCGTCCATGATGCAGGCTTGATCCGGGCACATCAAGGCTACGGCATTGATCTTGCGCAATCAACGCCTGAGGCTTGATCGACGGCATCCCCTGCCGCCCCCCGGTGCGGTTCCCCTATGACGTCCATACTTCCGCCCACCACCGACAGCGCGCAGCAGGGAGAGGGGGAGGGAGAGGCGCCCGTCCGACGAACCGGGGAAGTGCCGCTGGTAGTCTGCTGTGTCGTGTCGACACCCGCATCCGACGTCCTGTCCCGCCAGCAGAATGACCCCTCGTTCGCCGATGTCTGGGAGGAAATCGTCTGGCGCGGCTACGTGCATGTCTCGACGGACGCGGAGGCGCTGCGCACGCTGCTTTCCGGCCCGCCCGTCACGTACTACTGCGGCTTCGACCCCACGGCGCCCAGCCTGCATCTCGGCAACCTCGTGCAGCTGCTCCTTCTGCGTCGCCTGCAGCTCGCGGGCCACAGGCCGCTCGGGCTCGTGGGCGGTTCGACCGGCTTGATCGGCGACCCCAAGCCCACGGCCGAGCGCACCCTGAACACCCGGGAGACCGTCGCGGAGTGGGTCAGCTACCTGCGCGGTCAGATCGAGAAGTTCCTGGACTTCGAGGGCGACAACGCCGCCCGCATCGTGAACAACCTCGACTGGACCGCCCCGATGTCGGCGATCGACTTCCTTAGGGAGGTCGGCAAGCACTTCCGGGTGGGCACGATGCTCAAGAAGGACGCGGTCAGCGCCCGCCTCAACTCCGACCACGGCATCAGCTACACCGAGTTCAGCTACCAGATCCTCCAGGGCATGGACTTCCTGGAGCTGTACCGCAACTACGACTGCGTGCTGCAGACCGGCGGCAGCGACCAGTGGGGCAACCTCACGAGCGGCACGGATCTCATCCACCGCGCGGAGGGCGTGAGCGTGCACGCGATCGGCACGCCGCTCATCACGAACTCCGACGGCACCAAGTTCGGCAAGAGCGAGGGCAACGCGGTCTGGCTCGACCCCGCGATGACCAGCCCGTACGCGATGTACCAGTTCTGGCTCAACACGGACGACGCCGACGTGATCGACCGCCTCAAGATCTTCACCTTCCTGCCGCGCGCCGAGATCGAGCGCCTGGCCGACGCCGTGGCGAGCGAGCCGTTCCGCCGCGAGGCACAGCGCGCGCTCGCCTGGGAGGCGACAACGCTCGTGCACGGGGTGCAGGCGACGGAGGCCGCGATCGCGGCGTCCCAGGCACTGTTCGGCCAGGGCGACCTGTCCGCGCTCGACGCGGGCACGCTGTCGGCCGCGCTGCGCGAGCTGCCGAACGCCACGGTGCCGAGCACGACGACGGTGGCCGACCTCCTCGTCAGCACGGGACTGACGCCCAGCCTGAGCGCGGCCCGCCGCGCCGTGGGCGAGGGCGGCGTGTACCTGAACAACGAGAAGGTCGCGTCGGCCGACGCCACGCTCGAGGGTGCCCTGCTCGCGGACCGCTTCGCCGTGCTGCGGCGGGGCAAGAAGACGCTCGCCGGCATCTTCGTCGAGTAGCGGACCCCGACGTGCGCACGCTGTTCCTGAACGGCACCGTCGGTGCGGGCAAGTCCACGGTCGCCGGTGCCGTCGGGGCCGTGCTGCGCGAGCGCGGCATCCCGCACGCCGTCATCGACCTCGACGCCCTCCGGAACGCGTGGCCGGCGCCCGACGACGACCCGTTCAACTCCGCGCTGGAGCTGCGGAACCTCGCGGCCGTGGTCGCGAACTACCGGCAGGTCGGCGTGACGCACCTCGTGCTCGCGGGGGTGATCGAGACCCTCGACGGCCGCGCCGGCTACGAGCACGTGCTCGGCGGGGAGCTCACGGTGTGCCGCCTCGACGTCGACCTCGCCCTGGTGCGACGGCGGCTTGCCGGGCGGCACGCGCTCGAGAGCTCGTCCCTTTCCTGGCACCTCGACCGCTCGGGCGAGCTGCAGGCGATCCTGGAGTCCGCGGCCGTCGAGGACTCCGTGGTCGACGTGACCGCCCTCTCGGTCGAGGATGCCGCGACGGCGGTCCTCCGCGCGGCCTCCTGGCCCACCGGATCCTGAGCCTGTCGAAGGGCGGGCCCTGAGCCACGGTTCCTGAGCCTGTCGAAGGGCGGTTCCTGAGCCTGTCGAAGGGACGTCACGTCGCTTCGACAGGCTCAGCGACCGGATGCGGCTCAGCGACCGTGTCCCCGTGCCGCCTAGAGGAACAGGCAGAACGGGTGGCCCGCGGGGTCCAGGTGCACGCGCACGTCGTTCTGGGGCTGGAACCCCGCGACCGTCGCGCCTGAAGCGACCGCGTGGGCGCTTGCCGCATCCAGGTCGTCCACCTCGATGTCGAGGTGCATCGACATCTGCGGGTCGCCGGGGCCGGCCGGCCAGACGGGCCGCACGTAGTGGTCCTCGGTCTGGAAGGAGAGCCCGGCGCCGCCATCCGGGGCCGCGAGCGTGACCCAGCCCTCCTCCTCGCTCCGGACCGTCCAGCCGAGCAGCCGGCGGTAGAAGGCCGCCAGCTCATTGGCGTCCGGGGCGTCGAGCACCGTCGCGTGGAACCGCAGGCGCGGGGGAGTGGGGGCCGTGTCGTCGTCGCTCACGCCGCCAGTCTCCCGCGCGCCCCTCGGCCCATCAAGACCCTCCGGTTCCGCTGTGAGAGGACTCGCGCCCGGGAGGGGACCGGAGATCGCCGGTTCCCGGTTAGGATTGAAGCCCGTGGCGGATATTACGAGCGCGGACCAGACGAGCACGACGACGAACCAGAAGATCACCAAGCACATCTTCGTGACGGGCGGTGTCGTCTCTTCCCTCGGGAAGGGCCTGACGGCGGCCAGCCTCGGCAACCTTCTCACCGCGCGCGGGCTGCGCGTCGTGATGCAGAAGCTCGACCCGTACCTCAACGTCGACCCGGGAACGATGAACCCGTTCCAGCACGGCGAGGTCTTCGTGACGGACGACGGCGCCGAGACCGACCTCGACATCGGGCACTACGAGCGCTTCCTCGACATCAACCTGAACCAGGCCGCCAACGTGACCACGGGTCAGATCTACTCGACGGTCATCGCGAAGGAGCGCCGCGGTGAGTACCTCGGCGACACCGTGCAGGTCATCCCGCACATCACTGACGAGATCAAGCGCCGGATGCGCCTGCAGGCGACGGACGACCCGCAGCCCGACGTGATCATCACCGAGATCGGCGGCACCGTCGGCGACATCGAGAGCCAGCCGTTCATCGAGTCCGCGCGCCAGGTGCGCCACGAGCTCGGCCGCGGCAACGCGTTCTTCGTGCACGTCTCCCTCGTGCCATTCATGAACGCCTCGGGCGAGCAGAAGACGAAGCCGACCCAGCACTCCGTCGCCGCCCTCCGCTCGATCGGCATCCAGCCCGACGCGCTCGTGCTGCGCAGCGACCGCCCGGTCTCCGAGGGCAACAAGCGCAAGATCGCGCTGATGTGCGACGTGGACGAGGCCGCGGTGGTCAACGCCGTCGACGTGCCGAGCATCTACGACATCCCCGCGATGCTGCACGAGCAGGGCCTCGACGCCTACATCATGAACCAGCTCGGCCTCACCGCGAGCGACGTGAACTGGGAGGGCTGGAGCCGCATCCTCGAGGCGGTGCACGACCCGAAGCACGAGGTCACCATCGGCCTCGTCGGCAAGTACATCGACCTCCCCGACGCCTACCTCTCGGTCACCGAGGCGCTGCGGGCCGGCGGATTCGCGCACCAGACGAAGGTCAAGCTGCGCTGGGTCGCCTCCGACGAGTGCGAGACCCCCGAGGGCGCGAGCAAGCAGCTCGCGGACCTCGACGGCCTCTGCGTGCCCGGCGGGTTCGGCATCCGCGGCATCGAGGGCAAGCTCGGCGCTCTGCGCTTCGCCCGTGAGAACGGCATCCCTGCCCTCGGCCTGTGCCTCGGACTGCAGTGCATGGTCATCGAGTACGCGCGCAACGAGGCCGGACTCCCCGAGGCGTCGTCCTCGGAGTTCGACCCGGGCACACCCCAGCCGGTCGTCGCGACCATGGCGGAGCAGGTGGACATCCTCGCCGGCGGCGACATGGGCGGCACGATGCGCCTCGGCCTGTACGAGGCCGAGCTCGCCGAGGGCTCGATCGCGGCCGAGCTGTACGGCGCGCCGAAGGCGTCCGAGCGGCACCGCCACCGCTACGAGGTGAACAACCACTTCCGCCAGCAGATCGCGGACGCCGGCCTCTGGTTCTCCGGCGTCTCACCCGACGGCCAGCTCGTGGAGTACGTGGAGCTGCCGCGCGAGGTGCACCCGTTCTACATCGGCACCCAGGCGCACCCCGAGCTGCGCTCGCGCCCGAACCACGCGCACCCGCTGTTCCGCGGGCTCGTGGGCGCGGCCCTCGACCGCCAGAACGCGAGCCGCCTCTTCGAGGTGGCGGAGTCCGCCGCCGAGTAGGCGCAGGGCCACTGCCGACCCGGGGTGCGCCCCACCCCGCGGGGCGGCGCTCCGCGCGCACCGGGCTCGGGTAGCGTCGAATCCGGCCGACACGAAGGAGCACCGCAGCATGATCGAAGACGAGGCGTTCGACCCCACCATCACGTCCAGCGAGACGGTGTTCGAGGGCAAGGTCTGGGACGTGCGCCGCGAGGTGTTCGAGTACAACGGCAGCGACCTGACCCGCGACTTCGTCGACCACACCGGCGCCGTCGCGATCCTCGCGCTGAACGACGCCGGCGAGGTGCTCATGATCAAGCAGTACCGGCACCCGGTGCGGCACCGCATGTGGGAGATCCCGGCGGGGCTGCTCGACGTCGAGGGCGAGGATCCGCTGGACGCCGCCAAGCGCGAGCTCGCCGAGGAGGCCGACCTCGTCGCGAGCGAGTGGGACCTCCTGAGCGAGTTCCACACCTCGCCGGGCGGCAGCGACGAAATCATCCGCATCTACCTCGCCCGCGGCCTGACCGACGCGACCGAGGTCTTCGACCGCGCCGAGGAGGAGGCGGACATGGAGAAGCGCTGGGTGCCCCTCGACGAGGCGCTGGACGCCGTGCTCGCGCGCAAGCTGCACAACCCGTCGACGACGATCGCCATCCTCGAGGCGTCGATCGCCCGCTCGCGCGACTGGTCGACGCTGGGCGCGGCCGACCAGCCGTGGCCGCGGCACCGCAAGCTCACCGCATCCTGACCAGCGGAAGCGCCGTGACCGCGACCGAGCAGGCGACCGAGCAGGCGACCGCGTCGCCGCTCTCCGTCATCATCGACCGGTACCTGCGCCACGTCACGGTGGAGCGCGGCCTGTCCGCGAACACGGTCGCCGCGTACCGCCGCGACCTCGACCGCTACCGCCTGTTCCTCGAGGAGCGCGGCACCACGGAGCCGGCGGACATCCGCTCGACGGACGTCTCCGCGTTCTCCGGTTCGCTGCGTGGCGAGGGAGCGCTCACCGCGTCGTCGACGGCCCGGATGCTGTCCTCCGTGCGCAGCCTGCACCGCTTCCTGCTCGAGGAGGGCGTCGTGCACGAGGACGTCGCCCGCGAGGTGAAGCCGCCGAAGCTCGCGAGCCGGCTGCCCAAGGCCATCACGATCGAGCAGATGGAGCGCCTGCTCGCGGCGACCGAGGGGGACGATCCGCTCGCGATCCGGGACCACGCCCTGCTCGAGCTGCTGTACGCGACCGGCGCCCGCATCTCGGAGATCGTCGGGCTCAACGTCGACGACGTGATGAGCCTCGGCGAGGAGGGCGACGCGGACGCCACCCTGCCCGGCGACATGATCCGCGTGACGGGCAAGGGCGACAAGCAGCGCCTCGTCCCGGTCGGGCGGTTCGCGCGGACGGCGCTCGACGCGTACCTCGTGCGGGTGCGCCCGACGCTCTCCGGCAAGGGCAGGCCGACGCCTGCGCTGTTCCTCGGCCAGCGCGGCGCGCGGATGTCGCGGCAGAACGCGTGGCTCATCATTCGGGCGGCCGCCGAGCGCGCCGGGCTCGAGGTCGAGGTCTCGCCGCACACGTTCCGCCACTCGTTCGCCACCCACCTCCTTGCAGGCGGGGCCGACGTGCGCGTCGTGCAGGAACTGCTGGGGCACTCGTCGGTCGCGACGACGCAGATCTACACGCTCGTGACCGCGGACACCCTCCGCGACATGTACACGACGTCGCACCCCCGCGCCCGCGGCTGACCGGCGGTCCCTCACGCCGACTCCACGACCCGCCACCGTTCACAATTCAGGCTGTGCTGCGACACGCCGCATCTGGGCAGCCTGAAACACGGCGTGTCGCAACTGAGCCTGAATTCGGAACAGGATGCGGAACGGAACGTCCCTTCGACGGGCTCAGGGACCGAAATGCGGCACGTGCACGAAACGGAGTGCCGATCGGGTTCTGGGCGACCTGGGATCCCGGATTCCCGTCGCCCGCGCGGGAGTCGGGTGCGGCGTCACCTCACCGTTACAATCGAACGAGTCGATCATCCCCCACGGTCGGCCAGGCAAGCGAAGGCGTCGGTGTGACTCGAAGCGGTGTATCTCGAAGCGGTGAAGGTGTCGCCGAGCTCCCCGGGCTTGAGGCCCCGGTCCTCGGCCCGACGGGACGTCCCTTCACCGAGTTCGCGGAACCCGCCCCGCTGAAGGGCGTCGGCCCCGCGCGCATCATCTCGCTCTGCAACCAGAAGGGCGGCGTGGGCAAGACCACGACGACCATCAACCTCGGCGCCGCCCTCGCGAAGTACGGCCGCCGCGTGCTCGCCGTCGACTTCGACCCGCAGGGCGCCCTCTCCGCCGGCCTCGGCGTGCAGACGCACGACGCGGTCACCATCTACGACCTGCTGCTCGGCGCGGTCAAGGACCCGCACGAGGCGATCATCCACACCGAGATCGAGAACCTCGACATCATCCCAGCGAACATCGACCTCTCCGCCGCCGAGGTGCACCTCGTGAACGAGGTGGCGCGCGAGCAGATCCTCGCCAGCGTGCTGCGGAAGGTCAGCGGCGAGTACGACGTGATCCTCGTCGACTGCCAGCCCTCGCTCGGCCTCCTCACGGTCAACGCCCTGACCGCGAGCCACGGCGTCCTCATCCCGCTCGAGTGCGAGTTCTTCGCCCTGCGCGGCGTGGCCCTGCTCGTCGAGACCATCGACAAGGTGCGGGACCGCCTGAACCCGGGACTCGAGCTCGACGCGATCCTCGCGACCATGTTCGACTCGCGCACGCTGCACTCCCGCGAGGTGCTGCAGCGCGTGGTCGAGGCGTTCGGCGACCGCGTTCTCGAGACGGTGATCGGGCGCACGGTGAAGTTCCCGGATGCGAGCGTGGCGGGCAAGCCCATCATCGAGTTCGCGCCCGAGCATCCCGCCTCGAAGGCGTACAGCACCGTGGCGCGGGAACTGATCTCGCGTGGCGCCGTCGCCTGACCCGTCGCGCCTTGCGCCCGCGTCCCTGACCGGGGCCTCCGAGCGCAGTTCCGAGCACGAGCACGAGGCCGCCGCCCGGCCCGACCGCTTCTCGGTGAGCCTCGCCAATTTCGAGGGTCCGTTCGACCTGCTGCTGTCGCTCATCGCGAAGCACGAGCTCGACATCACCGAGGTGAGCCTCAGCCTCGTCACCAACGAGTTCATCGCGTACCTGCGCCGCATCGAGTCGGAGAAGGACCTCGACCAGGCGAGCGAGTTCCTCGTGGTGGCCGCGACCCTGCTCGATCTCAAGGTGGTCGGCCTGCTGCCGCAGGGCGAGCTCGTGGACGCCGAGGACGTGGCGCTGCTGGAGGCGCGGGACCTGCTGTTCGCCCGGCTGCTGCAGTATCGGGCCTTCAAGCAGGTGGCGGGCTGGTTCGGTGAGCACTTCGACGCGGAGGGCGGCCGGCATCCGCGGGCGGTGCGGCTCGAGGAGAAGTTCCGGAAGTCGACGCCCGAGCTCGTCTGGACGCTGAGCCTCGACGACTTCGCGGCCCTCGCCACGCTCGCGCTCACGCCGCGGGAGATCCCGACCGTCGGCCTCGACCACCTGCACGCGCCGCTGATCAGCATCCGTGAGCAGGCCGCGTTCGTGGTCTCGCGGCTGCGCACCGGGGACCTCGTCACGTTCCGCGAGCTCGTCGCGGGCGCCGACCAGAAGGGCCTGATCGTCGCGCGCTTCCTCGCCGTGCTCGAGCTGTACCGGCACGCCGCCATCTCGTTCGAGCAGCTCGAACCGCTCGGCGAGATCACCCTGCGCTGGAGCGCGGCGAATTGGACCGACGAGAGTCTGGCTAATCTGGGAGCCGACTATGACAACTGACATCGACCGCACCGCCGAGGCGGTCGCCCTGTTCCCGGACACGCCCTACCCGGCGGAAGACTCCGACGCGGCCGGCACGGACGCCGCCGACGCCCCTGCGGCGCCCCTCGTGCCCGTCGACATGGACCGGGCGCTCGAGGCCGTGCTCATGGTCGCCGACGAGCCGCAGAGCCTCGTGAACCTCGCCACGGCCGTGGGCCGCCCGGTCGCCGCCGTGCGCGAGGGCATCGACCGCCTCGTCGCCGACTTCGACGGCGAGAACGGGGGAGTGCGCCGCGGCTTCGAGCTGCGCGAGGTCGGCTCCGGCTGGCGCATCTACGTGCGCAGCGAGTACGACGAGGTCGTGCGCGACTACGTGCTCACCCAGAACCCCAGCAGGCTCTCCCAGGCGGCGCTCGAGACGCTCGCCGTGATCGCCTACAAGCAGCCGATCAGCCGCGGCCAGGTCGCGGCCATCCGCGCGGTCAACGTCGACTCCGTCGTGCGCACGCTGCTCGGCCGCGGCCTGATCAGCGAGGTCTACACGGACTCCGAGACCGGGGCCATCCACTACGGCACGACAGACCTGCTGCTCACGCAGCTCGGCATCAACTCGATCGAGGAGCTGCCGCACATCTCGCCGCTGCTCGCCGACGGGGCGGAAGGATTCGATGACATCCGATGAGCACGAGCTCTCCACAGAGGGAGTGCGCCTGCAGAAGGTGATGGCGTCCGCGGGTGTCGGCTCGCGACGCGTCTCCGAGGACCTGATCGCCGCCGGCCGCGTGCGGGTGAACGGCGAGGTCGTGCGCGAGCTCGGCCGCCGGGTGAACCCCGAGACCGATGAGATCGCCGTCGACAACGTCGCCGTGCAGCTCGACGCCACGAAGCGCTACGTGATGCTGAACAAGCCGGTCGGCGTCGTCAGCTCGATGAAGGACGGCCGCGGTCGCCCCGACCTCACCCAGTTCACGGACGAGTACGAGGACCGGCTCTTCAACGTGGGCCGCCTGGACGCCGAGACGTCCGGCCTGCTGCTGCTCACCAACGACGGCGAGCTCGCCCACGTGCTCGCGCACCCGTCCTTCGGCGTGGACAAGACGTACATCGCCAAGGTGGCGGGCCGGGTCACGCCGCAGACCATCGCCACGCTCCGCCGTGGCATCGAGCTGGACGACGGCTTCATCGCCGCGGACTCGGCGCGCATCCTCGCGGGGGAGCCGGGGGGCAGCCACTCGACTCTCGTCGAGATCACGCTGCACTCGGGCCGCAACCGCATCGTGCGCCGGATGCTGGACGCCGTCGGCCACCCCGTGCAGGAGCTCGTGCGCCGCCAGTTCGGTCCGCTGCACCTCGGCTCGCTGCCGTCCGGGCGCACGCGGCACCTGACCAAGGACGAGCTCGGCGCCCTGCTGACCATCGCCCGCAAGGCACAGAAGGCCCAGGCCGAGGGCACCGCCGGCACCGCGGAGCGGCCGGCTCGCCCCGCAGCCGAGCGCGCCCCGCGCGAGCAAGCCCCCCGCGAGCACGGAGGACGACCCCCGAGGGAGCCGCAGCGCGACGACCGCGGCCAGGACCGGGATCGGGATCGCGGCGGGTTCGACCGTCCTCGTCGCGAGGATCAGGGTCAGCGCTCTGACCGCGGCCAGGATCGGAATCGAGACCGCGGCCAGGACCGTGACCGCGGCGGGTTCGACCGTCCTCGTCGCGAGGATCAGGGCCAGCGTCCTGACCGCGGGGAGGACCGTGACCGCGGCGGCTACGACCGTCCCCGCCGCGAGGATCAGGGCCAGCGCCCTGACCGCGGCCAGGACCGGGATCGGGGCGGGTACGACCGTCCGCGCCGCGAGGATCAGGGCCAGCGTCCTGACCGCGGCCAGGACCGCGACCGGGGCGGCTACGACCGCCCCCGCCGCGAGCACCGGGACGTACCGAACCCGAACGCGCAGGACCGGGACGCCCAGGGCCGCGGCACGCGCGACCGACGGGACGACCGGGACGCCTCCCGCGGGTCCGCCGCGCGCTCCTCCCATGACGCCGGCGAGGCCCGCCGCGACGCGAGGCCGAACCGCTCCGAACGCGATCAGGGCGCGCGCCGCAGCCCGTCATCCGGACCGCGCCAGGGCGGGCAGCGCCGCAACCCCGGCCGCCCCTCGAGCGGCGGGTCGGACCGCCGAGCATGACCGACAGTCGCCTCGCCGGCACGACCGTGCGCGTGGTCGGCACCGGGCTCCTCGGCACGAGCGTCGGCCTCGGCCTGCGCGCCCGCGGGGTCGACGTCGTGCTGGCCGATGTGTCGCCGGCCCAGCTCGGCCTCGCCATCGACTACGGCGCCGGCCGCGCCGCCACGCCCGATGACCGGCCCTCGCTCATCGTCGTCTGCGTGCCGCCGGACGTGACCGCGCGCATGGTCGCGGCGGAGCTCGAGGCCTACCCCGACGCCATCGTCACGGACGTGGCGAGCGTGAAGGTCGCCCCTCTGGAGGAGCTCGTCGCCGTCGGCGCGGACGTCTCGCGCTACCTGGGCTCGCACCCGATGGCGGGTCGCGAGCGCGGCGGGGCGATCTCCGGCCGGGCCGACCTGTTCCTCGGCCGCCCCTGGGTGATCGCGGGGCACGACGCCATCAGCTACGGGGCGGGCGCTCAGGTCGACGACCTCGCCCTCGACCTCGGCGCGGTGCCCATCGAGATGACCCCCGAGCAGCACGACCGCAGCGTCGCCCTGGTCTCGCACGTGCCGCAGCTCGTGTCGACGCTGCTCGCGTCGCGCCTCGTGGACGCGCCGGAGCGCGCGCTCGGCCTCGCCGGGCAGGGCCTCCGCGACGTGACGCGCATCGCCGCGAGCGAGCCGGAACTCTGGGTGCAGATCCTCGGGGCCAACTCGGCCGCCGTCGCCGAGATCCTCCGCGAGCTGCAGGCCGACCTCGCCGACGTCGTCGAGGCGCTCGACGGGCTGGAACGGCCGGGTGCCAAGCGCGCCCTCGCCGAGGCCCTGGCCGCCGGGAACACGGGCGTCGCCCGCATCCCGGGCAAGCACGGCCAGGACCGCCGCTACGCCTCCGTCACCGTCATGGTCGACGACACCCCGGGTCAGCTCGCGCGTCTGCTCACCGAGATCGGCGAGATCGGCGTGAACCTCGAGGACATGCGCCTCGAGCACTCCCCGGGCGCGCAGATCGGCCTCGCCGAGATCGCCGTGGTGCCCGAGGCCAAGAATCGGCTCACCGACGAGCTCTCGACACGAGGATGGAGAATCGCCGGATGACCGCGAACACCCCGACCGACCCCGCAGCCGAGGAGACGCCCACGACGCTCTCCGCGGTCCCCGAGTCCGACGAGGGGACGCAGCTCCCGGGCGCCCCGGACCCCGCCGACCCCGAGACGGAGGGTCCCATCCTCACCCCCGTACCGGATCCCGAGGAGAGCACGCAGGCCGCCGCGGACCTCGTTGTGGTCGCGATCGACGGCCCCGCCGGCAGCGGCAAGTCGAGCGTGAGCAAGGCGTCCGCCCGGAAGCTCGGCTTCGACTACCAGGACACTGGCGCTGCCTACCGCGCCCTCGCGTGGTTCGCCCTCTCGAGCGGTGTCGACCCGCACGACTCCGCCATGGTCGTCGGCCTGCTCGAGGGCTTCGGCTACGCCATCGGCACGGACCCCGACGACTACTTCGTGCGGGTGGGCGAGACGGACGTGTCCGAGGCGATCCGCGAGCCGCGGGTCTCCGCCGCGGTGAGCGCGATCGCGCGCATCCCGGAGGTGCGGCACTACCTCGTCGCCCTCTTCCGCTCGATCATCGCCGACACCGACCGCCCGGGCATCGTGGTGGAGGGTCGCGACATCACCACCGTCGTCGCACCCGACGCCGCCGTGCGCATTCTTCTCACCGCGGACGAAGAAGTTAGGATGGCAAGACGCTCGGCTGAACTGAGCGGGCACTCCGCCGAAGCGGTGGGCGAGCAACTCGCCTCCCGTGACCGGCAGGATTCGCGGGTCGTCGACTTCTTGAACGCCGCGGAAGGGGTGACCACCATCGACTCCACCCACCTCGACTTCGACCAGACCGTCTCCGCGGTGGTCGAACTCGTCAGGCTACGAACGGCATAAACCCATGGCTGACAGGCAGCAGAACGACTTCCCCGCGTCGAACGACGCGGCGATCGAAGACCTCCAACTCGGGGGCGGTGATCTCGACGCCGATCTGGACGGTGGCGAGCCCGACGCCGTCGACTTGGACCAGGCAGAGGCGGATGTAGAGGGCCGCGAGTTCCAGACGACGGGCCGCATCGCGGACGTGGACGACGAGGACGACGTCCAGCGTGCCGAGACCCTGCGTCGCGGACTCCGCGACTACGACCTGGAGGACGAGGACCTCGACCTGCTCGAGGCCGCGGCCGAGGGTCCCGAGGGCATCACCTACCTGCCCGCGCTCCCCGTGCTCGCGATCGTGGGGCGGCCGAACGTCGGCAAGTCCGCGCTCGTGAACCGCATCCTGGGCCGCCGCGAGGCCGTGGTCGAGGACGTCCCCGGCGTCACCCGCGACCGCGTCTCCTACAAGGCGGAGTGGAACGGCCGCCGCTTCACGCTCGTCGACACCGGCGGGTGGGAGCCGGATGCCAAGGGCATCAACGCCTCCGTCGCCCAGCAGGCGGAGATCGCCGTCGAGCTCGCGGACGCCGTGCTGTTCGTCGTCGACGCCAACGTCGGCGCCACCTCGACCGACGAGCACGTCGTGCGGATGCTGCGCAAGACCAGGAAGCCCGTGCTGCTGGCCGCCAACAAGATCGACGACGCCCGCCAGGAGCCGAACGCGGCCGCCCTGTGGTCGCTCGGCCTGGGCGAGCCCCGTCCGGTCTCCGCCCTGCACGGCCGCGGCGTTGCGGACCTCCTGGACGAGGTGCTGCGCGTGCTGCCCGAGATCTCCGCGGTCGCCAAGGAGGAGGTCGGCGGACCCCGTCGTGTCGCCATCCTCGGCCGCCCGAACGTCGGCAAGTCCAGCCTGCTGAACAAGGCCGTGGGCGAGGAGCGCGTGGTCGTCAACGACCTCGCCGGCACCACCCGCGACCCGGTCGACGAGCAGGTCGAGATCGCCGGCAAGGTGTGGCGCTTCGTCGACACCGCCGGCATCCGCCGCCGCGTGCGCCAGGCGTCCGGCGCCGAGTTCTACTCCTCGCTGCGCACGAGCGCCGCGCTGGAGAAGGCCGAGGTCGCCGTCGTGCTCATCGACGTGTCCGACGTCATCAGCGAGCAGGACGTGCGCATCATCGACCTCGTGCTCGAGTCCGGTCGCGCGCTCGTGCTGGCCTTCAACAAGTGGGACCTGCTCGACGACGAGCGCCGCCGCTACCTGGAGCGCGAGATCGAGCAGGACCTCGCCCACGTGGCGTGGGCGCCGCGCGTGAACATCTCGGCGCGCACCGGCCGGCACATGGAGAAGCTCGTGCCGGCGCTGGAGCTCGCGCTGCAGTCCTGGGACACCCGCATCCCGACCGGCAAGTTCAACGCCTTCCTCGCCGAGCTCGTGGCCGAGCACCCGCACCCCGTGCGCAGCGGCAAGCAGCCGCGCATCCTGTTCGGCACCCAGGCGTCCACGCGCCCGCCCACATTCGTGCTGTTCACGAGCGAGTTCCTCGACCCGCAGTACCGCCGCTTCATCACGCGCCGCCTGCGCGAGACGTACGGATTCGAGGGATCCCCGATCAACGTCAACATGCGGGTCCGCGAGAAGCGCAAGCGCTGACGCACACGGGCGCGCTCCGGTTCCGACACGTTCCCTGAGCTTGTCGAAGGGACGCGACCCATACGGTCCCTGAGCCTGTCGAAGGGACGCGACGGCCTCGATCACACGAGGGCCGGCACGCGGCCCTTCTTGTGGTTGCCGAAGGGCAGGGCGCCATAGGTGGCGAAGAAGTCCTCGATGAGCGCGGATTCGACGTCCTCGGGGTCCTGGTCCGGCGTCTCCTTCCACGCGACGAGCAGCTCGTCGCTGTCGGCGAGCTGCCAGAGGTAGCGGCCGCCCCAGTGGCCGACCGGCTCGCCCCTTCCATGCCGGCGGAACTCGTCGAGGCGCTTGCGGATGCCGCGCTTGCCGCCCGCGCCGGCGCCGGCCTTTCCGATGTAGAGCACGTTCGACCCGTGCACCCAGGCGCCCTCGAGCTTCAGCAGCGCGGCGGACGGGTCCTTGCCCTTGAACCACCCGGCCGGGCTCCGCTCGAGGAACCGGGGGAGGGAGTGAGTGGGGCGGTAGACGACGTACACGCCGGCAGTGCTCGGCACCTCCGCGTGAGGGAGGTCGGCGAACCGGATGAAACCGCGAAAGCCGGAGCCATCGAGCGTCTTCTGCGTCAATTCCACCCGATCACATTACGTGCCCGGAGGCACCTCTCCTGCACGTCCGCGGAGCGCACGCCGCCGGCGCTGCCAGTGCCACCGCGGCTGCCGCCGCCGATACCGCCGCCGATACCGTTGAAGACGGCTGCCCGCATCGCTCCCACGACTCGCTCACCTCGTCCCGGTACCCTCGGACCATGGCCCCATCCCGCGATCCCGGCGACGCGTGGGTCGAAGGATCGGACGGCGCCCGCTTCTGGGGGCGCTTCGGAGCGGCGGGTCTCGTGCTGCATGATCCGGATCGCGGCATCCTGCTGCAGCACCGCGTCGAGTGGAGCCACTTCGGCGGCACCTGGGGCATCCCGGGCGGCGCGATCCAGCAGGGCGAGCGCCCCATCGACGGCGCCGTGCGCGAGGCGACCGAGGAGGCCGGCCTCCCCGAGGGCGTCGTGCTGCCGCGCTTCTCGCACGTGCTCGACCTCGACTTCTGGACCTACACGACGCTCGTCGCGCGCGCCCGCGAGTCGTTCGAGCCGATCATCTCGGACCGCGAGAGCCTCGAGCTCCGCTGGGTGCCCGTCGACGAGGTCGACGACCTGCCCCTGCACCCCGGCTTCGGCGCCGCGTGGCCGACCCTGCGCGCCGACATGCGCCGCAACATCACCGTGGTCGTGGATGCGGCGAACGTGGTCGGATCGCGGCCCGACGGCTGGTGGAAGGATCGCCGCGGCGCAGCGGAACGACTCCTCGCGTCGCTCGCCGAGCTGGCGACCACCGGAGTTCCGGCCGAAGAGCTGGACCTCCCGCATCACGCCTGGTGGCCCCGCTACACCGTGGTGCTCGAGGGCCAGGCGCGTGGAGCAGACCTCCCGGCCGACGCGCCCGACGCCCTCCGCGTCGTGTCCGCGCCCGGCGAGGGCGACGACACGATCGTCGACGAGGTGGCGTCCCTCGTGGCCGCCGATCCCGCCGCAGACATCCGCGTGATCACCTCGGACCGAGAGCTGCGCGCCCGGGTCGAGTCCCTCGGCGCCCGCACGCACGGCCCGTCCTTCCTCGCCGCCCTCTCCACCGCCTCGACGACCCACAACGAGCACGTCGGCCCCTGAGGCGAGCGCCGAACCCGGACGCGAGCGCAGGGATCCGCTATCGGATGGAGGCGATTACGAACCGGATCGGACGTTTACGCGGGATCGACGAAGGGGGAGCGCATCAACCCGTCCACCGACGTCGACGCGCCCACCTCGTTGAGAGCGCCGAGCAGGTCCTCGGCCTCGGTGGCGCCGGCCTCGAACCAGGAGGCCGGATGATCACCGAGACCGACCCGGAGTTGCGGGAAGCGGTCGAGCGCGCGCGCCCGCTCGATATCGGCTCCGGGATACGCCGCCTCGATCACCGCTGCGGCCCGCTCGATGAGCGTCTCCGTCGCGGCGTCGACGACGAGGAGGCACGGCCAGTGTCCGACGGTCCGGGAGATCACCCCCGGGGCGTCGAGGTCGTACCGGTTCCCCGCGGGAGCGGCTCGTAGAGCGGGGGTGGGACCGGGCCGCAGGGTGGCCCGCCAGCGCCACGCCTCGGGCCAGCGGTCGCGCCAATCGCCGCTGTCCCGGTAGGAGCCGAAGTACGGGGTGCGAGTGGGGACCAGCGAGTGGTCCTGCACTCTTGCCACGACGTCAGCCAACCCGATGGTCGACAGCACCGCCGTGGTGAGCTCCCGCCCGCCCCGGGGGTCGAGCAGAGCGTCGCCCGCCGTGACGAACGCCTCGATCGTCACCGGACCGGACCGCAGGTAGCACGGATGCCAGAGGTGGTAGCTGCCCATCAGGTCTTCGCCCCTCGGAAGCTTCGCGTGACTCGCGGGGTGTAGCTGTCCGGCTCCTTGCCGCCCGCGCTCGAGTTGCGTTGCTTCGGCACCACGGTCAGCCCTGCGCCGACGAAGTCGTAGAAGCTCCGCCGTGGCGCATACGCCGTGGTCCGGCCGGCCGAGTTCCACTGCCCGAGCACGGTGGGCGCCGTGTGGTCGAGGGTCGGCATCTCCTGCGGGTCGTTCAGCTTCCACCAGTGGTCGCCGCGGGACGACAGCCCGCCGCGCCACTCCCAGTAGACGACCCCCTCCTCGGTGCGGAAACTGCCGATCTCGGCCATCATCCTCGCCTTCGTGCCGGCCGAGTAGTCGTGCGGGTAGAAGTACGAGCGGGTGGCCTTGCCCCGGTACTGCGACTTCAGCACCAGCTGTCCAGCGTCCAGCTCGACATAGTCGAGGTCCCAGTCCCCGACGGGCCGGTTCGCCTTCAGTACGGACGATTCCGTGGTGGCGCGGCGGGCGGTCCCCTCGAGTTCCGTGAACACCGTGGCGCCCAGGGCGAAGTCGCCTTTCTCGTACCACTCGCGGGCTCGTTCGAGGTCGCTCTCCAGCTTCTGCACCCGCTTCCACAGCGCCCCGGAAGCGCTCTGGTGGGTGAGCGCCGCGTTCCGGTACGCCGCCAGATCCGCGCTGCTGCCCGCCTCACGGACCTGGTCGTCGGCGTACAGCTTCTCCGTCCGAATCGGATCGACGGCCTCGTCGAAGGCCGTGTACGCCCTGTGCATCGCCTCCTTCAGCTTCGCGTAGTCGGCGTCCGCCGGTTCGACCGCGGGCGGGATCGCGAATCCTTGCGCTCCGTCGTCGATCGCGTCACCGAGAGCGTCGGCGTTCGCGGCGACGGAGTCGTACCCGGACTGGGCCTGATTGCGGGTCGTCCCGTCCTGGGCGTTGGCGGGTGCGCCGAGAGCGTCCGTCTTGGCCCGGAGCTCGGCCACCGACTTCGTCGCGTCGTCGAGCTTGCCTCCGCGTTCCTCGAGTTGCTGCACCGGGGTGGCGGCGGGCCGGACGCTCGCGATGGCGGGCGGGGCTGCCGCAGCGGCTCCCGGCGCTGAGGAGGCTGCGGCCGGGGTGGCGGCCGTGGCCGCCTTCCGCGCTCGAGCGAGCAGCCGTTGGTTGGCCTTCTTCTCCCGCTCGGCGGTGCGCTGGGCGGAGGAGATCCCCGCCAGGGCCCCGGCCTTGGCGGCGGACACGGCACCCTGGTCGGAGTTGCGGCGCTGGGTGCCGGGGCCGACGGGATCGTCCTTCAGGCTGCCGGCCTGCTGTGCTGCCTCGACGTCGCGCAACAGCTTGTCCATTCCGAAGCCCTCGGTCTCAGGCATCGATCCGGTGGATCCGCCGGCCGAGATCTCGAAGCGCTGCGCCAGGTTCCAGGCGTAGCTGCGACTGAAGAGCGGCCAGTCCTTGCGGTACTCCTTGCGCCAGCGCCACTTCGACAGGTCCGGCACCACCCATCCGACGATGGGCCAGCTCTGAACCCTGTGTGTCAGGTCGGTCACGACAGGTATCTCGGGCAGCCGGAGCTCGACCTTCACCCCGGCGAAGGCGTTGACGCTGAAGGCAAGATTCAGCGCGGCTGAGAAGTCCAGCACGGCGGTGAGGGTGATCACACCGTCGGTGTACGTGGCTGTGACGAAGGTGTCGATGGTGGTTCTCGCGGACGCATCAGCAGAGGTGTTCAGGCCACCGAATGCACCCGCGGACAGGAGCCCGCCGAAGACGCCCAGTTCCGCCTCGAGCCTCGATTCCGCCCGCGCCCGGGCGGACGCGTTCGCGCTGAAGCTGGCCATGCCGTCGGCGCCGAAGCGACCGTTCGGTTTCGTGTCCCACGGCCTGTCGAGAGTGACCGGGGGTGGCATGCCCGGCAGAGGGGGGATCCACTTCAGCGGGTTGCGGATGGACCGCATCCGCTCGGCCTCGCGGCCCGTCACGTACGCTTGGATGTCGTGCAGCCTGCCCGGCCCCCAGACCAAGCCCGCCGAGCTGTTGGCTTCGGCGGAACCCTCGAGCTTGTAGCTGACCGGGATGCCGTCGACGATGAACGATCCGCCCAGGAGCGGCACGAACCTGGGCTTCACCGGCTCCCAGGTCTTGGACTTCGTCTGCATGCCGAACAGGTCGATGTCGGACGGGCGGTAGGTGAAGGTGTCCAGGCTCATGATCATCGGCGGGCGCTGCTGGTTCCGCATCGGCTGACGTTGAACCGGTAGCGGATTCCCGGACACAGCCGGCGGGCTGGTGCTCGGCTGTCCGCTCGGCTCGCTCCGCTGCTGACTCATCAGCGTCGCGACTGCGCGATTGCCGGCCGCTCCCTGCAGGCCCAGAAGCCAGTTCGATGGGCCGCCGGAGGCAACCGGACGCGCCTGCTGCCGGGGTGGGAGCGTCGACGCGACCTTCGAGGACGGGCCGTCGCCTGCCCGGGAAGTGCGAGCTACTTCGATCGACCTGCTCGGCCCCATCCCTCCATGATCGTCCCCCTGGCTTCCCAGCCGCAGGTCTCACAGTTGCGCGATCGGGCGTCGGTCGGTGCCCGATGGTGCAAGAGCTTTTCCGACTTCTCGACGTTGTCAAGCGGTGGTCGAGGGACCTCGGTCTCCTGATCGTGGTGAGACCGCCGGGCCGGACGTCAGTTCTTCGTGAGCGCCTCGGCGAGCATCACGATGATGCCGCTCGGACCGCGCACGTAGGTGAGCTTGTAGAGGTCCTGGTAGGTGGCCACGCTCCGGAGCGGGTAGCACCCGTGCTTCGCAGCGACCTCGAGTGCCGCGTCGATGTCGTCGACGGAGAACGCGACTCGGTGCATGCCGATCTCATTCGGGAGCGTGGGCTCGGTCTCGATCGCCTCGGGGTGGATGTACTCGAACAGCTCGAGCTGGCCGTGCCCGTCCGGTGTCTGCAACATCGCGATCCGGGCGTGGTTGCCGTCGAGGCCGACGGCCGTGTCGGTCCACTCGCCGCTGACCGTGTCGCGGCCGATCACTGTAAGGCCGAGGTCGGTGAAGAAGGCGATCGTCGCCTCGAGGTCGCGGACGGCGATGCCGACGTTCTCCAACTTGATGGCCATGCGCTGCATGCTACTGCGGGCGCGCGGCGCGCCCCCAGCGTCCACCCGTACCCGCTCTTGCGCGCCGACGTCTCGCGGGCCTGTGTGTCGAGCGCATGCACGCGCAGGGGTGAAGGCGCGCTCACGGACGGCATCACGGTCGCTGAGCCTGTCGAAGCGACGTAACGGGATCACGGAAACAGATCACGGTCGCTGAGCCTGTCGAAGCGATGGAACGCTCCTCGGGTCGCGGCCTAGAACGGTGGCTCGTCCGGGATCACCGCCGTCGCTCGAGCCGCCCGCGCGTCCGGCTTTGGCGTCGCGATCTGCGTCGCGGGTTCCGTCTCGTACTCTCGCCCGCTCGGCGCGAGCCACCGTACTCTGCCGTCGCCGGCGGAGGTGGAGGACCACCCGGTGTGGTGCTTGACCCGGTGATGCGACCGGCACAGGTGCACGAGGTTGCCGTAGTCCGTGCCGCCGCCGTACTGCCAGTCGGTGACGTGGTCCACGTCTGTTCTGGCGGCGTTCCGGTTGCAGCCGGGGAAGCGGCAGGTCTCGTCCCGCACTCGGAGCCAGGTGCGCAGGTCCTTCGGCACCGCGTACCGGTCCCGCCCGACGGAGAGCACCGCTCCGGTCTCGGGGTGGGTGAGGATACGGGTGAAGCTCGGCGCCCGGGCCGCGATCCGCCGGGCGGTGTACGCGTCGATCGGCCCGTAGCCCTCGAGCGAGCCCGGCTCCTCCGAGCGGCCCAGCAGGGTGAGTACTGGGACCGTGACGAGCACCCGCGGCCGGATGCCAACCCCGATCGGCGCGTCGATGCGTCGCGTCGTCCTGTCCTCCACAGGTTCCGCGTTACCGGCGACTGCGCTGGTGGATGCCGCGGTGGTGATGCCGTCAACAAGCAAGTCGGTGAACGCGTCCGCCATCAACTGCGTCCGCGTCCTGTCCTCCCCAGGTTCGCCCTTGAGGCCCTCGGCGATGTCGCGCAGCCGGTTCGCGATGCCCGCTACTTCCGGTGCGGGGAGGTAGGCGTTGAGCCACGCCATGCCGTCCTTGGCGGGGCAGGTCTCAATGTGCCGATCGGTAACCGAAGCGGTGTGCCGCTCCTGAATGGACTCGGGGTGCAGGCGTTCCCGCAACTCCCGGGTCACCCGGTCGAGCTTCGGGACGGTGAGGTGCTCCGCCTTCGGCAGCGCCGCCTCCTCGAGAGCCGTCACACCTGCAGGGGGAAGGGCGGTGGTGTGGTCGATGAGGACCTGCGCGTGGCGGTAGCCGATCCGCCCCTGCCGCAGTGCCTCCTGTGTTGCGGGGAGGTCGTGCATGAGCGCCTCGCTCTCGGCGATCAGCCGCTCTGCCGCCCGCTCCGAGACGCGCAGGGCGCAGGCGACCTCGGTGGTCAGGACCCGCCTTCCGGCGATCTTCGGGGACCAGCGCGGGCCTCCCGTGCTGGGTACGGAGAGGTCGCTGGACTCGGTCCAGAGCCGCGCGCGGTCGACGGCCTCGGCGCGGAGGGAGTGGCCGAGGCGGATCATCCGCTCGGCAGCGGTGACGGCGTCGATCATCGCGAGGAACGTGTCCGTGGCCGCGTTCGGCGGTGGAGGTCCGTCGGGCGGGAGCGGGTCAGGTGCGGGGTGTCGTTCGGTCATGCCTCCAGGGAAAACCCGGCCACCGACACCGAGTCCGCTGTTCCTGTGGAGAAGGTGGCGAAATAGGAAGGGACCGTGTTCTGTCCCTTCGACAGGCTCAGGGACCGTAGGGGGACCGAGCCCGCGGGCCACTTAGCGCGGACTCTGCGACGCGCCCTCCCGGTCGCTGAGCTTGTCGAAGCGACGGAAGCAGAGGCTGGAAGACGCGCCCCTCACATCTCCTCCACAGGCGCGGGCGCACCGGGCGCCGCGCGTCCGTACGGTCGGGAGCATGACCGACACGTTCTCCCCGGCCCACAACAAGCTGCTCAACACGGTTCCGCTGCGCGCAGCATCCCGCATCGTTACCTCCGAGGTGCCCTACGAGCACGACGGCGCCGCGATGGAGGGCTACCTCGCGCTGGACGAGTCGCGCGAGGGCCGGCGGCCGGGCGTCCTGATCCTGCACGACTGGGGCGGTCTCGCCGACTACACGCGCGTCCGGGCGCAGATGCTCGCCCGCCTCGGCTACGTCGCGTTCGCCGCGGACATCTACGGCACCGGCATCCGGCCCGAGGGCGACGAGGCGCCGAAGGAGGCGGGCAAGTACTACTCGAACCTCGAGCTCCTTCGTTCCCGAGTGACCGCCGGCTATCGCGAGCTGCAGGCGAACCCGGGGGTGGACCCCGAGCAGATCGTCGTGATCGGCTACTGCTTCGGGGGATCCGCGGCGCTCGAGTTCTCCCGCACCGGCGCCGACGTGAGGGGCGTCGTGTCCTTCCACGGCGGGTTGATTGCTCACGACCCGAGCGATGCCGACGCCATCCGCGCGTCTCTGTTGATCCTCACCGGAGGGTCGGATCCGGTCGTGCCGGACGAGGCGGTCGTCGCCTTCGAGAACGAGCTGCGCGGGGCTGCGCACGTGGACTGGGAGGTCGTCACCTACAGTGGCGCCCCGCACGCGTTCACGCTTCCCGAGACCGACTACTACCGGCCGCTCGCGGACGCGCGCAGCTGGCGCCGATTCGTCGACTTCCTCGAGGAGGTCACGGCCGAGCGGCCGGGCGCAGACCCGGATCCGGGGGAGTAAGCCCCGCCTCGGGCCGTGCGCGAGGGACCGTGCGTATCCGCTACTATGGACAAGTTGCCCGAGAGGGTAGCGGGCTGTGGCGCAGCTTGGTAGCGCACTTGACTGGGGGTCAAGGGGTCGCAGGTTCAAATCCTGTCAGCCCGACAAAAGTCCTGATGAACTTCGGTTTATCGGGACTATTCTCGTCGGTGGGTCATCTTCTAGCCCTGAAAAGGCTTCCCCCAGCGCTTCCCCCAGCGCCCGAGCGCGATCGCCGTCCGGCTTCGCGAGATGGCGTTGATTCCCCACCGGTCGTCGAGGATTGAGTGGTCAGCGTGACAGTGGGTCCAGGCGGGCCCGGAGCAGGCAGAACTCATTGCCTTCAGGGTCAGCCAGGACGTGCCACTGCTCCTCGCCTGTTTGGCCGATGTCCGCCGGCCGCGCGCCAAGCTTCAGAAGACGTTCGAGCTCGGCGTCCTGATCGCGATCGGTGGCGTTGACGTCTAGGTGCATCCGGGATTTCCCTTTTTCGGGCTCATCCCTGCGGCTGAGGATGATCGTTGGCTGCGGACCGCCGAAGCCTTCGCGCGGCCCGATCTCCAGCGATCCGTCGTCCTCGCGATCAAGCACGACGAAATCGAGGACCTCGCACCAGAACCGCGCCAGCACATCAGGCTCGCGGCAACCGAGCACGATCTCACTGATACGACATGCCATGAATGGACCTACCTTTCCGTGGAAGCGGTGATGTTCTGCTCAGCGGCCCAGTGACCGAGAGCGTCTATCGCTTCGCGCAAGGCGAGCCCGCGATCAGTCAGAGCGTAGGCCCGGGTGTTGTGTCGGAGCGGCAGGCGGATGAGGACGCCGGCTGTTTCTAGCTCGCGCAGGCGGGTTGCGAGCATGTTCGTTCCCATTCCGAGGTCGCGCTGCAGATCGCTGTAGCGCTGCGGTCCGTCGAGCAATCGCTCCACGATGAGGAGAGCCCACCGTGCTCCGACGATGTCGAGGGCCGCGGCGAGGTCGCTCACGGAGTCGGATCGGTGTCCGGCTTCATCCAGAACGGCGAGTAGTGGTAGCCGTCGAGGTCATCGAACTTGCGTTGGTACATGAAGGGGTAGTCGTAGGTGTCGCCGATCCGACCGCCGGCGGCGCGGGCGCTCTCGGTGAGTTCGTCGACCGCCTCACGGCTGCCGAGGTCGAACGAGACCGTCACCTTCGACGGGGCGCCGGGAACGCCGATCACCTCCTCGACGCCGCCGACGCTCGCGTACATCTCGCGGCTGCCGAGCATGACGTACTGTTCGGGCGCGATCGCGAAGCAGGACACGTTGTGATCGGACATCTCGGCGTTGAGGGTCCAGCCGAGCGCTGTGTAGAACTCGGTGGATCGCTCGACGCTCTCGACCGGGCAGGTGATGAAAAGGCTCATGCGCCCATACTTCCAGTACGCCCGTCAAGGGGTCCTCGGCCTCGGTCTACGAGGTCGGTCGGGAGGGTCGCCGGCCGCACGGCCGGAGTTGATCGGGTCGCTCGTGCTGGCCGAGCCGCTCGCCCTTGCACTTCTGCCGCGCACACCGGATCCGCCGAATGGCGGATTCCGCGGCCGCCTGAGTCACGGCGCCCCGGTGTGGACTGCCCTGGGCAGCCCGACGATGCGTGGCGCCTCCCTGGGTCAGAGCTCGGTGCCCGGCGGCAGCAGTGTCCTCACGTGCCCGCGGACGATCGCGGCCATGTCCACCCCTGCCGGGTTGATGAGCCACTGCAGTTGAACCCCGTCGAGCACCGCGATGAGCGCGTGCGCCGCGGCCGTCGGGTCCACCCCGTCTGCCAGCTCTCTACGGTCAGCCATCTGCTGGAAGATCTCGGCCGTGCCCGCGATCACGGCCTGATAGCGCTCCGCGTAGTAGGCGTGCGCGGGGTGGTCCGCCACGATCGCCTCGGCCGAGAGCCGCCAGTGCAGCGCAACGAGCCCGGGAGTGGTCGCGTTGCGCTCGATGAGCCGGATCACCCCGCGCAACTGATCAACCCCGGGGTCGTCCGGTCCCGCCATGAACTGCTCCGCCTGCGTGTCGCGGAGGTCGAGGACGGCGAGCAGCAGATCGTGCTCGGCGGGGAACGCGCCGGCGACGGCATCCCTGCTGACCCCCGCCGCGCGGGAGACCTCGCCGTAGACGTCGTCATGGGATCCGGCGGCCGCGAGTGCTGCTGCAGCCGCTTCCACGATCTGTTCCCGGCTCGTGCCGTCGCTGTCTCCAGCGGGATTTCCGGTCGTGCCTGCGTTCTCGATGGCTGCCATGTGCGCAGTCAACAGCAGGGGATCCGGGGGCTCCAGGTGCGGGAAGCGAGGGCGAGACAGTTCCGCGTTCGCCGTCGCAAAACCTGGTGGTGGGAAAGCGAAGCGCCAACACCTCGGCTCCCGCCTCCATTTAGTGAGACTCTTGCCGTATGGACCTTGAGGTGTCGCCCCGCCTCACCATTCCCGCCTCCGAACTGCAATGGAGGTTCTCGCGCTCGTCCGGTCCGGGCGGGCAACACGTCAACACATCCGACAGCCGCGTGCAGCTGACGTGGAGCGTGGCCGACTCGGCTGTGCTCAGTGAAGACCAACGGGTATTGCTCCTGACCCGGCTCCATCGGCGGATCGTGGCGGGAGCGATCACCGTCACGGTGTCGGAACGACGCTCTCAGTTGCGCAATCGCGAAACCGCGCTCGACGGCCTCGGCGAGCTCGTGCGCGCTGCGCTGGCACCACGTGCACCCCTACGCCGGGCGACTCGACCGACGCGTGGCTCGGCGAGGCGTCATCTCGCTGCGAAGAAGCTACGGTCCCAGACCAAGCAACAGCGGCAGCGGCCCTCCGACGAGTAGCCGCGACGGGACCCGTCGCAAGAACCGCACCCTCGACGCACCGACGACCAGCCCCAGCCCGAGGAGAAGTGGGCGCCGCCATCGTGGGCGCGACGTCGGTTCGCCTGCCTGCCTGCCTTCCTGCCTGCGGCGACGGCCCCTCGTGGCCGCAATTCCCGTTCGTGCAGGTGTCGGTGTCTGCTCAGCTGCCCGTGCCGACGATGCCTCGGAGTTCTGTCTCGATACCGTGCAATGGTGCACCTCCACTCGAACGGCACAGCCGATCGCGATGGCGTGCGGACCGCCGGAACCGGGCGTTCGAACCGACCGGGCCAGGACACCTCGCCCGGCGTGGTGACTCAGGACCTCCTCGGCCTGCAACGTTCAGCGGGGAACCACGCCATCGCCGTCTCGCTGCAACGCGGGTGGCTCGATGACGTACTGGCGCGGGGACCGTTCGACGGCGCGATGCTGGCGCAGGCGGACCCCGGCCTTCCCAGGTCGCTCATTCACCACTACATGAAGGGTGGCGGGAAGCCCTACAACCTCACGCGCGCGGAGATGCTCGAGGTGAACGCCGCGACCAGCGTGTTCGCGCGATTCCCACTGCTGTCTGCGGCTCGCAATCGTCTCATCGCAGAGGCGGAAGCAGACCCCGCGCCTCCCACCGAGTACAAGCAGTTCACCGCTCAGGTGACAGGCGCGAAGGGCTTGGCCGGGGCGCGCAAGAATCAGACGCTGGGCAACTTCACGGTCACACTGCAGGGCACCCTGACCGTCACGAAGGGGCGAACGGGTGACCTGGCCGAATTCCGAGGCACGGCGACCTACTACGACTACTGGGACTTCGACACGAAAGCCTGGGCGACGTTCGTGGAAGGCTCGAGCGGGCGGACCACCGCGGGGGAGTTGAAGACCTGGGTGGGGCGGCGATGGAGGGCGATCCGTTCCCGGTGAACAGCGCCGACTCCGTCTCGGTCCACCAGCATCAGTTCGACGATCGGGCGGTCTTCTCCTGAGGGCGCCAGAACCTCGTCGCAGATCAGCGGCCGCTTCGCCCTGTGCGGGATCCGCTCCCGAGGAGGCGTTCCCGTGCCGACGCCTCACGCACGTCGAGAGGATCACGGATGGTCCGATCGGGAACGGGATCACTCAGTTCGAGAGGCCGGCACCCCGAGTTGCTCTCCGGCTGCTTGCACCTCGACAGCGCAGCCGCCATGGTGAGCGAGCGCTGCGTGTGTGTCCCGGTGCGGCGGCGCGCTGCACCTCCGCAGCGGTTCGGGTACTCCAGCACGGACGGACGAAGGACTGGTGAGATGACTCCTGGTATCCCGGGGCGCGGATCAGCTCGACCTCCAGCGGCGAACGCGAGAGCGAGGGTCGTCTGGTCGGTCGTCGCAATCGCTCTGACTGCTGCCCTCCCAGGCTGCGGCGAACTTCCGGCCGCCGGTCCCACCGCTACCTCCACCGCCCCCGCGCCCACCGCCACCTCGGGCGCATCACCCTCGCCATCAACCGTGCCCCTCCCGGGGACGGAACCCGGATCCGGTGCTGATCCCGGTACTGACCCGGGACCCGCTCCCGGTCCGGACCCTGACCCGGGACCGGATGCCGACCCCGACCCCGACCCGGGTCCCGGACCACAGCCCAGCCAGCCGCCGAGTTCCGCACCGATCGAGCCCGCGGACCGCTGTCAGCCGGGGTACGTCTACCGCCTCGTCGTGCCCTCCGACGAGGTGTGCGTCCTGCCGGACTCGGCCGCGCAGGTCATCGAGGACAACGCGGAGGTGACCCAGCTGCGGCGCAAGCCCAATCCGCCGGGCGGGCCCTACGGCGAGAACACCTGTCTCTCCGGATTCGTATGGCGCGACGCGTACGACGGCGACCAGATCTGCGTCACCGGGGAGACCCGCACGCGCACCGCGCAGGAGAACGCGGAGGCCTCCCTTCACGCGGCGCCGTAGTGGCTCAAATGCCGATGGCCCGGGGATCGTGACCGCTGCCGCAGCGATAGCCCGAGCCGTCAGGGGGACCACTCAATTCCCAGTACCGGAATCCCGGTTTGCCCCTCCGTCTCTTGCGGCCCCAGCGGCTCGGCCACGATCGTGAAGCAGGCGGCCGTTAGGGCCCGGGCATCAGTTCGATCGTGGAGATACCTTGGCCCTCAGGGGATTCGACCAGGGCCTTCCCGCGGCTCTGGGAGCGTGACTACCGCCTCGGCCATCGGCGAGGGGGCAGCGCATGCTGATCGACCTGATCTCGTTGATCGCCCGGCCCGGGCGCAGGAACGGAAAGGTGTTCCGCCTCTCGGCGGGATCGATCCGACGTTCAGTGACGAAGGTCGAAGCGATCGCTCTTCCCGCACTCCTCGTTGCCGCCGTGGCGGGGGCTCTCGTGGGCTGCGGCCAACTCCCCTCAGCGGAGCAGTCGCCCACGCCTACGTCCACCTCCACCTCTGAAGCGAGTCCGACGCCGTCGATCGTGCCGCTTCCCGGGACGGGTGGCGCGGGTTCGGGTGGTGGCAGCTCCGGCGGCGGGGGGTCGGGTGAGGGCGGCTCCGGCGGAGGCGGTTCTGATGACGCACGTTCCGGCGGCGGCGGTGGTGGTGGTGGCGGTGGCAATCGCGACCGCGAACCTCCCACTGACCCTCCGGATCCCGGACGTGTCGTCCTCCCGAACGTCCTCGGTCTGCCGGTCGGCGAGGCCAAGAGAACGCTGGAGAACGCAGGGCTGGCCGTCAAGGTCGGCGCCCCCGTCGCGTCGCCCGAGGCGGCGGGCAACGTCGTGAAGCAGAGCCCGGATTCGGGAGGGGTATCGCGAGGGACGACGGTCACCATCACTCCGAGTAGGGGCCTCAATCCGCCGGCTGATGACCCGCCGCAGCCGCCACCACCGCAGCCGGAGCCAGCGCCGCAGCCACCGCCACCGCCACCGCCACCGCCGGAGCCGGAGCCCGAGCCCGAGCCCGAGCCACCGCAGCGGATCGAGCCACGGCCACGGCTCCCGCTTCCACCGGACGAGGATGACGGGTTCCCGCCCGTGTGCCGCGTGAAGCCGGATCTTCCCCAGTGCGAGTGACGTCCACCGACGTCTCCGATCGCGCTCATCGAGCGCCTGCCACGGTCGTTCCTCCTCGGGAAGCGGAGTTCCCGGACCGTGTCGGTGCCTCGACACGAGCTTCCGTAAGGAGTGCCACGTGACCAACCGGGCCGGTGATGTGCCGGGCGATGGCTCCCCGACCGTGCGGGGGTGGCCGCGCGTCCGGTGGTCGACGGACGCGCGGGTCGCGTTCGTCGTGGGCGCGGCCGGTGGCGGCAAGTCCACCTTCGCGCGTCGCTGCGTGCGGGCGGTCGGCGGGAGGATGGTGCAGGCGACGTCGGACTGGTCGGATCGGGATCATGCCCGGTCGCGGATCGAGCAGGCCTGCGACGGGAGTCCTGCAATGCTCGCGATCGACGACGCCCACCATCTCATCCATACGGAGGCGGAAGGCCTGCTCGAGTCCCTCTGTGCCGAGCCGCGGGTGGATCGACTCCTGCTCGTGACCCGCGTGCTGCCGAGCTTCGGTACGCACGACTCCGCCGTCATCACCGCCGCCGATCTGGCGCTGAGCCTCGACGACGTCATCCGGGTGTTCGCGGAGTGCGGCGCACTCCGCATCGACCTGGAGCTGGCGTCTCGCGTGCGGTACGCGACCGCGGGCTGGCCGGAACTCGTCCGCCGTCTCGCGGTCGCGCCCGCACCGCCCGACGACGTGTCGCTCTCTCGCGGCTGGGGCTTCGCGGACGACTTCGCCGCGGGATGGATCGAGGAGTTCCTGGGAACCCTGGGCGCGCCCCTGGTCGAGACGCTGGAAGGCGCCGCCGTGCTGCCCGAGGTGGATCTTCCGCGCGCCGCCCGGCTGCTCGGTCCTGCGCCGGCCGCGTCGCTGCTGTCCGCGCTCGACAACGGCCTCGTGATGCACGCGCGCTCAGCATCAGGACGGCGTGCGCTTCCGCCCGTCCTGCGGCGGCACCTGCTCGACCGGATGGATCCGGGGCGTCGTCGCGCGGTGGCCGCGGACGCGGTGGCGGTGCTCACCGCTGCGGGGGAGTGGGCAGCTGCTGCGGATGCGCTCGCGGCGGGCGAGTCCTGGGCCGACCTGTCCCGGCTACTGGAGACAATTCCCGAGTCGTCCGCCCGTGCTGCGCACTGGGCCCCGTTCGTGCCGTCCTCCGTTCTGGGGTCGTGGCCCGCGATCGCCGGAGCCGCCCAGCGCGAACGCGGTCCTGCCGCGTGGTCGTCTTCGCTCCGCACCCCACGCGCCCCCGAGATCGCGCCGGTCGAGCAGCAGGGCTCGTTCGCCGTCGCGATCCGGTATGCCGAGCAGGGGAACGTCGTGGAGGCCGTTCGCGCGTTCCACCGAGGCGCGCGCGTTGCTGCGACACCGGCCGACCGCATCCTCGCCCGCCTTGCGCTGGCGGTGATCCGCGCACCCCTCGCGCCCGCCGGCTCGACGGAGGAGATCCTGATGGCGCTCGAGCGGGACGCGCTCGACGAGGCCCTCGATGACATCGCCCGGGTCGTGCGCGGGGCGATCGCGACGACGTGCCCCGGCTACGACCGTCGAGCGGTGCGGATGGTTCTGGAGGAGTTCGAGGCGCGGGCGGATCCGCAGGGCGTGCTGCTCGTCCGGTCCCTGGACCTCCTGGCGCGGGCCCGACGCGGGGACCTCGGGCCGGGGGAGGCGCTGTCCCTCGCCCACGACGCGGAGTCCCTGGGGCAGTCGGCGCTCGCCACCTGGGCTCGTGCTGCCGCTGCACTAGCCGCGGCGGCGTCGGAGGCTCCGACGGCGGATGCGCTTCTCTCCTCCGCCCGCACGGCCGCCGCGGACGTCGGGCTGGCGGGTCCGCAGGTGCTGATCGAGACGGCGGCTGCACTCGCCGTGCCGTTCCCGGGGAGGGACCGCCCCCGGGCAGACGCCCGGCGCCGAGCGCTCGAGATCGGCCTTCCGCGGGTCCCACCGCCGCTGGCCACACTGCGCGAGCCTCGCCTCGCGGTTACGGAACGGACCGCCCGGTTGGAGGTGCAGTGCTTCGGCGGCTTCCGCATGCGGGTGGACGGTGCCGACGCGGACCTCCGGGGGGCGCGTCCGCAGGCGCGGGAGGTTCTCCGGATACTGTCGCTCGCGGCCGGCGCCCCACTGCACCGGGAGCTGATCGCCGACCTGGTGTGGGGGAATCTCGGTGGGACCGCCGCCGTGCACGCGCTGCATGTCAGCGTCTCCAGCATCCGCCGGCTGATCCCGTCCGGCCCCGCCGGCCGGTTGATCGTCGAGCGGGTGGGCGACACGTACCGGATCGCCATCGCCAGCCGCGAGGACTGCGACCTCGCCTCCTTCGACGACCGGCTGGCCGAGGCGGCGAACGCGAAGCGCGGCGGGGACGCGGTCGCCGCCAGGGACGGACTCGCGCAGGCCCTCGACCGGTACGTCGGCGACATCCTTCCGGAGGACGGGTCGGCAGAGTGGGTCGTCAGTACGCGGGAGCGGTATCGACTGCGCGCCGCCGAGGCCGCGAACTCGCTCGCGCACCTCCACGCCCGCCTCGGGGATGCGGGGGAGGCGGTGCACGCGGCGCGGAGGGCGGTCGAGATCGATCCGTGGATCGACGCGTCGTGGCGGACGCTCATCACCATGCATCACCGAGCCGGTGACGTCATCGAGGTCACCCGCGCCGAGGACGGCTATCGCAGGATGCGATCCGCGCTCGGCGTCGATTAGGCACCTCGCGCTACGAGGAGTCCACCGACACCGCGATGACGCAGCGCACGTGCGCCGGGACGAACTGCCGCGCGGCCCGCTCCAGTCGCCGCTGCAGCTCGGCCGGATCCCCGCCCTGGACGGTGACCGCGACGCTCACCTCGGCCGCGGAACTCCCGGGTAGTGCGGCCCGGGGTTCCGCGGAGTACGTCGTGCCGCCGGTGTCGACGACCTCGACCCGGGCGCCGGGCCCGGCGGAGAGGCTCATCGCGTCGCGGATCCCACCCACCGTGCCGGCCCGCCGCAGGAGCCCGGCGGCACCGGCGACGACCTGTCGCGACTGCTCGATCGGCCAGGCGTCATCCAGCCGCGCCTCGACCCAGCCCGCCAGCCACGCCAGGAAGTCCGGCGGCGCCGTCTCCGGGCGCACGTAGGCGTCCAGGTTGTCCAGCACGACGAACACCGGCGCCAGCGAGGCGTCGAAGGCTTCCAGCCACCGGCCCAGGAACTCGTCCTCCTGAAGCACGCCGGGAAGCAGCAGGAGAACGGGGACGGGGCTGTCGAGGCCGTCGATGATGCCGCGCATGTCACACTCCCGCCGTGACCCGCACGTCGTGCGCGAACCCGAACACGAGCTCGTCGGGCTGCAGGTCGATGCGCTGCACCGGCTCCCATCGCTGCGCTGTTTCGGGATCGGCCAGGAAGAGGAGGACGTCCTCGACGATCTCCGTTCCCGGCAGGGACTGCAGCACCGAGTAGACCTCTCCGGCCAGCACGGGCCGGCCCAGCGGCCACCCGTGGCCGTCGTGGCCGCCCCGGGCAGGGTCGAACCATCGGTACAGCGCTGCCAGCGCGTCCTCGCGGAGCGGTGCCACGGCGGTCCGGGGGCGCGCGACGAGCTTCGCCACGATCGTCACACCCGTGTAGGAGGGGCGCTCGACCACGACCCGTGCGCCGACGGTCCGCCGCGCGTCGAGGTCCTCGGAGATGAGCCGGAGGACATCGGGCGTGGGGATCAGATCGCGGTAGGCGACGCGCCCGTGGGCACCCTCCGCTGCGGTCGGCACCACCAGCACGCGCACTCCGTGGTCCGCGTCCGCACCGGTCGCGGGAAGGGCGTGCACCCGGGCGATGCCGGGCGCGGCCCGCTTCGCCAGCTGCTCGTAGTCGTCGAACGTGACGGCGCGGTCCAACGCCCGCAGGGTCAGAGGGCCGCGGATCTTGGCCTCGTCGACGGTCTCGCCGTCGACGCCGCCGCGCGCTGCCGAGCGGTTGACGCAGCCCCGGACGAACGGAACCGTCGTCCGGAGCATCGAGAGCGCCCCCGGCGCGACGTTCCCGCGCGCACCACCACCGACTCGATACCGGAGTACGCGCAGCGGCGCACCCTTCGGTGGCACGGCTCCGTAGTGCCGGAGGGACGCGTCCGGCTCGCGCACCGCGGGCGGGAAGTACACGGTGCCGGTGCCCCGGTCGACGTGCACGACGGTGGCCTCCTCGGACTGATCGGCGAACCCGTGGCGCACCTCGGTCCAGGTCTCCCAGGTGGCGCCACGTCCCACCTCGACCCGGAAGTGGTCCCCGTCGTCGACCACGGGCCGCCTGGCCAGCCCGAAGTGCTGTCCCGGAACGCCCTCGGAGAGACCGAGGATCTCGTCCTCGACGGTCTCGGCGTGGATCGCGGCCGTCACTCCTCCGACGGTCCGCGCCGCAGCGGAGCGGATCTCGGGGGACGCCGTGTACGTGGGCACCTGGGGAGGCACCTCGATGAGCCGGGCGCGGAGCCAGTGGGCGCGCTCACCCCCCTCGAGCGACGCGGCATGGTCGCCGGGAACGATGAGCACGACGTCGCCGGCACCGTTGAGACCGCCGGTGCCGTCGGCGACGACATCGCATGCCGTCCAGCCGAGGCCGGTCCAGGCCTCCCAGCGGAGCGGCGGATTGCGCGGATCGACGCCGACGCCGCGGACGGCGCAGTCGAGGCGGAGCGAGATCGCGAGGTTGCCGGCGGGTCGATCGAGACCGAGGAGCAGCGCGTCGCCCGGCGCGGGGCGCTCCGCGAAGGCGCCGATGGATTCGCCACCGTGGCGTGGCGCACGGGCCCACGTAGCGGCGTCGTGCCGGGTCGACCCGAGACGGGTGAGGGTCCGGGGCGGGATCTCCAGCTGCTCGACGGTCGAGAACACGATGGGCTCCGAGAGCTCGGTCCGTGGCGTCCCCACCTCGGTGCGCGCGGGGACCACGACAGGCTCCTCGCGCGGGGCGGAGAGCCAGAAGACCACGTCCGCGGTGGCGTTGGTCGGCGGGAACAGGGTCACGCCGAGCAGATCGAGGAACGCGACGTAGAGCTTGTCCGGCACGCGGTTGAGCCGGTACAGCAACTCGTCGGTCATGAAGGCGAACGCCTCGATCAGGGTGACTCCCGGGTCCGACACGTTGTGATCGGACCACTCCGGGCAGCGCAGGGCGATGAACCGCTTCGCGTCGTCCACCAGGTCCTGGAAGCGGCGGTCGTCGAGTTTGGGGACAGGAAGATTCATGGGTGCACCTCGGATCCCTGTGGGATCACATAGAACGGAAAGACGAGGTTCCGGGGATCATTCGTGCCGAGAATGGTGTACCCGACGTCGATCAGAAGCACTCCGTCAGCGGCGTTCTGGAGCGACACGGTGACGTCGCCGACCTCGATGCGGGGCTCCCAGAAGCGGAGGGCCGACCGGACCGCGGCACCGATGCCGCCCGCGGTCTCGGGGTCCGCCGGCGCGAACACGTAATCCGATAGGGCGCAGCCGAACTCCGGGCGCATGGGGCGTTCACCCGGAGCGGTCGCGAGGATGAGGCGCACGCTCTCCTCGATCTCGCGCTCGTCCGAGGACAGCGCGATGCGCCCGGTGGCGTCGGCGTGCACGGGAAACGACCACCCCCTGCCGACGAACTCGCGTGCCATTCGTCCTCCTTCAGTTGATCTTCACGACGGAGCCGCGGACGGTTGTCATGCCGCTCGCCGACAGCTCGGCGGCCGACTGGCCCTTGACGGCGACCATCCCGCCCTCGACCGAGACCGAACCGGAGCCCTTCACCGTCACCGACGCGCCCTCGATGTTCACGGAGCCCTTCGCCTTCATGTCGAGGGAGGCGGCGGTTATGGTGAGCTTCCCTTTGTCCGCCACGATCGTCGCGTCCGATTTGGCCGTGACGGCGACCGGCCCCTCCGAGATGATCTCGATGCCCTTCTGCCCCGTCTGAGTGAGCGTCACGCGCTGCGCGCCCCCGGACGTCGAGATCTCGACGCGTTCGGCGCCCGGCTCTTCGACGAAGACGACGTTCATGCCCGTGCGGGACGTGAAGGACCGACGCCGGACCTCACCGCTCGTCACCGAGCCTGCCCAGTCGCCGAAAGGCACGTCCACGCCGTTGAAGAGGCCGCCCAGGACGTAGGGCCGGTCGAACCGTCCCGCGTCGAACGCGACGAGCACCTCGTCGCCGACCTCGGGCATCAGGACGCTTCCGCGTTTCCCACCGGCTCCGGCATGGACCGTCCGAGCCCAGCCGCTCACGTAATCCGCCGACAGGTGCGGGAAGGTCAGTCGCACCCGCCCCCCGTTCTGCGGGTCGTCGATGTCGCTCACCACGGCGGACATGACCCCGGGCACGCGGGCCGCGGCGGATCCGGCCGCAGGGTCGATGCCGCCGGTCGCGACACCGAGGAGGGACCGGTCGGACGCGTTGCTGACCACGACGACCGTCGTGTAGCCCGTGTCGGCGGCGAACTCGTGCACGGTCTCGGTTGCGGTGTAGCGCCCGTCGAACGGCGCGCCGAAGCCCCGCAGGGTCACGGCCGTTCCCGATCGTATGTGCGAGTTGCCGCGGATGCGCGCCTCGACCTCGGCGAAACCGCCCGCGATCCGGTCGGCGACGGATACCGCTATCCGGTCCTGCTCCGCGGGGCGGCCGTCACCGTTCGAGCTGACGTAGGTGGGACTGGGGAAGGTGTCGGCGACCGATTGAGGATTGAGAGTGGACAGTTCCACCGCGCGAGTACGCGGGGGAGCGCTCGACACGACGGCCTCCTTCCGCTCGACGTCCCATCCGCGGACCTCGACCTCCGGTACCTGGCTCGCGGACGTGACCGTCGCGAGGAGGGAGAGGGTGTTCATGCCGTGCTCGATGACCACCGGGTCGTCGCGTGCGGACTGTGCTCCGCCCGGCGCAGCGGAGGCCTCGGTCGGCGGCCCGAACACGAGGCCGCCCTCGACGACCGAGAACGTCGATCCCGTCGCGTCCGCGAGCCGCTTCAGGAACACCCAATCGCTGATGTTGTCCTGCGTCGCGTGGGCGATCACGCTGCCCTTCACGGTGATCTCCTTGACCGGCACGTGCGCACGCTGAGCGACCTCGCGCACGATGTCGGCCGGGGTCCTGTCGATGTACGCGGCGACACGGCGGCCCCGGAAGAGGCGGTGGGATCGATCCAGTCCTCGGACTCGGGTGCGGAGCACTCCTGCCATGTCCTCGCGGTCGATCGCCGTCACTTCGCCGTCGAGGAGCTTCACCGGTCCCTGAGGACCGTTCGCGGACACGGCCAGCTCGACGGGCGCGCCGATGCGAAAGCCCCCGTCGACCAGCACCCCGCCCGCCGAGTCGGTGAATTGCAGTTCGAACGCGTCGGGGAGGTTCGCGGAGTCGGTGATCCGCCCGGTGACGAGCAGATCGGCTGCCGCCGGCGGCAGCGGAGTGCCATCGACCGAGACGACCAGAAGGCTCGTATAGGTGTCAAGGGATGACACGGGCCACCTCGGCTCGCACGGCGGCGCGCATCAGCGATTCCGTCAACTCGCCCGCCGCGGGAAGGAGGACCGACCGTCCTCGGGCGAGGCGCATCGGATCGTCGATGCCGTTGACCTCGGCGACCTCCCGCCACATCCCCGGATTGCCGTATTCGCGATAGGCGATCGCCGCCAACGTGTCGCCCTCGGTGACCGTATGCACTCGGCGCGGTTGCAATCCGCCGGAGGTGGGGTTCTGCTTGCCGGGCTCCGCCGCGATCTCCTCGAGCGCGACGGTGCACACCGCTCGTAGCGGCGTCCCGTCCAACGAGAACAGCGTGTACTTGGCCGACACGGACTTGATGTATCCCACGAAGCCCTCGAGGACGCCCCACTTGAATCGCACCCACGGCGGGGACGGATACTTGCCCCGACGGGACTTCTTCGTCGGCGCGCAGGCGGAGAAGAGTCGCTCCACGCGCGCGACGACCGAGTCCCCTTTCTGTCCCTGCGTGTCGTCGAAGAACATCTCCACGGACAGTTTCTGCGCTTCCGGGCCCTGGTAGCTCGCCGGTGGCGCAGACGACGCCTTCTTCTGCTTCTCGGGCTGCCAGCTCGCGGTCTTCGTCATCGTGAGTTCTTTCGGATTCAGCTGGAAGTCGATCCATGCCAGGTGCTCGCCCGGCTTCCCGGGCTCCTTACCCGGCTCGAGCAGCTCGATCCTGGCAACCGTGAGGGTGGCGCCGTATATGTCGGTCTTCGTCTCTGGCATTCTGCGTCCCTCCGATTCACTCGACCGTGATGCCGCAGTGCGTGATCTCGAGCGTCTCGGTCAGCACTTTCGGCTGATCCGGGTTCAGCGCGGGGCCGCTCCAGCGCACGGGAAGCACCTGCTTCAACGTCCATCCGGTGATCGTGTCGCCGTGGGCGTTCTTCACTTCGATGTGGCCGTTCGACGGCGCCACCTGAGGCACTTGCGCGATCCAATCCAGGATCCGCCCGGAGGTTCCGTCGTCGATGGGGCGGGTGAGCTTCACGTTCGGGTACTTGAGCCGTGTGGGGAACTGCCAGACGAAGCGGTTGTTCCCGCCTTCCTCGCGTGACTCCAGCACGACCTCGACAGCGAGTCCGTCGCACGAGGTGAATTCACCCAGGGACTTCCCGTCGATCGTCACTCTGTAACGGACCCCGACGGCAAGACGAGTCTCGTCGACCATCGTTCTCACTCCCTTCTGTCACACCCCGTCGATCCGGAGGCCGCGGCGCTCGCGGTCGAGCAGCAGTTCGGTCTTCAGCCGGCGCACGATCGGGCCGTACAGCTGTGCGGCGAGCGCTTCGACGGCCGTCGGCGACGCCGGGGGCGACCCGGTTGGCGAGCCGCCGGACGCCGCTGCGGTCCCCCGGGCTGCGCCGGGAGCGTTCTCGGCATCCATCGACGGCGCCGTCGCGGGCGCGGGTGCTACGGCTCGTTGGAGGAACTCGTTCCCTTGCGTCGGCGTCGGTTCGGGCAACCCGACGTCGGCGAATCCCGCGCTGTAAGAGTGCTGAGGGACCCGGTCGTGTACGGCGGCGGCGACGGGCATCGGGATCGTCGCCACGGCCGGGGTCGCGAGTGCCTGTACGGCGAGCCGGGCCGGAGCCCGGCTGATCAGAGCCTGGCTGATCGGAGGCCGGCTCATCGAAGAGGTGGGGAGGAGGGGCTGCAGCGCTGAGGCGGGCACCGAGCCTGCCCGGGCGATGGCGCCGTCACCGGGCGCGCTCTCGGCATCGGCGTCGGCGGCCTCGGCGGCCCAGGGGGAGACCTGTGCCGCCGTGACCGCGCGCTGTACGGCGGGGGTGGGCTCCGTGGGCGCGACGGCGGCGCTCGGCACGGACGGAGCGGGACCGGTGTCGCGGGCTCGAGGGGCTTCCTCCGCCCCCACGAGCCTCTGCAGCCAGCCCACGAAGCCGCCCCGGGCAGCGCCGTCCGTAGCCCGCGAGGGCACTGCTGCGTCCCTGGCGGCGGCGTTCCGGAACGGAGCCGAGGATGCAGCCGGAGCCGCGGGGCTTCGATCGGCATCGACGAGGACCGTGGCATGCGGATACCGTCGTTGCACCGGCCACATGGGGGTGCTGGGATCGAGCATCGGGGACAGGGCGCGCTGGGCGATCAGCGGCACGGTCCGAACCGTGTTCCCCTGCTCCGCCGAGGAGCGCCCGCCCTCTCCGGACGCGGCGTCGTCGACGACGGTGTCGACGGCCGGGTCCGTGCCGGGAACGTCCTGGCTCCGCTGCACCCGGGGCAGCGGAAGTGCGGCCAAGCCGCCGCGCATCGTGTCCCCGCGTGGAGGCTCGGTCGCGCCGGTCGCCGGTGTCGCGTCCGGAGTCGGGTTCGGGCCCAGGGGAACCTCCGGGAGAAGCGTCGACGCTATGGTCCCGATGACTGTCTCGGTGGTCTCAGTCGTCTCGGTGGTCTCGGCGGTCTCAGCCGTCTCTGCGGTCTCAGCCGTTCCTGCGGGGCGGTCGGCGGCGGGGGCGGTCTCCCACGATTCGGGTGTCGGGGGAGTTCCGGGCGCGCCGGGGGGCGACGAGTCCAGCTGCGGCGGCGCAGCGGTGCGGGAGACGAACGGGGCGGACGCCGGCGAGTCCACCCGCTGGACGATCGGCATCGGGGGCTGCCCCGACGGCGCGAGGGGTGCGCCCAGACCGAGCCGGCGCGCCTGGACCGGCGGCAGAGGGGGCAGGACGGACTCGGCGAACCGGGGGAGCTGCTCCTCGCGCCGTTGCACCGACTGCCGCGTGCCGACCGGGGGAAGCGTGTCGCCCATGGGAAGGATGCCGCTGGAAGAAGGCCGAGCGAGGAGACCGGCCTCGGCGTCGGACGCCGGCGCGACTGCCGACTCGTCACCGTAGGCCTCGCGATCCGACCCATCGCCTGAGGGCACATCGGAGGGCACCGGGGCGAGCTGCGCGCTCACGCTCAGGCCGGCGCCCACCACACCGTGCGAGCCCGGGGCTGCGGACACGGCGGTGGCGGCGGGCAGCGGCATCGCTTCGAGCGCCGGCGGGGGCGTGGCCCCGTCCGTGCCGGGGTCGACCGGAGCAGGATCGTTGAGCGGGGCGGGTGAGAACGTCGGGGCCGTCGTGGATGCGGCTCGCGGCGGCCTACCCCAGGACGGCGGGCGCAGCGTCAGGTCCGCGGCGATGGAGCGCTGCACGGGCACACCCAGCTGCGCCGTCGTGCCGGCGACCGTGCCGGCGGGCGCCCCGGAGGTCACGAGGTGACCCATCGTGCCCATGCGCTGCGGGGCGGCGCGCGTCGGAAGCCACGATGCGAACGAGGGAGCCAGCGTCAGGGGCGGCTCGTCGGAGACCTGGCGCTGCAGCGGCGGCAGGAACGCCCACCCGGCCGCCGGAATGCGCGGCGGATCGACCGTCGGGGGCGACGAACGGCGCTGCCACGGCCAGCCCATCAGCGCGCCTCGGCAAGCCTGGTGTTGATCGCGGCGATCTCGTGCACGTACCGGATCCGCTCCGCGTGCTCCATGTCGAGGATGTCGTCCAACGACCAGTGGAAGTGGTAGGCGACGTACGCGACCTCCTCATGGATACGGCCGGCCGAGTACGTCATGATTCCCCCAGGCGACCACCTGTCAGATCCGCGGTGAAGCGGTGGGAGCACTCCGGGCACGTCACCGCGATCCGCGTGTGGCCCTCGGCGTTGACCCGCCGGTAGAAGTCCTGGAGGAAGGCGACGTCCGACGCGAACATGTTCTCCACGACGGATGCGTCGACGGTGCCGAGCGAGCCCAGCGACGAGATGACGCGACCGAGGAGCACCACCGTCGTGTACGCCGGGTTCTCCTGCACTCGTGCGTCGTAGAGCGGCAGCAACTCGTCGCGCGCCGTCGCGAGGCGCATGACACCGCGGCGGTGCACCGTGCCATCCGACCCGACGTAGCCGCGCGGCAGTTCGAACGCGAACTCCGTGCGCATCACCGAGTCCTCCGAGTCCGAGTCCGCCGAGGCAGCCTTCGACTCGGACGTCCTCGTGGCGAAGACGCGTTGCATCAGTTGACCTCGGCCTCGTCGAAGCAGACGGTGAACTTCTCCGTGGCCTGCTCGGTTGCGCCCGCCTTGAGGGAGTTGACCTCTACCGACCGGACCCAGCAGTTGCGGAACTCGTACTTCTTGATGGTGCCGCCCTCGTAGTCGAGCAGTTCGATCGAGGCAGTCTTGCGCGCCCCGGCCACGTCGCCCTTCATGACGACGTTCAGCCAATCGGTCACCGTCCTGGAATCGGTGAGCCCGCGGGTGACCGTGAACTCGCCTGTCTTGGCGCGGCCGATGAGCTGGCGGGCGACGTACTTGCCGTCGGCGAGCTGTTGTTTCAGCTCGATCTTGTCGACCTCGTTCTTGAGCCCGCTGACCTCGGTCACCTTGGGCAGCTCGATGCCGTCGATGGTGACCTTGAAGGCGTAGGCCGGTGAGGAGTCGAATGCGTCGGCGAGTGCCATGAGTTTCTCCTTGGGTGAAGTCGGGATCGCAGTCGTCTAGGTCACTCGGTGACGAGGCTCGTGCCGCCCGAGAACTGCGAGACCTCGAACACCACGAATTCCGCCGGCTTCACCGGAGCGACGCCGATCTGACAGCGGACCATGCCGTTGTCGATCACGTCGGCAGGGTTGGTCTCCTCGTCGCACTTGACGAAGAATGCCTGGTCGGCCGTGCTGCCGAAGAGGGCGCCGCTGCGCCACTCGTTCACGAGGAAGGCCGAGATGGACCGTCGCAGCTTGCCCCACAGCGCCTGGTCGTTCGGCTCGAAGACGGCGAACTGCGTCGCCCCGAGGATCGACTTCTCCAGGTAGTTGAACAGGCGCCGGACGTTGACGTATCGCCAGGCGGAGTCGCTGGAGAGCGTGCGCGCCCCCCAGACCCGGATGCCTCGGCCAGGGAAAGCGCGGATCGCGTTGACGCCGATCGGGTTGAGCAGCTCCTGCTCCGTCCGGGTGAGGTTGGTCTGCAGGCCCACCGCACCCCGCACGATCTCGTTCGCGGGGGCCTTGTGCACGCCTCGCTCCCGGTCGCTGCGCGCCCAGATGCCCGCCATGTGCCCGGAGGGCGGGACGAAGCGATTCGCTCCGGTGGCCGGGTCGAGCACGGTGAACCAGGGGTAGTAGAGCGCGGCGAACTTGGAGTCGTATCCTGCGCCGGTCTGCCGCCACTCCTTGATCGCCTGCGGGGGCAGTTCCGGTGGCGGGTCGAGGATCGCCATGCGGTCGCCCATGAGCTCGCAGTGGGCGATGACCGCGAGCTGCACGCCCTTCACCGTGTCCAGGGTGATCGCGCCCTGCTCGTAGGCGGCCATGAGGTCGGGCACCGCCACCATTGTGACGTCCTCGACCTCCTCGAGACCGCTGAATCCCGTTCGATCGGCCGAGTCGCCGATGTAGCTGGCGGCGCTGATGCCGTTGACCACGATCGCGGGCTCCGGCGGTGCCGGCACCGCAAGCGCCACGGACGTCGGACGGGGTGCTACTCCTGCTGCTCCGGGATCGACCTCTTCGACCGTGACGAGCTTGGACTCGCTGGACACCTTCGTCACCACGTAGGAGGGGCTGCTCGGGAGGGGGGAGACCTGCTCCCACTGCTCGGGTGCCCTGCCGTCGGCGGTGACGGCGACCGTGAACGAGCCGGGCTCGATGCTCTCGCCGTTGGGCTCGCTGATCTCGACCGTGATCGGTTTGGCGCTGGGTGACGCATTCTTCGCGGTGAACACATAGTTCCCGATGGTCGCGGTCTGCGGTGCCGCCGCCAGCTGCTTCGGCGCACGGCCGGATCCCGTCTTCGCCGCACCACCGCCCGAGCCGTCGCCGTCCGGCGCCGATCCGTTCGAATCGGCGCCGACCCGGACGATGTAGCAGTTGCCGCCGCCGTTCAGGAAGTATCCGTAGACGGAGTACGCGAGGTACGCGCCCGGGTAGAGGCCGCCGAAACCGTCCACGAACTGGGTCCAGTTGGAGACGAGGGTGGGTGTGTTCTCCGGGCCCTTCGGGGCCATACCGACGAACGCCGCCACTGCCGTTCCGACGCCCTCGATCGGTCGCGTCGCGGCGTCGATCTCCTTCACGTACACGCCCGGCGACGTATAGCTGCTGGCCATCGTGGACTCCTTTGCTGGCTCCTCCGCGCGACTTCGCGCAGGAAGCCAGCATCGAACGGGAGCCCCCGCCCCCGGTGGTCCGCCGGGACGGGCGAGAGGGTACTGCTCGGTGCGCGATCGGGCAGGGGTGGCGATGGGCGGGCAGGCGGGGTCGAGCGCCGTTCGGCGACGCGGCCACACGCGGGTTCCCGACGGCGAGCAGCGGTCGCCTCACGGCGTCGCCGGACCGGGAGCGAGGCGGTACGGCGGGCGCCCGCCGCCCCCGATGTACCGCCATGGCCGCGCGCGGCTCAGCCGGCCGCGTCCTCCTGATCCTCTTCAGCGTCCTGTCGCTGCACGAACAGGCCCTGAACCGTCTCGTCGACCGGTTCCTCCTCGGCCTCGCGCTGCACGGGCGCCGGCTGGCTCACCACGTGGGCGGCGTTGTCCGCGGCCGCCCGTTCGAACCGGTCGCCCGGATCGCTGATGCTGACGCCACCGGCCGAGGGCGTTCCGTCCACCGCGCCCGACCGCTGCTGCACGACGTGGGTCAACTCGTGCGCCAACGTCGTGCGCCCGGCCTGCGAGGAGGGGTCGTACGCGTCTCGCTGGAACACGACGTTGTTCCCCACGGTGTAGGCGTGCGCACCCACCGAGCGAGCGGATGCGCTCGCCGCGGAATCGGTGTGCACCCGTACACCGCTGAAGTCCTGGCCCATGCGCCCCTCCATGTCGGCACGCACGCCGGGCTCCAGGGCCTCGCCCCCCGACGAGATGACGTCGAGCACGGGGGAGCGCTGCTCGACCAGCTCGCTCACCGCCTCGTTCCCGGCCTCCCGCTGCAGGCGGAGCAGTCCCGCGGTGCCGAGGACGTGCGGATCGCGCGCCCCGGCCGTCGCCCGCCGGAGGTCCTCCGCCTGCCGGGAGGACTCGCCACCGCGCCGCAGAACGTCCAGTTCGCCGGATACCGGCTCCTGTGCGTGCATCGCCCACCTCCGCGCTCAACACTCGTCCCATTCCACCGCGTCCCCGCCCGATCCGTTCCTCGGCTGCCCGAAAGGGCAATCGGATCTGCGCGTTCTCCCGGTCAGGCGCTGTCGACCGTTGCCCAGTACCTCCCGAACTCGTGCTCGACGAGGAGCCGGCCCAGCTTGCGGTACTCGCGCTTCACGGCGACGATCAGGTGGCTCATCCGCACGACGTCGCCCTCGGCCGCCGCCAGGTATGCCGAGGTGATCGCGGCCGCCCGGATGGCGCCCCCCGCGAGCTCGAACGCCTCACCGAGGAAGTCGAGGTCGATGTCGTCGCCGCGACCGATCCGGGCCCCGAGGCTGCGGTCCCACAGGCGCGTGCGGTGGGCAGCGTCCGGCATGGGGAAGTCGACGATCACGTCGAGCCGGCGGGTGAACGCCTCGTCTATGTTGGCGCGCAGGTTGGTCGCGAGGATGGCGAGGCCGTCGAAGGTCTCCATGCGCTGCAGCAGGTAGGCGCTCTCGACGTTCGCGTATCGATCGTGCGCGTCCTTCACCTCACTGCGCTTGCCGAACACGGCGTCTGCCTCGTCGAAGAGCAGCACGGCGTTCGTGCCGGAGGCCGCGCGGAAGATGCGCTCGAGGTTCTTCTCGGTCTCCCCGATGTACTTGTCGACGACCGTCGACAGGTCGATCACATAGAGGTCCAGGCCCAGACCGTTCGCCACGACCTCGGCCGACATGGTCTTGCCCGTCCCCGAGTCGCCCGCGAACAGCGCGACCACACCGTGTCCGCGTCCGCCGCCCGGTCGCATGCCCCAGTCCCCGAGCACCCGCTCCCGGTGGTGAGCACGGAGTTCGATCTCGTGCAGGGCGTCCAGCGGGCCCGGGGGGAGCACCAGGTCGGCCCAGCCGACCTTCGGCGAGATCCGGCGCGCGAGGCGATCCAGCGCCGATGCGTTCTCGGCGCGGGCGCCGGAGGCGAGGTCGTCGGCCGTGATCCTGCCGCTGGGGCGGAGGGCCGCCTGGGTGCGAGCCGTCGCGGCGGCCCGCCGGACCTGCTCCGGTCGCAGCCGGAACTGATCCGTCGCCGCCGACACGTCGATCGGCTCGGTGATGGGCCCCAGCGTCGACCGCCACAGAGCGGACCGCTCCCCGGCCGTCGTGGGCTCGACGACCTCCATGGCGGGGAGGTCGCGGAACCAGGTGGGGTCCCACGCGGCTTCGCCGATCATGACGGTCGGCTGCGGAGAACCGGCGAGCGCGTCGACGAGGCGCGGCCGGCTGTCGGCGGCCACCCCCGACACGACGAGCACGGCCCGGCGGAGGCGGGCCTCGCGCACCACGAGCCGGGCGAGCGAGTCGGGGTCGGGGTCCTGCATCAGTCGCGCGAGGTCGGCCACCACCGCGTCCATGCCCGACGCCCGGACGCCGCGCAGCGCCACGGCCGTGCCCGATCCCGTCGCCGGCTCGCGCAGGTAGAGCAACCGCACCCTGCGGTCGAGCGCCCGCCGCACGGAGCCGTCGTCGCCCCAGTCGAAATCGACAGGCTGGCTGAGGACCCCGGCGAGCGCGCGGTCCTCGGTGTCGTCCCCGAGGACGTGACTGACGATGCGGTCGGGCACCCGGACCGAGCGCCCGGGGAACGGCCGGTCGTCCTCGTCGATGAGAACCAGCCCGCCCGTCACGAGCGGGCCCGAGATCAGGCGGGCCCGGTCCGCGACGCTCGTGAGCGGCACGCCGCAGAGGTCGAGGGCCACCGCCACCGACGGTCGCCGCCGGCTCACGTCGTCGTTGAGGTAGGCGAAGAACCGCTCGAAGCGCGGATCGAGATCCGCGGCGATGGCGATGACGAGGAGGTCGACGTCGATGGGGCCGAGCTCGAACCCGTCGGCGAGGGACCGCAGCCGGAGGTCGTAGCCCGCGCCCTCGGCGATGTCCGCGGCCTGCTCGCACGCGGCGAGGCGCGCCGACGGGTCGGACCAGTCCGGCACGCCCACCACACCGCCGAAGAGCCGGTCGATCATCTCGTCGCTCAGGTAGAGGCCGCGGAAGGGATCATCGGGGTGGGGATCGGTCGCCCGTCGAGCGGTGACGAGCCGGCGGATCCGATCCTCGATGGCGCCGAGCCGCCCGAGGAGGTGCAGGATGCTCGGATCCTCAGGCATCTCGGGCGCCCGTCCTGCCCCGGCTGGTCACGGTCTCGTCGATTCCGAGGCGCCCGGCGCTCACAGTCGCCTGGAGGGTCTCCGCGGGCGGCCCGGCGGGGTAGAGGATGTCGCGGACGACCGGCGCGGTGATGACGACGTCCAGTGACGGCTTGAGCTCCCCGCCCAGTGAGGACCACACATCGGCGAAGGCGCGATCCTCCGGAGGAGGCTGAGCGATGGTGATGGAGCAGGGCAGACCCGTGTCGGAGCGGACGGACGCGACGAGCTGGTCCGGGATGGCGTCGTAGCGGAGGAACAACCGCAGCAGGGCGTCGAGGAGCCGGTGCTCGTCGTCGGCGCGCTGGGTCCAGGCCGTGACGAGGTAGGACAGTTTGAACAGCCGGGGGGTGGGCGTGCGCGCGGTCAGCACCCCGTGCGCATCGCGTTGCTCGCGCCACCCGTACTCCCGGCGTCGCACGTCCTCCCGAATGTCGTAGAGGAACAGGTCGATCGTCGGTGCGTTCCTCCGCGCCGCCCAGTCCTTCGTCGGGGCGTCGAAGGCGATGTCGAGATCCCTCGGGATCCCTTCGGACGCCTTCACCAGCGACCTCAGCGCGTCATCGATCTCACCGATCATCGGAACCTCCTCGAGCGACGACGAGTCGCGGCGGGCCTCCCGCGGATGCTCGAGGCACCCGCGGACGCGACGCCCTGCTCCAACCCTGCGACCGGAAGGACGGGAGCGCGCTCACCCGCGGGCAGGCGGAGGGGCAGGGGCGCCCGGACGGAGGGGCAACGACCGTCGGCTAGATCAGCCCCTCCCGCAGCGCGTACGCGACCGCGTGGGACCTGTTGCGCAGCTGGAGGCGGGTTGTCAGGTCGTGCAGCACGTTCTTCACCGTCCGCTCCGAGTAGGACAGCTCCATTGCGATGTGCGCGGTGTCGAACCCCTCGGCGACGAGTCGCAGGACCTCGATCTCCCGTGCCGAGAGACCGGAGAAGGTCATGCCCTGTGGGTCGAGCATCGTCCGCTGCAGGCGACCGACCTGGTCGAGGAGGCGGCCGAGGAGGTCGGGCGGCACCGCCCCCTCTCCCAGGGAGGCGCTGCGCACGACGCTGACCAACCGGTCGGCGGTGGCCTCCGACCGCCGCACGAGACCGACGACCCCGAACTCGACCGCCCGAACCAGCGCATTGTCGTCGAGGTGCGCCGCGATCAGCACGACCTTCGACGCCCCGTTCCTGCGCAGGAAGCGCAGGGTGTTGAGTGTCTCCTCGTTGACCTCGTCCGCGACCACCAGCACGACCTCGGGCGTGTCGTCGTCCGCCTGGCCCAGGATGCGGACCTCCGGCCGGGGGCGGAGCGAGCTCGCGACGCCCGCCTCGGAGATCGGGTCACGCGCGTACACACGGACGGTCGTTCTGGTCATCGGGCTGGTCCTTCCCCTGTTGCCGTCCCGGACGAGGCTGCTTCCGGAGTCTGCTCCCGCGTCCTCTTCGTGCACTCAACAACCGCTCAACGGGCAGAGCCCGGTGCGCGGGCGCGCGCCCTTCCGGGCCCGACCGGACGCCCGCCCGGGCATACGGTGAGGTCGTGAACCGCAGAACGAGAAATCGCTGATGCCTGCCGGGCCAGCGCTGCGCCTGGGAGATGTGGCTCTCTGCAGCCTCGTCGACGGCACCACACCGCACCTCGGTGGCCCGATCACACCCGTCGCCACCGTTCCCACGGTGCTGATCGGCGGCGCACCCGCCGCCGTCGCCAACGGCGCCCCCGGCGGCATCGTCTGTGCCTCTCCCGCGCCCAACGGGATCGCTCGCGGCAGCATGACGGTGCTGATCGGGGGATTTCCCGCAGCTCGGGTCGGCGACACCACGCTGCACGGGCTGCCGATAGCGCCCGGCCCCGGGGCGATGACGGTGATCGTCGGGGGCTAGCCGGTGGGGGCTAGCGGTCCTGGCGCGGTCGAGCGAGCACACCGCCGATGTACCCCAGTAGTGCCCCGAACCACACGACGAACAGCCCGAGGGCGGGGGGACGGAACTCGTCGCCCCGCACGAGCGTCCCGATCAGCAGCCCCGCCGTCAGCAGCACGACGATGATCGCCGATTCCCTGGTCAGCCCGCCGGCCCGTCCCGTCAAGCCCAGGACCATCAGCACGGCGAGCAGGATCACGATGACCCGCGCCGCCGCCTCGACCACCGAGTTCCAGTCGACGAGCGAGACATGCTTCGCGATCTCCTGCTGGAACAGGGCGACCGAGGGGAGGACCGCCGTCGTGCCGACCCAGGTCATGAGCGAGCCGATCACCGCGAAGATCGCGCCGAAGATCACGAACAGGCGGCTCCACGCGGGGCGGAGGTCCGGCGTGTCCTGGGCGATCCTGGTGGCGGCGGAGATCGCCCGTCGTCCGTCGCTCGCCCTCACCTCGACGTCGCGCGTGAGCGACTCGCCGGCACGCGGACGAGGCGCCTTGACTCGGACGCGGACACGGGTCATCGAGCGGGCGGGGACTGACACATCTCCCGGGTCGAAGGTCAGCAGCGCCTCCCCGTCGTCCGACGTCCCGGTGAGCCACACCCGGAGGATGTCGTAGCCGTCACGATTGTCGACGACCACGTCGAACACGCCCCGTTCGGCGCTGCCCAGTCGCACGAGCGGCGACGACACGTGCAGAAGAGCCGTCGACATCGGGTCCGGGGTGGCCGTGACCTCCAGCTGCCCCTGCGCCTCGCTGTCCACCTGACCGGTGGAGGCGACGACCGTGAAGGGCAGCATGTCCGTCGTTCCCGCGGGCGGTGGCGTGGATCGCACGCGCGCGGCCGCTCCCGCGATGACTCCGGAAGGAACGGTGATCTGCCGTGGAGTGAATGCGAACGTCAGCCGATTCTCCGCGTCACGCGCGCTGAGGACGACCGACTTCGGGCTCTCCCCTCGGCGGTTGTCGAGCTGCACCTCGAAGTCCGCATCGGCGCCATTGACACTGCTGAGGTGCGCGGGCGAGAGCACGAGCCGGAGCGGTTCGTCGACGGCTTCCTGCGAGCTGCGCTGGATCACGAGGAGCGTCGCCGTGACGGCACCCTCGGGATGTGCGCCGGTGATGGTCACCTGCCGCGTCACCTCCTCACCCGGCTGCGGCAGCGGCGCCGTGAACTCCACGTTCACCTCCTCCGCCCCGCCCGGTCGCACGGTCACCCGTCGGCGGTCGAACCCGAACCGCACGACCCCCTCCGGATCCGAGGCCGACAGGTCGAACGTCTGGGGGTGGTTCGACGACCGATTGTCGAGCACGAGGACGAACCGGCCGGCCGCGACATCCTGCAGTCGGAGGATGGACGGGCGGGCCAGCAGGGACATGAGCGGCCCGGCGGGCGGTACGAGCAGGTCGACGGCCGCGTCGGCCCGCCGGCTGCCGTCGGCCTGGGAGACCACCTCCACGCGCACCCCGATGCGCTGCGCGAGCACGATCTCCTCGCTGCGCACGGACAGCATCACGCCGATCTTCCGCGACTCGCCCGGCATCAGGTGGGCGTCCTCGGCGGTGGCGACGAGCCAGGGCGGCGCATCAGGGATGGTGACGTCGTAACCGTCGACGATGTCGGACGGGTTCGTGATCCCGAGCATCAGCGTTCCCGTGCCGTCGACCCCGATCGTGACCTCGCTCGTCTCGATGGCGACCTCCGGAACCGCGGCATGGCGGACCGCCGGCGACGTGGGCGTCGACCGCTCGCCGGCAGGTGCTGCAGGTGCGGGCTCCGTCGCTACCGGCTGCTCGCCGGCCGTCGGGCTGTGCCCGTCCTGCGGATGCGAGGGAAGGGGTGGCGGGGGCGGTGGTAACTCGAGGGTGAGAGCACCCCCGCCGGTGCCGGGAACGGAACTGCCGAGCTGCGGGTCCGGCCGGGTGCCGTCGAGGTGCGCGGTCCCCCCGAAGGAGTCCACCGTCGCCTGCTCCGTGTGGTCCCACCACAGGTAGGCCTGGCACTCCGAGCAGAAGCGCTCAGCGGAGTCCTGCTCCGCTCCGCACGTGCTGCATTTGAGCGTGGCCACTGCCCATCCTCCGCATCAGGTCGGCTCGCCAATCGAAGCGTAGCGAGTGCTACGCGCGCCTCACCGATTCATGCCCGATGAGGCAGACGCCGGGTCGCGTCGCGCCGTCCGGCGGAGTCCGAGGGCGACGAGGACGGCGATCCGGATTCCCCTCGGCGACCCGACCCCCGCGCTGAGTGCCTGGAGTTCCAGGGGACGGGTCGGTAAAATGGGCGCACGCACGCCGCGAGAGCAGGTCGGACGCACCGGCTCTCCCACCCGTCGAAGATCCCGTCCGGAATTCGACCGGTCACGACCCGTTTCTTGGGCCGCCAGCGAGGATCCGGTCACGTTTCCACCGGTGCTCGAACGCAGTGAAGCAGATCGTCAACAGAGCGAAGACAAGATGGACTCGTCGCCGGTCTCGCCGACACCCTCCGCGCTGGTGAAGGACGCTGGGCTGCCGGTCGACCCAGGGCTGGCGAACGACGCAGGGCCGGCGCACGACGCCGACGCCGCTCCCGCGGGTCGGACGTCAGCGCCGCCGTCCTTCTCCCGCGGCCGGGCGACCGCGGCGGCGGCGCGACCGCCCTCGGGTGGGAACGCGCATCGCCCCGTCTACGGGCCGGTCCTCGCCGATGGCGTCCGCGTGCTCGTCTTCCTGATCGCGTTGGCCATCGGCGCGGTGAGCATCGGGAACGCCGAGGATCGTCCCGCAACGGTCGCCGACACCACGGCTGCCACGTCCGTGGCCAGCGGGGACTGGGGCTACCCGCTCGTCGGCCTCTACTCGAAGGGCCGTGGTTCCGGCTACAACCCGGTACCGGGCTGCGGCCCGTGCTCGAAGAATCACAAAGGGTACGACATGGTGCAGGCGTGCGGGGCGACCGTCTATGCCGCCGGCACCGGCGTCGTGACTACGGCCGGGTCGTCCGGAGGGCTCGGCAACGCCGTCCGCATCGACCACGGAGAAGGACTCGTCACGATCTACGGCCACATGCAGTGGGACTCGCTCGTCGTGGCCGTCGGACAGCAGGTGACCGCGGGCGTCCCCCTCGGCGCTGAGGGAAGCACCGGAGTCTCGACCGGCTGTCACCTCCACTACGAGGTGCAGAAGGACGGGCAGCCGGTGAGCCCGGAGATATTCATGGCCAGCATCGGGCTTCCCCTGCTGTAGCACCCCGAGCGTGCCGCGCGGCGGCGAGCGTCAACCCACGGAACGGCCGCCAGTCACTGCCGCCGGACCCCGCGCCTCGCCGCCTCTGGTCTACCCACGCCCCCGTGCGCACCAAACGCGTGACATGAAGCATTCTCAGGTACTAGCCTCACGAATTACGGACCCGTGAAATACGGCGGAGAACCCTCATCCCGAACGCCGGACAGGCCGTGCCCTTCCCGAGGAGCTCCCGCATGCCCAGTTTCCGAGGCGCGTCCACGCCCGTCCCCTCTCCGTCCGACCCGCTGACGGTCACCCGAGCCACCCGACCCGCGCGACCCTCTCCTGCGGCCCGCCCGCGGAAGCGGGCACGCGTCCTCGCTGTTGCGACGGTGGGACTGCTGCTCGCCGTCGCGGTGCCCACGCCGGCCGCCGCGCACGACGCCGACGGGGCGCCGATGCAGGTGAGCACATCCGCGAGCCGGACGCCGTCGGGCCTCCTCAGCGGGGCGTCGGTGAAGAGCTCGATCTACCCCTTCGTGCCCGCGCAGGCGGAGATCCGCATGGTCGAGTTCTGGCTCGACAACGAGGCGATGACAGGAGCGCCGCGACACGTTGAGCGGGAGGCCCCCTTCGACTTCGCGGGCGGCAGCGCGACCGCGGCCAACGCGTTCGACACCCGGGGCATCGGCGAGGGCTCGCACACCATCAGCACCCGGATCACGCACTCGGACGGGCACGTCGCCAACGGGGCGACGACCTTCACCGTGGACAACGTGCCCGACAGCCCCACGCCCACGCCCACCCCGACACCCACGCCGACCCCGGCTCAGACGGTGCGGGTGAACGCCGGCGGCGGCTCCGTCAGCACGGGCGGCGCCACCTGGGCGGCCGATGCCCACTTCACCGGCGGCAAGACCTACTCGAACAGCCGGGTCACCGCGATCGCGAACACCACGGACGATACCCTCTACCTGAACGAGCGGAGCGCCACCGTGGACCGCGGCGGCTTCGGCTACGCGATCCCGGTGAACGCGAGCGGCACCTACACGGTCACCCTGCACTTCGCCGAGCTGTACCACGGCGCCACGGGCGGCGGCCCCGGCGGTGCGGGCAAGCGGGTCTTCAGCGCCAACCTCGAGGGCGGGACGACGGAGCTCGTCGACTTCGACATCTTCGCCGCCGTGGGCGCGATGACCGCGACGACGAGGACGTACACGGTCCCCGTGAGCGACGGCCGCCTCGACGTCGCCTTCACCGCGAAGGTGGATCAGCCGAGTGTCGCGGCCATCTCGGTGGTCGGGCCGTCGGGCTCCGGCACCACGCCGACGCCCACGGCCGGCGACCCCACCCCGTTCAGCTGGGACTCCAAGACGAACGCCCCGATCGGCAAGTCTGAGGGACAGGGCGCGGTCGTGAACGGCAGGCTGTACGTGTTCTCCGGCTTCGACGTCGGCACCACGACGACTGCGCGCAGCGACGTGTACGACATCGCGGGCAACAGCTGGTCGCGGCTGCCCGACTTCCCGGTCGAGCTGACGCACTCACCGGTCGTCGTGGACGGCACCACCATCTGGCTCGTCGGCGGCTACGTGGGCGACCACCCCGGCCCTGCGACCCGCAGCGTCTGGAAGTTCGACACCGTGACGCGCACCTACAGCGCCGGGCCGCAGCTCCCCGCACCGCGCGGGGCGGGCGCCGCCGCGATCGTCGGGCGGGAGCTGCACTACTACGGCGGCACGAACCGCGTCGCCGGATCCACCGCCGACCCCGATCAGCCGGACCACTGGGTGCTCAACCTGGACGGCGGCACGACCTGGACCGCGCGGGCCGGCCTCCCGAACCCGCGCAACCACCTGGGCGGCGCCGCAATCGACGGCAAGATCTACGCGATCGGCGGGCAGCACAACGAGAACGAGAACACCGGCCTGCAGGCCGACGTGCACCGCTACGACCCCGCGACCAACGTGTGGACCAAGGTCGCCAGCCTGCCCAGGCCCCGCAGCCACATCGCCACCGTGGTGCGCGACGGCCAGCTCCTCGTGATGGGCGGCACCAACACCGGCAACATCGCCAGCCGCGACGTCACGGCGTACGACCCCGCCAGCAACGTCTGGTCGGTGCTGCCGTCCCTGCCCGGCGGGCGCAAGACCGCGGTCGCGGGGGTGTGGGGCGACACCGTCTACTTCACCGGCGGCAGCCACGCCACCAGCACCTACACCGGGCGCTTCCAGCAGCGGTGGGAGACCGGCCCGGCCATGCCGGTCGCCCTCGGCGAGGTGGCTGGCGGCGTCGTCGGCTCCTCCCTGTACCTCGTCGGGGAGAGCAGCAACGCGACCCTCGCGCTGAACCTCTCGACCGGAACCTGGCGCAGCGACCTTCCGGTCCGGCCCTTCGTCGGCCACCACCACACCGCCGAGGTGATCGGCGGCAGGCTCTACCTCTTCGGCGGGCTCGGCTCGGGCGCCGGCAAGGTGCAGATCTTCGATCCTGCGACGAACCGCTGGACCCTCGGGCCCGACATGCCGTTCGCGGCGGGTTCGAGTTCGTCCGCCCTGATCGGCGGGAAGGTGTTCGTGGCGGGCGGCATCGTCGGCAGCACGACCACGACCCGCGCGGCCCGCTTCGACCCGGTGGCGAACACCTGGACCGAGATCGCGCCGATGCCGCAGGGCCGCAACCACGCGGCGTCGAGCACGGACGGCAGCCGGCTGTACGTGGCAGGCGGCCGCGGACCGGGCAGTGGGGACGGCAACTCCGTGGCCAACGGCTTCGACACCCTGCAGGTCTACGACCCCGCCACGAACGCCTGGCGATCGAGCGCGACCGCCGGTTCCGGCCTCGCCCCTCTGCCCCAGGCCCGCGGCGGCATGGGTAAGGCGGTCTTCTCGAAGGGCGAGATGTTCGTCTTCGGCGGCGAGACCGCGACCGGCGCCGGGGCGACGAGCCAACGCGTGTACGACCGGGTGGACATCTACAACCCGCAGACGGGCAGGTGGCGGCTCGGCACCCCGATGCCGACCGCGCGGCACGGCATCTTCCCGGTGCTGGTGGGCAACCGCATCACGGTGGCCGGCGGCGGCGTGCAGGCGGGCTTCTCCGCCTCGTCCGTGACGCAGACGTACACCGTCCGGTAGGGGCCGCGAACGTGCTGTCCTGATCCTCGGAACGAGCGCGCGATACGTGCTGTGCCCTCGTTCCGAGGATCACATCGCGGTCGAGCTGGCAGCGTTCGCCGTCGAGGGCGTCCCGCGGCGCAGCTGGTCGAGCACGAGGCTGGGCGACAGGTAGGAGTGGAGTTCGGCGATCCCCTCGTCGGTCACCCGGTAGAACATCGTGTACGGGACCTCCACGAGCACGCCGGTCGGCTGCATGCCGGCGAACTCGCCGATGTGCGTGCCGACGAAGACCGACTCGAGCGCCACCACCCCGTCGGTCACGACCAGGTTTTCGACATGGGGCCGAGCGTCGAAGATCCGGGTCTGTCCGTTGGTGATGTGGTCCCGCACGGCGCTCCGGCCGTGGATCTGCTCGCCCGTCTCCATGATCGTCCACACGACGTCCGCCGTGAAGAACTGCGAGAAGTCCCTTCGCTCGACCATCGCGGCGAAGTAGTCCGTCATGGTCTTCCGAGTCGTCTCGACCGACATCGCCCTCTCCCTGTCCTCGGTGCGTCCGGATGCTCCGGCTGCTTCGGACGATAGGAGTGGCTGCGGCATCGCGGGATACGCAATAGTGCGTACCCCGCGATGCCGCACCGCGTTACTCGGGTCCGACGTGGCCGGTGACGAGGCCTCTCCAGGTCTGAGGACCCACGACGCCGTCCACCGCGACGGGCATCTGCAGCGCCATGACCTCCTGGAACTGGCGCACGGCGCCATCCGTTCTGGCGCCGAACACTCCGTCGACCGATAGGAGCAGCGAGCCGCTCATGCTGCGGCGGAAGTTGATCTGATCCTGCACCGCCCGGACCGCCGAGCCGGTGCTGCCGCGCTCGACCGTGACGATGAGCGACGACCACGTCGCGGCGCCGACGACACCGTCGACGGCGAGACTGTGCGCACGCTGATACGCCCGCACGGCCGCATCCGTCGCCGGACCGAATACACCGTCCGCGGCGACGCGCGAGCCGTATGCGGTGAGCAGATACTGCAGCGAGCGGACCGTGACGGGGAACCATGTGCTGTTGGCGCCCCTGCGGAGCACAGGCCAGGGTGAGAGGGTGACGGCGGCCTGCTGGATGTCGGCGCTGCTCGAAGCCGCAGCGGGCAGCGGCTGGGCTGCCTGAGCGGGCGTGGCGGCGACGAGGAACAGGGCGAGCGCCGGCGCCATCGCCAGGGCTCGGAGAGTGGTTCTCATGTGCAGGACTCCTTGGCTTCCCGACTCCTACCGCATCGCCCCGTCCGCCGCGCGACTCGTGGCCCCGCTCGTGGTCCCGTCCGCGCTTCGCTCGTCACCTCGGCGGCGGACCGTGAACACGATCGAGGTGACCGTGTAGTACCCGACGTAGAGGAGGGTCGCGGCGATGATCCAGGCCGGGGTGTCCGGCAGGGTCGCCACCGCCGCGGCGTAGCCGACGAACCAGAGCGCGGTGAGGATCATCGTGGTGCGCCACAGCTGGCGCGTGCGCGACGGGTAGAGGTAATCGATCGGCACGAACGAGGCGACCGCGAGGGCGAGAAGCAGAACGACGGTCGCGACCTGGCCGAGCTCGAGCACGACGACGTAGAAGGCCACGATGTTCCAGTAGCTCGGGAACCCCCGGAAGAAGTGGTCGTCGGTCTTCGCGTCGGTGCGGCAGAACTGGTAGGCGGAGGCGAGGAGCACCGCCCCGGCGACGGCCCCGCCGGCGATGCCGTCGGGCAGGTATCCGGTGGCCCACAGCAGCACCATGGGCGCGAACGCATAGGTGATGAAGTCGACGATGTTGTCGAGCAGCGCCCCGTCGACGGTCGGCAGCACGGTCTTCACGCGAGCACCGCGCGCGAGGAAGCCGTCGACCCCGTCGATGAACATCGCCGCGAGGAAGAGCCACAGCACCGTGCGCACGTCCTGCAGGTAGGAGAAGTGCACCATCGCCAGCGCGAGCAGCACACCGGACGCCGTGAACAGGTGCACCCCGGCCGCGAGCACGCGCTCGCGGAGCGCGTGCTCCGAGTCCGCGCCGGTCGCCGTCATTCCCCAGACGATACTGGCTCCGGAGGCGCGGGGCGTGGCCGACACCCGCGGCGGGGCGGGCGCCCCGACGTCACCAGGGGGACGGCTCGAAGTCCTTGAGGAAGACGCCGAACAGGTCGTCGCCCGCCTCGCCGCGCACGATGGGGTCGTAGACGCGGGCGGCGCCGTCGACGAGATCGAGCGGGGCGTGGAAGCCCTCCTCGGCCAGACGCACCTTCGTGGCATGCGGTCGCTCGTCCGTGATCCAGCCCGTGTCGACCGCCGTCATGAGGATGCCGTCGCTCTCGAACATCTCACGCGAACTGGTGCGGGTCAGCATGTTCAGCGCCGCCTTCGCCATGTTCGTGTGCGGATGACCCGGCCCCTTGTAGCCGCGGGAGAACACGCCCTCCATGGCGGACACGTTCACCACGTAGGCCCGGCGAGCGGACGACGCGGCGAGGGACGCGCGGAGGCGGGAGAGGAGCAGGAACGGCGCGGTCGCGTTCACCAGCTGCACCTCGAGCATCTCGAGCGGCTCGACCATGTCCACGTGCTGCGTCCACGAGTTGACCGTGGACTCGTCGGGGATGAGCCCGCCCGCGTCGATCGCGGTCCCGGCGAGGTGACGCTCGAGCGAGCTCGACCCGGCGGCCATCGCCTCGGCCGTCAGCCGGTCGGCCGTGGCGGCGGCGGACGCGAGGATGGGGTGCGCGTTCACCGACTGCGTGAGCGCGATCGGGTGCGCGTCGTTCGTGTGCCCGAAGGTCACCAGTTTCGGCAGGGGACCGTCGGGCAGCGGCGCCAGCTCGGCCTCGACGAGCGGCCGGTAGGCGCCGGGGGAGCGGCGCACGGTCTGCGCGGCATTGTTGATGAGGATGTCGAGCGGCCCCTGCGCAGCGACGTGGTCGGCCAGGGCGATCACCTGGGCCGGGTCGCGCAGGTCGATGCCAACGATCTCGAGGCGGTGCAGCCAGTCGGCGGAATCGGGCAGCGACGAGAAGCGGCGCACCGCATCGCGCGGGAAGCGCGTGGTGATGGTCGTGCGGGCCCCGTCGCGCAGCAGCCTGAGCGCGATGTGCATGCCGATCTTGGCGCGGCCGCCGGTGAGCAGCGCCCGCCTGCCCGTGAGATCGACGCGCGCCTCTCGCTTGGTGTGGCTCGTCGCCGCGCACCCGGGGCAGAGCTGGTGGTAGAACGCATCGACCGTCGTGTAGGGCTGCTTGCAGATGTAGCAGTTGCGCGGCCGGAGCAGCTCGCCGGCGATCGGCGCCGCCGAGCGGCTCGCCAGCGGGATGCCGCGGGTCTCGTCGTCGATGCGGTCCGGCGCGCCCGTTGCGGTGGCAGCCACGACGACGCGGTCTGCCGACGCGATCCGCTCGCGGCGCTCCAGGCGGCGGCCCCGCTTGTGCTCCTTGAAGAACTTCGCCGTGGCCCGGCGCACGGCCGTGAAGTCGGGGTGCTCGGCGTCGAACTCCGACAGCTCGGCGAGCACACGCAGCGTGGTCGCGAGGTCGGTTCGGTCGATGGGTCGAGAGGTCTGCGGGGGCGTGGAGGGCACAGAGGATTCTACGCCGCGCTGCGGCGAAGTCCCCGCGGCGACCGGCCCTCGCCGTGCTTTGCTTTGCCTGCAGCGGCAGCGGCAGCGGCAGCGGCAGCGGCAGGGGCGCCGGTCCCGTCCCGCACCTCCTCCGGTGCGGGACGGGAGTGAGGTGCTTACGCGGGGGAGGCCTCGGCCCCGGCGGCGCGGACCTCCGCGTAGTCCTCCGGGGTCAGCTCGAGGGATGCGGCGGGGAGCCAGCCGTCGATCTGGTCGGGGCGTCGGGCGCCGACGATGGCGCCCGTGACGCCGCGGAAGCCGAGCGTCCAGGCGACCGCGGCGGCGGCCTGCGGCACGCCGTGCCGCTCGGCCACGCGCCCGAGGGCCTCACCGAGAGCGAGGTTCTTCGCCAGGTTCGTCGTGAAGTCGTCGCTGTGCTTGCGCCAGTCGTCCTCGGGCAGGTTCTGGACCCGCTCGGCGGTGAAGGCGCCGCTCAGCAGGCCGGAGCCCATGGGGCTGTAGACGATGGTGCCGGTGCCGTGGTCGGCGCACCAGGGCAGCACGTCCTCCGCGCTCTGCGGCGCGAGGGCGGAGAACTTGGGCTGCAGCGAGTCGACGTGGCCGAGCCGCTCCGCCGCCTCCAGCTGGGCGGGCGAGTGGTTCGAGAGCCCGATGGCGAGGGCCTTGCCGGAGGCCTGGATGTCGAGCATCGCCTGCCAGTACTCCTCGACGGGCGTCCCGTCGGTGGTGGGCCAGTGCACCTGGTAGAGGTCGATGCGCTCGACGCCGAGCCGGCGCAGGGACGCGTCCACCTCGCGCTTCAGGGACTCCGGGTTCGCGATCCGCCGGGAGGGCTTCGCGCGGTCGTCGCCGTCCCAGACCACGCCGCCCTTGGTGAAGATGTAGGGGCGGTCCTGCTCGGGGAAGTCGCGGACGGCCTGGCCGACCACCTCCTCGGAATGGCCGAGCCCGTAGATGGCGGCGGTGTCGATCCAGTTCACGCCGCTCTCGACGGCGTGGCGGATGGCGCGCAGCGACTCGTCGTCGTCCTGCGGCCCCCAGCCGAAGGCCCAGTCGCCCTGGCGCGGACCGCCGACGGCCCAGGCGCCGAAGCCCACGCGGGTGATGGAGAGGTCGGAGCGTCCGAGGGGGACGACGGGCAGATCGGTTCTCATGGGTGCCTTCCGGGAGAGATGAGCGGGTCGGAGGTGCGGGTCGTGCGGGTCGTGCGGGTCGTGCGGGTCGTGCGGGTCGTGTCCTTCGGTGCGGGGTCAGCCGGCCGCCGGCCGCTCGAGTGGCGATTCGCGAACGACGCGGTTGTCGAAGGCGAAGGAGCCGGCGGGCGCCCCAAGGTCATCCTCGCCCAAACCGCGGAGCAGTGCAGTCATTCCGACGACGAGGGGATCCGGCAGGGTGAGAGCCGTGACCCGACCGCGACCCTTTCCCCGGCCCCGACCGGCTCGTCCGTGTGGTGCGGCCCCGATGCGTCCGGCCTCAGTCGAGCCAAAGCTCGCGCGGGGGAGTGAGAGAGTCCAGCTCCTCCCAGAGGCTCGCCGGGATGTCGACGGCCAGCAGTTCGAGCGTCTGCGCGATCCGCCTCGGCGACGACATGCCGACCACGGTCGAGGTGATGCGCGGGTCCCGCACGGAGAACTGCAGGGCCGCAGCAGCAAGGGGCACGCCGTGCCGCTCGCATGCCGCCATCATCTCGGCAGCCCGCTGCGGGATGGTGTCGTCGCGCTGCCCGTACGCGTACTTCGGCTGCGCCTCGGGGCCCTTGACCAGCATGCCGCCGCCGTACGGGGCGGCGTTCAGCACGCCCATGCCGCGGGCGGCCGCCTTGTCATAGAGGGCCTCGGCCGAGCGGTCGAGCAGCGTGTAGCGGTTGTGATTCAGCACGACGTCGAACGCGCCGGTGTCCACGTACCGGTGCATCACGTCGAGCGTGCCGCCGGCCACGCCGAGGTGGTCGACGAGGCCCTCCTCCTTCAGCCGCACGAGCGTCTCGAGCGGGCCGCCGGGTGCGACGCCCTCCTCGAACGGGATGCGCTCCGGATCGTGCAGGTGCAGCAGCGGGATGTGGTCGACGCCGAGCCGCGTCATGCTCTCCTCGAGGGACGCCCGCACGCGCGCACCGGAGAAGTCGCTCGATCCGGGCGCCGGATCCACCTTCGTGGCGAGCACGTACCCGTCCGGCAGTCCGCCGCGCCGGGCGAGGGCGAGCCCGATGCGGTGCTCGCTCTCACCGTTGCTGCCGTAGCCGTTCGAGGTGTCGAGGAAGTTGAACGGGCTGTCCAGCGCCGCCTCGACGGTCGCCACCGCCGTCTCCTCGTCGACGCTGTAGCCGTAGAGGAACGCCATGCCGGCGAGCGGGCTCGTGCCCACGCAGACCGGCGTCACCTCGAGCGGGGTGGTGCCGAGGCGCCGGCGCTCGAGCTGCGTCCGCCCGCGACCCTCGGCGTCCCCCTGACCCGTGCCGCTCACCGGCCGCTCACTCGCCCTTCGGCGCGAGCGACGCGTAGACCTCGGCGGCACGGTGGTACCCCTCGACCAGGCGGTCGAACACGGCGTCCGTTCCCGCGTCGGGCTGGGTGCGGTCCGGGTTGGCCTTCCGCCACTCGGCCATCCGCAGCACCGCGCGGTGGAACGTCAGCGAGGGGAAGTAGCCCGGCACGTAGCGGCGCAGCTTCGAGTTGTCGAAGACGGCGCTGTGCGCGAGGTCCCCGGCGAGCAGCTCCGACCAGAACCAGTCGGGGGCGGCGACGGAGATCATCTCCGTGGGGATGTGCACGAGCTTCGCGTCCACGCCGAGGGCGCCCGCGACCAGCGTGTAGATCTGGTCCCAGGTGTAGGTCTCGTCGCCGGTGATGTGGAACGCCTCGCCGATTGCGCGGGGGTTGCCCAGCAGCCCGATCAGGCCCTGCGCGAAGTCCTCGGCGTGTGTCAGCGTCCAGAGCGACGTCCCGTCGCCGTGCACGACGATCTCGTCGCCCCGGGCGATGCGGTCGAAGATGGTCCAGCCGCCCGGAAGAGGCGGGTTCGCGTCGTCGTAGGTGTGCGACGGGCGGATGATCGTCACGGGGAACGCCTGCTCCGCGAACGCGCGGGTCAGCACGTGCTCGGCGTCGAGCTTCTTCCGCGAGTACTCGGTGAAGCGGTTGTGCAGCTGCGTCGACTCCGTGATCGGCGTCTGAAGCACGGGCTTGCCGTAGAGCGAGGCGGTGCTGATGTGGACGTAGTGCTTCGTGCGGTCGGCGAAGAGCCGCACCATGCGCTCGGCGTCCGGGCCGTCGTAGGAGAGGAAGTTGACCACGACGTCGAACCGCAGCTCGCCGAGCGCGGCGAGCAGGCTGTCGTCGTCGGTCACGTCGCCCGTGAGCCAGTGCACGGACTCGGGCAGGTCGCGGCCGGCGGAGTTCCGCCCGCGGTTCAGCACGTGCACGGTCATGCCGACCTCGGCGGCGAGCCGCACGCAGGACGCGCTGATCGTTCCGGTGCCGCCGATGAAGAGGACGTCAAGGGGTGCTCGGTCGAGTGCGCTCATCGGCCCGCGTACCAATCCTCGAAGCCGTTCTCGACGACGCTGATGAGGATGTCCTCCGAGCGGATGCCGAGCGCGCCGAGCCGGCGCACGATGGCCTCGAACAGCGCCCGCTTCTTCGCCACGGGGTACATGTGCACCATCGTGATGTGGATGAGCACGAGGTCGCGGCGGTCGACGTTGTTGTAGCCGGGGTCGAACTTAAGCTCGCCGGGCTGGTGCGGCCGGAAGACGTGGAAGAGGTCGTCCGGGGTGATGCCCAGCGCCTCCACCTGCGCCGCCTGGATCTCGGTGCTCATCTGCTCGTGCAGCTCGTCGTACACCGCGGCGCTCAGGTCCACTTGGATGAGGGGCAAGGTCAACTCCTTCGTCGGACGCGGGCCGGGCGGCCCGTGTCGGGATCAAGCTAAGCGCGCGCTCGGCGGCTTCGCAACATTGCGGGGATACGCCGAAATTTTCGGCGGCGTGTTAGGTCAGGGGGTGAGCGCCCACTCGGCCAGGCGCAGGACGACGTCCCGGTGCGCGGCCGAGTCGAACGACTCCGGTCCGTGCCCGAGGGCGTCGGCGACGATGCGTGCCGCGCCGACGGTCCTCGTCCAGACGAGGGGATGCGTGCGTCCGTCGTGCTCGTGCTCCACCACGACGTCGAGGTCGTCGCCGAGCGCAAGGTCGCTGTAGCGCTCGTCGACGAGGGCGAAGGGACCGCTGGGTCCGGTGCGCGGATCGTCGATGCGGAGCACCTCGGTCGGCCCGAGCGGCGGATGTCCGCTCTGCTCGGGCACCCAGCGGGCCCCGACGATCGAGCTCCACTCCGGCAGGCCGAGCAGGGTCGTCACCCCGACGTGAACGGCGAGGACCGCGCCGCCGCGGTCGAGGAAGGCCCGCAGGCCTTCCGACGCGGCCGTCAGTTCCTCGGCCGCGAGCGGATCGTCAGGCAGCGGAGCGTTGACCACGAGGAGGTCGACCCCGGTGAGGTCGGCGAGGCGCGCGGCCACCGCGGTGGAGACCTCCACGCGGTGGCCGGCGCCGTCGAGCAGTGCGCCCAGCGACGCAGACGTGCGCTCGAACGGGTGCCACGGATCGCTGTATCCCGGTCCTCCGGAGAGGACCAGCGCGGCGGCACCCGGCGTCACTTGATCGCGCCCGCCGCCAGCCCGCGCTCGAACAGCCGCTGGAGCAGCAGGTAGGCGAGGACGATGGGCAGGGCCGTGATGACCGCCGCGGCGAGCACCTTCGTCTGGTCGTTGTTGAACTGACCGATGAAGAAGGTCGGCAGCAGCGTGATCGTCTGGGTGTCCGGGCTCTGCAGGAACACGAGCGGCAGGAGGAAGTTGTTCCACGCGCCGATGAACGTGAGCACCACGATCGCCGCGGCGATCGGACGCGTGAGCGGCAGGATGATGTGCCAGAACGCGCGCATCGTGCTCGCGCCGTCGATCCGCGCGGCCTCGAGCAGCCCGTCCGGGATCCCGTTCATGAACGACCGCGTGATGAGCACGGTGAACGGGATCTGCAGGGCCGCGAGCGGCAGGATGACGGACCAGTAGGTGTTGTAGAGCCCGAGCTGCAGCGTCGTGGAGAACAGCGGCGTGAGCAGCACCACCTCGGGAAGCGTGAGCGCGGCGAGGATCAGCCAGAAGAACACCTCGCGTCCGCGGATGTGCAGCTTCGAGAACGCGAACGCCGCCAGCATCGTGCAGACGTAGACGACGGCGATCGTGCCCGCCGAGATGAGGATGCTGTTGCGGAAGAACAGCGGGAGCTCCGGGCGGGAGAGCACGGCCTCGTAGTTGCCCCAGCCGATGCCGGCGAGGGAGCCCTGCACCATGGCGACGAGGGGGAACAGGAACGGCAGCACCAGCACGGTGATGAGGATCTGCAGGCCGACCTTGGCCCTGCGACTGCGTGTTTCGAACATCACTGCTCCTTCCGCTGCGAACGGACGTTGACGATCATCGAGAGGCCGAGCGCGAGCACGAGCAGGATGATCGAGATCGCGGCCCCGTATCCGGCGTTCGCCAGGGGGATACTCTCGCGATAGATGAGCGTGCCCAGGAACTCCGTGGCGTAGTTCGGCCCGCCGAGGGTGACGAGGTAGGGGATGTCGAAGGTCTTCAGCGCACCGATGATGCTGAGGATGAAGATCGCGACGGTGGTGCCCTGCACGCCGGGGAGCACGATGCTCCAGAGGGCGCGGAGGTTGCCGGCGCCGTCGATGCGCGCCGCCTCCATGACCTCGGGCTCGATCTGGCCCATGGCGGCGAAGTAGAGGATGAAGGTGAGGCCGGTGTTGTGCCAGATGGTGATGACCATCAGCACCGGCAGCGCGGTGGCCTGGTCGGCCAGCCACGGGTGGGCGAGGAAGCCGAGACCGACCGCCTCGAGGAACTGGTTCACCTGCCCGTCCGCGCTGAAGATCTGCCGGAAGACCGGCGCCATGATCGACGGGGCGAGCACCACCGGCAGGAAGATGACGACCTTGTAGAGGACCGCCAGCTTCACCTTCGAGTGCATGATCGCGGCGAACAGGATGCCGAGGGCCGTCTGGACCACGAACGAGAAGACGAAGAACACGACGGTGTTGCGGATCGCCTTCCAGAAGATGGGGTCCTGGAACGCGTCGATGTAGTTCTGGGCGCCGACCGGCCGCGAGACCGGGCTGACCCCGTCCCACTCCAGGGTCGACATGTACCCCGTGTAGCCGACGCTGTAGTAGATGAGGCCCACCGAGAGCGCGAGGGCGGGGACAAGCCAGGCGTAGCCGGGGGAGCGGAGCCGCTTCGGCCTCCGCTTCGGCTGGGACCGGGGCTCCCAGGCGTCGCCCGGCTTCGTCAGTACAGGTGCATTGATGACCACGTCGTCCATCCGTTTCTGCTGGATCGCACCGCCGAGGCGGGCCCGCGTACGACCGCGGACCCGCCTCGCCGGATGGGGTGCTGCTACTGGAAGGTGACGCCCGCGGACTCTGCGGCCGACTGCAGGGTCTCGGTCGCCTCCTCCGGGGTCACGTCGCCCGCGGCCAGGGTGGTCGCGGCGTTGCCGATCGCGTCGGCGAGGTCGCTGTTCGGCAGCAGGCGGTTGTCGGTCACCGTGGCGGCGCGCTCGTAGAGCTCCTCGAGCTTGGGACGCTGGACCTCGGGGTTGACGAGCTCGATGGTGTCCCAGTCGGGCTGCACGCTGGTCAGCGACGGGATGTCGTTGAGCGCGTTGGCCACGATCTGCTGGCCCTCCTCCGACGTGCCGAGCCACACCGCGAACGTGGTCGCGGCGTTGCGGGCGTCGGCCTTGGTGTTCACGACGAGACCGTAGTTGGCGTCACCGAACATCGCGCCGGGGGTGCCCTCCGCGGTCGCGGCGGGGAACGGGATCGGCGTCATGTTGAACGGCTCGGCGCCGCCGACGCCGGCCGCCTCGATGGCGAGCGTCATGTTGTTGGGGCGGGTGAACTGCATGTACCAGGTGCCCATCATGACCATGGCGTAGTCCTGCGCCATGAAGGCGTTGTTGGCGTCCGGGTACTGCTGTACGCCGAGCGCGCCCTCCTGCATGATGCCCTCGTCGAACAGGCGCTGCCAGGTGGCGAAGGCCTCGACGAGGTCGGGGTCCGTCCACTCGGCCTCGCCGCGCGTGGCCTTGGTGAACAGGCCGGGATTGATGGTGTCCGCGATCGCCTGGATGGTGTCCTGGTCGAACGCGACCTGGGACGCGCCCTGCACGAAGCAGCCGATGTCCGCTGCCTCGAGCTTCTCGCAGACGCTCACCCACTCATCGACGGTCGTCGGCGGGGTGAGCCCCTGCTCGTCGAAGATCTGCTGGTTGATCCAGACCGGGCCCGCGAAGGTGGAGCCGACGGGGATGCCGCGCAGGGCGCCGTCCTCGTCGGTGAGGCCGGCGACGCCGATCGGGGCGAGCTTGTCCTCCCAGTCGTCGCCGAGCGCCTCGGAGACCTGCTCGGTCAGGTCGGTGCCGTTCGGGCCGAACTGCACGAACTGCGCGCCGGGCGCGATGTCGAAGAGGTCGGGGCCGGTGTTCGACGCCAACGCGGGGCGGAGAGCCGCCTCGTAGCCGTCGATGGTGAGCTGGCGGAAGTTGACCGTGATGTCGGGGTATTCCTCGTTGAAGGCGGAGATGTACTCCTCGGCCACCGCCTGCTCCGGGGTCCAGCCCCACCAGTCCACGGTGCCCGACGTCGCCGAGCCACCCTCTCCTCCACCGCCGCCGGACCCGCCGGATCCGGTGCATCCCGCGAGTGCCGCGACGGCCATGCCGGTGACGGCGACCGCGGCGATGGAGCGCTGTGCTCCCCTGAATCGTGCTGACTGCATTGTCGCTCCTTGGGTTTCATAGGAGCCGGTGTCGCACGCGGGGTCGTTCCGCCGAAGCGGGGATGCGGCGCCGACCTCCGCGGGAACGGAGGCACGACCGACCGCGCAGGCACGACGATGCCTGCGCTGGGCCGTGGGATCTACGACGCCGAAGACCGGTGGCTGTCCATATCGATGGGTCGACGTCCTCGTCCAGCCAGGTCCGCTACAACAGGGGCTCTCTGTAGCGCCCAAGTTAACATCGGGTCAGATCACGGTCAACCTTTCGAGCCAATCCCGAAAATTTTCGAGGCTCGACACAACGCAGCGGGGCTAGCCCCGGGCGTCGCGCGGCGGCGCCCGGAGCTAGCCCCGGGCGCCGTCGCGCGGCGGCGCGGTCGACTCGCGCGCGATCAGCCGGGTGGCCAGCTGGATGTGGTGCGACGGCGGCTCCTTGCCGGCGGAGAGGGCGAGGATGGTCTCGAGAGCGAGGCGCCCGATGCCGACCAGCGGTGCGCGCACCGAGGTGAGCTTCGGGGTCACCCACTCCGCCTGCGGGATGTCGTCGAAGCCGCCGACGGAGAGGTCCCCGGGCAGGGAGAGCCCCGCCCGCCGTGCGGCCTCCATGACGCCGAACGCGATGGCGTCGTTCGCCCCCATGATGGCGGTCGGGCGATCGGGCAGCGCGAGCAGTGCGGCGCCCGCCTCGACCCCGGCCTCGAAGCTGTACGGGCCGTTGCGGCACAGCTCCGTCTCCACCGGGATCCCGGCCTTCTCGAGCGCCGACCGGTAGCCGCGGAAGCGCTCGATCGTCGGCGTGGACTGGGTCGGCCCGCCGACCCAGCCGATGCGTCGGTGCCCGAGCTGGAGGAGGTGGTCCGCCATGGTGCGGGCGCCGGTCCAGTCGGTGACGCTGATGCTCACGAGGTCCGCCTGGTGGTCGTCGGCGGGGTCGATGGTCAGGAAGGGGAGGTTGAGCCGGCTGGCCGTCTGGATCACCTCGGACGGCAGGGACGACGTGACCGCGATCACCCCGACGGAGGTCGAGTTCTCGTGCACCCAGGCGCGCGCGGCCTTGCGCGACGGGTCGGCGAAGCCGGGCGGCGTCAGCTGCACGTTCACGTCGATCTCTGCGACGGCGGCAGCGCCGATCATGCCCTCGAGGATCAGGGACGCGTACTGCGACGTCACGGAGTCGAACAGCGCGGTCACCCGGCGGTGTCCCGCGGCGGACGGCCGGATGCCGCGGGCCTGGTAGCCCTCCTGGTCGAGCACGCGGAGCACGCGCTCCCGGGTCTCGGCGGAGACGTCGGCACGGCCGTTCAGCACCTTGGACGCGGTGGCCTGGGAGACGCCGGCGCGCTGCGCCACCTGCTTCAGGGTCGGTCGGGAGGTCTGGGGGGTGGTCATCTGGCGCCTTTCGAAACTTTCGGGACGACTCAGACTAGGGGATGGCACGCCGGTTCCGCCGAAACGTTTTCGGGTACGAACGAGAAGCCGGACCGGGAGTCAGCCTTCTGGCTCGCCCTCACGCCGCGATGCCGCAGGACGGGATCCCTGCTCTAGGGGAGCTCGATCCGGCCGTCGACCCGGCGCGGGATGCCCAGCGGGTTCTCGTCGCGCAGCGCCTCGGGGAGCACGGACGCCGGGGCGCTCTGATACGCCACCGGCCGCTGGAACCGCCGGGTCGCCGTGGCGCCGACCGAGGTGAACAGGGAGGTCGTGGCCGGCCACGGACCGCCGTGGTGCTGCGCCCAGTTCACCGCCACGCCGGTGGGCCAGCCGTCGAAGAGCACCCGGCCGGCCCGCTGGCGGAGCACGGCGACGAGGGCCGACAGGTCCTCGTCAGGCTGCCCGTGGATGGTTGCGGTGAGGCTGCCGGGCACCGCCCGCAACGCCTCGAGCAGCTCCTCCTCGGAGCCGTAGGAGACGAGCAGGGTCGCGGGACCGAAGCACTCCTCGAGCAGGGTCTCGGGGCGCAGGGCGACCGCGGTCGCCGTCGTCCCGAGCACCACCGGGGTGGCCCCCTCGGTCACGTTCTCCTGCCGCACCTCGCCCGCGAGCACCGCGACGGCGGGGTCGGCCGCGATCGCCGCGATGCCCGCGGGGAACGCCTCCGCGATCCGGTCGGTCAGCAGCTTCCCCCCGCCCGCCTCGGAGGCGGCCTCGGCGACCGCGGTCTCGAAGCCCGCACCGGCGGGCACGAACACGACGCCGGGCTTCGTGCAGAACTGGCCGGCGCCGAGCGTGAACGACGCGGTCAGCCCGGCCGCCAGCTCCGCCGAGCGGGCCGCGACCGCGGACGACGTGAGCACGACCGGGTTGATGCTGCCGAGCTCGCCGTAGAACGGGATGGGGTCGGGGCGCGACACCGCGAGGTCGAACAGCGCGCGACCCCCCGATACGGAGCCCGTGAAGCCGACGGCCTGGATGACCGGGTCGGCGACCAGCGCCTGCCCGACCTCGCGGCCCGTGACCAGCGCGAAGATGCCTGCAGGCGCTCCCGCCCGCTGCAGCGCGTCGAGCATCAGCTCCGCCGTGCGCTCGGAGAGCCTCAGGTGACCCGAGTGCGCCTTGACGATGACGGGGCAGCCCACGGCGAGCGCGGAGGACGTGTCGCCCCCGGCCACCGAGAACGCGAACGGGAAGTTCGACGCGGAGAACACCGCGACGGGTCCGATGGGGTGCAGGATCCGCCGGAGGTCGGGGCGGGGCGGGGTCGCGGTCGGGACGGCGTGGTCGATCACGGCCTCGAGGTACGAGCCCTCGGTGATCACGTCGGCGAAGAGCCGGAGCTGACCGGTCGTGCGCTTCACCTCGCCCTCGAGCCGTTGGACACCGAGATGGGTCTCCTCGTCCGCGATCCGGACGAGCTCGTCCGAGTGCGCGTCGAGCGTGTCCGCGACGGCGCGCAGCCATCCCGCGCGCACCTCGGCGCTCGCGCTGGAGACCGCATGCTCCGCCGCCTGGGCGGCCGCGGTGATCGTGGAGAGTTCTTCGAGAGTGGTCATGCGTCCTTCACATCCATCCGCCGTCGACGACCCAGAGCTGGGCCGTGCAGGACCGGGAGTCGTCCGCGGCGAGCCAGAGCAGCATCCGCGCCACGTCCTCCGGGTAGAGCTTGTGCGGCAGGCACTGGTTCCGCTCGATGGCGGCCTCGGCCTCCGGCGTCACCCAGTGGGTCAGCTGCCGCTCCGTCATGACCCAGCCCGGGATGATGCAGTTCACCCGGATGCCGAAGGGCCCGAGCTCCCGGGCGAGGGTGCGGGTCAGCCCCTCGATGCCGGCCTTCGCCGTGATGTACCCGGGCAGGTCGGTCAGGTCGATGTGCGCGCTGATGGAGCCGAGGTTGATGATCGACCCGCGCCCCGCGCTGCGCATCATGGGGACGACGGCCTGCGCCGCGAAGAAGTGGTGACGCAGGTTCACCGCCATGGCGTCGTCCCAGAGGGCGAGGTCCATCTCGGCGACGGCGTGCCGGGTGTCGTTCGCGGCGTTGTTCACGAGGACGGTGATCGGGCCGAGCTCCTCGCCGGCGCGGCGGATCGCCTCCTGGACGGCGGGGACGTCCCGCACGTCGCAGGGCAGGAACAGGGGGGCCGGGTGGCCGCGCCCCGCGATGCCCGCCGCGAGAGCCTCGCCCGCCGCGGTGTCGATGTCGACGAAGGCGACGGAGGCGCCTTGGGCGGCGAGCTGCTCGACGAACTCCCGGCCGAGCCCGGTGGCCCCGCCGCTCACGAATGCGACCTGGCCCTCGAGGCTCGGGTACCGGGCGTACCGGTTCTCCCCGCCGCTCGTCACGGGATCACCACCGCCCGGCCGACCGACCCGGAGGCGAGCGCATCGTACGCCTCGTTGACCCGCTCCAGCGGATAGGTCGTGCCGATCAGCTCGTCGAGCGGCAGCCGCCCCGCCAGGTAGAGACCGAAGATCTTGGGAAGGTCGACGAGGGGGTTCGCCGAGCCGTAGAGGCTGCCGATCACGCGCTTCTGGCGTTGTACCAGGGCGTTGACCGGGATGGCGAAGGTCTCGCCGACTCGGCCGAGGCCGACCGCGACGAGGGTGCCCGCGGGCGCGAGGCAGTCGAACGCCTGCTGCAGGGTGGCGGGCCGCCCGATGGCCTCGACGGCCCAGGTGACGCCGTCCGGGAGCAGGGCGAGCAGCTGCTCCACCGTGTCCCCGGCGCCGGCGTCGATGGTGTGCGTCGCGCCGAGGCGCGTAGCGAGCTCGAGCTTCTCCGGGTCGACGTCGACGACGACGATCGGGTTCGCGCCCGCAAGGCGGGCCCCCATGACGCTCGAGAGGCCGACCCCGCCCGCCCCGAGCACGAGGATCGACTCGCCCGCGCACTCGCCGATGGCGTTGAGCACGGCCCCGACGCCGGTGATCACGGCGCAGCCGGCGATCGCCGCGATCTCGGGCCGGACCCCGTCCGGGACCCGGACTACGGACGTCTCCGACACGACGACGCGCTCCGCGAAGCAGGAGACGCCGAGGAAGTGGTGCAGCTGCTCGTCGCCCCGGCTGAGCCGGGAGGTGCCGTCGAGGAGACCACCGGTCGCCGCCTGGCGGGGGCCGGACTGGCAGAGCACGGGGTTGCCCGTGATGCAGGGGATGCACCGGCCGCAGCGCGGGCGCCACATCAGGGCGACCCGGTCGCCCACGGCGAGCGTGCCCGCGGTGTCCGGGCCGAGCTCCTCGATGATGCCGGCCCCCTCGTGGCCGAGCACCACCGGCAGCGGGCAGGTGATGTCTCCGGTCATGTAGTGGTAGTCGCTGTGGCAGATGCCGGACGCCTCGATCCGCACGAGGATCTCGCCGGACCGGGGCGGAGCGAGGTCCACCTCTTCGATGGTGAGCGGTGTGCCGGGCTGGCGCAGCACGGCGGCGCGCATGGACATGACTTCTCCGTTGTTATGAGGAAGGGGTGCAGGGTGCGCCGGTGGATCAGTGGGACTCGCGGGCGACGTCCGGACCGCTCGAGCCGACCAGGAAATCGAGGTCGGCGCCGGTGTCCGCCTGCAGCACGTGGTCGACGTAGAGCCGCTCCCAGCCGCGCACGGGGGCGGCGTAGCCGTTCGCGGTCGCGGCGTTGACGCGGCGCTCGCGCAGCACGTCGTCCGGCACGTTCAGCTCGAGCCGCCGCCCCTCGACGTCGAGGATGATCTCGTCCCCGTTCTCGACGAGCGCGAGCAGACCGCCCGCGGCCGCCTCGGGGCTGACGTGCAGCACGACCGTGCCGTAGGCGGTGCCGCTCATGCGTCCGTCGCACACCCGGACCATGTCGCGCACGCCGGCCTGCAGCATCTTCTTCGGCAGCGGCATGTTGGACACCTCCGGCATGCCCGGGTAGCCCTTCGGGCCGCAGCCCCGCAGAACGAGCACGGAGGTGACGTCGACGTCGAGGTCGGGGTCGTCGATGCGCGCGTGGAAGTCCTCGATGGAGTCGAACACCACCGCCTTGCCGCGGTGCTGCATCAGCTCGGGCGACGCCGCGGCGGGCTTGATGATCGCGCCGTTCGGCGCGAGGTTGCCGCGGAGGATGGCGATGCCCGCGTCCTCCTGGAGGGGCCGGTTCCGGGGCGTGATGACGTCGGCGTCCCAGACCTCCTGGTCCTCGAGGTAGCTGACGAACGGCCGTCCCGTCACGGTGATCGCGGTCGGGTCGAGCAGGTCCTTCACCTGCTGCAGCACGGCGAGCAGGCCGCCCGCGCGGAACAGGTCCTCCATGAGGTACTTGCCGGCCGGCTGCAGGTTGACGAGCAGCGGCACCCCGGCGCCGATCCGGTCGAAGTCGTCGAGTGTCAGCTCGATGCCGAGGCGGCCGGCGATCGCGAGCAGGTGCACGACGGCGTTGGTCGATCCGCCGATCGCGGCCAGGGTGACGATCGCGTTGTGGAAGGACTCGCGCGTGATGATGTCGCTGAGCTTGCGCCCGCTGCCGACCATCTCGACCGCGAGCCGGCCGGTCTCGTGGGCCGTCTCGAGCAGGCGGCTGTCCGGGGCCGGCGTCCCCGCGAGGCCGGGGATGGTGGTGCCGAGGGCCTCGGCCATCGAGGCCATGGTCGACGCGGTGCCCATGGTGTTGCAGTGCCCGCGGCTGCGGATCATCGACCCCTCGGACCTGAGGAAGAGCTTCTCGGAGAGCCTGCCCGCCCGCACCTCCTCGCTGAGCTTCCACACGTCGGTGCCGCAGCCCATCGCCTCCCCGCGGAAGTAGCCGTTCAGCATGGGGCCGCCGGGCACGACGATGGCGGGGATGTCGACGGAGGCGGCGCCCATGAGCAGCGACGGGATGGTCTTGTCGCAGCCGCCGAGGAGCACGACGCCGTCGACGGGATTGGCGCGGAGCAGTTCCTCGATGGCCATCGCCGCCATGTTGCGCCACAGCATCGCGGTCGGCCGCACCTGCGTCTCGCCGAGGGAGGGCACGGGCAGGTTGAGCGGGATGCCGCCCGCCTCGTAGACGCCCTGCTTCACGCTCTCGGCGACCTCGTCGAGGTGGGAGTTGCACGGGCTCAGGTCGGACGCCGTGTTCGCGATCGCGATGTGCGGACGTCCGTCGAACGCGTGCGACGGGAACCCGCGTCGCATCCAGGCCCGGTGGAGGTAGGTGTTGCGGTCGGAGCCGCCGTACCACTGCGAACTGCGCAGATCGTTCATGAAGGGCCCATCAGCATCGTTGGTAGGGGACGGGGCGAGCCTAACCGTCTAAGCGATCCGGTCGCAAACTTGCGACGTTGTACCGAAAGGTTTCGGCGCTCACACGCGTTCCTGCGGGGCGACGATCACCTTGAGGGCCTGCGGGTCCTGCGAGGCCCGCAGGGCGTCCTCCACCCGGTCGAGCGGGAACCGGGCGGTCACGAGCGAGTCGAGGTCGACCCTGCCGCTGCTGGCGAGCTCGATCGCGAGCGGCCACGTGTTCGCGTAGCGGAACACGCCGGTCAGTTCGATCTCCCTGGCCTGGATCCGCGACACGGGCAGCGCGACCTCGTCCTTGCCCATTCCCACGAGCACGGCCCGGCCGCCCGGCTTCAGGGCGAGGATGCCGGCCGTGACGGCGGGCGCCGCTCCGGACGCGTCGATGAAGATGTCCACCTCGAGCGCCTCGGCAGCGTCCACGGGACGGGTGGGGTCGAGCGTGCGGGTCGCGCCGAAGCGCTCGGCGGCCTCGCGCCTGGTCGGGGCGATGTCGGACACGATCACCTCGGACGCGCCGAACGCGAACGCGACCTGCATCACGATGATGCCGATGGGCCCGGCGCCGGCGATCAGCACGCGGCTCCCCGGCCGGGTGCCGGCCTTCTGGTTGCTCCAGATGCCGACCGAGAGCGGCTCGCAGAGCGCGGCCGCGTCGAGGCTCATGGAGTCGGGGATGGGGAACGCGTAGTCCGCCTGGATGACCGCGTACTCGGCGAAGGCGCCGTCGATCGGCGGCGTCGCGTAGAACTCCATGAACGGGCAGAGGTTGTAGGCGCCGCGCTTGCACTGCTCGCACATCCGGCAGGCCCGCTGCGGCTCGATGGACACCCGCTCGCCGACGCGGTCGGGGGAGACGCCGGACCCCACGGCGGCGATGACGCCCGACGCCTCGTGCCCGAGGATCATCGGCTCCTCGACGACGAAGTCGCCGATCCGCCCCTCGTGGTAATAGTGCACGTCCGATCCGCAGACGCCGACGGCGGCGATCCGCACGACGACCTCGTCGTGCTCGGGCGCGGGCACCGGCCTCGACCGCACCTCCACGATTCCGGGCTCGAGAAGCAGGCTGGCGCGCATGTCGTTTTCTGTCACGGGGGCTCCGTCCGGGATATGGTGTGGTCTCACTGCGAAACCTTACTGAGATTCGCCGAAACTTCCGCAGGTTCCTCCCGGTTCGCAGCCTCTCCTCACCCGCAATGACGCAGACGAAGGACGACAATGGCGACCGCTGACACCCCCACACCCCTCTCCCTCCGCGGGAGCGAGTTCCTCGACGCCTCCGGGAAGGCCGTGCGGCTGCGGGGGGTGAACATCGGCGGCTGGCTCCTCATGGAGAACTTCATCACCGGGTATGCCGCGAACGAGTCCTTCATGCGCCGGACGGTGCGCGAGGCGATCGGGGACGACCGCGCCGAGCGGTTCTTCGAGCGCCTGCTCACGAACTTCTTCGGCCAGGACGATGCCGAGTTCCTGGGGCGCGAGGGCTTCAACTCGGTGCGCATCAACGTCAACTACAGGCACCTGGAGAGCGACGCCCGGCCCTTCGAGATCCTCGAGGACGGGTTCCGGCACATCGACCGCGCGATCGAGCTGTGCGCCGCGAACGGCATCTATTCGATGATCGACCTGCACGCCCACCCGGGGCACCAGAACCAGGACTGGCACTCCGACAACCGCACCCACGTCGACGGCTTCTGGGACCACCCGCACTTCCAGGACCGCACCGTGCACATCTGGGAGGCGATCGCCGACCGCTACCGCGGCGATCCCTGGGTGAGCGGCTACAACCTGATGAACGAGCCTGCGGATGCCGAGGGCACGCGGGTCGCCGCGTTCTACGACCGAATCGTCGCCGCGGTGCAGGCCGTAGACCCGGACCACCTCCTCTTCCTCGACGGCAACACCTACTCCGTCGACTGGTCGATCTTCGGCGAGCCGCGAGACGGCATCGTGTACGCGCTGCACGACTACGTACCCTCCGGCTTCGGCCGCGGCGGCCCGTATCCCGGCGTGACCGAGGGCCAGTACATCGACCGCGACACGGTGGAGGAGAAGTTCCTGCAGCGCAGCGCGTTCGCGCGGCGCACGGGAACCCCCGTCTACGTCGGCGAGTTCGCCCCGATCTACTTCAACGACGAGGCGAAGGACGTGCAGCGACGGCAGATCCTCGCCGACCAGCTAGAGATCTACACGAGGCACGGCGTCAGCTGGAACACCTGGATGTACAAGGACCTCGGCCGGCAGGGCCTGGTCGGGGTGCGGCCGGAGACGCCGTACCGCACCCGGTTCGACCCGTTCGTCGCCAAGAAGTTCCGGCTGTCGGCCGACGGCTGGGGCAGCGACGCGATCGGCCCGCGCGAAGTGAGCGAGCCGCTGCGCGAACTGTTCGCCCGCGAGTTCCCGACCTTCGACCCCTACCCCTTCGGCGCCTCGCACTTCCTCGCCCGGCTGCTGTTGAACATCACGCTGGCCGAGCCGCTCGCCTACGAGTACGCGGACCTGTTCCGGGGGCTCGACGACTCGGAGCTGGACGCCCTGGCCGACTCGTTCTCCTTCGAGAACTGCGCGGTGCGGCAGTCGCTGCTCGACCAGCTGAAGGCGGGCCTCGACTGATTCGTCCGGAATAGCGGGTCCGGGGAATGGGGCCTGCCGGCCGTCGCCGGGTCCCCATCACCCGGTGGTGGATCTGCCTCCGCTCAGCCCGCGAACATCGCCTGCTCGACGCCCCGGGCCCCCGTGCTGATCGAGAACACCGCCCCGGCGGCGGGCTCGGCGTCGGGGTCGACGTCCTGCATCGACGTCGTGACGAAGAGCTCGCCGCTGCCGGCGCCGGCGAACGTGCACGCGGTCACGTTCGTCACCGGGAGCTCGACGACCTCGCTGAGCGCGCCGTCGGCGTCGTACCGTCGCACCGCGCCGCCGCCCCGGAGTGCCACCCACAACCCGCCCTCGTCGTCGACGGTCGTGCCGTCGGGCGCGCCGTGCTCCTTCTCGACGGTCACGAACGGGCGGGGGTCGAGCAGTCGGCCGGCAGCGGCGTCGAAGTCGTACACGTCGATGCGGCCCGTGCCGGTGTCCGCGTGGAAGGCCCGCGTGCCGTCGGCCGACCACTGGAGCCCGTTCGGGATGGTCGCGCTCTCGAGCACCGTCTCCACCGAGAGATCGGCGTCGAGCCGGTACAGCGAGCCCGAGCCCGACGAGACGTCGTAGGCCATGGAGCCGCAGTAGAAGCGGCCCTGCGGGTCGCAGTTGCCCTCGTTCATCCGCACCGCGGGGGAGTCGAAGACGCGAACGGTGCCCGCCCGGGACCAGTCGGCGTCGAACAGCGCGAAGCCGCGCTCGACGGCGACGAGGTAACCACCGGACTGCCGCGCCCGGATCACCGCGGCGATGTCGTCGACGTGGCGGCGGGTGACGGTGCCGGTGGGCAGCAGCGTGACGACGTCGCCCGCGAGCATGTCGACGAAGCGGAGCCGGCTGCTCCTGTCGTCCCAGAACGGCCCCTCCCCGTGGAAGGTGCAGCGGTCGGTGATCTGGTCGGCTCGGGGCATGGCGGTCCTCTCTGACGGCGTCCGCGCCCGCCGCGGGAGAGGCGGCGAGCGTCTTCGAAACTTTACGGGTTTTCGACTATAGATTTCGAGAATCGGTCCCCGCGTGGCATGGTGGGAGCAATCCCGCACAACGACGTAAGGACCACGATGGCTGCAGCAGTACCGCCCGCCGACCCGACGATGAGGCACCGCATCGCCGACGCGACGATCACCGTCCTCGGACCGGACGGGAGCCCGCTCCCGGACACCGAGGTGACCGTCGAGCAGCGCCGGCACGCGTTCTCCTTCGGCAACATCGGCTTCGACTTCATCCCGCTCGCGAACGGGGAGACCGAGGTCCACGGATCCGCGTCCGAGGTGGAGACCTTCGGCGGTGCCGACATCGAGCAGCTCGAGCGACTGGCCCCGCTCTGGCTCGACCTCTTCAACACCGCGACGCTGCCGTTCTACTGGGGCCGCTTCGAGCCGAGGCGCGGGGAGCCGGACACCGAGCGCCTCCGCACGACCGCCCGGTGGTTCGCCGACCAGGGCGTGACCGTCAAGGGGCACCCGCTGGTCTGGCACACCGTGACCGCGCCGTGGCTGCTCGACCTCCCGGTCGACGAGGTCGAGCGCGTGCAGCGCGAGCGCATCCGCCGCGACGTCGGCGACTTCGCCGGGCTCATCGACACCTGGGACGCCATCAACGAGGCCGTGATCATGCCGGTCTTCGCCAACGGCGACAACGGCATCACGCGCATGGCGCGCGAGAAGGGCCGCATCGCGACGATCCGCCTCGCCTTCGAGGAGGCGCGCGCCACGAACCCCAACGCGACCCTCCTCATCAACGACTTCGACCTGAGCTCCGCGTACGAGTGCCTCCTCGAGGGCGTGCTCGAGGCCGGCATCCAGATCGACGCGATCGGGCTGCAGACGCACATGCACAAGGGCTACCGCGGCGAGGACGCGGTGCTCGCGGCCGTCGACCGCTTCGCCCGGTACGGGCTTCCGCTGCACATGACGGAGACCAGCCTCGTCTCCGGCCACATCATGCCGCCCGAGATCACCGACCTCAACGACTACGTCATCCCCGAGTGGCCGTCGACCCCCGAGGGCGAGGAGCGCCAGGCCGACGAGCTGGTGCGTCACTACCGGTCCCTGGTCTCCCACCCGGCGGTGCAGGCCATCAACTACTGGGGGCTCACCGACAGCGGCTCCTGGCTCGGCGCGCCCATCGGCCTCGTGCGCGCGGACGGCTCGCCGAAGCCGTCCTACGACGCCGTGCGCGAGCTCATCAAGGGCGAGTGGTGGCTGAGCCCCACGACGCTCCGGACCGACGCGGACGGGCGCGTGGCCGTGAGCGGCTTCACGGGAGACTACGAGCTGACCGCCCGGGGCGGGTCGGCCACGTTCTCGCTCGAGGCCGCCGGCCCCGTCGAGGCCGAGGTGCGCCTGCCCTAGGGAACGGCGGGCGGGGCGCCGCAGGGCCGCGGGGAGGACACCCGGACGGGGACATGCGCGAGGGGAGCCCGTCGCCCCACACTGCACAGTGGGGGAAACACATGATCACAACATCCGCTCGAATCGCCGCTGCCGCCGTCGTGCTCGCTCTGCTCGGGGCGGTGCCCGCTGCGGCGGCGCCGCCGACCGCGACCACCCCACCGCCGGCGGCTGCGGCGGCCAAGCGCATCCTGGCGTCGGCGTCGGCGACGCAGGGGGCGCCGACCGTGACCACGGGGAGCACGGGCAGGGCGACCACGACGAAGCCGAGCACGACGAAGCCGAGCACGACGAAGCCGGGCACGGCCAAGGCGACGAAGCCGAGCACGACGAATCCGAGCACGACGAAGCCGAGCACGACGAAGCCGGGCACGGCCAAGGCGACGAAGACCACGGCCGGCACGACCACGGCCACGACCACCAAGGCGACCGTGACCGCGACAGGAACCAGGACGACCGGCACGGCGAAGAAGCCCGGCAAGGGGCAGCCCGTGCCGACCGAGCCGCTGCCCGTTCCGACCACGCCGCCGGTCACGGCCACGGCCCCGTTGCGGTTCGGCCTGATGACGCCGGGCGGTCCGCTCGCGACCGCCGAGCTGGACGCGGCGGCCGCGACGCTCGGCGAGAGCCCGTCGATCCTCATGTGGTACGCCGACTTCCAGCAGGCCCCGCCGATCGCGGAGCTCGACGCGACCGTCGCCCGCGGGGCCACCCCGCTCGTCACCTGGGAGCCGTGGCTCTGGGGCGGAGGGGCGGTCCAGCCGGAGTACGCCAGCGACCGCATCACCGCGGGCGCCTTCGACGCGCACATCGCGTCCTGGGGTCGCGCCCTCGCCGCATGGGGCAAGCCGGTCCTGCTGCGCTACGGCCACGAGATGAACGGCCCGTGGTACCCGTGGTCCGACGGCGTGAACGGCAACGGCACGGGCGACTACGTCGCCGCGTGGCGCCACGTGCACGACCTCGTCGCGGCCACGGGCGCCGGCAACGTGCAGTGGGTCTGGTCACCGAACGTCCCCGACGCGCAGATGCCCGCGTTCTCGACCCTGTACCCGGGATCCTCCTACGTGGACGTCGTGGCGCTGGACGGCTACAACTGGGGCACCAGCACGTCCTGGAGCTCGTGGACGTCGCCGTCCGCCCTGTTCGGCGGCCCCCTCCAGCAGCTGCGCGCGGTCGCCCCGGGCAAACCGATCATGATCGGCGAGACCAGTTCCGCGGAGGCGGGCGGGGACAAGGCCGCATGGTCGCGGGACCTCATCGCCTACCTGTCCGCGCAGCCGGACGTCACAGCGGTCGTCTGGTTCAACGTGGACAAGGAGACGGACTGGCGGTTCGACAGCTCGCCGGCGGCCGCCACGAGCCTCCGCGAGGCGCTGGCCACGCGCAGCCGCACCTAGCGGGTCCCGCGGTGCGCCGTCACCGGTGCATCCGCGGGTCGTGGGTGGGATCGGCGTAGGCGGGCGGGCAGCCGTCGGACACGGCGGTCCTATCGGTGCATCCGCGGGTCGTGGGTGGGATCGGCGTAGGCGGGCGGGCAGCCGTCGGACACGGCGTCCGGTCTCAGCTCGTAATGCCAGGGCTCGTTCGCGTAGATCTGGCACAGTCCGTACTCGGCGCCGTGCTGGGCGAACCAGTCCCGGGCGTCCCAGGGTCCGATGTCGATCGCGTCGCCGTCCACGTGCGGCGAGGTGTCTGCGGTGGCGACCCAGCGGGCCGCCTCGGCGGCCGAGCCGTACCGGGCGATGGCGTCGCGCAGCAGCGCGTCCTGATACCCGGCGGATCGCCAGCCGCTGTTGACGTACAGGGTCACGTCGTCGTCCGCGGCGTCGCGCGCCGCCCGCCGGACCGCGGCGAGCAGGTCGGCGTCGAGGTTCGCCACCGCGGGCTGATCGTCGTCGAACACCGTCACGCCCTCCGGCACCGCGCCTGCCGCGCGATCGTCGAGGGGGTCGCTCCCGTCGTCCGCGACGATGCCGGTGGCGTCCCGCGTCGCGGGCGCGCCGGGTGCCGCGTCGCCGGCCGAGAGCGGGGCCCCGTTCCCGCCGAGCGCGGCGGCGATCACCGAGAGGATCGCCGCCACGGCCATCAGCGCGGCGACGAGGGCGGCCGATCGTGCGCGGCGGGCGACCGCAGAAGACGATGCTGCGGACGCGGGGCTGGGTGGGCTCGAGGACATGTCCCCAGCCAACGGAGTCGCCGGTTGCGGGGGCGTATGCGGGTGCCGATACGCCGACGATATGCGGCCGTTCGTAGCATGGGGACCGTGCGAGTGCTGATCGTCGAGGACGAGCCCTACCTGGCGGAGGCGATCCGCGACGGTCTGCGCCTCGAGGCGATCGCGGCGGACATCGCGGGTGACGGCAATGCCGCACTGGAGCTGCTGGGCGTCAACGCGTACGACATCGCGGTGCTCGACCGGGACGTCCCCGGTCCGTCCGGGGACGACATCGCCGAGCACATCGTCGCGTCCGGCAGCGGAATCCCCATCCTCATGCTCACCGCGGCGGACCGGCTCGACGACAAGGCGACCGGATTCGAGATCGGGGCGGACGACTACCTGACCAAGCCGTTCGAGCTGCGGGAGCTCGTGCTCCGGCTCCGCGCACTCGACCGCAGGCGCGCCCGCTCGAGGCCGCCCGTGCTCGAGCTCGCCGGGCTCCGCCTCGACCCGTTCCGCCGGGAGGTCTACCGCGACGGCCGCTATGTCGCGCTCACCCGCAAGCAGTTCGCCGTGCTCGAGGTCCTCGTCGCCGCCGCGGGAGGGGTCATCAGCGCGGAGGAGCTGCTGGAGCGGGCGTGGGACGAGAACGCCGACCCGTTCACGAACGCCGTGCGCATCACCGTCTCGGCGCTGCGCAAGCGGCTCGGCGAGCCCTGGCTCATCCAGACCGTGCCCGGCGTCGGGTACCGCATCGAGGGCGGGCCCGGCGGGGCCGGTGGCGCCGGCGGGGACCCGTGACCGGGCGGGAGCGCATGGCGAGAAGCCCTGGCCCGAGCGTGCGCCTCAAACTGGCGCTCAGCTACACGGGCTTCCTCCTGGTCGCCGTGGCCCTCCTGCTCACGGTCGTGTGGCTGTTCCTGCTGCGGTACGTGCCGGGCAGCGCGGTGAACACGCCCAGCGGCTTCGTCCCCGGTCGGGACGACCTCGTCCGCGCGTTCGCCCCGGCGGCGACGTGGGTCGTGCTCCTCCTCCTGGTGTTCGGGCTGCTCGGCGGCTGGCTCCTGGCCGGCCGCATGCTCGCCCCGCTGACCCGCATCACCACGGCCACGCGCGGCACCGCGGACGGCTCGCTCTCCCACCGCATCCGGCTCCCCGGCCGGCGCGACGAGTTCCGGGAGCTCGCGGACAGCTTCGACGCGATGCTCGAGCGGCTCGAGGCCCACGTCGCCGAGCAGCAGCGGTTCGCCGCGAACGCGTCGCACGAACTGCGGACGCCGCTCGCCATCACGCAGACGCTCCTCGACGTCGCCGACAGCGACCCGGACCGTGACACGGGGGTGCTCCTCGAGCGGCTGCGCGAGGTGAACGCCCGGGCCATCGAGCTCACCGAGGCGCTCCTCCTGCTCAGCCGCGCCGACCAGGGCGCGTTCCCCCGGGCGACCGTGGATCTGTCGCTCCTGGCGGAGGAGGCCGCGGAGACGCTCCTGCCCCTCGCGGAGCGCCGCGGCATCACGGTCGCGACGTCCGGTGCGGTCGCGCCGGTGGAGGGGTCGCCCGCGCTCCTGCTGCAGCTGACCACGAACCTCCTGCACAACGCGATCGTGCACAACCTGCCGGAGGGCGGCGCCGTGCGGGTGCACACGGCCGTGACCCGCGGCTCGGCGACGCTCATGGTCGAGAACACCGGCGAGACGCTCGCCCCCGAGCTCGTCCCGACCCTGACGGAGCGATTCCGGCGCGGCACCGAGCGCGTCCGCGGGGACTCCGCGGGCGTCGGCCTCGGTCTCGCCATCGTCGCGAGCATCACCCGGGCGCACGACGGCACGCTGGTGATCGCGCCGCGGCCCGGCGGGGGCCTGCGCGTCGAGGTGGACCTGCCGGTCGCGGCGCGGCCCGGCGACGCGCGGGGCACGTCCGACCGGCGCGACGAGGGCTAGCCGCCGCCGCTACGGAACGATGTCGAAGACGAGCACGTCGCCGCCGCTCAGCAGCGGCCCGACGTGCTCCTTGAAGGCGGCGTGGGCGCCGTCCAGGTAGCGGGGGTCGCTCTGCACCGGCTCGCCCACGTAGTAGTTGCGGTCGCCGCTCGAGGCGAACACGACCACGAACGCCAGGTCGTAGTCGGCCCCGACCGCGCCCTCGCCGCTGGCCTGGGGTCCGGCGTCGATCGACACGATGTAGGGCTCGCCGTCCTCGCGGGGCGCGTCGCGGAGCGCGAGGAAGCGCTCGGTCACGTCCGTCAACACGGCGTCGGGGGTGGACGGGGCGAACTTGAAGAGCACGATGTGGACCACCCGCCCGGGCTTGTAGTCCCGTGCGGTGAAGGTCTCCGGCCCCACCTGCGCCAGCTCCTGGTCCAAGGCGTTCCTCGCGCTCACAGCATCCCCGTCCTCGAACGACGTCGTCGCCGGCGCGCCTACCGGGCCGACACGGCCGATCGTAATCGTCGCGCCGCCGGCCTGTCGCTCCGCCTCCGCTGCCGCGCTGCCCGGTCCGAGGGGACCGGGCGGCGTTCAGTCATCCCGGCCGGCCGCGGCGGTCCTCGCCCGGTAGGCGTTCACGTTCATGCGGTTGCCGCAGTTGCCCACGTCGCAGTAGCGCTTCGACCGGTTGCGGGACAGGTCGACGAAGACGGCGTCGCAGTCGTCGGCTCCGCACAGCTGCAGGCGGCCGAGCTCGTCGAGGCGGATCACGTCGATGAACGCCATGGCGACCTCGACCCGCATCCGGGTGACCAGGGGCGCCTCGCTGTCCGTCGCGTGCAGGTGCCAGTCGCCGCCGCCGTGCCGCACGAGCTGGGGGAGCGCGTCCGCCTCCCGCAGGATCCGGTTCACGTGCTGCACCGCGTCGTCGCGGTCCTCGGTCCACAGCTGCCGCAGCTCCGGGCGCAGCGCCCGCATCTCCTCGAGCTCCGCCGCATCCCGGTCGCGGCGGCCGGTGTAGCCGTTCTCGTCGAGCAGCGTCTCGAGCTCCTCGAGCGTCGCCAGCTCATCGGTGCGGGTCCGGGACGAGTCCGGCGTGGTGTTCACCAGGACGGCGGTCATCCTCAGCACCTCTTCGGTGTCATAGGTGAACTGCATGTTGACTCCTGACATCGCCGACCTCTAATGTCACTAGTGTAAACCCGGTTGGTGCTGACACCCGGGACCCGAGGGAACGGACGACCTGGTGACATCACGACCGCACGCTTCCGATTCCCGGTCCCCGCGCTCGTCCGGGCTCCTCATCGCACTCTTCTCGGCCGCGGCCTTCGGCGCCAGCGGTCCGTTCATGAAACCGCTGCTGGAGTCGGGCTGGTCGCCCGCGGCGGCCGTGGCGGCGCGCGCCGGTGCCGCCGGACTCGTGCTGCTGGTCCCCGCGCTGATCGCGCTGCACGGGCGGTACGGGATGCTCGTCCGGCACGCGGGGTTCATCGTCGCCTACGGGCTCATCGCGGTGCTGGGCACCCAGGTGCTGTACTTCGCCGCCATCCAGCGGATGCCCGTCGGCGTGTCCCTCCTCATCGAGTACACGGCCCCCGTGCTGCTCGTCCTGCTCGCCTGGGGTCGCACGCGGCGGGCGCCCGCGGCCACCGCCATCGTGGGCTCGCTGCTCAGCATCGGCGGCCTGGTGCTGGTGATCGACCCGACGGGTGTCGGCGATCTGGACCCGCTCGGCGTCGTCTTCGCCGCCGGCGCCGCGGTGTGCCTCGCGTGCTACTTCCTGCTGTCCGGCACGCCCACCGAGGGCCTGCCGCCGGTCGTCCTCATCTGCTCCGGACTGTTCGTCGGCTCCGCCGCCCTGCTGCTCGCCGGCGTCGTGGGCGTGCTGCCCCTGACCATCGCGCTCGACCCGGTGGCCCTGCTGGGGGCACACGGCGTGCCCTGGTTCGTGCCGTTCGCGGTCGTCGTGCTCGTCTCGACGTCCTTCGCCTACCTGACGGGCCTCATCGGCGCCTCCCGGCTCGGCTCCCGCGTCGCCTCCTTCGTCGGGCTGACGGAGGTGCTCTTCGCGGTCCTGCTCTCCTGGCTGCTCCTCGGCGAGGTGCCGACGACGATGCAGGCGCTCGGGGGCGTGCTCGTGGTCGCCGGGATCGTCGCGATCAAGCTGGAGCGGGCTCCCTCGGCCGAGCGTGCCGCGGCGGCCGACGTGACGCCGGCGCGGCCGGTGTCGGGGGCGTCGGTGTCGGGGGCGTCAGTGTCGGGGGTATCGAAGGATGCCGTCGTCGCCGACAGCCGCACCCGGGAGCCGGACCCCCTCAGCTCCTGACGGGCGGCGGGCACGGATGCGCCTTGCCCGCACCGCCCGTCCCGCCGGAGAGCATGCCGGGAGCGTGCCGGGCGAATACGGCGATGGGATGATCGTGTCGTGACCGCGCCGAAGTACCGTGAACTCGCCGACATGCTGGTCGCCCGGTTCGCACACGCGCCGGTCGGGTCGTCGACGCCGAGCGAGCGCCAGCTCGCCGAGGAGACCGGCGTGTCGCGCATGACCGCGCGCCGCGCGATCGACGAGCTCGTGCGTGAGGGCCTGCTGACCCGGGAGGTGGGGCGGGGGACCTTCGTCGCGCGTCCCGCGGTGAGCGTGCCGCTGCAGCTGACCAGCTTCACCGAGGACATGCGCGCCCGCGGCTACGCCCCGTCGAGCCGGCTTTTGCACCTCGGCGGCATCCCGGCCACCGAGCAGGTGGCGGCGGTGCTGCGCATCCCCGTCGGGGCCGAGGTCGTGCTGCTCTCGCGCCTGCGGCTGGCCGACGGCATGCCGATGGCGATCGAGCGCAGCCATCTGCGGGCGGACCTGTTCCCCGGGCTCGACCGCTACGACTTCGGCTCCGAGTCCCTCTACCGCGTGCTGACCGAGGAGTACGGCGTGCGGTTCGAGGCGGGGGAGCAGGTGATCCGGGCCGGGATCGTGCGGGACGCGGACGCGGACACGCTGAGCATCCCGCACGGCGACCCCGTGCTCGAGCTGGTGCGCACCTCCGTGTCGCGCGGCAGCGTCGTGGAGTGGACGACGTCCACCTATCCGGCGTCCCGCTTCGAGCTGTCGGCCCGGATCGCCCCGGTCACAGTTCAGGGATCTGTGCCGAGAAGCGCTCTACGAGTGCGCGATTGAACTCGTCGTTGCCCGCGACGTTCGCACTCCGCCACCGCGCCGCGTCGGGCGCCAGGCCGTGCACCTCCCGCAGGAGAAGGGTCCACACGGTGGTCGTCGCGAGGCTCGAGACGGGGGCGGTCACCGGATCGTCCGGCGGCCAGGTCGCGTCGCCGGGCGGCACGAGCGTGTCGATGACGATGTCCGCCACGTCGACGAGGCGACGCGCGGCTCGGGGCGGGGCGCCCTCGCTCGCCGCGCGCGACGTCACCGCGACCACCGTGGCGCCCGCGTCGGCCCCCGCCTGAGCGACCTCCACGGGGAACGGGTTGACGCCCGAGTTCGAGAACACGACGACCGTGTCGTCCGGGCCGATGCCCGCGTCGCGCGCCACGGCGGCGCCGAGGCCCTCCTCGCGCTCCGCGGCCGTGGCGATCCGCGCCCCGGAGAACGGCAGCACACGGGGGTGCCAGATCGGACGGACGAAGGCGAGGCCGCCCGCGCGGAAGAACGTCTCGAGCACGGCGGCCAGGGAGTGGCCCGCCCCGGTGGGGCGGACGAGGCCGCCCGCGGCCGCGGTGGCCGCGATCGCCCGGGCCGCCCGCTCGATCTCCGCGCGGTTGCGCGAGCCGACGAGGTCGACGTAGTCGCCGAGGCTCTGCATCACAGCCACCCCTTCTCGCCGAGCGCCTTCTCGAGCTGCTCGCGCACGTGCCGCACGTCGACGAAGCTCGTGATGGGGACGGTGACCGGGGCGATGCCGCCGAGCTCGGACAGGTAGGTCGACTGACCGATCACGACGTCGGCGCGTTGCCCGCGGGCCGAGCCGATGTCGGTGTGCTCGAGTGACGCGGGCACGCCGAGCTGCTCGAGCGCGCGCTGCGCGGTCGTGCGCAGGATGAGGCTCGTCCCCATCCCGGCGCCGCACACGGCGAGGACCGAGAGCGTCTCGGGCCGGTCGGTCGCGGACGCGGAGCGGCCCGCCGAGGAGGCCGCGGTCGAGGCCGTGGCTCCCGCCGGTGACGCCGAGAGCGCGGGTGACGCGCTGTCGGCGCGCTCGCGGCCGACCGGCACGGCCGCGGGCTGGCTGACGGGGGTGGTTCCGCCCACGTTCTCGCGGACGCTGTCGTTCTCGCGGACGTTCTCGCCCTCATCCGGGATCGCCTCCACGCCGTCGCGCAGCCGGCGGCCGAGGAGGACGAGCACGGTGACGGTGGCCGCCACGATCGCCGCGGCGAGCAGCCAGAGGCCGCCCTCGCCGAGCGGGGAGAGCAGCCCGCCGAGGCCCCGGAGGGACCAGCCGACGATGAACCAGTCGGAGTCGGCGAGCGTGGCGAGCTCCGGTGCCGTCCTGCCCCAGACGCCCCAGCCGATCCACTGCCCGAAGGCGAGGACGACGCCGTTCAGGACGCCGCCGAAGACGGCGCCGCGCCAGCCGGCGACGGCGTTGCCGAACACGCCTCCCGCGCCGCCGCCGAAGAACAGCATGATCATCGGCGGCACGAGCACGAACCAGCCGGCGGCTGCAAACACGCCCATGAGGACCAGGAAGGTGAGGGTCGACGCGAGGAAGCCGATCATGACGGCGGTCGGCGCCCGGGTGAACGCGACGGGGAGGTCGAGCGCCGGCTTCGCGCCCGGCAGAGCGCGCTCGGAGAGTCCCTTGAAGGCGGGCACGATCTCGGCGAGGAACATCCGCACGCCGAAGAGCAGGATCGCGATGCCGGCGGCGAAACGCAGGGCCTGCAGGAGCGCCCACACCCACGGCAGCACGGTGGCGCCCGCCATCTGCTCGCTCACCACGCCGGCGTCGGCGAAGAGGATGGCGACGAGCATGATCGCGCCGATGACGAACGCCGTCGAGACGTTGATGTCCTTGAAGAACGAGAGCGCCCGGGGGAGGCGGAGGTGCTCGGAGTCATGCTTCTCGGGGTCGCCCAGGCGGAGCGCCTTGGCGCCGTAGCCCGCCGCGATCGCGATGGTGGAGTCCGTGTGCGCGAGCCCGACGTCGTCGTTCCCCATCACGCGGCGCATCAGCGGGGCAGTCCACAGCGGCTGCAGCACCCAGTAGCAGCCGATGAGCAGGGAGCCGACGCTCGCGAGGACCCAGCGATTGACGTCCCCGAAGGCCTCGACGAGGCTCGCCGCGATGACCACGCTCATCCAGTACATGAGGTGGCCGGTCAGGTACACGAACGTCGCGGCCCGGAACACCCGGACGAAGACGAGGTGTACGACGAAGCCGCCGGCGATGATGAGCGGGACCACGGACCCCTGGCCCGCGGAGAAGTCGCTGAGCGTCGCGCTCGCCGTGGGCGGCTCGAGCCCGAGGGCGCTGGCGACGATGGTCTGGAAGCTCGTGAGCCCGCCGACGAAGATCTCGACGCCGATGTTCAGGACGACGACGCCGATGGTCGCGCGCAGGCCGCCCGCCACCACCTGTTCGAAGGGTTTGCGCTGGAGGGCGAGGCCGACGATCGCGATGATGCCGATGAGCACGGCGACCTGGCTGAAGAGGTTGTTGGTGATGACCTCGACGAGGTCCTCGATCCACGACATGGGACTCCTTGGGACGGCGGGGGCGGCTGGGGGCGGGGCGACGAAGTGCGGCAATGGTATAGCCCACTTGGCCGCCCTCGCTAGGGGGTGCGGGCCGCCGCCGGGCTGTGCCGGGTCGTGCCGGGCGATGCCGATCCGGTGCGGGGCATGACGCGGCGTTACGCGGCCGGGAATAGTGCCCGCCCCGTGTGGCGTTATCGTGTCGGTGGCTCGACGGGGTGCCGCTTCCCCGGCCGTCGAACGAAATGGTGCCCCCATGCCGACCTCTGCGATCTCCGCCGCCTCCACCCGCCGCGCGGCGGAGTCGAGCGTCCCGCTCGTGCCGCTGCTCGACGAGCGCTGGAGCCCGCGCTCCTTCGACCCGGAGGCGACGGTCAGCGACCGTCAGCTCGACGCCCTGCTCGAAGCCGCCCGCTGGGCGCCGTCCGCCGGCAACAAGCAGCGGCGTCGCTTCATCGTCGGGCGGCGCGGCTCCGCGACCTTCGACATCATCGCGAGCGCGCTGGTCGGCTTCAACGCCGCCTGGGCGCCGAACGCCTCGGCCCTCGTCGTGGGCCTGGCGGAGGTCGCCGCGGCCCGGGCCGGCGAGCGCACCTGGGCCGAGTACGACCTCGGTCAGGCCATCGCCCACCTGTCGGTGCAGGCGCACGCGGAGGGCCTGCACACCCATCAGATGGGCGGCTTCGACGTGGACCGGATCGTGCAGGCGTTCGAACTGGGCGACGATCTCGCGCCGATCACGGTCACGGCCGTCGGCGTGGTCGACGAGGCGGACAGGCTGACCGAAGCCCTGGCCGAGCGCGAGCGCGCGCCCCGCACCCGCCTGCCCCTCGACGAGCTGGTTCTCGTCCGCGACTGACCCCGCCGGCCCTCCTCGTCGGGTCGGACTCGAGCCGCCCCGACCCTGGTGATGCGACCGGCCCGGTCCATACAGTGTTCGCATGGGTCGCGTCATCGTCGAACAGATCATCAGCGCCGACGGGTTCGCCGCCGGGCCGGACGGCAGCCTGGAGTTCTTCCAGCTGCCCGGCGAGTTCGACTCGACGGATCCGGGTCAGCTGGCGATGCTGGAGCGCGTCGACGCGATCCTGCTGGGCGCCAACACGTACCGGATGTTCTCGGCGTACTGGCCCACCGCGGACGTGAGCACGGAACCGGTGGCGGGTCCCATCAACGCGCTGCCGAAGCACGTCGTGTCGTCCACCCTCGACTCGGCGCCCTGGGGCGACCGGCCGCCGGCGCGGCTCGAGCGCGGGGACGGCGTCGACGTGGCCCGGCGGCTCGCCCGGCACTACGCGGGGGACGTGATCGTGTGGGGAAGTCTCACGCTCGCCTCGGCCCTGCTGGCCGCGGACGCGGTCGATCACCTGCGGCTCCGCGTGGTCCCCGTCCTGATCGGGGAGGGGCTCGCTCTCGCGCCGAGCCTGCGGACCTTCGCCCCGCTCGCGCTCGACTCCGTGGACACCTTCCCGAGCGGCCACGTCACGCTGGCCTACGACCTGCGGCGGTGACCTCGCCGCGGGCGAGCGTCCCGGGGAGCGGTGCGTGGGTCAGGCGAGCTGCAGCTCCGCGATCACGCGGGCGACGTCGCCCCGCGCCCGGTCGTCCAGGCCGCGGATCGGACGCGGCAGCGAGGATCGCTCGGCGAGCCCCAGGTGCTCGGCGATGGCAGCGGTGACGCGGAGACTGCCGTGCGCCGCGAAGAGGTCCCACAGGGGCTGCAGGCGCGCCGACTCGGCGGCCGTGGCGTCGGCGTTCCCCGAACGCGCAGCGCGGGTGATCCGCAGCGCGGGCTCGGGCAGCGACCCGCCGATCACCGAGTACCAGACCTCGCACCCGGCGCTGAGCCCCGTGGCCGCAGCGGAGTCACCGGAGATGCCGATGGTCACGCCCGGACCGACGCGCTCGCGGATCCGCGCGACGCGGTCGCGGGCGGCCGCAGCGTCGGCCGGAACGCCGGGGATCTTGATCGACGCCACGCCCGGGAGGGCGGCGATCCCGGCGTAGAGGTCGTCGGTGAAGGTGAAGTGGGTCGTGCCGGGGTTGTCGTAGACGATGAGCGGCACGGAAAGCCGGGCCGCGATGTCCTCGTACAGTCCGAAGACGTCGTCCTCGGTGAGCTTCTGGTACGACACCGGCGCGAGCAGCACCGCGTCGGCTCCCGCCGCCTGCGCGTCGTCGGCGAGCACCTGCACCTGGGACGTCCGCAGTGCGCCGATGCCGACGATCACGGGCGTGCCCGCGGCGTACTCGATCGCCGCGTGCGCGACCAGGCGCCGCTCGTCCAGGTCGAGGTAGGCGTAGGAGCCCGTCGAGCCGAGCACGGTGATGGAGTCGACCTCCGCCGCGGCGAGTCGCGTCACGATCCGCTCGAACGCGGGCAGGTCGATCCGGTCGTCGCGGAGCGGCGTCAGGGGGAAGGCGCTCAGGCCGGTGAGCATGCGGGCTCCGATCGGTGGTCGTCGTTCTCATTCTCCCGCTCCCGAGGCCACGTCGAGCGGAGGACCCGCTCAGCCGACGTCGTCCCGCGCGGTCAGCTGCAGCCAGCCCCGCTCGATGCGGTTGGCGTCGACGAAGGCGACCTGCACCGGGCCGGTCGCGCCGAGCCGGTACTCGGCGACCGACGGATCGGCGCAGGCGAGGGTGCCGCGGGCGAGCACGTCGAGTTCGCCTTCGACGGCCGCGGACTGGATCTCGTACTCCGCGGTGGTGCCGACGCAGTCGCCCTGAAGCACGAGGGCCTGCCCCTCGGTCGGTCCGCCGGTGAGGGTGATCTCCGTCGTGGGTACGCCGCCGGGGCCGTCCTGCTCGAACACCGCCCGCGCGATCTCGCCGACGGTCGCTCCGGGCACGAGGTAGGGCCGCGGGCTCTGGTCGGGTGAGGGGGCCGCGGTCCGGTCGGGTGAGGGGGACGGGGTCAGGTCGGGCGAGGGGGCCGCGGTCGCCCCGGACGCATCCCCGGCTCCCGCACCCGGGCTGCAGGCGCTGAGCATCAGCGTCAAGGCGCCGGCGGCGGCGACGCGGGTGACTCGGCCGGCCCGGTGGAGCGGACTGCGCAACGGTTCCATGTCTCCACGTTAGGCAGTGCGGCCACCGCGGGTGCGCGCCGGCCGGCGGTTCCTCACGATTCGGGACCACTTCTCCGGGGGCCTGGAGCGCCGTCGGCGGGAGGACTAGCGTGCGCGCCATCGATAGAGGAGGTTCCCCCATGAAGACCACTGCTCGAGTGCTGGCGATGGTGCCGGTGCTCGGTGTCTGCCTCGTAGCTGCCACGCCCGCCCAGGCAGCTCCCACGCCCATCGTGGCGTCCTCGACCGTCACCGTCGACGTTCGAGAAGCCGCCGTCTCCCTCGGCCCGTGGCCCGTGCTGCGCCGGGGCCCGAACAGCGTCTGGCCCGCCGTGACGGTCCGGTCGCTGCAGTATCTGCTCAACGCGCACGGCGCCCGCATCACCGTCGACGGGGTCTTCGGGTCCGCGACGGAGGCGGCGGTGCGCGCCTACCAGCGGACCCACGGACTCGTGGTCGACGGCGTCGTCGGCAACGCGACCTGGTCGTCCGTCGTCGTCACCGTTCGGCGGGGCAGCACGGGGTCCGCCGTCCGCGCGCTGCAGGACCAGATCAACCACCGCAACCTGGAAGGCGCGAACTACCTTGCGGTGGACGGCGTGTTCGGCCCGAGGACAGAGACCTGGGTCCGCGGGTTCCAGACGGCGATGTCCGCATCGCTGCCGTTCGCCGTCGACGGCGTCGTCGGTCCTCGCACCTGGCGCGCGCTCGTGGTCGGCTGGCTCGCCGGCTGACGCGGTCGAGGCACGGCGAGGGCGTCCCGGTCCCGGCCGGAGCGCCCTTCGTCGTGCGGGTACCCACGCCGCGGATCCACGCTGCGGATCCACGCTGCGGATCCGTACCGGCGCTCCCAGTGGCCGTGCTCCCGATCCCGGTCGGGATCCCAGTAGGCGACGCGGCGAAAGGCAGGCCGAGCGGGCGCACCGGGCGTTGTGCGCGGTCGATCGAGGGGACCATACTCGGCGGCGGCAGAGCTTGCCCGAAGCCTGCACCCGTCGAGAGTCGAGCGCACACTGACGTGCAAGCCCTCCAGAATCCATTGAGGCAGTCCCATGCGCACGAAATTCCCCGCCGCCGTTCCGGCCATCGCGCTTGCCGCGACGGTCGGCCTCCTCGCCCCGGCCGCGCTCGCCGAGCCGGTCGAGCAGTCCCATTCCTCCCGTTCCTCCGCCTCCGTGATCACGGACTGGAACGCCATCGCCGAGCGCACGATCTACGCCGAGAACGCGACCCCCATCCCGTCCTCCAGCCTGTACTTCGGCTTCGTCTCCATCGCGATGTACGACGCCGTCGTCGCGATCGAGGGCGGCTACACGACGTACACGCCGCAGCCGTCGGCCCACCGCCGGGCGTCGTCGCGGGTGGCCGCGGCCACCGCCGCGTACCTCGTGCTGTCGTACTTCTTCCCCGCCTCGGCCCCGACGTTGCAGGAGGACTACCTCAGGGCGCTGTCCGGCGAGCGGAGGAAGAGCAGGGCGCTCGCGGGCGGTGTCGCCGCCGGTGCGGCAGCCGCCTCGGGCATCCTCCGGTCACGGCAGAACGACGGGATCGGTGACCCCGACATCCTCTTCAGCACGGCGCCCGCCCCGGGCGTGTGGCGCCCGACGGCCCCGCAGACCGCGTTCGCCGTGCCGTGGCTCGGCTTCGTGCGGCCTCTCGTGATCGAGTCCGCGACGCAGTTCGAGCAGCCCGCCCCGAATCCGCTCGACTCGGCCGCCTACGCCGCGGAGTTCGAGGAGACCCGGACCCACGGCGCCGCGGAGGGCACTCCCGGGCTGGAGCGGACCGCGGAGGAGACGGCGACGGCGCGCTTCTTCAGCGTCAACGTCAGCGCGCAGTACCAGGCCGGCATGCGTGACCAGGTGACGCGGCGCGGCCTCGGCATCGTCGAGAGCGCCCGGGCCTTCGCCATCCTCAATACGTCGGTCGCCGACACGCTCATCTCCTGCTGGCGGGCGAAGTACGACTTCCCGACCTGGCGACCCGTCACCGCCATCCGCGAGTCCGACACGGACGGCAACGACGCGACGGTGGCCGATCCCACCTGGTCGCCGCTCGGCGCGGTTCCGCCGTACCCCGAGTTCTCGAGCGGGCACGCCTGCTACACGGGGGCCGCATCGAACACGTTCGACCACCTGTTCGGCGACGGTGACCTCGATCTGATCCTGCCGTCGCTCACGGACCCCGCCACGACCCGGGAGTACGACACGGCGCAGAAGCTGGACGAGGACACGATGAACGCCCGCATCTGGCTCGGGCTGCACTTCCGCAGCTCGATGACGGGTGCCAACCAGCTCGGGCACAGCGTGTCCGACTGGGTCATCGAGCACTCGTTCCAGCCGGTCGGCTGACCGCGCCGCGACCGTCGGCGCACCGGCACCCCCTCCCGGAATCGGAATCGGGAGGGGGTGCCTGCGCGCCGCCGAACCAGGAGTCCGGCCGGAGCGGCTCAGCCGGTGGGGATGCGGGCCTTCGAGGACCGGCGGAAGGTGACGATGTCGCGGACCGGCCTCCGCGAGACCGCGGGGACCACCGCGAGGGAGTCGGCGCGGGACCGCGGCGCCGAGGACGCGCCCGCCCGGCGAGGGGCGACGGCAGCGCGGGCGGGGTTGCCCACGAAGGTGGCGCCCTCCGGCACGTCCTCGCCCTTCATGAGCATCCCGTCGGCGGCCAGCGTCGAGCCGTCCTGCATGACGGCACCGTAGTTGAGCCAGCCGTCCACCCCGACGGAGCAGCCGTCGCCCAGCACGATGTGGTCGGTCTTGAACGCCCCGTCCTCCATCGAGTGGCCCTGGATGTGGACGCCCTCGTTCAGCGCGCAGTCGTCCCCGAACGTCACGAGCGACTTCTCCGGCATGTTGCAGCCGGCGTCGTAGAGCCGCCTGCCGACGCGCACCCCGAGGATCCGCCACATGATCGGCCGGAACGGGGTTCCCGCGTACTGCGCCCCGCCCATCAGCTTCCACAGGCGCTCGTGCCGCCAGAAGCGCCGGTCGTAGATCGAGAAGTACTGCGGCCGCAAGCGGTGGAAGCCGAGGACCGACCACTCGATCAGCGCCTTGAAGCCGAACTGCAGGAGCGAGAACGAGAGCAGAACCGGCGCCGCGACGAGGATCCCCAGGTGGTTGTGCAGGGAGACGGCGTTGCTGGCCACGACGACCGCGAGGAACATCACGAACCACTGCTCCGCCAGGAACAGCAGCATGCTGACGACGTTGTAGCGGTTCTTCGCCGGGAGGACGCGCTCCCTCGCCTCGTCGGTCTTGAGCTCGTCGAACGCCGCGTCGCGCAGCACCGACCGGGGGATCTCGAACGCGGGGGAGCCGAGCAGTCCGACGTCCGTGCGCATCGGTCCGTCGATCGGGATCATGACCTTCGACGCGAGCAGGATGTTGTCGCCGACCGCGGCCCCGCTCGGGAACGCGATGTTGTTGCCGAGGAAGTTACGCTCGCCGATGCGGACCTCGGCGAGGCGGAACGACGTGCTCGAGAAGTGGGCCGTCATCATGTTGAGGCCGTCGGACACCATCGTTCCGGTCCCCACCCGGCAGAGGAACGGGGTCTCGTGGGCGATCGTGGGGCCGAAGTTCGAGCCCGTCTGGACGACCCTGCCGAGGTCGTACCCCAGGGCCCTCAGGTAGTGCACGATGTACGAGCTGTCGCCGAACAGGTTCTTGTAGGTCGGCACGTTCGACACCGTGGCGATCGTGCGGTGCACCGAGTAGTGCCAGCCGTACAGCGGGTACACCGTGTCCGGCTCGAGGAAGCGCTTCAGGATGCGCGGGACGGTCACGACGAGGACGAGGCCCCCGACGAAGCTGGCGCCGAAGAAGGCCAGCGTGACCCAGAACACCGTGACGATGTACGCCGGGTCCTCCGGGTGGTCGGTGTCGAGGCCCGCGGGCAGCACGATGTCCAGCACCCAGTAGGCCAGCGGGATCATCACGAAGAGGCGGCCCACGACCTGCGACAGGCTGTAGAGCACCCGCCGGCGGGTGCTGCACACGACGTCCGGGACTCGCCGGTACTGCGCGTCGGCGCGCGTGGCGGGAGAGCCGTGCCACACCTCGCCTGCGGGGACCGCCTGGCCCGTCTGCAGCGACGAGGCGTGGCCGAGCTGGCTGCCGTCGCCCATCGATGCGCCGATGTCGATCGTGGTCCGCTCTGAGACGATCACGTTGCTGCCGAGCGTGACGGGGCCCAGCTCGATCACGCCCGACCGCGCGCGGTAACAGTGGAACGCGGAGTCCTTGTTGATGACGGTGTGATCGCCGATGGTCAGCAGGTCGGGGCAGGCCGGGATCTTCTTGGCCAGGATCACCACGCCCGTGCCGACCTTCGCACCGAGCAGGCGCAGGTACAGCACGTGGATCGGCGCGCCGGCGAACAGCATCAGCGGGTTGGCGCGGGTGATCGTCTTCACCGCCCAGAACCGGAGGTAGCGCAGGCTCCAGATCTGGATCTCGCCGGGCTTCCAACGCCCGACCAGGACCCACTTGAGGAGGATGGGAGTCGCCGAGAGAAGCAGGAACTCGGCGGCACCGACGGACACGGAGCGCACCCAGAAGTCGCCGACGGTCGGCGACTCCACCACCCACTCGTAGGTGAGAAGCGGCACGGCTGCGGCGTACAGCGTGTAAAGGAGGAAGATCACGGCCTGCAGCACTCCGCAGAACACGTACTTCACCGTGCCGGCCGGCCGGATCGCCGAGGGGACGGCTGCGGAGGCCGGCGCCTCCCGGTCCTGCTCGCTCTGCATCGCGACGAGCCGCGCGGCCAGCTGCCGGACGGTCGGCCGCTCGTAGATGTCCTGCATCGCCATCCAGGGGAGATCCGTCTCCCTCCGGACCCGGGCGCAGAAGTGCGCCATCGTGAGGGAGTCCGCGCCGAGGTCGTTGAAGAAGTGCGACTCGGCCGATACCCGGTCGAGCCCGAGTACGGCGGCGAGGTGCACCGCGAGCGCCTCCTCCGCCGAAGTGCTCGGGGCCGAGTACGGCCCGGTGCCCGAGACGCTCAGCCGGTGCGTCGGGCGCGGCAGCCGCTTCCGGTCGACCTTGTCGCTCGCCATCATGGGCATCGAGTCCACGGGCTCGTAGTAGGTCGGCACCATGTAGGAGGGCAGCCGGGTGCGGAGCGCCCGGTGCAGATCGTGGGCATCGATGGCCTGCGCGTCCTCATGCAGCGTGTAGTACGCGGCGAGCTCGACCTTCCCCTCCTCGGGCTCGAAGTTCTGCACGACGGCCTGGGCCACCTCGGGGATCTGCAGCAGCGAGGACTCGATCTCGGTCAGCTCGATGCGGTAGCCCCGGATCTTGACCTGCGTGTCGATGCGCCCCAGGTACTCGACCTCGCCGTCCGCCGTGACGCGGCCGAGGTCCCCGGTGCGGTAGATCCGGCCCGACGGGTTGTTCTCGACGCCGAGGAAGTCCGGGATGAAGGCGCGCTCGGTGAGGTCGGGCCGGTTGACGTAGCCGCGCGCCAGCCCGATCCCGGCCAGCCCGATCTCACCCGTCTCGCCCGGTGCGAGGGCCCGGTGGCCCGCGAGGTCGAGGATCACGACGGAGTACGTCGGCAGCGGCACGCCGAGCGTCACGGGGCGGTCCGGGTCGACGACGCCCCAGGTCGCCGTGACGGTCGCCTCGGTCGGCCCGTAGACGTTGAGGAACCGGCGCCACGGGCGGTGCCAGCGGGTGATGAGCGCTTTCGGGCAGGCCTCGCCCGAGACGAGGAGGAACCGCAGCCCGGGAAGGTCCTCCTCGATGGTCGCGAGGAGCGTGGGCACGCAGCACATGGCCGTGACGCGCTTCTCCGTCAGGTACTCCGCGAGCTCGGCGCCGAGCAGGGCGGAGCGCCCCGGCTTCGGGACGACGGTCGCCCCCACCATCCAGGGCACCCAGTACTCCTCGGCGGAGAAGTCGAAGGCGATGGTCATGCCCTGGTAGACGCGGTCGCTCGGTTCCAGCCCGTAGCTCTCCGCGGCCACCCGCACGAAGTTGCAGATGCTGGCGTGCTCGACGGCGACGCCCTTCGGCCTCCCCGTCGATCCGGAGGTGTAGATGATGTAGGCGAGGTCGTCGAGCGTGCCGCCCGTCGCCTCACCGGTGAGGCGTGTCGCGCTCCGCGCGTCCACCTCCGCCTGGTCGGCGTCGAGGCACAGCGTCGGGGCCGCCACCTCGGGCAGCAGGTCCGTGAGGTGGGTCAGGGAGAGCACCATCTCCACGTCGGCATCCTCGATGATGTACCGGAGCCGGTCGGACGGGAAGCCCGCGTCCAGCGGCACGAAGGCCGCCCGCATCTTCAGGACCGCGAGCATCGCGACGTAGGAGCGCCAGGGCTGGTCGAACAGCAGCGCGATCCGGTCGCCCGGGCGGGCGCCGCGGGCGAGCAGGTGGCGCGCCAGCTGATTGGCCCGCGCGTCGAGCTGCGCGTAGGTGAGCACGACCTCGCCCGCGTCGACCGCGACCTGGCCGCCCAGCCCCTCCTCCCGCAGCCGGTCGCAGCGGTCCTCGAACAGCCGGTCCAGGCGCTCGCCGGGACTCCAGCGGACGGCGCGGTCCGCCCCGGCCGCGACCAGGGTCGTTCCCCGAGCGGGGGTGCCGTGGCTGATGCTCCGGCTGCGCGGTTCGGGCGGGAGGGAGAGTCCGGTGCGGGTATCCACCGTTGTGCTCATGGTGTCCTTCTTCGGTTCGTGATCGGGTTGACGAGGAGATTCGAGTTCGGGATGTCGGTGCCGTCTGGGCTAGGGCGGAGACCGGGGCCGGCGACGCGTGCTTCCGCGGGCGACCGTTCGGTGCGCGCGGAGCGGCGGAGTGCCGTTCCGCTGCTGCGGCCTCAGGACGCGGCCACCGACACGCGGTCGAGGGGTGCCGACGATGGCGAGGCGGAGACGAGTTCCCGGGCCGCGGTCGGCGGATCCGCTGCCCGCGCGGCGGGTCGGACCGGCGCGGGGACGGGCCGCGGCCCCGGTCCGTCCGCACCCGGCATGCCGAATGCCAGTCGGACCGCGCGCTCGGCGTCGGCCAGCCGGCCGGCGTGGGTGATGCCCGCGATCCCGGTCTCCGAGATCTCCACGAGGTCGCAGTCGATGCCCACGGCGGAGAGCGCGTTCAGGAAGGTGCAGAGCACCTCGGGGGAGGACCGCATCCCCACGCCGGCGATCGCCACCCGGCCGACCGGACCGCCGTGCCGGATGTCCTCGAAGCCCAGGCTCTCGCGCGCAGGGCGGAGCACGGCGAGGGCGACGGCCGACTGAGCGGCGGGAACCAGAAGGGCGACGTCGGAGCGGTCCGAGCCGGCCCTGGTCGTGCGGCGCACGGTCTCCACGGTGACGCCCGAGCGGGCGAGCGTGTCGAAGACCCCCGCGACGTGCTGCGGCGCGTCCGGCAGGCCGACGATGGTCAGCCGCACCGTCGAGTTGACGCTGGTGACGCCCGTCACGACGGGACGCTCCCGGGCGGAGGTCCCGGCCGGCCGGCCGCCGAGGTCGGGCACGATCAGCGTGCCGGCATCCTCGCTGAAGGACGAGCGCACGCGGATCGTCACGCCGAAGCGGCGGGCGTAGCCCACGCAGCGGGCGTGCAGGACCTTGCAGCCCGACGCCGCGAGCTCGAGCATCTCCTCGCTCGAGAGCACGGCGATCTTGCGCGCCGTCGGCACGATGCGCGGATCGGCCGTGAACACGCCGTCGACGTCCGTGTAGATCTCGCAGGCGAGCGCGCCGAGCGACGCGGCCAGCGCCACCGCGGTGAGGTCGGAGCCACCGCGACCGAGCGTCGTGACGACCTTCCCCTTCTTCGTCCTGCCCTGGTCGCCGGCGACCACGGGCACCTCGCCCCGCTGCAGCGCGGCACGCACCCGGCCGGAGCGGACGTCGGTGATGCGGGCTTTGCCGTGCACGCTGTCGGTGATCAGGCCGGCCTGGCTGCCGGTGAACGTGCGCGGTGACCTGCCCAGCTCGGACAGGGCGATGGCCAGCAGCGCGGACGAGACCAGCTCGCCGATGCTGAGCAGGGCGTCGAGGCTCGACGGCTGCGGTCTCGAGGAGAGGTCGGCGGCCAGGTCGTAGAGCTCGTCGGTGGTGTCGCCCATCGCGGAGACCACGGCGACGACCTGGTAGCCGTCGTCCAGGGTCGTGGCGATGCGGGCGGCGGCGCGCTGGATGCCCGCGGCATCGGCCAGGGAGGATCCGCCGAACTTCTGGACGATGACGCCCCGGGCGGGCGCCGCCGTCGGCGCGGCGGGGAGTGGGTTGTGGAGGAGTGGAGTGTCGGAACCGATCGGGTGATCGCTGTCGGGTGGTGCGATGTCGGTGCTCATTGCCTTCTCTGAATCGTGAGGTGCGGGGCCTTCGGGGGCCCGTGCGGATCGAAGCCTTCGGGGGCTCCTCGTGCGGTGGATCAGGCGACGGTCGTCAGGGTCACTGGCGCTCCCGTCACGTGTTCGGCCGCGTCAGCGAGGATGTCGAGGCCCCTCTGCAGCTCCTCGGCGGTCGTGGTCAGCGGGGGCATCGTCTTGACGACCTCGCTGCGCGGTCCGGAGGTCTCGACGAGCAGGCCGCGGGAGTAGGACTCGGCCGCGATCCGGCGCGCGGCCTCGGGATCGGCGTAGAAGATGCCCGTGAGCAGGCCGCGCCCGCGCACGACGCTTCCCTCGGTGGCCTCGGCGATGCGACTCAGGCCCTCGTGGAGTCGGGTGGCCAGACCGGCGACGTCGGCGGCGAAGCGGTCGTCCCGCCAGTAGTGCTCGAGGGCCGCGGTGGCCGTGACGAAGGCCGGGTTGTGGCCGCGGAAGGTGCCGTTGTGCTCGCCGGGTGACCACACGTCCAGTTCCGGTCGGAACAGGGTGAGCGCCATGGGCAGACCGAAGCCGGAGATGGACTTCGACAGGCAGACGATGTCCGGGGTGATCCCCGCCTCCTCGAAGCTGAAGAAGGTGCCGGTGCGTCCGCATCCCGCCTGTACGTCGTCGACGATGAGCAGGACGTCGTGCTCGCGGCAGAGCTCGGCGAGGCCGCGGAGCCAGGACGCCCGGGCGGCGCGGAGGCCGCCCTCGCCCTGCACGGTCTCCACGATGACCGCAGCGGGCCTGTCCAGCCCGGACCCGGAGTCCTCGAGCGCCTGCCGGAGCCAGAGGAAGTCCGGCACCGGGCCGTCCAGGTAGCCGTCGTAGGGCACGCTCGACGTGTTCGTCAGCGGCACCCCTGCGCCGTGGCGCTTCATCGAGTTGCCGGTGACGGACAGCGAGCCGAGCGTCATGCCGTGGAACGCGTTGGTGAAGCTCAGGATGTGCGTGCGGCCCGTGACCTTGCGGGCGAGCTTCAGCGCCGCCTCCACGCAGTTCGTGCCCGTGGGACCGGGGAACATGACCCTGTAGTCCAGCTGGCGGGGGATCAGGATCAGCTCCTGGAAGGTCTCGAGGAAGCGCCGCTTGGCGGGCGTCTTCATGTCGAGCGAGTGCACGACGGCCCCGGAGAGCAGGTAGTCGATCAGGGGGCGCAGCAGCACGGGATTGTTGTGGCCGTAGTTGAGAGCGCCCGCGCCGGCGAAGAAGTCGAGGAACGTCCGGCCGTCCTCGCTGTGCATGGTGCTACCGGCCGCGGAGTCGAATACCGCGTCCCAATGGCGGGAGTAACTGCGCACTTCCGATTCCCGTGATTCGAAGACGTCCATCGTCGGTTTCCTTCTGCTGACCGAATGAGTCGGGTGACTTCCCGTTATCGAGGAATGCCAGTGAGGCGCCCCCGATTCGGTCCCGGCGGACAGGTGAGGAACGGGGCACTCCGATGTGCCGATCCTTTCCTGTCCACCCGGACGATGCCTCTTCCCGGGCCGGCTGTCCGGCTCGACGGGGCAACACCCGATAACGACTCTAAGAAGAGCGCTGTTATCGCCGCGTTACCGCTGCGTTATCGCAGAGTCACCGTTGAATAGACAGCAGCAGGGAACGACCGCCTGACGGAACTCAGGCACGACCAGGGAAAAAGAGAGCGAGTACGACGCTGCCGACCAGGGGACGGGCGCACGGCATATCCTGGCGACGCGGCAGGACTATTCCGATCCGGGCATCGCTGAGTGCCCCGCCGAATGCTTCCGCCTCGGCGTGGTGGTTCCTATCCGGAAAGGATGTCTCTCACGCGGGAATCGACTGGATGAGGTCACTCCCGAGAGGTCATCGCGAATGCCGCGGCCGTATAAGCGAGGGCGCCCGACATGTCGACGAGCAGATCCTCATCGATGTTCTCGATGGTGTCGCAGGATTGGTGGTAACAGGGGTCGAGATCGCGCCCGACCACGCCGCCGTATGCCCGCGCCTGTTCGGCGGTCTTTGTCGCGCTGTCCCCGGTGAAAAGGCCGCCGGCGGGTATTCCGGCGTCGAGGAATGGGGCGTAGTCGGAGCCTCCGTCGAATGGCGTCGTCTCCGCGTCGAGCGCATTCTCGGCGAAGAATCGGAAGAACGTTTCCTCGATGTCGAGGGACCCGTCCGGGCCGCCGTTGCCGTGGTCCGACCCGTCCCCGTCGTGCACCGAGCGCACGCCGTTGGGCGACCCGACCATGTCGACGTTGAGGTTCAGGGCTGTGCCCGCCCGTTCGGCGTCGGTGAGCTCGTCGACGTAGTGCTCCGATCCGTGGAACCCGTCCTCCTCGCCTCCCCAGAAGGCGAACCGAACCCGGTTTGCGGGGGTGGCGCCGGACTCGGCCAGCCAGAGGGCCGTCTCGAGCATCGCGGCGATACCACTCGCGTTGTCGTTGATGCCCGGGCCCCGGCGCACGGAGTCGAGGTGGCCGCCGACGACGATGGTGTGGTCCGGGTCGCCCCCGGTGTCCGCGAGCACGCTGAAGGTCTCGATGCGGTCGTCCTCGTCGACTCCGCGGTCGTCCCGGTCCCGGCCCCCGCGGTCGTCCCGGTCCCGCCGGTCGCTCCGGTAGTCGAACTCCTGCCGAACCGTCTCGTACCCCGCCGCGCGGAGCTGCCTCTCCACGTACCGGGCCGACGCCTCGTACCCGGACGTGCCGGCCGCGCGGTTGCCGTCGTGCTCGTCCGCGATCTCCTGGAGCGCCTCGAGGTGCCGCACCAGGTCCCGGTCCGCGAACGCGTCGCGCACGGTGCGCGCCTCGAACCCCGGGGTCTCCGGTTCCGCCGCAACCTCCGGGATGCCGGGCACGTTCGGCCGCCCTGTCATGCGGTCGACGCCCGGGGCGGTGCAGCCCGCGAGCAGCAGCGCGATGGCGCCGGCGGTCAACGCAGCGTGAAACCCGCCGCCGGCGCGGGCGCCGCGTCCCGTCACCGGCCGACCGTGATCTCGGTGATGAGGTGCTGCAGCCGGGGGGACGGTTCGACCCCGAGCTCGTCGATCAGCAGCGCGCGGAAGTCCTCGAACGCCCGGAGCGCCGGATAGTAGTTGCCCGTCGAGATGTGGCCCTGCACCATCAGCTGGATCGGGCTCTCGCGGAGCGGCTCGATCGAGGCGGCCACGCCCGCCGCCTCGGAGCACCGGGCGCCGTCCCCCGCGGCGAGGAACTTTCCGGCCAGGACCTCGAGCGCCCGCAGGCGCCGCTGATCCGCCCGCTCCTGCTCGGTGATGACCCAGTCGTCGTACCAGCCGGGGAGGAGCACCGCGCTCTCGAGCGCGGCGATGTCAGCAGGGTCGGGCCGTGTTGCCGGGGACGCGATGGCCGCGATGCGCTCCTGCAGGCGGTGCACGTCGAGCGTCACCCGCGGCGCGAGTGCCAGGGAGTCCGAGGTGATGCTGAGTACGTCCGGGAGATCGTGACTGATCTTCCACATGCCGGTGCGCAGGTTGCCGGCAGCCCTGGCCTCCGGCGTCGCGGGCCAGAGCAGTTCGGCGAGCACGCTCCGCGGCCGGCTCCCCAGCAGGGCGAGCGCCGCGATGATCCGCTGCTGCCGGGGAGCGACATCGACGACGACACCGCCCTGCCGCAGCTGCCAGTGACCGAGGAGGTCCAGTTCCCATGGGTCCTGCCGTGCGGACATCATGCCGACTCCGGGTTCGATCGAAAGGGTGCCGCGTTCGTGCGCGCTGCTGTAGCCACCATTGCCTCCTGCTGCGAGTAATACTCATGTTCTCTCGCATCCGATCGGAGTCATAGACCCACATCGACAGTGGTCCTCCCCAAATTTGGGGGCTACCCGAGGGGGCGATCATGGGGCGTCAGCCGGGGGCGTGGGGCGAATCGGGGCGGATCGGCGGCGCGACGCGGAGGGGATCGGGGTCTGCTGCGGACGCGGACGGGACGGTCAGCGGACCCGCGCGACGGCCACCGCGAGCACGAGTTCCGGCGGAAGGGTCAGGGGCGCGGGGTCGTCGTCGACCCACTCGATGCCCTCGAGGGAGCCTCCCGACGCGTCGACGTCGGACGGCTCGCGGAAGAGGCCGGCGCCCGTCACCTTGAGGAAGGCCTCCTTCCTCGCCCACAGCCGAGCACGCATCCGCTGTGCCTCGGGCTCACCGATCCGGCGCAGCGACGAACGCTCGGCGGGGGTGAGGGCGACGTCGTCGAACCCGGCGAAGCCGACCCCGCCCACATCCTCCAGGTCCACGCCGACGGCCCGGATGGCGGGATCGGTCGTTCCCACCACGACGCACCAGGGTCCCGAGCGGCTGAGGCTGAGCCGCGCCGTGGTGCCGCCCGCGGGCGAGCGATAGCCGGGGCGGCCGTGGTCGATGGGGCCGCACCGCCCGCAGTTCGCGCACGCATAGTCGAGCCCGAGGGCGGCCGGCTCGGCGCCGAGGAGGTCGGCGGCGAAGCGCCGGATCGCCGTCCGTCCCGCCAGGAAGCGGTCGCGCTCGGGTCCCTCCGGCATGGCCGCCGCCCTGCCGAGCTCTACCGGGTGCAGGACCCCGGTCCCGCCCGCCGTGGGCGAGAGGCTCGGGGCGTCCAGGCGGACCGCGCCCAGGGTGAGGCTGCCCCACTGCATCGACGACACAGCGCCACGCTAATCCCTCGGCGCCGGTTCCTCCCCGTCCACCCGGGAGGGCGCAGGGTGCGGGTGCGTTACGCGCCGTGACCGACCCGCCGCCCGTTCGTCGTCGTTCCGCCGCGGTTCGGGGAAGAATCGCGGGAGGCGGCACACGCGGTCGTCGCGTGCGCCGCCACCGGCGCTGTCGCCCCGCGAGACCGCTGCACCGCACCACCGACAAAGGAGTTCCGCCCGTGCCCTCAGCCCCCTCCGTCCAGCTGTACACCGTTCGCGACGCCATCGCCGAGGACCTGCAGGGCGCCGTCGCCCGGGTCGCCGAGATCGGGTTCACCCGGGTCGAGCCGTACGCGTTCGTCGAGCGCGCCGAGGAGTTCGAGCGGGCGTTCGCCGCCTCCGGAGTCACCGCTCCGTCGGGGCACGCGCCCGTCATCGACTCCGACGACCCGCAGCGCACCTTCGACGCCGCCACCCGCCTGGGCATCGGCACCGTGATCGACCCGTTCATCCCCAGCGACCGCTGGCAGACCGCGGACGACGCCTACCGCATCGCCGACCGGGTGAACGAGCTGCAGGAGCTGGCCGCCCAGAGCGGGCTCGGCTTCGGCTACCACAACCACAACTGGGAGTTCTCGAACCACGTCGACGGTCGCCCCGTCTACGAGTTCTTCCTCGAGCGGCTGTCCCCGGCCGTCGTGCTCGAGGTCGACACCTTCTGGTCGACGGTGGGCGGCGCCGACACGCCCGCCCTCCTCACCGGGCTGGGGGAGCGCGTGCAGTTCCTGCACATCAAGGACGGCAAGGTCGCCGGCGACATCGCCACGAGCCTGCCCAGCAGCGAGAGCGCGCTCGTCGTGCCCGACGCCCTGCGCGCGGCCTTCGAGAACCAGACGCCCGCGGGTCAGGGCGACGTCGACGTGGCCGCGGTCCTGCGGGCGGCCCCGCACGCGCTCCGCGTCGTGGAGTTCGACGGCTACGCGGGCGACGTGTTCGAGGGCATCGCGGAGTCCCTCGCCTGGCTCGAGGCCAACGACCGCTAGGCGCGATGCGGACGCCACGGTCCCTGAGCCCGTCGAAGGGACGGGCGCGGTGTCGCTGACTCGCCACCCCGTGTCGGCGGACGGTGCGAGACTGAGCCCGTGCTGCTGGAGAACCTCGTCACGACCGCGGAGACCGTCGCCGCCACCCGATCGCGGCTCGCGAAGGTCGAGGCCCTGGCCCAGCTGCTGCGACGCCTGGAGCCGCAGGACATCCCGCCCGCCGTCGGGTTCCTGATCGGCCGGCCGAGACAGGGCAGGGTCGGCGTCGGCTGGCGCGGGATCTCTGGCGCCATGGGGAACCCGGCGGGCGAGCCCAGCCTCACGGTGGCCGAGTTCGACGTGCTCCTGGACCGCCTCGCGACGACCTCGGGCAGCGGGTCCGACGCGGAGCGGGGCCGCGCGCTCGGCGAGCTGATGTCGCGAGCCACCGAGCGGGAGCAGGATTTCCTCGCGCGCGTGCTGCTCGGGGACGTGCGCACGGGCGCGCTGGAGGGCGTGCTCACCGACGCGATCGCGGCCGCGTCCGAGCGGCCGGGCGAGCTGGTGCGCCGCGCGGCCATGCTCTCCGGCGACCTGGGGGAGACGGCGCGGCTGGCCCTCACCGGCAGCGAGGAGGATCTCGCCGCCGTCGGGCTCGTGGTGGGCCGGCCGGTGATGCCGATGCTCGCGGCCACGGCTGCCACCCCCACCGCCGCCCTCGCCGGCACGGGCACGGCGTCGGTCGAGTACAAGCTCGACGGCGCCCGCATCCAGGTGCACCGGTCGGGCGACGACGTGAGCATCTTCACCCGCACCCTCGCCGACGTGACCCACCGGCTGCCCGAGGTCGTCGAGGTGGTGCGCGGGATGCCGGTGCACGACGTCATCCTCGACGGCGAGACGCTCTCGCTCGACGAGGAGGGCGTGCCGCGGCCGTTCCAGGAGACGATGTCGCGGTTCGGGGCCGACGCCGCCCGCGAGACGAAGCTGCACCCGTGGTTCTTCGACGTGCTGCACGTCGACGGCCGGGACCTGCTCGAGGAGCCGCTCTCCGCCCGCATCGACGAGCTGCAGCGGATCGCGCCGGCGTACCGCATCCCGGGCGAGATCACCGACGACCCCGAGGTGGCCGAGCGCGTCTCCCGCGACGCGCTCGCGGCCGGCCAGGAGGGCGTGGTCGTCAAGGCGATCGGATCCCCGTACGCGGCGGGGCGCCGCGGCTCCAGCTGGGTGAAGGTCAAGCCGGTGCACACCTACGACCTCGTCGTGCTCGCCTGCGAGTGGGGCTCCGGCCGCCGCCAAGGCTGGCTGTCGAACCTGCACCTCGGCGCGCTCGACGCGGAGGGTGAGTTCGGCGAGCCCGGCGGCTACGTGATGGTGGGCAAGACGTTCAAGGGGCTCACCGACGCGCTGCTGACCTGGCAGACGGAGCGGTTCCAGGAGATCGAGGTGCGGCGTACGGCGAACACGGTCTTCGTCACGCCGACGACCGTCGTCGAGATCGCCATCGACGGGGTCCAGCGGTCCAGCCGGTACCCCGGCGGCGTCGCGCTGCGGTTCGCCCGGGTCAAGCGTTACCGCGACGACAAACCGCCGGAGGAGGCGGACACCATCCAGACGCTGCGCGGCCTGCTGCGGGGCTAGTCCGGGTCAGAACTCCACCGCCGACGTGAGCAGCAGGCGCACGTTCTCGGCGTCGCGGAAGTAGGCACCCAGCGGGCCCTCGTCGCGGAAGGCGCCGAACGTGTTCGGCATCGATGCACCGCGGAACCGCCGGGCCACGTCCGGGTCGAGCCCGCGGTCGGGGTTCTGCCGCTGCCACTCCTCGAACACCCGCGCCGCCTCGACGTCCCACTCGAGGCCCGGGCCGCTGTAGCCGACGGGCGCGCTGCCGAGGAGGAAGCCCTCGTAGCGCGAGGCGCCGCCGCCCATCAGGACCTCGGCGTAGCTCGGCAACCGCGAGCCGACGAGCACGGCCGCATCGGTCGGCTCGGGTGCTCCGTTCGAGGGGAGGACGTCGCGGAACGTCGCCCGGCCGAGCCGGCCGAGGTCGACGCCGAGCCAGGTGATCGCCGGGGCGAAGTCGCGCGACGTCGTCGTGACGAGGTACCCGGCGAGGCGCCGGCCCTGGAAGACGGCCCTGACGATCGAGTGGTCGCCGAGGTACACGTGCAGGGTCGCGGGGGACGTTGCGGCATCCGTCCCCAGCGCCGCCGCCGCGGGGGCTTCCGTCTCCGGCGGGCAGGTGGTCACGGCGCAGAGGCTCCCCACCGATTCCGGGACGCCCAGGAGCGACTCCACGTACTCCGGGGTGAGGCCGGCACGGAGGGGGGCGAACGCCGCGTACTCGGCGCGGAAGGGATCCGTGTCCTCCCGGGCGGCACTCGCCACGCCGGAGAGGATGCAGAACGCCGTTCCGGCCACGGCGGCGGCCGCGACGATCGCCGCGAGGATCACGACGAGCGGGTGCCTCCTCGCCGCGTCGCCCCATCGGACGACGCGCGCGGCGGGACCCGGCCCTGCCGTGGCCCCGCCGCCTCTCGTCACGGCACCAGTGTGCACCCGCATCTCGCGGACCGGCAGCGGACACCCGAGGCGCCCGTTCCCGCCGGGGCAGGGGGGCTACCGCCGCTGGGGCTGGTTGCTGCGCAGCACCTCGAGCCGCGTCCGGTACTCCTGCTCGTCGACCTCGCCGCGCGCGTACCGGTCGCCCAGGGTCTGCTCGGGGGAGGGGCCGCGCATCTGCCAGTTGGCGCCGCTGCGACGGAGGCGCCGGCCGACGAAGGCGACCAGCAGCACGAAGAAGGCGATCCAGAACAGCGGGACCAGCAGCCAGAGCCAGCCGAAGCCCCCGGCTCCCGGGCCGGGGCCGTAGTGGGCGAGGGAGGTGGCCGCCGCGGCGGCCGTGGAGAGTGCGCTGAGCATGGGGATGTCCTTTGTCCTCATCGGTCCGCGGGTCGGACCGTCGAGCACCAGCCTCCGCGGTGGCGGCGACCGCCGAATCCGCTCCCCGGTGTCGATCCCGTACGCCCGCGGGAGGCACGGATGCGGCCCGACTACTCCCGCCAGCCGGGCCGCACGAGGCCCGTCTCGTAGGCGACCACGACGAGCTGCACGCGGTCCCGCGCGCCGAGCTTCGACATGATGCGCGAGACGTGAGTCTTCGCGGTGAGCGGGCTCAGGAAGAGCGCGTGCGCGACCTCCGCGTTGGTCCTGCCCTGCCCGACGAGGGCGAGCACCTCGCGCTCCCGGTCGGTGAGCACCTCCAGCGGGCTCGCGTCCGGCGCCTCGCGGAGGTCCGCGGCGACGCGCTCGAGCAGCCGACGGGTGACGCTCGGGCTGAGCAGGGCGTCGCCGGACGCGACCACCCGGATGGCGCGGATCAGCTCCACCGGCTCGGTGTCCTTCACGAGGAATCCGCTCGCCCCCGCGCGAATGGCCCGGGAGACGTAGTCGTCCAGCTCGAACGTCGTCAGGATCACGACGTGCGTGCCGGCCAGCCGCGGGTCGGCGATGATCCGCTCCGTCGCCCACAGGCCGTCGCCGTCCGGCATCCGGATGTCCATGAGCACGACGTCGGGCACGGTCCGGGTGACGAGCGCCACGGCGTCGGCGCCCGTCGCGGCCTCGCCCACGACCTCGAGGTCCGGCTCCGCGGAGAGCAGGCTGCGGAAGCCCGCGCGGATCAGCTGCTGGTCGTCCGCGATGGCGACGGTGATCATGCGCTCTCCTCCTGCTCCTCGGGCGCCGGCGCGGGGATACGCGCGAGCACCCGGTAGCCGCCGCCCGGCCGGGGGCCCGCGTCCAGGGTGCCGCCCAGCAGCTCCGCCCGCTCCCGCATGCCGAGCACGCCCCGACCGCCCGAGGTGCCGGCCACCGCGTCAGCTCCCGGCGCCGTGCCGGCGCCCGCGGCGGCGGCGCTGCCGCGGCCGTCGTCGAGCACCTCGACGACGTAGTGCCCGGCCACCCTACGGACGCTCACGCTGGCGCTCGAGGCGTTCGCGTGGCGCAGCACGTTCGTGAGCGACTCCTGCACGATGCGGTACAGCGCCAGCTGGAGGGGCCGGGGCATCCGGGCCGGCTGCACCTCCGGCGCGACCGCGAGGCCCACGGCGACGCCTCGCGCGGTCACCGACGCGGCGAGCCGCTCCAGCTGCGCCAGGTCGGGCTCGGGGGCGAGCGGTGACCCGCCGCCCTCGTCGGACCGCAGCACCCCGAGCACCGCCCGCACCTCGTCGAGCGCGGTCTTGCTCGTCGCCTTGATCTCGGCGAGCGCGGCCGCCGCCTGTGCGGGATCCCGTTCCATGAGGTGCAGCCCCACGCCCGCCTGCACGTTGATGGAGCTCAGGGAGTGGGCCAGCACGTCGTGCAGCTCCCGGGCGATGCGCACGCGCTCCGCCTCCGCCACGGTCTGCCGGTGCTGGCTGCTCGCGCGCCGATACTCGGCGATCCTCTCCCGCCGGGCGCGCACGGCCTCGCCGATGCCGAGCATGGCGAGGATGCCGAACGTGGTGAACGCGGCGCGGCCGGGGGCGATGTCCTCCTCCCGCACCAGCACGGCGGCCAGCGTCCCGGCCCACACCCCGCCGACGGACGCCCAGGCCCAGGGCCGCGCGCCGCGGACGATGGCCCCGACGATGGCGAAGGCGAGGGCGAGGTAGGGCGGGCCGGGGGTGCCGCTGGCGAGCAGCACGTCGGTCACCGCGGCGGCCGCCACCACGGCGACGACCGGGCCGGGGAAGCGCCGCGCGCCGATCAGCGCGAGCGGGCCGAGGAGCGCGAGGGCGAAGGCGGGGCCGAGGTCGGGACGGAGCTCGAGCGCGCGACCGGCGAACCGCGGCCCCTGCCAGACGAACAGCGACGCCGGCACCTGCACGAGCAGTGAGATGAGCACGGGCACCCACAGCCGCAGCGCGGGTCGGGGGTGCCGGTCGGGGTGCGACCACGGCCGCTCCCACGGGGCGCCGTCGGCGCCGAACTGGGGAGCCGACATCCTCGCATGCTAGCCCGCCCGCGTGACCGGGGGCATCGGCTCCCGGGCGGCAGGCGCCTACTCCCGGGGGAGTACGCGCGGGTCGCTAGGACCAGGGAGTCCACGGGCGGGGCTGCGGGACCCCGTCGATGCTCAGGTCCATGCGCTCGTGGAAGAAGCAGATCCGGTCCGTGACGCCGAGGGCGTCGACCAGCGGGTCGAGGTACGACCAGGCGAAGTCGGGCACGGGGCCGCCGTGAACGACCGGGGAGAAGTACGTCGCGGTGCCCTTGTACGAGCAGACCGTGATCGTGTCCGAGGGCCGGAGCTCGACGCGCACGTCCTCGCGCGGCAGGTAGTAGCGCTCGGAGAGCCCCGTCTCGTAGAGGACGCGCGCCCTCGTGCTGTCCGCGACGACCTCGCCGTCGAGTGAGAGGGTGATGCGCTTGCCGCTGCCTCGGATGTCGATCCGGGCGAAGGGGTCATGCGGGTGGCTCACGACCACGTCGTCGTCCTCCAGCCAGGCGTCGAAGCCCAGGAAGTCGAGGAGCACCATCCCCGCGAGATCGGGGTCGTCCGGCAGGAAGGCGTCGACGGCGCGCTCGCCGGCGCGCACGACGACCGCGCGTCCGGGCGTCTGGCGCACCCGGAACGGGGTGCGCGGGTCCCAGTAGGGGATTCGGAAGTAGTCCGGCCGGTCCTCGGCGGACCCGGGATCCGGTTCGCTCCCGGCCGGCGGCGGATCGACGATGTCGGCGGCGATGTGCTCGGCGGGCACGGCGTAACCGGGGACGACGCGGCGCGGCTCCCACACGAGCACGGCCCGATCCGAGTCGACGACGGGAACGCCATCCAGCAGCGCCCGCACGCGCTTCCGCGTGGGTTCGTACCTCAGCGATTCGCGCTGCGTCGCGAAAAGCTCGCTCATCTGCACGGCCATGAGGCTCCCTGTGCCCGGCACGCGGCCGCGCGGGCAGGATGCGGGGCGGCGATCGGCGTGACCGCATCAGGGTACCGCCGCCGCGGCGCCCCGCGGTAGGCCCGGTTCCCCGTGCTGTGCCCCGCGGTCCTCCCCCTCCGGTTCCGCGCCGAGGGTCAGGGGTCGGTTCTGGGCGCTTCCGCGGGATCCGGCGGGGAGGGGATGTCGTCCGCGGCGACGGGAGCATCCTCGAGGCCGACGTCGGCGGCCGCGTTCTGCCGCCGGCTGAGGAGCAGGAACGGGAGCGCAAGCGCGTTGATCACGCCGGCGACGACGAGCGAGAACGGGTACCCGGAGAGGTCGGCGGTGCGGCCGAGCGGCGGCTGCACGACCACGCCGCCCAGATTGCCCATGAGCGAGTCGAACGAGAGCACGGTCGCCCGCTGCCGGGAGGGGATGAGGTCGTTGAGGTACGCCTGCCGCACCGGCCCGCCCACCGAGGAGGCGATGCCCCACACCGTGAGCAGGGCAAGGGCGACCCAGAAGTTGCGCGTGAGGCCGAGGCAGAGCAGCAGCACCGCCCCGGCCGCAACGGCGACGAGGATCGTGCTCGTGCGCTTGCGGAACAGCCGGCGTACGCGCGGGGCGAGGAGGGCGCCCACGATCTGAGAGCCGGCGACGATGGCCGCGGCGAGGCCCGCGATCGAGTACGCCTCGTCGTCGCCCCACAGCCCGAGCAGGTACGGCTGCAGGGCGTAGAAGACGTAGAAGCCGATCCCGGCGGAGAACGGGGCCGCGAGCATCATGAAGCGGACCGGGGGGTTGCCCAGGCCGTGCGTGATCGACGCGCGGAACAGCGTCCGCACGGCGGCGACCGGGCGCTCCGAGCGGTCGGGCGTGAAGCCGATGTCGTGCATCACCCGGAAGGCCACGAGGAACATCGCGAGGAGCACGGCGGCGCGCAGCAGGAACGGGACGCCGAGGTCCGTCGCCTCGGCGACGACGCCGCCGACGATGGAGCCGAACAGCATGGCCACGCCGGAGACGATGAGGCCGCGGGAGAACACCGGCTCGAGCTGGCCCGTGTAGCCGGAGGCGCGGAGCGCGTCGACGAGCCACGCCTCGACCGCGCCGGAGAAGAACGTGAAGCCGAGGCCGAGCAGCACGGACACCGCCGCCCACGCCCAGAACGGCGCGGACCAGATCCACAGCAGCCAGTAGAGGCCGGTGGTGGCCATGAGGGTCACCGTGCCGAGCAGGTAGGAGGCGCGGCGCCCGACGCTGTCGGCGATGACGCCGGTCGGGATCTCGAAGACGACCATCCCCACGGTGTAGAACGCGTTGGCCGCGAACGCCTCGAAGTTGCTGAGGCCCGCGTCGAGGAGGAAGAGCGTGTTGATGCCCCAGATGAAGGATGCGGCCAGCGTGTTGCCGAGCATGAGGACGAGGTACGCGCGCTGCACGCGCCGGGCCGCCGGAGGGAGCACCGCCGCGCTCACGGGGTGGTGCCCTGGTACAGCCTCGTGCTCATTCCGATCCGTTCCGTCCGGTGGTGCCGTGCGGAAGTGCGGCCCGCGTCCGCGTTGACCCTAGCCGTGCCACTCCCGATCCGCCAGGTGCCGAAGAGTGAACGTCGTCGGGCGCAGGAGGGGAGGGGCGGAAGGGGTGGGATGGGTGGCTGCGGGAGGGGGAACGGACGCTGCGCTACGGTGTCGGCGTGGTGGATTCGCTGGTCTACGAGTTCCGGGCGGCGCTGTGGCCCTGGGAGTCGCGGCGCGACCTGTGGACGTTCGTCACGCTGCCGGACGACGCGTCGGACGAGATCGCCGCGGTCACGGACGGCTCGGCCCGGGGGTTCGGCGCCGTGCGCGTCGAGGCGTGGATCGGCGCGGTCCGGTGGCGGACGTCCGTCTTCCCCCAGCAGACCGGCGGCTCCTACGTGCTGCCGGTCAAGCGGTCCGTCCGGGACGCCAACCGCCTCGAGGTCGGCGACGAGGTGTCGGTGCGCCTCGAGGTCCTGCGCTGACGCGAGTCCTGCGCTGACCCCGCTCGCACCCGACACGCATCCCTGTTCCGAATTCAGGCTGTACTGCGACACGCCGCATCCGGCGAGGCCGAAACGCGGCGTGTTGCAGCTGAACCTGAATTCGGAACAGGAGTGACGGGGGAGGAGGGAGGGGCTTAGCGGGCGCGGGGCTTGCGCGGCGGGCGGTCGTCCCCACCCTCGCGCCTGCGTGCAGCGCCCGGCCCGCCGCGGTCGGGGCGCAGTTCGATGAGCTTGCCGCTGATCCGGGTGTCGCTCAGCCGCTGCAGCACGTCGTCCGTCAGGTTCGCGGGCAGCTCCACGAGGGAGAAGTCCGGGCGGATGTCGATGGCGCCGAAGTCGCCGCGGCTGAATCCACCCTCGTTGGCGAGCGCGCCCACGATCTGACGGGGCTCCACGCGGTGCCGCTTGCCGACGGCGATGCGGTAGGTCGCGAAGGATCCGCTCGACCGGCGCTCGCGGCGTTCCGGCCGGTCGCCGCGGTCGCCGTCGTCGCGCGCGCCGCGGTCGCGGTCGTCGCGGTCGAAGCGCTGGCGGCGGTCGTCCTCGGGGGAGAGCAGCAGGGGCTCGTCACCCTGGGCCACGACCGCGAGCGCGGCCGCGACGTCCGCCTCGGGCACGTCGTGGTGCTCCACGTAGTGGCCGATGATGTCGCGGAAGCGGGCGATCCGCTCGCTCTGGGCGAGGGCCGCGCTGATGGCGTCGTCGAAGCGGGTCAGGCGGGTCGCATTCACGTCCTCCGCCGTCGGCAGCTGCATCTGCGTCAGGGGCTGACGCGTCGCGCGCTCGATCGAGGTGAGCATTCGGCGCTCGCGCGGCGTGACGAAGCTGATCGCGTCGCCCGAGCGGCCCGCGCGGCCGGTGCGGCCGATGCGGTGCACGTACGACTCCGTATCGATGGGCAGGTCGAAGTTCACCACGTGCGTGATGCGCTCGACGTCGAGACCGCGGGCCGCGACGTCCGTCGCCACCAGGATGTCGAGCTTGCCGGACTTGAGCTGGTTCACGGTGCGCTCGCGCTGGGCCTGCGCGACGTCGCCGCTGATGGCCGCAGCCGAGTAGCCGCGGGCACGCAGCTTCTCGGCGAGCGTCTCCGTCTCGTTCTTGGTGCGCACGAACACGATCATCGCCTCGAAGTTCTCGACCTCGAGGATGCGGGTGAGGGCGTCGACCTTCTGCGGGTACGACACCATGAGGTAGCGCTGCGTGGTGTTCGCCGACGTCGTGGTCTTGTTCTTGACCGTGATCTCTTCGGGGTCGTTCAGGTACTGCGCGGAGATCCGCCGGATCGAGGAGGGCATGGTCGCCGAGAACAGGGCGACCTGCTTCTCCTTCGGGGTGTCGGCGAGGATCGTCTCGACGTCCTCCGCGAAGCCCATCTTGAGCATCTCGTCGGCCTCGTCGAGCACGAGGTACTTGAGCTGGGTGAGGTCGAGCGTGCCCTTCTCGAGGTGGTCCATGATGCGGCCGGGCGTGCCGACGACGATGTGCACGCCGCGGCGCAGGGCCGACAGCTGCACGCCGTACGCCTGGCCGCCGTAGACCGGGAGCACGTGCACGCCGCGCAGGTGCGCCGCGTAGGACTCGAACGCCTCGCACACCTGCAGCGCGAGCTCGCGGGTGGGCGCGAGCACGAGGGCCTGCGGGGTCTTCTGGGTCACGTCGAGGCGGGACAGGATGGGCAGCGCGAACGCCGCCGTCTTGCCCGTTCCGGTCTGGGCGAGGCCGACGACGTCGCGGCCGGAGAGGAGGAGGGGGATGGTCGCGCTCTGGATGGCGGACGGCGTCTCGTAGCCGACGTCCTTCAGGGCCTTGAGCACCCGGTCGTCGAGTCCGAGGTCGGAGAAGGTCTGCCCCGCCCCTTCGGATTCTGCGGTGTCGTGCTCGGAAGTATCAGGTGAAGCCATGTTCCCAAGGTACCGGTCGCCACACCGCTACCGGTGCGCGGGATTCCCCCGGCCGGGGCTCGCCGGCGCGCGGACGCGGCCTCGGCGTCCCCCGGGCTACTGCAGCTCCGCCTCCCGGGAGTGCTCGGCGAGGAGGGCGCGCGCGGCGAGGCCGATCACCGCGCTGTAGGTGGGATAGGCGAACCGCACGTTCGCGAGCGTCGCCACGTCGATCCCGGCGGCCATCGCCGTCGTGACGGACTGGATGACCTCGACCGCGTTCTCGCCCACGCCGTGCGCACCCAGGATCAGCTCGCGGCGGCGGTCCGCGATGAGCTTCAGGAAGCCTCGCTGCCGGTCGTCGATCACGGCGCGGTCGAGGCCGCCGTAGGGGACGGTCGCGACGACGCAGAGCTCGTCCCGCTCGCGCGCCTGTTCCTCGGTGAGGCCGACGCCGGCGTAGTCCGGGTCGGTGAAGCCGCCCGCGGGCAGGAGGTGGTGCGGCGTGCGCCGATTCGCGCCGAGCACGGCGTTCTCCGCGGCGGCCTCTCCCTCGAACTGCGCGGCCTGCACGAGCATGTCGCGGCCGTTGGCGTCACCGACCGCGAAGATGTGCGGCACGACGGTGCGGAAGTACTGGTCGGCGGGGATGGCGGAGCGCTTCACCTCGACGCCCGCGTTCTCCAGGCCCAGGTCCTCGACGTCCGCGGGCCATCCCGTCGCCATGATCACGGCGTCCACGTCCAAGGACTCCCGGTCGCCGTCGTTCCGCCAGCGGAGAGCGATGGAGCCGTCCGGATTCCGCTCGAGCGCCTCCACCGTCTCGATGCCGGTCTGCACGCGGATGCCCTGGTCGCCGAACGCGGCCGCGACGAGCTCGGAGATCGAGGCGTCGGACGCCATGAGCACGCGGGGTGCGACGTCGAGCAGCGTCACCTCGGAGCCGAAGGAGCTGAAGACGGTCACGAGCTGGGCGCCCGTGTTGCCGGCGCCGATCACCGCGACCCGGCGGGGCAGCTCGGGGAGGGACAGCACGTCCTCGGGAACGGTCGCGAGCTCCGCACCCGGGATCGGCAGACGCCGCGAGTGGCCGCCGACGCACACGAGGATGGAGTCGGCGGTGACCCGGCGGCCGCTGTCGAGCACGAGGGTGCGGTCGTCCTCAAAGCGGGCCCGGCCCTCCTGCAGGAGCGTGACCCCGGCCGCCGAGAATCGCTCGGCCTCCCGCTTGATGGACCGTACGGCGTCCACGCGCTCGTTCACGCGCTGCACCATGGCGGGCCAGTCGATCGTCGGCGCCCCCACGGAGACGCCGTAGTCGTCGGCCGCGCGGGCCTCGCGGATGAGCCGCGCGGTCTTCGCGAGCACGCGGGTCGGCACGCAGCCGGTGTTCACGCACGTGCCGCCGACCCGGCCGGCCTCGAGCACGACGACGGACGCGCCGAGCTCCGCCGCGCGGAGCGCCGCCGCGGTGCCCGCGGGTCCGGCGCCGATCACGGCGACGTCGTAGTGGTCGGGGCGTGCGGGCATGGCGTCCTCCAGGTCGTCGCGTCGATCGCGTCGTCCTCAGCTTGGCCGGGCTTCTTGTGAGGTGCCGACGAACGAGCCCGAAGGACAGGGCGAGAACTCTTGTGCGGCGCCGGAAGCCGCGCTAACGTGAGCCAGCAACATAAGCAGAAACTTATGAAGGGAGTGAGCATGACCGACACGACGAGCACCGACGCGGCCCTGATCCGCCGCGAGGTGCGCACGGGCGAGCGGAACGGGCGATCGACGAAGATCGCCGCCGCACGTCGCACCTACTCCGCAGACCAGCACGACCTGTGGGACGCCCTGACCAATCCGGAGCGCATCCCGCGCTGGTTCCTGCCCGTCGAGGGCGACCTGCGCGTGGGCGGCCGCTACCAGCTTGTCGGCAACGCCGGCGGTGTCGTCGAGCGCTGCGACGGGCCGAGCTCGTTCGCCGCGACGTGGGAGATGGGCGACATGGTGTCCTGGCTCGAGGTGACGCTCACGCCGGCGGCCGACGGCACCGAGCTCGAGCTCGTGCACGAGGCGTTCGTCGACCCGGACCTCTGGGGCCAGTTCGGACCGTCCGCGGTCGGCATCGGCTGGGACCTCGGCCTGCTGGGGCTCGGCATGCACCTGGCCAGCGGCGAGTCCGTGGACCCCGAGCTGGCGGCGAACTTCCTCACCCGGCCCGACGGCATCGCGTTCGCGCGGGCGTCCGCGGCCGGTTGGGCGGATGCGGCCGCGGCCGGCGGGGACGACCCGGTCGAGGCGCGGGAGGCCGCCGAGCGCACCGTCGCCGCCTACACCGCCGTCCCGGAGCCGGAGCTCGAGCCCGAGTCCGGGTCTCAGGGCGAGTCCGGGCCCGAGCGCGAGCCCCACTCTCCGTCCGGCGACGCGGCCGGGAGCTGAGTGGACGGCGTCTTCGAGGCGCTCGGCGACCCGGTGCGCCGGCATCTCCTCGAGGCGCTGGCCGAGGGGGAGCAGCCCGCGGGGCGGCTGGTGGATGCCGTCCGTGCCCGTGCACCGATCTCGCAGCCCGCCGTCTCGCAGCACCTCCGGGTGCTGCGGGAGGCGGGGCTGGTGCGGGTGCGGGCGGACGGGACGCGGCGTCTCTACGCCGTCGACCCGGAGGGCACCGCCGCCGCCCGCGCGTGGCTGGACCGCATCACGGATCCGCTCGCCGCGTTCGCGCAGCCTCTCGACGCGCTGGAGACGGAGCTCGCGCGCGGCCGGCGCGCCCGGCGCGCGGCCCCGGGCGGTGCTGCGGATGCGGCTCCGGATGCCGAACCCGGTGCCGGCGGCGCGGGGATGCGCTCAGGCGAGCGAGGAGACCGCCTCGCGTGACGGCGCCGCGCTCCGAGCGGGCAGGTCGAGGTAGCCCCAGGCGAGCTGCCAGGTCTCGCCCCGGTCGGCACGCTCGAGCACGGCGCGCTGCAGCGACGTCTCCCGGGGCAGCTCCGGCACCCGGCTGAGGTCGCGCGTGCGGAAGACGAAGTAGAGCGCCTCGGCCGGGGCGTCCTTCGTGAGCCCGAGCGGCGTGAAGCGGCGGATGAAGGACCCGACGTTGGTCGTGGCCGGCATCCGCTCGACGAGGTACGGGTCGAGCATCCAGGAGTCGCAGGTCGCGACGGTGACCGGCTTGTCCGGGAAGTGCTCCGCGAAGAAGCCGGTCGCGGAGGCGAGGCTCTCGTCGACGAGGTCGGGACGCAGCGGGCCGGACTCGGGGATGTGCAGCGCGAGCACCCAGTCGTCCTCCTCGAACGCTCCGGCGTACGCGACCTTCGACCGCTGCAGCGCGTACTGCAGCCGGCCGAGCGCGAAGATCCGCGCGGTGAAGTGGTGGGTGAGCCAGCGCCAGGTCTGCAGCCCGAACTCCCCGGTGACCCGGCGGCTGATCGCGACGTGCCTGCCGACGTCGGCCAGCGTGTCCCGGGTGACCCGCTCGGGGATGCCGCGCGCGCGGTGCCACTCCACGACGGTCGGCGTGAACAGCAGGAACGCGCGCAGCCAGGTGAGCTCGTCCGTCGTCGGCTCGTGCAGCGGCACCTCGTCGAAGGTGCCGAAGCTCCGGGCGAGCGCGTCAAGCGCCTCGTTCACGGCCGCGCCGTCGCCCGTCCCGGCCAGGAGTGCGATGCAGTCGTCGCGGTCCTCGTCGGCGATGGCGAGGAGGTTCAGGATCTCGTCGATGTTCACGGTGGTCCTCTCGGAGGGGGATGCAGGGGTGGTCAACGCGACGAGATCCCGTTCAGCATGCCGCTGATGAACTGGCGCTGGAGGAAGAAGTAGAGCACCACGATGGGCAGGGCCACGATGATGCCGGCCGCCGCGAGCAGCGAGTAGTCGGTGAGGTGCTGGCCCTGGAAGAAGGCGAGCCCGAGCGGCGCCGTGCGCAACTCGTCCCGGGTCACCATGACGAGCGGCATGAGGAACTCGTTCCAGGTCCACATCGTCACGAGCAGGCACATCGTCATGATGGACGCCGCCGACGGCGGCACGACGACCTGCCACAGGGTCCGCAGGTCGGTCGCCCCGTCGATCCGGGCGGCCTCGATCACCTCGCCCGGGAAGGAGAGGAACTGGTTGCGCATCCAGAAGATGCCGAACGCGAGCGACTGCGCGGTCTGGGGCAGGATCAGCGCCCAGTAGCTGTCGGTCACGTGCGCGGACCGCAGGTTGAAGTACAGCGGGATGATGAACGCCTCGGCCGGCAGGAGAAGCCCCGCGAGAAGCACGAAGAAGATCACCTTGGAGCCGAAGAACTTCAGCCGCGCGAAGGCGAAGCCGGCCAGCACGCTGAGGATCGTCGAGAGCACCACGACCGCGACGGTCACCAGGATGCTCGAGAGCATGTAGCTGGAGAAGCGTCCCCGCTCCCACGCCTCGACGAAGTTCTGCAGGGCGACGGTGTCCGGGATGACGAAGCCGCTGCCGCTGCCGGACGGCGTCACCGCCTGCAGGATCACCCCGAGGAGCGGCACGAGGGCGATCGCGGCGAACGCGGTGAGGACGATGTAGCTGAGCGTCTTCTCGCGAAGGGAGATTCTCATTCTGCTTCCTTCGGCTGCAAACGGGAGATGAGTGCCGTGACGAGCAGGATCACGATGGTCAGGACGACGGCGACGCTGGCCGCGGAGCCGACCTGCCCGGAGACGAACGCGCGGCTGTAGGCCTCGTACGCGGGAACGCTCGTGGCGTTGCCGGGCCCGCCGCGGGTGGTCACGTAGACGAGGTCGAAGGTCTTCAGCGCGGACACCACGGTCAGGGTGAGCGCCACGACGATCTGGCCGCGCAGGGCGGGCAGGGTGATGCCGAAGAACTCCTGCAGCCCGTTCGCGCCGTCGAGGCGCGCGGCCTCGAACAGCTCGGGCTGCACGTTGCCGACGCCGCTCAGGAACAGCACGAGGCAGAGCCCGACGTTGAGCCAGGTGCCGATGAGGCCGACCGCGATAAGGGCCGAGCTCGTGTCGCCGAGCCAGACGCGCGCCAGCGAGTCCAGGCCCACGGCGCGGAGGATCGTGTTCAGGAGGCCGTTCGGCGAGTAGATGGAGAGCCAGGTCGTGGCCACCACGACCGACGCGATGACCTGGGGGAGGAACAGCACGGTGCGGAAGAAGGACATGCCGCGCAGGGCGTTCGCCCGCGAGATGATCATCGTCAGCAGCAGCGCGACCGAGATGGGGACGAACGAGTAGAAGACGATGAGCGTGCCCACGTGGCCGAACGAGTCGCGCAGGTCCTCGTCCCGGAAGACGTCGAGGTAGTTCTCGAAGCCCACCCAGGTGGCGGCGCTGAGGCCGTTCCACTCGAAGAGGGAGTACCACCCGGTCTGCACGGTGGGCACGATGAGGAACGTCACCGAGAAGAGGACCGCCGGAAGGATGTAGAGGTACGCCTTCCAGCCGGCCGCCCGGCGGCGGGTGCGACCCGTGGTCGCACCCGCCTTCCGGGCACCCGTCGCCGTGTTCAGCAGGGGAGCCGCGCTCACGCCTGCGCTACTTGCTCTCGAGGAAGGCGGAGTAGTCGTCCTGCAGGATCTCCGCGAACTCCTCGGGCGTGACCTGCCCGTCCGTGAGCTGCTGCACCGCGCTCGACAGGGTGTCGTAGAACGTCGGGGTCGAGTAGTCGAGGTACGGCACCATGCCGCCCGACTCGCTCACCGTCTGGTAGGCGTTGACCACGTCCGCGGTCAGGGTGCCCTCCTCCGCCTGGTAGTCGTCGGGCAGCACGGCGGGGAGGCTGTTCTGCTCGAGGAAGACCTGCGCCGCGTTGTCCACGTTGATGAAGTCGATGTAGGCGGCGGCGACGTCCGGGTTCTCGGCGCCGGTCGTGATGGCCCAGGCCAGGCTCTCGCCGCCGGTCGTGGCCGGCGTCTCCTCGCCCTCCGGGATCAGCGTCGTGAAGCCCGCGCTGTCGCCCATCGACTCGGTGAACTGCGCCTGCAGCCAGGACCCGCTGATGGTGAACGCCGCGTTGCCCGCCTCGAAGGCCGCGATGGCCTCGTCGCGGGAGATGCCGTTCGCACCCTCCGTGAGGTACTTGTTCTCCGCCCAGGACTGCACGACCTCGGCCGCCTGCACGCTGGTCTCGTCCGTCCACGCGCCGCCCTGGCCGGTGGCCAGCTCGTTCACGACGTCCGCGCCGGCGAGCGCCGCCTGGACGACGCCGTAGAGGTGGATGCCCGGGCTCTTGTCCACGTCGCCGTAGGCCATGGGCTGGATGCCCGCGGCCTGGGCGGCCGCCATGGCGCTCTCGAGGTCCTCGAGCGAGGTGGGTGGCTCGACTCCGAGCTGCTCGAGGATGTCGCGGTTGTAGTACACGCCGACGACCTCGCCCGCCTGGGAGATGCCGTACAGGTTGTCGCCCTGCCACTCGGAGCCGTCGGAGCTGAAGGAGTTGATCTTCAGCAGCGACTCGGGGTAGTAGGAGCTCCACTCGTAGAGCTCGTCGTAGTCGTTCAGCGAGCGGATGAGCCCGCCCTCGACGAAGGCGCCCATGTCGGGGTAGCCCTGGTTGGCCTGGATGACGTCCGGCGGGTTGTCGCCGGACAGGGCGAGGCGCAGGGTGGTCTTCAGGTCGGCGAAGGACTGGACCTCGCGCTCGATCGTCACGTTCGGGTACTTCTCGGTGAAGGCGGCATTGAGCGACTCCTGCGCCTCGTTGATGCCCTCGTCGGTGTTCTGGTCCCACACGCTGAGGGTGACCTCGCCCGCACCGGCGATGTCGTCCGACACAGGCTCGGAGGAGGACTCGGCCGGGGCGGAACCGCCCGGCGCGCAGGCGGTTAGGGAGAGCGCCATCAGGGCGGTTGCCGCGAGGGTGCCGGATCTGATCCGGTTCTTCGTGCTCATTGTTCGTCTCCTTCAGTGGTGCGACTCGATGGCTGCTCAGGGACACGTGAGGTCCACCAGCACCATGGACTCCACTGACCGACACGCTAGATTTCGGATGTTACGCCGTGATTACCGTTTGATTCCAGCCTGAAGTTTTTTTCATTCCGAATAACTTCGTTCGATGACTGCAGTTAGAGTGACGGTCATGACCCGACCAGCCATGCACGACGGCGACTTCGCCCCCGGATCCGTGGGCGATGTGTTCCGCCTGATCCGCGGCGGAGTAGCGACGTCGCGCTCGAGTCTGGCACGTGTGTCCGGGCTCGCGCCCTCCACCATCTCCCTCCGGGTCGACGCCCTGGTGCGCCTCGGGCTCGTCAGCGAGGGCGGTGACGAGCGGTCGCGCGGCGGACGCCGGGCCCGGCTGCTCGAGGTCGCCCGGTCCGCGGGCTTCGTGGCCGGCATGGACGTCGGCGCGAACCACGTGCAGCTCGCCCTGGCCGACCTGACCGGCTCGCTGCAGGTCGTGGAGAGCATCCCGGTCGCCATCGAGAAGGGCCCGGATGCCGCGGCCGAGCACCTGTGGAGCGCCCTCAACGACCTGATGACGCGCAACGACCTCGACCCGGCTCTGCTGCTGGGACTCGCGGTCGGCCTCCCCGCGCCCATCGAGTACACGACCGGCCGGGTGGTGCTCCCGTCCTTCATGCCGAGCTGGCACAACGCCGACCTCCCCGCGCTCTTCTCCCGGTACACCGACATCCCCGTGCTCATCGAGAACGACGCCAACCTGCTCGCCCTGGCGGAACGGTCCGAGACCAGCCCCGAGCTCGATCAGCTGCTCGCGATCAAGCTCGGCACCCGCATCGGCTGCGGCATCCTGTCGGCGGGCCGGCTGCACCGCGGCGTCGGCGGGGCCGCCGGCGAGATCAGCCACACGTCCGTGGACGGCGACTCGACGATCCCCTGCGTGTGCGGCACGCCGCACTGCCTCGAGTCCGTGGCCAGCGGCGGGGCGATCGCCGCCCGCCTGGCCGCGCAGGGCTTCGACGTGCGCACGGCCGCCGACGTCGTCGAGCTCGGGCGCGCCGGGAACCCGCAGGTCGTCGAGGAGCTGCGGAGGGCCGGCACCCGCATCGGCGGGGTGCTCGCGACCATCGTCAACTTCTTCAACCCCCGCGACGTCGTGCTGGGCGGCACCATGTCGGCCTCGTCGCCGCTGGTCGCCGCGATCCGGGCGGAGCTGTTCCAGCGCTGCCTGCCCCTCGTCACGGAGGACCTGGAGGTGCGGGCCGCGCGGCGGCCCAGCGACGCGGGCGTGCGCGGGGCCTGCCAGCTCATCCTCGAGGAGGTGCTCGCGCCGCACCGCATCGACCGCCTCGCCCGCGAGCTCGACATGGTCGCCGCGGGGGACCGCTGACCCGCTGCCGCGGGAGGCGCACAATCGAACCAGCACGACCGGACACCGGGAAGGAACGCGGATGCAGGTAATCATCCTCAGGAGCGCGGAGGAGATCGGGCGGTACGCCGCGGACATCATCCTCTCGGGGGTGACGGACGGGTCCATCTCGGTGCTCGGCGTGGCCACCGGATCCTCGCCGCTGCCGGTCTACCGGGCGCTCGAGAGCCGCTGGGTGCCGGAGCTGGCCGGGCTCTCGGCGTTCGCCCTCGACGAGTACGTGGGTCTCGCGCCCGACCATCCCGAGAGCTACCACTCGGTCATCGACCGCGAGGTCACCCGGCCGCTCCGGCTCGACCCCGCCCGCGTCCACGTCCCGGACGGCAGCGCGGCGGACCCCGAGCAGGCGTGCGTCGACTACGAGCGGGCGATCGAGGAGGCCGGGGGCGTCGACCTGCAGATCCTCGGCATCGGCAGTACCGGGCACATCGGTTTCAACGAGCCCACCTCGTCGCTGAGCTCCCGCACCCGCATCAAGACCCTGACGCCCGAGACGCGGCGCGACAACGCGCGGTTCTTCCCGTCGCTCGACGAGGTGCCGCTGCACTGCGTGACCCAGGGGCTCGGCACCATCATGGATGCCCGCCGCGTGCTGCTCGTCGCCCAGGGGACGGGCAAGGCCCGCGCCGTCGCGCAGACTGTGGAGGGCCCGCTGAGCAGCATGTGCCCGGGCTCGGTCCTGCAGCTGCACCCGGACGCGACGATCCTCCTCGACGAGGAGGCCGCGTCGGAGCTCACGCTCACCGACTACTACCGCTTCGTCTTCGAGAACAGGCCGGCCTGGCAGCGCCCTTGACAGCCGCCCGCGGCGAGGCGAGCATGAGCCGCACGACGAGCGGCGAGGAGGCGGCGATGCGCAAGGACGTCCGATGGAGCGAGCTCAGCCCGGGCCGGCGGATCGCGGTCGCCCTCCTGGGGGTGGTGCAGGTCGGGCTCGCCGTGGCGGCGTGGCGGGACCTCGCCGAGCGGTCCGACGCCGAGGTGAACGGCAGCAAGCGCACCTGGGCGGCGATCATCGCCATCAACTGGGTCGGCCCGATCGTCTACTTCGCCAAGGGGCGCCGCACCTGACCCGTGCTGCCTTCCGGCGCATCCTCGCGCCGGGCGGCGCGCGTAGGCCACACTGAACGGGTGACTGACCGCCGCTTGATGCTGCTGGACACGGCCGCCCTGTACTTCCGCGCCTACTACGGCATGCCGGACACGGTGACCGCGCCGGACGGCAGCCCGGTGAACGCCGTCCGAGGGCTGCTCGACATGATCGGGCGGCTGGTCACGGAGTTCACCCCGACCGAGCTCGTCGCCTGCTGGGACGACGACTGGCGGCCGCAGTGGCGGGTCGACCTGCTGCCCACGTACAAGGCGCACCGGTTGGCCGAGGCGGCGCCGGTCGGACCGGACACCGAGGTCGTGCCGGACACGCTCACCCCGCAGGTGCCGATCATCGTCGACGCGCTCACCGCCCTCGGCATCCCCATCGTGGGGAAGGCGGAGTACGAGGCGGACGACATCATCGGCACGCTCGCTGCCACGGCGACGATGCCCGTCGACGTCGTCACGGGGGACCGCGACCTCTTCCAGGTGATCGACGACGACCGCGCCGTGCGCGTGATCTACACGGCGCGCGGGATGAGCAAGCTCGAGATCGTGACGGAGGAGGTGCTCCGGGCCAAGTACGGCATCTCGGCCCGCCAGTACGCCGACTTCGCCGTCATGCGCGGCGACGCCTCCGACGGCCTCCCCGGTGTCGCCGGGGTGGGGGAGAAGACCGCGGCGACCCTCCTCGCCCAGTTCGGCGACCTCGACGGCATCCTCGCCGCCGCCGCCGAGGGGTCGCGGTCCCCGCTGTCTGTGGGTGTGAAGACCAAGCTGCGGGCCGCCGCCGACTACCTCACCCGGGCGCCCGCCGTCGTGAACGTCGCTCGGGACCTCGACCTGCCGCACCTGGACGCGCGGATCGGCATCCCGGACGCCGGTCGCGAGGCGATCGCCGAACTGCAGACCCGGTGGGGTCTCGGCCGCTCCGTGACCCGGGCCGTCGAGGCACTCGACCTCCGCGCCACCCGAATCTGACCGGGTGGTTCCTGAGCCTGTCGAAGGGTGGTTCCTGAGCCCGTCGAAGGGCTAACCCGCGGTCGCCCGCCGCCGGGCCGCCGCCGAGGTCCAGCCCTGCTCGTGCAGGCGCTCGAACCCGTCGAGCAGCACGTCGAGGGCGAACTCGAACTCGAACTGGTCGTCGCAGCCCTGGCCCACCGCCGAGTCCTCGTGGGCGCTCGCCATGGCGACGGCGAGGATGTTCGGGTAGCGCGCCGCCATCTGCTGCATCATCGCCGCCTGGGCTTCGGGCGGCAGCGCGGGCGAGGGCGCAGCGCCCGGCCGCGGCGCGTCGTCGAACAGCTCCTGGGTGAAGCCCCACATCCGCCCGCCGATCGCGTGCATCACGTGGTGGGTCAGGTCGATGGAGAAGCCGCCGGCCTGGAACATCCCGATGAAGGAATCCATGTAATCGAGCACCGCGGGCGTCTTCGTCGTGCGGGTCTCCATCGCCTGGCGGGCCCAGGCGTGCCGCCGCAGGGCGCGGCGGGCGGACAGCACGCGCTCGCGCACCGCGGTCCTCCAGTCGGCGCTTCCGCTCGGCGGGTCGATCTCGCCGACGATCACCTCGACCATGCCGTCGAGGAGCTCCTCCTTGTTCGCCACGTGCTTGTAGAGGGCCATGGGAACCACGCCGAGCTCGTCGGCGAGCCGGCGCATGCTGAGCGCCTCGATGCCGATCTCATCCGCGAGCGACACCGCGGCACGCAGGACGCCGTCCCGGTTGAGGCGCGGCCGCCGCTCGGCGCCCGGCTCCACCGGCGGCATCCTGTCGCTGTCCCTTGACACGTGTACAGCGTACGCCTACCGTGACCACTAGGAGGTGTACGTCGTACACCTACATCACCCGAGAAAGGGAATCCCATGCAGGCATTCCGGAAGACCGCCGCCGTCATCGGCGCGCTGTTCCTCCTCACCCACGTCACGGCCATCACGGCCGTCGTCCTCTACGCACCGGTCTTCGCCGACCCCGAGTACGTCCTCGGCGGCGGGGACGGCAGCGGGGTCCTGCTCGGCGGGCTCCTGGACGTGGTGCTCGCGCTCGGCGTCGTGGGTACCGGGGTGGCCCTGTACCCGGTGCTGCGGCGACAGAACGAGGGCGTGGCGCTCGGCTACGTCGCCCTGCGCACGCTCGAGGCCGGCGTCATCCTGGTCGGCGTCGTCACCATCCTCGGGGTCCTCTCGCTGCGCGAGACGGCCGGCGGCGGGGACGACGCGTCGCTCGTCGCGGCGGCCGGCGCCCTCGTCGCCACGCACAACTGGACGTTCCTGGTCGGCCCCGGCCTGATCTGCGGCACGAACACGGTGCTCGCGGCCTCCCTTCTGTACCGGTCCGGCCTGGTGCCCCGCTTCATCGCGGTGCTGGGGCTGGTCGGCGGGCCGCTCATCTTCGCCGCCAACACGGGCGTGATGTTCGGCGTCTTCGACCAGGTGTCGCCGTGGACGGGTCTCTGCGTCATCCCGATCTTCGCCTGGGAGATCTGCCTCGCGGTGTACCTGCTCGCCAAGGGCTTCCGGCCGGCGGCCCTGGCCCGGCTGGCGGGGGAGTCCGCGGAACCGGCGGCACCGCGGGTCCCCGCAGGCGTCTAGTCGCCGCAGTGGGCCGCGTCGCTTCGACAGGCTCAGGGACCGTGCGGGGGCGACCCCCACGGTCCCTGAACCTGTCGAAGGGACGTCCGCTACAGGCCCTGAGCGGATGCGGGGATCTCCCGCACGTCGTCGAAGCCCTCGGTGAGCAGCAGGTCGACGCTGAGCAGGCCGCGCCGGTTGGCGTGCCGGGCGAGGACCTCCTCGGGCACGCGGCGCTCCGCGGGACGGCGCGCGTTCCGCTCGGCCAGCACGGCGAGGGGAAGGTGGGGAAGCAGCACGGCCACGGCGGGAAGCCCCGCGTCCCGGGCGGCGCGGACGTGCGCGACCCGCTCCTTCCGGCGCAGGTGCGTCGCGTCGGCGAGGTAGCCGCGCCGGAGGGCCAGCAGCTCCTCGGCCCGGGTGGCGCAGTGGCGCAGGGCCGGAAGCGAGTAGTCCTGCAGGTCGCGGGGATCGCGGCCTGCGGCGATGTCGCGGGCGCGCATCCTCGCGCGCTCGTCGTCGGGGCTGAGGGTCACGAACGGCTCGGCGCCGTCGGCCCGATCGGCCGCGAGCTGCCCGCGCAGGGTCGTCTTGCCGGAGGTCGGGGCGCCCACGAGCACCAGCACCGACTCGGGGGGACGGGTCAGCCGCAGCAGGGATGGATGGATCGCGCCGGTCGACGGCGTCGTCACGTCGATCGGCGGAGTGTTCGGGATGCCGAGCACGGCCGCCGTGCGGCCGTGCTCGAGCATCGAGTGGGGGTGCGCTGGTGTCACGCCGAGCGCCGGAGCGTCACGACCTCGCCCGCGCCCTTCTCCTGGGCCGCTGGGTGCTCGACCACCGCGATCACGCGGTTCGCCATGAAGCGCGCCGTGCGCATCGCGGTGCCGCCGCGCGTCACCTCCGTGACCTCCACGAGGCCGCGGCCGTGCGTGATGTCGACCCGTCGTCCTGCGCGGGTCGCCTCGATCTCATACGTGCGGGTTGCGTCGCCTGCGTCGACGACGATCTCGACCCGATCGCCTTTCATGGTGTCTCCTCTGTCCGTCACTGAGTACAACGCTGCAGGTCAGCGCGGTATTCCGCGTTCCAGCCGCGGGTATCGGAGCCCGCTCGTGTTCTCCGTGGGCGAATCTCGGGGCGGGAATGAACCGGCTCCCTGCACGTTGACTTGAGTCGAAGGCACTCAAGTTTCCCCAGGAGGTACGTTGCCTCAGTATTTCGGTCCCGTCGCCCAAGACGGATCATTCGACGCATTCCTCGCCCGGCTGCTGCAGAACCAGCGGGCGGGCCAGCAGCGGTCGGTCGACATCAGCCGGCTGCTCAGCCGGCGCAGCAACGAGGTGCTCGGCCGCTCGATCGAGTACGCCGGCTCGCTCGGCCACTCGGTCGTCGACGCCCTGCACCTGCTCCACGTGCTGCTCAGCGAGTCCCCCGCCGCCGACCTGGTCGAGCGCGCGGGCGCCGACCGCGCCGCGCTGCTGGCGGCCATCGAGGATCGGCTCCCCGCCTCCTCGAGCGAGCCGCAGGAGCCGCCGCGCGAGCTGACGCCGTCGGCTCAGCGGGCTCTGTTCGACGCCGCGCAGGTCGCACGCGCGTCGGGCTCCACCTACATCGACCCGGAGCACCTCCTCTTCGCGTTCGCGCTGAACCAGGATGCCGTCTCGGGGCAGCTGCTGGCCGGCGCCGGGGTCTCCCCGCAGTCGCTCCAGCAGGCCGCCTTCGGCGCGGCCCGCGCGGGTGGCCAGCAGCCGCAGGAGCAGGCCGCCCCGGACTCGGACACGCCCACGCTCGACCAGTACGGCACGGACCTCACGGCCCGCGCTCGTGAAGGCGGCATCGACCCGGTGATCGGGCGGGCCGACGAGATCGCGCAGACCGTCGAGATCCTGCTCCGCCGCACCAAGAACAACCCCGTGCTGATCGGCGAGCCGGGCGTCGGCAAGACCGCGATCGTCGAGGGGCTCGCCCAGCGCATCGCCGACGGCGACGTGCCCGAGCTGCTGCGCGGCAAGCGGGTGGTCGCGCTCGATCTCCCGGCGATGGTCGCCGGCACCAAGTTCCGCGGCGAGTTCGAGGAGCGGCTCACCACGCTGATGGCGGAGATCGCCGAGCACAGAGACGAGCTCATCGTCTTCCTCGACGAGCTGCACACCGTCATCGGGGCGGGCGCGGGTGAGGGCGGGATGGACGCCGCCAACACCCTGAAGCCCCGCCTCGCCCGGGGCGAGCTGCACCTCATCGGCGCGACGACCCTCGCGGAGTACCGCCGCATCGAGAAGGACGCCGCCCTGGAGCGCCGCTTCCAGCCCGTCCTCGTGCCGGAGCCCACCGTGGAGGACGCCGTGCAGATCCTCGCCGGTCTGCAGGGTCGCTACGAGGAGCACCACGGCGTGACCTACACCGACGACGCCATCCGCGCCGCGGTCGAGCTGTCCTCCCGGTACATCTCGGACCGCATGCTGCCCGACAAGGCCATCGATCTGATCGACCAGGCGGGCGCCCGGCGCCGCCTGTCGCTCGGCTCGTCCGTCGACACCGCCGCCCTGCGCGCCCGCCTGGCCGACCTCGAGTCGGACAAGAACCGCGCGGTCGCCGAGGAGCGCTACGAGGAGGCGTCACGCCTGCGTGACGAGCTCGAGGAGCTGCGCCAGCGCGTCGTCGCCGCCGAGTCCGCCGAGCCCGCGTCCGCGCCGTCCGCCGACACCGTGATCGAGGTGGCCGATATCGCCGAGATCCTGGCCCGCGCGACGGGCATCCCCGCCGCGCAGATCAGCCAGGACGACCGCGTGCGGCTGGCCGAGCTCGAGGAGACGCTGCACACGCGTGTCATCGGGCAGGACGACGCCGTGACGGCGATCGCCAAGGCGGTCCGCCGCAGCCGCACCGGGATGTCCGACCCCAACCGGCCGATCGGCAGCTTCCTGTTCCTCGGCCCCACCGGCGTCGGGAAGACGGAGCTCGCCAAGGCCCTCGGCGCCTCCCTGTTCGGCGACGAGAAGGCGGTGCTGCGGTTCGACATGAGCGAGTTCGGCGAGCGCCACACCGTCAGCCGTCTCGTCGGCGCCCCTCCCGGATACGTCGGGTACGACGAGGCCGGCCAGCTGACCGAGCGTGTGCGGCGCAACCCGTACTCGATCGTGCTGCTCGACGAGATCGAGAAGGCGCACCCGGACGTGTTCAACCTGCTGCTGCAGGTGCTGGACGACGGTCGCCTGACCGACGGCCAGGGCCGCACCGTGGACTTCCGGAACACCGTGGTCATCATGACCTCGAACCTGGGCTCCGAGTTCCTGGCGAGCCGTGGCGGGGCGATGGGCTTCGTCGCCCGGTCCGACGCGAACGGCTTCGGCTCCGAGAAGGATCTGCGCGACCGCGTCATGGGCAAGCTGCGTGAGGCGATGCGGCCGGAGTTCCTGAACCGCATCGACGAGATCGTGCTGTTCCGCCGGCTCGACCGCGGTCAGCTGCGGCAGATCGTCGACCTGATGCTGGGCGCCACGCGCGCCCGGCTCGAGGCGCAGGGCATCGCGCTCGAGGTCAGCGTCGAGGCCTTGGACTGGCTCGGCGAGCACGGCTACGAGCCCGAGTACGGCGCCCGTCCGCTGCGCCGCCTGGTGCAGCGCGAGCTGGAGGACCGGATCGCCGAGCTGCTCGTGCGCTCCGAGCTCGAGGCGGGCGGGACCGCGCGGGTGTCTGTCGCCGACGGAGCGCTCGTGGTCACGGCCGCGCAGCCCGCGCTCGTCTAGCGGGTTCCCTCTCACACGGCTCCGGCCGGGATCGGTACGCCGATCCCGGCCGGAGCCGTTTCCGTGCCCGCGGCGGATCCGGCTTCGTTCTCGGGATCTCGCGTGGGACTCGCGCGTGGGACTCGCGCGTGGGACTCGCGCGTGGGACTCGCGCGTGGACCTCGCGATGCCGCGCTCTGACCGGCCGGGCCGCCGCGGGGTGCATCGGGTTGCGCGCCGCGGGGGTTGCGGGAACACTGTCTGCAACGCTCGGGTTGGAGGAACGTGGGAGCGATCGAGCTCACTGCGCTCCTCTGGCGTGAGCGCGAGGCGCTGGCGGCCGTCCTCGAGCGGCAGCAGGAGCTCGCCGACGCGCTGCGGGGATCGGATCCGCGCCGGATCGACGACGCCCTCCTGGGACGCGAGGAGGCGCTCGGCGGGCTGCGCCCGGTCGTGCTGATGCGCGACATCGAGATCGTCGCCCTGGCCGACGAGTGGGGCGCGGTCACCGGGCTGACGCTCGCCACGCTACCGCGGTTCGCGCCGTCCGGACCCTGGGGCGGAATCTTCGCCGACCACCTGCGCGCGCTCCGGGACCTCGCCGCCCGGGCCGTCCAGGACGGCCGCGAGATCGACGCCCTGCTCGCGTCGCATGGGGCACCGGAGGCCCTGCGCCTGCCGGTCTCCCCGGAGGACTACACGGAGTAGCCGCCCGGCCGGTCGCCTCCGCATCCCGGACCGTGTTCCGAATTCAGGCCGTGCTGCGACACGCCGCGTTTGGAGCCTCCCCAACGCGGCGTGTCGCAGCTGAACCTGAATTGCGAACGGTGGCAGGCACGGACCTGAGCCACCCACGGTTCCTGAGCCCGCCACGGTCCCTGAGCCCGCCACGGTCCCTGAGCCTGTCGAAGGGACGCAGCCTGCGCTCGGGAACGGTGACAGGATGCCGTGGCGGGAGTGTGAGGCTCGGCTCAGTGCTCGGCGAAGAAGGCGAGCGAGCGGTCCACCACCTCGTCGGGCGCCTCGTCCGCGAGGAAGTGCCCCGGCCCGTCGACGAACGCGAGCTGCAGGTGCTCGGCGTACGCGTCGACGTTCCGCATGGAGGCTCGGACGATGTCCGGGGTGAACGCCGTCTCGCCGGTGCTGAACAGGATGAGCGTCGGCGTCCGAAGCCCGACCCGCCTGTAGCGCCCGGTCATCAGGCGGCCGAGCTCGGGCAGCACGAGGTGCCGGCACATGGCGGAGCCGGCCCGCGCGACATCTGCCCGTCGCAGCGGTCGGACGAACTCCTCGATCGCGGCCGGGTCGAGGGGCGACGCCGTGAAGTGCGAGAAGAGGTAGCGCGGCAGCCGCCCGCTGCGGGACGCGAGCAGGCGGGGGCCGAGCCCCGGCAGTGCGATCGCCTCCTGGAACCAGAGGTGCCGCATCTTCGGAAGCATGCTCGCGCTGAACGCGGGAAAGGGCGGCGGCACGCTGAGCGCGACGTGACCCGTGACGCGGTCGGGATGCTCCATGCAGAGCGCGAAGGCGAGGATCGACCCCATGTCGTGACTGAGCACGCGCACCGTCTCGAGACCGAGGGCATCGAGCAGCGCCACGAGGTCGGCGGTGAACTGCCGCCGCGAGTATCCCCGGCGCGGCGCGTCGGTCCAGCCGGCACCGCGGAGGTCCGGGCAGATCACGTGGTAGCTCTCGGCGAGGCGCGGGGCCACGTCGCGCCACTCCCACCAGTGCTGCGGAAAGCCGTGCAGCAGCAGCACGGGTTCGCCGGTCCCGGCCTCGGCAACGTGCATCCGCAGGCCGGGCAGATCGATTCTGCGGTGCCGCATGCCATCCACCCGTGGCAGCTCGGGGGCGAATAGGGCTTCGGGCATCGTGTCCTCCTCCGGCGTCGTCGGCGGACGGCGTCCGCCGGCCAGGAGTCCTGCACCGGCTTCTCCCGGAAGGAGGTGCGGCTTCTGCTGCGCTCAGGCTACTACATTTGTAGTGGCTTGCGATCGAAGAACGAGGCAGCCAGTAGGTCAGGTCGGCCGATACAGTGGCCGCATGCCGCGCCGGGCTTCCCGTCTCCCGCCCCGGCCGCGTTCCCTGGCGGCCCGCGCCATCGAACCCCCGCCGTTCGCCCGCGGACCCGTCCTCGCCGCGATAGCAGTGCTGGCGGTGGTGCTCACCGCCACGAGCTCCGGGTACGGGTTCCATCGCGACGAGCTGTACTTCCGCATGCTCGAGCCCGCCTGGGGCTACGTCGATCAGCCCGCCCTGACCCCGCTGCTCGCCCGGCTGATGACGGCGCTCGCGGACGAGCCGTGGGCCCTCCGCATCCCCGCGACACTGTCGGCCGTGGCCGCGGTCCTCGTGCTCGCCCTGGTCACCCGGGAGGTGGGCGGCACCCGGAGTGCGCAGGCGCTCTGCGCATGGGCCGCCGCGGGAGCGACGTTCCCCCTGCTGTTCGGGCACGTGCTCCTCTCGGCATCCGTCGACCTCGTGGCCTGGCCCCTCGTCTGCCTGTTCGCGCTCCGCGCCGTGCTGCGGGACGACCCGCGGTGGTGGCTCGCGGTCGGGCTGGTGATCGGGCTCGCGACCTACAACAAGCTGCTGATCGGCATGCTGGTCGCGGGGCTCGCCGTGGGAGTGCTCGTCGCCGGGCCGCGGCGGATGCTCCGCGAGCCGCTCCTCTGGGCCGGCGCCCTTGTCGCCGCGGTCGTCGCGGCGCCGAACCTCGCGTACCAGGTGCTGAGCGACTGGCCGCAGCTCGCCATGGGCGCCGCGCTCGGCGAGAACAACGGCGAGGAGGTGCGCGTGCTCACCGTGCCGTTCCTGCTCCTCCTGCTCGGTCCGCCCCTGGTTCCGGTCTGGCTGGCCGGGGTCGTCGCACCATGGCGCGCGGGATCGAGCCTCCGGCCGATCCGCTTCGTGACGGTCGCGCTGCCCGTCGTCGTGCTGGCGACCATCGCCGGCGGCGCCCAGTTCTACTACCCGCTCGGGATCCTGGCCGTGCTGCTCGCCGTCGGCTGCCGACCGGTGGCGGAGTGGGCGTCCAGCCGTCGGCGCCGCGCGGTGGTGGTCGCGGGTCTGGCGCTCAACGCGGTGGTGTCGGCGGTCATCGCGCTGCCGGTTCTCCCGCTCGGCGTGCTCGGCTCGACGCCCGTTCCCGACATCAACGAGGTCGTCGCGGAGTCGGTCGGCTGGCCGACATACGTCGCGCAGGTCGCCGAGGTCGTCGAGGCCGCCCGCGCCGCGGGGCAGGACCCGGTGGTGGTGACGAGCAACTACGGCGAGGCCGGCGCCATCGCGCGCTTCGGTCCCGGGCGGGGCATCGACGCCGTGTACAGCGGGCACAACCACCTCTGGTTCACCGCGCGGCCGCCCGAGGACGCCACGTCCGCGGTGTTCGTGGGCGGCCTCCGCCCCGCCGTCCGGGATGCCTTCTCGGAGTGCCGGATCGAGGCGGAGCTCGACAACGGCCTCGGCGTCGACGGCGAGGAGCAGGGTGCACCGGTCACCCTGTGCACCGGGATGCGCATCCCGTGGCTCGAGCTGTGGCCGCGGGTGGCACACCTCGACTGACCGTCCGCACCTCGCCACGTCCGGACCACCCCGCATCCTCGCGCGACCGGATCGATCCGGTAATGATCGAAAGATGACCGATTCGCCCTCCCCCCTGCACGAGCTCGCCGGCGCGTACGGCGTGTCCATGTCCTTCGAGAACTGGCAGGACGAGGTGGTGGAGGTGCCCGACGACGCGATCGCCGAGGTGCTGGCCGCCATGGGCGTCGACGCCTCCGACCCGGCGGCCGCGCTCGAGAAGCGCGAGCTGGACGCCTGGCGCCGGATGCTCCCGCCCTCGATCGTGGTCCGGGAGGGCGACGACGCGGCGCTGGTCGTGCACGTATCGCAGGGCGCCGACGTCGAGGTGGTCCTGCATCTCGAGTCCGGCGAGGACCGGGAGGTGTCCGCGGGCGGCGCGCCCCGCCGATCCCGCGAGGTGGACGGCGAGACGCTCGACGCGGTCTCGGTGCCGCTGCCCGGCGACCTCCCGCTCGGCTACCACGTCGCCCGCGTGACGTCCGGCGACCACGGCGCCGAGACCACCCTCATCGTCACGCCGCGCTGGCTCGGCCTGCCGGAGTCCCTCGGCGCGGGCGCGTCGTGGGGCTTCGCCACCCAGCTCTACAGCGTGCGGTCGCGCCAGTCCTGGGGTGTCGGCGACCTCTCCGACCTGACCGACCTCGCCGTCTGGTCCGCGGCGGACCTCGGCGCGGACTACGTGCTCGTCAATCCGCTGCACGCCGCCGAGCCGGTCGCGCCGCTGCAGCCGTCGCCGTACCTGCCGTCGTCGCGCCGCTTCTTCAACCCGCTCTACCTGCGGGTGGAGGACGTGCCGGAGTACGCCTGGCTGGACGCCGACACGAGGGCCCGCATCGACGCCCTCGGCGAGGGGGTGCACGAGCGGGTCGACGACCTCGACCTGATCGACCGCGACACGTCCTGGACGGCGAAGCGCGAGGCCCTGCGGCTGCTGTTCGCCGCCCCGCGGCGCGCCGGCCGGGAGCTCGAGTTCCGCGCCTACCGCGAGCGGCACGGCGCGGCGCTCCGCCAGTTCGCCACCTGGAACGTCCTCGCGATCCACCACGGCAACGACGCCCGCGAGTGGCCCGAGCCGCTGCGCGATGCGTCGGGGCACGAGGTCGCGTTCTTCGCCGGCGAGAACGAGACCGAGATCGAGTTCGAGATGTGGCTGCAGTGGGTGCTCGACGAGCAGCTGCAGCGCGCCCAGGGCCGGGCCGTGAACGCCGGGATGAGCCTCGGCATCATGCACGACCTCGCGGTCGGTGTGCATCCGGGCGGCGCCGACGCCTGGCGGCTGCGCAACGCCTACGCCACCGGCATCCGCGTGGGCGCCCCGCCGGACGCGTTCAACCAGATGGGCCAGGACTGGCAGCAGCCGCCGTGGCGCCCCGACCGCCTCGCCGAGCTCGCGTACGCGCCGTTCCGCGACCTCATCGCGAACGTGCTGCGGCACGCGGGCGGGGTGCGCATCGACCACATCATCGGCCTCTTCCGGCTCTGGTGGGTGCCGGAGGGCCGCACGCCCGCCGAGGGGACCTACGTGCGCTACGACCACGAGGCGATGATCGGTGTGCTGGCCCTCGAGGCGCAGCGCGCGGGCGCCGTCGTGGTGGGGGAGGACCTCGGCGTCGTCGAGGCGTCCGCCCGCGAGTACCTGCTCGAGCGCGGCGTGCTCGGCACGTCGATCCTCTGGTTCGAGCGCGACGAGGACGGCGATCCGCTGCCCGCCGAGAAGTGGCGCGAGCTCTGCCTCGCGTCCGTCACCACGCACGACCTGCCGCCGAGCGCCGGCTACCTCGTGGGCGAGCACGTGGCGCTACGCGACCGACTGGGGCTGCTCACCCGTCCCGTCGAGGAGGAGGCCGCCGCCGATGAGGCGGAGCGGGGCAGCTGGCTCGACGAGCTCCGCCGGCGGAACCTGCTCGGCGAGGATCCGTCGGTCGAGGAGACCATCACGGCCCTGCATCGGTACCTGACCCTGTCCCCGGCGCGCCTGCTCAACGTGGCGCTGACGGATGCGGTGGGCGACCGCCGTACCCAGAACCAGCCCGGCACGCTCGACGAGTACCCGAACTGGCGCATCCCGCTCTCCGGCCCGGACGACAAGCCGGTGCTCCTCGAGGACGTCCTGCTCTCGGAGCGCGCGGCGGCCCTGGTCCGCGAGATGGGGCTCTAAGGGGCGGCCGGCGAAGCTCGGTACCAGTACCGGGAAGGACGGTCGAGGAACACTCCTCGGCCGTCCTTTCTCCTTGCCCGGGCACGCTCCCGCGTCGGAACGGCGGGCAAGCCTGTTCGTCCCATTACGGCTTGTCCGGGTAGTCGAGACCTGGTTGCAGTGTTACACCTGCGTTAACTCGCGGATGTCGTCGTAGGCGCGCCGTGGGGAGAGGGCAAGGATGACCTCCGGCGCGCGCCTTCGCCGCCGAACGCAGGAACCACCGCAGGGAGAGCAATGTCGAGCACCGAAGCTGTCGGCACCGGACGTGACACCGAGAGCGACGCCGGGAGCGTCACCGGGACCGGAGCGGCGAGCGGAGCGGCGAGCGCCGCGGCCGGTTTCACCGTCACCGAGCGGAACGTCCCGTTTCTCGATGCGCACACCTGGGTGCGCATCAGCGAGCCGACCGAGAAGCGTCCGGGCGCGCTGCCGCTCGTGGTGGTGCACGGCGGACCCGGCATGGCGCACAACTACCTCAAGAACCTCGAGCACCTGGCCGCGGAGACCGGCCGCACGGTCATCCACTACGACCAGTACGGCTGCGGCAACAGCGGGCACCGCCCCGACGCGCCCGAGGACTTCTGGACGCCGCAGCTGTTCGTCGACGAGTTCCTGAACCTGGTCAAGGCACTCGGCCTGGCCGAGTACCACCTCCTCGGCCAGTCGTGGGGCGGGATGCTGGGCGCGGAGATCGCGATCCGGCAGCCGCAGGGACTGCGCTCGCTCGCCATCTGCAACTCGCCCGCGTCCATGTCGCTGTGGATGGAGGCCGCGGCGGATCTGCGCGCGGAACTGCCCGAGGACGTGCAGCGGGCCCTCGACACGCACGAGGCCGAGGGCACCATCACGGACCCCGAGTACCTGCGCGCGGTCGCCGTGTTCTACGAGCGCCACGTCTGCCGGGTCGTGCCGATGCCCGAGGACTTCCACGAGAGCGAGGCCCAGATGGAGGCCGAGCCGACCGTGTACCACACGATGAACGGGCCGAACGAGTTCTTCGTCATCGGAACGCTGCAGCCGTGGTCCGTCGTCGAGGAGGTCAGGGGCATCACCGTGCCGACCCTCGTCGTGGCCGGCGAGCACGACGAGGCGACCCCGAAGACCTGGGCGCCCTTCGCCGAGAACATCCCCGGCGCCCGCACCCACGTCTTCGAGGGGGCGAGCCACTGCTCGCACCTCGAGCAGCCGGAGGAGTTCCGTCGCGTGATCGGCCTGTGGCTCGCCGAGTTCGACGACCACGACGGCGTCTCCGCCGCCTAGGACCCGCTCCACCCCCTCATTCCCCTGACCCCCGCACACCCGACAGGAAGAACCCCCTCATGACCGCACCTCACCACGGCTCGGCGCACCCGGCTGCGCCGGGTCACCTCGAGCGCACTCCGCAGCAGGAGCTCGAGGCCCTCGGCTACAAGCAGGAGCTCAAGCGCTCCGTGTCCACGACCGACCTGCTCATCTACGGCCTGATCTTCATGGTGCCCATCGCGCCCTGGGCCATCTTCGGCACGGTCTACAACGCAGCATCGGGCATGGTTCCGCTGGTGTACCTCATCGGCCTCATCGCGATGATCTTCACCGCCCTCGCCTACGCGCAGATGGCCAAGGCCATCCCGCTGGCGGGCTCCGTGTTCTCGTACGTCGGCCGCGGCATCCGCCCCTGGGTCGGCTTCTTCGCCGGCTGGGCGATCCTGCTCGACTACCTCCTCGTGCCCACGCTGCTCTACGTGTTCGCGGCGGAGTCGATGGTCGGCCTCTTCCCGGGCAGCGCCCGCTGGATGTGGGCCCTGATCTTCGTGGCCATCAACACGGCGATCAACCTCTTCGGCATCACCTCGATCAAGCTCGCGAACCGTGTCTTCCTGGCCATCGAGCTGGTCTTCGTCGTGATCTTCGTCGTCATCGCGGTCACCGCGCTGAACGGCGGCACGATCCCCGGCGCCGAGTTCACCACCGACCCGATCTGGACGCCCAGCGAGGTCAGCGGACCGCTCATCGCATCCGCCCTGTCCATCGCGGTGCTGAGCTTCCTCGGCTTCGACGGCATCTCGACCATGGCCGAGGAGTCCACCGGCAAGCGCGGCGGCGCCGGCAAGGCCATGATCATCGCCCTGTTCATCGTGGCGTTCCTGTTCATCCTGCAGACCTGGCTCGCCAGCGCCCTCGCCGGCGGCCGCGACGCCTTCTCGGACGACGAGGCCGGCAACGCCTTCTTCACCCTCGTCGAGGCTGCGTCGAACAGCGGCTGGATGAACGCGTTCTTCGTGGTCAACGTGCTCGCCGTCGGCATCGCGAACGCCATGGCCGCACAGGCGGCGACGTCGCGCCTGCTCTACTCGATGAGCCGCGACCGCCAGCTGCCCCGGTTCCTCAGCAGGGTCAGCGTGCACCAGGTGCCGAAGGCCGCGATCATCTCGGTCTCGGTGCTGTCGGCGATCCTCGTGCTGTTCTTCGTGGGGCAGATCAACCTGATCTCCGCCCTCGTGAACTTCGGCGCCCTGTTCGGTTTCATGCTCCTGCACCTGTCGGTGTTCTGGTTCTATCTCGTGAAGAACAAGTCGCGGAACATCGTGCTGCACGCGATCGTGCCCGTGGTCGGCTTCCTGATCATCGGCTACGTGCTGCTCAACGCGGCGCCCGAGGCGAAGATCGGCGGGCTGGTCTGGCTCGTGCTCGGCGCGGCCGTGTTCTTCTACTACCGCCGCTCGGGAACGACGATCGAGCTCTCGGGTGAGGGCGCCGTGCTCGGCGAGGGTGGCGACCAGGCGACGGACCCCGCCGCCGCCGAGGCCCTGCGCAACACGTCCGGTGCCGCGGCGACCACGCCGGAGAACCCGGCCGACCGCACCACCGGCACCACCACGCACCGCACCGGAAAGGACGCCTGACCCGCATGACCGAACACTTCCTCGGCAAGGAGCTCGGCAAGCCGGGCTTCTCCGCCGCCGACGAGCCCGTGCTGCGCATCCAGCCCGGAACCGGCGACACGATCGCGTTCGAGACGAGCGACGAGGTCTACGCGCAGCTGCACGAGACCCACGACATGGCGAAGCTCACGGCGCAGATCAACCCCATCACGGGGCCGGTCTACGTCGAGGGCGCGATGCCCGGTGATGCCCTCAGGGTGACGATCCACGAGATCCGGCTGAAGGACTACGGCTGGTCCGTGAGCCTCCCCGGCGCCGGCGCGCTGCAGGACGTGATGGGGGAGGAGATGTTCACCCGTCAGGTGCCCATCGACGAGGCCGGCGTGCACGTGACCGATCGCCACGTCTTCGACGCGAAGCCGATGATCGGCTGCATCGGCACGGCGCCGGCGGAGGGCATCAACTCCACGGTCATGCCGTCCTACCCGCAGGGCGGCAACATGGACCTGACCCAGTGCCGGCCCGGATCGGTCGTCTACCTCCCCGTGATGGTGGAGGGCGCGTACCTGGCGATTGGTGACATCCACGCCATCATGGCCGAGGGCGAGTCGTCCTTCGTCGCGATCGAGGCGGAGGGCACGGCGGTCGTCTCCGTCGAGGTCGTGAAGGACCTGCCGCTGCGGGCACCGCGCGTCGAGACCGAGGACGAGTGGATCTTCGTCGGCCTCGGCGACCCTGTGCAGGAGAGCATCCAGCGCGGCTACGAGGATGCGTTCCGCTTCCTCGTCGACGACAACGGCTGGACCATCGGCGACGCCTACGCGGTGCTCAGCGCGGTGGGCCACTCCCGGCTCGGCGGACCGACGGGATCCGGCGATCCGGACCCGCTGCACCCGCTGTCCGCGAAGGGCGCGGTCACCATTCACACGGTGCCGAAGAGCATCCTCTAGAGGGATCAGCCAGTAGCACCGAGCGACACGGCCGGTGTCCTGCCGCATACCGCGGACGGGACACCGGCCGTTGCCGTGTGCGTTTGTGTGCGACGCGAGGCGTTTCCGAGGAAGCCCCGTGAGTGTGAGGGAACGCACCTCTCGTGCGCGCACGAGGCAGCCTGCGATAGCGTCCGACCATGGAACTCGGCTCGTCGCTCGGCTGGCTGCTCGCCGCCATCCCGGTCGGTCTCCTGCTGCCCGCGGTGGTGGCGGGGATCGTGCTCGCGATCCGTCGGCGTCGTGCCGGGCGGGGCGGGTCGCTGTTCGCGGGGATCGACTCCCGTTGGCTGATCTTCGCGCCGCTCGTGTTCGTGCTCGCGGCGCTCGGGGCGGGAATCTGGATCGGCGTCGGGGCGCAGCTCGACCTCGTGCAGCCGGTGCGCAACGGCTTTCTCAACTTCCAGTCGTATCCGCTGACCGAGGAAATGGCGGCGGTTGTCATCCTCGGCACCCCGGTCGCGGTGGGCGTGCCGCTGGTGGCGTGGGCGCTGCGGCGTCTCGAGGGCATGGCCCGCGTGCTCGGGGTCGTCGGCGGCGTGGTGGCCGGGGCGGTCGCGTACCCGCTCTCGGTCTTCCTCGTGCTCGCGGTGTTCGGCACGGCCTTCCCCGGTTGAGGTGCGCCCGCCGTAGTTCGCCCGGTCCCTGCCGGTCCCGCGGGGTCTCAGTCGGTCCCGCGCGGTCCCGGAGCTTGTCGATGGGACGCAATGGATGCGCCGGCGGGGCGGCACCGTCCCGCACGGTCCCTGAGCTTGTCGAAGGGACGCAACACACTCCCAGGACGATCCCCTGACTCCACCCCTCCACAGGCGCCGATCCCGACTTCTTCTCCACAGATTATGCTGGTCAGTAGCCAATTGTCGGTGGTGCGTGGGACACTGTTCCCATGAACATCCCGACCCTGAACGACCTCGCGGAGGCGGTCGCGACCGCGCTCCCGGTGGCGTCGCTGGGCGGGCTGAACGATGACGCGCTGCTCGCCGTCGCCCGACAGGTGGAAGCCCTGGGGCGATCGATCGATGCCCTGCGCGTCGCGACCGCCGGAGAGATCGCCGCGCGATCCCGCACCGAGGATGGGCCGGCGGGACTTGCCGCGCGGAAAGGCTGCCGCAGTGCGAACGAGCTCCTGCAGCGCCTCACACAGATCTCCAGCGCGACCGGCGCCACCCGTCTCGGTCTCGCCGCACTCACCCGCCCGGGAACGGCTCTCTCGGGCGTGCGGATGCCCGCGAAGTTCGACCACGTCCGCGCCGCGCTCGAGACCGGCGAACTGGGCGTCGATGCCGCGGTGGCACTGATCAAGAACCTCGCGCCGCTGCAGGACCGGGTGCACCCGGATGCCCTTGACGCGGCGGAGAAAGAGCTGGTCGCCGCGGCGACGGGCACCTCACCGGACAGCAGCGTCCCGGCGTCGGCGGACGAGATCCGCATTCAGGCGTCCGTGTGGCGGGCGACGCTCGACCCGGACGGCCTTGAGCCGGACGAGGCGCACGCGATGGCCAAGCGCGGCTTCCGCCTTGGCCCCGAGCGCAACGGCCTCGTCCCCGTGTCCGGCGGTCTGCTTCCCGAGGCCGCGGGACGGGTGAGGCGGCTCTTCGACGCGTACCTGACCCCGACCACGGCACCGGCGTTCCTGCATGAGGAGGAACTCGCGGACAAGAACGCTGCGCAGGACTCGCGGACGAAGGACCAGCAGCGGCACGACATCCTGATCGGCGTCCTCGACGCCATGGCGAGAAGTGGCGACACCCCGAGCGTCGGTGGTGCCGCGCCCACGGTTCTCGTGACCGTGCGGGCCGAGGACCTCGAGACCGGCGGGGCCGGGTACGCGGACGGCGTGGAGTCGCCGCTGTCACCCATGACGGTCGAGCAACTCGTGTGCGCGGGCGGGATCCAGAAGGTGGTCATCGGTCGCAACGGCCGAGTTTTGAAGCTGGGATCGGCGGAGCGGTGCTTCACCGCACCGCAGCGGCGGGCGATCACCGCACGGGACGGCGGCTGCCTCATCCCGGGTTGCTCGATCCCGGCCGGCTGGTGCGAGGTGCACCACGTCGTCCCGGCCGCGGCCGGCGGGCCTACGCATCCGGACAACGGTGTCCTGCTGTGCTGGTTCCATCACCGGACCATCGACACCTCAGGCTGGGTGATCCGGATGCGAGCGGGAGCACCCGAGGTGCAGGCGCCACCGTGGCTCGATCACACCCGCCGATGGCGCCCGGCGTCGAAGAGCCGAACCGCAGCTGCAACCCGAGTGAGCGCGCACCATTCCCGTCCCTGAAGCCCACCGCGTGGGGGGCGCTCGGTGCGCTGGTCACGTCCCTTCGACAGGCTCAGGGACCGTACGCGGCAGGCTCGGGGACCGTGCGGGGACGCACGCGAGGGCGGTCACGCCGCTTCCGCCGCAGCCGGTGGTGCCCCTCGCCATACTTGCTAGGGGCACGCTCGAGCCAATGAGGACCGGGGGCCGCAATCGAAGGGACCACCGTGTCACGAGTCGTCGTCATCGGAGCAACGGGTCATGTCGGCGGGTACCTGGTGCCGCGCCTCGTCGCCGCCGGCCACGAGGTGGTCGCGATGAGCCGCGGCGTGAGCACGCCCTACCGGGACGACCCGGCGTGGGAGAACGTCGAGCGGATCGCGCTCGACCGCGAGGCGGGCGACGCAGATGACACGTTCGGCGGCGCGATCGCCGACCTGAACCCCGACGTCGTGATCGACATGGTCTGCTTCACCCGCGACTCCGCGGAGAAGCTGGTGAACGCGATTCGCGGCCGCGTCGACCTGCTGATCAGCTGCGGTACCGTCTGGATCCACGGCCCTGCATCCGCTGTGCCGGTGCAGGAGCACGAGGCGCGCAACGCGTTCGGCGATTACGGCACGCAGAAGGCCGAGATCGAGGAGTACCTGCTCGCGCAGTCGCGCGACGGTGGCGTGCCCACCGTCGTGCTGCACCCGGGACACATCACCGGCCCCGGCTGGCGCATGATCAACGCGGCCGGCAACCTCGACCTCGGCGTGTGGCGCACCCTCGCCGCGGGGGAGCAGCTCACCCTGCCGAACTTCGGCCTCGAGACCGTCCACCACGTGCACGCGGACGACGTGGCCCAGGCCTTCCAGCTCGCGCTCGAGAAGCCCGAGGCGGCCGTCGGCAACGGCTACCACGTGGTCTCAGAGCGGGCGGTCACGCTGCGCGGCATCGCGGAGGCGACCGCCGGCTGGTTCGGCCAGGAGGCGAACCTCAGCTTCCTGCCCTTCGACGAGTTCCGCGCCGCGACGTCCGACGAGGATGCGGACGCGACCTGGGAGCACGTCGCCCGCAGCCCCTCGATGAGCATCGAGAACGCCAGGCGCGACCTCGGTTACGCGCCGAACTACACCTCGCTCGAGGCGATCGCCGAGGGCCTGCAGTGGCTCATCGACGACGGCCAGCTCGACGTCGGCGGCCGGGAGCTCCGTCGGGCCTGAGACGCGCTGCACCGGGCCGGTACATCCGGCGCTCCGGCTCCCGCCTGAACCCACAACTGCGCCCGCTTCGCGAAAGGACGCGAGGCGGGCGCAGGTCCGAGGCGGGCTCGGCGGAGCAGGTAAGCGGGACCTACTCGGAGTGATGCGCCTTCCAGCAGGCGAGCACGTTGGTCGCGATCTGGTAGGCGGCGTCGGTGCGGGTCGACGCGCCACCGGCGTCGGAGACGGCGACCTCGCGGGCGTCGACGACGAGCACCATGCTGTCCTTCACGAAGACGACGGCGCCCTCGGCGGTGCGGTAGGCGGGGAAGCCCAGGTTGGCGAGCCCCTCGATGTCCTCGGCGGTGCCGTAGTCGGTGCGGACGGAGTCGGCGTAGGCCTGGGCCTCATCGGCGTCGGCCGCCTCGTGCACGGAGAGCTCCAGCGTCCCGCCCTCGAGCGCGTAGTCGCAGGCGTAGTGGCCGTGCATGTAGGAATCCTCGCCCTCCACGGCCGCGGGAAGCGCGAGCACGGAGGCGATGGCGTCGCGGATCTCGGGGCTGCAGATCATCGCGGCGGCCTCGGAGGGCTCGCCCTCGGCACCGGTGGATGCGGCGTCGTGATCCATGCCCTCGTGCGCCGCGTCGTCGCCGCTCATGTCATGCGAAGCGTCGTCACCGCTCATGTCGCTGTGGTCCATCCCGGCGTCCATGGAGGACTCGGGCGGGGATGCGGCTGCGCCGGCGCCGGCGCAGCCGGTGAGGCCGAGCGCGGAGGCGAGGAGCAGGCCGGTCAGTGCGGTCCGCACCGTGGTGGCGCGGGTTCCGGGGAATGCAGGCATGGTCTTCCTTTCCGGGAAGCGAGCGGGCGGAGAGACGAGGGGGCGACGCGCGGGAGGTCTGGCTGCCGGCCGGGTCAGGCCGGTCGGCTCGAGATGAGCGTCGCGAAGACGACGATGTTGTCGACGTAGTGTCCGATCGACTGGTCGAACGCGCCGCCGCAGGTGATGAGGCGGAGCTGCGAGTCGTCGGTGTTGCCGTAGACCTCGAGGGTCGGGAAGTCGGCCTTGGGGTAGCGCTCGGTCCGGTCGACGGCGAAAACGGCGGTCGTGCCATCCTCGCGGGTGACGGTGACCTCGGCTCCGGCGGTGAGCTCGCCGAGCCGGTAGAAGACGGAGGGTCCGGCGGCCGCGTCGACGTGCCCGAGCAGCACGGACGGGCCGAGCTCGCCGGGTGTCGGGGAGTTGCGGTACCAGCCGGCGGGGGAGTCGACGCCGAGGGGCGGGACCTCGACCGTGCCGTCCTGGTTCTTGCCGAGTTGCATCAGGTCGGTGTCCACGCCGATCGATGGCACGGTCAGCCGCGTGGGCAGTGACTCGGGGAGGGTGAGGGACGCGGGCTCGGCGGGGGACGCCGGCTGCGCCGCTGCGGAAGGGGCGGTCGCATCCACGGGCGCGGGAGGCCCGTCGACGCTGTCCGCCTTCTCGGATCCCGACGCGGATGCCGCGTCGGAGGGGGTGGGGGAGGCGGTGGCCGAGGCCACCACCTCCTCCGGCTGCGGCGGCGGGCCGGGGCGGGTGACGCCGACGCCGATGGCTACGCCACCGGCGGCGACCAGGATCGCTGCCACAGCGGCGGTCGCGAGACCCCCGCGACGGTTCTTTCCTGACATGTTCCGCACCGACCCGACGCCGCTGTCCGCTAGCGCCCGGCTACAGCGGCGCGACGACGAGCGACGATGACGCCACCCGCGGCGAGCACGAGGCCGCCACCGAGGGCGAGCATGCCGATGTCGTTGCCCGTGGAGGTCGAACCGGCACCGGTCTGGGCGCCGCCCTCAGGCATGTCCATCTGGGATGCCGTCAGGGTGCCGCACAGCGCGGGCGAGGTCGCGGCCAGGGGCAGCGAGGGAACCAGGTCGCTCGGGGCGTCCTGAGCGGCCTGCGACAGCGTTGCCGGGTCGAGACCGTGGACGACGACGACCGCGGTGCCGGCCTTGAGCGCCGAAGCGGTCTCGGCGTTCAGCGTGAAGGTGCGGTCGTAGCTGTACTCGGCTCCCATGCCGGCGACGGTGAGGTCGGTGCCGGCAGCAGCGCTGGTGTCACCGCTGGTGGAGAGCGTCGTGCCGATGCCGCCGTAGGACGGGGCGCCCTCGGTGGTGCTGATGACGCCGTCGGCGTTGGTGTCGGCCGCCGTGGTGGGGCAGGTGCCCGCCGCGCCGACGTGGATGTGCTGCACGTGCGGGTACGGGGCGCCGTTGAACGTCGCGGCGAGGCCGGACACCTTCTGCGTGACGGTGGCCTGGTCACCGGAGACGCTGATCATCAGGGTGCCGCTCGCGTTGCTGCCGTTGATGGCGGACAGGGTGGCCTGGTAGGAGCCGTCCTCGGTGGCCGCGGTGGCGGCGGAGGCGGGTGCCGCGAGAGCGACGGCCGCTCCGAGGGCGAGGGTGGGAACGAGCAGGAACTGGGTTGTCTTCTTCATGAGTCCTTCTCCGGGATCGATGCGAACCCCGCTTTGGGTTCGACGGTCCTTCGGGGCGGACCGGGAAAAGGGATTGGACGGATCTTCCGGCACGGCTGATTCCCAGGAACCGCGGCGAACCGGAGGATCAGCGCGAGGGGGGGCGAGCCAGGTCAGGCGGGCGGGTGCGCGGTCGACTCCCGGACGACGAGCTCCGGAACCGCGGGCGGCAGTGGGGGAGCGTCGTCGTCGCTCAGCACGGAGAGCAGGGTCGCCATCACGTCGCGGCCGAGGCCGTCGAAGTCCTGCCGCATGGTCGTGAGCGGCGGCGCGAAGTGCTCGGCCTCCGGGATGTCGTCGAAGCCGACGAGGCTCACGTCCCCCGGCACGTCGATGCCCCGCTGGGTGAGCGCGTGGATGACGCCGAGCGCCATCTGGTCGTTGGCCACGAAGATGGCGGTGAACGGCACCGACGTGCCGAGCGCCCGGCCGAACCGGTAGCCGCTGCCCGGCGACCAGTCACCCGTGCCGGGCTCCCGGGCGACGAGCCCGTTGTCGGCCAGCTCGTCGCGCCAGCCGCGCTCGCGCTCGTTGGCGTCGGCGGAGTCCGCCGGGCCCGCAAGGTGCAGGATGCTCGTGTGCCCGAGCTCGACCAGGTGCCGGACCGCGCGCCGGGCGCCGCGGTACTGGTCGATGGCGACCGTGCGCACCCCGGGCCGGTCACCGGCCTCCACCACGATGAGCGGGACCCCCAGCTCCATGGTGGTGATGGCCTCGAAGGCGCCGCGGTGGGCGGAGGCGAGCACGATCGCCTCGACGTTCTGCCGCAGCAGCAGCTCGGCCGCCGATCGCAGGGACGGCGGGTCGGAGTCGAGCATGCTCGCCATGCTCACGGCGTACCTGGCGTCCCGGGCGGCCTCGTTGAAGTGCAGCACCGTCGACGACGGCCCGTAGTCGGGGCTGCCCGTGGTGATCAGGCCGATCGTCCGCGAGCGCCGGGTGACCAGGGCCCGCGCGGCGGGCGACGGCCGGTAGCGCAGCTGCTTGATGGCCTGCTCGACCCGCTGCCGGGTCGCCGGGCGCACGTTCGGCAGGTCGTTGAGCACGCGCGAGACCGTCTGGTGCGACACCCCGGCCAGCCGGGCGACGTCGAAGATGTTGGCGGCGCGCGCCCTCTCGTCGTCCTTGCCAGCAGTGCCCACCGCGTCCACAGAGCCCGTTCCACCCGTCGTCCCGGTCGAGGCCGGGGCGGCGTCCGTCGTCATCCGTCTGTCACCGTTCCGTGCGGCTCCGGCCGATCGATCACCGTCGCCGCGCCGTGAGCACCTTCTGCAGGACGATGAACACGAGGAGCAGCACTCCGATGAAGATCCTGGTCCACCAGGAACTGAGCGTACCTTCGAACGTGATGATGGTCTGAATCGTGCCGAGCACGAGCACGCCGAGCACCGACCCGATCACGAAGCCGTACCCGCCCGTGAGCAGCGTGCCGCCGATGACGACCGCGGCGATCGCGTCCAGCTCCGTGCCGACGGCCGTGAGGCTGTAGCCGGACAGCGTGTAGAAGGTGAACAGCACGCCGGCGAGCCCGGAGCAGAATCCGCTGATCACGTAGACGAGCACCTTCGTGCGGGCGACGGGCAGGCCCATGAGCATGCCCGACTGCTCGCTGCCGCCGATCGCGTAGACCGTGCGGCCGAAGCGGGTGAACTGCAGCACCACGAGGCCGACGATCACGACGAGCAGCGCGATGATGACGCTCGGGGTGATGGACATGCCGCCGCCCAGCGGGATGCGGGTCTGCGCGAACGCGACGAAGAACGGGTCGGTGATGGAGATGGAGCTGCTGCTGATCACGTAGCAGAGGCCGCGCGCCAGGAACATGGCGGCGAGCGTGGCGATGAACGGTTGGATGGCGAATACGTGGATCATCAGGCCCACGAGCAGGCCGAGCACCGAGGTGAGCACGAGGATCACCGGGATCACGACGCCGGGTGACGTGCCGGACTGCAGCAGGCTCGCGGCGATCATCGTGGACAGGGCGACGACGGCGCCGACGGACAGGTCGATGCCGCCGGTGAGGATGACGAACGTCATGCCGACGGCGAGCACGATGAGGTACGCGTTGTCGACGAACAGGTTGAGGATGACCGGGCCGGACAGGAAGCCTCGGTAGCGGGCGCCGCCGATGGCGTAGATCGCCACGAGCAGCAGCAGGGTGACGAGCACGGGCCCGTACTTGGGGCTGGTGAACACCCCGCGGGTGCGGTCGATGGCGCGGCGGGTGGGGCTCGCGACGGGAGCGGTGGCGATGGCCATCAGACGGCCGCCTTCCGGAATCGGGCCGCGATCGGTTTCCGCCACGACGCGATGACGGCGTTCGTGGTGGGCGACTGCAGCAGGCAGACCGCGGTCACGACGGCGGCCTTGAAGACCATGGTCGCGATGGGCGGGATGCCGACCGTGTAGACGGTGGTGACCAGGGTCTGGATGACAAGGGCACCGACCAGGGTTCCGGCCAGTGAGTAGCGGCCGCCGGCGAGCGACGTGCCGCCGATGACGACGGCGAGGATCGCGTCGAGCTCGATGAAGAGGCCGGTGTTGTTCGCGTCCGCCGCGGTCTGGTTCGACGTGAGCACGAGCCCGGCGATGGCGGCGCACAGGGCGGAGAACGTGTAGACGGTGAAGAGCAGGCCGCGGGACCGCACGCCGGCCTGGCGGCTGGCCTCCGGGTTGATGCCGACGGACTCGATCAGCAGGCCGAGCGCCGTGCGCCTGGTCAGCACGGCCGCCGCGGTGAAGATGAGCGCGGCGATCAGCACGGCGACGGGCAGGCCGAACAGGAAGCCCGAGCCGATGACCTTGAACGGCGGGCTGTTGACCGTGAGGATCTGTCCCTCGGTGATCAGCATCGCGACGCCGCGGCCGGCGGTCATGAGGATGAGGGTCGCGATGATCGGCTGGACGCCGAAGACCGCGACCAGGAAGCCGTTCCAGACGCCGAGCACGAGCGAGATCGCGACCGCGACCACGACGGCGGTGACGACGGTGCCGACGCTGCCCGGGTTGGGCGAGCCGAGCAGGATCGAGCAGGCGACCGCGCCGGAGATGGCGCAGATGGCGCCGACGGAGAGGTCGATGCCCCGCGTCGCGATCACGAGCGTCATGCCGACCGCGATGATCAGCGTCGGCGCGCCGTTGCGCACGATGTCCACGAGGCTGCCGAAGAGGTGCCCGTCCTTGACCTCGATCACGAAGAAGCCCGGGAACGCCACGAGGTTCACGGCGAACAGCACGAGCAGCATGACGACGGGCCAGAAGAGGCGGTGGGTGAGGATCGAGCTCATGAGGTTGCTCCTGACGCGACGGAGCCGTCGGCGATGACGGCGAGAAGGCTGTCGACCGTGAGGTCGTCGTTGTCGATGTCCGCCACGAGGCGGCGGTCGCGCATGATGGCGATGCGGTTGCTGAGCCGCAGCACCTCCTCGAGCTCGGCGGAGATGAAGACGACCGACATCCCGTTCTCGGCGAGATTGGCGACGAGCTTCTGGATCTCGGCCTTGGCGCCCACGTCGATGCCGCGGGTGGGCTCGTCGAGGATGAGCAGCCGGGGCGCGACGGCCAGCCAGCGGGCGAGCAGCACCTTCTGCTGGTTGCCGCCCGAGAGATTGCGCACGAGGGCGTCGGGATTGGCCGGGCGGATGTTGAGGGCGGCGATGTAGCTGGCCGCGAGCTCGTCCTGCCGCTTCTTCGGGATCCGCCGGAACCAGCCCTTGTCGGCCTGCAGCGCGAGCGCGATGTTGTCGCGGATGCTCAGCTCGTCGACGATGCCCTCCGCCCGCCGGTTCTCGGACGAGTAGGCGATGCGGGCGCTGAGCGCGGCGCGCGGGGTGCGGAACCGGCGGCTGACGCCGTCGATGCGGAGCTCCCCGGTGTCGGGCCGGTCGACGCCGGAGAGGATGCGGGCGAGCTCGGTGCGGCCGGAGCCGAGCAGTCCGGCGATGCCCACGACCTCGCCCTCGTACACGTCGAGGTCCAGCGGCTCGATGGCGCCCTTGCGGCCGAGACCGATCGCGCTGACGATCGGGCGCTCGCCGTCGAGGTCGCCCCCGGACTGACCGCTGTGCGTGCGCCGCTCGAGGTCGTCGAGCACCGCGATGTCCTTGCCGATCATCTTCTGCACGAGGTCGATGCGCAGGAGCTCCTCGGGCCGGTACTCGCCGACGAGCTTGCCGTTGCGCAGCACGGTGAGCCGGTCGGAGATCTCGTACACCTGGTCGAGGAAGTGGGAGACGAAGAGGATCGCGACGCCGGAGCTCTTGAGCTCCCGGATGACCCGGAACAGCTCGGCGACCTCGTCCGCGTCGAGGCTCGAGGTCGGCTCATCGAGGATGACGACCTTCGCCTCGACGTCGATGGCGCGGCCGATGGCGACCAGCTGCTGCACGGCGAGGGAGTGGTCGCCGAGCAGCGACGACGGGTCGACGTCGAGGTGCAGCCCGGTGAGCAGCTCCTTCGCGCGCTTCCGCATGGCCCGCCAGTCGATTCCGCCGAACCGCCGCGGCTCGCGCCCCAGCAGGATGTTCTCGGCGACCGTGAGGTTCGGCAGGAGGTTCACCTCCTGGTACACGGTGCTGATGCCGGCGCGCTGCGCGTCGGCGGGGCCGGAGAACGACACGTCCTCGCCGGCGAGCGTCATCCGGCCGCTGTCGACGGTGTAGACGCCGGTCAGCGCCTTGATGAGCGTCGACTTGCCCGCCCCGTTCTCACCCATGAGCGAGTGCACCTCGCCGGGGAACAGCCGGAAGTCGACGCCGTCGAGGGCTTTGACGCCCGGGAACGAGATCGAGATGTCCGTCATCGAGACGACGGGATTCTGCGCGGTCATGGTGCTCTCTTCATCGAGGCTGGGGTGGGGGCAGGAGGGCCGGGCTGGCAGGGATGGGACCGTGCGCGGGCGGGTGCGGGCCGTCGCTCGGCCCGCACCCGTCGCGCGGATCTGTACTGCGGATCTGTACTGGGGGATCAGTACTGGCGGTCGGGCAGCGCCTCGACGGCCTGCTCCTGCGTGAACGTGGTCTCCTCGGTGATGATGCGCTTCTCCACGTCCTCGCCGGCGACGACCTTCGTGACGATGTCGACCAGCTGGTCGCCGAGCAGCGGGGAGCACTCGACGATGAAATTGATCTTGCCCTCGGACAGCGCGGTCATGCCGTCCTTCACCGCGTCGACCGTGACGATCTTGATGTCCTGCCCGGGCACCATGCCGGCGGCCTCGATCGCCTCGATCGCGCCGAGCCCCATGTCGTCGTTGTGCGCGTAGATCAGGTCGACGCCCGGGTTCGACTTGAGCAGCGCCTCGGCTACCTGCTTGCCGCCCGCCCGGGTGAAGTCGCCGGTCTGCGAGGCGACGACCTGGAACTTCTCGTCGGCCCCGACGACCTCGGCGAAGCCCTCCGCGCGGTCGATGGCGGGCGCGGCGCCCGTCGTCCCCTCGAGTTGGATGATCTCGACGGGCTCGGTCTGGTCGGCGTACTCGTCGACGACCCACTGGCCCGCCTTCTTGCCCTCCTCGATGAAGTCGGAGCCGAGGAAGCTCTCGTACAGCGTGTCGTCCTCGGAGTCGACGGCGCGGTCGGTGAGCACGACGGGGATACCGGCGTCCTTCGCCTCCTTGAGCACCGCGTCCCAGCCGGTCTCGACGACGGGGGAGAAGGCGATCACGTCGACCTGCTGGGTGATGTAGGAGCGGATCGCCTTGATCTGGTTCTCCTGCTTCTGCTGGGCGTCCGAGAACTTGAGCTCGATGCCGGCGTCCTCGAACGCCCGCTGGATGTCCTTCGTGTTCGCGGTGCGCCAGCCGCTCTCCGCGCCGACCTGGGCGAAGCCGACGACGATGTCGCCCGCGTCCTTCGGACCGCTCGCGGCCTGCTCGCCGCCGCCCGCGCATCCGCTGAGGGCGACCGCGAGCGCCGCGGTCGCCGCGACCCCGAAGACCCGCGCCGCGTGATTCCGTGCTGTTCCGGATCGTGCCCCGTTGACTCTTCTCATGCGAACCAAACCTCCTCGTTCAGTTGCCCGGCGACGTCGCTGCTCGCGACGTGCAGGCCGGGGCGGTCAGTCCGTTCTGACCATGAGCGCGATGTTAGCGTTCACAATTCCGACGCCACAAGAGCGCGCCGAACGCGATTGGTAACAGTCCGGTAAAGGCGGCGGACCGGTAGGGGGGCGATTGTGAGCCTTCACACCGCGTTCTGCGGCGGCACGGGCTGGCGCGGATCAGTCGTCGCTCGGCTCCACGGTGATGCCGCCGTTCACCGTGCGCGCCACGATCTCCCGCTCCGCCCGGCGGTCGATCGGCACCCCGTCGGTGCGGACGTTGCCGTTCGTGGTGCTGGCGTCGACGTAGTAGTCCTCGTCGGTGGGGACGCGGACGGTGATGCCGCCGTTCGTGGTTGAGACGTCGACCGAGCGGGGGGCCTCTCGCAGTTCGATCTCCACGCCGCCGTTCGTGGTGCGGGCCGTCACCTCCGGGGAGGACGCGTCCTCCACCTCGATCGCCCCGTTGGTCGTGCGCAGGTCCAGCCGCCCGCTGACATCCGCGACGTCCAGCTCGCCGTTCGACGTCGAGATGTCGACGTCGCCGGTCAGGCTCTCGGCGGTCACCCTGCCGTTCTGACTCACCACCCGGAGGTCGGCGGACGCGGGCAGGGTCACCGTGATCCGCACCCGGCAGAGCGTCAGCCAGCGTTGGGCGCAACCGCCGCGGATCACCGTCTCGTCGCCCTCCGTGGTCACGGTGAGGGTCGGCGCCGGGCCGGTGTATCTGCCGACCGCCTCGACTCGGACCTCGTTCCCCGTGCCGGGCCGGAGGTCGATCGCCGCGCTCGGCACCTCGACCAGCACCGACGATCCGGCCTCCGCGCTCTCCACCAGGGCGACGGGGGTCGCCCGGAACGCGGGAACGAGGACGCCGAGACCGCCGATGAGCAGCGCGAGGGCGAGGAGCGGGAGCCCCACGAACAGGAGGATCTTCGTACCGGTCGACAGCATCCCGCCCTGATGGGGGGACGGCTCCGGTGACTGCGACGATGCGGTCATGCTGTGCCTCGAATCCGATGTGTGGGCCGATGGTAGCGATGTCGGCGGCATCGGTACCAGGGGGCTGACCCCCGGTCGGCGGAGCGCGGCGGCACCGGCCAGACTGAACACCCGGGCGCGCGGATCCGCGGTGCTCGGGCTGAGGTCGGGCGGGAGAGGGCATGCCGGAGAGAAGCGCGGGGATCCTGCTGTACCGCAGACAGAGGACCGGTGCGGCGGACGGCGTGCTGGAAGTGTGGCTCGGCCACATGGGCGGCCCCTTCTGGCGGCGGCGCTCGCGGGCCTGGGGCATCCCGAAGGGGCTGCTCGAACCCGGCGAGGACGAGCGCGAGGCGGCGCTGCGCGAGTTCGCCGAGGAGATCGGCACGCCTGCGCCGGCCGTGGACTACCGGCGGCTCGGCGAGTTCCGCCAGCCGTCGGGCAAGGTCGTCGTCGCCTTCGCCGCGGAGGCGGACTTCACCGTCGCCGAGGTGCGCAGCAACACCTTCGCCCTGGAGTGGCCGCGGGGGTCTGGCGTGGTCCGGGAGTACCCCGAGATCGACGACGCCCGCTGGTTCCCGCTCGCCGAGGCGCGGGAGGTGATCGTCGCGGGACAGCTGCCGATGCTCGCGGCGCTCGAGGGGCGCCGGCCTCACCCGCCGGCTGACCCATCCCCCGGCTGAGGCTCCTCCCGGGGAGGACGCGCCCGAACGGGACGAGCGATGACGTCCGGGGCCTGCGGACGTGCGATCATCAGGCGGTGGAACGACAGGCATACGCGCATCTCGAACTGGACACCGACCCGGGCGTCCAGCTGATCCTCTCCGTCGCGGTCAACGGACCGACTGTCTCGGAGTCCCTCACCGCCGTGAGCGACGGCACCGAGCTGGAGATCCGCGAGACCCTGGACGAGCACGGCACCCGCCTGCACCTGGTCGACAGCCCCGGCGGCCGCGTCGTCGTCGACTACCGCGTCGAGGTGCACGGAGCACTGCCCGGCGCCGACTGGAGCGAGCTCGACGAGATCCGCTACCTTCGGCCCAGCCGGTACTGCGAGTCCGACACGCTCGGCCCCACCGCCCGCTCGCAGTTCTCGGGCCTCACCGGGGCGGAGCTGCTCGCGGCCGTGAGCACCTGGGTGCGGGGGGAGCTGTCCTACCAGCCGCAGTTCACGTCACCCACCGACGGTGCCGTGCGCACGCTGCTGATGCGCAGCGGCGTCTGCCGCGACTACGCCCACCTCGTGGTCGCCCTGCTCCGCGCGCTCGACGTGCCCGCCCGCCTCGTGTCGGTGTACGCGCCGGGGCTCTACCCGATGGACTTCCACGCCGTGGCCGAGGCCTACGTCGACGGCGCCTGGCAGGTCGTCGACTCCACCGGCCTCGCTCCCCGCAGGAGCATGATGCGGATCGCCACTGGCCGGGACGCCGCCGACACCGCCTTCCTGACCACGCGCCGCGGCTTCGCGACCCTCGTGTCCATGGAGGTCCTGTGCGTCGTCGACGAACTGCCGGCCGACGACGTCGCGGAGCTCGTCCGCCTGGCCTAGCGGGGTTAACCTGTCCTCGTGCCTCGTCTCGCCGTCGTGGGGAGTGCGCGCCGGTCCTTCGCGCTGCTGAGGGTGGCCTGCGCCGCCGCCTACGCTCTCGCTGTCGCGGCGCAGCTCGCGCACAGCATCGGCTTCTGGCAGGCCCAGGAGGGCGCGGACATCCCGTTTCTGGTGCTCGGGTTCTTCAGCTACTTCACCATGGAGTCGGGCATCGCGGCGGTCGTCGTGCTCGGCGCGGGGGCCGCGCTCCTGCTGACCCGGCCGGATCCGCCGCGGTGGTTCGCCGTCGCCCGCGCGCTCATCGTCGTCTACACGGCGACGACGGGGATCGCCTACAACCTGCTGCTGCGGCCGATCGAGACCGACGACGGGTCGGTCGTGCCGTGGTCCAACGAGTGGCTGCACCTGTGGGGGCCCCTCTGCCTCGTTCTCGACTGGCTGCTCGCCCCCGACCGCCGGCCACTGGGCTGGCGCACCCTGTGGATCGCCGTGGCGATTCCGCTCGCCTGGGCCGCCTACACATTCGCCCGCGGGCCGATCGCCCTGGACACCCGCACGGACACGAACTGGTACCCCTACCCGTTTTTGAATCCGGACACGGCGCCGGGCGGATACGGCACCACGTCCCTCTACGTCGTCGCCATCTCGGTGCTCATCGTCTCGCTGTCCGCGCTCGTCGTCCTCAGCTCTCGGCGTCGGCGAGACGCGGATCGCGAGACACCCGTGGGTGCCGACCGCTGAGGCGTCGCCGCCGTCTCGGGTGTCAGCCGGTGTTCGCGGAGGACGAAAATCGACGTGCGGACGCGCCTTCCCGGGAATGTCGGCGGGCGGACGTACCGTGGAGACATGAACGAGGACCTGTGCCGCGAATGCGGTGACACCAACACGAACGGCGACAGCTGGGACGGCCTGTGCGGCCGCTGCGCGGACCACGCCACCTGCGCGGACTGCGCAGGCGACCTCGACATCGACCGCGACGCCGACCACCCGCTCTGCGTGGACTGCCGTCCGCTCGTCGCGATGGCGGCCTAGCCGGCACTCACACGGGCCGGGCCCTGCTGCCCCCGCGCGAGTCGCCGCCCGGCGATCGATCCGCCGCTGGGCCGAGTGGCTACTGCGCCGACTCCCTACGGGGAGACGCCGCCGGGATTGACGGCCGTGTAGTCGTCGCCGCCCGCGGTGACCGGCCCGCCCATGGTGTGGGCGTCGCCGGAGGTTTCCTCGTCCGCGTTGCCGTTCCGGCTGGTGTCGTCGGCGACCGCGCCCTGGGCCGCCGCCTCCTTCGAGTCGATGGGGACGCCCTCGCCGTGGTGGTCGTTGACCTTGCCCTCGCCGCGGCTTCCCGAACTCATGCTGTCGTCGTGGCCCATGGGCTGCTCCCTGTCGTCGTGCCGGTGCTGACGCACCGCGCCCTCCCCATGCTAGGCAGCGGCGGGAGAGCGTGCCGCGGCGTGGCCGAGCCGGTGCCGGAAGCTACGCGGGGTTCGGGATGCGGTCGTAGGTGACCCAGCGAGTGGCCTGAGCGAGGCTGTCGTACAGGCGACGCGCGGTGGTGTTGTCCTCGGCCGTGATCCACCGGACGACGCTTCGGCCGTCCCGCTGTGCCACAGCGGTCACCGCATCGACCAGGGCCCGGCCCACTCCGGTGCCACGCACGTCCGGGGAGGCGAAGAGGTCGTCGAGGTAGAGCCCCACCGTGCCCGTCGAGGGTCGGGAGAACGGCCGGAAGTGGGCGAAACCGACCAGTCTTCCCTCCACTTCGGCCACGAATGCGTCGACCTCGTGATCGTTGTCGACGAGCCAGCCCCAGACACGATCGACCACAGCCGGGTCGGGGGCGAGGCGGTAGAACTCGCGGTATGCCGCGAAGAGCGTCGACCACTCCTCGAAGTCGTCGTCCGAGATCCGCCGGATGGTCATGTCAGTCACTGCGTGGCCCCTTCTCGTGCAGCATCCAGCACGGACGGGACGTCCAGGCTGGGCGCTCGTTCACCCTAACGGTGGGCCGGTTCCGGTCGGTCCCGGCTGGCTCCGGCCGCCGCCGGGTCCGCTCGGGGTCCGCTCGGTGGTTTCGGGAATGTGGAATAGCGCCTCTTCCGAGCGGGTTGGGCTGGGGGTGCCGCCGTGCAGGCGGCGCACAAGCGACTGTTGAAAGGCTGCCTTCATGGATCTGTTCACGCCCGTCTCCCTCGGGGACCTGCACCTGCCCAACCGCGTCGTGATGGCGCCCCTCACCCGCCTGCGCTCCAGCGCCGACGGCGTGCCGGGCGAGCTCGTCGCCGAGCACTACGCGCAGCGCGCGAGCCTCGGCCTCATCATCAGCGAGGGCACGTACCCGAGCGCGGAGTCGCGCGCGTACCCCGGGCAGCCGGGCATCGTCACGGACGCCCAGGTCGAGGGCTGGCGCCGGGTGGCGGAAGCTGTGCACGCGCGCGGCGGCCGCATCGTGATGCAGGTCATGAACGGTGGGCGGGTCTCCCACACCGAGATCACCGGCACCGACCGCATCGTCGCGCCGAGCGCGATCGCCATCGAGGGCGAGGCGCACACGCCGACCGGCAAGGTGCCCTTCCCCGTGCCGCACGCCCTCACGACCGAGGAGCTGGCGACCGTACGCGACGAGTTCGTGGCGGCGGCGAAGCGCGCCGTGCACGAGGCGGGCTTCGACGGCGTCGAGGTGCACGGGGCGAACGGATACCTGCTGCACGAGTTCCTGTCGCCCGTGTCCAACCAGCGCGAGGACCAGTACGGCGGCCCGCCGGAGAACCGGGCACGCTTCGTCGTCGAGGTGACGCGCGCCATGGCCGACGCCGTCGGCGCGGGCCGCGTCGGCATCCGCCTCTCGCCCATGCACAACATCCAGGACGTGGTCGAGACCGACATCGACGACGTGAAGGCGACCTACGACGCGGTCGTGGACGGCATCGCGCCGCTCGGCCTGGCCTACCTCAGCATCCTGCACAGCAACCCGACCGGCGAGCTCGTGCAGGACCTGCGCACCCGCTTCGGCGGCCGGCTCGTGATCAACAGCGGCTTCGGCCGCGTGACCTCGCGCGACGAGGCAGTGACGCTCATCGAGCAGTCCCACGCGGACGCGGTCGCCGTCGGCCGCGCCGCCATCGCCAACCCGGACCTCGTCGAGCGCTGGCAGGGCGAGCACCCGGAGAACGAGCCGAACCCGGCGACGTTCTACGCGGAGGGCGCCGAGGGCTACACGGACTACCCGCGCCTCACGGCGTAGCGCATCCCCGGGCGTTCCCGGTTCCGCTCGCACTGTCGAGGTGCGGGAGCGGGGTCGGGACCCCGGGTGGCTAGCGGCTCGAGTCGGCGGACGGCCCGGCAGGGACGGTCCGCTGCGACGCGAGCGACCCGTGCCAGCCGTTACGGTGAGGCCATGATCAACGGGTTCAAGCAGTTCATCCTCAAGGGCAACGTCATCGACCTGGCCGTCGCGGTCATCATCGGAGCCGCGTTCGGCGCCGTCGTGACCGCCCTGGTCGAGTCCGTGCTCATGCCGCTCATCTCGCTGCTCGTGGGGCAGCCGAACTTCGACGACTTCCTCGTCTTCGGACCGGTCCGGATCGGGGTCTTCCTCACCGCGGTGATCAATTTCCTGCTTGTCGCGGCGGCGGTGTACTTCGTGGTCGTGCTGCCGATGAACGCCATGATCGAGCGGCGCAACCGCCGGCTCGGCATCGGCCCCAAGGAGGAGCCGGCCGACCCGTCGGTCGTGCTGCTCACCGAGATCCGCGACGCCCTGAAGGCGCAGCAGTCGCGGCCGTAGCGGCGAGGGGTGTTCCTCCGAGGGGCTGTGACGGCGAGGGGCCGTTCCGCCCGGCGCGGTGCCGGAAGGGGTCAGTCCGCCGCGACGTCGTGATGCGCCCGCTGCACGGTCGCGTCGGGGCCGGGGAAGACGAGCGACGTGTGCTCGTCGCCGGACCACCGCACCATGTAGGGCGGCGAGCCGTCCGGGCCGTGGACCTCGACGATCGTTCCGTCGCGGGCGCCTCCCTCGTGGGGGCTGCGGACGACGATCAGGTCTCCGATGTCAGCGTGCATGATCGGCTTCTCCCTCCATTGGGCAAGCGCTCGCTTGTCTCGCGTACCGGTATTGTCGCGCGGCGAGCGGCGGAGGGATAGAGCGGAGGCTAGCTCGCCGCGGGCTCCGGTGCGACGTCGGATGACGGCTCGGTCGCGGAACGGCGCCTCGGCATCGCGAGCGCGGCCCCCACGACGATGACCGCCGTGACCGCGACGGCGAGGAACACGCTGCCGGAGGCCGCCTCCACCGTGTCGGGCGAGTTCTCGCCGGACGGGGACGAGGCGAAGATCGCGTTCGCGATGGCGCCGTAGATCGCGACGCCGACCGCGCTGCCGATCGAGCGGGAGAACAGGTTGGCGCCGGTGACGACGCCCCGCTCGTTCCACTCGACGCTCGCCTGGGCGGCGATGAGGCTCGGGGTCGCGACGAGCCCGAGGCCGAGTCCGACCAGGAAGCAGCTGAGCGACACGACCGCGATCCCCGGCGACGACGCCGAGGTGGCGAGCACGATCGTGCCCGCGACCACGAGCGCCGTGCCGATGAGCACCGTGCTGCGGAACCCGATGCGCAGGTAGAGGCGCCCCGAGAGGGAGGCGGAGATCGGCCAGCCGATGGTGAGCATCGCGAGGGCGAGGCCGGCGACGAGCGGGGTCGTGCCGAGCGATCCCTCGAGGTAGGTGGGTACGTAGGAGGTCAGCCCGATCAGCACGGCGCCGACGCCGAGCGACACGAAGGCGGTGGTCAGCAGCAGCCGGCGCGAGAACACCCACAGCGGCAGCACGGGCTCCTCCGCCCGGCGCTCGGCGAGGAGGAACGCGCCGAGCAGCAGCGCGCCGAGCCCGAAGGCGCCGATGCTCTGCCAGGAGTTCCAGGCCCAGGCCTGGCCGCCCTCGAGCACCGCGAGGATGAGCAGGCTCAGCGAGACGGTGAGCAGCACGGCCCCGAGGTAGTCGACCCGGTGCCTGCGGTGCTCGATGTTCTCGTGGAAGACCCGGACGAGCAGCACCATGGCGAGGATGCAGAGGGGCACGTTCACGAAGAAGATCCAGCGCCAGGACAGGAACTGGGAGAACAGCCCGCCGAGGGTCGGGCCGACGACGGAAGAGATGGCCCAGACGCTCGCGAGGTAGCCCTGCGTCTTCGCCCGCTCGGCCACCGTGTAGATGTCCCCGGCGATGGTGATGGCCATGGGCTGCACCGCGCCGGCGCCGAGGCCCTGCACCACCCGGAAGGCGATGAGGGCGGGCATGCTCCAGGCGAGGCCGCACAGCACGGAGCCGAGCAGGAACAGGCCGACCCCGATGAGGATGATCGGCTTGCGCCCGACCACGTCGGAGAGCTTCGCGTAGATGGGCACGGACACGGCCTGGGCGAGCAGGTAGATCGAGAACAGCCAGGGGAACTGGGAGAAGCCGCCGATGTCCTCGACGATGGACGGCACCGCGGTCGCCAGGATCGTCGCGTCGATGGCCACGAGCCCCGTGGTCACCATGAGGGCGATCAGGATGGGGCCGCGTTCCGAGCGGAAGCCGACGTTCAGGGTGTCGCTGCTCACTCTTGTCCTTCCGTGCGGCGTGCTGACCTGCTGCCGCTACCGGCGGCGGCCCACGCCACGAAGGAGTGCAAGCCTCCCACCGCAGCCTGCATTCCCGCGGGTGCCGAGATCGGGTCCGCAGCGGGCGCGTGCGGCGGCTACTGGGATCGCAGCGCTCGGCCCGTTTCGGTCTTGCGGGTTTCTCGTGTTGCTGAAATGCTGCACGCACCGCGAGGGGGAGATCGGTATGAACAGCAGACGGTGGGGGCGCGCCGTGCGCGCATTGATTTCAGGGACGACGGCGTTGGCCGTGGGGGTGCTCGGCCTCGTCGCCGCAGAGCCCGCTCACGCGGCGGACACGAACTACGTCAGCGGCGTCGTGGTCGACGAGCGGGGACCGGTCGCGGGAATCCCGGTCGACGTGTCCGTCTCGTACGACTCGCCTCCGCTCGGCAGTACGACGACCGACGTGAATGGACGCTTCAGCCTGAGCGGACTACCCGACACCACGCTCGGCCTGTACGTCCGGGCGCCGAGCAGGTACCTCCCCGACGTGATCCGCGTCGTCCGCCCCGTGCCGACCGAGACATTCTCCGAGCGTTTCGTGCTCGAGACGATCAGCTCGGTCACCGGTCGTGTGATCAACAAGTCCGGAACCCCGGTGCCCAACGTCGGGCTCACGCTGTACCGGGACACCCCGTACACCGGGTCCTCCTACCGTGCTCGCACCGACTATTCGGGCCGATTCCTCACCTCGCGCATAGAGTCGGGGACGTACTTCGTCGAGTTCGATGCCGTCGGCCCGTACGGGTCGCAGAAGTACACCGACACCGACGGTGAGTGGACCCCGATCGAGGTGGTCGGAACCACGACCCTGCGAGACGTCGTCCTGCTCACCATGGTGACGCCGACCATCGCGCCCACGGTGACCGGAGCCTGCAAGGTGGGCACGTCGCTCACGGTCGATCCTGGTCAGTGGCCCGCCGGAACCGTGGTCTCCGCAGAGTGGCAGAACGCGTACGGCTACGAGGACGAAGAGGGGACGGCCATCGACGGCGCAACTGGACTGTCCTACCTGATCCCTCCGGACGCGCTGCGCCGGGGCAAGACGATCCGCCTGGTCCTGACAGCGAAACTGGCCGGATTCGCCGACGGTCGATTCGTCAAGGAGTGCTACGTCCAGAAGGGTGACGCTCCCACCCTGATCTCGCCTCCGACGGTGAGTGGCAATCCGCGAGCGGGTGAAACCGTTACGGCCAGCCCGGCGACGTGGTCCGTCGAGCCGACGAGCCGGGTCTACTTCTGGCGCGCAGACACGCAGGGGCTCGCCCCCTCCAGCACGTCGCCATCACTCGTGGTGCCCGGGATCGCCGCCGGTAAGAGCACCCTCTACGTGTGGGAACGGCCGACGTTCTTCGGCTACCGCGATCCGGACTCTGCCCGGAGTGTCAGCCTGGGTGCCGTCGCTGTCGGTGCCGCTCCGCGCGTCACCTCACAGCCGCGGATCCTCGGCGACTACCGCTTCGAACGGACGATGAGCGTCGATCCAGGCAAGTGGAGCGAGACAGGCCTCACCTTCGACTACGAGTGGGTGCGCGACGGCGTCGCCGTGGCGACCGGCGCCACCTATGCGCCCGCATCGGGTGACATCGGCAAGCCGATCACCGTGCGCGTCATTGCCCGGAAGCTGGGCTTCGAGTCGACCACCGTCACGACTGCCGCGGTGACGGTGCGTCCCGCGGCGGCGCCGACGTCTGCGCTGCCCGTCGTCCACGGGACGCCCCAGGTGGGACGCATCCTCACCGCGACCTACGGTGCCTGGTCGGACTCGCGCACCACCATGTCGTTCCAGTGGCTCCGCGACGGGGTCGCGATCCCGGGCGAGACGTCCGCCGCGCACACCGTCAACAGCGCGGACGTCGGACACCGAGTGACCTTCCGGGTCGTCGGCTCCATCCCGTTCCACGACCGCGGGGTCGCCGAGTCGGTGCCCACGGGGACGGTCGTGAAGGCCGCCGCTCCTACCGCGACCCGGGCGCCCGCCGTCTCGGGCACGGCCATCGTCGGGCGGACGCTGTCGGCCGACCCCGGGCTGTGGAGCCGCTCGGGGTTGCGCTTCTCCTACCAGTGGCTGCGCGACGGGGTCGCGATCCCGGGCGCGACGAGCTCGACATACACGCTGACCGGGGCGGACTGGACGCACCGCACGTCGGTGCGGGTCACGGCGACGTCCGCGTCGTATGCCACGGCCACCGCCACGAGCGCCGCGACGCCGACGGCGACGAAGGGACCGGCTCCGGTGAACAGCAGGGTGCCGAGCATCAGCGGGCGCACCGCGGTGGGCAGCACCCTCACCGGCTACAACGGCGCCTGGGACAACCCGAACGCGACCTTCACCTACCAGTGGCTGCGGAACGGCGAGCCCATCGTCGGCGCCCGCGCCAAGACCTACGCGCTCACGACCGCGGACCGGGGGTCGCGCATCTCGATCCGCGTGACGGCCGATGCGCGCGGCTACCTGTCGGCGAGCGCCGTCAGCCTCCGGACCGCGGCCATCGAGGCGGCGTTCACGGGAGCACTCGCGCCCGTCCGGTAACGGGAGACGCCCAGGCGGAACGGTGGCGCGGCCGGTGAACCCTCGGACGCGCCGCCGCCGCTTCAGTCGAGCGGGAGGCCCTTCAGTTCGGGTAGAGCGAGCGCGCCGAGCGCGGCGACCACGAACACCGCCGCGAACACGACGAACAGCACGGTCGCGCCTCCGAAAGCCAGTAGGGGCGGCACGGCCAGCGGGGCGACGATGGAGGCGATGCGGCCGACACCCGCCGCCCAGCCCGCGCCGGTGCCGCGCAGCGCGGTCGGGTACAGCTCCGGCGTCACCGCGTAGAGCGCGCCCCAGGCGCCGAGGTTGAAGAAGGAGAGCAGCATCCCGAACGCGATGATCTGCACCTCGGACCCGCTCACGGCGCCGAAGCCGAAGAGCGCGGCGGACACGGCCGAGCCGGCGAGGAAGGTCGCGAGCGTCACCCGCCGGCCCCACTTCTCCACCAGGTAGGCGGAGACGAGGTACCCGGGCAGCTGGGCGAGGGTGATGATCAGCGTGTACTCGAACGAGCGCACGAGCGGGAAGCCCGCGGACACGAGCAGGCTCGGCAGCCAGATGAACGCGCCGTAGTAGGAGAAGTTGACCGCGAACCAGACGAGCCAGATGGCACGCGTGCGGCGGCGCAGGCTCGGCGCGAAGAGGTCGGCGACGCGGGTGCGCACGGCGTCGGCGGGGGCGGTGCCGGGCTCGGTGCCCGCGGTCGTCGTCATTCTCCTCGCGTGCGCGACGCTGGTCGGGGCTGCGTCCCCGAGGGTCGCCGCACCCGGATCGCCGCCCGACGGGTGCTTGCCCCGCGCGGCATCCTCGAACTCGCGCACGACCCGCTCCGCCTCGTCGTGCCGGCCCTTCGACTCGAGGAAGCGCACCGACTCCGGCAGCCGCAGCCGCACGATCACCGCCCAGACGGCCGGGGCGGCGCCGAGCAGGAGAGCCCAGCGCCAGCCGTCCGGGCTGGCGGGGATGACCAGGTAGCCGATGACCGCGGCGCCGATCCAGCCCACCGCCCAGAAGGCCTCGAGGAGCACGACGATGCGGCCGCGGATGCGGGCGGGCGCGAACTCGCTGACCAGGGTCGAGGCGACGGGCAGCTCGGCGCCGAGGCCGAGTCCCACCACGAAGCGCAGCACGAGCAGCACGCCGACCGACCAGGACAGCGCGGACAGGCCGGTGGCGAGGCCGTAAACGAGCAGGGTCAGGGCGAAGACGTTGCGGCGGCCGATGCGGTCGGCGAGCAGGCCGCCCACCGCGGCGCCGACGGCCATGCCGGCGAAGCCGGCCGACGCGACCCAGGAGAGCGCGGCGGCGTCCGCGCTCCAGGTGACGGCCAACTGAGCGATCACGAAGGAGATGAGCCCGACGTCGAGGGCGTCGAGCGCCCAGCCGATGCCGGATCCGGTGAGGAGGGTGCCATGCCGGCGGGTGAAGGGCAGGCGGTCGAGCCGTTCCGAGCGGCTCTCGCTGATCACGGGAGAGGACATCGGGTCAGTCTCCCATTCCCGGGCGCCTGGCGCTCCTACACTGGCGGCAGCGGGGTCGGCATCGATCCCGCGGACGAAGAAGTGGACGATCCCGTCAGCGACGAAGGGGACTCGCGATGTCTCTCGGTACCCGGCTCGAGGCGCTCCGGCGCCAGGACACCAGCGAGGACGACTGGGCCGGCTTCCTGAGGCGGACGGAGGCCGAGCTGCCCCGGCTCACCGGCCTGTTCCGCGATCTCTACGGCGACGGACCCGATGCCTCGCGCGAGCGGGAGCTTCTGCTCGCCGACGCCGCGGACGCCTGGCAGGACCGGCCGGCGGACCTCCGGGCGCTGGACGCCGCCCGTGCGGAGCACCCCGACTGGTTCCAGTCCAACCGCATGCTGGGCGGGGTCTGCTACGTCGACCTGTACGCGGGCGACCTCGAGCGGCTGCGGGGGCGCATCCCCTATCTCCGGGAGCTCGGGCTCACCTACCTGCACCTCATGCCCCTGTTCCTGGCGCCGGAGGAGAACTCGGACGGCGGCTACGCGGTCTCCAGCTACCGGGACGTGAACCCCGCCCTCGGCACCATGGCCGATCTCCGCGGGCTCGCCGCAGAGCTGCGGGAGAACGGCATCTCTCTCGTCGTCGACTTCATCTTCAACCACACCTCCAACGAGCACGAGTGGGCGCGGCGGGCCAGGGCGGGGGATCCGGAGTTCGAGGGTTTCTACTGGCTCTTCCCGGATCGAGAGGGCCCCGACGCGTACGAGCGCACGGTGCGCGAGATCTTCCCCGACGACCACCCGGGCTCGTTCGTGCAGCTCGACGACGGGCGCTGGGTGTGGGCGACCTTCCACTCGTTCCAGTGGGACCTCAACTACCGCAACCCCGCCGTCTTCCGGGCCATGGCGCGGGAGATGCTGTTCCTCGCCAACCAGGGTGTCGACGTGCTGCGGATGGACGCGGTCGCCTTCATCTGGAAGGAGCTCGGCACCACCTGCGAGAGCCTCCCGCAGGCGCACTGGCTGCTGCAGGCGTTCAACGCGGTGTGCCGCATCGCGGCTCCGTCCCTGCTGTTCAAGTCCGAGGCGATCGTGCATCCGGACGAGGTCATCCAGTACATCGATCCGCACGAGTGCCGGCTGAGCTACAACCCGCTGCAGATGGCGCTGATCTGGAGTTCCCTGGCGACCCGGGACGTCGGGCTGCTGTCGCAGGCGCTCGAGCGGCGGCACGCCCTGCCCGAGGGCACGGCGTGGGTGAACTACGTGCGCAGCCACGACGACATCGGCTGGACCTTCGCGGACGAGGATGCTGCCGAGCTCGGCATCGACGGGCACGCGCACCGGCGCTTCCTCAACAGCTTTTTCGTGAACCGCTTCCCCGGCAGCTACGCACGCGGCGTGCCGTTCCAGGACAACCCGCGCACGGGGGACTGCCGCATCTCGGGCACGACCGCGTCCCTCGCCGGACTCGAGGCGGGGGACGACGGCGCGATCGGCCGCATCCTGCTCGCGCACTCCATCGCGCTGAGCACCGGGGGCGTGCCGCTGCTCTACCTCGGCGACGAGGTGGGCCAGCTCAACGACTACGGCTACCTCGACGTGCCGGGGCACGCGGAGGACAGCCGGTGGGTGGGCCGTCCGCCGTACCCCGCGGACCGCTACGCCGAGCGCGAGGATCCGGCCACGGACGCGGGCGCCGTGTTCCAGGGGTTGCGCGCGCTCATCCGGGCGCGGGCCGCGACCCCGGAGTTCGCCGGCGGGCGGCTGGTGCCGTTCGCGACGAACAACAGCCACGTGCTCGGCTACCAGCGGCCGGGCGACGCCGGCACGGCGGTGGTCGTGCTGGCGAACTTCGCCGACGATCCGCAGTCGGTCACGCCGCGCACGCTGTCCGGTCTGCCGGCCAGCGCGGAGGACATCCTGGCCGGCACGCCCGTCGACCTGTCCGGCGGGCTGGTGCTGCCCGCGCACACCTTCCGCTGGTTGAGGGTGCGCGTGCGGTAGGGGCTAGCCGTGACCGCTAGCTCGAGGAGTCGCGGCGCCCGTCGAGGCCGGGGCGCTCGGGCACCACCGGGAAGGGTCCGGTGTAGCCCTCGCGCTCCTTGGCGATAGCCGCGATCCGGTCGCGGGACGCGAACCAGCCGAGGATCAGCAGCGGGATGATGATGACCAGCGAGCCGATGGTCAGGGTGCCGACCGGGTAGTCGATGGCCATGAGCAGCAGCACGACGACCAGGAACGCGAGCGTCAGGTACGACGTGAAGGGCGCCCCGAACAGCCGGAACGACGGCCGCTCGGCCTTGCCCTCCTTGACCCAGCGCAGCAGCTTCATCTGGCAGAGGATGATCGTGCCCCAGCCCGCCACGATGCCGAGCGCCGACACGTTGAGCACGATCTCGAAGGCCTGCTCGGGCACGACCGCGTTCAGGGCGACGCCGAGCAGCGTGATGGTGGCCGTCAGCAGGATGCCGCCGTAGGGGACGCCATGCGAGCTCATCCGGCCGGTGAAGGCGGGGGCGCCGCCGGCCGCGGACATCGAGCGGAGGATGCGGCCCGTGGAGTAGAGCCCGGCGTTCAGGCTGGACAGCGCGGCGGTGAGCACCACGAGATTCATGATGTTGCCGGCGATCGCGCCGACCGCGGGGGAGCCGATGCTGGAGAAGAACGTGACGAACGGGCTCTCGCCGGCCTGGTACGCGGTGTAGGGCAGGAGAAGCGAGAGCAGCAGCACCGAGCCGACGTAGAAGACGGCGATGCGGATGATGACCGTGTTCACTGCCCGCGGCATGATCCGCTTCGGGTCCGCCGTCTCGCCCGCGGCGGTGCCGACGAGCTCGATGGCGGCGTAGGCGAACACGACGCCCTGCACGACGAGGACGGTGGGGATGAGGCCGTTCGGGAAGAAGCCGCCGTTGTCGGCGAGGATCGAGATGCCGGTGTTGCCCTCGCCGAACTGGGTCGGGAACGAGAAGGCCAGGAACACGGTGCCGATGATGAGGAAGGCCACGAGCGCCAGCACCTTGATGATCGCGAACCAGAACTCCATCTCGCCGAACACCTTCACGGAGACGAGGTTCAGTGCGAGCACGACCGCGAGGGCGATGAGCGCGAGGATCCACTGCGGCACGTCGGTGAAGGCGTCCCAGAACTTGACGTACAGGGCGACCGCGGTGACGTCGACGATCGCGGTCATCGCCCAGTTGAGGAAGTACATCCAGCCGGCCACGAACGCGGCCTTCTCGCCGTAGAACTCCCGGGCGTACGAGACGAAGGAGCCGGAGGACGGGCGGTGCAGCACGAGCTCGCCGAGGGCGCGCAGGATGAGGAAGGCGAAGAAGCCGCAGACGGCGTAGACGAACACGAGGGACGGGCCCGCGGATGCCAGGCGGCCGCCCGCGCCGAGGAAGAGGCCGGTGCCGATGGCGCCGCCGATGGCGATCATCTGCAGCTGCCTCGGCTTGAGGGTCTTGTGGTAGCCCTCCTGCTCGTGGGAGAAGTCCTGCGCCGCCATCATGGCGTCGCCGGTGAGCTCCCTCTCGTTCTCGAGCTCCTGCCCCGGGTCGTGATCTTCGTGCCCCGGAGGGTGGTGCAGTTCCGTCATGATCTGGTCCCCGAATTCCGATCGATGTGAGTCTCTGTCGCAGAGGTGGTGCAGAGCCTAGGCCGGTGCGCGCGCCCCCGTCGCGGGGGCTCGGGCGAGAATTTACGGCGCCGAAACGTGCCCGGTCCGTTCCCGGATGCGCGGGCCCGGATACTGGAACGCATGAGCTCGCCACAAGCAGGCTTCGTATCGACACCGCAACCCGTCACGGTCTCGATCACTCGAAGCGTCGACCCCTCCCGCCTTCCCGAGGTCACCCGCTGGGTGCAGGCGGGGGTGAACCTCGCGAACACCTGGCCGGGCTTCCTCGGCTCGGGCTGGGTGCGGTCCGCGGCGGACTCGACCGACTGGCACATGCTGTACCGCTTCGCGGATGCGGACACCCTCGACGCGTGGCAGAACTCGCCGGAGCGCACGCGCTGGCTCGAGGGCGGCCGCGGCCTCGTCGAGGAGCGGCGAGTGCACCGGGTGACGGGGATCGAGGGCTGGTTCGATGCGCCGGTGAGCACGACGGATCTCGATGCGGGTGCCGTGGGTGCGGGTGCTGCGGGTGCTGCGGGTGCTGGGGGTGCGGGTGCCGGTGCTGCGGGTGCGGGTCCGGGTGGTTCCGGTGCTGCGGGTGCGGCCAGCCGGGCGACGGGAGCGGCGGCGGTGCGGACGGCCCCGCCGCGGTGGAAGCAGGCGGTGAGCATCTGGCTGGGGTTCTTCCCGGTCAACCTCGTGTTCACGCTGCTGGTCACGATGTTCGTGCCGGGGTGGAACGACCTGCCGACGGCCCTCAAGGTGCTCCTGACCACGACGGCGTTGACCCCGCTGATGACCTACTGGATCCTCCCCTTCGTCACGGCCCGCCTCAAGAACTGGCTGGCGGCCCCGCCGCGCGCCCGCTGACGGCCGGTGCCTCCGGGGGACCGCCGCGGTCCCTGAGCTTGTCGAAGGAACGCTCGGTCCTCGCTCGCGGCGGCCATCCACGGTCCCTGAGCCTGTCGAAGGGACGTTAGCCAGCGCTCACAATCCTCCGACCCGGAACGAGTTTTCCACAGGGGCGAAAGTTCTTCATCGAAGAAACTTTCTACCTGGTAGAATGTGTGCTATGAGAAACCCGGCGACGACGCTCCTCCGCACAGCGGATACAGTGGCGCGCCTGGGCGATTCGCCCGCCGCCTTCGCGCCCTTGCCGAGGCAGGACCTGCTCGACGCGCTGCACGCTATCGCCGACCTCAGACAGTGCTGCGACACCTTCACGGCGTGGATCGCCGGCGAATTGGATCGCCGCTCGTCGACCGACCTCGGCTCCGCAGGCCTGGCTCAACAGGAGGGCTATCGGACTCCTCAAGCGATGGTCGAGGCTGTCACAGGAGTGACCAAAGGCGGTGCGGTGTCGATCGTGGAGGTGGGCAGAATGCTCGCCGAGACGGAGGCCGTGGAGACGCTCCAGCGCGAGCACCCGGAACTTCCCGCACCGCCCACCCCGTGGCAGACCCCCATCGCGCATGCGGTCACAGACGGGCGCATCTCTATCGCCCAGGCGGACGCCATCCGAGCCGGCCTTGGCCTCCCCACGGAGGCGGTGTCGTCGGAGGCGCTGAGCGAGGCGGCGGCAGAACTCGCCGACGACGCGATCACGCTCACGGCAGGGCAGTTGCACCGCCGTGCGCGGCAAGTGCGTGACGACCTGGACGACACCGAGGTGGCCGACCGGGAGAAGGCGCAGCTCGAGCAGCAGCACCTGAAGGCGTGGAAGCGCGGAGACGGGATGGTCGAAGGGAAGTTCCTTTACGCCTCCGAACCCGGCGCGTTCCTCCTGTCGGTCCTCGACGAGTTGACCAATCCCCGCCGAGGCGGGCCGCGGTTCGTCAAGGAAGAGGACCGCGCACGGATCGACGCGATCGCGAAAGACCCGCGATCGACGGATCGGTTGGCCGCCGACGGCTTCCTGGAATTGCTGCGGATAGGCGCGGACGCCGACCCGGGGCAGGTCTACGGATCACGGAGGCCGGCGGTGCGGGTGATCGTGACCAAGGAATCGCTGCAGACGGGCGAGGGGCACGGCTCGATTCAGGACACCGGCGAGGCGGTTTCGATCGGCGCCATCCGCCGCGAGGTCTGCACCGCTGGCACCATCGCGGTGGTGCTCGACGACGACGGCCAGTGCGTCAACGTCGGACGCGAGCAGCGCCTCTTCACCGCCCGCCAACGAATTGGTCTCGCGGTACGGGATGGCGGCTGCATGTGGCCAGGCTGCGACCGACCCCCGTCCTGGTGCGAGGCGCACCACATCAACCAGTGGAAACGGGACCACGGCAAGACCGACATCGCTGACGGAGTGCTGCTGTGCAAGCACCACCACCTGCTCCTGCACAACAGGGGCTGGGACATCACGAGAACGGGCGGGACGTACACGCTGCTACCGCCGAGGTCGATCAGCCCGACCCGGCAAGGCAGACACTTGGCGACGAAGAGCAGAGCGGTTCAGGACTGGAACGCCCGTCGACACCGCCTCCGAGACCGATACCCGGCCCATCCGCCCGAGCCGGCATCACCGGGCGGCTGACCATGCGCGTGTTATCGCACACCCGGCTTCTCGCCGAAGCACCAGCCCCACGGTCCCCGGTCATGTCGAAGGCATGGAAGGTCGGCGAACGTCGCTTCGACAGTCTCAGCGACCGTGAGGGCTCAGTGACCGCGCGGAACGGAAGGAGCCTCGGCGAACCACCCCTCCGCATCATCGTCGCTGCTCGCGGAGCTCTCGGGAACGGCCCGCGTCGACCGACGGCACCATCTCGATCCCTGAGCTTGCCGAAGGGACGGAAGGTCGGGTCGCGTCGCTTCGACAAGCTCAACGACCGTGGATGGCTCAGCGACCGTATCTGGGACGACCAGCAACCTCGCTGCGGCACCACCCACATTCCGTCGCTGCTCGCGAAGCTCTCGGGATGGCCAGTGCCGACCGGCGGCACCGCCTCGGTCCCTGACCCTGTTTGAGGGACGCGACTCGGCTCGCGTCGCTTCGACAGGCTCAGCGACCGTGTTCGGGGATGGCCAGCGCGGACCGGCGGCACCGCCTCGGGCCCTGAGCCTGTCGAAGGGACGCGGCGTCGGCTCGCGTCGCTTCGATGAGGTCAGCGACCGGGAGAACCGTGCGGGAGCGAGTGGGCGGCGGTCTCGACGGGGGTGCGACGCAGCGGGCCGCGGGCGCTGTCAGGATGGCAGGGCGTCCTTTCCGGTCGCGTCGATCGATGAGGAAGGGAACCTGTGCGCGTTTTCGCCTGCCCCCACAGCGTCACCTGGGTCGAGTTCGAGGACACGAAGTGCCTGATCTGCGGGTCGGAACTCGCGTACGACCCCGAGATCGACGAGATCGTGCTCGCGGAGGGCCGCAGCCTCTGCGTGTACCGGGTCGGCGTCGGCTGCAACTGGGTGGCCCCGGGCTACGGCTCGCCCTGCCGCTCCTGCGCCCTCACCACGGCGCGACCCGAGGGCGACGACGCGGTGGCCATGAGCCAGCTCACCGTCGCCGAGTTCGCCAAGCGCAGGCTCATCCGCCAGCTGCTGCACCTGGCCCTGCCGGTCGAGTCCCGGCGCGGCGGCTCCGGCCTCGCCTTCGAGATGCTGGCGCCGAGGAACGGCGAGCAGGTGCTCACCGGCCACGCCGACGGCGTGATCACCATCAACCTCTCCGAGTCGAACGACCCCCACCGTGAGGGCCTCCGGATCAAGCTCGGCGAGCCGTACCGCACCATGCTCGGCCACGTGCGGCACGAGATCGGCCACTACTACTGGCAGGTGCTCGTGGACGGCACGCCCGCCATCGAGCCGTTCCGCGAGCTCTTCGGCGACGAGCGCCAGGACTACGGCAAGGCGCTGGACGCCCATTACGGCGACGGCGCCGGCGACGACTGGGCGGTGACGCACATCTCGCACTACGCGACGACCCACCCCTGGGAGGACTTCGCGGAGAGCTTCGCGCACTACCTGCACATCGCGGATGCGCTCGAGACCGCGGCCGCCGTCGGCATCCACGTCTCGGGCCCGCACGGCGTGCCGGAGCCGCTGGCCGGCAGCATCTCCGCGTCCGGCGCGACGGACGTCGCGGACCTTGCGATGCCCGAGGTGCTCGGCCGCTGGCACGGCTACACGCTCGCGCTGAACTCCGTGAACCGCTCCATGGGCAAGGACGACCTGTACCCCTTCGTCATCACCGCGGAGATCGCCCGCAAGCTCGACCACGTGCACGGGCTGGTGCGGGATGCCGTCGCCTGAGCCCGAGGAACAGATCGATCCCCGGTGGCGGGGCGAGTTCGGGCGATTCGGCGGGTACGGGAATCTTGGCGGCCCCGGGGGTCGCGGTGGTCGCACGGAGTGGGAGACCATGAGTCCCGTGGCAACGCTCGAGGACAGCGAGAACATCGGTCCGCACCTCGCGGACGACCTCCGCGCCGTCGGCATCGCCACCATGGACGACCTGCGCGAGCTCGGCTCGATCGAGGCCTGCCGCCGCATGGAGGAGCGGGGCCTCCACGACTGCCTGAGCGCCCTGATGGCGCTCGAGGGGGCGATCGTCGGCGTGCAGTGGTTCACCCTCGAGCCCGAGCACCGGCGGCGCCTGCGCGACGAGTGGTACCGGCACGGCTCCTGACCGACGCCCCCGGCGGCCGTGCCCCCGGCGGCCGTGCCCCCCGCGGCCGTGCCCCCGGCGGCCGTGCCCCCCGCGGCCGAGCTCCCGGCGGCCCCGGTGCCCCCGCGCCACGAAACATCGCCGCAATATGGCCGTGGTTATGCTCGCCTCATGGGTGACCTCTTCAACGGATACGGCTCCACGCTGCAGCACGGAGCGGCTCGCCCGGGGGCGATCCCGTGGGACGAGATGTTCCAGGAGCCGAACCCGTCGGCCGAGATCGGGGTGCGTTCGCCCTACCGGGAGCTGTACTCCGCGCTCTCCGAGATGACCCAGGAGGAGCTGCGCGGCCGCACCGAGGCGCTCGCCAACTCCTACCTCACGCAGGGCGTCACGTTCGACTTCGCGGGCGAGGAGCGCCCGTTCCCCATCGACGCCGTGCCGAGGGTCATCCCGCGCGACGAGTGGACGGGCGTCGAGGCGGGCATCAAGCAGCGCGTGCGCGCGCTCGAGGCCCTGCTCGCCGACATCTACGGCCCGCGGAACGCGGTGCGCGACGGCGTGCTGCCCGCGTCCCTCATCACCTCGTCGAAGCACTTCCACCGGCAGGCGGCCGGCATCGAGAGCGCCAACGGCGTGCGCATCCAGGTGTCCGGCATCGACCTCATCCGCGACGAGAACGGCGCCTGGCGCGTGCTCGAGGACAACGTGCGCGTGCCGAGCGGCGTGAGCTACGTCATCTCGAACCGCCGGGTGATGGCCCAGACCCTCCCGGAGCTCTTCGTGTCCATGCGCGTGCGACCGGTGGGGGAGTACCCGAACCGGCTGCTCGGCGCCCTGCGGGCCAGCGCCCCCGAGGGCGTCGACGACCCCACGGTCGTCGTGCTCACGCCCGGCGTGTACAACTCGGCGTACTACGAGCACACCCTGCTGGCCCGGCTGATGGGCGTCGAGCTCGTCGAGGGCCGCGACCTCTACTGCTCCGGCGGCCGCGTCTGGATGCGCACGACGGCGGGCCCGACCCGCGTCGACGTGATCTACCGCCGCGTGGACGACGAGTTCCTCGACCCGATGCAGTTCCGCAAGGACTCGCTGCTCGGCTCGCCGGGGCTCATGCTCGCCGCCCGCCTCGGCAACGTGACCATCGCGAACGCCGTGGGCAACGGCGTCGCCGACGACAAGCTGATGTACACGTACATCCCCGACCTCATCCGCTACTACCTCGCGGAGGAGCCCCTGCTGAAGAACGTCGACACGTGGCGGCTCGAGGATCCGGGCGCGCTCGAGGAGGTGCTCGACCGGCTCGACGAGCTCGTCGTGAAGCCGGTCGACGGGTCCGGCGGCAAGGGCCTCGTCATGGGCCCGGACGCGACCCGCGCCGAGCTCGACGCCCTCCGCTCGCGGCTCCTCGTCGACCCGCGTGGCTGGATCGCGCAGCCCGTCGTGCAGCTGTCCACGATCCCCACGCTCGTCGAGGACGGGATGCGCCCGCGGCACGTCGACCTCCGGCCGTTCGCCGTGAACGACGGCACCGACATCTGGGTGCTTCCCGGCGGCCTGACCCGGGTGGCGCTGCCCGAGGGTCAGCTGGTCGTGAACTCCAGCCAGGGCGGCGGGTCGAAGGACACCTGGGTCGTCGGCCAGGACCCGGCTACCACCCCGAGCACGGTGGACGCGCGCGACGTGCCCGCCGTGGTGGGCGAGCAGGCGACGACCCGCTCCATCCCCATCGTCTACGACCGGCAGCACGCGCCCGACGTCGCGCCGCAGGACGATCCCCAGGGCGAACAGCAACAGCAACAGCAGCAGCAGGGGGAGGAGCGCTGATGCTCTCGCGCATCGCAGAGTCGCTGTTCTGGATCGGCCGCTACATCGAGCGGTCCGACGGCACGGCGCGCATCCTCGACGTGCACCTGCAGCTTCTGCTCGAGGACCCGTGGATCGACGAGGACTCGGCCTGCCGCTCCCTGCTGTCGGTCATGGGCAGCGCCGACGTCGACAAGCCCACCCTGACCCGCCGCGACGTGCTCGCCATCCTCGCCGTCGACCGCCACCACCCGGCCTCGATCGCCTACTCGCTCGGCGCCGCCCGCGAGAACGCCCGGCGCGCTCGCGAGATCGTGCCGACCGAGCTGTGGGAGTGCCTGAACACGACCCGGGCCAGGATGCCGCGGCGCCTGACGGCGGACAAGGAGCACGACTTCTTCCGCTGGGTGCGCGAGCGCGCCGCCCTGGCCGTCGGCATCATCGAGTCCGGCAGCAGCCGCGACGAGGCGTGGCACTTCCTCACCCTGGGCCGCAGCATCGAGCGCGCGGACATGACCGCGCGCCTGCTCGCGACCCGCTCGCTGACCGAGGCGTCCGGCCCGTCCTGGACCACGATCCTGCGCTCCTGCGGCGCCTACGAGCCCTACCTCCGCACCTACCGCGGCGTGCCGTCCGCGCTGAACGCGGCCGAGTTCCTGCTGCTCGACCGGCTGTTCCCGCGCTCGGTCGTCTACTCGATCGGCCGCGCCGAGCAGTGCCTGCGCGACCTGGAGCCGAGCTTCGGCCGCGCCGGCGTGCCCGACCAGGGCCAGCGGGTGCTGGGCCAGGTGCGCAGCCAGCTCGAGTACCGGCCCATCGCCGAGACGCTCGAGGACCTGCCGTACCACATGGACACGGTGCAGGAGGCGACCAGCGCCGCGAGCGAGGCCATCCGGCACCGCTACTTCCCGAAGGACGCCGCACCCATCTGGATCGGAGACACGCTGTGAACCGACTGCGCATCCGCCACACGACCGCCTTCACCTACGGGGCCGACGTCTCGGCGTCGTACAACGAGGCGCGGATGCGGCCGGTCAGCTCCGACTCGCAGCTGGTGCTGTCGTCGACCCTGCAGGTGGAGCCCTCCGCCGGGCTGCACGACTACACGGACTACTGGGGCACGCGCGTCACGGCCTTCGAGGTGATCACGCCGCACCGGTCGCTCTCCGTGTCGTCGACCACCCTGGTCGAGGCCCGGCCCAAGCAGCACGCGGGGCACGCCATCTCCTGGGAGGAGCTGCGGTCCCGCGGGTCCGGCGAGATGGAGCTCATCGAGCAGCTGAGCCAGACCCGCCTCACGGCGCCCGCCGACGACGTGGTCGCCCTCGCGGAGGAGGTCGTGGCGCGCGGGCTCACCCCCTGCGAGACGGCGCGCGAGATCGCCCGCACCGTGGGGGAGTCGATGGAGTACATGCAGGGCGTGACCGGCGTGCACTCCACCGCGGCCGAGGCCTGGGCGGAGAAGAAGGGCGTCTGCCAGGACATCACGCACATCACGCTCGGCGCCCTCCGCGCGGCGGGCATCCCCGCCCGGTACGTCTCCGGCTACCTGCACCCGAAGCGTGAGCCGGTCGTGGGCGAGAGCGTCAAGGGCGAGTCGCACGCGTGGGTCGAGTGGTTCTGCGGCCAGTGGACCGGGTTCGACCCGACCAACCTCATCGACATCGCCGACCGGCACGTGCTCGTCGGCGCCGGGCGCGACTACTCCGACGTCCCGCCCCTGCACGGCGTCTACGCCGGGCCGCGCGCGTCGAACCTCACGGTGTCCGTGGAGATCACCCGGGTCGCCTGACCGGGACGGTGCCGCGACCGTGATCCGGGACGGCGCTGTCGGCGCGGGCGTCCCGGGCCGCGCGGAGCGGGCGCCCGAAGGGCAGTAACCTCGACGGGTGCCCCGCCCCCGTCCGTTCCGTCGCAGCCCGGAGGCGGAACGGCTGCCGCGCGACGTGATCGTGCTCGGCGCCGTCGCGTTCTTCGTCATGCTGGGCTTCGGCGTCGTCGTGCCCGTGCTGCCGGTCTACGTGCGCAGCTTCGGGGTCGGCTATGTCGAGGTGGGCGCGGTCGTGTCCGCCTTCGCGGTGATGCGCCTCGTCGCCAACCCGTTCGTCGGCCGCCTGCTCACCGTCGCGGGCGACCGCACCGTGCTCGCCGCGGGCATCGGCATCGTCGCGGTGTCCAGCGCGCTCGTGGGACTGGCGACCACCTACCCGCAGGTGCTCCTGCTGCGCGGCGCGGGCGGCATCGGCTCCGCGATGTTCAGCGTCGCCGCCATGACGCTGCTCCTCGGCTCGACGCCGGAGCGGGTGCGTGGCCGCAGCCTCGGCTTATACCAGGGCGGCTTCCTCGTCGGCGGCATGGCCGGCCCCGCGGTCGGCGGGCTGCTGTCGGCCGTGTCGCTCACCGCGCCGTTCTTCTTCTACGCCGGCACGCTCGTGGTCGCGGGGGTGATCGGGCTCGTGCTGCTGCAGCCCGCGGACCGCACCCCCACCGGCGGCGCGACGCCGCCCACGCCGCTTCGGACCGTGCTCCGCGATGCCCGCTTCCAGGTCGCGTGCCTCGCCAACCTGGCGCAGGGGTGGGCCGGCCAGGGGGTGCGCACCGCGCTCGTCCCCGTGCTCGTCGTCGAGGTGCTGCACCGCGAGCCCGCCTGGACCGGCATCGCGTTCGCGGTCTCGGCCGTGGTGCAGACCCTCGCCCTCGGCCCGGCCGGACGCTTCGTCGACACCGTCGGGCGGCGCCCCGCCATCGCGGGCGCCTACGCCGTCGCCGCGCTCGCCATGCTCGGGATGGCGTTCACCTCGGACGTCTGGATCCTCGTGGTGCTGCTCAGCGCGTACGGCGTGGCCGCGGCGTTCATGGGCACCGCACCCGCCGCGCTCGTGGGCGATGCCGCGGGCGGGCGCGGGGGCCAGCCCGTCGCGGTGTTCCAGGGTTTCTCCGACCTCGGCGCGATCGTCGGACCGCTCGCGGCCGGACTGTTGCTCGACGCCTTCTCCTACCCGGCGGCGTTCGGCTCGGCGGTCGTGCTGCTCGCGGTGGCGGCCCTCTTCTCGCTCCGCCTGCCCCGGGATTCCCGGCCGCCGGCCTAGCCGCCAGACGGCGTGCCTCGCACTGGGGGCAGGGATCGGCTGCGTGCGGAGCCGCGCCGCGGTTATGGTGCTTGAGCGGCCCACGGGGGTGCGGCCGCGAATCCGGGGGGATGCATCATGGGTACTTTCGCGCGCTCGAACTCGCGCCGGCTTCTCGCTACGGCCGGGGCGCTCGGCGTCGTCGGCTCTCTGCTGGCACTGCCGGCGACCGCACTCGCGGCGTCGGATCCGGTGACCGTGGCCGGCGCCGTTCTCGCCGGGTCGAGCCAGGCCGGCGGAACCTTCACCGTCAACGTGGCCGCGCCGGCGGGTGTCGCCGTCAAGTTCAAGCTCGACGGGAAGTACCTGGGGCAGGATCGGTCGGCCCCGTACAACTTCAGCGTCCGGACGACGGCCGGGGCGCACGAGCTCAGCGTGCGGTGGGAGTCCTCCGGGAAGCACGAGTACGAGCGCGAGTTCACCGTGGCGGGGTCCGCGCCGCCGCCGCTCTCGAGCTCGAAGCCGAGCCCGAAGCCGACCACCCCGCCGAAGCCGAACCCGGCTCCGCCCGCGGCGCCCAAGCCGAGCCCGGCGCCCATCGCGTCCGGCCGCACCGTCTCGGTCTCCACCGCGGCGCAACTGAAGGACGCGCTGAAGGCGGCGACGCCGGGCACCACCATCGCGCTCGCCGACGGAACCTACACCGGGAAGTTCGTCGCGGCGGCCTCCGGCACGGAGGCGGCGCCGATCACGCTCACCGGCTCGCGCCGAGCCGTGCTGACGACCGGAAGCATCTCGTCCGGCTACGGCCTGCACGTGACCGGGGACCGGTGGCGCATCCTGGGCCTGTCGGTCACGAGATCGGGCAAGGGCATCGTGCTCGACGGAGCGACGCACGCGGTCATCGCGGGCGTCGACGTGGGCCACACCGGGACGGAGGCCGTGCACTTCCGCACGAACAGCTCGGACGGAATCCTCCGGGACTCGGTGATCCACGACGTCGGCCTGAGCACGCCGGACTACGGCGAGGGCGTCTACGTCGGCAGCGCGAACAGCAACTGGAAGCAGATCATGGGCTCCTCGTCGGTGCCCGACCGCTCCGACCGGGTGCAGATCATCGACAACCGGATCGAGAACACGACCGCCGAGGGCATCGACATCAAGGAGGGCACGACGGGCGGCTCCATCGTGGGCAACGTCTTCCACAACGCCGGTCACTCGGGCATCCACTTCGCCGATTCCTGGGTGGACGTGAAGGGCAACGGCTGGCGCATCGAGCGCAACTCGGGCTCGCACACGAAGCTCGACGCCTTCCAGGTGCACCGCACGGTCCCGGGCTGGGGCAACGGCAACGCCTTCTCCGGCAACACCGTGATCGCCGGTGTTCCGGGATACGAGGTCTCGGTCGCCTCCGGGGTCACGGGGAACACCGTGGCGTGCGGCCCGACGGGCGCCGCGCTCGGCAAGTCGAACATCGCCTGCCGCTAGTCGGCTGCACCACCCGCCGGGAGCGCGCGGCTCGATAGGTTGGCTCCATGGCAAGCGAAGCGGTCGTCCTCCCCGTCGCGGGGCCCTCCGGCGAGCGCCAGGTGCGCATCTCGAGCCCGAGCCGCGTGCTCTGGCCCGAGCTCGGCATCACGAAGCTCGACCTGGCGAACTACCTGGTCGCCGTGTCGGATGCGTTCCTCGCGGCGAACGGGGACCGGCCGCTGTCGCTGCAGCGCTTCTCCGAGGGCATCGACGGCGACCAGTTCTTCTCCAAGAACCCGCCGAAGGGCGCCCCGGACTACGTCCGCAGCGTTCCCGTGGTCTACCCGAGCTCCCGGTCGCACCCGCAGCTCGTGCTCGACGAGGCGGCGGCGGCCGTCTGGGCCGTGCAGATGAACACCGTCGTGTTCCATCCGTGGCCGTCGCGGGCCGAGACCTCCGATTTCCCGGACCAGCTGCGCATCGACCTCGACCCGCAGCCCGGCACCGACTTCGGCGACGCCGTGCCCGCCGCCCTCGAGCTGCGCACGGTGCTGGCCGAGGCGGGGCTCGACGCGTTCATCAAGACCAGCGGCAACCGCGGTCTGCACGTCTTCGCGCCCATCGAGCCGACCCACGAGTTCCTCGATGTGCGGCACGCGGTCATTGCGGCCGCGCGGGAACTGGAGCGCCGGATGCCGGAGCAGGTCACCACGGCGTGGTGGAAGGAGGAGCGCGGGCAGCGGATCTTCGTGGACTTCAACCAGGCCAATCGGGACCGCACCATGGCCGGCGCGTACAGCCCTCGGGCGCTCGCGCACGCGCCGGTGTCGTGCCCGATCACCTGGGACGAGCTCGGGTCCGCGGACCCACGCGCGTTCACGGTGCTCACCGTGCCGGAGCGCCTGCGGACGACGGGCGACCCCTGGGCCGACATGCACGCGTCGCCCGGCCGCATCGACCGGCTCCTCGGCTGGTGGGAGCGCGACCTCGCCGACGGCCTGGGCGAGCTGCCCTTCCCGCCCGACTACCCGAAGATGCCGGGTGAGCCTCCGCGCGTGCAGCCCAGCCGCGCGCGGAAGGACAAGGCTCCCGAGGACTACCTCTGATCCTCCGGCTTCACCTCTATTCCTTTGCACTACCCCTGATCGGTGGGCCCTTCGCCGTCGCTCCGGAGGGCCGGTCAGTACGCTCGCCACCATGACCCAGAACGAGTGGCGCAAGGCCGCGGAGTGGCCACTGACGGCGGCCGCGGCGCTGTTTCTCGTCGCCTACGCCTGGCAGGTGATCATCGAGCCGGGCGGGCGCTCGCTCATCGTCACGGACCTGGCCATGTGGGTGATCTGGGCCCTGTTCCTGCTGGATTACGTCATGAACCTCGCCCTCGCCCCCGCCCCCGACCGGCGCCGCTGGTTCTGGCGGCACCTGCACGAGCTGCTCGTCGTCGTGCTCCCGGTGTTCCGCCCGCTGCGGCTGCTGCGCCTCGTGTCGGTGCTCCGCGTGTTCGACCGGGCGCAGGAGGAGCTGCTGCGCGGCCGCATCGTCGTCTACGCCGTGGGCTCGTCCGTGCTGCTCGTCGTGGTGTCCGGGCTGGCCATGCTCGACCTCGAGCGGAACGTGCCGGACGCGACCATCACCACGATCGGGGACTCGCTCTGGTGGGCCGTCGTCACCATCACGACCGTCGGTTACGGGGACCTCGCGCCCGTGACGGTGGGCGGCCGCTTCATCGCGATCGGCGTCATGGTGGGCGGGATCGCCCTGCTCGGCACGATCACGGCGTCGCTCGCGTCCTGGTTCCTCGAGCGGGTCTCCTCGGACGACGACCAGGCCCGGGTGGACGCCCGCGCGAACGTGGAGCGGCTCTCCGCCGAGATCGCCGAGCTGCGGAGCCTCGTCGTGGGGCTGGGGTCGGACGCGGGGTCGGAGCGGCCCGGCGGACGGGCGCCCGACACCCGGGCGCCCTAGCCCAGGCGCCTGCGTTCTGGGCGCCCGCGTTCAGTGCGCCTGGACCAGCACCCGGCTCAGGTCGTACGCGATGGGCCGCTCCAGCTGCTCGAAGGTGCAGGACGCGGCGTCCCGGTCGGGGCGCCAGCGCTCGAACTGCACGGTGTGCCGGAAGCGCATGCCCTCCATCTGGTCGTAGCGCACCTCGACCACCCGGGTCGGCTCGAGCCGGACGAAGCTCGTGTCCTTGCTCGAGGAGAAGCGGCTGCGGTCGGTCTCGCCCCGCACGGTCTCGCCGGACTCGTCCCGGAGCACGAGCGGGTCGAGCTCGTCCACGAGCTCGCGCCGGCGCACGTCGCTGAACGCGGAGACGCCGCCGACGCCGCGTAGCTCGCCGTCGTCGTCGTACAGGCCGAGCAGGAGCGAGCCCACCCCGGTGCCGCTCGTGTGCACGCGGTAGCCGAGCACGACGACGTCGGCGCTGCGGTGGTGCTTGGCCTTCAGCATGATGCGCTTGCCCGGGGAGTACGCCGCAGCGAGCGGCTTGGCGACGACGCCGTCGAGCCCCGCCCCCTCGAACTCGACGAGCCAGCGGCGTGCGAGATCGACGTCGGTGGTGACCTGGGAGACGTGCAGGGGCGCCTCCAGCTCGGTCGCAAGGTCCTCCAGCTGGGCCCGCCGCTCGGAGAAGGGCGCGTCGAGGTAGCTGTCGTCGCCGCGGGCGAGCAGGTCGAACGCGACGAACTCGGCCGGCGTCTCCTCGGCCAGCTTCTTCACCCGGCTGGCGGCGGGGTGGATGCGCTGCGACAGCGCCTCCCAGTCGAGCCGCTCCTGGCCGGGCTCGCCGCGCCGCACGACGATCTCGCCGTCGAGCACGCACGGCCCGGGCAGCAGGCGCGCGAACGCGTCGACGAGCTCGGGGAAGTACCGGGTGAGCATCTTGGAGCCGCGGCTGCCGATCTCCACGGTCTCGCCGTCGAAGTAGACGATGCCCCGGAAGCCGTCCCACTTCGGTTCGTAGCTCAGCCCGCCCGGCACGCTGTCCGGTTCGGGGACGGCCGAGACGGCCTTGGCCAGCATCGGGGACACGGGGGAGGCGGGCGAGAGGTCCATACCGCGATCCTTCCCGATTCTCGCCGCCCGTGATGGATCCCGCCGCCGGCCCCGCCCGATCGGCGACCCGACCCGACCCGGCCCGGCTCGGCTCGACTCGGCTCGGGCTAGGCGGAAGCCGAGGCGGACGCGGAGAGGGTGCGGGCGAGCGCGGTGGCCGCCTCGTGCGCCTCGGCCAGCTCGCGGCGCCCGCGCGGGATCTGCTCCTCGAGCCCGGGGAGGCGCTCGGCCAGCGTGAGGTTGGTCGTGATCACGGAGACGTCCATCCCGAGCGCCTCGCCGAGGATGATCCGCAGCACGGGGACGCCGTGGTCCCAGTCGGCCGTCGGGGTGCCCGCGTCGTACGACCCGCCACGGCTCGAGACGACGACCGCGGGTCGGCCGGCCAGCGGCCGGCCGACGTCACCGAAGGGCGCCGTCACGCCGGGAACGTGGATGTGGTCGACCCAGGCCTTCAGCGAGGAGGGCAGGGAGTAGTTGTAGAGCGGCGCGCCGACCAGCAGCACGTCCGCCGCGAGCAGCTCGTCCAGGATCTCGCGCTGCAGGCGCTCGGCCTCGCGGAACGGGGCGGCCACCTCGCCGCGGAAGGCCACCGGCCAGTGCAGGGAGGCGTCGGCGAGGTGGGGGAGCGGGTCGCGGTGCAGGTCGCGATAGACGACCGTGTTCGCCGGGTCGGCCGCGCTCCAGGCCGCGGCGAACGCGCCCGTGATGGCGCGGGAGCGGGAGTCGACCGGATCGGCGGAGGAGTCGAGGTGCAGCAGGGAAGGCATGCCGCCAACGCTAGCGGAGGCGTCGCCCGCGCCCGCGCGGCGCACTTGTCGCCGCATCCCCGGGGGAATAGCGTGACGCCAGACGGCGCAGGGGGCGGACAGGGGCACGGGGGCGGGATGAGCGGAACGCGGACGGCGGCGGCGGACCGTCCGCGGGTCCTCCGCGCCGTGGCGGCGCTGCTCGCGGTGGCCGTGCTCATCGCCGTCGTCGTGCTCGAGCGCCTCGACGGGGCCCTCGCGGAGATGCACGGCGAGCGGGACCGGCCGGGCGGCTTCGGCTCGGTCGCCTCGCCCGACGCGCTGTTCCGGCCGGATTCGGCCCTGGCCGTGCTCGCGGGCTGGCGGAACTGGGAGGGCCCGCCCGGCACGACCCGCGCGCCCGGCGAGCTGATCGGCGCGTACGCCGTCGTCGACCTGCTGCTCCTCACGGTCCCGCTCGCGGTGCTGCTCGTGCTGCTCGCCCGGATCCTGCGCGAGCGCGAGACCGACGGGCCGCGGTCGGTCGCCGTCCGCGCGATGCTCGCGGCGTCCGTTGTCGCCACCACCCTGTACCTGATCGGCGACGTCGCCGAGACCCTGGGCACGGCCCTGGTCTGGGACGACGACCCCGGCACGGTCGCCGTCGCGGCGATCGGCGCCGCCTCGGTCCTCAAGTGGGTCGCGCTCACGCTCGTCGGCCTCGCCCTGCTGCTGGCGGCGCTGCGCCGGCGGACGCTCGCCCTGCGGGCGGCGGAGGAGGCGGGGTCCCCGTCCGCCGCCGCGCCCTGGCGCCGCAGCGTGCTCTCGCCGTGGGTCGTGCTCCGCGGGCAGATCGTGGTGGTGGCCGGCGTGGTCGCGATCATGGTGCTGCTGTCCGGAGACATCGGGCGGCAGGTGGACGACGTGGTCGTGCGCGGCGTGGACAACGGCCTCCCCGCCTGGCTGGCCGTGCTCGCGGCGGCCGTGTTCTCCGCCGTGCTCGCCGTCGGCGGGCGGGCCACGCTCGCCGCGTACCGGCGCGCGCCCCGGGCGGTCGCGTGGACCGGCCGCGGCATCCTCGTCGGCATCCTCGTCGGGGTGGTCCTGCTGGTCGCGGGCGTGCTGGTGTTCGCGCGGGGGAACTCGGCGGGTGCGCCGCTGCTCGCCCTGGGCGGCGGCACCCTGCTGTTCTTCGTGCTCAACGCGCCGGCCGGCGTGCGCGGGTACGCGCTCCCGGCCCAGGGCGACGTGCGCATCGGGCGGGGGGCGCTTCCGGTCATCGCGGCCGTCCCGCCCGGCGCGCTCGCCCTCGCCGGCATCCGCGCGACCGTGACGCTGTGGGTCGACGGCGGGTCGATCGCGGCCCTGCTCGGGTGGGCGCTGCTCCTGATGCTGCTCGCGCTCGCGGCGGCCGTCTTCGTGTACCTGCGCGCGTCGCACCCGCCGCGCCCCGTGGTCCGCGGGGTGCTTACCGCCTGGGTCGTGGCGGCGCTCGTCCTGTCCGTGCTCGGCGCAATCGTCGGGCCCCGAGCCGCCGTGGAGATCGGCACGGTCGCGACCATCGTGGTGAGCGGCATCGTGCTCGCCGTCGTGGTGACCGCGCTCGTGCTCATCGGCGACGTGCTGCCGGCCCCCGGCGCGCTCGCGCTGCTCGGGCTCCGCCGCGTGCCGGTGCTCGCCATCGTGCTCGCGCTCGCCGTGGCGGGGAGCTTCATCGACCGGCAGGCCGCCTACTACGACGTCCGGCTGCTCGACAGCCCGGCCGCCGAGCGTCCCTCGCTCGTGGATGAGGCCGGCGATGAGGCCGACGGGGACGGGGCCGGCGGCGGGACCACCCCCGAGGCGCTCCGGCGATGGATCGACCAGCAGCCGGCGGGGACCGGGGCGCCGCAGACGGTCCCGCTCGTGCTGATGGCCTCCGAGGGCGGCGGCATCCGGGCCGCGTACTGGACGAGCATCGTCTGGGAGTGCCTGTACGGCGGCGGCGTGCGCATCCCCGAAGCGGCGGAGCGCAGCGACGACGCGTGCCCGGGCGACCTGCCGCCGGAGAGCGTCTTCCTCGTGTCGTCGGTGTCCGGCAGCAGCGTGGGCATGGCCATGGTCCGGGCCAACGAGGTGCGCTCCGCCGACCGGGACGGCGACGGGGACTGGCTGCCCGAGTCGTTCGCGGGGGACTACGTCGCCCCGGCCATCGCCGCGGCGGTGTTCCGCGACCTCCCGAACACCCTGCTGCGCCTGCCGATCACCGGCCAGGACCGGGCGAGCAGCCTCGAGCGGGCGTTCAGCACCCGCAACCCCGGCATCGACGAGGGTTTCACGGCCTCGGGCACGGACGAGGACGGCACGACCCGCTTCCCTCTGCTGTTCTTCGGCGCCACCTCGGTCGAGGACGGCTGCCGCATGGCCGTGTCGTCGGCGGCCGGGGTGGAGCCGAGCACGACCCCGGGCACCGACTGCCTCACCCCGGGCCAGTTCGTCGGCACCCCGGCGGACCCCGCGGTGCGGCCGCCGGACGGGGTGCTCGCCGCGACGAAGGATGTCTTCGCCTGGTCCTGCCCGCGCTCGCCGGACGCATCCGGCGCCCGTGACATCCGGCTCTCCACCGCGGCCCTGCTCTCGGCTCGCGCGCCCTACATCACGCCGTCCGGCGGCATGACGAGCTGCCTCGACGGCGAGGCGCACAGCTACGTGCTCGACGGCGGGCTGCTGGAGAACTCGGGGGCGGACGCGATCCAGGAGGTCTGGGCCGACCTCGAGCCGGCCGTGCGGGGCTTCAACGCGGGCGGCGAGGCGGCGGGACGATGCATCGCGCCCCGGCTGCTCCTGCTCGACAACGAGTTCGCGTCGCACGGCGTGCGGGATCCCGGTGGCCGGTCCTTCCGGCTGATCGGCCCGGCGGGCGAGACCAGCAGCGTCACCCGGGCCCAGGACGGCACCGCGCAGCAGGAGGCCCTGATCGCCCTCGGCAGGTCGTTCGGGGCCGTCCGCGCGGCCTGCCCCGCCGCGCCCGGCGAGGACGGCGCGCCCGGCGAGGACGCGGCGCCCGCCGAGGACGCGGCGCCCGCCGACCTGCACCCGAGAGCTCGACCCGGCAGCGAGGCGCCGCTCGGCTGGACCCTCGCGGAGCGCTCGCAGTCGGTGCTGCGCGCCGAGCTCGGCAGCGCGGAGAACCGGGCCCAGCTCGACGTCGTGCGTGACTGGTACGCGGAGTGAGGCGAGCACGCACACGGACTGCGGGGTCGGTGCCCGGACCGCATCCGCCTGGCCGAAGGCGTAGACCGGGTGCATGACTGATTCCGACACGTACGCGACCCCGGCCGCGGCCCTGCCCGGCGGCGCGATGCCGCTGCTGGGCTTCGGCACCTGGCAGATCCCCGACGACGAGGCGCCCGAGGCGGTGGGCATCGCCCTCGAGGCCGGCTACCGGCACATCGACACGGCGACCGGTTACGAGAACGAGGCGGGCATCGGCAGGGCGCTGGCCGCGGCCGGCCTGCCGCGGGACGAGATCTTCGTGACCACGAAGATGCCGCCGGACAACGTGGGCCACGAGCGCCAGACGCTCGAGGAGAGCCTCGGCAAGCTCGGTCTCGACCACGTCGATCTGTGGCTCGTGCACTGGCCGCCGAGCAAGCAGGCGACCCCGGAGGCGTGGGCGGAGTTCGTCACGGCCCGCGACGAGGGTCTCGCCTCGTCCATCGGCGTCAGCAACTACTCGCTCGACCAGATCGACGAGCTCATCGCGGCGACCGGCGTCGCGCCCGCCGTGAACCAGGTGCGCTGGGGACCGACGCTCTACGACCCCGCTTTCGTGGCCGGGCTGCGGGAGCGCGGGACGGTGCTCGAGGGCTACAGCCCGTTCAAGGCGAGCAACCTCGACGACCCGACCCTGGTCTCGATCGCCGAGGCGCGCGACGCCAACCCGGCTCAGGTGATCGTGGCCTGGCACGTCGCGCACGGCTTCGTGGTGATCCCCAAGTCGACGAAGCGGGAGCGCATCGTCGCGAACGCGGCGGGCGCTCGGATCAAGCTCACGGCGGACGAGGTCGCGGCGATCGACGGCCTGTCGCAGTCGGCGTGAGCTAGCGGGCGGGACGAGCAGGGCGGGCAGGGATCGGGGACCCGGTGAAGCTGATCCAGGTGGCCCAGCACGCGGAGGACCTCGACCGGGCGTCCGCGTTCTACGCCGACCTGCTCGGCGCCCCGCTCACGGCTCGGTTCGACCCGCCCGGCCTGCTGTTCTTCGACCTGCACGGCACGCGGCTGCTGCTCAGCCGCGAGTCGCCGAGCGCCCTGCTCTACCTCGGGGTCCGCGACGTGCGGACGACGATCGAGCGGGTGCGCGACCGGGCCGAGATCCTCGCCGGACCGGCGGTGATCCACCGCCACGTCGACGACTCCCTCGGCCCGGCGGGCACGGAGGAGTGGCAGGCCTTCCTGCGCGACAGCGAGGGCAACACGGTCGGCCTCGTCACGCACCTGCCCGCCTGACGACGGGCGGGTGCGGGCCGGCGTCCGATCCGCCTGCCTCCGACGCGGGCCGATGCTGGAGCAACTGGGGCGGGCCGCTCCGTGGTGGCGCCCGGCGGCAGGCCCTAGCCTGGGGCGATGGCGCCTCGCCCCCTCCCCTCCGCGCGCGTCGCGCTGCGGCGGATCGCGCTGCTGCCCGCCGTCGTCCGGCGGCTCGACTCCGCCGTCGGGTGCCGGATCAACGCGCGGCGCACCGTGCCCGCCGTCGACCGCGGCTACGCCCGCCTCTCCCGGGCGGCGGACCGCAGCGTGCTCTGGTTCGGGATCGCGCTCGTGCTCGTCGTGGCGGGGCAGCACCGGGCCGCGCTGCGCGGGGCCGCGTCCCTCACGGCCGCCAGCGCCCTCGCCAACCTGGTGGGCAAGCAGGTGTTCGGCGGGGACCGCCCGCTCCTGAAGGACATCCCCGTGGGGAGGCGGCTGCGCACCCCGCCGACGTCGCCCTCGTTCCCGTCGGGGCATGCCGCGTCCGCCGCCGGGTTCGTGACGGGCGTCGCCCTCGAGTCCCGGCGCACCGGCATCGGTCTCGCGCCCGCGGCGGCGGCGGTCGCCTACTCCCGGCTGCACACCGGCGCGCACTGGTTCTCCGACGTCGTCGGCGGGGTCGCCATCGGCACCGCCGTGGCGTTCGCGGGCCGGGCGCTCGTTCCGGCGCGGCCCGCACCCCGGCCCGCGGAGCGCATCGGCGGAGCCGACGTCCGCCTGCCCGCCAGCCCGACGGGGAGCGGCGTGTTCATGGTGCTCAACCCGGGCTCCGGCGCGGACGTGGACCGGCCGGACGCCGCCGAGTACCTCGCCGAGCACCTCCCGGACGCGCGGCTGCACGAGCTCGGCAAGGACGACGACCTCGAGCTGCTCGTCCGCCACGCGCTCGCCTCGGCGGACCCGCCCCGCGTGCTCGGCGCGAGCGGCGGCGACGGCACGGTGGCGGCGGTGGCGCACATCGCCCGGCTCGTCGGGCTGCCGCTGCTCGTGCTCCCCGGCGGCACCTTCAACCACTTCTCCCGCGCCGCCGGGGTCCAATCGTTCGACGACGCCCTCGCGGCCCTCGCCGCCGGGGAGGGCGTCCGGATCGACGTCGCGGAGATCGAGTTCGGCGACGGCAGCCCGGTCACCGTGCTGAACGCGGCGTCGGTCGGGGTCTACCCCGACTTCGTGGCCACCCGGGAGCGGCTGCAGGCCCGGCTGGACAAGTGGGCGGCGGGCATTCTCGCGGCCGTCCTGGTCGTCGGCCGCGCGGATCCCGTCGACGTCGTGCTGAACGGCCACCGGGACCGGGTCTGGTCCCTCGTCGTCGGCGTCGATCGTAGCCACGCGGAGACCGTCGCGCCCCTCCAGCGGACGCGGCTGGACGGCGGGCTGCTCGACGTGCGCGTGCTGCGCGGCGGCCCGCGGCTGCGGGCGGCCGCCTCCCTCGCCTTCGGGCGCCGCACGAGCGCGCTGCTGCGCCGCCTGCACCTGCTGCCGACGGACGCGGTCGAGGCGTTCACCGCCGAGTCCGTGACCGCCGTGGTGCGCCCTGCCGGCGATCAGCCGACCGGCTTCGCCCACGACGGCGAGGTGTCGCTCGACGTGCCCGGCGACGACCCGGACGGCGGCTTCACGTCGACCGTGCGGGTGATCCCGGGCGGCCTCGACGTCTACTCGCCGTCCCGTGCCCGGTCCCGCTTCGCGCGCTGACCGCGGCCCTCCGCGGGGACGCGTGGCAGGGTTGGTCGCATGCGATACGTGATCATCGGCGCCGGAGCGATCGGCGGGACCCTCGGCGGCCGCCTCGCCCAGCGGAGCACGGACCACCCGCCCCTCCTCGTGGCGCGCGGCCGGAACGGCGACACGCTCGCCGCGCAGGGCATCCGGCTGCGGACGCCGGACGACGACGTGACCGTGCCCGTCGCGGTGGCCACGTCGCCCGAGGACGTGCGGCTGACCGCGGACGACGTGCTCGTGCTCACCACGAAGACGCACCAGGTGGAGGCGGCGCTGCTGCAGTGGGTCGACCGGCCCGTGCACGACGCCGGGAGCGGCGCGGAGCTCGGCACCGCGGGCGACCTGCTGCCCGTGTTCCTCGCGCTGAACGGCGTCGCGAGCGAGCGCATCGCCTCGCGCTACTTCGCGCGGGTCTTCGGCGTCTGCGTCTGGCTGCCCGCCGTGCACCTCGTGCCCGGCGAGGTGGTGGTGCGGATCGCGCCGACCAGCGGCGTGTTCGTCGTCGGCCGTTACGCGTCCCCGGCGGACGGGTCCGACCGGGCCCTGCTCGAGACGCTCGCCGAGGACTGGGGCGCGGCGAGCTTCGTCGTGCACGTCGTCGACGACGTGATGCGCTGGAAGTACGCGAAGCTGCTGAGCAACCTCGGCAACGGGCTGCAGGCGCTGCTCGGGACGGACGGGCGCGGCTACGCGCACCTGGCCGACCGGCTGCGCGCCGAGGCGGAGGACGTCTACCGCGCGGCGGGCATCGCCTGGGCGAGCCCGGAGGAGGAGGAGGACTGGCGGGGCGACCTGCTGGATCCCCGGCCCGTGCCCGGCGTGTCGCGCGACCAGCTCGGCGGGTCGTCCTGGCAGTCGGTGGCCCGCGGGTCCGGATCGATCGAGACGGACTACCTGAACGGCGAGGTCGCCCTGCTCGCGCGGTCCCTCGGGCGCCGCGCCCCTGCGAACGAGACGGTGCAGCGCCTCGCCCGGCAGGCCGCGGCCGCCGGTCGCCCGCCGGGCGCCCTGACGGTCGCGGACCTGGAGCGCGAGCTCGACCGCGCTGCGGCGACCATGGCCACCGCCGTCGCGGGCGCCGTCAGCCCTTGACCGCGCCCGCGGTCAGCCCCTGCACGATGTACTTGCTCGCGAACGCGAACATCACCATGGTCGGCACGATCGTGAGCACGGCGGCCGCGGACATCGAGCCCCAGTCGATGTTGTAGCTCGTGATGAAGCCGTTGAGGGCCGTGGGCACCGTCTTGTTGGCGTCCGAGGTCAGCAGCGTCACCGACAGGAACAGCTCGTTCCAGCAGCTCACGAAGTTGAAGATGAACGCGGCGACGATGCCCGGCGTCATGACCGGCACGAGGATGCGGAAGAGCGCGCCGATGCGGCTGCAGCCGTCGATCATGGCCGCCTCCTCGAGCGCGTCCGGCACGTTCTCGAAGAAGCCGCGGAGCATGATCGTCGAGAACGGGATGCACATCGCGATGTACACGAAGACGAGCCCGGTCCGGTCGTTCACCAGCCCCAGCGTGACCATGAGCTGGTAGAGCGGCCCGAGCGCGATGAACGCCGGGATCATCTGGGTGACCAGGAACGCGAGGATCACCGCTCCGCGGGCGCGGAACTCGAAGCGCGCGATGATGTAGCCCGACAGCAGCGAGATGACCGTGACGATGGCCGCGGACACCGTGGCGATGATCAGGCTGTTGACGAGGTAGGTGCCGAAGTTCGCCCTGCTGAACAGGCCCGCGAAGTTCTCCATCGAGAAGGTCGACGGCCAGTACTCGAGCGGGAACCTATAGATGTCGCTCGTCGGCTTGAAGGCCGTGACGACGATCCAGTACAGCGGGAACAGCGTCAGCACCAGCCAGAGGCCGAGCGCGGCGATCCGGGTGATCCGGCCCGCCCGGGACTCGAGGGTGATCACCGGCGAGCCTCCTTCCTCTCGCGGGTGGCGAGGAGGTAGAACGACGCGAACACCATCAGCACGACGAGCACGAGGATGCCGAGCGCGCTCGCGCGCCCGTAGTCGCCCTGCTGTGTGATCTCGATCATGTAGGTCGTCACGATGTGGGTCTGGCCGGCCGGTCCGCCGCCGGTCATGCCGAAGATCAGGTCCGGGAAGTTGAAGATCCAGATGACCCGCAGCAGCACGATCAGGGTCAACGTCGTGCGGATGTAGGGGATGGTCACGTGCCAGAGCGCGCGGGCCTTGGTCGTGCCGTCGAGGGCCGCCGCCTCGTAGAGCTCGTCCGGCACCGATTGCAGCGCGGCGAGGATCATGATGGCGAAGAACGTGACGCCGTACCAGACGTTGGCCACGATGATGGCGGGCATGGCGAGCGCGGGGTCCGCCAGCCAGGGCAGCGGGGTGTCGATGAGCCCCGTCTTCATCAGCAGGTCGTTGACGACGCCGAACTCGCCGTTGAACATCCAGCGGAACAGAATGCCGATGAGGAAGCCGGACACCGCCCAGGGGAAGAAGATGAGCGCCTGGTAGACGCCGCGGAACCGGAACCGGCGGCGCAGCCACAGGGCGAGCGCGAAGCCGATGACGAACTGCGGCACGAGCGAGCCGACGACCCAGAGCACGGTGTTGCCGATGGTCTTCCAGAACAGCCCGTCGGCGAGGATCGTCTCGAAGTTGGCGAGGCCCACCCAGGACTGGTTCTCGATGTTGTAGATGCTCCAGTTCCGGAACGCGCCGAACACGCCGGAGAACATCGGGTAGTAGGTGAACAGGGTGACGAACGCGACGGCGGGGGCCAGGAACGCGGCGATGGTCAGCGCCCGCCGGCGGGAGAACTCCCGCCGGCGGCGCGTGGCCTCGCCGCCGGACGGCGGGACCAGCGACGCCGGCACCGCCGTCCGGCGTTCGATCGCGGGTGCGGGGGAGGGCATCAGGATCAGCCCTCGCTCGCGAACTTCCCCGACCAGTACTCGTCCCAGGTCGCCAGGAGGTCCGCCGTGCTCGTCTGCCCGAGCAGCACCTCCTGCAGCTCGCGGTCCGACTTCTCGCTCCACTCCTGCCACCAGGCGACGCCGCGGGGCTGGGTCACGTTGAGGTAGGTGTCGGGCTGCTCGTTCATGGTCACGTAGGTCGCCCAGGGGCCCTCGCTGAAGAACGGGTCGTCCGCCGCGCTCTTCAGGATCGGCACGAGCGAGTTGCCCTTCGCGAACGTGAGGGGCGCGTCGCCGGAGGCCAGGTACTTGATGAGCTCCATCGCCTCCTCCTTGTGCTCGCTGCTGTCGGCGACGCCCCAGCCGGCGGTCGCGATGGGCTGCGCCGCCTTGCCGGTCGGTCCCACGAGCAGCGGGGTGGTGCTCCACTGCTCCTCGGTGAGGGTCGAGGAGTCGCGGATCGTCGCGATGACCTCGGGGTCCTGCAGCAGGAACGCGGTCGAGCCGGAGCTGAAGCCCTGCACCATCTCGGGGTAGCCCCAGGCGATGGAGGAGGGCGGCGAGCCCTCCGTGAAGAGCTCCATGTACTTGTCCATGGCCTCCTGCGCCTCGGGGGCGGAGAAGATCGTGTCGCCGTTCTCGAGCAGGAAGGCGTTCTCCACGTCGAGGTCGTCGGCGACGTAGGCCTCGATGATCGCGACGACGTTGGACGCCGAGTTCGAGCCGCCCCGGAAGGCGTAGCCGTAGCGGTTCTGCGACGGGTCGTTGATCGCCTTGGCCTGGTCGATCATCTCCTCCCACGAGTGCGGCGGGCCGTCGAAGCCGGCCTCCTCGACGAGGTCGGTGCGGTAGAAGAGGCTGAGCCCGTAGAAGCCGTACGGCATCATGTAGGTCGGGCCGTCCGGCTGGGCGAAGCGCAGGGCGTTGTCCGTGAGCGCGTCCCAGCCCTCCCAGCCCTCGAGGTCGCCGTTCATGTCGTAGAGCCAGTCGTTGGACGAGAACGGGCCGATGGTGCTGTCCTGCACCTCGAGCACGTCGATGCCGTTGCCGGCCTGCAGCATCTGCTGCACCGTGGACACGGCCTGCTCGCTCGGCGGTGAGACGAGCTCGACGGTGACGCCCGGGTTCTCCTCCTCGAAGCCCGCGATGAGCTCCTTGAGGATGGTGGAGCGCGCCGGATTGGTCAGGGTCTCGACCATCTGGAGCCGGACCTCGCCGTCCTCCCCGCCGCCGCCGCCGCCCCCTCCGGAGCAGCCGGACAGGGCGAGCGCGCCAGCGGTCACGGCGGCGACCGCCAGGAGCGATCTTCTGGTGTTGCGCATGGTTCTCCTTCGGTTGTGCGGATGCGGGCGGTGCCGCGGGTGCGGGTGCGGATGCGTTGGGGGTCGGGGCGTTGGGGGTCGGGGCGTCGGGGTCAGGGCGTTCGGGATCAGTACGTCGGGGCGGCGCGGGATCAGGTCTCGCGGGCCAGGGCGACGATGTGCGGCACGGCGACCTCGGCGAACCTGTCGTACTCCCCGGCGACGTTGTAGACATGCGCCGAGAGCCGGAGGTACCCCCTGCCGCGCCAGCTCGTCATCGCGGTCTGGAAACCGAGCGCGGCGACCCGGTCGCGCAGCTCGTGCGCTTCCGCGGGCGTCGTGGCGAGGCCGCCCGGCAGGGCGAGCAGGCGCATCGCGGGGACCGGCATGCCGACGTCGACCCTCGCAGGCTCGCCGGTGTGCGTCTCGAACGCCCCGCCGATCACGGTCTCGGCGTAGTCGGCGAGGTCCGCCATGTACTGCCTGGCCGCGGCCCAGCCGAAAAGCTCCTCGATGAGGTCGAGCGAGCGGGGCGCCGCGAGGTAGGACGACAGGTCGATGGTGCCCTGGGTGTCGAACCGCACCGGGTACGGCTCCGGCGCGCCCCAGGAGTCGATGAGCGGGTGGAGGCTGTCGGCGACCCGCTCGGACGCGACGAGGGCGGCGGTGCCGCGCGGCGCGCAGCCCCACTTGTGCAGGTTGCCGACCCAGTAGTCCGCCGCGTTGTCCGCGAGCGGGCGCTCCAGCATGCCGGGCGCGTGGGCAGCGTCGACGAGCACGGGGACGCCGCGCCGCCGGCTCTCGGTCGCGATGTCCGCGACGGGGAACAGGCGTGCGGTCGCGGAGGTGATCTGGTCGACGATGACCAGGGCCGTGCGGTCGTCGATCGCGTCGACGACGGCACGGGTCGTCTCGTCCGCGGTCGCGGCGAGCTCGACGGGGACGACGCGGACGCGGCCGCCGACCCGGCGAACCGCGCGCTCCGCCGCCATGTGCACGGCGCCGTAGGCGTGGTCGGTGAGCAGGATCTCGGACCCCGCCGGAAGGTCGAGGGAGTTGAGCACCACGCTGACCCCGGCGCTGGCGTTCGGCACGAGAGCCGTGGCCTCCGCGGGCACCCCGAGGAACGCCGCGATGTGCGCCCGCGCCGCGCCCACCCGGCCGGGCAGGGCGCTGAACCAGTCCCCGGGGATCGAGTTCATCTCGGCGACCAGCGCCGACTGCAGCTCGGACACGGCCGTCGGCACCGCGCCGAAGGACCCATGGTTGAGGTGCACGGTCTGGTCGCTGAGCGTCCAGGTGTCCGCCGCGGGCGCCCCCGACGGGTCGCGGACGGGGGCGGGCGCCGTGGCGGTGAGAGCTGTCGTCGGCATCGTCACTCGGGCCGCCTTTCTCGAAGTGGTCTGACTATATTGGCTCGCTCGTGTTTCCGGTCAATCTTTTTCCGGTTACCGGCGCGTAACGGCTCACGGTGGCTGGGCAAGTCGTCGGACGACTCTCGCTGCTGGTACTGTCCTGTGCTCCGGAGCGCGTTCTTCGGACGAGAGGGGAACGATGACCGCAACCGACGCCGCGCTCGGCGGTCTGCGCGCGATGATCGCCCGCGGCGACATCGCCCCGGGGCAGCGGTTCCCGCCCGAGGCGGAGCTCTGCGTGCGCTTCGGCGTGTCCCGGAGCTCGCTGCGCGAGGCCGCCCGCATCCTCAGCACCCTCGGCGTCGTCGAGGTGCGGCACGGCTCGGGGATGTACGTGTCGCGGCTCGACCCGGCCGACGTCGTGCGGGGCTTCTCGCTGACCGTCGACCTGCTTCCCCTCGACGGCCTGCTCCAGCTGCTGGAGATCCGGCGCGTGCTCGAGAGCCACGCGTCCGCGCAGGCCGCCGCGCGAGCCTCGGACGAGCTCGTCGCCCGGCTGCACGACCTCGCCGACCGGATGGAGGCGACGACGGACCTCGACGAGCTCGGCCGGCTCGACCGCGCCTTCCACGAGGCCATCTGCGACGCCGGCGGGAACTCGACCGTGAGCTCCCTGATGGAGGTGTTCCGCTCCCGCGGCGGCCACTACCGGATCATGACGAGCGACGACGCCGACCCCGTGCGGCGCGCGAGCGACCAGGGCCACCGGGCCATCGTGGCCGCCATCGGCCGGCGCGATCCCGTCGCGGCGGCGACCGCGGCCGCCGCGCACGTGGCCCAGACCGAGTACTGGCTGAGCAGGATGAAGCCCGCCCCGGACACCGACCCCGCCCCCGTCGTGCCGGAAGCCACGGAGGCCGCGCCCTAAACTGGCAGCACACAACGGAACGGAGTGGTGACGTGCGTGCTCGCGAGCGTTCCATCGCGGGCGCCGTCGTGCTCGGGGCGCTGATCTCGCTGGCCGTCGTCGGCTCCGCCGTGCGCGGTCCCTGGATCCTCGAGCGCCGCACCGAGGAGGTTCCGTTCCGCGGGGCGCGGATGCCGACCCTCACGCCCGAACCGGTGCCGACCGAGGGGCGATCGCCGCTCGACGAGGCGGAGGCCCTTCCTCGCCTCGACCTGAGCTGGCTGCCCGCGGCCCTGATCGTGCTGCTCGCGGCCGTGGTGGCCCTCGTCCTCTGGCGGCTCTGGCTGCGCTACCGGCGGGCGGGCGCCCCGGCCGAGGAGACGGCGAGGAGCGCGGGCGTCACGCCCGGCGTCGACGCCGTGCCCGAGCTGCCCGTGCTGCTGCGCGGGGTCGAGGCCGCTCGCCTCTCCCTGGGGAGCATCGCGGACCCGGGCGACGCGGTGATCGCGGCGTGGCTGTCCCTGGAGGACGCGGCCGCGGAGTCCGGAGTGCGCCGTCACCCCGCGCAGACGCCGACGGAGTTCACGCTCGCCATCCTGCGCAGCACGAGGGCGGACGCCGACGCCACCCGGGAGCTGCTCGCGCTGTACCACCTCGCGCGGTTCTCCACCCACCCGGTGACCGCCGACCACGTCGAGCGCGCGTCGCGCTGCCTCGGGGCCATCGCGGAGAGCTGGGTCGTCGCCCGGGCCGCGGGGGCGCCCGGCGCGGGTGCGTCGTCCAGCGCGCCGGCCTCCGCACCGTCCTCCGCACCGGCCTCCGGCCCGAGCGGGGGTCCCGCGTGAACCCCGAGGACCGGCGCCATCGCCGCGCCGCGCTGCTCTGGACGGTCGCCATCGCCGCCGGGCTGTCCGGCCTCGCCTTCTTCGCGGGCGTGACGCTGCCGCTCTCCGTGCTCCTCGCGGTCGCCATCGTGGCGGTCGGCACCGTGCTCACGATGCTCGCCGCCGGTCACGACGAGCGCTGGCCGGAGGCGCGGGTCGTGCTGCGCTCGGGCGCGCGGCGCGAGGTCGCGCGGCTGTCCTGGTCCATGGCGGAGGACGACGGGCGGGTGTCCGACGCCGCGGTGCAGCGGCTGCGCACGCTCGCGGTCGCGCGGCTGCTGGGGCGGGGCATCGACCTCGCCGACCCCGCCGACCGGCAGGCCGCGGAGTACGCGCTCGGCACGTCCGCCTACCGCCTGCTCACCGAACCCGGGCGCCACCGCCCGGAGGCGCTGCTCTCCTGCGTCTCCGCGATCGAGCGCCTCGACCGGCGGGAGGGCGCCCCCGCGGGCGGCGCTCCCGCATCCCCGCAGCCCGCATCCCCGCTGCCCGCATCCCCGCAGCCCGCTCCCAGGAGGACCGCATGACCGTTTCGCCCCTGTCCGTGCCCGAGGTGGCCCGGCTGTCCGACCGCGTGCTCGCCGAGGTCGGCACGGTCGTGGTCGGCATGGAGTCCGCGCTGCGGGTCGCCCTGGCCGCCGTGCTCGCCGGCGGGCACGTGCTCTTCGAGGACGTGCCCGGGCTCGGCAAGACGCTCGCCGCCCGGTCGCTCGCCGGCGCGCTGGGCCTCGACTTCCGCCGGCTGCAGTGCACGCCGGACCTGCTGCCCGCCGACATCACGGGCTCGTACGTGTACGACCCGGCCGAGTCGCGCTTCGTCTTCCGGCCCGGACCGGTCTTCACCGGCATCCTGCTCGCCGACGAGATCAACCGCACCGCGCCGAAGACGCAGTCCGCCCTGCTCGAGGCGATGGCCGAGCGCCAGGTGACGGTCGAGGGCACGAGCTACGTGCTGCAGCGCCCGTTCCACGTCATGGCGACGTCGAACCCGGTCGAGTACGAGGGCACCTACCCGCTGCCCGAGGCGCAGCTCGACCGGTTCATGGTCCGCCTGGCCGTCGGCTACCCGGACCGGGAGGGCGAGGCGGACGTGCTCGCCCGTCGCCTGGCCAGGCGCACCGAGGATGCGCCGGTGTCCGCCGTGGTCGACGGCGAGACGGTGCTCGCCATGCAGGCGGGCGTCGAAGCCGTGGACGTCGACCCTGACATCCTGCGCTACTGCGTCGACATCGCCGTCAGCACGCGCTCCCACTCGGCGGTGGAGGTGGGCGCGTCCCCCCGCGGCTCGCAGGCGCTCGTGCTCGTGGCCCGCGCCCTCGCGGTGCTGTCGGGGCGCGACTTCGTGACGCCCGAGGACGTCAAGTCGATCGCCGTGAGCGCGCTCGCGCACCGGCTGACGCTCACGCCGCAGGCCTGGACCGGCGGGCTGCAGCCGTCCGCGGTCGTGGAGTCGCTGCTCGCCGCCGTGCCCGGGCCCGCCGCCGTGGGCGCCGCGCGGTGACGGCCGCCGTGTGCCGCCCGTGATGCGCGTCCCGACCGAGGGGGCGGTGCTCCGCGCCGTCGCGGGCGCCGCGCTCCTGGTCGTCGGCGGCGTGCTCGGCCGGCCCGACGTCGCCGTGCTCGGGGCGCCGCTCGTCGCGGCGGCCGGCTGGGGCTGGCTGCGCCGGCCGCGGGGCGGCGGCATCCGGCCGAGCCTGCGTTCGCCGGGGGATGCGGATCCGGGCACGCCCGCGGAATCGCTGCGCACGGGCGAGGTGGTCGCCGTGCTCGACCTGCCCGCACAGGCGGGCGTCGAGACCGTCCGGCTGCGCGTGCACGCCCCGGGACACCGGCCCGCCGAGGCCGTCGTGGGCGCTCGGCGCGACCGCACGCTGCGGCTCTCGCTCGACACCGTCCGGACCGGGCGGCTCGAGGTGTTCCCGGTGGACTACGCGGCATCCGGCCCCGAGGACGCGGTGCGGTCCGCGCCGCTCTCCCTGCCGGCGCGGGTGGTCACGCTGCTGCCGCGGACGCGCCCGCTGCGCGAGCTGCCGCTGCCGTTCCGCCTGCAGGGGCTCACCGGCGGTCACGACTCCCGCCGCACGGGCGACGGCGGCGACCTGCGCGACATCAGCCTGTTCGCGCCGGGGGACCGGCTGAGGCGCATCGACTGGCGGGTCACCGCCCGCCGGGCCGGGTCGTCCCCGTCGGGGTCGCCGGCCGGCCCCGGCGCGCAGCTCACCGAGCTCTACGTGCGGCGCACCTTCGCCACGGCGGACGCGACCGTGATGCTCGTGATCGACTCCCGCGACGAGGTGGGGCCGGACGTCGCGACGTGGGGCGACCTCGACCAGCCCCGGCAGGACGAGGCGACGTCGCTCGACATCGCGCGCGAGGCCGCGGCATCCCTGGCCCAGCACTACCTCGAGCGCGGCGACCGCGTGGGCATGGAGGACCTCGGCCGGTTCCGCGCGCCCGTCGTCCCGGCCGGCGGGCGGCGGCACCTGCACCGCCTGCTGCAGCGCCTCGTGCTCGCCCAGCCGGACGGCAACCCCTCGCGCCGGGTGCGCCCGCCGCACGTCCCGTCCGGCGCTCTCGTGGTGCTGTTCTCCACCTTTCTCGACGACGAGGCGGCCACCATGTCCGTGCTCTGGCGGTCGTCCGGGCACCGCGTCGTCGCGGTGGACGTGCTGCCCGTTCCCGACACCGGGGCCCTCCGGCCGATGCAGGAGGTCGCGTTCCAGATCCTCCGGCTCGAGCGGGCGGAGCGCCTGCGCGAGCTGGCCCAGGCCGGCATCGAGGTGGTGCGCTGGGAGGGCGACGGGACCGAGCCGGATGCGGCGGTCGCCCTGGCCGCGCTCGCCCGGTCGCGGGTGCGCCGGTGAGCGGCGGCGGAACGCGTGCGGGCGGGCGGGCGCACCTGCGCGCGCATCTCCCGGGGCTCGATGCGCGGCGGACCCGGCTCCTCCGCGCGGCCGGACGGGAGCGGGTGCGTCCGCGCGTGCGGATCGCGCTGGGGCCGTCCGTGCCGGTGTGGCTGCTCCGGCTGCTGCAGGCCGTCGTCGGGCTCTTCTGCACCGCAATAGTCGCCACGAACGACGTGCAGTGGCTGTTCACGGTTCTCGCTCTGATCGCGGCGCTCGTCTGGCCCGTGCCCGCGTGGCTCGCCGTGCTGCCGCTGTCCTGGGGCATCGGGCTCGCCCTGCTGCTGCTCGCGCCGCTGAGCGCGCCGGCCCTCCTGCTGCTGTTCGGCCTGCACCTGTACGTGGTCCTCGGCGTCGCCGTGGGCCGCGCGCCCGCCTCGACCCGCGTGGAGTGGTCGGCGCTCGCGCCGGCGGCCCTGCGCTTCGTCGTCCTCCAGGTCGGGGCCCAGGGCCTCGCCTGGCTGGCCGCGACGGCGCGCACGCTCGAGCTCGCGGCGCCGTGGGTGCCCATCCTCGCGGCCGGCTGCATCGCCGTGGCCGCGTGGCTGGTGACCGGGCGTCTGCTGAGCGCGCCGGCGGACGAGGAGGCGGACGGGCAGGACGAGCAGCCCGGGCAGTCCGGGCAGGCCGGGCAGTCATCGGTCGCTCGCCGGTCCTCCCGCGAGGACCGCGAGCCCAACCGCGGCGACGACGGCTGGAGCTACCACCTCGACGCCTGAGCCGCGCCCGCCCATCCTTCTCAGCCAGCCGACCGAGCCGATCTGTTCGCAATTCAGGCCCGAACGACGACACGCCGCATCCGGAGGACCCGGAATGCGGCGTGTCGCAGCTGAACCTGAATGGGGAACCGGCCCACCGGCGTTCGGGACGGGTGGGGCGGGGGCAGGCAGCGGGGGAGCGGACTAGGCGGTCGCGGCGGAGAGCGCCTCGAACTCGTCGTCCGTGAGCTCGATCTCGGCGCCCCTGGCGTTCTCCTCGAGGTGCGCCACCGTCGACGTGCCGGGGATCGGCAGCATCACGGGGGAGCGCTTGAGCAGCCACGCGAGCGCGAGCTGCGACGGGGTCGCGTCGTGCTGCTCGGCGGCCGCGTCGAGCGGGCCGCCCTGGCCGGCCAGCTTGCCGGTCGCGAGCGGGAACCACGGGATGAACGCGATGCCGCGCTCGGTCGCGTAGTCCAGCAGCGGCTCCGCGCTGCGGTCGGACAGGTTGAACAGGTTCTGCACGGAGGCGATGGTCGCGACCTTCGATGCGGCCTCGACGTCGTCGATGCCGACCTCGCTCAGGCCGATGTGCCGGATCTTGCCCTCGTCCTGCAGCAGCTTCAGCTCGCCGACCTGGTCCTCGAGCGGCACCTGCGGGTCGATGCGGTGCAGCTGGAAGAGGTCGATGCGCTCGAGCCCGAGGTTGCGCAGGCTCAGCTCGGCCTGCTGGCGCAGGTACTCGGGGCGGCCGACGGGGCGCCAGTCGTCGGGGCCGGAGCGGGTGAGGCCGGCTTTCGTGGCGATCACGAGGTCGTCCGCGTAGGGGTGAAGCGCGGTGCGGAGCAGCTGCTCGGCGACCACGGGACCGTAGGAGTCGGCGGTGTCGAAGAAGGTGATGCCCAGCTCGACGGCACGGCGCAGCACGCGCACGGCCTCGTCGGGGTCCTTCGGGTCGCCCCAGACGCCGGGGCCGGTGAGCTGCATGGTGCCGTAGCCGAGGCGGTTGACGACGAGGTCACCGCCGATGGCGAACGTGCCGGATGCCTGGGCGGGAGTGGTGGTGGTGTCGGTCATGACGATCCTCCTTGCAATGAGCGGATGGTGCTCGGTTCGCGTGCCGGTGTTGTGGCCCGCCCTGAGTCCAAGCCGCGTCCGCGCGACGCTATTCCGCGATGCCGGAACCTGCCAGGCCGCGGTCCGGGCTCGCCCGACCGCCCAGCCGCGCGTGCTCAGCCCGCGGCGTCGGGCTCGCCGGGCCGCTCCTACGCGTGTGCTCAGCCCGCCGCGTCGGGCACGATCAGCAGGGGCGCCATGCGGGCGAGCTCCGGGCCGAGCCCGATGTCGATCAGCCGAACCCGGCCCGCCAGCCCGGACGCCGGCGGCAGCAGCAGGCCCGCCTTGACGCCGCCGAAGGTCACCGTGACGTCGGCGGGAAGCACGGTCGGGTCGGGCACGCTGCCGTCGTCGGGCGAGACGCCGCTCGGGATGTCCACCGCGATCACGGTCGGCCGCGGCCGTCCGCGCAGGGCGGGGAGGATGGCGGCCACGACCTCGCGGGCGGTTCCGCGCAGGGCCGGACTGGCGCCCGTTCCCGTGCCGAGGATGCCGTCCACGATCGCGTGGGACCGCGCGGCCAGCCCCGGGAGCTCGGCCAGCGCGTCGGCGGGTTCTCGGATGCGCGCGCCCGCGGCCAGGGCCGCATCCCGGCCCTCCGGGTGCATGCGGCCGCCCACCGGAAGCAGCACGACGTCCGCCCCCTCGCCGGCCAGCTCCGCGCCCGCGAAGAGCGCGTCGCCGCCGTTGTTGCCGGTGCCGACGAGGATCAGGATCGACGCGCCGGCCACGCCGCGGCCGCCGGCGGCGGAGTCCGGGCCGGACCCCGGCTCCGATGCCGGCTCCGATCCTGATTTCTGCTCCGATCCGGGATCCGCGTCGCGGCTGCGCAGCGCATCCCGGATCGCGTCCGCAAGGCCCGCCGCCGCGATCGCCATCAGGGGCTCACCCGCGGCGAGGTGCGGAGCCTCCGCCGCCCGCACCTGCTCGGCCGAATAGCCGTTCATCCGCCGCCGTCCATCCGTCGTCACCTGCTCGGCCGCGCCGCCCGCGTCGTCGCCTCAGACGCCGATGCTGCTCTGCGACTCCCAGAGGTTGATGCCCATCTCGACGGCGTGCTCGTCGATGGCGGCGAGCTCGTCGTCCGAGAACTGGAGGTTCTGCACCGAGGCGAGGTTGTCCTCGAGCTGCTGCACCGAGGACGCGCCGATGAGCGCGCTCGTGAGCCGGCCGCCGCGGAGCGTCCAGGAGATGGCGAGCTGGGCGAGCGTCTGCCCGCGCTGCTCGGCGATGTCATTGAGCGCGCGCACGTGAGTCACGGCCTCCTCCGACACGAGCTCCTCGGAGAGCGAGCCGCCGAGCGACGCGCGGGAGCCCTCGGGGATGCCGTTCAGGTACTTGCTGGTGAGCAGCCCCTGGGCCAGCGGCGAGAAGCCGATGCTGCCGACGCCGAGCTCGTCGAGGGTGTCGAGCAGTCCGCCCTCGATCCACCGGTTGAACATCGAGTAGCTGGGCTGGTGGATGAGCAGCGGCGTGCCGAGCTCGGCCAGGATGCGCGCGGCCTCCCGGGTGCGCTCCGGGCCGTAGGAGGAGATGCCGGCGTACAGCGCGCGGCCGGACTGCACCGCGGTGTGCAGGGCGCCCATGGTCTCCTCGAGCGGCGTCCCGGGGTCGGGCCGGTGGTGGTAGTAGATGTCGACGTAGTCGAGGCCCATCCGGTCGAGCGACGCGTCGAGGCTCGCGAGCAGGTACTTGCGCGAGCCGAGGTCGCCGTAGGGGCCCGGCCACATGTCCCAGCCGGCCTTCGACGAGATGACCAGCTCGTCGCGGTAGGGGCGGAAGTCGTCCGCGAAGATGCGGCCGAAGTTGACCTCGGCGGCGCCGTAGGGCGGTCCGTAGTTGTTGGCGAGGTCGAAGTGCGTGACGCCGAGATCGAAGGCCCGGCGGAGGATCGCCCGCTGCGTGTCGAGCGGGGTGGTGTCGCCGAAGTTCTGCCACAGGCCGAGGCTCACGGGCGGCAGGTGCAGCCCGCTGCGCCCCACGCGGCGGTAGGAGGTGGATGCGTATCGGTTCTCGTCAGCGAGGTAGGTCACCGGGTCATTGTGGCACCGGCGTCCGCGCCGGGGCGGGTGCCACGCGGCTGCCGCGCATGGTGCCGCGGGGAGGCCGGGGAGGAGGTTGGGCGGGACCCCTGTCGCTCATTGTTCACACTGTCTACAATGGCGAGATCCCGAGTGCGAAGGAGCACACATCATGCAGACCATCACGCCCTGCCTGTGGTTCGGCGGCCAGGCCGAGGAGGCCGCCGAGTTCTACGTCTCCGTCTTCCCCCGCTCCCGCATCCTCGAGGTGTCGCGGTACGGCGAGGGCGACCGGATGCCCGCCGGGACCGCGCTCACCGTGTCGTTCGAGCTGGACGGGATGCAGTTCCAGGCGCTCAACGGCGGCATGGACATCCCGTTCACCGACGCCGTGTCGCTGTCCGTGCGCGCGGACACGCAGGAGGACATCGACCGGCTCTGGGACCGCCTCACCGACGGCGGACACCCCGTGCAGTGCGGCTGGCTGAAGGACCGCTACGGCTTCTCCTGGCAGATCGTGCCGCCGATCCTGGGCGAGCTGATGGCGGACCCCGACAGGGAGAAGGCGGGCCGCGTGATGCAGGCGATGCTGGGCATGGTGAAGATCGACATCGCCGGCCTCCGGGCCGCCTACGACGGCGAGAGCGTGGGCGCGTAGGGGCGGGGTGGGTGCGTAGGTGGTAGGTCGGGGTGCTGACGTAGGTCGGGAAGGGTGCTGCAACCCGCGCGTCCCCGCGCCCGTCGTCACCCGTCGTCAATCTGGCTCCTGCCCAGGCAGAGGACGCGCTGCCCCGGCCGACGCTGCTCCTGCCCAGGCAGCGGACGCGCTGCCCCGGTTGAGGATGCTCCTGCCCGGGCAGCGGCCACCTCTGTCCGGGGCGACCTGCTCCTGCCCAGGCAGCGGACGCGCTGCCCCGGTTGACGATGCTCCTGCCCGGGCAGCGGACGCGCTGCCCCGGTTCGAGGATGCTTTTGCCCGGGCAGAGGACGCCTCTGTCCCGCCTGGCCATGCCCCTGCCCAGGCAGAAGCCGCTCCTTCTCGGCCGACGCTGCTCCTGCCCAGGCAGCGGCAGCGTGCCCAGGGTGAACCTGGGCAGGAGGCCCGTGCCTGGGCAGGGACGGGAGTGGCCGCGACCCGGCGCTCGACCGACCCCTTGATCGTGCTCCCGCCCAGGCAGAGGTCACCCACGTCGCGGTCGACTCGCCCCTGCCCAGGCAGCAGCTGCGCCATTCCGGTCGAGCTCGCTCCTGCCCAGACAGAGGCCACCCCTGTCCCGGGTTGCGCGCTCCTGCCCAGGCAGAAGTCACGTCCGTCTCCGGTGTCCCTGTTCCTGCCCAGGCTGAAGGATCCTGCGCAGGTTGAAGCTGGGCACGATCTTCCTGCCTGGGCAGGGGTGGGGAGCCGCCTCGGCAGAATGCGCGTGCCTGGGCAGGGGCGGGAAGGCGCCTCGGCAGGATGCGCGTGCCTGGGCAGGGGCGGGAAGGCGCCTCGGCAGGATGCGCGTGCCTGGGCAGGGGCGGGGAGCCGCCTCGGCAAGATGCGCGTGCCTGGGCAGGGGCGGGGAGCCGCCTCGGCAAAATGCGCGTGCCTGGGCAGGGGCGGGAAGTCGCCCCGGCAGAATGCGCGTGCCTGGGCAGGGGTCGGAAGTCGCCTCGGCAGAACGTCCGTGCCTGGGCAGGGGCAGAGGCATGGGCCGGGCCCGAGCGGAGCTGTCAGCCCAGCCGGGTTCGCGCGTCAGCCGCCGCGGCGCGGGCCGCCGACTGCAGCAGGTCTGTGTCCGATGCGACGGCCAGCAGGTCAAAGCCGCGATCGCGCAGCGCGGCGGCCCGATCCACCGAGCCCGCATAGGCGCCCGCGATCACGCCCGCCGCGCGGCAGGCCGCCGCGATGCGGGGCAGCGGCGCGCCCGGCGCGCCGTCGGCGAGCATCTCGTCCACCGGCCGGCCGAGCGCGATGGACAGGTCGAACGGGCCGACGAAGATCCCGTCGACGCCCGGCACCGCGGCGATCTCCTCGACCCGGTCGAGGGCGGCCGGCGTCTCGATCATCACGAGGCACAGCACGCGGTCGTTCGACTCCGCCACGGCGCCCGCGCCGGGCACCGTGTATCCGGTGCGCGAGGGACCCCAGCTGCGCCGCCCGCGCGGCGGGTAGCGGCACGCGGCCGCGGCGTCGGCGGCCTCCGCGGCCGACTCGACCATCGGCACGATCACGCCGCGGGCGCCGCTGTCCAGCGCGCGGCCGATGTGCTCGGGACGGTTCCACGGCACGCGCACGAGCACCTGGGTCGCCACACCACCCGCACCCGAACCCGCACCACCCGCACCCGCACCACCCGCACCCGCAGCAGCAGCAGCAGCGGCACCGATCAGCGCCGCCGTGTCCGCGGGGCCGGCGCCGCCGTGCTGCTCGTCGACGCACAGCCAGTCGAAGCCCGCGCCCGCGAGCAGGTAGCCCACGAGGGGCTCGGTGAGAGTCAGCCAGGCGCCGGGGGAGGCGGTCCCGGGCGGCGGCGGGAAGCGGGACTCCGCGGGCGGAAAGCTCACGCGCCGCCCGTCCGGCGGCGCAGCGCGAGCGCGCCGGCGCCGGCGCCGACCAGCCCCAGCGTCAGCAGGCGTCGCGTCGCGGTCTTCCGTCGGCCGTGCCAGCCCCCGGCCACCTGCGCGTCTACGGGGTCCGAGGACGGCGTGCGCAGGTTCCCGTCCGTCGCCGGCTCCTTCGCCGTGTGCGCCAGGTGCCCGTGCTCCACCTGCACCGCCATCATGCCCTCGACGAACCCGGGCGTCATCGTGTGCTGCAGCATCATCGCCTTCCCCATCGGCCCGACCACGACCTCGCGGCGGGGCGCGGCCGCCTGCTTCACGATCGTCCGCGCCACCCGCTCGGGCGTGTAGACGGGCGGCATCGCCTTGACCTTGCGGCCCGTGTAGTTGGCCGCGTGACTGAAGAACGGGGTGTCGATCGTCGCCGGCAGCACCGTGGAGATCCGGATGCCGCGCTCGCCCGACAGGCGCAGCTCGGACCGGATGCTGACGCCGAGCGCGCGCACGGCCGCCTTGGACATCGAGTACGCCGACGTGTAGGGCTGCGGAACGACGCCGACGATCGACGACACGTTCACGATCGTGCCCCGGTGGCGGGGCCGCATGACCCGCAGCGCGGCGCGGCAGCCATGCACGTAGCCGAGCACGTTGACGTCGATCACCCGGCGGAAGTCCGCCATGGGCACCTCGCCGATGGGGGAGAAGAAGGAGACGGCGGCGCAGTTCACCCAGACGTCCACCCGCCCGAAGCGGGCGACGGCGGCGTCCGCGAGGGCGTCCACGGCGCTCTCGTCCGAGACGTCGGTCGGCACCGGCAGCGCGGTCGCGCCCAGCCGCTCGCACTCGTCGGCGAGAGAGCGGAGCGCGCTGATGCGTCGGCCGGCGACGATGACGGAGGCGCCCGTCCCGGCGAAGCGGAGAGCGGTCGCGCGGCCGATGCCGCTCGACGCTCCCGTGATGACGAGGACCGACTTCCTACGCGACATGGGTTCGCTCCGTTCCGTGCCGAGGGTGGCGAGATGTGCCACGACGCTACGCCGCGGCCCGGCCTCCCGCGCGGGCCTCCGCGCCACGCGCCATCGACACGCGGGGTTTTCAGCGGCAGCGGGAATTGCCCCCTGCCGCCCGCGTTGCTCCGGTGCCACAATGACGGTATCCGAGCGATTCGGCCGAGGAAGGCGGGCGCCATGGACCACAGCCGGAGACCCGTCGTGCTTGTCGGCGTCGTGCAGCGGCGGGCGGCATCCGTGGTCGCGGGTGCCGCGGCTTTCGCCGAGGCGTTCGGCGCCGAGCTCGTCTGCGCCCACGTCGACGTGGGCCACTACCTCATCGAGGCCCTGCCCGACGGGTCGCTCGTGTCGCTGCCCGTCGACCCCGGGCTGCTCGAGGAGGGCGGGGACGAGGAGGCCCGCTTCCCGTCCGCGCTGCGCCAGGACATCGAGCAGGAGCTGAGCGGCCGCGGCATCCCGTGGTCGACGCGCATGCTCGCGGGGGAGCCCGCCCGCGCCCTCAGCGCGCTCGCGGGGAAGCTCGACGCGGCCATGATCGTCGTCGGCACGCGCGAGCCGGGGCTGCGGGGCAGCCTGCAGGAGTTCCTCACCGGCTCGGTCGCGGTGCACCTCGCCCACCACCAGCACCGTCCGGTCGTCGTCATCCCCCTGACCCCGGCACCGGAGACCCGGCAGCCGTGGGAGCCGGCCGACTGACGCTCGACCCGCCCCCAGGCGGGCATCCGGGCGACGGCCGGTCGTCGCTGAACGTGTGATGTACTACTACTCGACGAACAGCCATCTCGACGAGGAGGACCGGCCATCCGCACCCGACCCGCGCCCCGTGGTCTGAGCCTGACCGAGGTCGGTCTCGGCGCAGCCCAGTTCGGCAATCTCAACCGCGAGACGACCGACGAGGCCTCCCTCGCCGCCGTCGACGCGGCCTGGGATGCCGGCATCCGCTATTTCGACACCGCCCCGCACTACGGCATCGGCGTGTCCGAGCGCCGCCTCGGCGCCGCCCTCCGCGGCCGCGACCGCGACGCCTACGTGCTGTCGACGAAGGTGGGGCGTGCCCTCGTGCCGACGCCGGACCGCGCAGCGGCGGGGGAGTCGGACGGGCACGGCTTCATGACTCCGGCGACGCACCGGCGGGAGTGGGACTTCAGCCGGGACGGCATCCTGCGCTCGATCGAGGAGAGCCTGGAGCGGCTGGGCCTCGACCGCATCGACATCGCCTACCTGCACGACCCGGACGACCACTGGGAGGCCGCGTCCACGACCGGCGTCGGCGCGCTCGTCGAGCTGCGCGACCAGGGCGTCGTGCGCGCCATCGGCGCGGGCATGAACCAGTCCGCGATGCTCACCGAGTTCGTGCGGCGCACGGACGTCGACATCGTCATGGTCGCCGGCAGGTACACCCTCCTCGACCGGACCGCCGCCGAGGATCTGCTGCCGCTCGCCGCCGAGCGCGGCGTCGCCGTCGTCGCGGCCGCGATCTACAACTCCGGCCTGCTGAGCCGGGAGGAGGTGCCGGCGGACGCCCGGTTCGACTACGCGCAGGCGCCCGACGCGCTCCTGAATGGGGCGCGGGCCATGGCCGAGGTGTGCGCGAGGCACGGGGTGACGCTCCCCGACGCCGCCGTGCAGTTCGCGCTGCGGCACCCGGCCGTCGCCTCCGTCGTGGTCGGCACGCGCACCGCCGAGCAGGTCGAGTCGAGCGTCGCGCGCCACGCGCGGGACATCCCCGAGGCCCTCTGGGCCGAGCTGGAGAGCGCCCGGTGATCATCGACGCGCACCAGCACGTCTGGGACCTCGACCGCGCGGACTACCCGTGGCTCGGACCCGGGATGGGCGACCTGCACCGGACCATCGCGTTCGAGGAGCTCGCCCCGACGCTCGGCCGGCTCGGCATCGACGGCACCGTCCTCGTGCAGGCCGCCGACAACGCGGAGGACACGCTGCTGATGCTCGACGTCGCGGCGCGGCATCCCGAGGTCGTCGGGGTCGTGGCGTGGGCGCCTCTCGACCGCCCGGGCGACCTGCCGGAGCATCTCGCCGCCCTGCGCCGCTCGCCGCTCGTCGTGGGCGTCCGCGTGCTCATCCATGAGCGGGAGGCCGGCTGGCTCGCCCAGCCGCACGTGGATCGCGGCCTCGCCGAGCTCGCGCGCGCCGACCTCCCGTTCGACTTCGTGACGTCGGGACCGGCCGCCCTGGCCGAGCTTCCGGGCATCGGCGCCCGGCACCCCGACCTCCGCATCGTGATCGACCACCTCGGCAAGCCGCCGATCGGCCAGGGGCAGGAGGAGCGGGCCGCCTGGCGCTCGCTGCTCGCCGACGCCGCCGCCAACCCGCGGACCGTCGCGAAGCTCTCCGGCCTGTACTCGAGCGTCGGCGACCTGGCGGACTGGACCGTGGACGGCGTGCGGCCGTTCGTGCAGGACGCCCTCGAGCTGTTCGGCCCCGACCGCCTGCTCTACGGCGGCGACTGGCCCGTCTCCCTGCTGGCCGGCGGCTACGAGCGCACCTGGGCCGCCGTGACGGAGATCGTCGGCGCCCTGAGCGAGGACGAGCGCGCCGCGATCCTCGGTGGCACGGCCGAGTCCGTCTATCGGCTCCCGGTGAGGAGGCCCGCGTGACCGCCGCGACCGCCGCGTCCGAGGGTCCCCGCCCGCCCGTGCGCTACGGCATGGCGGCCCGCCTCCGCCCCGAGCTGCGCGAGGAGTACCTCGCCCTGCACCGGGACGTATGGCCCCAGGTCGAGTCCACGATCACCGCGTGCGGCATCCGCAACTTCACGATCTTCGTGCTCGGCGACGTGATCTTCGGCTACTTCGAGTACGTGGGCGAGGACTACGAGGCCGACCAGGCGAGGATGGCCGAGGACGAGGCGACGCAGCGCTGGTGGGCCCGCACCGGGCCCTGCCAGCTGCCGTTCACCGACGGCTCGGACGCGCCGAACTGGGAGATGCTCGAGGAGGCCTGGCACCTCGACTGACGCCGGGCACCCGCCCACCGCTCAGCCGGGTCAGCCGGGTCAGCCGTGCTTCGCGTTCGGCAGGCGCCGGCGCTGCCACGCGTCCGCGATGTGGGCGCGCATGGCCGCCTCGGCTCCCGCCGCGTCGCCCGCCGCGATCGCCTCGAGGATGCGGCCGTGCTCGTCGAGCGTGGCCTGGAAGGCCTCGTCCGTGGGCGCGCCCGTGAACCGGATGCTCTCCCGGGCCCGCTGGAACAGCACCCTGGTGATGTTCTCCGCGAGCCGGTTGCCCGAGAAGGCCATGACCAGGAAGTGGAAGTCGACGTCGGCCTGGCTGTACGCCTCGCCGTCGGCGATCGTCTCGGCCATGTGGTCGAGCGCCGCGCGGAGCTCCGCGACGTCGGCGTCGCTGCGCCGGAGCGCCGCATCCGCCGACATCGAGCCCTCGAGCGCGCTGCGAACCGTCGCGAGCTCGTCGAGCACCCCGAGCGAGTCGTCGTTCTCCACGAGCGCGCCGAGCACGACCGGGTCGAGCATGTTCCAGGAGTCGGCCGGCTCGACGCGGGTGCCGCGACCCTGCACCACGGTCACGAGGCCCTTCTCCTCGATCCGCTTCACCGACTCGCGCACGACCGTGCGGCTCACGCCGAAGTGGGCGCTGAGGGTGCCCTCGGGCGGAAGCGACTCGCCCGGCGCGACCTCGCCCGTCACGATGGCGCTGACGAGGTCGTGCACGACGGCGACGCCCAGCCGGGCGGCGGGGGTCCGGGCATCGGAGGCGCCGAGAAAGGATCGGGCGGGCGACGCGGCGGGCTGGCTCATCGCGCCGACCCCGCCAGCCGCAGCTCGCCGTCGACGCGGCGGGGCACGCCGTCGAAGCCGTCGCGCAGCTCCTCGGGCAGCAGGGCCTCCGGTGCGCTCTGCCAGGCGATGGGGCGGAGGAAGCGGCGCATCGCGGTGACGCCCACCGAGGTGTGCGCGGAGTTGGTGGCCGGCCACGGTCCGCCGTGGTGCTGGCCCCAGGAGACCCGCACGCCGGTGGGGTAGCCGTTGAAGACGAGCCGGCCGACGAGCTCCCGCAGGTCCTCCGCGAGCGGGGCGACGGCGTCCAGGTCGGACTCCTCGGAGTGGATGGTCGCGGTCAGCGAGTCGGGAACCGCGGCGAGTCCGGTGCGCACCTCGTCGAGGTCGTCGTAGCGGGCGAGCACGAGGAGCGGCCCGAACGCCTCCTCGGTCACAGCGCTCGTCATGTCGCGGGCGTCGATCTCGAGCACGCCGGGGGTGACCGTGAAGCCGTCGTCGCCGGGACGCGACGAGACGAGGGAGCGCGCCCCGCCGTCGGACACCAGGCGGCCGGTGATCTCGTCGAACGCCTCGTGGATGCGGGAGTTCAGCAGCGGCTGGGCGGCCGCGTCCTCGGCCCGGGAGACGATCGCGGCGACGAGGTCGTCCGCCTCCGCGCCACGCGGCAGGAAGGCGATGCCGGGCTTGGTGCAGAGCTGACCGGCCGATGCGGTGAAGGAGGTGAAGAGGCCCTCGGCGATCGCCTCCGCGCGGGCGGCCGCCGCGGCGGCCGTGACGATGAGCGGGTTGAGGCTCGAGAGCTCCCCGTAGAACGGGATGGGCCGCTCGCGCCCCTCGATGATCTCGAGCAGGATCCGGCCCGTCGCCAGCGACCCGGTGAAGCCGACGGCCGCGACGCGGGGGTCCGCGACGAGCGTCGACCCGGCGCGCTGCCCGTAGACGATACCGATGGTGCCCTCGGGGGCGCCGTACGCGTCGGCGGCATCCCGCAGCGCCTCGAACGACGCCCGCGACGTGAGCGGGTGGGAGCCGTGCGCCTTGGCGATGACCGGGTTGCCGGCCGCGAGCGCGGACGCCGTGTCCCCGCCCGCGACGGAGAACGCGAACGGGAAGTTGCTCGCCCCGAAGACGGCGACGGGCCCGATAGGGATGAGCATGCGGCGGATGTCGGGGCCGGGACCCATCGGGGTGTCCCCGGCGTGGTCGATGGTGGCCTCGAGGTAGCCGCCCTCCTCGACCGCGTCCGCGAAGAGCCGCAGCTGGAACGCGCTGCGGGTGAGCTCGCCGTCGAGGCGCGGCGTCGCGGCGAGGCCGGTCTCGGCCTCCGCAGTCGCGACGAGGTCTGCGCGGCGGGCCTCGAGCCCGTCAGCCATCGCACGCAGCAGGCCCGCGCGCCAGGATCGGGGCCGGTCGCGAAGGGCGCGGAACGCCCCGTCCGCGGCCGCGGTCAGCTCGGCGACGGCGGCGTCGCTCGTGGGCTCGATGCCGGTGCTCCGGGTCACGCCGGAGCGGGGATCGGTCGAGGGCAGGGTTGCGGTGCTCATGCGGGTACTCCCGGGAGAAGACCGCGGGCCGCGAGGCTCGCGATGAGGGCGTGGATTCCGAACGTCCACGGCTCGACGTCCTCCGTGCGGCGCACCCGGTTGGTGAGGGCGCCGAGCGACGGGGACGCGATGCGGACGATGTCGTCGACGTGGTGGGTGAAGCCGTGCCCGGGCACGTCCCGGTCGTCGTTCGGTGCGAACATCGTACCGAGATACAGCACGAGGCCGTCGGGATACTGGTGCATGGCGCCGAGCGCCTGCCCGGCGAGGTCGGCCGGATCCCGGCTGATCTCGGCGAGCGGGGACGTGGCCTCGAGCACGAAGCCGTCCGCGCCGTCGACGCGCAGGGTGACGGTCTCGCTGCGCAGCTCGTCCAGCCCGAAGGCGTCGTCGAACAGCCGGAGGAACGGCCCGATCGCCGCGGAGGCGTTGTTGTCCTTCGCCTGGCCGAGCAGCAGGGCCGATCGGCCCTCGATGTCGCGGAGGTTCACGTCGTTGCCGAGCGTGGCGCCGACGATCCGCCCGGTGGAGGCGATCACGAGCACGACCTCGGGCTCCGGATTGTTCCATTCCGAGTCGGAGCGCACCCCTACGTCGACGCCCGTGCCGACCGTGGCCATCACCGGGGCCTTCGTGAAGATCTCCGCGTCGGGGCCGATGCCCACCTCGAGGTACTGGCTCCACAGCCCGCGCTCCACGAGCACGCGCTTCAGGCGGCCCGCCTCCGGCGAGCCGGGCACGAGGTCGCGGAGGTCGGTGCCGAGAGCGCCCTGCACCTCCCGCCGGATGGCGTCGGCCGACTCGGCCTCGCCCCGGGCCTTCTCCTCGATGATGCGCTCGAGCATCGACACGGGGAACGTGACGCCCGCGGCCTTCACGACGTGCAGGTCGATGGGGGAGAGGAGCCAGGGCCGGCCCGGGTCGCGGGTGTCGGCGGGGGTGTTCGCGAGCAGTTCGTCGACCGTGCCGAGCACGGGTCCCGTCGCGGCGGCCGCCGCCGTCCCCGGGTCGGCGGCCTCGGTGAGGTCGCGCATCAGCGGGAAGGTCGCGCTGAGGTCGAGGACGGCACCGTCCCGCACCGCGACGACGACCGGCCCGCCGGCCTCGGCATTCCACACCCGCCCCACGAGGGTCGCCCGCTCCCCGTCGGCGGGCAGCGCGTCCGCCGCCCGTCCTATCCACTGCGTCATGTGCACTCCTTCGATCAGCTCCGGCGGAAGACGCCGGGTCGTTTCTCGGCGAAGGCGGCGCGGCCCTCGGTCGCGTCGTCCGTCGCGAACGTGATGCCCTGCAACTCTCGTTCGTACGCGACGGCCTGCGCGAGCGGAAGGTTGAACGCCGCGGTGAGGTTCGCCTTCGCCGTCTCCGCCGCGATCGGCGGGCGTGACGCGATGACGGCCGCCAGCTCGCGGGCCCGCGGCAGCAGCCGCGCGGGTTCGACGACCTCGCTCACGAGGCCCCAGGCGAGCGCCCGCTCCGCGTCGATCGGGTCGCCGGTCATCAGCATCAGCGCGGCGTTGCTGGCGCCGATGGAGTGGGCGAGCAGGGCGGACATCCCGCCGCCGCCGATCCAGCCCAGCTTGATCTCCGGGGCCGCGAAGGACGCGCTGCTCGATGCGATCCGGATGTCGCAGGTGAGCGCGGTCTCCAGCCCGCCCCCGAACGCGTAGCCGTTGATGGCCGCGATCACGGGCTTCCGGAGGTCGCGCAGCGCGTCGCAGTAGTCCCGCCGGTTCCGGAAGTCCCAGGGGGTGGCGTAGGTGTCGAGGGTCCGGATGTCCGAGCCCGCGCAGAAGGCGCGGTCGCCCGCGCCGGTGAGCACGACGACCCGGATGTCGTCCGTGCCGTTCGCCCACGCCGCGACGCGCTCGAGCGCCGCGGACATCTCCGGGGTCACGGAGTTGAGCTTCTCGGGGCGCGCGATGGTCACGACGGCGACGGCGCCGTCGACCTCCACGCCGATGGTCGAGGTGCCGGGGTCGAAGGTCATGCTGTCCTCCCTGCGGACGGGACGGGGGCGGAGCCGGCCCTCGCGCTCCGGTGCGCGGAGTCGAGGCGGCGGAGGGCCTCGGCCGCGCTGCTCCCGCCGAGCACGCCGTCCCGCACGATGGCGGAGGCCGCCGACTGGAACGGGATGTAGCCGGCGAAGCGGGGGCGCACCCACGAGCGCTCGATGGTGGCGAGGGTATCGGAGTAGAAGCCGCCGGCCTCCGCGTCCACGACCGGGTCGAGCCAGGCCGACCGGGCGCTCGGCTGGCCGCGGTGCGCGGGCAGGAAGCCGGCCTGCGCCTCCGGCGAGAGCAGCCAGCGCAGGTGGTCGAGCAGCGCGGGGGTCGGCTCTGCGCGGCGGGAGACGGCGATGCCCGTGCCGCCGATCGTCGACCCGACGCGCTGCGCGGCGGGGGGAGCGCCGAACGCGACCCGGCGGCTCCGTCCCGGCACCGAGTACGGAACGTAGCCGTAGATCAGCGGCACGTAGCCGAGGTCGTCGGCCGAGGTCATGCGCTCCAGCAGGCCGATGGGATTCTGCTCCGCGGTGCCCGCGGGCGCGGCGGCGGCGAGGGCGGCGAGGATGCCGAGGGCCTCGGCGCCGACGTCGGGCGGCAGGAAGGCGTCCGCATCGGTGGCGCCGGGCTCGGCGCCGAGCGACACGGCGATGGAGCACAGGCTGAGGAACGCGTGCGGCCCGGCGAGGCTGGGGGCGACCAGGCCGCCGCGGGCGAGCCGCAGGGCGTCCTCCCAGTGGACGGGCGAATCCGGGACGAGGTCGGCCCGGCGGGCGGCGACCTGGGTGGCGGCGTCGAGCGGCAGCGCCCACGGCCGGCCGTCGAGCAGGTAGGACTGCGCGCTCGGGCCGACCGCGCCGTCCGCCCAGGCGGCGAGCTCATCCGCGGGGAACAGCTCGTCGAGGGGCACGAGGCAGTCGGCGGCGAGGGCGTCGCCGAGGTGCGGGTGGTCGAGCACGAGAAGGTCGTAGGACGCCGCGAGCTGCTCGATCGGGCTCGACTCGAAGCCCTCGAGCGGCTGGACGTCCCAGTGCAGGCGATCCGGGCCGGTGCGGGAGAACGTGGCGGCCGCAGCCTCCAGCGCGTCCCGGCCGCGGGGGTGGTCCCAGGTCAGGCCGGTGAAAGCCGTCACGACGCCGCCACGGCGCCGGACGTGAGCAGGGCGTCGATGCGCTCCGCCGGCACGCCGAGGTCGGCGAGCACCTCGCGCGTGTGCTCCCCGGCGAGGGGCGCTCCGCGATCGATGCGCGCCGGCGTCTTCGAGAACCGGTACGGGAAGCCGGGCGTCTTCACCCGTCCCTCGGTGGGGTGGTCGTACTCGACGAACGTGCCGTTGTGCGCGATCTGCGGGTCGTCGACCAGGTCCTGGTAGCTGTAGACCGGCCCGGCCCAGATGCCCGCGGCGAGCAGCTCGTCGAGCCACTCGGCGGTGCTCCGGGTCGCGAGCCGCGCCTCGGTCTTCGCGTACAGCTCGTCCCGGTGGGTCCAGCCCTCGATCTCGGGCACCATGCCGGCGAACGACGGCTCGCCGATGACCCGGCCGAGCGTCTCGAGGTCCGCGAAGCCGAGCGCGAGGTAGCCGTCGCTGGTGGCGAACACCCCGTAGGGCGCGCGGATGTAGACGTGCGCGTTCGGCTGCTCGCCGCGCTCCTGCGGCACACCGCCGACGGTGAACACGGACAGCTCCTGCATCTGCAGGGTGGTCAGCGCGTCGAGCATGTTGACGGTGACGAGCTGGCCCTCGCCCGTGCGCTCGCGGTGCAGCAGGGCGGCGAGCACCGCCTCGAACGCGGTGGACGCGGTCACCGCGTCGGCGAGGTACTGGCCGGCGGGGGTGGGCGGCTCGCCCTTCCGGCCGGCGGACAGCATGGCGCCGGACATGGCCTGCAGCAGCAGGTCCTGGCCCGGGCGGTCCTTGTACGGCCCGGACTCCCCGTAGCCGGAGATGGAGACGTAGACGAGGGACGGGTTGATGGCGCGCAGCGACTCGTAGTCGAGCCCGAGCCGCCCGGCGACGCCGGGTCGGTAGTTCTGCAGGAAGACGTCCGCGCTCGCGATCAGGTCGCGCACCACGACCGCGCCGTCGGGTGATTTGAGGTCGACGGCGAGCGAGCGCTTGTTGCGGTTGAGGGAGAGGAAGGACACGTTGATCCGGTTCCCCGCCGCGCCGCCGGCCGCCGCGAAGCGCTGCCACTCGCCGGCGGTCGGCTCGACCTTGATCACATCCGCGCCGAGGTCGCCGAGACGCTGGGCGGCGAAGGGTCCCGCCATGGCGATGGAGCAGTCCACCACCCGGTAGCCGCTGAGGACCCCGCGGGGCGTCCCGGCCTCCGCGTGCACAGTCGCATCAGCAGTCGCTTCAGTCATGGACCCGTACCTCTTTCCCGTCTGCGGCGGATGACGCGAGCAGCGCCTCGATGAGCTCGACGGAACGCGCGGCCACCTCCACCGTGCTGTTGTTCTCGGTGCTCGCGCCCGTGATCAGGTCGATGAACCGTGCGGGCGGGACGAGGCACTCGTACTCGCCCTCGCCCGGCGCGATGGCCACCTCGTGGCGCCGGCCGTCGTAGCGGCTGAGGGTCACGCGCTCGCGCTCGACGTCGAGCATCAGCACGCCCTCGCTGCCGAAGATGCGGATGTCGACCTGGTACCTGTCGCCGTCCGCGAGCGTCGCCGCGCCGGACAGCGTGCCGAGGGCGCCGGAGTCGAAGCGCACGACGGCCGCGTCGAAGAGGTCGACGGCGGAGCCGGCGTTGGCGACGCGACCCGCGACCGTCGCGGCCCGCAGCCCAGTGAGCCAGAAGAACAGGGCCGAGGAGTGGGTCACCTGGCCGTGCGCGTAGCCGCCGCCGTGCTCGGGGGCGGACCAGGTGCTCGCCTGGGGCGCGGTCGCCGTCGCCGAGTCCCAGCGCTCGAGCATGTGCGTCGGGTCACCGCCGAAGAGGCCGCGGGTGGGGGAGGCCATGTGGCAGAGCGCGTACTGGATCTGCCCGACCTCCCCGGCGTCGAGCAGCTGTTTCGCGGCGACGGTGAACGGCTTGTAGTTCCAGCCGTACGGCACGAGCAGGTGGGTGCCCGCGCGCTCGCGGCGCTCCACGAGCTCCCACGCCTGGTCGCCGCGCAGCGTCATGGGCTTCTCGCACAGCACGTGCAGGCCGCGGTCGAGGGCGGCGGACGCCACGTCGAAGTGCAGGTCGTGCGGGGTGGAGATGACGACGGCGTCCAGCCCGGCGTCCAGCAACTCGTCGACGCGGTCGGTGGCGAGGCCGAAGCCGAACCGGTCGCGCACGGCCCCGAGGTCGGGACCGAGCCCGCACACGCCGACGAGCTCGACGTCCTCGCGCTCGGCGAGCAGGGGGAAGTGGTTGCTCGTCGCCCACCAGCCGGCGCCGACGGCGCCGACGCGGACGCGGCTCACGCGGCGCTCCAGGTCCAGGTGCGGTGCCCACGGTCCGTCGCGTCCGCCATGGTGACGAGGCCCCGGGCGGTCAGCCGCTCCAGGTTCCCGGTGACGGGGAAGATGAGGTAGTCCGCCGCCGCGGGGGACCACTCACCGACGTCCGGCGCGATCCGGCGGATCAGGTCGAGGCTCGTGAGTGCCCTGCCCGCTTCCCGCAGGGCCGCGGTGATGGCGGCGTCGAGGCGCTCGGTGTAGGCGGCGGAGGCGTCGAGGAACGCGGCGACCGCGGCGCCCTCGTAGACGGGGTAGTGGGCGGTGAGCAGCAGCTCGGGGTCGAGCGCCCGGAAGACCTCGATACTCGCGAGGTAGGGATCCGTGTCGCGGTAGGTGGGCGGGAAGGCCGGGGCGCCGTCGGCGGTCGGCACGGTCTCGCCCAGCGTCGCGTCGGCGATGAGGAGCGCGGAGCGGTCGGCGTCCCACAGCGCGAGGTGCCCGTCGCTGTGCCCGGGCGTGTGCAGGACGCGGATGGCGCGGTCGCCGAGGTCGAACTCCTCGCCGCCGCGGAGGCCCCGCGCGACGGGAGCGACCTGGGCCGCCTCCCGGATGTACGCGGTGGTCTCGGGCGGGTCGTCGAAGCCGTCGGCCTCGCGGAACTCGCCGTAGCGGAGGTCGATGAGCACGTCGAGGTCCTCGGCGAGCGGCAGGTCGAGCTCGCCGGCGAGCAGCTCGGCGTGCGGCGCCGCGGCGAGAAGAGCCGCGTTGCCGCCGGTGTGGTCGAAGTCGCAGTGCGAGCTGACCACCCAGCGCAGCCGCGCGAGGTCGAAGCCGATGCTCGCGAGGTAGGGCAGGAGCGTACCGGTAACGCTCTCCGCGACGCCGGTGTCGAAGAGCAGCGCGCCTTCCGGCCCCTCGAGCAGGTACATGGCGATGAAGCGCTCGCCGAGCGGCGCCTGGATGCGGTGCAGGCCGGGACGCAGCTCCATCAGTTGACCCGCTCCGCGATGTCGTCCGGGACGAGCCGCAGCCCGGCCCGCTGCGAGCGCACGTGCGGCCCGTCGACGGAGAGCCACGTGCCCGACGTCTCGTTCGCTTCGATGGCGGCCTCGTCCACCTCGACGCCGGCGCCCGGCCGGTCGCCGAGCACGATCCCGCCGTCGGCGAGGACCTCGTCGACGGTCAGCCCGAACGGGGTGCCGAGGTCCTGCACCTCTGCGGAGAGGTGGTTGGGCACTCCGGCCGCGGCGTGCGCCACGGCGGGATTCGAGGTGAGGCCGACCGGGCTCACCGGAAGGTCGCGCGAGTGCGCGGCGACCGCGACGCGGAGGAAGTGGGTGATGCCCCAGATGGCGCCGGCCTGCACGATGTCCACGGCCCGGTGGTCGAAGAGCGGGGCGTACTGCTCCAGGCCGGTCAGGTTCTCGCCGGTGGCGACGGCGGCGCGGATGGAGGAGGACAGGCGCGCGTGGCCCGCGGCGTCCCAGCGCCGCAGCGGCTCCTCCACCCAGGTCAGGTCGACGCGCTCCTCGACCGCGGAGACGTAGCGGACCGCCTGCTTGAGGTTCCACGACTCGTTCGCGTCGAGCATGAGCGCGGGGCGGGCGGTGTTGACGCTCAGCGCGTCCGCGACGATGCCGAGGCGGCGCACGTCGGCGTCGATGTCCAGGCCGCCCTTCAGCTTCCCGCTCGTGAACCCGCGTTCGGCGAGGGAGCGGTAGAACGCGGCGAGCGCCTCGTCGTCGAGCGCGATGTCGAGCCCGGACGCGTAGCCGGGGACGAACCGGTCCCGGGCGCCGAGCAGGCGCCAGAGCGGCTCGCCGGCGATCTTCGCCTTGATGTCCCAGAGGGCCATGTCGAGCGTGCCGATGCCGCCGAACGTTGCGCCGCCGTGCCCGGACTTGAACACCCGGGCGAGCATCCGGTCGTACAGGGCCGTGACGGCGCGCGGGTCCTCGCCCTCGAGGGCCGGGAAGAGGCGGTCGATGTCGCTCGTGGAGCCGATGCCGACGCCCGTCACACCCTCGTCCGTCTCGAGCAGCACGATGGGCACCTCGGTCACGCCCGAGGCGATGAAGCCGTTCACGTCGCCCACCGGCCGCCCCCAATTCCGGAAGGTGCGCAGGGCTCGATAGCCGGTGATTCTCATAACGTCCTTCATCGTCGAAACACGGTGCGAGCAGACTCGCGAGAAACAACATACATCACATGTGTGCACTATCGCGCGACTTCATTGGCCGCCAATAGTATGACGTCGTATCTGCGCCGGCCATCGACCCCCGGAGGCGGCGCGCCGACCGGACGAAGGAGTTCGCATGCCGACCGACCGCCTCGAGGTCTACATCGGGCCGCACGGATCCCACCACGGCATCGGCTCCGCCACCTATCCGGTCCGCGAGCTGGGCCAGGCGATGCGCCTCCTCCGCGTGCGGCGGGCCCCCGGCCAGCAGGCCGTCATCTGGGTCCTGCCCGGCACCTACCGCATGCCGGAGACGCTCGAGCTCGGCCCCGACGACTCGCACACGACCATCGCCGCGACGGGGGACGGGGCGGTGTTCGACGGCTCCGCCGAGATCGCCGGCTGGAGCGAGACCGTCGTGCGCGGCCGCACGGTGTGGAGCGCGCCCGCCCCGGAGCGCCGGTTCGTGAGCCTGTACGTGAACGGCGCGCGTCGCTCGCGGCCCCGCTATCCGCGGACCGGTGAGCTGCGCATGGAGCGCCAGGCGGGGCTCGACGTGCGCGGCGACTTCGACGGCACCCTCTTCGACGGGTCCGACCGGTTCGAGTTCGCGGACGGCGACCTGCCGCCGCTCGCCGATCCCACGGAGGTCGAGGTGGTCGTGCCGCACTTCTGGGTGCAGGAGCGCATGCCGATCGCCTCGGTCGACCGCGACCGGCGGGAGCTCGTCAGCTCGCGGCGCAGCATCTTCGCCCTCCGCGACGACGCGACCAAGCGGTTCGCCCGCTACTGGCTCGACAACGTGGGGGAGGCCTTCGGCGAGGAGGCGGGCGAGTGGTACCTCGACCGCAGCGGCGCGGTCTCCGGCGCGAGCGAGCCGCGGCTGCTCTACGCCCCGCTGCCCGGCGAGCAGCTGGGCGACGCCGTGATCGCCGCCCCCGCCATCGAGCGCTTCGTGCGCGTCGCCGGAGACCCCGCGGGCGGGCGCGCCGTCCGCAACGTGCGGATCGAGGGAATCACGTTCCGCCACGCCGGCTACGAGGAGACCCCGCCCGCCCGCGCGCCGTTCGGCGTGCGCGAGGACGAGATGCTCCCGCGGGACGTGGAGTACGCCGCGGCCGTGCAGGGCGCGACGGAGGCGACCGCGGCGGTCGTCCTCGAGGGCGCGCGGGACTGCGTGTTCCTGGGCGGCGGGGTCGAGCGGGTCGACGGGTACGCCATCGAGCTGGGGGCGGGCACGCGCGGGGCGCTCGTCAGCGGCGCGCTGCTCCGCGACCTCGGAGCGGGTGCCGTGCGCGCCGGCGGCTCGGCGGACGCGTCGAGCGAGGGGTTCTGCCGCGCCAACGAGGTGAGCGACTGCGAGATCGTCGAGGGCGGCCGGGTCTACCCCAACGCGGTCGCCGTCCTCTTCCAGCACGGAGCCGACAACGTTCTCGCGCACAACCACATCCACGACTTCTTCTACACCGGCGTCTCCGTGGGCTGGGTCTGGGACTACGCGCCCAGCCCGTCCTCGAACAACCTCATCGCGTTCAACCACATCCACGACCTGGGGAAGCGGCGGCTGAACGACACGGGCGGCATCTACCTCCTCGGCATCGCGGCGGGCACCGTCGTGCGGGGGAACCACGTGCACGACGTGGTCTGCCGCAACTACGGTGGCTGGGGCATCTACCTCGACCAGGGGTCGTCGCATGTGATCGTCGAGGGCAACGTCGTGCACGACTGCAGCCACCAGACCTTCCACGTGAACTACGGGCGGGAGAACGTCGTGCGGCACAACATCCTGGCGTTCGGCGGCGAGAGCCAGGTGGCGGTGACCAAGCCCGAGGCGCACCGGCCGTTCACGTTCTCGCACAACATCGTGGTGGGCCGGGGCGCGCCCGCGTTCGCCGGCCGCCAGGACCACCGGGATGTCCGGGGGCTCGCCGTGGAGAGCGACCTCAACCTGTTCTGGGACGAGCGGCCCGTGGAGGGCGCTCTCCTCGCGGGCAACGGCGGGTACGACGCGGACCTGCGCTGGGAGCTCCGCGAGCCGCTCGATGACGTGTGGTCCGCGGCGGGCCGGGACCGGCACTCCGTGATCGCGGATCCTGGCTTCGCCGACGCGGCCCGCGCGGACTTCCGCGTCGAGCCGGGCGGCCCCGCGGAGGGCCTGGGCATCCTCGTGCCCGACCCGTCGCTGGCCGGACCGCGCCCCGAGCCGGAGCGCACGCACCCGCTGCGCCGCCGCACGCTGCCCGACCTCGCACTCGCGCCCGAATACGTTTGACATGACACGTATGACCAATTACATTCGGCGTACCGGCGCAGTGCTGCACCAAGGCTGCCCGCGCCATCACCCGGCGAGGCGCTCCGCCCCGAGCGCCCGCACACATATGGAAGGCACTTCGCAATGAAGCGATTGATCAGCTCCGCAGCACTCGGTCTCGCCGCGGCCCTCACCCTCACGGCATGCGGCGGCGCGAGCACCGGCGCAACAGGCGGCTCCGGTGGCGGCGGCGAGGGTGGCTCGGCCGACAGGCTCGTCATCTGGAACTGGGGCGCGTCGGACGACGCCGCCGCGGCCTTCCAGGAGGACGTCGTCGCGAACTTCAACGAGACCCACCCCGACGTCGAGGTCGAGATCGTCTCGCAGCCGTTCGACCAGTACTACACGCTCCTCGGCAGCGCGATCGAGGCGGGCACGGGCCCGGACGTCGCCCTGTTCAACGGTGGCACGCAGCTGAAGAGCCGTGCCGACTCGCTCATCCCCGTCACCGACGAGCTGTCCGACATCACGGGCGACCTCGCCGGCTGGCCGGCCTTCCAGGCGGACGGCGAGACGTACTCCGCGCCGATGTTCCTCCAGGGCTTCCCCATCTACTTCAACAAGGCCATCTTCACTTCGGCCGGCCTCGACCCCGAGAACCCGCCGAAGACGTGGGAGGAGCTCGGCGCCGCCTGCGACGCCATCGAGGCGGGCACCGAGGTGGACTGCTTCGCCCTCGGCAACAAGGAGGGACTCGGCATCGAGTTCTTCATGTCCGGCCTCGGCTCCGGAATCTTCACCGCGGACGAGTACGACGCCTGGATCGACGGCGAGCGCGACTGGACGAGCGAGCACGCCCGCCAGGTGCTCACCATGTGGGCCGAGTCGAGCGCGAACGGCTGGTACAACGACGGCGCGAACTCGACCGCCATGTTCAACGACTCCTTCGACCTCTTCTCCGGCGGCAAGGCGGCCATGGTCATCGGGCTCTCCTCGGGTATCGCCCACTGGAAGCAGTTCGACGAGTTCCTCGGTGAGGACCTCGGCTTCATGATGCCCGTCACCACGAACGAGGGCACGACGATCGCGCTGCCCATCGAGGGTGGCATCGGTTACGGCGTGCTCAACGAGGACAAGAAGGACATCGCGGTCGACTGGATCAAGGCGACCGTCGAGCGCGACGCCCAGGCCGACTACGCGCTGGCCGGCGGCCAGATCGTCTCCAACACCACGGTCGAGCTCGACACCGACATCACCTCGGCGCAGGAGATCATCGCGGAGCTGCCCGGCAGCAAGCCGCTGCTGCACACCGCGCTCTCCGGTGACACGCTCGACCTCCTGCACCGCTCGGCCAGCAGCTGCTGGTCGGCGAGGTGACCGTAGACGACGCCGTCGCCCAGCTGCAGGCATCGGAAGAGTGAGTTCGTGACCGCATTGCTCGGGTCCCGGCCGGACGTCCCCACGGACGTCCGGCCCGGGGCCGCGTCCCCGAAGCGCCGCCCCCGCCGGCGCTTCAGCCTCGAGCGCTCCGCGCCGCTCGTGCTCGTGTTCCCCGCGATCGCCATCCTGCTCGTGTTCCGGGTCTACCCGCTGGTGCTCGGCGTGAACTTCTCGTTCACCGGCGACCAGGAGCTGAACGGCGTCTTCATCGGGCTCGACAACTACGTCACCCTCTTCACCGACGTCCGCTTCCACGCCGCGGCGCGCAACGTGATCGTCGTGCTGCTGTTCGTGCCGCTCGAGGTGCTCGTCGCCGGCATCCTCGCGACCTTCATCTTCCTCAAGGTGCCCGGCCACCGGTTCTACCGCAGCGTGTATTTCCTGCCGGTCGTGCTGTCGCCCATCATCATCGGCGCCATCTTCAACATCGTGCTCGCGGCCAACGGCCCCCTCAACGACGTGAACAAGGCGCTCGGTCTACCCGTGATCGACTGGCTCGGCCAGTCGAACAGCGCGCTGCCGAGCGTGCTCGGCGTGCACATCTGGGCCACCTTCGGCATGGCGCTCGTGATCTTCCTCGCCGGCTTCTCGACCGTCGACCAGGAGCTGCTCGACGCCGCCCGCATCGACGGCGCGAGCCTCGCGCAGACCATCTGGTACGTCGTCATCCCCGAGCTGTCGCAGACGATCCAGTTCGTGTTCGTCACCACGACCATCGGCATGCTGACCGGCATCTTCGGACTCCTCTACACGATGACGGCAGGCGGCCCCGGTGCCGCCTCCTACCTGCCGGAGTTCCTCATCTGGAAGCTGAACGGCGAGGCGAAGCCCGCCCTCGCGTCCGCCGCGTCCGTCGTGCTGCTCCTGCTGATCCTCGTGATCGGCCTGCTCCAGATCCGCGTGCTCCGCCGCGCCACCAAGGAGGTCTGATGCGCAGCAGAGGCGCGGCCCGCTGGATCATCGCGGCCCCGATGGCGCTCCTCGCCATCGCCACCATCTACCCGATGCTCTACACGCTGAACATCGCCCTGAAATCCCGGGTCGACTACGTGCTCGACCGCGGCGGCCTCACGACCGATCTCAACTTCCAGAACTTCGTCGACGCCTGGACCCAGGCCAACATGGGCCGGTACTACCTGAACTCGATCTTCGTGACGGTCGTCTCGGTCGCGCTCATCCTGCTCATCTCGTCGATGGCGGGCTTCGCGCTCAGCCACCTGACGTTCCGGGGGAGCAGGGCGACGTTCCTGCTGATCCTGGCGGCGATGATGATCCCGTTCCAGGTCATCATGGTGCCGTTCATCAAGACGCTGAGCGACTTCTCGATGATCAACACCTACCCGGGGCTGATCGTCGCGTACGTCTCGCAGTTCCTGCCGTTCACGATCTACTTCATGACCGCGTACTTCGCGCGGATCCCGAAGGAGATCACCGAGGCGGCCCGCGTCGACGGCAACACCATCTACGGCGTCTTCGGCCGCATCATGCTGCCGCTCGGCCGCCCGGCGCTGCTGTCGATGGGCATCCTGAACGCCCTGTTCTGCTGGAACGACATCCTGATCTCGCTACTCGTCATGCAGTCGCCCAGCCAGCGGACGCTGATGGTCGGCGTGAGCGCGCTGCGCGGTCAGTACCCGGACAACGTGCCGACCTACCTGGCCGGCGTGCTGCTCGTGGTGCTGCCGCTCATCGTCGTGTACCTGATCTTCCAGCGCCAGATCACGACCGGCGTCACGGCCGGCGCGACGAAGGGCTGAGTGGGGGCGGGTCAGCGCCAGAAGGCGCGGACCCGCTCGGCCACGTCCGCGGCCTGGGCGAAGCCGGCGAGCGCGGACGCGGTGCTCGACTCCGGCAGCAGCGGGTTCGTGCCGAAGGCCGCCGTGCTCTCCGCGTCCGCGACGATCACGAGCACCTCGGCGGTCGACCGGAGCGCCTCCGCCGCGACGGTGAGCGTCGGGCCGAGCGGGCTCACGGCGAGCTCGGGTCCGCAGGCCACGATGAGCACGCGATCGCAGTCCGCCGCCACGTCGGCGTTCGTGCTCGACCGCATCCCGCCGTCCATGAGCAGCCGCCCGTCGACCATCGTCGCCGGGTAGACGCCGGGCACCGCGCAGCTCGCGGCCACGGCCCGCGACAGCGGGACGCCGGACGTGGAGTCGAGCACCCGGAACGTGCCGTCCAGCGCGTCGACCGCGGTGACCCGCAGCTCGCCTGCGGGCCACTCGGTCGTCGGCAGCAGGCGCTCGAAGCGGGTGACGGCCTGGTCGTCGGTCTCGGGCGTGTGCGCCCGCGCGGCGACCCGGCCGATGATCGACCGCGCCTGCTCCTCGGTGCCCGTGCTCTGCGCGGCCGCGGCGCCCGCGGCCAGCAGCGGCTCGAGGTCGAGGCCCTCGACGCCGGCGAGGTCGTAGGACGGCGGCTCGAGCAACGAATCGTAGGTGGACTGCAGCGCGCCGGCGCGGAGGACGGTGCCGACGACGGAGCCCGCCGACGTGCCGACCACGACATCCGCGTCCGAGACGTCGATGCCCCGCTCGAGGAGTCCGGCGAGCAGGCCGGTCTCCCAGGCGATGCCGGCCACCCCGCCGCCGCCGAGCACGAGTGCCGTGCGTCCGTCGCCCTGCTTCGCCATCTGGATGTCCTCTCGCCGTGCCTCGGTGCTGCGGTGCCGCTGTGCTGCGGGCCGCTGGTAATGCGGTGTCGCTGTGCTGCGGTGCCGCTGCGCTGCGGTGGGGGCCGACTGCTGCATTGCCCCGTACAAGGAAACCACCACCGGGCACGCCGAGCGGCGCTCTCGCCCGCGAGTCCCGCGCGAGCCGCGTGCCCGCCCGCCTCAGCATCCCTCCCAGGCCGCGCCGGTATTCTCGAATCCCCCGTACGCCCATCAGAAGGACCGCCCGATGCTCGACAGCCCCGCCTCGCCGACGCCGTACGAGGTGCTGGGCGTGCAGGCGACGGCGGATCAGAACGAGCTCCGCCGCGCGTATCGCCGGCTGCTGCGCGAGACGCATCCCGACACGGGCGGCTCCGCGGACCGCTTCCACGCCGTCCAGGCGGCTTGGGAGCGCATCGGTGACCCCACCGCCCGCGCGCTGTACGACCGGGGCCGCGCCTCGGGGACCGCCGAGCCGGAGCACGAGCCCTTCGCGCCGCCGTCGCAGCCGCCGAAGCGGCCGCGCTCGGCCGTGCGCGCCCGGATGTACGGGCACCCCGGCGGGTCGACGCGCGAGCGCTTCCTCGTGCTCATGCGGGAGTGGGCCGGCCGCGGCGCCGCGCTCGAGGATCCGTACGACCCCGCGCTGGTGCGCTCCGCCCCGCTCGAGCTCCGTCTCCTGCTCTCGAAGGCCCTCGCCGAGGAGGCGACCGCCCGGGCCGTTTCGGGGCTCGGCATCGCGTACTCGATCTGGAACGACGTGCTCGCGGGCCGCGCGCCGCACCACATCGACCACGTCGTGCTCGGCCCGACCGGCCTGTTCGTGCTCGAGTCCGAGGACTGGGGACCGGGCGAGCTGCGCCTGGTGCGCGGCGAGCTCGTCGGCGAGTCGATGCTCGAGGGGCACGAGCCGCTCGCGTCGCTCACCCAGGGCGCCAAGGCCCTGGCGCGGGAGCTGCGCGTGCGGGTGACGGCGAGTGTGCTGGTCGTTCCGGACGACGCGCTGTCCCTTCCCGTTCTCTCCGTCGACCGTGGCCGCACCTCGGGCGCCGTCGTCGTGCGCCGGTCCGTCCTGCCGCACCTGCTGCGCACCGGTGCTCCCGGCCGCGGCGACGTCGCGGCGCCGGACATGTTCGAGCTCCGCGCCCGCCTGCAGGACCGCGTCCGCTACGCCTGACCCGCCGCCGGTATACCCGCCGCTACGGTGGGACGGACGGCCGGAGAGCCGGCGCGAACCACGAGGGAGAGCCATGACCGACTTCGACGAGAAGCGCAGGGACCAGCTGACCAGCGCCCCGGAGGCGGTGGAGTCGGACGCCGACCCGCGCATCGACGTCTCCGAGGGCACGAACGGCGCGACCCGTATCGACATCCGCGACGACGCCCAGGTCCGCCCGGGCCCCGCCGACGAGTAGAACCCACCTCGCGTCCCTTTGACAGCCTTGGGGACCGAAGTGGTGCCGTCGGTCTGCATTAGCAGTTCTCGAGAGCTTCGCGAGCAGCGACGATATGTGGATGGTGTCACGCGCGGTCCGCGGCCGTCGCGAACACGGTCGTTCCCCACATGGTCGTTCCCCACACGGTCGCTGAGCCAGCGGTCGCTGAGCTTGTCGAAGCGACGCAGGCCGACCTCGCGTCCCCTCGACAGGCTCACGGACCGAGGTGGTGCCGTCGCTCTGCACTGGCCGTTCCCGAGAGCTTCGCGAGCAGCGACGATGATGCGGATGGTCACCGCGCCGAGGCGGGTAGGCGTCCCGTACACGGTCGTTCCCCTCACGGGCGCTGAGCCAGCACGGTCGCTGAGCCACCACGGTCGCTGAGCTTGTCGAAGCGACGCAGGCCGACCTCGCGTCCCTTCGACAGGCTCACGGACCGAGGTGGTGCCGTCGGTCGGCGCTGGCCGTCCACAAGAGCTTCGCGAGCAGCGACGATATGTGGATGGTCACCGCGCCCAAGCGGGCAGGCGTCCCGTACACGGTGATCCCGTACACGGTCGCTGAGCCCACACGGTCGCGAGCCAGCACGGTCGCTGAGCTTGTCGAAGCGACATGCGTCGACCTTGTGTCCCTTCGACAGGCTCAGGGACCGAGGTGGTGCCGTCGGTCGGCGCTGGCCGTCCACAAGAGCTTCGCGAGCAGCGACGATGATGCGGATGGTCACCGCGCCCAGGCGCGCAGGCGTCCCGTACACGGTGATCCCGTACACGGTCGCTGAGCCCACACGGTCACTGAGCTTGTCGAAGCGACGCGAGCCGACCCTCCGTCCCTTCGACAGGCTCAGGGACCGCGAAATCGGCCTTTCGTCGAGTGGGTGCGGCGGAAGCACGGTCATCCTCCTGGTGGCGGCGGCTCGGGTGGATGAGCCGAGGCTCGGTCGTGCTGCTGCGGGCGGTGTCGGCGGAGGTTCCAGTCCTGGACCGCTCTGCTCTTCGTCGCCAGGTGTCTGCCCTCTCGGGTCGGGCTAATGGATCTCGGCGGGACCAGCGTGTACGTCCCACCGGTTCTGGTGATGTCCCAGCCGCGGTTGTGCAGGAGCAGGTGGTGGTGCTTGCAGAGAAGGACGCCGTCGGCGATGTCGGTCTTGCCGTGGTCCCGTTTCCACTGGTTGATGTGGTGCGCCTCGCACCAGGACGGCGGTCTGTCGCAGCCCGGCCACATGCAGCCACCGTCCCGTACCGCGAGGCCGGTCCGTTGGCGGGCGGTGAAGAGGCGTTGTTCGCGTCCGACGTTGACGCACTGGCCGTCGTCGTCGAGGACCACGGCGATGGTGCCGGTGGTGCATATCTCGCGGCGGATGGTGTCGATCGAGACGGCCTCACCGGTGTCTTGGATCGACCCGTGACCCTCGCCCGACTGCAGAGACTCGCGGGTCACTATTACCCGCACCGCCGGCCTCCGTGACCCGTAGACCTGGCCGGGGTCGGCGTCTGCGCCGATGCGGAGGAGTTCGAGGAACCCGTCGGCGGCGAGGCGGTCGGTGGAGCGTGGGTCTGTCGCGATGGCGTCGATGCGTGCGCGGTCCTCTTCCTTCACGAACCGCGGCCCGCCTCGGCGGGGGTTGGTGAGCTCGTCCAGGACGGAGAGCAGGAAGGCGCCGGGTTCGGGTGCATAGAGGAACTTGCCTTCCACCATGCCGTCCGCGCGCTTCCACGCCTTCAGGTGCTGTTGGTCGAGTTGGGCCTTCTCTCGGTCGGCCACCTCGGTGTCGTCCAGGTCGTCACGAAATTGCCGGGCACGGCGGTGCAGTTGACCCGCGGTCAGCGTCATGGCGTCTTCGAGGAGCTCCGACGCCGCCTCGCGCAGCGCCTCCGGCGGAACGGCGTCCGTGGGCAGACCCAAGCCGGCTCGGATAGCGTCCGCCTGCGCGATGGAGATTCGCCCGTCCGTGACCGCGTGAGCAATGGGTGCCTGCCATGGTGTGGGCGGTGCGGGAAGTTCTGGGTGCTCGCGCTGCAGGATTTCGACGGCGTCCGTCTCGGCGAGCATCTTGCCCACCTCCACGATCGAGACCGCGCCACCCTTCGTCACGCCCGTCACCGCTTCGACCATCGCCTGGGGCGTCCGGTAGCCCTCCTGCTGCGCCAGACCGTTCGAGCCGAGGTCGGTGCTCGACCGTCGGTCCAGCTCACCCGCAATCCAGGCGGTGAAGGTGTCGCAGCACTGTCTGAGGTCGGCGATAGCGTGCAGCGCGTGAACGAGGTCCTGCTTCGGGAGCGGCGCGAAATCCGCGGGGGAGTTGCCCAGGCGTGCGACCGCATCCGCTGTGCGGAGGAGCGTCGTCGCCGGGTTTCTCATAGCACACATTCTACCAGGTAGAAAGTTTCTTCGACGAAGAACTTTCGTCCTGTGGAGAACTCGTGGCCGGTAGGGCTGTGGCTCGACCGGGTCGCGTCCCTTCGACAGGTTCAGGGACCGTGGTGGGTCGGTGCGCCCGCGGGTGGCGGGCGGCCCGTCGGCAGGCTCAGGACCGTGGGTGATCGCGTTTCGGGCGCGAGTAGGTGTGATTCCTGAGCCTGCCGACGCGGATCAGCCGACGCGGGCTGACCGGGGCGGCGCCGACGTCACCGCGTCAGTAGTCCACCTTCCACATGTAGCGGCGGCCCTCCAGGGCGTAGCCGCGCACCGCCGCGTAGTGCGCCGCGAGCCGGGCCACCAGCGCCGCGTAGACGAGGGGCGCGACGTAGCCGCGCTGGTCCGCGGGGATCCCGGGCAGCTCGAGGTCCGCGCTGTCGACGTAGTAGGTCTCGCCGCCGTAGGTCGTGAGGAAGCGGCGCACGCGCTCGCCCATCGGCCGGGTCTCGTCCTCGCCCAGGAACACGATCGTCTTCGACTCGCGGTCGATGACCTCGAACGGGCCCTGGAAGAACTCGTCCGCGTTGATCGTCTGCGCGTGCAGCCACTGCATCTCCTGCAGGTAGCACATGGTGAACGTGCTCGCGGGCCCGAAGAGCGGCCCGGACGCGAGAACGTAGGTCACCGGCACCTCCGCCATGTCGGTCGCGATCTGCTCGGCGCGCGGCTCGAACGCCTCGACGGCGGCCAGGAGCGCGGCGGGCAGCGCGCGCAGCGCCTCGAGCTGCGCCGTCACGTCCACGCCGTCGCGCTTGAGCACGGCGAGCGCGAGCAGCTGCAGCAGCATCTGTGTGCCGTTGCCGGTGCCCGCCACGAACGCCGTGTCGAGGGACTGCGCGAGCGGCCCGTCGGCGCGCAGCGTCACCCCGGCGACGGATGCGCCGCGCTCGCGCGCCCACTCGCCGGCCCGGATGGTCTCGGGGGTGTTGCCGGTGCCCGAGAGCACGATCACGAGCGTGCCCGGTCCGACGCTCGCGGGGGCGCGGAAGTAGAACTCGTCGGAGTTGATGGCCACGGACGGGGTGATCGCGTGGCGGTCGAGCACGTACTGCGCGGCCTGGACGCCGAGGTACGAGCCGCCGGCGCCGACCAGGAAGACCCGCCGGAGCGGTCCCGGGATGGCGGCGACGAACGCGTCGATCTCGTCCCAGAGCTCGAGCGCGCGCTCCTGCGACGAGACGATGTCGTCCGGGATGGTCGCGACGGGGCCGGTGCCGACGTAAGTGCCGTCTGTCATGCGTGTTTCTCCTTGTGGTGGTGGAACTTGTGGTGGTGGAACGTGTGTTGGTGGGGATGTGGTGATGGCCTGGTATTCACTCGACGGTTTTGGCTCGTGTGATGCCGTGCCGGGGTGATGCCGTGCCGGGGTGATGCCGTGCCGGGGGCCGGCACGGCGCCGATCAGGACAGGGTGAGGGCCGCGGCCGGCACGTCGACGGGCACGCCGTGCCCGAACGCGCCGACGACACCGCAGGTGGCGGCCGCCGCGCGGGCGGCCTCCGCGAGGGACTGCGCGGGGGACTCTCCGGAGAGCAGGCCGACGAGCACCCGGGCGGCGAACGTGTCCCCGGCGCCCAGCGTGTCCACCACGGTCGCGGGTACGGCGGCGCACTCGTGGAGCTCCGTCCCGTCAGTGAGCAGCGCCCCGTCCGCGCCCCGGGTGAGCAGGGTCCAGCGCGCGCCGGCGGCGGATGCGGACCGCAGAAGGGCGTCCGCCTCCGGCCGGGAGAGACCGCCGCCCGAGAAGGACGCGAGGAAGCAGACCGGCGCCACCCGGGCGACGTGCCCGGGATCGGTCGACGTCGCGAAGTCGTAGGACAGCACCGCGACGCCGGCGAGCTCGGCGAGGTGCTCGTCGAGTCCGCTGGAGCGGCCGACGTGCACGGCGTCGAAGGTGCCGATGTAGGCGAGGTCCTCGCCGCTCGGCTCAAACCGCGACACCCCGGGGTCGGACTCCACGAACACGCGGTCGCCGTCCTCGTGGTCGATCACGCAGTACGCCGTGAAGCCGTCCACGACCCGGAGCCGGTCGAGCCCGACGCCCTCTTCACCCAGCGCGCGGCGAAGGAGGGCGCCGGCCGGATCCGCGGCCACGGCGCCGACGTACGCGGACTCGGCGCCGAACCGGGAGGCGTACGCGGCCACGTTCACGCAGTTGCCGCCGGGGAACATGACGGCGTGCTTGCGGTAGCAGTCGACGACGTTGTCGCCGACCGCGACGATGCGCGGCGCCACCTGCTAGACGGTCGCGAGCCGGGTCGCGAAGCGCGAGGGGCGGAACGGCTCGAGCAGCGGGGTGGTCGCCCCCGTGAGGATCTCGTTCGCCGTGAGCTGGCCGAGGATGAGGCCGAGGGTCGCGCCGCTGTGCGTGAACAGCACGTGCAGCCCGGGCACCTGCTCGAGCTCGCCCGCGACCGGCTCGCCGTCGCCCGGGATGGGCTTCGGGCCGACGCCCCAGCCGTCGAGCTCCAGCTCGGGCTCGCCCGCGAGCACGTGCGACGCCTCGCGCAGCAGCCCGCGCACGGTCGACTCGCGCACCTCGTAGGTGCCGTCGCCGCGGGGCACGACCTCCTCCTCCGACCAGGCGGAGTCGAGCACGAGGGTGCCGAACGCGGTCGGCCGCACGGCGACGCGCGGCGTGTTGAGCACCGCGCGCAGCGGCAGCCGCACCGGCTTGGTGCGCACGAGCAGGGAGATGGGGGTGGCGTCGGGGATCTCGATCCCGAACGGCGCGAGGTCGGCGGGCACGGACGGGCCGGTCGCGAGCACGACGGCGTCCGCCTCGAGCTCGGCGCCGGATGCGGTGCGCACGCCGCTGGCGCGGCCGCCGCGGGTCTGCACGGTCACGGCGCCGACGCCCTCCTGCAGGAAGCCCCCGGCCGCGCGGAACTCGCGGAGCAGGTGCTCGATGAGCAGCGGCAGCTCGACCCAGCCCTCGCCGGGGTTGAAGACGGCGCCCTCCTCGGCGATCGCCTCGGGGTTGACGCCGGGCGTCCACGCCGCAACCTCCTCCGGGCGGAGCCAGACGGTGTCGTAGCCGATGGTCCGCTCGTGCTCGAACCGGTCGCGGTAGGAGGAGCCGGGCGGCGCCCAGGTCAGGCCGCCGTCGAAGTGCAGGAAGGATGCGCCGGGGAGCCGCGCCGCCATCGTGCGGTAGCGGTCGATGCCGAGGGTGCGCAGCAGGTGGTAGGCGTCGGAGCGCGGACCGGCCGAGTTGAGCCAGGAGAGCGAGCGGCCGGAGGCACCGGACGACGCGGCGGCCTCGGTGACGAGGGTCACATGCGCGCCGCCGCGGGCGAGGGCGGTGGCGGTCGAGACGCCGAGCACGCCGGCGCCGACGACGAGGACGCGGGGGGCGGTGGTGGTGTGAGTCATGACTTCTTTCGCTTGTGGAGGGGAGAGAGGAGTGGTCAGGCCGGCGTGGGAACGGCCGAGCGGATGCGCTCGAGTACCTCGAGCACGCGCACGGCGTCGCGCGGATCGACGGGGAGGTCCCCGCCGCGCAGCAGCGCGTCGGCGAGCAGGGAGTAGAAGGAGTCGTAGGAGCCGCGCTCGGTGGGCACGCGCCGGACGTCGGGATCGACGCCGAGCACGCCCCAGGCCGACTCCGGCTCGAGCCCGTAGCCCTCGTCGGTGGGCAGGGCGCCCGCCTTCAGCCGGCCCTCCTGCTCGTCGAGGCCCCACTTGGTGTAGCCGGCCCGCGAGCCGAGCACGCGGAAGCGGGGGCCGGACTGCGCGGCGAGCGAGCTCATCCAGAGGTGCGAGCGCACCCCTGAGGCGTGCAGCAGGGAGACGAATGCGTCGTCCTCCGCGGCGCCGCCGGGGCGACGCGTGTCGAGCTCGGCGTGCAGGTCCTCGACGGCGCCGAACAGCTGCACGGCCTGGTCGACGAGGTGGGTGCCGAGGTCGAACAGGATGCCGCCGCCCTCGGTCGCCGTCGCCGCGGCCTTCCAGCTCTTCGCCTCCTGCGGCTTCCACCAGGTGAAGCGCGACTCGAACCGGTGCACGTCGCCGAGGGCGTCCTCCTGCAGGAGCGAGCGGAGGGTGAGGAAGTCCCCGTCCCAGCGCCGGTTCTGGAAGACCGTGAGCGGCACGCCGCTGCTCACGGCGTGATCGACGAGGTCGGACCCCTCACGGGCGTCGACGGCGAACGGCTTGTCGACGACGACGGCGAACCCCGCGTCGATGGCGCGGTGCGCCAGCGGCGCGTGCGTCGCGGGCGGCGAGCCGAGGATCACGAGGTCGAGGTCGCCGGCCAGGGCGAACAGCTCGTCCGGCGTGCCGACGACGCGGGCGCCGGGATGCAGGCGGCCGGCCTCGGCCGCGCGCTCCGGGTCTCCCGTGACGATCACGTCGAGGGAGTAGTCGGGGTTCGTGCTCACGAAGGGGGCGTGGAAAACCCGGCCGGACGTGCCGAAGCCGACGATCCCGGTGCGGAGGACGCGGCCCATCAGAGCACCTGCGAGAGGAAGCGCTGGAGCCGCGGGCTGCGCGGCGCATCGAAGATCTGCTCGGGCGGCCCCATCTCCACGACCCGGCCCTCGTCCATGAACACGACCTGGTCGGCCACGCGCCGGGCGAAGTTCATCTCGTGGGTGACCACCACCATGGTCATGCCGCGCTGACCGAGGGCGGCCATGAGGTTGAGCACGCCCTTCACCAGCTCGGGGTCGAGCGCGCTGGTCACCTCGTCGAAGAGCATGACCTCGGGCTCCATGGCGAGCGCGCGGGCGATGGCGACGCGCTGCTGCTGGCCGCCGGAGAGGTCCCGCGGCCGGTGGTCGGCGCGCTCGGCGAGGCCGACCTCGGCGAGGCGCTCGTTCGCGATGCGGAGGGCGTCCTGCTTCCGCATCCCCTTCACCTTGCGCAGCGAGAGCGCCACGTTCTCGAGCGCGGTGTGGTCGGGGAAGAGGTTGAAGTGCTGGAACACCAGGCCGATGCGCCGGCGGAGCACGTCGGGCCGGAGCGCGAGGGCGTCCTCCCCGGCGAGCAGCACCCTGCCGGACTTCGGCTCGTGCAGGCGGTTGATGCCGCGGAGCATGGTCGACTTGCCGGAGCCGGAGGGGCCGACGATGCAGGTCGTGGTGCCGGGGGCGACCGAGATGCTCACGTCGCGCAGCACGTCGATGGCGCCGTAGGCCATGCCGAGGTTCACGAGCTCGAGGCTCGAGCCCTGGTAGAGGTGACCGTCGGTCACGGGGACGGGCGAGGTGTACGTCATGTGTTGCTCCCGTAGGTCAGGGTGACGGGTGCCAGCTCCTCGACCTCGTCGAGACCGCTCTTCGGCGGCGCGGCCTTGCGCCGCCCGGTGCGGAACCGGTTGTCGAAGTAGTTGACGAGGTGGGTGAGGGGCACGGTGATGATCAGGTAGAAGAGGCCCGCGAGTACGAGCGGGGACAGGTTGCCGGTGAGCACGGCGGCGTCCTGGCCCACCCGGAACAGCTCGCGCTCGGTCACGAGCAGCCCGAGGAAGTACACGAGGCTCGAGTCCTTCACGATGGCGATGAACTGGTTCACGAGGGCGGGCAGCACCCGGCGGATGCCCTGCGGCACCACGACGAGGCGCATCGCCCTGCCGTAGCTCATGCCGAGCGCGCGGCAGGCCTCGAGCTGGCCGCGGTCGACGCTCTGGATGCCGGCGCGGAAGATCTCGCCGATGTAGGCGCTCGCGATGAGGCTCAGCGCGAGGATGCCGAGGGGATAGGGGGAGGGGCCGAAGATCGCCTGGCTGAAGCGCGTGAAGCCCTGGCCGATGAGCAGGATGGTCAGGATCGCCGGCAGGCCGCGGAACACGTCGGTGTAGATCCGGGCCGGCACGCGCAGCCAGCGCGACGGGGAGATGCCCATCACGGCGATGATCATGCCGAGCACGACGCCGATGACGGTCGCGGCGGCGGAGATGACGAGGGTGTTGACGAGGCCGGTGCCGAGAAGCTGCGGCAGCACCGCGAGCATCGCCTCGATGTCGAAGAAGGTGCTGAGGAGGGTGTCGAGCCAGTCCATGGGATTCCTCTAGACGGTGTCGGTGTGGGGAGGGGTGGTGCGGGCGGTCCCGCACCACCCCGTGCGGGTCAGGACTCCGGAGCGGGAGTGGGGGTCGAGGTCTGCTCGGCCTGGGGCAGGTACTGCTCGGGCATCGGGGAGCCCGGGAACCACTTCTGGTACAACTCCTTCCAGGTGCCGTCCTCCATCGCCTCGGCAAGACCCTCGTTGAGGGCCTCGCGGAGCTCGTCATTGCCCTTCTTCAGGGCGAAGCCTGCCGGGGCGTCGAACGAGGGGATGTCCGCGACGCTGACGAGGTCGTACTGCTCGATGTAGGCCTTGGTGGACTCGTAGTCGAGGAAGTGCGCCTGGACGGTGCCGTTGTTCAGCGCCGCGATCGCGGTGTTGTTGTCCGGGAACCGGACCAGCTCCGCGTCGGAGAAGTTCTTCACCGCGTAGGCCTCCTGCAGGGTGCCCTGCACGACGCCGAGGCGGGTGCCGGCGAGGTCGTCGGGGGACGAGACGCCGCTGTCCTTCGTGCTGAGCAGCGTGAGGTAGCCGGCGAGGTAGCCCTCGCTGAAGTCGACCGTCTGCTTGCGCTCGTCGGTGATGCCGATCGCCGCGACGCCGACGTCGAACTGCCCGTTGGCGACGGCGGCGAGGAGACTCGAGAAGTCCTGGCCGGTGAAGACGACGTCGTCGATCCCGGCGCGCTCGGCCACGTCGGTGAAGAGCTCGATGTCGAAGCCGCTGAACTTCCCGTCGGCGTCGGCGAACGCATAGGGCTTGATGTCGCCGACGCTGCCGACGCGGATCTCGCCCGGGGTGATGAGGCTGTACGGGTTGTCCTCCGTCGAGCTCGCCGCCTGGCCGCCGCCGGAGCTGCAGGCGGCGAGCGAGAGGAGGGTGGCCGCGCCGGCGGCGGCCGCGATCACCGGGCGAAGCGTGGTGCGAATGTTCACAGCTGTCCTTTTCGTGTGGGGGGGTGGCCGAGGGCGACCGGGCACCGTCGGGGGTGGGACCGAAGGTGTGTGTTTCGGGTGAGGCGCTTGTTGAGTCCGGTCTCAGTCGCTATGTTGAGACCGGTCTCATTCGCTTGAGTAGGCAACCTACCCGCCGCTGTGAAGACCAGTCAAGGGTCAATTTTCGAGAGCGACAGGAGCTTGTGTTCATGGTCGAACCGGGTGATCGGCAGCGCGCCGTGACCGTGGCGGACGTTGCGCGGCGGGCGGGGGTGTCGAAGGCGACGGCCGCCCGGGCACTCGGCGACTACGGCGCCGTGAGCGACAGCGTCCGCGAGCGCGTGCAGGCCGCGGCGGAGGAGCTCGACTACCGCCCGAACGAGCTGGCCCGCAGCATGAACACGGGTAAGTCGAAGACCATCGGCGTCATCGTCGGCGACATCGAGAACGGCTACTTCGGGCTCGCCATGCGCGGGATCTCCGACACCGCGAAGGCGGCGGGCTACGACGTGATCCTCATCAACACCTCCGAGGACGTGCGGACCGAGATAGACGCGGTGCGGGTGCTGCTCGACAAGCGGGTGGACGGCCTCATCGTCGCCCCGGCGTCGAGCTTCGAGACGGGGCACCTCCGCTGGGTGGGCGAGGCGGGCCGGCCGCTGGTGCTCCTCGATCGCCGCGTCGCCGGGCTGGAGGCCGTGTCGGTCGAGGTGGACATCGCTCCGAGCGCGGGCGCCGCGACCGCCGCGCTGCTCGATGCCGGACACACCCGCATCGCCTTCGTGTCCGCCCTGCAGACCGAGGGGGAGACGTATTCCGACCGGCTCGAGCTCCGGGTGTCGTCGGTGACGGACCGCCTCGCGGGCATCGTCGGTGCGCTGCGTTCCCGCGGCATCGAGCCCTCGGCCGAGCTGATCCGCTTCGGTGCGCACGGCCGGGACCGCACCCGGTCGATCGTGGAGGACCTGCTCGACCTCGCCGACCCGCCCACGGCGATCCTCGCCTCCGACAGCCTCATCGCCCTTGACGTGCTGCGCACGCTGAAGGATCGCGGCCTGCGGGTGCCGGGCGACCTCTCCTTCGTCATGTTCGACGACTTCGAGTGGGCCGCACTCACGGATCCTCCGCTCACGGTGGTCGCCCAGCCCATCTACGACGTCGGCGTCGCCGCGGCCACCATTCTGCTGCGCCGGCTCGCCGGCCTGCCCCACGGCGACGTCGACGCGCACCTCCCGGCGACCCTCGTGCTCCGCGACTCCGTGGGTCCGGTGCCCGTCCGCGCCTGACCGCAGGGGGCGGGGAATAGATCCTGCCCCGTGGCGTTCTTGCACCTGTATGCAAACGCATAGAGGAAGAAGAGGATCATGACCACCCGGACCATCGCCGTCGTCTCCGCCGGCCTCGGCGTTCCCTCGTCCACCCGCCTGCTCGCGGACCGGCTCGCCGCTGCCGCCGTCGACCGGCTCCGCGCCGAGGGCGTGCAGGCGATCGTCGAGCACATCGAGGTCCGCGACCTCGCCCAGGACGTGACGAACAACCTCCTCACGGGGTTCCCGAGCCCCGATCTGCGCCGCGCCCTCGCCACGCTGACCGGCGCCGACGGCATCATCGCCGTGACGCCCGTCTTCAACGGCAGCTACAGCGGGCTGTTCAAGTCGTTCCTCGACGTCGTCGAGCCCGGCGCCCTGGACGGCGTCCCCGTGCTCGCCGCGGCGACCGGCGGCAGCGAGCGGCACTCGCTCGTGCTCGATCACGCCCTGCGTCCCCTGTTCAGCTACCTGCACGCCGTCGTCGTGCCGACCGGCGTCTTCGCCGCGTCCGCCGACTGGGGCGCGGGCACCGAGGGCGGCCAGGGTCTGGAGAGCCGCATCGACCGTGCCGCGGGGGAGCTCGCGGACCTCGTCGCGCGCTCGCGGCCCGCTTCGTCGCCCGCTCCGCTCGCGGTCGGCGTGGACTTCGCGTCGCTTCTCGCCGGGGCCTCTGCCCGGCGCTGACCGGCGGCCGGCGCGGCGGCACCGGGTCCGCTCGAGCGGGAGCCCGTCGTGCCGGGGCGGAACCGGCCCGAACGGGGGCCGGTCACCGCGGCGCAATACCCCCGGAACAGTCGCGCACCCGCAACGCGCCAGTGTAGATTCGGGGCACCCTAGTTCCCCAGGTGGAGGACTCATGCCGAGCATTGAGGAGATCCCGGACACGATCCGGCGCTCGCCCCAGCACGCTCAGGCCATCTGGTCCGAAGCCCACGACTCGGCCGTGAAGACGTACGGGGAGGGGGAGCGGGCCCACCGCACCGCCTTCGCCGCGCTGAAGCACTCGTACGAGAAGGTGGGGGACCACTGGGAGGCCAAGGAGAGATCCGGCCCCTCGGATGCCCGTGCGGCGGGGGACACCTCGGCCGACACCGCGGGCGGGGTGGACGCGAACGCGTCGAAGCAGCACCTGTACGACATCGCCAAGAAGCTCGACGTCCCCGGCCGTTCCTCGATGACGAAGGACGAACTGGTCGACGCGATCCGCAAGGCGAACGACCGCAAGACGCGGCAGAGCCGCGGTTAGACCTCGGCGCGTACCCGCGCGCCGATCGCTTACCCAAGCACAGCAGTACCGGCACCACAGCACTACAGCACCACCCGCGACACGCGTCCACCCAGGCGCACCGTCGTCAGTACTTCACACCCGAATGCGAAGGACCTCCCGTGCGTACCCGAGAACACCCCACCCCGAAAGCCGACGACCTGAGGATCACGCCGATCTCGCGGACGAGATGGCGCGTCGCCGACCGGCGGCTCGACGGTCTCCCCGGCATCAGCCTCCTCGGCTTCGTCGACCTCTGCGACGGCCGCTACGAGGTGACGCGCTTCGACTCCCCGACGCACGCGTCGGCCCACGACGTGCTGTCCAGCGCGCTCGCCGAGTTCCTCGGCTGCCCCGGCGGCTCCGAGTACCTGTGCCCGGAGGATGCGGAGACGCTGAGCGCCAGCGCGTTCACGCTCCTGGCCTGACGGCTCCGTCCGGTCCTGACGGCTCGTCGTCGTCGGCGTCGAGCGGCTCCAGGGCGCGCCCGCGCTCCTTGGTGCCCGTGGCACGCACCCGGTCGACGAGCTCGCGCCACGGACCCTGCACCCGCTGCTCCGGCAGCGTCACCCGCCGCCCGTTGGCGCGGATGAGGTAGAGGAAGCGGTCGGGCACGGGCGGGTCGTCGGGCTCGTCGTCCCACGGGCAGGCGTCGATGAGCACGAACCAGTCCGAGTACTCCGGGCCCTCGCCGACATCGACCACCCAGCGGACGGCGATGCCCGTGACCCCACCGCTGCGCGCGACGACGACCCTCATTCCGACACCGGCACCCCGACGGCCGCCCAGGCGTCCGCGACGGCGGCGCTCTCGGGCGACTCCGCGCCGAACAGCCGCGTCGCCGTGGCGAGGGTCGCCGTGGCGAACGTCGCGAAGTCGGTCGTCGGCGTGAGGGACGCGCCCGTGAGGGTCTCGTACCAGATCCGGCCGGGCGCCTCCCAGGCGGAGCCGCCGATGGCCGTCGCGGCCAGCACGAAGGCGCGGTTGGGGATGCCCGAGTTGATGTGCACCCCGCCATAGTCCTCCGTCGTCTGCACGAAATCGTCCATGTGCCCCGGCTGCGGGTCCTTGCCGAGCAGGTCGTCGTCGTACGCCGTGCCCGGCTCCTTCATCGACCGCAGCGCCACCCCCTCCACAGCGTCGGTGAAGAGCTCGGCGCCCACCAGCCAGCTCGCGGCCGCGGCGTCCTGCCCGCGGGAGTGCTGCTCCACGAGCGCACCGAACACGTCGGACAACGACTCGTTGAGCGCGCCGGGCTGGCCCTGGTACTCGAGGTTCGCCGTGGTCTGGATGACCCCGTGACCGAGCTCGTGCCCGATGACGCTGATCGACGCGGTGAAGCGCGTGAAGATCTCGCCGTCCCCGTCCCCGAAGACCATGCGCTCCCCGTCCCAGAACGCGTTGTCGTACTCCTCGCCGTAGTGCACCGTCGCGTGCAGCGGCATCTCACGGTCGTCGATGGACGCCCGGCCGAACGCCTCGGCGAACATCGCGTAGGTCTGGCCGAGGCCGTCGTACGCCTCGTTCGCCGCGGCGTCCTCCACGACCTCCGGCTCGCCCTCGGCTCGCACCCGGAAGCCGGGCAGCTCCTCCGCGTTGCGGGCGTCGTAGACGGTGCGCTGCGGGCCCCGCGGCTCCCGGGCCAGGGCCGTCGGCGGCACGCTCCCGCCGAAGTCGGGATAGCGGGGGCGCGCGGCGCGGGCGAGGCGCACGGGCTCGTCATCCCGGAGGGCGTGCCGTGCGGCCTGCGCGGCCCGCGGAAAGCGGTCGCCGGCCGAGTCGGCGACGTGGGCGAGGAGGTACGGAGGAATGATGAAGTGACGCATGGTCGATGGTGGCACGGCACCACCGACATCCGACGGCGGACCGCTTCACTTCTTCGCGCCCCCGGCGTTGACTTTCCGGGTGCCGGGAACCGGGAACGGATCCGCAGGGGGTCCGCGGGCGGGCGAGACGAGGAGAGCGCGATGAAGGCAGTTGTGTGGCATTCCGAGGGCGACATCCGCCTCGACACCGTGGCGGATCCGACGATCCTCGAGCCGACGGACGCGATCGTGCAGATCACGAGGAGCGCGATCTGCGGCACCGACCTGCACATGGTCCGCGGAACGATGGCCGGCATGGAGGAGGGCACCATCCTCGGCCACGAGGCCGTCGGCGTCGTCATGGAGGTGGGTGCCGCCGTGCGCGGGTTCAGCCCCGGCGACCGCGTGATCGTCTGCTCCACCATGTCGTGCGGAACGTGCGCCATGTGCCGGCAGGGCAACACGGCGCAGTGCGACCGTGCGAACCCGAACGGCCCCGCCGCCGGCACGGCGTTCTTCGGCGGCCCCTCGACCACGGGGTCGATCAACGGCCTGCAGGCGGAGTACGCGCGCGTGCCGTGGGCCTCGCACACCCTGATCCCGATCCCCGAGAACGTCTCGGACGACTCGGCGATCCTGCTCTCCGACATCTTCCCGACCTCGTGGTTCGGGGCGGAGCTCGCCGGCGTGCGGCGCGGGGACACGGTGGCGGTGTTCGGCGCGGGAATCGTGGGGCAGCTCGCCATCGCGTCGGCGTACCGCCAGGGCGCGGGTCGCGTCTTCGCCGTCGACGGGATCGAGACCCGGCTCGCCCAGGCGCTGGCCCAGAACGCCGAGGTCATCGACTTCAATCGCGAGGACCCGGTCGCCGTGCTGCAGGAGCTCACCTTCGGCGCCGGCGTGGACGCGGTGATCGATGCGGTCGGCGTGGACTCCCAGCGGCCGAAGTCGGGCCCCGCAGCCGAGGCGGCGGAGCAGAACGCCGAGGCGTTCGCGGCGGAGGTGGCTCAGGTGGCGCCCGGCGCCCAGCCGCACGGTGACCTCTGGGTCCCGGGCGACGCGCCGAGCCAGGCGTCGCAGTGGGCGGTGGAGTCGGTGGCCAAGGCCGGCCGGATCGGCATCATCGGCGTGTACCCGCCGCAGCTCACCAGCTACCCCATCGGACAGGCGATGAACAAGAACCTCACCATCCGGATGGGCAACTGCAATCACCGGGCCGTGACGCCGCCCCTTATCGACCTCGTCGCCTCGGGGCTGTTCGACCCCACGGCGTTCATCACGCAGCAGATCGAGATCCCGTCGGCGATCGACGCCTACGAGAGCTTCGACCGCCGCGAGGAGGGCTGGGTCAAGACCGTCATCGACGTGTCCTGACCGCGCGGGGCGGGCCGCGAACGCGACCCGCCCGGACCTCGCGGGGCCGCGGAGGGCGGTCGGTAGACTCGGCCCCGTGGACACCGCCGGCGGCTCCGGGACCAGTCGCGTGCTCACCGTGCCCAATCTGCTGAGCGTCGCGCGGCTCGCCCTGGTGCCCGTCTTCCTGTGGCTCCTGCTGAACGGCGACGACGTGCTCGCGCTCGTCGTGCTGGCCGTCGCGACGTTCACCGACCTCCTCGACGGCTACATCGCCCGGCGCTTCGATCAGATCACCCGGCTCGGGCAGCTTCTCGATCCCGCGGCCGACCGGCTGTTCATGCTGGCCTGCCTCCTCGGGCTGGCGGCGCGCGAGATCCTGCCGTGGTGGCTCGCCCTGCTGATCGTCGCGCGCGACGTGTTCCTGATCGTGGTCGGCGTGGTGCTCGTCAACCACGGTTACGGTCCGTTACCCGTGCACCGCCTCGGGAAGATCGCCACCTTTTGTTTGTTCTACTCGCTCCCTATGATCGTGCTCGGACAGGCGCTCCCCGTCGTCGCCCCGTTCACCGATCCGGTCGGCTGGGCGTTCGCTCTCTGGGGAGCATTTCTGTACTGGTGGGCGGGGATTCTCTACGCCCGCCAGACAGGCCGTCTTCTCCGCGACGGCGGGGCGAACGCTCGCTCCGATCCGATACGCTAAAGGGCTAATGAGGAGGTACGGGCATGGATGACCGCGGTCTCGATGACACACCGGAACACGGTCGGATACCTGTAGGCGGGGTTCCCGAGCAGCAGCCGGAGTACATCAGTACGGACACGACTGCGACGTTCAGCGACGACCTCGCCGCCCAGCTCGCCGCCCTCGACTCGAGCGTCTCCACGGAGGAGCGCGAGGCGGTCGGCAGCCTCCCGTCCGGCTCGGCCCTGCTCGTGGTGCGCCGCGGCCCCAACGCGGGCGCCCGCTTCCTGCTCGACGCCGACGTGACCACGGTGGGCCGCCACCCGGACGCCGACATCTTCCTCGACGACGTCACGGTATCGCGCCGGCACGCCCAGTTCCTGCGCCACGGCACCTCGTTCCAGGTCAAGGACCTCGGCTCCCTCAACGGCACGTACTTCGACGGCGTCCGCATCGACACGGCGCTGCTCAGCGACGGGGCGGAGGTGCAGGTGGGCAAGTTCCGCCTCACCTTCTACGCGTCGCGGCTCGACCTCGCGCGCGCGCTGAGCAAGTAGTGGCAGCGTCCTCCGCCGCGGCGAGGCTGCCTGCGCCGGCACCGCTGCTCAGCATCGGTCAGGTGCTCGCCCGGCTCACGCCGGAGTTCCCCGACCTCACGCCGTCCAAGCTGCGCTTCCTCGAGGAGCAGAAGCTCGTGTCGCCCGCCCGCACGGAGTCCGGCTACCGCAAGTTCTGCGCCGCCGACGTCGACCGGCTGCGGCTCATCCTGTCGATGCAGCGGGACCACTACCTCCCGCTCAAGGTCATCCGCGAGTACCTGCACGACGTCGACGCGGGCCGCACGCCCGAGTTCCCCGGTGCGGGGGCCGGCGCCGTCGCCGGGCCGCGACCGTCGATGCTGTCGCAGGAGCGCCGCTTCAACCGCGAGGAGCTGCTCCGCGAGGCCGGGGCGTCGCCCATGCTGCTGAACGACGCCGTGTCCGCCTCGGTGATCGTGCCCGCCGAGGTGTACGGCGACGACACGCTCGCGGTCCTCCGCGCCCTCGTGGAGCTGCAGCGCTGCGGGATCGAGCCGCGGCACCTGCGCGGCTTCCGCGCGGCCACGGAGCGCGAGCTCGGGCTCATCGAGAGCGCCCTCGCGCCGCTCGCCCGCAGGCGGGATGCATCGAGCAAGGCGGCCGTCGCTGAGCGCGCCAAGGAGATCGCGAACCAGCTCGAGGTGGTCCGCGGCAGCCTGATTCGATCCGCTCTCGGGCGCCTGGCCCAGTAGACTGATCCGAAACCTCCCTCCGACATCCGACACGCCGGGGGCTTCGGTCGAATGTCCCTCGGGGCGACCGTCGTCGTCGGTACCTTTGACGGAGTTGGTTCGGCCGGGATACCGGCCGAAAGGGTGAAAGGCAGTCCGATGAGTGATCTCAGCCGTAACGACGGAGCGCGTTACGACCTCGGTCTGCTGTTCACCGACGGTTTGCCCGAGATGGACGCGAACGCCGGCTATCGCGGCGCCGTCGCCGCTCGCGCGGCGGGCATCAGCTATCGCCAGCTCGACTACTGGGCGCGCACCGGACTCGTGGAGCCCACCGTCCGCGGCGCCGCCGGGTCCGGATCGCAGCGCCTCTACGGCTTCCGCGACATCCTCGTGCTCAAGCTCGTGAAGCGGCTCCTCGACACGGGCATCTCCCTCCAGCAGATCCGCACCGCCGTCAACCAGCTCCGCGAGGCGGGCGTGAACGACCTGGCCCAGACGACGCTCATGAGCGACGGCGCCAGCGTCTACCTCTGCACCTCGAACGACGAGGTCATCGACCTCGTGAGCCGCGGCCAGGGCGTCTTCGGCATCGCCGTCGGCAAGGTCCTCCGCGAGGTCGAGACCAGCCTCGTCGAGCTCAACACCGAGACGGTCGACCCGATGGACGAGCTGGCGGCCCGCCGGGCGAGCAAGGCCAGCTGACCCATCACGGTCCCTGAGCTTGTCGAAGGGACGTAACGCCGCTGCGGTTGCACTGAGCGGCTGATGCACGCAGCGCAGGCTCCGGCACCTCCGCGACGGTAACCGTTCCCGGATCGCCGCGCCGCCCCCTGTGAGGGAGCCTGCGTTGGTTACGCGGCTGGCCTGCATTCAGCACCCACGCTGCCCTGAGCCTGACCCATCACGGTCCCTGAGCTTGTCGAAGGGACGTAACGCCGCTTCGGCAGGCTCAGCGACCGCGTGGGTGCGTCCCCGGGGTGGCGTGTGTCGCTTCGGCAGGCTCAGCGACCGCGAGGAGACCTCCGCGGGTACGTTCCGTCGGCGGATCTGTCGGTTGCCGGACGCAATTCAGCAGACCTCGGGCGACACGCCGCGTCCGGGTGCGGACACGCCGGGCTTCCGGGCTGATCTGCTGAATTGCGTCGAGAGCCGGCCCGCAACGGGAAGGAACGTCACCGAAGCGCACCCGCGTTACGCGGCGGCGCGGAGCTCCTGGCGCAGGGAGTAGTTCTGGCCCTCCAGGATGAACTGGGCGCTCGCCCCGGTGGACGCGTTCACCACGATGGGCGCGAGAAGGTTCACCGTGGTGCCGTCCTCGGCCGGGTTCGCGACGACGAGGACGATCGCGTCCTCCGGCGTCCGCACGTCGACCGAGGCGCACTGCTCGTCCGTGAGCATCGGCGCGTAGTCGGGCAGGTGCACCTGCGCGTCGAGCAGGAAGAGGCGCAGCTCGGAATCGAGGTTGGCGTGCATGGCGTAGAGGCCGTCCGCGCCGTCGATCTTGTCGAGCGAGAAGTCGACGAGCGGGGCGAGTCCGGGCGGCGGGGCGACGAAGGTCAGTACAGGGTTCACGAGAGGAAGTCCATCAGGGTCGGCTGGAGAACGCGGGCGGTTACGGCGAGGGCGGACTGGTAGGAGACCTCCTGCAGCTTGAGGTCGAGGATGACCTTGCTCAGGTCGACGTCCTCGATGCCGGCTCTCTGGGCTTCCAGGGTTCCGGACAGCGTCATGAGCGTCTCCTCCGCCTTCAGTATCTGGGCATGGCGGGTGCCGAGCTCGGCGTGACCCGCGATGACGGTGTTGAGCCGCGCGTCGACGGCGTCGAGGTGGGTGCTCACGCTGACGCCGGCGCGGAGGTCCGAGGAGATGCGGTTGATCAGCGCGAACGCGGAGTCGCCCCCGGCGCCGAAGATCGCGGCCCCGTCGGCGTCGACGCGGACGGTGGTGTCCGCGCCGATGCGCCGCTGCACGGCGCCGTTCCCCGCTCCGCTGAAGCTGAAGTCGGGGGCGAACGCCGACGCGGAGTCGGAGTTGCCGGCGAAGACCGAGCGGCCCTGGTACTTGGTGTTGGCCTGGCCGAGCAGCTCGCTGCGCAGGCCGTCGAGCTCTGAGGCGATGGCCTCACGGGTCGCCGGCGTCAGCGTGGCCTCGTTCGCGCCCTGCACGGTGAGGTCGCGCACGCGGTTGAGGATGCGCTCGCTCGCGCCCAGGGCGGCGTCGCCCATGGTGAGCCAGCCGTTGCCGTTGTCCGCGTTGCGGGCGTACTGCTCGGCGGCGCGCTGCTGCCCGCGTACGCGGAGCGAGTCGCCGGTGCCCGTGGGGTCGTCGGAGGGCTTGGTGATCGCCTTCTGCGACGACGCCTGGCTCTGCAGCGTCGCCAGGCGCGCCATGCTCGTCTGCAGGTTGCGCTGGGCAGACGTCATCAGCGTCTGGTTGGTGACACGGGAGACCATCGGTTACCTTCCCACCAGTCCGGTGCGGTTGATCAGCACGTCGAGCATCTCGTCGACCGCGGTCATGACCCGGGCGGCGCCCTGGTAGGCGTGCTGGAACGTCAGCAGGTTCACGTTCTCCTCGTCCATGTCGACCGTGGAGTTGGCCAGCTGCTGGTTCTTGGCGGACGTCGCGGCGACGTCGGTGAGCACCGAGTGGTGCGCCTCCGTCTTCGCGGCGACGGCGATCGTGGTCACGAAGGCAGTCCAGCGGGAGTCGGGGGAGCCGGCCCCGACGCCGAGCTGCGAGATGGAGTCCGCGACCGACCCGTCCTTCGCACCCGCACCGGGCGTGCCCGAGGCGATGCCGGCGGCGTCGGTGGGCAGCACGGTCAGACCCTTGGCGGCGGGCACTCCCGCGGTGAAGCCGAAGAAGTCGCGCCCGGTGGCTCCGGACGGGGTCGCCCCGCCGCTGTGCACGGTGTTGACCTGGGCGGCCAGCTGGGTGGCGAACGCGTTGTAGGTGGCGGCGACCTCGGCGAGCGTGCCGCCGGTGCCGGATGCGGTGGCCGGCGCGAGCACGGACAGCCAGCCCGCGATGCGGCCGCCGTCGAGCGCGACGGGGGCCCCGGGGCGGTGCGACCACTCCAGTGCGACGGGCGAGCCCGCGGCTCCGCTGAGGGACCGGGATCCCACGACGGTCACGGATCGCGCGCTGTCGCCGGTCACGAGGGCGTTGCCGCCGATGAACACGTCGACGGTGCCGTCGGCCTTCTCCCGCACGGCGCCGCCGGCGAGGGACGCGATGCTCTCCGTCAGCGAGGCGCGCCTGTCGATCAGCTCGTTGGCGTTGCCGCCCGACGAGAGGGTGGACCGGATCGCGACGTTCAGATCCGCGACCTGCGCGGCCGCGCTGTTCAGCTGGGAGCCGAGGGTGTCGACGACGGAGCGCTGTTTCGTCCACTCGTCCTCGACCTGGCTGTAGCGGTCGGCGAGAGAGGTGGTGAGCACGGAGGCGTTGCTGAGCACGAGGGCGCCGGCGGCCGGATCGCCCGCGCGGTTCGACAGGTCCTGCCAGGCCGCCCACATCTCCTGCAGCTGGTCGGAGATGCCGTTCTCGCCGGGTTCCTGCAGCGACGTCTCGACCGTGGCGAGCACGTCGGCGCGGGTCGACTGGTAACCGGACGCGGCGGACGACGAGCGCACCTGCGCGTCGAGGTGGAGGTTGCCGAGCCGCGCGATGGAGTCGACGGAGACGCCCTGGCCGGGTCGCACGCCGGACGAGAAGAGGCCGGTGTGGGCCGGGGCGGCGACGGAGGAGGTCTGCACGCGCTGGCGGGTGTACCCCTCGGTGTTGGCGTTCGCGATGTTCTGGCCGACGACGTCCAGCCCGGCGCGGGCGGCGACGAGGCCGCTGTACGCCGTGGACAGGCCACTGAATGTGCTCATGGTGCTGACTCCTACAGGGTCCGGTCGACGAGCCGGCTGCCCGCGGCGACGACGCCGGATGCCCCGGTCGCGTCGTAGGTGGTGGGATCGAGGTTCACGCCGGCAAGGGTCTCCTGGGTCGACCGGGCGGCGGCGCGGAGGAACTGCTCGTTCTCGTCGCGGAGTCCCTTGATCTGGCCGGTCAGCTGCGTCATCGCCTGCAGGTGCCCGGCGAAGATGTCCGACCACGGACCGGCGGGGGCGTGCGCCACCAGCTCGCGCAGCGGCGCGTCCTCGTCCGCTCCCCACTCGCGGGCGAGCGACGCGGCCTCGACGGACCGGGCGAGGCCGGTGCTGCGCAGCCGTGCGAGCACCTGCTCCACCTCGCGGGTGGCGTGCTGCACCCAGCGCGACTTGCCCGCGGTGAGCAGGAGCTGCTCCTCCTCGAGCTTGAAGCTGAGCAGTTCGAGCAGCTCGCGCTCCCGCCAGAGCAGCGCCGACAGTTCGTTCGCGCCCACGCTGTTCCTCCGACTCTTTCTTTTCGTCCGTGTTGTCGTGACCGGGGTGTCCGAGGTGGCCCTTCGGCCGTCGTCCCGGGGCGGTGAGTACCGCCTTCGGGGAGCACTATCGGCCGGGGGCGCCGGGATGTTAGCGAGCGGGCCCGATCCGTTCCGCAACACGTCCCCTCTATGGGTGTGCCACCAAAGGGGGGCACCCGAACCCCCGTTGTGGGGGCTCCGGAATCAACACGGGAAAGACGCCGATCACTAGCGTGAGAGAGCAGGCGAGAACGACTCTCGCCGGGGGGATTTTCCGGGGGGAAAACACAATGGATCGTGCTGCGCGCAATCGCCTGGTCGTCGAGAACCTGCCGCTCGTCGGCTACCTCGTTTCCGAGGTCTGCGCCCGAGCCAGCCACCTCTCGCGGGACGACCTGGCCTCGGCCGGCGCGCTCGCCCTGGTGACCGCGGCGGACGCCTTCAACCCCGACCTCGGCATCCCGTTCGGTGCATACGCCCGCAAGCGCATCGTCGGCGCCTTCGCCGACGACATGCGGGCGAGCGACTGGGCCAGCCGTGGCACGCGCCGCCGCATCAAGGACACGATGGCGGTGCAGGAGACGCTCACCGCGAGCCTCGGCCGCACGCCGACCGTCGACGAGCTGGCCGCGGCCCTCGGCACCGACCGGGAGACCACCGTCTCCGCTCTCGCCGACGCGTCCCGCACCGTGACCGCGCTGGACGACGTGACCGCGGAGTTCCTGGCCGCCGAGACCGTGCTGCCGGAGGAGAGCCTGCTCGAGTCCGAGAAGCTCCGCTACCTGCACGCCTCGGTCGACGCGCTCCCGGAGCGCATGCGCCTCATCGTCCGCGCCATCTACTTCGAGGACCGCACGGTCAAGGAGGTGGCCGAGGAGCTCGGCATCACCCACTCCGCCGTGTCCCAGCAGCGCACCGAGGCCATGCGCCTGCTGCGCGACGGCTTCGGCACCCACTACGCGGACGACCCCGCGGCGGAGTACACGCCCGAGTCCCGCACCGCCCCCGCCCGCCGCGCCGCGTACCTCGCGCGCATGGCCGAGGGCACCATGGCCGGCATGGCGCGCGCCCTGCAGCCGACCGTCCTGGCGCACTCCAGCGTCGCGTCCTGATCCGAAGAAAAAACTTCGGCGGACTCCTAACCACGGCGTCGGCACTGCCGATAGCTATTCACGTCAGCCCACGGAAGGGCAGACAGTACGACCCACATCACGGAGGAGAACAACAATGGGTATGCAGATCAACACCAACCTCGCGGCGAACAACTCGTACCGCAACCTCAGCACCACGCAGAACGACCTGTCCAAGTCGCTGGAGAAGCTGTCCAGCGGCCTCCGCATCAACCGCGCAGCGGACGACGCGGCGGGTCTCGCCATCTCGGAGGGCCTGAAGTCGCAGGTCGGAGGCCTCTCGGTCGCCGCCCGCAACGCTCAGGACGGCATCAGCGTCATCCAGACCGCTGAAGGCTCGCTCACCGAGGTGCACTCCATCCTGCAGCGCGTGCGTGACCTCGCTGTTCAGTCCGGCAACGACTCGAACAACGCGGACTCCCGCGCCGCGATCGCGACCGAGGTCACGGAGCTCGGCAAGGAGCTCACCCGTATCGGTGACTCCACGAACTTCAACGGCATCAACCTCCTCGACGGCGCCAAGACCTCGCTGACCTTCCAGGTCGGCGCGGGCTCCAACGCCGCCGCGGACCAGATCACCGTCGACCTCACCGACGTCAAGGCGATCGGAACGGCCATCAGCGGCCTCGCAGCCGCCGGCTTCGCCGATGCAGCCGCGTCGCTCACCACGATCGCCGCCGTTGACACGCAGATCAAGGGCGTTTCTACCGCTCGCGCCGAGCTCGGTGCCAGCCAGAACCGCTTCGAGTCCGTCGTGCGCAACATCTCCGTCTCGAAGGAGAACCTGTCCGCGGCCGGATCGCGCATCCGCGACACGGACATGGCTGAGGAAATGGTCAAGTTCACCCGCGCGAACATCCTCTCGCAGGCCGGTACGTCCATGCTCGCGCAGGCGAACCAGTCCAACCAGGGCGTCCTCTCGCTCCTCCGCTAAGCGAAGCGGCTAGAGAACCCCTCGCACGAGGATCGATGGCCGGTGGTGTTGGAGGGATGGGGTTGACACTCCGTTCCGCCTTCACCACCGGCCTCTCTCGTTCGCCCCGGCGCACGCCGCCCGCGCGCGCCGGACACGCACCACCGACCTGACCAGCGGGAAAGAGAAGCACCCATGTCACTCGCCATCGACGGCCTGATCAGCGGCCTGGACACGACGTCCATGATCACGTCGCTCATGAAGATCGAGGCAGTCCCGCAGACGCTGCTGAAGAACAAGGTCACGAGCACCCAGAACTACATCTCGGCCCTGCAGGCCCTGAACACGAAGGTCGCGTCGCTCGGCGAGCTCGCGACCAAGACCGCCAAGCCCGAGTCGCTCCAGCTGCTCACCGCGACGACGAGCGCGCCGTCCGTCACCGCGAAGACGGCCACCGGCGCCGTCCAGGGCGGCGTCGAGTTCCTCGTGGACAGGCTCGCCCAGAGCCAGCAGACCGTCTCGCCCGTCCTGACCGAGTGGATGGACCGGCCTCCCGTGCTGACGTTCGTCGGCAAGGACGGCACGAGGACCGAGGTCACGGCCGCGTCCGCCTCGCTCGACGACGTCGTGAAGGCGGTCAACGCCTCCGGCGCCGGGGTCAGCGCGACGAAGGTCGACGCGGGCGGCGGGAGCTACCGCGTGCAGTTCACCGCCACCGAGACCGGCGCGGCGGGCGGCTTCGACGTCTATCGCGGCGCCCAGGGCGGTGCACCGAAGGCGAAGGACGCGCTGACCGCATCCGGTGGCGTCACCGTGCGCTCCGCGCAGGACGCCGCCGTCACCCTCTGGGCCGGCACCGCGGCGGCCCGCTCGGTCACCTCGCCGACCAACACGTTCGACGGGCTGCTCACCGGCGTGGCCGTGACCGTCACCGAGGTCTCCACCAAGCCCATCTCCGTCACCGTCGGCCGCGACGACGCCGGCATCGCCGGTGTCGCGAAGAGCCTCGTCGACGGTCTCAACGCCATCTTCACCTCCGTCGAGAACCAGACGAAGGTGTCCACGACCACCAACTCCGCGGGCAACACCGTGACCACGGGCGGCGTCTTCTCGGGCGACAGCACCGTCCGCGACGTCGACCAGCGTCTCCTCTCGGCCGCCACGATGCCCGTCAACGGGCGCTCGCCGTCCTCGATCGGTATCTCGATCACGAAGACGGGCTCCATCGAGTACGACGCGGAGAAGTTCGCGACGGCGCTGAAGGACGACCCGGCCGGCACGCAGGCCATGGTTTCCGAGATCGCGTCGCGCGTCTCCACCGCGGCGAGCGCATCGTCGGACAAGTACACCGGGCAGATCACCATGAAGATCACCGGTCAGCAGTCCGAGGTCCGCGTGCTCGGCGACCAGGTCGAGGCCTGGGACCGCCGGCTCGACACCCGCCGCAGCACGCTCGAGCGCACCTACGCCGCCCTGGAGGTGGCGCTCAGCAACCTTAACTCCCAGTCCTCCTGGCTCTCGGGGCAGCTCGCCTCCCTCAACTCGGGAAGCTCCTCATGACCCTCGTGATCCTGACGTCCGGCACCCACGCTCGCCTCGACTCCCTCGCCTCCCTCGACTCCGGAAGCTCCTCATGACCCTGATGACCGGCACCTACGCCCAGCGCTCGCAGTACAACCGCGACGCCATCCTCTCCGCGACCCCCGTGCGCCTGCTCACCATGCTGTACGACCGCCTGCTGCTCGACCTCGGTCGCGCCGAGGTCGCCCAGCTCGACGGCCGCTGGCCCGCCGCGTCCGAGAACCTCGTGCACGCGCAGGCGATCGTCGCGGAGCTCATGTCGACGCTCAAGGTCGAGGTGTGGGACGGGGGAGAGGGGCTGCTCGCGCTGTACACGTACGCGTCCACGGCCCTCATCAACGCGAACATCCAGCGTGACGTCGCCCTCACCCGCGAGTGCATCGGGCTGCTCGAGCCGCTGCGCCAGGCGTGGCACGAGGCCGCCGCCCAGCTGCCCGCGTCCGCCCAGCAGACCGTCGGCGCCGGCACGCTCGGCGTCGCCTGACGTGCCGCCCGCACCCGACACCGCCCCCGACGCCGCGCCGATCGAGGGACGACAGCACGACGCCTGGGTTGCCGCGCTCGACGAGCTCGAGCGCACCGCGGCGATGGCCGCGCACCCGTCGTTCCGCGGCACCGCCGGTGAACCGCACGAGCCTGGCGAACCGGGTGAGCTCCTCGCCCCCTGGTCGCCGCCCGCCGGCATCGGGCCGCTCCCCGCGGCTCTCGCCGACCGCGCGACCCGCCTGCTTGGCGCGCAGCGGGACGCGGAAGCCCTGCTGCAGGGGGAGCGGGCGCGCGTCGCGCGCCACCTGGTGACCGTGCGCGCCGTCGACCCCGCACGCCCGGCCCGGGACTCCGTCTACCTCGACGTCCTCGGCTGACGGCGCCGCGTACAGCGCCCCGTACCCCCCGTTCGGGATTTCCCCTTCCGCTTCGCTAACCGACCGGCTGGCTGCAGCCGATAGCACTCAGTGAGCATGGATCGCTCACTCCCTGGCCACGGATCGGCCGCACGTCCTTACTTCCTCTCGAAGCGAGCACCCATGCTGGAATCCGTGACCTCGGCCGCGCTCACGAGCGCGCTCGATGGCCTGGCGCTCAGGCAGCGCACCATCGCCAACAACATCGCCAACGTCAACACGCCCGGCTACACCGCCAAGCGCGTGCAGTTCGAGGACGCCCTCGCGACCTCCGTCCGCGCCGGCAGCGGTTCCGTCACCGCGACGACGGAGCGCTCGCTCGAGCCCACGCGCCTCGACGGCAACAACGTCAACCTCGACACCGAGACCCTGTCCAACGTCGACACCGTGCTGCGCTACCAGTTCGCCTCGCGCGCCGTCGAGGGCACCTTCTCCGGCGTCCGCACCGCGATGCGGACCAGCTGATGACCTTCGACGCCATCGGGATCGCCGGCTCCGGCCTCACCGTGCACCGTAAGTGGCTCGACGCGGTCTCCGACAACATCGCCAACGCGAACACCGCGAAGTCCACCGACGGCGCCGCGTTCCAGGCCCGCTACATCCTCGCCCAGGAGGGGGAGGGCACCACCGGCGCCTACGTCGCCGGCACGGAGTACGGCAGCGAGGCCGGCCGCGTCGTCTTCGAGCCCGACCACCCGCTCGCCGACGCCGAGGGCTACGTGCGCTACCCGGACATCGACCTCGGAGCCCAGATGGGCTCGCTCATCATGGCGCAGCGTGGCTACCAGGCGAACGCCGCGGTCGTGGACCGCGCCAAGGAGACCTACCAGGCAGCCCTGCAGATCGGACGCAACTGATGCCCATCGCACCCATCGGATCGGTACTGCCCGTTACGGGTACCCAGGGCGTCGCGGGCACCGCCGCGACGACCGGCACCGGCGGCTCCGGCTTCGCCACCGCCATGACCGGCGCCGTCGACGAGCTGCAGCAGCTGCAGAGCACGTCCAACGACCTCGCCGTCAAGGCGGTCACCGGTGACCTCAACGACATCCACAACGCCACCATCGCGTCGACCCGCGCCCAGGTCACGCTCGAGCTCGTCGCCGCCGTGCGCAACAAGGGCGTCGACGCGTTCAACGAGATCATGAGGATGCAGGCCTGATGCCCGCTCAGCTTCGCGGCATGTTCGGCCGCCTCGGCAACTCCATCCGCGAGTTCACCATCGCCCAGCGCACCATCGCGCTCCTCGGCGTCGCCGTGCTCGTGCTCGGCTCTGTCGCCCTCGCCTCCTGGGCCGCCAAGCCCTCGTACACCCCGCTGTTCTCGGGCCTCGCCCCGGCGGACGCGAACACCATCGTCGAGCAGCTGCGCACCGACGGCGTGCCCTACGAGCTCACGAGCGGCGGATCCACGATCCTCGTCCCCGAGGAGAGCGTCTACGACCAGCGCCTCAAGGCCGCGGCCGCCGGCCTTCCGACCTCCGACAGCGGCGGCTACTCGCTGCTCGACAGCATGGGCGTCACCTCGTCCGAGTTCCAGCAGTCGGTGACCTACAAGCGCGCCCTCGAGGGCGAGCTCGCCACGACCATCGGCGCCCTCGACGGAGTCAAGACCGCCTCGGTGCGGCTCGCCATGCCCGAGGAGACGGTGTTCGTCTCCGAGAAGGCCGACCCCACCGCATCGGTGTTCATCGAGACCGACCAGGGCGTCACACTGAACGCCGACCAGGTCCAGGCCATCGTGCACCTCACCTCCGCCTCCATCGAGGACATGAAGCCCACCGACGTCGCCGTGATCGACGCCGCGGGCACCGTGCTCTCCGCGGTCGGCGCCGGCGCGACCGGCAGCACCGCCAAGCAGGCGACGGACTACGAGGACCGGGTGCGCGGCTCGGTGCAGGCCATGCTCGACCGCGTGGTCGGCGCGGGCAACGCCACCGTCGTCGTCGCCGCCGACATGAGCCAGGAGTCAGGCGAGCGGGTGGAGGAGACCTTCACCACGCCCGAGGGCGCCCCGGCGCTGAACGAGACCACCCAGACGGAGGACTACACCGGAGCGGGCGGCACCGCCGCGGGCGTGCTCGGCCCGGACAACATCGCCGTGCCGAACGGCGGCAACGGCGACGGCACCTTCGCCTCCGAGTCCACGACCAAGAACAACGCCGTGAACAAGATCACCGAGTCCACGACCATCCCGGCCGGCACCGTGGCGCGCCAGACCGTGTCCGTGGCCGTCAACAGGGCCGCCGCGGGCGGGCTCAACGTGAACACCGTGTCCGACCTCGTGGCGTCCGCCGCGGGCATCGACGCCACCCGCGGCGACGCCGTGACCGTCGAGGTCGTCGACTTCAACACCGACGCCGCCGCCGACGCGAAGGCCGCCATCGCCGCGGCCGAGGCCCAGGCCGCCGCCGAGGCGCAGGGCGCGCTCCTGCGCACCGCCGTCATCACGCTCGGCGTCGTCGCGGTGCTCATCACCTCGCTCATCCTCATCGCGAAGCGCTCCCGCAAGCAGAGCCGCGAGGAGGTCGACCTCGGTGTCCTCGCGAACGCGCCGACCACCTGGGATGCCGCCGCCGTGCCGCTCGCGATCAACGACCCCGGCACCGCGCTCCCGATCGAGACGGTCGCGCTGCCCACCCCGCCGGCCCTGCCGGCCGAGCCGCTGCCGATCGACCAGAAGCGCGCCGACATCGACGCTCTCGCCGAGCGCGACCCGCAGAAGACCGCTGACTTCCTGCGCAGCCTGATGGACGAGAGGCAGCCCGTATGAGCGCCACCGCCATCGCCGGCCTGAGCGGGGCGCAGAAGGTCGCCGTCATCCTCATGCAGATGGACCAGGCCCGCGCGGCCCAGGTGATGCAGCAGTTCTCCGAGGTCGAGGCCGAGGAGATCACCGCGGAGATCGTGCGGCTGCGCCGCGTCGACTCGGCCGTCGCCGACAGCGCGGTCGCCGAGTTCCACGAGATCGCCATGAGCGGCAAGCGGCAGAGCCGCGGCGGCCGCGACATCGCCGTCGGCCTGCTCGAGGCGTCCTTCGGCTCCGAGCGCGCCGCGGGCGTCATGGACCGCCTCGCGTCCTCGATGGCCGGCAAGTCCTTCGAGTTCCTCGCCGAGGTCGAGCCCGGTCAGCTCCGGACCCTCCTCGACGGCGAGCTGCCGCAGACCATCGCGCTCGTGCTCGCCCACCTGCGCGCCGACCGCGCGTCCGCCGTGATGGCCGGGCTCGACGGCCCGCTGCGCACCGACGTCGCCCAGTGCATCGCCACCATGGGCACCGCCACGCCCGAGTCGGTCAATATCGTCGCGTCCGCGCTGAAGGTGCGGGCGGGTGCGGTCGTGACCCCGCGCGAGCCCGTCGAGGTGGTCGGTGGCATCCAGCCGCTCGTCGACATCATCAACCGGTCCGACAGCTCCACCGAGCGCTCGCTGCTCGAGGGGCTCGAGGAGCGCGACCCCCGGCTCGCCGAGGAGGTGCGCTCGCGCATGCTCACGTTCGAGGACCTGGTGAAGCTCGAGGCCCGCGACATCCAGCAGGTGCTGCGCGGCATCGACTCCGCCATGCTCGCGCTCGCCATGAAGGGCGCGCCGGAGGCCGTCGTCGCGGCCATCCGCAGCAACGTCTCCGAGCGCAACCGCGAGCTGCTGGACGACGAGATCTCGTCGATGGGCCCTGTGCGCCTGTCGCAGGTCGAGGAGGCCCGCGCCGAGGTCGTGCGCTCGATCCGGTCGCTCGCGGCCGAGGGGACCATCACGGTCCAGCGGGGGGACGAGGACGCGTATGTCGACTGAGACGGTGTTCTCGCGCATGGCGTTCCCCGCGCTCCGAGACGACAGCCGCGCCGCCGCCGAGGCCCGCGGTGTCGCCCAGGGGCACGCCGCCGGCTACGCGGCCGGCCTGCGCGCCGCGGCGGCCGAGATCGCGGAGCGCGACGCGCGCCGCGACGCCGAGCACGTCGCCGCCCTGCGTGCGGCCGAGGCCCGGACCGAGCGCGCGCTGAGCGCGCTGGCCGCCGCCACCCGCGCCCTCGACGAGCGCGCGCTGCCGCTGGTGTCGGAGGCCGAGGAGTCGATCGTGACCCTCGCCGTGCAGCTCGCCGAGGCCCTCGTGGGCCAGGAGCTGAGCGTCGCCGAGGCGGCCGCCCGGCTCGCGGTCGAGCGCGTGCTCGCCGTGGCCGGACCCGAGTCAGTGCGCGCCGTGCGGCTCAACCCGGGCGACCTCGCCGCCCTCGACGAGAACGTGCGTCGCCGCTCCCGCGTGACCCTCGTCGCGGACCCGACGCTCGCCTCGGGCGACGCCGTGGCCGACCTCGACGACGGCTTCCTCGACGCGCGCGTCAGCACCGCCATGGCCCGGGTGCGCGAGGCGCTCCTGCTCTCCGCCGGCACCGGCACCACCTCCGCCGACCCGGCGGCCGTTCCTTCTTCTTCTTCTTCTTCCGCGTACTCCGCATCCGTCCCGAGCGCCACGACCCTGAAGGGAGCGAACTCATGACCATGGTCTGGACCCCGCGCCCCACGGCCGTCTCCTCGGCGCTCACCGCGGCCCGCCCCGAGCGCGTCGGCGTCGTGTCGTCGATCGTCGGCCTCGGCGCCGTCGTCCGCGGCCTGGACGCGGCCATCGGCGACATCGTCACCATCGGCGCCGGCGCCGGGGTCGACGCGGAGGTCGTCGCCACGACCCCTGACGGCGTCCGCTGCATGCCGCTCGGACGCATGGCCGGCGTGAGCGCCGGAGCCCCCGCGCGCTCCAAGGGCTCGCCCATCCTCGTCCCCACCGGCCGCGGGTTGTTCGGCCGCGTGCTCGACGGCCTCGGCCGCCCGATCGACGGCAAGGGCCCGCTCGAGGTCGACGCCCTGGTCCCGCTCGACCACGAGACCCCGAACTCCATGCAGCGCGCCCGCATCGACACGCCGCTCCAGCTCGGCGTGCGCGTGCTCGACACCATGACCACCGTCGGCCGCGGTCAGCGCCTCGGCCTGTTCGCCGGATCCGGCGTCGGCAAGTCGTCGCTGCTGTCGATGATCGCCCGCGGCACCGACGCCGAGGTGTCCGTCGTCGCCCTGGTGGGGGAGCGCGGCCGCGAGGTGCGCGAGTTCCTCGAGGACGACCTCGGACCCGAGGGCCTCGCGCGCTCCATCGTCGTCGTGTCCACCTCGGACGAGCCGGCCATGATGCGCCTGCGCGCCGCCTTCGTCGCCACCCGCATCGCCGAGTCCTTCCGCGACGGCGGCTCCGACGTCGTGCTCATGATGGACTCGCTGACCCGCGTGGCCATGGCGCAGCGCGAGATCGGCCTCTCCGTGGGCGAGCCGCCCGCGACCCGCGGCTACCCGCCGTCGACCTTCTCCGTGCTCGCCCAGCTGCTCGAGCGCGCCGGCACGGACCGGACCGGCTCCGTCACCGGCATGTACACCGTGCTCGTGGACGGCGACGACCACAACGAGCCGATCGCCGACGCCGCGCGCTCCATCCTCGACGGCCACGTCGTGCTCGACCGCAAGCTCGCCGTCGTGGGCCACTTCCCGTCCGTCGACGTGCTCGGCTCCGTCTCGCGCGTCGCCTCCAAGGTGCTGCCGCGCGAGCAGACCGCCATGGCCACGAGCCTGCGGAGCGTGCTCGCCGCGCGTCGCACCGCCCAGGACCTGCTCGACGTCGGCGCCTACCAGCGCGGCACCAACCCGCTCGTCGACGCCGCCGTGGACAACGAGGCCGCCATCAACGCGTTCCTCCGCCAGCGGATGGACGACGGCACGTCGTCCGCCGACGCCTGGCAGCGCCTCGCCGCGCTCTGCCGCACGCTGGGGGTGGCCGCATGAGCCGCAGCTTCCCGCTCGCCGGTCTGCTCCGGCTCCGCCACGCCCAGCAGGACGAGGCGGGCAGCGCCCTTGCGTCCGCGAACGCCCGGCTCGCCGAGGCGACGGCTCGCCGCGCCCGCACGGCCGCCGTGCTGACGGGGGAGCCCGTAGCCATCACGGACTCCGCCACGCTCTTCGCGGTGAGTGCCGCCCGCGCATCCACCCGCGGCATGCTCGCCGAGCTCGACGCCATGGCCGCGTCGCGCCGCGCGGAGGCCGATAGCGCGCAGGCCGCCTTCAACGCCGCCCGCACCCGATCCATCGGCCTCGAGAAGCTCGAGGTCAAGCACATCGAGCGCGTGCTGACCGAGGACGCCCGGGCCGAGCAGCTCGTGCTCGACGAGGTCGCGTCGACCGCGTGGCACCGCACCTCCCCGGAGGCGACCCGATGAGCATCGGCGACGTCCTCGGCCGGGTCCAGCAGATCCAGTCGACCATCACCCAGCTGTCCCCGGGCGTCTCGGGCAGCGCGGCGAAGACCGCGTCCGCGGCATCGAACGCGGCGACCTTCGCCGGCGCGCTCGCGCAGGCGGAGAGCACCACCGGAACGACCGCGCCCGCCACCGGGGCCACCATCGCCGGTGCCACGGGAGCCGCGGCGGGCGCCGCCACCGGAGCCGCCGGCACGAAGGCGACCGGCTCGACCGGTTCGCCCGTGCCCGGCGCGGGCGGCCTCACCGGCGACGCGATCGTCGAGACGGCGAAGAAGTACCTCGGTGTGCCCTACGAGCTCGGCGGCGAGGATGCGAACGGCATCGACTGCTCCGGACTCGTGCAGCGCGTGATGAAGGACCTCGGCGTCGACGTGCCCCGGCTCGTATCCGGCCAGTCGACGCTCGGCACCGAGGTGAAGTCGCTGAAGGACGCCAAGCCCGGTGACCTCATCGTCAACGACAACGGCGGCCACATCTCCATCTACCTCGGCGACAACAAGATCCTCTACGCGCCCAAGCCCGGCGACCGGGTCAAGATCAACTCCGTCTACTTCCCGGAGTCCGAGATCGTGACCATCCGTCGCGTCGCGCCGGAGAACAGCGTCGCAGCGGCCGCCGCCGCCCTCGCCTCCCCGGCCGTCAGCGGCGCGACCGTCCGCGCCAGCGCGACCGGCACGACCGACCTCGCCACCGCGGCCCTGCGGAGCAGAATGAGCGGAGCACCGCTGTGAACCTGATCCTCAGCGCGCCCCGCGCGACCGCCACCGTCGCGCCCGACGCGTCGGCCGGCTCCTCCGCATCGTCCGGTGCGGACGGCTTCGGCGCGGCCATGCTCGCCGCTGCCACGCCCACCGCTCCCGCCCGTACCGCGGGCGGCACGGCGACGGGTGCCTCCGCGGCGTCCGCGTCGGGCCCCGCGACCGGTGCGGTCGTCTCCGGTGTCGTCTCCGCCGAGCAGGGTGCAGCGCCCGCCGCACCGCCGGTGGCGTCGGCCGCGGCGTCGACCGGCGCCGCCTCGGCTGCCGGCTCGGCTGCCGCGGAGCTCGTCGCGCCGGGCGCTCAGCCGACCACTCCAGCCGTCGCGCCGCTCGTGGCCTCCTGGCCGCCGGCTCTGGCCGTCTCGGCCGCCGCCCTCGGCGTCGCGTCGACGGGACGCCCCGTCGATGCCGCCCCCGCGGACAGTATCGACACCAAGACGGACACCGACACCGACACCGGAACCGCTTCGCTGCTCGACGCGTCTGCCGCCGATGGGAGCGGGCAGAATGCGGCCGCTGCCGCCGCATCGACGACCGTGCTGCCCGCAGCCACGCCGGCCGACGGGGCTGCGGCCGGCCAGGTCGCCACCTCCATCACCACCGCTGCCGCGACATCTGCGCCCGCCACCGACAGCACGGCCGTCCGTGCCGCCGTCGGACCGACCACCGTCGCTCCCGTCGCTCCCGTCGCTTCGGCGCTCACCGTCCCGGCTTCCGGCGCGGCGGCGACTGCCGAGCCGACCATCGCCGACTCGGCCGCGGCGGCGGTGACAGTGCCCACCACCACGACCACTGCGGCGACTCCGGCGCCGACGTCCGCCACCGCCACCACGACTGCGACGCAGACGCCGACGTCCGCCACCGCCACCACGACTGCGACGCAGACGCCGACCACGCCCGCAACCGCATCTGCGGCGCCGACGTCCGCCGAGGCGGTCGAGGTCGTCGTGGCCGGCGACGTCCGCACCGGCCCCGTCGCCGGTGTCCCCGCTGCATCCGCCACGGCCGTCGCCGGCGTCCCCGCTGCATCCGCCGCGCCGGCCACCGCACTTCCCGCCGGAGTCACGGTGGCCGCCGCCGCCGCCGCCGCCGCCGCACCGGCGACGGCCGGCGTACCGTCCACCGCGGCCGCTCGGTCCGCAGCGGGCTCGCGCTCGGACGACGCGGCGGTGCAGTCGACGTCGACGTCGACGTCGACGTCGGCGACGCCGGCACCGACGGCCACCGCGCCGCAGGCCGCCCCGGCCGCCGTTGCGTCTCCCGCGGCTCCCGCCGCCGCACCCCAGGCGCCGGCCCAGGCTCCGCTGCCCGCCCAGCTCGCGAAGCCGATCTTCAGCCTCGCGGCCGCGGGTCACGGCGAGCACGTCGTGACCGTCACCGTGACCCCGGACAACCTCGGGCCCGTCACCGTGCGCGCGCACGTCTCCGCCGAGGCGATGCAGGTGCAGCTTTTCGCCGCATCCGACCTCGGCCGAGACGCGGTGCGCGCGATCCTTCCCGACCTCCGTCGGGACCTCGCCGGCGCGGGGCTGCAGACGAGCCTCGACCTGTCCTCGCAGAACCAGCCGTCCGACCCGCGCGGGCAGTCGCCCGAGCGGCCCCCGGCCTTCGGCGAGCGCGCCGATGGCCTCGCCCGGCAGTCCGCCGCCCCCGTGATCGAGCACGCCACCCGCGCCTCGGCCTACGGTCCGCTCTCCACCATCGACGTGATGGCCTAGACACCAGGAGTCCCCATGCCCATCGACGCCATCACCGCAACCACCCCGCCCGCGAGCACGCCGACGCGCGCGCCCAAGCAGACCATGGACGGCGAGGTCTTCATGTCGCTGCTCGTGTCGCAGCTGCGCAACCAGGACCCGAGCTCGCCCATGGACACGAACGAGATGATCGCCCAGACCACGCAGCTCGCCATGATGGAGAAGATCACGGCGATGACCACCACGAGCGAGGAGAACTTCTCGCTGCAGATGCGCATGGCGTCCGCCTCGCTTATCGGCAAGCAGGTCTCCTACGAGGGCACCGACGGCGCGACCGTGACCGGCACCGCCACCGCGGTCTCCTACGCCGGCGCCGTGCCGCAGGTGACCGTGGACGGCAAGGCCGTCTCCCTCGACGTGATCGCGGGCATCACCGGGGGAGGCACGGGCGCCTCCGCGCCGGCACCTTCTCCCTCCGCGTCCTCTGCCACTGCACCGTCGGCGCCCGCGCCGACGTCGCCCTCCTCGCTCTGACCCGCACGCCCCGTACTTTCCACACACCTCACCGCTCCACCACCTTCGAAAGGCAGTCCTCATGCTTCGCTCGCTCTACTCCGGCATCTCCGGCCTCCGCTCGCACCAGACCATGCTCGACGTGACCGGCAACAACATCGCCAATGTCAACACCGCCGGCTTCAAGGGCTCCGCCGTGCAGTTCCAGGACACGCTCTCGCAGCTCACCCAGGGCGCGGGCGGCCCGCAGGCCGGCCTCGGCGGCACCAACCCCGCCCAGGTGGGCCTCGGCGTGCAGGTCGCCGGCATCAGCACCAACTTCGCCCAGGGCTCGTCGCAGGCGACCGGCCGCGCGACGGACATGATGATCTCCGGCGACGGCTTCTTCGTGACCCGCCAGGGCGGTGAGACGCTCTACTCCCGCGCCGGTGCCTTCGACGTCGACGCGGCGGGTCGCCTGGTCACGCCCGACGGCTCCATCGTCCAGGGTCTCCCCGCCGTGAACGGCGTCGTCAACGAGGGCGGCCGCATCGGTGACCTCACCCTCCCGATGAACACCGTGGCCGGCGCGATCGCGACGAGCACGGCCACGATCGACGGCAACCTGCCGTCCGACGCGACCGTCGGCACGCAGCTCGTCCGCGACATCGAGGCCTTCGACGCCGCCGGCAAGTCCCGCACCCTCACCCTGACCTTCACCCGCTCGGCTGCGGGCTGGGACGTCGCCGGGGCCGACGGCACGGGTGCGACCGGCGCCGGATCCCTCGCCTTCGCCAACGGCCTGCAGACCGCCGGCGGCAACGTCACCGTGGGCGGCGTCACCGTGCAGCTCGACTCCATCACCGGCTACGCCAAGCTGAGCACGCTCGCCGTGAGCGGCCAGGACGGCCGCAGCGCCGGGACGTTCGCCGGGTTCAGCGTCGGCAAGGACGGCACCATCATCGGCTCCTTCACCAATGGCGCGTCCGAAGCCGTGGGCCGGCTCTCGCTCGCCACCTTCGCGAACTCGGCCGGCCTCGAGAAGGCGGGCGGCTCCACCTACCGCGCCACGTTCAACTCCGGCGACGCGACGATCGGCGCTCCCGGCGCCGAGGGCCGCGGCACGGTCAGCAGCGGCACGCTCGAGATGTCGAACGTCGACCTCTCGCAGGAGTTCACCAACCTGATCGTCGCGCAGCGCGGCTTCCAGGCGAACGCCCGCATCATCACCACCTCGGACGAGGTGCTCCAGGAGCTCACCAACCTGAAGCGCTAGTCCTGCGCACGCGGCGCCGGCCCGGGCTCGATGCCCGGGTCGGCGCCGTTCGTGTACGCGGGGGAGGCGGCCGGTCGCGCCCCGCTCTGTCGGGCGACGGGGTCGGCGGGGTAGCGTCGGCCCCAGCGAACACCCGACGAAGGGACGCCCGGCCGTGGCCCGACTTCTGTACACCGGCATCACCTCCCTGGACGGCTACGTCGCCGACACGAGTGGGCGCTTCGACTGGAGCGTGCCCGACGAGGAGGTGCACGCGTTCGTCAACGAGGTCGAGCGGCCCATCGGCACCTACCTGTACGGCAGGCGCATGTACGAGGTGCTCTCGGTGTGGGAGACGCTCGGCGGCGAGGGCGAGCCCGGGGTGATGCGTGAGTACGCCGACATCTGGCGCGCGGCGGACAAGGTCGTCTTCTCCTCGACGCTGCCGGAGAGGGCGGTGACGGCACGGACCCGAATCGAGCGGGAGTTCCACCCCGGCCGCATCCGCGCCTGGAAGGCGGAGGCCGAGCGCGACCTGTCCGTCAGCGGGCCGCACCTCGCGGCCCAGGCGCTGCGCGCCGGACTCGTCGACGAGGTGCAGCTGTTCGTCTCGCCCGTGGCGGTCGGCGGCGGCAACCGATTCCTGCCCGAAGGGTTGCGCGTCGACCTCGAGCTGCGGGCCGAGCGCCGTTTCGGCAACGGGGTCGTGTACCTGCACTATGCCGTCGCCGAGCGGTCCTAGTGACGTCTTGCCTTTCGATACCGTGCTCGTGAGCGGTATTAGTGCAGCCCCTTTCCCCAAGCGAATTCACAGCATGGAGAGGTCCTTTCCCCTTTTCTTCTGGTAGCACCACTGGCACGACGCGCTTGCCCGTCGTGCGCCGGGTCTTTCCTCGCTGATGCGACCACTGTTCATCGCATCCTTGTAGAGCGTTTCCCGCGTTGTCCTATCGTTATCGCCACGTTGCGCGCCCGATGCCGATAGACAGCATCGAGCGGTGGTACGTGCAGTTCGCTATCGAGCGTTCCGCCGTCGTAATCGACCCCGCGGAGAAGCCACGGACACGGACTCGGCTGAAAAGTCAAGTCCCTGGGCGATGATCGGGGCTCCGCGTACGGTTCTATTCATAGGGTGATTTCGCGGCGGTATGCCGCATTAGGGGCGAGCAACAATGACGACCGGATACAGCGACGCACTTGAAGTCGTCGCACTCAGCGACCATGAATGGCGCGTGTGCGACGGCGAGATGGAAGCGGGGGACGCCAGGCGCATCCTCGCTTACATCGAGAAGTGCGATGGGCTTTACGAGGTAATGTCGATGAAGCCGATGCCGTGCGTGTGCGGCCGCTTCTGTTCGTTCGACGAAGCCCTCTCCCGCATCAGCAGGGATCGGGAGTCCGGCGTCCACCGACTCGCGATAAGCGCCGGGGTGGGGTCGTGAGCGACGTCGACGTCGTGCGCCGGGATGTTCCCGCCGCGTACTTCCTGTCCCACGGCTTCGACACGGATCTCCTCGACGGCGCTCCCGGCGAGGGACCGTACTCCACGCGGGACGACGCCGAGCAGGCGGCGGCGCAGCTGCTCCTCGCCCTCAGCGGCACCGACGGCTGAGAGCCGCCCGGCTGAGGTCAGCCTGGCTGAGGTGCGTCCGGCTGAGGTGCGCCCGGCTCAGAGCTGAGCGGTCGGCACCGAGAAGGTGTCGCACGCGCCCGCGCCGCCCTGGCGGCCGGCCTCGAACCAGCGCTGACGCTGCTCGGCCGACCCGTGGGTCCACGAGTCGGGATCGACCTGACCGCCGCTGGCTGCCTGGATCCGGTCGTCGCCGACCGCCGCCGCGGCGTTCAGCGCATCAGCGACCTGCTCAGGAGTGACGGGCTCGAGGAACGTGACCCCGTTCTCGTCCGCGACGGTGGAGGCCGCGCCGACCCACGCGCCGGCGTAGCAGTCCGCCTGCACCTCGAGGCGGATGGTGTCCGACCCGGGGCCGGTGTCGCTGCGGTCGGCGCGCTCGAAGGCGCCGCTGAGCTGCTGGATGTGGTGGCCCCACTCGTGACCGACGACGTACATCTGAGCGAGCGGGCCGCCGCTCGCGCCGAACTGGCTGCGCAGCTGATCGAAGAAGGCCGTGTCCACGAACAGGGCCTGGTCGGGCGGGCAGTAGAAGGGGCCGCTCGCGCTGGTGGCGTTGCCGCAGCCGGTGGTCGTGCCGTCCGTGAAGAGGAAGAATTCGGGCGTCGTGTAGTTCGCGATGCCGATCGCGGGGGCCTCGGTCGCCCAGTAGGTGTCGAGGGAGTCCGCGGCGCCGGCCATGCGGCAGTCGATGCTCGCGTTCGCGTCCTCGCCCGTCTGGCAGTCGGCGAGCGGCTCGGAGACCGCCGGGCCGCCGCCGGTGCCCGTGGTGCCTCCGCCGACGAGCCCGGAGAGGTCGACGCCCGTGAACTGGGCGATGAGGAACACGGCGATCACGGCGATGCCGCCGCCACCGGCCGCGATGCCGGTGGTGCGCCCGCGGCGCTTCACCTTGCTGCTGTCGATCCGGGCGTTGTCGTTGAAGGACATGAGTCGACCGTACCGGGGCGGGGGAGTGGTCGCTGTCCGCCGCCGCCGCCGTCGCTGCTGCTTTCCCTACGTTGCGTGGGCGAGGAGCCAGTCGAGCGCGGCGGGGCACTCGGCGAGCACCGAGACGTGCCCGTCCTCCGGTCTCCGCCACAGTTCGGCTGTCGGGCAGTGCGTCGCCAGCCACTCCGAGTGCGAGGGCGGCACGACGCGGTCCCGCCCGCCGTGCACGAGGAGCACGGGCGCCTGCACCGCGGCCACGTCGAAGCCCCACGGCATCACGTAGGCCACGTCGTCGTCGATCAGCCCGTCCGGTCCGTCGGCCATCGCGACTCCGACGTCGTCGTTCAGGGCTGACCAGGCGCCCGCGAGCGCGTCGTAGTCGCGCTGCACGAAGCTGTCGGGGTCGAACTCCGCGGTCGCCTCGTACTCCGCGCGGGCCTGGCGTCCTCCGAGTGCCGCGCGGAGCGATGCGCCGTCGGAGGCCATGCCGCCGAACCAGTCGATGCCGTCGGCGTCGATCGGGGCCAGCCCGGCGATACTCACCACGCCGCTCACCCGATCCGGAAGGAGCGCCGCGCAGGCGAGCGCGTGCGGGGCGCCGCCGGACGCACCCATGACCGCGAACCGGCCCAGCCCCAGCTCGTCGGCTATCGCCGCCACGTCCTCCGCAGCCGTCGCGACCGACCGCCCCGGCATCGGGGTGGACCCGCCGTAGCTCGGACGGCCGTACGACACGAGCCGGATGCCCCGCTCCGCGGTCCACGCGAGCAGCGGCTCGAGGAGCGCGCCGGTCTGCGGCGACCCGTGATGCCACACCACGGTCAGGCGCCCGCGGATTCCATCACGTCCGCGATCCCCGTGATGCCCGCGATCCCCGCTGTCGTGCACCCGGAGGGTCCGCCCGCCGGCCGTCCGCACCTCCCGCGTCTCCACCATGCCCTCACCGTAAAGCCCCGCCCGTCACCGCGCACGCCACGGTCGCTGAGCTTGTCGAAGCGACGGGAGGCGGCGTCGCGTCCCTTCGACAGGCTCAGGGACCGAGGTGGTGCTGCCGGTCCGCGCTGGTCGTTCCCAGGAGCTTCGCGAGCAGCGACGATGATGTGTGCGGCCCGGTTCCCGAGGCTCCTTCCGTCACGTGTGATCGCTGATCACACACGGTCGCTGAGCCCATACCGTCGCTGAGCTTGTCGAAGCGACGTGCGTCGACCTCGCGTCCCTCCGACAGGCTCAGGGACCGTGAGGATGGGCTTTGCTCGTCGAGCAGCGTTGCGAGCATGGTCAGCCTTTCGGTGGGGCCGGTTCGAGTGGATGGGCAGGTGCTCGGTCGTGCAGCCGGAGGCGGTGGCGACGGGCGTTCCAGTCCTGGACCGCCCTGCTCTTGGTCGCTAGGTGCCTTCCCTCTCGGGTCGGGCTGATCGACCTCGGTGGGATCAGCGTGTACTGCCCGCCGGTTCTCGTGATGTCCCAGCCGCGGTTGTGCAGCAACAGGTGGTGGTGTTTGCAGAGCAGGACACCGTCGGCGATATCGGTCTTGCCGTGGTCTCGTTTCCACTGGTTGATGTGGTGTGCCTCGCACCAGGACGGTGGTCGATCGCAGCCGGGCCACATGCAGCCGCCATCCCTCACCGCGAGTCCTATGCGTTGGCGGGCAGTGAAGAGGCGTTGTTCGCGTCCCACGTTGACGCATTGGCCGTCATCGTCGAGGACCACGGCGATGGTGCCGGTGGCGCAGATCTCGCGTCGGATGGAGTCGATCGAGACCGCCTCGCCGGTGTCCTGGATCGAGCCGTGGCCTTCGCCGCTCTCGAGTGACTCCTTGGTCACGATCACCCGGACCGCCGGCCGCCGCGATCCGTAGACCTGGCCCGGGTCGGTGTCCGCACCGATGCGAAGGAGTTCGAGGAAGCCGTCCGCTGCGAGGCGGTCGGTCGAGCGCGGGTCTGCCGCGATCGCGTCGATGCGCGCCCGGTCCTCTTCCTTGACGAAGCGCGGGCCACCCCGACGCGGATTCGTCAGCTCGTCGAGCACGGACAGGAGGAATGCTCCCGGCTCGGGGGCGTACAGGAACTTACCCTCGACCATGCCGTCCTGGCGCTTCCAGGCCTTGAGGTGCTGCAGTTCGAGCTGCGCCTTCTCTCGATCCGCTACTTCGGTGTCGTCGAGGTCATCGCGCAGTTGCCGTGCGCGGCGGTGCAGTTGTCCTGCTGTCAGGGTCGCGGCGTCTCCGGTCAACTCGATCGCAGCCTCGGACAGCGCCTCGGGTGACACCGAGTCCGTGGGCAGACCCAAGCCGGCTCGGATGGCATCCGCCTGAGCGATGGAGATGCGCCCATCTGTCACCGCGTGCGCGATCGGTGCTTGCCACGGAGTCGGTGGCGCCGAAAGCTCGGGGTGCTCGCGCCGCAGGGTCTCCACCGCGTCCGTCTCGGCGAGCATCTTGCCCACCTCGATGATCGACACTGCGCCGCCCTTGGTGACTCCTGTCACCGCTTCGACCATCGCCTGAGGCGTTCGGAAGCCCTCCTGCTGAGCCAGCCCGGCCGAGCCGAGGTCGGTCGTCGACCGACGGTCGAGTTCTCCCGCGATCCAGGCGGTGAAGGTGTCGCAGCACTGTCTCAAGTCGGCGATAGCCTGCAGCGCGTGCAGGAGGTCCTGCTTCGGCAGCGGGACAAATGCGGCGGGGGAGTCGCCCAGGCGTGCGACCGCATTCGCTGTGCGGAGGAGCGTCGTCGCCGGGTTTCTCATAGCCGACATTCTAGCAGGTAGAAAGTTTCTTCGATGAGGAACTTTGGCCCCTGTGTACAATTCGCCCGGGCCGCAGTAGCGGGAGGCAGGGGTGCGTCCCTTCGACGAGCTCAGGGACCGTAGGGATGGCGGCTTTGAAGAAACGGTGGGTCCCTTCGACAGGCTCAGGGACGTAGGGCGGGCGGCCTCGGAGAAACAGTGCGTCCCTTCGACAGGCTCAGGGACCGTGGAGTAGCAGCTCCCTTCGACAGGCTCAGGGACCCGCGCAGAACCGCGCCGCCCCACCCCGAGCACCCGCATCCCTCGGATTCATTGCCGCGGGGCAGGGTCGGGGGTAGCGTCAGCCACCTAGACGCCGACGTTGACGCCGAACCCCGGGGAAGGGGACGCTCATGCTCACGCACCGCTCACAGGCCCGCCGCATCGCAATCGGACTCGCCGCAGCTCTCACCGTCGGGGTGGTGATGACGGGGGCGCCGGCCACGGCGGGCGTCCTCGAGCAGGACGCCGACTCGCGAGGCACGGACGCCGGCACCCAGGGGAAGGACCACCGCGGCGGGTGGTGGCGACCCGGGCATGGGACCAGCGGTCCGCAGCCCACCTCCGTCGGCTACGGCGGAGCGGTGTCGTCCGTGGACGAGTCCGCCAGCCGGGTCGGCCTCGAGGTGCTCCGGCACGGCGGCAACGCCGCGGATGCCGCGGTCGCCACCGCCTCCGCCCTCGGCGTCACCGAGCCCTACAGCGCGGGCATCGGCGGCGGCGGGTACTTCGTCTACTTCGACGCGAAGACCGGAACGGTCAGCACGATCGACGGCCGCGAGACCGCGCCCGCGGGCGTCACCCCCGACGCCTTTCTCGACCCCGCAACGGGAGCGCCCTACCCGTTCACGCCCGACCTCGTCTCCTCGGGCGTCTCCGTCGGCGTCCCCGGCACGCTCGCCACCTGGGAGACCGCGCTCGACCGCTTCGGCACCAAGCCGCTCGGGCTGATGCTCGCGCCCTCCATCCTGCTGGCCGCCCGCGGCTTCACCGTGGACGAGACCTTCCGCAGCCAGACCGAGCAGAACCTCGCCCGCTTCCGCGCCTTCCCCGACACAGCGGAGCTCTTCCTTCCCGGCGGCGAGCTGCCGGAGGTGGGCAGCCGCTTCCGCAACCCGGACCTCGCCCACACGCTCACGCGCATCGCGCTCGGCGGGACCGAGGAGTTCTACGAGGGCCGCATCGGCCGCGAGATCGCGGACGTCGTGCAGAACCCCCGCGTCGCCCCCGGCTCGACGCTCCCGGCGCCCGCCGGAACGATGACCGCCGACGACATCGCGAACTACTCCGTCGTCGAGCAGGCGCCGACCCACGTCGACTACCGCGGGCTCGACGTCTACAGCATGGCCCCCTCCTCCTCCGGCGGAACGACGGTCGGCGAGGCCCTCAACATCCTCGAGAACCATGACCTCGGCACCGAGAACCTGGGCGACACCCTGCACCTCTACCTCGAGGCCTCCGCCCGCGCCTACGCCGACCGCAACGCCTACGTCGGCGACCCCGCCTTCGTCGACGTGCCGACCGAGACGCTGCTCAGCCAGGAGTTCGCGAACTCGCGCGACTGCACGATCGATCCCGACCGCGCCGCCCTCAAGCCCGTGCTCCCCGGTGCCCTCGACGGTACGGACTGCACCGTCGCGCCGCTGCCCGAGGAGCGCGACACGGAGAACGTGTCCACGACCCACCTCTCTGTGGTGGACAAGTGGGGTAACGCCGTCGCCTACACGCTCACGATCGAGCAGACCGGCGGATCCGCCATGACGGTTCCCGGCCGCGGCTTCCTGCTCAACAACGAGTTGACCGACTTCAGCACCGTGTACGACGAAGCCGACCCGAACCGCATCGAGCCCGGGAAGCGCCCGCGCTCCTCGATGGCCCCGACGATCGTGCTCGAGGACGGGCAGGTGCGCTTCGTGGTCGGCACCCCCGGCGGCGCGACGATCATCACCACGGTCCTGCAGATCCTCGTCAACCGGATCGACCTCGGCATGACCCTGCCGGAGGCGGTGGCGGCCCCGCGCGCGTCGCAGCGCAACACGGCCGGCGCCGATGACCTGACCCCCGAGACGCCACGAACGCCCGCCGAGCCCGCGTTCGTCGACGCGTACTCCGACCTGCTCGCGCCATACGGACACGAGCTGATGAACGCCGGCGACGCTCTTACCGCAGCGGCGGAGATAGGTGCCGCGGCGGCGATCGAGCGGGATGCGTCCGGCCTCCTGACGGCGGCCGCCGAACCCGTCCGCCGCGGTGGAGGCACCGGCCTGGTGGTCCGCCCCGAGCGGTAGGGACGAACACGGGCGCTGAGCCTGTCGAAGCGACGTGGGTGGCCTCGCGAGGTGCGCCGCGCCCCTTCGACAGGCTCAGGGACCGTACGGGCGAGCCCGCGCCGCCGCCGCGCCTCACCCCGCGGCGGGGCGGAGGCGGCGGCGGAGGATCGCGCGTTCCAGCAGGGTCCACGTCGTCGTTACCGCGAGGTAGAGCGTCGCGGCGAGCGGCACGAGCGCGGCGAACACGACCGTCACGAGCGGGGCCCAGCTGAGCGCGCGGGTCATGCGCAGCACGGCCTCGGGCGTGTCCTCCGCGGGCGGCTCCGCGTTCCGCAGGGCGTGGACCCGGCTGACCGCGGCCACCGCGGCGATCCCGGCGAGCAGCACGAGGTAGACGAGCACGCCGGGCCACGCCGCCACGCCGGCCCCGAGGAAGGACGGCAGCGATGCCCCGAGCGGCACCGAGAGCAGGGTCTCGGTCAGCAGCCCGTTCGGGTGCCCGTCGATCGTGGCGAGCACGAAGAGCCCGTAGAGCACGGACAGCACCGGCGCCTGCAGCAGGGTCGGCAGGCACCCGGCGAGGGGTGACGCCTTCTCCTCCGCGTACAGCTCCACGGTCTTGCGCTGCAGGAGCTCGGGGTTCTTCCCGTACCGGCTGCGCAGGTCGCGCAGCTTGGGCGCAAGGCGGCGCCGGGTGAACTCGGCGCGCACCTGCGAGACGCCGACGGGGATGAGGAGGAGGCGCACGACGATCGTCACGGCGACGACGGCGAGGGCGGCGGAGAGCCCGCCGGAGAGGGGCGTCAGGGCGTGCGCCAGCGCGTTGACGAGCGTGTAGGCGAGGTCGAGCACGGTCGCGACGGGCGCGAGTGAATAGATGTCCAAGGAGAGGTCCGATCGGTCGGGGGAGCGGGGGTCGCGTGGGCGACCGCGCTGCCCCGTACCGAGGGGCCGGAACGGGACTAGGCGGTCGCGACGACCCGCGCCGGGGCGCGCGAGCGCGGACGACCGGCGGTGTTGGGATGCCGCGGCGCGGCCATCCTCGTGAGGACCTCCTCGTGCTGCCGCGCCCGGGAGCCCACCGTCAGGGTGAACGCCACGATGAGTACCGCGAGGTAGCGCGACGCGAGCAGCACGGCTCCCGCGAGCACGACGACACCCGTGACGATCGCCGTCGAAGGCTCTCCCGGCGCGACCGCGAGCGTCACCAGGGACAGCGTCGCGACGGCGACGAGCCAGGTGATGAGCGCGCGCACGGGGTCCTCTCGGTGGCGGGTGTCCTCGAAGACTATCGAGGCGGGACGCCCGGACGCATCCGGTCGCCGGCCGGAATTCACCGGTACAGGCTGTTTCCCCAGCTAGGGAACGCCAGGATGGATGCAGCGCGGTCGGCCCATTGAAGTCGGACGACCGCGACACCTGGCCCGACACCCGGCCTCGACCCCTGGAGCACTGTGGACACTCGCGCGGCGCGACTCGCACGCGCGTCGGTGACCGCCTCGGTCTCCACGCTCGTGACCGCGCTGTCGCACGCCGTCGCCGGCGGCACCGCACCGCATCCGGCTCTGCTGCTCGTCGCCTTCGCCCTGGCGCTGGTCTTCTGCCTTGCCCTGACCGCCCGCGCCCTGTCCCCGTCCCGCCTGCTCGTGGCCGTGGGGATGTCGCAGGCTCTGCTGCACGCGGTCTTCGCGATGGCCGGGCCGCCGCCCGCCGCGCTGCAGGCGACGCTGGCCGGATCCCCGGCGATGCCCGCAATGTCGGGCATGCCGGGCATGGTGCACTCCCACGGGATGCCCCATGCCGCCGGTGGAGCGGACGTCGCAGCCGCGGCCGGTCATCACGGGTCGTCGGTGTCCGACGCGGCCGCGCTCGCCGGAGGACTCGACGCGGGGATGCTCGTGGCCCACGTGCTCGCCGGGCTCGTGACCGTGCTCGCCCTTCTCGCGGGCGAGCGCGCCTTCTGGGGCCTCTTCGACTCGCTGCGCCTGGCCGCCTCCGCACTCCTGCGCTTCGCCGCCGTGGCCGAGCAGGTGCCGGCGCTCCCGGCCCGGTCGAGTTCCGCCGTCATCGCCGGGGCCGTCTTCCGCCCCCGGCTCCGCGAGCGCCGGATGCTCGCGCTCCGGCATCGCGGCCCGCCGGCCTTCGCCGTCTGACTCCCGCTCTCCTCGCCGCCCTCCGTCCTGCTCGTGAGTCTCACCCGCACGCGCGGGTGCGGTCGAGCCCGAGAGGCGTGCCGTCGCCATCCCGTAGCGGATCGCGGCATCCCCTTCGGCGTCCGCGCCGAACCACTTCGAGACCCGTCGTCTCACCCTGTCGAGGCGTTCCGCCTCATCCTGTTAGGAATCGTCATGTCCACGACCCCCGTTCGCACCCTGTCCCTCGCCGGCGCCGCCGGTCTTCTCCTCGCCCTGTCCGCGCCGCTCGCCGCGAGCGCGCACGTCACCATCGACCCGGGCAGCGCCGAGCCCGGCAGCTACACGGTGCTCACCGTCAAGGTGCCCAACGAGTCCGCCACCGCCGCGACCAACCGGGTGGAGCTGCAGCTGCCGTCCGACACGCCGTTCTCGAGCGTGCGGTACGTGCCCGTTCCCGGCTGGTCGGCCGAGCTCGTCACCACGGCGCTGCCCGAGCCCGTGACCGTCGGTGAGAACGAGATCACCGATGCCGTCACGTCCGTCGTCTGGACGGCCGAGGCGGGAGCCGAGATCGGCCAGGGCCAGCTCCAGCAGTTCGACCTGTCGGTCGGCCCCGTGCCCGACACGGGCTCCATCGCGCTGCCCGCCGTGCAGACCTACACCGACGGCGAGGTGGTGGAGTGGACCGAGACCACGGCGGACGCCGAGCACCCCGCGCCGGTGCTGTACATCACGGACGCGCCGGCCGACGCGCACGCCGCCCACGACGCGGATGCGGATGCGGATGCGGACGCGGACACGGCGACCGTCAGCGCGAGCGACGACACCACGGCGTCGGCCGCGGCGAGCGGGCAGCAGCCCGTCGACGTGCTCGCCCGGGTGTTCGGCATCCTCGGGCTCGTCGTCGGTGTCGCCGGCGTCGCGCTCGCGGTGACGTCGCGTCGCAGGGCGGCCAACTGATGGCGGCCCGCACCGGAGCGCCACGGCGGTTGACCCTGCTCGCGACCGCGGCCGTCGCGCTCGCGACGGCGCCCGCGCTGCTCGTCGCCGGACCGGCCCAGGCGCACAACTACCTGGTGTCATCCACCCCCGCGGAGGGCGAGACCCTCACCGCGCTGCCCGACCGCTTCGACATCACGACGAACGAGGCGCTGCTCGACCTCGGCGGGAGCACGGGGGCGTTCGCGCTCCAGGTGACGGATGCGGACGGGCTGTACTACGGCGACGGGTGCCTCGACGTCACGGGCCCGGCCATGTCCACGGCGGCCGCGCTCGGCGCGCCGGGGACCTACACCGTGCAGTGGCAGGTCGTCTCCGCGGACGGGCACTCGGTTTCCGACGAGTACACCTTCGAGTGGGCTCCGACGACGGCGGGCGAGGAGTCCGCCGGCTCCGCGGCTCCGCCCGTCTGCGGTGAGGGCGGCGGCACGACCGCAGCCGGCGCGGCGACCGAGGCCGGTTCCACGACGCCCGAGCCTGCGGCGAGCGAGGAGGCCGCGGCCGACGCTTCTGAGGCCGCGGGCAGCGAGGGCGGCGACGGCACGACCGCGGCGTCCGCGGATGCCGCCGCCTCCCCGGACGCCGGCTCGTCCGACGCGGTCTGGATCGGCGCGGCCGTCGCCGCGGCCGTGCTGGCCGGCGGAGGGGTGCTGTTCGCCCGGTCCCGCCGCGGAAGCGGTCGCACGACCGAGCGGTAGCCGCGCGGCCGGGAGGCGGGGGAGGGCGTCAGCGCCGGGCCTCCGCCTCCCGGGCGCACGCGATGCAGAGCTCCGCGGCGGGCAGCGCCTCCAGCCGGTCGAGGGCGATGCGCTCGCCGCGGCGCAGGCACACGCCGTAGCTGCCCGCGTCGATGCGGTCCGCCGCGCGGTCGATCGCGTCGATCCTCGCGCGAAGGGCGCCGAGCAGCCCGGAGATGCGGGACCAGTCGGACGACAGCGTCGACCCCTCGGGGTCGTGCTCGTCGTCCGCCGTGCCGTCCGAGCGCGCGGCGCGGACGTCGGAGAGCGAGGCGGCGAGCGCGTCCGCCTCGGCGACGCGCTCGGCCCGCTGCACGGCCAGGAGGGCGGCGAAGTGGAACAGATCGAGATCCTCGCCGTCGCCCATCTCCCCAGCGTAGATCCCGCTTCCCGGCGCCCGGAGCGCGGGCACACCCGGACTGGGGGCGTCCGGAACGGCTCGGGATGCTCCCCGCGCGGCTAGCGTGTGGATGCTGCCGCCCCGACCGAGGAAATCCGTGTCCGCCACCCCGACCTTCGCCCCGCCGCACCCCGACCCCGCTTCCGTCCCCGCCGACGACCCGGGCCGGGTCCCGTCCGTGGATTGCGCGTCCCAGGACCGGTCATCCCGGGACCCCATCGCCCTCGTCGCGCTCCTGACCGGGCTGGCGTGCTGGCCGGCGGGCGTCGTCCTGAGCCTCGTCGCGCTGCGGCGCATCCGGCGGAACGGCGCCCCCGGTCGCCAGATGGCGGTCGCCGGCCTGATCCTGTCGATCCTCGGCTTCCTCGGCACCGTCCTGCTCCTCGTCGTCGCGCTGTTCCTGTCCGACGCCCTCGAGGGGGACCCCGCGCCGCAGCCTCCACCCGAGGCGGTCGAGGAGTCGTCGTTCGGCGGCGGCTTCAGCGGATCCGCGGCCACGGAGCCGCCGCTCCCGTCCGAGGAGGCGGTGATCGAGACGCAGCGCCAGGACGTGCGCACCCTGCAGGCCACCCTCACCGCTGTGCACATCGAGACCGGGTCCTTCCCCTTGACCGACGAGCTCGACGAGAGCCTCGTCGTCCTGCACGCGGGCAATCACCTCGTCGGGTACCGGTCCGACGACGGCCGTGAGTACTCGTTGAAGGTGACGAGCGACAACTCGCACACCGACCTCCTCTTCAAGAGCCCGGTGGGCGGCCAGCTGTACCGGGTGCCGGAGCGCTGACCGCGGCCGCCTGACGAACCGGCGGAAGTCCGCCCACTCTTCGCCGTCCGCACGCCCTATGCTTGGCGCACCCTTCCCGTGGGGGGTGGACCCGGAGGACATCGTGAGCGCTCGACGACGAGCAGTCGTTCCATTCATTCCCCTCGCCGTCGCGCTGTTCGCGCTGACCGGCTGCACGGGCATGGACCTCGGCCCGGGTGACGGGGCGGCCAGCCCCAGCCCGTCCGCCGACACCGATGCGCCCAGCGCGTCGCCCACCCCGTCGGGATCGGAGTCGCCCACCGCGACGCCCACGCCCGGTCCGACCGGCACGGCGTCACCGGTCGCGATCCCGACGGACTGCCGCGACATCGTGAGCGCCAGCGCCTACGAGGCCGTGTTCGCCGACGTTCCGCTCAACCCGGAGGGCTTCACCACCCGGTCGGGCGCCCCTTTCGGCCAGGTCACGCCGACGACGCCGCCGGCAGGCGCCACGCCGGCGGAGGTCGTGCGCGGCGCCACGACGCTCGACTGCCTCTGGCGCGATCCGGGCGCCGACATCACCTTTCTCGAGGTCGCCCTGGGGGCGGTGGACCCCGCGGTCGGCACCTCCTACCTCGACGACCTGGCCGCGGACGGGTATACCTGCACCGACATCCACGAGGGGCGCCGCTGCCACCTCACCCGCCCGAACGCCGACTACCCGGTCGACGAGAGCTTCACGCGCTTCCAGCGGGACGGCGTCTTCATCTCCGTCGACCAGGCGAACTTCGCCACGAACGACCTGATCGGCGACATCGTCGACCGGCTCTGGGGGTAGCCGCTCAGGGGATGCCACACTGGGATCCTCAGCCGGCAGACGAAGGAGCATCCCGTGCGCAGTGCCCTGTTCAGCGAGCAGAACCAGGAGAAGCAGACCGCCGAGCGGTGGACCCTGCAGTCGCCGAAGATGCTGCGCACCGTGCTCGGCGACGACGTGATCGCGACCAAGGGCGCCATGGTGGCGTTCCAGGGGCAGGTGGAGTTCACCCACGAGGGCGCGGGCAGCATCGGCAAGATGATGAAGAAGCTGCTGACCAGCGAGGACGCGCCCATGATGCGCGTGTCCGGCCGCGGCGAGGTCTTCTTCGCCCGCCAGGCGAACAACGTGTTCCTGCTGCAGCTCGAGGGCGACTCCCTCTCCGTCTCGAGCAAGAACCTGCTCGCCATGGACGCGTCCATCGGCTGGGACATCCGCCGGGTCCAGGGTGCCGGCATGGTGAGCGGCGGACTCTTCAACCTGCTTCTCGAGGGGCAGGGCATGGTCGCCATCTGCAGCGAGGGCGAGCCGCTCATCCTCGACTGCAGCCAGCAGCCGACCTTCGTCGACGCGCAGGCCGTCGTGTGCTGGTCCGGCACCCTCACCCCCGAGGTGCGCAGCTCCCTGAACATGCGGTCGATGCTGCGCGGCGGATCGGGCGAGGCGTTCCAGCTCGCGTTCTCGGGCCCGGGCTTCGTCGTGGTGCAGCCGAGCGAGGGCATCCCCGTCCAGACCACGGCGCGCTGACCACCGGGCCGTCCGGCGCAGTCCCGGCCCGCGGTCCCGGGCCTCGACCCCGGGCTCAGGAGCGGTGGCGGTCCCTCAGGGCGATCCCGACCCCGATCGCGAGCAGCACGAGGGCCGACACGTTCCAGGCGATGTCGTAGGGGAGCAGGTCGACGTCGTACCGCACCTGGTGCACGCGGAGCACCTTGTGATCGACGATCCCGTCGAAGAGCTGGAACAGCCCGAGCCCGCTGAAGAAGCCGGCCCACACCCGCGGGCGGGAGAGGGCGGCGCGGCGGCGGGCGTCCGCGAGCATGAAGAAGCCCGCGGCGAGGAAGATCAGCTCGGCCGCGTGCAGGATGCCGTCCGACACGAGCGCCACCGCGGTGGTCGAGCGGTCGTAGAAGTGGTGCCAGGCGAGGATCTGGTGGAAGACGATCTCGTCGATCCCGGCCATGATGGCGACGCCCACGAGGAACGCGCCCCAGAACGAGCGGTCCCGCAGGAGTGCCGGCCGGGCGTCCGACGCCCGCACTCCCGCCGGCCGGGCGCCCGACGATTGCACTCCCGACGACCGTGGCCCGCTCGACCGTTCCGCCATGCCGTCTCCTCCGTCTTCCACCCGCACGGCGTCTTCCACCGGCGCCGTGCCCGGTTCCCGAGGCTACGCGTGCTGATCGCTGCGGGCTCCTAACGGCGGGGCGGGGGCGGCCGATAGTGCACTGTGGCGCCACGGATCGGCACCGTAAGAACTCCCAGGGATGGACAGGACATGATTGTTGTCACGCGGCTCAACGACAGCCGTTTCGCGATCAACCCTGACCTGATCGAGCGGATACACGCGAACCCCGACACCACACTCGTGATGGTCGACGGCGCCAAGTACATCGTCACCGAGTCGATGGACGAGGTGATCGACATGATCGCGGGGTACCGCGCCCGCGTCATCGCCATGGCCTACGACGGGCCGTCGCCCGCGTCCGGCCCGCACCTCGGCCTCGTGACCACCGTCGACTCCGGCACCCGTTCATCGACGGCGATGGCCGGCGCCGTGCCTCTGCGACCAAGGAACATCTGATGGATCCGGCAACCATTATCGGCATCGCCCTCGCGTTCGGCTCCCTCCTCGGGATGATCACGCTGGAGGGGGCGAGCGTCACGTCGCTCCTCCTGCCCGCGCCGATGATCCTCGTGTTCGGCGCGACCATCGCCATCGGCATCGCGAGCGGCACCCTGAAGGATGCGATCGCGGGCTTCAAGGCCGTGCCGGGGGCGCTGCTCGGCAAGACGACCCCGCCGCAGGCGGTCATCGACGACGTCGTGGCGCTCGCCGAGAAGGCCCGCAGCGACGGACTCCTCGCGCTCGAGCAGGAGGCCGAGAAGGTCAGCGACCCGTTCCTCCGCGGCGCCCTGCAGAACATCGCGGACGGCACGGACGGCGACGAGCTGCGCGAGCTGCTCGAGGACGAGATCGCCTCGAAGTCCGCCGTGCAGCGCAATGCGTCCCGCTTCTTCATGACCCTGGGCGGCTACGCCCCGACCGTCGGCATCGTCGGCACGGTCGTGTCGCTCACCCACGTGCTCGAGAACCTCTCCGAGCCGGACGAGCTCGGCCACATGATCGCCGCGGCGTTCGTGGCCACCCTCTGGGGACTGCTCTCCGCCAACTTCCTCTGGCTGCCCCTCGGCATGCGGCTGAAGCGGCTGTGCGACCTCGACGTCGCCCGGATGACGCTGCTCATGGAGGGCGTGCTCGCCGTCCAGGCCGGCAGCCAGCCCAGGCTCCTCGGCGAGCGCCTGCGGGCCATGGTCCCCGCCAACGCCCTCGCCAAGTCCGGCTCGGCCAAGGGCGCGAAGGGCGCAGACAAGGGCGCGGCGAAGGCGGCCGCGGCGAAAGCGGCATGAGCGCCCGCAAGGGGCGTAAGCACGCCGAGGAGGAGGAGGTCCACGTCGACGAACGCTGGATGGCCTCCTACATGGACATGGTCACCGTGCTCATGTGCATGTTCATCGTGCTCTTCGCCATGTCGACCGTCGACCAGGACAAGTACGAGCAGCTGCGCAACTCGCTCGCCACCGGCTTCGGCGCCGTCGAGGTCGGCGCGGTGGACACCGCGGAGGGCACCGTCGTGCCGGCCGACAAGGTGGATGCGGAGGGCGAGAGCTTCAGCACCGCCGAGCTCGCCTCCCTCGAGGTCGACAACCTCGAGGCGCTCAAGCAGGCCGTCTCGGCCGGGCTCCAGGCGAGCGGGCTCGAGGCGAGCGTGAGCTTCACGATGGACACCCGCGGGCTGACCATCCGCCTCGTCGGGTCGGAGACGTTCTTCGCCTCCAACCGCGCCGAGCTGTCCGACGCCGCCCGGAGCGTGCTCGACTCCATCGCCGCCCCGCTGGCCGCCTCCGGCCGAGAGGTGTCCGTGGAGGGCCACGCCGACGTCCGCAACTCCGCGCCGCCGTACCCGAGCAACTGGGAGCTCTCGTCCGCCCGGGCGACCCAGGTCCTGCGCGACCTCGTCGAGCGCGGCGGCATCCCCGCCGACCACATCCAGGCGGTCGGCTTCGGATCCTCGCGCCCGCTCGCCCCCGGCTCCTCGCCGGACGAGCTCGCCCTCAATCGCCGCGTCGACATCGTGGTGCTCACCACCCAGAGCGAGGAGGTGAGCGCGCTCATCCCCGGCGTCGTCGCGGGGGAGGGGGAGCAGCCCGTCGAGGCCGCACCCGAGGAGCATGCGCCAGAGGAGCACGCGGCGGACGAGAAGGATGAGAAGCACGCGGCCGCGGAGACCGGAAGCCACGGGTCGACGGGGACGAGCAAGGCGTCGAGCGGGCACTGACGACGAGCACGGAACCGCGCTTCCCGAACCGCGCCCCCGAAAGGGGGTGGGGGTGAGGGGGCGCGCCCCCTAACGCGCCTCCGACCCCGGCCGATAGTGCCCGGTGTGACACTCCTCGAACCGCAGACCGCGACCGCGACGGCCAAGCCGCAGCGCTCCGTCGAGGTGTACGACTTCCGCCGCCCCACGACGCTCGCCCGCGAGCACTCGCGCGTGCTCGAGCTCGCGTTCGACACGTTCGCCCGCCAGTGGGGCACCCAGCTCACCGCCAAGGTGCGCGTGCTGTCGCAGGTCACCTGCGAGCAGGTCGGGATGTACACCTACGACGAGTACGCCGCGTCGCTGCCCGCCACGACCGCCATGGTGCTCTGCACGCTCGAGAGCTTCTCGGCGAAGGCCGTGCTGCAGTTCCCCGCGTCCGCCGCGCTCTCCTGGGTGGGCTACATGCTCGGCGGCACCGGCGTCCAGCCGGCCCCCGAGCGCAAGTTCACGCACGTCGAGCAGGCCCTCATCCGCCGCCTCATGGACGACGCGCTCGAGGACCTGCGCTACTCGCTCGGCTCCCTCCTCGTCACGCCGATCAGCGTCGGCAGCATCCAGTACAACTCCCAGTTCGCGCAGGCCGCGGCCAAGTCCGATCTGATGATCGTCGGCGGCTTCGAGATCCGCGTCGGCGACCGCACGGCGCCCGCCACCCTCGCCATCCCGGCCCAGGTGCTCCTGCCCCAGCTCGGCGAGACGAACCCCACGAGCTCGGCCGCGAACTCGAGGCAGCTCCTCGACGCCCAGGTCGCCGCGGTGCCGGTCGACGTCGCCCTGCAGCTCACGCCCGCCATGGTCACCCCCGCCGTCATCCTCGGCCTGTCCGTCGGCGACATCCTGCCGATCCCGCACGCCCAGCACCGGCCCCTCGACGTGACCGTCGACGGGCAGCCCATCGCTTCCGCCGCCGTGGGGGCCAACGGCTCCCGCCTCGCCGGCGTCGTCATCACCGCCAAGGAGTTCTGAAGAGCATGACCACCGCCATCGCCCTGCACGCCAACGCCGCCGAGGCCCTCGCCGCCCAGCTGCCCACGCCGGTGCCGCTCCGCGCGAGCGCCCTGCCCGCCGGCGCCCCCGTCGGTAACACGCGTGAGGCGGTCGTCGCCTCCTTCGTGGGCGGCGTCTCCGCCGACCTCGCCGTCGTCCTCGCCGACATGCAGTCGATCGCGGCGGCGGCGGGCACGGACTCGCCCCTCGTCTCGGTCGCCGACGTGCTCCGGCCCGCGCTCGAGTCGGCCGTCGGCCAGCTCGGGACGGGCGTGCTCGGCGAGACGCGCGTCGACGACGGGACGGCCCTGTTCGACGACCCGGAGACCGCGGTCTTCGCCCTCTCCTCCGCCGGTCAGCCCGCGGGCTGGTTCGCGATCCGGGTGCGCGAGAACGGCATCATCGGCGGGTCCGCGATGCGCGCGCCGCTCTCCGTCGCGGGCAAGCTCGGCCGCATCAACAACGTCGAGATGGCGCTGACGGTCGAGATCGGCCGCACCCGCATGGCCGTCCGCGACGTGCTCGGCCTCGAGCCCGGCGCCGTGATCGAGCTGGACCGCTCGGCCGGTGCCCCCGCCGACGTGCTGCTCAACGGCCGCCTCATCGCCCACGGCGAGGTCGTGGTCGTCGACCAGGACTACGCCGTGCGCATCACCCAGATCCTCGACATCGCCGAGGGGATCAACTAGGTGGACACCCTCGTCCTCGCGGCGCGCGTCGCCGTCTCGCTCGCGGTCGTGCTCGGCGTGCTCTGGTTCCTCCAGCGCCGCGTGAGCCGCAGCACCCGCGTGAAGCGCGCCGCCTCGGCGGTCACCGTGGTCACCCGCCAGGGCATCGCGCCCAAGGCGTCGGTGGTCCTCGTCGACGTCGAGGGCTCGCGCTACCTGCTCGGCGTGACCGAGCAGTCCGTGACGCTGCTGTCGTCCGGCGAGGCGCCGGTGGCACCCGCCACCCTCACCGCCGTGCCCGTGCTGCCCGCACCCGTGCCGTCCGCGGCCTCCGTGCTGCCCGCGCCCGCCTCGGTCTCCGCGGTCTCCGGAAGCGCCGGCGCCTTCGCCCAGGTGCTGCAGGCCGAGACCGCGCCCGCCGCGTCTGTCACCGCCGCTGCCGGCATCGAGGCCGAGGACGTCGTCCTCCGCCGCCCCCGCGACCGCGCCTCGCGCACCGGTCGCCCGTCCGCCGCCACGTCGCCGCTCGCGGGCTCCATCCTGTCCGCCGACACGTGGCGTCAGGCCGGCAACGCCCTCCGGCAGAGGCGCGCCGGGTGAGCGGCGCCGCCATCGCGATCCCGTCCCGCCGCCCCGCGCCCGGCCGGCGCGTCCTCATCGCCCTCGCCGTCGCGGCCCTCGTGCTGCTCGCCCTGCTCTTCGCCGGCGCCTCGGGCGCCACCGCGGCGCCGATCGAGCCCACCCCGCCTGCCGCGCCCACCGCCCCGGCCGACCCCGCCGTGGGCACCCCGACGGACGGCGGCGTCTCCCTCGACATCTACGGGCCGAACGGCGCGCCGTCCTCCGCGATCGTCACCCTGCTCGGCATCACGCTGCTGTCGGTGGCGCCCGCCCTGCTGCTCATGATGACGTCGTTCACGAAGATCTTCGTCGTGCTCGCCATGACCAGGAACGCGCTCGCGCTGCCGTCCATCCCGCCGAACCAGGTGCTCGCCGGCCTCGCGCTCTTCCTGTCGCTGTTCATCATGGCGCCGGTCATCACCGACATCAACGCGCTCGGCGTGCAGCCCTACCTGAACGGCGACATCGACTTCGCGAAGGCCCTCGAGCTCGGCAGCGGCCCGCTGCGCGAGTTCATGCTCGCGCACACCCGGCAGGAGGACCTCGCCCTGATGACCCGGGCCGCGGACCTGCCGAACCCGGAGAACGCGGACGCCGTGCAGCTGACCACGCTCATCCCCGCGTTCATGATCTCGGAGCTCCGCGCCGCCTTCATCATCGGCTTCGTCATCTTCATCCCGTTCCTCGTCATCGACCTCGTCGTCTCCGCGGCACTCATGTCGATGGGCATGATGATGCTCCCGCCGGTCATGATCTCGCTGCCCTTCAAGATCCTGCTGTTCGTGCTCGTGGACGGCTGGGGCCTCATCGTCACGGCCCTCATCAAGAGCTACTCGGGGGGCTGACGTGGACACCAACGCCGTTCTCGACATCGGCCTCGCCGGCCTGATGGTCGCGGGCAAGATCTCCGCGCCCATGCTCATCACGGCCCTGGTCGTCGGATTCGCGATCTCGCTGCTGCAGTCGATCACCCAGATCCAGGAGGTGACGCTGTCCTTCGTGCCGAAAGCCATCGCGGTCGCCATCGCCCTCGTCATCTGCGGGCACTGGATGATCCAGGAGATGGTCTCCTTCACGAACGCGCTGTTCGAGAAGATCCCGTCACTGCTCGGCGGTGGCTGACGTGAACATCCCCATCAACTTCTCCATGCTCGAGGCCGTGATGCTCGCCGGCGTCCGCATGGTCGCGTTCCTCGTCGTCGCCCCGCCGTTCTCCTACCGCGCCATCCCGGCCCGGGTGAAGGTCATGCTCGCGATCGGCCTCGCCATCGCGGTCTCGCCGCGGGTCACGCCGGGCTACGTGTCCGGCGACACGGCGACGTTCCTCGTCTCGCTCGTGCTCGAGCTCGTCGTCGGCCTCGTGCTCGGCTTCCTCGTCATGCTCGTCTTCTCCGCCGTGCAGTCGGCGGGAAACATCATCGACATGTTCGGCGGGTTCCAGATGGCGCAGGCGTTCGACCCGCAGGCGATGCTCAACGGCGCCCAGTTCACCCGGCTGTTCCAGATGACCGCGCTCGCCCTCCTCTTCGCCTCGGGCGGCTACCAGCTCATCATCGGCGGCCTCACCCGCACGTTCGACGCCGTGCCGATCGGCGGCGGCATCGACCTCGCCTCGCCGGCCGAGGCCATGGTGAACGGGCTGGGCCAGATGTTCCTCGCGACCGTGCAGATCGCCGGGCCCTTGCTCGTGGTGCTGTTCCTCGCCGACGTCGGCCTCGGCCTGCTCACCCGCGTGGCGCCCGCGCTCAACGCGTTCGCGATGGGCTTCCCGGTCAAGATCCTGATGACGGTGCTGCTCGGCGGGATGGTGTTCGTGGCGCTGCCCGACGTCGTGTCCTCGCTCACCGGCCAGGCCGTCGACGTGATGCTGGGGGTGAAGTAGATGTCGGACTCGGGCGAACGCACCGAACAGGCCACCGAGAAGCGCATGAAGGAGGTGCGCTCCAAGGGCCAGCTCTCGAAGTCGCAGGACCTCACGGCGTGGGTGGGGGTCGGCGTGGCCGCCGTCATGACCCCGGCCGCCATCGACGCCGGCACGAAGGCCAGCCTCGACCAGCTCTTCACGGTCGGCAGCGTCATCGCGTCGCCGGACCCGGCCGCGGCGATGGAGTCGCTCGCGCAGGGCCTCGGCTCGCTCGCCGCGACCGTGATGCCGATGCTCGGCACCGTCGCCGTGGCCGTGCTCGCCACCGCGGCCGCCCAGGGCGGCGTGCACATGAAGCGCTTCACCGGCAACTACGAGCAGTTCAATGTGCTGACCGGCATGAAGCGGGTCTTCGGCACCCAGGCGCTCTGGCAGGGCGCCAAGTCCCTCGTCAAGACCGGCGTCGTCGCCCTCGTGCTCGTGACCGTCGTGCAGGGCCTGACCCCGGTGCTGATGACCGCGGGCGGCCTGTCGGTCTCGTCGATCCTCGCCGCGGGCGGGGACGGCGTCGCCGCCCTGCTGCGCGCCGCCGTCGCCATGGGCCTCCTGCTCGCCGCGGTCGACGTCTTCGTGGTGATGCGGCGCAACCGCAAGCGCACCCGGATGACCAAGAAGGAGGTGCGGGACGAGAACAAGAACAGCGACGGCGACCCGCAGGTCAAGGCGCAGCGCCGGTCGCGGCAGATCGCCATGAGCCGCAACCGCATGATGGCCGCGGTCGCCACGGCCGACGTCGTGCTCGTGAACCCCACCCACTTCGCCGTCGCCCTGAAGTACGAGCCCGGGCTCTCCGCGCCCCGGGTCGTCGCCAAGGGCGCGGGCGTCATCGCCGCCCGCATCCGCGAGCAGGCCGAGACGGACCGGGTGCCGATGGTGCGGGACATCCCGCTCACCCGCGCCCTGCACGCCGCCTGCGACCTCGGCGAGGAGATCCCCGTCGACTACTACACGCCCGTCGCCCGAGTGCTGTCCTTCGTGATGTCGCTCAAGGCACGCGGCGCCGCCGCGGGCGGCGTCCACACCATGCAGCAGCCCACCAGAAGCCCCGGAGCCAACTGACGTGAACCGCAACCTCTCGAAGATCGCCGTGCCCGTCGGGGTCGTGGGCATCGTCCTGCTGCTCGTCGTGCCCGTGCCGGCGTGGCTGCTCGACATCCTCATCATCCTGAACGTGCTGCTCGCGCTCACGATCCTGCTGACCACCATGTTCGTGCGGAAGCCGCTCGACTTCTCGGTGTTCCCGTCGCTGCTGCTGGTCGCGACACTGTTCCGCCTCGGCCTGAACGTCGCGTCGACCCGCCTCGTGCTGGGTGACGGCTTCGCGGGGGCGGTCATCGAGGCCTTCGGGCACGTGGCCGTCGACGGCTCCATCGTCATCGGCTCGGTGATCTTCCTGATCCTGGTCGTCATCCAGTTCGTCGTCGTCACCAAGGGCGCGGAGCGCGTCGCCGAGGTGGGCGCCCGCTTCACCCTCGATGCCATGCCGGGCAAGCAGATGGCCATCGACGCGGACCTCAACGCCGGCCTGATCACGGACACCCAGGCTCGTGAGCGCCGCGCGGAGGTCTCGGCGGAGGCCGACTTCTACGGCGCCATGGACGGCGCGTCGAAGTTCGTGAAGGGCGACGCGATCGCGGGCATCCTGATCATCATCATCAACCTGGTCGGCGGCCTCGCCATCGGCATGCTCCAGCGCGGCATGGAGATCGGCGAGGCGCTCAACCACTACGGCATCCTCACCATCGGCGACGGCCTGGTGACCCAGATCCCCGCGCTGCTCATGGCCGTGTCCACCGGCATGATCGTCACCCGCGCGAACGCCGAGTCCGACATGGGCTCGACCGCCGCGACCCAGCTCACCCAGTCGCGCACCGCGCTGCTCATCGCGGGCGTCGCCGCCATCGCGATGGCGTTCATCCCCGGCATGCCGATCCTGCCGTTCGTGATCGTCGGCATCGCGCTCATCGTCATCGCCCAGCGCGTCAAGGCCAAGGAGAAGGCGGAGGCGGAGGCCGCCCGCGCCGCCGCGGAGGCCGAGGCCGTGGTCGCCCCGAGCGAGACCACCGAGGACCTCATCGAGCAGATGCGGGTGCACGCGCTCGAGATCCTGCTCGCGCCCGACCTCGTCGACATGGTCTCCGGGGCGTCGGACGACCTCCTCGGCCGGGTGCGCGCCCTGCGCCGCAAGGTCGCCATGGAGCTCGGCGTCGTGGTGCCCCCGGTTCGCACGCGGGACAGCGTCGAGCTGCCCCCGTCGACCTACGCCATCCGCATCGCCGGCGTCGAGGCCGGCCGCGGCACCGCCCCGGGCGGGCGCGTGCTCGCGCTCGGCGACGCGCTCGACGCGCTGCCCGGCACCCCGACCGTCGAGCCCGTGTTCGGCCTCGCCGGCAAGTGGGTCCCGGCGGAGTTGCGGCACAGCGCCGAGCTCACGGGTGCCACCGTCATCGACCGCGTCTCGGTGCTCGTCACCCACCTCTCGTCCGTCATCGGCAACAACGCCGCCCGCCTGCTCAGCCGCGAGGACGTCCGCGTGCTCGCCGAGGGCGTGAAGCAGGTCAACCCGTCCGCCATCGAGGACCTCGTGCCCGGCATGCTCTCCCTCGCCGAGCTGCAGCGCGTGCTGCAGGGCCTGCTGTCGGAGCAGATCCCCATCAACGACCTCGGCCGGATCTGCGAGGCGCTCACGCTGCGCGCCCGGGTGTCGACCGATCCCGAGGGCCTCATCGAGTCCGCCCGCCAGGCGCTGGGGCCGGTGCTCGCCGCCCAGCACCTCGACGGCGACATCCTGCGCGTCATCATGATCGACCCCGGGCTGGAGCAGTCGATGCTCGAGGGCCTGCGGCCGAGCGAGCAGGGCACCCAGATCCTGCTCGACGCGACGCGCATCGAGGTCATCCTCGGCTCCCTGCGCACCGCGGTCGGAAACGTTGAGGCGAACGGGCTGAGCGCCGTGCTCGTCTGCGCGCCCGCGCTGCGCCCGGCGATCCGGCGCCTAGTGTCGGCGCAGACCGGCGGACTCCCCGTACTGTCCTACCAGGAGGCCACGGCGTCCAACGTGAAGATCGAGACCGTGGGGGTGGTCCGTGCACACGACACGATTGCGGCTTGAGGGTAAGAGCATCGAGGAGCTCCAGGCGCGCGTGCTCGCCGAGCACGGCCCGTCGGCGCGCATCGTCGCGGCCGAGCGCATCACGGTCGGCGGCGTGGGCGGCTTCTTCGCGAAGCGGCACTTCGAGGTCAGCGTGGAGATCGGCGTCCCGACCGCGACGGGGTCGCGCGTGGTGATCGACGCCCCGACGAGGGTCGGCATCGCCGCGCTGCTCGAGGACGCCGAGGAGCAGGAGGCCGCGCTGCAGCTGGGCACCGGTGGAGGTGCCGCGCGTGCTGGTGCCTCTGGTGCTGCTGGTGTCGCCCGTGGTGCCGGTGGTGCCGGTGCTGCCGCGTCCGGCTCCTCTTCCGCGCCGGCTGCCGACGCGGCGCCGGACCAGGGCACCGTCCCTCGGCACGACGTGCCGCAGCCCGTGCTGGGGATCGACGACTCCGTGCCGTCGACCCGCACGCATGCCTTCGCCGAGCTGCTCGACGACCTCTCCTACAACGCGCCGTCGCCGGCGACCCCGGCGCACGCGGATCCGATCGCTGGGCGCACGCCGGGCCCGGAGAGCACGACGCTGCTGCCCGTGCCGGCCCCGCTGAGCCGGCCCGGGGACCTCGTTCTCGTCGTCGGCCTCCCGGCCGACGCCCTCTCCGTCGCCACGGCCATGGCCGCCTCGGTGGGCTCGACCTCGGTGGGCGCCGCAGGCTCCGCGCCCGGCGCGAACCGCGTCGACGACCGCCGCGGCGCCCTCGCCGCCCGCGCCCTGGCCGTGGAGCGCGGCGAGAGCGTCCTCGTGGCGTGCGGCTGGGCCGCGGATGTGCCCGCCGTGCTCGCGGCGGTGCGGCCGGACCAGCTCTGGGTCGCCGTGGACGCGGGGCGCAAGCCGGAGGACACCGCCCGCTGGGTCGCCGCGGTGGCGTCCGCGGTGCCGATCGACGCCCTCGCCACGGTCGGCTCGGCGGCGACCACGACGCCGGAGACCGTCGAGGAGCTCGGCCTCCCCATCGGCTGGGTCGACGACCGCCCGGCCACCAGCCGCGCCGCCTGAGGCTCCTGCTGCCCCGCTGTGTCTCCCGACGGGGCGGCCCGGAGCGCGGCGCCCATCCGCGCGCGGCCGTGCTGCGATAGGCTGACCGGATGCTGGTGCTGACACGCAAGGCGGGGGAGCGGGTGCTCATCGGTGACGACATCGTCATCACGGTGCTCGACGCGCGTGGAGACGGAATCAGAATCGGCATCGACGCCCCACGCGGCGTCACCATTCAGCGGGAAGAGGTCGTCAAGGCCGTGACCGAGGCGAACGTCGCGGCCGCCGCCGCTCCCGCCGACGCCGAGGACCGCATCCGCGCGGCTCTGCTCGGTCGCCCGCAGGCTGCCCCGCCCGCCGACGCCTCTTAAGCGCCCCGACGCCTCCTGAGCGCCGACGCCTCCTGAGCTCCAGGGCCTCCTGACCACGGTCGCCTCCTGAGCTCCAGGGCCTCCTGACCACGGTCGCCTCCTGAGCTTCAAGGCCTCCTGACCGCCGACGCCTCCTGAGCTTCAGGGCCTCCTGACCACGGTCGCCGCCTGACCGCGGTCACCTTCTGACGACCACGCTCGGCTCGCGCGCGCGGTTCGCAATTCAGGAGATCCGCACCCTGCCCTGTGCGCAATTCAGGAGATCCGCACCCTGCCTCGTTCGCAAGTCAGGAGATCCGTCGCGACACGCCGTTCAGGAGCCGCGACACGCCGGATGACCGACGCGATCTCCTGAATTGCGCACGTGGCTCCCAGGCCCGAGCCTGAATCCTGAACCGGCGCCCGGGACAGAACCCAAGCAGCCCGCTCGCACCCAGCCCGCTCGCACCCACTCGCACCCCACCCCACCCCACACCACCCCCCACCTCGCGGAGGGCGCACGCGCACTACGCGCGGGAGGATGCGGCGTAGTCGCCGATCTTCGCGGTGCGCGCGACGTGCTCGAGCAGCGCGTCGAAGTGTCCCGCCATCTCCTCGGCGCTCTCGCCGGGCCAGGCGTGCAGCGGCTTCGCCGCGCCTTGCGCCTGCTGCAGCGACGTGCGCTCCGGCAGCAGGGGGGCGAGCACGAGCGGGCCGAACATGTCGCGCAGTTCCGTGATGCGGTACTGGTGCTCGATCGACTGCTCGCGCACGCGGTTCACGATGATGCCGAGCGGCTGCAGGCGCGGCGACAGTCCACGGCGGATCTCCTCGATCGCGCGGAGGGCCCGGTCGGCTGCCGCGACGGAGAACAGGCCGGGCTCGGTCACCACGGCGACGCGGTCGCTCGCGGCCCACGCGGTGCGGGTGAGCGCGTTGAGCGACGGAGCGCAGTCGATGAGCACGAGGTCGTAGTCGGCCTCGACGTGCGCGAGCGCGCCCTCGAGCTTCCAGATGTCTCGGACGCTCGGGCGGGGACCGTCGAAGGTGATGGCGGACGGGCTGCCGATGAGCACGTCGATCGTGCCGGAGCTGTCCCGGGTCCAGCCGCTCGGCGTGATGGCCCGGCGCACGACCTTCGCCTTGGGGGAGGAGAGCACGTCCGCGACCGTGAGCCGGCCGGTGACGTCGATGTCCATCCCCGTCGACAGGTCCGACTGCGGGTCGAGGTCCACAACGAGCGTCCGGAGGTCCTTCGCGAGTGCTGCGGATGCGAGCCCCAGGGTCACCGTCGTCTTGCCGACACCGCCCTTGAGGGAGCTGACGCTGAGTACATGCACGGCCATACGTTACCTTCAGTAATCTAAGGACACCTAAACGCCCCGTTGACGGCGGTTCCGGTCGAAAGGCATGAATGTTCTCGAAAATCCTCGTAGCGAACCGCGGCGAAATCGCCATCCGGGCTTTCCGCGCCGCAGTCGAACTGGGGGCGAGGACGGTTGCCGTCTTCCCCTATGAGGACCGCAACTCGCTCCATCGTCTGAAGGCGGACGAGGCGTACCAGATCGGCGAGGAGGGGCACCCGGTCCGGGCGTACCTCGACGTGGACGAGATCATCCGCGTCGCCCGGGAGAGCGGCGCCGACGCGATCTACCCCGGCTACGGCTTCCTCTCCGAGAACCCGGAGCTGGCCGAGGCCGCGGCCCGTGCGGGCATCACCTTCATCGGCCCCGGCGCGGACGTGCTGCGCATGGCCGGCAACAAGGTCACCGCGAAGGAGCGCGCCATCGCGGCGGGCGTCCCGGTGCTCAAGTCCACCGAGCCCTCGCGCGACGTCGAAAAGCTCCTGGCCGAGGCCGCCGACATCGGCTTCCCCATTTTCGCCAAGGCGGTCGCCGGCGGCGGCGGGCGCGGCATGCGCCGCGTTGAGAAGCCCGAGGACCTGCGCGACGCCCTCGTGGCCGCGATGCGCGAGGCGGACAGCGCCTTCGGCGACCCCACCATGTTCCTCGAGCAGGCCGTGCTGCGTCCCCGGCACATCGAGGTGCAGATCCTCGCCGACGCCACCGGCGAGACCGTCCACCTGTTCGAGCGCGACTGCTCCGTGCAGCGCCGGCACCAGAAGGTCGTCGAGATCGCCCCCGCGCCGAACCTCGACGAGAGCGTGCGCCAGGCGATGTACCGGGATGCCGTCGCCTTCGCCAGGAGCATCGGCTACGTGAACGCCGGAACGGTCGAGTTCCTGCTCGACACGGCGGGGGAGCGCGCCGGACAGCACGTGTTCATCGAGATGAACCCGCGCATCCAGGTGGAGCACACGGTGACCGAGGAGGTCACCGACGTCGACCTCGTCCAGTCCCAGATGCGCATCGCGTCCGGCGAGACCCTGGAGCGGCTCGGCCTGCAGCAGAGCGACCTGCACCTGCGCGGCGCCGCCCTGCAGACCCGCATCACGACCGAGGACCCGGCGGCCAACTTCCGCCCGGACACCGGCAAGATCACGACCTACCGCTCGCCCGGCGGCGCGGGCATCCGCATCGACGGCGGAACCGTGGCCACTGGCGCGCAGATCAGCCCGCACTTCGACTCGATGCTCGCGAAGCTCACCTGCCGCGGGCGCGACTTCCCGGCGGCCGTCACCCGCGCCAAGCGCGCCCTCGCCGAGTTCCGCATCCGCGGCGTCTCCACGAACATCCCGTTCCTGCAGGCCGTGCTCGACGACCCCTCGTTCGCGAAGGGCGACCTCAGCACCTCCTTCATCGAGGAGCGGCCGAACCTGGTCCGCAGCAACATCTCGAAGGACCGCGGCACGAAGATCGTCAACTGGCTCGCCGACGTGACGGTGAACCAGCCCAACGGCGCCCGCCCCACGACGTCCGTGCCGAAGGACAAGCTCCCCGCGCTCGACCTCGCCCAGCCCGCGCCGGCCGGATCCCGCCAGCGCCTGCTCGAGCTCGGCCCCGCCGGCTTCGCGAAGGCGCTGCGCGAGCAGACCGCCCTCGCCGTCACCGAGACGACGTTCCGCGACGCGCACCAGTCCCTGCTCGCGACCCGCGTGCGCACGAAGGACCTCCTCGCGGTCGCGCCGTACGTCGCGCGCGGCACGCCGGAGCTCCTGTCCGTCGAGGCCTGGGGCGGCGCGACCTACGACGTCGCCCTGCGCTTCCTCGGCGAGGACCCGTGGGAGCGCCTCGCGTCGCTGCGCGAGGCGCTGCCCAACATCGCGATTCAGATGCTTCTCCGCGGCCGCAACACGGTCGGTTACACGCCGTACCCGACCGAGGTGACGGACGCGTTCGTGCGCGAGGCCGCCTCGACCGGCGTGGACATCTTCCGCATCTTCGACGCCCTCAACGACGTGTCGCAGATGCGTCCGGCCATCGACTCCGTGCTCGCGACGGGCACCGCCGTCGCCGAGGTCGCCGTCTGCTACACCGGTGACCTGCTGAACCCGGCCGAGGACCTCTACACGCTCGACTACTACCTGCGGCTCGCCGACACCATCGTCGAGGCGGGCGCGCACGTGCTCGCGATCAAGGACATGGCCGGCCTGCTGCGGCCCGGTGCCGCGGAGAAGCTCGTCTCGGCGTTCCGCGAGCGCTTCGACGTGCCCGTGCACGTGCACACCCACGACACGGCGGGCGGCCAGCTGGCGACGCTGCTCGCGGCCAGCCGCGCCGGCGCCGACGCGGTTGACGTGGCGAGCGCGCCCATGGCGGGCACGACGAGCCAGCCCTCGTTCTCCGCCCTGGTCGCCGCGCTCGCGCACACCGAGCGCGACACCGGCATCTCGCTTCAGGCGGTGAGCGACCTCGAGCCGTACTGGGAGTCCGTGCGGCACGTCTACAAGCCCTTCGAGTCCGGCCTGCCCGGGCCGACCGGCCGCGTCTACAAGCACGAGATCCCGGGGGGCCAGCTCTCCAACCTGCGCCAGCAGGCCATCGCGCTCGGCCTGGCCGACGACTTCGAGCTCATCGAGGACATGTACGCGGCGGCGAACGAGATCCTCGGCCGCATCCCCAAGGTCACGCCGTCCTCGAAGGTCGTCGGCGACCTCGCCCTGCAGCTCGCGGCGGCGCACGCCGACCCGAAGGACTTCGCCGAGAACCCGCAGAACTACGACATCCCGGACTCCGTGGTCGGCTTCATGGCGGGCGAGCTGGGCGACCTGCCCGGCGGCTGGCCCGAGCCGTTCCGCACCCGCGTGCTCGAGGGCCGCAACGTGCGCATCGCCGTGCAGGACATCTCGGACGAGGACCGCGAGGCCCTCGAGGGTCCGAGCGCCGACGTGCGCCGCGGCACCCTGAACCGTCTGCTCTTCCCGCAGCCCACCAAGCAGTTCCAGGAGGTGCGCGAGCTGTTCGGCGACCTCTCGGTCGTGGACACGGCCGACTACCTCTACGGTCTGCAGGCGGGTCAGGAGCACGTCGTGCGCATGGCGAAGGGCGTCGAGATGTTCATCGCGCTCGAGGCCGTGGGCGAGGCGGACGAGCGCGGCATGCGCACCGTCATGACGAACGTCAACGGGCAGATCCGTCCCGTCTTCGTGCGCGACCGCGGCATCACGGTCGAGTCGAAGAGCGCCGAGAAGGCCGACCTGGGCAACCAGCGCCAGGTCGCCGCCCCGTTCTCTGGCGTCGTCACGCTGAAGGTCGAGGTGGGGGACACCGTCACCGCGGGCCAGCCCGTCGCGTCGATCGAGGCGATGAAGATGGAGGCCGCCATCACCACCGCGGTCGCCGGACGCGTCGCGCGGCTCGCTGTGCCGACGACCCAGCAGGTGGACGCGGGCGACCTGCTCGTCGTCATCGAGTAGGGCCGGGCCGGCCGCGGCCCTCCCGCCGCGTCAAGCAGGGCAGGGCGAGTCGGGCCGGCGCGCCCTCCTGTCCGCCCCACCGCGGCACGAGAACGTGCCGCGCCGCACCGCACGTATCACCACGCACCACTCGCACCCGCACGAAGGAGCCACCGAAGTGACCGAACGGCAGATCCGACTCTTCGGAGATCCCGTGCTGAAGACCGTCTCCGCCCCGATCGGGACGATCGACGACGGCATCCGCGGCCTCGTCGAGGACCTGCTCGACAGCGTGCGCCCCGAGGGCCGCGCCGGGGTGGCGGCCGCACAGATCGGCGTGAACCTCCGGGCCTTCAGCTACAACGTGGGGGACGCGTTCGGCTACCTCCTCAACCCGGAGCTCGTCGAGCTGCGCGGCGAGCCCGAGCTCGTGGATGAGGGCTGTCTGTCCGTTCCCGGCCTGTGGTTCCCGACCCTGCGCCACCCGGAGGCGACCATCCGGGGCATGGACCTGGACGGCAACACGGTCGAGCTCACGGGCACCGGTGTGCTCGCGCAGGCGTTCCAGCACGAGACCGACCACCTGAACGGCATGCTGTACCTCGACCGGCTCGACCGCGAGCGTCGCCGCGAGGCGATGAAGCAGGTCCGCGAGAGCACCTGGTTCTGATCGGGTGACCCCCGTCGACCTCGCGAGCCCGCGCCTGCTGCTGCGCGCGCCGGACGAGTCGCCCATCGACGCGATCGCCGCTGCCTGCGCGGACCCGGCCATCGCCCGGTACACGGTCGTGCCCTCCCCGTACCGGCGTTCCGACGCGGAGGGCTTCGTCCGGGATCACGTGCCGACGGCCTGGAACGGGGGCAGCGGCTGCGTGTGGGCCATCCGTCCCGCCGCGGAGCCGGATGCGCTGCTCGGCATGATCGGGCTCGAGAGCATTTCGGACGGCTCGGCCGAGCTCGGCTTCTGGCTCGCGCCGGCCGCTCGTGGGAACGGCTACGTCGACGAGGCGCTGGCGGCGGTGCTCGACTTCGGCTTCCTCCCCGAGGGCCTCAACCTGCAGCGCGTCCAGTGGCGGGCCGTGCCGGGCAACCTGCCGTCGGCCCGCATCGCCCGCCGCGCGGGTTTCTCCTACGAGGGGCTGTCGCGGCTCGGCGGCGTGCACCGCGGCACTCGCGTCGACCTCTGGGTCGCCGGCCTTCTCGCGACGGACCCCCGCGAGCCGCGCGACGAGGGCTGGCCCCCGAACTCCTTGGCCCCCTGACCGCCCACGGTCCCACAGCCCCCACGGTCCCTGAGCACAACACGGTCCCTGAGCCCGTCGAAGGGACGCGCCCAACACACCCCTGAGCACAACACGAAGGGAACGCGCCCGGATCCCGCGACCCGGGCACTCCCCCTCGCCACCGCTACGAGCTCTGCAGCCACTCCAGCAGATCGGCGTTGATGGTCTCCGCCTGGGTCGTCGGCATGCCGTGCGGGAAGCCGGGGTAGGTCTTCAGCGTGCCGTTCGGCAGCAGCTCCGCCGACAGCGGCCCGGAGTCGGCGTACGGCACGACCTGGTCGTCGTCGCCGTGCATGACGAGCGTGGGGACGGTGACCTTCTTCAGGTCCTCGGTGAAGTCGGTCTGCGAGAAGGCGACCACGCCGTCGTAGTGCGCCTTGGCGCCGCCCATCATGCCCTGGCGCCACCAGTTCGCGATGATCGCCTCGGACGCCTCGACGCCGGGGCGGTTGAAGCCGTAGAACGGACCGGACGGCAGCGCGCGGTAGAACTCGGACCGGTTTGCGGCGAGCTGTGCCTGGATGTCGTCGAACACGCTCTTCGGCATGCCGCCGGGGTTGCCCTCCGTCTGCACCATGATCGGCGGCACGGCGCTGATCAGCACGGCACGCGCGACGCGCTCCTCGCCGTGCTGCGCGATGTAGTGCACGACCTCACCGCCGCCGGTGGAGTGGCCGACGTGGATGGCGTCGCGGAGGTCGAGGTGCTCGGTCAGGGCCGCGAGGTCCGCGGCGTAGTGGTCCATGTCGTGGCCGTCGCTCGTCTGACTGGAGCGGCCGTGACCGCGGCGGTCGTGCGCGATGACGCGGTACCCCTTGCTCAGGAAGAACAGCATCTGCGCGTCCCAGTCGTCCGCCGAGAGTGGCCAGCCGTGGCTGAACACGATCGGCTGACCCGATCCCCAGTCCTTGTAGAAGATCTCCGTGCCGTCGGCCGTCGTGATGGTGCCCATGGTGCCTCCCCGTTTCTCGAAGTGGGTGGTGCAGTCGCCTGATTCTCCACCCGGAGAAGGAACGACCGCACGCCTTTTTCGGCGAACCGTGGGCGAACGGAGGTGGACCACCGCCGGGGCCCGAGCACCGACGGAGCCGGGCCTCTGTGGGGGCTAGACCACCATCGAGGAGCCGGAGGTCGCCGGCGCCGAGTCGTACATGGCGTCGATGACCGGCGAGAAGTCCTTCAGGATGACGTTCCGCTTGATGGTGAGCTTCGGCGTCAGGTGCCCGCTCGCCTCGGTGAGCTCCGTCGGGAGGATCTGGAAGCGGCGGATCGACTCGGCCCGCGACACGAGGGCGTTCGCCGTGTCGATCGAGCGCTGCACCTCGCCGCGCACGACCTCGTTCTGGGCGGCGTCGGCCAGCGTCATGTGCTCGTCGAGCCCGTTGTTCTTCAGCCAGACCGGCAGCATCTCGGAGTCGAGGGTGACGAGGGCCGCGATGTAGGGGCGCCGATCGCCGACGACGACCACCTGGCCGACGATGGGGTTCGCCCGGATCGGGTCCTCCAGCGGCGCGGGGGCGACGTTCTTGCCGCCGGCCGTGACGATGATCTCCTTCTTGCGCCCGGTGATGGCGAGGTAGCCGTCCTCGTCCATGGTGCCGATGTCGCCCGTGAGGAACCACTCGCCGTCCATGACCTCCGCGGTCGCCGACTCGTTGTTCCAGTAGCCCGCGAACACGTTGTTACCGCGCACCTGGATCTCGCCGTCCTCGGCGATCCGCACCGAGACGCCGGGCAGGGCCGGGCCGGTCGTGCCGATCTTGAACTTCGACGGGCGGCCGACGGACACGGGAGCGGTCGTCTCGGTGAGCCCGTAGCCCTCCAGGATGGTGATGCCGAGGCTGCGGAAGAAGTGGCCGAGGCGTAGTCCGAGGGGGGCGGAACCCGACACGGCGAAGGACACGTTGCCGCCCATGGCGGCACGGAGCTTGCTGTAGACGAGCCGGTCGAACAGGGCGAACTGCAGCTTGAGGGCCAGCGGCACCTTTCCGGCGTCGACCGCCTTCGAGTGCGCGATGGCCACGTCGGCCGCGCGGCGGAAGATCTTCCCGCGGCCCGCCGCCTCCGCCTTCTGCTCGGCGGAGTTGTAGACCTTCTCGAAGACGCGGGGCACGGCGAGCAGGAAGCTGGGCTTGAACGACCCGAGGGACGGCAGCAGCTGCTTCGTGTCCGGCTGGTGGCCCACCCGCACGCCGCCGTGCACGCAGAGCACGGCGATGAACCGGGCGAAGATGTGCGCCATCGGGATGAAGAGCAGGGTGGACCCGCCGGGACGCACGACCTCGTTGATGGCGACGGCGGCGTTCCTGCTCAGCTCGACGAAGTTCGAGTGGGTGAGGATGCAGCCCTTCGGCCGCCCCGTCGTGCCGGACGTGTAGATGAGGGTCGCGAGGTCGGAGCCCTTGGCGAGCACGCGCCGGCGCTCGACCTCGTCGTCCGCCACGTCGACGCCCGCCGCGGCGAGCTTGTCGAGGTCGCCGAGGTCGATCTGCCAGACCTGGTTCACCAGCGGCAGGTCGGCCCGCACCTCGTCGAAGCGCAGGAAGTGGTCGGGGGTCTCGACGATGATGGCGACGGCACCGGAGTCGGTGAGGTTCCACTGCACCTGGGTCGGCGACGAGGTCTCGTAGACCGGCACGAGCACCGCGCCCGCGAACCAGGCGGCGAAGTCGACGAGGGTCCACTCGAAGCGGGTCTTGCACATCAGGCCGATCTTGTCGCCCGGCTCGATGCCCGCGGCGATGAAGCCCTTGGCGAGCGCGCGCACGCGGGTGAGGAAGTCGGCCGCGGTGACCTCCTGCCAGCCGCCGCCCGCCGTGGGCAGGGAGAACAGCGCGAGATCGGGCGTCTCGGCAACGCGCTCGATCAGCAGATCCGTCGCATTCGCGTCCGGATCCGGGGTGACAACGGGCGCGGCATCGTACTGCTTCACGGCAACTCCTTCGGTACCGATGGGGGGCTGATCCATACTCTAGCCTGTAGAGGCGGCGGCTCCCGAGGGGCCGCTGTGCCGGTGGAAGCCCCAATTGATGGTGCCGACGCCCCCTTTTTCCCAGGACGAAAGAAGTGCCCGCAGTGCAGTCAGTAGGTATCGATATCGGCGGCACGAAGATCGCGGGCGCGGTCGTCGACGAGCTCGGCACGATCATCGCCGAGGACCGCCGGCCCACCCCGGCCGGACGACCCGACGACATCGTCGACGCCGTCGTCTCGATGGTCGAGGGTCTCACGGCGGGCCGCGAGGTGAACGGCGTCGGCGTGGCCGCCGCCGGCTTCATCGACGCCGCGCAGTCCACCGTCTACTACGCACCCAACATCAACTGGCGCAACGAGCCCTTCCGAGAGAAGCTCGAGGCCCGCATTCCGCTGCCGATCATCGTGGAGAACGACGCCAACGCCGCCGGCTGGGCCGAATTCCGCTACGGCGCCGGGCGCCTGGTCAGCGACATGGTGATGCTCACCATCGGCACGGGCGTCGGCGGCGCGATCGTGGCGAACGACCGGCTGTTCCGCGGCGGATTCGGCGCCGGCGCCGAGCTCGGCCACATGCGCGTCGTGCCCGACGGCCTCCCGTGCGGCTGCGGCGCGCGCGGCTGCATCGAGCAGTACGGATCCGGCCGCGCGTTGCTGCGCATGGCCAACGAGCTCGCGGATGCGGGCGGCCCGCACGGCGGCGCCCTGGCCGAGGTGCGTAGCCGCACCGGTGCGCTCACCGGCGTCGACGTCAGCGAGCTGATCGGTGCCGGGGACCCGGGCGCCCTGGGCGCGCTGCGCACGCTCGGCACGTGGCTGGGCGCCGCGAGCGCGAGCCTCGGCGCGGTGCTCGACCCGCAGATGTTCGTCTTCGGCGGGGGAGTGGCGCAGGCCGGGGACCTGCTGCTCGACCCGATCCGCGAGGCCTACCTCGCCCACCTGCCGGCGCGCGGCTTCCACCCGGAGCCCGAGTTCCGCATCGCGGAGCTCGTGAACGACGCCGGCGTGGTCGGCGCGGCCGACCTCGCGCGCCTCCGCGCCGACGTGCTGACGGACGACCGCCGGTAAGCTGGTCCGAACCCCGAGGAAGGCCCGTACGCCATGTTCTACTGGTTCATGAAGAACCTCATCGCCGGGCCGCTGCTGAAGAGCACCTTCCGGCCGTGGGTGACGGGGTCGCACAACATCCCGAAGACCGGCGCGGTCATCCTGGCGAGCAATCACCTCTCGTTCATCGACTCGGTGTTCCTGCCGCTCGTGATCGACCGCAACGTCGCGTTCCTGGCGAAGAGCGAGTACTTCACGGGCAAGGGCCTCAAGGGCTGGGCCACCAAGATGTTCTTCAAGGCGACGGGCATGCTGCCCATCGACCGGTCCGGCGGCAAGGCCTCGGAGGCGTCGCTGAACACCGGGCTGAAGCGCCTCGCGACCGGCGACGTGCTCGGCATCTACCCCGAGGGCACCCGCAGCCCGGACGGCAAGATGTACCGCGGCCGCACCGGCGTCGCCCGCATGATCCTCGAGGGCCACGTGCCCGTCGTGCCGGTGGCCATGATCGACACGGAGAAGGTCATGCCGATCGGCACCCGCATCCCCAAGGTCCGCCGGATTGGTGTGATCATCGGCGAGCCGTTAGATTTCAGTAGGTTCGAGGGCCTCGAGGGTGACCGCTTCATCCTGCGGTCCATCACGGATGAGATCATGTACGAGTTGCAGAAGCTGAGCGGCCAGGAATACGTGGACGTGTATGCGACTTCGGTCAAGGAGAAGCGCGCGAGCGTGTCGCGCTGACCCGGCCCTCGGTCTCGAGCCGGGGGGAAGAGCCCCAGCATCCGTCGCACGAACTCAGAAACGCAGGACACCAGCGTGACAATCACCTCTGAACCCGTCGTTCTCGCCGAGCCCTCGGTCCTCTCGGGCCTGGACAACTGGCGCACGCTCGAGGTCAAGCAGCAGCCGGTCTGGCCCGACCCCGAGGCCGTCAGCGCCGCGTCGGCCGAGATCGCGACCCTGCCGCCGCTCGTGTTCGCCGGCGAGGTCGACATGCTCCGCGAGCGGCTCGCCCGGGCCGCGGCCGGCAACGCCTTCCTCCTGCAGGGCGGCGACTGCGCCGAGACCTTCGCGGGTGCGACCGCCGACGCCATCCGCAACCGGGTCAAGACGATCCTGCAGATGGCCGTCGTCCTCACCTACGGCGCCTCGATGCCCGTGATCAAGATGGGCCGCATGGCCGGCCAGTTCGCGAAGCCCCGGTCGAGCGAGACCGAGACCCGCGGCGAGCTCACGCTGCCCGCCTACCGCGGCGACATCGTGAACGGCTACGACTTCACGCCGCAGTCCCGCACCGCCGACCCCTCTCGCCTGGTGAAGGGGTACCACACCGCGGCCTCGACGCTGAACCTCATCCGCGCCTTCACGCAGGGTGGCTTCGCCGACCTGCGCCAGGTGCACGACTGGAACAAGGGCTTCACCGCGAACCCGGCGAACCAGCGCTACGAGCAGCTGGCCCGCGAGATCGACCGCGCCATCAAGTTCATGGAGGCGGCGGGCGCCGACTTCGACGAGCTGAAGCGCGTCGAGTTCTACGTCGCCCACGAGGGCCTGCTCATGGACTACGAGCGCCCCATGACGCGCATCGACTCCCGCACCGGCACGCCGTACAACACGTCGGCGCACTTCATCTGGATCGGTGAGCGCACCCGCGAGCTCGACGGCGCCCACGTCGACTTCCTCTCCCGCGTGCGCAACCCGATCGGCGTGAAGCTCGGCCCCACCACGACGCCGGACGACATGCTCGCCCTCATCGACAAGCTCGACCCCGAGCGCGAGCCCGGCCGCCTCACCTTCATCACGCGCATGGGCGCGGGCAAGGTGCGCGACGCGCTGCCCCCGCTGCTCGAGGCGGTCAAGGCGAGCGACGCGCTCCCGCTCTGGGTCACCGATCCGATGCACGGCAACGGCCTCACGACGCCGACGGGCTACAAGACCCGTCGCTTCGATGACGTCGTCGACGAGGTCAAGGGCTTCTTCGAGGCGCACCGCGCCGTCGGCACGTTCCCGGGCGGCATCCACATCGAGCTGACCGGCGACGACGTGACCGAGTGCCTCGGTGGCTCGGAGCACATCGACGAGGCCGCGCTCGCGACCCGGTACGAGTCGCTCTGCGACCCGCGCCTCAACCACACGCAGTCGCTCGAGCTCGCCTTCCTGGTGGCGGAGGAGCTCGGCGCCCGCTGACCTGCGACGCACACGGGCCGTCGCGGATTGTTCTGCGCTGGGACCGGTCGCTTCCACGGTCGCTGAGCTTGTCGAAGCGACGCTCCGTACTTCCGTGAGTCGGCGGTCGTCCCCCCGACGGGCTCAGGGACCGCGTCTTACACGACGCCCGTACCTAGTAGCGGAGCGCCCGGGTCAGCCGGAGGCGGTGATGCCGAGGGAGATGGTCGAGCCGCGCTTCTGCATGGTGTTCGGCTCGGGCGTGGTCGCCGCGACGCCCGTGATCTCGTTCGGTACCGCATCCCAGAACGGGGAGTAGGTGTACCGGAAGCCGGCCTCCGCGATGGCGGTCTTGGCCTCGTCGCGGGTCAGCCCCACGACGTCGGGCACCTCGACGAGGTCCGGGCCCTTGGACACGGTGACGGTGACGGTGTCCCCGGCGCGCACGGGGTCCGTGGTCGCGGTGACACTGGTCACCGAGCCCGCCGGGATGGTGTCGCTGAAGGCGTCGTCCCCGCGCTCGGCCGTGAGCCCGGCCTCCTGGAGCTCGGCGGCGGCGTCGTCGTAGTCCTCACCGACGACGTCCGGGATCGGTCCGGCCGAGACGACGAGCTGCACCGCCCCCTGCTCCGGGAAGGCAGGGGTCAGCTCGTTGCCGTTCACGTCGAGCACATCGAAGACGAGGCCCTCGTCGAGGTCGCCGAACTGCTGAACGTTCTGCTCAACCGTGAGGCCGGCCTCCTCGAGCTCGTCGACCGCGGAGTCGTAGTCCTGTCCGGCGACGTCGGGGATTGGACCGGCGGAAACGACGAGCTGTACCGGCCGCTGCTCAGGATAGGTAGCGCCCAGCTCGTTCCCATCGGCGTCGAGCGCGAGGAGCACAAGGCCCCGGTCCACGTCACTGAACTGCTGGAGGTTCTGCTCGGCCACCTGGAAGTCGGCGAACGCGGCGCGAACCTCGTCCTCCGGCTTCTCCCTGTAGTCGCCGATACGGATCAGCTGCGGGCCGGTCGATACGACGACCTCGATGGTGCTGCCTCGGATCACCGTGTCCCCGGGGGCGGGGTCGGTTCGGATGACACGGCCGGGCTCCACCTGCGGATCCGTGGCGTCCGTGCGATTGACCTCGAACTCGGCCGCGGCCAGCGTCTCCGTCGCTTCGGCGACAGTGTCCCCTGCGACGTCCGGCAGGGGCACCGTGGAACTCAGGTACCAGCCGGTGCCGCCGGCGAAGGCGGCGAGGAGCAGCACGAGGGTGAGCCAGACGAAGCCGCGGCGGCGGCGCCGGTCCGCCTTCCGCGCGAGCGTCTGGGCGGACGCGGGGGCATCGGTGGCGCCCGCCGCGGCGGCGATCGGCACCGCGCGGCCGTGGTCGAGGCTCGCGGCGGCGCCGATCACCTGCGTCTCGGCGGTCGCGGGCAGTTCGGGCCCGACGGCGGCGGGCATCACGACGGTGCGGTGCACGCCCGTGCCCACGACGCCGCGGCGCTCCATGAGGTTCTGCGCCTCGAACAGCTGGTCGAGCATCGCGGCGGCGTCGCGCGGCCGCTGCTCGGGGTCCTTCGCGGTCGCCCACAGCACGAGCTCGTCGAGCTCGACCGGCACGGCGGGGTTCGCCTCGCTGGGCGGCGGCACCGTGTCGTTGGCGTGCTGGTACGCGATCTGCATTGGCTGGTCGCCCGTGAACGGCTGCGCACCGGCGAGCATCTCGTACATCATGATGCCGACGGCGTAGATGTCGCTCCGGGTGTCCGCGACGCCGCGGGTGACGAGCTCGGGGGAGAGGTAGGCGATGGTGCCGAGCAGCGCCTGCCCGGTCGCGGTGTTCGCGCTGACCGCGCGCGCGAGCCCGAAGTCGCCGATCTTGATGCGGCCGTCGTCCGCGAGCAGCACGTTCTCGGGCTTGAGGTCGCGGTGCACGATGCCCGCGCGGTGCGCGGCGGCGAGGCCCGACAGCACTGCCTCCATGATGTCCATGGTCTGCTCGGGCGTGAGCGTCTTGTACTCCTGCAGGAGGTCCCGCAGGGTCATGCCCGGCAGGTACTCCATGACGAGGTAGGCGCTCTCGCCGTCCTGCCCCTGGTCGAAGACGTTGACGACATTGGGGTGCGCGAGCCGCGCGGCCGACCGCGCCTCCTGGATGAACCGGTCCGTGAAGACCGCGTCGTCGGAGAGGTGGTGGTGCATCACCTTGATGGCGACGCGGCGGTCCAGTCGCAGATCCGTGGCGACGTAGACGGTGGCCATTCCGCCCCGGGCGATGCGCGAACGCACCTGGTATCGGCCGTCGAGAAGACGACCGATCAAGGGGTCAGAGGTGGCGGCTGTCACGCCTCAAGTCTAAGGAAGGGGTGCTCCGGCACCGGTTCGAAACACCGCACCGCCGTGTTCCTAGGAGAGCTCGTCGAGCCACGCCCAGGCCGAGGTCTCCCACTTCGCGTACGCGTCGGGGTAGGCCGAGATCTGCACCGCCTGCGCCGCCTGCGTGACCGTCATCGACTTCCAGTTCGGGATGTCGAGGAGGCCGCGGGTGAGGCCGGCGTTGGGGTTGCGGGGGCCGCCGAAGAAGGTGCGCACCGCCCAGGCGGGGTCGAGGAGCCGGTCGCGCGATCCCCAGCCCATGCTCGGGCGCTGCTGGAACAGGCCGAGCGAGTCGCGGTCGCCGAAGTCGATGTTGCGCAGCGTCGACTCCTGCGCGGCGGCGGCCAGAGCGATGACGATGCCGTAGTCGCTCACGCCGAGCTCGCGACCGATCGACACGATGGTCGACGCGTTGCGGCGCATCTCGTTCGTCATGCTGACGACGCCGGTCCTCGTCGGGGTGGAGACGGCGGTGGGGCCGGGGATGGTGAGGGTGCGTCCCGCGTAGATGATGCTCGACCAGTTGAGGCCGTTGGCGTTCAGGATGTCCTGCACGGTCACGCCGAAGCGGGTCGCGACGCTGGTCAGCGTGTCCCCGCTCTTGATCGTGTACGCGCCGCCGGGCGCCGCGGCCGGTGCGGGCTGGGGCGCGCTGGCGATGGGCGTGACGAAGGAGGCCGGGGCGAGCCCGGGCACGACGAGGGACTGCCCGGGGTAGATGACGCTGGCGGAGCCGAGGTCGTTCGCCGCGAGCATGGCGGAGACGCTGACGCCGTGCTTGCCCGCGATCGACGTCACGGTCTCGCCGGCGGCGACCGTGTGCCGACCGGATCCGGTCGAGGCGGGCGACACGCCGCTGGGGGCGGCGGCGGGAGCGGCCGAGGCGCCGGTGCCGAGCGTCAGCACCTGGCCCGGGAAGATCACGGAGCGCCAGCCGAGCCCGTTCTGAGCGAGCACGGACGCGGTGGAGAGGCCGAAGCGGCCGGCGATGCTGCTGACCGTGTCGCCGGCGGCGACGCGGTACTCCTGCGGCGCGGCGGCGGCGGTCACGGCGGACGGGGCGACGGTCGGGCGCGGGGCGGCCTTGGGCTTCGCGTTGACGGGGCCGACGCGGGGCTTGCTCGGCTTCTTCAGCGTGTCGGCCTCGGCCGGGGCGGTGGCTCCGACGCTGAGAGCGAGAGAACCCGCGAGGATCACCGGCATGGTGGCGAAGATCTTGGCGCGCCTGCTCCTGGCCTTGCCGTCCGCAGTCCGGCGTCCGACCCGCTCCTCGCGATGCTGGTCGTCTCCGTTGCGTGAATTGCTGTCCGTCATGGCTTCCTCGTCTACTCCCCGGCCAGTGGATACGGCTGGTCCACGTTAACACGATTGTTGTAAAGAGTGACGGCTGTTTCTGCTGTGACGAAAGAGAATGGATGGCCGACATCGCCTGCTTCGGGCGTCGCGGGGGAGCCGGGCCGGCGCGCAGGGGGAAGCGCAGGGGGAAGCGCCGGGGAAGCGCGGGCGGGAGCGCAGCGCGCGTGCGGGTGGCCCCCGGCGGTATTGGGTGGTGCGCCGAGGCGTGGCAGTCTTGGACGGTGACCGATCTCTATCCCGAGCGCGAGTGGCTGACCATCCCCGATCTCGTCGACATCCTTGGCGTCAGCGTCGGCCGCGTGCGCCGGCTCCTCGAGGACAGGCACCTGCTCGGTGTCCGCATCGGCGGAGTGCTCAAGGTGCCCGCCGACTTCCTGCGCGACGGACTCCCGCTCAGCGAGCTGCGGGGGACCCTCGTGCTCCTCTCGGACAACGGCTTCACGGACGACGAGGCAATGCGCTGGATGCTGCAGCCGGACGACATGCTCGGCATCGCGCCGATCGACGCGCTGCGCGCCGGTCGCAAGGCCGAGGTGCGCCGCGTCGCCCAGGCACTCGCCTTCTAACCCTGCGCCTCCCCGGTCGGTCGGCGGAACCGGGGCGCGGTTCCCTGCGGTCAGGCCGTACGGCGGGTGACGGTGTCCGCGAGCTCGGCCAGTCGCTGCGCGGCGGCGGGCTCGACCGGCGCCGCGGACAGTGCGGAGAGCGCAGCCGAGACGTTCTCCTCGATGAGGCGCTCGGTGGCGTCGACCGCCCCGCTCCGCCGCACCGTGTCCTGCAGCGCGCGGATCTGCTCCTCCGTCAGCCCGGGGTCGCCGAGCATGGCGTCGATGCGGTCGCGCTCGTCTGCGTCGACGTTCGCCCGGGTCAGGGCGACGAGCATGGTCCGCTTGCCCTCGCGCAGGTCGTCGCCGCTGGGCTTCCCTGTCACGGCGGCGTCGCCGAATACACCGAGCAGGTCGTCGCGGAGCTGGTAGGCGATGCCGAGGGGCAGCCCGAAGTCGCGCATCGCCTGCACCTGGGCCTCGGAGGCGCCGGCCATCGAGGCCCCGATCGCGAGCGGCGCCTCGACGCTGTACTTCGCGGACTTGTACGTGATGACCCGGTGCGCGCGCTCGAGCGTCTCGTCCTCGGCCACGGTCGGCCACGCCAGCTCCTCGAGCACGTCGAGGTACTGGCCCGCGGTCACCTCGGTGCGCATGCGGTCGAACTCGCGCTTCGCCGCGCGGGCGGCCTCCAGCGTGGGCAGGGACAACAGGCTGTCGAGGATCAGCTCGTCGCTCCAGCCGAGGAGGAGGTCCCCGAACAGCACCGCCGATGCCTCGCCGAACGAGCCGCCGTTGCCGCGCCAGCCGCCCGACCGGTGCAGCTGCTCGAAGCGCCGGTGGGCGGCCGGCCCGCCTCGGCGGGTGTCCGAGTGGTCGATGATGTCGTCGTGCACCAGGGCGGCCGCGTGGAACAGCTCGAGCCCGCTGGCGACGCCGACGACGGCGTCGAGGCCGGGCGCTGAGTCGCCGCCGGATGCGCCTCCCGCGGCCTGCCAGCCCCAGTAGCAGAACTGCGCCCGGAAGCGTTTGCCACCTCTCAGGAAGTCGGCAGAGAACTCAAGGAAAGGGGCGAGATCGGGGCTGATCCGGCGCAGTATCGCGTCGCGCTCCGTGAGGAAGGTCCCGAGTCGGGTCTGGACGAGCTCGATCAGTCGTCCGCTTTCATCCACCCGCCTAGCCTAGCCACAGGCGGAAGAACTAGAATCGGTACTCCACCGAACATAGCGTCGGATCCCGAGCCTGAGGGGAAGAAGATGCCGCTTTCCGAGCAAGAACAGCGCCTTCTCGAAGAGATGGAGCGCAGTCTCTATCACAATGATGCAGACTTCGTCGCCACCGTGAGTGCGCGACGCGGCAAACCGAATTACACATCGCTCGTCATCGGCGTGCTGGTGTTCGTGATCGGTATTGCAGCCCTGGCGACGGGCGTGATCGTGAAGGTGCCCATCATCGGGGTCATCGGCTTCGTGATCATGCTCGCGGGCGTGCTCCTGGCCGTGACGCCGGGCTTCGGCCGGAAGGGCGCGTCGACGACGACGAGCGTCCCCGGCACCCCGTCCTCGCGGTCCAAAGCGCGACCCGTCGGTGGAGCGGACTTCATGGGCCGTCTCAACGACCGCTGGGAGAAGCGCCAGGGCGGTCAGGACTAGTCCTCCACTTCCCACCACCGCGACCTCGGACGCAGCACCAGAGCGGAGCTGCGGGAGCGAAGCCGGTGAGGCGGAGCTGATAGCGCAAAGCCGATAACGAACGACGGGCCGGCCCTCAGGGGCCGGCCCTTCGTCGCGTTAACGGGCATGCTCGTCGCCGGCGGGACCGCGGAGTGAGCGGCGCCCGCACGCCACGGGGTTGAGCCGGAAGGGTCGGCCCTTCCCGCATCCGCGCGTTCACGCGTGTCCCGCTGCCTCCCGCTGACGCGATGCCCGACCCTGTGCCAGGGGGGGCATTCAGCGCCGGATCGCCGCCCGGGGGAGACGAGTGGAGGACGCGGTGGGGGAGTCCGGCACCGGGAGGGCGACCAGCGCTCCTCCTCGGGCGGCAGCACGTGTGCCCGCGCGCGTCCGTGAGCATGCCCGTCCTGCCCCGGCGGCCTCTTCCGCGCGCCCGCGGAGTCCGATCGTCCTCCACGGTCCTCCACTTCGGGGACACCCGCGGAAAACCGGGGCTGTTCACGGGAAATACTCACCCGCGAAGAGGGGTGAAACACCCGAATCGCCTTGGTCGGTGGTGCGTAGTGGAGTAAAGTGGAGGAACCACCCACCCAGACCGGAGAGTGAGGGGCGGCCATGTTTCTTGGCACGTACGCCCCCAAGCTCGACGAGAAAGGGCGCATCATCCTTCCGGCGAAGTTCCGCGACGAGCTGGAGGGCGGTGTGGTCCTGACCCGTGGTCAGGACCGGTGCATCTACGTATTCAGCACGCGGGAGTTCGAGGAGCTGCACGAGCGCATGCGTCAGGCACCGGTCACGAGCAAGCAGGCCCGTGACTACATGCGCGTGTTCCTCTCGGGGGCCCACGCGGAGACGCCGGACAAGCAGCACCGCGTCACCATCCCCGCCGCTCTTCGCACGTACGCCGGCCTCGGCCGGGACCTCGCCGTCATCGGCGCGGGCAGTCGCGCGGAGATCTGGGACGCCGAGGCGTGGGACGAGTACCTCGCCGCCAACGAGAGCGCGTTCGCCGACACCGCGGAGGAGGTGATCCCCGGACTCTTCTAGTTCCTCGGGCCTGACTCCCAGCCGTTCGCCCTGACACACTTCCCCGGTGCCAGGTCGGAATGGATGGGGATCAGACCCTAGGACCTCGAGTCCCTCCTCCTATGGACATCGATCGCATCCACACCCCGGTCCTGCTCGAGCGCTGCCTCGAGCTCCTGACGCCCGCGCTGCAGCAGCCGGGCGCCGTGCTCGTCGACGCGACCCTCGGCATGGCCGGTCACGCCGAAGCGTTCCTCACCCGCCTCCCCGAGCTCGTGCTCGTGGGGCTCGACCGCGACCCCGAGGCGCTGGCCATCGCGGGGGAGCGGCTCGCGCGCTTCGGCGAACGGGTGCACCTCGTGAAGGCCGTGTACGACGAGCTGCCCGACGCCCTGGACTCGCTCGGCCTGGGTGATGCGTCCGGCATCCTGTTCGACCTCGGCGTCTCCTCCCTGCAGCTCGATCGGGTCGAGCGCGGCTTCTCCTACTCGAAGGACGCCCCGCTCGACATGCGCATGGACTCGACGAGCGAGCTGACGGCGGAGGTGGTCATCGCCACCTACGCGGAGGGCAACCTCCGCCGCATCTTCGAGCAGTACGGCGAGGAGAAGCTCGCCGCCCGGTACGCGCGGCGCATCGTCGAGGCCCGCCAGTCGGCCCCCATCACCACCTCCGCGCAGCTCGTCGAGATCCTGCAGGCCGCGACGCCCGCTGCGGTCCAGCGCGCCGGTCATCCCGCCAAGCGCGTCTTTCAGGCGCTGCGCATCGAGGTGAACGGCGAGCTCAGCGTGCTCGAGGCCGCCATCCCGGCGGCCCTGGACAGCCTGACGGTCGGCGGGCGCATCGTCGTGCTCGCCTACCAGTCCCTGGAGGACCGCATCGTCAAGCGCGAGTTCGCGGCCCGCGCCCGTTCCTCGGCGCCGGTCGGCCTGCCGATCGAGCTGCCGGAGCACGCTCCCGAGATCCGCCTCCTCGTCCGCGGCGCAGAGCTCGCGAGCGACGAAGAGAAATCGATCAACCCCCGCGCGACGCCGGTCCGGCTCCGCGCTGCCGAACGACTGAGGAGACGCGCCGCATGAGCACGAACGTCGCATACGCCGCACCGCGCACACGCTCTACCGCCTCCCGCCCGGGAACGGCCCGGCCGCACATCGAGATCGTCTCGACGCGCGACCAGCGCCGCGCCCGGCCCAGGACCGTCTACGCGACGCTCGTCATCGGCGGGCTCTTCGCGGTGCTCCTCGCGCAACTGCTGCTGAGCATCGGCCTGTCCGACGGGGCGTACGCGATCCAGTCGCTGCAGCAGAAGCAGCGCGACCTCGGCCGGACCCAGCAGGTGCTCTCCGAGGACCTGGAGCGGCTCTCCTCGCCGCAGAACCTGGCGGCCAACGCCGGCGCGATGGGCATGGTCAGCAACGCGACGCCGGTGTACCTGCGTCTGTCGGACGCAGCCGTGCTCGGCGCGCCGGTCGCCGCCTCGGCGGACGAGTCGGCGGCGCCCCTGGTGGGCAACGTGCTGCTCGACGACGTAAAGCCCGCCGCGGACCAGATCGCGAAGGCCAACGTCGCCGCGGCCGCCGCCGCCGGCGCCTCGGCGGACGAGATCGCCGCGGTGGAATCCGGCGACGCCGATTCCGCCGTGGTGAGCGTGCCCTCCACGGATCCGTCGACCGCCGCGCTAGCGTCGGGGTCGAGCATCCCGGCGCCCATCACGCGCTGACGCCGGGACGATCGCCCCAGGGGATCGGCTCGCGCGGCACCGGATGAACGCGGGCGTCGCGGGAACCGGCCGCGGTGCACGGGGCACGGGGGAACGCCCGGTACGGAACAGGCACGGTGCGACATCAGTAGGAGAACGGTGGAGGAAGAGTGACAGCGAAATCCTCCCGCCGGCGGATCGCGTTCGCGCTGCTCGTGATCGTCGCCGTGCTCGGGGTGTTCGTGGCCAAGCTCATCGACATCCAGGTCGTGCAGGCCGCGGAGATCAACGCGGAGGCCGTCGACAAGCGGTCCATCCCGAACACGACGTTCGGCGTGCGCGGCAACATCCTCGACTCCGACGGCGTGCCCCTGGCCAACAGCGTGCTCCGCTACGACGTCACGGCGTCCCCGAAGGACATCGGCGACTTCACCCGCACCTCCGAGAAGGAGGACGGCTCCCTCGTCGAGACCGAGGTCACCTGGCCGAAGGCCGCGGCCGAGATCGCCAAGCAGACCGGCCAGACGGCCGCCGAGGTCCGCTCGATCATCGCCAAGGCGCTGAAGAAGGACCCGGAGTCGAACTTCGCCTACATCGCCCGCGGCGTCGACACCGACGCGTACCAGGCGCTCGTCGACTTGCACATCCCCGGCATCTACTTCCAGGCCGTGCAGAGCCGCACCTATCCGAACGGACAGGTTGCAGGCAACCTGGTCGGCTTCGTCGGTGCCAACGGTGAGGCGCAGGCCGGCCTCGAGCTCACCGAGAACGACTGCCTCAGGGCGAGCAACGGGTTCGAGACGTTCGAGCGCGGCGCGGACGGCGTGCGCATCCCCGGCAGCACGGTCACCACGAAGAAGGCCACCGACGGCAACGAGCTCGTGCTGACCATCGACCGCGACCTGCAGTGGTTCGTGCAGCAGGCCGTCGCCGAGCAGGCGCAGGCCGTCGGGGCACCCTGGGGCCTCGCCACGGTCATGGAGGCCAAGACCGGCAAGCTGCTCGCCGTCGCGGACTACCCCTCCGTCGACCCCAACAACGTCAACCTCACCGACCCCGAGTACCGCGGGTCCCGGGTGTTTAACTCCCCCTACGAGCCCGGATCGACGTTCAAGTCGGTCACCGCGGCCGCGCTCGTCGACGCCGGACTCGCCGACGGCGGCACCCGCGTCCTTGCGCCCTACCGCTTCATCAAGAACGGCGCGAACCTGCGCGACAGCTTCGGCCACGAGGACCTGCCGCTCACCCTCGCCGGCGTGCTCGCGGAGTCCTCGAACACCGGCATCTCGATCCTCGGTGAGCGACTCGACGACGAGAAGCGGTTCGACTACATCCGCGCGTTCGGCGTCGGCCAGCCGACCGAGGTCGACTTCGCCGGCGAGGAGGCGGGAATCCTCCCCGACCCGACGGCCATGGACGTGCAGACGAAGTACGCGACCACGTTCGGCCAGGGCCTCGCCACGACGGCCGCCCAGATCACGAGCATCTATCAGACGCTCGGCAACGGCGGCGTGCGGATGCCCGTGCGCCTCGTCGAGGGCTGCCGCGCCCCGGACGGCAGCTGGGTCAGCCAGCCGGCTGCGGAGCCCCGCCAGGTGATCTCGAAGCACGCCGCCGACGAGACGGTGCACATGATGGAGACCGTCGTGACCGACGGCCACTTCGGCGACACCCTCAAGATCCCGGGCTACCGCATCGCCGCGAAGTCCGGAACCGCCCAGGTGTCGAACGGCAGCGGGGCATACGGGTCCAACTACCTCGTGTCGATGGCGGGCGTGGCGCCGGCCGACGACCCCCAGTACGTCGTGACGATCAGCCTCGCCAACCCGACTACGATGAAGTCGTCCGCCGCCGCGGCCCCGGTCTTCCAGAAGATCATGTCTCAGGTCCTGAAGACCTATCGAGTGCCGCCGTCGAGCGTGCCGTCTCCCGACCTGCCTACCACCTATTGATTTCTACCGAGAGAGAGGCGATGAGCGCCCAGGCCCCCAGAAGTCTCCGGCCCGAGCACCCCATCGCGCGGTCGCTTTCCGGACTCGTGTCCGACTTCGAACTTGAGTCCATCGGCTCCCTCGACAACCTCGAGGTGAGCGGCGTCACCATCTCCTCGGACGACGTCCAGCCCGGCGACCTGTACGTCGGCGTGAAGGGGCGCTTCGCGCACGGTGCGCGTTACGCGACCGCGGCGCGCGACTCCGGCGCCGTCGCCGTGCTCACCGACCGCGAGGGCGCCGAGCTCGCCGCGGAGTCCGGGCTCCCCGTGCTGCTGACCGACGACCCGCGGGCCGCCCTCGGCGACGTCGCGGCCTGGGTGTACCGCACCACGGAGCACCCGCCCGTGCTGTTCGCGGTCACGGGCACGAACGGCAAGACGTCCGTCGTCTACCTCCTCGACGGCATCCTCCGTCAGCTCGGCGTGGTGACGGGGCTGACCTCGACGGCCGAGCGCCGCATCGGCGACGTGAGCATTCCCTCCCGGCTGACGACGCCTGAGGCGAGCGAGATGCACGGCATGCTCGCCCGCATGCGCGAGGCCGAGGTGCGCGCGGTGTCCATCGAGGTCTCCGCGCAGGCGCTCAGCCGCCACCGCGTCGACGGCCTCGTCTTCGACGTCGCCGGCTTCATCAACCTGAGCCACGACCACCTCGACGACTACGCCGACATGGAGGAGTACTTCCGGGCGAAGGCGGCGCTGTTCGACCCCGACCGCGCACGGCGCGGCGTGGTGTCGCTCGACTCCGAGTGGGGCGTGCGCGTCGTGGAGGAGTCCCGCATCCCCGTGGTCACGATCTCCTCCACCCCCGGCGTCGAGGCCGACTGGACGGTCACCGTGCTCGCCGAGGAGGCGGACTACACCGAGTTCGAGCTGCGCGGGCCCGACGGCCGTGGCCTCGTCACCCGCGTGCCCGTGCTCGGCTGGTTCATGGCCGCCAACTCCGCCCTCGCCATCGTCATGCTCGTCGAGTCCGGCTACGACCTCGGCGCCATCGAGCACGTGCTCGAGCGCGACGGCGGCATCGACGCGTTCATCCCCGGCCGTGCCGAGCGGGTGTCCGGTGCAACCGGCCCCGCGTTCTACGTCGACTACGGGCACACCCCGGACGCCTTCGAGCAGACCCTGCTCGCGGTGCGCAAGATCACGACGGGCCGCGTCTTCATGGTGTTCGGCGCCGATGGCGACCGCGACACCACGAAGCGCGGGGACATGGGCCGCATCGCCGCGACGAACTCCGACGTCGTGGTCGTGACGGACTACCACCCGCGCTACGAGGACCCGGCGGAGATCCGCCGCACGCTCATCGAGGCCGCGACCGCCGCCGTGCCGGACCGCGAGATCTACGAGATCCCGGACCCCCGCTCGGCCGTGCGCAAGGCGGTGTCCCTCGCCCGCGAGGGCGACGCCATCCTGGTCGCCGGACCGGGGCACGAGGACTACCACGAGGTCGCGGGAGTGAAGATCCCGTATTCGGCCAGGAACGACGCACGAGAGGCCCTGCGCGAAGCGGGCTGGGAGTAGGAACATGCTGTCCCTCACACTGACCGAGATCGCCACGACGGTCGGCGGCACGCTCGTCACCCGCGGGGTCGCCGAGCCGGACACCACGGTCTCCGGCGCCGTCGAGACCGACTCCCGGGAGATCGCCCCCGGCGGCATCTTCGTCGCCAAGCCGGGCGAGGTGACCGACGGGCACCTGTTCGCCCCGGCGGCGGTCGAGAACGGCGCGGCGCTGCTGCTCGTCGAGCGCGAGCTCGACCTCGACGTGCCGCAGATCGTCGTCCCCGACGTCGTGCTCGCCCTCGGCGCGCTGGCGACCGAGGTCGTGGCGCGCGTCCGCGCCCTCGGCCGGCTCAAGATCCTCGCGGTCACCGGGTCGAACGGCAAGACCACGACGAAGAACCTGCTCCGCGCGATCTTCTCCGCGGTCGGCGAGACCGTGGCGCCCGTCGCCTCGTTCAACAACGAGGTCGGCGCTCCGCTCACGATGCTGAAGCTCACCGAGGACACCCGGTTCCTCATCGCCGAGATGGGCGCGAGCGCCCCCGGCGAGATCCGCCGGCTCGTGCGCATGGCGAAGCCGGACGTGGGCATCGTCCTCACCGTCGGGCTCGCGCACGCCGGCGAGTTCGGCGGCATCGAGACGACGCTCGCCACGAAGACCGAGATGGTCGCCGACCTCCTGCCCGAGGACACCGCGGTGCTGAACCGGGACGACGCCCGGGTCGCGTCCATGGCGGACAAGACCGCTGCGCGGGTGCTCTTCTTCGGCCGGGAGGAGACCGCCGACGTGCGCGCGACCGACGTCGAGGCGACCGCGTCGGGCACGACCTTCACGCTGCACCTGCCCACCGGCGAATCGAGCCCGGTCACGTTCCGGGTGCTCGGCGAGCACCACGTGACCAACGCCCTCGCCGCCACGGCGGCAGCCACGACGCTCGGGGTGCCGCTCGGCACCATCGTCACCGCCCTCGAGTCCGTGCAGCGGGCCGAGCGCTGGCGCATGGAGATCCTCGGCCACGGCGGCGTCACCGTCATCAACGACGCGTACAACGCGAGCCCCGACTCCATGGCGGCCGCGCTGAAGACCCTCGCCCAGATCGCCGCGCCCGAGCAGCGGACCGTCGCCGTGCTCGGCGAGATGAGCGAGCTCGGCGAGTTCGCCGAGGAGGAGCACGACCGGGTCGGCCTCCTCGCCGTGCGGCTGAACATCTCCCAGATCGTCGTGGTCGGCCAGGGCGCCCGCCGCCTGCACCTGCAGGCCATCGCCCAGGGCTCCTGGGACGGCGAGTCCGTGTTCGTCGAGGACCAGGACGAGGCCTTCGACCTGCTGCGGCAGCGCCTACGGCCGGGGGACCTCGTGCTCGTGAAGTCGTCGAACTCCGCGGGCCTCCGCTTCCTCGGCGACCGCCTCGGTGAGGTGGACACGTGGTAGCCCTGCTCCTCGCGGGCGCGATCTCGCTGATCTTCACCCTGCTCACCACGCCGCTGTTCATCCGGCTGTTCCGCAGGCTCGAGTGGGGCCAGTTCATCCGCGACGACGGGCCGAAGGCGCACCACACCAAGCGCGGCACGCCGACCATGGGCGGCGTCGTCATCATCCTCGGCGCCGTGCTCGGCTACTTCGCGGGACACCTGCTGAACGCACCGGAGGAGATGACCCCCTCCGGGCTGCTCGTCATCTTCATGATGGTGGGACTCGGGCTCGTCGGCTTCCTCGACGACTTCGCGAAGACGCGCAAGCAGCAGAGCCTTGGCCTCGGCGGCTGGCAGAAGATCGCCGGCCAGGTGATCGTCGCCGTGGTGTTCGCGCTGCTCGCGATCTCGATCACCGACCCGGAGACCGGCCTGACGCCCGCCTCCACCGCGATCTCGGTGATCCGCGACACCCCGCTCGACTTCGCCGTGCTCGGCCCGGTGCTGGGCACCGGTCTCTTCCTTCTCTGGATCGCGCTCATCGTGGCGAGCGCGTCGAACGGCGTGAACGTGGCGGACGGCCTCGACGGCCTCGCGGCCGGCTCGAGCATCCTGGCCATCGGCTCCTACGTCATCATCGGGTTCTGGCAGTTCAACCAGTCCTGCGCCTCCACCCAGCTCGCGGCCGACGTGGCCTACAAGTGCTACGAGGTGAGCAACCCGCTCGACCTCGCCGTCATCTCCGCGGCGATCGTCGGCTCGCTCATCGGCTTCCTCTGGTGGAACACCTCGCCCGCGCACCTGTTCATGGGCGACACCGGCTCCCTCGGCCTCGGCGGCGCCCTCGCCGCCCTGGCGGTGCTCAGCCGCACCGAGCTGCTGCTCGTCTTCATCGGCGGCATCTTCGTGATCGTCGCCGGCTCCGTGATCGTGCAGCGCATCTACTTCAAGCTGACGCACGGCAAGCGGATCTTCCTCATGAGCCCGCTGCACCACCACTTCGAGCTCAAGGGCTGGGCCGAGACGACCGTGGTCGTGCGCTTCTGGATCATCGCCGGGCTGCTCGTGGCCGCCGGCGTCGGCACCTTCTACCTCGAATGGATCACGCTCTGACCTCGCAGCTCGCCCACGATCCCATCGGCGCCCTCACCAGCTGGCACTCCCGCTGGGCGGGTCTTCGCGTCGCGGTGCTCGGCCTCGGCAAGACCGGGTTCGCGGTCGCCGACACGCTCGTCGACCTCGGCGCATCCGTGCTCGCCGTCACCGAGCGGGCGCCCGAGGCCCAGGCCAGGCTGCTCGCGGTGCTCGGCGTCCCGCTCGTGGAGCGGGCCGACCTGTCGACGGCGCCCGAGGAGCTCCTGGCGTTCGACGCCGAGCTCCTGATCGTGTCGCCCGGCTTCCCGCCGCACCACCCGCTGCTCGGCTGGGCCGCCGAGGCCGGCATCCCGGTGTGGGGCGACGTCGAGCTGGCCTGGCGCCTGCGCGACCGGCTGGGGACGCCGGCGGAGTGGATCACGGTCACGGGCACGAACGGCAAGACCACGACCGTGCAGCTGACCGAGCACCTCCTGCGCTCGGCGGGCGTCCGCGCCGTCGCGTGCGGCAACATCGGCGTTCCCGTGCTCGACGCCATCGTCGCCCCGGAGCGGTTCGACGTGCTCGTCGTCGAGCTGTCCAGCCACCAGCTGCACTACCTCTCGCACGCAATCTCACCCTTCTCGAGCGCCTGCCTCAACATCGCCGAGGACCACCTCGAGTGGCACGGCTCCGCCGACGCCTACGTCGCCGCCAAGGGCAACGTGTACGCGAACACGCGCGTCGCCTGCGTCTACAACCGCGCCGACCCGGTGACGGAGCGGCTCCTGGAGGAGGCCGAGGTGCAGGAGGGTGCTAGGGCCATCGGCTTCGGCCTCGGCGTGCCGGGGCAGAGCGACGTCGGCATCGTCGAGGGCATCCTCGTCGACCGCGCGTTCCTCGACGACCGGCGCAACAGCGCGCTCGAGATCACCACGGTCGACGAGCTGGCGGCCGCGGGCCTCGCCGCGCCGCACATCGTCGCCAACGTGCTCGCCGCGACCGCTCTTGCGCGGTCCTACGGGGTGGAGCCCGCCGCCATCCGCTCGGCCCTCACGACCTTCTCGCTCGACCACCACCGCATCGAGCGGGTAGCGCGGCACGCGGACGTCGACTGGGTGGACGACTCCAAGGCCACCAACCCGCACGCCGCCGACGCGTCCCTCCGCGCCTTCTCCTCCGTCGTGTGGGTCGTCGGCGGGCTGCTGAAGGGCGTCGACATCGATGACCTCGTGCGCGCCCACGTGCCCCGCCTGCGCGCCGCCGTCGTGATCGGCGCCGACCGCAGCGCCCTGCGCGAGGCATTCGCGCGACACGCGCCCGCACTGCCCGTCTTCGAGGTCGACGCGGGCGACACTGAAGGGGTAATGCCAGCCGTCGTGCACGTCGCGGCGGAAGCCGCGCGAGCGGGGGACACGGTCCTGCTGGCGCCCGCCGCGGCGTCGATGGACCAGTTCTCCGACTACTCCGACCGGGGTAGGCGCTTCCAGGCGGCGGTGCACGAGTTCTACGGGAGGTGACGCGGATGGCGATGTCCACCCGAACCTCCGGCGTACCACGGTCACCGGCACGCCCGATCCCCGGCGCGCGCGGGCTCTCCGCGCGGGCCGCGGCCACGGCGGCGGGCGGCAGGGCGGCCACGATCTCGCTCGGCAGGTCCTTCGCGGTCGAGTCCGGCAACTACTTCCTGCTGCTCGGCACGACGCTCTTCCTGGTGATGTTCGGGCTCGTGATGGTGCTGTCGTCGTCGACGATCGACTCCTTCAACGAGAACCAGGGCTTCTTCGGCAGCTTCCTCCGCCAGGGCATGTACGCGGTGATCGGCGTGCCGCTCATGCTCGTGGTCGCCAGCGTGCCCTCCGAGTTCTGGAAGCGGCGGGCGTGGCTCATCATGGGCGTCGCGGCGGCGCTTCAGCTGCTCGTCGTGGCGACCCCGCTCGGCGTAGAGGTCTACGGCAACCGCAACTGGATCCAGCTCGGTCCGGTGACGGCCCAGCCGTCCGAGCTCGTCAAGGTCGGCCTCGTCATCTGGCTCGCCCTGATCCTCGCCCGCAAGCGTCACCTGCTCTCGTCCTGGCCGCACGTGCTGATCCCCGTCGTCCCCGTCGCGGGCGGCGCCATCGGTCTCGTGCTGCTCGGCTCCGACCTCGGAACCGTGATCATCCTCACGTCCATCGTGATCGGCGCCCTCTTCTTCGCCGGCGTGCGGGTGCGCATGCTCGCGATCATCATCGCGACCGTCGCCGCGGGCGCCATCCTGATGACGGTGATCAGCCCCAACCGCATGATCCGCGTGCTCGGCTTCCTGAACGGCACCACGGACTACGAGGGGTCCGGCTGGCAGTCGACCCACGGCCTCTACGCCCTCGCGGCGGGCGGCGTCTTCGGCGTCGGCCTGGGCAACTCGAAGGCCAAGTGGTCCTGGCTCCCCGCCGCCGACAACGACTACATCTTCGCGATCATCGGCGAGGAGCTCGGCCTCATCGGCGCGGTCGTGCTGCTCCTGCTGTTCGTCGTCATGGCGATCGCGTTCATCCGCATCATCCGCTCGACCAACGACCCGTTCTCGCGCGTCCTCGTCGGCTCGGTGATGGTGTGGATCATCGGCCAGGCCTTCGTGAACATCGCGGTCGTGCTCCAGCTGCTGCCGGTGCTCGGCGTGCCGCTGCCGCTCATGTCCTCGGGCGGCTCGGCGTTGATCACCACCCTCGTGGGCATCGGCGTCGTGCTGGGCATCGCCAAACGCCCGCCCGTGCTCGACGACCCGGGCTCTCCCGGTCCCGGGCGGCCGGGCCAGGCTGCTGCGCCGCGCGCGTCGACTGCACCGCGCGCGTCGACTGCACCGCGCGGGTCGGCTGCGCCGCGTACGGCCAGTGCGCGCCCGACCGCGAGGGGCCCCCGCCCGTGACGGTCTACCTGCTGGCCGGCGGCGGCACCGCGGGGCACGTGAATCCGCTGCTCGCCGTCGCGGACGCCCTGCGCGCCCGCGAGCCGGAGTCGACGGTGCTCGTGCTCGGTACCCGGGAGGGCCTCGAGGCGCGCCTCGTGCCCGAGCGGGGCTACGAGCTCCTCACCATCCGGCGGCTGCCGTTCCCGCGCCGCGTGAACCGCGACGCCGCGCTGTTCGCTCCGCGCTTCACGGGTGCCGTGTCGGCGATCCGCGCGATGATCCGGGAGCGGGGCGTCGACGCCGTCGCCGGCTTCGGCGGCTACGCCGCCGCGCCCGCCTACCTCGCCGCCCGGGCGTCGAACATCCCGCTCATGCTGCACGAGGCGAACGCCAAGCCCGGCCTCGCGAACAGGCTCGGCGCTCGCGTGACGCCGCACGTCGGCGTCGCTTTCCCCAACACCCCGCTGCCCGGCGCCACGCACGTCGGCATGCCCCTTCGGCGCGAGATCACCGGCCTCGACCGCCAGGCGGCGCGTCCGGAGGCGCTCGAGTTCTTCGGCCTCACCCCCGACCGCCGCACCGTGCTCGTGACGGGCGGCTCCACCGGGGCGCGGCGACTCAACACGACGGTCGCCCGGAGCGCGGCCGCGATGGTCGAGGCGGGCCACCAGGTGCTGCACCTGGTCGGCGGCACCCAGGTGTTCGAGGCCCCCGAGCTGCCCCACTACACGATGCTGCGCTACTGCGACCGGATGGACCTCGTGTTCGCCGCGGCGGACGTCGCGGTGTCCCGCGCGGGCGCGGCGACCCTGAGCGAGCTCACCGCCCTCGGCCTGCCCGCGGTCTACATTCCGTACCCGGTGGGCAACGGCGAGCAGCGCTTCAACGCGGAGACCGTGCTCGCGGCCGGTGGCGGCGTGCTCGTGGAGGACGCCGCGTTCACGCCCGAGTGGGTCACCGCCGAGCTGCTTCCGCTCCTCGCCGACCAGTCCCGCCTGCGCGCGATGGGCGAGGCCGCCGCATCCGTCGGCCGCACGGACGGCGACGAGCGCATGGCCGACCTCATCCAGCGGGGCCTCGAGACGCGGGCTCCGCGATCGCGCAGGACACGCGCGTAAGGTATTCCCCCGGACGACGGACCGAGGCAGCCCCAGCAGACCCGCTGTCGCCCAGGCGGCAGCAGCCAGAAAGTGAGCACCACCGTGATCAAGCCCGACCTCTCCGCCCCGATCCCCGAGACGCTCGGCAGGCTGCACTTCGTGGGCATCGGCGGCTCCGGCATGAGCGGCATCGCCCGCATGTTCCTCGCCGCGGGCCACACCGTCACCGGCTCGGACCTCCGCGAGACGGCCGCCGTCGAGGCCCTCCGCGAGGCGGGCGCCACCGTGCACATCGGTCATGACGCCGCCCACGTGGGCGACGCGGACACGCTCGTCGTCACGGGCGCGCTGTGGCAGGAGAACCCGGAGTACCAGTACGCGCTCGCGCACGGCCTCCCCGTGCTGCACCGCTCGCAGGCCCTCGCCTGGCTCATCTCCGACCGCCGCCTCGTCGCCGTCGCGGGCGCGCACGGCAAGACGACCTCGACGGGCATGATCGTGACCGCCCTGCTCGCGCTCGGCGAGTCGCCCAGCTTCGTGAACGGCGGGGTCATCGCCGGCCTCGGCGTGAGCTCCTCCGCGGGCGACGACGCGCTGTTCGTGGTCGAGGCCGACGAGTCCGACGGCTCGTTCCTGCTCTACGACACCGCCGTCGCTCTGATCACGAACGTCGACGCCGACCACCTCGACCACTACGGCACGCACGAGGCCTTCGACGCCGCGTTCGTATCGTTCGCGGACAGCGCCAGCGAGCTCGTCGTCATCTCGAGCGACGACGCGGGCGCCCGCCGGGTGACCGCGGCCATGAAGCACCCGAACGTCGTGACGTTCGGCGAGGACCCCGACGCCACGGTGCGGCTCGCCTCCGTGGACACGGCCGGTCCGGTCTCCTTCACCCTCTCCTACCGCGGCTCCGACTACGCCGCCCGGCTGCGCGTGCCGGGCAAGCACAACGCCCTCAACGCGGCGGGCGCGTTCGCCGTGCTCGTCGGCATGGGTTTCGACCCGCAGGCGACGATCGACGCCATCGCGACCTTCGGCGGCACGGAGCGCCGCTTCGAGTTGCACGGCACCGTGCGCGGCGTGAGCGTGTACGACGACTATGCGCACCACCCGACCGAGGTCGCCGCCGCGCTCAGCGCCGCCCGCACCGTGGTGGGGGAGGGGCGCATCATCGCCGTGCACCAGCCGCACCTCTACAGCCGCACGCGGCTGATGGCGGGCGACTTCGCCGCGACGTACGAGGCCCTCGCCGACGAGACCATCGTCCTCGACGTCTACGGCGCCCGCGAGGACCCCGAGCCCGGGGTGACCGGCGCCCTTGTCGCGGACCGGTTCCAGGACCGGGACCGCGTCGCCTACCTCCCCGACTGGCAGCAGGCCGCGGACTACGCCGCGTCCATCGCCCGGGAGGGGGACTTCGTCATCACCCTCAGCTGCGGCGACGTCTACCGCATCATCCCCCAGATCCTCGAGGCGCTCGACACCTCGGACACGGCGGTATGAAGCGGCCCCAGGGCTTCGATCCGGGTCGCCACGAGGAGGAGACTTCGGCGTCCGCGGGGAACCGCGGCTCCACGCCCACCGGCCGCGCCCCGAAGGCGGGGACGGCTAAGAAGGGCGCGCCCGGAGCAGGAACCCCCGGAGCGGGAGGGTCCGGAGCGGGAAAATCCGGCGCAGGATCGTCAGCAGGGCGCGGGGCAGCGACCGGAGGGGGAGCGACCGGAGGGGGAGCGGCCGGACGCCGCCGCCCCACCGCGCCGGCCTCGCCGGGAACGCCGACCGACGACACGTCGAAGACCTCCCCGACCCCCGCGGCGCAGCCCAGGGTCACGCCCTTCCCCGGTTCGACCCGCTCCCGCGACGGTGGATCGGGAGGTGGCGCCGCCGGTGCGGCCGCGGGCGCGGCGGCCCGGTCCGCCGAGGCGGTCGCAGCCCTCGCCCGGCGGGCGCGGGCCACGCGAGCCGACTCCGCCGGCGCACGCGCCGCGGGCGCGGAGGCCGAGGCGCGCCGTGAGCTGCGGCGGGCCAGCCGGGAGCGCAAGCGGTTCGAGCGCGACGAGGTCAAGCGGTTCACCCGGCGAACCCGCCGTCGGAAGGCCGGCTGGATCACGGCCGCCGCCGTGGTCGCGGCGATGGGCGGGCTGCTGGCATTCGCGGTGTACTCGCCGCTCCTCGCGCTGCGGACGGTGCAGATCGAGGGCGCATCCCGCATCCCGCCGGACACGCTCGTGCAGGCGCTCGACGACCAGGTGGGCACTCCGCTTCCCCTCCTCGACCTCGGCGAGGTGAAGGACAGGCTGGCGGCCTTCCCGCTCATCCAGAGCTACTCGACGGAGAGCCGGCCGCCGGACACGCTCGTCGTGCGCGTGGTCGAGCGCACGCCCATCGCGTCCGTGCGCGCATCGGGCGGCGGCTTCCAGCTCGTCGACCCGGCGGGCGTGGTCGTGGAGCGCGCCGATGCCCGGCCCGAGGGCTTCCCGGTCATCGACGTCGGCGAGGTGGGTGTCGCGAACGCGCGCTTCGACGCTGCCGCTCAGGTGCTGGTCGCGCTGCCCGCGGACTTCCTCGCGCAGGTGGACGTGGTGAACGCCACGACGAAGGACGACGTGAGCCTCGTGCTCACGGACGGCAAGCGCGTCGTCTGGGGCAGCGCAGACGAGTCCGACCTGAAGGCCGCGCGCCTCCCCGCCCTGATCAGAGCCACCGCCGACCGCGACGTCGCCGAGTACGACGTGTCCTCCCCGGACAACCTCGTCGTCCGCTGACCCCTACCGCCTGACCCCGCGTCGACGCCTGTTGCCGCCCCCGCCTGCCGCGCATCCCGACCCTTCTCCTGATCGCAATTCAGGCCGGAATCGCGACACGCCGCATCCGGGCATCCCGGAACACGGCGTGTCGCAACTGAGCCTGAATTCGGAACCTCGCGCCGGGGGGAGGGACCGCGGAGAGACCGAGTATGCGGCTACACACCGGTCGAGGGCGACGGATGCGGACGGCGCCGGATGGCACGCGACACGCCCGGGAGTTTTTTCTCTCGCGACACGCGGTCGCGCTTCCCGGTGTGTCCGTCCCCGCCGCTTACCTTCGGAGTCAGGAAATGCATACTGAGTAAAACTTTAGACCTCAACTACAGGTTTAGGGTTCCAGCGGAGGCCGGTCATCATGTCAAGTAACAACAACTATCTCGCCGTGATCAAGGTGGTCGGTATCGGTGGCGGCGGCGTCAACGCCGTCAACCGGATGATCGAGCTCGGTCTTCGCGGAGTCGAGTTCATCGCCATCAACACGGACGCCCAGGCGCTCCTGATGAGCGACGCGGACGTCAAGCTCGACGTCGGTCGCGAGATCACCCGCGGCCTCGGTGCCGGCGCCGACCCCGAGGTGGGTCGCCGCGCAGCCGAGGACCACGCCGAGGAGATCGAGGAGGCGCTCGCCGGCGCCGACATGGTCTTCGTCACCGCCGGTGAGGGTGGTGGCACCGGAACCGGTGGCGCCCCCGTCGTCGCGCGCATCGCGAAGTCCATCGGCGCCCTCACCATCGGTGTGGTCACCAAGCCCTTCAGCTTCGAGGGCAAGCGCCGCCAGGCCCAGGCCGACATCGGCGTCGCGACGCTCAAGAACGAGGTCGACACCCTCATCGTCGTGCCGAACGACCGCCTGCTGGAGATCAGCGACCGCGGCATCAGCATGCTCGAGGCGTTTGCGACCGCCGACCAGGTGCTGCTCGCCGGTGTCCAGGGCATCACCGACCTGATCACGACCCCGGGTCTCATCAACCTCGACTTCGCCGACGTGAAGTCGGTCATGCAGGGCGCGGGCTCGGCCCTCATGGGCATCGGCTCCTCGCGCGGCGCGGACCGGTCCATCAAGGCCGCCGAGCTCGCCGTCGCGTCGCCGCTGCTCGAGGCGAGCATCGAGGGTGCGCACGGCGTGCTGCTGTCCATCCAGGGTGGCTCGAACCTCGGCATCTTCGAGATCAACGACGCCGCCAAGCTCGTGCAGGAGGCCGTGCACCCCGAGGCCAACATCATCTTCGGTGCCGTCATCGACGACACCCTGGGTGACGAGGTCCGCGTCACGGTCATCGCCGCCGGCTTCGACGGAGGCGAGCCCAGCGTCAAGGTCGCGGAGGGGCGTCGGTCCAACTTCGCACCCGCCGCACCCGCCCCCGCACCGGTGCCCGTCGCCGTGGCGGCGAGCGGTGCGCGCGAGTCCGTGCCGACCTGGTCCACCAGCGAGGCGCCCACGATCCCCGCGCGCTCCAACATCGCGCCGGCGTTCGAGGACAAGGACGACGACCTGGACATCCCCGACTTCCTCAAGTGAGTCCGGATCCCGGCCTCGCGCACCGCGTCACCGCGGTGCGCGAGGCGGTCCAGTCGGCGGCCCGTGAGGCCGGGCGCGACCCGGCCAAACTGGTCACGATCGTCGTCACCAAGTTCCATCCCGCGTCGCTCGTCCGCGAGCTCGCGGGGCTCGGGATGCGCGACATGGGCGAGAGCAGGCACCAGGAGGCGCGCGAGAAGGCCGCCGAGCTGGCGGACCTCTCGCTCACCTGGCACTTCGTGGGGCAGCTGCAGGGCAAGAAGGCCCGGCAGGTGCAGCGCTACGCCCGCGTCCTCCACTCGGTGGACCGGGACTCCCTGCTCGACGCGCTCGCTCTCCCGGGGGGCGCCGAGCCCGACCCCGGCCGAGGGGAGACGGACATCTTCCTGCAGGTCGACCTCACCGACGATCCCGCCCGCGGCGGGGTCGCACCGGACGGTCTCGAGTCGCTCGCCGAGCGCGCCGAGGCCGCGTCGGGCATCCGCCTGGCGGGCGTCATGACGGTCGCTCCGCGCGAGGGCGACCCCCGCCGCGCGTTCGCCACGCTGCGCGAGCTCTCCGAGCGCGTGCAGCGCATCGCGCCCGGCGCGACGTCCATCTCGGCCGGTATGTCGGGCGATTTCCGCGAGGCGATCCTCGAGGGAGCGACACACCTACGTATCGGCACCGCAATCACGGGTAATCGTCCAGACCCCCGTTAATCTTTGACACAGCGATCCACTCCCGGAGGTAAGAATGGCCAACCCGCTCCGCAAGACCATGGTGTACCTCGGTCTCGCAGATGAAGAGCTCGAGTACGAGACCCCGCAGAACCAGCCGCAGCCGCAGAGCCAGCCGCAGCAGGCCCCTGTGGCCGCCGTTCCCCACCCCGCTCCGACGCAGCCCAAGCGTGCGTCGGTCGTGACCCCCCTGCACAAGCCCTCGACCACGAACAGGAATGCGGCGCCGGCTGACATGAACGAGATCCTCACCGTCCACCCCAAGGCCTACAAGGACGCCCAGGTCATCGCCGAGCACTTCCGCGATGGCGTTCCGGTGATCATCAACCTCACCCAGATGACGGAGCAGGACGCGCGCCGCCTCATCGACTTCGCCAGCGGCCTCTCGCAGGGCCTCTACGGCAAGATCGAGCGGGTCACCAACAAGGTCTTCCTGCTGTCCCCGGCCCACGTCGTCGTCTCCGGCGACCAGTCGGCCGCCGAGGCGGACATCGAAGCCTCGTTCTTCGCGTCCTGAGTCTCCCGGGTCAGAGTCCTTCAGGTCCGAAAGTGGGGAGGCGCCCAGCGGCGCCTTGCCATAATTGACCCGTGACCATCATTTCCCTGATCGGCCTCGTCCTGAGGATCGCGTTGTTCCTGTTCATCCTCGCGATGTGGGGGCGCTTCGTGCTCGACCTCGTGCAGGCCTTCTCGCGCGAGTGGCGTCCGCGGGGCCTCGTGCTCCTGCTTGCCGAGGCCTCGTACACGGTCACCGATCCGCCCATCAAGTTCGTCCGGCGCATCCTTCCTCCGCTGCGCCTCGGCCCGGTCGCCCTCGACTTCGGCTGGATGATCGTGATGCTCGGCGCGATCATCGTCTACAACATCGCCGGAAGCCTCCGCTGATCGCCGGAGGCTTCCGCTGATCACCGGAAGCCTCCGCTGAGGGATCAGCCGGACCCGCGGATGTATCCTGGGACGCGCAGCGCGGAGCCGCCGCGGCACCCCGGTGGGCGCTCCCGCTGACCCGTTCCTCGGATCCGATGCCCGCGCGCGATCCGTTTTCCGTCCCAGCTTTCGAAGGTGGCAGGCCATGGCACTCACCCCTGAAGACGTCGTCAACAAGCGTTTCCAGCCGACCAAGTTCCGCGAGGGCTACGACCAGGACGAGGTCGACGACTTCCTCGACGAGGTGGTCGTGGAGCTGCGCCGCCTGCACAAGGAGAACGACGAGCTGCGCGCCCGCCTCGGTGCCGGCGACTCCGCCGCCTCCGGACAGGGTGACGTGGCCTCCGAGCAGGCAGCCGGCCTCTCCGAGCCGACGCCGGCCGTCCTCGAGCCGGCCGCGTCGGCACCGGCCGCATCCGCGTCTGTCGCCTCCACCCCGTCTGCGTCGGCCGCGGCGGACTACGACGAGGAGACCACGAGCACCGCGAGCCTGCTCCAGCTGGCCCGCCGCCTCCACGACGAGCACGTCCGCGAGGGCGTGGACAAGCGCGACGCCCTCATCGCCGAGGGCCAGTCCGCCGCAGCCCGCCTCCTCGCCGAGGCCGAGGAGAAGCAGCGCAGCGAGATCGGTGCGCTCGAGGAGGAGCGCAAGGGACTCGAGGACCAGATCGACGGGCTCCGCGTCTTCGAGCGCGAGTACCGCGACCAGCTGAGGAACTACATCGAGGGTCAGCTGCGCGACCTCGACACCTCGGGCGCCGTCTCCGCCGCCGACTCCGGCAACTCGGAGCACGCGGGCGTCGGAGCCACGGGCTCCTCCGGTCTTGCCGGCGAGTAGCCCGGTTCCGCGCGACCGTACCCCCGCGACGCTGAGCATCCGGGCCCTCGTGGTCCTCGCCGGCGTCGCGGTGGTCGTGTACGCGCTCGACCAGATCAGCAAAGCCCTCGTCGTCGCCAACCTGCAGGAGTCACGCCCGGTCGAGGTGCTCGGCGACCTCCTCACGTTCCAGTTCGTGCGCAACTCCGGCGCCGCGTTCTCGCTGGCCAGCGGCAGCACCTGGATCTTCACCATCGTCGCCACGGCGGTGACGATCTTCATCGTGATCTTCGCGCGCCGCATCCGCTCGACCGGCTGGGCCGTGCTGTTCGGGATGCTGCTCGGTGGAACCCTCGGCAACCTGACCGACCGCTACTTCCGCGAGCCCGGCTTCCCGAACGGGCACGTGATCGACTTCCTGCAGATCCCGCTGCTGCCCGCGATCTTCAACATCGCGGACGTGGCGATCGTCTCCAGCATGGCCGTGTTCCTCCTCCTCACCCTCCGCGGCGTCGGCCTCGACGGCCAGCGGCACGTCGAGCAGCCCGCGGATGCCGCGGATGCACCGGATGCCGCGGATGCACCGGATGCCGCGGATGCACCGGATGCCGCGGATGCGCCGGATGCCGCGCCCGTCGTCGACCCGACGCCCGGCGCCGCCCCCGCTCCCGGCACCTCCACCAGCACCGAACCCGACCGGACCTGACCGCCATGGAATCCCGTAGCCTTCCCGTGCCCGACGGGCTCGACGGCGTGCGCGTCGACGCCGGCATCGCGAAGCTGCTCGGCTTCTCGCGGAGCTTCGCGGCCGAGGTCGCCGAGGCCGACGGTGTGACGCTCGACGGCAGGACGGTCGACAAGTCCGACCGGTTGAACGCGGGCGCCTGGCTCGAGGTGAGCTGGCAGCCGCGTTCCGAGGTCACGGTCGTGCCCGTCGCGGTGCCCGACCTCGGCATCGTGCACGACGACGACGACATCGTCGTCGTGGACAAGCCGGTCGGCGTCGCGGCGCACCCGTCGGTCGGCTGGGAGGGACCGACGGTGCTCGGCGCCCTTGCGGCGGCCGGCTTCCGCGTGAGCACGTCAGGGGCGGCGGAGCGCGCCGGGATCGTGCACCGGCTCGACGCCGGCACGAGCGGCCTGATGGTCGTCGCCAAGAGCGAGCACGCCTACACCGACCTGAAGCGCCAGTTCCACGACCGCGAGGTCGACAAGATCTACCACGCCGTCGTGCAGGGCCACCCCGACCCGCTGAACGGCACGATCGACGCGCCCATCGGCAGGCACCCGTCGTCCTCCTGGAAGTTCGCGGTCACGGCGGGCGGCAAGCCGTCCGTCACGCACTACGAGACGATCGAGGCGTTCCGCGGCGCATCGCTGCTCGAGGTGCACCTGGAGACGGGGCGCACGCACCAGATCCGGGTGCACATGGCCGCGCAGCGCCACCCCTGTGTCGGCGACGCCATGTACGGCGCCGACCCCACCCTGTCCGCGCGACTCGGGCTCGGCCGGCAGTGGCTGCATGCGATGCGCCTCGGCTTCAGTCACCCCGCTACGCTTCAGCCGGTCGAGTTCACCAGCCACTATCCCGACGATCTCGCCCACGCGCTGGACGTGCTTCGCGGGGAATGACCGCAGCGCCGTTTAAGCTGTATCCCGCTATCCCCACACCCTCAGGCTCCTGAAGGGAACCCGTGCCTACCAGCAACGATTCATTCGTTCATCTCCACGTGCACAGCGAGTACTCGATGCTCGACGGTGCCGCCCGCGTCAAGCCGCTCATCGAAGCGGCCGTCGAACAGGGGATGCCCGCCGTCGCCGTGACCGACCACGGCAACGTCTTCGGCGCGTTCGACTTCTGGCGCACCGCGAAGGGCGCGGGCATCAAGCCGATCATCGGCACCGAGGCGTACATCACGCCGGGCACCCACCGCGGTGACCGCACCCGCGTGCGCTGGGGCAACGGCGGCGGGGACGACGTGTCCGGCTCCGGCGCCTACACCCACATGACGCTGCTCTCCGAGACCACGGAGGGCATGCACAACCTCTTCCGGCTGTCGTCGAAGGCGTCCATCGAGGGGTACTACTTCAAGCCCCGTATGGACCGCGAGCTGCTGTCCACGTACTCGAGCGGCCTCATCGCGACGACCGGATGCCCGAGCGGCGAGGTGCAGACCCGCCTGCGCCTCGGGCAGTACGAGGAGGCCAAGCGGGCCGCGTCCGACTTCCGCGACATCTTCGGCCGGGAGAACTACTTCGCCGAGATCATGGACCACGGGCTCGGCATCGAGCGCCGCATCATGAGCGACCTGCTGAAGCTCGCCAAGGAGCTCGACCTGCCGCTCGTCGCGACCAACGACCTGCACTACACGCACGCGCACGACGCCACGAGCCACGCGGCCCTGCTCTGCGTGCAGTCCGGCACGACGCTCGACGACCCGAACCGGTTCAAGTTCGACGCGGACGAGTTCTACCTGAAGTCCGCGCAGCAGATGCGCTCGCTCTTCCGCGACCACCCGGACGCCTGCGACAACACGCTGCTCATCGCCGAGCGCTGCAACGTCGAGTTCAACGAGAGCGCGAACTACATGCCGCGCTTCCCGGTGCCCGAGGGCGAGACGGAGCAGTCCTGGTTCGTCAAGGAGGTCGAGGCCGGGCTGAAGGACCGCTACCCCGGCGGCGTGACGCCCGAGGTGCGGGCGCGCGCGGACTACGAGATCGGCGTGATCTCGCAGATGGGCTTCCCCGGCTACTTCCTCGTGGTCGCCGACTTCATCAACTGGTCGAAGCGCCACGGCATCCGCGTGGGCCCCGGCCGCGGATCCGGCGCCGGCTCCATGGCCGCCTACGCCATGCGCATCACCGACCTCGACCCGATCCGGCACGGCCTGTTCTTCGAGCGCTTCCTCAACCCGGACCGCGTCTCGATGCCCGACTTCGACGTCGACTTCGACGAGCGCAGGCGCGGCGAGGTCATCCGCTACGTCACCGAGAAGTACGGCGACGAGCGCGTGGCCCAGATCGTGACCTACGGCACGATCAAGGCCAAGCAGGCGCTCAAGGACTCGTCCCGTGTGCTCGGCTACCCGTTCTCGATGGGGGAGAAGCTCACCAAGGCGATGCCGCCCGCGATCATGGGCAAGGACATCCCGCTGTCCGGCATCCTCGACCCCGACCACCCGCGGTACAAGGAGGCGTCGGACATCCGCGAGGTGCTCGCGAGCGACCCGGACGCCCAGAAGGTGTTCGAGACCGCCCGCGGCATCGAGAACCTGAAGCGCCAGTGGGGCGTGCATGCGGCCGGCGTCATCATGTCGAGCGAGCCGCTCATCGACATCATCCCGATCATGAAGCGGGAGCAGGACGGCCAGATCGTCACGCAGTTCGACTACCCCGCCGCGGAGTCGCTCGGACTGATCAAGATGGACTTCCTGGGGCTGCGGAACCTCACGATCATCGACGACGCGCTCGACAACATCGAGGCGAACCTGGGCGAGCGCCCCGTGCTCGAGGAGCTCGCGCTCGAGGACGCGGAGACGTACGAGCTGCTCGCCCGCGGCGACACGCTCGGCGTCTTCCAGTTCGACGGCGGACCGATGCGCGCGCTGCTGCGCCTGATGAAGCCCGACAACTTCGAGGACATCTCCGCCGTCAGCGCCCTGTACCGACCGGGCCCGATGGGCGCGAACTCGCACACGAACTACGCGCTGCGCAAGAACGGCGTGCAGGAGATCGTCCCGATCCACCCGGAGCTCGAGGAGCCCCTGAAGGACGTGCTCGGCGTCACCTACGGCCTGATCGTGTACCAGGAGCAGGTGATGTCGATCGCGCAGAAGCTGGCCGGCTACTCGCTCGGACAGGCCGACCTGCTGCGCCGCGCGATGGGCAAGAAGAAGAAGTCGGAGCTGGACAAGCAGTTCGAGGGCTTCTCCGCCGGCATGCAGGCCAACGGCTACTCGATGGCCGCGGTCAAGACGCTGTGGGACATCCTGCTGCCGTTCTCGGACTACGCCTTCAACAAGGCGCACTCCGCCGCGTACGGCGTGCTCAGCTACTGGACGGCCTACCTCAAGGCGCACTACCCCGCGGAGTACATGGCGGCGCTGCTCACCAGCGTCGGCGACTCCAAGGACAAGATGGCGATCTACCTGAACGAGTGCCGCCGCATGGGCATCAAGGTGCTGCCGCCCGACGTCAACGAGTCCGTCGGCGGCTTCGCGGCCGTCGGCAAGGACATCCGCTTCGGCCTGAGCGCGGTGCGGAACGTCGGCACCAACGTCGTCGACGCCGTCCGCGAGGCGCGCGACTCGAAGGGGCGCTTCGAGAGCTTCTCCGACTACCTGAAGAAGGTGTCGCTGGTCGCCACGAACAAGCGCGCGATCGAGTCGCTCATCAAGGCGGGCGCATTCGACTCGCTCGGCTCCACCCGGCGCGCGCTCCTCGAGGTGCACGAGTCCCTCGTCGACGCCGCGGTCACCGACAAGCGCGCCGAGGCCGCCGGCCAGGTCGGCTTCGACTTCGACGGGCTGTGGGACGAGCCGCAGCAGGCGAACCCGGTGCCCGTCCGGCCCGAGTGGTCGAAGCGCGACAAGCTGGCGTTCGAGCGCGAGATGCTCGGCCTGTACGTGTCGGACCACCCGCTCGCCGGCCTCGAGCTGCCGCTCGCGAAGCTCGCGTCGGTGAGCATCGCCGACCTGCTGGCGAACGAGTCCCCGCAGGACGGCGAGACCGTGACCATCGCGGGGCTGCTCACCAGCGTGCAGCACCGCACGGCGCGGAACTCGGGCAACCAGTACGGCATGGTGCAGATCGAGGACTTCGGAGGCGAGATCACCGCCATGTTCATGGGCAAGGCGTACCAGGAGTTCGCGCCCGCGCTCATCGGCGACTCCATCGTCGTCATCAAGGGCCGCGTGAGTGTGCGGGACGACGGCCTGAACATCCACGCGTTCAGCCTGTTCGCGCCCGACCTCGGCCAGGCGCAGGGATCCGGTCCGCTCGTCATCAGCCTCGCCGAGCACCGGGCGACCACGGACACCGTGCAGTCGCTCAACGACGTGCTCATCCGCCACTCGGGTGACACCGAGGTGCGGCTGCAGCTGGTGAAGGGCGACAACGGACGCATGTTCGAGATCCCCTTCCCGGTGAACCTGAGCCCGGACCTCTACGGCGAACTCAAGAGCCTCCTCGGCCCCAACTGCCTCAGCTGACCGCGGAGGGCGGCGGTGCCGACACGGTGCACGGTCCCTGAGCCTGTCGAAGAATGCGACGCCTGCGCGCTGCCGCGGGCCAACACGGTCCCTGAGCCTGTCGAAGGGGCGCACTGCCCGGTGCACGGTCCCTGAGCCCGTCGAAGGGACGCAAAGCGGCCGGGTAGGGGCGGCAGCAAGCCGACTACGACCCCGGTTCGACCTCGAACACGAAACCCCTGGCGGGCGGACGCCCGTGCCTGGCGCTGGCCGTGGAACGCGTGAACCTTCCCGCCGTGCCGGTTACCTTCGATCTTCCGCCGACACGCTTCGAAATCACTCGGATGCTGAGTACGGTTCCGGCCAGAGTGCCGGTTGCGTGATCGAGGTCGTACTCGTACTCCAGATCGACCAACGTGAAGCCCTCGAAGCGGGCATCGAACCAGTCGTGGTCAAGCGGCGAGACCGACCAGTCGACGCGGTCGCCGACGCTGACATCCAGCCCGAGGTCCTCCAGCACCCACACGGGCATGTACACCAATGCGCCCATGGCGTCCTCCCTCGTCCGGCCGATGCTTACGATAACGAGGACGCGCCTCGCACCCTTACGTTCGGTCCCTGAGCCTGTCGAAGGGACCGAACGCGGCCGGCGCGGGGATCGGCCGCACGGTGCCTGAGCCCATCGAAGGGACGCACCGCACCCGCCCGGCGGAGTTCTCCACACCCTCCACACCGGGCGGAAAGTGGATGTCGGTGGTGCCTGGTTCACTGTCGGCATGGAAACACCGACGTTCCCACCAGAAGCCGCCGCACCCGGCGACGCGCCACCCCCGCTGGAGGCCTTCGCGGCGATGATCGACGCGGTGCGGATGTACGAGGGCTTCGCCCGCTGGGCGACGGCCTGCCGCGCCGAGGCGATCGACCACGCCCGGCTCTGGACGGGGTCCGCGGACCTCTCCGTCCCGACCACCGGCGGCCCGCGATGGACCCCGAAGGCAGCGGGACACCGCGTCCTGATCACCGAACTCGTCTGCGCTCTCCGCATCTCCGAGCGGGCCGCAGAGAACCTCGTGGCCGAGAGCCAGGCGCTCGTGCATGACCTCCCGGCGACTCAGGATGCGCTCCGGAGCGGCAAGATCGGCTACCGGCACGCCCAGGTCCTGATCGACCACACGACAACACTCCCGCCCGCGGGAGTTGCGGCGGTCGAGGAGGCGGTGCTGCCCAAAGCGGAGCAGCTCACGGTTCCCAAGCTCGACCGGGCTGCCCGGGAGTTGCGGGAGCGGCTGCACCCGGAGTCGATCGAGGAGCGGCACGCGAAGTCGGTCGCGGATCGGCGTGTCGAGACGTGTCCGGCGCGGGATGGCATGGCGTGGCTGAACGCCTTCCTTCCCGCGCCCGAGGTGTTGGGCATCGAGAACCGGCTCCGCGATATCGCGGAGCAGCTCACGGGTGAGCCGGGGGAGGAGCGGACGCGTACGCAGCTGATCGCGGACGCGTTCACGGACCTCCTCCTCGATGGCACCACAACCGCGGCCACCCCTCCAGTCGACGCCGCGGACGCGGACGGCGAAAAGCGGACACGGCGCATCGACGCCCCGATCGGCGTCGGTATCCGCCCGCGCGTGCTCGTCACGGTCCCCGTGCTGACGCTCCTCGGCAAGAGCGAGGACTCGGGCACGCTCGAGGGCTACGGACCGATTGACGCGGACACCGCGAGACGGATCGCCGCTCGGGCGCCGAGCTTCACGCGCATCCTCACCCACCCGGAGACGGGAGCTGTGCTCTCAGTGGGGCGCGATCGGTACGCGGTGCCGAAGGACCTCCGGACCTGGCTCAGGGTGCGTGACGAGACGTGCCGCTTCCCGGGCTGTAACCGCAACGCGGGTCGGGCGGATGTGGATCACGTGACGGACTGGCAGTACGGAGGAGGCACCGACTACGGGAATCTGGTTCACCTGTGCCGCTCGCATCACCGGGTGAAGCATCACACGGCCTGGTCCTCCACGTCGGCAGGCGGAGGACGGGTGCGGTGGCTCGCGCCGAGCGGTCACGAGTACGAGACGCAGCCGGCGACGCACATCCGGCCGCCGAAGCGGAAGCGCCTCCAGGCACAGGGAACCCGGCCGCCCACCCCGGACGAACCGCCGTTTTAGGAAGAGACACCCGCTTCGGAGGAACCTTGCGTCGCTTCGACAAGCTCAGCGACCGTGTGGTCGGCTCGTGCACGCACGCTTCGACCGCCGGTGCCGGGTGCCTAACCCACGCGACGGGACCAACGCGGTCCCTGAGCCTGTCGAAGGGACGCGGGTCGACCCTTCTCATCGGGCCGTCCCGTGCTCGGTTCCAGCGGCGCAGGAAACGTCTCGTCGCTTCGACAAGCTCAGCGACCGTGAGCGATCACCCCTGCGCCGCCTCCATTCCAGGACCTACGAGGCGGGACCCATACGGTCCGGTCCCTGAGCCTGTCGAAGGGACGCGGACCTGCGCCGACGCACCCGCAGCACTCGACGCACCGCACCCGCGCTAGGCGAACTCGCCCGGCTGGAAGTACTGGCGCTCGTGGTAGAGCAGCGGGCGGTCGTCCTCGCCGAGGTCGCCCTCCTCGATCTGCACCACGATCACCGCGTTGTTGTGCACCGGGAAGCGCTCGACGATGTGGCCGACCATCCAGGACGTCACGTCCTTGATCACCGGGAGCCCATGCGGCCCGGGGGACCAGTGGTCGCCCTCGAAGCGCTCCGCCTGGGCGCCGCTCAGCTTCTGCGCGACGCCGCGGTTGCGGACCCCGAGCATGTGGATGACGACGCGGTCGGTCTCCGCGATCGCGGGCCAGGAGCTCGCGGAGCGGGCCATGTTGAAGGTCGCGAGCGGCGGCACCGCGGAGAGGGAGGCGAGCGACGTCGCCGTGAAGCCCACGGGGTTGCCGGAGGCGTCCAGCGCCGTGATGATGGCGACGCCCGCCGCGTGGCGACGAAACGCCTGCTTGAACGCGGCGAGGTCGACGGGGGTGACGGGCTCGAGGGGACCCTGGGCGGGGTCGACCGCGACGCGCTCGACCGCGGCGGCGGGGTCCGTCGCGGCGAGTGCCGCAACGGAGTCGTCCCCCGACGCGGGATCGGCCACGACTCCGGATTCCTCCGGTTCTCTCGCTGCGTCGATCACGTCCGCGCCTGCCGCTGCTGTGCTCATCAATCTGCCTTTTCCTCGTCGGCGACCAGTGGAAGGACGGCCACCGTGTTCGGTCCGTGGATGGCTTCAGGCTAACCCCGAGGGTGGCTCCTCCCCAGTTCGTTAGACTTTCGGCGTCATGATGCGAACCGTTGATCTCCGGGGCACGAGCCTCTCCCGCTCCGAGCTCGAGGGCATCGTGCCGCGGGCCACCTACGACGTCGCCGTCGCCGCCGAGGCGGCCGGCGCCCTGATCCAGGAGGTCCGGGACCGCGGCGAGGCGGCCCTGCTCGAGCAGGCCGAGCGCTTCGACCGCGTGCGCCCCGCCGCGCTCCGCGTGGCCGCCGCGGACATCGCGGCCGCCGTCGAGACCCTCGACCCCGCCGTGCGCGAGGCCCTCGACGAGATGATCTCCCGGGTCCGCTCCGCCAGCGCCGCTCAACTGCCGCAGCCCCGCAGCACTCGCATCGGCGAGGGCGCCCAGGTCGACCAGCGCTGGCTTCCCGTCGCGCGCGCCGGCCTCTACGTGCCCGGCGGCAAGGCCGTCTACCCCTCCAGCGTCGTCATGAGCGTCGTGCCCGCCCAGGTCGCCGGCGTCGCGTCGGTCGCCCTCGTCTCACCGCCCCAGCGCGAGTTCGGCGGCGGAGTTCACCCGACGATCCTCGCGGCAGCCGGTCTGCTCGGCGTCGACGAGGTCTACGCGATGGGCGGCGCCGGAGCCGTCGGCGCGCTGGCCTACGGCGTGCCCTCGATCGGCCTGGAGCCGGTCCAGGTCATCACCGGCCCCGGCAACGTCTTCGTCGCCGCGGCCAAGCGCCTCGTGCGCGGCCAGGTCGGCATCGACTCCGAGGCCGGGCCCACCGAGATCCTCGTCATCGCCGACGACTCCGCCACCCCGGGTTACGTCGCCGCCGACCTGGTGAGCCAGGCCGAGCACGACGAGCTCGCCGCCGCCGTGCTCGTGACCGACTCCGCGTCGCTGGCCGAGAGCGTCACCGCCGAGGTGGAGCGCATGGCGGGGGTCACCGCCCACGCCGACCGCATCGCCGTGTCGCTGGCCGGGGCGCAGTCGGGCATCGTCCTCGTCGACGACCTCGCCACCGCTGCCGCCGTGAGCAACGCCTATGGACCCGAGCACCTGTCCATCCAGACCGCCGACCCGGATGCCGTGCTCGCCCACATCGACAACGCGGGCGCCGTCTTCCTCGGCGGCCACGCACCGGTGAGCCTCGGCGACTACCTCGCCGGCTCCAACCACGTGCTCCCCACCGGCGGCCAGACCCGCTTCTCGTCGGGGCTCGGGGCGCACACGTTCCTGCGTCCGCAGCAGGTCATCCGGTACACGGAGTCCGCCCTCGCCGAGGTGGCCGACCGCATCGTCGCCGTCGCCAACGCGGAGGACCTGCCCGCGCACGGCGAGGCGATCACGGAGCGCTTCCGCGCCGCACATTGAGTCACATCCCCGCTGAGCTGCGTACCCGCTGACCGGTCGGCCCTGCTGTCCGATCGGTCGGCCCTGTCCCGCTCGCCCTGACTCGTCGGCCCTCCCGGCGGTCAGCGCTCGCACGCAGCGCCGTCGCCTATCCTGGAGCCACCATGTTCTGCCCCTTCTGCCGCCACCCGGATTCCCGCGTCGTCGACTCCCGCACGAGCGACGACGGCTTGTCCATCCGCCGGCGCCGGCAGTGCCCCGAGTGCGGCAGGCGCTTCAGCACCACCGAGACCGCCAGCCTCAACGTGATCAAGCGCAGCGGCGTCGTCGAGCCGTTCAGTCGCGAGAAGATCGTGTCCGGCGTACGCAAGGCGTGCCAGGGGCGCCCGGTGACGGACACCGACCTCGCCGTGCTCGCGCAGCGGGTCGAGGAGGCGGTGCGCGCCACGGGGGCGTCGCAGATCGACGCGAACGACATCGGACTCGCCATCCTCCCGCCGCTCCGCGACCTGGACGAGGTGGCCTACCTCCGCTTCGCCAGTGTGTACCAGGGCTTCAACTCCCTGAGCGACTTCGAGGCGGCCATCGCGCAGCTGCGCGTCGAGCACGCCGACACGGCCCGCACGACCGACTGACCCGCTTCACGGCGACCGGGCACAGGGTCCGGCCGCCGGCGACACCACACCGGATCCGCTCAGGGCATCCGGACTCCGACCCCGAAGGACGCATGTACCGGCTCCTCTTCACCCACGTCCTGTCCCGCATGGACCCGGAGGATGCCCACCACCTCGCGTTCGAGGTGATCCGTCGGCTCCCGACCCTCGGCGTCGGCCGCGCGGTGCGGCTGCTCACCCGGCCGGCCCCTGCGCTGCGCACGACGGCGCTGGGGCTCGAGTTCGACTCGCCGTTCGGCGTCGCGGCCGGATTCGACAAGGACGGCAAGGCCGTGCTGGGCCTCGGTCAGCTGGGCTTCGGCCACGTCGAGGTGGGCACGCTCACCGCGGTCGCGCAGCCGGGCAACGAGCGACCCCGCCTCTTCCGCCTCATCCCCGACCGCGCCGTCATCAACCGGATGGGCTTCAACAACGGGGGAGCGGCGGCCGCCGCCGAGCGGCTCGCGCCCCTGGCCCGCCGAACCCGCCGCCCGGTGCTCGGCGTCAACATCGGCAAGAGCCGCGTCGTCGACGTCGAGAACGCGGTCGAGGACTACCGGATCAGCGCCCGGGCGCTCGCTCCGGTCGCCGACTACCTCGTGGTGAACGTGAGCTCGCCGAACACGCCGGGGCTCCGCGGGCTGCAGGAGCTCGACCGGCTCGCCCCGCTGCTCGCCGCCGTGCAGGAGGAGAGCGGATCGACCCCGCTGCTCGTGAAGATCGCGCCCGACCTGTCCGACGAGGAGATCGCGCGCATCGCCCGGCTCGCCGTGGACCTCCGGCTCGCCGGCATCATCGCGACCAACACGACCATCGACCGCTCGGGCCTCGCGACCGATCCGGGCGTCATCGAGGCCGCGGGCGCGGGCGGCCTCTCCGGTGCGCCGTTGCGCCGGCGGTCCCTCGAGGTGCTCCGGCTGCTACGGACCCTCGTCCCGGAGGAGATGTGCATCATCTCCGTCGGCGGCGTGGACACCGCGGCGGACGTCGCCGAGCGCCTCGACAACGGCGCAACCCTGGTCCAGGGTTACACCGCGTTCCTCTACCGCGGACCGCTCTGGGCGCGGCAGATCAACCGCGGCCTCGCGAAGCGGCACCGCGGGAAGCGTCACTGAGTCTCAGCGCGAGAAACGGCGCACGCCGCGCGACAGATGCCGATCGGCGCGGGAAACACCGACGGCGACGGCGTCCAACGGCACTGGAACAGTCTGCAGGGAGACCGCTTAGAAGGTGACCTTCTCGCCGCGCTTCACCTGCGGCTTGGGCAGGCGCATGCGGCGGAACTGGAAGGCGCGCATCGCGGCGTACCACTTGATGCCGCGCTCGACGTTGGCGGCGCCCACGCGCTCGGCGATGCGCTTCTGCAGCACGCGCCCGTAGATGTAGGCGTCGATGATCGCCGCGAAGAAGAACACGTAGATCACGAGGAAGATGTAGGTCGCCAGCACCGGCGGCAGGGCGAACGTGCCGAGGATCACGATGATCATCACGGGCATGAGCATCTCGCCCATGCTGAACCGGGCATCGATCGCGTTGCGGATGTAGCGCTTCTGCGGACCGCGGTCACGCATCGGCAGGTAGCGCTCATCACCGGCGGCCATGCCGACCTGCGCCTTGAGCCGGGCCTCGCGGGCCTTCTCCTTCTGCACCCGCACCGCTTCCTTGCGGTCGTTCGGCACGAGGGGTCGCTTGTTCGCGGCCTCCCGCTCCCTGCGGGTGGGGGTCGGTCGACCCTTCCCCAGTCGCCGCTCGGTCTCTTCTGCGGTCTCGGGCTTGGGGGTCGGTACTTCAGGCTTCGCCACGTCAACGGTCCTTCGAAAGGGTTCGCCTTAAGATTACCGTCATGAGTCTTGGCGAAACCCCACTGGAGGACCCGACGGCGGCGGCCGGTCAGGCGGTAGGCGCGCGACCGACGGTCGAGGAGGCCGTGCTCGCGGGCATCCCCGCGGCCGTGTCGGACCTCTCGCGTCTTGTGCGCATCCCCTCCGTCTCCTGGGGGGCGTTCGATCCCGCACACGTCGCCGCGAGCGCCGAGGCCGTCGCCGAGCTCTTCCGCGGCACGGGCGTGTTCGACTCCGTGGACATCCGCCGGTCGCTCATGGCCGGCTCGGACGACCTCGGCCACCCCGCCGTGCTCGCCACCCGCCCGGCCAGGAACGGCAAGCCGACCGTGCTCCTCTACGCCCACCACGACGTACAGCCGCCCGGGGACGAGGCGGGCTGGGACTCGCCGCCCTACGAGCCCACCGTGCGCGGCGACCGCCTCTACGGTCGCGGCGCTTCGGACGACAAGGCCGGCGTCATGACGCACGTCGCGGCGGTCCGCGCACTCGCCGAGGCCACCGGCGGCGACTTCGACCTCGGCCTCGCCGTATTCATCGAGGGCGAGGAGGAGTACGGCTCCAAGTCCTTCGCCGCCTTCCTCGAGGACAACCGCGAGGTCCTGGCCGCCGACGTGATCATCGTGGCGGACTCCGACAACTGGGACATCGACACCCCGGCGGTCACTGTGGCGCTCCGCGGCAACGTCGCCTTCCGCCTGACCGTGCGCACCCTCGAGCACGCCTCCCACTCCGGCATGTACGGGGGAGCGGCGCCCGACGCCATGCTCGCCGCCATCCGGCTGCTCGACTCCTTCTGGGACGCCGACGGCGCCGTGGCGGTCGAGGGGCTCGAGTCCGCGGGCCTCGACGTGCCCGAGTTCTCCGAGGACGACCTGCGGCGCGACGCCGGCTTCGTGGCCGGGGTGCTGCCGCTCGGCCGCGGACCCGTGCTCTCCCGGCTGTGGGCCCAGCCGGCCATCACCATCACCGGTATCGACGCGCCGACCGTCGAGAACGCGTCGAACACCCTCGTGCCCGAGGTGACGGTGAAGGTGAGCGCGCGCATCGCGCCCGGCCAGACCGCGGCCGACGCGTTCGCGGCGCTCCAGGCCCACGTCGAGGCGCACCGCCCCTTCGGCGCCGAGACCCGCATCTGGGACGTCGACCTCGGCAACCCGTTCCTCGTGGACACGAGCGGCTGGGCCATCGACGAGCTGAAGGCCGCCATGCGCGACGGCTGGGGACGCGAGGCGGTCGAGACCGGCATCGGCGGCTCCATCCCGTTCATCGCGGACCTGGTGCGCGTCTTCCCGGCGGCGCAGATCCTCGTGACCGGCGTCGAGGACCCGGACACCCGCGCGCACAGCCCGAACGAGTCGCAGCACCTCGGGGTGCTCAAGCGGTCCATCCTCACCGAGGCCCTGTTCCTGCAGCGCCTCGACGGCCGCAGCTAGCGCGGGCCACTCGGGGCGCACCCGCGTCGGATGCCCCGGCCAGGCACGGCGTATTCGTACCTTCCACGGCACCCGTCCCGGTCCTGGGAATTCCCGGCACCCTTGTGCGGTTGCCGACGTAGACTGTGCACAGTTTTTTCGCGGCGGCCCCGGTGCCGCGCCCTCTCGAATAGGAGTCCCGGCATGACTGACACCACGATCACCTCGCCCGAGACCCGCGCGCACGGCGTCGGCCTCACCGACGCGGCGGCCGCGAAGGTCAAGGGTCTGCTCACCCAGGAGGGGCGCGACGACCTGCGCCTGCGCATCGCCGTGCAGCCCGGCGGCTGCTCCGGCCTGATCTACCAGCTCTACTTCGACGAGCGCATGCTCGACGGCGACGCCGCGGTCGATTTCGAGGGCGTCGAGGTGGTCGTGGACAAGATGAGCGTGCCCTACCTCGAGGGCGCGACCATCGATTTCGAGGACACCATCGAGAAGCAGGGGTTCACCATCGACAACCCCAACGCGGCCGGCTCCTGCGCCTGTGGAGATTCCTTCCACTGACCTGCGTATTCGTTGTTACCGAGAGGGAGTCGTCCATGGGGCGGCTCCCTTTCGCATTAGACTGGCGGAGTCACACTGGAACTTCCGAAGGGTCATTAGGTGCGCTCAAAACGCCGTATCCGTTGGGCAGCAATCCCGATGGCAGCGACTCTCGTCGTTGTCCTCGCGGGGTGCACGCAGGCGCAGCTACAGGGATGGCTCCCGGGCAACGCTGACACCACGAACGAGACGGGCGACATCATGGCGCTCTGGTTCACGTCGTGGGTCATCCTCCTCGTCGTGGGGCTCGTCACCTGGATCCTCATCATCTGGGCCGCGGTCATGTACCGCCGCCGCAAGGGCCAGACCGGCCTCCCGGTCCAGCTGCGCTACAACCTGCCGATCGAGATCTTCTACACGGTCGTCCCGCTGATCCTGGTGCTCGGCTTCTTCGCCTTCACCGCGCGCACGCAGAACGTGCTCGAGGCCCGCTTCGACGAGCCCGAGGTCAAGATCGAGGCCTACGGCAAGCGCTGGGCCTGGGACTTCAACTACCTCGGCGGACAGACCGAGGACGGTCAGGTCGTCGAGGGCGACGCCTACACCGCCGGCGTGCAGGCCGTCGACGCGGCCCGCGGTCCGCAGGGCTCGGTCAACGAGGAGCTGCTGCCCACGCTGTACCTCCCCGTGGACACCAAGGTGGAGATCCACCTCAAGGCCCGTGACGTGATCCACTCGTTCTGGGTCGTGGACTTCCTCTACAAGAAGGACATGATCCCCGGCGTCGACACGAACTACTTCACCTTCATCCCGCAGGAGGAGGGCACCTTCATCGGCAAGTGCGCCGAGCTGTGCGGCGAGTACCACTCGCTCATGCTCTTCCAGGTGAAGGTCGTCTCGCTCGACGAGTACAACGCGCAGGTGCGTGACCTCAAGGATGCGGGCTTCGAGGGCCGTCTCGGTGACGAGTACAACGCCAACAGCACGCTCCCGGGAACCGGTGCGCCGGAGATGCTCGAGCACGGCGAAGAGAACACCCCCGGCGAAGAGAACAACGAAGAGTAGGAACACGAGAACCGCATGACATCCACTCTCAACCGCCCCACGGAGCTGCCCGCCGGACAGGCGTCGGTGCTCCGCGAGTCCAGGGTCGAGCGCAAGGGCAACGTGCTCGTCCGCTGGGCGACCTCGACCGATCACAAGGTCATCGGGTACATGTACCTGATCTCGTCGTTCGTCTACTTCTGCATCGGCGGCGTCATGGCGCTGATCATCCGCGCTCAGCTGTTCCAGCCGGGCCTGGAGGTCGTGCAGACCTTCGAGCAGTACAACCAGCTCTTCACGATGCACGGCACGATCATGCTGCTCATGTTCGCGACGCCGCTCTTCGCGGGCTTCGCCAACGTGCTGATGCCGCTCCAGATCGGCGCGCCTGACGTCGCGTTCCCGCGACTCAACGCGCTGGCCTACTGGTTCTACAGCATCGGCTCCGCGATCGCCGTGGCCGGCTTCCTCACCCCGCAGGGCGCCGCGTCCTTCGGCTGGTTCGCCTACACGCCGCTGTCCAGCACCACATTCACCCCGGGCATCGGCGGAAACCTCTGGGTCTTCGGCCTCGCCCTGAGCGGCTTCGGCACGATCCTCGGTGGCGTGAACTTCATCACCACGATCATCACGATGCGCGCCCCCGGCATGACGATGTTCCGCATGCCGATCTTCACCTGGAACATCCTGGTGACGTCGATCCTCGTCATCCTGGCGTTCCCGGTGCTCGCCGCCGCGATGTTCGGCCTCGGCCTGGACCGCGTGTTCGACGCCCACATCTACGACCCCGCCAACGGCGGTCCGATCCTCTGGCAGCACCTGTTCTGGTTCTTCGGCCACCCCGAGGTGTACATCATCGCGCTGCCGTTCTTCGGCATCGTCTCCGAGGTCTTCCCGGTGTTCAGCCGCAAGCCGATCTTCGGCTACAAGACGCTGGTCTACGCGACGATCGCCATCGCGGCCCTGTCCGTGACCGTGTGGGCCCACCACATGTACGTGACCGGCTCCGTGCTGCTGCCGTTCTTCGCCCTGATGACGATGCTCATCGCGGTTCCGACCGGCGTGAAGATCTTCAACTGGGTCGGCACCATGTGGCGCGGTTCGGTCACGTTCGAGACCCCGCTCCTCTGGGCGATCGGCTTCCTCGTGACCTTCACCTTCGGTGGTCTCACGGGCGTCATCCTCGCCTCCCCGCCGCTCGACTTCCACGTGTCCGACACCTACTTCGTCGTGGCGCACTTCCACTACGTGGTGTTCGGCACGGTCGTGTTCGCGATGTTCTCCGGCTTCTACTTCTGGTGGCCGAAGTGGACCGGCAAGATGCTCAACGAGTCGCTCGGCAAGATCCACTTCTGGCTCCTGTTCATCGGCTTCCACACCACGTTCCTCATCCAGCACTGGCTCGGCGCGATGGGCATGCCCCGTCGGTACGCGACGTACCAGCCCGAGGACAACTTCATCTGGATGAACCAGCTCTCCTCGATCGGCGCGGGCATCCTCGCCGCCTCGATGCTGCCGTTCTTCCTGAACGTGTGGATCACGGCCCGCAAGGCGCCCAAGGTGACGGTGAACGACCCGTGGGGCTACGGCCGGTCGCTCGAGTGGGCCACGTCCTGCCCGCCGCCCCGCCACAACTTCACCTCGATCCCGCGCATCCGCTCCGAGGCGCCCGCGTTCGACCTCAACCACCCCGAGGCCGGCATCCCCGTGGGCGTCGGTCCCGCGAAGGACGCTCCGGACACCCCGACCTACGACCAGGCCTCTGGAAAGGTGAAGTAAGCGTGAAGATCAACGCGATCCTCTTCTGGGTCCTCACGGGCTTCTTCGCCCTCGCGGCGGTCGTGTACGGCTTCTGGACCTACATCAACAGCGGCACGAGCGTGGAGTGGACCGGCACGGTCGCGCTCTCGCTGTCCACCGCCCTCGCGGCGTTCATCGGGTTCTACCTCAGCCGCGTCATCGGTGCGCAGCCCGAGGTGCTCCCCGAGGACCGCAGCGACGCGAACATCGACGACGGCGACCCCGAGCTGGGCTTCTTCAGCCCGTGGAGCTGGTGGCCGCTCACGCTGGCCCTCGGCTGCGGCGCGGTGTTCCTGGGCCTCGCGGCCGGCTTCTGGCTGGCGATCCTCGGTGTGTTCATCACGGTCATCGCCCTCGTGGGCTGGACGTACGAGTACTACCGCGGCTACTTCGCCCGCTAGGCCGACATGATCAGGGCGGCGGTGGCGGCGGACAACTCCGCCGTGTTCCGGCTGTGCCAGCAGCTGGACATGATCAACGCGCCCGCCGACCGGGACGATTTCGACGTCTCGTTCTTCCACATCCTGCGCAGCAGGGGGGAGGGGCGGGACGTCCTTCTCGTTGCGGAGGACGAGGCGGGGTCCGTGGTCGGCTATGCCTACCTGACGGTCTCCCGCCTCCTCTACGCCGGCGGGCTGTCCGCCCACCTCGAGGAACTCGTCGTCGACCCCTCCGCCCGCGGCGGGGGCATAGGTTCGGACCTCGTGCGCGCCTGCGAGCGGGTGTGCATCGACCGCGGCGTCGGACAGCTGACGATGTCCACCCGGCGCGCGGGCGGCTTCTACAGCCGCCTGGGCTACGAGCGCACGGCCGAGTTCTACAAGAAGCTCTTCCGCCGCCAGCCCCCGCGCTAGCGCCGGAGTGTCCCTGCGCCGCGTGTGCAGGTTGCGTGTGCACGGTCGCTGAGCCTGTCGAAGCGACGTGAGGTCCCTCAGGTCGGTGGCGTCCCTTCGACGAGCTCAGGGACCGTGTGGGGCCGTCGTGCGTGCCTGCACAGTCACTGAGCCTGTCGAAGCGACGTGACGTGCCCGCGGTCCCTTGCATCCCTTCGACAAGCTCAGGGACCGTGTGGGGCCGTGGGCCGTCGTCAGTCGCGGCGGCGGAAGCGGAGGGCGTGCACCGAGGCCGTGACCGTGGTGGTCGCGTCGAGGGCTGCGTCGCCCGTCCGGTGGTGGGCGGAGGGGCCCATGCCGATGAGGGAGGCGACCTCCGTGGGGGAGAGCGACAGCGTCGTGCGCACCGGGATCTCGCGGTCGAGCTCGAACCGGGGCGACAGGGCATCCAGCAGGCGCTCCCGCTTCTCCTCCTGGACGCCGAGCACGAGGCCGCGGTCACGCAGCTCGCTCAGGTGGTCGCCGTCCGGCACCACGACGACGAGGCACCCATCCGGCTCGAGCACCCGCCAGAACTCGTCCGGGTTACGCGGGGCGAAGACGTTGAGGATGGCGGTCGCGGCGGCATCGCGTACGGGCAGCGGCGCCCACATGTCGGCCACCAGGCCGTCGATCCGGTCGTCGCCGCGCACGGCGCGGGAGACGGCGGCGGGGGAGAGGTCCAGGGCCAGCGCCTCGGCGTCCGGACGGCCCTCCAGGACGCGGCGGAGATAGAACCCGGTGCCGCAGCCGGCGTCGAGGATCCGCTGCTCATCGCCCGCGGGGAGCAGGCCGGCCACCGCATCGGCGATCGCCTCGTAGTGACCCGCGGTGAGGAAGGAGTCCCGGGCATCGAGCATGGCCGCGTCGTCGCCGGCGACGCGGGTCCTCGGGCTGAGCAGGGTCACGTAGCCGCGGCGGTTCACGTCGTGGCTGTGCCCCGCCCCGCAGGCCAGCGAGAGGGGCGGCCGCGGCTCGAGGGGGAGAAAGCAGATCGGGCAGCGGAGCCAGGCGGACAGCGTGACCGTGGTCACGTGTCGCCGGCTACCGCTGCCCGATGGCAGTGCGTCAGCGCTGATAGTGCTTAGTGCCGGTTGCTGTCGGCGCCGATGGCCGACTGGTGCTCGCCCTCGATGGCCGCCGCGGCGTGGTGCTCTCCGTGGGAGAGCTCCACCTCACGGCGGGTGACGGGGGCGATGCGGTCCTCGAAGAACCAGCGGGAGAGACCGGCCCGCACGCGCGTCGCGGCGGTGATCTTGCCGCGGCTGTTCGGACGGATCATGAGCGGCGCGTAGTCGTTGTAGCTGACCAGCTTCCAGCGGTCGTAGTCGTCGAGCTGCTCGTGCACCTCGATGAACTCACCGCCCGGCAGCTTCACGATGCGGCCGGACTCGATGCCGTGCAGCGCGATCTCGCGGTCCTTCTTCATGAGCGCAAGGCACACCCGCTTGGTGATCAGGTAGGCCACCACCGGACCGAGGATCGCCGCGGCCTGCAGGAAGTGGATCACGTGCTCCATCGCCAGGTCGAAGTGCGTGGCGATCAGGTCGGAGCTCGCAGCCGCCCACAGCACACCGTAGAACGTCACGCCGGCAGCGCCGATACCCGTGCGGGTCGGGGCGTTGCGGGGACGGTCGGCGATGTGGTGCTCGCGGTTGTCGCGGGTGATCCAGTGCTCGATGAACGGGTAGATCATCGGGAGCACGATGATCGCGCCGAGCGCCACCATCGGGATCAGGATGTTGAACGACCACGTGCGGTTCAGGAACTCGATCTCGAGTCCCGGCGGGATCAGACGCAGGGCGCCGTCAGCGAAGCCGATGTACCAGTCGGGCTGGGTACCGGCGGACACCGGGGAGGGGTCGTACGGCCCGTACACCCAGATCGGGTTGATGGCGAAGAAGGTGGCCATGACCACGATGACGCCGAACACGATGAAGAAGAAGCCGCCGGCCTTCGCCGCGAAGGTGGGGAGGATCGGCACGCCGAGCACGTTCTCGTTCGTGCGGCCGGGGCCGGCGAACTGGGTGTGCTTGTGCACGACCACGAACACGAGGTGCAGGGCCAGCAGAGCGACGAGCACCGCGGGCAGCAGCAGGATGTGCAGCGTGTAGAGGCGGCCGACGATCGCGGTGCCCGGGAACTCTCCGCCGAAGAGGAGGAACGAGATCCAGGTGCCGATGACGGGGATGCCCATGACGAGACCCTCGATGATCCGCAGGCCGTTGCCGGAGAGCAGGTCGTCGGGGAGCGAGTAGCCGGTGAAGCCCTCACCCATGCCCAGGATGAACAGCACGAAACCGATGACCCAGTTGAGCTCGCGGGGCTTGCGGAAGGTTCCGGTGAAGAACACGCGGAGCATGTGCAGGCCCATGGCGGCGATGAAGAGCAGCGCGGCCCAGTGGTGGATCTGGCGGACCAGGAGGCCACCGCGGATGTCGAACGAGATGTCGAGCGTCGAGGCCATGGCCACGGACATCTCGACGCCCTTGAGCGGCACGTAGGAGCCCTCGTAGTGCGTCTCGGCCATCGAGGGGTCGTAGAAGAAGGTGAGGAAGGTGCCGGTCACCAGGATCACGACGAAGCTGTAGAGCGCCACCTCGCCGAGCATGAAGGACCAGTGGTCCGGGAAGATCTTGCGGCCGAACTCCTTGACGACCGCGGAGATGGTGGTCCGCTCGTCGATGTAGTTCGAGGCGGCGGCGGTGTAGCTACTCGCCCTCGTCCGCTTCGGTTCAGTTGTCGTTGACACTTGCTCGCTCCCAGAAACTCGGTCCTACCGGCTCGGTGAAGTCGCTTTGCGCGATGAGGTAGCCTTCGTCGTCCACGGCGATAGGCAGTTGCGGCAGGGGCCGCGCGGCGGGTCCGAAGATGACCTCGCAGTGATTGGTCACGTCGAACTGGGACTGGTGGCAGGGGCAGAGCAGGTGGTGCGTGATCTGCTCGTACAGCGCCACCGGGCAGCCGACGTGCGTGCAGATCTTGGAGTACGCGACGATGCCGTCGTAGGACCAGGTCTTGCGTTCCTCGATCTCGTTGAGCTCGTCCGGGCGCAGGCGCATGAGCAGCACGGCCGCCTTCGCCTTCTCCTCGAGGTAGTGCTCCGACTCCTCGAGTCCCTCGGGAATGACGTGGAACGCGGAGCCCAGGGTGACCTCGCTCGCGCGGATCGGCGTGCCGGAGGGGTCGCGGGTGAGGCGGACGCCCTCCTTCCACATGGTGCGGGAGAGCGCGCTGACCGGGTCCTCCTGGTTGCCCGGGTACAGGTCCCGGAACAGCACGATGGCCGGCAGCGGGAAGGCGACGAGGGCGCCGATGAGGCTGTTGCGCAGCAGCGAGCGGCGGCCGAAGCCGGACTCCTTGTTCGCCTGGTCGAAGATCTCGACCGCGCGGGCGCGGGTGGCCGGGCTTCCGGTCACCGGGTGGCGCTGGTCGATCATCTCCTCTTCGGGCATGAGGGCCTTGCCCCAGTGCACGGCGGCGACGCCGATCGCGAGGAGGGCGAGGGACATGCCGAGGCCCAGCATGAGGTTGTTCATGCGGGTCGAGGCGATGTTGTTCTCCTCGATCGGGAAGCCGAAGTAGGCCCCGATAGCGAAGACGCTGCCCGCGAGCGACAGGTAGAAGAGGATGTAGACCGTGCGTTCGGCCCGCTTCTCCTTCTTGGGGTCGAGGTCGGTCACACGCGGCTGGTGCGGCGGGATGCCCGGGTTCTCGAACCGGTCAGGCGCGACTACGCCGAGACCGGGGGACGCCTGCGTCTCGGTGGACGCGCTCACCGGGACGGCGACGGATCGCGCCGAGTGTCCGGCCGAAACGACGTCGCGTGCGCCGTGGTCGTCTGCCATGTGTTCCTATTCCTGCCTGTCTGGGTTGTGCGATAGCACTGTCTTGCTGGGTGTACGACGCTCGCTGTGAGGGAGCACCGCTAGTTCGACTTGGCGGTGAGCCACACCGTGATCGCGACGATCGCACCGAGACCGAAGAACCAGGCGAAGAGGCCCTCGGCCACCGGCCCGAGCGAGCCGAGCACGTAGCCGCCCGGGGAGGGGGACTCGCGGTTGAACTCGAGGTACGTGATGATGTCGCGCTTGTCCTCGGGGCTGAGGTTCGCGTCGTTGAAGACGGGCATGTTCTGCGGGCCGATGACCATGGCCTCGTAGATGTGCGCCGGGGTCGCGTCGATGGCGGGGGCGTACTTGCCCTCCGTCAGGGCGCCACCGGCGCCGGCGACGTTGTGGCACATGGCGCAGTTGATGCGGAAGAGCTCGGAGCCGTTGGCGGCGTCGCCCTCCCCGTCCAGGTAGCGGGCGTCCGGGAGACCCGGGCCGGGGCCGAGCGATGCGACGTATGCCGCGAGGGCCTTGGTCTGCTCGTCGGTGAACTGCTCGGGCTTCTCCTCGCCCTGCGGTCCCTGCTGGGCGAGCGGCATGCGTCCCGTGCCGACCTGGAAGTCGACCGAGGCGGCACCGACGCCGATGAGGCTCGGGCCGGACTCGGAGCCCTCGAGGTTCAGGCCGTGGCAGCTGGCACAGTTGGCCGAGAAGAGCTTCTCGCCCTCGTCGATCATCTGCTGCGAGTTGATGTCGGACTGCGCCTCCGCCGTGCCCCCGGAGATCAGCGCGTATGCGCCACCCGTGGAGAGCAGGCCGATGGCAAGAAGGGCGACCGTGGCCAGCGGACTACGTCGGCCGGCGCGGTTCTTGCGTTTCGTCGCGTTACTCATGCTGTGTGAATCTGCTCCCGCTCGTTACCTGTGGACCTGTTACCGAGGGTCCCGTTACTTGAGTACGTAGATGACCAGGAAGAGCCCGATCCAAACGACGTCGACGAAGTGCCAGTAGTAGGAGACGACGATGGCGCTCGTCGCCTCGCGGTGCCCGAAGTTGCGGACCGCATATGCGCGGCCGATGACGAGAAGGAAGGCGATGAGGCCGCCAGTCACGTGCAGGCCGTGGAAGCCGGTGGTGATGTAGAAGGCCGAGCCGTAGGCGTTCGAGTCGAGCGCGATGCCCTCGCTCACGAGGGTCGCGTACTCGAGCACCTGTCCGGCGACGAAGATGGCGCCGAGGGCGTAGGTGAGGAAGAACCACTCGACCATGCCCCACTGCGACGGGCGGGGACCCGTGGAACGCGGCTTCATCTTCTCTGCCGCGAAGACACCCATCTGGCAGGTGACCGAGGACAGCACGAGGATGATCGTGTTCACCGTCGAGTACGGCACGTTGAGGCGGTTCGCCTCGAACGACCACTGCTCGGGCGATGTGCTGCGGAGGGTGAAGTAGATGGCGAAGAGACCCGCGAAGAACATCACCTCGCTGCCCAGCCAGACGATCGTGCCGACGGCAACCGAATTCGGCCGGTTCACCACCGGCGCATGGGCTGCGGGAGAGATTGAGGTGCTCGTCACAATGTCCATTATGGACTAGTCGGGGGTGCCATTCGGTCATTGGCGGCGGCTTCGAAGGGATTGGCAGCAGGCTGTCGATTTCGGGTGGACAGTACTGTTGTGGCATGACGCTCGCACCGACGTGGCCCTCCGTGCTCAATTCGATGCTCGACGGAAACGACCTGTCCGTCGCCGAGTCCACGTGGGCGATGCGGGAGGTCATGACGGGGGACGCGACCCCCGCGCAGATCGCCGGACTGCTCGTCGCGCTCCGCTTCAAGGGCGAGACCGTGGACGAGATCGTCGGCTTCCGCGACGCCGTGCTGGAGAACGCGGTCCCGCTCGACGTCGACTCCCGCGCGCTCGACATCGTGGGCACCGGCGGGGACCCCTACGGCGCCGTGCTCAACATCTCGTCCGCCGCATCCGTCATCGCTGCGGCCGCGGGGGTACCCGTCGTCAAGCACGGCAACCGAGGGGCGAGCTCCTCGTCGGGAGCGTCCGACGTGCTCTCCGTGCTCGGGGTCAACCTCGCGATCTCGCCGGAGCGCGTGGCGGAGGTGTTCCGGGAGACCGGCATCACGCTGGCCTTCGCCCAGCTCTTCCACCCCGGCTTCCGGCACGCCGGTCCGACCCGCAAGGACCTCGGCATCGCGACGATGTTCAACATCCTCGGCCCGCTCTGCAACCCGGCGCGGCCCGACGCCTCCGCGGTGGGCGTGTCCGCGCTCGACCGCGTGCCGCTCATGGCGGGCGTGTTCCAGACCCGCGGTGCCACCGCCCTCGTCTACCGGGGCGACGACGGCATCGACAAGCTCACCACGAGCGGGCACAGCCGCATCTGGGAGGTCTCGGGCGGATCGGTCAAGCAGCACGACCTGGACCCGCTCGATCTCGGCATCCCGCGTGCCGAGATCTCCGACCTGCTCGGTCAGGGCCCCGAGTACAACGCCGGGGTGGTGCGCGGCGTGCTGGCCGGAGAGCCCGGGCCGCAGCGCGACATCGTGCTGCTCAACGCCGCGGCCGGGCTCGTGTCCTTCGAGCTCGCCGAGCGGCCCGAGCAGTTCCTCGTGCCGATCCTCGAGCGGCTGCGTGCCAAGCTCGCCGTCGCGGCCGAGGCGGTCGACTCGGGCGCGGCCGAGGCGAAGCTGCAGGAGTGGGTGGACGCCACCAACCGCTAGCCGTGCGGCCGGCGGTCGGTGGCGTCCGCGCTCAGAGTTCCGCGACGCCCGGTGGCGCTACTGCACGTCCTCGTCGACCCAGTCGAACGTCTTGGTGACGGCCTTCTTCCAGAGGCGCAGCTGACGGTCGCGCTCGGCGTCCTCCATCTGCGGCTCCCACCGGCTGTCCTCCTGCCAGTTGCTGCGCAGGTCGTCGAGGTTGTCCCAGAAGCCGGTCGCGAGGCCGGCGGCGTAGGCGGCGCCGAGGGCGGTGGTCTCCGCGACGACGGGGCGGACGACGGGAACGCCGAGGATGTCGGCCTGGAACTGCATGAGCAGGGTGTTGGCGATCATGCCGCCGTCCACCTTCAGCTCCTTGAGGTCCACTCCGGCATCCGCGTTCACGGCGTCGAGCACCTCGCGGGTCTGGAACGCCGTCGCCTCGAGCGCGGCGCGGGCGATGTGCCCCTTGTTCACGTAGCGGGTGAGCCCGACGAGCGCGCCGCGGGCGTCGGAGCGCCAGTAGGGCGCGAAGAGCCCGGAGAACGCGGGCACGAAGTACACGCCGCCGTTGTCCTCGACCGTCGCCGCGAGCTCCTCGATCTCCGGGGCGGTCTTGATCATGCCGAGATTGTCGCGCAGCCACTGCACGAGCGAGCCGGTGACGGCGATCGAGCCCTCGAGCGCGTAGTGCGGCTTCGCGTCGCCCAGCTTGTAGCCGAGGGTCGTGAGCAGCCCGTTCTGCGACCGCACGATCTCCTCGCCCGTGTTGAAGATGAGGAAGTTACCGGTGCCGTACGTGTTCTTCGACTCGCCCGTGTCGAACGCGGCCTGGCCGAAGGTCGCCGCCTGCTGGTCGCCGAGGATGCCCGCGATGGGCACCTCGCGGAGCAGGCTGGAGGCCTCCGCCGTGCCGTAGATCTCGGACGAGCTCTTGATCTCGGGCAGCATCGACCGCGGCACGTCGAAGGCGGCGAGGATCTCGTCGTCCCACTGCAGCGTCTCGAGGTCCATGAACAGGGTGCGGGACGCGTTGGTGACGTCCGTGACGTGCACGCCGCCGTCGGTGCCGCCCGTGAGGTTCCAGGTCACCCAGCTGTCGGTCGTGCCGAAGAGCAGGTCGCCCGCCTCGGCCTTCTCGCGCGCGCCCTCGACGTTCTCGAGGATCCAGACGATCTTCGTACCAGAGAAGTAGGTGGCCAGGGGGAGGCCGACGGTCTGCTTGAAGCGCTCGACGCCGCCGTCCGCCGCGAGCCGGTCGACGATCGGCTGGGTGCGGGTGTCCTGCCAGACGATGGCGTTGTAGACGGGCTTGCCCGTCGTCCTGTCCCACACCACGGCGGTCTCGCGCTGGTTGGTGATGCCGATCGCCACGACGTCGTGGCGGGTGATGTCGGCCTTGGACAGGGCGAGGCCGATGACCTCGCGGGTGTTGCGCCAGATCTCCTCCGGGTCGTGCTCCACCCAGCCTGCGCGGGGGAAGATCTGCTCGTGCTCACGCTGGCCGACCGAGACGATGGATCCGCCGTGGTCGAAGACGATGGCGCGGGTGCTCGTCGTTCCCTGGTCGATGGCGACGATGTACTGGCTCATGGCGGTGGTTCTCCTCGTGCTGGTCGGATGGGCTCGGGTCGGATCGGTGTGCGTGGATCACGCGCCGGCCGGCCGGACGGCTCTGTCGCGGTGGGCTGGCTCGTGGGTGGTGCGGGTGCGGGTGCGGGCGCGGGTGCGGGTGCGGCTCAGCACCCGAGGTTCAGATGACGGGTAGCAGGGCGTAGGACAGCAGGCCGGCGAGCACGCCGCCGATCAGCGGGCCGGCGACCGGAACCCAGGAGTAGGCCCAGTCGCTCGTCCCCTTTCCCTTGATGGGCAGCAGGGCATGCGCGATGCGGGGGCCGAGGTCGCGGGCGGGGTTGATGGCGTAGCCGGTCGGGCCGCCGAGGGAGACGCCGATGCCGACCACGAGCAGGGCCACGGGCAGGGCGCCGAGGGCCGCGAGGCCGGCGGGCGTCGTCGTGTCGGCGTCGCCGTTGTTGGTGAGGCCGAAGCCGATCACCACGAACACGAGGACGAAGGTGCCGAGGATCTCGGTCACCAGGTTCCAGCCGTAGTTGCGGATGGCCGGCCCGGTGGAGAACACGGCGAGCTTCGACACGGCGTCCGGCTCCGCGTCGAAGTGCTGGCGGTACGCGAGCCAGCAGAGCACGGCGCCGAGGAAGGCGCCGAGCATCTGGGCGAGCAGATAGAGGGGAACGACCGCGATGTCCACCTTGCCCGCGACGAGCAGGCCCGCCGTCACCGCGGGGTTGAGGTGTGCGCCGGATGCGTAGGACACCGTGACGCCCGCGAACACCGCGAAGCCCCAGCCGAAGGTGATCATGAGGAACCCGGCGTTGTAGCCCTTGTTCCCGGCGAGCAGGACGTTGGCGACGACGCCGCAGCCCAGCAGGATCAGGATCGCTGTACCCACCGTCTCCGACACGAAAATGGTACCGAGATCGTCCACGATAAGACCTTCCGAGAAGGGGATCGGATGGGGCGCATCCGCCCGCGCCGTCGCGAGTGCCTCCACCATAGACCCGGGCAAACGCCGTATTCCACAAGGGATTGAAATCCGCCCGCCGACCTTCTCGGCCGCTTCCGGTTGGGCGTACATTGAGCAGGCGCGACACCGCCCGCCCGTGCCCCCGTGTCCGGCGGAGCGGGCACACCCCCGCGAGCATCGACGAGCACGCAGTAGACGAGCACGCAGTAGACGAGCACGTAGTAGACGAGCACCGAGGAGATTCAATGAAGAAGCTCATCAACGATCCGAGGGCCGTCGTGTCCGAGTCCCTGCAGGGGCTCGCGGCCGCCCATTCCGACGTGGTGACCGTGCACACCGACCCGGACTTCATCGTGCGCGCGGGCGGTCCGCGCCAGGGCAAGGTGGCGCTGGTCAGCGGCGGGGGCAGCGGGCACGAGCCGCTGCACGGCGGGTTCGTGGGCGAGGGGATGCTCGACGCCGCCGTACCGGGGCCGGTGTTCACCTCACCGACGCCCGACCCCATCGTCGCGGCGACGCTCGCCGTGGACGGCGGCGCGGGAGTGCTGCACATCGTGAAGAACTACACCGGCGACGTGCTGAATTTCGAGACCGCGGCGGAGCTCGCGGAGGTGGAGGGGGTGACGGTGCGCTCCGTCGTCATCGACGACGACGTCGCCGTGAAGGACTCCCTGTACACAGCGGGCCGGCGCGGGGTCGCCGGGACGGTGCTCGTCGAGAAGATCGCGGGGGCGGCCGCCGAGCGCGGGGACGACCTCGACGCCGTGGCGGCGATCGCGACCCGCGTCAATGCGCAGGCGCGGTCCATGGGCGTCGCCCTCACCCCGTCCACCGTCCCGCACGCCGGGGAGCCCAGCTTCACGCTCGCCGACGACGAGGTGGAGATCGGCATCGGCATTCACGGCGAGCCCGGGCGGGAGCGGATCCCGCTCGAGCCGGCGGACGCCATCGTGGACCGCCTGCTGGCGCCGATCCTCGAGGACCTGCCGTTCGAGGGCGGCGACCGCGTGCTGCTGTTCGTCAACGGCATGGGCGGAACCCCGCAGGTCGAGCTGTACATCGTGTTCCGCCGCGCGGCGGAGGCTCTGCGCGAGCGGGGCATCGAAGTGGCACGCTCGCTGGTAGGCAACTACGTGACGTCCCTCGAGATGCAGGGGGTGTCGATCACGCTGCTGAAGCTCGACGACGAGTTCGTCGAGCTGTGGGACGCACCCGTGAACACCATCGCCCTGCGATGGGGAAGGTAGGCGGATAGATGGGCTTGGACAGCGGATGGGCGCTGGCGTGGGTGCGGGAGAGCGCCCGGGTCATCGCGGAGCACCGGGCGGAGCTGATCGCGCTCGACCGGGAGATCGGTGACGGCGACCACGGCGAGAACATGGACCGCGGCTTCACCGCGGTGCTCGCGAAGCTCGACGGCGTCGAGCCCGGCACGCCGGGCGACGTGCTCAAGCTCGTCGCCACGACGCTCATCTCGACCGTCGGCGGCGCGTCCGGGCCGCTCTTCGGCACGGCGTACCTGAAGGCGGCGGGCGCCGTCACGGGAGCCGAGGAGCTCGACGGCGCCGCACTGGTCGCGCTGCTGACCGCGGCCCGCGACGGGATCGTGCTGCGCGGCAAGGCGGAGACGGGCGACAAGACGATGATCGACGCCTGGTCGCCCGCGGTCGACGCGGCAGCCGCCGCGCAGGCCGACGGGGCGAGCGAGGCGGCCGTGCTCGAGGCCGCCGCGGCCGCCGCCGAGTCGGGGGCCGAGGCGACCGAGCCGCTCGTCGCGCGCAAGGGCCGCGCGAGCTACCTGGGCGAGCGTGCCATCGGGCACCGCGACCCGGGCGCCCAGTCGAGCGCCCTTCTGCTCCGCGCCGCAGCGCAGACCGCCGCGGAAGCGGCATCGTGACCGTCGGCATCGTCTTCGTCTCGCACAGCGCCAAGATCGCCGAGGGGCTGATCGACCTCGCGCGGCAGATGGCCCACGACGTCGAGATGCAGAGCGCCGGGGGCACGGACGACGGCGGCATCGGCACGAGCTACGACCGGGTGACCGCGGCCATCGACGCCGTGAACACCGGCTCGGGCGTCGTCGTGCTCTGCGACCTCGGCTCGGCCTACCTGACCGCCGAGACGGCCGTGGACTTCCTGGACGACGACGTGCGGAACGAGGTGCGCATCGTGGACGCCCCGCTCGTCGAGGGCGGGGTGGCGGCAGCCGTTGCCGCCCAGACCGGGGGGCACCTCGACGCCGTCGTCGCGGCCGCGCGCTCGGCGGGCGAGGCGTTCGCCCCCGGGGCCGGTCTCCAGCCCGGCACGCTGCCGGTGCCGCAGGACCCGGACGCGGTCGTCGCGACCGTCACCGTCGTGAACGAGGAGGGGCTGCACGCCCGCCCGGCGGCGGAGTTCGTGAAGCTGGCATCGACCTTCGACGCGAGGATCACGGTGAACGGCGTCGACGGCAAGTCGCTGCTGCGCATCATGACCCTCGCGCTCACCCGCGGTTCCGACGCGACCATCTCGGCGACAGGCGAGCAGGCGCGCGAGGCGGTCGACGGGCTCGCCGAGCTCATCCGCTCCGGTTTCGGCGAGGCCTGAGCGGAAAGCCCGGAGCCGGGCGCGCGGCCGCGCGTAGGCGGCCGCGCGCACGCGTCCGCGCTTCTGTGTCCGCAGCGCTACTCGGGCTCCTCGTCGAGCACCGCGAGGACGTTCCCGGCCGGGTCGCGGAACCAGGCGATGCCCGGCCCCTCGCTCTCCCGCATGATGCCCCTCGAGTCCGTGGGGAACTCGCTGTCGTCGTAGATCTTGGTCTGCACGCCGCGCGAGTTGAGCTCCTCCACCGCGGCCTCGAGATCCGACACGGGGAAGTTCAGGACGGTGAACGTCGCCGGCGTGTGCTCCTCCTTGCCGTAGACGAGCACGCGGCCGCCGCCCTCGAGCTCGAGGGTGAGGAAGCCCATGGGGTTGTCCTGGACGCGCAGGCCCAGGGTGTCGCGATAGAACGTGCGAGCCGCGTCGACATCGTCGACGGAGAAGCCGCTGAAAGCGTGCACTGAGCTGAACAAGAGATCCTCCTCGATCGCCTGCCCCGCTGCCGCGGGGGTGCCGGACGGGGACGTGCGTCGCCGACACCGGCCACACTGGCACTGCGGGCGCTCCGTGTCCATGCCGGAGGACGCCGCCGGACCCCGCCGCGAGGGAAAGCGATCCGCCTGGGCGATCAGCCCGGAAGCGATACCTCGATCATGCCGTCGACGACGCGCGTCCTGAACCGGTGCTGCGGCGCCGTCGCGGGCCCGTGCACGACCTCGCCGGTCTCGATCTCGAAGACGCTGCCGTGCCACGGGCACACGACGCAGGGGTCGCCGCCGCCCTCGAGGAGGGTGCCCTCACCGAGCGGCCCCGACAGGTGACTGCACTTGGCGGACAGGGCGGAGACGCGGTCGCCCTGGCGGTAGAGCAACACGGAGACGTCGCCCAGGTAGCGCTGCTGGAGGGTGCGCTCGGGCACGTCGTCCAGCGGGGCCAGCGGCGACCAGCCGCTCGGCACGAGGTGCGGCACGTCCTCGGCGTGATTGGCGCCCGCGGCCATGGCGTACGAGAGGTGGCCGCCGAGGTAGCCGCCGCCGCTGACGAGGGCGAGGCCCGCGTAGCCGAGCACCTTGCCGCTGACGTGCTTGCCCCGCCTGCGCTGCAGGTAGGACGCGGCGTACAGCGTGGTGGCGAGGATGTTCGCGGCGGAGTGCACGAGCCCGACGCGCTGCTGCTGGCGGTGCAGCTGGGACCAGTCGTTGAAGCCGGCCGCAGCCGTGGGCAGCGCGCTGATCACGCCGGCGCCGACGAGCATCCGGGACGCCCTCTCGGTGCCGGGAACGAGGTCGAGGCCCGCGGCGGAGAGCCAGGCTCCGGCGGGCGCGAGGATCATCAGCGGGTGCAGAGCATGCCCGATCGGCACCCCGTGCAGGATGTCGCGCAGCCACTGGGGCCGGATGACCCGCTCGACGCCCTTCTGCACCGCCTTCACCGCGGGGTCGAGCACCGCGGCGTCCTCGAGGTTGTCGATCGGCTTGAGCAGGGGCAGGCGCTTCATGTGCACTCCTCGGTGAGACGGTGAGTCCGAGCCTAGACACGGCCCGCGACCGCGGCTACGACGGTTCGGCAGGGTCTCAGGCTCGCCGCTGGGTCAGGGTGCGGGCGTGGCCCGCGCGCCGCGGACCCGCACCCGGACCGCCTGGATGAGGGGCGGATCGAGCGGGTGCAGGCTCACCTCGCACTCCAGCTCGCCGCGCTCCGCGGGCACTCGCCAGACGATGTGGGCGGGGGAGCCGACGCGGAGGAGGACCTGGTCGAGCGGGCGCTCGGGGAGGAGCGGCCCCACCTCGGCGCGCGCGGCGGCCATCCCGGCGCGCCGCTCCGCCCACGGCACGTCCAGGGGGACGTTGGCCGTGAACCGGTCGGCCGGCGCAGGCGCATCCTCGCGCAGCATCCGCTCGACGAGGTCGCGCGCGGCGGCGCTCTCCGGCCACACCGTGGGCACGCGGCGGGAGAACTCCTCGAGCAGGAGGTCGAGCGCTGCGGCGGCGGGTGTCGCGGCGTCCGCGTAGGTGGCGTTCTCGAACACGATCACCGCGAGCCCGGACTCGGGGTGCCAGCGCATGTGCGAGCCGAAGCCGGGGTAGCCGCCGGAGTGGCCGACCACCGCGCCGAAGCGCGGATGCAGGGTCACGGTGAGACCGAAGCCGTAGCCGCGGGGGACGGGGTGGACGGCGTCCGCGGGCGAGGGGATGGCGCGGGCGATCTGCTGCATTTCGCAGCGCGAGGCGCGGGAGAGCACCGCGTCCGCCGCGGCATCCTCCGCGGCGCCTGCGTCGGCAGGCGGGAACGCGTCCGAGAGCCAGCCGGCCCAGCGTGCAAGGTCCTCCACCGTGCTGAAGAGCCCGCCGATGGGGGAGAAGGCGCCCGGACCGCTGACCGGCTGTGGCGACCAAGCGCCGGCGAGCGTGCGCCGGTATCCCGTCGCGACGCCCCCCGGAGCCGCGACGCGCTCGTCGAAGCCGGTGGCGGCAAGCCGCAGGGGCGCCAGGAACTCCCGCTCCACGAAGGCGCGGAACGGCTGCTCCGCGACCAGCTCGACCACGCGCCCGAGGATCGCGTAGCCCAGGTTCGAGTACTCGAACGCCGTGCCCGGCGGATGGGACCAGCGCACCCTCCCCGCGAGCAGCCCGTCGAGCTCGCCCGCGGAGATCGGCTCCTGCCGGTCCGCCCACTCGTTGTCGGTCGCCAGTCCGGCGGACATGGTGAGCAGCATGCGCAGGGTGATCTCGGGCACCCCGCGCGGCACCCGCAGCGCGGTCGCGGCGGGCAGGTGGAGCAGGGCCGGGTCGTCGAGGCGGAGCGCCCCGCGGTCCCTCAGCAGGAGGACCGCCGCGGCGGTGACGCTCTTCGTGCAGGACGCGATGCCGAACGCCGTGGCCGCGCCCGGCACACCGCCCGCGTCGTCCGCGCGGCCGAACCCGCCGGACCGGAGCACCCGGCCCGCGCGGCTCACGGCGAAGGCGAGGCCCGGCGACACCCCGGACCGTGCTCGCGTCCGGAACAGGTCCTCGACCGCGTCGAGGGCCGTCAGCGCGCTGTCTCCCGAATCCATACCTCCATGGTGGACTGCCCGCGGTTCGCCCAGGCGAAGTAGGGCACGGCGCGCACCCGGGTCGGCCGCGAGTCCGGAGGCGTCTCGCGGTACAGCCGCGCATCCCCGTCCCCGTCCCCGTCCCCGCCGACGTGAGGGGCGACGTCGGCGAACCCGTCGGCCACGACGGCCTCGATCCCGAGGTCCTCGTCCACCTCCGTGTCGAACGCCGAGTCCCGCGGCAGCGAGAGTGCCGCGACCGGCACCCCGTGGTCGACGCCCTCGAGGCAGTAGACCAGCGGACCGCGGCGCAGGGCCACCCGCCCGATGTCCTCGGTCACGGCGGGGTTCGCCCAGATGCGCTGCGGTGCCAGGGGGAGTTCGAGGGTGATCACGTCGCCCTCCGACCACTCGCGCTGCAGGCGCAGGTAGCCCTCGGCGACCGCGGAGGCGAGGTCGACGGCCTCCCCGTTGACCTCCGCCTTCGCCTCGCCGCCCGCCCAGCCCGGCACGCGCACGGCGACCGTGAAGGACGCGGTCTCCGCCGGGGCGACCGTGATGGAGACCGACCCCGACCGTGGATATCCGGTCGCGATGTCCAGCCGCACCGCGCCGGAGTCGAGCGAGAACGCGGCGGAGCCCGCGACGAACAGGTTCACCACGGCCTCGTTCCCGCCCTCGGCGTACGCGTAGTACTCGAGCGAGGTGAGCAGCCGGGCGAAGTTCGGCGGGCAGCAGGCGACGCCGAACCACTCGTGGCGGTGCACCGATCCGTCGCTCGCGAGCGGGTTGCCGTAGAAGTAGTGCGTGCCCTCCGCGGATGCGCCGCTGAGGGCCGCGTTGTAGAGCGCCCGCTCCATAACGTCGGCGTAGCGGCCCTCGCCGGTCAGCAGTGCCATCCGCTGCGACCAGAAGACGAGCCCGATGGCGGCGCAGGTCTCCGCGTAGCCGCCGATCCCGGGGAGGTCGTAGTCCGGCCCGAACCCCTCGATGGAGGGATCGGAGCCGAGGCCGCCGGTCACGTACATCTTCTTCTCGGTGATGCTGTGCCACAGGCGCTCGCAGGCGCGCCGCAGTTCGTCGTCCCCGTACTCGAGCGCGAGGTCCGCCATGGCCGTGTACAGGTACATCGCTCGCACGGAGTGCCCCACCGCCTCGGACTGCTCACGCACGGGCAGATGGCTCTGGGTGTACTCGCGGAAGCGCTGCACCTCCTTCGGGCGGTCCGGGAAGGCGAAGGAGAAGTAGCCCTCGGTGCCCCGCTTCTCCCGCTCGAGGTCGAAGTAGAAGGGCTGGGTGCCGCGGGCGTCGATGAGGCGCTTGCTGAGCTCGAGGTACCGGCGCTCGCCGGTGACGCGGTACAGCTTGACGAGGGCGAGCTCGATCTCCTCGTGCCCGTCGTAGCCGCCCTCGGCGGAGCCGCCCGGGCCGAACTCCCGGTCGATGAGGTCGGCGAAGCGGCGCACGACGTCGAGCAGCGACGTCTTGCCCGTGGCCTGGTGATGGGCGACGCCCGCCTCGATGAGGTGGCCCGCGCAGTAGAGCTCGTGGGTGTCCCGGAGGTCCGTGAACCGCCTGCCCGGCGCGACGACGGTGAAGTAGACGTTGAGGTAGCCGTCGTCCTGCTGGGCGCCCGCCAGCAACCCGATGGCCTCGTCGACCGCGGCGTCGAGCGCCGGATCGGGTGTCTTCGCGAGGCTGTAGCTCGCGGCCTCGATCCACTTCGCTACGTCGGACTCCCAGAAGATGTGCGGCTCGTTCGGGTCGCCGGGCTTCCAGCCCAGGCGGAGGGCCTCGAACTGGCCGCCGGAGCGCAGCTGGCGCTCCTGCTGCGGGATGGTCCCCGTGCGCACGACCTCCCGGCGCGGACTCCAGAAGTCGTCGTCGATGGTCACGTTCCCCAGGGGGAGCGAGCGGCGGCCGGTCGTGTGGTCGGGGGGAGTGGTCACTGCTGCTACCTGCTTCGTCGTCAGATCGGTGGTCCACGCGTGCCTGCGCCGGACCCGGGGGGCGGGTCGCTCGGTGGTGGCGGGGTGCGGCGTCGGTGCCGTCTCCCTCGATGCTGCCACCCGGCGCGAGGCGGCGCGAGAATCAGCGACTTCCCAAGGCGGGGAAATATCGCTACGGTTTAGTTAGTTAGACGAACTAGTTAGGTGGAAACATGAGCGCAACCGCGTCGCACGGCCCGTCCTTCTCCGTCGCGTGGCCGGCGCGTTCGCGCGAGAGCGGGCCGATCGCCGCCGCTGCCGCCTGCGCCGACGTGCTCTGGCTCGAGGTGGAGACCGGCCTCTGGGTCGGGCGCGTCGAGGGGGAGTTCCGGGGCATGATCGAACTCACCGCCGAGGGCTTCGCCGCGACCGATGGTCGGGGCACCACCCGCGGGGTCCATCCCAGCCTGGTCCGCGCCAAGCGCTCGCTCGCCGCCGGATCCGGCATGCGCGGCGCCTGGCGGCGCGTCACCGCGGGCAAGCGGGCGGGAGCGACGGAGCATGACGACCGCTGATCCGCTCGTGAACCGGTCCGAGTACTGGTACCCGGAGAGCAAGGACCGGGCGATCGGCGTGCTGAACGCGCTCCGGGCCTACCGCTCGGCCGAGGTCGCCATGCGCAAGCGCACCCGGGACTCGATGGGCATGGGGGAGACGGACCTCACCGCCATCCGATACCTGCTCGAGGCCGAGCGCCGGGGCCACGCCGTGACCGCGAAGGACCTGGCCCGGCGCCTCGAGGTGTCCTCGGCCTCCGTCACCGCGCTCATCGACCGGCTCGTGGAGAGCGATCACGTGCGCCGCGACCCGCACCCCACCGACCGGCGCAGCGTGGTGATCGTGCCGACGCACGATACCGACACCGAGGTGCGCGACACGCTGGGTCGCATGCACGAGGTGATGATGGAGCGGGCGGAGGCGCTGAGCCCCGACGAGGCCCGTGTCGTCGAGCGCTTCCTCCGCGAGATGGCGAACGCGCTCGACGAGGTTCCGGTGGAGCCGACCGGCTCCTCCACGTTGCACTGATCGCCCGCTCGTCGGGAGTCTCCTCGCCGAGCCCGCCGCACTCTGTTTCTGGCCGAGGGCCTTGCCCCGCGGAGGACCCGGGGGTCTACTGGAACGGCGCTGCACCGCGCACGATCCACTTCGGTGATCCCAGGAGGCGTCCATGAAAGCTATGGCCTACCGAGGCCCGTACAAGGTCCGCGTCGAGGAGAAGGACATCCCGCGCATCGAGCATCCCAACGATGCCATCGTGCGCGTCACTCGCGCCGCCATCTGCGGCTCGGACCTGCACCTGTACCACGGCATGATGCCGGACACCCGCGTCGGCATGACGTTCGGACACGAGTTCATCGGCGTCGTCGAGGAGGTCGGCTCGTCGGTGCAGAACCTGAAGCGCGGCGACCGGGTCATGGTGCCGTTCAACGTGTACTGCGGCTCCTGCTACTTCTGCGCCCGCGGCCTGTACTCGAACTGCCACAACGTGAACCCCAACGCGACCGCCGTCGGCGGCATCTACGGCTATTCGCACACCTGCGGCGGCTACGACGGCGGCCAGGCGGAGTTCGTGCGCGTCCCGTTCGCGGATGTCGGTCCCGGGATCATCCCCGACTGGCTGGACGACGAGGACGCGCTGCTCATGACCGACGCGCTCTCCACCGGGTACTTCGGCGCCCAGATCGGCGACATCTCGGAGGGCGACACCGTCGTCGTGTTCGGCGCCGGCCCGGTGGGCCTGTACGCCGCGAAGTCGTCCTGGCTCATGGGGGCGGGCCGGGTCGTCGTGGTCGACCACCTCGACTACCGCCTCGAGAAGGCGCGCACGTTCGCGCACGCGGAGACCCTCAACTTCGGGGAGTACGACGACGTCGTCGTGCAGCTGAAGAAGGAGACCGACTTCCTCGGGGCCGACGTCGTGATCGACGCCGTCGGCGCGGAGGCGGACGGCAACTTCCTCCAGCATGTGACGTCGGCGAAGTTCAAGCTGCAGGGCGGATCGCCCATTGCGCTCAACTGGGCCATCGACTCCGTCCGCAAGGGCGGCACCGTGTCGGTGGTGGGCGCGTACGGCCCCATGTTCAGCGCCGTCAAGTTCGGCGACGCCATGAACAAGGGCCTGACCCTCCGGATGAACCAGTGCCCGGTGAAGCGGCAGTGGCCGCGGCTGCTCGAGCACATCCGGAGCGGCTACCTGAAGCCCAACGACATCGTGACGCACCGCATCCCGCTCGAGCACATCGCCGAGGGGTACCACATCTTCTCGTCGAAGCTCGACGAGTGCATCAAACCCGTCATCGTGCCCAGCGCCCACTGAGTGAATCTGCACCGAGGAAGGATCCGATCATGCCCGGCACGCCGTACCTGCCCGACAAGCCGAAGTCCGTCCCGTCGAGCGACGAACTGCGCGCGCGCATCCCCGGCTGGGGTGCCGACCTCGACCCGAAGGACCGGCCCTCGTACCCGCGCGAGCGCTTCGACCCGGGTGCGACGGGCGCCCACTGGGAGTTCCCGGAGCGGCAGGAGGAGAAGTGGCCGCGGGAGCGGTCCATCGAGCACGAGTTCCTCACCCCCGTGTTCGGCACATCGACGCCGCCGCGCGGGCTCTCCGGTGTGCTGCGCAAATACGCCTACGCGACCTGGAGCGAGGGTCGCGCCGCACACTGGCTGACTCTGATCGCCGCCGACCGGGTCGATGCCGTCGAGAGCCACCTGCGGTCGTTCGTGTCGCTGCGCCCCGACAACCCCATCACGGAGACGGGGGTGCTGAGCGAATTCTCCCGCGGTGGCCTGTCGTCCCGGGTGGGACGCAGGCGGGTGGACACCTCGCACACCTGGATCGACCCGATCCTCGTGGCCGGGCCCTGGGTGCTTGCGGGCGTCGTCTTCCTCGGGCTGGGCCGCCGCGCGACCCGCTCTCGACGCTGACCGCCGGATCCCGGATGCGGGCGCTCGCATTCGGGGCTGTTCCGCGCTCTGGGATGACCCGCGTTCTGGGGGTGCCGGGTAACGCGATCGTGACATTCCGCGCCCCCGGATTTCCCCGCCTGTGGATAGCGTGCAGGGGATGACTACCGCGACCACTGTCCCCAGAATCACCGCCATCGCCGCCGCCGCCCTCCTGGCCGCCGCGGGACTGTCCTCGGGCGCCGCCTCGGCAGCGCCCGACACCACCTACTACAGCGTTCCGTTCTCGCCCGCCCTCTACGTGCTCGGCGAGATCGTCGAGGACGAGGTGGAGGTGCGCGTCGCCAGCTATGAGGAGTGGAGCGCGGACGGCACCCCCGCGCCCGTGCCCGCGCCGACCACGTACAAGGCGTACGAGTGGTCGCCGCACGTCTTCGCCGAGCTGGAGCTCGGGGAGTACGGCTACGCCGAGCACCTCAGCTACGAGCAGTGGCTGGCCGGCGGCGCCAAGACGCCGACGCGGAACAGCCTCATCGTCGGCACGGAGCTCCTGCGGTACGACACCTCGCCGGCCCTCCTCGTGCTCAACCCGTACGAGCGCGCCGACTCGCCGCTGCACACCCTGACCTTCGGCCAGTGGCAGCGCCTCGGGTCCCCGGCGCCGACGTACATGACGAACATGGGCTTCCAGAAGCTCTCCTGGTCGCCCGTCATCACCTACATGACGGACCTGGCGGCGGGCGTCGGCGGCCCGATCACGCTCGAGGACTGGTCGTCGGCCGGATACCCGCAGCCGCAGGTCGTGTCGCGCTACGCCAGCGACTCGTTCTGCGTGGTGCCCGGCTCGCCCGACGTGCGCTACGCCGGTCCCGGCTACCCCGACCCGATCGTGCTCACCTATCCGCAGTGGCGCGCGGCCGGTTCGCCGCGGCCCACCGCCTGCTGACCCATACCCATCGATGAGGGGCCGGGGAGCTGTCGCTCCCCGGCCCCTCTCTCGTTCCGTTCCTCGTTTCCGGGTCGTGCCGCCGGGATCAGGCCTGGCGGAGGTACGCCTCGATGCGGTCGAACGCCCCGATGAGCGCGTAGGTCGCGAAGAAGTCGCGCAGCTCGACGGTGGGGAAGCCGCTCTGGACGATGGTCATCAGCGTGCCGCCCTCGTGCTCCTCGAACGTGACCACGATGTCGGTGTCCATGGTGGAGCCGTCCGGGCTGCTGCCGGTCGACGTCGTCACGAGCCGGTGGGGCCGGTCGATCTCGCGGAACACCTGCGTCTCCCGGAACAGCTCGTCACGGCTCGGGCCCCAGACGGCGGTCTGCACCCCGCCGACGCGGAGGTCGACCTCGATCTCCACGATGCCCGGCTCCTCGTCGAGGATGTTGAACCAGATCTTCTGCTTCTCCGCGTCGGTGTAGGCGTCGAACACCTGCTCCGGCGTCGCGGGGAGCTGGCGGCTGACCCTCAGTTCGAGGGTGTCGTCGTCGATGCGTGCGTTGTCGGTCATTCTTCCGTTCCTTTCGTGAGGGTGAAGTACGCCTCCAGGCCGTCGAGACGGCGCTCCCACAGGCGCTGATAGAACGTGATCCACTGCATGGCGTCGTCCAGACGTTCGGTGCCGAGCCGGCACTGGCGGGCCCGCCCGACCTTCTCCGTGGTCACGAGCCCGGCCTCCTCGAGCACCTGCACGTGCTTCGTGAGGCCGGTGATGGTGATGTCGAACGGCTCGGCCAGCTCGGAGATCGTGGCGGGGCCGGAACCGAGGCGCTCGAGGATGCCGCGCCTCGTCGAGTCGGACAGGGCGGCGAACGCCCGGTCGAGGACCTGTTGTTGAACCATGTGGTTCAGTGTACGACAGTGAACCGATTAGTTCAATATCGACCTCGGATCGCAACCCCAGGTTCCCGACGCCGCCCTCGCTACCGTGGAGGGGCCGGCGATCGCGCCGCGCCTTCGACTCGCGCTAGGAGCCCGTCATCGTCCGCACGCCGCACCGCCTGTTCTCGACCGTCGCCGTTGCCGAGACGGTCACCTGGACCCTGCTGATCGTCGCCATGGTGCTGAAGTACGGCGTGCGCGTCGGCGACTGGCCCGTGTCGATCGCGGGACTGCTGCACGGCGTCGTGTTCCTCTCCTTCGCCGCGACGGCCGTCCTTGTCGGTCTCAATCAGCGCTGGCCGGTCCTGCGCATCCTCGGCACCGCGGCAGCCGCCGTCGTGCCGTACGCGACCATCCCGGTCGAGCGGTGGCTCTCGCGGCGTGGGGCACTACGCGGGGTGTGGCGCAGCGAGGAGCCGGCGGTCGCGTCCGGTGGCAGGGCCCATGGCGGGGCCGGCGGCATCGCGGGCGGCTCGGGACGCGGCTCGGCGGCCGTCTCCTCACGGGGCAGCCTCGGCGACGCTCCCGCGGTGGACTCCGCGCTCCGCTGGGTGCTCGCGCGCCCACGCACGCTCGCGGCGCTGCTGGTCGCGGCCGTCGCCGCGATCACGGCGGTCCTCCTCGTGATCGGCCCGCCCGGGGGCCGCGGCTGACGCAGATGAACGCGCCTTCGTGGATCAGCGGGGCGGGTGGATGCGGGACGTGCCCACGAAGGCGATGTCCGCCGCCAGGGGGACGCCGGACGCGTCGCGCTTGGCGCCGCCCGCGGGCAGCTCTCGCACGGCCCCGTCGGCGCCCGAGGCCAGCGCCGGTGCCGGTCCGGCCCACGCCAGCAGCAGCGTGTCCTCGCCCCGGAGGAAGCGGTGGGCCCGCACCCCTCCGGTCGCGCGGCCCTTCGACGGGAACTCGGCGAGCGAGCTCACCTTCGCCGTGCCCGCGTCGGTGCCGGGGAGCGTCGAGGTGCTGCCCGCGATGGTCACGACGACGGCGTCGTCGGTCGACGCGATGGAGGCGAAAGAGAGCACGGTGGCGCCCGAGGCCAGGTTGATGCCGCCCATGCCTCCCGCCGCGCGCCCCTGCGGACGCACCGACGACGCGGCGAAGCGCAGGAGCTGGGCGTCGGACGTGACGAACACGAGGTCGTCCCCGTCCTCGCCCTGGGCGGCGCCCACGACGGAGTCGCCGGCCTTGAGGGTGATGAGCTCGAAGTCCGGCCGGTTCGCCCAGTCCCCGGCGACGACGCGCTTGACGACGCCCTGCGCGGTGCCGAGCACGATGGACCGCGGCGAGGCGAGGTCGACGAGGGAAAGCACGCGCTCCCTCTTGTCGGTCAGGCCCAGGTAGTCGCGCATCCGCACGCCGGCGCCGAGCTGCACCGAGTTCTCCGGCACGACGGGCAGGTCGAGGGGCGTCATCCGGATCAGCCGGCCGGCGCTGGTGACGGCGCCGATCTCGGTCCGGCTCGTGGTCGCGATGCTGGACTGGATCGAGTCGTGCTTGGCCCGGCGCGGGGCCGACGCCACGGTAGACGGCTCCTCGGGCACGTCGACGCGCACCGCGCGGCCCGTGGTGCTCAGGTACACGATGCAGGGGGTGTCGGCGAGCTCGAGTGAGACGGGCTGCTTCCGCGACCCGGTCGTGGCCGCACTCGGCCGGGCCTCGGTGAGCAGCGTCCGCCGCGGCGTGCCGAAGCGCTCCGCGACCTCGCCCAGCTCGTCGCTGACCAGGGCGCGGAGGTTCCTGTCGCTGCTCAGCAGGGTCTCGAGCTCCGCGATCTCGCGGCGCAGCTGGTCCTGCTCGGCCTCGAGCTCGACTCGGGAGAACTTCGTGAGCCGGCGCAGCCGCAGCTCGAGGATGTACTCGGCCTGCACCTCGGTGAGCTCGAACACGCTCATGAGGCGAGCCCGCGCCTGCTCGGTGTCGTCGCTCGTGCGGATCACCTGGATGACCTCGTCGATGTCGAGGATCGCGACGAGGAGCCCGTCCACCAGGTGCAGTCGCTCGCGCCGGCGCGCCAGGCGGTAGCGCGTGCGGCGCGTGACCACCTGGATGCGGTGCTGGATGTAGACCTGCAGCAGCTCGATGAGACCGAGGGTCTTCGGCCCGCCGTCCACGAGGGCGACGTTGTTGATGTTGAAGGAGTCCTCGAGCGGCGTGTAGCGGTACAGCTGCTCGAGCACCGCCTCGGGGCTGAACCCGGTCTTGATGCCGATGACCAGGCGCAGGCCCTTGGTGCGGTCGGTGAGGTCGGTGACGTCGGAGATGCCGCTCAGCTTCTTGTTGCCGACCCCGTCCTTGATCTTCTCGATCACGCGCTCCGGCCCGACGAGGTACGGCAGCTCGGTGACGACCAGGCCCATCTTCCGCGGCGTGATGTTCTCGATGGAGACCTTGGCGCGCGTCTTGAACGCGCCGCGGCCGGTCGCGTACGCGTCGCGCACGCCGGCGAGCCCGGTGATCGTGCCGCCCGACGGGAGGTCCGGCCCCGGGATGAACGACATGATGTCGTCGAGAGTCGCCTTCGGGTGGGCGATGAGGTGCTGGGCGCCCGCTACGACCTCGATGAGGTTGTGCGGCGCCATGTTCGTCGCCATGCCGACGGCGATGCCGCTCGCGCCGTTGACCAGCAGGTTCGGGAACGCGGACGGCAGCACCTCCGGCTGCATGTGCGAGTTGTCGTAGTTGGGCAGGAAGTCGACGACGTCCTCGTCGAGCCCCGCGGTCATGGCCAGCGCGGGCGGCGCGAGGCGGGCCTCGGTGTAACGGGCGGCGGCGGGACCGTCGTCGAGGGAGCCGAAGTTGCCGTGGCCGTCGATGAGCGGGACGCGCAGCATGAACGGCTGGGTCAGGCGCACCATGGCGTCGTAGATGGACGCGTCGCCGTGCGGGTGCAGCTTGCCCATGACCTCGCCCGTGACGCGGGCCGACTTCACGTGGCCGCGCTCGGGGCGCAGGCCCATCTCGCTCATCATGTAGAGGATGCGGCGCTGCACGGGCTTCAGTCCGTCACGGGCGTCCGGCAGCGCACGGGAGTAGATGACCGAGTACGCGTATTCGAGGAACGAGCCCTGCATCTCGGTCGAGACGTCGACGTCTTCGATGCGTTCAGGAGTGTCGGGGGAGGTGGTTCGGTTCTCTCGGGGCGTCATTCTCGATCTTCGGCTGCACGTAGGATTTCGATCATGCTACCGGCCAGGCAATCGCACCGGCTGAGCCTCGCCGACGTGCTTCCGGCCGGTCTCGACTCGCTCGCCGGTCGGGACAACGCCCTCTCCCTGCCTCGCGCGGACTCCGCCGTCGTCGTGCTCGTCGACGGGCTGGGCAGCGCGGCGCTCAAGGCACGGGCGGGACACGCGCGTGCGCTGTCCCGCCGCTTCACCCGCCGCGACGTGATCGACAGCGGATTCCCCACCACGACCGCCGCCGCGATCGCGAGCCTCACGACCGGTTCCCGCCCCGGCGAGCACGGGCTCGTGGGCTACACCGTGCTCGACCGCGCGAACGACCGCGTCGTCAACCAGCTGTCCGGCTGGGACGAGGGCATGGCGCCGGGCGACTGGCAGCTGCGCCAGACCGTCTTCGAGCGGGCCGCGGCGGACGGGGTGACGGCCTACTCCGTGGGCTCGCCCCGGTACCGCACCTCCGGCTTCACCCAGGCGGTGCTCCGCGGCAGCGAGTACCGGGACGGGCGGGACATCGCCGATCGCTTCGCGGAGGCTCGCCAGATCCTCGACGGCCCGGGCAGGTCCCTCGTCTACCTCTACGTCCCGGAGCTCGACGTCGCGGCGCACGCGCACGGCTGGGAGTCGGACCGGTGGCTCGCCGCGCTCGAGGAGCTCGACTCCGCCCTCGCCGGGTTCGAGCGCACGCTGCGCCGCGGGGAGGGGCTGCTCGTGACGGCCGACCACGGCGTGCTCGACGTCCCGCCGAGCGGGCATGTGCTCTTCGACCGGGATCCATCCCTCGTCGACGGCGTGCGGCACATCGCGGGTGATCCGCGCTGCCTCCAGCTGCACCTGGAACCGGGTGCGGGCGACGACGTCCGCGCCCGGCTGCTCGCCGCCTGGCGCGAGGCCGAGGGGAGCAGATCCTGGATCGCCGACCGCGAGGAGGCCATCGCCACCGGCTGGTTCGGCGAGGTGGACGACGAGGCGCGCGGGCGTATCGGCGACGTGATCGTCGCGGCCCGCGGCCGGATCGCCTACTACGACTCGCGCGACCCGAACCCGGGACCGCGGCGGATGATCGGGCAGCACGGCTCGCTCACGCCGGAGGAGCTGCTCGTCCCCCTCATCCGACTCGGCGCCTACGACCGAGGCTGACGCGCGGATAGCTCGTTCTGCCGGAACGCCGGAACGCCGGCACGCCGGCACGCCGGATGACCGGAACGCCGATGGCCCCGGTCCGAACGGGCCGGGGCCATCGAGGCCGTCGCTTCGGACGGAACGGGTCAGGCCGGGTCTTCCTCGCTGCGCGCGCCGAAGACGATCTCGTCCCAGCTGGGCATCGCCGCGCGGCCGGCGCGGCGCGACTTGCCGGATCCGCCCGCGGCCTTCTGCGGGGAGACGGGGGAGGGCATCGGGGCCCGAGTCTGGGGCGCCGGCTCCTGCCGGGTGGGGGCGGGCTCGAGGAAGTCCTCGAGCGGCACGTCGACCATCCGGATCCCGCTGCCGGAGGGGGACGCCGCGGTCGGCTCGACGCTCTCCTCCTCCCACGTCGACGCGGCCTCGCGCTCGCCGCGGCGGCGACGGAGGGCCTCGAGCAGGTCGGCGGTCTCGTTGAGGGACGACGCGGAGTCGTCGGACGGGCGCTTCCTCCCCGCGGCGGAACCGCGGGCCTCGGCTGCGGAGCGGCCGAAGGGGAGGTCGGTGCTGGCGGCGTCGTGACCGGCGCTCTCCCGGCCGTCGAAGCGGAACGCGCCGCTGTCGAAGCGGCTCTCCTGGGGCTGTCCGTCGGTCGTGACGGCGCGCAGGCGGGGGATGAGCGCGCCCTTCAGCTCGCCCTGCTGGGACAGCGTCACGGCCTCGTTGTTCTGCGGGGCCAGCGAGCGCTTCCTGTGGTCGTAGCGCCAGCGCGCGTCGTGGTCGATCTCGTCGGCCGTGAACTCGAGCTTCACGGTCCAGCCGTCCTCGTCCTTCCAGCTGCTCCACCGGTCGTTCGATGCGCCGAGGGAGGCGAGCCGCTCGGACATCACGACGCCGAAGCTCGCGCCGGGGCTCAGCGGGTCGACGTCGATGGCGGTGTGCACGATGACGGCGAGGGCCTGGGCGACGATGTGCTCGCGCTCGGCCAGCACAGCTCCCTCGAACTTCCGCACGAAGTCGATGGGCGCGCCGGTGGCGGCGGAGACCTCCTCGGCGGACAGTCCGGCGCGGATCTGCGCCTGGATCTCGCGCGGGGGCACCTTGCGCCCGCTCTGCTGGTCGGACGTGGCCGGGCGCAGCCGCGCCTGGAGCACCTCGTCGATAGGGATGCGGAAACGGCCGCCCTGTTCGGAGGAGGCCAGCAACGCACCGTTCTCGACTCCGATTACTTTCAGATCCTGCATGGAAAAGGCCTCTCGCGGTTCACGGGTGCGGCAAGAATCGCATGCCGGGAGGGCATTTGCCGGGAATAGCCATGGCGCGTCGGAAGTTGCATGGGAAGCGCGGCGCAAACCCCCTCCAAAGCGGTTTGCTATTCGCCTCGTATTGATGCAAACTAACGCCGCCGATCAGCCATCGGCAGCGATTTTCGAAGACTGGATGGGCATGGCAACTGATTACGACGCTCCGCGCAAGACCGAGGACGACTCCGAGTCGATCGAGGCCCTGAAGGAGCGAGTGCCGGACCGCATGTCCGGCGTCGTCGACGTCGAGGACGCCGACAACCCGGGCGGTTTCGACCTGCCCGGTGCCGACCTCTCCGACCTCGACCTCGAGACCGTCGTGCTGCCCCCGCAGGCCGACGAGTTCACCTGCGTGAGCTGCTTCCTGGTGAAGCACCGCTCCCAGATCGACCACGAGGAGAAGCTCGGTCCGATCTGCCAGGAGTGCGCCGCCTAGAGCACCACGTCAGGCACCACCCACCAATCGCTGCGATCCTTCGATCGCAGCGATTAGTTTTTGCGGGCGGCGGGTCGAGACGAGCCAGTACGGCGCGGGGTCGGCGGGGTCGGTGACCGGGACGCGCACCACGGGCTTCACCCAGCCGCGGATGCACAGGTAGGCGCGGGCGTCCAGCCGCCGGCCGCGCTCGAGCGTCGCCTCCTCCGCGGTGAACGCGGCGGGCTCGCCGAGCAGGGCCACCGGGATGTGCGCCCGCCCGGCGCGCAGCTCGCCGCCCGCCACCTCGATGACCGGCGCGGTATAGATGAGCGCGCCGATCGCGCCGACGTAGAGCAGCACGGCCACGCCGACGCCGACGGGCGCCGAGATCGGCAGGAAGACGAGCATCGTCGCGGGGAAGACGAGCGCGATGAAGATGTACATCCACACGGTGGGCATCAGGCGCTCGCGGTAGACGGTGGCGTCGGGATCGGGCATGGCTCTATTCGACCAGACTTCGTGCACTACCCTCGACACGTGGTTGATAGCGTCGACGTCCTCATCAAGGCGGACTCCGTTCCGGTCTACGCACACCCCGGCGATGCCGGCGCGGACCTGCGCTCGGCGGAGTCCCTCACCCTCGCGCCCGGCGCCCGGGCGACCGTGGGAACGGGCGTCGCCATCGCGCTGCCGGACGGCTACGCCGCGTTCGTGGTGCCGCGCAGCGGCCTCGCGTCGAAGCACGGCATCACCGTGGTCAACAGCCCGGGCACCGTCGACGCGGGCTACCGCGGCGAGGTGCGGGTGACCCTGCTCAACACGGACGCGCGGGAGCCGTACGACATCGCGGTCGGCGACCGCATCGCCCAGATCATCGTGATGCCCGTCAGCCGCGCGCGCTTCGTCGCGGTCGAGGAGCTCCCCGGCAGCCACCGCGGGGAGTCCGGCTTCGGCTCGACCGGCTACGGAAGAAACAAGTCAGGAGAACCCGCGTGAGCGATCCCGAGAACCCCGAGGTGGAGCCCACCGACCTCGCCCAGCCCAAGTCGGCGCCGGAGGATCGCGAGAGCGCCGGCCCGTTCGACGAGTCCGAGGCGAACCCCGCCCGCCCCTACGTCGACCTCGGCGGCGTGCGCATCCTGCCCCGCGAGGGCCTGCAGGTGCGCCTCGAGGTCGCGGAGGGCACGCAGCGAGTCGTCGCCGTCAGCCTCGACTACGCGAACTCCGGCCTCCAGGTCCAGCCGTTCGCCGCCCCGCGCTCCAGCGGGTTGTGGCACGAGATCCGCGGCCAGATCGCGGAGCAGATCGAGAAGCAGGGCGGCCGCACGTCGCTGACCGACGGGCCGTTCGGTCCGGAGGTCCTCGCGGAGATCCCCTCGGTGTCCCAGGCCGGCGAGCCCGCGCAGACGCGCCTCGCGCGCTTCATCGGCGTCGACGGGCCCCGCTGGTTCCTCCGCGGCGTCATCACGGGCGCCGCGGCGACCGGCGCCGAGGCCGCGGCCCAGGTGGAGGACCTCTTCCGCAGCATCGTCGTGGTGCGCGGCACCGCGCCCATGCCGCCCCGCGACCTCATCCCGCTGAGCATGCCGAAGACGCCGGCCGGCGGCCAGCAGCGCCCCGCCTCGACCGTGACGGACGTCTGATCGCGTGAGCGGCGCATCGAACGGCCGGGGCGAGGGCATGCCCCCCGCTCCCGGCGGCCCCGATCCCCGCCCCGCAGATGTTCTCGCGGACGGCCTCGCGGGGGCCGCGCGCCGCGCGGGCCTCGACCGCGCCGCCGCGGGCGAGCGCATCCGCGGCCATGAGCTGCTCGCCGCGATGGGCGGCGTCCGCGGTCTCGTCGAGGCGCTCCTGCCCGGCGTCGTGTTCCTCATCGTGTTCACGGCGACGCGCGACCTCCTGCCCGCGGTGATCGCCCCCGCGGCACTCGGCGTCGTCTTCCTCGTGCTCCGGCTCCTCGGGCGCAGCCAGACGTCGCCCGCCATCGGCGGCCTCGTCGGCATCGTGCTCTCGGCGCTGCTCGCGCTGCGCACCGGCGACGGCAAGGACTTCTACCTCCTCGGCTTCTGGACGAACGGCGTCTACGGCACGGTGCTCCTCGTCTCGGTGCTCGTCGGCTGGCCGCTGCTCGGCCTCGCGATCGGCGCGCTCATGGGGGAGGGGACGGCGTGGCGACGCCAGAAGGCCAAGTACCGCGCGCTGCGCCTGCTCACCCTCATCTGGGTCGCCTTCTTCGCGCTGCGCCTCGTCGTGCAGCTGCCGCTCTACTTCGCCGACAACGTCGAGGCGCTCGGTGTGACCCGCCTGATCATGGGCACCCCGCTCTACGGGCTGCTCGTCGTGCTCTCGTTCCTCTTCGTCCGGGCCCTGTACGCCAGGGACCCGAACGGCCCCGCCGGGCAGCACTGAGACCGGCCGGGCGCCTGCTACGATTTATCTTGATATCAAGATAGTTTGAGACCGTCCCCGAGCTGCGCGAGGGGATAGGTTAGCTGTGCGGGTGCGGCGCCGGGCCACGGGTCCCGGCGTAGAGCGAGTGCCGCGTCCGCCGCGTTCATCGAGGAAGAGGGCATCGTGTCTGCAGTCAACAGTTTCGGCGCGAAGGACACCCTTCGCGTCGGCTCGTCGTCGTACGAGATCTACCGAATCGACTCCGTGCCGGGTCACGAGAAGCTGCCCTTCAGCCTGAAGGTGCTGCTCGAGAACCTGCTGCGCACCGAGGACGGCGCGAACATCACCGAGTCGCACATCCGCGCCCTCGGCGACTGGGTGCCGACGTCCGACCCGGACACCGAGATCCAGTTCACCCCGGCGCGCGTCGTCATGCAGGACTTCACCGGCGTCCCCTGCATCGTCGACCTCGCCACGATGCGCGAGGCCGTCGTCGAGCTCGGCGGCGACCCGACCAAGATCAACCCCCTCGCGCCTGCTGAGCTGGTGATTGACCACTCCGTCATCGCCGACCTGTTCGGCACGCCGAACGCCTTCGAGCGCAACGTCGAGATCGAGTACGAGCGCAACGGCGAGCGCTACCAGTTCCTGCGCTGGGGCCAGACCGCGTTCGACGATTTCAAGGTCGTGCCGCCCGGCACCGGCATCGTGCACCAGGTCAACATCGAGTACCTGGCGCGAGTCACCTTCACCCGCGAGGTGAACGGCGTCCTGCAGGCGTACCCGGACACGCTCGTCGGCACCGACTCGCACACCACCATGGTCAACGGCCTCGGCGTGCTCGGCTGGGGCGTCGGCGGCATCGAGGCGGAGGCGGCCATGCTCGGTCAGCCCGTCTCGATGCTCATCCCCAAGGTCGTGGGCTTCAAGCTGACCGGGGCGATCCCCGCCGGCGTCACGGCGACGGACGTCGTGCTGACCATCACGCAGATGCTGCGCAGCCACGGCGTCGTCGGCAAGTTCGTGGAGTTCTACGGCGCCGGCGTCGCGGAGGTGCCGCTGGCCAACCGCGCCACCATCGGCAACATGAGCCCCGAGTTCGGCTCGACCGCCGCCATCTTCCCGATCGACGACGTGACCCTCGACTACCTCCGCTTCACCGGGCGCGAGGAGGAGCAGGTGCAGCTCGTCGAGGCGTACGCGAAGGCCCAGGGCCTCTGGCACGACCCGTCGCGCGAGCCCTCGTTCAGCGAGTACCTGGAGCTCGACCTCAGCACCGTCGTCCCCTCCATCGCCGGCCCGAAGCGCCCGCAGGACCGCATCGAGCTGAGCATCGCGAAGGAGCAGTTCGAGCGGGACCTGAACGACTACGCCTCGATCGACCACGGCAAGCACAGCCTCGTGGACGAGGCCGTCGAGGGCACGTTCCCCGCGTCCGACCCCATCGGCTTCACCGCCCAGGACGAGGAGAGCGCGCACCAGCAGACGTCGCACGACGCGAGCTTCCACCACGAGTTCGCCGCCGAGCACTCGAGCCACGCTCCCACCTCGGTGTCGAACCCGACCCGCGTCGCCCTCAAGGAGGGCGAGCAGTTCACCATCGACCACGGCGCGGTCGCGATCGCCGCCATCACGTCGTGCACGAACACGTCCAACCCGTCGGTCATGCTGGCCGCGGGCCTGCTCGCCAAGAAGGCGAGCGAGAAGGGACTGAAGGCGAAGCCGTGGGTCAAGACCACGCTCGCCCCCGGATCCAAGGTCGTCACCGACTACTACGACAAGGCGGGACTCACGAAGCCCCTCGAGGACCTCGGCTTCTACCTCGTCGGCTACGGCTGCACCACCTGCATCGGCAACAGCGGTCCGCTGGAGGAGGAGATCTCCGAGGCGGTCCAGCAGAACGACCTCGCCGTGACCGCGGTGCTCTCGGGCAACCGCAACTTCGAGGGGCGCATCAACCCCGACGTGAAGATGAACTACCTGGCGAGCCCGCCCCTCGTGGTCGCGTACGCCCTCGCCGGGTCGATGAACTTCGACTTCGAGCGCGACGCCCTGGGCGTCGACACCGAGGGCAACGAGGTGTTCCTCCGGGACATCTGGCCCGACGCGGCCGAGGTGCAGGCGACCATCGACTCCGCCATCGACACGGCGATGTTCGACAAGCAGTACTCCGCGGTGTTCGAGGGCGACGAGCGCTGGCGTTCGCTGCCCACGCCGACCGGCGCCACGTTCGAGTGGGACTCCGAGTCGACCTACGTGCGCAAGCCCCCGTACTTCGAGGGCATGACGATCGAGACCACCCCGGTGTCGGACATCACGGGCGCCCGAGTGCTCGCCAAGCTGGGTGACTCCGTGACCACGGACCACATCAGCCCCGCCGGCTCGATCAAGGCCGACAGCCCCGCCGGCCGCTACCTCGCCGAGCACGGCGTCGACCGGAAGGACTTCAACTCCTACGGCTCGCGCCGCGGCAACCACGAGGTGATGATCCGCGGCACCTTCGCGAACATCCGGCTGCGCAACCAGCTGCTCGAGGGCGTCGAGGGCGGCTACACGCGCGACTTCAGCCAGGCCGACGCGCCGCAGTCCTTCATCTACGACGCGGCCCAGAACTACGCCGCGTCCGGCACCCCGCTCGTCATCCTCGGCGGCAAGGAGTACGGCTCCGGGTCGTCCCGCGACTGGGCGGCGAAGGGCACGAGCCTCCTCGGCGTCCGCGCGGTCATCACGGAGAGCTTCGAGCGCATCCACCGCTCCAACCTCATCGGCATGGGCGTCGTGCCCCTGCAGTTCCCGGCGGGCGAGACCTGGCAGAGCCTCGGCCTCGACGGCACCGAGGTGATCAGCATCACCGGGCTCGAGCAGCTCAACGAGGGCGTCACGCCGAAGAGCGTGCACGTCGTCGCCGAGCCGACCGAGCACTCGGCGGCGGGCAAGCAGACGGTCGAGTTCGACGCGGTCGTGCGGATCGACACCCCCGGTGAGGCGGACTACTACCGCAACGGCGGCATCCTGCAGTACGTGCTGCGGAGCCTCGTCGCTTAAAGAGGTTCCCTGGACGACGGCGGAGGCCGGGACAGCGTGGCTGTCCCGGCCTCGGTCGCGTGCGGGCGTGTGCGCGCGTATGCCCTGGGTGTGCCTCGGCGTCAGCGTCAGGCGCGCACGAGGTCGCTCGCCTCGACCGCCCGGAAGTCGGTCTCCGGCTCGGTGCCGTTCAGCAGGTAGTCGCCGATGGCGGCCTGGCGGAAGATCGCGGGGTTGTGCGACGCGATGGTCCTCGCGTTCCGCCAGTGCCGGTCGAAGCCGGCCTCGCTGAGCACGGCGGACGCGCCGCCCACCTCGAAGAGCCGCGAGGTGACGGCGAGGATGTCGGCGACGGCGATCTGCTGGGCCTGGAACTGGCGCACCTGCAGGCGCACGTAGTCCGCGGTCCGCTCCCGCTCGTCGGCGTGGGCGCGGTCGCGCACCCCCGCATAGTCCCGGGCGACGTCGCGCACGAGCGCCTCGACCGCCGAGACCCGGCTGGAGAGCTCGCCGACGACGGTCTGCACGCGCGGGTCGTGCCGCGGGGCGCTCTCGCCCGCGATGCCGAACGACCGCGACCGTCCGCGCACGAACGCCAGCGTCTCCTCGAGCGCGGTCAGCCCGATCCCGGCCATCGTCGCCTGCAGGAGGAGGTGCAGCACGAGGCGGAAGTCGAGCGTGTACCAGTCGGGCTCCTGGCGGATGCGGTACACGTTCTCGTCCGCGAGCGCGACGTCGGCGAACACCGTCGTGCCGCTGGCGGTGAGCCGCTGCCCGAACCCGGTCCAGTCGTCGTGCACCTCGACGCCGTCCGCCGCGGTCGGCACGACGGCGCCGTAGCGCTCCCCGGACTCGTCGAGCGCGCCCGTCCAGGTGTAGTCGGCGTAGAGCGTGCCGGTCGTGTAGAACTTGCGGCCCGACAGCCGCCAGGAGCCGTCGACCCGCCGCAGGCGGGCGTCCGTCGTGGTGGTCGCGCCCCTCTCGGCCTGCGCGTTGCCGAACACGGCCCCGTCGCCCGCCCTCCTCAGCCACTCCCGGTCGCGCTCCGTCCCGCCGACGAGGAACCGCTCGACGAGGGCGAAGTGACCCCGCAGGGCCTGCGGCAGGTTGGGGTCGGCTGCCGCGAGCTCGATGAGCAGGTCGAACAGCTCGGGCAGCGTCGCGCCCGCGCCGCCCATTTCCGTGGGGACCCGCATCGCGGTGACGCCGGAGCGGACCAGCGCGGCGATCTCCGGATGGAGCAGCCGCCGGTCGCGCTCGCGCCCCACGGCGTCCCTGCCGACCTCGGCGATGACCGAGCGGAACCGGTCGAGGGTGTCCCGGTCGAGGCTCATCGGGCGACGACCTCGCGGAACGCGTTGCGGTGGGCCCGCGCGGGATGCTCGTCAGGCAGCTGGTCCCGGCCGAACAGCTTGCGGCGGAGCGTTCCCGGCGTGTACTCGCGCTGGGCGAGGCCGCGGTCCTGCAGCACGGGGACCACCTCGTCCACGAACTCCTCGAAGCTGCCGGGGAGCACCCAGTTCATGACGTTGATGCCGTCGACGCCCGCGTCCCGCCACTCGGCGAGGCGGTCGGCGATCTGCTCGGGCGTGCCGACGACCCGCCCGCGCAGGCGGGCGGCGAGGGTGGCGAGGTCGCGCACCCGGGGGTCGGGGTCCGGCGAGAGCTCGCGCATCCAGCGCAGGTGGCTCACGTTCGTCCTCGTCGAGAGCTCGGAGAGCGGCGTGTCCGGGTCGAGTGGCTCCCCGGTCTCGGGATCGAACGCGAGGTTGCTGTGCAGGAGGAACCCGTCGCTGGAGAGGTACTCGTCCAGCTCGGCCTCCTTGCGCCTGGCCTCGTGCTCCGTGCCGCCGATCACGAACGCCTGACCGAGGAAGAACGCCAGATCGGCCGGGTCCCGCCCGGCGCCCGCCACCTTAGCCCGCGTCTCCTCGATGAGGGCGCGGGTCTTGTCGAGGCCGGAGGTGAGGATGAACTGCCCCTCGGCGTGCCGTGCGGCGAAGGCGCTGCCCGCGGGCGACGAGCCCGCCTGGAAGATGACCGGGGTGCGCTGCGGCGAGGGCGGGCTCTGGTGCGGGCCGGCGACCCGGTAGCGCTCGCCGTCGTGGTCGATGCGGTGGATGGCCCGCGCGTCCGCGTAGACGGCGTCCTCCCGGTGCCCGACGGCCTTGTCGACGACGAGCGCGTCGTCGTCCCAGGAGCCCTCCCACAGCTTGTAGACCACCTCGAGGTACTCCTCGGCCCAGCGGTATCGCTCGTCGTGCTCCTCGAGGCCGTCCGCGCCGAAGTTGCGCGCGGCGCTCTCCTGCGCGCTCGTGACGACGTTCCAGCCCACGCGGCCGCCGGAGAGGTGGTCGAGGGTCGAGATCCGGCGGGCGAACTCGAACGGGTGGGCCTGCAGCACGGACGAGGTGAACACGAGGCCGAGGTGCTCGGTGACGGCGGCCAGGGCGCCGAGCAGCACCGACGGGTCGTTGCTCGGGAACTGGAGCCCCTCCCGAGCGTTCACGGCGTAGTCGCCGCGCGCCGGCCCGTACAGGCCGAGCACGTCGGCGAAGAAGATCGCGTCGAACCGGCCGCGCTCGAGGGTGCGCGCGAGGTCGGTCCACAGGCGGAGCGACGTGAACTCGTGCTGGCGGGCGTCCGGGTGGCGCCAGAGGCCGTGCTGGATGTGGGAGTTCGTGTTCATGACGAACGCGGAGAGGCGCAGCGGGCGCTGCCCCCGGTCGCGGGCGTCGTCGGAACCGGCTGTCATCGTGGTGATGCTCCCTCTGTCGGTACTGTCTGGGCTGTCGGTGCTGTCTGGGCGTTCGGTGCTGTCGGTGCTGTCGGTGCTGTCTGGGCGTTCGGTGCTGTCCGTGTCGGCGATCCGGTGCCGGCGAGGAGCCGGTGGCCGGGGATGGCGTCCAGCAGTTCGCGGACGTAGTCGGTGCGCGGCGCGGTGAAGATCTCCCGCGCGCTGCCCTGCTCCACGACCCGGCCGGCGCGCAGCACGACCACGTGGTGGGCGAGCCGGCGCACGGTCGACAGGTCGTGCGAGATGAACAGGTACGAGACCCCGAACTGGCGCTGCAGGCGCTCGATGAGCTGCAGCACGCGCTCCTGGGTGATGACGTCGAGCGCGCTGAGCGCCTCGTCGAGCACCACGACGGAGCTGTTGGGCGCGAGCGACCGGGCGATCGCGACGCGCTGGCGCTGCCCGCCGGACAGCTCGCCCGGCCGCTTGTCGATCGTGCCCTCGGGGAGGGCGACGGCGTCGAGCAGCTCCTGCACCCGCGCGCGGCGCTCGCCGGCCGGGTAGAGCCCCATGGCCGCGAGCGGCTCGGCGACGATCCGGCCCACCGTCCACCGCGGGTCGAGGGCGGAGTCGGGGTTCTGGTAGACCAGCTGCACCGTCCGCCAGAGCGTGAGGCGGTCCCGGCCCTGGACGGCGGTCACATCCCGGCCGCCCACGCGGACCTCGCCGGAGGTGGGGTCGACGAGGCGGAGGATCATCCGCGCCGTCGTCGACTTGCCGGAGCCGGACTCGCCGACGAGGGCCACGGTGCGGCCCGCGGGCACGGCGAACGAGACGTCGTCCACCGCCAGGGTCGCGTCCGCGCCGCGGCGGCCGGCGAAGGACCGGGTCAGCCCGCGCACCTCGAGCGCGGGTGGGGCGGTGCCGGTGCCGGGGGCGGTGCCGGCGCCGGCGTCCGTCTCGTCGGCGGCGTCGGCCGGCGGCAGGGCGGACTGCGTCGCGCGGGCGTGCGCGATCAGCTCGCGGGTGTAGCCGACCCGGGCGTCGTCGACGATCTCGGACACCTGCGCGTCGTCGACGAGGCGGCCGCGCTGCAGCACGAGCGCGCGGGAGGCGTGGTCCGTGGCGAGGGCGAGGTCGTGCGTGACGAAGAGGACGCTCGAGCCGTGCTCGCGGGCGAGCCGGTCGAAGACGCGCAGGATCTGCTTCTGCACCGTAACGTCGAGGGCGGAGGTGGGCTCGTCCGCGACCAGGAGGGCGGGGTTCAGGCCGAAGGCGATCGCGATCAGGATGCGCTGCTTCAACCCGCCCGAGAGCTCGTGCGGGTACTGCGTGAGGCGGTCCGCCGCCCGGCTGACCTCGGCGACCTCGAGCAGCTCGATCGCCTTGGCGCGTCGCTCGGCACGCCCGAGGCGCTCGCCGCGGATCGCGAAGATCTCGGCCACCTGGTCGCCGATGGTGAGCACCGGGGTCAGGCTCGCGCCCGGATCCTGCGGGATCAGGCCGACCTTGCGGCCGCGGATCCTGCTCCAGCGCGACTCGGTGAGGCGCGTGACGTCGGTGCCGTCCACCAGGATGCGCCCGGACGCGATGGTCGCGGTCCGCGGCAGCAGGCCGGTCACCGCGCCCGCGATGGTCGTCTTGCCTGAGCCCGACTCGCCCACCAGCGCGACGATCTCGCCCTGGCCGATGGAGAAGGACACGTCGTCGAGGGCGCGCACCCGCTGTCGCCCGAGCCGGTAGTCGAGCGAGACGCCGTCGAGCTGCAGGGCAGGGGCGGCGCTCGTCGTGGTGTCAGGCACGGGTCGCCTTTCCGAGGTAGCGGCCGAGCACGCCGAGCGCGACGACGACGAGCAGCACGAACGTGCCGGGCAGGGATGTCATCCACCAGGCGTTGGCGAGGTAGTTGCGCCCCTCCGCGATGATGAGCCCCCACTCCGGCGTGGGGGGAGGGGTGCCGAACCCGAGGTAGCCGAGGGCGGACACGGCGAGGACCGCCGCGCCGAAGTCCACGACGGCGAGGGCGATAAGCGCCCCGCTCGCACCGGGCAGGATGTGCCCGAAGAGCTGGCGGAAGTAGCCCGCGCCGGCGAGCTTGCTCGCCTCCACGTAGTCGAGGGCACGCACCCGCAGCACCTCGGCGCGGGTGACCCGGGCGAACAGCACGATCGAGCCGATCCCGACGCCGACGCCGAGGGACACCGGCCCGGCGCCGTACGCCGCGACCACGAACAGGGCGACCATGAACGCCGGCAGCGCGATCAGCGCATCGATCACGCGCATGCTGATCGCGTCGGCCCACGGTCCGAGAGTCGAGGAGGCGAGACCGATCGCCGTGCCCAGGGCGAGCCCCACCAGCACGGCGAGGCCCGCGGTCAGCGCGGTCTGCGTCGTGCCGTGGATCACCCGGGCCAGAACGTCGCGGCCGAGGTGGTCGGTGCCGAAGGGGTGGGCGACGCTGGGCGCGAGGAACACCTCGGCGGAATCGCCGACGAGCGGGTCGTACCCGGTGAAGAGCCCGGGCACGGCGAGCCAGGCGACCAGCACGAGCACCAGGAGCGCGGACAGCGCGGTCGCCGGGCCGGGCAGGGGGAGCTCGCCCACGCCGCGCGGCACCCGCACGGCGGGGAGGGATCGGCTAAGCGCCAAGGCGGGACACCCCTCTCGTTCCCACGCTGCGCAGGACCCGCGGGTCGAGGAGCGGGGTGATCAGATCGACGACGAGCGCGGCGACGACCACGACGAGGGTCGTGAGGAACACCAGGCCCTGGACCAGTGGCACGTCCTGCGCGATCACGGCGCGGAGCAGCACGGAGCCGAGGCCCGGGCGGGCGAAGACGGTCTCGGTGATGACGGATCCGGCGATGAGCACGCCGAGGGTCGTGCCGATGACCGCCGTGGTCGCCCCGAGCGACGAGCGGAACACATGGTGCCAGAACACCCGCATCGGGCGCGCGCCCTTGGCCCGCGCGGTCTTCACGAAGGCGAGCTCGGACGCCTGCTCGACCCCGGTGAGCAGCACCTGCGCGATGGGGGCCGACACCGGGATGGCCAGCACGAGCGCGGGGATGAGCAGCGACAGCAGCGAGCCGTCGGGGAACAGCGAGAGGATGCGCAGCTGGAACGAGAACACCTGGAGCACCACGATGCCGAGCCAGAACACGGGGATCGAGCTGAACAGGGAGGGCGCCGCGACGATGATCGCGCGCAGCCGCGGCGAGTCGACGAGGAACGCCACCGCGCTGATCGCGATCGCGATGAGCACGCTGAGCAGCAGGCCGGTCGAGGCGAGCGCGAGGGTGCTGCCGACGACGCTGCCGATCCGCTCGAGCACGGACTGGCCGGTCGAGAGCGAAAAGCCGAATTCGCCGCGCAGCAGGTTGCCGAGCTGCAGGGCGTACTGCTCGAACCAGGGCCGGTCGTAGCCGTACAGCGCGCTCACGCGGTCGATGAGCTCCTGGTCGGCGCCGGCGTCGCTCGCGAGGAAGATCGTCACCGGGTCGGACGGCAGGGTCTGGATGAGGACGAACACGATCGTGTAAGTGATCCAGAGCACGACCAGCGCCTGCCCGGCCCGGGACGCGAGATAGCGCAGCATCGGGGGGATCAGTCCTCGACCCAGGCTTCCTGGAGCAGTGGGGCGGTCCCGCCGTCGAAGGAGATGTGGACGCCCTTCCCGACGGCGTGCACCTGCACCTCGTCCCACAGGGGCACGAGCAGGTTCGTCCCGAGCACGAGCCGCTCCTGGATGTCGGCGAGCACGGCCTCGCGCTCGCTCGGCTCGGTCGCGGCGCGCTCGGTGGCGAAGAGCGCGTTCAGCTCGTCGTCGGAGACGTAGGTGTTGGTGTTGCCCGCCGCGCTGAACAGCGGGCCGAGGCCGCCGAGGTAGAACTGCCGCGAGCCGATGATCGGGTAGGCGGGGTCGCCGAGCGCGGTGGCGAGGATCGCGCTGTCGCCGGCGTTGTTGGTCAGCTCGACGCCGATCTTGCGCCACTCGGACTCGATGAACTCGAACGCGGGCTTGATGACCACGCTGCGCGGGCTCGCGGCGATGGAGACCCGCAGCCGCTGGCCGTCCTTCTCGCGGATGCCGTCGCTGCCGACCGTCCAGCCGGCCTCGTCGAGCAGGCGCTCGGCCTCCTCCGCGTCGTAGGCGAACTCGTCGCTCAGGTCGACGAAGCCCGGGGCGGAGCGGTTGAGCACGGAGCCCGACAGCGGATAGCGCTCGCTGAGGACGGTGGACTTCAGGGCCTCGCGGTCGAAGCCGATCTGCAGCGCCCGGCGCACGTTCTGGTCGGACACGACGGGCGCGCCGCCGCGGAAGGCGGCCCAGTTCGCGGTCAGCTCGGGCGCCTCGGCGACGGCGAGTTCGATGCCCGACGCGGTGGCGCTCGCCTCATCGCTCGGCTGCACGCCGCGGGAGACGTCCGCCTGCCCGGAGGCGACGGCGCCGACTCTGAGGCCGACCTCGGGGATGGCGCGGAAGACGACCTCGTCGAGGTGCGCGGCGCCCTCGTTCGTGGAGATGGACGACGGCCACGCGTAGTCGTCGCGCTTGGTGAAGACGAGTTCCTGGTCGGGCACCTGCGACTCGAAGACGAAGGGGCCGGACGCGACGATCTTGCTGATGTCGGCCTGACCGGCGTAGTCGAGGGCGAGCGTCGCGGGGGAGAGCAGGCTCGCGGTGGCGGCCGCCGTGGCCTTCAGGAAGTCGGCGTTCGGCTCGGACAGCCGCACGACGACGGTGTCCTCCGCGGTGACCTCCGAGCTCACGTAGCCGATGAAGTCGCGGTTTTTCACGATCTTCTTCGCGTCGTCGCCGAGGCCGAGCTGGTCGAGGTTCGCCTTCACGGCGGCCGCGTCGAGCGGGGTGCCGTCCGAGAACGTGACGCCCGGGCGGATGGTGAAGGCGAACTCCGTGTTGTCCTCGTTCACCGTCCACTCGGAGGCGATCCACGGCACGACCTCGCCCGTCTCCGGGTCGAAGGCCGTCAGCCGGTCCGCGATGTTCCGGAACACGTTCGACTGCGTGTAGTTGAACGCCTTCTGCACCTGGAAGTCCGTCTGCAGCTCGATGTCCGCGAAGACGAGCGAGCCGCCCTCCACGGGGGTGCCGGACAGGGTCGACGCGCCTGCGCCGGCGTCGGCACCGCCGCCGGAGGCAGCGGGGGCGGCGCAGCCGGCGAGCACCCCGGCCAGGAGCGCAGCCGCGCCGGCGGTGGCGGCGAGGCGGGTGCGTACGCGGTGGAACGACATGGGGACTCCTTGCGGCGTGCGGTCGGTTCGGGCGGGATCAACCTATGAGCGCGCCCGGCCCCGCACGAACACCGCCGTAACACTGCGCCATGAACGGGGAGGCGTCGGCACCGGGGGCCGCCGTCCGCGCCGTGCCGGGGCCCAACACGCACGTCCCGCCCCCATTCCGCCGGTTCCAAGGGTCGGTGCGTAGACTTCGACCCGGGGCGAGTGGTCCCGGAGGGTGCGAAAGGTGCGCGGGATGGGTCTACTCGAGGCGATCTCCGGTCCACGGGATCTGGACGGTCTCAGCCGGGCGCAGCTCGTCGAGCTCGCCGCCGACGTGCGGCGCTTCCTCGTCGAGAACGTGTCGCGGACGGGCGGGCACCTCGGCCCGAACCTCGGCGTCGTCGAGACGACCATCGCGATCCACCGCGTGTTCGACTCCCCGCGCGACGCGATCGTGTTCGACACCGGGCACCAGTCTTACGTGCACAAGCTCCTCACCGGCCGTCAGGACTTCTCGCGCCTGCGCAAGACCAACGGGCTCGCCGGGTACCCGCAGCGCTCCGAGTCGGTCCATGACATCGTCGAGAGCTCGCACGCCTCCAGCTCGCTCAGCTGGGCCGACGGCATCTCCCGCGCCTTCCAGATGACGGGCCAGGACGACAGGCACGTCATCGCGGTCGTCGGCGACGGCGCGCTCACGGGCGGCATGACGTGGGAGGCCCTCAACAACATCTCCGACGACAACAACCGCCGGCTCATCATCGTCGTGAACGACAACGGCCGCTCCTACGCGCCGACCATCGGCGGCATGGCGCGCTTCCTCAACACCGTGCGCACCCGCCGCTCGTACCGCGACCTCTACTTCGGCAGCCGCGCGGCCTTCGACCGGCTGGGCGCGCCCGGCCAGGCCATCTACCGGGGCGTCCGCGGCGGCCTGCACGGCTTCCTCAGCCGCTTCACCAACAACGAGGCGCTGTACTCGAACCTCGACATCAAGTACCTCGGCCCTGTGGACGGCCACGACGTCGACGCCATGGAGGAGACCCTCCGGCAGGCGAAGAACTACGGCGCCCCCGTGATCGTGCACGCCATCACGCAGAAGGGGCGCGGCTACGAGCCCGCCCTCAAGGATGCCGCCGATCAGTTCCACGCCGTCGGCCAGATCGACCCCGAGACGGGCGAGCCGCTCGACCCGTCGACCACGCCGTCCTGGACGAGCGTCTTCGCCGACGAGATCCTGTCCCTCGCGGACGAGAACCCGGCGATCGTGGGCATCACCGCCGCGATGCTGCGGCCCGTCGGTCTGCACAAGCTCGCCGAGAAGTACCCGCAGCGGGTGCACGACGTCGGCATCGCCGAGCAGCACGCCGTCACGTCGGCGGCCGGCCTCGCCTTCGGCGGCCTGCACCCCGTCGTCGCGCTCTACGCGACCTTCATCAACCGCGCGTTCGACCAGGTGCTCATGGACGTCGCGCTGCACCGCGCCGGCGTCACGTTCGTTCTCGACCGCGCCGGCGTCACGGGACCGGACGGGCCGAGCCACCACGGCATGTGGGACCTCGCCATCCTCCAGGTCGTGCCGCACATCCGACTCTCCGCCCCGCGCGATGCCACCCGCCTGCGCGAGGAACTCGGCGAGGCCGTGACGGTCGAGGACGCCCCCACCGTCGTGCGCTTCTCGAAGGGCAACGTCGGCACCGAGATCGACGCGGTCCGCCGCCTGCCGGACGGCGTCGACGTGCTCCACGAGGAGGCCCGCCGCGACGTCCTCATCGTCACCGTCGGCCCGATGGCGCAGATCGGCCTCGACGTCGCCGAGCGCCTCGCGGCCCAGGGCATCGGCGCGACCGTGGTCGACCCCCGCTGGGTCGTGCCCGTTCCCCGCAGCGTCATCGACCTCGCCGCCGCGCACCGCCTGGTCATCACCATCGAGGACGGCGTGCGGGTCGGCGGCATCGGCACGCGCATCCGCCAGGACCTCCGCGGCGCCGGCGTCGACACCGCCGTCACCGAGCTCGGCCTTCCGGACGAGTTCCTCGACCACGGCGCGCGGGACGACATCCTCGAGCAGGTCGGTCTCACCCCGCAGCACATCGCGCGCGACGTCGTGGCGCAGGTGCTCGGCAGCAAGATCCCGATCGCCCGGCCGCTGCCCGAGGACGCCGAGCAGGACGCGGTCTACAGCCGCCGCGCCGACGCGGAGTAGCGCGCGTTCAGACGGGTCCGCTCTCGTTCGCGTGCTCGTCCCCCTGCGACGCCTGCAGCGCGTAGCGCAGCTCGATCGCGCCGCTCGGGAACGAGGTCGTGCGGTCGAGCGTCACGTCCCGTGCGCCGGTCGTGATCGGCAGCAGCCGCCGTCCGCGGCCGAGGAACACGGGCACGATCGTCAGGTGCACCTCGTCGAGGAGTCCGGCGTCCGCGAACTGGGCGGCGACGTCCCCGCCGCCGACCACCCAGACGTTCTTGTCGCCGGCCGCGGCCGTGGCGGCCGCGTGCACCATGGTGACGTCCGCGGCGCCGATCGAGATGCGCGCGCCCTCGATGGCCGGGAGGTCGCGGGTGGTCAGGACCCACGTCGGCGTGTCGCCGTAGGTCCAGGCCGAGGGACCCTCGCCGAGGAGGAACCCGTAGGTGCGCGAGCCCATCACGATGGCGCCGACCTCGGCGATGAAGGCGTCGTAGTGGGCCTGGAACTCCTCGAAGCCCAGCCGGAGGAGCCAGTCGATGCGGTCGTCCTCGTCCGCGATGAAGCCGTCCGCCGTGGAGGCGACGTAGTACTGCGTGCTCATGCGCACACGCTAGCGCCGGCGGCCGACATCCGGCCAGGCCGCGGACACGTCGGCGGCCGAGGACCTAGCCTTGACCGCGGGTCGGCACGGATCACGGGTCGCCACCTATCGCGGATCGCCACAGACGGAGGAACAGCATGGAGCACGTCACGCTAGGCGCCGGACGACTCGACGTGTCGAGGATCGGTCTCGGCTGCATGGGGATGTCCGACTTCTACACCGGTAGCGGGCAGGACGACGACCAGGCCCTCCGGGTGATCGGCCGCGCGCTCGACCTCGGCGTGACGTTCTTCGACACCGCGGACATGTACGGGCCGCACACGAACGAGATCCTCGTGGGCAAGGCGCTGAGGCGCGCCTCCGACGACGTGGTGCTCGCGACCAAGTTCGGTGTGGTGCGCGACCCGGACGACCCGTCCCGGCGCGGCATCGACGGCAGTCCCGCCTACGTGCGCCGGTCCATCGAGGGGTCGTTGCGCCGCCTCGGCCGCGACCACGTCGACCTGTACTACCTGCACCGCGTGGATCCCGCCACGCCCATCGAGGACACCGTCGGCGCCATGGCCGAGCTCGTCACCGAGGGCAAGGTGCGCTACCTCGCGCTGTCGGAGGCGGCGCCCGACACGATCCGGCGGGCGGACGCCGTGCACCCCATCACCGCGGTGCAGACCGAGTACTCGCTCTGGACCCGCGACCCGGAGCAGGAGGTGCTGCCGACCGTGCGCGAGCTCGGCATCGGCTTCGTGCCGTACTCCCCGCTCGGCCGCGGCTTCCTCACCGGCACGATCCGCTCGGTCGACCAGCTCGCCGAGAACGACTTCCGCCGGTTCAACCCGCGGTTCGAGGGCGACAACCTCACGGCCAACATCCGCATCGTGCAGCAGGTGGACGACGTCGCCCGGGCCATCGGCGCGACGGCCGGGCAGGTGGCCCTCGCCTGGCTGCTCGCGCAGGGCGACGACATCGCGCCGATCCCCGGCACGAAGCGCATCCCCTACCTCGAGCAGAACGTCGCCGCCGACGCCGTGCGGCTGAGCGAGGACCACCTCGCCCAGCTGGACGAGGTGGCCGCGCCGGTGGGGGACCGCTACGCCGACATGTCCCCGCTCAACGGCTAGAAGGACAAGAACTTCCAGCCCTCCACGCACGACGCAATTCAGCAGGTGATCGCGGACACGCCGCCCGGGGTGCGTTCCGAGCGGCGTGTCGGGTCGGATCTGCTGAATCGCGTTGGGGGAGCGGTGGGAGGAGGGTGGTGCTCCTGGACTACTGCACGCCGCGGATCGGCGGCTCGTGGAACGTGCCGCCGAATGCCTTCTCGCTCGCGCCGACCCTGTCGAGGTAGGGCGTGACGCCGCCCATCTGGAACGGGTAGCCCGCGCCGAGGATCAGGCACAGGTCGATGTCCTCGGCGGCGTGCACGACGCCGTCGTCCAGCATCCGCCTGATCTCGTCGGCCAGCCCGACCTCGACGCGCTCGCGGATCTGCTCGCCGGTCAGCGGGCTGGTGCCGCCCCGGACGATCCGCAGGGCCGTCTTGTCGAAGCCCTTCACGCCGCCCTTCGCGTCCCGCTCGTAGATGCGGCCGTGCTCGGCGAGCGCGTGCAGGGTGGCGCTGGCGAAGAATCGGTCGGGGAACGCGGCGTGATGCGTGTCGAGCACGTGGGCGCCGACCTTCAGGCCGACGAGCTCGAGCAGCGCGAACGGCGACATCGGCATCCCGAACGGGTCGAGCGCCGCGTCGACGACCTCGAGCGGGGTGCCGGAGTCGACCGCGTGCATGGTCTCGCCGAGCACCTTCGCCAGGAGGCGGTTGACGACGAAGCCCGGGGTGTCGCGGGTGATGACGGCGTTCTTCTTGAGCGCCTTCGCGGTCACCATCGCGGTGCTCAGCACCGCGTCCGTGGTCTGCGGCGTCCGCACGACCTCGATCAGCGGCATGACGGCGACCGGGTTGAAGAAGTGGAAGCCGACGAGCCTCTCGGGGTGGGCGAGCTTCGCGCCGATCTGCTCGACCGACAGGGACGACGTGTTGGTGGCCAGCACTGCCGTCTCGGACACGTACCGCTCGATGTCGGCGAAGACGTCCTGCTTCACGCCGAGCTCCTCGAACACCGCCTCGATCACCCAGTCCGCGTCCGCGAAGTCCGCGCGGTCCGTCGTGCCCGTGACGAGGGCCTTCAGCCGGTTGGTCTCGTCCTGGGAGATGCGGCCCTTGTCGCGGAGCGCGTCGATCTCGGTCCGGATGGCGGACAGGCCCTTGTCGACCCGGGCCTGGTCGAGGTCCGTGATGAGCACGGGCACCTGCAGGCGCCGCGCGAACAGGAGGGCGAACTGCGTCGCCATCAGGCCGGCGCCGACGACGCCCACCTTCGTCACCGGCTGGGCGAGCGCTCGGTCCGGCGCGCCCTCGGGCCGCTTGGCCCGCTTCTGCACGAGGGTGAAGGCGTAGATGGAGGCGCGGAACTGGTCGCCGGCGACGAGGTCGGCCAGCGCCTCGTCCTCCGCCGCGAATCCCTCGGCCCGCGTGGTGTTCTTCGCGGCCTTGAGCAGGTCGAGCGCGCGGTAGGGGGCCTCGGCCACCGGCCCGATCTTGGCCAGGAGCTGCTTGCGGGCGATGCCGACCGCGATGTCCCACTTGGCGAGCCGCTCGAGCTTCCCGGGCTGGTGGGGGCGCTTCACCTCGATCGTTCCGGTGAGCACGCCGTCGGCCCAGCGGATGGAGTCCTCGAGGAAGTTGGCGGGCGGGAAGATGGCGTCGGCGATGCCCAGCTCGAACACGTCGCGGCCCTTGAGGGTGCGGTTGTTCTTCAGCGGGTTCTCGACGATCACCTTCAGGGCGTTCTCGATGCCGATGAGATTGGGCAGCAGCCAGCTGCCGCCCCAGCCCGGGATCATGCCGAGGAAGACCTCGGGCAGGCCGAGCGCCGCGATCGAGCTGTCGACCGTGCGGTAGGTGGAGTTCAGCGCGATCTCGGTGCCGCCGCCGAGGGCGAGGCCGTTGATGAACGTGAACGACGGGACGCCGAGGTCGCCGAGCTTGCCGAGCACACGGTGGCCGAGCTGGGCCAGCTGCCGGCCGACCTCGCGGCTCGGGATCTCGCCGACCTTCGTGAGGTCGGCGCCCGCGGCCAGGATGAAGGGCTTGCCGGTCACGGCGACGCCCGCGATCTCGCCGCGCGTCGCGCGCTCGGCCAGCGCGTCGAGCACGCCCTCCAGCTCGAGCAGCGTCGCCGGGCCGAGCGTGTTGGGGCGCGTGTGGTCGCGGCCGTTGTCGAGGGTGATGAGCGCGAGGACCCGTCCGCGCGCGAGCGGGACGTCCCGCACGAAGGAGTGCGTGACGACCTCGTCCGGGTCGAGGCCGACGAGGGTCGTCAACGTGCTGGTGTCGGTCATCGTCCGCTCCTCGTGCTCTTCTTCTTGTTCTTCTTCTTGTTCTTCTTCTTCCCGTCGAAGTGCGGGTTCTCCCAAATGACGCTGCCGCCCTGGCCGAGCCCGATGCACATGGCCGTGAGGCCGTAGCGCACCTCCGGGTGCTCCTCGAACTGCCGGGCGAGCTGGTTCATGAGCCGCACGCCCGACGAGGCGAGGGGGTGGCCGAACGCGATCGATCCGCCGTACTGGTTCACCCGCGGGTCGTCGTCGTCGATGCCGAAGTGGTCGAGGAGGGCGAGCACCTGCACGGCGAACGCCTCGTTGAGCTCGAACAGCCCGATGTCCTCGATGCCCAGCCCCGCCTTGCGCAGGGCCTTCTCGGTTGAGGGGACGGGGCCGATGCCCATCACCTCGGGCTCGACACCGGCGAACGCGAAGCTGACCAGGCGCATCCGGACGGGCAGGCCGAGCTCCCTCGCGGCGTCCTCGCTCGCGAGCAGGGCGGCCGTCGCGCCGTCGTTGAGGCCGGAGGAGTTGCCCGCCGTGACGCGGCCGTGCGGCCGGAACGGGGTGCGCAGGCTCGCGAGCCCCTGCAGCGTCGTGTCGGGCCGCGGCGCCTCGTCGCGCTCCGCGATGCCCCAGCCAGCGTCGCTGCGGGTGGCGACGGGCACGAGGTCCGCCTGGATCCTGCCCGCGGCGTACGCCTCGGCCACCTTCTGCTGACTGCGGAGGGCGTAGCTGTCCGCGCGCTCCTTCGTCAGGTGCGGGAAACGGTCGTGCAGCCTCTCGGCGGTCTTGCCCATGTTCAGGGCGTCCTCGCTCACGAGACGCTCCGCGAGGAAGCGGGGGTTCGGGTCGACGCCGAAGCCCATCGGGTGGCGCCCCATGTGCTCGACGCCGCCCGCGATCGCGATGTCGTAGGCGCCGAAGGCGATGCCGCCCGCGGTCGTGGTCACGCTGGTCATGGCGCCCGCGCACATGCGGTCGATCGCGTACCCGGGCACGGACCGGGGGAGCCCGGCGAGCAGCGCCGCCGTGCGGCCGAGGGTGAGGCCCTGGTCCCCGGTCTGCGTCGTCGCGGCGATGGCGACCTCGTCCACCCGCTCCTTGGGCAGCGACGGGTTGCGCTCGAGCAGTCCGATCATCGCCTTCACGACGAGGTCGTCGGCGCGGGTCTGCCAGTACATCCCCTTCTCGCCGGCGCGGCCGAACGGGGTGCGGACCCCGTCGACGAACACGACTTCAGTTCTCTCGGCCACAGTGCCTCCCGGTGTCTTCCTTGACGGACGGCTTCGATCCTAGGGAGGGCACTCGGGGCGACTGAATCGTTTGATTCTTCCTACGACGCCTCGTCCGACGCGTTCTCGTCGTTTTGGTCGGCATCGACAAAGGCTTGCGCGATCAGCTGTGCTGTTCGCTCAATCTGCCAGGGCCTCGCGCCCCATTCGGCCAGTGCGGCGGCGACCGTCTCGGCGCTGATCTGCTCCGGCGGCGTCCACGCGACCCGACGCAGGATCTCCGGCGTGAGAATGTTCTCCACGGGGATCGCGATGGCCTCGGAGAGCTCGAGAACGGCCGCGCGGGCCTTCTTCAGGCGGCGGTCGGCGTCCGGGTTCCGGTCGCCCCAGAGCTTCGGCAGGGGAATGGCCTCGCGGGCCGCGCGGAGCGGCGGCAGGTCCGTCGTGGTGAGGCCGCGCTCGACGGCGGCCCACCACCGGTCGATCTCGCTGCGCGACGCCCGGCCGGTGAACTCCTTGAGGTTGGCGAGGTCGCGCTTGGTCGCCGGCAGCGCGCGCACGACGTGCATGAGGGAGGAGTCCGGCACGAGCCGGCCGGGCGCCGTGTCGATCTCCTGGGCGAAGGCGTCCCGCTCGAGCCACAGCTCGCGGGCCACGGCGAGGTTGCGCGGGCCGCGGACGGCGTGGATGCCGGACAGCCGGCGCCACGGCTCCAGCCGGGCGGGCTTCGCCTCCTTCGCGAGCGTCGCATCGAACTCCTGCGCGGCGATCTCCGATTTGCCCGCCTCGACGAGCCTCTCGACCATCACGTCGCGCAGGTCGACGAGCAGCTCCACGTCGAGGGCCGCGTAGACGAGCCAGGCCTGGGGCAGGGGGCGGCTCGACCAGTCCGCGGCGGAGTGCTCCTTGGCCAGGTGGATGCCGAGCAGCTGCTCGACGACCGTGCCGAGCCCGACGCGGGGCAGGCCGAGCAGACGGGCGGCGAGCTCCGTGTCGAAGATCCGCACGGGATCGAGTCCGACCTCGCGCAGGCAGGCGAGGTCCTGGCTCGCGGCGTGCAGCACCCACTCCTCGTTCCGGATCACGTCCTGCAGCTCGTCGAAGGAGCCTACGGCGGGGGGATCGAAGAGGAACGTGCCCGCATCGCGGCGGTAGATCTGGATGAGGTAGGCGCGCTGGGAGTAGCGGAACCCGGACGCGCGCTCCGCGTCGACGGCGACCGGGCCGGTGCCCGCCGCGATGGCGTCCACGGCGGCGAGGTACGCCTCGCGGGTGTCGATCACGTCGAGAGGCGGATGCGCCGGTACCGGGGCGACCGCGGGGTCCGCCCCGGTCGTCCTCGACCTTCTCCTCGTCGTGTCACTCACGTCTGGCTCGTCGCGCTGATAGCAGGCTCACTCCCTCGCCGACGGGCGGCAGGCCCGCCAGCATGCACAGTAATTCCCCCCAGCCTTCCACATGTGCGGTGACATCGTGGTCGAGCGGCGTCCACGACGCGCGCAGCTCGATCTTCGCGCCGCTGCCCTGCGCGGCGAGCTCGCCGTACCCGGTGGAGATGATCTTCGTCGCGGTGCCGGAGGCCGCGGTGTACCGGGCCCCTCGGGACTCCAGGCCGTCGACCAGCCAGGACCAGGCCACGTCCGCGAGGAACGGGTCGGTGCCGATGTCGGTCTCGAGCGGGGCCTGCGCGAAGCACACGATGCGGAAGCGGCCGCCCCAGGCCTCCGGCTCCTCCCCGTCGTGGAGGAGGATGAAGCGGCCGGTGCCGAGGTCGGAGTCGGTGCCGTGCCTGCTCGGGGAGACGTTGGCCGCGAGGGCCACCGCGTGCGGGGCGAGATTCGCGGGCGCGGTGATCTCGTGCACCTCGAGCTCCGGTCGGGTCGACGCGCGGCGGATCGCATCGAGTGCTGCGGCGAAGTCCGCCGGCAGCCGCGGGTCGTCCCGGGAATCTGACACGTTACGCACACTAAAGTCGTTCGCGGGGGCTCGCGGGAAGGCACGCCGACGTCCCCCGCCGCATCTCGACAGGGGTACGTCCCCGAACCCCTCGTGAACGAACGGAGCCCACCGGGTGGCACACCGACGCGTCCTCCTCCCCGCCCTGCAGGCCGTCGCCGTCGCGGGGGCCGCCGCCGCCGGTGCCGCCCTCGTGGCCGGGAGCCTCTCGACGTCGTTCGCCCGCGGGATCGTGAAGCCGGAGCGCCGCAGGGTCGAGGGCATCCGCGTGCTCGGGGTGAACGACGCGGGGGACCGGGTGATGCTCTCGGCCGTGCCCGACGCGCTGCTGCCCGGCGAGTACAGCTTCTGGTTCTGGCAGGGCGCGGGCCACGCCAGGATCGGCGAGATCACCGCCCGCACCGGCACCATGGTGACCCGGAGGGTGCTCGGCACGGACTTCGGCGACCTACGGCGCGCCGGCGCGGGCCGCATCAACGGCTGGGTGCACCTGAACCCGCGGGAGCTCGGCGTCCCGCACGAGAACGTGACCGTGCCGACGCCCCTCGGCGGCGCGCCGGCCTGGCTCATCCCCGCGGAGGGCGGCAGCGACCGGTGGGCGCTGCACGTGCACGGCCGCGGCACGCGGCGGGCCGAGACCCTGCGCGGCGTGCCGGTGTTCCGGGAGGCGGGCCTCACCTCGCTCGTCGTGTCCTACCGCAACGACGAGGAGGCACCGCCGAGCGCAGACGGGCGCTACGCGCTGGGCGACACGGAGTGGGAGGACCTCGAGGCCGCGATCCGCTTCGCCGCCGAGCGCGGCGCCCGCGAGATCGTGCTCGTCGGCTGGTCCATGGGCGGAGCGGTCGTGCTGCAGACCGTCCTTCGCTCCCCGCTCGCATCGATGGTGCGCGGCATCGTCCTCGACTCCCCGGTGATCGACTGGGTCGACACCCTCACCTTCCAGGGGCACGCCCGAGGGGTTCCGCGGCGGGTCGAGCGCGGGGCGTTCGGCCTCCTCGCCGCCCCCTGGGGACGCGCGCTGACCGGGCTGGGCACGCCCATCGACTTCGCGCGGCTCAACGTGCTCGAGCGGGCACAGGAGCTCACCGTCCCCATGCTGATCCTGCACAGCGACGACGACGGGTTCGTGCCGTCGGCCGGGTCGCGGCAGCTCGCGGCCGCCCGCCCCGACCTGGTCACCCTCGTGCCGTTCGACATCGCGCGCCACGCCAAGCTGTGGAACTACGACCGGGAGCGCTGGGACGGCGCCATCAGCTCCTGGCTCGAGCGGCAGGGACTGACCAGCGGGCGTACAGCGACCCGTCGTCGTCCACCAGGAGCTGCCGCAGGCTGAGCGCGACCTCCGTCTCGCGCTCCGGCGGGACGAGCGCGAGACCGGGCGAGACCAGGGTCGCGCTCGTGGACAGGCAGAACTCGTCGACGACGCCGCCGCTGAGCAGCGCGGTCGCGAGGCTCGGCCCGCCCTCGCACACGATCGAGGCGAAGCCCTCACCCCGGAGGGCGTCCACCATCGCCCGCGGCGACAGGTCGTCGCCCTCGGTCGGCACGCCGAGGACGCGGGCGTCGGGGATCGCGACCGCCCGGCGCACCCGCTCCTCGAGGCCGCGCGGGCAGACGAGCACGAGCTCGCCGCGCGACGTGTCCGCGTCGAGCCGGTGGCCGCCGAGGTCCCCGGTGCGGGTGACCACCGCGAGCGCGGCCCGGCGCGGTCGCACGTAGCCCTCAGCGCGGACCGTGGACGCCCCGACGAGCACGACGTCGCTCAGGTCGCGCATCACGCCGAGGATGCGCCGGTCCGTGCGGTTGCTCAGCGACTCCGACGTGCCGTCCGGCCCGGTCGCGCTGCCGTTCACGCTCGCGATGAGGTTGAGCCGCAGCCAGTCGGGACGGTCGGCGCGATACAGCTCACCGACCCAGTCGCGGAAGTCCGGGTCGTCGGTCGGCCGGGACTCCACGGGCGCCGGCACGACCCGGGTCAGGTTCACGCCGCGGTCTTCTGCCGGACCTGCCGCTTGGCGCGGCCGAGCAACGCGGTCATGCCGCGCAGGCGCAGCGGCGAGATCGCCTGGGCGAGCCCGAGCATCTGCGGGAAGTCGTCGGGGACGTCGAGGACCTCCTCGACGGTGAGGCCCCCGAGACCCTGCGCGAGGATCGAGGCGAAACCGCGGGTCGTCGGGGCCTCGGCCGGCGCCGTCGCGTACATGTGCACGACGCGGTCGTCGCCGACCTCGACGAAGATGAACACCGGCGCCTGGCACTCCTCGACCCGCTCGAGCAGGTCGGGGTGGTCGTGGTACCGCTCGGGCAGGGCGGGGAGCTCGTTCGAGAACTCGAGCAGGAGCTGCAGGCGGTCGCGCTGGCCGAGCTCCAGGAACTCGTCCTTGATCTGCTCCAGCTGGGCGGGCAGAGCCATCAGGCACTCTCCTCGGCGGTCGATGGGCCCGCCATCGGCGTCCCGACCGGCTCAGGCAGGGAGCTCGCCCGGAGCGGAGCCCGTGACGATGGGGACGCGCACGGCGCTGCCCCACTCCGTCCAGGAACCGTCATAGTTGCGAACCCCCTCGAAGCCCAGCAGGTGGGTGAGCACGAACCAGGTGTGGCTCGAGCGCTCGCCGATGCGGCAGTAGGCAATCACGTTATCACCGTCGTTCAGGCCGGCCTCGCCGCGGTAGATGGCGTCGAGCTCGTCCTTGGACCGGAAGGTGCCGTCCGGCGCCGCGGCGCGTCCCCAGGGCACGCTGCGGGCCGTGGGGATGTGGCCGGCGCGCAGGGCGCCCTCCTCCGGGTACGCGGGGGCGGTGGTGCGCTCGCCGCTGTACTCCTCGGGGCTGCGCACGTCGATCAGGGGGTTGCCGAAGTGGGCGAGCACGTCCTCGCGGAACGCGCGGACGTCGCCGTCGCGGCGCTCGACGACCGGGTAGTCGACGGGCTCGGGCGACGGGGTCTCCGTCGTGATGTCGCGGCCGTCCGCGATCCACTTGTCGCGCCCGCCGTCGAGCAGGCGCACGTCCTCGTGGCCGAACAGGGTGAAGACCCAGAGCGCGTAGGCGGCCCACCAGTTGCTCTTGTCGCCGTAGAGCACGACGGTCGTATCGCGCGTGATGCCCTTGCTGCCGAGCAGCGCGGCGAAGCGCTCGCCGTCGACGAAGTCGCGGGCGACGGGGTCGTTGAGGTCGGTGTGCCAGTCGATCTTGACGGCACCCGGGATGTGGCCGGTCTCGTACAGCAGCACGTCCTCGTCGGACTCGACGACGACGACCCCGGGGGTGCCGAGGTTCTGCTCCAGCCATTCGGCGCTGACGAGTCGTTCGGGGTGCGCGTACTGGGCGAACCGGGGGGACGAGTCTGGCGCGACGGGCATGGGGCCTCCATGGGACTGAGGGAGTGGGATCGGTGCGGCGGATAGGCTGGAAAAGCGCATCCCGCACTGCGACACTACGCAATCCGGTGCACGCCGTATGCCCACCCGTAAGACTCCGACACAATAAGCCGACCGCCTGGAGGCGAACTGCACCCGTGGTGAACCAGCAGACAAGCGCCGTGCCCCGGCTCGTCGATCGCGCGCCGACCATCACCGGTGCGGAGATCGCCGCGGAGCTCGTGCCGCCGCGCCAGTTCGAGACGGCGACGTTCGAGTCCTACCGGCCCGACGAGAACTTCGAGTCGCAGGCTGTCGCGCTGGAGCGGCTGCGCTCCTTCGCCGGCGGCTGGGGGCCGACCAGGTCGCGCGGCCTGTTCTCCCGGGCGAAGCGGGCCCCGGTCGAGAAGCCAGGCGTCTACCTCGACGGCGGCTTCGGCGTCGGCAAGACCCACCTCCTCGCCGCGCTCTGGGCCGTTGCGCCCGGCCGCAAGTACTTCGGCACGTTCATCGAGTACACCGCGCTCGTCGGTGCGCTCGGCTACCGGGAGGCCGTGCAGCTGCTGAAGGGCGCGAGCTTCGTGGCGATCGACGAGTTCGAGCTCGACGACCCGGGCGACACCATGATGATGACCCGCCTGCTGTCCGAGCTCGTGGGCCACGGGTCCCGCGTCGCGGCGACGTCGAACACCCCGCCGAACGCGCTCGGCGAGGGGCGGTTCGCGGCCGAGGACTTCCTGCGCGAGATCCAGGCCATGGCCGACAACTTCGAGACCCTCCGCATCGACGGCCTCGACTACCGCCGTCGCGAGATCGAGGGGCACGCGATCGCCCTGCCGGACGACCGCTTCGCCTCCGCCGTCGACGGCGCCGTCGCCGCGGGCAGGCGCGTGACGCAGGACTCCTTCGGGGACCTCGTCGCGCACCTGGGCTCCGTGCACCCCTCCAAGTACATCAAGCTCATCGACGACGTCGACGTGATCGCCCTCCACGACGTCCAGCCACTGGCCGGGCAGACGGACGCGCTGCGCTTCGTCGCCTTCGTCGACCGGGTGTACGACGCGCAGATCCCCGTGATCGCGTCCGGACAGCCGCTGGACGCGGTGTTCGCGGCCGACATGCTCGCCGGCGGCTACCGGAAGAAGTACCTGCGCGCGATCTCCCGCCTCGTCGCGCTCACCTCCGCCGCCGCATCCTGACCCCCGGCGGCGTCCGTCCCCCCCCGTTCCGAATTCAGGCTGTGCTGCGACACGCCGCATCGGGGCGTCCCGAAATGCGGCGTGTCACAGCTGAGCCTGAATCGTGAACGGCGCCGGGCGCGGGTCGCGGGTGCGGGGAGCCGGAGTGTGCTCCCGCGGGCTGGATGCCGCCCCGGGATGCCGGGGTCGGAAACAGGATGTTTACACCGAGCCACGCCGTGTAACAGGACGGAAACACGGGGTGCGCCGATCCGAAACCTCTCGCCGCGAAACTGGCTGGCACATCGGAACCCACCCTGACGACGCCGACCCGACGGTGACGCCCCGGCCGATGCGCGACCCGCACACTACGAGAGGTTCTCTTCCATGGATCAGGGCAACACCGCCTTCATACTGATCGCCGCAGCGCTCGTGCTGCTCATGACCCCCGGACTCGCCTTCTTCTACGGCGGCCTCGTCAAGGCCAAGAGCGTCGTCAGCATGATGATGCTGAGCTTCGGCTCCCTCGGTCTGATCGGCGTCCTGTGGGTGCTCTACGGCTACGCCGTGGCGTTCAGCAACGGGGGCACGGACACGTTCGTCGGCATCGACGGCTGGTTCGGCATCGACACCGCCAACCTCGGCCTCGAGGGCCTGCTGGCCGACGCCGCCGACCCGACCGGCACCTACCCGGTGCTCGCGTTCGCCGCGTTCCAGGCGACGTTCGCCATCCTCACGGTCGCCCTGATCTCCGGCGCCATCGCCGACCGTGCCCGCTTCGGCCCCTGGCTGCTCTTCGCGGGCATCTGGGCCACGGTCGTCTACTTCCCGGTCGCGAGCTGGGTCTTCAACTTCACCCTCGGCGAGGAGGGCGTCGTCGACGGCGGCTGGATCGCCTACAACGTCGGTGCCATCGACTTCGCCGGCGGCACGGCCGTGCACATCAACGCCGGTGCGGCCGCCCTGGCCCTGGCCCTCGTCCTCGGCAAGCGCGTCGGCTTCGCCAAGGGCATCCAGAAGCCCCACAACGTGCCGTTCGTGCTCCTCGGCGCCGGCCTGCTCTGGTTCGGCTGGTTCGGCTTCAACGCGGGCTCCGAGCTCGCGGCGGACGGCATCGCGGCCCTGGCCTTCGTCAACACCATCGCCGCCCCCGCCGCCGCCATCCTCGGCTGGCTGCTCGTCGAGAAGCTCAAGGACGGCAAGGCCACCTCGGTGGGCGCCGCGTCGGGCGCCGTCGCCGGCCTCGTCGCCATCACCCCGGCCTGCGCCTCGCTCACCCCGTTCTGGGCGATCGTGCTCGGTGTCGTCGCCGGTGTCGTCTGCGCCCTGGCCATCGAGCTGAAGTTCAAGCTCGGCTTCGACGACTCGCTCGACGTCGTGGGCATCCACCTCGTCGGCGGCCTGATCGGAACGCTGTACATCGGCTTCTTCGGCACCGACGTCGGCTTCATCTACTCCGGCAGCTTCGCCCAGCTCGGCGCCCAGGCGCTCGCCGCCTTCGCCGTGCTGATCTACTCCTTCGTGCTCGCCTACGCCATCGGCTTCGCGATCGAGAAGACCATCGGCTTCCGGGTGAAGAACGAGGACGAGGTCGCCGGCATCGACACCGTCCTCCACGGCGAGGAGGGCTACGTGCTCGAGAGCCGCTAACCGCACTCTCGCTCCACCCGAGCGCCCGCGCCCCGATCAGGGACGCGGGCGCTCGTGCGTCGTCGGACGGCGCAACCTGAGGACCCAGTCGTCCGTGGACGATGCGGTCGGGCCGTTTACGCCTTCCGCTGCGCGGCTCAGGCCCGGGCGGGCTCGCGTTCGAGCACGCCGCGGGTGAGCAGCGTCGCCCCGGCGACGGCGGCGGGCATCACGATCACCGCGCCGAGCGGCACGAGGAACACGAGGTAGGTGGCGACGCCGAAGCCGATGGCCCGCGCGCGGTTGACGGCGAGCGCCCGGCGCCGCTCCCGCAGCCGCAGTCCGCGCGCCTCGAACGCGAAACCCGTGAGCTCGACCGCGAGGAACCAGCCGCCGACGAGCGCCGCGAGCACCGGGATGACGGTCTGCCCCACGACGGGGATGAAGCCGCCGGCGAACAGGAGGATGCCGATCCCCGCCGTCGCGGCGAGCAGCCGCAGCGCCTCACCTGCCGCCCGGAGGACGGACGGCCAGAACGGCTGATCGAGCTCGTCCGGCATCCCGCCGAGACGCCGCTCGACCGAGCGCCAGATGCGCTCGTAGAACGGGTCGCCGACCAGCAGCGTGAGGGCCACGAACGTGTACACGGCAAGGAGCGCCGTGACGGCGAGGATGGCGAGCGCGGCGGTGATCCGCAGAAGCGAGCGGAGGGGCTCCTGCCAGTCCGCGGCGAACGGCGTCGCCCAGGCCGCGATGCCCTCGAGGTTCAGCCCCAGGATCACGAGTCCCGTGAGGTAGACGACCGCGACGAGGAGGGCGGGGACGGCTCCGATCAGCATCAGTCGCGGGGCCGTGACCCACATCCTCAGGCCCGCCCCGAGCAGCCGGACACCGGAGAAGAACTCGCGGAGGATTCCCGCCGGGCCGCCGACCTGTCGCTGCACGCCATCAGCGTACGCTGGCTCCCAAACGGGAGGAGCCGCGATGACGGACGACGACAAGGCACAGACGGAAGCGCCGGTAGAGGATGGCGCGATGGGCAAGCCCTCGCAGGCCGAGGGGGACGAGGGACTGGGTGAGCAGCACGTCGTGCTCGACTCCCCGGGCAAGCCCTCCCAGGCCGAGGGCGACGACGAGGGCTGACCCTCGCGGGCGTCGCCCGCACATGATGTGACCCGCCGAGGTGGCGGTGCCGGGACGTCCGGCACCGCCACCTCTCGCGTTGGTGCCCCCGTCGGCAAGGTTTTCCCAGGTTCCCTCCAGGAACGTTCGGGTCAGTTCCCCGACCCGAAGGGTGTGCCATGACCACGTTCGCTCCACGACAAGCGGAAACCCGTTCCCCCGATGGGTCCGTCCGCCGGCATGGCCGGCGACGGACGCGCGCGGAGCACCATCGCGTGCACCCGGGACGGGGCCTGCTCTCGGTTCTCGCGACCGCCGTGGCGATCGCCCTGGTCATCCCCGCGACCGCGCAGCCCGCCCAGGCCGCGACGCCCGTGGGGCAGGGATTCACCGTGACGACCTCCGACCTCGCCTACATCCTCAAGCAGATCAAGATCGCGGAGGCGCACGCGGCCAGCTACACCCCGGACAACCCCTGCGGCACCCTCCTCGGCACCGGCCCCACGAAGGTCCCGGACGTCCTGACCTCCTACGGCCTGCGCACGGTCGACGGGTCCTGCAACAACCTCGTCGCCGGTCGCAGCGCGTACGGCGCCGTCGACCAGCTCTTCCCGCGCCTCACCCCGGCGCAGTTCGCCTCCGCGGAGAACGCCACCTCCTTCGGCGGCCCGGCGGCGTCCACGTACGGCCAGACCAGCGGCAGCGTCGCCGACAGTCAGCCGCGCGTGATCAGCAACCTCATCGTCGACCAGACCGCGACCAACCCCGCCGCCGTCCAGGCCGCCGGATACCCCGTGCGCTCCCAGAACGCGCCGGGCAAGTTCCCCTGCACCACGGACCCCGACCCGCTCGCGGTCCCGCCCGTCGAGGGCGTGCCCGCGCAGTGCGTGCCGACGGGCGACACCCTGTTCATCCCCAACATCACGACGGACGTCGGTCTCTCGCCCCCCTATAACTCCCTGTTCACGCTGTTCGGCCAGTTCTTCGACCACGGCGTCGACCAGACCACAAAGGGCGGCGGCACCGTCTTCGTGCCGCTGAAGGCGGACGACCCGCTGCGCACGGTCGGACCGGACGCCAAGGCCGGCACGGGCGACGAGGTGCCCGCCAGCCAGGCCTTCATGGTGCTCACCCGGGCCAAGAACCAGCCCGGCCCGGACGGTGTCCTCGGCACCGCCGACGACATCCGCGACTCCAAGAACACGGACTCCCCGTTCGTCGACCAGTCGCAGACGTACACCTCGCACGCGTCGCACCAGGTCTTCCTGCGCGAGTACGCCAAGAACCCGGCGGGCAAGCCCGTCGCCACCGGGAAGCTGCTCGGCGGCCCCTCCGGACGGACCGCGGGCGGCATGGCCACCTGGGCGACCACCAAGGCGCAGGCGGCAGCCCTGCTCGGCCTCCGGCTCGCGGACCGCGACGTGCTGAGCGTGCCGCTGCTGGCGGTCGACCCGTACGGCAGGTTCCTGCCGGGACCGAACGGACTGCCGCAGTACGTGACCACCTCCGGCCTCGTCGAGGGGAACCTCGAGAACCCGGTGCCCGTGCCGAGCAACGCCATCTTCTTCGACACCCCGTTCCTGACGGACATCGCGCACAACGCCGACCCCACGCCGCAGGACAGCGACCGCAACCCGGGCACGCCCCCCGTCGCGCCGACCGCGGACGACAACACGACGCCCGCGTCGCCGCTGTCCCGGCAGGCCGCGGGCACGTACGACGACGAGGCGCTCGACGAGCACTTCATCGCCGGTGACGGCCGCGTCAACGAGAACATCGGCCTCACCGCCGTCCACCAGGTGTTCCACTCGGAGCACGACCGGCTCGTCGCCGAGTTCAAGAACACGCTGAGCTCCGACACGTCGGCCGCCGGCATCGCGGCGCTCGCCGAGTGGAAGCTCGCGGAGGGGGCGGAGGGCTGGAACGGCGAGCGCCTCTTCCAGGCCGCACGCTTCGTCAACGAGATGGAGTACCAGCACATCGTCTTCGAGGACTTCGCCCGCAAGGTGCAGCCCGCGATCGATCCGTTCCGGGTCTACCACACCGACGTCGACCCGGCCGTGAGCGCCGAGTTCGCCCACGCGGTGTACCGGTTCGGCCACTCGATGCTGACCGAGACGATCTCGCGCACGAACGAGAACGGCTCGGACAACTCCATCGGGCTCCTCGAGGGGTTCCTCAACCCCGTCGAGTACACCAACGGCGGATCGGCCGGCGCCCTCACCTCCGAGCAGGCGGCGGGCAGCGTCCTCATGGGCATGAGCGACCAGGCCGGTAACGAGCTGGACGAGTTCGTGACGGGGACGCTGCGCAACAACCTCCTCGGGCTGCCGCTCGACCTCGCGGCCATCAACATCACCCGGGCACGGGAGGCCGGCGTGCCGCCGCTGAACCAGTTCCGCCGCCAGCTGCACGCGGCGACGGACGACGGACAGCTCGCGCCGTACACGAGCTGGGCCGACTTCGGCCAGAACGTGAAGCACCCGGAGTCGATCATCAACTTCGTGGCCGCGTATGGCACCCACCCGACGATCGTCGCCGAGACGACCCTCGCCGGGAAGCGCGCGGCGGCCAAGGCGATCGTCGACCCCGGCACCCTCGCCCCCGCCCCCACGGCCGAGATGGTCGACTTCATGAACAGCGCGGGGGAGTGGGCCAACCAGGAGACCGGCCTCAACAGCGTCGACCTCTGGGTCGGCGGGCTCGCGGAGAAGACGAACCTGTTCGGCGGCCTGCTCGGCAGCACGTTCAACTACGTCTTCGAGAACCAGATGGTCGACCTGCAGAACGGGGACCGGTTCTACTACCTCGTGCGGACCCCCGGCATGAACCTGCGGGCTCAGCTGGAGGGCAACTCGTTCGCCGAGCTCGTCATGCGCAACACCACGGCCAACTCGCTGAAGGCCGACGCGTTCGCGACCGCCGACTGCAAGTTCCAGCTGGCCAACCTGTCCGGCACCGCCGCCGGGTACACGCAGTTCGGTCCCACCGTCGCCGACGACACGAGCGCCGCGTCGGAGTGCGACGAGGGCGCCGTGCTCCTGCGCAAGCCGGACGGCACGATCCAGTACCGCGAGATCAACAGCGACGACCCCCCGGGGATCAACGGCCAGGCCGTCTACAACGGCACGTCGGGGACCGACAGGGTCACCGGCGGCAACGACAACGACACCTTCCTCGGCAACGACGGCAAGGACATCCTCGAGGGCCAGGGCGGTGACGACGTCGCCCTCGGCGGCGACGGCGACGACCGCATCACGGACCTCGCGGGCGACGACGTCCCGAAGGGCGGACCGGGCAACGACTACATCAACGCCGGGATCGGCCTCGACATCGTGATGAGCGGCGACGGCAACGACTTCACGAGCGGCGGCGCGAACGACAACGAGACGTTCGCGGGCGAGGGCAACGACTTCGTCCAGTCCGGTGACGGCTCCGACGCCACCTTCGGCGGCGGCGGGGACGACTGGATCCAGGGTGGCTCCGGTCAGGACCTGCTGATCGGCGACCACGCGGCGCCGTTCTTCGACGACCCCGCCGAGAGGCGGCCCGGCAACGACATCTTCGTCGGCCAGGTCGGCGAGAACGACTACGACTCCGAGGGCGGGGACGACATCATGTCCTCGAACGCGGCGGTCGACCGGTACTCGGGTGCCGCGGGCTTCGACTGGGCCAACCACCAGTACGACACCGTTGCGGCCGACGACGACATGACGATCAACAACAACCTCGTCGGCCTACCGCTGCCCGTCGTCGTCAACCGCGACCGGTGGCAGGAGGTGGAGGCGAACTCCGGTTCCGCCTTCGACGACGTGATCCGCGGCGACGACGAGGTGCCGAGCTCGGTCGGCGGCGCCGGCTTCACCGGCTGCGACGCGCTCGACCAGGCCGGGCTCGACCGGATCGGCGGGCTCGACGACATCGTGCCGCCGCTGACCACGCCGCTCGGACCGGTGGAGGCCAACGCGGCCTCCGGAACCTGCCCGCTCGAGGGCAACGTCTGGGGGGACGGCAACATCCTCCTCGGCGGGCTGGGCAGCGACACCATCGAGGGCCGCGGCGCGGACGACATCCTCGACGGCGACCGCTACCTGCGGGTGCGGATCAGCGTCCGCACCAACCCCGCGGACCCGTCGACGGAGATCGGCAGCACCGAGCTCATGGAGCGGGCCTACCAGGCCGGCAACACGAGGACCCTCGCGGCCGACGTCGCGTCCGGGGTCGTCAACCCGGGCCAGCTGGTCGCGGTGCGGGAGATCATCACCCCGACGGCAACCCAGACCACGGGCACCCGGGACAGCGCGGTGTTCTCGGACATCGAGGCCAACTACCTCGTGACCACCGTCGGCGGCGCGATGGGCGCCCCCGGCGCGGTGACGACGGTGCAGCACGTGGGTGGAGGCGCCGACGGCACGGACACGCTCCGCAACATCGAGCGCCTCGTGTTCTCCGACACGGCCCTCCCGACCGCGCCGGCCGCGCCGCAGGCCACCGCGGGAGACGGAGCCGCCACGCTCGACGTCGTCGCCCCCGGCGGCTCCGTCACCGGCTACTCGGTCCGCGTGCTCGACGCGACGGACACGCAGGTGGGCACCCTCCAGGTGTTCGCGCCGGCGACGACCCTGGAGGTCACCGGACTCACCAACGGCGAGACCTACCGCTTCCAGGTGGCCGCCATGAACGCCGAGGGCACGGGCGCGTTCTCCGCCCCGTCGAACGCCGTGGTGCCCGTACCGCGCGCCACGGCGCCGGGCGCCCCCACCATCGGCACCGCGACGGCGGGCAACGCCAGCGCGACCGTGCGCTGGACGCCTCCGGCATCGACCGGCGGCTCCGCCATCGTGGGTTACTCGGTGCGGGCGTACACCGCCGCATCGCCCACCACGGCGGTGCGCACCGTGGTCGTGGCGCCCACGTCGAGCACGACCATCACGGGTCTGACGAACGGCACGGCCTACACCTTCGACGTCCGCGCCGTCAACGACGTCGGCACGTCGGACCCGTCGGGCCGCTCGGGCTCGGTCACCCCGGTCGCGCCCGTCGTGGTGACCGCGCCGGGAGCGCCGGCCATCGGTGCTCCGACGGCGGGCAACGCCAGCGCGACCGTGCGCTGGACCGCCCCGGCGTCGACCGGCGGCTCGGCGATCACCGGATACTCGGTGCGGGTCTACACGGGCACGGGCACGACGGTGCTGCGCACCCAGGCCGTGGGCGTGGCGACCTCGGTCGTGGTCACCGGGCTGACGAACGGCACGGCGTACACGTTCGACGTGCGGGCCGTGAACGCGGCCGGCACGGGAACTGCCTCGGCGCGGTCCACGGCGGTCACCCCGGCCGCGGCAGTGACCTCGACCGCGCCGGGAGCACCGACCATCGGTGCTCCGACCGCGGGCAACGCCAGCGCGACCGTGCGCTGGACCGCGCCGGCCTCGACCGGCGGCTCGGCGATCACCGGATACTCGGTGCGGGTGTACACCGGCACGGGCACCACGGTGCTGCGCACGCAGGCCGTGGGGGTGGCGACCTCGGTCGTGGTCACCGGGCTGACGAACGGCACGGCGTACACGTTCGACGTGCGGGCCGTGAACGCCGTCGGCACCGGCGCCGCCTCCGCTCGGTCCGCGGCGGTCACGCCCAGGACCGAGACCGTCGCCCCGACCGTGACCGCACGGACGCCCGGCGTGGATGCGCGATCGGTCAGCCAGACCGGCAACGTGACGGCCACGTTCAGCGAGGCCGTGACGGGGGTCGGCGCGACGACGTTCACCCTGCGCCAGGGCACGACGGCCGTGGCGGCCGCGGTGACCTACAACGCCACCACGAGGGTCGCGACGCTCGACCCGACGGCGACGCTGACGGCCGACCGGACCTACACGGTGACGCTGACCTCGGGCATCCGGGACGCGGCGGGCAACCCGCTCGCGGCGACCACCTGGACGTTCGTGAGCGGGCCGGCGCCGACGGTGATCGGCTTCGCCCCGGGCAGCGCCGCCACCGCGGTGCCGCGCAACCGGTCGGTGACGATCAGCTACTCGGAAGCGCCGACCGGGTTCACGGCGACGAACGCCACGATCACGCAGGTGTCGAACGGCGCCGTCGTGACCGCGACGAGGAGCGTCGCGGGCAACATCCTGACGATCGACCCGTCCGCGTCCCTCGCCGCCAACACCCAATACCGGGTGACGGTGACCGGAGGCGCGACCGCGGTGCGGGACGCGGCCGGTAACCCGGTGCCGACCCGCACCTGGACCTTCACCACGGGGTCCGTCCTCTAGCCGGGAAGGGCACGGCCCAGCCCCGGCGGCACCGGTCTCCTCGCACGGCGAGGCCGGTGCCGCCGGGGCTTCGTCGTGCGCCGGCCTTCGTGTGTGAGGCGCGGGCAGCGCCTCCGAGGAACGGCCCGGTCAGTCCAGCGGAAGGGACACGAAGACCGTCGTGCCGAGGCCGACGCGCGAGTGTACCTGCAGCTCGCCGCCGGCCTCGTGGACGACGTCGTGGAGGATCCGCATGCCCAGGTGCCCGTCCGGGGAGCCGGCGTCCACGTCGAAGCCGCGGCCGTCGTCCTGGATCGTCAGCTCGAGGACCTCCGCCTGCCGGCGGAGGTCGATGCGGGTGTTGCGCGCCTGGGCGTGCTTCGCGACGTTGACGAGCACCTCCCGCGAGACCCGGAACAGCAGGAGCGTCTGCTCGTCGTCGAGCTCCAGTTCGGGGTCGTCGGGAACGTCGAGCGTCACCGCGACGCCCTGCTCCCGGATCGTGTCGGCCAACCGGTCGAGCGCCTCCCGCAGCCCGAGCCGGGCGAGATCCGGGGTGTAGAGCTCGCTCGTGACCGCGCGGAGGGTGCGCAGGTTCTTCTGCAGCACGGCCTGCGTCTGCCCGATCAGGGGCGACCCGTCGGCGCCGCGGGCCTCGGCGTCCAGGCGGTAGGCGAGTCCGGACAGCTCCTGGATCACGTCGTCGTGGAGGTCGCGGGCGATCCGCCTGCGCTCCAGATCGGACGCCTCGATCGCCCGCTGCAGCAGCAGGCGCCGGGCGAGCTGATGGCGCTGGACGCGCTTGGCCAGGCCGACGGCCGGGAGCAGCTGGGCCAGCTGCAGGACGAGCAGGGCGAGCAGGAACGGGGGCGCCATGTTCGCGAGCACCGCCGTCTGCTCGGACCGCACGAGGTCGTTGTCGTACGCGACGTCGATGAGCAGGGGCTCAGCGTCGGGCGGTCGCACCTGCGCGAACGCGCGCACCACCTCGGTGTCGGTGCTGGCGAGGTCGCCGATGGCCGACGCCCGCACGAGAGACGCGTCGCCCTTCCAACCGGCGGCGAAGACCTCCTCGCCGAGCGGCAGCGGGAAGCGCCGGCGGATCAGCGACTCGTCGTCGCAGTAGACGACCCGCCCCTGCCTGTCCCAGACCTTGATGTGATGGATGGTGCCGACCCGCATCCAGGGCTCGAGCCTGCGGTCCAGCCGCACGATCGCCTCCGGATCACCGCGGAGCAGGTCCTCGGTCGCGAGCGGGGAGATGGCGTAGTCCGCGAGCCGCTGGGTGATCTGGGTCGCCGAGTGGAGGGCGTGCACCTCGGTCTGCCCGCGGATCCAGAAGGCGAGGGGGGTGATGACCACGAGCAGCACCACGAGCCCTGTCGAGAGGAACCGCGACACGGCGTCGCGCACCTCGGAGCGCTCGCGCGGGCCGTCGATGCGGACGGCGGACGTGGCGGACCCCAGCCGGGGGAAGTCAGCCATGGCGCCCGCTCAGCAGCCCGAGCCGGGTCGCGCTCGCGACCGCCTCGAGCTGGCTGTGCGCGCCGAGCTTGGCCAGGATCGACTTCACGTGTCCCCGGCAGGTGTTCGTCGACATCCCGAGCAGATTGGCGCTCGTGCGCACGTCCGCCCCGGTCGACATGAGCCGCAGGACCTCGCGCTCCCGCGGGGTGAGCATCGGCACCGGTCCCGTGACGGGCGCGGCGGCGGGCGCCCCCTGGGACAGCAGCGAGGGGTGGATGAAGAAGGCCCCGTGGCGCGAGTGCCGGATCGCGTCGAGGACCGTCGACAGGGAGCCGTCCTTGGGCAGGAACGCGCAGATCCCCAGCCCCGCCGCCTGCTCCATGGCGTCGCGCGGGGCGGCGCCGGTGAGCATGACGATGCGCGTGGCCGGAGCCGCTTTGAAGATCCGCTCCGCGGCGGCGAGGCCGGTGCCGTCCGGCAGGTGGTAGTCGAGCACGATCACGTCCGGACGCAGGTCGAGCGCTGCCGCGGTGCCCTCCGCGACCGACCCTGCCCAGCCGACGCTCGTGATGTCGGGCTCGCGGCCGAGCGCGCCGATCAGCAGTTCCGCGAACGTGCGGTGGTCGTCGATGACCAGCACCGAAATCGTTGCTCCAACAGCATCTTCGCTGCGTGCTGCGATGTCGGCCACGATACTCCCTCTCCCGAGCTGAACCCGAGACGTGGGGAAATCATACGACCGCTTCTGCTCCGGTGTCGAGAAATCGTCACTTTCGCCACGCGGGGACGGCGCGCCCCCGGATCGAGGGCGCGCCGCCGGTGCGATCGCCCTGTCGCTAGGCGGCCGCCAGGGCGCGCTGGAGGAACGAGGACAGGACCGCGCTCGCGGCGCTGCGCCGGGGGTCGACTGCCCATACGCTCGCCGCGGCCACGGCGCCGTTCGAGATGTCGACCGGTGCGGCGGACGTCCGCGGCTCCGGCGCCACGGCGCGCTTCACCGACGCCGCTGCGCTCGTCGCCGAGGCGACGAGCGCCTCGTGCAGCACGAGGAGTGCCGACAGCACCTCGGAGAGGCCGTCGTCCTCGCCCGCGGTGGCGCGGAGCAGACGGGCGTGGGCGCCCTGGAGCCTCGGGCCCGGCGCGCAGCCGAGCTCGCGCTCGAGGATCTCGCGGCAGCGCTCGTACGCGCGGAGCCCCTCGGCGGGGCGCCCCTCCTCCTGCCGCGCGAGCAGGAGCGCGGTCCAGGCGTTCTCGCTCAGGGGGTCGGCGGCGACGGCGAGCTCGGCGAGCCGGGCGGCGTCGGCCGGCCTGCCGAGGTCGAGGGCGGCCTCGGCCGCCATGGTGCGGGCGGAGACGACCCGCGACGCGTGCCGAGCCCGCTCCTCCTCCGCCCAGGCAGGCCGCAGCTCGTCCCCGAGCAGGGGAGCGTCGGCGATGGCCAAGGCCTCGAGCAGCAGGGGGAGGGAGGTGGCGGCGTCCGCGTCGGCCGCGCGGCGCACCAGGGCGTCGAACCGGTTCAGGTCGAGGTCCACCAGATCCGGGTCGAGGAGGTAGCCCCCGTTCGTGGTCCTGAGCGGGCCGCACTTGCCGCAGCCGGGCTGCAGGTGGCGGCGGAGGACGCTGACGTAGCTCTCCAGCGTCGACATGGCCTCGGTGGGCGCGTTGCCGTCCCAGATCAACTCGACGAGCCGCTCCTTCGACACCGGCGTGCCGACGCGCAGGAGCAGGATTTCGAGGATCTGACGGGGCTTCGGGCCGCCGAGCTGCGTGGCGTCGAGGGTGACGGCTCCCCGCTGCACGAGCAGGGGGCCGAGGACGCGCACGGCGAGGCGTTCGGGACGGGCGGGGATCTGCTCGGGTGAGCGTAGCTGGGACATGGGTTGGTCCTCTCGGGGGGGTGGACGCGTTCATTGTGTCCAGACACCGTGATGTCGCTGAAGACCCGGGTGGGGGGGCGGGCGCGCCGAAAATGGGGGGCGCCGGAGGGGGCGTGTGGGGGGTGTCCTGGGGGGCGTGCGACGGGGGCGCGAGGCCTGTGCCGGCCGGCGTATGCGCCAGGGGGACGGGCCGGAAAGACGAGAGCGCCCCGGTTCCCCGGGGCGCTCTCGTTGTGGTGGGCGATACCAGACTCGAACTGATGACCTCTTCCGTGTGAAGGAAGCGCGCTACCAACTGCGCCAATCGCCCGTGTTGCGAAGACCATGATGCCATAGGTTGGCGGCGCCGAAATCCACGGGGACCGGACGGGAGGCGGCACGACACACCCGCGACGGCTCGTTTTGGTACTCGGGGGTCCGATCGGTTAGAGTTCCTGAGCACGCCAAAACGGCGGGCATGCGGATGTGGCGCAGTGGTAGCGCATCACCTTGCCAAGGTGAGGGTCGCGAGTTCGAATCTCGTCATCCGCTCGAAGGGAATGATCCTCGGATCATTCCTGTTCACAGGTGGAGAACCACCACGGTGGAGTGGCCGAGAGGCGAGGCAGCGGCCTGCAAAGCCGTCCACGCGGGTTCAAATCCCGTCTCCACCTCGCCCGATCACGGCGACAACACAACAGCATGAGCGATTGGCGCAGCGGTAGCGCGCTTCCCTGACACGGAAGAGGTCGCTGGTTCGATCCCAGTATCGCTCACTCGAAGAGCCCCGGTCATCCGGGGCTTTTTCGGTTAAGCGGTGTCGCTTGCGCCGATCCGGATACCGCCGGCGGCGATCACAGGCAACTGCCCTCGCCGCCGTCCGACCCCCAGATCGACCGCTCGCCGGTGCCGAGCTCGCTCGTCCGCAGGGTGACGACCGTGCCGAGCACCGCCGGCGGGAAGTACCCGGGCGACGAGTCGGCGGCCACCTCGAACACCGTCTGGCCGCTCGGCCCGCGCAGCACCCACACGTCCGTGAGCCCCTCCGTGAGCGGCACCTGGACCGCATCCGGATGCGCGGCGCGCACCTCTTCGAGGGTCGATCCCATGCCGATGTCGCGGGGCGTCCGCAGGTCCGCCTGGCGCACCCCGACGGAGGACACGAGCCCCTCGGCCGTGACCGAGACGCCGAACGTGTCGCCGCCGTAGGTGCTCACCCACCTGCCGTTCGCCGGGTCGCCCGGGTCATCGGCGACCCCGTCGCAGAAGTCGGGGTCGTACGCCACCATGCCGCTGGCCGAGGCCGGGCGACCGATCCGGAGGGAGCCGAGCCCCTCGGTCGTCAGGCGCACGTCGGCGAGATCGGGCTTGGCCGCGGACGAGGGGTCGGGCTGCGGCTCCTCCGACGAATCGGGCGACGGCGTGGGGCCGGCGGTCGCGGGGGGCGGGGTCGGCGTGGCGGTCGCGGACGGCGGGGGTGAGGACGACGGGGCGGGGCTGCCGGTCGGGAAGGGGTCGGGGAGGAACGGGGCGCACCCGGCGAGGAGCAGGGCCGTTGCAGCGGCCAGCAGGAGCGGGAGTCGTGCGACGCGGGAGGTCATGCCGTGACAGTAGGACTCCGGGTGGGCGGCCCGACACGGGTGCGCGTCACCGTTGCGTCACGATCGCCCGGGGGCGTCGGCGGGGTGGGGCCGTCGCCCCAGAACGGGGGCGTTGTCCCGGATTTCCGCCCGGATCCGCGTCGACGCTGCTTATCCTGCAGGGGATGAATCGGGGGATCATTGTGCGTCAGCTGTTCTCGGCCCTGCTTGCCGTTCTGCTTCTCACCGGGTGCGCGAGCACCCCGTCCGGCCGGCTCGCCGTGGCTGCGGAACCCGTCGCGACGACGATCGGGTACGTGACGGCGTCCGGCGTCACCGCGACCGGTGGCAGCACGGCGGTGAACACCGCGACCGCGACCGCGACCGCGGCCGTGTCCGCGGCCGCCGCCACCCGGTGGCCGCTCCACCTGCTCCGCTACTCCGGCGTGATCGTCGAGCTGGTCGACGGCCGGACGCCGAAGGCCATCTCCTACGAGCGCTGGCGCGACGCCTACGGGCTGAAGCACCCCGCCGCGGCCGACACGGACTACGTGAAGTACCCGTGGTCCGCCTCGGTCTACGCCGTCACCTTCTGGCCGGGCGGGGAGTCCGCCTGGCAGTGGGACCGGCTCACCTTCGAGCAGTGGAACCGGGCGGGCGCGCCGGCGCCGCGCATCGCGGGCTGGATCGCGGGAAGCACCGTCTACCAGTGGAGGGGCCACAACGAGCTCTTCCTCGAGGGCGAGGACGGCGTCAAGCACCAGCTCACCTACCCGGAGTGGGCGGCCACCGGCTTCCGGGCGTTCGAGATCCGCGGCGGGGATACCCCGGCACCAGCACCGGCACCGGCACCGGCGCCCGCGCCCGCGCCGGCTCCCGAGCCCGCTCCCGCGCCGCCGGCCGCGCCGGTCCCGGCGCCGGTCCCCGGCGCTGCCGCGGACCCCGGCCTCTTCTTCGACCGGTCGACCCGGACCTCGCCGAAGAAGGTGTTCGCGCACTACTTCGGCCCCTACCCGCGCAGCATCAACAACGCGCCCACCCGGGCTCAGGACGTCTACTCCACGACGTACGCCAGCGTCACCCACAGCAGCTGGGCCGAGCACGGCGGCCTGCACTCCGACCGGCCCCTGTTCCGACCGCCCCTCAGCGGCGACTGGCGCTACCAGGACGCCGTGTTCGACATCCGCACGGCGCAGGCGCACGGCATCGACGGCTTCGTCGTGGACATGCTCGGCCTCGAGGGCAGCAACTACGACGCCTACGCCCGCCTCGCCCGCGCCGCCTCCGACCTCGGCACCGGCTTCCTCGTCGTGCCCATGGTCGACAAGAACGGCGTGACGGGGCAGGCGCCGCCCGCGGTGGCCGCGGACGCGATCGCGACGTTCGCCGGCCTCGAGTCGTCCTTCTACCTGCCCGACGGGCGGTTCGTCGTCACCTCGTTCAAGGGCGAGGGCGACAACACCGCGGCCGACGTACGGTGGTGGGCCGACGTCGCGCAGGCCCTGCGCACGAGGCACGGCCTGTCCCCGGCGCTGCTGCTGAGCTTCCTCGACTTCACCGCCGCGGAAAAGTTCGCGGGCCTCACCATGGGCGAGGGATCATGGCGTGCCGGCGGCGATCCGCTCACGATCTCGACGTCGACCGATCAGGCTGCGCGCTCGCACGCCCGCGGCAAGGTCTACATGGCCCCGGTCGGCGGCCAGCAGGTGCGCCGCCGCTCCGGGCTGTACGACGAGGCGGCGAACACGGCCGCCACCCGGGCGTCGTGGGAGAAGGCGATCGAGGAGGAGTCCGACTACATCCAGATGGTGACCTGGTCGGACTACTCCGAGGGTACGAGCTACGCGCCGGGCGAGGCCCGCGGATACGGTCCGCTCATCGTCGCGGCCTACTACATCGAGAAGTTCCACACCGGCTCGTACCCCCGCATCCTGCGTGACGAGGTCATCCTGTCGCACCGCTCCAACCTCGTCGGCTCCGGTTACTCCGGAGCCCGGCAGCAGCGGGAGATGCAGCACTGGTGGCGGGGAGCGCCGCGCACGGACCCCCGCGACACCGTGGAGGCGCTCACGTTCCTCACGGCTCCCGCGGACGTCACGGTGACGATCGCCGGCAGGTCGACGACGTACCGCGCGCCGGCCGGCATGCACGCCCGGACGTTCCCGCTGGTCGTCGGTGCGCCGCCCGCCGTCTCCGTGGAGCGGGACGGGGCCGTCACCGCTCAGGTGCGCTCGGTCATCCCCGTGGTCGGCGTGCCGCTGCGCGACGACAAGCAGTACTTCTGGTTCTCGGCCGTCCGTGGCACGGAGGGTCAGCGGGACCCGGCGGCTCCCTGACCCGGGCGGGCGCGGATCAGGCCACGCGGGTCGGCCGGCGCGGATCGGGCGGGCGCGGATCCCGCCGGCGCGAATCAGTACAGCGTCAGGAGCGGTTGGGAGAGGCGGCGCGGCGGGCGGCGTCCCGCTCGTTGATGCGGTGGTTCTCGGCCCGCACGTCGGCCTGGGTCTGCCGCTCGCGCACCAGCCACTCGGGCGGCGCGGCCAGCAGGCCGCGGATCTCCTCGGTGGTGAGCGCCTCGGTGACGCCGGCGCGGGCCAGCCCGGAGGTCGACACGCCGAGCTTGCGGGCCACCACATCACGCGGGTGCGGGCCCGCGAGCCGCAGGTCGACGACCCACTGCGGCGGGTCGGCGAGCATCGCGTCGAGCTCGCCGCGCGACACCGGGGTGTTCTGGAACTCCTCGGGGGCGGCGGGCAGGTAGATGCCGAGCTTCTTCGCGGCCGACGAGGGCTTCATGGTCTGCGGCTTCTTCTCGGGGCTCATGGGCCAAGCGTAACGGCGGCGGGGGAGCCCCGGCGCGGCGCCGGTGTCCTATCCTGAGAGCCGTGTCCGCGCTCGCGGCCGGAAAGGGGTGCGGCGCATGGACGGCACCCTCCGCGTCGGCATCGTGCCCGGCGTGACCGTGAGCAAGTGGTCCCGGGTGTGGGCGGACCGACTGCCGGACACCCCGCTCGAGATCGTCCTCACGACGCCGGAGACCCAGGCCTCGGTCCTGCGGGACGCCGAGGTCGACATGAGCTTCGTCCGCCTGCCGATCGACGAGGACGGCCTCACGCTCATCCCGCTGTGGACCGAGACCGCCGTGGTCGTGCTGCCGCGCGACCACGAGGCGTCGCTGTTCGACGGCGTGACCCTGGCCGACCTCGCGGACGAGCGCCTGCTCGACGGGGAGGTCGCGGACGACATCGAGCTCGTGGCGGCCGGGGTGGGGCTGCGCATCCTGCCGCAGTCGCTCGCGCAGCTGCACGCCCGCAAGGACCTGCTGTACCGACCCGTGACCGACGCGGAGGGCACCCGCATCGCGCTGGCCTGGCGCGCGGGGGACGACCGACCCGAGCTCGAGGAGTTCGTCGGCATCGTCCGCGGCCGGACCGCCCGCAGCTCCCGGGTGGCGGGTGCGGCGGAGGCCGAGCCCGCGCCGGCGAAGCGGACCGCGAAGGCCAAGGCGAAGGCCAAGGAGGCGAGGGCCGAGAAGGCCAAGGCTGCGCCGAAGCGCCCCACCGCGGCGTCCGCCCGGGCCGCCGCGAACGCGCGCCGGCAGCGCAAGGGCCGCCCGGGCGGCGGCGGGCGCGGCTGAGTTCCGGCGGCCCGGCGGTCGGCGCCGTTCGCCGCGGCTAAAGTTGGACGGTTGGTTCAACTAGCGAGGAGCGTTTCGTGTCCCACAATCTCGAGGTGTCCGCCGGCAGCGACGAAACGATCGAGGTCACCGAGACGACCACGGGCTTCGAGCTGTTCCCCGACCGCACGGTCGTCGCCCTGCGGGTGAACGGCGAGCTGCGCGACCTGGCGACCGAGGTCGCCCCCGGTGACACCGTCGCCCCCGTCGCCGTGTCGTCGAAGGACGGGCTCGACATCCTGCGGCACTCGGCCGCCCACGTGCTGGCCCAGGCCGTGCAGTCGATCAACCCGGAGGCGAAGCTCGGCATCGGGCCGCCCGTCACCGACGGCTTCTACTACGACTTCGACGTGGCCACGCCGTTCGCCCTCGAGGACCTGAAGGCCATCGAGAAGGCCATGGACCGCATCATCCGCCAGGGGCAGCGCTTCGTGCGCCGCGTCGTGAGCGATGACGAGGCGCGCCGCGAGCTCGCCGCCGAGCCGTACAAGCTCGAGCTCATCGGCCTCAAGGGCGGCAGCACCGACCCGGACGCGCTGCCCGACGACTCCGGCGAGTCCGTCGAGGTCGGCGGCGCGGAGCTGACGATCTACGAGAACGTCGACGCGAAGACGGGGGAGCGGTACTGGCAGGACCTCTGCCGCGGCCCGCACGTGCCCTCCACCCGCATGATCGGTAACGGCTACGCCCTCACCCGCGTGGCCGCGGCGTACTGGCGCGGCTCCGAGAAGAACCCGCAGCTGCAGCGCATCTACGGGACGGCATGGCCGTCGAAGGACGAGCTGCGCGCGTACCAGGCCCGCGTCGAGGAGGCGCTGAAGCGCGACCACCGCCGCCTCGGCAGCGAGCTCGACCTGTTCTCCTTCCCGGACGAGATCGGCTCCGGCCTCGCGGTGTTCCACCCCAAGGGCGGCATCATCCGCCGTGAGATGGAGAACTACTCGCGCCGCCGCCACGAGGACGAGGGCTACGACTTCGTCTACTCGCCGCACATCACGAAGGCCCACCTGTTCGAGACCTCCGGGCACCTCGGCTGGTACGCCGACGGCATGTTCCCGCCCATGCACCTCGACGAGGCGCGCAACGAGGAGGGCGAGGTGACGCGACAGGGGGCGGACTACTACCTGAAGCCCATGAACTGCCCGTTCCACATCCTCATCTACCGGTCCCGCGCGCGTTCGTACCGCGACCTGCCGCTGCGGCTGTTCGAGTTCGGCACGGTCTACCGCAACGAGAAGTCCGGCGTCATCCACGGCCTCACCCGGGTGCGCGGCCTCACGATGGACGACGCCCACATCTTCACCTCGCGCGAGCGGATGAAGGACGAGCTGAGCCGCACGCTCCGCTTCGTGCTCGACCTGCTGCGCGACTACGGCCTCACCGACTTCTACCTCGAACTGTCGACCAAGGACCCGGAGAAGTACGTCGGCGACGACGCGATCTGGGAGGAGGCGACGACCACGCTCGCCGAGGTCGCCGCGGAGTCCGGGCTGGACCTCGTGCCCGACCCGGGCGGGGCGGCCTTCTACGGGCCGAAGATCTCCGTGCAGGCGCGGGACGCCATCGGCCGCACCTGGCAGATGTCCACGGTGCAGCTCGACTTCAACCTGCCCGAGCGCTTCGAGCTCGACTACACGGCCCCGGACGGCTCGAGGCAGCGCCCGGTCATGATCCACCGCGCCCTGTTCGGCTCGATCGAGCGCTTCATGGGCGTGCTGACCGAGCACTACGCGGGCGCGTTCCCGGTGTGGCTCTCGCCCGTGCAGGTCATGGGCGTGCCGGTGGCGGACGAGTACGCGGAGTACCTCGAGGGCATCGTCGACCGGCTGCGCGACGGCAGGGTGCGCGCCGAGGTCGACCGCTCCGACGACCGCATGCAGAAGAAGATCCGCAACCACACGAAGGCGAAGATCCCGTTCCAGCTCATCGCGGGCGAGGAGGACAGGGCGGCGGGCACCGTGAGCTTCCGCTTCCGCGACGGCAGCCAGAAGAACGGTGTGCCGGTCGACGAGGCCGTCCGCCGCATCCTCGAGAGCATCGAGACCCGCGCGCAGGTGGAGACCGCATGGCTCGACTGAGCATGTCGGACTACGGCGACGAGGAGCAGCCGCGGGGCGAGGAGGCGCACGCTTCGGCCGCGGAGGCCGCGGATCACGCCGGGATCGCCGTCGAGAACGCCGGCGGGGTGCAGACGCACCTCGCCGGCGTCCCGGACGAGTTCCAGCGGCTGTGGACCCCGCACCGGATGGTCTACATCGAGCACGGCCAGCAGCCCACGAAGGACGACTGCCCGTTCTGCGTCGCGCCCACCATGGACGATGAGCAGGCGCTGATCGTGGCGCGGGGCACGCACGCGTACGTGCTGCTCAACCTGTTCCCGTACAACAGCGGGCACCTGCTCGTCTGCCCGTACCGGCACGTCGCGACCTACGACCTCGCCACGGAGGAGGAGGCGGCCGAGATCGGCTCGCTCACCCAGAAGGCGATGCGCGTGCTGCGGCGGGTGTCGCGGAACGACGGCTTCAACATCGGCATGAACCAGGGTGTCGTCGCCGGCGCGGGCGTCGCCGCGCACCTGCACCAGCACATCGTTCCGCGCTGGGCGCAGGACGCGAACTTCTTCCCGATCATCGCCAAGACCAAGGCCCTGCCGCAGCTGCTCGGCGAGGTGCGCCAGAGCATCGCCGACGGCTGGGCTCACGGCGAATAGGGATCACCAGACGAAATAGAATGGACGTCATGTCTACCTCTCCCACTTCCGGCGAATTCGGGTCGAGCCGCGTCAAGCGCGGGCTCGCCGAGATGCTGAAGGGCGGCGTCATCATGGACGTCGTCACCGCCGAGCAGGCTCGGATCGCCGAGGACGCCGGGGCGGTCGCCGTCATGGCCCTCGAGCGCGTGCCGGCCGACATCCGTTCCCAGGGCGGCGTCGCGCGCATGAGCGACCCCGACCTCATCGACCAGATCATCGCGACCGTGTCCATCCCGGTCATGGCGAAGGCGCGCATCGGCCACTTCGTCGAGGCGCAGGTGCTGCAGACCCTCGGCGTCGACTACGTCGACGAGTCCGAGGTGCTGAGCCCCGCCGACTACGTGAACCACATCGACAAGTGGAAGTTCACCGTGCCGTTCGTCTGCGGTGCCACCAACCTGGGCGAGGCGCTGCGCCGCATCAACGAGGGCGCGGCCATGATCCGCTCGAAGGGCGAGGCCGGCACGGGCGACGTCTCCGAGGCGACCAAGCACATCCGCAAGATCAAGTCGGAGATCGCCGCGCTGTCCGCCATGTCGAAGGACGAGCTCTACGTCGCCGCCAAGGAGCTGCAGGCCCCGTACGACCTGGTCGCCGAGGTCGCCGAGCGCGGCGCCCTCCCCGTCGTCCTGTTCACCGCGGGCGGCGTCGCCACCCCGGCGGACGCGGCGATGATGATGCAGCTCGGCGCCGACGGCGTGTTCGTGGGTTCCGGCATCTTCAAGTCCGGCAACCCCGCGGCCCGCGCCGCGGCCGTCGTCAAGGCCACGACCTTCTACGACGACCCGTCCGTGATCGCGGAGGTCTCCCGCGGCCTCGGCGAGGCGATGGTCGGCATCAACGTCGCCGACGTGCCCGCGCCGCACCGACTCGCCGAGCGTGGCTGGTAGCGGAACGGGCGCACCGGTCGGCGTTCTCGCGCTGCAGGGGGACTTCCGCGAGCACATCCGCGTGCTGGCGAGCCTGGGCGCCGAGGCGGTGCCCGTGCGCCGCGCCGAGGACGTGAAGGCCGTGTCCGGTCTCGTCATCCCCGGCGGCGAGTCGAGCGTGATGGACAAGCTGTCGCGCGCATTCGGTGTCGCCGAGCCGCTGCAGGAGGCGATCGCCGAGGGCATGCCGGTGTACGGGACGTGCGCGGGGCTCATCATGCTGTCCGACCGGATCGTCGACGGCATCGCCGGCCAGCAGAGCCTCGGCGGGCTCGACATCTCGGTGCGTCGCAACGCCTTCGGGCCGCAGACGGAGTCGTTCGAGGTCGACCTCGACGTGCCGAAGCTCGGCGCGGTGCCCATGCATGCCGTGTTCATTCGCGCACCCGTGGTCGATACGGTGGGCGAGAGGGCGTCGGCGATGTCGACCCTCGACGACGGCCGCGTGGTCGCCGTCGAGCAGGGGAACCTGCTCGGCACGTCCTTCCACCCGGAGATCACGAACGACTACCGCTTCCACGAGTACTTCCTCGAGCGCGTGCGGCACGTCGGCTACCACTCCTGAAGGGGCGATTCGCCCCGTCCTTTACACTTGAACGACTCTCGGGTTAGGAGACACCACACGCATGTCCGGTCATTCCAAGTGGGCGACGACCAAGCACAAGAAGGCGATCATCGACTCTCGCCGTGCGAAGTCGTTCGCGAAGCTCATCAAGAACATCGAGGTCGCGGCCAAGATCGGCGGCGCTGACCTCGCGGGCAACCCGACGCTCGTCGACGCCATCCAGAAGGCCAAGAAGACCTCGGTCCCGAACGACAACATCGACCGCGCCGTCAAGCGCGGCGCCGGGCTGCTCGGCGAGGTGGTCGACTACCAGACGATCATGTACGAGGGCTACGGGCAGAACGGCGTCGCGATGCTCGTCGAGTGCCTCACCGACAACAAGAACCGCGCCGCCGCCGAGGTGCGCACGGCGATGACGCGCAACGGCGGCACCATGGCCGACCCGGGCAGCGTCGCCTACAACTTCCACCGCAAGGGCGTCATCGCCGTGCCGCACAACGACGGCCTGTCCGAGGACGACGTGCTGATGGCCGTGCTCGACGCGGGTGCCGAGGAGGTGCTGGACCACGGCGAGCTGTTCGAGGTGCGCACCGACCCGTCCGCCCTCGTGAACTCGCGGGCCGCGCTGCAGGAGCAGGGCATCGACTACGACTCCGCCGACATCGAGTTCGTGCCGTCGCTCAAGGTCGAGGTCGACCTCGAGACCGCGCGCAAGGTGCTGAAGCTCGTCGACGCCCTCGAGGACCTCGACGACGTGCAGAACGTGTACGCGAACTTCGACATCCCCGCGGACGTGCAGGCCCAGCTCGACGACGAGGAGTAGGGCGGGCTCGGTGATGCCGCACCGCGTGCTCGGCATCGACCCCGGCCTCACCCGCTGCGGTGTCGGCGTCGTCGACGTGATGCCCAACCGCACGGCCGCGCTCGTCGACGTGCTCGTGCTGCGCACGACGGCGGACATGCCGCTCGAGCAGCGGCTGCTCGCGATCGGCGACGGCATCGAGCGCCTGCTCGACGAGCACCGCCCGGCGGCCGTCGCGATCGAGCGCGTGTTCGCGCAGCAGAACCGCGGCACGGTCATGGGCGTGGCCCAGATCAGCGGCGTCGCCCTGCACAGCGCGGCCCGGCGCGGCATCCCCGTCGCCCTGCACACCCCGAGCGAGGTCAAGGCCGCGGTGACCGGGTACGGCTCCGCGGACAAGCGCCAGGTCGGCACCATGGTCGCCCGCATCCTCGGTCTCCTGGAGGCGCCGAAGCCCGCGGACGCCGCCGACGCTCTCGCCATCGCGATCTGCGCGGCCTGGCGCACGGGCGGGATCCCGTCCGTCGCCGCGCCGGGGCGGCGCGGCATCCCCTCGATCGCCGCGGGGACCGGCGCCGCCGCCACCACTCCCGCACAGGCGGCCTGGCTGGCCGCGGAGAAGGCCGCCCGCGGCCGCTGAGCGTCCCCCCTCATTTCGTTGCGCCCCGCCGCGCCCCGTCTTCTCCGCGTGAGGCGCCCGACTCGGTCCCGGATCGGCGGTATCCGGGACCGAGTCGGGCACCTCACGGGGTGGGTCTGCGGCTCCCCGGCGAGGCACCGCCCCGAGGTCGGGGGTTGCTCCTAGGCTGTGGCGGTGATCTCCTCTCTGCGCGGCACCGTGCTCGTCGCCGCCGGCTCGGCGGTCGTTATCGACGTCGGCGGGGTCGGCTACGCGGTGCAGGTGACGCCCGCCCACGCCCTGAGCCTCCGGGTCGGCCACGAGGCCACCCTGCTCACCTCCCTCGTCGTCCGCGAGGACTCGCTCTCCCTCTTCGGCTTCCCGGGCCAGGACGAGCTGCACATCTTCGACCTGCTCTGCGGCGTCACCGGCGTCGGACCCAAGTCCGCGATGGGCGTGCTCGCCACCCTCGACCCCTCGGCCATCGCCTCCGCCGTCGCGACCGAGGACGACGCGGTCTTCCGCCGGGTGTCCGGGATCGGCCCCAAGACGGCGAAGCTCATCGTGCTGCAGCTCGCGGGCAAGGTCGTCGTCACGAGCACGCCGGTCTCCCGCGCCGCCGCGGCCGCCGCCCCCGCGGGCGTGCAGTCCAGCGTGCTCGCCGCGCTCGTCGGGCTCGGCTGGTCCGAGCGCGCCGCTGCCCAGGCCGTGGACGACGTGCTCGCCGAGGCGGGCGACTCCGAGTCCGTCCCCGCCGTGCTCCGCCTCGCGCTCGCCCGGCTCGGTCCCGCCCAGCCCAGCGGGGTGTCGCGATGAGCGGCCCCGACGGCGCGCCGGACGTCGCGAACCCCGACCTCGAGTCGGATGCGGAGCTCGCCTTCGAGGGCGCGCTGCGCCCGAAGACCCTCGCCGAGTTCGTCGGCCAGACCAAGGTGCGCGGTCAGCTGCAGCTGCTGCTGCGCGCCGCGGAGATGCAGAGCCGCACGCCCGACCACATCCTGCTTGCGGGCCCGCCCGGGCTGGGCAAGACGACACTGGCCATGATCGTCGCGCAGGAGAGCAACCGCCCCCTGCGGATGTCGAGCGGCCCCGCCATCCAGCACGCGGGCGACCTCGCGGCAGTGCTCTCCTCGCTCGTGCCGGGCGAGGTGCTGTTCATCGACGAGATCCACCGCATGGCGCGATCCGCCGAGGAGATGCTGTACCTGGCCATGGAGGACTTCCGTATCGACATCATGGTGGGTAAGGGCGCCGGCGCCACGTCCATCCCGCTCGACCTCTCGCCGTTCACGCTCGTCGGCGCGACCACGCGCAGCGGCCTGCTGCCGAACCCGCTCCGCGACCGCTTCGGCTTCACCGCGCACCTCGAGTTCTACGACGAGGCCGAACTCGAGCAGGTGCTGGTGCGCGCCGCGTCGCTGCTCGAGCTCCGCATCGACCGGCGCGCGATCGCCGAGATCGCGGGTCGCTGCCGCGGCACGCCGCGCATCGCGAACCGCCTGCTGCGCCGGGTGCGGGACTATGCGCTCGTGCACGGCACGGACGCCGACCTCGCGTCGGTGCACGCCGCCCTCGAGCTCTACGACGTCGATCCGCTCGGCCTCGACCGGCTGGACCGCGCCGTGATGGAGACGATCCTCACCCGCTTCGGCGGGGGGCCGGTCGGCCTCAGCACGCTCGCCGTGTCGGTGGGCGAGGAGCCGGAGACCATCGAGTCCGTCGTCGAGCCGTTTCTCGTGCGTATCGGCCTGCTGAGCCGGACGCCCCGCGGTCGCGTGGCCACCCCGGCCGGGTGGCGCCACTTCGGGGTGCAGCGCGATCAGGAGGGGCTCTTCGGGGATGACCTATAATTCAAGCGGCCTCAGGAACACCCAGTCCTCTCTCTGACGCGCCTCAGCCACAAATTCCGAAAGGCTTCGTGATCCATGGATCCGTTTACCCTCATCATGCTCGCGGTCCTCGCGCTGCTGATCTTCTTCATGTTCCGCAACGGACGGAAGCGACAGCGTGACCTGCTGGAGCTGCAGGAGAAGATGGTCCCGGGCGCCGAGGTCATGACCAGCTTCGGCCTGTACGGCACCCTCCTCTCGATCGACGAGGAGAACAACATCGTCGTCGTCGAGACCTCGCCCGGCTCCACCGTCCGGCTGCACCGCCAGTCCCTGTCCCGCGTCGTCGACCCGGTGACCGCGGAGACCGTCGAGGACGCGACCGTCGTCGACGGCAACGGCGGCCCCAGCGTGCGCCTCGACGAGACCGACATCGCCCGCCCGGACACCGACACCCCGGGCACCGGTCCCAAGCGGGTCGACGAATAACCACCGACAATGCGCGCTCCGGGGCTCTCGAGTCCCGGGGCGTGCGCGTAGAAAGCTGAGTCCGTAGTTGGCAAAGTCGTCGACCCCCGTGCGCAAGGCACGGCGCTCGCTGATCTGGCTCCTCGTGATCATCGGCATGCTCGTCGCCGGTAACGCGGCGAGCGTGATCTTCTCCAATGGTTCCTGGACCCCGAAGCTCGCCCTCGACCTCGAGGGCGGAACGCAGATCATCCTCGCGCCGCAGCTCGCGGGTGGCGAGGAGGCGCGGCCGTCCGCGGAGCAGCTCTCCCAGGCGGTGGCCATCATCCGCCAGCGCGTAGACGCCAGCGGCGTCTCCGAGGCGGAGATCAACACCCAGGGCGGCTCGAACATCGTCGTCTCCATTCCGGGACGTCCGGACGAGGAGACGCTGAACCGCATCGAGCAGTCCGCGAAGCTCGAGTTCCGTCCGGTGCTGATCGCCGGCGCCCCGGGGACGACGGCCGTGGGTGAGACCCCCGCGCCGGGTGAGACGCCCGCCCCGGGCGAGACCCCCGCTGCCGAGGCGCCCGCCGGGGAGACCCCGGCCGCCGAGGCTCCGGCTGCAGAGGCTCCCGCCGCGGAAGCCCCGGCCGAGACCCCTGCTCCCGCGCTGGAGTCCACGCCCACGGCGAGCCCCACCGACGGAAGCGACCTCGCCTGGGTGACCCCGGCGCAGCAGGCCGCCTTCGACGCGTACGACTGCGCGGCCGCGGACAACGACAACAGCGCCGCGCCCGAGGGCGAGCCCCTCATCACCTGCGAGTCGGACGGCTCCGTGAAGTACCTGCTCGGCCCGGTCGGCGTCTCCGGTGAGCGGATCTCCAACGCGACGAGCGGCCTCGAGACCACCCAGCAGGGCGCGAGCACCGGCCGCTGGGCCGTGAACATCGTCTTCGACGGCGAGGGCACCGAGCAGTTCGCCGACATCTCCACCCGGCTCGTCGCCCTCGAGGCGCCGCGCAACCAGTTCGCCATCGTGCTCGACGGCCAGGTCATCTCGGCCCCCGTCACCCAGGGCGCCGTGACCAACGGCAAGCCGAGCATCACCGGCAACTTCGACCAGGAGTCCGCAAAGACGCTCGCCGACCAGCTGAAGTTCGGCGCGCTGCCGTTCAACTTCACCGTGCAGAGCTCGGAGCTCATCTCCGCGACCCTCGGCTCGGCGCAGCTCGTCAGCGGCCTCCTCGCCGGCGTCATCGGCCTCGTGCTGGTGGTGCTCTACTCGCTCGTGCAGTACCGGGCGCTGGCTACGGTCACGATCGCGTCCCTCGTGATCGCGGCGATCGTGACCTACCTGCTCATCACGCTGATGTCGTGGAGCGAGGGCTACCGCCTCTCGCTCGCCGGCGTCGCCGGTCTGATCGTGGCCATCGGCATCACGGCGGACTCGTTCATCGTCTACTTCGAGCGCATCAAGGACGAGCTCCGCGACGGCCGCGGGCTCGTGTCCGCGGTCGAGTCGGGCTGGAAGCGCGCGCTGCGCACCATCATCGCGTCGGACACGGTCAACTTCCTCGCCGCCATCGTGCTGTTCATCCTCGCCGTCGGCAACGTGCGCGGCTTCGCGTTCACGCTCGGCCTCACGACGATCGTCGACCTCATCGTGGTGTGCCTCTTCACGCACCCGATGCTGCAGCTGCTCGCGAACACCCGCTTCTTCAACGAGGGCCACCGCCTCAGCGGCCTCGACCCCCGCGCCCTGGGCGCCGTGTACCGCGGCCGCGCCTCCTTCCGCACGCCCGTGGCGGGCGGCGGCGGCAAGAACGCCCCGAGCGCCAAGGAGGCGGAACGCCGCCGCACCATCGCCGAGCGCAAGGCCGAGGAGGAGCTCGTCTCCTCCGGCCGCGTCCGCTCCATCAAGTCGGACAAGGAATCCTGATGGCCAGCTTCACGCGCTTCGGCAACGACCTCTACACCGGTCGGCGCTCGTTCGACATCGTCGGCCGCCGTAAGCTCTGGTACCTGATCGCGATCGCCGCGATCGCGATCTCCGTGCTCGGCCCGGTGCTGCGCGGCGGGTTCACCTTCGGCATCGAGTTCACGGGCGGCTCCGAGTTCCAGATCGCGGGCGCGGAGTCGACCGACCAGAGCCTCGCGACGGACGCCGTGGCCAGCGTCACGGACATTCCGGCACGCGTCTCGATCGTCGGCAACGACGCGATCCGCGTGCAGACGGACACGCTCGAGGACGGCGACCAGAGCGCCGAGGTGCGCCAGGCCCTCGCGGAGGCGTACGACGTGCCGTCCGAGGACGTGACCGAGTCCTTCATCGGACCGTCGTGGGGCGGGGACATCACCCAGTCGGCCGTGCGCGCGCTTCTCGTGTTCCTTCTGCTCTCCGCCATCGTGATGGGCATCTACTTCCGCACCTGGAAGATGTCCGCCGCGGCACTCATCGCGCTGCTGCACGACCTGGTGCTCACCGCGGGCATCTACGGCATCACGGGCTTCGAGATCACGCCCGCCGCGGTCATCGGGTTCCTCACGATCCTCGGCTACTCGCTGTACGACACCGTCGTGGTGTTCGACAAGATCCGCGAGAACACCATGGAGGACGGCTCCGAGTCGCGCCGCACCTTCGGCGAGTCCGTGAACCTCGCGGTGAACCAGACGCTCGTGCGCTCGATCAACACCTCCATCGTGGCGATCCTGCCGGTCGCGTCCATCCTTTTCATCGGCGCCGTCCTGCTCGGCGCGGGCACGCTGCGGGACATCGCGCTCGCGCTGTTCATCGGCATCATCGTGGGTACCTACTCCACGATCTTCATCGCCGCGCCGCTCTACGCGCACCTGCGTGAGGGCGAGGACGCGGTGAAGAAGGCCGACCAGCGCACGCTCGCGAACCGCGCCAAGGCGGCGGCCGAGCGCCAGGCGGTCTCCGCGTGAGCGCCGCTGGCGGGTCCGTGCCGGGCATCGACCCGGCGGACGCGATCGCCCGCGCGTCGTCCGGCGCCTGGCTGCTCGACGTGCGCGAGACCGACGAGTGGGAGGCGGGCCACTCCGCATCGGCTCACTTCCTGCCCATGTCCCAGCTGCAGGACCGGGTGGACGAGGTTCCCTCGGACGTCCCGGTGCTCGTGATCTGCCGCTCCGGCGCGCGGTCCGCCGCCGTCACGGGCGCGCTCCGCCAGGCCGGCTACGACGCCACCAACGTCACCGGCGGCATGCAGGCGTGGCGCGCGGCCGGGGGAGACGTGCTGACGTCGGACGGCTCGGCCGGCCAGGTCATCTGAGGGCGAACATCGACCGTCCATGGCTTTCCGCGGTGCTACTTTTGAGCGTACGACCCGGGACGGAGGTGCGGCCATGAGCGAGACGACGACCTCCACCACGGCATCGCTGCGCCGCCTGGTGCCGCGGCTGTTCTCCCGCGCTCAGCCCGCGGGCGCCGTGGACACGCTGCTGCGCACCGTCCGCACGCACCACCCCAAGGCGGACCTCTCCCTCATCGAGCGGGCGTACACCGCGGCGGAACGGGCCCACGACGGCCAGAAGCGCCGCAGCGGCGAGCCGTACATCACCCACCCGGTGGCGGTCGCGCAGATCCTCGCCGACCTCGGCATCGGCCCCAAGACGATCGCTGCGGCGCTGCTGCACGACACCGTCGAGGACACCGACTACACGCTCGACATGCTGCAGCACGACTTCGGCGACGAGATCGCGATGCTCGTGGACGGCGTCACGAAGCTCGACAAGGTCAAGTACGGCGACAGCGCCCAGGCCGAGACCGTGCGCAAGATGATCGTCGCGATGTCGAAGGACATCCGGGTGCTCATCGTCAAGCTCGCCGACCGCTTGCACAACGCCCGGACGTGGGGCTTCGTGCCCGCGGAGTCGGCGGCGCGCAAGGCGAAGGAGACCCTCGAGATCTACGCGCCGCTCGCGCACCGCCTGGGCATCCAGACGATCAAGTGGGAGCTGGAGGACCTGTCCTTCGCCGTGCTGTACCCGAAGCTCTACGAGGAGATCGAGAGCCTCGTGCGCTCCCGCACCCCGCAGCGCGAGGAGTTCGTGCAGCACGTCATCGACGCGGTCAACGAGGACCTGCGCGCCGCTCGCATCCGCGGCAAAGTCGTGGGGCGGCCGAAGCAGTACTACTCGATCTACCAGAAGATGATCGTGCGCGGTCGCGAGTTCGACGAGATCTACGACCTCGTCGGCATCCGCGTGCTCGTCGACTCGCTGCGCGACTGCTACGCCGTCCTGGGCTTCATCCACGCCCGGTGGACGCCGGTGCCCGGCCGGTTCAAGGACTACATCGCGACGCCCAAGTTCAACCTGTACCAGTCGCTGCACACGACGGTCATCGGCCCCGAGGGCCGGCCGGTCGAGATCCAGATCCGCACCTACGAGATGCACCAGCGGGCCGAGTTCGGCGTCGCGGCGCACTGGAAGTACAAGGAGCAGGTCAACAGCGGCAAGAGCACGGCGGCCGCGGTGCAGACGGACACCGACATGGCGTGGCTCGCTCACATCTCCGACTGGCAGGCCGAGACCGCCGACCCGAGCGAGTTCCTCGATTCCCTGCGCTTCGAGATCGGCGCCAAGGAGACCTACGTCTTCACGCCGAAGGGCAAGGTCATCGGCCTCCCCGCCGGCGCGACGCCCGTCGACTTCGCCTACGCGGTGCACACCGACGTCGGCCACCGCACGATGGGTGCCAAGGTCAACGGGCGCCTCGTGCCGCTCGAGTCGACGCTGTCCAGCGGCGACGTCGTCGAGGTCTTCACCTCGAAGAACCCGGACAGCGGCCCCAGCCAGGACTGGCTGACCTTCGTCAAGAGCCCGCGGGCGCGGAACAAGATCCGCCAGTGGTTCACCAAGGAGCGCCGCGACGAGGCGATCGAGCAGGGCAAGGATGCGATCGCGCGGGCCATGCGCAAGCAGAACCTGCCGCTGCAGAAGCTCATGAGCCAGGACGTCATCTCCGAGGTGGCCTCGGGCATGCGCTACGCGGACGTCGACGCGCTCTACGCCGCGCTCGGCGAGGGCCACATCTCCACCCAGTCCGTCATCGAGAAGGTGCTCGCCTCCATCCAGGGCGACACCGACGACGACGAGGACGAGGTCGTCCTCCCGGTCACCCAGCGTTCCCGTTCGACCGTCAACAGCGACTCCGGCGTGCTCGTGCGCGGGGCCCCGGACATCCTGGTCAAGCTCGCCAAGTGCTGCACGCCGGTGCCCGGCGACGAGATCGTCGGCTTCGTGACCCGCGGCTCCGGCGTCTCGGTGCACCAGCGGGTGTGCCACAACGTCGCGCAGCTCCTGCAGGAGCCCGAGCGGATGATCGACGTCGAGTGGGCGCCCTCCTCGAAGAGCCTGTTCCTGGTGCACATCCAGGTCGAGGCGCTCGACCGGGCGGGCCTGCTGTCCGACGTGACGCGCGTGCTGTCCGAGCACCACGTCAACATCCTGTCGGCCAGCGTGTCCACCTCGAGCGACCGGTTGGCGATCAGCCGCTTCGTCTTCGAGATGGGCGACACCACCCACCTCGACCGGGTGCTCAACGCGGTGCGCCGCATCGACGCCGTGTACGACGTGTACCGCGTCAACGCCGGCTAGTCCGGGGCATCCCGGTACTTCGGGCTCAGAGCTCGAGCGCGCGCAGCCTGCCGAGCGCCCGCCGCTTGTGCGGCAGGTGGCTGCGGGCAGCGATCGCGCGGGCGCACTCGTCCGCCGCGGCGCCCGTCATGCGCAGCAGCGCGGCAACCGTCGCCGCCTCGCGCACGCCGAACCGGTGCTCGAAGCGCACGATGTCCGTCGCGGTGCGCAGCGGGGTCGTGACGGTCATGCCGCGCAGCGACACGGTGTCCGCCGCGGCGAGCAGGACCTCGCGCACGGCGAGCCGCGCCCGCGGCGGCGGGTGCACCCGGGCGCCGGCGTCGACGCACAGCCGGTGCACCGCGGGCGGCCGCTCCAGGGCGCCCCACACCCAGGCGGCGCTGTCCCGCTCGGCGATCAGCCGCGGGGGCACGCTGCGGGCGAGCGCCTCCGCCCGCTCAGCGACGCCGAGCACCGAGTCGACCGGGCAGAAGCACTCGTCGAGCGCGACGAGCTCGCCGTCAAGCCGCGCGGCGCAGAGCTCCGCCAGGGGAAGGTCGGGTGCCGCGAGCACCCCGGGGAGCCGGTCCTGCATGCGGCCATGGTCGTGCCTCGCCTTCCCCCCGCGGTCACGGCAAGGCGATGTGTGCAGTGCGGCGGCGACGCGGGGGCTGTGCGCGGCCGGACCGGGCGCCCGGCCCCGCCCCGCTTTCGTCCCGCCACCCGTGCGCGCACGTGCGGCATCCGTTCGCAATTCAGGCTGAACGGCGACACGCCGCATTCCGGAGGCCGAGGATGCGGCGTGTCGCAGCTGAACCTGAATCCGGAACGCTGCTCAGGGGTGGGACGGGATCAGGGGTGGGCGGGATCAGTGGAGGGGCGGGATCAGCGCAGGGCGTCGAGCCAGACCCGGCGCGCATTGAGTGCCTCCTCGGCGGCCGCGATCTTCCGCGCGTCGCCCGAGGCGCGGGCCTCGGTGAGCTCGTCCTCCAGCTTGCTGATGGCGCCCTGGAGCTGGCTGGCGAGGCCCTCGGACCGCGCCTTCGTCTCCGGATTGTTCTTCTGCCAATGGTCGTCGTCGAGCTTGCGGACGTGCGACTCGACCTTGCGGAGGCGGTCCTCGACCGTCTTCACCTTGTCGCGGGGCACCTTGCCGATTTCGTCCCAGCGCAGCTGCACGGCGGTGAGCTTCTCTCGGGCGGCGCCCCGCTCCGTGATGGTGAGGATGGTCTCGGCTTCGTCGAGCAGGGCGAGCTTCTGCTGGAGGTTGCCCTCGAACTCCTCGTTATCCCGGGCGTCGACCTCGGCCTTGGCCCCGTAGAGCGCGTCGCCTGCTGCCTTGAACTTCGCCCACAGGGCGTCGTCGTAGCGCTTCCCGGCCCGGCCGGCCTTCTTCCAGTCCTCGAGCAGCCCGCGGTAGGCGGGGATGCCAGCTGCGCCCTGGGCCGCGAGGGCCTCCGCACGCTCGACGAGGCCCTGCTTCGCGGTGCGCGCGTCGCGGTGGACGGTGTCCAGCTCGGCGAAGAACGCCTTGCGGTGCTGCTCGATCGTCGTGCGGGCGGCGCGGAACCGCTTCCAGAGCTCGTTCGCCTCGCCCTTGGGCAGGCGCGGGCCCTCCTGCTGATGCTTCTGCCAGCGCGCGAACAGCGCGTCGAGCTGCGCCGTGGTCTGCTTCCACTGCGCCTTCGCGGGATCCTGCGCGGCGAGGGTCTCGACCTCGGTGACGATGGCGGTGCGCTCGGCGATGGCCGCGTCGAGCTGCGCCTTCGCCTCCTCGCTCTGCTTCTCGGTGAGCTCGCTCACGCTGGCGGCGAGGACCTGCAGCCGGTCCGTCAGGGCCTGCAGGTTGCCGACCGCGTTGGCGCCTGTGACGCTCTCGGTGAGGTGCGACACGGCCTTGGCGATGTCGGACGCGGACGCGCCGGCCTTGGCCCGCTGCTCGAGCAGGGTCACCTGGCCGTTCAGGTCGGCGAACTTGCGCTCGTAGTAGGCGAGCGCCTCCTCGGGGGTGCCGTCCGGGTACTCGCCGACGACGCGTTCGCCGTCGCCCTCGCGCACGTAGACCGTCCCGGTCTCGTCGACGCGACCCCAGGGGGCCTGGTTCTCACTGCTCACAGAACTCACCTTGTTCTTCAGCCTTAACGCTCAGCACCGGATGCACCGGCTTCGGGAAGAGGTTTCACAGCCTATTGCACCCGCCGGGGCGTGCTACTGGACGCTGACGCTCGTGATGCTGGTCGGCACGACCGGGGCGCCGTCCGAGGCGCCCTCCGGGCTGATACCCGCCTCGGTGACGCTGCTGACCAGGGCGTCGAGGCCGCTCGTGACGCGGCCGAAGATCGTGTAGCCGCCGGTGGCGGGATCGAGCGGCGTCTTCTCGTAGACCACGAAGAACTGGGTGCCGTGGCCGTAGGGATCGGCGGTGCGGGCCATGGCGAGCGTTCCCGCGGGGTAGATCGCGTCGGCGGGTGCGTTCTCGACGGGCCCCCAGGTGAAGCCGGCGTCACCCGTGCCGTCACCGTTCGCGGATCCGCACTGCAGGATCGCCGGCGTGAGGCGGTGGCAGGTCTTGCCGGGGTAGAAGCCGCTCTGCGCGAGGCTCACGAAGACGGAGGTGGCCTGCGGAGCCGCGGCGCCGTCGAGCTCGATGCCGAGCGTCACGTCCTCGTTGAGCACGAGCTCGCCCGTCCAGGTGCGGCCCTCGGCGAGCTCGGCGGAGGGGACGGGGCCGACGTTCGCGCCTGCCGCGGTCGGCGTGGGGGTCGGCGTGGGAGATGCGGTCGGGTCCGGCGTGCCCGGACCACCGGCGAAGTAGAAGAGCTGGGCGACGGTGGCCAGGGCGATCACCACGACGAGGGCGAGGCCGGCGACGAGGTTGTCACGGCGGCGGCGGGTGATGCGCCGCTCGTGCACCGTGCGCCTCGCGGCATAGGCGCGGGCGCGCTGCCGTGCCTCCCGAACGTCGCGGCCGCTGCGCTGTGCCATCGCACCCTTCCTCTCGCCCCGTCGTGCCCGGTGCTCCGTGACACCCGGTCGATCCGACACAGAAGACTACTGGCCGCGCTGTTGAGCGTCGCCAACCACCCGCCCTGGCGCGACCGGGGGAAGGGGCGTCGGACGGTGTCGGCCGCCCGAACTACCATCGAGGTCATGACGGATGTGGGCCTGGGGCTGCGCGCGGGCTCGACGCCGCTCGCCGTGCGCATGCGCCCGAAGAGCCTCGACGAGGTCGCCGGCCAGCGCCACCTGCTCACGCCCGGCTCGCCGCTCGTGAGCCTCGCCAACCCCGACTCGCGGCTGCAGGGCACGGTGTCCGTCATTCTGTGGGGCCCGCCCGGGACGGGCAAGACGACCCTCGCCCAGGCCATCGCGCACAGCTCCGGCCGGGCGTTCGTCGAGCTCTCCGCGGTGACCGCGGGCGTCAAGGACGTGCGCCAGGTCATGGAGAAGGCCATGAGCGACCGGGACCTCTACGGCTCGTCCACGGTGCTGTTCCTCGACGAGATCCATCGCTTCACCAAGGCCCAGCAGGACGCGCTGCTGCCCGGCGTCGAGAACGGCTGGGTGATCCTCGTCGCGGCGACGACGGAGAATCCCTCGTTCTCCGTCATCTCCCCGCTGCTCTCCCGCTCCCTTCTGCTCACGCTCCAGCCGCTCAGCGACGAGGACCTCGGCACGCTGATCGACCGCGCCGTGACCGACCCGCGCGGCCTGGGGGATAGGTTCGCGCTCGCGCCCGAGGCCAGGGACATGCTCATCCGGCTCGCCTCGGGCGACGCGCGGCGCGCGCTCACCGCCCTCGAGGCCGCGGCCGTCACCGCGGGCAGCGCCGGAGCGGGACCCGCCGACCACGACGAGGACGACGAGGACGACGACCCGGGGGTGCTCGGCGCGTTCTACGGCGGCGGGGACGACGAGGACGAGGACGACGAGGACGGCGAGCACCAGGGCGACGCGGCCCCCGCAGCCCCCGCGGCCGCGGCCCAGGCCAAGCCGGTCATCACGGCGGACCAGGTCGCGACCGCCGTGGACCGCGCGCTGCTGCGCTACGACCGGAACGGCGACGAGCACTACGACGTGATCAGCGCCTTCATCAAGTCGATCCGCGGCTCGGACGTCGACGCGGCGCTGCACTACCTGGCCCGCATGATCGAGGCGGGGGAGGACCCGCGCTTCATCGCGCGGCGCATCATCATCTCGGCGTCCGAGGACATCGGCATGGCCGACCCGCAGTCGCTGGTCATCGCGACCGCAGCCGCGGACGCCGTGCAGTTCATCGGCATGCCGGAGGGGCGCATCCCGCTCGCCCAGGCCGTCGTGCACCTCGCCACCGCGCCCAAGTCGAACGCGGCGTACCTGGGCATCAACGCGGCGATCGCCGACGTGCGCGCGGGCCGCATCGGCCGGGTGCCGCTTCCCCTGCGGGACGCCCACTACGCCGGCGCCAAGCGGCTCGGGCACGGCAAGGGCTACCGGTACCCGCACGACTCTGACATCGGCGTCGTGCGGCAGCAGTACCTGCCGGACGAGCTGCGCGACACGCGCTACTACTCGCCGACTCAGCACGGCCACGAGCGCGAGGTGTCGTCGCGGGTGGAGAAGCTTCGCCGCATCGTGCGCGGCGAGTGAGTTCTGATAGTATTTCCGATGCCTAAGTCTGTGTTCGCGTGCGGCTGCGTCGAACTCGAGACCACGGGATCCGTTCTGTAGCCGAACGACCCATGGCGAATCCCTCTGCTTGACCGATCGGCGTTCATCGCCGTGCGGCTTTCGTGTGCGTGCGCGCACACGGTCGATGCCCGCCCGAGACCGGGCGCGCGTCGTCACCCAAGAGAATTCACCACTTCGAAAGGAACCCGTGTCTACCAAGTCACGCACCCACAGCAAGACCCGCCTCTCGCGTGCGCTGGGCATCGCCCTCACGCCGAAGGCCGCCAAGTACCTCGAGAAGCGCCCCTACGGCCCCGGCGAGCACGGCCGGTCGAAGCGCAAGCAGGACTCCGACTACGCGGTGCGTCTGCGCGAGAAGCAGCGTCTGCGCGCCCAGTACGGCATCCGCGAGGCGCAGCTGCGCATCGTCTTCCAGGAGGCGCGTCGCGCCCAGGGCCTGACCGGTGAGAACCTGGTCGAGCTGCTCGAGATGCGTCTCGACGCGCTCGTCCTGCGCGCCGGCTTTGCCCGCACCACGGCGCAGGCCCGCCAGTTCGTCGTGCACCGTCACATCCTCGTCGACGGCAAGATCGTCGACCGCCCCTCCTTCCGCGTGAAGCCGGGCCAGATGATCCACGTCAAGCAGCGTTCCGAGGGCACCGACCCGTTCCAGGTCGCCGCCGCCGGTGGCCACGTCGACGTGCTGCCGAAGGTCCCGGGTTACCTCGAGGTCGAGATCGACAAGCTGCAGGCCCGCCTCGTGCGTCGCCCGAAGCGCGCCGAGGTCCCCGTGACCTGCGAGGTCCAGCTGGTCGTCGAGTACTACGCGGCCCGATAGTCCCCTCGCCGCCGCCGGACGAACCGGCGGCGGCTGGACGCACCGCTAATGTTGAGGCGGACCACCCCCGGGTGGTCCGCCTCTCATGCTTCTATCGGAAGGGTCACCCCATGTCAGGTGGAGACATCGCCGGCCTCATCGCCGCCGGAGTGTTCGCAGTCCTCGTCGCGTTCCTCGCACTGCCCCTGATCAAGCTGGGCGGGGTGCTCGATGAGACCCGCGCCGCCATCCGGGAAGCCAGCAACGGCGTGTCGCCGATCCTCGAGGAGACGACGATGACGATCCGCGAGGCGAACAAGCAGATCGGCCGCGTCGACACCATCACGCGCAGCGTCGCGGACGTGTCGGGCAACGTGTCCGCCCTCGTCGCCCTCTTCGCCGCGACCGTCGGCGGCCCGCTCATCAAGATCGCGGGCTTCAGCGCCGCGGTGAAGGCCGGCCTCGGCGGCCTGCGGCCCTCCCGCCGCGACGACCCCCGGCACACGAAGTAGGCCACGGTCCACGAACTAGGATCGTTCCCGGATCGACCGCGATCGACGGGAACGACGATCGGCAAGGAGAGCGCGCGATGAACAGAGCCCTACTGCTCGGCACCGGGGTCGGCATCGGCACCGTGCTCGGCTTCGGCGTGGCGCACGTCGTCAGTCGTACGCCCGGCGGCGCGCGGTTCTTCGGCGCCCTGAACGGCCGGCTGCAGGGGCTCGGCGACGCCATGCGGGCCGGCTACCGCGAGCGCGAGGCCGAGCTGCGCGCCGCCATCGGCGACGCCGAGGCCGCGGTCGCCGCCCTCGATTCCTGACCCTCCACCCGCACCCCGGTGGCGCATGCCGCCACCCTCTTCTCGAGCAACGGACCCCATGCAGACTGCAGAAATCCGCCAGCGCTGGCTTGACTACTTCGCCACCCGCGGCCACACCGTCGTCCCCTCCGCCTCCCTGGTGAGCGACGACCCCACCCTGCTGTTCACGGTGGCCGGCATGGTGCCGTTCGTGCCCTACCTCACCGGGCTCGTCCCCGCGCCGTACCCGCGCGCCACGAGCGTGCAGAAGTGCATCCGCACGAACGACATCGAGGAGGTCGGCAAGACCCCTCGGCACGGCACGTTCTTCCAGATGAACGGCAACTTCTCCTTCGGCGACTACTTCAAGGAGCAGGCGATCGGCTACGCCTGGGAGTTCCTGACCTCGGCGGAGGACGAGGGCGGTCTCGGCTTCGACCCGAAGGACCTCTGGGTCACCATCTACGAGGACGACGACGACGCGTTCCGCTACTGGAAGCAGACCGCGAACCTGCCGGACGAGCGCATCCAGCGCCTCGGCAAGGGCACGAACTACTGGTCCACCGGCCAGCCCGGCCCGGCCGGTCCCTGCTCCGAGATCTTCTTCGACCGCGGCCCCGCCTACGGCGCCGACGGCGGCCCCGCGACGGACGACGACCGGTACGTGGAGATCTGGAACCTGGTCTTCATGGAGTACCTCCGCGGCCAGGGCACCGGGAAGGACGACTTCGAGATCCTCGGCGAGCTGCCGAAGAAGAACATCGACACCGGCATGGGGCTGGAGCGCGTCGCCTTCATCAAGCAGGGCGTCGAGAACATGTACGAGATCGACCAGGTGCGCCCCGTGCTCGACAGGGCCGCCGAGCTCTCCGGCCGTCGCTACGGCGCGAACCACGAGGACGACGTGCGGATGCGCGTCATCGCCGACCACGTGCGCTCGGCGCTCATGCTCATCGCCGACGGCGTGAGCGTGTCCAACGAGGGCCGCGGCTACATCCTCCGCCGCCTGCTCCGCCGCACCGTGCGCGCCATGCGCCTGCTCGGCGTGGAGACGGCGACGTTCCCCGAGCTGTTCCCCGCGTCCCGCGACGCCATGAAGGCCGCCTACCCCGAGGTGGAGTCGGACTTCGACCGGATCAGCCGCATCGCCTACGGCGAGGAGGAGACCTTCCTGCGCACGCTGGCGAGCGGCACGAGCATCCTCGACCTCGCTGTCGCGGACACCAAGACGAAGGGCGTCGCCGAGCTCCCGGGCGACACCGCGTTCCTGCTGCACGACACGTTCGGCTTCCCCATCGACCTCACGCTCGAGATGGCGGAGGAGGCGGGCCTCAGCGTCAACCGCAGCGAGTTCGACCGGCTCATGGCCGATCAGCGCGCCCGGGCGAAGGCCGACGCGAAGACCAAGAAGACCGCCCTCGCCGACCTCTCCGTCTACAGCGCGTTCCGCGCCAAGGGCGAGACGGTGTTCACCGGCTACGACCTGCTCGAGACCGACACGACCGTGCTCGGCCTCATCGTGAACGGCGAGTCCGTGCAGAGCGCCGCGGCCGGCGACATCGCCGAGGTCGTGCTCGCCGAGACCTCGCTCTACGCGGAGTCCGGCGGGCAGGAGGCCGACGCGGGCAGCATCGTCGGCAACGGCTTCGACCTCGAGGTGCTCGACGTGCAGCGCCCGGTCAAGGGGCTCGTCAGCCATCGCGTTCAGGTCCGCTCGGGCGAGGTGGGCGTCGGTGCCGCCGCGCGCACCGTCGTGGACGCCGAGTGGCGCCGCGGCGCGACCCAGGCGCACTCCGGCACGCACCTCGTGCACGCCGCGCTGCGGCAGATCCTCGGCCCGCAGGCGCACCAGTCCGGCTCCTACAACAAGGCCGGCTACCTGCGTCTCGACTTCGCCTGGAACCAGGGCCTGTCGACCGAGACCCGCAGCGAGATCGAGGAGGTGGCGAACAACGCGATCCGCGAGGACCTCGAGGTCGTGACGCGCGTCCTGCCCCTCGACGAGGCCAAGGCGCTCGGCGCCATGGCGCTGTTCGGCGATAAGTACGGCGATCTGGTGCGTGTCGTCGACATCGGCGGCCCGTGGTCGCGCGAGCTCTGCGGCGGCACGCACGTCCGGCACAGCAGCGAGATCGGGATCATCAACCTGGTGAGCGAGTCCTCCATCGGCTCCACGAGCCGGCGCATCGAGTCGCTCGTCGGCCGGGACGCGTTCCGCGACCTCGCGACCGAGCGCGCCATCGTCTCCGAGCTCACGGCTAGCCTGAGGACGCCGCGCGAGCAGCTGCCCGACCGCATCTCCGAGCTCCTCGCCAACCTCAAGGCGGCCGAGAAGAAGATCGCGGAGTACGAGTCGCGACAGCTCGCCGGCCGGGTGCCCGAGCTCGTCGCCACCGCGACCCGGGTCGGTGCCGTCACGGTCGTCAGCGAGTCCGTGGGCACGCTCCGCTCGACGGACGAGCTGCGCCAGCTGGTCACGAGCGTGCGCGAGCGCCTCGGCAGCGACGCGGCCGTCGTGGCGCTCGCCGCGGAGGTCTCCGGCAAGCCCGCCGTGATCGTGGCGACCAACCCCGCAGCCCGCGAGTCCGGCGTGCGCGCCGGCGTGCTCGCGCGCGGTGCGGCCGGCGTGCTCGGCGGCGGCGGTGGCGGCAAGGACGACCTCGCGCAGGGCGGCGGGTCCGACGTGTCGGCGATCCCCGCCGCGCTCGAGTCCGTCACGTCGAGCCTGGCGGCCTAGCGGTGCGCCGGGGGGTCCGGATCGGCGTCGACGTCGGGAAGGCCCGCATCGGCGTCGCCCGCAGCGACCCCTCCGGCCTGATCGCCACGCCCGTCGTCACGGTGGCCCGTGCCGCCGACGGCGACGCCGACGTGCGGGAGATCCTCACCGCCGCGACGGAGCACGACGCGATCGAGATCGTCGTCGGCCTTCCCCTGTCGCTGTCCGGGGGCCGCACGCCGTCGACGGAGGACGCCCAGCGGTTCGCGGAGCGTATTGCGGGCGCGACCCCGCTTCCCGTGCGGCTGGTGGACGAGCGTCTCTCCACCGTGTCCGCCCAGTCCGCGCTCAGCGCATCCGGGCGCAACACGCGCAGATCACGGCCCGTGATCGACCAGGTCGCGGCCGTTATAATCCTGCAACACGCACTTGACAGCGAGCGGGCCGGTGGTAGCGCGCCGGGCACCGTTGTCCTGACCGAAGGACCGTGACCTGACTCCGCAGCCTCCGCCGCGACTCCCGAACACCGGCAGCGACGCCGATGCCGGGTCCGCGCGCGACCCATTCGCCGACCTCTTCTCCGCCGAGACCGAGAACGCGGCTCCGCCCACGGGCAGCGGCCGCGCGGGCAGGCCCACGCGTCCCGGCCGGCGCCGCCACCCCAAGTGGCCCTATGTGCTCGTCGTGCTCGCGCTGCTGCTCGGCGGCGGTGTCGCGTTCGTGATGGGCACCGTCGTGCCCGCGGTCCAGGGCATCTTCGCCCCCGAGGAGGCGGACGACTACGCCGGCCAGGGCGAGGGCGAGAAGCTCGTGGTGGTCTCCTCCGGCGACACCGGCACCACCATCGCCGAGATGCTCGAGGCGGAGGGCGTGGTGAAGTCGTCAGCCGCCTTCTACGAGGCCGTCATCGGCCGCAGCCCGGAGCCGGTGTTCCAGCCCGGCACCTACTCCGTCGCGGAGAAGATGAGCGCCACCGCGGCACTCGACCGTCTGCTCGACCCCGCGAGCCGGGTGGAGGACACGGTCGTCATCCCCGAGGGCACGTCGGTGCGCGGCATCCTGCCCCTCATCGCGGAGTCCACGGAGATCCCGCTGGCCGACCTCGAGGCCGCCGCGGCGGACTTCCGCTCGTACGGGCTGCCCGCCGAGGCCCCGAGCCTCGAGGGCTACCTGTTCCCCGCGACGTACCAGTTCCAGCCCGGGACGACGGCGCGCGACGCCATCCAGCAGCTCGTCGACCGCCAGTTCCAGGCCCTCACCGACGCCGGTGTGCCCGAGGGGGATCGGCACCGCGTGCTGACCCTCGCGTCGATCATCCAGCGCGAGGCGCGGTACGAGGAGGACTTCTACAAGGTCTCCCGCGTCTTCACGAACCGCCTGGACATCGAGATGCCGCTGCAGTCCGACGCGACGGTCTCCTACGGCGCCAACTCGACCGGCCGGGTCTCCACGACCGACGCCGAGCGCGAGGACCCGAACCCCTACAACACGTACGTCTACACCGGCCTCCCCGTCGGCCCGATCTCGAACCCCGGCGACGTGGCGATCAAGGCCGCCATGGCTCCGGCGGACGGCCCCTGGCTGTACTTCGTGACGGTCAACACGCTCACCGGCGAGACGAAGTTCTCCGAGACGCTCGGTCAGCACGAGGCGGCCGTGGCCGAGTGGCAGCAGTTCATGCGGGACAACCCCGGAAATGAGTGACGCGCGGGCCGTGCGCCTCGCGGTGCTCGGGTCGCCCATCGCGCATTCGCTCTCGCCCGCCCTGCAGGGGGCGGCCTACCGCACCCTGGGTCTGGACTGGGACTACGGCGTGCGGGAGGTCGCGTCGGACGGGCTCGCGGGCTTCCTCGCCTCGCTGGGCCCGGAGTGGCGCGGCCTGTCGCTCACCATGCCGCTGAAGCGCACGGTGCTGCCGATGCTCGACGCCGTCGACCCCGTGGCCGAGGCCACCGGCGCGGCCAACACCGTGCTGTTCGGCAGCGACGGCGACCGGCGCACCCTGGCCGGCTTCAACACCGACGTGTACGGCGTCGCCCGCTCCCTGCGGGACGCCGGGATCGACCGCGTCCGCACCGCGCGCGTGCTCGGCGGGGGAGCCACGGCCGGGTCCGTGATCGCGGCCCTCGCGGACCTCGGCGCCGGGCGCATCCTCGTGACCGTGCGCGACGTCTTCCGTGCGACGGACCTCGTCGAGCTCGGCCGGCGGCTCGGCACCGACGTCGCGCTGCACGTCTTCGGCGACGGCGCGGACCGCGCCGAGGAGCCGCCCGACGTCGTCGCGAGCACGCTGCCGGCCTCCGCCGACGCACCGCTGACCTTCCCGGACGACGTGGCCCGGCGAGCCGTGCTGTTCGACGTCGTGTACGCGCCCTGGCCGACCCCGCTCGCCGCGCGCTGGCTCGCCGCGGGCGGGACCGTGGTGCCGGGCATCGACATGCTCATCCACCAGGCGCTGCTGCAGGTGCGCATCTTCGTGGGCGGGGATCCCGCCGTCCCGCTGCCCGACGAGGCGGCCGTGCTCACCGCGATGGCGGCGAGCGTCGACCGGGAACTCGGTCGCGACTGGCACGGCCCCATTGCTGTGGGAGGATTTTAGGCATGCTGCGCTGGTTGACCGCCGGGGAATCCCACGGCCCCGAACTCCTTGCCATCCTCGAGGGGTTGCCCGCGGGCGTGCCCGTGTCGCTCGACGACATCCGCGCGGACCTCGCGCGCCGCAAGCTCGGCTACGGGCGCGGCGCCCGGATGAAGTTCGAGCAGGACGAGCTGAACCTCTCCGGCGGTGTCGTCCACGGCCGGACCATCGGCAGCCCCGTCGCCGTGCGGATCGGCAACACGGAGTGGCCGAAGTGGGTCGACGTGATGAGCCCCGAGCCCGTGTCGCCCGAGGCCCTGAAGGGCGGCCGCGCCGCCCCGCTCACCCGTCCCCGCCCGGGCCACGCCGACCTCGTCGGCATGCAGAAGTACGGCTTCGACGAGGCCCGCCCCGTCCTCGAGCGCGCCAGCGCCCGGGAGACCGCCGCTCGCGTGGCCCTCGGCGCGGTCGCGCGATCGTTCCTCGCCGAGCTCGGCATCACGCTCGTGAGCCACACCCTCTCCATCGGGCCCGTGCGCGTGCCCGAGGACGCGCCGCTGCCGACGCCGTCGGACGTCGCCGCCCTGGACGGCGACCCGCTGCGCTGCTTCCACGCCGAGACCTCCGCCCGCATGGTCGAGGAGGTGGACTCCGCCCACAAGGACGGCGACACCCTCGGCGGCATCGTCGAGGTGCTCGCCTACGACCTGCCGCCCGGCCTCGGCTCGCACGTGCACTGGGACCGCAGGCTCGACTCCCAGCTCGCGGCCGCGCTGATGGGCATCCAGGCGATCAAGGGCGTCGAGGTCGGCGACGGCTTCCTCACCACCACCCGCCGCGGCTCGCAGGCGCACGACGAGCTGCTGCCGTCGTCCGACGGCATCGCCCGGGCGAGCGACCGCGCGGGAGGCACCGAGGGCGGCATGAGCACCGGCACGGTGCTGCGCGTCCGTGCCGGCATGAAGCCCATCGCGACGGTGCCGCACGCGCTGCGCACCATCGACGTCGCCACCGGCGACGTCGCCCAGGCGCACCACCAGCGCTCGGACGTCTGCGCGGTCCCCGCGGCCGGCGTCGTGGCCGAGGCCATGGTCGCGCTGACCCTGGCGAACGCCGTGCTCGAGAAGTTCGGCGGCGACTCGGTGCTCGAGACGCGGCGCAACCTCGACGGCTACCTCGCCGCCATCCCGGAGGCGCTGCGCACGAGCGCGTTCCCGGCCCTGCTGTAGTGGCGATCGTCCTCATCGGTCCGCCCGCCGCGGGCAAGACGAGCGTCGGACGCAAGCTCGCGAGGCGCCTCGGTGTCGAGTTCCTCGACACCGACAAGCTCATCGTCGCCGCGCACGGGCCCATCGCCGACATCTTCCGGGAGCACGGCGAGCCGCACTTCCGCGCGATCGAGCGCGAGACGGTGGCCGACGCGCTGCGCCGCGACGCGGTCGTCTCGCTCGGCGGGGGAGCGGTGCTGCACCCGGACACGAGGAGCGACCTCGCGGGTGCCCCCGTCGTGCTGCTCACGGTGAGCCGGGAGGCGGTCGAGGCCAGGATCGGCGGCTCCAAGCGGCCGCTCGTGCAGGGCATCGACTCGTGGCAGGCGCTCGTGGACGCCCGGGCCGATCTGTACGCCTCGCTCGCCGCCGTGACCTTCGACACCTCCGAGCGCCCGATCTCGACGATCGCGGCCGAGATCGCAGACTGGGTAGGGGAGAACAGATGACCGACACCGCGAACGCACACACCGAGATCCGCGTCACGGGTGCGACGCCGTACACGATCCACGTGGGCACGGGCGTGCTCGACCGCCTCGCGGGGGAGCTCGGCCCGAAGGTGCGCAAGGTCCTGATCGTGCACGCGCCCCCGCTCGGTCAGCTCGCCGAGCAGCTGCGCGAGGAGCTGCGCGACCGCTACGAGGTGTACCTCGCCGAGGTGCCCGACGCCGAGGGCGCCAAGCGCGTCGAGGTCGCCGCGTTCTGCTGGAAGATCATGGGCACGACCGACTTCACCCGCTCCGACGCCGTGGTCGCGTTCGGCGGGGGAGCCACGACGGATCTCGGCGGCTTCGTGGCCGCGACGTGGCTGCGCGGCGTGAAGCTCGTGCAGATCCCGACCACCGTGCTCGGCATGGTCGACGCGGCCGTCGGTGGCAAGACCGGCATCAACACGGACGAGGGCAAGAACCTCGTCGGGGCGTTCTACGCGCCCGCCGCCGTGCTCGTCGACTTCGACCTGCTCGCGAGCCTGGCGCGAAACGAGATCCTCGCCGGCTTCGCCGAGATCGTGAAGGCCGGCTTCATCGCCGAGCCCGAGATCCTCGACCTGCTCGAGGCGGACGTGGAGGCGACGACCGACCCGACGACGCCGCAGTTCCGGCGGGCGGTCGAGCTCGCCATCGCGATGAAGGCCCGCGTGGTGAGCGACGACTTCACCGAGCAGGGGCAGCGGGAGATCCTCAACTACGGCCACACCCTCGGCCACGCGATCGAGCACTCCGAGCGCTACCAGTGGCGGCACGGCGCCGCCGTCTCGATCGGCATGGTGTTCGCGGCCGAGCTGTCGCGGCTCACCGGGTCGCTGAGCGATGAGGCTGTCGACCGGCACCGCCGCATCCTCGAGTCGCTCACGCTGCCGATCAGCTACCCCGCCGGTCGCTGGCAGACGCTGCTCGCCACCATGCAGCGGGACAAGAAGGCGCGCGCCGGGATGCTGCGCTTCATCGTGCTCGACGACATCGCGAAGCCGACCGTGCTGAACGGCCCGGAGGAGTCCATCCTCTTCGCCGCCTACCAGGAGATCGCCTCCTAGCAGTCTCGGCTGCCGGCGCGTCCTACGGGTGTTCCGGATTCAGGCTGTGCTGCGACACGCCGCGTTTCGGGCCCTCCAGATGCGGCGTGTTGCCGCTGAGCCTGAATTGCGAACGGTGGCGGCGGGGCGCGGCGGGGTGGGGTGGAGGAGGGGACCCGGAGGCGCGGCGTTAGGCTCGGGGACCATGAGCAGCGCGCCCGCCCCGACCGCCACCGTCCTCGTCCTCAACGGACCGAACCTCGGTCGGCTCGGCAGCCGGGAGCCCGACGTCTACGGAACGGGCTCGCTCGAGGACCTGCGGGGCGTGCTCGAGGCGGACGCCGCCGGCCGGGCCGCGATCGACCTGCGGCAGACGAACGACGAGGCGGAGCTCATCGGCTGGCTGCACGAGGCCGTCGACGCGGCGCTGCCGGTGATCCTCAACCCCGCCGCGTTCACGCACTACTCGTACGCCCTGCGGGATGCCGCCGCACTCGTGACGAAGGCGGGCCTGCCCCTGCTCGAGGTGCACCTGTCCAACCCGCACGCGCGGGAGGAGTTCCGGCACACGAGCGTCATCTCCGCCGTCGCGACCGGCGTGATCGCGGGGCTCGGCTTCGGCTCGTACCGGCTCGCTCTCGCGCACGTGCTGGACAGCTACCGCTAAGCTGTACCGTCGGACCGCGCGTTCCGCCCCTTCCTACGCGCCCTCGCTCTCCCCGATCCTCAAGGAATTCTCTTCACTATGGCTTCAACCGCGGACATCCGTAACGGCGTCGTGCTCAACATGGACGGCCAGCTCTGGACCGTCATCGAGTTCCAGCACGTCAAGCCCGGCAAGGGTGGCGCGTTCGTGCGCACCAAGGTCAAGAACGTGATGAGCGGCAAGGTCGTCGACCGCACGTTCAACGCCGGCGCGAAGATCGAGACCGAGACCGTGGACCGCCGCGACTTCACCTACCTGTACCAGGACGGCGACGGCTACGTGTTCATGGACGCGACCGACTACGACCAGATCACGCTGTCGAGCGCCCAGGTCGGCGACGCGGCGAACTACCTGCTCGAGAACCAGACCGTCACGGTCGCGCTGCACAACGGCGACCCGCTCTACGTCGAGCTCCCCGCATCCGTCGTGCTCGAGATCACCTACACGGAGCCGGGCCTGCAGGGCGACCGCTCGACCGGTGGCACCAAGCCCGCAACCGTGGAGACCGGCTACCAGATCCAGGTGCCGCTGTTCCTCGAGACCGGCACGAAGGTCAAGGTGGACACCCGCACGGGCGACTACCTCGGCCGCGTCAACTAACGCTCCGCGCGCGGAAGAGACGCCATGAGTGCAAGGACCAAGGCGCGCAAGCGCGCCCTCGACGTGTTGTACGTCGCGGACGTGCGTCAGATCTCCATCCAGGAGTCGCTCGACGCCGAGGCCGCCCGCGCCCGCCTGAACCCGGAGCGCGAGTCGTCGTGGCCGTACGCGCGCCAGATGGTGACGGGCGTGATGGACCACTTCGACGAGATCGACGAGCTCATCGTCACGTTCTCGGTGAACTGGACGCTGGCTCGGATGCCCACGATCGACCGCGCCATCCTGCGGCTCGGCATCTGGGAGATCCTCTACAACGACGACGTGCCGAACGGCGTGGCGATCTCGGAGGCCGTCGAGCTCGCGCAGACGCTCAGCACCGACGACTCCGCGAGCTTCGTGAACGGCATGCTCGCCCGCATCGCGCAGACCGCGGGCTGAGGCGCGCTTTCCCGGTTTGCGGACCCTCGACGCCGGCGGCGGCGCGGGTTAGAGTGCGACCACCCCGGGCGGACGTGGGCCACCCGTCCCCGACGCAATTCAGCAGATCCGGTCCGACACGCCGCTGGTGAGTGACGACACGCCGACCGGAAGTCGGGATCTGCTGAGTTGCGTCGCGTGGGGAACGGGATCTGCTGAGTTGCGTCGCGTGGGGAACGGGATCTGCTGAGTTGCGTGGGGTGCATGGCGGGATCTGCTGAGTTGCGTGGGGTGCATGGCGGGATCTGCTGAGTTGCGTCGGGTGCAGCCGGGTTCCGGATCAGCGGGCACTGGACCGATGTCGGCGGGATGGCGCAGAATCCGTGTATGGCCGGTGCGCACACGACGAACTACTACGACACCTTCATCGCGGTCGCGGAGGACAGCACGGCGGCCGGCGCCACTGCCCCGCCCGAGCGCACGCCGGCGAGCGTCGCCGAGCTCACCTTCCGCATGATCGCCGAGAACCCCTACCGGTACACCTCCGACGACGTCCAGTTCACCGTGTGGGCGGACCGCCGGGGCATTCCGGAGGAGGACCGCGCCGAGGCCCGCGTGCAGTTCTTCACGAAGGGGCAGCCGTGCCTCCGATCGAGCGACCTCGGCAAGCGCTACGGCTGGGGCGTGCACTCCGACACCGAGGGCCGGGTGGCCCTGGTCGGGCTCGGCTCGGCCGAATACGCGCAGCTCGAGTCCGGTGCGACGCCGTCCGGGGACGCGGTCGCCGTCACGCGCGCCATGCGGTCCCGCCGCGCGACCTGATTCTGCACCGCACCGCACCGCACCGCACCGCACCGCGCGCCGCACGCTGGCCGCACCGGTCCCGGCTCTCTGAGCCGGTCACGCCGGGCGACCTGAGAAGCGCCCATCCTCGCGCCGGACACAGTGGGCGGGATGCTACCGACCTGTGGCCGCTCCCGCGCGAACGGGCGCGTACGTTGCGCCGCGTTACGGCATCGTTTGGTGCCGGGGACGGGCCCGCCTAGTTTCGCATCGTGACCTACGCCCCCGCCTCCGCGAACGCCGGCGCCTCGGCGCGCGCGCTGCCGGTGCGGCTGACGGGGGTCACCCGGAGCTTCCCGGCCCCGTCCGGCGGCCGGCGCACCGTGCTCGACGGCATCGACCTCGAGGTCGGCGCGGGTGAGATTGTCGCCCTCCTGGGTCCGTCCGGCTGCGGCAAGTCGACCCTGCTGCGCCTCATCAGCGGCCTCGACGCCCCGGACGCCGGCTCCGTGACCATCGACTCCGCTCCGGTGCAGCCGGTGGACCAGCGCTGCGCGGTCGCCTTCCAGGAGCCGCGCCTGCTGCCCTGGCGCTCCATCGCGCACAACGTGCAGCTCGGCCTGCCCCGCGGCACGGACCGCGCCACCGGGAACGCCCGTGTCGCCCACCTGCTCGACCTCGTGGGCCTGGGGGAGTCCGGCGGCCTGCGGCCCCGGCAGGTGTCCGGCGGCATGGCCCAGCGCGCGTCCCTCGCCCGGGCGCTGTCCCGCACGCCGGGCGTCCTCGTGCTCGACGAGCCGTTCGGCGCCCTCGACGCGCTGACCCGGCTCCGCATGCAGGACCTCCTACTCGACGTGCACAGCGCGGAGCCGACCACGGTCGTCCTCGTGACCCACGACGTGGACGAGGCCCTGTACCTCGCGGACCGGGTCGTGCTTCTCGGCACGAACGCGAACGGCGACGGGGCCGGCGTCCATAGGATCGTTCCGGTGCCCGGGCACCGTCCGCGCGACCGCGCGCACCCCCGCCTCGCGGAGCTGCGCGTCGACCTGCTCGAGGGACTCGGCGTCCCGCGGCACCACGAGACCCCCACCGCACGCTAGGAGCACCACCATGACCCGACGACGCCCCCTGCTCGCCCTCGCCGCATCCGCGGCGGCGGCCGCGCTCCTGCTGACGGGCTGCGCCGCAGGCGAGGGGTCCGCCATCGCGGACAACGAGCCGACCGCCGCCCCGAACGACGAGGAGCGCTGGAGCGACGACACGCTCACGCTCGACTTCGCCACCTACAACCCGCTGAGCCTCGTCGTGAAGGACCAGGGCTGGCTGGAGGACGCGACCGGCGGCGACGTCACCGTGACCTGGGTGCAGTCGGCGGGCTCCAACAAGGCCAACGAGGCGCTGCGCGCCGGCGCGGTCGACGTCGGCTCGACGGCCGGATCCGCGGCGCTGCTCGCCCGGTCCAACGGCTCGCCCATCAAGGCCATCGACATCTACTCGCAGCCCGAGTGGTCCGCCATCGTCGTCGGCGCGAACTCGCCGCTCATGGACGTGAGCGAGCTGGCGGGCAAGAAGGTCGCCGCGACGAAGGGCACCGACCCCTACTTCTTCCTGCTGCAGGCGCTCGAGGAGGCCGGCGTGCCGCTGGAGAGCGTCGACGTGCAGAACCTGCAGCACGCGGACGGCAAGACCGCCCTCGAGAACGGCAGCGTCGACGCGTGGGCGGGTCTCGATCCCCTCATGGCGACGAGCGAGGCGACCGCCGGATCCCGGTTGCTGTACCGCAACGTCGACTTCAACACCTACGGCTTCCTGAACGCCACCGAGGACTTCCTCGAGGAGTCGCCCGACCTCGCCCAGCTCGTCGTCAACGCGTACGAGAAGGCGCGCGAGTGGGCGCAGGAGAACCCCGAGGAGACCGCCGCGATCCTCGCGGAGGCGGCGGGCATCGACCCGGCCATCGCCACCGCGACGCTGGAGCGCACGACGCTCGACATCGACCCCGCGCCGGGTGACACGCAGCGCGACGTGCTCGAGATCGTCGGCCCCATCTTCGTCGAGTCCGGCGACGTTCCGAACCAGGACCAGGTGGACGACGCACTCGACTCCCTCTTCGACGACAGCTACGCGTCCCGCGCGAACCCGGATGCGCTGAACTGATGATCGAGACGCGGCAGGAGACGGGACGCGACGCGGCCGCCCGGCCCGGCACAACCACCGGCGCGCGTGTCGTCGCGACCGACGGAGCGGCGGCGGCGCCCGAGCGCTCGGCGAGCCTCGTGCAGTTCGTGTCCTCGTGGGGCTCCTCCGCCGCGGGAACCGCGACGGCACCCGATCGCGCCGGGCGCCCCGCGGTGCGCCGCCGCACCCGGGTGCTCATCGGCCTCATCCTGCCCGTCCTGCTCCTCGCCGTCTGGTACGCCGTGACCGCGACGGGCGCCGTCCCCGCGTACCGCCTGCCCGGGCCGGTGGCCGTGTGGCAGTCGGGCGTGGACCTGCTGCAGCGCGGCGTCCTCGGGCCGTACGTCGCGATCTCGACCCAGCGCGTGCTGCTCGGCTTCGCGGCCGGCGCGGCCGTGGGCATCGTGCTCGGCGCGCTCGTGGGGCTCTCCCGGTTCGCCGACCTGCTGCTCTCGCCGACCATCGGCGGCGTCCGCGCCGTCCCGTCCCTGGCCTGGGTGCCGCTGCTGCTGCTCTGGGTCGGCATCAACGAGGACTCCAAGGTGCTGCTCATCGCCATCGGCGCGATGTTCCCCGTCTACACGACGGTCGCGGGCGCCCTGCGCCACGTCGACCCGCACCTCGTCGAGGCGGGGCGCGCGTTCGGGCTTCGCGGCGTCTCGCTGCTCACGGCCGTGCAGCTGCCCGCCGTGCTGCCCTCCGTCGTCTCCGGGCTCCGGCTCGCCCTGGCCCAGGCCTGGCTCTTCCTCGTCGCCGCGGAGCTCATCGCCTCCTCGATGGGCCTCGGCTTCCTCCTCATCGACTCGCAGAACAACGGCAGGGTCGACCGGATGCTGCTCACGATCGTGCTGCTCGCCGTGCTCGGCAAGACGACCGACGCGCTCCTCGGCCTCGCCGAGCGCTGGTTGCTGAGGCGGTGGAGCTGACGTGACCGCGGCAGCCGACCTCCTCGCGGAGGCCAAGAACCCCTTCGCGCCTCCCGCACACATCGCCGCCGCGGCCAACGTGACCGCGGACGCCTGGGCCGAGGCCGAGGCGGACCCCATCGCGTTCTGGGAACGCGCGGCCGAGCGCCTCGACTGGAGCGAGCGGTGGCACACGCCGCACACCTGGGCGCCCGCGCTCGACGCGGACGGCGATCCGCAGATCCCGGAGGCCCGCTGGTTCCTCGGCGGCAGGCTGAACGTCGCGGTCAACTGCGTCGACCGGCACGTCGCGGCGGGACGCGGCGACAAGGTGGCCCTGCACTTCGAGGGGGAGCGCGGCGACCGGCGCACCGTCACCTACGCCGAGCTGCAGCGCGAGGTGAGCCGGGCCGCGAACGCCCTCACGACGCTCGGCGTCCGGCAGGGCGACCGAGTGGTCGTCTACCTGCCGGTGCTCGTCGAGACGATCGTCGTCACGCTCGCGATCGCGCGCATCGGCGCGGTGCACTCCCTCGTCTTCGGCGGCTTCTCGGCCGAGGCGCTCAGGTTCCGGGTCGAGGACACCGGGGCGAAGCTGCTCGTGACGAGCGACGGCCAGTTCCGCCGGGGCGAGGCGGTCGCCACCAAGGCGAACGCGGATGCCGCCGTGGCCGACACCGCCGCGAACGCCATCGAGCACGTGCTCGTGGTGCGGCGGACGGGCCAGGACGTGGACTGGACGCCCGGCCGGGATGTCTGGTGGCACGACGTCGTCGACACCGCGCCGGACGAGCACGAGCCGGAGTCCTTCGAGGCGGAGACGCCGCTGTTCATCATGTACACGTCGGGCACCACGGGGAAGCCGAAGGGGCTGGTGCACACGAGCGGCGGCTACCTCACCCAGGCGTCCTGGGCACACTGGGCGCACTTCGACGTGAAGGACGACGACGTGCACTGGTGCACGGCCGACCTCGCCTGGGTCACCGCGCACACCTATGAGATCTACGGGCCGCTGTCGAACGGCATGACGCAGGTCATCTACGAGGGCACGCCGAACACTCCGCATCCCGGCCGGCACGCCGAGATCATCGAGCGCTACGGCGTGACCATCTACTACACGGCGCCAACCCTGGTGCGGAGCCTGATGAGCTGGTTCCCCGACGGGATCACCGGCTACGACCTGTCGTCCGTCCGGCTGCTCGGCTCCGTCGGCGAGGCCATCAACCCGGCCGCCTGGACCTGGTTCCGGGAGCAGTTCGGGGCGGGCACGGCCCCCGTGATCGACACCTGGTGGCAGTCCGAGACGGGCGCGGCCATCCTTGCGCCGCTGCCCGGCGTCACGACCCTGAAGCCGGGCTCGGCCACCCGGCCGCTGCCGGGGCTCTCCGCGCGCGTCGTGGACGACGCGGGCCGGGATGCGGCACCGGGGGAGAGCGGCTACCTCGTGCTCGACCGGCCGTGGCCCGCCATGGCCCGGACCGTGTGGGGGAACCCGGAGCGCTACCGGTCGGCGTACTGGGAGCGCTTTGCGACGCAGGGCTACTACTTCGCCGGCGACGGCGCCAAGCGCGACGAGGACGGCGACATCTGGCTTCTCGGCCGCGTGGACGAGGTCATCAACGTCTCCGGCCACCGGCTCTCCACCATCGAGATCGAGTCGGCCCTCGTGTCGTCGCCGCTCGTGGCGGAGGCGGGCGTGACCGGCTACGACGACCCGCTGACCGGGCAGGCCATCGCAGCCCTGGTGATCCCGCGGGCGCGCACCCGGCCGGCCCCGGACGACGTCGCCGGCTGGCGGGCGCTCGGCGATGCGCTGAGCGGCGAGCTGCGCTCCCACGTCGCCGCGGCGATCGGGCCCGTGGCGAAGCCGAAGCGCGTGATCCTCGTGCCCGACCTGCCGAAGACCCGGTCGGGCAAGATCCTGCGCCGCCTGCTCGCGGACCTGCTGCAGGGCCGGGAGCTCGGCGACGCGACGTCGCTGCAGAACCCGGAGGCGGTCGACGCGATCCGCGCCATCCTCGCCGACTGAGCCGCGGTCGCGGTCCGCTTCCGGTCCGTTCGGTCGCTCGTTCCACGGTTGCTTATTGCACGGTCGCTGAGCCTGTCGAAGCGACGGGAGGGGTCCTGAGATACGTCGCGTCCCTTCGACAGGCTCAGGGACCGTGTCCGTCGCGTCCCTTCCGCGGGGTGCATGTCCGCAATTCAGGCTGTGCTGCGACACGCCGCATCTGGCGGCCTCGAAACGCGGCGTGTCGCAGCTGAGCCTGAATTCGGAACGGTCCGCGGTGTCGGGCGCGCGTCCCGTCGGCGGGTTCTGCGACCGTGGGGAGCGGGGCGCGCGGGACGGTAGGGTGGAGCGCAATAGACGTCCTTTAAGTTCCGTCCTGTGAGGCGGGGAAGGAGGTCAGGTTGAGCGCACGTACCGTGCTGCATCAGGCTGATATCGCCCGGGCTCTGACCCGCATCTCGCACGAGATCCTCGAATCGAACCGCGGATCCGCCTCCCTCGTGGTGCTCGGCATCCCGACCCGGGGCGCGACCCTGGCCCGCCGCATCGGCGGCATCCTCGCGGGCATCGACCCCGAGCTCGGCGCGGACACCGTCGGCACGCTCGACGTGACGATGTACCGCGACGACCTCGCCCGTAACCCGCTCCGCGCCAGCTCGCCGACGCAGCTGCCCGCGGGCGGCATCGACGGCAAGACCGTCGTGCTCGTGGACGACGTGCTCTACTCCGGCCGCACCATCCGCGCCGCCCTCGACGCGCTCAGCGACCTCGGCCGCCCGCGCGCCGTGCGGCTCGCCGTGCTCGTCGACCGCGGCCACCGCGAGCTTCCCATCCGCGCCGACTTCGTGGGCAAGAACCTGCCGACCTCGTCCGAGGAGCGCATCTACGTGCGCCTGGACGAGGTGGACGGCGAGGAGTTCGTGAGTGTCGCGTCCGGCGACGACGCCCAGCCCACCCACGGCGCACACTCCACCCACGGCACGCATGGCGCCGCGGGCGCAGGATCGGGGGCCCGCCCGTGAGGCACCTCCTCTCCACCCGGGACCTCTCCCGCGACGACGCCGTGCGCATCCTCGACATCGCCGAGGACATGGCCGACGTGGCGACGCGGGAGGTCAAGAAGCTGCCCACGCTCCGCGGCCGCACGGTCGTGAACCTCTTCTTCGAGGACTCCACCCGCACCCGCATCTCGTTCGAGGCCGCGGCCAAGCGTCTGTCCGCCGACGTCATCAACTTCAGTGCGAAGGGCTCCAGCGTCTCCAAGGGCGAGAGCCTGAAGGACACCGCCCAGACCCTCGAGGCGATGGGGGCGGACGGCGTCGTCGTGCGCCACCCCTCCTCGGGCGCCCCGCAGACCCTCGCCCAGAGCGGCTGGATCGACGCGGGCATCGTGAACGCGGGCGACGGCACGCACGAGCACCCGACCCAGGCCCTGCTCGACGCCTTCACCATCCGCCGCCGGCTGCACGGCACCGCGGCGCGCGGACGCGACCTCGACGGCGTCTCCGTGGTCATCGTCGGCGACATCCTGCACTCGCGGGTCGCGCGCTCCAACGTGTGGCTGCTCACGACGCTCGGCGCCTCGGTGACGCTCGTCGCGCCGCCGACCCTGTTCCCCGTCGGCATGGGCACCTGGCCCGCCGACGTGCGCTACGACCTGGACGCGGCCATCGACGAGGGGCGCCCGGACGTCGTCATGATGCTGCGCATCCAGGCCGAGCGGATGCGCGCGGCGTTCTTCCCCAACAGCCGCGAGTACGCCCGGGTCTGGGGCCTCGACGACGCGCGGACCGCGCGTCTGGCCCCGGGTAGCATTGTGATGCATCCCGGCCCCATGAATCGGGGTCTCGAGATCTCCGCGGCGGCGGCTGATTCGAGCCGGTCGACGGTGCGTGAGCAGGTCGCCAATGGTGTCTCCGTGAGAATGGCAGTGTTGTACCTCCTCCTCGCGGGCGGAGGAGAGGTTTGAGCATGAGCGCGCACGAGTACCTGATCAGGGGCGCCCGACTCGCGGACGACCGCACGGTCGATCTCCGCCTGTCCGGCGGCCGCATCACCGAGGTCGGCTCCGGCGTCGACGCCTCCGGCGCGACCGTGATCGACGCGGACGGCCTGCTGGCGCTGCCCGGCCTCGTCGATCTGCACACCCACCTCCGCGAGCCCGGCTTCGAGCAGAGCGAGACCGTGCTCACCGGCACCCGCGCCGCCGCGAAGGGCGGCTACACCGCGGTCTTCGCCATGGCGAACACCTCTCCGGTCGCGGACACCGCGGGCGTCGTCGAGCAGGTGGAGGCCCTCGGCCGCGCCGCGGGCTACGCCACCGTGCGTCCCATCGGCGCCGTGTCGGTCGGCCTCGCGGGCGAGCAGCTCGCCGAGCTGAGCGCCATGGCGTCGTCGCGGGCCGCCGTGCGGGTGTTCTCCGACGACGGCCACTGCGTCTCCGACCCGCTCCTGATGCGCCGCGCCCTCGAGTACGTGAAGGCGTTCGACGGCGTCATCGCGCAGCACGCCCAGGAGCCGCGGCTCACCGAGGGCGCCTCGATGAACGAGGGCGCGCTGTCCGGGCAGCTCGGCATCACCGGCTGGCCCGCCGTCGCCGAGGAGTCGATCATCGCCCGCGACGTGCTGCTCGCCGAGCACGTCGGCTCGCGCCTGCACGTCTGCCACGTCTCGACCGCCGGCTCCGTCGAGGTGCTGCGCTGGGCGAAGGCGCGCGGCATCGACGTGACCGCCGAGGTCACCCCGCACCACCTGCTGCTGACCGAGGACCTGATCGCCGGCTACGACGCCCGGTACAAGGTGAACCCGCCGCTGCGTGCCCAGGAGGACGTGCTCGCCCTGCGGGCCGGCCTCGCCGACGGCACCATCGACATCGTCGCCACCGATCACGCGCCGCACCCCGTCGAGGCGAAGGACTGCGAGTGGGACGCGGCCGCGTTCGGCATGGTCGGGCTCGAGTCCGCCCTGTCGGTCGTGCAGGCCGCCGTCGTCGACACCGGCATGCTCACCTGGGCGGACGTCGTGCGCGTCATGTCCACCACCCCCGCGCGGATCGGCCGGCTGAGCTCGCACGGCCAGGAGCTGGCCGCGGGCGCGAACGCGAACCTCGTGCTCGTCGACCCGTCGGCGTCGCGCGAGTTCGGCCTCGGCGACCTCGCGGGCAAGGGCGTCAACTCGCCCTACCTCAGCCGCACCCTCCCGGGCCGCGTGCACGCCACGTTCCACCTCGGCAGGCCGACCGTCCTCGACGGCGCCGTGCTGCCGACCGACGCCGTCTCCGCGGGCCCAGCGCCCGCGGCGGGGTAGGCGGCCGTGGACGAGCGCACCCTCCCGGCCCTCCTCGTGCTGCTGGCGCTCGTGGGCCTGCTGTTCGCCATGTACGCGGGCTGGCGGGCCCGCGGGCGACGACAGGCCGGGCTCCCCGCGCCCGCGGCGCCGCCCGCGGACCTCGGCCGGTCGCTGGCGGAGGCGGACGCCCTCTACGTCGCGACGACCGCGACCGGCAGCCCACTCGACCGGATCGTGGTCGGCGGCCTCGGCTTCCGTGCCCGCGCCGTCGTGCGGGTGACCGACCGCGGCGTGCTGCTCGACCTCGCGGGTACGCCCGACATCTTCGTGGCGGCGTCGGTGATCCGCGGCGCGGGCCTCGGCACCTTCGCCATCGACCGCGTCGTCGAGACCGGCGGCCTCGTCGTGCTCACCTGGCTGCTCGACGTGCCGGGCGACGTGGCCGTCGACACCTATCTCCGCGTGACGGACCCGGCCGAGCGCGACGCGCTCCTCGCCGCCCTCACCGCACTCTCCCCGGCCTCGGACGGCACGGGAACGACCGGGTCCGCTGACCCGAACGGAAGGAACCCACGCACGTGACACTCTCCCCAGCAGTCCTGGTGCTCGAGGACGGCGCCCGCTACACCGGCCGCGCCTACGGGGCGCAGGGCCGAACCCTCGGCGAGGCCGTCTTCGCGACCGGCATGACCGGCTACCAGGAGACCATCACCGACCCGTCCTACGCAGGCCAGATCGTGCTCCAGACCGCGCCGCACATCGGCAACACCGGAGTGAACGACGAGGACCAGGAGTCCAGCCGCATCTGGGTGGCCGGCTACGTGGTCCGCGACCCCTCCCGCGTCGTGTCCAACCACCGCGCGAAGCGCAGCCTCGATGCCGACCTCGAGGCGCAGGGCGTCGTGGGGATCGCCGGCATCGACACCCGTGCGGTCACCCGGCACATCCGCGACGCGGGCGCCATGCGCGCCGGCATCTTCTCGGGCGACGAGGCCGCCCTGCCCGCGGAGGAGCAGCTCGAGCTGGTGCGCCGCGGTCCCGACATGACCGGCCTCAACCTCTCCGGCCAGGTGTCGACCGCCGAGGCCTACACGATCCCCGCGGAGGGCGAGCGCATCGGCTCCGTCGCCGTGCTCGACCTGGGCATCAAGACCGCGACCGTGCGCCACCTCGCCGCCCGCGGGCTCGAGGTGCACGTCGTGCCGCAGTCCATCACGACCGAGCAGCTCGCCGAGCTGAACCCGACCGCCGTCTTCTACTCGAACGGCCCCGGGGACCCCGCCGCGAGCGAGTACCACGTCGAGCTGCTGCGCGACGTGCTGCGCAAGGGCATCCCGTTCTTCGGCATCTGCTTCGGCAATCAGCTGCTCGGCCGGGCGCTCGGCTTCGAGACCTACAAGCTGCCCTTCGGCCACCGCGGCATCAACCAGCCGGTCATGGACCGCAGCACCGGCAGGGTCGAGATCACCTCGCACAACCACGGCTTCGCCGTGCGCGCGCCGCTCGACGGCCCGGTCGACACCCCCGCCGGCTTCGGCCGCGCGGAGGTGAGCCACGTCGACCTGAACGACGACGTGGTCGAGGGCCTCAACTGCCTCGACATCCCCGCCTTCAGCGTGCAGTACCACCCGGAGTCCGCCGCCGGCCCGCACGACTCCACCTACCTCTTCGACCGCTTCGTCGACCTCATCCGGACGGCGCAGGCGGGCGGGCCCGCCGCCGGGGCGAGCCCGTCGGGTCCCGTCGACCCGTCACGGTCCGCGGAGGTCGGCAGCACCGGCCTCCCGACCGGTACGAGCACCGACGCGCGCTCCACGACCACGAACGACCAGGAAAGCAACTGATGCCCAAGCGCCCCGACATCAACTCCGTCCTCGTCATCGGCTCCGGGCCGATCGTGATCGGCCAGGCCGCGGAGTTCGACTACTCCGGCACCCAGGCGTGCCGGGTGCTCCGCGCGGAGGGCGTCCGCGTCATCCTCGTGAACTCGAACCCGGCCACGATCATGACCGACCCCGACTTCGCCGACGCCACCTACATCGAGCCCATCACCCCCGAGGTGCTGGAGTCGATCATCATCAAGGAGCGGCCGGATGCGGTGCTGCCGACCCTGGGCGGCCAGACCGCGCTGAACGCGGCCATCGAGCTCGACCGTCTCGGCATCCTCGCCAAGCACAACGTCGAGCTGATCGGCGCCAAGGTCGAGGCCATCCAGAAGGGCGAGGACCGCCAGCTCTTCAAGCAGCTCGTGCTCGAGTCCGGCGCCGACGTCGCCCGGTCGCACATCGCGCACACGGTCGAGGAGGCCGTCGACTTCGCCGAGGACCTCGGCTACCCGCTCGTCGTGCGCCCGTCGTTCACCATGGGCGGCCTCGGCTCCGGGTTCGTCTACACCCGCGACGAGCTCGTGCGCTTCGTGGCGGACGGCCTGCACCAGAGCCCCACCAGCGAGGTCCTGCTCGAGGAGTCCATCCTCGGCTGGAAGGAGTACGAGCTCGAGCTGATGCGGGACACGTCGGACAACACCGTCGTGGTCTGCTCCATCGAGAACGTCGACCCGGTCGGCGTGCACACGGGCGACTCGATCACGGTCGCGCCCGCCCTCACGCTCACCGACCGCGAGTACCAGAACCTGCGCGACATCGGCATCGACATCATCCGCCGCGTCGGCGTCGACACCGGCGGCTGCAACATCCAGTTCGCCATCGACCCGGCCAACGGCCGCGTCATCGTGATCGAGATGAACCCGCGCGTCTCCCGCTCGAGCGCCCTCGCCTCGAAGGCGACCGGCTTCCCGATCGCGAAGATCGCGGCGAAGCTCGCCATCGGCTACCGCCTCGACGAGATCCCCAACGACATCACCCGCGTCACGCCCGCGAGCTTCGAGCCCACGCTCGACTACGTGGTCGTGAAGGTGCCCCGCTTCGCGTTCGAGAAGTTCCCGGCGGCGGACACGACGCTCACGACGACCATGAAGTCGGTCGGCGAGGCCATGGCCATCGGCCGCAACTACTCGACGGCGCTGCAGAAGGCGCTCCGCTCGCTCGAGAAGCGCGGCTCGTCGTTCTCCTGGGGCGAGGAGGCACGCGGCGCCGAGGAGCTGCTCGAGATCGCGAAGCGCCCCACCGACGGCCGCATCGTCACCCTGCAGCAGGCGCTGTGGAAGGGCGCGACCGTCGAGCAGGCGTTCGAGGCGACGGGCATCGACCCGTGGTTCCTCGACCAGATCGTGCTGATCAACGAGGTCGCCGAGGAGATCCGCGCCTCCGCCGTGCTCGACGAGGCCGTGCTGCGCGTCGCGAAGGACCACGGCTTCTCGGACGCGCAGATCGCCCAGCTGCGCGGACTCGGCGAGGAGGAGGTGCGCCGGATCCGCCACGAGGCCGGCGTGCGCCCCGTCTACAAGACCGTCGACACCTGCGCCGGCGAGTTCCCGGCCCTTACGCCGTACCACTACTCGAGCTACGACCTCGAGACCGAGGTCGCCGCGAGCGACCGCCGCAAGGTGGTCATCCTCGGCTCCGGCCCGAACCGCATCGGCCAGGGCATCGAGTTCGACTACTCCTGCGTGCACGCCTCGTTCGCCCTCGCCGAGGCCGGCTACGAGACGATCATGATCAACTGCAACCCGGAGACGGTCTCCACCGACTACGACACGAGCGACCGGCTCTACTTCGAGCCGCTCACGCTCGAGGACGTGCTCGAGGTCCTGCACGCCGAGTCGGCGTCCGGCGAGCTCGTCGGCGTCGTGGTGCAGCTCGGCGGGCAGACCGCCCTCGGCCTCGCCAAGGGCCTCGAGGCGGCGGGGATCCCCATCCTCGGCACCTCGCCCGACGCCATCGACCTCGCCGAGGAGCGCGGCCTGTTCTCCGGCATCCTCGACGCCGCGGGCCTCGTCGCCCCGCGCAACGGCACGGCGACCGACGTCGTCGAGGCCGTGCGCATCGCGGAGGAGATCGGCTACCCCGTGCTCGTGCGCCCGTCCTATGTGCTCGGCGGCCGCGGCATGGAGATCGTGTTCGACTCGCCCGGGCTCGAGGACTACTTCGACCGGATGCGCGACTCGGCCATCATCGCGCCGAGCAGCCCGCTGCTCATCGACCGCTTCCTCGACGACGCCATCGAGATCGACGTGGACGCGCTCTACGACGGGCACGAGCTCTACATCGGCGGCGTCATGGAGCACATCGAGGAGGCCGGCATCCACTCCGGTGACTCCAGCTGCACCCTCCCGCCCGTGACCCTGGGCCGCGCGCAGATCGACCGGGTGCGCGAGGCGACCCTGGCCATCGCCGAGGGGATCGGCGTGCGGGGCCTGCTCAACGTGCAGTTCGCCATCGGCGCGGGCGTGCTCTACGTGCTCGAGGCCAACCCGCGCGCGTCGCGCACGGTGCCGTTCGTGTCCAAGGCGCTCGGCATCCCGCTGGCCAAGGCCGCGTCGCTGCTCATGGTCGGCACGACCATCGCCGAGCTGCGCGCCAGCGGCCTGCTGCCCGAACAGGACGGCTCGATCGTCCCCGCCGACTCGCCCGTGGCGGTGAAGGAGGCGGTGCTGCCGTTCAAGCGCTTCCGCACGACGGCCGGCGACATCGTCGACTCGGTGCTCGGCCCGGAGATGCGCTCGACCGGCGAGGTCATGGGCATCGACAAGGACTTCCCGACGGCGTTCGCGAAGAGCCAGCAGGCCGCGTTCGGCGGGCTGCCGCTGTCCGGCACGGTCTTCGTCTCCGTCGCCGACCGCGACAAGCGCTCGATCATCCTGCCCGTGCTGCGGCTGCAGCAGCTCGGCTTCACCATCCTCGCGACCGCGGGCACCGCCGAGGTGCTGATGCGCAACGGCATCCGCGCCGGCGTGGTGCGCAAGTACAGCGAGGGGGAGGAGAGCGAGGTCGGCTCGCCGTCCATCGTCGAGCTCGTGCATCGCAACGAGGTGGACGTCGTCATCAACACGCCGAGCGGGCGCTCCGCCCGCGCCGACGGGTACGAGATCCGCGCGGCCGCGGTCGCCGCGGACAAGGCCCTGTTCACGACCATCGCCCAGCTCTCGGCCGCGGTCGCGTCCTTCGACGCCATCCGGGCCGGCTTCGAGGTGAAGTCGCTGCAGGAGTACGCGCTCGATCGGGCGGCCCGGGCGTGACCTCGGCCGGCGGCTTCGGCGCGCGCCTCTCCGCGGTCTTCGCCGCGAGCGGCAGGCTCTGTGTCGGGATCGACCCGCACGAGTTCCTGCTCGACGCCTGGGGTCTGCCGCGGAGCGCCGACGGCGTGCGCGAGTTCGGCCTCCGGGTCGTCGACGCGGCGGCGGGACGCGCGGGGCTCGTGAAGCCACAGGTCGCGTTCTTCGAGCGCTACGGCTCCGCGGGCTACGCGGCCCTCGAGGAGGTGCTGGCCGCCGCGCGCGCGGCCGGCCTGCTCGTGATCGCGGACGCGAAGCGCGGTGACATCGGCACGAGCGTCGACGCCTACGGTGCCGCCTGGCTCACTCCCGGCGCCCCGCTCGAGGCGGATGCGCTCACCGTGAGCCCGTACCTGGGCGTCGGCGCGCTCTCCTCGACGTTCGACCTCGCCCACGCCACCGGCAAGGGCGTCTTCGTGCTCGCCGCGACGTCCAACCCCGAGGCCGCGGCCGTGCAGCGCCTCGGCGTCGCCGCGGACATCGTGGAGGAGGTCGACGAGTGGAACGCGGAGCACCCGCCGCGCTCCGCGGGTGGCTCGGGGGAGTCCGCGGCCATCGGCACGGTCGGGCTGGTGCTCGGCGCCACCGTCGACCTGGCCGGCTACGGCATTCCGCTCACCCCGGTGCCGGGTGCGCCCGCGGCCCCCGTGCTCGCGCCGGGCTTCGGGCACCAGGGCGCACAACTCGCAGATGTGCGCCGCATTTTCGGCGGCCTGGCGGAGGCCACTATTGTGAGCGAATCGCGGAGCATCCTGTCCGCGGGTCCGGCTGGCGTCGCTCGGGTGGTTGCCGAGCGTGCGCACGACGTGCGGGAGGCCTTCGCATGAGACCCAATCCCCCGGAGGTGGACCGCGTCGCGGCATCCCAGGCGGCCGTCGCGGCGCGGCGCGCCCGCGCCGAGGTGAAGCGGGCCATCGTCACGGGCGAGCGCACGCCCCTCGACGTGCTGCACGCGTCGGCCGACCCGGCCAACCGCGCCGAGTTCTCCCTGCGGGTGACCGAGTACATCACGAGCATCCCGAACATCGGCCCGACGAAGCTCGAGCGCATCCTGCACGACCTCGCCATCTCGCCGTCCAAGCGCCTCGGCGGCCTCGGCGTGCACCAGCGCACGTCGCTGGAGCAGTTCATCGACCGGTGGCAGAAGGCCAAGGCGATCGTGCAGCCGTCCCGGCTCGTCGTGCTCGCCGGCCCCACCGCGGTGGGCAAGGGCACCGTGTCCACCTACATCCGGGAGAACTACCCCGAGGTCCTGCTCTCCGTGTCGGCGACGACCCGGCCGCCCCGGCCGGGCGAGGTCGAGGGCGTCAACTACTACTTCGTCGACGACGCGGAGTTCGACCGGCTCATCCGAGAGGGTGAGCTGCTCGAGTGGGCGACCGTGCACAATGCCTACCGCTACGGCACGCCCCGCGGCCCCATCGACGCCGCGCTGGCCCAGGGTCGCAGCGTGCTGCTGGAGATCGACATCCAGGGCGCGAGGCAGGTGCGCGCCGTCATGCCGCAGGCGCGGCTCGTGTTCCTGCTGCCGCCCACCTGGGAGGAGCTCGTGCGCCGGCTGGTCGGCCGCGGCACCGAATCCGCGGAGGAGCAGCAGCGCCGGCTGGAGACCGCGAAGGTCGAGCTGGCGGCGCAGGGCGAGTTCGATCACGCGGTCGTGAACGGCAGCGTGTCCCAGGCCGCCGCGGAGGTCGTAGACTTGATGCAGCTTCGCCGGGCCTGACGGACGTCGTTCCGACCCTGACCGCCCCGCTCGCGGCCGCACCGGCCGCACAGACGCTCACTTGAGAAGGAGTTCTCCCATGGCCGAAAAGCTCACCGGAATCATCGACCCGCCGATCGACGAGCTGCTCGAGAAGGTGGACTCGAAGTACGCCCTCGTCATCTTCGCGTCCAAGCGCGCGCGTCAGATCAACGACTACTACGCAGACCTGCACGAGGGCAGCCTGTTCGACAACGTCGGACCGCTCGTCGACTCGAACATCGACGACAAGCCGCTGTCCGTCGCGCTGCACGAGATCAACGAGAACAAGCTCGAGGCCAAGGCGTCCCCCTCCTCCGAGTAGTCCCTCCCCAAGGAGAATCGCGTGACCGGGTCCCGCCGCTTGAACGTCGTCGTCGGCATCAGCGGCGGGATCGCCGCGTACAAGGCGGTGAACGTCGTCCGCGCCCTCGTGCTCGAGGGGCATGACGTGCACGTCATCGCGACGGACGCCGCCCTCCGCTTCGTCGGCAAGCCGACGCTCGAGGCCATCAGCCGCAACCCGGTGAACAGCGACCTCTACGAGGGCGTCGCCCAGGTGCGGCACGTGTCCATCGGGCAGGCGGCCGATCTCATCGTGATCGCGCCGGCCACGGCCAACACGCTCGCGAAGCTGGCGCACGGCCTCGCCGACGACCTGCTCGGCAACACCGTGCTCGCGAGCACGGCGCCGATCGTCGTCGCCCCCGCCATGCACACCGAGATGTGGGGCAACCCGGCGACGCGCGCGAACGTCGCGCTGCTACGCACCCGCGGCATCACCATCGTCGGGCCCGCCTCCGGGCGGCTGACCGGCGAGGACGTGGGCGCGGGCCGCATGTCCGAGCCCGACGACATCGTCCGCGCCGCCCTCGCCGCCGTCGACGGTGCCGGGGCGGATTCCGCTGCCGTGCCTGCTGCTTCCACTCCCGGTGCGCCCGATGCCGACGTGACCGCGCCCTCTTCCGGCGACCTCGCGGGATTCCGCGTGCTCATCAGCGCGGGCGGCACCCGCGAGCCCCTCGACCCGGTGCGGTTCCTCGGCAACCGGTCGAGTGGCAGGCAGGGCGTGGCCCTCGCGGCCGCCGCGTTCGAGCGCGGGGCGTCCGTCACCCTGCTCGCCGCGCACCTCGAGGTGCCCGTCCCCGAGGGCGTCGCGGTCGTGCACGTGCAGACGGCCGCCGAGCTCGAGGAGGCCGCGCGCGATCACGCGCAGCGCTCCGACCTCGTGATCATGGCCGCCGCCGTCGCCGACTACCGTCCGGCGGGCGTCGCGGAGCAGAAGATCAAGAAGGAGACGGCGGGGGACCGGGTGACGCTCGAACTGGTGCGCAACCCGGACATCCTCGCGACCATCGCAGCGGAGCGCCGCGACGGCCGGGTGGTCGTCGGCTTCGCCGCGGAGACCGCGGCCGACGAGGACGAGCTCGTGCGGGTCGGCCGCGCCAAGCTCGAGCGCAAGGGCTGCGACTATCTCGTCCTGAACAGGGTGGGCTGGTCGCTCGGCTTCGCCGCGGAGGACAACGCCGTCGTGGTCGTGCAGCGGGGCGGAGATATAGTGATGGAGGCCTCCGGCAGCAAAGCGACCGTGGCCCATCGCATCCTCGACGCCGTGCACCCGGCCCTTCTGCCCCGGGCCTGACGCGCGCGTCCCCACCCCTGGAGGTCCTGTGACGGCGCTGCGCCTGTTCACCTCGGAGTCCGTCACCGAAGGTCACCCCGACAAGATCTGCGACCAGATCTCGGACAGCATCCTCGACGCCCTGCTCGAACAGGATCCGAACAGCCGGGTCGCCGTCGAGACCCTCGTCACCACGGGCCTCGTGCACGTCGCGGGCGAGGTCAACACGTCCGGCTACGCCGACATCCCCGGCATCGTCCGCGACCGCGTGCGGCAGATCGGCTACACCTCCTCCGACATCGGCTTCGACGGCGACAGTTGCGGCGTCTCCGTCTCCATCGGCGCCCAGTCGCCGGACATCGCCCAGGGCGTCGACCGCTCCTACGAGGCGCGCGAGGAGGCCAACGAGGACCCGCGCGACGCCCAGGGCGCCGGCGACCAGGGCATCATGTTCGGCTTCGCGACCCGCGAGACCCCGCAGCTGATGCCGCTGCCCATCTGGCTCGCGCACCGGCTGTCCGAGCGCCTCGCCCAGGTGCGGCGCGACGGCCTCGTCGGCTACCTGCGACCCGACGGCAAGACCCAGGTGACCGTCGGCTACGAGGGCTTCGTGCCCCGCACGGTCGAGACCGTCGTGCTGTCGTCCCAGCACGCGCCCGAGGTCGACACGGCGACGCTGCGCGCGGACATCGACGAGCTCGTGATCCGCCCCGTCCTCGCCGCGGCCGGGCTCGACTCGAGCCGCACCGCCGTGCTCATCAACCCGACCGGGCGCTTCGAGATCGGCGGGCCGAAGGGCGACGCCGGGCTCACCGGCCGCAAGATCATCGTCGACACCTACGGCGGCGCGAGCCGGCACGGCGGCGGCGCCTTCAGCGGCAAGGACCCGAGCAAGGTCGACCGGAGCGCGGCCTACGCCATGCGCTGGGTCGCGAAGAACGCGGTCGCCGCGGGCCTCGCCGACCGCCTCGAGGTGCAGGTCGCCTACGCCATCGGCAAGGCCGCCCCCGTCGGGCTGTACGTCGAGACGTTCGGCACGGGCACCGTGCCGGAGGAGAGCATCATCCGGGCCATCCGCGACGTCTTCGACCTCCGGCCCGCCGCGATCATCGAGGAGCTCGACCTGCTGCGGCCCATCTACTCCCAGACCTCGGTATACGGGCACTTCGGGCGCGAGCTGCCCGACTTCACCTGGGAGAAGCTGAACCGGGTGGAGGAGCTCCGGCGCGCGGCCCGGTTGTGACCGCGGCCGAGCCCACCCTCGTCCCGTCTGGCGGGGCCGAGCGGGCGGTCGCGCGCGTCGTCCTCGACTCGCCGCTGCCGCAGCTCGACCGCCTGTTCGACTACGCCATCCCGCCCGAGCTGGCCGGCGCCGTCGTGCCCGGCGTGCGCGTGAAGGTGCCGTTCCGCTCCGCGGGCCGGCTGTCCGACGCGTTCGTCGTCGAGGTCGGCTCGGCGGGCTCCTACGAGGGTGCGCTCAGCCCGGTGGACTCCGTGGTGTCGCCGATCGTGGTGCTCACCCCCGAGGTGTGGCGCCTCGCCCGCGCCGTGGCCGACCGCGGCGCGGGCAGCGCCATCGACGTGCTGCGCTTCGCCATCCCGGGGCGCCAGGCCCGCGTGGAGAAGGCCCACCTCGCCGCCCTCACCGCCGCCCCATCCCCGGACGCTCCCGCCGCCGCCCCATCCCCTGAGGTGCCCGACTCGGTCCCTCCGGAGCCGCACGAGGGACCGAGTCCGGCACCTCACGGCGTGGGTGCGGCTGTGGGTGTGGGTGGGGGCGTCGTCGAGGGGTATCCCGCGGGCCGCTGGGAGAGCGCGATCGACGCCCGGGCCCGGTGGGCGTCCGCCGCCCTGCCCGGGGTCGTCGAGTGCGCGCCCGGCCGCTGGGTGGGCCGCTGGGCGCTCACCCTCGCGCAGGCCGCGGCACACACGCTCGCCTCCGGCAGCAGCGCTATCCTCGCCGTGCCCGACTACCGCGACCAGGACCAGCTGCAGACCGCCCTCGAGTCGCTGCTGCCCGCCGAGGCGATCGCCCGCACGGACGCCCGGCAGTCCAATCCGGACCGCTACCGCGCGTTCCTGAGCTGCCTCGGTGACGAGCCGCGGGTCATCCTCGGCACGCGCTCCGCCGTGTACGCGCCGGCCCGGAGGCTCGGCCTTCTCGCCCTCTGGGACGAGGGGGACCCGCTGCACGCCGAGCCGCTCGCTCCCTACGCCCACTCGCGCGACGTCGCGCTGCTGCGTCAGGAGCAGTCGGGCGCCGCGCTCGCGTTCCTGTCCCACTCCCGCAGCACCGAGGTGGAGCGCCTCGTCGAGATCGGCTGGCTGCACGACCTCGCGCCGTCGTCGCCCGTCGGGCCGCGCGTGATCCCGACCGTGCAGCAGGCGGCGCAGGACGGCTTCGCCCAGCTCGCCCGCATCCCGTCGACCGCCTGGCGCGCCGCCCGCGAGGCCCTGGACTCGGGACCGGTGCTCGTGCAGGTCGCCCGCCCCGGCTACGCCCCCGTGCTCGCCTGCCAGTCCTGCGGGCAGGCCGCCCGCTGCAACCGGTGCAACGGCCCGCTCGGCAAGTCCTCCGCGTCCGCCGTGCCGTCGTGCGGCTGGTGCGGCGCGCTCGCCGCCGACTGGCACTGCACGCACTGCTCGGGCGAGCGGCTGCGCTTCGTCTCCGTCGGTGCCGGCCGCACCGCGGAGGAGCTCGGCCGCGCCTTCCCGGGCGTCCGCGTCGTCGTCGCCGACGGCGAGCGCCCGGTGCAGGAGGTGCCCGCGAAGGCTGCGCTGGTCGTCGCCACCCGCGGGGCCGAGCCCATCACCCCCGGCGGGTACGCCGCCGTGCTGCTGCTCGACGGCGAGCGGATGTTGGCCCGCGAGAGCCTGCGCGTGGGGGAGGACTGCCTGCGCTGGTGGTCCAACGCCGCCTCCCTCGCCGCGCCCAAGGCTCCCGTGATGCTCGTGGGCGTCGGCGGCCCGCTGGCCCGCGCCCTGAACACCTGGCGGCAGGCCGACTACGCCCGCGGCGAGCTCGCCGACCGGCGCGGCCTCCGGTTCCCGCCCGCCGTGCGCGCGGGCACGATCGTGGGGGCGGCGGAGCCGGTGGCCGGCGCCGTCGAGGGCATCCGCGGAATACCCGGCGTCGACGTGCTGGGCCCGGTGGACGCCGAGCCGGGACTCGTGCGCGCCATCGTCCGCTTCGACTACGGCTCCGGCGCCGCGGTGGCATCCGCGCTACGATCGGCCGTCGTGCAGAACGCCTCCACCAGGCGCAAAGGCACCCCGGGCAAGGGCGCCCCTCGACCACAGCCGTCCCTTCGCGTGCGGTTCGACGATCCGGAGATCTTCTGATGACCTATCGAGTAAGCCCCAGCCGATGAGGGTCGTCTTCGCCGGCACCCCGCAGGCCGCCGTGCCGAGCCTGACCGCGCTCGCCGACTCCGGGCACGAGCTCGCGGCGGTGCTGACCCGGGCGGACGCGCCGACCGGGCGCAAGCGCGTGCTCACGCCGTCGCCCGTCGCCGCGCTCGCCGAGGAGCGCGGCATCCCGACGATCCGCACCAACCGACTCGACGACGACGCGACCGACCGGATCGCCGCGCTGCGACCCGACCTCGGCGTCATCGTCGCCTACGGCGGCCTCGTGCGCGAGCCGCTGCTCTCCACCCCGCGGCACGGCTGGATCAACCTGCACTTCTCGCTGCTGCCGCGCTGGCGCGGCGCCGCCCCCGTGCAGCGCGCGGTGATCGCCGGCGACGACCTCACCGGCGCCGCCGTGTTCCAGCTCGAGTCCGGGCTGGACACCGGTCCCGTCTTCGCCACCCTGTCGCGCCGCATCGGCGTGCGCGACACCTCGGGCGACCTGCTCTCCGTGCTCGCCGAGGAGGGCGCTCAGCTGCTCCTCTCCGTCGTGGACGACATCGCCGCGGGCACGGCACACGCCGAGCCGCAGGAGGGCGAGCCGACGCTCGCGCCCAAGCTCACGCTCGACGACGGCAGGCTCGACTGGACGGAGAGCGCCGTCGCGCTCGACGCCCGGGTCCGCGGTGTCACGCCGGAGCCCGGAGCCTTCACGACCGTCGCCGGCCAGCGCCTCAAGGTGCTCGAGGCGCAACCCGCCGGCGGCGCGGAGTCCCTGCCGCCCGGCACCCTCGCGCTCGTCGACCGCCGCGTGTTCGCGGGCACCGGATCCTCCCCGCTCGAGCTCGTGACCGTGCAGCCCGCGGGGAAACGCGCGATGCCCGCCGCCGACTGGTGGCGCGGCCTCGGCGCCACCGAGGGGCTGGTGGCCGAGTGAGCGACCGCAGGCAGGACGTCGTCCAGGCTCCCCGCCGGGTCGCGTTCGACGTCATCCGCGCCGTGCACGAGTCCGAGGCCTACGCCAACCTGCTGCTGCCGGTCCGGCTGCGCAGGAACCGGCTGAGCGGGCAGGACGCCGCGCTCGCCACCGAGCTCACCTACGGCACCCTCCGCAGGACCGGCTACTACGACCGGGTGATCGAGCTGGCCGCGGGCCGCGACATCGACCGCATCGACCCGCCGATCCTCGACGTGCTGCGCCTCTCCGTGCACCAGCTGCTCTCGATGCGGGTCGCGTCGCACGCCGCCGTGAACGAGGCCGTGGCCCTCGCCCGCTCCGTCGGGTCGCAGTCCGCCGCCGGCTTCGTCAACGGCGTGCTCCGCACCGTCTCCCGGTCCACCCCCGACGAGTGGCGGGAGCGCGCCCTCGGCACCGCCCGCAGCGACGACGAGCGACTGTCGCTCGAGAGCTCGCACCCCGTGTGGATCCTGCGCGCCTTCCGCCGGGCACTCGCCCGGGAGGGGCGCGAGCACGAGCTGGAGGCGCTGCTGGCCGCGGACAACGACGCGCCGTCCGTCACGCTCGCGGCGCTGCCCGGCGTCGCGTCGCCGGATGCCGTGGCGGGCCGCGCGGCAAGGTACTCGCCCGTCGGCGCCTACCTCGAGGGCGGCGACCCGGGCGACGATCCCGCCGTGTCCTGCGGCGAGGTCCGGGTGCAGGACGAGGGGTCGCAACTCGCCGCGCTCGCGCTCAGCCGCGCCCGCGACGTGCGTCCCGGCGAGCGATGGCTCGACCTGTGCGCCGGCCCGGGCGGAAAGACCGCACTGCTCGCGGCCGAGGCCGCGCTGGGCGGGGCCACCGTCACCGCTAACGAGGTCGTGCCCGCCCGCGCCGAGCTCGTGCGCAACGCCCTGGCCGCCGTGCCGGGGAAGACGGAGGTGTGGGAGCGCGACGGGCGCGAGGTCGGCGAGACGGACCCCGGCGCGTTCGACCGCATCCTCATCGACGCGCCGTGCACCGGCCTCGGCGCCCTCCGCCGTCGCCCGGAGGCACGCTGGCGCAAGTCGCCGCGCGACGTCGCGGGCCTCACGCCGCTGCAGGCCGAGCTGCTGGACTCCGGCATCCGTGCGCTCAAGCCCGGCGGGGTGCTGGCCTACGTCACCTGCTCGCCCCACCTCGCTGAGACGCGTGCCGTCGTGGCGGACGCGCTGCGCCGGCATCCGGAGCTGGAGGCCATCGACACGGCCGCCGTGCTCGCCGGCGTGACGCGGGAGCCGCTCGACCTCCCGGGGGACGACGCCTCGGTGCAGCTGTGGCCGCATCGGCACGGCACGGACGCGATGTTCATCGCCCTGATCGGGAAGCCCGCCTCGGTAGGCTGAAGCGCATGCCCATCCGCATCAACCCCAGCATCCTGTCCGCAGACTTCGCCAATCTCGAGCGCGAGCTCGGGCGCATCTCGACCGCGGACCTCGTGCACGTCGACGTGATGGACAACCACTTCGTGCCGAACCTCACGTTCGGGCAGCAGATGGTGCGCCGCCTCGGCGAGATCAGCGCGCTGCCGCTCGACGTGCACCTGATGATCGACGACCCCGACCGGTGGGCGCCGGACTTCGCCGAGACCGGCGCGTACTCCGTGACCTTCCACGCCGAGGCGGCCGCCGACCCCGTCGCGCTGGCCCGCCGGCTGCGCTCGATCGGCTCGCGCGCCGGGATCGCGCTCAAGCCGGGCACGCCGGCCGAGCCGTTCCTCGAGATCCTCGACGAATTCGACCAGGTGCTCGTGATGACCGTCGAGCCGGGCTTCGGGGGTCAGGAGTTCATGGAGTCGACCATGCCGAAGCTGCGCGCCCTGCGCGAGCGGGTGTCCGGCGCCGGGCTGGACGTGTGGCTCCAGGTCGACGGCGGAGTCAACGAGCGCACGATCGCGACCGCCGCGGAGGCCGGCGCCGACACCTTCGTGGCCGGCTCCAGCGTCTTCCTCTCCGACGACCCGCTCGACCGCATCGCCTCCCTGCGCGCCGCGGCATCCGCATCCGCACACGCCCACTGAGCGGTTCCCGCGCTGGGTGCGCGGGCGGCGGGCGGCGGATGGTCGGTCGTCGCGGGCAGCCTCGACGCTGACGGGATGTCTGGTTGGATGGATGCATGACCGATAACGCACAGACCAAGCCCGAGATCGAGTTCGTCGACGGACCCGCCCCCGAGGAGCTCGTCATCACCGACATCCGCGTCGGCGACGGCGCGGAGGCCCAGGCCGGTTCCACCGTGAACGTGCACTACCTCGGCGTCGACTTCGAGTCCGGCGAGGAGTTCGACTCGTCCTGGAACCGCGGCCAGTCCATCACCTTCCCGCTCGCGAGCCTCGTCAAGGGCTGGCAGGAGGGCATCCCCGGCATGCGCGTCGGCGGCCGTCGCCAGCTCGTCGTCCCGCCGCAGCTCGCCTACGGCCCCGCCGGCGGCGGACACCGCCTGTCGGGCCGCACGCTCATCTTCGTGATCGACCTCCTGGGCGTCCAGTAACCCCGTAGCCGAGCCGAAGCGCCCGTCCCGCGACATGCGGGACGGGCGCTTCGTCGTCCCCGCTCCACCGACGCAATTCAGCAGACGGCGGATTCCCCCCGACGCAACTCAGCAGATCCGGGCCGACACGCCGCTCCCGAGCCTCGACGCGCCGACGCGGAGTCGAGATCTGCTGAATTGCGTTCGGTGGCAGGGGAACGGCAGCACCCGCGGCAGGCACCGTCGGAGAGGGGCGCCGCGAACCGATACCCTTGACCGGTGAAGACCTTCGATGACCTGTTCATCGAGCTCCGCGAGAAGGCCGAGACCCGCCCCGAGGGCTCAGGCACCGTCCGCGAACTCGATGCCGGTGTGCACGCAATCGGCAAGAAGATCGTCGAGGAGGCCGCCGAGGTGTGGATGGCTGCGGAGTACGAGTCCGACGACCGCACCGCGGAGGAGATCTCCCAGCTGATCTACCACCTGCAGGTGCTGCTGATCGCGCGCGGGCTCACCCCGGAGGACGTCTACCGACATCTGTGAGGCCCGGCGCCCCGGCGCCACCCCTCCCCGATGCTCACGACCCCTCCGCCAGAAAAGAGACCCATGCTCCGCGTAGCCGTTCCCAACAAGGGATCGCTGTCCGAGACCGCAGCCCAGATGCTCGCCGAGGCCGGATACACCGGCCGCCGAGACCCGAAGGAGCTGCGGATCGTCGACGCCAGGAACGACGTCGAGTTCTTCTACCTCCGCCCCCGCGACATCGCCACCTACGTCGGCTCCGGCGCCCTCGACGTCGGCATCACGGGACGCGACCTCCTGCTCGACTCCGAATCGGCCGCCGTCGAGGCCGCCGTCCTCGGCTTCGCCCGCTCCACCTTCCGCTTCGCCGGCCCGGTCGGCGCCTTCTCCGAGCTTCCGGACATCGCCGGCCTCCGGGTCGCGACGAGCTACCCGGGACTCGTGGGCACCTTCCTCACCGACGCCGGCGTCTCCGTCACCCTCGTGCGACTGGACGGGGCCGTGGAGTCCGCCATCCAGCTCGGCGTCGCGGACGTGATCGCCGACGTCGTCGAGACCGGCACCACGCTCCGCAAGGCGGGCCTCGAGGTCTTCGGCCCGGTCATCCTCGAGTCGGAGGCCGTGCTGGTCTCCAGCCCCGACGACAAGCAGGACGACATCGTGCGGCAGGGCTCGTCGGTGCTGCTGCGCCGTCTGCAGGGCGTCCTCGTCGCGCGCCAGTTCGTGCTCGTCGACTACGACGTCCCGCTGTCCCTGCTCGACGCGGCCATCGAGCTGACGCCCGGCATCGAGTCGCCCACCATCTCGCCGCTGCGGGACCCCGAGTGGGTCGCGGTGCGGGCCATGGTGCCGCGCGCGGACACGAACCACATCATGGACGCCCTCTACGAGGTGGGGGCGCGTGCCATTCTCGTCAGCGCCATCCACGCGGCGCGGATCTAGGCTGCCGGACATGACGGACAGCAGCCGGACCAGCCCCACGCCGGGGAACGGCGGCCCGGCCGGCGGCACGCCGTCCGAGCGACCCGGCACGTCCGGGTCCCTCGCCGTGCGCGTGATCCCGTGCCTCGACGTGGCCGCGGGCCGCGTCGTCAAGGGCGTCAACTTCCTGAACCTGCGCGACGCCGGCGACCCCGTCGAGTTCGCGCGCACCTACTACGAGCAGGGCGCGGACGAGCTCACCTTCCTCGACGTGACCGCCACCGTGGACAACCGGGCGACCACCTACGAGGTCGTGAGCAAGACCGCGGAGCAGGTCTTCATCCCGCTCACCGTCGGCGGCGGCGTGCGCTCCCCGGAGGACGTGGCGCGGCTCCTGGCGAGCGGCGCGGACAAGATCGGCGTGAACAGCGCCGCGATCGCGCGGCCGGCGCTCATCGGCGATATCGCCGACCGCTTCGGCGCCCAGGTCGTCGTGCTCTCCCTCGACGTGAAGCGCGGCGGCAGCACCGACTCCGGCTTCGTCGTTACGACGCACGGCGGCCGCACCGAGACCGACATCGACGCCCTCGAGTGGGCGGCGCGCGCGATCCAGCTCGGCGCGGGCGAGCTGCTCGTGAACTCGATCGACGCCGACGGCACCAAGAACGGCTTCGACACGGAGCTCATCGCCCTCATGCGCGGCATCAGCAGCGTCCCGGTCATCGCCTCGGGCGGGGCCGGCCGGGCGAGCCACTTCCCCGCGGCGATCGAGGCGGGGGCGGATGCGGTGCTCGCCGCGTCGGTGTTCCACAACGGAGAGATGACGATCGGCGACGTGAAGCGCGAGCTGTCCGGAGCCGGGATGGCGGTGCGCTGATGACCATGACGGCGACGGACGTCGACGCGGTGCTCGACCGGGCGCGGTTCGCGCCCGACGGGCTGCTGCCCGCGATCATCCAGCAGCACGACTCGAAGGAGGTGCTGATGCTCGGCTACATGAACCGCGAGGCGCTGCGCCGCACGCTCACCGAGGGGCGGGTGACCTTCTGGTCCCGCTCCCGGAGCGAGTTCTGGCGCAAGGGCGACACGAGCGGGCACGCCCAGTACGTGCGCGGCGCAGCGCTCGACTGCGACCAGGACACCCTGCTCGTGCAGGTCGACCAGGTCGGGGTGGCCTGCCACACCGGCACGCGCACCTGCTTCGACGCCGACGCCCTCGACCCGGTCACGGGGGAGGCACGATGAGCGGCGCGGGAAGGACGGGCACGGCGCGCACCGGCGGCGCGCGCGGCACCAACGGCACGACCGGCCGCCAGGAGTTCGACGCCCTGCTCGGCGACCACCGCGTGGTGCCGGTCGCCCGGGAGCTCTTCGCCGACGGGGAGACCCCGGTCGGCGTGTACCGCAAGCTCGCGGACGGGCGCCCGGGCACCTTCCTGCTCGAGTCCGCGGAGCAGGGCGGCATCTGGTCGCGCTACTCGTTCGTCGGCGTCGACTCCTTCGGCGTGCTCACCCAGCGCGGCGACCGCGCCGAGTGGCTCGACTACGGGCTCGGGGCCGACCGTGCCCTCGGCACCGGCGCGCCCTCGGGCCCGCTCGACGCGCTCGCCGCGCTGTTCGAGCGCTGGGAGACGCCCCGCATCGAGAACCTGCCCCCGCTGACCGGCGGCCTCGTCGGCTTCATCGGCTGGGAGGCCATCCGCCAGCTCGAGCGCCTCCCGGAGCAGCCGCCCGCGGACTACGCCGTGCCCGGCCAGGCGCTCGCGTTCGTCTCCGAGCTCGCGGTGCTGGACCACCGGCGCGGCACCGTGCAGCTCGTGGCCACCGCGCTGAACGACGGCACCGACGACGCGGACACGCTCTGGGCCGATGCCCAGCGCCGCCTCGATCGCATGCAGGAGCGCCTCGCCCGGCCCGCCGAGGCGTGGCTCGCCGAGGCGGACCTGACGATCGCGCCTTCCCCGACCCGCCGCACGACGAAGGCCGAGTTCACGGCCGCCATCGAGCGCTCCAAGGAGTACATCCGGCAGGGCGACGTGTTCCAGGTGGTCATCTCGCAGCGCTTCGACCATGAGGTGACCGCCTCGCCGATCGACGTCTACCGGGTCCTGCGCACGCTCAACCCGAGCCCGTACATGTACCTGCTCGCGCTCGAGGATCCGGAGGGGGAGCCGTACTCGATCGTCGGGTCCTCGCCCGAGGCGCTCGTCAAGGTGCAGCAGGAGCACGTGTACATGCACCCGATCGCCGGCTCCCGCCCGCGCGGGGCGACCCCGGACGAGGACAGCACCTTCGCCGACGACCTGCTCGCCGACCCGAAGGAGCGCGCCGAGCACCTCATGCTCGTCGACCTGGCCCGCAACGACCTGCTGAAGGTCTGCCGGGCGGGGACGGTCGAGGTGACCGAGTTCATGCAGGTGGAGCGCTTCAGCCACATCATGCACCTCGTCTCCTCCGTCGAGGGGCTCCTGCGCCCGGAGGCGACGTCCGTCGACGTCTTCCGCGCCACCTTCCCGGCCGGCACGCTGTCCGGCGCGCCGAAGCCGCGGGCCCTCGAGATCATCGACGAGCTGGAGCCGGCGCAGCGCGGCGTCTACGGGGGAGTGGTCGGCTACTTCGACTTCGCCGGCGACGCCGACCTCGCGATCGCCATCCGCACGACCACGATCGCGGGCGGCGTCGCGCGGGTGCAGGCGGGTGCCGGCCTCGTCGCCGACTCCGACCCGGACAGCGAGTACCTGGAGACCCAGAACAAGGCCGCGGCACCCCTGCGCGCCGTCGCCGTCGCCAACGCGCTGCGCCGGGTGCGCTGACGGTGCGCTCCCCGGCGCGACTCAAGTACACCCTCCTGCTCGCGGTCCTCGCCGTGAGCGCGCTCGTGCTGCTCTCCTGGTCGCGCGACTGGTACGTCTTCACCCTCGCGGGCGACTCCGCCGAGCGGGTGGCGGTCCCCGGCGCGGTGGCCGCGCCGGCGCTCAGCGCACTCGCCCTCGCGGGCATCGCCCTGGCCGCCGCCCTCACCATCGCCGGTCCCGTGTTCCGGGTGATCCTCGGCGTCCTGCAGGTCGTGCTCGGCGGTTGCATCGTGCTGTCCGCGTCCCTGGCGGTCGCGGACCCGGTATCCGCGGGTGCCCGCGCCGTGACGGACCGCACGGGCATCGACGGCGCCGCATCCGTCGCCGCCCTCGTGGCGGAGACCGCGGGCGGCACCTGGGCAGCCGTCACGCTGGCGCTCGGCGTGCTCGCGGCCCTCCTCGGCGTCGCCGTGCTCGTCACCTCCCGCCGGTGGCCCGCGTCCTCCCGGCGCTATTCCGCGGTGCAGTTCGACGAGGCCGGGACGTCCGACTCCGCCGGGACGCTCGACTCCGCCGCGCAGCCGGACGAGGCCCCCGCGCGGGGGCGCGACGCGAGCGTCTCCGACTGGGACACCCTGAGCGACGGGCGGGACCCCACAGGGAGCGACCGCTAGACTCGACCGGTACGCGACACCCCCCGAGGAGTAGAGAAAACATGAGCGCTGAGTCCACCGAGCCCGGCCACGGAAATTCGCCCGCCGCGTGGGTGGCCGTCATCGTCATGCTGCTCGGCTTCGCCGTCGGCACGCTGGGCTTCTGGTTCGTGAGCATGCCCGTGATCATCGTCGGCGTCGTGCTCATCGTCCTCGGCCTCATTGCGGGCTACGTGCTCAAGCGCATGGGTTACGGCGTCGGCGGCGCCCGCTACAACCCGAAGGCGCACTGACAGCGTGCTCGACGATCTCGTAGCCGGAGCTGTCCTCGACGCTTCGGAGCGTCGCGCTGCCCGCCCGTTCTCCGAGGTGGAGGTGGCCGCTCTCGCCCGCCCCGCCGCCCTCGACGCCCTGGCGGCCCTCGCGCCGTCCGAGCGCGTGAAGATCATCGCCGAGGTGAAGCGCGCGAGCCCGTCCCGCGGCCCGCTCGCCGAGATCCGCGACCCCGCGACGCTCGCCGTCTCCTATGAGACCGGCGGCGCGAGCGCCATCAGCGTGCTCACCGAGGGGCGGCGCTTCCTCGGGACGCTCGCCGACCTCGAGGCCGTGCGGAACGCGGTCAGGGTCCCCGTGCTGCGCAAGGACTTCATCGCCGACCCGTACCAGGTCTTCGAGGCCCGCGCCGCGGGCGCCGACCTCGTGCTCCTCATCGTGGCCGCGCTCGAGCAGCCGGTGCTGCGCGAGCTCTTCGCGCTCATCCGGCAGCTCGGCATGACCGCGCTCGTCGAGACGCACAGCGCGGACGAGGTGTCCCGGGCGCTCGACCTCGGCGCCGACCTGATCGGCGTCAACGCCCGCGACCTCAGCACGTTCGAGCTCGATCAGGACCTCTTCGGCCGGCTGGCCGACTCCATCCCCAGCGGTGTCATCCGGGTTGCGGAGTCCGCCGTCAAGACGGCTGCCGACGTCGCCCACTACCGACGCTCCGGCGCGGACGTCGTGCTCGTGGGCGAGGCCCTCGTCACGAACGACCCCGTCGACACCCTCACTGAATTCCTGGCGGTCTGACATGGCACTGCGCACCCAAACCGGTCCCTACTTCGGCGAGTACGGGGGCCGCTACGTCCCCGAGTCGCTGATCGCGGCCCTCGACGAGCTGGCCGCCGAGTACGAGAGCGCCCGCGTCGACCCCGCCTTCCAGGCGGAGCTCGCCGAGCTGCACCGCACCTACACCGGCCGCCCCTCGATCATCACCGAGGTGCCCCGGTTCGCCGAGCACGCCGGCGGGGCCCGGGTCATCCTGAAGCGCGAGGACCTGAACCACACCGGGTCCCACAAGATCAACAACGTGCTGGGCCAGGCGCTCGTCGCCAAGCGGCTCGGCAAGACCCGCCTCATCGCCGAGACCGGCGCCGGCCAGCACGGCGTCGCCACCGCGACGGCCGCCGCGCTGTTCGGCATGAGCTGCATCGTCTACATGGGCGAGGTGGACACGGAGCGCCAGGCGCTGAACGTCGCCCGCATGCGGCTGCTCGGCGCCGAGGTCATCCCCGTGAAGACGGGCTCGCGCACGCTCAAGGACGCCATCAACGACGCGCTGCGCGACTGGGTCGCCAACGTCGACACCACCCACTACCTGCTCGGCACCGTGGCGGGACCGCACCCGTTCCCGGTCATGGTGCGCGACTTCCACAAGATCATCGGCGAGGAGGCGCGTCAGCAGGTCCTCGACCTCACCGGCGCGCTGCCGACCGCGGTCACCGCGTGCGTCGGCGGCGGCTCCAACGCCATGGGCATCTTCCACGCCTTCCTCGACGACCCGGACGTGCAGTTGTTCGGCTACGAGGCGGCGGGCGACGGCGCCGACACCCCGCGGCACGCGGCCACGATCACCAAGGGCCGCCCCGGCGTGCTGCACGGCGCCCGCAGCTACATGCTGCAGGACGAGGACGGCCAGACCGTCGAGTCGCACTCCATCTCGGCTGGCCTCGACTACCCGGGCGTCGGTCCCGAGCACGCCTGGCTCTCGGACATCGGCCGGGCCTCCTACCTCCCCGTCACGGATGCGGCCGCCATGAACGCGCTCCGCCTCCTCTCGCGCACCGAGGGCATCATCCCCGCCATCGAGTCCGCGCACGCCCTCGCCGGCACCCTCGAGCTGGGCAGGAAGCTCGGCCCGGAGTCCGTGATCCTCGTGAACCTCAGCGGGCGCGGCGACAAGGACATGGAGACCGCCGGCCGGTACTTCGACCTCATCGACGCGGAAGCGGAGCAGGTATGACCGAGTCGCACGGCGGAACCACCGAGAGCCGCGTCGAGCGCGTCATCAGGGCCCGCCGGGAGGCGGGCACCGGCGCCCTCATCGGCTACCTCCCCGTCGGCTTCCCCGACCTCGACACCAGCGTCGAGGCGGCCGTCGCCCTCGCCGAGAACGGCGTCGACGTCATCGAGCTCGGGCTGCCGTACTCGGACCCGGTCATGGACGGACCCGTCATCCAGGCCGCGACGCAGCAGGCCCTCGCCCAGGGCTTCCGCCTGCGTGACGGCTTCGAGGCCGTGCGCCGGATCACCTCGCGCGTGGACACCCCGGTCGTCCTCATGACCTACTGGAACCCCGTCGTGCAGTACGGCGTCGACCGCTTCGCGGACGACCTCGCCGCCGCCGGGGGAGCCGGCCTCATCACGCCCGACCTCATCCCCGACGAGGCCGGCGAGTGGATCGCCGCGTCCGACCGCACGGGGCTCGACCGCATCTTCCTCGCGGCGCCCTCGTCGACCGCCACCCGCCTGGAGCAGGCGGTGTCGACGAGCCGCGGCTTCGTCTACGCCGTCTCCACCATGGGCATCACGGGTGCGCGGTCCGACGTCGACACCGCCGCCCGCGGCCTCGTGGACCGGCTGCGCGAGGCCGGCTCCGAGAGCGCCTGCGTCGGCCTCGGCATCTCCACCGCCGAGCAGGTGCGCGAGGTCCTGGCCTACGCCGACGGCGCGATCGTCGGCTCGGCCCTCGTGTCCGCGCTGGCCAACGGCGGCGTCGAGGAGGTGGCCCGCACGGCAAGGGCCCTCTCCGACGGCACTAGGGTAAGTTAGCCGTCGCTTCGCATCACACACCCCCTCGTTCGAAGCTTCTTGTGAAAGGAAGCAGCCGTTGTTCCTCCCTGCCAGCATTCCGAGCCCGAGCCCGGATCAGACACGGTTCGACCTGACCGGGTGGCTCGCCGATCTCGGCATCAACCTGCCCCTGCAGTTCACGATCCACGCGTACGCGCTCGCGATCCTGGCCGGCATCATCGGGGCCACCATGCTGACCTCCCGGCGGCTCACGAAGCGGGGCGCGGAGCCCGGCATCGTGCTCGACATCATCCTGTGGGCGGTGCCGCTCGGCATCGTCGGCGCCCGGGCGTACCACGTGCTCACGCACCCCGGTGACTACTTCTTCGACGGGGCGGACCCCTGGCGGGTCCTCTACATCTGGGAGGGCGGCAACGCCATCTTCGGCTCGCTCCTCGGCGGCGCGGTCGGCGCCTGGATCGGCTGCCGCTTCACCGGCATCCGGTTCTGGTCCTTCGCCGACGCCCTCGCTCCCGCGATGCTGCTCGCCCAGGCGCTCGGCCGCGTCGGCAACTACTTCAACGCCGAGCTCTACGGCACGCCGACGGACCTGCCCTGGGGCCTCGAGATCCCCAGCACGAACCCCGCCTACCCGGCCGGTCTGCCCGAGGGCACGCTGTTCCACCCGACTTTCCTCTACGAGATCCTCTGGAACCTCGCCGGCATGGCGTTGATCCTGCTGCTCGAGCGGAAGATGCGCCTCCGCTGGGGCCGCGCCTTCGCCCTGTACCTCATCTGGTACGGCATCGGCCGCACCTGGTTCGAGTCCATCCGCATCGACCCGAGCGAGGTCTTCTTCGGCCTGCGCACGAACGTCTGGGCGGCCCTCGCCGCGATCGCGATCGGCGTGATCCTCTTCGTCGTGCAGACCCGCCGTCACCCGGGCGTCGAGCCGAGCGTGTACGAGCCGGGCCGGGAGTGGGCTCCCGTTCCCGCTGAGGTAGACTCTGTTTACACTGATTCGGATTTCGAGAGCGACCGTGCGGACGGCAGCACCGGGATCGGCGAATCGGGCGCCTCTCAAGCGACCGCCACAAGCGGCTCTCGCGCGACGTCATCGGACGCCGGGTAGAACACTCCTCCCCGCCTCGTCAGACGAACACCCGCCGCACCCTTCCGCGGCGGTACATCGAAATAGTGGGCCAGCGACGTCCCCCTCTATCTCCGGCTACAAGAGGACGGTTACCGCATGTCGGTCGACACCACTTCTGAGAGCATGACGCCCCCGGGCGGCATGCCGTTCAGCACGGCGCCCGCCGCACAGGGCATGTACGACCCGCGCTTCGAGAAGGACGCCTGCGGCCTCGCCATGGTGGCGACGCTGCGCGGCACCGCCGGCCACGACATCATCGTCGCGGCCCTCGACGCCCTGCGGAACCTCGAGCACCGCGGCGCCGTGGGCTCCGACGCGGGCACCGGCGACGGCGCGGGCATCGTCACCCAGGTCCCCGACGCGTTCCTGCGCGCGGTGGCCGGCTTCGAGCTGCCCGCCGCCGGACAGTACGCCGTCGGCCTCAGCTTCCTGCCCACGGACGCCGCCGAGCGCGACGCCGTGAAGGCGGGCATCGCGACCATCGCCGAGGAGGAGGATCTCCGCGTCCTCGGCTGGCGCACCGTGCCGACGAACCCGGGCGAGCTCGGCTCCCTCGCCCGCGGCGCCATGCCCGTCATCGAGCAGCTCTTCGTCTCCAGCGCCCGCTTCGACGACGACGGCGCGCCGCTCGCCGGCATCGCCCTCGACCGTCAGACGTTCCGCCTGCGCAAGCGCGCCGAGCGCAGCGTCGCCGCGTACTTCCCGTCCCTGTCGTCGCGCACCATGGTCTACAAGGGCATGGTCACGACGCTGCAGCTCGAGCCCTTCTACCCCGACCTCTCGGACGAGCGGTTCGCGTCGAAGCTCGCGCTCGTGCACTCCCGCTACTCCACGAACACGTTCCCGTCGTGGCCGCTGGCCCAGCCGTTCCGGATGATCGCCCACAACGGTGAGATCAACACCGTGCAGGGCAACCGCAACTGGATGCGCGCGCGCCAGTCCCAGCTGCAGTCCGAGCTGCTCGGCGACCTCGCGCCGATCCTGCCGATCGTCACCCCCGGCGCCAGCGACTCCGCCTCGTTCGACGAGGTCGTCGAGCTGCTGTCGCTCAGCGGTCGCAGCGTGCCGCACGCCATCATGATGATGGTGCCGGAGGCGTGGGAGAACTCCACCGACATCGACCCGGAGCTCCGCTCGTTCTACGAGTACCACTCGATGCTCATGGAGCCGTGGGACGGCCCCGCCGCCATCGTCTTCACCGACGGCGCCGTCGTCGGCGCGACCCTCGACCGCAACGGGCTGCGCCCCGGCCGCTACCTCGTGACCGACGAGGGCCTCGTCGTGCTCGCGAGCGAGATCGGCGTGCTCGACATCGACCCCGCCCGCGTGGTGCGGAAGGGCCGCCTGCGCCCGGGCAAGATGTTCCTCGTCGACACCGAGGCCGGCCGCCTCATCGAGGACGAGGAGATCAAGAGCAGCCTCGCGTCGTCCCAGCCGTGGGGCGAGTGGCTCGAGGAGGGCCGCATCAACCTGCACGACCTCCCGGAGCGCGAGCACATCGTGCACACGCCCGCATCGGTCGTGCGCCGCCAGCGCACCTTCGGCTACACCACCGAGGAGGTGCGCATCCTGCTCTCGCCGATGGCGCAGAGCGGCGCGGAGCCCCTCGGCGCGATGGGCTCGGACACGCCCATCGCCGTGCTCTCGAAGCGCCCGCGCCTGCTGTTCGACTACTTCACGCAGCAGTTCGCCCAGGTGACCAACCCGCCGCTCGACTCCATCCGCGAGGCCGTCGTCACCTCGCTGCGCCTCGGGCTCGGCCCGGAGCGCAACCTGCTCGACGCCACCCCGGAGCACGCGCGCCAGGTCATCCTCGACTTCCCGGTGATCGACAACGACGAGCTGGCGAAGATCCAGCACATCGACCCGTCGCCCGGCAGCCGCACCACGACGACCATCCGCGGCCTATACCGGGTGGACGACGGGCCCCAGGCCATGGAGCGGCGCATCGCCGCCATGTGCCAGGAGGTCGACGAGGCGATCGAGAAGGGCGCGCTGTTCATCGTGCTCAGCGACCGCGACTCGACCAGCGACCTCGCGCCGATCCCCTCGCTGCTGATGCTCGCCGCCGTGCACCACCACCTCATCCGCACCGAGAACCGGATGCGCGTCGGCATCGTCGTCGAGGCCGGCGACGTGCGCGAGGTGCACCACGTGGCGGCGCTCATGGGCTTCGGCGCGTCCGCGGTGAACCCGTACCTCGCCATGGAGACCTGCGAGAACCTGGTCCGCAGGGGCATGATCGTCGGCATCACGCCGGAGAAGGCCGTCAAGAACGTCATCAAGGCGCTCGGCAAGGGCGTGCTCAAGATCATGTCCAAGATGGGCATCTCGACCGTGTCGTCCTACGCCGCGGCGCAGACGTTCGAGGCGGTCGGGCTCAGCAAGGAGTTCGTCGCCCAGTACTTCACGGGCACCCCGACCCGGCTCGGCGGCGTCGGCATCGACGTCATCGCGGCCGAGAGCGCGGCCCGGCACTCCGACGCCTACGGCCCCGAGCGGGTCACCGAGGCGCACGAGCACCTGAACACGGGCGGCGAGTACCAGTGGCGCCGCTTCGGCCCGCCGCACCTCTTCAACCCGGACACCGTCTTCCGGCTGCAGCACGCCACGAAGTCCCGCCGCTACGACATCTTCCGCGAGTACTCGGAGATGGTCGACAGGCAGGCGGAGGAGCTCATGACCCTCCGCGGCCTGTTCCGGCTGCAGACGGACGCGCGCCCGTCGGTGCCGCTCGACGAGGTCGAGCCGATCAGCGAGATCGTCAAGCGCTTCTCCACCGGCGCGATGAGCTACGGCTCCATCTCGCAGGAGGCGCACGAGACGCTCGCCATCGCCATGAACCGGCTCGGCGCGAAGTCGAACACCGGCGAGGGCGGCGAGGACGTCGACCGGCTGCTCGACCCCGAGCGGCGCAGCGCGATCAAGCAGGTCGCGTCGGGCCGCTTCGGCGTCACGAGCATGTACCTGACGCACGCCGACGACATCCAGATCAAGATGGCGCAGGGCGCGAAGCCCGGCGAGGGCGGCCAGCTGCCGCCGATGAAGGTCTACCCGTGGATCGCGCGCACCCGCAACGCGACCGCGGGCGTCGGCCTCATCTCGCCGCCGCCGCACCACGACATCTACTCGATCGAGGACCTCAAGCAGCTGATCTTCGACCTCAAGCGCGCAAACCCGGGTGCCCGCATCCACGTGAAGCTCGTGAGCCAGTCGGGCATCGGCGCGGTCGCGGCCGGCGTGACGAAGGCGCTTGCCGACGTCGTGCTCGTCTCCGGCCACGACGGCGGAACGGGCGCGAGCCCGCTCAACTCGCTCAAGCACGCGGGCACGCCGTGGGAGATCGGCCTCGCCGAGACGCAGCAGACGCTCATGCTGAACGGCATGCGCGACCGCGTCGTCGTGCAGGTCGACGGCCAGATGAAGACCGGACGCGACGTCATCGTCGCCGCGCTGCTCGGCGCGGAGGAGTACGGCTTCGCGACCGCCCCGCTCATCGTCTCGGGCTGCATCATGATGCGCGTCTGCCACCTGGACACCTGCCCGGTCGGCGTCGCGACGCAGAACCCCGAGCTGCGCGCCCGCTTCACGGGCAAGCCGGAGTTCGTGGTCAACTTCTTCGAGTTCCTCGCCCAGGAGGTGCGCGAGTACCTCGCCGAGCTCGGCTTCCGCAGCCTCGACGAGGCCATCGGCCACAGCGAGCTGCTGGACGTCGACGCCGCGATCAAGCACTGGAAGGCCGACGGCCTCGACCTCGGTCCCGTGCTGGTCGGGCCGGAGTTCGCCGAGGACGAGCCGCGCCGGAACCGCGTGCCGCAGAACCACGAGCTGGAGGAGCACTTCGACAACCTGCTCCTGCACCGCAGCCGCGACGCCATCGAGCACGGCACTCCCGTGCGCATCGAGCTGCCCGTGCGCAACACGGCCCGCGCCGTGGGCACGATGCTCGGGCACGAGGTCACGAAGAAGCACGGCGTGAACGGGCTGCCCGCGGGCACCATCGACATCACGCTGCACGGCTCCGCGGGACAGTCGTTCGGCGCGTTCGTGCCGTCCGGCATCACCCTGCGGCTCGAGGGCGACAGCAACGACTACGTGGGCAAGGGCCTGTCCGGCGGCAGCATCGTCGTGCGGCCCGACCGCGCCGCGACGTTCCCGGCGGAGCAGAACGTGATCGCCGGCAACGTGATCGGCTACGGCGCGACGCAGGGCAGCATGTTCCTGCGCGGCATCGTGGGGGAGCGCTTCATGGTGCGCAACTCCGGCGCGACCGCCGTCGCCGAGGGGGTGGGCGACCACGCGCTCGAGTACATGACCGGCGGGCTCGCCGTCATCCTCGGCGCGACCGGGCGCAACCTGGGCGCCGGCATGTCCGGCGGCACCGCGTACGTCTACGAGCTCGACCGCGACCGGGTGAACGGCGAGGCGCTCGCCTCCGGCGAGCTCGAGCTGCACCCGCTCGGCAGCGGCGACCGGGAGATCCTGCACGACCTGCTCGAGCAGCACGTCCGCGAGACCGACTCCGCCGTCGCGGAGCGCATGCTCGCCGACTTCGACACCGCCGTGGAGCGCTTCGTGAAGGTGCTGCCGCGGGACTACGCCGCCGTTCTGGCCACCCGCCAGACGGCTGTTGACGAAGGCCTCGATCCCGATGGGGACGTGGTCTGGGGAAGGATTCTGGAGGTGACCGGTGGCTGACCCGAAGGGCTTCCTCAAGGTACGGGAGCGCGAACTCCCGGCACGTCGACCCGTATCGCTGCGGCTCATGGACTGGAAAGAGGTCTACGAGCAGCAGGAGTCGGGCGAGCTCCGGCGCCAGGCCGGACGCTGCATGGACTGCGGCATCCCGTTCTGCCATCAGGGCTGCCCGCTCGGCAACCTGATCCCCGAGTGGAACGACCTCATGTGGCGCGGCGAGGGCCGCGAGGCCAGCGAGCGCCTGCACGCGACCAACAACTTCCCGGAGTTCACCGGCCGGCTGTGCCCCGCCCCGTGCGAGAGCTCGTGCGTGCTGGGCATCAACCAGCCGCCCGTGACGATCAAGCAGGTCGAGGTCTCGATCGCCGACCAGGCGTTCGCGAACGGCTGGGTGCAGCCGCACCCACCCGAGCGGCTCACCGGCAAGACCGTCGCCGTCGTCGGGTCCGGCCCCGCCGGGCTCGCCGCCGCGCAGCAGCTCACCCGGGCCGGCCACACCGTGGCCGTGTTCGAGCGCGACGACCGCATCGGCGGCCTGCTGCGCTACGGCATCCCGGACTTCAAGATGGAGAAGAAGCACCTCGACGCGCGCCTCAACCAGATGATGGCCGAGGGCACCCGCTTCCGCGCGGGCGTCAACATCGGTGTCGACATCACCTGGGGCGAGCTGCGGCAGCGCTACGACGCCGTCGTCATCGCGACCGGCGCACTGGTGCCCCGCGATCTGCCGATCCCCGGCCGCGACCTCGACGGCATCCATTTCGCCATGGAGTACCTGACGCAGTCGAACCACGCGACCGCGGGCGACACCGTCGAGAACCAGATCACGGCCGAGGACAAGCACGTCGTGATCCTCGGCGGCGGCGACACCGGCGCGGACTGCATCGGCACGTCGCACCGCCAGCACGCCGCGTCCGTGACCAACCTCGCCATCGGCAAGCAGCCGCCGTCCGAGCGCCCCGAGACGCAGCCGTGGCCCATGTCGCCGACGCTCTTCGAGGTCTCGAGCGCGCACGAGGAGGGCGGCGAGCGCCACTACCTGGCCTCGACCGTCGAGTTCCTCGGCAACGAGGACGGCACGGTGCGGGCGATCCGCGTGGCCGAGACCGAGTACCGCGACGGCCGCCGCGTGCCCCGCGCCGGTACCGAGCGCGAGATCCCCGCGGACCTCGTGCTGCTCGCCCTCGGCTTCACCGGACCGGAGAGCACGGACCTGTCGTCGCAGCTCGGCGTCCCGTTCGACGAGCGGGGCAACGTGCGCCGCGACGGCGAGTACCAGACCTCCGAGCCCGGCGTCTTCGTGGCCGGCGACGCCGGTCGCGGTCAGTCTCTCATCGTCTGGGCCATCGCCGAGGGCCGTGCAGCGGCCTCCGCCGTTGACCGGTACCTTGAGGGTGAGACGGAGCTTCCGTTCCCGGTGCGCCCCACCGATCGGGCCATCTCCGTCTGAGTGGGCCTTCCGCCCCGCACAGCAGCCGTTCCGGCACAGCACAATCCGTCCGACGCGCCCCAGGGGCGCAGAAACGTGAGCAACCACAGCATGAGCAGACGCGCGAAGATCGTCGCGACCCTGGGGCCGGCGACGTCGTCGCTGGAGAGCATCCGAGCCATCATCGACGCGGGCGTCGACGTCGCCCGCATGAACCTCAGCCACGGCAGCTACGACGTGCACGAGGCGATCTACGCGAAGGTCCGCCAGGCCGCGGAGGACTCCGGCCGCGCGGTGGCCGTGCTCGTCGACCTCCAGGGCCCGAAGATCCGCCTCGGCAAGTTCGCGAACGGCCCGCACGACCTCGCGGTCGGCGACGTCTTCAAGATCACGATCGAGGACATCCAGGGCACGAAGGACATCGCGTCCACGACCTTCAAGGGTCTGCCGAACGACGTCAAGGCGGGCGACCCGCTGCTGATCGACGACGGCCGCGTGACCCTGCGGGTGACCGACACCGACGGGACCGTCGTCACGACGGTCGTCGAGGTGCCCGGTGCCGTCTCGAACAACAAGGGCATCAACCTGCCCGGCGTCGCGGTGAACGTGCCCGCGCTGTCCGAGAAGGACGAGGCCGACCTGCGCTGGGGCCTGCGCCTCGGCGCCGACATGATCGCCCTGTCGTTCGTGCGCAACGCCGCCGACATCGACCGCGTGCACGAGATCATGGCTGAGGAGGGTCGGAAGATCCCCGTCGTCGCCAAGGTCGAGAAGCCGCAGGCCGTCGACGCGCTCGAGGAGATCGTGGACGCGTTCGACGCGATCATGGTCGCCCGCGGCGACCTCGGCGTCGAGCTGCCCCTCGAGGCCGTGCCGATCGTGCAGAAGCGCGCCGTCGAGCTGGCCCGCCGCCGCGCGAAGCCGGTCATCGTGGCCACCCAGATGCTCGAGACGATGATCTCCAGCCCCCGCCCGACCCGCGCCGAGGCGTCCGACTGCGCGAACGCGGTGCTGGACGGCGCGGACGCCCTCATGCTGAGCGGCGAGACCTCGGTCGGCGAGTTCCCGGTCATCACGGTGCAGACCATGGCCCGCATCATCGAGTCGACCGAGGAGCACGGGCTCGACCGCATCCCCGCGCTCGGCACGCGCCCCTTCACCCAGGGCGGCGCGATCACCCTGGCCGCGGCGGAGGTCGCCTCGTTCGTCGAGGCGAAGTACCTCTGCGTGTTCACCGAGTCCGGCGACTCCGTGCGCCGCATGTCCCGCCTGCGCAACGGCATCCCCATCCTCGCGTTCACGCCCGACCCGGCCATCCGCCGGCGGATGGCGCTGAACTGGGGCGTCGAGTCCTTCGTCGTCTCCCGCGTGAAGCACACCGACCAGATGGTGGCCCAGGTGGACGAGGTCCTCACCCGCGAGGGCATGGCGGTGAACGGCGAGAAGGTCGTCATCATCTCCGGGTCCCCTCCCGGAATTCCCGGCACCACCAACGACATCCGCGTGCACAAGGTCGGCGACGTCCTCTAGCCGGCGCGAATGCTCCGTGCGGATGCGCGCGGCCCTCGAGGGGCCGTGCGCATCCGGCGTTAAGCGGCCGGATCCGCGAGTGAGGGCCGTGCCGGTCGGGCACCGTGCGCGCCGGGCGCGACGCCGCCTACCCTGTACCAATGGACACGGGCGGTCGAAGCGGAGCGGCGGACGACGTCGCGTCGCGCGACCGGACCGACGCACCCGCCCCCGAGCCGAGCGGCATCTGGTCGCGGCGGCACCGGGTCACGACCCTCGGCTCCACCGGGCTCGTGTTCCTCACCGCCTTCGAGGCGCTCGCGGTCACCACGGTCATGCCGCTCGTCAGCCGCGACCTGGACGGGGAGGCGCTGTACGCGCTCGCGTTCTCGGCGCCCCTCGCGGTGTCGATCGTCGGCATGGTCGCCGCCGGCGGCTCCGCGGATCGGCACGGACCGCTCCGCGCCCTGATCGCCGCCATCGCGCTGTTCGCCCTCGGCCTGCTCTGCGCCGGGCTCGCGCCCGGCATGCTCGTCCTGCTGCTCGGCCGCGCCCTGCAGGGGCTCGGTAGCGGCGCAATCACGGTCGCGCTCTACGTGCTGGTCGCGCGCGCCTACCCGGACTCGCTGCATCCGCGCATCTTCGGCGCGTTCGCCGCGGCCTGGGTGCTGCCGTCTCTGATCGGGCCCGTGGTCGCCGGTCTGGTGGCCGAGCACTGGTCGTGGCGGTGGGTGTTCCTCGGCGTCCTCGCGCTCGTGCCGATCACGGCGGCCGCCGTGCTTCCCGCGGCGCGCGCCGCGAGCGGCCTGAACCCGGACGCGGCGCGCATGCGCGTCGCGCCCCTCCTGCTCGCCTCGGCCGCGGCGACCGGGGTGCTCGCGGTCGGCGCCCTCGCCGGGGCGCCGTCGCCCGCGACCGTGCCCGCGGTGCTCGGCCTCGTCGTCGTCATCCTGCTCACCGTGCGCCCGCTCCTGCCGCCGGGCACCCTCGTCGCGCGCCGGGGCATGCCCAGCGTGCTGCTCGCCCGGGCCGCGGTCGCCGCCGCGTTCTTCGGCGCGGAGGTCTACCTCCCGTACCTGCTCATCGAGCGCGACGGCATCTCACCGGCCGTCGCGGGGGTCACCCTCACGGGCGCCGCGCTGTCCTGGGCGGCGGCGTCGAACCTGCAGGCCCGGCTGGGGGAGCGGGCCTCGCACGAGCGCATCGTGCTCGTGGGCGTGAGCGCCGTCGCCGTCACGGTAGCCCTCGTGCTCGCGGCGACCCTGGCGGGCTGGCCGCCGCCGGTGCTGTTCGCGGCCTGGGTGCTCGGCGGGGCGGGGATGGGCCTCGCGTTCCCACGGTTCAGCACCCTCGTGCTGGCCCGGGCCCCCGAGTCCGAGCGCGGCTTCGCATCCTCCGCCATGGCCACCGCGGAGGCGGTCGCCGGGGCGCTCGTGCTCGCCGTGTCCGGTCTCGTGGTCGCGGGCCTCGCGACGGCGGGCGGCACGGCCTCGTTCGCGGCGGCGTTCGCCATCGCTACGGGAGTCGCGATCACGGCGGTGCTCTTCGCGCTGCGCATGCGGCGCTGACCCGGGACTGGCGCGTGCAGGGTGTCCCGCGGAGGCGCGGAACTACCGGGGAACGGTGCCTGTTGGCGGCGCCGCGGCCGTGGTGCCGGATGTGGGGGTCGAACCCACACGTCCTTCCGGACAAAGCATTTTGAGTGCTCCGCGTCTGCCATTCCGCCAATCCGGCCCAGCACGGCGTGGTTCACAATACCGTAGACTTCTCGGCGTGTCAGACCAAGAGACCTCGCCCTCAGCTCCCCGTCGCGTCGTTGTCGCCGAGGACGAATCCCTGATCCGACTGGATATCGTGGAGACGCTCCGCGACAACGGCTTCGAGGTCGTCGGTGAGGCCGGGGACGGCGAGACCGCCGTGGCCCTGGCCACGGAGCTGCGCCCCGACCTCGTCATCATGGACGTGAAGATGCCCCAGCTGGACGGCATCTCCGCCGCGGAGCGCCTGAGCAAGGGCCACATCGCGCCCGTCGTGCTGCTTACCGCGTTCAGCCAGAAGGAGCTCGTGGAGCGCGCGAGCGAGGCCGGCGCGCTGGCCTACGTGGTCAAGCCGTTCACGCCGAACGACCTGCTGCCCGCGATCGAGATCGCGCTCGCTCGCTACGCCCAGATCATCACGCTCGAGGCCGAGGTGTCCGACCTCGTCGAGCGCTTCGAGACCCGCAAGCTCGTCGACCGCGCCAAGGGCCTGCTCAACGAGAAAATGGGCCTCACCGAGCCCGAGGCGTTCCGCTGGATCCAGAAGGCGTCCATGGACCGCCGCCTCACCATGCACGACGTGGCCCAGGCCATCATCGAGCAGCTCGCCCCCAAGAAGTAGCACCGCTCCTTCCCACAGCCTCCACAACGCCCAGCCCCGGGTGACGCCATGTCGGCGCCCTGCCCAGGCACGGGCATCCTGCCCAGGGTGAACCCGGGCACGGTGCCCCTGCCTGGGCAGGATCGGTTGAGGTGCGCGGTGAGACGCGGCGCTCGCTACGGGAGCCGGGACGTAGCGCGCGCTACGGGCGGTCGCGCAGCAGATTGGTGATGCGGACCGTCGACAGGCGCCTGCCCTGCTCGTCCGTGATCACGATCTCGTGGGTCGTCAGCGTGCCGCCCAGGTGCAGCGCGGTGCACGTGCCGGTGACCAAGCCGCTCGCGACGGATCGGCTGTGACTCGCGTTCAGCTCGATCCCCACGGCGATCCGATCGGGACCGGCGTGCAGACTCGCCGCCATCGACCCGAGCGACTCCGCGAGCACGACGTGCGCGCCGCCGTGCAGGATGCCGTACGGCTGCGTGTTCCCCTCGACGGGCATCGTCGCGACGGAGCGCTCGGCGCTCATCTCGAGCACCCGGATGCCCATCTTCTCGGCGAGCGGGCCGACGTCGGAGGGCAGGCGGTGCGCGCCCGCGGGGGCGCCCTCCTGCGCGATGCTGTCCTGCATGATCTCCTCGGGGAGGCGGCGGAAGGCGGATGGATCCCGGACGGATCCCGGGCGGATACAGCCCGGCCGGCGGCCGGGGACGCGCCCGGCGCTGTCGGCGGCTGCTTATAGGCTGGAGCCCGTGCCGAATCCCGAAAAGCCTACCCTTCTGATCGTCGACGGCCACTCGCTGGCATTCCGGGCGTTCTACGCGCTGCCCGTCGACAGTTTCACCACCCGCGACGGCCAGCACACCAACGCCATCCACGGTTTCCTCGCCATGCTCCTGCTCCTGCTGCAGAAGGAGAAGCCGACTCATCTCGCCGTGGCGTTCGACATCTCGCGCTTCTCGTTCCGCACCCGGGAGTACGCGGAGTACAAGGGCACCCGCGGCGCGACCCCGCCCGAGTTCACCGGCCAGGTCCCGCTCCTGCAGGAGGCCCTGAAGACCATGAACATCACGACGATCGCCAAGGAGGACTACGAGGCGGACGACATCCTCGCGACCCTGGCGAAGCAGGGCGCGGAGCAGGGCTTCCGGGTCCTCGTGGTCTCGGGCGACCGGGACACCATCCAGCTCGTGAACGACGACGTCACCCTGCTCTACCCGAACGCCATGGGCGTGAGCCAGCTCGGCCGGTACGACGCCGAGAAGGTGATGGAGAAGTACGGCGTGACGCCGGAGCAGTACCCGGACATCGCCGCGCTCGTGGGCGAGACGAGCGACAACCTGCCCGGGGTGGACAAGGTGGGCCCGAAGACGGCCGCCAAGTGGATCAACCAGTACGGGTCGCTCGACGCCGTGCTTGAGAACCGCGAGTCGATCGGCGGCAAGGTGGGCGAGAACCTCCGCGCCCAGGTCGAGAACGTGGTGCGCAACCGCCGGCTCAACCGGCTCCTCACGGACGTCGAGCTGCCCGTCGGCCCGGCCGACCTCGAGCGGAAGGGCATCGACGAGCCCGCCCTGCGCGAGCTCTTCGACCGGCTGCAGTTCCGCACGCTGCTCGACCGGATCCTCAAGCTCGAGGCGGAGGAGGAGCCGACGTCGAGCGCGAACACCCTCGAGGTCGCCGTCAACGAGGACGTGACGGAGTCGACGCCGCACCCCGAGGCCCAGAACCTGCTCGACGAGGAGCTCGAGAAGTGGCTCGAGCGCTCCGCCGCGGCGACGCCGGGCGGGCTCGGCCTCACGGTCGAGGTGTACGAGGGAAAGGTGGCCGGCTTCGGCGTCGCGAGCGCGACCGAGTCCGTGACGCTGCCCTGGGTGCCCGACCGGCAGGACTACGCACCGTTCGAGCGGTGGCTCGCCGGCCCGAGCCCGAAGGTCATGAGCGACGCCAAGTACCAGGTGAAGGCCATGATGCAGTCCGGCCTCGCCTTCGACGGCCTCGCGTTCGACGCGCACGTCGCCGGCTGGCTGCTGCGACCGGGCTCGCCGGACAAGACCCTGGCCGCGCTCGTGTCGCGGCACCTGCACGAGGACCTGCCGCAGCCCGACGCGAACCAGCTCGTGCCCGCGGACGACATCCTCACCACCCCGCTCGAGGCGTGGTTCACCCAGCGCCTGTGCGCGGCGATGCGCGACGAGCTCGACGCGACGACCCTGTCCGTGCTCGTCGACATCGAGCTGCCGACGCTGCTCGTGCTCGCCCGGATGGAGCTCAGCGGCATGACCACCGACCGGGCGGCCCTGCGCGAGCTCTCCTCCGGTCTCGGCGAGCGGGTCGCCGAGCTGGCGTCCAGCGCGTACGCGGAGGTGGGCCGCGAGCTGAACCTCGGGTCGCCGAAGCAGCTGCAGGAGGTGCTGTTCGACCAGCTCGGCATGCCGAAGACCCGCGCGAACAAGACCGGCTACTCCACCGACGCCGGGGCGCTCGCCGACCTGCAGGCCTCCAACCCGCACCCGTTCCTCGACCTCCTGCTGCAGCACCGCGACGCGAGCAAGCTCCGGCAGATCATCGAGACCCTCGAGCGCTCCATCGGCGCGGACGGCCGCATCCACACCTCGTACGTGCAGACGGGCACGAGCACGGGACGCATCTCGTCGACCGACCCGAACCTGCAGAACATCCCGATCCGCACCGAGGAGGGCCGCCGCATCCGCCGGGCCTTCCGCGTCGGCGAGGGCTACGACACCCTGCTCACCGCGGACTACTCGCAGATCGAGATGCGCATCATGGCGCACCTCTCCGGCGACCCGGGCCTCATCGAGGCGTTCAATGCGGGGGAGGACCTGCACCGTTTCGTCGGCTCCCGCGTGTTCGGCGTCGAGCCGGCGGACGTCTCGTCCGAGATGCGCAGCAAGGTGAAGGCGATGTCCTACGGGCTGGCCTACGGGCTCAGCGCGTTCGGCCTGTCGAAGCAGCTGCGCATCGAGACCGCGGAGGCGAAGCAGCTCATGAGCGACTACTTCTCGCGCTTCGGCTCGGTCCGCGACTACCTGCGCAACGTCGTCGAGCAGGCGCGCGAGGACGGCTACACGGAAACGATCTTCGGCCGCCGCCGGCCCTTCCCCGACCTGAAGAGCCCGAACCGGGTGATCCGCGACAACGCCGAGCGGCAGGCGCTGAACGCGCCGATCCAGGGCTCCGCGGCCGACATCATGAAGTTCGCGATGATCGGCATCGACAGCGACCTCCGCGAGCAGGGGCTGCAGGCCCGGATGCTCATGCAGGTGCATGACGAGCTCGTCTTCGAGGTGCACGAGGGGGAGTGGGACGCGCTCGAGTCGATCGTTACCGGCCGCATGGCCGGTGCCGCGCAGTTGTCCGTGCCTCTCGACGTGCAGGTCGGGCGGGGAGAGAATTGGGACGAGGCCGCGCACTAGCGCGGCACCGCGGGCGCCGACGGCGGCGCCCTCGAGGAACCATCAGCGAAAGAAGTACCACCGGTGCCCACGAGCCCCATCGACAGCCCGCCCTCGACCATCGCCGCACTCTTCTCCGAGGGCGGCATCCAGCTGGACGCCACGGCAACCGACCGGCTCGACGCGGTCAGCCAGGCGGGCACGCTGCTCGTGCAGCACGGCGCGGTCGAGCCGACCTACGTCGGATCGATGCTGCGCCGCGAGACGTCGGTGTCGACGTACGTCGGCAACGGGGTCGCCATGCCGCACGGCACCATCGCCGGCAAGCACGCCGTGCACCGCGATGCGCTCAGCCTGCTCCGCTTCCGCGAGGGCGTGGACTGGAACGGCGAGACCGTGCACCTCGTGATCGGCATCGCGGCCCACGGCGGGGCGCACATCGCCATGCTCGCCCGGCTCGCCGACGTGCTGCTCGACCGCGCGACGGTCGACCGCATCCTGGCGGCGACGTCGACGGACGAGGTGCTCGCCGCGTTCGCCGCCCGCGAGCCCGCGGACGACGCGTCGACCGCCGTCCGCTGAGCCGCAGAGGCGCTGCCGCTGGCGCGCTGAGCAGCACGTGCCCGCAATAGGCTCGTCGGCATGACGAGTCCCTCCGAGAGCGCCGGCACCGAGAACGCGATCACCGAGAACGCGACCACCCCGAACGCGACCACCGCGCCCGACACGGCGCGGACGCCGTCGGCGGTCGACGCGATCGCCGAGGGCTGGGTCGACACCCTCCTCGAGCTGAGTCCGGAACTGCACGTGTACCTCGGCCGCCCGGGCCGCGAGGGGCAGTACTCCGACTACTCGCCCGCGGGGCACGAGCGGCGCGCCGAGGCCGCTCGGCGCGTGCTGGACGCCCTCGGTTCCGCCGACCCCACGGACGAGGTCGACGTCGTCACCGCCGCCGACCTCCGCCGCGAGCTCGAGCTCGACCTCGAGCGGCACGAGGCGCGGCTCCACCTGCGCGACCTGAACGTCATCGCGTCGCCCGCGCAGGAGATCCGCGAGGTGTTCGACCTCATGCCCACGGTGTCCGAGGGCGACTGGTCCGTGATCGCCGAGCGGCTGCGCAACGTTCCCGACGCCGTGGCCGGCTACCGGCAGACGCTCGCGGCGGGTGTCGCCGCGGGCAGCGCCCCGGCGAAGCGGCAGGTCCGCGAGGTCGCCCAGCAGGCGGCGGCGCACGCGTCGCCGGACGGGTTCTTCCGCGCCCTGGTCGCCGGCGCGTCCGCGGACGGGGCCGAGCTGCCGGAGTCGCTGCGCGCCGACCTGGACCGCGCGGCCACCCGGGCCGCCGAGGCCTACTCGGGCCTCGCCGACTTCCTCCGCTCCGAGCTCGAGCCCGCCGGCCGGCAGGACGACGCCGCCGGCCGCGAGGAGTACGCGCTCGCGTCCCGCGGCTTCCTCGGCGCCACCATCGATCTCGACGAGACCTACGAGTGGGGCATCGAGGAGCTCGCCCGGATGACGGAGGAGCAGGAGTCCATCGCCCGCGAGATCGCGCCGGGCGCGAGCGTGCTCGAGGCGATCGCGCACCTCGACGCCGACCCGAGCCGCACCCTGCACGGCACGGACGCGTTGCAGCGCTGGATGCAGGAGAAGAGCGACCGGGCGGTCGAGGAGCTGTCCCGCTCGCACTTCGACATCCCCGAGGTCATCCGCGAGCTGGAGTGCCGCATCGCACCCACCCACGAGGGCGGCATCTACTACACCGGCCCGGCCGACGACTTCTCCCGCCCCGGCCGCATGTGGTGGTCGGTTCCCGAGGGCGTCACCGAGTTCGCCACCTGGCGCGAGCTCACGACGGTCTACCACGAGGGCGTGCCCGGGCATCACCTGCAGATCGCGCAGGCCACCTACAACAAGGCGAGCCTGAACAGCTGGCGCCGCATCGCGGGCACGTCCGGGCACGCGGAGGGCTGGGCGCTGTACGCCGAGCGGCTGATGGAGGAGCTCGGTTACCTCGACGACCCGGCCGACCGGCTCGGCATGCTCGACGGCCAGCGGATGCGCGCGGCGCGCGTCGTGCTCGACATCGGCGTGCACCTGGGCAAGCCGCGCCTCGACGGCACCGGCACCTGGGACGCCGTCTACGCCTTCGAGTTCATGAAGCGCAACGTGAACATGGACGAGAGCTTCGTGCGCTTCGAGGTCAACCGCTACCTCGGCTGGCCCGGCCAGGCGCCCTCCTACAAGGTGGGGCAGCGCATCTGGGAGCAGCTGCGCGACGAGTACCGCAGGCGCGAGGGCGCGGACTTCGACATCAAGCGCTTCCACCGCCGCGCGCTCGACCTCGGCGGCGTCGGCCTGGACACCCTGCGCGCCGCCCTGCTCACCTGAGCACCCGGTGCACGTCCGCGGATCCAGCGGAGCGAACGCAATTCAGCAGATCCGGGCGCCCCAGGAACGCAACTCAGCAGATCCGCGCCGACACGCCGCTCCGGGGGCGTGACACGCCGGGGGTGCGTCGGGTTCTGCTGAGTTGCGTCGGGGTGCCGGTGCTGAGTTGCGTCGGGGTGCCGGTGTTGAATCACGACGGGTGCCGGTCCCGAGACTGCGGCGTGTCGGCAGGTGGAGGCGCGGACCGCGTCACTGCCGGCAGGAGCGCGGCGCACCCCCGCGGAGGGGCGCGGCGCGCGGGTGGTCGCGCGGGCTGGCGTGCCCGTGCTACGGGCGCTAGAATCGAATGTCGCACTCGCGGCACTCCTATTCGCCTGTCACGGCGAGCCACTCGCACCATTTCGCCGTGACCTGAACCATGTCCATTCTGGAGCAACTACTACATGACGATCGCAACGACCGACAAGGCACTGAAGCAGGTAGCCGTAAATGACATCGGCTCCGCAGAAGACTTCCTTGCCGCGGTCGAGAAGACCCTGAAATTCTTCAACGACGGAGACCTCATCGAGGGCACCGTGGTGAAGATCGACCGCGACGAGGTTCTCCTCGACGTCGGTTACAAGACCGAGGGCGTCATTCCCTCCCGCGAACTTTCCATCAAGCACGACGTCGACCCGAGCGAGGTCGTCCAGGTCGGCGACAGCGTCGAGGCTCTTGTTCTCCAGAAGGAGGACAAGGAGGGCCGGCTCATCCTGTCCAAGAAGCGCGCACAGTACGAGCGCGCATGGGGCGACGTCGAGAAGATCAAGGAGTCCGATGGCGTTGTCACCGGTTCCGTGATCGAGGTCGTCAAGGGTGGCCTCATCGTCGACATCGGCCTGCGTGGCTTCCTCCCGGCGTCGCTCATCGAGCTCCGCCGCGTGCGCGACCTCACGCCGTACCTCGGCCAGGAGATCGAGGCGAAGATCCTCGAGCTCGACAAGAACCGCAACAACGTCGTCCTCTCCCGCCGCGCCCTGCTCGAGCAGACGCAGTCCGAGAGCCGCTCGACCTTCCTCAACAACCTCCACAAGGGTCAGGTCCGCAAGGGCGTCGTCTCCTCGATCGTCAACTTCGGTGCGTTCGTGGACCTCGGCGGCGTCGACGGTCTCGTCCACGTGTCGGAGCTCAGCTGGAAGCACATCGAGCACGCCAGCGAGGTCGTCGAGGTCGGCCAGGAGGTCACCGTCGAGATCCTCGAGGTCGACCTCGAGCGCGAGCGCGTCTCCCTGTCGCTCAAGGCGACGCAGGAGGACCCGTGGCAGGTCTTCGCCCGCACCCACGCCATCGGCCAGGTCGCACCGGGCAAGGTCACCAAGCTCGTTCCGTTCGGTGCGTTCGTGCGCGTCGCGGACGGCATCGAGGGCCTCGTGCACATCTCGGAGCTGTCCGGCAAGCACGTCGAGCTCGCCGAGCAGGTCGTGTCGGTCGGCGAAGAGGTCTTCGTCAAGGTCATCGACATCGACCTCGAGCGTCGCCGCATCTCGCTGAGCCTCAAGCAGGCCAACGAGGGTGTCGACCCCGAGGGCACCGAGTTCGACCCGGCGCTCTACGGCATGCTCACCGAGTACGACGAGCAGGGGAACTACAAGTACCCCGAGGGCTTCGACCCGGAGACGAACGAGTGGAAGGAAGGCTTCGAGGCCCAGCGCGAGAAGTGGGAGCAGGACTACGCTGCCGCCCAGGCTCGCTGGGAGGCCCACAAGAAGCAGGTCGCCGCTGCCGCCGAGGCCGAGGCGTCCGACACCGGCACCACGTCCGTCGGTGGCTCTTCCTTCACGAGCGAGTCGACCGGTGCGGGCACGCTCGCCGATGACGAGTCCCTCGCGGCCCTCCGCGAGAAGCTCTCCAGCAACTCCTAAGCACCACCGCCCGGCAACGGGTGCATCGGGGCGGTTCCTCCTTCGGGAGGGACCGCCCTTTCGCGTTGTCCGGCCCCGTCCCGCGAGGTGCGGACTCGGTTCCTCCCGGGCCGCAGAAGGGACAGAGTCGGGCACCTCGGGGGATGCGGCGAGCCCGGCACCGGAGCATCGACCGACATAGGGTTGACCGGTGTTCCTGATCGGATTGACGGGCGGCATCGCCGCGGGGAAGTCGGCCGTGGCCGAGCGCATGGCCGAGCTCGGCGCCGTGCACATCGACGCGGACGCCCTGGCGCGCGAGGTCGTGGAGCCGGGCACGGATGCGCTGCGCCGCATCGAGGAGGAGTTCGGTCCCGGCGTGATCGCGCCCGACGGCTCCCTCGATCGCAAGTCGCTCGGCGCGGTCGTGTTCGCCTACCCGGAGAAGCTCGCCCTGCTGAACTCCATCACGCACCCGGCGGTGCGGCAGCGATCGTCCGAGCTCATCGAGGCCGCGCAGGCCGAGAATCCGAAGGCCGTCGTCGTGTACGACGTGCCGCTGCTCGTCGAGGCCGCCGTCGACCATCCCTTCGACATCGTGGTCGTCGTCAGCGCCACGGAGGAGACCCGCCTGCAGCGGCTCACCGAGCTGCGCGGGATGTCGCGCGTCGAGGCCCTGCGTCGCATGGCTTCGCAGGCGCCGGAGTCGGAGCGGCTGGCCATCGCGGACGTCGTCATCGACGCCAACGGCACGCTCGAGGAGACCCGCGGCCAGGTGGACGCGTTCTGGGGCACCATTCCTCGAGCGGGCTGACACACCGGTGGGCCGACCTCCGCACAGCCGGCGGATCCCCTGGCCGGCCGGTGACGACGTCAGCCGGCCGAGCATGCCGGTGGCGTTGCGCTCCCAGCGGACACGCCGGACCGATGTCGGTGGTCCCTCTTAAACTTGAGCTATGCAAGCCACCCGTTCCGTGCGCCCCTTCGAGGTCATCAGCGAGTACAAGCCGAGCGGTGACCAGCCGCAGGCCATCGCCGAGCTGGCCGGTCACATCAACGCGGGCGAGACCGACGTCGTGCTGCTCGGCGCGACCGGCACCGGAAAGTCGGCCACCACCGCGTGGCTGGTCGAGGCGGTGCAGCGGCCCACGCTGGTGCTCGCCCACAACAAGACCCTCGCAGCGCAGCTCGCCAACGAGTTCCGCGAGCTGATGCCGAACAACGCGGTCGAGTACTTCGTCTCGTACTACGACTACTACCAGCCCGAGGCGTACGTGCCGCAGACGGACACCTTCATCGAGAAGGACTCGTCCATCAACGAGGAGGTGGAGCGCCTCCGGCACTCGACCACCAATTCGCTGCTGAGCCGGCGCGACGTCATCGTCGTCTCGACGGTCTCCTGCATCTACGGCCTGGGGCAGCCCGAGCAGTACATCAACGCGATGATCGCGCTGCAGGTCGGCATGCGCATCAATCGCGACGACCTGATCCGTAAGTTCGTGTCGATGCAGTACAACCGCAACGACGTCGACTTCTCGCGCGGCAACTTCCGCGTCCGCGGCGACACCATCGAGATCATCCCGATGTACGAGGAGCTGGCCATCCGCATCGAGATGTTCGGCGACGAGATCGAGGCGCTGTACACCCTGCACCCGCTGACCGGCGACGTCGTGCGCAAGATGGACTCCGTCTCCGTGTTCCCCGGCTCGCACTACGTGGCCGAGCGCGACGTCATGAACCGTGCCATCGGCACGATCCAGATGGAGCTCGAGGAGCGACTCGCGGTGCTCGAGCGCGAGGGCAAGCTGCTCGAGGCTCAGCGCCTGCGCATGCGCACGAACTTCGACATCGAGATGATGCAGCAGATCGGGTTCTGCTCCGGCATCGAGAACTACTCGCGGCACATCGACGGCCGCGCGCCGGGCGAGGCGCCGCACTGCCTGCTCGACTACTTCCCCGACGACTTCCTCGTCGTGATCGACGAGTCGCACGTCACCGTGCCGCAGATCGGTGCGATGTACGAGGGCGACTCGTCGCGCAAGCGCACGCTCGTGGACCACGGCTTCCGCCTGCCGAGTGCGCTCGACAACCGCCCGCTGCGCTGGAACGAGTTCAAGGAGCGCGTCGGCCAGACCGTATACCTGTCGGCGACGCCCGGCCGCTACGAGCTCGGCATCACCGACAGCGTGGTGGAGCAGATCATCCGCCCGACCGGCCTCATCGACCCGCAGATCGTGGTCAAGCCCACCAAGGGCCAGATCGACGACCTGCTCGAGGAGATCACGCAGCGCACCGAGAAGGACGAGCGCGTGCTCGTCACCACGCTGACCAAGAAGATGGCCGAGGAGCTCACCGACTTCCTCGCCGAGGCGGGCGTGCGGGTGCGGTACCTGCACTCCGACGTCGACACGCTGCGCCGTGTCGAGCTGCTGTCCGAGCTGCGGAGCGGCGTGTACGACGTGCTCGTGGGCATCAACCTGCTGCGCGAGGGCCTCGACCTTCCCGAGGTGTCGCTCGTCGCGATCCTCGACGCCGACAAGGAGGGCTTCCTGCGCTCCTCGACCTCGCTCATCCAGACCATCGGCCGCGCCGCGCGAAACGTCTCCGGCGAGGTGCACATGTACGCCGACGTCATGACGGACTCCATGGTGAAGGCGATCGAGGAGACCGACCGACGCCGCGAGAAGCAGATCGCCTACAACACGCTGCACGGCATCGACCCGACCCCGCTGCGCAAGAAGATCGCGGACATCACGGACGCGCTCGTGCGCGAGGGCCAGGACACCAAGAAGCTGCTCGAGGGCCGGCAGGCGGGCAAGCGCTCACCCACGCCGAACCTGCGTCGCGAGGGCCTCGCGGCCTCGGGCGCCAACGAGCTGGAGTCGATCATCGCCGACCTCAACGAGCAGATGCTCCAGGCGGCGGGGGAGCTGAAGTTCGAGCTGGCGGCCCGCCTGCGCGACGAGCTGGGCGACCTCAAGCGCGAGCTGCGCCAGATGTCGAAGGCGGGCCACCTGGTCTAGGTGCGTACGGTCCCAGCGGCCTCACGGTCCCTGAGCCTGTCGAAGGGACGTCCCTTCGACAGGGCTCAGGGACCGTGACAGGCTCCGGGACGGTGCAAGCTCAGGATTTGCCGTTCACGACGCCGGTGCCCAGTCGTCGCGGTCGCGCACCCAGCGCTCGCGCGTGGACGCATCCGCGCGCGCGTCCGTGAACCAGAAGGTGACGTCCGGGTCCCACCCGGCGAGCACCGACGCGGCGTCCCCCTCGACCGGGATCGCCCGCCCCGCCGTCGACAGGTAGCCCGCGACAGACAGGTGCACCCCGTCCGCGATCGCGCGGACCGCCGACCAGTCGGGGACGACCCAGCGGCCGTCACGGCCGGTCGCGCGGTACCAGTCGTGCCGCCTCGAGGCTGTGACCTCGAGGGGGAATCGCCGGCACAGCTCCGTCCACGCCTCCGGGCCGTCGATCTCGAGCACGCGGGCGCCGGGGTCGACGTGCACGCGCTCGGCGGTCGCCGCCTCCCAGCCAGCTGCGTCCTCGACCAGCCGCAGCCCGGCGGGGCCACGCTTCGGGATGGACCGCGTGGTACGGAGCAGCCCGCCCGGCGGGCGCGACCACCAGGTGCCGCTCCACGGCGCCGTGGGGTCGGTCGGCCGATTGCGCTCCGCGGCCGCCTCCTCCGCGAGCGATGCCGTCCGCCACCGCTCGACGATCTCCGTGACGCGCCCAGAGTCCTGGGCGCGCGGAACCGGCAGCCCGTCGAACGAGACCGCCCACTGCTCGGGCGCGGCGGGCGTGGCCCACCAGGGCGAGTGCGGCGAGCGGGCGATCGCGGAGGCGACGCGGGCGAGCGCGGCCCGCAGCTCCGGCGCGGCGGCGAGCACGTCCTCGCCGTCGGGCTCCTGCCAGTACCGGGCGAGGTCCACGGTGTCGGCGAGCGCGAGCAGCAGGTCGGTTCCGTCGACAGCGCCGATCGGCAGCGCATCGAGCAGCCGGGCGACATCGACGGGCGTGGGAGTGGGCGTCGCGGCCGCAGCACGGCTACCCCCAGCACGACCGAACAGCACGACGGTGGAGGTGCCCTGCCCGGGGTCGAGGGCGTGCGCGGCGAGCATGACCGCCTGCCGGAGACGCTGGGCGTCGTCCTGCCGATCCTCCTTCCGGTCCTCCTCCCGGTCGGCCGCCCGCAGCGCGAGGGCGAGGCACAGCCGCCGGCCGCGCGGGCCGGACAGCAGCGTGGTCGGGTCCAGGGTCATCCGTTCGTCCCACTTCCGGTTACGCCCTCGGGGAACCCCACAGGGGAGTGTCGGTGGCAGCGCCTAAAATATCTAGAGTGTCAATTTCCGAGGTGGACGTCTCCGCCAAGCTCAGCGTCCGTGGTGCACGCGTCCACAATCTCCACAACGTAGACCTCGACATCCCTCGGGACTCCCTGGTCGTCTTCACGGGACTCTCCGGATCGGGCAAGTCGTCACTCGCCTTCGACACCATCTTCGCGGAGGGGCAGCGCCGCTACGTCGAGTCGCTCTCCGCCTACGCCCGCCAGTTCCTCGGTCAGGTCGACCGGCCGGACGTCGACTTCATCGAGGGCCTGAGCCCCGCGGTCTCCATCGACCAGAAGTCCACGAACCGCAACCCGCGGTCGACGGTCGGCACCATCACCGAGATCTACGACTACATGCGCCTGCTCTGGGCGCGCATCGGCGTGCCGCACTGCCCCATCTGCGGCGAGCAGATCTCCCGCCAGACGGTGCAGCAGATCGCGGACCACCTCATGGAGCTCGAGACCGGCACCCGCTACCAGGTGCTGAGCCCGGTCGTGTCGCAGAAGAAGGGGGAGTTCGTCGACCTCTTCAAGGAGCTCGCCTCCACCGGGTACTCGCGCGCCGTCGTCGACGGGGAGCGCGTGTCGCTGAGCGACCCGCCCAAGCTGAAGAAGCAGTTCAAGCACGACATCTCCGTCGTCGTCGACCGCTTGGTCGCCGGACCCGACATCCTCGGCCGGCTCACCGACTCCCTCGAGACCGCGCTGCGCCTCACCGACGGCACCGTCGCCATCGACTTCGTGGACGTCGAGGGCCCCGGCGGCCTCCGCTCGTTCTCGGAGAAGCTCTCCTGCCCGAACGACCACCCGCTGCAGCTGACCGAGATCGAGCCGCGCACCTTCTCGTTCAACGCCCCGTTCGGCGCCTGCCCCGAGTGCTCCGGCCTCGGCACCCGCATGTCCGTGGACCAGGAGCTGCTCATCGGCGACGAGGGCCTGAGCATCAAGAACGGCGTGATCCTGCCCTGGACGACCCAGGGCAAGGGCCTGTTCAACTACTACGAGAAGCTGCTCGCCGGGCTCGCCCGCGACCTCAAGTTCTCGCTCTCGACGCCGTGGAAGAAGCTCGACCCGAAGGTCAAGGAAGCGGTGCTGCGCGGCGACAACTTCGAGGTGCAGGTGCGCTGGAAGAACCGCTTCGGCCGCGAGATGACCTACTCCTCGGGCTTCGAGGGCGTCATCCCCTACATCGAGCGGCAGTACGCCCAGGCCGAGACCGACACCCAGCGCGCGCGCTGGGCCGAGTACCTGCGCGAGATCCCGTGCCCCGTCTGCGACGGCCGCCGGCTCAAGCCCGAGGTGCTCGCCGTGCTCGTGCACGGCTCGAACATCGCCGACGTCTCGGAGCTCAGCCTCTCCGACGCCCAGGCGTTCATGGCCCAGCTCAAGCTCACCGACCGCGAGTCGCACATCGCCGCGCAGGTGCTGCGCGAGATCCGGGTGCGCCTCGACTTCCTCATCGAGGTCGGCCTCAACTACCTGAACCTCTCCCGCGCGGCCGCGACGCTGTCCGGCGGCGAGGCTCAGCGCATCCGCCTCGCGACCCAGATCGGCTCCGGGCTCACCGGCGTGCTCTACGTGCTCGACGAGCCGAGCATCGGCCTGCACCAGCGCGACAACCGGCGGCTCATCGAGACGCTCGTCAAGCTGCGCGACCTCGGCAACACCCTGATCGTCGTCGAGCACGACGAGGACACGATCCGCACCGCCGACTGGGTGGTCGACATCGGCCCGGGCGCCGGCGTGAACGGCGGCACGGTCGTGCACTCCGGTTCGTACGAGGAGCTCATCCGCAACGAGGAGTCGCTCACCGGCGACTACCTCGCCGGCCGCAAGGCCATCGACGTGCCGAAGAAGCGCAGGCCCATCGACAAGTCGCGCCAGATTCACGTCGTCGGCGCCCGCGCCAACAACCTGAAGGACGTCACGGCGGCGTTCCCGCTCGGCACCCTCATCTCCGTCACCGGGGTGAGCGGATCCGGCAAGTCCTCGCTCGTGAACGACATCCTCTACCGGGTGCTCGCCAACCGGCTCAACGGCGCCCGCAAGGTTCCCGGCAAGCACAGCCGGGTCACCGGCCTCGAGAACCTCGACAAGGTCGTGCACGTCGACCAGAACCCGATCGGCCGCACCCCCCGCTCGAACCCCGCCACCTACACCGGCGTGTTCGACAAGATCCGCAACCTCTTCTCCGAGACGGCGGAGGCGAAGGCCCGCGGCTACCTGCCCGGCCGGTTCAGCTTCAACGTCAAGGGCGGCCGCTGCGAGGCGTGCTCCGGCGACGGCACCATCAAGATCGAGATGAACTTCCTGCCCGACGTGTACGTCGCGTGCGAGGTCTGCGGGGGAGCGCGCTACAACCGCGAGACCCTCGGCATCCACTACAAGGGCAAGAACATCGCCGAGGTGCTCGACATGCCGATCGCCGAGGCGGCGGACTTCTTCGAGCCCATCGCGTCGATCCACCGGTTCATGAAGACCCTGGTCGACGTGGGCCTCGGCTACGTGCGGCTCGGCCAGAGCGCCACGACCCTGTCGGGCGGCGAGGCGCAGCGCGTGAAGCTCGCGACCGAGCTGCAGCGCCGGTCGAACGGCCGCAGCGTGTACGTGCTCGACGAGCCGACGACGGGCCTGCACTTCGAGGACGTCCGGAAGCTCCTCATGGTGCTGAACGGCCTCGTCGACAAGGGCAACACCGTCATCGTCATCGAGCACAACCTCGACGTCATCAAGTCCTCGGACTGGCTGATCGACCTGGGGCCCGAGGGTGGCGCGGGCGGGGGCACGATCATCGCCACGGGCACGCCGGAGCAGCTGGCGAAGGTGGAGGCGAGCCACACCGGCCACTTCCTCCGCGAAGTGCTCGGCGACCGCTAGGCGATGTCGAACGCCCTTCCCTACCGCCCGCGCACGGGCGAGATACCCACCGATCCCGGCGTCTACCGGTTCCGCGACGAGAACGGCCGCGTGCTCTACGTCGGCAAGGCGAAGAACCTGCGAGCCCGGCTCAGCAACTACTTCGCCCCGCTGCCGAGCCTGCACGAGCGCACCCGGCGCATGGTCACGACCGCCAACAGCGTCGAGTGGACCGTCGTCGCGAGCGAGTTTGAGGCGCTGCAGCTCGAGTTCACCTGGATCAAGGAGTTCAACCCGCCCTTCAACGTGCAGTTCCGGGACGACAAGTCGTACCCGTACCTCGCGGTGACGCTCGGCGAGGAGATCCCCCGGGTGCTCGTCACCCGCAACCGCAAGCTCAAGGGCGCCCGGTACTTCGGGCCGTACACGAAGGCCTGGGCGATCCGCGACACCGTGGACCACATGCTCAAGGTCTTCCCGATGCGCAGCTGCACCGACACCATCTACCGCCGCGCGCAGCAGACGAACCGCCCCTGCCTGCTCGGCGACATCGGGCGCTGCGCCGCGCCCTGCGTCGCCCGGGTCACGGCGGAGGAGCACCGGGTCATCGCCGAGGACTTCGTGAGCTTCATGGGCGGCAACGACTCGCGCTACATCACCCAGCTCAACCGGGAGATGAAGGCCGCCGCCGCCGAGATGGACTACGAGTCCGCCGCGCGCTACCGCGACAGCATCGGCGCCCTCGAGGCGGCGCTCAGCAAGACGGCCGTCGTGTTCGGCGACCGCGTGGACGCGGACGTCTTCGGCATCGCCGCGGACGAGCTCGCCGCCTCCGTGCACCAGTTCATCGTGCGCGGCGGCCGCATCCGCGGAACGCGCAGCTGGGTCGTCGACAAGGAGCTCGACATTGGCATCGGCGAGCTCGTCGAGACCGTGCTGCACAACGCGTACGAGGACGACATCTACCCGCCCCGCGAGGTGCTCGTCCCCGAGCTGCCCGAGGACGCCGCGGAGCTCGAGCTGTGGCTCGGCGAGCGGCGCCGCGAGGGTCTGCGGGAGGAGCCGCCCGGCCCCGGCCGGGTGTCCGCGGGCAACGTGGACCTCAGGGTGGCGCAGCGCGGGGACAAGAAGACCCTCGCGGAGACGGCGGAGACGAACGCCCGCCAGTCGCTGATGCTCTACAAGACCAGGCGGAGCTCCGACTTCGTCGCCCGCTCGCAGGCGCTCACCGACATCCAGGAGGCGCTCGGCATGCCGGACGCCCCGCTGCGGATGGAGTGCTTCGACGTGTCGCACCTCAGCGGCACGAACATCGTGGCCTCCATGGTCGTCTTCGAGGACGGGCTGCCCCGCAAGGACCAGTACCGCCGCTTCAGCATCCCGGAGTCGACGGACGACACGGAGTCGATCTACCAGGTGCTCACCCGGCGCCTCGCGTACCTGGGGGAGGAGCCGAAGCGGTCCGAGGAGGACGCGGAGGTCAAGAAGTTCTCCTACAGCCCGAACCTGCTGCTCGTCGACGGCGGCCAGCCGCAGGTGCAGGCCGCGGCGCGCGCCCTCGCGGAGTCCGGGGTCACGGGCATCCAGCTGGCCGGCATCGCGAAGCGGCTCGAGGAGATCTGGCTGCCCGACAGCGACTACCCGGTCATCCTGCCGCGCAACAGCGACGCCCTCTTCCTCATCCAGCGCATCCGCGACGAGGCCCACCGCTTCGCGATCACCTACCAGCGCAGCAAGCGCAAGCGTGACATCACCTCGCAGCTGAGCGACATCCGGGGTCTGGGGCCGTCGCGCGTGCAGCGCCTCCTCAAGCACTTCGGCTCCGTCGCCCGGCTCAAGGCGGCCGACGTGGAGGAGATCGCCTCCGTGCGCACCATCGGCCCGACACTCGCGCAGGTGGTCTTCGACGCCCTGCACCCCGCCGAGTGACCCCGCCGCCCGGCACGGGTCGCCTCGACCCGGGGCTAGGCTTGATGGGGTCGATAGGCCAACAGACAAGAAGCGTAGGTTCCATGACCGACGAATCAGACCAGCATCAGGTGCTCATCGTCACGGGGATGTCCGGAGCCGGGCGCTCCACCGTGGCGAACGCGCTCGAGGACCTCGGCTGGTACGTCGTGGACAACCTGCCGCCGCAGATGCTCAAGCCGCTGGTCGACCTGAGCAGGCGCGCCGGGGACAAGCTGCCGAAGATCGCGGCCGTCGTCGACGTGCGCGGCGGCGAGTTCTTCCTCGACCTCCGCGACATCGTGCAGACCCTCCGCGGCGGGCGCGAGCTGCGCATGCTCTTCCTCGAGGCGACGGACGCCGCGCTGGTGCGCCGGTTCGAGCAGGTGCGCCGGCCGCACCCGCTCCAGGGCGACGGCACGCTGCTCGACGGCATCACGGCCGAGCGCGAGCGCATGGTCGAGATCCGCGAGGCGAGCGACATCATCATCGACACCTCGGAGCTGAACATCCACCAGCTCGCCACAAAGGTGACGGAGGAGTTCAGCGCCACGGACGCGCCCGGCGTGCGGGTCACGCTGATGAGCTTCGGCTTCAAGTACGGCCTGCCCACCGACGTCGACATGGTCGCCGACATGCGCTTCCTGCCCAACCCGTTCTGGTCGCCCGAGCTGCGGCCCTTCAACGGGCAGGACAAGGTCGTCAGCGACTACGTCCTCGCCCAGGAGGGCGCCGCCGAGTTCGTGGAGCAGTACGCCCGCGCGCTGGCGCCCGTGCTGGCGGGCTATCAGCGGGAGAACAAGAGACACGCTACGATCGCCATCGGCTGCACGGGGGGAATGCACCGGTCGGTCGCCGTGGCCGAGGAGCTCGCCGAGCGCCTCCGCCACCTTCCCGGCGTCGCCGTGAACGTGAAGCACCGCGACCTCGGACGCGAGTGAACAGCCGAGACTCGCAAGGGAGAACACTGGATTGGCTCTGACAGCCGACGTCAAAGAGGAGCTGGCCCGGATCGAGGTCAGCAAGACCACGGTCCGTGCCGCAGAGCTCGCGACCATACTGCGGTTCTCGGGCGGGCTGCACCTCATCTCGGGGCGCATCGCCGTCGAGTCCGAGCTGGACACCGCGCAGCTCGCCCGGCGGGTCCGGAAGGACCTCGCCGAGCTGTACGGGGTGCGCAGCGACATCTCCGTGATCTCCGCGTCCGGTCTCCGCCGCACGAACCACTACCTGGTGCGCGTGCTCGACGGCGAGACCCTGGCACGCCAGACCGGCCTGCTCGACGCCCGCCGCCGCCCCATCCGCGGGCTGCCCAACCGCCTCACCACCGGCTCCCGGGAGGAGCTCGGCGCCGTGTGGCGCGGGGCCTTCCTCGCCCAGGGCTCGCTCACCGACCCGGGCCGGTCCGCCGCGCTCGAGATCACCTGCCCCGGCAACGAGGCGGCCATGGCGCTCGTCGGCGCCGCCGGCCGGCTGGGCGTCGCCGCGAAGGCCCGCGAGGTGCGCGGCGTGCACCGCGTCGTGATCCGCGAGGGCGAGGCCATCAGCGCGATGCTCGTGCTCATGGGCGCCACCGCGTCCGTCGCGGCCTGGGAGGAGATGCGTCAGCGCCGGGAGGTGCGCGCCACCGCCAACCGGCTCGTCAACTTCGACGACGCGAACCTGCGCCGGTCCGCGCAGGCGGCCGTCGCCGCGTGCGCCCGCGTCGACCGGGCCATGGAGATCCTCGGCCCGGACATCCCCGAGCATCTGCGCTACGCCGGCGAGCTGCGCCTCACGCACCGCGACGCCAGCCTCGACGAGCTCGGTCACCACGCCGATCCGCCCATGACGAAGGACGCCGTCGCGGGCCGGATCCGCCGCCTCCTGGCCATGGCGGACAAGAAGGCGGCGGACGAGGGCATCCCCGGAACGGACGCCAATCTGCCGCCCGATCTCGAGGACGTCTAGGCCGTTTCCGCCGCCCTCCAGCACGCGATCCCGCGGGACTAGACTCGAAAACGTCGCCCGCGCACCGGCCGTCCGCCTGTGCCTGACGGGCTCGATAGAGGAGATATCAATGGCTGACTACGCACTGCCCGAACTGCCCTACGACTACTCGGCTCTCGCGCCGCACATCAGCGGTCGGATCATGGAGCTCCACCACGACAAGCACCACCAGACCTACGTCGACGGCGCCAACACCGCCCTCGTGAAGCTGGCCGAGGCCCGCGACAAGGACGACCTGACGTACGTCAACAAGCTGCAGAAGGACCTGGCCTTCAATCTGGCCGGTCACGTGAACCACACCGTGTTCTGGAACAACCTGTCCCCGGACGGCGGCGACAAGCCCACCGGCGAGCTGGCCGCGGCGATCGACGAGTTCTTCGGCTCGTTCGACAAGTTCCGCGCGCACTTCACCGCCTCGGCGCTCGGCATCCAGGGCTCCGGCTGGTCGATCCTGGCCTGGGACTCGCTCGGCCAGAAGCTCATCATCGAGCAGCTGTACGACCACCAGGGCAACCTCGCCGCGGCGACCATCCCGCTGTTGATGCTCGACATGTGGGAGCACGCCTTCTACCTCGACTACGTGAACGTCAAGGCCGACTACGTCAAGGCGTTCTGGAACATCACCAACTGGGCCGACGTGCAGGCGCGCTTCCTCGTCGCCCGCGAGAAGACGAACGGCCTGCTGCTACTGTCGTAGCGCACCGGGGGTCCCTGTCAGGGGGCCCCCGCTCTCTCTCGTCACCCACACCACCGCGTCCGTGCGGACGCCAGAAGTAACTGGAGCACTGTGTCAGTCAAGATCGGAATCAACGGCTTCGGCCGCATCGGCCGCAACTACTTCCGGGCCGCGCTGGCCAAGGGGAGCGACCTCGAGATCGTCGCGGTCAACGACCTCACCGACAACAAGGCGCTCGCTCACCTCCTCAAGTACGACTCCATCACGGGCCGCCTCGATGCGACCGTCGAGCTCGAGGGCGACTCGATCATCGTCAACGGCAAGCCGATCAAGGTGCTCGAGGAGCGCGACCCCGCCAACCTGCCCTGGGGCGAGCTGGGCGTCGACATCGTCATCGAGTCGACCGGCCGCTTCACCAAGTCCGCCGACGCGCGCAAGCACATCGAGGCCGGCGCCAAGAAGGTCCTCGTCTCCGCCCCCGCCTCGGGCGACGACGTCGCGACGCTCGTGCTCGGTGTGAACGAGGGCACCTACGACCCCGCCACCCACGACGTCATCTCCAACGCGTCCTGCACCACCAACTGCCTCGCGCCGCTCGCCAAGGTCTTCCTCGACGAGTTCGGCATCGAGCGCGGCCTCATGACGACGGTGCACGCCTACACGGCGGACCAGAACCTCCAGGACGGCCCGCACAGCGACCTCCGCCGCGCCCGCGCCGCCGCCCTCAACATCATCCCGACGTCGACCGGTGCCGCCAAGGCGCTCGGCCTCGTCATCCCCGAGCTCGTCGGCAAGCTCGACGGCTACGCCCTGCGCGTGCCGGTGCCGACCGGCTCCATCACCGACCTCACCATCGAGACGAGCGCGTCCGTCACGGTCGAGCAGGTCAACGCCGCGTACAAGGCCGCCGCCGAGGGCCCGCTCAAGGGCATCCTCAAGTACACCGAGGACCCGATCGTCTCCAGCGACATCCAGGGCGACCCGCACTCCTGCATCTTCGACGCCGGCCTCACGAAGGTCATCGGCACGCAGGTCAAGGTCGGCGGCTGGTACGACAACGAGTGGGGCTACTCCAACCGCCTCGTCGACCTGACCGAGTACGTCGCCGAGCGTCTCTAGACCCCGGAGGACACCGAGCCCGTGGCGCTTCGCACTCTCGAGTCCCTCGGGTCGCTCGGCGGCAGGCGCGTCCTGCTCCGCTGTGACCTGAACGTCCCGCTGAAGGACGGCGCGATCACCGACGACGGTCGGGTCCGCGCCTCCCTCGGCACCATCAACACCCTGGTCAACGCGGGTGCACGCGTCATCGTGGTCTCGCACCTCGGTCGTCCCGACGGCGCGCCGGACCCGAAGTACAGCCTCGCGCCCGTCGCGCAGCGGCTGTCCGAGCTGCTCGGCACGCCCGTGGCGTTCGCCGAGGACACGGTGGGCGCCGCGGCCGCGGCAGCGGTCGAGCAGCTCACGGACGGCTCGGTCCTCGTGCTCGAGAACCTCCGGTTCAACCCCGAGGAGACGAGCAAGGACGAGGCCGAGCGCCGGTCCTTCGCCGAGAAGCTCGCCGGGTTCGCCGACGCCTTCGTGTCCGACGGATTCGGCGTCGTGCACCGCAAGCAGGCGAGCGTGTACGAGCTCGCCTCGCTGCTGCCCAGCGCGGTCGGCTCGCTCATCGCGTCCGAGCTCGAGGTGCTCGACCGGCTCACGGAGTCGCCGGAGCGCCCGTACGCGGTCGTGCTCGGCGGATCGAAGGTGTCGGACAAGCTCGGCGTGATCGAGCACCTGCTGCCTCGCGTGGACACGCTCCTCATCGGTGGCGGAATGGTGTTCACCTTCCTCGCCGCGCAGGGGCACAGCGTCGGCAAGAGCCTGCTCGAGGCCGACCAGCTCGACACCGTCCGCGGCTACCTCGAGGACGCCGAGAAGCGCGGCGTGCGCATCGTGCTGCCCACGGACATCGTCGTGGCCGAGAAGTTCGGCGGCGACGCGGAGCACGTCGTGCAGCCCGCGCAGGCCATCGAGGACTCCCCGTTCGGTGCCGACGGCCTCGGCCTCGACATCGGCCCGGAGACCGGCCAGGCTTTCGCCGCGGTCATCCGGGACGCGAAGACGGTGTTCTGGAACGGCCCGATGGGCGTGTTCGAGCTCGAGCCCTTCGCCGAGGGCACCCGTGCCGTCGCCCAGGCGCTCACCGAGGTCGACGGGCTCAGCGTCGTCGGCGGTGGCGACTCCGCCGCGGCCGTCCGCGCCCTCGGCTTCGAGGACGACGCGTTCGGCCACATCTCGACCGGAGGCGGCGCGAGCCTCGAATTCTTGGAGGGCAAGCGGTTGCCCGGGCTGGAGGTTCTCGGATGGCAGCGTTGAACGGCAGGATCCCGCTGATCGCGGGTAACTGGAAGATGAACCTCGACCACCTGCAGGCGATCGCGTTCGTGCAGAAGCTGGCCTGGAGCCTCAAGGACGCCCGGCACGACTTCACGGCGGTCGAGGTCGCGGTGTTCCCGCCGTTCACCGACCTCCGCAGCGTGCAGACGCTCATCGCCGCCGACAAGCTTCCGCTCGTCTTCGGCGGCCAGGATGTGTCGCCGCACGACTCCGGCGCCTACACCGGCGAGATCTCCGGCGCGTTCCTCTCCGCGCTCGAGTGCAGCTACGTGATTATCGGCCACTCCGAGCGGCGCACGCTGCACGGCGAGACCGACGAGCAGGTCGCCGCGAAGGTGTCCGCCGCGCTCAAGCACAACCTCGTGCCGATCATCTGCGTCGGGGAGACCGCCGAGGACCTCGAGACGCACGGGCCCAGCGCGGTTCCGGTCGCCCAGCTGCGGGCGGCGCTCGCGGGCGTCGACACGGCCGCGGACATCGTGGTGGCGTACGAGCCGGTCTGGGCCATCGGCTCCGGCCAGGCGGCGACGCCCGAGCAGGCGGAGCAGGTCGCGGCGCAGCTGCGGTCCGTGCTCGCCGAGCTCCTCGGCCAGGACGTCGCGGCGAAGACCCGCATCCTCTACGGCGGCTCGGTCAAGGCGAACAACATCGCCGGCTTCATGCGCGAGCCCAACGTGGACGGTGCGCTTGTCGGCGGCGCCAGCCTCGACCTCACCGAGTTCGCCAACATCGTGCGGTTCCAGAAGCACGTGGGCGTCTGACCCGGGGCCTCCCGGGCAGGCGTTCCGCCCCCGGCCGGTGCGGCGCACCGGTCGGGGGCACCGCTTTGTTATGATCGTCTGTGGCCCCTCGCGGCCGCTCGACTTATTCTCGCGTCTCGAAAGGCTCTGAGTGGAAATCCTCCAGGTCATCTTGCAGGTGCTGCTCGGTATCACGAGCCTCCTGCTCACCATGCTCATCCTGCTGCACCGCGGCCGCGGCGGCGGGCTGTCCGACATGTTCGGCGGTGGTGTGACCTCCAATCTCGGCGCGTCGGGCGTCGCCGAGCGGAACCTGAACCGCATCACGGTGATCCTCGGACTCGTCTGGATCACCTGCATCGTCGTGCTCGGTCTCATCACCAAGTTCGACGCCGGCGTCTAGGCCTCATCCGGGCGCCTGAAGGCGTCCATCCGAACCCGATACCCGACGAATAGAGGACACATGGCATCAGGAGGAAGCGCGATCCGCGGATCGCGAGTGGGCGCAGGCCCCATGGGCGAGCAGGACCGCGGTTTCCACGCGGAGCGCGTCGCCGTCTCGTACTGGGACGCGCTCGGCAACGAGACCGTCCGGTACTTCGCAGCCAACCTGCCCGACGAGGAGATCCCCGAGACGATCGACTCTCCGCAGTCCGGGCTGCCCGCCGGCCGGGACAAGGACAACCCGCCGTCGGTCGCAAAGCTCGAGCCCTACAAGACCCACCTCGCGTACGTAAAGGAGCGTCGCAGCGAGGAGGAGGCAGCCCAGCTGCTCGAGGAGGCGCTGCAGCAGCTGCGCGCCCGCCGCGGGAAGCTCAGCGCGCAGAACTAGGACAGCGCAGCACCGACGTCGCCACTGACGTCGCGCAGGCGACAACGACGAAAGCCCCGGCCGGAAGGCCGGGGCTTTCCTCGTCGTGCGAGGGGGTGCAGCGTCAGTAGGCGCTGAGGAAGAGGTTCTCCGGCACGTCACGCGCGGCGTCGCGGTCCACGAAGAACACCGTGCGCTTGCGACCCTTCACGCCCGCGACCGGCACCTCGGCCAGCTCGGCGCCCGCGAGGGCGAGCCCGAGGGCCGATGCCTTGTCCGGCCCGGCGAGCACCATCCACACGCGCTTCGACGCGTTGATCACGGGGAGCGTGAGCGAGAGACGCTCGGGCGGCGGCTTGGGGGAGTTGCGCACGGGGATCACGACGCGGTCGCGCACGAGGACGCCCGACTTGTCGGGGAAGAGCGAGGCGATGTGCCCGTCCGGCCCCACCCCGAGGAAGGTGATGTCGAACGGCGGGTACGGCGTGTCCTCCCAGGAGTGCTCGGCGAGCTCGGCGGCGTACGCCTCCGCGGCCGCGTCGAGGTCGTCGAAGTCGTCCGTGGACGGCATCGGGTGGATGTTCTCCTCCGGCACCTCGATCAGGTCGAGCAGCGCGGTGCGCGCCTGGCCCTCGTTGCGCTCCTCGGAGGCGCGGGGCACGAAGCGCTCGTCGCTCCACCAGAAGTGCACGCGGGTCCAGTCGACCCCGGCCTTCGACGGCGAGGACGCGATGCTCTGCAGCACCCGCGTGCCGACGGTGCCGCCGGTCAGCGAGATGTGCGCGATGTCCTGATCGTCGAGGATGTCCGTGAGCTTCGTGTAGAACCGCGCCGCCGCCGACCAGGCGAGCGCGTCGATCGTGTCGTGGACCAGTACCCGTCGTTCGTTAGTCACAGATCACTACGCTTTCGTGTCGGCGGGCTCGTCCACCTCGACAACGGGGATGGTGCCCGTGGTCAGCTGCTCGAGCCCATGTCGGATGACCTCACCGTACAGGGGGTCCGGCGCCAGCCTGCGCAGCTCCTCGGCAAGGCAGTCGCGGAGGCTGCGGCGGGGGAGGCTCACGTCGTGCGTGGGCTGGTTCGGCTGCACCAGAGTGGCGATGTTCGCGACCGGGCGCTCGAGCTCGATGGCTCCCGACGCGCGGATGAGGCGCACGCCGTGGATGCCGCTCGAGCCGGTGGCCCGCGTGGTGATCGCGTGATCGACCGGCACCTGGAGCTGCAGGCCGAGCCAGGCGGCGAGCAGCACCGTGGAGGGGGAGTCGCTCGCGCCGTGCACCTCGACGGAGGTGACGGGCTCGTACGGCGGCTGGTCAAGCACGGCGGCCAGGAGCGCGCGCCACAGGGTGAGCCGGGTCCAGGCGAAGTCGGTGTCGCCGGGCGCGTAGGTGTGCGCGAGGTGCTGCAGCATCTCCCGCGGGTTCCGCGCGGTCGACGCGTCGGTGATGCGGCGGGTCGCGATGCGGCCGAGCGGCGACGTGGACACGACGGCGGGCGCGGCGCCCGGCCACCAGGCCACGACGGGCGCGTCGGGGAGCAGCAGGCCGGTGACCAGGCCCTCCTCGTCGCTGGCCGCGGCGCCGTAGGCGCGGAGCAGGATGACCTCGCTCGCGCCGGCGTCGCCGCCGACGCGGATCTCCGCGTCGAGGCGGGCGTTCGCGTCGGGGTCGCTCTGCGAGCCGTCCATGTCGGTCGACACGACGATCACGCGCATGGGGTGCTCGCGCGACGCGTCGTTCGCGGCCTCGATGGCCTCCTCCTCGGCGCCGAGCGTCGTCGAGATGACGAGGGTGAGCACGCGGCCCAGAGCGACGGCGCCGCCCTCCTCGCGGATCTTGACGAGCGTCTTCGAGATCTTTGCTGTGGTGGTGTTGGGCAGATCGACTCTCATGGCCGCCTCCAGGTCCTTCCGTCGCGGGCAAGCAGTTCGTCGGCCGAGTCAGGCCCCCAGGTTCCAGGGCGGTACTGGTCCGGCTGGCCCTGCGTGGCCCAGAACTCCTCGATCGGGTCGAGGATCTGCCACGAGAGCTCCACCTCACGGTGACGGGGGAACAGCGGCGGGTCGCCGAGCAGCACGTCGAGGATGAGCCGCTCGTACGCCTCCGGGCTCGCCTCGGTGAAGGCGTGGCCGTAGCCGAAGTCCATCGTCACGTCGCGCACCTGCATGCCGGCGCCGGGGACCTTCGAGCCGAAGCGAATCGTCACGCCCTCGTCCGGCTGGACGCGGATGACGAGCGCGTTCTGACCGAGAAGCGCCGTCTGGCTCTCCACGAACAGGTGCTGCGGAGCGCGCTTGAACACGACCGCGATCTCCGTGACGCGGCGGCCGAGGCGCTTGCCGGCGCGGAGGTAGAACGGCACGCCCGCCCACCGGCGGGTGCCGATGTCGAGGCGCATGGCGGCGAACGTCTCCGTCGTCGACTCGGGGTTCATCCCCTCCTCGTCGAGGAAGCCGATGACCTTCTCGCCACCCTGCCAGCCGGAGGAGTACTGACCGCGGGCCGTGGCCGTGGACAGGTCCTTCGGCAGCCGGACGGCGGAGAGCACCTTCTCCTTCTCGTCACGGAGGGCCTCCGCGTTGAACGCGACGGGCTCCTCCATGGCGGTGAGGGCGAGCAGCTGCAGCAGGTGGTTCTGGATGACGTCGCGTGCCGCGCCGATGCCGTCGTAGTAGCCCGCGCGACCACCGACGCCGATGTCCTCGGCCATGGTGATCTGCACGTGGTCCACGTAGTTGGCGTTCCACAGCGGCTCGAACAGCTGGTTGGCGAAGCGCAGAGCGAGGATGTTCTGCACCGTCTCCTTGCCCAGGTAGTGGTCGATGCGGAACACCGCGTCGGCCGGGAAGACCGACTCGACCACGTCGTTCAGCTCGCGCGCCGTCTTCAGGTCGCTGCCGAAGGGCTTCTCGATGACCACACGGCGCCAGGCATCGTCCTTCTGGTCGGCGAGACCCGACCTGCGCAGCTGCTCCGTCACGAGGGGGAACGACTTCGGCGGGATGGACAGGTAGAACGCGTGGTTCCCCATCGTGCCCCGCTCGCGGTCGAGCTCCTCGGTCACGAGCTTCAGCTGCTCGAACGCCTCGTCGTCGTCGAAGGTGCCCTGCACGAAGCGGATGCCCTGCGCGAGCTGGTGCCACACGTCCTCGTCGAACGGCGTCCGCGAGTACTGCTTCACCGCCTCGTAGACGACCTTCTCGAAGTCCTGGTCCTCCCACTCGCGGCGGGCGAACCCGATGAGCGCGAAGCCCGGGGGCAGCAGACCGCGGTTGGCCAGGTCGTAGACCGCGGGCATCAGCTTCTTGCGCGCGAGGTCGCCCGTCACCCCGAAGATGATGAGGCTGCTCGGTCCGGCGATGCGGTTGAGACGGCGGTCTGACGGAATGCGCAGCGGGTTGAACTCCGGGGTGATTTCCACCGGCGACATGTAACTCCTTTTTCGACGTGCCGGATCGCCGGCACTGTCCTGAATTGTGCTGCTAGCGCAGGGCGCTGCTGAGCGCGGCGGCGTCCGCATCCGGGTCGGTCAGGTGCAGGCGCACGACCGGGCGGCCATGGTCCTCGAGCACCGTCGCGTCGCCCTGCGCCTGGGCGGCGATGAGCTGCCCGAACGTGAAGGGACGGTCCGGGACCTCGAGGTCCGTGGACGTCGCCGTGGTGATCTGCAGGAACACGCCCTCGGCGGGGCCGCCCTTGTGGTACTGACCGGTGGAGTGCAGGAAGCGGGGACCCCAGCCGAAGGTGACCGGTCGCTTCGCACGCGCGGCGAGCAGGTCGCGCAGCTCCTCGAGCTGCGGGTGCGCGATGCGGTTCGTGTACGCCTGGACGGACACGTAGCCCGTGGCGGACAGCTGAGCGAGCAGCGCATCGACGACGCCGGCGAGCGTCGTCGCGTTCGCGACGACCGACTCGGTGCCGCGCACCTCGATGCCGTCGGACACGAAGGCCGGCTCGGTCGGGTCGGGCCGCTGGTCGAGAAGACCGCGCGCGGCGACCTTGGCGGACTCGACGTCCGGCTGGTCGAAGGGGTTGATGCCGAGCAGGCGACCGGCGACGGCGATCGCGTACTCCCAGACGAGCATCTGCCCGCCGAGGCTGCCGCTGATCAGGATCTCACCCGAGTGCTCGGCCGCGGTGGACGCGTCGGCGACCAGGCGGACGACCTGCAGGTCGGCGATGTCGGCAGTCAGCTCGGGCGCGTCGGTGGCGAGGACGACCGGCAGGATGCCCGTGCCGTTCTTACCCGTCGACTCGGCGATGAGCTGCTCGGCCCAGTCGGCGAAGCCGACGATCGGCGTGCCGTCCGCGACGATGCCCAGCTTGTCCCGGCGCGGGGAGGTCGCGGCGATGGCCGCACCGAGCACGAGCCCGGGGTTGTCGTCCGAGTCCGCCTCGAGCTGGGGCTGCACGGCGGCGGCCTCGTCCAGCAGCTGCTGGATGTCGACGCCGGCGAGACCGGACGGCACGAGGCCGAACGCGGTGAGGGCCGAGAAGCGGCCGCCGACGGTCGGGTCGGCCGTGAAGAAGCGGTAGCCGAGGTCGCGGGCCAGCTGCTCGAACGGCGATCCCGGGTCGGTGACCACGATGATCCGCTCGCGCGGGTCGATGCCGGCGTCCGTGAACGCCTTCTCGTACACGCGGCGCTGGCTGTCGGTCTCGACGGTGCCGCCGGACTTCGAGGAGACGACGATCGCGCTGGTCTCGAGCCGGTCGGCCAGCGCGGCCGAGACCTGCTCCGGGTCCGTCGAGTCGAGCACGGTGAGCTCGACGCCCGCCGTGCGGGTGATGACCTCGGGGGCGAGCGAGGAGCCGCCCATGCCGCCGAGCACGATGTGGTCGACGCCCTTGGCGCGCAGCTCGTCGCGCAGGGCGACGATCTCCGCGACGAGCGGGGCGGAGACCGAGACGGCCTCCGTCCAGCCCAGGCGCTTGGCGGACTCCTCCTCGGCCTCCGGACCCCACAGGGTGGCGTCGTGGGCGGCGATGAGGGACGCGACGCGGTCGGCGACGAGCGTCGGGACGACGCGGGTGACCGCCTCCTCGGCGTCCCCGCTCACGCGGATCTCGACGGTCACTTGGCGCCGTCCAGCGCCGTCTTGACCGTCTCGAGCAGCTCGTTCCAGGAGACGACGAACTTCTCGACGCCCTCCTTCTCGAGCAGCTCGGTCACCTCGTTGTAGGAGACGCCCTGGGCGGCGACGGCGTCGAGGACCGCGTTGGCGTCCTCGTAATTGCCGGTGACCTGGTCGCCCTCGACGACGGCGTGGTCGAAGGTCGCCTCGAGCGTCTTCTCCGGCATGGTGTTGACCGTGTGCGCGACCGCGAGACCCGTGACGTACAGGGTGTCGGGGAGCGACGGGTCCTTGACGCCGGTCGAGGCCCACAGCGGGCGCTGGATGTTGGCGCCCGCGGCGAGCAGGCCCTTGGCGCGCTCGCTGGCGAAGGACTCCTCGAAGACCTGGTAGGCCAGACGGGCGTTCGCGACGCCGGCCTTGCTCTTCAGGGCGAGGGCCTCCTCGGTGCCGACGGCGGTCAGGCGCTTGTCGATCTCGCTGTCGACGCGCGACACGAAGAACGACGCGACCGAGTGGATGGTCGACAGGTCGATGCCGGCCTCCTTGGCCTGCTCGAGGCCGGTCAGGTAGGCGTTGATGACCTGGCGGTAGCGCTCGAGGCTGAAGATCAGCGTCACGTTGACGCTGGTGCCGACCGAGATCGCCGCGGTGATGGCCTCGAGGCCCTCGACCGTCGCCGGGATCTTGATCATGACGTTCGGCTTCTGGATGCGCTCCCAGAGGCGCTTCGCCTCGTCGATCGTCGCCTGGGCGTCGTGCGCCGCGGTGGGCGAGACCTCGATCGAGACGCGGCCGTCGAAGCCGTTGCTCGAGTCGTAGACCGGGCGGAAGATGTCGGCCGCCTGGCCGACGTCGGCCGTCGTGATCTCGAAGACGGCGCGGTCGACGTCGGCACCGTCGGCGGCGAGCTCGCGCACCTGCTGGTCGTACGCCTCGCCCTTGGACAGGGCGCTCGCGAAGATCGTGGGGTTCGTCGTGATGCCCACGACGTTCTTCTCCTCGATCAGCTTCTCCAGGCCGCCCGAGTTGATGCGCTCGCGGGACAGGTCGTCGAGCCAGATGCTCACGCCGAGCGCGGACAGCTGGGCGGTGGGGGTGGTTGTGGTGTCAGTCATGTTCTGTTGTCTCCTTCTTGTCGCTTGTCGTCCTCGGCGCGAATGGCGCTCTAGAGGGACGCGATCGATTCCTTGGCGGCCGAGACGACGGCCTCGGTGGTGAGGCCGAACTCCTTGTACAGACGCTCGTACTCCGCGGACGCGCCGAAGTGCTCGATGGACACGCTGCGGCCGGCGTCGCCGATGTAGGGGTACCAGCTGAGCTTGATGCCCGCCTCGACGGACACGCGGGCGCGCACGCCTGCGGGCAGCACCGACTCGCGGTACTCGTCGCTCTGCTCGTCGAACCACTCGAGGCTCGGCGCGCTGACGACGCGGGCGTTGACGCCCTCCTCGCGGAGTGCCGTGCGGGCGTCGACGGCGATCTGCACCTCGGAGCCGGTGGCGATGAGGATCACGTCGGGCGTTCCGCCCGGGGCCTCGGCCAGCACGTAGGCGCCCTTGGCGACGTTCTTCGCGGAGGCGAAGGTGTCGCCCTCGGCGTCGCCCTCACCGCGCTCGAACACGGGCAGGTTCTGGCGGGACAGCGCGATGCCGGCGGGTCCGCGGCGGCGGGCCAGCATGTTCAGCCAGGCGTAGGCGACCTCGTTGGCGTCGGCGGGGCGGATGACGTCCAGTCCCGGGATCGCGCGCAGGGCGGTCAGCTGCTCCACCGGCTGGTGGGTCGGGCCGTCGGCGCCGAGCGCGACGGAGTCGTGCGTCCAGACGAAGATCGACGGGGCCTGCATGAGGGCCGCGAGGCGGACCGCGGCACGCATGTAGTCGCTGAAGATGAGGAACGTGCCACCGAACGGGCGCGTGTTGCCGTGCAGCACGATGCCGTTCAGGATCGCGGCCATGGCGTGCTCGCGGATGCCGAAGTGCAGCACGCGGCCCTGCTCGTTGCCGCTCCAGGCTCCGGTCGAGCGGTGGGCGGGCACGAAGGACGCGGCGCTCTCGATGGTCGTGTTGTTCGACTCCGCGAGGTCGGCCGAGCCGCCCCACAGCTCGGGGACGAGGTCGGCGATCGCGTTGATGACCTTGCCGCTCGCGGCGCGCGTGGAGACGTCCTTGCCGGTGGGGAACTGGGGGAGCGCGTCCTCGATGCCCTCGGGGAGGTCGCCGGACATGATCCGGTCGAAGAGCACCTTCTTCTCGGGGTTGGCTGCGGCCCACGCCTCGAACTGCTCGTTCCACTCCGCGTGCTGCGCCTGGCCGCGGGTCACGGCCTCGCGGGTGTGGGCGAGGACGTCCTCGTCGACCTGGAAGGTGCGCTCGGGGTCGAACCCGACGATTTCCTTCACGGCGGCGAGCTCCTCGGCGCCCAGGGCGGAGCCGTGGATCTTGCCGGTGTTCTGCTTCTTCGGGCTGGGCCAGCCGATGATGGTCTTCAGCACGATGAGCGACGGCTTGCCCGTCTCGGCCTTGGCGGCCTCGACGGCGGCGTGCAACTCCTGGATGTCCTCGACGTAGTCGCCGGTCTTCTTCCAGTCGACGGTTTGGACGTGCCAGTTGAGCGCGTCGAAGCGCTTGGCGACGTCCTCGGTGAAGGCGATGTCGGTGTCGTCCTCGATGGAGATCTGGTTGGCGTCGTAGATGACGACGAGGTTGCCGAGCTCCTGGTGGCCGGCGAGCGACGCAGCCTCGTTGGTGATGCCCTCCTGCATGTCGCCGTCGCTGGCGATCACGTAGACGAAGTGGTCGAAGGGGCTCTGGCCGGCGGGGGTCTCCGGGTCGAACAGGCCGCGCTCGTAGCGGGCGGCGTAGGCGAAGCCGACGGAGGACGCGAGGCCCTGGCCGAGCGGTCCGGTGGTGATCTCCACGCCGTCGGTGTGGCCGTACTCGGGGTGCCCGGGGGTCTTGGAGCCCCAGGTGCGGAGGGCCTGGAGGTCCTCGATCTCGAGGCCGTAGCCGCCGAGGAAGAACTGGGTGTACTGGGTCAGCGAGCTGTGGCCCGCGGAGAGGATGAAGCGGTCGCGCCCGATCCAGGTCGCGTCGGAGGGGTCACGGCGCATGACCTTCTGGAAGAGCAGGTACGCAGCGGGCGCGAGGCTCATCGCCGTACCGGGGTGTCCGTTCCCCACCTTCTCCACGGCGTCTGCCGCCAGAATTCTTGCGGTGTCCACGGCCCGGTCGTCGACGGAATCCCACTGCAAATCTGCCACTGGTTATTGCCCTTCTGCGAAGCGAAATACAGGCCCAGACGGACCCCATCCAGTATAGGTACCCTGCGCCAGACGGTGCGGGCACCCCGCGCGGGGCTTGCCGTCACGCGGCCGGGCGCGTAGGCGGGACGGCAGGGGGAGCGCTGGCGAGGAGCCGCCCGGGCACCGGGGCCGGGTTGGCGTGCAGGCTCGATGACCTAGAATCATGTGTCGGTACATCAGCCAAGAACGAGGTGCAATTGGACGTCGCGATCGAGAGCCCGGTCGACGAGCAGCGGATCGGAATCGCACGCAAGGCCAAGGCATATCTCGCCCTGACGAAGCCTCGCGTGATCGAGCTGCTCCTCGTGACCACCGCTCCCGTCATGGTGCTCGCCGCAGGCGGCATCCCGAACCCGTGGCTGATCCTCGGCACGCTGATCGGCGGCGCCCTGAGCGCCGGATCGGCCAACGCCTTCAACTGCTACATCGACCGCGACATCGACCGGGTCATGAAGCGCACGCAGCGCCGCCCCCTGGTGACCGGGGAGCTGACCGACCGCGAGGCGCTCGTCTTCGCCTGGATCATCGGCGCGGCGTCGATCGTGCTGCTCGGGGTCATCTCGAACTGGCTCGCGGCGGCGCTGTCGCTCGCGGCGATCCTCTTCTACGTCTTCGTCTACACGCTGTGGCTGAAGCGCCGCACGCCGCAGAACATCATCTGGGGCGGCGCGGCCGGCTGCATGCCCGTGCTCATCGGCTGGGCCGCCGTCACCGGCGAGATCACCTGGGCGCCGGTCATCCTGTTCGCGATCGTCTTCCTCTGGACCCCGCCGCACTACTGGCCGCTCTCCATGAAGTACCGCGAGGACTACGCCTCCGTGAACGTCCCCATGCTCGCGGTCGTGCGCGGCCGGGCCCTCGTGGGTCTGCAGACGGTCCTCTACGCGTGGGCGACCATCGCGTGCTCGCTGCTGCTCATCCCGGTCGCCGAGATGGGCCTCGTGTACACGATCACCGCCCTCGTCGCGGGCGGCTGGTTCATCTACGAGTCGCACCGCCTCTACGACATGGCCGTGCGGCACGAGCAGGTGAAGCCGATGCGCGTCTTCCACGCCTCGATCACGTACCTCTCGCTCCTCTTCCTCGCGGTGGGCATCGACCCTCTCCTCCCCTTCTAGGCGGGGGCGCAGGGCGCGGCACCGACGGTCCCTGAGCCCGTCGAAGGGGCGCGACCCATACGGTCCCTGAGCCTGTCGAAGGGACGTGACGCGTACGGTCCCTGAGCCCGTCGAAGGGACGTGACGCGTACGGTCCCTGAGCTTGTCGAAGGGACGCGACCCGTACGGTCCCTGAGCCTGTCGAAGGGACGTGATTCAGCAGATCCCGCGGGTCACAGGACGCAATTCAGCAGATCCGTCCGGACACGCCGTGCCTGGACGTAGCTGGACGGCGTGTCGTCGCAGATCTGCTGAATTGCGTGAGGTGGTAGCGGAATCACGTGCCGCCGCGGGTGTTACACGTGTATGTTGCGTCGCTTCGACAGGATCAGCTACCGAACGGCGCTCAGCGACCGCACGGCCCTCAGTGACCGTGGAACCCGCGCCGCATAGCGACCCCGCGTCAGCGGGCCGCGAGGGCGGGTTCCGTGGGGGTGCTGAGGGTCTCGGCGGCGGGGGAGCCCCTCAGGCTCAGGACGACCGCGGTCATCGCGGAGGCGAGCACGCAGGCCAGCACCATGTGCAGGCCCACCAGGATCTCGGGCAGGCCGAGCCGTGACTGGGTGATGCCGACGATCATCTGCACGACCTCGACGACGAGCAGCAGGGTGACGAAGGTCAGCATCCGCGGCAGGCGCAGCCGGCGCGCGGACACCCAGAGCACGACGGTGAGCGCGAGCACGATGTAGGCGGGCCAGCTGTGCACGTGCTGCAGGAACTCGGAGTCGAGTCCATTGCGGGCCGCTCCGCTGTCGCCGGCGTGCGGACCGGAGCCCGTTGTCACGATGCCGACGAGGATGGTCACGGCCACGAAGAAGGCGGTCGTGTGCGCGACGCCGGCGAGCCAGCCGGGCGCGAGCCGCACCCGCTGCTCCCGGGGGTAGCGCGTGCGCCAGACCAGCACCGTCGACAGGGCGACGAGCACGATCGACACGACGAAGTGCAGGCCCACGACGTACGGGTTCAGCTGCATCCGCACGGAGATGCCGCCGATCACGGCCTGCGCGGGGATGCCGCAGGCGATCGCCACGGCGAGCGAGAACAGCCCGTAGCCGCGGCGCTTCAGGCGCAGCACGGCGAGGAACGTGAGGATCGCGACGACCACGAGCACGAAGGTGAGCAGGCGGTTGCCGAACTCGATGACGCCGTGGATGCCCATCTCCGGCGTGTTCACGAAGGAGTCGTCCGTGCAGCGCGGCCAGGTCGGGCAGCCGAGCCCCGATCCGGTGAGCCGCACGGCTCCGCCGGTGCCCACGAGCAGCGTCTGGGAGACCAGGGTCGCCCACGCCATGATCCGCACCCGCCGGTCGACGCCGTCCGGAAGCCAGGCCCGGAAACGGGCCCACAGCAGGGTCAGCTGACCCAGGAATCCGCCGCTGGGAGATCGCCCCGTATCGAGACTGTTGGACACGCGTCGCCTTTCGGATGGATGGCGGTCTGGCATAGAATTGGGAGGTTGACGACGCTGTTGCCGCAGGACCGGCGAGCGTGCAGACGAGCAGGACGCCGATCGTGCGGAAACCGTGCCGATGCACCAGTCTAAGAAGTGTCTGTCGGCGTGATTGTCAACACACTGTGAACGCCCCACCCAGGAGGGGTTCGCCCTGCGCCGGAGCGAGCGCGGGAACGGCACCCATGCCGCAAGAATCGGGAATGACCATAAGGCGCTGAACGTTGAGATGGTCAGGAAAAGAGGTACTACTTACATGTCAGACGTCCTGATCGACCGACCCGAACTCGCAAGCCTCGGCCAGTACGAATTCGGCTGGGCAGACTCCGACGTTGCCGGAGCGTCCGCCCGCCGTGGCATCTCGCCCGAGGTCGTCGCCGACATCTCCCAGCTCAAGAACGAGCCGGACTGGATGCTGCAGCGTCGCCTCAAGGGCTACCAGCTCTTCGGCAAGAAGCCCATGCCGACCTGGGGTGCAGACCTCACCGGCATCGACTTCGACAACATCAAGTACTTCGTTCGCTCCACGGAGAAGCAGGCGCAGACCTGGGACGACCTGCCGGACGACATCAAGAACACCTACGAGCGCCTCGGCATCCCCGAGGCAGAGCGCCAGCGCCTCGTCTCCGGCGTCGCCGCCCAGTACGAGTCCGAGGTCGTGTTCCACTCGATCCAGAAGGACCTCGAGGACCAGGGCGTCATCTTCATGGACACCGACACGGCGCTCAAGGAGCACCCGGAGTTCTTCGAGGAGTACTTCGGGTCCGTCATCCCCGCCGGCGACAACAAGTTCGCCGCGCTGAACACGGCCGTCTGGTCCGGCGGGTCGTTCGTCTACGTCCCCAAGGGCGTCCACGTCGAGATCCCGCTGCAGGCCTACTTCCGCATCAACACGGAGAACATGGGTCAGTTCGAGCGCACGCTGATCATCGCCGACGAGGGCAGCTACGTGCACTACATCGAGGGCTGCACGGCTCCCATCTACAAGTCGGACTCGCTGCACTCCGCGGTGGTCGAGATCATCGTCAAGAAGAACGCCCGCGTGCGGTACACGACCATCCAGAACTGGTCGAACAACGTCTACAACCTGGTCACCAAGCGTGCGGTCGCGCACGAGGGCGCGACCATGGAGTGGATCGACGGCAACATCGGCTCCAAGGTGACGATGAAGTACCCGTCCATCTACCTCATGGGCGAGCACGCCAAGGGCGAGACCCTGTCCGTCGCCTTCGCCGGGCCCGGCCAGCACCAGGACGCCGGTGCCAAGATGATCCACATGGCGCCGTACACGCAGTCCTCGATCGTCTCCAAGTCGATCGCCCGGGGCGGCGGCCGTGCCGGCTACCGCGGTGAGGTGCGGGTGGACGCCGCTGCGCACCACTCCGCGAACACCGTGCGCTGCGACGCGCTGCTCGTGGACACGATCTCCCGGTCGGACACGTACCCGGCGATCGACATCCGCGTCGACGACGTGCAGCTCGGCCACGAGGCGACCGTCTCCCGCGTCAGCGAGGAGCAGCTCTTCTACCTGATGTCGCGCGGCATGCCCGAGGACGAGGCCATGGCCATGATCGTCCGCGGGTTCATCGAGCCCATCGCCCGTGAGCTCCCCATGGAGTACGCGCTCGAACTGAACAAGCTCATCGAGATGGGCATGGAAGGCAGCGTCGGTTGACCTCCGGTAGGTCGAATCCCGCACTGTCGTCGAAAGGAACCATCGGCTAGATGACGATCCCCATCGCCACCACAACCGGCACCAACGCGGCTCCCACCGCACAGCACGGCCTCACGGCGCACTCGGACGGGGGATGGGCGACCATCCCCGTCCAGACGCGCTCCGAGCGCTTCGCGTCGTTCGACGTCGCGGACTTCCCGGCCGTCACCGGCCGGGAAGCCGTGTGGAAGTACACCCCGGTCGCCAAGCTCGCCGACCTCATCTCCGGCGAGCTCGACGGCTCCCCGTACGACGTGCAGTCGTCCGCGACGCCGGACGTCACCGTCGAGTGGGTCGACCGGGACGACACGCGGATCGGCTCCGTCGGCAAGCCCGAGGAGCGCGCCTCCGCGAACGCGTGGAGCTCGTTCGAGAAGGCCCTGACCGTGACCGTGTCCGGCGAGGAGGAGAAGCAGGTCGTCCTCACGCGCTCGCTGCTCGGCTCCGCACCGCGCGCCGCGCACACCGTGATCACCGCGAAGCCCTTCAGCCGCGCCATCGTCATCCTCGAGAACACCGGCGCCGCGAAGCTCACCGAGAACGTCGAGTTCGTCATCGGCGAGTCCGCGCAGATCACCGTCGTCAGCCTGCAGGAGTGGGACGACGACGCGGTGCACCTCGCGAGCCACTTCGTCGAGGTCGGCCGTGACGCCGTGCTCAAGCACGTCGTCGTGAGCCTCGGCGGATCGATCGTCCGGGTGAACCCCTCGGCCCACCTGGGCAGCGAGGGCGGCGACGTCGAGCTGCTCGGCCTGTACTTCTCCGACGCGGGACAGCACCTCGAGCAGCAGGTGTACGTGTTCCACGACGCCCCGCACACGAAGAGCCGCGTCAACTACAAGGGCGCGCTGCAGGGCGAGGGCGCGCGGTCCGTCTGGATCGGCGACGTGCTCATCGGTCACAGCGCGCCGGGCACGGACAGCTACGAGCAGAACCGCAACCTCGTGCTGACCGAGGGCACCCGCGCGGACTCCGTGCCGAACCTCGAGATCGAGACCGGGGACATCCTCGGCGCCGGCCACGCGAGCGCGACCGGTCGTTTCGACGACGAGCAGCTCTTCTACCTGCAGGCCCGCGGCATCCGCGAGGACGAGGCGCGTCGCCTCGTCGTGCGCGGCTTCCTCGTCGAGATCGTGCAGAAGATCGGCTCGCCCGAGCTGCAGGAGCGCCTCCAGCGCGCGATCGAGGCCGAGCTCGCCGGCGGCCAGGCCACCGAGACCTCCCAGGTCCCCGAGGCGCCGCAGGCGACCGGGACCGCCCAGCGGAACGGAGTGGCACTCTGATGGCCGCGATCAAGATCCTGCCCGAGGCCGACCTCGAGCCGAACCAGGCCCTGCGTATCACCATCGACGACAAGGCGATCGCGCTCGTCAAGGACTCCGCCGGCGTGTGCCACGCCATCGGCGACACCTGCACCCACGGCGACATCTCCCTCTCCGAGGGGTTCGTCGAGGACGACACGCTCGAGTGCTGGGCGCACGGGTCGAAGTTCGACCTGAAGAGCGGCAAGCCGCTCACGCTGCCCGCCTACGAGCCGGTGCCCGTCTACCCCGTGACCATCGTGGATGGCGACATCTACATCGACCCCACCCCCACAGCTTAGGAACGAACCATGTCCGTACTTGACATCCGCGACCTGCACGTCAGCGTCGAGACCGATCAGGGCACCAAGCAGATCCTGCGCGGTGTCGACCTGACCATCAACGAGGGCGAGATCCACGCGATCATGGGCCCGAACGGCTCCGGCAAGTCCACTCTCGCGTACACGATCGCCGGTCACCCGAAGTACCACGTCGAGAGCGGCTCCATCCTGCTCGACGGCGAAGAGGTGCTCGAGATGAGTGTCGACGAGCGCGCCCGCGCCGGCCTCTTCCTCGCCATGCAGTACCCGGTCGAGATCCCCGGCGTCACGGTCTCCAACTTCCTGCGCACCGCCAAGACCGCGATCGACGGCGAGGCGCCCGCGATCCGCGGCTGGATCAAGGACGTCCGCGACTCGATGAGCAACCTGCGCATGGACCCCGTGTTCGCCGAGCGCAACGTCAACGAGGGCTTCTCCGGCGGCGAGAAGAAGCGCAACGAGATCCTGCAGCTCGAGCTGCTCAAGCCGAAGTTCGCGGTGCTCGACGAGACCGACTCCGGCCTCGACGTCGACGCGCTGAAGATCGTTTCCGAGGGCGTCAACCGCGCCAAGGCGAACACCGGCCTCGGTATCCTGCTCATCACCCACTACACGCGCATCCTGCGCTACATCCAGCCCGACTTCGTGCACGTGTTCGTCGCCGGCCGCGTGGCCGAGCAGGGCGGCCGCGAGCTCGCTGATCGGCTCGAGGACGAGGGCTACGACCGCTACCTCGCGGGCGCGCCCCTCAGCTAGGAGGACTGTCATGGTCACAACGCTTGCACCCGAACGATTCGACGAGATCGAGGAGGCGCTGAAGGACGTCGTCGACCCCGAGCTCGGCGTCAACATCGTCGACCTCGGCCTCATCTACGACCTGGGCTGGGACGACGAGAACGACGCCCTCGTGATCGGCATGACCCTCACGTCCGCCGGCTGCCCGCTCACCGACGTGATCGAGGAGCAGACCGCCGAGGCGCTCGACGGGCACGTCGAGGCGTTCCGCATCAACTGGGTGTGGATGCCGCCGTGGGGCCCCGAGCGGATCACGGACGACGGGCGCGACATGATGCGCGCCCTCGGCTTCGCGATGTAGCCACAGCACCGACGCACCGACCGAAGCGGCCGGCCCCGACACGGGGTCGGCCGCTTCGTGCATCCCGGTGAGGCCAGGCGCAGCGGGATCGTTCGCCATCCCGGCTGAAAACGCGACACGCCGCGATCCGGGCTGTCCGGATGCGGCGTGTCGCGGCTGGTCCTGAATTCAGGACCGCGGGGCTGTACTACTCGGGTGCTGCGTTACTCAGCGGCGCTGGAGCGGCGGTCGGAGCGACCGAGCGCCTTCCAGGCGAACGGCAGCAGGCCGGCGGCGAGCAGGGCCTTGAGGGCGTCGCCCACGACGAAGGGGAGCAGGCCGCCGGCGATGGTGGTGCCGAGCACGTCCGGCACGCCCATCGCGCCCAGCGTGACCGCGAGCCAGGGCAGGCCGAACGCGTAGATGGTGACGGTGCCGGCGGCGAACGTGGCGAGGGTGCCGAGCACGCGTCGGTCCCAGGCGCGCTGCGCCAGCCATCCGCTCACCGCGGCTGCGGCGATGAAGCCGACGATGTAGCCGCCGGTGGTGCCGCCGAGAACCGCGAGGCCCGAGGACCCATCGGTGTAGACCGGTAGGCCCACCAGGCCGAGGAGCGCATAGAGCACCATCGACAGGGCGCCGCGCGAGGCGCCGAGGGTGGTGCCGACGAGGAGCACGGCGAACGTCTGGCCGCTGATCGGCACGGGCCACATGGGCACGTAGAGCTGGGCCGCGGCGGCGACGAGGGCGGCGCCCGTGGCAACGAGCACGACGTCCGTGGCAAGCGAGCGCGGGAGCACCCGGTCGGCGATGGTGGGGCGGCCGACGGCCAGCGACAGGTTCGACATTCGGTATCTCCTTCGAGTGGCCGGGGAATTCGCCCAGGCAGCACGATTTATACTATTTGGTCGATCCCCCTCCTCCCTGTTGTCGGTAGACAACCAAAGAATTGGATGCTGCCTGTGCTCGCTGTACATGACCTCGAGTTGCGCGTCGGCGCGCGACTCCTGATGGAGGACGTGAACTTCCGGGTGACGGCGGGGGACAAGATCGGACTCGTCGGCCGCAACGGTGCCGGGAAGACCACGCTCACCAAGGTGCTCGCCAACGACCTGCAGCCGAGCGGCGGGCGCATCGAGCGCTCGGGCGAGATCGGCTACCTGCCGCAGGACCCGCGCTCCGGCAACCCGGACGACCTGGCCCGCACCCGCATCCTCGACGCCCGCGGCCTCGGCACGCTCGGCCTCAAGATGCAGCAGGCGATGCTCGAGATGGCTTCGACCGACGACAAGGTCAGCGCCGCGGCCATGAAGACCTACGGGCGGCTGGAGGAGCGCTTCACCGCGCTGGGCGGCTACGCCGCCGAGGCGGAGGCCGCGTCCATCGCCAGCAACCTCAGCCTGCCCGACCGCATTCTCGACCAGCCGCTGAAGACCCTGTCCGGTGGTCAGCGCCGCCGCATCGAGCTCGCGCGCATCCTGTTCTCCGGCGCCGACACCATGCTCCTCGACGAGCCGACCAACCACCTCGACGCCGACTCGGTCGTCTGGCTGCGCGAGTTCCTCAAGAACTACTCCGGCGGGCTCATCGTGATCAGCCACGACGTGGAGCTCGTCGGCGAGACGGTGAACCGCGTGTTCTACCTCGACGCCAACCGCCAGGTCATCGACATCTACAACATGAACTGGAAGAACTACCAGCGCCAGCGCGCCGCGGACGAGGAGCGCCGCAAGAAGGAGCGCGCCAACATCGAGAAGAAGGCCGGCGTGCTGCAGCAGCAGGCCGCCCGCTTCGGGGCGAAGGCCTCGAAGGCTGCCGCCGCCCACCAGATGGTGCGCCGCGCCGAGAAGATGCTCTCCGGGCTCGAGGACGTGCGCGCGGTCGACCGCGTGGCCAAGCTGCGCTTCCCGGAGCCGGTCGCCTGCGGGCGAACGCCGCTCATGGCGAGCGACCTCAGCAAGAACTACGGCTCGCTGGAGATCTTCACCGCCGTGGACCTCGCCATCGACCGCGGCTCCAAGGTCGTCATCCTGGGCTTCAACGGTGCGGGCAAGACGACGCTGCTGCGCATCCTCGCGGGCGTCGACCAGCCGGACACCGGCCGGATCGAGCCGGGCCACGGCCTGCGCATCGGCTACTACGCGCAGGAGCACGAGACCATCGACGTGAAGCGGTCGGTGCTCGAGAACATGGTGTCCTCGTCGCCGAACCTCACGGAGATGGAGGCGCGGCGCGTGCTGGGCTCGTTCCTCTTCACCGGCGACGACTCGAGCAAGCCGGCCGGCGTGCTGTCCGGTGGCGAGAAGACCCGCCTCGCACTCGCGATGATCGTGGTGTCCGGCGCCAACGTGCTGCTGCTCGACGAGCCCACCAACAACCTCGACCCCGCGAGCCGTGAGGAGATTTTGGGCGCGCTCGCGAGCTACTCCGGCGCCGTGGTCCTGGTGAGCCACGACGAGGGCGCCGTCGAGGCGCTCAACCCGGAGCGCGTCCTCATCATGCCGGACGGCACGGAGGACCACTGGAACTCGGAGTACTTCGACCTCATCTCCCTCGAGTAGCGCGGGGCACGCCTGCGCCGCGGTCCCTGCCGGGTCTTGACGCAATTCAGCACTCGAGCCGCGACACGCCGAGCGACGGGCTTTCTGCATCGGCGTGTCGGGCTGGATCTGCTGAATTGCGATGGGTGCAGCAGGCGATCTGCTGAATTGCGCACGGCAGCGGACCCGTCACGCCGATCGGACCGATGAGACGGCCCGCTCAGCGGTCGAGGATGCTGTCCTCGATGTCCGCGTCAGACGGGGTGCGGGCCGCGCGGCGGCGCTCCCGCTCTCGGGCGCGCTCCTGCTCCTGCGGGTCGTCCGCGTTCCAGATGCGGTACTCGTTGCGGATCGCGTAGCCCAGGCCCACGAAGCCGAGCACGCCGAAGGCGATCCACTGCAGCGCGTAGGAGAGGTGGGAGCCCTCGTCCTCGGACGGGCGCGGGGCGGCGATGGGGCGCGTCGACGGGGCAGGATCCTCGGACGCCATGAGCCCGTACGCGCCCGTGTAGGTGGGAGCGCCGACCCGGTCGGCGATGTCCGGCAGGTGCACGGTCGCGATCTGGCCCTCGCCCGCGCTGCGCCCGGGGATGATCGGCTCGCCGGCCTTGAGGCGCGCGACCACCGTGACCTCGCCGCTGGGCGGCTCGGGCACGTCGTCCGGCAGGTCCTGCTCGTTGCCCACCGAGAGCCAGCCGCGGTCCACGACGAAGATCGTGCCGTCGTCGAGCTGCAGCGGGGTCAGCACCTCGAAGCCCGGGCGGCCGTTCAGCGGCCGGTTCCGGGCGAGCAGTTGCTCGTCCTCGAGGTAGCGCCCGCGCAGCGTCACCGGCGTCCACTTCTGGCCCTCCTCGAACGCGTCGAGGCCGGTCAGCGCCTGCTCGAGCGGCACCGGCTCCCGGTCCCAGTTCGCGACGATGCGGTTGATCTCCGTCACCGCCTCCTCGCGGCGATGGAACTGCCAGTTGCTGAGCAGGCCGCAGGCGACCGCGAACAGGACGGTCACCGCAAGGTAGCCCGCCCACCGGCGGTGGAAGACGAAGCGCCAGTTCTTCACGCCGACGCCCCCTCGCCGCGATCGGTCTCGCCGGGAAAGCTGTCGATGACGCTCGCGGCCCTCGAGCCCCCTATCGCGCTGTCGCCGATTGTGCTGTCGGTGGTCGCCGCATCGGCGGCGACCACCCGAAGCGGGAACTCACGCGCCGCGAGGAACTCACGCAGGTACTCGACGTGCTCGCCGCAGGCGAGCCAGACCTTCACCCGGTCCTCGGTGTGGATCTTCGGGTTGCGCCACTCGACTCGCCAGGTCGCGCGCTCCAGGCAACCGGCGCGCGAACAGGTCAGTCGCTCGGGTGCCTGGCCGGCACCGATCACGCCTGACCCTCGGTGGGACGGTCGGCGGGCCGCTCGGGCCCAGAGGTGAACGGCGCAGAGGTGAACGGCGCCGAGGGGAACGGCGCGGAACGGAACGGCTCGGAATGGAACGGCTCGGAGGAGGACGGCTCGTACGGGAAGGCGCGGCCGCCCTGCGGGGACTCGGAGGGGAAGTGCCAGCCGCGGGCCTGGTCGTCCGCCTGCGCCGCGCCATGGTCACCCGACGCAGTACCGGACGCGGGGAACGACTGCGCGCGCGGACGTGGGAACGGCTGCTCCTCGGCGGCCGGCACGACGATCGGCGCCTGCGGGTTGCGCACCATGATCTCGCGCCCGGTGGGGGCCTCGACGGCACCACGGGTCGGCGTGCCGACATTCGCGAGCACGACCGCGATGTAGGGAAGCACGATGGCCCCGATCCCCATGACGACGAGCCACCAGCCCTGTACGAACAGCAGACTCAGGATGCAGACCATCCTGATCCCCATCGCAAGGGAGTACTTGATCATGCGCGCCCGGCGGTCCTCTTCTGGTGACCGGGGGAGCGAGGTGATCGACTGGTTCTTCACAGTGTCCACGCCGTCTCGCAGGGGGTACTGGCCCTGTCTCCTCAAGCCTACGACTAGGCTGACTTTCGGCTCTCAGGAGCCTCACATGCCGTTGCGCCCAAGGAGAACACGCACATGACGACACCCCGGACCGTCCTCGTCACCGGCGGAAATCGGGGGATCGGCTACGCGATAGCCGAGCGCTTCGTGGCCGCCGGTCACCGGGTGGCCGTGACGGCGCGCTCGGGCGAGGGGCCGGAGGGGAGCCTGACGGTCCGCGCCGATGTCACGGACTCCGCGTCGGTCGACCGGGCGTTCGGCGAGGTCGAGGCGGCGCTCGGGCCGGTCGAGGTGCTGATCGCCAACGCGGGCATCACCCGCGACACCCTCGTGCTGCGGATGACCGAGGAGGACTTCACGTCCGTCCTCGACACCAACCTGAGCGGCGCCTTCCGCGTCGTCAAGCGCGCCTCGAAGGGCATGCTCAAGGCCCGCTTCGGCCGCATCGTGCTCGTCTCCAGCGTCGTCGGGCTCTACGGCTCGGCCGGCCAGGTCAACTACGCCGCGTCGAAGAGCGGGCTCATCGGTCTCGCCCGATCGCTCACCCGCGAGCTCGGCGCCCGCGGCATCACGGCCAACGTGGTCGCCCCCGGCTTCATCGAGACCGACATGACCGCCGAGCTGCCCGAGGCTACGCAGGCGGAGTACCGGAAGGCCATCCCGGCGGGGCGCTACGGTACGGCCGACGAGGTGGCGCAGGTCATCGAGTGGCTGTCCGGGGACGCCGCGGCGTACGTCTCCGGCGCCGTCATCCCCGTGGATGGCGGCCTCGGCATGGGTCACTAGCGGGCCCGCCCGTGTCGACCACCTGGGAACAGGCGGTGGACGACCTCGCCTCGGCCTGGTCGATCGGCCCGCACACGCTGCACCGGCTGGGTGCCAGCCAGAACCACGCCTTCCGGGTGGATGCGGCGGGGGAGAACTCTTACCTGCTGCGCATGCACGTGTCGCACCGCACCGCGGAGCAGATCGACGCCGAGCTCGCCTGGCTCGAGCTCCTCGCGGCCGACGGCGACGTCGTCGTGCCGTCGCCCGTGCGCACGAGCAGCGGGGCGTGGACGAGCGAGTCGATGCTCGACGGCCGCCTGCGCCGGCTGTCCCTGCTGCAGTGGATCGACGGCACCATGCTCAGCGCGCTGCCGCCGCACGCCGACGTGACGCCCTTCGCGCGCTCGCTGGCCGCGCTGCACCTCCGCGGTCAGCGGGAGGACGCGCGCGACCTCGGCCGCCGTCGCCGCCGTTACGACGCGGAGTACGCCCGGGCGCGCATGGCCCTCGTCCAGGCCAGCCGGTCCTTCGAGCTCGACCGCGGCACGACCCAGGCGGACCTGGAGCACGGGATGCGCGCGCTGGAGGCCGTGCTCGCGACCGCCGACGAGCCGATCATGATCCACGGCGACTACCACCCGGGCAACCTCGTGCTCACCGGCGACCGTCCCGCCGTCATCGACTTCGACCGCGCGGGGCTCGGCCCGGCCGCGCTGGACGTGGCGAGCGCCATCCTCTACCTGCTGCCCCGCCAGCGGGTGCGCTTCCACGCGGCGTACGCGGACGCCGGCGGGCCGGCCCGGGTCGAGCCCGGGACGTTCGGGGCGTACCTCTTCTTCGCCTACCTGGACAACGTCGCGCACCTGTCGAAGGTCGCGACCGAGTCCGCGGGCATGCCGGGCAACATCGCCCAGCTCGCCGCTTTCGGCCGGGCGCTCTGACGGGAGACGTCGCGGCCCTTCGACTGGCTCAGGGACCGTGGGGTAGCTCAGGGACCGTGCGACCGTGGGGATGGTTCAGCCGCGGAGGCCGAGGAGCGGGAGCACCTGGCTCAGGTCGCACTCGTCGATCACCACGTCGGCGTGCGCGCGTACGAGCGGCTTTGCGTTGAAAGCGACCGAGAGGCCGGCCGCGTCCATCATCCGGAGGTCGTTGGCACCGTCGCCCACCGCGACGACGCGGTCGTGCGGCACACCGCAGGCGGCAGCCCACTCCTCGAGCGCGTGCCGCTTTCCCGGCGCATCGATGATGGGGCCGACGAGCCCGCCGGTCAGCCGGCCGTCGACGACCTCGAGCCGGTTGGCCCGCCAGTAGTCGAGCCTCAGCTCCTCGGCGAACGGATCGAGCACCTCGTGGAACCCGCCGGACACCACGGCGACCCGCGAGCCGGTGTCGTGCAGCACCTCGATGAGACGACGGGCGCCGGGCGTCAGCCGCACATGCTCGGCGACCTCGTCGAACGCGGCGATCGGCAGCCCGGCGAGCGTGCGGACGCGTTCCCGCAGGCTGTGCTCGAAGTCGAGCTCGCCGGCCATCGCGCGCTCGGTCACCGCCGCGACCGCGGCAAGGCTGCCCGCCGCGTCGGCGAGGAGCTCGATGACCTCGTTCTCGATGAGGGTCGAGTCGACGTCCATCACCACGAGGAACTGCGTGTCGGCACCGGAAGTCGTTCCAGTGCCGATGCTCATGGGACTACGCGCTCGCCCTTTCCGACGACAGTGATGCCGCTCTCCGTCACGACGTAGCCGCGGGCCCGGTCGTGATCGTGGTCGACGCCGACGGATGCGCCGGCTTCGACGACCACGTCCTTGTCGAGGATAGCGCGCACCACGGTGGCGTTCGGCGACACCCGCACCTTGTCGAAGACGATGGAGTTGACGACACGCGCGGCCGACTCGACGGTCACCCAGGGCCCGAGCACGCTCCGCTCGATGTGGGCGCCCGAGAACAGGGAGCCGAGCGACACGATCGAGTCGATGAGCGTTCCCGTGTTGCCGTGGGCGTCGCGCACGAACTTGGCGGGCGGCGCGTTGAGCTGCTGGCTGAAGATCGGCCAGTGCTGGTTGTACAGGTTGAACACCGGAAGGGCCGCGATGAGGTCCTGGTGCGCGTCGTAGAAGGACTCGATCGTCCCGACGTCGCGCCAGTAGTAGCGGTCGCGGTCGGTCGCGCCGGGCACCTCGTTGCGGTTGAGGTCGTAGACGCCCGCGTTGCCCTGGTTCACGAACCACGGCACGATGTCGCCGCCCATGTCGTGCTTGGAGTCCGGCAGGTCGCCGTCCCGGATGACCGCGTCGATGAGCTGGTCAGCGTCGAAGACGTAGTTGCCCATGGAGGCGAGCACCTCGTTCGGCGAGTCGTCGAGGCCGACCGGGTTCTTCGGCTTCTCGAGGAACGCGCGGATCTTCGTCGGGTTGCTCGGCTCGACGTCGATGACGCCGAACTGGTCCGCGAGCGAGATGGGCTGGCGGATGGCCGCGACGGTGGCGCCGAGTCCGGACGCGATGTGCGCGTCGATCATCTGGCTGAAGTCCATGCGGTACACGTGATCCGCGCCGACCACGACGACGATGTCGGGCTTCTCGTCACGGATGAGGTTGAGGCTCTGCAGAATGGCGTCGGCCGATCCGCTGAACCAGCGCTTGCCCAGCCGCTGCTGCGCGGGGACGGACGCGATGTAGGAGTTCAGCATCGTACTGAGACGCCACGTCTGCGACACGTGCCGGTCGAGGCTGTGCGACTTGTACTGGGTCAGCACGACGATCTGGTTCAGCCCGGAGTTGATCAGGTTCGAGAGGGCGAAGTCGATGAGCCGGTAGTGACCACCAAAGGGGACCGCGGGCTTCGCTCTGTCGGCGGTGAGCGGCATGAGGCGCTTGCCCTCCCCACCCGCGAGGACGATGGCGAAGATCTTCTTTGATGACATGGTGTTCAGCGTAGAGGCAGAGGGGGACCGCGTGCACTAGCGTTTCAGCGTGCGCGTAGATGTGATCACGAAAGAGTATCCGCCGGAGATCTACGGGGGCGCGGGCGTCCACGTCACCGAGCTGGTCAAGGCCCTGCGACGCGACATCGAGGTCGTGGTGCGGGCGTTCGGACAGCCGAGGGACGAGGCGGACACCTTCTCCTACGGGGTTCCGCAGGAGCTGTCCGGCGCGAACGCGACGCTGCAGACCCTCGGCGTCGACCTGCAGATCGCCCAGGACGTGGCGGGCGCCGACATCGTGCACTCCCACACCTGGTACGCGAACGGGGCCGGGCACTACGCCAAGCTGCTGCACGGCGTGCCGCACGTCGTGACCGCGCACAGCCTGGAGCCGCTGCGCCCCTGGAAGGCGGAGCAGCTGGGCGGCGGCTACCGCGTGTCCAGCTGGATCGAGCGCAACGCGTTCGCCGAGGCCGACGCGGTCATCGCCGTGAGCGACGGCATGCGCCGCGACATCCTGCGCTCCTACCCGTTCCTCGATGAGTCCCGGGTGTCCACGGTCTACAACGGCATCGACCTCGAGAAGTGGAAGCCGCTGCGTGACGAGGCGCTCGTCCGCTCGCTCGGCATCGACCCCGATCGGCCCTCCGTCGTCTTCGTCGGGCGCATCACCCGCCAGAAGGGGCTGCCCTACCTGCTCCGCGCGGCCCGGCTGCTGCCGAAGGACGTGCAGCTCGTGCTCGCGGCCGGCGCGCCGGACACCCCCGGCATCCTCGCCGAGGTCACGGAGGGCGTGCGCGCGCTCCAGGAGGAGCGCACCGGCGTCGTCTGGCTCGACCGGCTGCTGAGCCTGGAGGAGCTGTCGGCCGCGCTGACGGCGGCCACCGTGTTCGTCTGCCCCTCGGTGTACGAGCCGCTCGGCATCGTGAACCTCGAGGCGATGGCCTGCGGCGCCGCCGTCGTGGGCACCGCGACCGGCGGGATCCCGGAGGTCATCGTCGACGGCGAGACAGGCCGCCTCGTGCCCATCGAGCAGGCCGACGACGGTACCGGCACGCCGCTCGACCCCGAGCGCTTCGTGAAGGACCTCGCCGACACGCTCACCGAGGTGCTGAGCGACCCGCAGGCCGCCAACCGCATGGGTGAGGCGGGGCGCGCCCGGGCCGAGACGCACTTCAGCTGGGGCACCATCGCGGATCAGACGCAGGCGGTCTACCGGTCGCTCGCGTCGTAGCGTCCCGGGGCCACCCGCGTCTGAGCGTCCCGGTAGGCTCGGACCATGACGACCGTGCTTGAACTGACCGACGTATCCATTGTCCGCAACGGGAACAGGATCCTCGATCAGATCAACTGGACGGTCGACAGCGACGACCGCTGGGTGATCCTCGGACCGAACGGCGCGGGCAAGACGACTCTGCTCCAGGTCGCCGCCGCGTTCATGCACCCGTCGAGCGGAACGGCGCAGATCCTCGACGAGACCATGGGCCGCGTCGACTTGTTCGAGCTGCGGCCGCGCATCGGCTTCGCCTCGACGGCCATGGCCAGGCGCGTGCCCGCGGAGGAGAAGGTCGTCGACGTCGTCCTGACCGCCGCCTACTCGGTGACGGGCCGCTGGAACGAGGACTACGAGAGCCTCGACCTCGAGCGTGCCAAGCAGGTGCTCGCCGAGTGGAAGCTGTCCCATCTCGAGGACCGCCGGTTCGGCGACCTGAGCGACGGCGAGCAGAAGCGCGTGCAGATCGCGCGGTCCGTGATGACCGACCCCGAGCTTCTCCTGCTCGACGAGCCGGCCGCGAGCCTCGACCTCGGCGCCCGCGAGGAGCTCCTGCAGCTGCTCAGCGGCTACGCGAACGCTCCGTACGCGCCCGGCATCGTCATGGTCACCCACCACGTGGAGGAGATCCCGCGCGGCTTCACGCACGCCCTCCTGCTCAAGGAGGGCCGCGCCGCGGCCGCCGGTCCGATCGAGGAGGTCCTCGTCTCCGAGACGCTCAGCGACGTCTTCGGTCTCGAGCTCGCGATCACCCACGAGAACGGGCGCTACGCCGCCCGGGCGGCCTGATTGCAGCCCCTCCGCCGTCCTTCCGACGCGCCCTGAACGCGGGGCGAGCCGCTGGGGTCTCCGGCGGGGTTGTCTGGTAAGCTATCTAGCTGGCCCCCGGGGCCTCACATGCTTTGCTCCACGGCAGCCCACACCACACATCGCACCCACTAGGAAGCAACACCATGAAGACTGACATCCACCCCACCTACGCCCCCGTGGTCTTCCGCGACCTCGCCTCGGGTGCGACGTTCCTCACCCGCTCGACGGTGAGCAGCGGAAAGACCATCGAGTGGGAGGACGGCAACACGTACCCCGTCATCGACGTCGAGATCTCCTCCGAGTCGCACCCGTTCTACACGGGCAAGCAGCGCATCCTCGACTCCGCCGGCCGCGTGGAGAAGTTCAACACCCGCTACAAGGGCTTCGGCGCCTAACCAGCAGCGTCGCATTCAGGGCGATCGGCTTCGGCCGGTCGCCCTGACGCGTTTTCATCCAGCCGATCCGTCCCGCCGCCGCGTTCTCGACGCCGCCCGGAGGGTCGACCCGCGAGAGGTCCCGGCGCGTGCGCACTGCCCTGGTCGGCCTCGTCCTGCTCGTCGTGGGCGCCGCCGCCGTGGTCTCCGGCGTGCTTCCGGGTGCGGAGGCGCTCGTCCTGGCCAACCGGGTCTGGCCGATCCTGCTGTTCGTCGTCGCCATCACCGTGGTCACGGAGCTCGCCGCGGAGGCCGGGGTGTTCCGCTACCTCGCCGAGCGGGCGGCCGACTGGGGCCGCGGCAGGACCATCGTGCTCTGGCTGCTCGTCGTGGTCTTCGCCACCGCGAGCACCGTCTTCCTCTCCCTCGACACGACAGCTGTGCTGCTTACCCCGGTCGTCGTGGTCCTCGCCCGGCACGTGGGCGTGAATCCGCTGCCCTTCGCGCTGACGACAGTGTGGCTCGCGAACACGGCGTCGCTGCTGCTGCCCGTGTCCAACCTCACGAACCTGCTCGCGGAGCACGCACTCGGCTCGGCGGGACCGGCGGCCTTCGTCGCCCTGACCTGGCTGCCGGCCCTGGTCGCCGTGCTCGTCCCGTCCGCGCTGCTGCTGGTCATCTACCGCCGGGCGCTGTTCGGCCGGTACGAGCCGGAGCACCCGCAGCCGGTCGAGGATCGCGTGCTCTTCGCCTGGAGCGCGGCCGTGCTCGTGCTGCTCGTGCCCGCCCTCGTGTCCGGACTGCCGGTCTGGCTGCCCGCCTCGGTGGCCGCCGTCGTGCTCGCCGCCGTGTTCCTGGCCCGGCGGCCCCGGCTCCTCACGGCGTCGCTCGTGCCGTGGTCGCTCGTACTGCTCGCCTCGGGGCTGTTCCTCGCCATGGAATCGGCCCACGCGCTCGGCCTCGGCGACCTCCTCGCCCGGCTCGTCGGCGACGGGGACGACGCCGGCGCGCTGCTGCGGATGGCGGGCGTCGCCGCCCTCGGCGCCAACGCGGTCGACAACCTGCCGGCCTACCTCGCGCTCGAACCGGCCGCCGGGTCGCCCGACCGCGTCGTCGCCCTGCTGATCGGCGTGAACGCCGGTCCTCTCATCACGCCGTGGGCATCGCTCGCCACCCTGCTCTGGCACCAGCGGCTCACGCGCATGGACGTGCGGATCTCCTGGGGCCGCTACGCCCTGCTCGGCCTCCTCGCGGCGCCCCTGACCGTGCTCGCGGCGACCCTCGCCCTCGCCGTCCGCCCGGGCTGACGCCCTGCCGCCGTGGAGCGGTGTTGAGGCAGGAGCGGTCCTGCGGGGAGGCGCCACCGGCACATGGCGGCGGCATACAGACGCCACCGGGCCGGGTCATCGCCCTGCGGCGACGACCCGGCCCGGCGGAGGCCGTGCGTTCTCGGCGGTCTAGCGGCGGTAGCCCCCCGCGCCGCCGTCGCCGATGTGCAGCCAGTAGAAGCTCTGCGTCGCGAGGGTGAGGGTGAGGGTGCCGTCCTCGTTCACGGTCGGGAAGACGCCGCCGCCGAACAGGTCGTACAGCGGCGCGCCCGCGTACTCGCTCATGTCAATCGTGACCGCGACCGGGTTGTGGGCGAAGCTGAACACGCAGAGCACGTCCTCCGGCTGGTCGCCGAAGTGGGTTCCGCTGCCCTCGTAGGAGCGCACGAACGCGAGCACCGACTCGTGGTTCGTCGGGAGCACCGTCATGTCGCCCATACCGAAGACCGGGTGAGCCTTGCGCACGTGGATGACGTTGCGGATCCAATGCAGCAGCGACCGCGACTGGGCGAGCTGGGACTCGACGTTGATCTGCGAGTAGTTGTAGACCAGCGACTGCACGACGGGCAGGTACAGCTTGCCGGGGTCGGCGGTGGAGAACCCGGCGTTGCGGTCCGGCGTCCACTGCATGGGCGTGCGGGACGCGTCGCGGTCGTTGAGCCAGATGTTGTCGCCCATGCCGATCTCGTCCCCGTAGTAGAGGAACGGGCTGCCGGGCAGGGAGAAGAGGATCGCGTGAGCGAGCTCGAGCTCCGCGCGGGAGTTGTCGAGCAGGGGCGCGAGCCGGCGGCGGATGCCGATGTTGGAACGCATCCGCGGGTCGTAGGCGTACCAGCCGTACATCGCCTGCCGGTACTCCTCGGACACCATCTCGAGCGTGAGCTCGTCGTGGTTGCGCAGGAACACGCCCCAGCCGGCGTCCGACGGGATGTCCGTGGTCTCGCTGAGGATGCGCACGAGCTCGTCGGCCTGCTGCGACCGGAGGGAGTAGAAGATGCGGGGCATCACGGGGAAGTCGAACGCCATGTGGCACTCGGGCTCGTCCTCGGTGCCGAAGAACGCGGCGACCTCGCGCGGCCACTGGTTCGCCTCGGCGACGAGGATGCGGCCGGGGTAGTCCCGGTCCACCATGGCGCGCAGCTCCTTGATGAAGTCGTGCGTCGGCGGCTCGCCCTCGCCGTTGCCCTCCTCGGACTCGAAGAGGTAGGGGATGGCGTCGAGGCGGAGCCCGTCGACGCCGAGGTCGAGCCAGAACCGCACGATGTTGAAGACCTCTTCGCGCACGGCCGGGTTCTCGAAGTTCAGGTCGGGCTGGTGCGAGAAGAAGCGGTGGAAGAAGAACTGGCGGCGCACGGGGTCGAACGTCCAGTTCGACTCCTCCGTGTCCACGAAGATGATGCGGATGTCCGTGTACTTGTCGTCCGTGTCGCTCCAGACGTAGTAGTCGCCGTAGGGCCCGTCGGGGTCGCTGCGGGACTGCTGGAACCACTCGTGCTGGTCGGACGTGTGGTTCAACGGGTAGTCCATGACGATGCGCATGTTGCGCTCGTGCGCCTTCGTGACGAGTTCCTTGAACTCGTCGATCGTGCCGAACTCCGGCAGGACCGCGCGGAAGTCGGACACGTCGTAGCCGCCGTCGCGCAGGGGCGACCGGTAGAACGGCGGAAGCCAGAGGGCATCGACCCCGAGCCACTGCAGATAGTCGAGCTTGGAGATCAGCCCGGCGAGGTCGCCGGTGCCGTCCCCGTTGCTGTCGACGAACGACCGGATCATCACCTCGTAGAAGACGGACCGCTTGTACCAGTTCAGGTCGAGCGTGAGCCCGGGAAGGGTGATGGGTGCAGTGAAGCTCACTGTGCTCCTTTCGACCGGCGGGCCGGCGTTTGGCAGACGTTCGTAAAGTCTAGAAGGGCGAGGGGAGGGCGTGCGGCAACCCGCGGGGGTCCAGCGGCGCAATTCCCGCGGAGGGGATATCTAGACTGGATCCGATGACGGCCGTGCCCAACCCCTACGCCGAGCGACTGGCTCGCGTGCCCGCCACCGAGAGCAGCGTGCAGGTGCTGGGCAGCGACACCCGGTACTGGGAGTACGGCGCCCGCGGCGACGGGCCGACCCTCGTGCTCGTGCACGGATTCCGGGGCGACCACCACGGGCTGGAGCCCGTCGTGGCGTTCCTGCCCGGCGTGCACGTCCTCTCGCCCGACCTGCCCGGGTTCGGCGCCTCCGCGCCGCTCGGCGAGGTGCGCCACGACGTCGCCGGCTACGGCCGCTGGCTTGCGGCGTTCGTGGCCGAGCTTGGCGCGGACCGCCCGGTGATCGTCGGGCACTCGTTCGGCTCGATCGTCGTCGCGGGCGCCGTCGCCTCCGGGCTCGAGGCCGAGCGCGTCGTGCTCATCAACCCGATCGCCGCCCCGGCCCTCGCCGGCCCCCGAGGCATCCTCACGCGGCTCGCGGTCTTCTACTACTGGCTCGCCGCGGCCCTGCCCGAGCGGCTCGGCTTCGCGCTCCTGCGCAACCGGACCATCGTGCGCATCATGAGCCTCGCGATGGTGAAGACGAGGCGGCCGGCGCTGCGCCGGTTCGTGCACGACCAGCACGCCCGGTACTTCAGCGCCTTCGCCGACCGGCGCGTCGTGCTCGAGGCCTTCCGCGCGTCCGTGGGCGAGGACGTGAGCGAGTTCGCCGCGCGCATCCCGCAGCCGACCCTGCTCGTGGCCGCGGACCGCGACGACATCACGCCGGTGCTCGCCCAGGTGCGGCTGCAGCACCTGTTCCCGCACGCGGCGCTGAAGATCATCGCCGGGGTGGGGCACCTGATCCACTACGAGAAGCCGCGGGAGGCCGCGGCGCACATCGCCCGCTTCCTCGGCCTCGACACGGAGCCGGGAACGGGGGGAGCCGAGTGAGGATCGTCTTCGACTGCCGCTACACGCGGGTCGGCCGGCACGACGGGATCAGCAGGTACACGGCGAGCCTCGTCGAGGCGCTCGGCCGCCGGCACGAGGTCACGATGCTGATCAGCGACCACCGCCAGCTCGAGATGCTGCCCGCGCTGCCGTGGGAGCGCGTGTCGGCGCCGACGAGCATCCGCGAGCCCTTCGTCGCGCGCCAGGTGAACCGCATCCGCCCCGACGTCGTGTTCAGCCCCATGCAGACCATGGGGACGTTCGGCCGCGACTACCGGGTCGTGCTCACGATCCACGACGTCATCTACTACTCCCACCGCACCCCGCCGCGGAACCTGCCCGCGCCGGTCCGGCTGCTCTGGCGCCTCTACCACCTGACCTGGTGGCCGCAGCGGTACCTGCTCGGCCGGGCGGACGCCGTCGTCACGGTGTCGGAGACGACGGCCCGGATCCTGCGCGCTCGCCGCCTCACCCGTCGGCCGGTCACCATCGTGCGCAATGCGGCCGACCTCGGCGGCGACGGCTTCGTGCCGGTTCCGGCCGAGGAGCGGGAGTGTTCGCTCGTCTACATGGGCTCGTACATGCCGTACAAGAACGTCGAGACGCTCGCCCGGGCGATGCACCTGCTGCCGGGCTACGCGCTGCACCTGATGAGCCGCGAGTCGCCCGAGGACCGCGAGCGGCTGAGCGCGCTCGCGCCCGATGGTGCCATCGTCTTCCACGGCGGCGCGTCGGACGAGGAGTACCGAGAGGTGCTCTCCCGGGCGACGGCGCTCGTGTCGGCCTCGCGCGACGAGGGCTTCGGCATCCCGCTCGTCGAGGCGATGAGCGTCGGCACGCCGGTCGTGGCCAGCGACATCCCGATCTTCCGGGAGATCGGCGGCCACGCGGCCCTGTACTTCGACCCGTCCAGCCCGGAGGACCTGGCGTCCGCGGTGCACATGCTCGAGGACCCGGCCGAACTGCGCAGGCGGTCCGCCGCGGCGTTCGACCGCCACTCCGAGTTCAGCTGGGAGTCCTCGGCGGACGCCCTCCTCGACCTGCTCCTCCGCGTGGGCGGCGACCGCCCCTAGCCCGGGTGCGGTGGGTTCGTGCGTCCTGCGGTCCCTGAGCTCGTCGAAGGGACGTCCCCTTACGGTCCCTGAGCCTGTCGAAGGGACGTCCCCGGATCGCCCCGGCACGGTCCCTGAGCCTGTCGAAGGGACGTCTCCTCACGCAATTCAGCAGATCTCGCCCGACACGCCGTCCCGGGGTCGCGACTCGCCGAGGGGCCGCGGGATTCTACTGAATTGCGTCGGGTGAGAAGCGGGATCTGCTGAATTGCGTCGAGTGGGGTGCGCAACGCAGGCTCCGCGATTCCCAATGCAGGCTCTGGCCGCCAACTCGCCTACCCGGACCGCAGAGTTGTCCGGCTCGGCCTGTGGAGGAGCCTGCGTTGCGCACGGGGAGAGCCTGTGTTGCGTACCGGGGGAGCCTGTGTCCGGGACCGGTCGTGTCGCCTGCGTCGGTTCGACAGGCTCAGCGACCGTATGGGCTCAGCGACCGGATGGGCTCAGCGGTTGGATGGGCTCAGCGGATGGAATCGGATCGGCGCAGCGGGTGGGGCCGGACGCGATCAGCGGGTGGCGGGGACGCGGTCGTCCGCGTCACCGACCATGTCGAGGTCCTCCGCGGCGCCCGCGAACTCGACGAGCGCGAGCGACCCGTCCCGGTGCTCGAACATGTGCGCCGAGCCGTTGAGGATGAGCATGCCCGGCGCGGGCAGCTGCTCGTCGCTGAGCCAACGCACGAGCGCGCCGATCACGCCGCCGTGCGAGACCACGACGAGCCCCTCGCCGGGGTGCCGCTTGGCGAGGTCGTCGAGCGCGGCGAGTGCCCGGGCGAGCACCGACTCCGTCGACTCGCGGCCGGGCATAGGCGCGCCGGCGAAGCGCTCGCGCACCTCGGTACCGGTGAGGCCCTCGGCGAGGCCGTAGCGGCGCTCCGCCAGACCCTCGACGGTGGCGGGCTCGGGCAGGCCGAGGCGGCTCGCGATGATCGATCCGGTCTCGGCGGCACGGGAGAGCGGGCTCGAGTAGACCGCGTCCCAGCCACCACCGGCGAGCGCCTCCGCCGCGTCACGGGCCTGTCGCCGACCCACGTCGTTGAGCGGGATGTCGGTCGCCCCCTGGATGCGGCGGGACCGGTTCCAGTCGGTCTGGCCGTGGCGGACGAGGGCGATGCGGGTCACAGGGGTGGCGTCTCTTTCGGATGGGAGGTGGCGTCAGACGCCGAGCAGGGGCGCGATGCGGGCGAGCGTCTCGGACGCCCCGCCGTCGATCTTGACCGTAGCGCGCGGGTCGCCCTTGGTCACGCCGCGGTTGATGATGACGACCGGCAGCCGGCGGCGCAGCGCCTGCTCGAGCAGGCGGATGCCGGAGTTCACGACGAGGGACGATCCCGCGATCAGGAGGGCGTCGGCCGTGTGCACGATCCCGGCCGCCTCCTCGAACTTCTCGGTGGGGATCAGCTCGCCGAAGTAGACGATGTCGGGCTTCAGCATCCCGCCGCAGACGGTGCAGTCGGGCACGACGAACTCGTCGGCCCGGGCGATCTCGGCGTCGCCGTCCGGGTTCATCACCACGGACTCCGGCTGCTCGAGCCAGGGGTTCTCCGCGGCGATGCGCTCCGCGATGCTCGACCGGGCGAAGGTCTGTCCGCACACCAGGCAGACGACGCGGTGCATGGACCCGTGCAGGTCCACGACCCGGCGGGACCCCGCCTTGAGGTGCAGCCCGTCGACGTTCTGGGTGACGATGCCGTTGACGTGCCCGTCCTCCTCGAGGCGGGCGAGCATGCGGTGACCCGCGTTCGGCTCGGCGGCGTCGAACATGCGCCAGCCCACGTGGCTACCGGCCCAGTACCGCCGCCGGAAGGCCGCGTCCCCGCGGAACTGCTGGAAGGTCATGGGGGTGCGCTTGGGCGCGCCCTGCCCGCGATAGTCCGGGATGCCGGAGTCCGTGCTGATGCCGGCGCCGGTCAGGACCGCGGTGGTGCCGCGACGCATGATCTCCGCGGCGGCCTCGATCTGCTTCGCCGTCGTCGCGGCGACGGACTCGGCCGGTGCGGCTGATGCAGCCAAACAAGCCTCCCGACTCGACGCGTTACTGTTTCCTGAAGTCTAAACAGCGAGTGCGCCGCGGTTGTTCCCAGCCCCGCCCGCCGGTCGAAGGGCAGCATTCCCCGTGCAGATCATCCGCATCACGGACCTCGACGTCCCCGAGCTCGCCGACTACTCCCGGCTCACCGACGTGGCCCTGCGCCGGGTGAGCGAGCCGGCGGGCGGCCTCTACATCGCGGAGTCGACCAAGGTCATCGGCCGCGCGCTGGGGGCGGGTCACCGACCGCGGTCGGTGCTGCTGCAGGAGCAGTGGCTGCCCGACGTCGAGCCGCTGCTCGCCGAGTACCCCGACGTCCCCGTCTACGTGGGCGACGCGGACGTGCTCCGCGCCCTCACCGGCTACCACCTGCACCGCGGCGCGCTCGCGGCCATGCACCGCCCCGAGCTGCCGTCGGTGGAGTCCGTCGTCTCGTCCGCCCGCCGCATCGTCGTGCTCGAGGACATCGTCGACCACACCAACGTCGGCGCGATCTTCCGCGCGGTGGCCGGGATCGGAGCGGACGCCGTGCTCGTGACGCCGCGCTGCGCGGACCCGCTCTACCGCCGCAGCGTGCGGGTGAGCATGGGCACGGTGCTCCAGGTGCCGTGGACGAGGCTGCCCGAGTGGCGCGAGGCGGCGCCGCTCCTGAAGGGGCTCGGCTTCCACCTGGCCGCCCTCGCGCTGGCCGAGGATGCGGTGTCGCTCGACGACTTCGCGGCGGCGGCGCCCGAGCGCATCGCCCTCGTGCTGGGCGCCGAGGGCGACGGCCTCAGCAGGACGGCGCTGTCCGCGGCGGACTCGACCGTGATCATCCCGATGCTGCACGGCGTCGACTCCCTCAACGTCGCGGCCGCGAGCGCCGTGGCGCTGTACACGCTGCGGCCGAGGCCCTAGCCCTAGTCCTAGCCGCAGCCGCAGCCGCAGCCGCAGCAGCCGCAGTACCAGCGGACGGGGATGCCGCACCCGGCCGCTGCCTCTGGTCTCCCGGCTAGAATCCCCTGGTGCCGACGACCCGACGACCGCTCCGCCGCCGCCGGGTCGCCGCGGCCCTCGGCGGCGTCCTCGTGCTCGCCGCGGGCGTCTACACGCCGACCGCCCTGCTCGCCCCCGTGCCTGCGGCCGCGGCGTCCGTCGCCGCCGCCGGACCCGCCACCCCTGCCCCCGCGGACCTCACCTGGCCCTCCTACGGCGAGAGCGCGATCGGGGCCGTGGGCTTCGACGGCCTGCTCGCCACGAGCGGGCTGCAGGAGCAGGTGCCCATCGCGAGCCTCACTAAGGTCATCACCGCGCTCGTGGTGCTCGACGCCAAGCCGCTGACCGGGGACGAGGAGGGCCCGATGGTGGCCTTCACGGCGGAGGACGAGGAGATGCGCAGGGAGATCGTCGCCCAGCTCGGCCTCGTGCAGCCCGCCGTTCCGGGCACCGAGCTGTCCGAGCGTGACCTGCTGGAAGGGGCGCTCGTCGCCTCCGCCAACAACTACGCCGCCGTGCTCGGACGGTGGGCCTTCGGCGGCCACGACGAGTACCTGGTCGCGGCCAACGCGTGGCTCGCCGAGCAGGGCTTCGGCGGCACGGTCGTGGCCGACGCGATGGGCCTGTCCCCGCGCTCGATGAGCACGCCGGAGGACCTGGTGGCCATCGGGGAGCTCGCCCTCGCGCAGCCGCTGATCGCCGAGATCGTCTCCTCGCCGTCCGTCGAGGTCGCCGGCATCGGCGCCCTCGCCAACCGGAACCTCCTCATCGGCACCGAGGGATACCGGGGCATCAAGACCGGCACGCTCGACGTCGCGGGCAAGTGCCTCCTCTGGGCCGTCGACGTGCCCGTCGGCTCCTCGACCGTCACCGTGGTCGGCGTCGTCCTCGGCGGGGCCGGCAGCCCGGACCACCCGCAGCTCGCGGCCGACGTGAAGACCCTCGTCGCGGGCATCCGGGAGAGCTTCCACGAGGTGCCGCTCGCGACCGAGGGCCAGGAGTTCGGGGCGCTGCGCACCGAGTGGGGGAGCGGCGCCTCGGCCGTCGCCACCGAGGACGCCTCCGTCGTGGTCTGGGCCGACACGCCGATCGAGGCGTCCGTCGACGTGCCCCGGCGGGATTCCGGCGATGCGGGCGACGCCTCCGGCCGGGCCACCTTCACCGTGAACGGCGACGAGATCGTGGTCCCCCTCGAGCTCGCGGACGCCCTCGAGCCGGCGGACGGCTGGTGGAAGCTGACCCACCCGGAGTCGATCTTCTGACTCCCGCCCGGCGCTACGCTGTGAATAGTCCTCCACCCGCCTCGCCGCAACCCGTAGGCGCATTCCCAGCGATCAGCCCTAAACTTCTGAGCAACGTACGAGCGATCGCTCACAACCTGGCTGGCGAGTCAATGAAGAACCCAGGGGTCCCGTGAGCTCTCCGACCGTGTCCGTCTCCACCCCCGCCGTGCGCATCGTCCGCACTAGGCCGGGCGGCGGGAACGGCTCCAATCCCACCACCGAGTACTCCGCGCTCCTGCACACCGTGCGGGAGGCGGGCCTCCTCGGTCGCCGTCGTGGCTTCTACATCACGATGTTCTCGATCATCACGCTGCTGACCGCGGCCGCGTTCGTCGCCTTCGCCCTGCTCGGCGACAGCTGGTACCAGCTGATCGTCGCCGCCGGCCTCGGCGTGCTGTTCACGCAGTTCGCGTTCCTGGCCCACGAGGCGTCGCACCGCCAGGTGTTCACGTCCGGCAAGGCCAACGACGTGACCGGGCGCCTGCTCGCCAACGTGTTCGTGGGCATCAGCTACTCCTGGTGGATGACCAAGCACAGCCGTCACCACGCGAACCCCAACGTTGTGGGCAAGGACCCGGACATCGCGCCGGACTTCATCCGCTTCCGCGAGGAGGACGCCGCCGACGTGAAGAGCCGCGTCGTCGCCTTCATCGTGCGCAAGCAGGGCTACCTGTTCTTCCCGCTGCTGCTGCTCGAGGGCCTCAACCTGCACGTCACGAGCCTGCGCACCGTGTTCGGCCGCGGCAAGGTCGACAAGCGGGCGCTCGAGATCACCATGCTGAGCGTGCGCATCATCGGCTACCTCGCCGTCGTCTTCTACTTCCTGCCGCTCGGCATGGCGTTCGCGTTCGTGGGCGTGCAGCTCGCCGTCTTCGGCCTGTACATGGGCGCGTCGTTCGCGCCGAACCACAAGGGCATGCCGCAGCTGCCCAAGGAGAGCAAGGTCGACTTCCTCCGCCGCCAGGTGCTCACGTCCCGCAACATCCGCGGTGGCGGCGTCATGGACACGTTCATGGGCGGGCTCAACTACCAGGTCGAGCACCACCTGTTCCCCAACATGCCGAGGCCGCACCTGCGCCGTGCCCAGGCGATCGTGCGCGAGTACTGCGCGACGCACAACATCCTCTACACCGAGACGACGCTGCGCCAGTCCTACAGCATCGTCATCGCGTACCTCAACCGCGTCGGTCTCGCCGCCCGCGACCCGTTCGACTGCCCGATGACCGCGGCCTTCCGCACGCGCTAGTCCCGGTAGCAGAGCATCAGCCGGCAGCCCGGACGCGTTACGCGTCCGGGCTGCCGACGTGTGCGTAGGGGCTCGCGTCGGGGCGCTTCGGTGACCGGCCGTCACCGGAGGACTGGTGGCGGATGCGCCGCAGCACCCAGGGCACGAAGTACTCCCGCGCCCAGACCAGGTCCTCCGACCGGGCCTGGCGGAAGTTGCGGGCCGGCAGCGGCTCCGGCTTCAGCGGCTGCAGCGTGTTGGGCACGTTGAGCGACGCGAGCACCATGCGGGCGATCGTGTGGTGGCCGAGGGGCGCGAAGTGCAGGCGGTCGACGTCCCACATGCGGGCGTCGCGCAGCTCGGTGAGCGCCCACATGTCGGCGACGACGCAGTCGTGCCGGGCGGCGACGGCGCGCAGGTTCTCGTTGTAGATCGCGATCTTGCCGCGGATGCGGCCGAAGACGGGCGACCAGCCCGTGTCCGCGCCCGTGAAGATCACGACGGTCGCGCCCTGCGAGCGCAGCCGCTCCACCATGCCCTCGAAGCGGGCGGCCAGGTCGTCGGGGTCCGCCCCCGGACGGATCATGTCGTTGCCGCCGGCCGAGACGCTGATGAGGTCCGGCCGCAGCTCGAGCGCCGCGTCGATCTGCTCGTCGATGATCTGCTGCAGCAGCCGGCCCCGGATCGCGAGGTTGGCGTAGGCGAAGTCCTCGGTGCCGTCCGCGAGCACCTCGGCGACGCGGTCCGCCCAGCCGCGGTGTCCGCCGGGGCAGTTCGGTTCCGGGTCGCCGATCCCCTCGGTGAACGAGTCGCCGATCGCGACATACCTCCGCCACGGGTGCTGCTCGGTCATGACTCTCCTCCCGGTCCTCCGCGGCTCGCGCCGCCCCCGAACTAGCAGTCCATTATGCTCCTGGTGCTGTTGACTGAGGGCATGCCCGACTCCCTGCTCGACGAGGCCCTCCTCGCCCGCATCCGCGACCGCGCCGCCGACTACGACCGGCGCAACGCCTTCTTCGCGGAGGACCTCGACGAGCTCCGCGGGGCGGGCTACCTGGCGATGATGGTGCCCGCCGACCTCGGCGGCGCGGGGATGCCGCTCGCCGCCGCCGTGCGGGAGCAGGCACGGCTGGCCGAGGCCGCGCCGGCGACGGCCCTCGCCGTGAACATGCACATCCTCTGGACGGCGGTGGCGGGTCTCCTGCGCGCGGGCGGCGACGCATCCCTGGAGTGGGTGCTGCGCGACGCCGTGGCGGGGGAGGTGTTCGCGTTCGGCATCAGCGAGCCCGGCAATGACGAGGTGCTCGCCGACTCGTTCACCCGCGCGGAGCGGCAGGAGGACGGCGGCTACCGCTACTTCGGCACCAAGGTCTTCGGCTCGCTCGCGCCGGCCTGGACGCGCCTCGGCGTGTTCGGCCGCGACGACACCGACCCGGACGCCCCCGTGCTCGTGCACGGCTTCCTCGAGCGCGACGCGGAGGGCTACCGCATCGTGGAGGACTGGGACACGCTCGGCATGCGTGCGACGCAGAGCCACACGACCGTGCTCGAGGGGGCGCGGGTGGAGCAGGCGCGCGTCTCGCGGGTGCTCCCGGTCGGCCCGAGCGCGGATCCGTTCACCTTCGCGATCTTCGCCGCGTTCGAGCTCCTCGTGTCCTCCGTCTACGTGGGCATCGGAGCGCGCGCCGTCCAGCTCGCCGCGGAGTCCGCCCTCACGCGCACGTCGGCCCGCCTCGGCGGGCGGCCCCTCGCCGAGGATCCGGACGTGCGATCGGCGCTCGCGGAGGCCGCCATCGCCCAGGACGGGCAGCTGCCGCCGCTCCTCGAACTGGCCCGGGACGTCGACGCCCGGGTGGACCACGGCCGCGCCTGGTTCCCGCGTCTCGTCGGCGCGAAGGTGCGCACCACGCGCACCGCGCGGACCGTCGTCGACGGCGCCATGGGCGTCGCCGGCGGGGGATCGTACCGCTCCGTCAGCGAGCTCGCCCGGCTGTACCGCGACGTCACCGCCGGCCAGTTCCACCCGTCGAACGAGCGCGCCGCCCGGCGCACCGTCGCGAACGCGCTCCTGGGTCCGCTTCCGGACGCCTGAGCGCCGATCCTGAGCGCCGTTCCCCGGCGCCCGACTCCTCAGCCCTGACGTGCCAAGGCTGGCGCCCTCGGCGTGTGGTCAGGCGCTCGCGTCACGGCCGGTGAGGGCGAGGAGGCGCACCTGGAGCGGGGCGTCGTCCGGCACGGGCACCGCCGACCCGTACAGACCGCTCGCCTCGAGCGTCGCCTTCTGCGGCTCGAAGATGCTCCACGCGGCTTCGACGAGGTCGGGGTGCAGGGTCTCGTCGCTGCCGGTCGCCTTGGCGAGGTCCCAGGCGTGGATCGCGACGTCCGACACCTGCTCGCGGAGGTAGTCCTCGAGCGTGAGGGTGTCGCGCAGCAGCCGGACGCTCCCCGTCTCCGGCGCCTCGTCCCAGGCCGCGAGGGCGGCGGGGGAGTAGCGCTCCCACTCGGCGCGCAGGTCCTCGTCGTCGACGGGCTCCACGGCGCGGCGGGCCTCCTCGAGGGGAAGGCCGGAGAGCAGGTGCGGCACGACCTGCTGCTCCTCGACGACGTGCCGCACGAGCGCGCGGGTGTCCCACTCGGTGTCCGGCGTCGGCGCAGACCAATCGGTCACGGCGGCGAGGCGCCGGCCGAACTCCTCGTGCGAGCGGCGGTGCAGTTCGAGCCAGTTGAAGGTCACGCAATTCTCCCGTCGGATGCTGTGCTCTGGGGTCAACGACAGTCCCCGCGCTTTTCTTCCGGGTGTCCCCGGGGCGTTCGATGTCTGAGGATGACGGTATCGTTTAGTCAAGTGAGCATGCCCTCGTACGACCCTCAGCCGTCCAGGCCGAGCAGCGAGCACCTGGGCACCCGCGCCGCCGAGCACCTCTCCCCGGCCTTCCCCGAGCGCGCCGCCTGGGGCACCGGAAGCAAGCTCCGGGCGTGGCAGGAAGAGGCGCTCACCACCTACTTCCAGAACGAGCCGCGGGACTTCCTGGCCGCCGCGACGCCGGGAGCCGGGAAGACCACGTTCGCCCTCCGGCTCGCGTCGGAGCTGCTCGCCCGCCGCGCGATCGACCGCATCACCGTCGTCGCCCCGACCGACCACCTGAAGCGCCAGTGGGCCGACGCGGCCGCGCGCGTCGGCATCCGGCTCGACCCCCGCTTCAGCAACGCCGACGGCTGGCAGGCCAGGCACTACCACGGCGTCGCCGTGACGTACGCGCAGGTCGCCGTGAAGCCCGGGCTGCACCGGACCCTGACCGAGTCGGGTCGCACCCTCGTGATCCTCGACGAGGTGCACCACGGCGGCGACGCCCTCAGCTGGGGCGACGCCATCCGCGAGGCCTTCGAGAAGGCCGCCCGCCGGCTCTCGCTGACCGGAACCCCGTTCCGCTCGGACACGGCCCCGATCCCGTTCGTCTCCTACCTCCGCGACCACCGCGGCGTGCGCGTCTCGCAGACCGACTACAACTACGGCTACGGCCGGGCCCTGAAGGACGGCGTGGTCCGTCCCGTCCTCTTCCTCGCCTACGCGGGCAACATGCGCTGGCGGAACAAGATGGGCGACGAGATGGAGGCCCAGCTCGCCGAGGGCAACACGAAGGACATCACGTCCCAGGCCTGGCGCACCGCGCTCGACCCCGAGGGCGAGTGGATCCCGCAGGTGCTCGCCGCCGCGGACCGCCGGCTCACCGAGGTGCGGCACTCCGTGCCCGACGCGGGCGGGCTCGTGATCGCGACGGACCATGTCACCGCGCGCGCCTATGCGGCGATCTTGCAGGGTTTGACCGGCGCGCCCGTCACCATCGTCCTGTCCGACGACAAGGCGGCGAGCGACCGGATCGACTCCTTCTCCCAGGGCAGCAGCCGCTGGATGGTCGCGGTGCGCATGGTGTCCGAGGGTGTCGATGTGCCCCGCCTCGCCGTGGGCGTGTACGCGACGAGCGCATCCACGCCGCTGTTCTTCGCCCAGGCCATCGGCCGGTTCGTGCGCGCCCGGCGCCGCGGCGAGACGGCCTCGATCTTCCTGCCCAGCGTGCCGAACCTGCTCGTGCTCGCGAACGAGCTCGAGCGCGAGCGCGACCACGCACTCGATCGCAAGAGCAGCGGCGAGGACGGCCTCTTCGCGCCCGAGGACGCCATGGTGGCCGAGGCGAACCGCGACGACAAGGCGTCGGACTCGCTGATCAGCGAGTTCACCTTCGAGCCGCTCGGCTCGCAGGCGACGTTCGACCACGTGCTGTTCGACGGCACGGAGTTCGGCTCGATGGCCGAGGTCGGCAGCCTCGAGGAGGAGGACTTCATCGGGCTCCCCGGCATCCTCGAGCCCGAGCAGGTGAGCGAGCTGCTCAAGCAGCGGCACGCCCGGCAGCAGCGGCGGGTCTCCGAGCGCGATCGGAAGGCGGGGCCGCCCGGGCCCGACGACGAGCCGAAGAACGTGCCGCTTTACCGCACCCTCAAGGAGCAGCGCGCGCTCCTGAACAGCCTCGTCGGGATGCGGGCGAAGCTGTCCGGCGAGGGGCACGGCATGATCCACGCGGAGCTGCGGCGGGCCTGCGGTGGTCCCGCGGTAGCGCAGGCCAGCGTGACCCAGCTGCAGGCCCGCATCGACCTGCTGCGGCGGTGGATGCGCAGCTGACGCCGCGCGCGCCTGCCCCTGCCCGGCACATCCTCATCCGGGCTCTGGAAGGCTGGGGTCATGCAGACGTTCCTTCCCTACGAGGACTTCGTGCAGAGCGCGCGCGTCCTCGACGCTCCCCGACTCGGCAAGCAGAGGGTGGAGACGCTGCAGATCCTCCGTGCTCTCGTGCTGCCGAGCTACGGCTGGCAGACGCACCCGGTGGTCGACATGTGGCGCGGCTATGTGCCCGCCCTCACCCGGTACGGACTCGACATGGTCGAGGTGTGGGCGGAGCGCGGCCACGCGGACTCCACCGCCCCGCAGATGCTCGAGTTCGCCCCCGAGGTCGGCGGGAGGACGCAGGCGGACCTGACGGCGGCCGGCCTGATGCCGTCCTGGATCGGCAACGAGGAGCTGCACCGCAGCCATCGCTCCAACCTCCTCCGCAAGGCGCCGGAGCTCTACACGCAGCACTTCCCCGGCGAGCCCGACGACCTCCCCTATCTGTGGCCCGGCGCCGACCCCGGTGTGGAGCCGGCCCCGCCGCCGTCCGACGCGCGGCCGCTGTGGATCCTCCGCGTGCACGACGAGGCCGAGCTCGAGCGGTGGCGCGCCGAGGCGGTCGTCACCATCCCGGCGGTCAACCCGAGCGGCCGCGTGCCCCCGAAGTGGCGGAAGCAGCTCGACGCGTTCGCCGAGGAGATGCGGCCCGGGGACCGGTTCGCCGTGCTTCTGGGTCCCGGCCTGTCGCTGCCCACGGGGGTGCTGCTCGGCGCGCCGCGCAGCGGGACCGACGAGGACGGGCGTCCTCACCTGTCCCGCGCCGCGTCCTTCGACGAGACGGAACTGGCGCGGTCGGCCGTGCCGTACCCCGCCGTGCTGCAGGATCCGCGGGTGCTGTTCTCCATCGCGGACGTCGGCGGGGGTGACCTCGACGGGGAGTGACCCGTCGGGATGCGTACCAGCCGGTTCGTCAGCGAGCCTGCGCCGCCCCGGCCGGTCCTCCCGGTACCGTCGATGCCGATGAACGACGACCGCTACGGATCCGACGTGCTCGCCACCGACTGGCGGAAGCGCGGTGCCGTCGTCGTGCCCAAGCAGGAGGCGACGAGGGACCTCGTGGTCGAGGAGGTGGCGTCCGGCTTCTGCGGCGCCGTCGTCCGCGTCGAGGGCCGGCTCGTGCAGCTCGAGGATCGTCACGGGGCCGTGCGCGCCTTCCCGCTCGGCAAGGGCTTCCTCATCGACGGCGCCCCCGTGGAACTCGTCGTGCCGCGGCGGGCCCCGGCTGCCGGACCGGGCGGCCTCGCCCCCGGGCGCACCGCCTCCGGATCCCTGGCCGTCGCGGACGCGAAGGCCCGCGTCGCCCGAGCGAGCCGCATCTTCGTCGAGGGCAGGCACGACGCCGAGCTCGTCGAGAAGGTGTGGGGCGACGACCTCCGGATCGAGGGCGTCGTCGTGGAGTACCTCGAGGGCGTCGATGACCTCGCCGCCCTCGTCGACGAGTTCTCGCCCGGCCCCGGTCGCCGCGTCGGCGTGCTCGTCGACCACCTCGTGCCGGGCTCCAAGGAGAGCAGGATCGCCGACGCCGTGCGGCGTGGCAGACACGGGGCGAACGTGCTCGTGGTCGGTCACCCGTACGTCGACGTGTGGCAGGCCGTGAAGCCGCAGCGGCTCGGGCTCGCGGAGTGGCCCACCGTGCCGCGCTCGATCGAATGGAAGCACGGCATCTGCGAGGCCCTCGGCTGGCCGCACGACTCCCAGGCCGACATCGCCCGCGCGTGGAAGCGCATCCTCGGCAGGGTGGGCAGCTACGCCGACCTCGAGCCGCAGCTGCTCGGCAGGGTCGAGGAGCTCATCGACTTCGTCACCGCGCCCTGACCTGCGGGAGCGCGCCCCGATCCTGACGGAAGGGCGTCGTGATCTGGCGAAACGGCAGCGGATTCGGCACTTACCCCCGGCATTCGCCGTAATGCAACCCCCTAACCGGGGGTCACTTCGGTGTGTTGGCTTGGTGGTGCACTCCCGCCAAGTGGGGTCACCATGAACACGGAAGGCACACAGCCATGTCTAATCTGTCCAACGACGATCGCCTCGGCGGCGATTCGAAAGCCCACCCGATCGGTCGCGACGACGCGGCGACGACGACCTCGTCCGTCAGCGCCAGCGACCGCCACGCCGTCGTCCAGCGCGAGAAGGACCAGTTCGGCGGCATCAAGTTCGGATCGGCGTTCTTCGGCTGGCTCACCGCCACCGGAATGGCCGTCATCCTCACCGCGCTGCTCGCAGGCCTCGGCGCGGCCGTCGGGCTCGGCAACAACGTCGACCCCGAACAGGCCGCGGAGGACGCGACCGCCAACGCCGAGACCGTCGGTCTCGTCGGAGCGATCGTGCTCATCGTCATCATGTTCCTCGCCTACTACTGCGGCGGCTACGTCGCCGGCCGCATGGCGCGGTTCAGCGGCGCCAAGCAGGGCTTCGCGGTCTGGCTCTGGGCGATCGTGATCGCGATCGTCTTCGCCATCATCGGCGGCATCGCGGGCAGCAACCTCAACATCCTCGCCAACCTGAACAGCTTCCCCCGCATCCCGATCAACGAGGGCGACCTGACCGCCGGCAGCATCATCACCGCGGTCATCCTGGTGGCCGTCGCGCTGGTCGGAGCGATCCTGGGCGGCCTCGCCGGCATGCGCTACCACCGCAAGGTGGACCGCGCGGGACTGGGCGCGTAACCCGCGTCCCTCCCACCGCACCCGCACGACGCAGGGGCCCCGTCTTCGGACGGGGCCTCTGTTGTGTGTCGGTCCCGCGTCAGCCCTGCACGGGAGGCATCGGCCCCCGGACCTCCTGGCTGGAGGGATCGATGTCGTCCTCGGGCGGGTCGAGCGGGTTCTCGATCTCGTCCCGCGGCAGCCGGGCAGCGACGATCGTGATGACGGCGAGGAAGACCGGGACGACCGCGGCGATCACGAACGCCGGCGCGATGCCGATGGCCTCGCCGACCGGCCCGGCGAGGGCCATCGAGACCGGCATCAGGGTCAGCGAGACGAAGAAGTCGAGGCTCGAGACGCGGCCGAGGAGCTCGGGCGGCACGCGCCGCTGCAGCAGGGTGCCCCAGATGACGGTGGCGGACGAGAAGGCGAAGCCGACGAGGAACAGCGCCACGACCATGAGCCACAGCTGGTCGGTGAACCCGATGACGACGAGCGGGAGGCACCCCGCGCCCCAGAGGAGGTTCATCACCGTGAGGTAGCGGCGGGGCAGCCGCCACGACGCCACCGCGAGGGAGCCGGCCGCACCGCCGATGCCGAACGCCCCGAGGGCGAGGGCGAAAGCGCCGGCACCGCCGCCGGTCTGATCCTTGACAGCGAACGGCAGCAGCACCTCGATGGGACCCATGAGCACGAGGATCATCAGGCAGGCGTAGATCAGGGTGGCGAAGAGCCAGGGCGTGCGCACCATGTAGGAGAAGCCGCCGCGGAGGTCCCCCCAGACGGCGGCCAGCGCGGAGCCCCCGCCGGCGCCGCCGCTCAGATCCCTCCGCACCGGCGTCGCGCGGAGGAACAGCAGCCCGAGCACCGCGAGGAGCTGCGAGACGGCCACGAGCGCGAACGCGAAGCCGGGGGAGAGCGCGGCGATCATGCCGCTCGCCGCGGCGGGTCCCGCGGCCTGCATGACCACGGGCCGCAGCGTGCCCTCCACCCCGTTGGCGGCGAGGAGCTGGTCCGCCGGCAGCACGGAGGGGAGGAGGGCGGAGTAGGCGGGGTAGAAGAACCCGTCGGCGAGCCCGAGCACGAGCGCGACGACCGCGAGGTGCCACAGTTCCACGACGCCGGCCAGCGACAGCGTCGCCGCGGTGGCGACGGCCACGGTCTTCGTGGCCTCGACCGTGAGCAGGATGCGCTTCTGCGGGATGCGGTCGGCCGCGACCCCGCCGAGGAGCACGGCGGCGAGCATGCCCACCGCGTTCGTCGTGGCGACGATCGACAGCTCGACGGGCGAGCCGCCCAGTTCGATCACCTGCCACACGATGCTCACGAGCCAGACGCCGCCGCCGAACAGGGAGAGCGTGAGCGCGACCGTGAGCACGCGGTACTGCTGTACCGCGAACGGGCGGAGCGCCTTCGGTAACCGCGTCGGCCGCGGGGTGCCCCGGTCCGGTCCGGCGCTGTTCGGTGCGGCGCTACCCGGCCCGGTCCCGACGGGTCGGTCCCGGGGCCCCGTCTCCTCGGTCTCCTCGGACTCCTCGGTCTCCTCGGAAAGGCTCTCCTCCGTCATGCTTCCTCACTCGGGTCGTGCATCCTCGGGTGCCCGGCCGGCGGTTCGGTTCCGCCGCGGCCGACGACCTCCCCATCCTGGCGGACGCCCCCGGGACTCGTACATACCCGCCCGGACGCGCGTCCCGGGTCGCTCGGGTTCAGTCGAGCGCGGTCCGGATGGCGTCGGCGTAGGCGACATAGCCCGCCGGCTTCGGGTGGAAGACGTCCGATCCGGTGGAGAGGATCCACTCGTCGGTACTGCCGACGCCGTGACCGGCGAACGCATCCGCGACATCCACATACGCGATGTCGGAACCGGCGTCCCGTTCGGCGAGCACCGCGGCCTCGATGGCGGCGTTCAGCGACTCCGTCGCCAGCCGCAGCGTCGAGAGGAGGGCCGGGTCCTCGTTCGCCGCGCCGTCGCCGATCCCGAGCCGCGTCCCCTCGAACAGGTCCGTGTACCCGGTGGCGAGGATGCGGGCATCCGGCGCGTGCGCCCGCACCTCGGCGAACGTCGTGCGCAGGCGCTGCTCGAGCTCGCCGCCCGGCTCCAGGAGGGCGAGGGCCGACGTCAGCATCGAGCGGCAGTCCGGGGACGACGGGGAGACCGAGCAGACCGCGGCGACCCGGATCGCGCCGAGGTCGTTGCCGCCGATCGTGACGGTGACGAGTAGCGCGTCCTCGCTCAGGGCGCCGAGCTGCTCCGCGAGCAGGTCGGCGGTCGTGTCGCCGCTGCAGCTCGCGTCGGCAACGAGCCGGATGCCCGGGTCGGCGTCGAGGAGCGCGGGGTACCCGGCGGAGCTGCGCAGGCAGCGTCCCGCGCTGTAGTCGCCGCCGCCCTGTCCGGAGGCGTAGGAGTCGCCGAGGGCGACGTAGTCGACGCCGTCCCGGTCGGACTCGTGGTCGACCGCCGTTGCGGGATGCGGCTCGAACGATCGCGCCGCACCCCCGCCCGCGCCGGCCGCAGCGGGGTCGTCGGTCGCCTGGGTCGACGCCTCAGCGGGCTGATCCGCGGGCTGATCGGTGGGCTGTGCCGAGGGGGACTGCGTGGCCACCGAGGCGGTGGACGGCCGGTCGTCGGACACCGCGACGGCGACGGCGGTGGCGCCGATGCCGAGCGCGAGAACGGCGGCGACGGCGAGCGCCCGCGCCCGCCCGCGCCCGTTCCTCGATCCACCGGCCATGACGACAGAACCTACACCGGTGGGCCCGTGTGGTGCGGTCCGCGAGAACGGTCCGGAACCCCGTCCCGCTCGCTATCGCACGCGGAGCCAGGCCGTCGTGTCGGGCGGCAGCACGCCGTCGGCGACCGGGCCGCTCGCCAGTAGCAGCTCGCCCTCCGGCAGCGGCGTGGCGTCCGGCCCGAAGTTCATGACCGCGCACCAGCCGCCCGGCCGCTCGAACGCGAGCACGGATGCGCGGTCGGTGTCCCGCCAGCGGAGCTCCTCCGGTCCCTGCAGGCGGCGGCGCAGGGCGAGCGCGCGGCGATAGAGGGAGAGGGTGGACGCGTCGTGCCCCTCCTCGGCCTCCACCGACACGGCCCCGAACCAGGTCGGCTGCGGGAGGTGGGCGCCGTCGGCGCCGAAGCCGAAGGAGCTGCCGTCGCGGGTCCACGGGAGGGGCACGCGGCACCCGTCCCGGCCGATCTCGACCCCCGCGTTGCGGAAGAACGTCGGGTCCTGACGGTCCTTGTCAGGGATCTCGGCGACCTCGTGCAGGCCGAGCTCCTCGCCCTGGTAGAGGTACGCGGAGCCGGGGAGGGCGAGCATCAGCAGCGTCGCGGCGCGGGCGCGGCGGAGGCCGCGCTCACGGTCCAGGGCCGGCTCGATGCCGCCCGACAGCAGCCACTCCCTGCCCTTCTGCGGTCCGCCGTCCGCGGGGACCGGGAGCCCGTAGCGCGTCGCGTGCCGCACGACGTCGTGGTTCGAGAACACCCAGGTGGTGGACGACCCCGACTTCCGCGCGAACGCGAGGTTGTCGGCGATGATGCGGCGGAAGCCGGCGGCGTCGTAGTCCGCCTCGAGCAGGTCGAAGCTGAAGGCCTGTCCCAGGCCCTCCGGGTGCGCGTACCGGGCCCGCCGGTCGGGCTCGACCCAGGCCTCCGCCACCGCTGTCCGCGGCGGGTCGTACTCCTGGAACACGCGGCGCCACTCGGCGTAGATGTCGTGCACCTCGTCGCGGTCCCAGAGCGGGTGCGCGCCCGGACCGAGTCCCGCCAGCTCCTCGGTCGAGGGCAGCGGATCCGTCAGCCGCTTCGCGAGGCCGTGCGCCACGTCGACGCGGAACCCGTCCACGCCGCGGTCGGACCAGAAGCGCAGCGTGCGCACGAAGTCCGCTCGCACCTCGGGGTTGTCCCAGTTCAGGTCGGGCTGCTCGGGCGCGAAGAGGTGCAGGTACCACTGCCCGTCGGGCACCCGCTGCCAGGCCGGCCCGCCGAAGATGGACTGCCAGTCGCTCGGCGGCAGGGCGCCGTGCGGCCCGAGGCCGTCGCGGAAGATGTACCGGGCGCGTTCGGGCGAGCCGGGGGCCGCCGCGAGCGCCGCCCGGAACCACTCGTGCCGGTCCGACGAGTGGTTCGGCACGAGGTCGGCGACCAGCCGGATGCCCGCGTCGTGCAGTGCCGCGATCATCCGGTCGAAGTCGTCGAGCGTGCCGAGCCGCGGGTCGACGTCGCGGTAGTCGTCGACGTCATAGCCGCCGTCCGCGAGGGCGGACGGGTAGAAGGGGCTGAGCCACACGGCGTCGACGCCGAGCGAGGCAAGATACGGGATCCTCGACGTGATGCCGGCGAGGTCGCCGATCCCGTCGCCGTTCGCGTCCGCGTAGCTCCGGGGGTAGATCTGGTAGACAGCCGCCTGCCGCCACCAGTCCGCGCCCGCCCCCGGGTCGCCCGCCCTCTCCGCGCCCGCCACCGGGTCGCCCGCCAACGCCACGCCCCCCACCGTGTTACTTGATCGCGCCGCGGGTGACGCCGGAGAGCACCCACCGCTGGGCGAAGATGTAGACGAGGATCGTCGGCGCCATCGCCATGAGGTAGGACGCGAAGGCCACGTTGTACTCCGTGTTGAACTGCTGCTGGAAGATGTTCTGCACCACGGGCAGCGTCTGCAGCCGGCTGTCCGCCGTGATGAGCGACGGCATCATGAAGTCGTTCCACGAGGCGAGGAAGGCGAAGATGCCGACCGTCGCGTTCATGGGGGCGAGGAGCGGGAAGATGAGCTTCCAGAACACCTGCCAGGTCGATGCGCCGTCGATGCGGGCGCTCTCCTCGAGCTCGTGCGGGATGGAGCGCAGGAACGCGGAGTAGAGCAGCACGCTGAAGGACAGCTGGAACATGATGTGCAGCAGCGCGACCCCGAGCGGGTTGTCGAGGCCCACCGCGGCCGTCAGCTTGATCTGCGGCAGCGCGATCACGGGGAAGGGAATGAACATCGCGGCCAGCAGGTAGAAGTACGAGTAGCGGAAGCCGCGGTGCTCCCAGTTGCGGGCGATCGCGTAGGAGGCGAGCGAGCTCAGCACGATCGCGCCGGCGACGCTGACCACCGAGATGAGCAGCGAGATGATGAACGCCCGCGGGAAGTCGGTGAGCGTCCAGGCCTCGGCGAAGTTGCCGAACTGCATCGGCCACGGCCAGGTCAGGCCGGTGCCGCTCGCCGCCTCGGCCGCCGTCTTCAGCGACATCGCGATCGCGAAGTACAGCGGGATGAGCACCGTGAGGGACGCGAGGATCAGCAGGATCGTCGTCGTCCAGTTCGGGCGGTAGGACTCCTTGGGGTCCTTGCTGCGCCTGGCCTCCGGGGTCGTGACCGCAGCGGCGGCCGCGGGATTGATGGCGACGGACATTAGAGCGACACTCCTCGACGTCGGATGAGCTGGAGCTGGAGGATCGAGACGACCACCGTCACGATGAAGAAGATCACGGCGTTCGCCATCTGGTAGGCGTAGTCGCCGCTCGTGAAGCCGGTGAAGATCGTCATGGCGACGCTGAAGGTCGCCGTGCCCGGCCCGCCGTTCGTCAGGCCGATGATGATCTCGTACGCGTTCAGGAAGCCCTTGAAGCCGAGCACGGTGTTGATCACCACGTAGCCGGCCACGAGGGGGAGGGTGATCGAGGTGAACTGCCGCCATCCGGTCGCACCGTCCAGGGAGCCCGCCTCGTAGACCTCCTCGGGGATCGCGAGCAGCCCGGCCAGGTAGATGATGATCGCGCTCGGGATCGACTGCCAGGCCGTCACGATGACGATCGAGAGCCAGGCCAGGTTCGGGTCGACCAGCAGCGACCCGGTGCCGGTGAGCGCGGGGAGCGTGTTGGAGAAGAGGTAGTTGAAGACGTAGGCGATGACGATGCCCGAGATGACCATCGGGATGAAGAAGATCCCGCGCAGCGCCGTCTTGAACTTGATCTTCGAGTTCAGGCCGATGGCCAGCGCGAGGGCGAGGGCGTTCACGGCGATGACCGTGACCAGCGAGAAGCCCATGGTGAAGCCGTAGGAGCTGAGGATGCGCGGGTCGGTGAACAACGCGGCGTAGTTGCCGAAGCCGATGAAGTCGTACTCGCCGAAGCCCACGTAGTCGGTGACGCTGTAGAACATGCCGATGAGGGCCGGCAGCGTGATCGCGAGGGAGAAGAGCGCGATCGCCGGGAAGAGGAACGCGTAGAAGATCGGTTCGACCCTGGGCTTGCCGGTGCGACCGGCGCGCGCGGGCGCGTCCGTCGCCGGGGCCCGTCGCTGCGTCCCGCGGGAGGCTGTGGCCGTCATTGGGGTTCTCCTCGTCGTGTGCGGTTCCGGTCGGTCGTGCGGGGCGTGCGGGGCGTGCGGGCAGGCCGACTCATGTCGGTCGTGCGGGGCGTGGCGGGCGTGCGGGCAGGCCGAGTCATGGGGAGCACGCCCGGGCTCACAGGTCGGTGCGCTGGGACAGTCGCGCCCAGTCGGTGTCGAGCTTCGCGAGGAACGGCTGCGCCTCGCGGTCGATCACGAACTCCTGCAGATAGTTCTGCAGCGGGATCGTGTTGGGCAGGTAGGTCCCGGCGCCCTGGTAGAAGCGCCCCGCGTTGTACGCCTCCTGCAGCCCCTGGATGCGGGGGTCCGTGACGGGCGGCGCGTTCTCCAGCGTCGAGTAGGCGAGGTTCTCCTGGTTGTACGCGTTCAGCACCTCGGGCGACATCAGGTACTGCAGGAACGTCACCGACTCGTCGCGGTTCGCGACGCCGTTCGGGATCCACACGGCGAGGTCGAGGTTGACCCGCGCGCGGGTCTGCTCCGGGTCGTCCGTCATGGGGAGCGGGAAGGTGCCGACGTTCACGTCCCCGTTGATGACGTTCACCTCGCCGATGGCCCACGGCCCCTGCAGGTACATGGCGGCCTCGCCGTTGGCGAAGGCCGCGTTCCCGTCCGGGTATGCCCGGGTCAGCGCGTTCTCCTGGGAGAAGTCGAAGAGCTCGGACATACGCTCCGCCACCTGGGCGAAGTCCTTCTGGAACGAGGTCTCCGAGTTCGGGCCGACGCTCGGGCCCTCCTCCCGCAGCCGGTCGTAGAAGTCGGCCACGTCCATCAGGCCGCCCGAGGCGTAGTCGAAGTGGCCCTGGCTGACGGTCCACATGTCGCGGAACGTGCCGTAGATGGGCACGATGCCGGCGTCGCGGAACACGCCGCAGGCCGCGGTGAACTCGCTCCACGTCGTCGGCACCTCGACGCTGTTCTGGTCGAACAGGTCCCGGTTGTAGACGACGCCCGCCGCCGTGATGGAGAACGGCAGCACGTTCGTCTGGTCCTCGTACTGCGCGTACTGGGTGACGAGGTCCTGCACGCTCGCCTGCACGGTGGCCGCCTCGGGGAGGTCGGACAGGTCGGAGAGCATGCCGCGGCCGAGGAAGGTGGACGCCTCGAGGTTGTAGTTGTAGCAGGCGACGTCCGGATAGGACCCGCGCACCATCTGGGCGACGAGGCTCACGGGGGAGTCGTCGTGGCGGACGAGGATCTCCGACTGCGACTCGTTGAAGCGGTCGACGAGGTCGCTGAAGTAGCCGATGACCTCGCGCTTGTTCTGCACGAAGCGGATGGCCGTGCGGCTCGAGCCCTGGGGCGCGCAGCCGGTGAGCCCGAGCGTCATGCCCGCCGCCCCGAGCCCGAGGCCGGTGAGCAGGACGCGGCGGCTGAACGGACGGCTGCCTGGAACGGTGATCAGTGGAACCTCGGGCACGTCTTCGTCTCCCTTGACTCGAGAAGCGTGTATCCAGACCCCGATGTCGGAAACGCTTCCGAACCGCCACTATCGACCCGCCGGAGCGCCGTCGTCAACCCCTTGTCCGCGCTGCGCCCGGAGCGGTTGACTACGATCCGGCGTGTCTTCCGCGCCCCCGCCCGCCGCCCCCACGGTCGCTTCCCTCCCGCCCCCCGTAGACGACCGTTCCCGCCCCCCCCCGAAACCCTTTCCCGAGACAGCGAATCCCGTGCTCCGGTCACCGAACAAGGTCACCCTCGCCGACATCGCCGCGCGAGCGGGCGTCTCGCTCGCCACCGCGTCGCGGGCGCTGAGCGATTCGTACGGGGTCTCCGCCGGCACGCGGGACCGGGTCCGCTCGATCGCCGACGAGCTGTCCTACGTCGTGTCGCCCGAGGCCTCCCGCCTGGCGGGAGGACGGACGGGCCGCGTGGCCGTCGTGGTGCCGCACCTGTCGCGCTGGTTCTTCGCCGAGATGCTGGCCGGGGTCGAGGAGGTGCTGCGCGAGGCCGGGCTCGACCTGCTGCTCTACAACGTCGACACCCTCGATCACCGCGCGCGCTTCTTCGAGCGGTTGCCGGCGCGGCGGAAGGTGGACGCGGTCGTCGTGCTCGCCTTCCCGGTGACCGAGAAGGAGCGCCAGCGGCTCGAGCTGCTCGGCGTCGGGATCGTGGCCGCGGGCGGGCAGAGCACGCGGTATCCGTTCGTGTGCATCGACGACCGGACTGCCGGTCGGCTCGCGATGGATCACCTGCTGTCGCTCGGTCACGAGCGGATCGCGATGATCGCGGCGGAGACGCCCCTCGCCCCCGGGTGGCCCGCGGTCAACGGCCGCTCCCTCGCCTACCGGGAGGCGCTCGCTGCGGCGGGGGTCGCCGAGGACCCGGCGCTGGTGCGGGCGGTGGACTGGGGCGGCGAGGAGGGCGCCTCCGCGATGGCGGACCTGCTCGCCACCGGGCGACCGCCGACGGCGGTGTACGCGCACAGCGACGAGGTCGCCCTGGGCGCCCTCCGCACCCTCCGCCGCGCCGGGCTGCGCGTGCCGGAGGACGTGTCCGTCCTGGGCATCGACGACCACCCCCTGGCGGCCCTCGCCGACCTGACCACGGTGCACCAGGGCGTGCGCGAGCAGGGCAGGACAGCCGGCCAGATGGTGCTCGGCCTGCTGTCTCAGGACCCGCACGCCGCGCGCGCCTCAGTGATGCCGACGCGGCTCATCGTCCGCGGCACGACCGCGCCGCCGCGGCCCGACTGACGCGCCGGACCGACGCACGGAACCGACGCACCAGGCCCGAGACGTCGCGGTGCCTGCCGTTACGACGCGGGAATGGTCGCCGTGTCGATGACGAAGCGGTAGCGCACGTCGCTGCGGACCACGCGGTCGTACGCCTCGTCCACCTGCGACGCGTCGATGAGCTCGATCTCGGCGGCGATGCCGTGCTCGGCGCAGAAGTCCAGCATCTCCTGGGTCTCCCGGATGCCGCCGATGTTCGAGCCGGCGATGCTCCGGCGGCCGCCGATGACGGACCCCACCCGGAAGGTCTGGGCGTCCTCGGGCAGGCCGACGAACACCAGGGCGCCGTTGCGCCGCAGCGTGCCGAGGTAGGCGTCGACGTCGACGTCGGCCGACACGGTGTTGATGATCAGGTCGAAGGACCCGCGGAGCGTGGAGAAGGTCTCCGGGTCGCTCGTCGCGTAGTACTCGTCCGCGCCGAGCCGCATGCCGTCCTCGCGCTTGGAGAGGGTCTGGCTGAGCACGGTGACGTGCGCGCCGAGGGCGTGGGCGATCTGCACGCCCATGTGACCGAGGCCGCCCATGCCGACGACGGCGACCCGGGTGCCGGGGCCCGCGCCCCAGTGCTTGAGCGGCGAGTAGGTGGTGATGCCGGCGCAGAGCAGGGGAGCGGCGACGTCGAGCGCCAGCCCCTCGGGGATGCCCAGCACGTAGTTCTCGTCGACCACGACGCGCTGGCTGTAGCCGCCGTAGGTCGGCTCCCCGTTGTACTGGCGGCCGTTGTAGGTGGGCACGTTGCCCTTCAGGCAGAACTGCTCCTCGCCGGCGAGGCAGTTCTCGCACTCCCGGCAGGAGTCGACGAAGCAGCCGACCCCCACGCGGTCGCCCACGGCGTAGCGCGTGACCCCATCGCCGACCGCGGACACGATGCCCGCGATCTCGTGGCCGGGCACCATCGGGAACAGCGCCGATCCCCACTCCTCCCGCACCTGGTGGATGTCGGAGTGGCAGATGCCCGCGTAGGCGACGTCGATCTGCACGTCGTGCGTTCCGACATCCCGCACGTCGATGGTGGACGCCTCGAAGGGGGCGCTGGCGGACGGGGTGACGAGTGCGGGAACGGTGCTGGACATGAGGCCCTCCGGGACAGGAAAATGCCGGAACGCTTCCGTCCCGGCATCGGTGATCGCCTCCACGCTACGCCAGCCGTCCGGGCGTCGCCTGCGTCGCCCCTCGGGGTGGCGCTCTCTCTGGTGGCACGCAGGAGTCGGGCGTATCGTGTCGCTATCCGAGACGGGCGAAGACGGGCGGTGCGGCATGAATACGCGACGATGGCAGCGCTGGATTCCGGCCGCGGTGATTCCCGTGGCGGTGGTCGGCGGGGCGCTGGCCCTTCCCCTTCAGGCCGGAGCAGCGGTTCCGCTGCCCGAGCGCTCGCCGCAGGAGGTCCTCACTCTGCTCGCTGAGAGCGAGGTCGAGTCGTTCTCCGGCACCGTCGAGCAGACCTCCGACCTCGGGCTGCCCTCCCTTCCGTCGCTGTCCGGACAGGACATGGGACTCGGCGCCGGTCTCGAGGCCCTGACCGCGGATCACACCGCGCGGGTCTTCGCCGACGGCCCGCAGCGGCTCCGCCTGCAGGTGCTCGACGAGATGGGCGAACGCGAGCTCGTGCTCGACGGGGCCCAGGCCTGGACGTACGACTTCCGCGAGAACGAGGCCGTGCGCCTCACGCTGCCGGACGGCGCGACGGATCGCATCGAGAGCCGCCTGAACGAGCTGGAGTCCGAGCAGACCCTCACCCCGTCCGCCATCGCCGAGCGCGCGCTCGCCGCGATCGACCCGAGCACCGAGGTGACCACCCGCGACAACGTGCGGGTCGCCGGGCGCGCGGCGTACGACCTCGTGCTCAGCCCCCGCACGGCGGACACGCTCGTGGGGTCCGTCTCCATCGCGGTCGACGCCGAGACCGGCATGCCTCTGCGCGCGGCCATCACGGCGCGCGGTGAGTCCACCCCCGCCGCCAGCGTCGCCTTCACCGAGCTGACGCTCGCCGCACCCGCGGACGACCTCTTCACGTTCTCGCCGCCGGCCGACGCCGACGTCACCGAGAAGACGCTGCCTGACGACTCGGCACAGTTCGAGGCGCGGTCCGGTGAGCACGACGCCAGCCATGACGCCGGTCACGGAAAGCCGACGATCGTCGGAACCGGGTGGTCCGCCGTCGCGGCCCTGCCCGCCGGCTCCGTTCCGGCCGACGTCTCCTCGTCCCCGCTCCTGCTCGAGGCGACCACCGCGGTGACCGGTGGGCGCGCGCTCTCGACCGCCCTGTTCTCCGTCCTGCTGACGGACGATGGCGGCGTGCTTGCCGGGGCGGTGCCGGTCGAGCAGCTTCAGGCGGCCGCCGCCGTTCGGTGAGCGCGGCGCCGTGAGCAGCGACCCCGACGCACCGTACCGGGACGCGCCGTCCGTGGAAGCCCACTCGCTGGCCATCGAGACCCGGGGCCTCACCAAGACCTTCGGGCGTCAGGTGGCGGTGGACTCCGTCGACCTTGCCGTGCCCCGCGGGTCGGTCTTCGGCTTCCTCGGCCCGAACGGTTCCGGGAAGACCACGACCATCCGCATCCTGCTCGGCCTCGCGTCGCCGACCCGCGGATCGGTGAGCCTGCTCGGCCGGCCGCTCCCGGCGGGTCTCGCCGCGACCCTGCCCCGCGTCGGCGCACTCGTCGAGGGCCCGGCCTTCTACCCCTACCTGTCCGGCGAGGCGAACCTCCGCCGGTTCGACGCAGCCAACCCGGTCGGTCATCCCTCGACGAGGGCGGCCAGGGTGGCGACCGCGCTCGAGCGGGTCGGCCTCGCCGCCGCCGCACGGAAGCGCGTGCACGCGTACTCCCTCGGCATGAAGCAGCGGCTCGGCATCGCGTCCGCGCTGCTCGTGCCGCGCGAGCTCCTCGTGCTCGACGAGCCCACGAACGGGCTCGACCCGCAGGGCACCCGGGAGGTGCGGTCGCTGGTGCGCTCGCTCGCGGCGGAGGGCGTGACCGTGTTCGTCTCCAGCCACCTGCTCGCCGAGATCGAGCAGATGTGCACCCACGCCGCCGTGATGAGCGCCGGCCGGCTCGTGGCGCAGGCGCCGCTCGACGAGCTGCGCGCCGCCGGGTCCGCGTCCGTCACCCTGCGCACGCCGGACCCCGGCCGGGCGGCCGCGGTCTTCGACGACATGGGGCTGCGGATGCTGCCCGCGCTGGACGACGAGCTGACCGCGACCATGCCGGTCGGCCTCGAGCCGGAGCAGGTGGTGGCCGCCCTCGTGGCGGGCGGCGTGCGGGTCCGCGGGTTCGGGGTCACCGAGCAGAGCCTCGAGGACCGCTTCGTCGCCCTGACCGGGGAGGGGTTCGACGTTGCCCGCTAGGCCCATCACCGGGGCGCTCCTCGCCTCGGAGCTCATGCTGCAGTTCCGTCGCCGGCGCACCTGGGCCATGCTGCTCGCCCTCGCCGCCGTGCCCGTGCTCGTCGCCATCGCCGTGCGCGTGTCGTCCGGCCCGCCGAGCGGCCGGGGCCCGGCCTTCCTCGACCGGGTCGCCACCAACGGGCTGTTCGTGGCCATCGCCGGGCTCACGCTGTCCATCCCGCTGTTCCTGCCGCTGACCGTCGGGGTGGTGTCCGGGGACTCCATCGCGGGGGAGGCGAGCCAGGGCACGCTGCGCTACCTGCTCATCGCGCCCGCCGGGCGGGTACGCGTGCTGCTCGTCAAGTACGCGGCGTCCGTGGCGTTCTGCCTCGCCGCGGTGTTCGTCAGCGCGCTGGCCGGGGTCCTGATCGGCGCCCTGCTCTTCCCGATCGGTCCCGTCACGCTGCTGTCGGGCACCGAGATCAGTCCGGTGGCCGCCCTCGGCCGGCTCGCGCTCGTCGCCGCCTACGTCTCGGTGTCGCTGCTCGGCTTCGCCGCGATCGGGCTGTTCATCTCCACGCTCACCGACGTGCCCGTCGGGGCCATGGCCGCGGCGGTCGTGCTCTCCATCACGGCGCAGGTGCTCGACTCGCTGCCGCAGCTGGAGTGGCTGCACCTGTGGCTGTTCACGCACCACTGGCTCGGCTTCATCGACCTGCTGCGGCAGCCCGTGTCCTGGGACAGCTTCGGCGACAACGCGCTCGTGCAGGCCGGCTACGTCGTCGTCTTCGGCGCGCTGGCGTACGGGCGCTTCCTCACCCGGGACGTCCTCTCCTGAGGGCCCGGGTCGTTTCCTCCTGACGGAAGGAGCACCACGATGACCGCATCGTCCGACGGTTCCCTGAGCGTCGTCGACGCGTGGTGGCGGGCGGCGAACTACCTCTCGGTCGGCCAGATCCACCTGATGGACGACCCGCTGCTGGAGCGCCCGCTCGGCGCCGCCGACATCAAGCCGCGGCTGCTCGGCCACTGGGGCACGACCCCGGTGCTCAACCTCGTCTACGCCCACCTCAACCGCTTCATCGTCGAACGCGACCTGAGCGTGCTGTTCGTGGCGGGGCCGGGCCACGGCGGCGCCGCCGTCGTCGCCAATGCATGGCTCGACGGCACGTACTCGGAGCTCTACCCGGACGTGCCGCAAGATGCCGTGGGCATGCGGCGGCTCTTCCGCCAGTTCTCCTTCCCCGGCGGCGTCCCCTCGCACGCGTCCCCGGAGACCCCGGGGTCCATCCACGAGGGCGGCGAGCTCGGCTACTCGCTCGTGCACGCGTTCGGCGCCGCCCTCGACAACCCCGAGCTCGTGGTCGCCTGCGTCATCGGCGACGGCGAGGCCGAGACCGCGACGCTGTCCGCGAGCTGGCAGCTCACCATGTTCCTCAACCCGGAGACCGACGGCGCCGTGCTGCCGATCCTGAACCTCAACGGGTACAAGATCGCCAACCCCACGGTGCTCGCCCGCATCCCCGAGGAGCAGCTGCTCCAGCTGTTCCGGGGCCACGGCTACGCGCCCCGCATCGTCTCGGGCGGCTTCGACGGCGAGGACCCGATGCGCGTGCACGAGCGCCTCGCCGAGGCGATGGGCGCGGCGCTCGACGAGATCGCGGCCATCCAGGCGCAGGCCCGGACCACCGGGGGAGAGGGCCGGCCGGCCTGGCCGATGCTGATCCTGCGCACCCCGAAGGGCTGGACGGGCCCGCGCGTCGTCGACGGCCTGCCCATGGAGGGGACCTGGCGGCCGCACCTCGTGCCGCTGACGCGCGTGCGGGAGGACCCGGCTCAGCGCGCCCAGCTCGAGGAGTGGCTGCGCGGCTACCGGCCGGAACAGCTGTTCGACCGCGACGGCGTGCCGACCCCCGCGCTCGCGCCGAACCGGCCGCGCGGGGACCGGAGGATGAGCGCCAACCCGCACGGCAACGGCGGCCTGCTGCGGAAGGCGCTCACGCTGCCTGCGCTCGACCGGTACGCCGTCGAGCTCGGTGGCGGGCGCGGTCCGCTCGCCGAGCCCACCCGGGCGCTCGGCTCGTGGCTGCGCGACGTCGTCGTGGCCAACCCCCGGACCTTCCGCATCTTCGGCCCGGACGAGATGATGTCGAACCGGCTCGAGGACGTGTACGCCGCCACGGCGAAGGCCTGGCAGGGGGAGACGCTGTCGACGGACGAGAACCTGGCCCGCGAGGGGCGGGTGATCGAGGTGCTCAGCGAGAACCTCACGCAGGGGCTGCTCGAGGCGTACGTGCTCACCGGGCGGCACGGCGTCTTCACCTCGTACGAGGCCTTCATCCACGTCATCGACTCGATGTTCAACCAGTACGCGAAGTGGCTGGAGCTCGCGGAGCAGGTGCCGTGGCGCCGCTCCGTGTCGTCGTTCACCTACCTGCTCTCGTCGCACGTGTGGCGGCAGGACTACAACGGCTTCTCGCACCAGGACCCGGGGTTCCTCGACCACGTCGTCAACAAGCAGGCGAGCATCGTGCGGGTGTACCTGCCGGTCGACGCGAACACGCTGCTCGTCACCATGGAGCACTGCCTCGCCTCGCGCGACTACGTGAACGTGATCGTGGCGGGGAAGCAGCCGACGCCGACCCTGCTGACCCTCGACGAGGCCCGGGTGCACGGCGCCCGCGGCGTGAGCATCTGGGACTGGGCGGGCACCGAGGTGCCGGGGGAGGAGCCGGATGTCGTCGTCGCCTCCGCGGGCGACGTGCCGACCCTCGAGGCGATGGCCGCCGTGCAGATCCTGAAGGACGCCATCCCCACCCTGCGGGTGCGCTTCGTCAACGTCGTCGACCTGATGCGCCTGCAGAGCAGCACCGAGCATCCGCACGGGCTGACGGACGAGGAGTTCGACGCGATCTTCACCCGGGACAGGCCGGTCGTCTTCGCGTTCCACGGCTACCCGTCGCTCGTGCACCAGCTCACCTATCGGCGCGCGAACCATCGGAACATCCACGTGCGCGGGTACAAGGAACGCGGCACCACCACGACCCCGTTCGCCATGCTGATGATGAACGACCTCGACCGCTTCCGCCTGGTCATGGACGTCGTGCGCCGGGTGCCCGGTCTCGCCGTGCCGCACGCCCCGCTGTCCCAGCGCATGGACGACGAGCGCATGGCGCACGCCGCCCGCGCCCGCCGGTTCGGCGAGGACGGACCGGACGTGTCCGGCCTGCACGGGCTGCCGTTCTCCCGCCCGCCGGTGTCACCCCCGTCGCCGAGTGACAGCGACGCCATGTGGGGCACGATCCCGCCGCGACCCGACCGCTGACCACGCCGCGACCCGGGCGCGGATCGGCACCGCGGATGGGCGGTGCCGCCGCGACGCGGATCGGCGCCGCCCTTCGGATGATTTCCTCTGGACCCGGCGGGGCGATCTGGCGCAGAATCGTGCCATGACCCCCGCGCCGGGCGGTATCCGAACGCCCGATCAACGGCTCCGCGTCTTCGTCAGCTCGACGCTCAAAGAGCTGGCGCCGGAGCGCGCCGCCGCTCGCCTCGCCATCGAGCGTCTGCACCTCGCGCCCGTGATGTTCGAGCTCGGTGCGCGGCCGCATCCGCCCCGCGAGCTCTACCGCGCCTATCTGCGGCAGAGCGACGTCTTCGTCGGCCTCTACGCCGAGCGGTACGGCTGGGTGGCCCCGGGCGAGACGGTGTCCGGGCTCGAGGACGAGTACAACCTGGCCGGGTCACTGCCCAAGCTCATCTACATCCGGGAACCGGCTGCGGCCCGCGAGCCCCGCCTCACCGAGCTGCTCGGCCGGGTCCGCGACGACGACACGACGTCGTTCAAGTACTACTCGACGCCGCGCGAGCTGCGCGCCCTGCTCGAGGTCGACCTCGCCATCCTGCTCGCCGACCGCTTCGACCAGAGCAGGCCGGCGGCGGTGGAGGCAGCGGTCGTGGAGCCCGCGCCTCTGGAGAAGGGGCCGCACGACCTGCTGGACCGCGACGTCGCCGTGCTGCCCGCCCCGCTGACCGCGCTCCTCGGGCGCGAGCGGGAGCTCGACGAGGTGGAGCGCCTGCTCGCCCGGCCCTCCGTGCGGCTCGTCACCCTGCTCGGCTCCGGCGGCATCGGCAAGAGCAGGCTGGCCGTGGAAGTGGCGTCCCGGGCGCGGGCGCGGGGTGACGCGGAGGTCGCCTTCGTCGACCTGACTCCCGTGCAGCGCGCCGCGCTCGTGCCGAACGTGATCGCCGAGGCGCTCGGCGTGCTCGACACGGGCGACCAGCCGCTCGAGCACAAGCTGAAGACCGCGCTCCGCTCCCGGCGGATGCTCGTGGTCGTCGACAACTTCGAGCAGGTGCTCGACGCCGCGCCCGTGCTCACGACGCTGCTGGCCGCCGCGCCGGAGGTGAAGTTCCTGGTGACGAGCCGCACGCTGCTGCGGGTGTCCGGGGAGCACGCCGTCGACGTCGGACCGCTCGAGCTTCCGGGACCGTCGCGGATCGTCACGCCCGAGCAGGCCCTCGAGTCACCGTCGGTCGCGCTGTTCGTCGAGCGGGCCCGCGCGGTGAAGCCCGACTTCGCGGTGACGGCGGACAACGCCGCCGCGCTCGCCGCGATCAGCGTTGCGCTGGACGGGGTGCCGCTGGCCCTCGAGCTGGCCGCCGCCCGCATCCGGATGCTGCCGCCGGCCGCGATCCTCGCGCGCCTCGACCGCGGGCTGGCGCTGCTCGCCGGCGGCGCCCGGGACCTCCCCGCCCGGCAGCAGACGCTGCGCAGCACCATCGAGTGGAGCACGCAGCTCCTCGACGAGCCGGAGCGCCGGCTGCTCGCCCAGCTCGGCGTGTTCGCGGGCGGCTTCTCGCTCGAGGCCGTCGAGGCCGTGGCGGAGGGGGTGCCGAGCGTCGGCGGCGACCCGGTGCTCGGCCTCGGCATCCTGGTGGACAACTCGCTCGTGCGCGAGCAGGACCGCGCCGGACGCCCCATCTACTCCCTGCTCGCCACGGTGCGCGAGTACGCACTCGAGCAGCTCGCGGAGCGCGGCGAGCTCGACGCCGCGAGGTCCGCTCACGCGCGGTACTTCCTGAGCCTCGCCCGCTCCGTCGATGCCCGGCTCAAGGACGCCCGGCAGCGCGAGGCCATCGGGCTGCTCAACGACGAGCGCGACAACCTGCGGGCGACCGCGCGGTACCTGCTCGACGAGGGCAGGTACGCCGAGATCGCCGAGTTCGCCTGGCACCTCATCGTCTACTGGTGGGTGGGCGGACTGCTCGGCGAGGTGCGCGTCTGGATGGACGAGGTGCTGAGCGGGACGGACGGCTCGTCCGACCGGATACGCGCCATCGCCCTCTACTTCACGCGCTCGATCACGCTGTGGCAGGGCCCCAACGAGTGGGTGGTGCCCGGCCTCACGGAGAGCGTCGAGCTGTTCCGGCGGGAGCGGGACGCGTCCGGCGAGGGACTCGCGCTGCTCTTCCTCGCGCTGGCGCTGCTCGCCGGCTCGTCGCCCGACCTCGGCCGCGCAGAGGAGAGCCTCGAGCGGAGCGTCTCGGTGCTCCGGGACTCCGGCGACGGCTGGGGCGAGGCGATGGCGCTCGTCACCCTCGGCCGCGTCTCGCTGCTGCAGAAGGCCGTGCGGCGCGCCGTCGAGCGCTTCGACACGGCCCTCGCGCTCGCGCGCGGCCGGCGGGACGACCTCGGGATCACCATCGCGCTGCAGCACCTGGGCTGGGCGAAGCTCGTGTCCGGCCGGGTGGACGAGGCGCGCGCCTCGTTCGAGGAGAGCCTCGCGGTCGCCGCGCAGCTCGGTCACACGGAGGGCGTCGCCTTCGGTCTCGAGGGTCTCACCGCCATCGCAGCGGAGGAGCGCGACGTTCCCCGCGCGGGGCGCCTGCTCGGCGCATCCGAGGCCCTGCGGCGGCAGTCGGGCCTGGCGAGCGCCACCTCGTTCTCGTTCCATCAGCACTACCTGGCGCCCCTGCTCGGCGGGGAGGAGTCGCCCGACCTGCAGCGGGTGCGCAGCGAGGGCGAGGAGCTGTCGATCGACGAGGCCGTCGTGTTCGCGCTCGAGGGCCGCTGACCCGAGACCGCTTCGCGGACCGCGGCTCTCACCGGGCATGGGCGGTCGACGGCTCGCGACAGCTCGTGACGGTGCGCGACAGGGGGGCCTCACGGTGGCGGTAATCTGTCCCGAGTGACGGCAGCGGTGCGGGACGGCGGAGCGTGAGCGGGGAGACCCGCGCGAGGGCGACGGCGGTGCTCGTGGCCGCGGCACTCTTCATGGAGTTGCTCGACGGCACGATCCTGGTCACGGCCGCGCCGCGTATCGCCGCGGACTTCGGCGTGCAGTCGGCCGACGTGAACGTCGTGATGACCGCCTACCTCATTGCGGTGGCCTGCTCGATCCCGCTCGGCGGCTGGCTTGCATCCCGGCTCGGCGCCCGCGTGGTGTTCTGCACCTCGGTCGCGGTGTTCACGGTCGCATCCCTGCTCTGCGCACTGAGCGGCGACCTGGTCAGCCTGACCCTCGCGCGCGTCCTGCAGGGACTTGCCGGCGGCATGATGGTGCCGGTCGGCAGGCTCGTGGTGCTGCGGAACACGGACAAGGCGGGGCTGGTGCGGGCGATCGCCGTGCTGACCTGGCCGTCGCTGCTCGCGCCGGTGATAGCCCCGGTGATCGGCGGCTTCCTCACCACGATCGCCGGCTGGCAGTCGATCTTCTTCGTGAACCTGCCGATCGGGCTCGCCCTGCTCGTCGCCGCGCTCCTGGTCGTGCGCGACGTGAACGCCCCGCCCGCGCGGCCCCTCGACCTCCCCGGGCTCGCCCTGTGCACGCTCACCGTGCTCGTGCTCCTCGTCGCGCTCGAGCTCGCGCACTCGGGCCACCCCGTGCTCCCCGTGCTGCTGCTGATCGTCGGCCTGGCGCTCGGGGCGGCATCCGTCGCGTGGCTGCTGCGCCGGGCGAACCCGCTGCTCGACCTCCGGATCTTCCGCGTGCCGACGTTCCGCGTGACGAACTCCGGCGGCTTCGTGTTCCGCCTCGTGATCAGCGCCGTGCCGTTCGTGCTCCCGCTGCTGTTCCAGGACGGCTTCGGCTGGTCGCCCATCGAGGCGGGCATCGCCGTCACGGCGCTGTTCCTCGGCAACGTCACGGTGAAGCCCATCACCACGCCGCTGATGCGGAGGTTCGGCTTCCGCGCCGTGCTGATCGGTGCGGTGTCCGGAAGCATCCTTGCGCTGGCGCTCTTCGGACTGGTCGGTCCCGCCCTGCCGGTGCCGCTCATCTGGGCGCTCGCGTACGCGAGCGGCGCGGCGCGGTCGATCGGCTTCAGCGCGTACAACTCCATCCAGTTCGCGGACGTGCACGCCGAGGACCTCACCAACGCGAACACGCTGTCGGCCACGCTGTCGGAGCTGTCCGCCGCGCTCGGCATCGCGATCGCGGCCACCTCGCTGCGCTTCCTGACCGGCCCGGGTGAGGCGGCGGGGAACCCGCTGCTGGCCTACCACGGCACGTTCCTCGCGCTCGCGGTGCTGCTCGTGATCAGCCTGGTGAGCGCGGTCCGCCTGTCGGCCGACGCCGGGGACCACGTGAGCCGCGCGCCGCGCCCGGTGTCGCGCAGCCGGTCCTGAGCCGCGTCCGTGTTCGTGATGCGCCGGTGAGGTACGACCCCGACGTCGACGTGTGGAAGCCGCTGCGCCCGGCCGAGGTCGCCGCGCTCCTGCGCGCCTGCAGCGCGCGGTGGTGGCTCAGCGGGGGATGCGGCATCGACGCCTGGCTCGGGCGGGCCACCCGCGAGCACGGCGACATCGACGTGAGCGTGCTGCGCGCGGACTGGACGGTCCTCGCCGCCGCCCTGCCGGCACGGCTGGAGCCGTTCGCCGCCGTGGACGGGGAGCTGTCCCCGCTGCCGGGCGGACCGGCGCCAAACGCGGTGCACAACATCTGGATCCGGGGCGCGGACACCGGCCGCTGGGTGCTGCAGGTGAACCTCGAGGAGGGCGACGACCGGGTGTGGCGCTACCGGCGCGACCCGACTGTCTCGCGCGCGTGGTCGCATGTGGTCGGAAGTGTCGGCGATCTGCCGGTGGGCAACCCGGCGGTGCAACTGCTCTGGAAGGCGGTCGCACCGGTGCCGAAGGACGCCGCCGACCTCACCGCGGTGCTCCCCGCGCTGACTCTCGAGGACCGCGCGTGGCTCGCCGGGGCCGTCGCCCGTGCGCATCCCGACTCGCCGTGGCGCGCGCTGCTCGACGAGGCGGCGAGCGACGGGGCCTTCGGCGGCCCGGAGCGTGACATCCGGAAGCTACGTGGCTGACCCTCCTGGGGCCGGGACTGCGGAACGGCGCCCGACGAACAGCCAGGCGAGCGGCCCGAGCACGGGGACGAGGATCGCGACGAGCGTCCAGGCGAGGGACTGCGTCGGCGTCAGGCCCCTCGCCGCCCGAGCGAGCGACACCAGCGCGATCACCAGCAGCAGGGGCACGATCACGGCCGCAACGGTCCACGCGACGTCGTAGTCCGTCGGGACGAGCGGGTTGCTGGGATCAGGCATGCCTCACCCTAGTGGTGGGAATGCCGCGGGTGCCCGTCCCTGGGGGCGGCGTCGGTGGCGGCGTTGCCCAGGTCGTCATCGCAGCCCGCGCGGATGCGCGACCACTGCGCGGTCGGGCGCCCGTCCTGGCGCATCTGACCGCCGCGGGCATCCCAGTGCTGCGGCCAGCCCTCGGGGGAGTCCTCCCAGAACTCCTGCCTGCCGTAGACGGTGCGGTCGAGCAGCGCCCACGACGGGGCCATGATCTCGTTGCCGCGGCCGGTGGTCCAGTAGGTCTCGAACACGCGGTCGCCGCGCCTGAGGTAGCTGACGAGGGTACCGAAGCCCCGGCCGGCGGTCAGCTGGTCGAGCGACTCCTCGGGCACCGAGTACCAGGGCATCGCCCAGGCCATGAAGTCGCGGTACCGCGCGCTCTCCTCGTAGGGCCCCTCGCAGAACGTCGCGTATGTGACGTCCCGCGAGTGCAGGTAGGACAGTTCGGTGACGTGCGTCGTCGAGAAGGTGCAGCCTTCGCACTGCTCGGCGGCCGGCTGCCCGGTGTGCCACATCTGGAAGTACGCGATCAGCTGCGACCGGCCCTCGAACACCTCGAGCAGAGGTACTGGGCCACCCGCGCCGATCACGGTCGCGGTCGCATCGACCTCCACCATCGGCAGCCGCCGCCGCTCGGCCGCGAGCGCATCGCCCGCCCGGGTGTGCGCCTTCTCTCTCACGAGGAGTTCGTCGATCTGCGCCTGCCAGGTCGCCCGGTCGGCGACCGGCGGAAGGGCTTCGTTGCCCGCTGCCGTTTCGGTCATGGGCACCATCTAGCCCGCCTCCGAAGCCGCGCGCAAGAGGCACGCGCGGGGTCTGCTACCGATTCAGCAGTTCGACCTCGGCGATGAGGTCGAGGCGGCTCAGCAGGAGGTCACCGGCACCCGCCATGCTCGCCAGCGCGTGCAGTGCGACGACCGCGGCGATCACCACGCACAGGACGACCTGCGGAAGCAGGGCCTGATCCGTGCGTCGCCGCCAGCGCGCGAGCGTGATCCCGAGCACGGCGAGTGCGGAGAGAATCGCGATGGTCTGACCCACGACGGTGGCGAACGCCATCCGGATCGCGCTGTCCACCGTCAGCGGGCCGTAGCTGTTGAGGAGCGCCGTGAGCAGGAAGGGGACGAGCAGCACGCCGCTCATCAGGATGCCGAGTCGGTCGATCTCGTAACGGCGGCGCACGGCCGTGTTGGGAGGCTCGTGCGCGATCGACGCCGTCATGGGTCGACCATAGCGGCCGCAACGCGGCCGCGGGAGAAACTCGTTCCCGTCCCCTTCGACGCGCTCAGGGACCGTGTGGTGCGTCCCTTCGACAGGCGCACTGGACTCATATGGTGCGCCCTTTCCACAGGCTCAGGGACCGTATGGTCCCGAAGGCGTGCGAGCGCGCGGGGAGCCGACCCCACGGTCGCTGAGCTTGTCGAAGCGACGCGACGTTCCTCGGGGGCGGAGGTCAGAACGGCGGTTCCTCCGGGAGCACCGCCTTCGCTCGGGTCGTCCGCCGGTCCGGCCTGCGAGTCGCGATCTGCGTCGCGGGTTCAATCTCGTACTCCCGGCCGCTCGGCGCGAGCCACCGCACTCTGCCGCCCCCGGCAGAGGTGGACGACCACCCGGTGTGGTGCTTGACCCGGTGATGCGACCGGCACAGGTGCACGAGGTTGCCGTAGTCGGTGCCGCCGCCGTACTGCCAGTCCGTGACGTGGTCCACGTCCGTTCTGGCGGCGTTCCGGTTGCAGCCGGGGAAGCGGCAGGTCTCGTCCCGCACTCGGAGCCAGGTGCGGAGGTCCTTCGGCACCGCGTACCGGTCCCGCCCAACCGAGAGCACCGCTCCGGTTTCGGGGTGGGTGAGGATGCGGGTGAAGCTCGGCGCGCGTGCTGCGATGCGCCGGGCGGTGTCCGCGTCGATCGGTCCGTACCCCTCGAGCGTGCCTGGATCGTCGGAGCGGCCGAGGAGAGTGAGCACCGGGACCGTGACGAGCACGCGCGGGCGGATGCCGACCCCGATCGGGGAGTCGATGCGCCTCGTCGTCCTGTCCTCCACAGATTCCGTACCACCCGCGACTCCGGGTGCGGGTGCCGCAGTCGTGCCGTCGAGGAGCAGATCGGTGAAGGCGTCGGCCATGAGCTGCGTCCGCGTCCTCTCCTCCCCAGGTTCGCCCTTGAGGCCCTCGGCGATGTCGCGCAGCCGGTTCGCGATGCCCGTGACCTCAACCGCGGGGAGGTAGGCGTTGAGCCACGCCATGCCGTCCTTCGCGGGGCAGGTCTCGATGTGGCGGTCCGCCACCGATGCCTGGTGCCGCTCCTGGATGGATTCCGGGTGGAGGCGCTCGCGCAGCTCCCGGGTCGCCCGGTCGAGCTTGGGAACGGTGAGGTGCTCGGCCTTGGGTAGCACGGCCTCCTCGACCGCCGCCACACCCGCGGGCGGGAGGGTGGTGGTGTGGTCGATGAGGACCTGCGCGTGGCGGTAGCCGATCCGCCCCTGCCGCAGCGCTTCCTGGGTTGCGGGGAGGTCGTGCAGGAGGGCCTCGCTCTCGGCGATCAGCCGCTCGGCCGCCCGTTCGGAGACGCGCAGGGCGCAGGCGACCTCGGTGGTCAAAACCCGCCTCCCGGCGATCTTCGGGGACCAGCGCGGACCGCCGGTGCTGGGTACGGAGAGGTCGGTGGCCTCGGTCCAGAGGCGGGCGCGGTCGACGGCCTCGGCGCGGAGGGACTGGCCGAGCCGGATGATCCGCTCGGCCGCGGTGACGGCGTCGATCATCGCGAGGAACGTGTCGGTGGCCGCGCTCGGCGGCGGTGGTCCGTCGGGCGGGAGCGGGTCGGGTGCGGGGTGTCGTTCGGTCATGCCTCCAGGGAAAACCGGGCCACCGACACCGAGTCCGCTGTTCCTGTGGACAATGTGGGGAAATACGAGCGGGGCCTGTTGCGTCCCTTCGACAGGCTCAGGGACCGTGTTGCGTCCCTTCGACAAGCTCCGGACCGTCACGCGCGCCCTACGCAGGAGACGCGGGCGGCGGGTCAGCGGCCCGCCGCGTAGCCCTGGTTGCCGCGCGGATTCGCCGCCGCGCCCAGGAGGCCCGTCGCCGGGTCGCGCGTCACCGAAGAGAGGCGGCCGAGGGTCCAGTCGCCCGCGCGGGTGATGCGGTGGCCGCGGCGCTCGAGGTCGGCGAGCACGTCCTCGCCGATCCGGTCCTCGATCACAGCACCACCCGGCGTCCACGTGCGCGGCCAGAACGAGCCGGGGAACGACGTGGTGTGCAGGGACGGGGCGTCGATGGCCTGCTGCGGGGTGTAGCCGCCGACCATCGTGCGCAGCAGATAGAGCAGCTGCCACTGATCCTGCTGGTCGCCGCCGGGCGACCCCAGCGCGACGACCGGTTCGCCGTCCCGCAGCACGAGCGTCGGCGTGAGGGTCGTGCGGGGGCGCTTGCCCGGTGTGAGCGTCGACGCCGAGCCGGGCTCGAGCCACGTCATCTGCAGCCGGGAGCCGAGGCAGAAGCCGAGCTCGGGCACGGTCGGCGAGGACTGGAGCCAGCCACCGGACGGGGTCGCCGAGATCATGTTGCCCCAGCGGTCCACCACGTCGATGTGGCAGGTGTCGCCGCGCATGTCGCCGGTGGAGTCGACGGTCGGCTCGCCCACTCCGGCGAGGGACCCGCCACCCGCGTCGGCGAAAGCCGGGGGCAGGTATTCCTCGCGCAGCGGCGGCCGGAACGGTGCGACGCCCTCGACGGCACCCGGCCGCACCTCGTGCGAGGCCTGATCGGTGATGAGCGCCCGCCGCTCCGCCGCGTACTCCTCGGACAGCAGGAGGTCCAGCGGCACGTCCGCGTCGCCGTAGTACGCGTCGCGGTCGGCCATGGCGAGCTTCTCGGCCTCGAGGATGGTGTGCGCCCCGACCGCCGTGGACGGGTCGAGCCGCTCGTCGTCGAAGCCGTCGAGGATGCGGAGCATCTGCAGCAGCACGGGCCCCTGACCCCAGGCGCCGCTCTTGGCGATGGTGTGCCCGCGGAACGTCGCCGTCGTCGCGGGCTCGTACGTCGCCTCGAAGGCCGCCACATCCTCGCGGCTCAGCACGCCGGCGTGGTCCGTGCCGGAGGAGTGCCGGTGCGGAGTCTTCAAGAACTCGACCATGGCCTCGGCGACGAAGCCCTCGCGCCACTCCCTTCGGGCGGCATCGATGCGCTCCTCACGCGATCCCGCGGACCCCGCATCACCATCGGCGTCGCCAGCAGCTCCGGAGCCAGCAGCACCGGCCGCCGCCACAAGGCGCTCCAGCGTGCGGGCGTAGGCCTCATTCCGAATGGGCTCGCCCGCGCGCGGCACGCGGCCGTCCGGCATCCACTGCTTCGCGGACGTCGGCCAGTGGTCGGTGAAGAGCGCCGACACGCCGGCGATGGCCGCGCCGACCCGCTCAAGCACCGGGTGGCCGTCACGGGCGTAGCCGATGGCGAAGGCGAGCACGTCCGCGAGCTCCCACGTGCCGTGGTCCCGCAGCAGGAGCAGCCACGCATCCACCGCGCCGGGCACCGCGGCGGCGAGGCCGCCCGACCCGGGGACGAGCTCGAGTCCTTCGCTCACGTAGTGCTCGACCGTGGCCGCGGCCGGCGCTGGGCCCTGGCCCACGAGCACGGTCGGCTCGCCCGGGTTCTCCGCCGTCACGAACACGCCGACCATGTCGCCGCCCGGGCCGTTCAGGTGCGGCTCGACGATGTGCAGCACGAAGGCCCCGGCCACCGCGGCGTCGAAGGCGTTCCCGCCGCGCTCGAGCACGGCCTGGGCGCTCGCCGTGGCGATCCAGTGCGTGGACGCGCTCATGCCGAACGTGCCGGCGAGGTCCGGGCGGGTCGTGAAGGCGGATGCGGGGGTGTAGGTCACGGGGTCGTCTCCGGCTGGTTGTCGCGGAAGAAGGCGATCGCCGCCTCCCGGAAGTCGCGCGAGGTGGGCGCGTTGAAGTGGTTGCGGCCGGGGATCTCGAAGAACCCGCCCCGCGGTGCGACCGCGGCGAGCGCCCGGGACGCGTCGAGGATGTGGTCCTCGCTGCCGGTCGCGAAGAGCAGCGGCTGCGGCGGAGCGTTGTCCGGCCCGGGCTGCGGGCTGCCGCGCATGCCCTCGACGAGGGCGACGAGCGCCTCGAGGTCGTTGCCGGGCACCCGCTTGGCCATCGTCAGGTAGGCGCCGGTGAGCCGGTCGCTCACCTCCGTGCCGCTCTCGATGTGCCGCTTGGCCTCGCCCACCTGGAAGCGCTTGAGCGGGTCGCCGTCGGGGATGCCGCCGAGCACAGTGCACCTGATCCGGTCCGGATGCTCCCCCGCCGCGTGCCAGCCGACGCGCGCGCCGAGGGAGTAGCCGACGTAGGCGACCTCGTCGAGCAGGTAGGCGTCGAGCACCTGGAGCACGTCGTCGACGAGCGTCGCCATGGTGTACGCGGACGGGCTGTGCGGCTTGTCGCTCGCGCCGTGGCCGCGCTGGTCGATGGCGAGGACGCGGTATCCGGCACGGGTGAGATCGCGGGTCCAGCCTGTGGCGTGCCAGTTCGCGAGGGCCGACGAGGCGAAGCCGTGCACCGCGAGCACGGTGGGCCCGCCGGCATCGCCGAGGTCGTAGGTGGCGATCTTCACGCCGTCGGGGGCGTAGACCATGCGGGGCGGCGGCGCGCTGGGAGTGGGCATCGAGCACCATTTGACCACGCTTCCGCGCCCTCGCCCGGCAGGCGGCGCGCCGGGCGAGGGGGGAGGAGCGCGAATCTCCCGCGAGTCATAAGCTGGCCGTGGCGACCCGAAAGCCGTGAATCGACATCAATGACGATGGGACGAGCACGATGAATTCGTTGAGCAGAAGACAGATGCTGGGCCTGGGGGCAGGTGCGGCCGCAAGCGTCGCGCTCAGCTCCTGCGCGTCACCGGGCGCGGTGTCGGTGAACAAGGCGGCCGTCATCCCCGCTGCAGACGGGAAGGTACGGCTCACGTACTGGTCCTGGCTCAAGGACCTGCAGAACGTGTGCGACGTCTGGAACGCCGAGAATCCCGACGTGTACGTCGAGGCGGTGTGGATCCAGGGTGGCACCGGCGGCGGGTACCAGAAGATGTACTCCGCCCTCGCGGCAGGTGGCGGCCCGGACATCGGGCAGGTGGAACTGCGTCAGGTGCCGGAGTTCCTGCTGCAGAACGGGCTCGTCGACCTCAGCCGGTACGGCGCCGACGAGTACGCCGACCGTTTCGACGAGGGCCTGTGGAGCCAGGTGCAGTTCAACGACGGCATCTACGGGATTCCGCAGGACTCGGGTCCGATGGCGTTCTACTACCAGACGGAGCCGCTCGAGCAGCTGGGCGGTACGCCCCCCGCGACCTGGGACGACTGGGCGGCGCTCGCGACGGAGGCCCGCAAGCTCGGGCCCGACACGTACCTCGACGTGTTCCCCGTCGCGGACGCGTCGGTGTTCACCGCCTACGCGACGCAGGCCGGAGCGGTGTGGTTCGGCACCGAGGGCAATGAGTGGATCATCAACATGACCGACGACGCGACGCTGATGGTCGCGGACTTCTTCGACCGGGCCATCGACCAGGACATCGTCAACACCTCGTTCGGTGCGTACTCCCCGCCCTGGTACGCCGCGGCCGCGGACGGCAAGATCCTCGGTCTCACCAGCGCCTCCTGGGGTGACGCGCTCGTGCAGAGCGTTGCCGGCGGCGAGGGGAAGTGGCGTGTCGCCCCCATGCAGCGCTGGAACACAGGCTTCGGTTCCAGCTACCAGGGCGGATCCACGGCCGCCGTGCTCGCCAACAGCGCGCACCCGAAGGAGGCGCTCGACTTCTGCATCTGGATGACTACCTCGCCCGAGGGCATCGACGCCATGATCGCGAACTCGGGCATCGGCTGGTCGCCTGCCACCGACTACATCGGCAAGGACCGGCAGAAGCCGAGCGACTGGTTCAGCGGACAGAACTACAACGAAGAGGTGTTCGTTCCGATGGCCCAGGAGCAGAATCTCGACTGGGTGTGGTCGCCTCTGACGCAGTACACGCTGAACGCCCTGGGCGACGGCTTCCGCAAGAAGCTGACCACGGGTCAGACCCTCGTGGAGACGCTGTCCATCGTGCAGGAGGACGTCGTGGCGGCCTTCCGCAACAAGGGACTGTCCGCCCGGGCGGTGACGGCATGACCGCGGTGCGGGCGACCCCCGCCGAGGGGCGCGGCGTTTCCTCCCGCGGTACCGGCGGAGGGTCGACCGGTCGGCGATCCGGTCGCCGCGGCGGAGCGCGGAACGCAGCCACCAAGCGGGCGCCGTGGATCCTGCTCGCCCCGTTCCTCGCCCTGTTCATCCTCACGTTCGTGCTGCCCATCCTCTCGGCGGTCGCGACGAGCTTCACGCGCGTGGACCGGCGCGGGCTGTTCGGCGAGGAGGGCATCACCAGCTCCTTCGCCGGCTTCGGCAACTACGCGCAGGCGCTCGCCGACAGCGGCTTCACCGCCTCGATCGGCCGCGTGCTGCTGTTCGGCATCATCCAGGTGCCCGTGATGATCGTGTTCTGCACGGTGCTCGCGCTCCTGCTCGAGTCGGCGAGCGCGCGGTGGCCGCAGTTCTTCCGCGCGGCGTACTTCATGCCGTACGGCGTGCCCGGCGTGATCGCGACGATCCTGTGGGGCTTCCTCTACATCCCCGGCCTCAGCCCGGTCGTCGACGTGGCGACCGCGGTCGGCATCGACGTGGACTTCCTCGGCGCGAGCACAGTGCTCTGGTCCATCGCGAACATCGTGACCTGGACCTACACCGGCTACAACATGCTGATCATCATCGCCCAGCTGAAGTCCATCCCGGGTGACGTGTACGAGGCGGCCCGTGTGGACGGCGCGAGCAGCTGGAAGATCGCCTGGTCGATCCAGCTGCCGCTCATCCGTCCCGCCCTCGTGCTCGCCACGGTGTTCTCGATCATCGGCACGCTCCAGCTCTTCTCCGAGCCGCTCGTGCTGCAGACGTCGTCGCCCGCCATCGACAGCAAGTACACGCCGAACCTCGCGGCGTACACGAACGCGTTCGCCTTCAACGACTACGGCGTCGCCTCCGCCCAGGCCGTGATCATCGCGCTCGCGGCCTTCGTGCTGTCCTTCGCGTTCCTCGCGCTCGTGAGCAGACGGAGCGACCGCGCGGAAGGAGCGAAGTCATGACCACGACCGTTCGCCGTTCGTCGAAGGCCGACGCCCGGGACGCGGTGGGCGCCGAGCCCGTCGCCGCTGCCCCGAGGCGGAACACGCCCGTCGGGGCGGGAGTGGGGCGCTCCCGCGCCTCGACCATCATCGTGACGGGCATCCTCGTCGTCGTGGCCCTGTACTTCCTCGTGCCCGTCTACTACGTCGTGATCGCGGCGACGAAGACCACGGAGGACCTGTTCGCCACGAACGGCTTCCTCCTCGCGCCGACGTTCTCGCTCTGGGAGAACCTGCGCCTCGTCTTCACCTACGACGGCGGCATCTTCGTGCGCTGGTTCCTCAACAGCGTGCTCTACGCGGGTGTCGGGGCCCTGCTCGCAACGTACTTCGCGGCCGCCGGCGGCTACGCCCTCGCGAAGTACGACTTCCGGGGCAAGAACATCGTGTTCGGCACGGTCCTCGGCGGCGTGCTCGTGCCCGGCACCGCGACCGCGCTGCCGCTGTTCCTCCTGTTCAGCCAGATGGGGATCTCCAACACCTACTGGAGCGTGCTCATCCCGTCGCTCGTGTCGCCGTTCGGCCTGTTCCTGTGCCGCATCTACGCTCAGGCCTCGGTCGACGACTCGGTGATCGAGTCAGGTCGGATCGATGGTGCCGGGGAGCTGCGCATCTTCCACACCCTCGGGCTGCGGGCGATGACGCCGGCGCTGGTCACGGTGTTCCTGTTCCAGCTGGTCGGCATCTGGAACAACTTCTTCCTGCCGCTCATCATGCTGGCCGACAGCAACCTGTACCCGATCACGCTCGGCCTCAACAACTGGCGCAGCCAGGTGGACCGGCTGCCGGAGTTCTACCAGCTCACCACGGGCGGCGTGCTCGTCTCGATCATCCCGCTCATCGCGGCGATGATCATCCTCCAGCGGTACTGGCGGGGCGGCCTGACCGACGGCGCCGTCAAGGGCTAGGCCGGTCACCCGAAGGCGCGCATTCACGAGTCGCTGTACTCGTCGAGCGACGTCGTGTCCCTTCGACAAGCCGAGGGACCGTGGGGGGACGTCGCCGGGACCGGGTTCTACTTCACCAGGCGGGACAGCACGCGGTCGGCCAGGGGCTTGCCGCCCGTTTGGCAGGTCGGGCAGTACTGGAACGTCGAGTCCGAGTAGATGACCTGGCGCACCGTGTCGCCGCACACCGGGCACGCCTCGCCGGTGCGTCCGTGCACCTGCAGCCCCGACTTCTTCTCCTTCTTGAGCTCGGACGCGGCCAGCCCGTCCGCCCGGGCGATCGCCTCCCGCAGCGTCGTCTGCATCGCCTCGAAGAGCCGGTCCGCCTCGTCCTCGGCCATCGAGGCGGGCTTGAACGGCGACATGCGCGCCGTGTGCAGGATCTCGTCCGAGTACGCGTTGCCGATGCCCGCGATCACCGACTGGTTGCGCAGCACGCCCTTGATCTGCGAGCGCCCCGCCTTCGCGAGGATGCCGCGGAAGACCTCCGGGGTGAACTCCTCGGTCAGCGGGTCCGGGCCCAGGTTCGCAATGCCCGGCACCTCGGACGGCTGCCGCACGAGGTAGATCGCGAGGCTCTTCTTCGTGCCTGCCTCGGTGACGTCGAAGCCCTCGCCCTCCTCGAGCGCGAGGCGCGCCGCGAGTGGCCCTTTGCCAGGGCGGCCGCCCTGCACGCGCGGGGTGTCCCACCACCGGATCCAGCCCGCCCGGGCCAGGTGCATGATCAGGTGCAGGTCCGCCACGGCGATGTCGAGGAACTTGCCGTGCCGCGTGACCTCGCCGATCTCGAGCCCACTGAGGGCCGACACCGGCGGGTCGAACGTCTTCAGTGCCGCGAAGGACACGACGTCGAAACGGCCGATCGTGCGGCCCTGCAGCCTCCCGCCGAGGTCGGCGGCCATGGCGTGGATCTCCGGAAGTTCAGGCACCGCCCCAGTCTCCGCCCAGGGCCTCCGCCTCGTCCAGTACCAGGGAATCAGGCGCGGCCGAGCACCTCGAGGAGCCAGGCGTAGTCGAACGCGACCTCCTTCCACCGGGCGTAGCGGCCACTGACGCCGCCGTGCCCCGCGGACATCTCCGTCTTGAGCAGCGCATCCGCGCCGACCGCCCGCAGCCGGGCGATCCACTTCGCGGGCTCGACGTAGAGCACGCGGGTGTCGTTGAGCGACGTCACCGCGAGGATGCGAGGGTACGCGACGCCCTCGCGCACGTTCTCGTAGGGGGAGTACGACTTCATGTACTCGTACACCTGGGGGTCGTGCAGCGGGTCGCCCCACTCGTCCCACTCGATGACGGTGAGCGGCAACGAGGGGTCGAGGATGGTGGTGAGCGCGTCCACGAACGGCACGCCGGCGAGGATGCCCGCGAACGTCTCCGGCGCCAGGTTCGCCACGGCGCCCATCAGCAGCCCGCCGGCGCTGCGCCCCTCCGCGGTCAGCGCGGACGGCTCGGTGTAGCCCTCGGCGATCAGGTGGCGCGCCACGTCGACGAAGTCGGTGAAGGTGTTCCGCTTCGTGAGCGTCTTCCCGCTCTCGTACCAGGCGCGGCCCATCTCCCCGCCGCCGCGCACGTGCGCGACCGCGAAGACGACGCCACGGTCGAGCAGCGAGAGCCGCGGGATGGAGAAGTACGGGTCGATGCTCGCCTCGTAGGAGCCGTAGCCGTAGAGGTGCAGCGGGGCGGACGAGGAGAAGCCGGCGGGCACCGCGTCCCGGCGCCACACGAGGGACACGGGGATGCGGGTGCCGTCCGCCGCCATCGCCCACTCGCGACGCTGCTCGTAGTCGGCGGGGTCGTATCCGCCGAGCACGGGCTGGCGCTTCAGCTCGCGGAGCTCGCCGGACGCGACGTCGAGGTCGTAGACCGTGGAGGGCGTCACCATGGAGGTGTAGCCGAGCCGCACGGTCGGCTGGGTCCACTCGGGGTTGCCGCCGGGGGAGACGTCGAAGAGCTCCTCGTCGAAGCCGATCTCGGTCGGTTCGCCGATGCCGTCCGCCGTGACGGGCAGCACCGCGACCCGGCTCAGGGCGTCCCGGCGGAAGGAGAGCACGAGGTGGGTGGCGAACGCGTCGACGCTCTCGTACCGGGTGTCCTCGCGGGCGGGCAGCACGACCCGGCGGCCGGCCGCGCTGGCGGGATCGGCCAGCGGCACGTCGAGCAGCTCGAAGCCGGGCGCGCCCTCGTTGTGCAGGATCAGCAGCCTGTCCTCGCCCGCGACGACCGCGTGCTCGACCTCGTACTCGACGCCCTCCCGGCGCGGCCACACCACGCGGAACTCGCCGGTCGGGTCGTCCGCCGCGAGGAGGTGCGCCTCGCTCGTGATCTTCGAGCCGACGCCGATCTCGAGGAACCGGCGACTGCGGGTGAGCCCGATGCCGATCCAGTACCGCTCGTCGGGCTCGGTGAAGACGGCGACGTCGGCCGTGGCATCGTCCGCGGCGCCTCGCGGAGCCGGCGCGTCGCCGACCCGGTGCCGCCAGATGGTGTCCGGCCGCCACGCGTCGTCGACCGTCGGGTAGAAGAGGTAGGCGGCGTCGGGGGAGAAGACCGCGCCGGGGAACGTCTCCGGGATCTCGTCGACGAGATCGGTGCCCGTCTCGAGATCCCGCACGCGGAGCGTGTACCGCTCGTCGCCGACCGTGTCCACGGCCCAGGCCAGGAGTCGGCCGTCCGTGCTCACGTCGAAGCTGCCGAGGGAGAAGAAGTCGTGGCCCTCCGCCTCGACGTTGCCGTCGAGCAGCACGACCTCGCCCGGGATCGGCTCGTCGCCGATGGTCGGCGGCGTCCAGTCGCCCGCCTCGGCCGGCACCCGGCAGTGCCGGGCGTACTGCTGGCCCTCGATGGTGCGGCTGAAGTACCACCAGTCGCCCTCGCGCACCGGGACCGAGAGGTCCGTCTCCTGCGTGCACGCGCTGATCTCGTCGTAGATGCGCGAGCGCAGCGGGGCGAGCGACGCCGTGCGCGCGTCCGTGTAGGCGTTCTCGGCCTCGAGATGGGCGATGACCGCCGGGTCCTCCTTCGCGCGCAGCCACTCGTAGGCGTCCACGAACACGTCGCCGTGGTGCACGCGCTCCCGGGGAACGCGGCGGGCGACGGGAGCGGAGGTCGCGTCGGCGGGGGACTCGGTGGTGGGATCTGCGGCGGAATCGGTGGTGAGCTGCTCGGAGGCCATGCGCTTCAGCCTAGGACGCGGCCCGCATGCCTCCGGTGAGCGGCGTAAGGAGGAATCATGAAGACTCTCTCCCTCCCCGGCGTCGATCTGCCCGCCTCGAACATCATCCTCGGCCTCATGCGCATCCAGGAGCTGAGCGACGACGAGATCCGCGACCTCGTCGCGGCGGCCCGCGACTCCGGCATCAACTTCTTCGACCACGCCGACATCTACGGATCCAGCCGCCACGGCTGCGAGACGCGCTTCGGCGAGGCGGTCACGTTCTCCGGCTCCGAGCGCGAGCAGGTGTACATCCAGAGCAAGGTCGGCATCCGGGACGGCTACTTCGACTTCTCGAAGGAGCACATCCTCACCTCGGTCGACGAGTCGCTCGCCGCCCTGAACACGGACTACCTCGACATCCTGCTGCTGCACCGCCCCGACACGCTCATGGAGCCCGAGGAGGTCGCCGAGGCGTTCGACCAGCTCGAGTCGGCCGGCAAGGTGCGCCACTTCGGCGTCTCGAACCAGACGCCGGGCCAGATCGAGCTGCTGAAGCGCTCCGTCACGCAGCCGCTGCTCGTGAACCAGGTGCAGCTGAGCATCACGCACGCCCCGCTCATCGCCCAGGGCATCGGCATCAACATGGCCGCGCTCGACCAGTCGATCGACCGCGACAACGGGCTGCTCGACTACTCCCGTTTGAACGGCATGACGCTGCAGGCGTGGTCGCCCTTCCAGAAGGGCTTCTTCGACGGCGTGTTCCTGGGCGACCGCGAGAATCTGCCCGAGCTCAACGACCTCCTCGACCAGCTCGCGGAGAAGTACGACGTGACGCCCACCGGAATCGCGGTCGCCTGGATCACCCGGCACCCCGCGAACATCCAGGTCGTGCTCGGCACGACGAAGCCGGAGCGCGTGCGGGAGTCGGCGGCCGGCTCGGAGATCCCGCTCACCCGCGAGGAGTGGTACGGACTCTTCCGCGCCGCGGGCCACACGGTTCCGTAGCCGGTGGAGGTTCCGCTCCGCCTCGATCGGTCTGCTGATCGGGGCGGGGCGCGGGCAGTTCCGCGCCGTTTCGCGGACGTTCAGGAGCGGCGGCTACAGTGATTCGTCGCGTCCGGTCGCGCGGCGCGACATCTTCGGGGCCGCAGCTGCCCCGACCGAGCCCCGGGGGGACGCCGCATGGACGAGCAGACGAGCGCGGGCATTCCCGACGAGTCGCCGCGCAAGCCGGGGATCCTCCTCCGTCTCATCCGCGACGAGCGCATCGCGTTCCTGCTGGTCGGCGGCTTCAACACCGTCCTCGGCACGGCCTGGTTCGCACTGTTCTACCTGCTCTGGGGCGACTCCGTCCCGTACCCGGTCGTGCTCGTGATCGCCTGGGCCGTGCAGATGCCCATCTCGTTCACGCTGCACCGCAAGGCGGTGTTCAAGGTGAGTGGCAACGTCTGGCCCGACCTTGCCCGCTACACGCTCGTGAACCTCACCCCGCTCTTCGCGAACCTCATCCTGCTGCCGCTCGTCGTCGAGACGTCCGGGCTCGACCCGATCGTGTCGCAGATCCTGGTGACGATCGTGATCACCATCGCGACCTACGTGGGGCACAAGACGTTCTCCTTCCGCCGCCCGCGGCCTGAGGCGTCCCGCTAGGGAGCGCCGACCCGCCTGGGGTGCCACCCAGCCGTCCCGGGGCTGCCATCCGCCTCACTTGACCGCGGTGGGCACCCTCGCCACCATGGAGAGGGCCGCGCCGATGCGGCCCTCATCCGGATGCGAGGACACCCATGTCAGCACCGTCGCCACTGCGCGGGATCGCCCAGCTCAACATCTCGGCCGAGAACGTGGGGGAGGCCCGCGACTGGTACACGCGATTCCTCGGCGTCGACCCGTACTTCCAACGCCCGGACGCCGAGAAGCCCGCCTACGTCGAGTACCGGCTGGGCGACCACGGTGACGAGTTCGGCATCATCGACCGCAGCTACCTCCCGTCCACCTCGCCGATCGAGCCGGGCGGAGCGATCGTCCGGTGGCACGTGGACGACATCGTCGCGACGGTCGCCCGCCTGACGGAGCTCGGCTCGCGCGAGTACGAGCCGGTCATGGAGCGGGGCGAGGGCTTCGTGACGGCGTCGGTCGTGGATCCCTTCGGCAACGTCCTCGGCCTCATCCACAGCCCGCACTACCTGGAGGTGTTGGCGGGCCAGTAGCCTCCGTCCGCCGTCGTGATCCCCTCGACGGTATTTCGGGCGCCGTCGACGTCTCCGTCGTTCTCGAAGCTTCCGTCGTCGTCGAAGTGTCCGTCCTCGAAGTCGCCCTCCTCGAACTCCCCCTCCTCGAATTCGCCGCGGTCGACGTCCTCGTCGTGCTGCCCGGAGGCTGCGCCGTCTCCGCTGCCGAGGAGCTGCCGCGTCAGCTGCTCGCTCGACGACAGGAGCGCCTCGAGAGACGTCGCGAGGTCCTCATCCGTCGGTGCGCCGCCGCGGAGCGCCGCGGTCAGCACGGTGCGGCGCATGAGCTCCTTCGCGAAGGAGCCCGTCGTGTTCTCGGCCACCGTTGCGGCGGCGTCGAGGGCGTCGTCGCTGAGCGGGAGGGACCCGGCGTAACGGCGGAACAGCCGACGACGGGACTGCAGGTCCGGCAACGAGATCTCCACGCCGAGATCGACGCGACCCGGACGGGCGGCGAGCGCGCGCTCCAGCACCCGGACCCGGTTGGTGGTCATGACGAACGCGACGTCGGCGTCGCTGTCCAAGCCGTCGAGCGCGTCGAGCACCTCGAACAGGAGCGGTTGCGGCGAGAAGCTGCGCTCCATGGCGACGAGGTCGATGTCCTCGAGCACGACGAGCGAGGGCTGGAACGTCCGCGCGATCTCCGCCGCGGCGCCGATGAACTGGATGCTCGATCCGGTGAGCACGACCGCCGTGACCTCGGGCGTCCGCGTGAGCAGGTGGCGCACGGTCAGGGTCTTTCCGGTGCCGGGCGGCCCGTAGAGCAGGACGCCCCGCTTCAGGTGCTGACCCGCGTCGAGCAGCTCCTGCCTGTGCTCGCCGATGCCCACGACGTGGTCCACGACCCGGTCCAGCACCCCGTCGGCAAGCACGATCGCGTCCTCGGGCACGTCGGGCCGTCGGAGGAACGTCGCCCCGGCGGACGATCCGTACATCGTCGCCGAGAACGACAGCACCTTGCCGCGCAGCACGCTGCGCTCGATCATGAGCGCCCGCAGCCGCTCGAGGAACGACGAAACGGCGTCCTGGTCCGGCGCCATGACCTCCAGCTGGGCGTCCTCGCGCCCGAACTGCGGCGCGGCGGCGCGCTGCACGACGACGACGGGTGCGCCCTCGAAGGTCAGCATCCGCACCCCGAAGGCGACGACGCGCCGCGTGCTGTCCGGGCCCGTGTCCTTCGAGGCGTACGAGACGGGGCCGATGGCGAACGGCATGTGCCGGTTCGTCACGAGCTCGGCGAGGGAGCTGTGGTACCGCTGCTCGCCGCCCGTCACCCCGACGAGCGATCCGTTCCCGGTCTCGGCCAGCTCGTCGAGCGCGATGTCGGCGTCGACGAGCCGGTGCGACGCGATGCCCTCGGTGACGATGGGCAGCATCGACGCGTCGGCCCCGAGATGCGCGCTCAAAGCGTCGCCCAGGGGCGTGCGCTCGGAGATCTCCTCCGTCGCTGCCAGCTCCTCGATGCGCGTGAGGTACTTTCCCACGGCACGCATGAACTCGCGGTCGGACTCCTCGAGCGGCATCTGAACTCCATCCCGGCGCGCACGGCGCCTCGTCCACCGAACCGTATCGTCGGGGGTGGGATTGCGGTACTGCCGCGTTCGTGGGGTGGCGCGGGCGCTCGGTCGGAGTGCCTGGTGCCCTGTGCCCTGTGCCCCGTGCTCTGGCGCGGTGCCTGTCCTCGCGGGGTAGGGCTCGCACTCGAGGGCTGTGCTCGGGCAGCGGGCAGTGCTGCTGACGTGTTCCCGGCTCAGCGGGCGGCGCGCCACACGTCCAGGTCGATGGGACCCATCTCCTCCGCGAACACGCCCTCCGGGCTCGTCTCGGCGAGCAGCGCCCGCAACCCCGCCGTGAACACGGGAAGGCGGTCACCGAACAGGTGCGGTGTGGAGCTGGAGAGGGAGAACACCGCCGCGACGACCTCGTCGGCACTGCGCAGGAGGATCCGACCGGGCACCGTGAGACGCGTCGCGTCGGAGAACCCGGCCGCCCGGTAGATCGCCTCCTCGTCGCCACCCGCCGTGCCGGTGGGAAGGAAGCCGCGCCCCGCCCTCCGGATCGAGCCGAGGTGGCGCCGCACCAGATCCGCGATCGCCGACCAGGGCGGACGCGGATGCGCCAGCACCTCGTCGCCCTCGATGCCCATGTGCGTCATCGCGTGCACGTGCACCAGGGCACCGTCCTCCGCGAGCATCCTGTGCGCGATCGCCGCGACGAGGGGTCTGTCCATCCAGTGGAAGGACTGTGCGAGGGTCAGCACGCGGGCCGGGCCGAGGTCCTCCGGCATCAGGTCCTCCGCCCGTGCGTGTCGCCACTCCGCGTTCTCGATGCCGACCTCGCCGGCCAGCCGGGCGGCCTCCGTCAGCATGTCGGCGTCCGCGTCTACCCCGACCACCCGGGCGAAGTGCGGCGCCAGGGGGAGCGTGAGGGATCCCGGTCCGCAGCCGAGGTCGACCAGGAGCCCGCGGCCATTCAGGCCGAGCTCCGTCACGAGCGCATCGGTGAGCTCGGGCGGGTACGGCGTCCGGCCGATCGCGTAGTAGGCGGCGCTGCCGGAGTAGAGGGACGGGTCCCAGGACCAGCCGGCGCGTCCTTCGCCTTGAGACGCTTCCCCTTGGCCGCGCGCAACGCCGCTCGGAGTGGTCACTGCTCTCCGATCCGGTGCTGGTCGAGTGCGGCTACGTGGCCCCTCGGATGTCGGCCGAGCGGGCGGTGGCGCCCTGACCGGCCGTCGGGCGGCGTCGATGGGGAGCATACGCTGGGCCTTGGTGATGCGGGCGAGCGCGAGCGGGTGACCCAAGCGGTGTCCTCAGTCGCGGACCGCCGTTCCCAGCCCGCGCAGCCCCTCCGCGAGCACCTCCGTGAGCAGCGCGGCGTGGCGGCCGTCCGGGTCGAGGTCGGGATCGAACACCGTCACCGACGCGCCCGCGGCCCCCGGGGCCGCGGGTGCGGGCTTCAGGGACCGTGGTTGTGGGCTTCATGGACGGGGATGGTGCGCGCTGACCCGCGCTGTCATGGCGGTTCGGCTCTTCGTGGCCGGGCGCCATCGGCGCGTGTGATCCAGCCACGGCGGCGCCTGCACCTCGGGCGCTCCGGCCCGCATCCGGATCGCCCACCCCGAGGTGTCGATTGTCCGGTGATGGAACCAGCACAGTAGGACGCCGTTGTCCGGGTGCGTCGGACCGCCCGCCGCCGCCGGGATGACGTGGTGCACCTCACACCACCCCGCCGGGATCGAGCAGCCCGGGATCAGGCAGCCGCCGTCCCGCGCGGTGATCGCCCGCCGCTGCGGTGCGGTGAAGCAGCGCTCGGCCGACCCAAGCTTCACGATCCGGCCGTTCCTGCCGATGACCACCTTCTGTACGCCGCCCGTGCACACCAGCTGCTCGACGGTGGTGGGCGATAGCGGCGACTCAACGCCGTCCGCGTATCCGGCGCCGCCGGTCTCCAGGTCCTCGGCCCGCACGGTCACCAGCACGGTCGGTGCCGCTCCCCCGATAGTCGGGGTGTCACCGCTTCTCGCCATGGCATCGAGAACTCCGATGAGGATGTCGTGCCGCTGCTGGTCCTTCGTCCGCGGATCCTGCGCCGCCTCCTTGTCGGCCAGTTCCTCCTCGTGCAGGAACGCGGGCGCCGTGGTCGGGGTCAGGTAGGCATCGAACAGTCGCTTCACCCGTCCTGCCGCTTCCGGCAGGAGTCCGCCGGACACGGGGACGAGTCCGTTGCGTTCGGGCTTGAGGCGGAAGCCGCGCTTCGTCATGGCGTGTGCTTCGTCGGGCTCGAGACCGTCCGGGTCGAGCGTCGCACGCCAGACGGACGCCTGGATGCGGATCTCGTCCGCCGACGCCGGGACGCTACTGTCGGGCGAGGTGCCCGTTGCCGCGGCGACGAGTTCCTGCTCCGCCGCGTCGAGGGAGTCAGGGTGGACGCGGTCCTGTAGTGGTGCGAGGTTCTTGGTCAGTGCTACCGCGGCGTCCACGCCGAGCTCGCCGGCTTCCAGGGCGGCGCGGACGTGGTCGAACTTCGCGGGCATCGGTGCGCCCGAGAGGGCCGTGCCGTGCCGGGTGAGCGCCGCGAGGCCGAGGCGGGCAGCACCGGTTGAGCTCGAGATCTGGGTCAGGCGCTGCAGCAGCTCATTCGCGCTTCGGCAGCCCTTGCGGGCGGCGAGTCCCGCCGGCCCGTCCTCCGTCCGCGATCGCGACGCGATTTCGCCCGCCGCGGTCACTCGCAGCGCGTCGACGTAGCGACCCAGTGCCTCGATTCCTCGAGTGGTGGCGAGGAGGTTCTCGTCGTTGAGCCCGCACAACGATGCCACCGGGAGCGCGGCTGCTACCGCGTCCGTGACATCAGCGAGTAGCGGGTTGTTCATGAGAATATTGTCCCACCTACCACCGACAATAGGGGCTTGACCAGGACAATCTGTGGATAAGAAGTTCGAACGCGTGCCTGTGGAGGGGTGGTGTTGCCGATGAGGGTGCGACCCTTCGACAAGCTCAGGGACCGTATGAGGATTGCGCTCGGCGTGCGTCCCTTCGACAAGCTCAGGGACCGCGAAGTGCCCTTCGCGGAGTGAGGGACCGGGGGAAGGGTGGCCCGATAGCGTTCCGGCATGAGGAGCCATCGCATCCTGCGGGCGGTCGGTGCGGCCGCGATCCTGTTCGCGCTCGCCGGGTGTGCTTCGCCTGCCGGTGCAGGCGGAAGCGTCACCACTCAGGCCGCCCCCGCGCAGCCCGACACGCGCTCCGGCTCCAACGGCCTCGACAGGGTGGAGGGGGACGCCGAGCCGATTCAGCCCGAGTGTCCTCAGCTGTCGTCCGAGCAGATCGAGGCGGGAGACCTGGCGGCGGCGAGTGGCGAGTACGTCGACTGGGTGGACTACCAGATGCGCTTCGGCGTCTTCGCCGATTCCGTGCGGGCAGCCTATCCCGACGACTACTCGACGGCCCGGGTCGAGCCCGCTTGCCTCCGCGGCTTCGTCTCGTTCAAGGATGAGATCCCGCTCGAACTGCTGGACGGCGACATCGCTGTCGAGGGGGTCACGTTCACCGGCAACGTCGGTCTCTCGGAAAAGGACATCGACGCCCGCATGTCGCAGATCTCCGACATCGCCCAGGACGAGCTGTCCAACGGGTTGAGCACGGGCGGCTACGACCCGATGGCCAACGCGTTCCAATTGGATTACGTCAACCGGGTAGGTGGACCACCGCCGCCGACGGAGGCGGAGCTCGACGCGCTGCGGGCGCGGCTGGCCGAAGAGGTCGACCTCCCCCACGCGATTCGCGTCGTGGTGAACTACGACCCGACTCCGATCGAGGCGTTCAACGGATTCTGAGCGTGCGCGCCACGAGCGCCCTCGGAACCGTGCGACACTGCCGCGCGCCACACCGGGTCGGTATCCGGAAGACTCGGGGGAGACCGCCGATCAGCAAGGAAACCGCATGAGCAAGTCCGCGTCCAGCACCGACCTCTCGACCCAGTGGCGGGAGGAGGCGTCGGGGGACGACCTCGAGATCGCCCTCCTTCCGGGTGAGCGGTGGTGGGGCGGAGCGGTGGACGACGGCGTCCACATGCCCTTCGGCCGTGAGCCCTTCACCCGGGCGCTCGGCGCCGACCTCACCGCAAGCCACGACACTGCCACCGACCCCGACCCCGACCCCGACCCCGACAATCCCACCCCCACCGACACCGACACCGACGCGACCGCCGCCGAGGCCGCGCGCTCGGCGCTCTCGAGCAACCAGAGCGCCCCGGTGCTCCTCTCCAGCGCGGGGCGGGTCCTATGGTCGGAGAAGGCGTTCAGGTTCTCCTTCGCGAACGGGATGCTGCGCGTCGCCGGGCGGCGCGTCGTGCTCGGCCGCGGCGGATCGACGCTGCGGGAGGCGTTCCTCGCCGCCTCCGGCCGCTTCTTCCCGCCGTCGGGCCGCACCCCGGCACCCGAGCTGTTCGCCGGCCCGCAGTACAACACGTGGATCGAGCAGCCCTACACGCCGACGCAGGACGGGGTGCTCGCCTACGTGCGCGGCCTCCTCGACGCGGGCTTCCCGCCCGGCGTCGTGATGATCGACGACGCCTGGTCCCCGGACTACGGCACCTGGCGCTTCGACGCGGCGCGCTTCCCGGATCCCGCGGCGATGACGCGGCAGCTGCACGAGTGGGGCTGCTCGCTGATGCTGTGGCTGGTGCCGTTCGTCAGCCCGGACTCCGCGACGTTCCGGGAGCTTGAGTCCCGCGGCCTCCTGCTGCGCGATCGCACGGGCGACACCGCCGTCCGGCGCTGGTGGAACGGCTTCAGCGCCGTCCTCGACCTGTCCAACCCGGACACCGTCGACTGGCTGACCGGCGAGCTCGACCTCCTCGTCGCCGAGTACGGGGTCGACGGGTTCAAGTTCGACGGCGCCGATCTCCGCGACTTCCGCACCGACGACCAGTCGGCCCAACCGCTCGAACCGGGGGAGATGTCCGAGAAGTGGGCGGCACTGGGGCTGCGCTACCCGTTCAACGAGTTCCGCGCGTGCTGGCGGATGGGTGGGCAGCCGCTCGCCCAGCGCCTGCACGACAAGCGCCCCGACTGGAGCCGCTCGGGCATCGAGAGCCTCATCCCCGAGATGCTCGCGCAGGGGCTGATCGGTCACCCGTTCGGCTGCCCGGACATGATCGGCGGCGGGGAGATCGACGCGATGCGGGGCGAGGCCGCCGTGGATCAGGAGTTCTTCGTGCGGTACGCGCAGATCGCCGCGCTCGCGCCCATGATGCAGTTCTCGGTCTCGCCGTCGCGCGTCCTCGACGAACAGCACCTCGCGGCCGTGCTCGACGCGCTCGAGGTGCGCCGCGCCCTGCTCCCGCGCATCCTCGAGCTGGTCGAGGATGCCGCGCGCACCGGCGAGCCCATCCTTCGGCCCATGGCGTACCAGGAGCCCGACCTGGCGGACGGGGCGGACGTGCTCGACCAGTTCTTCCTCGGGCCCGACCTCCTCGTCGTGCCCGTCGTGACCCGCGGCGCCACCGAGCGCCGCGTCGTGCTGCCGGAGGGCTCGTGGCGGGCGGACGACGGGACGCTGCACGAGGGGCCGGGCGTGGTGACCGTCGAGTGCGGTCTCACCCGCATCCCGCGCTTCGAGCGGGTGGGCGGGTCTGCCTCGACCGGCGGCGGCACGACGGCCGCGGGCTAGCGTCGGCGCCGCCCGGGACGACCGGCTGCGTCCGGTCAGCCCTGGGGCAGAGTGGCGACCGCCTCGATCTCCACCAGCGCGCCCGGCCGGGCCGGCGCGACGGCGAGGACGCTGACCGCGGTGCGCACGTTCCCCCAGACGGAGCCGGTCGCCGCGTACGCGGCCGTGGGATCGATGCCGGGCGCGAGGTGGATCGTCAGCTTCGCCACGTGGTCGCGATCGGTGCCCGCCTCGGCGAGGACGGCGAGGACGTTCCGCAGGGCCTGCTCGGTCTGCGGTCCCAGCCCCTCGAGCAGGGCGCCGGAGGAGTCGGTGCCGTTCTGGCCGCCCACGTACAGGGTCGGCCCGGCCGGCGCGACCATGCCCTGGGCGAAGGCGGGACTGCGGGGCAGGTCCGGGGGATCCACCGGTGTCGGTTGCGTGCTCATGTGCTCGTTCCCTCCGTCCTCGTGCAGCAGTATCCCGCCGACGACCCCGTTCTGGGGAGGGGGTCGGCGAACCTCCTGCCGCTACCGTCGGTACGTGTGGCGAGGCATGCGGTGCGCGGACGGACGCGGTCGATGAGCCGCACCGGTCGTGTCGCGGACCACGGGAACGGAAACCGGGTCGTGCGACGGCGGTCGTCCGCCTGGTCGAGCTCCGTGACGAATGACGAGCGCCGGAAGCACGACTGGTACCCGCCCACGGTCTGCGCCGCCATGGGGTGGAGCGCGCTCACCGGGGCCGTCGCCACGGTAACGGTCTGGCTGACCTGGGCCGGTGCGCGCTCCTCGCTCGACGAGGCGGGGTTCATCCTCCTGCTCGCCACGGCGGGCGGCATGTTCGGTGTGCTGATCGGCGTCGTCGCGATCTCCATCTCCGCCGCGGCCCGGGCGATCGCGCGCCGGCTGTCGGCGTCGCGCACCACGCAGGCCGCCGTTGGAGCGGTCGCGCTCCTTGTCGTCGCGGTGGCGGAGGCCGCGGCGGTGCTCCTCGCCGGCTTCTCGACGCTCGGCCAGCCGGCGATCGTCGTGGTAGTCCTCCTGTCGGTGCTCGGCGCCACCGGGTACTACCTGCGGGTGACGGAGAGGATCCCGTGGTGGTCGCCGCGGATCACCGACCGCGCCCCACCCCCTCGCTGAGTAGCTCGTCCCCATACCGCTCCGCAAGCCGCATCCCGATCCGTCACCGTTCAAGAATTCGGAACACGGCGGGCGCCGGAGGGCACCCGGAAGACGAACAGGGCGCGGGTGTCGGTGGTGGTCGGTAGCGTGCCCGCATGAGGGCTTGCGGCATCGTCTCGGACGACGGGGAGGCGTGTGCCGAGCCTGTGAACGCGGATGCCCCGCTCAACCTCTGCACGACGCACCTCCTCGCCGCGCATGACGCGGTCGCGGCGGAGGTCGGCATCACCGACGTGCTGCCCTCGCCGTGCCTCGCCTGCGGCTCGCGGCTGGGCGTCCGGTACCCGTCGGGATGGCTGTGCGGCCTGTGCGAGTGGAAGGTCGGCGAGGTGCCCGACGACGACCTGTCCCGCCGCCGCGTCGACGTCGTCTACTACATCCGGTACGGCGACAGGATCAAGATCGGCACCTCGGGCAACCCGCGGTCCCGGCTCGCGAGCCAGCGCTTCGACGAGCTGCTGGCCTTCGAGCGCGGTGACCGGCTCGTCGAGCAGCGGCGGCACGCGCAGTTCGCGAGCCACCGGATGCTGCGCACGGAGTGGTTCGAGCCGCACGACGAGCTCCTGGCCCACATCGGCGTGCTGAGCGCGGGCGTCGAGGATCCGTGGGCGCGGTACGCGCGGTGGGTCAGCGAGCAGCTCGCCCTGCGCGGGTAGGCGGTAGCCTGACGGCCATGCCGGACGACGTGATCCGCCCCGAACCCTTCGCCCCTCGCGCGCCGTCCGCCGAGCTCGAGGATCTCCGCGCCCGGCTGCGGGCCACGCGCTGGCCGGACAGCCCCGCCGATGCGGGATGGTCGCTCGGCGTGGACGTCGACTACCTCGGCGAACTCGTCGCGTACTGGGCCGACGGCTTCGACTGGGCCGCGCAGGAGGAGGCGCTCAACGGCCTGCCCCGCTTCCGGCTCCCGATCCGGGGGCTGGGCATCCACGTCGTCCACGCGCGCGCCGTTGCCGCCGGCGCGTCCGCCCTCCCACTCGTGCTGGCGCACGGCTGGCCGGACTCGTTCTGGCGGTACTCGAAGGTGATCCCCCTGCTCGCGGACCCCGGCGCGTACGGCGGAGACCCGGCGGACGCCTTCGACGTCGTCGTGCCCGACATGCCCGGGTACGGCTACTCCGACCGACCCGCGGGTGCGGCGCTCGACTCGATCGCCGTCGCGGGGATGTGGGCGGAGCTGATGGGCGTGCTCGGCTACGAGCGGTTCGGCGCCGCCGGCGGCGACATCGGCAGCCACGTCAGCCGCTACCTCGCCCTCGACCATCCCGAGCGCGTCGTGGCCGTGCACCGCACGGATGCGGGCGTGCCCGTATTCCGGGGCGACCCGGCCGAGCTCATCCCGGAGGAGCGCGCGTGGATGGACGACGCCGCCTCCTGGGGCGCCGCCGAGGGTGCGTATGCCGCTCTGCACCGCACGAAGCCGCAGACCGGGGCGGTCGGGCTCACCGACTCCCCGGCCGGACTCGCCGCCTGGATCGTCGAGAAGCTGCGCGCGTGGAGCGACTGCGGCGGCGACCTCGAGCGCTCGTTCACGAAGGACGAGATCCTCACGAACCTGACGATCTACTGGCTCACCGGCACCATCGGATCGTCGATGCGCATGTACAACGCGAACGCCGCCATCCCGGCCGAGCAGCTCGCCCGCCGGGTGGAGGTGCCGTCCGGCTTCGCGCTGTTCCCGGCCGACATCGTGCGCCCGCCCCGCGCCTGGCTCGACCGCACCGCCAACACGGTGCGCGTGACGGAGCCTCCGCGCGGCGGACACTTCGCGGCCTTCGAGGAGCCGGAGCTCTACGCCGAGGAGTTGCGCGAGTTCTTCCGCCCCTACCGCGGGTCCTGAGCTCGGCCCTGGGGCCGCCGGCGCAGCACCCACAGCAGCGCTAGCCGCAAAGCCCGCGCGCGCCTACTTCAGCCGCCAGGACCGGGGGACTTCGTTCCAGAGCTGGTCGGGTCCGCTGCCCGCCTCGTCGGTCACGTAGACGTAGCCCGCGTGATGGGCCCGGCTCGCCTCGAGCACCTCGCGCTCGTTCGTCACGCCGTGCACGAGGTGCGCGATCCGGTAGGCGTGCGTCCGGTCGGTGCCCGGGTAGACCCAGTCCGGCGGCGACCACGACAGGTAGCGGCTCTCCGCCGCCTCCTGCACCACGAGCACGTCAACGGCCTGGAAGGCCCAGTCGCCGTGAGATTCCGACACGTCCCGCGGATCCCCCACGATCGTCTGCTGTGTCTTCTTCCGCACCTCGGCCTTGATGCCCGCGTGGTACTTCTCGACCGTCGTGTAGTGGGTGAAGAAGCCGCGCCGCTCCACCGCCCGGTCCTGCGCGTCGAGGTTCATCTCGTCGAGGAACACCCCGGCCATCTTCGGGTACCACGACCGGTAGGCGTCGATCTGCTCGAGGACGTTCTTGGTGCGCCTGCCCAGCATCCAGGCGTAGGTGGGCCGCAACGGCACGGTGCCCCTGCCGGTGCGGATGTAGCCGATGACCTTCAGGCCGCGCGCCCGGCAGTCGTCGATCGCGTGCACGTAGTTCACATCGCGCCCGCTGCCCGGACCCGAGTTCGGGTTGATGACGATGAGGGAGCCGGGCCGCGCGTTGTCCACCATCCGCTGCCACCGGCTGTTCTGATGCGGGAAGTCGGGGTAGAAGAACGCGGGGATGAGGTGCCGCTGCTCCGTCTCGGTGAGCGGCGGGATCGGATCCGCGCTGTGCAGTCGTTCACTCTGGCCGGAATCGACCATGACTTCCTCCCGTGCTTCGGATGATGGTGTTGTCGAGACCGTGACGCGACACCGGCACGCGAACGATCACCGCGGACGAGTGCCGCGTCACGGGCGCGTGGACGTCGGGGACCGCGAGTGCAGGCCTGCGGGACGCGGGCGGAAGCGGGATCCTCCCCGGGGGAAGTAGCGCCATCGCACACCGCCTTCCTCCGCGACACGCTTCGGCGCGGGTCGCGGACGCCCTGCGACCACTCGCGGCTCGGTCGGTGCGGCACGGCACCGCCTCCAGACCCGCGGGTGGCTGTCCTTCCTTTCTAGAACATCCCGAGGCCATCGGCGGCTGCAGTCACACCGGCTTTCGAGGCCGGGGTGGGACGAAACGCTGAGACCGGTACCGAGGCGCATCCGGCCGCGTACTGGTGCCGTCGGACGGACGCGCACTGTAGCCTCCGGAAAAGCTGAGCGCTAGTCATGTTTTCTCGGGTTGAGCCGTTTTAGCATGGCCAGAAATCGCGGCGCGGCGGGGGACGGCACGCGATGGACCCGGTAACGCAACGAAGCGAAACAGGAGGCACCCGTGACGTCCCTCAGGAAAGCGACAGGCGCGGCGGCGATCGCCGCACTGCTTCTCGGCGGATCCCTCGCCGGACCCGTGTCACCCGCCTATGCGGATCACACCCGCCAGCACACGTGCGAGCAGGCGGGCGGCACCTTCACGGCCGGCGCGATGCTCGGACAGGACCGCTGCGTCGTCACCGCGTCCACGTCGATCACAGGCCCCTTCGGCAGGCCCACGACAACGGTGAGCGACCCGGAACCGAACGGGTCGCCGTTCTCGGTGCAGACGGAACCGCTACCGTCCGGACCCGCGACGAGCGAGAGCGAGGTCCGCGACGTGGGTGCGCCCGCCGAGGTGAGAACGGCCACGCCGGGCACCCCGACCGTCGAGTCGGAGCAACGAGACGCGGGTGATCCGGTCGCGACGTCAGCCGTCGTGGCCGGAGTGCCGGTGACCGATACCCGGGTCGAGAACGGCAGGGCGACGACGAAGCAGACCTCCGGCTACCGCAATTGCAAGCCGGTGAGCTCCGGGAAGGGCGACAGGTCAGGCCATGACGACAAGCGCGGCAAGGGCAGTTCGAAGGTCGAGCGGTGCGAGCGGACCGTCGTCACAACCACGACCACCCCGACCACGAGGGTCACGACCGTCACGACCCCGCAGGAGCGGGTGACCACCACGACGCAGCCGCGGGAGACCGTCACGATCACCAGAATCCCGAGCACCGCGGTCATCACGTCCACTCAGCAGCGGGAGGCGTGCGAGACGATCACTCAGCCGACGGCGTACACGCGGACGACCACTCAGCAGACGACGCAGACTCAGTCGGTGTCGTACCAGCAGCGTACGATCACGACGACGACGACCACGACGTATCGGTATCAGGGTGGTACCGCCTGGTCCCCGCTGGTACCCGTCGTGTTCGAGAACGCACCCAACCCACGAGTCACGCAGCGCACGACTGCGGCTGAGCCGCTCGTGACGGAGGTCGGCCTGCAGGCTGGACCGCCCGTCGTGACGGTCGAGACTCTCGCCGGTCCTGACATAGTGACCACCACCTGTGCGCCGACCGAGCCGGAGGTCACGGTCGCGGAGGGGGAGACGACCTACGTCGAAGAGGTCGTGGTCACCCCTGCGGAGCCGGAGGTCACGGTGACCCGCGAGACGCTCGACCCGGTCGTGACCGAGACCCGCTCGCCGGGCGAGCCCGTCGTGACGACGAGCACCCGGGGCACCGGCAAGTCCTGCTACACCAACCCGTCGACCTCGGACCAGCGGAAGAACCGCTGCTAGGACGACGGCGTTGCTGAGGGGGTGGAGGATCTGGGCCTCCGCCCCCTCTCGTTCGGCTCGGGTACCTACGACCTCCGTGGCCGCGACGGCCACGTCGCCCGGCGAGTCGGCCGCGTCACCCGGGGGAAGTACCGAGCGAAGACGTCCTGGTAGCGGGAGCCGGCCAGCGTGGCGAACGCGTGCAGGACGTGCGCGTCGGCGCCGACCAGGACGCGGGCCCGGTTCCGCAGGATGCCGCGGACGATGATCTCCGCGGCCCGCTCGGGCGAGGTCCGCGCCAGCGTCTCGTCGAAGTGCCGATTGGCCGCCAGGATCTCCTCGGGGGTCCTCCTGCCCGTGCTCCTCGCGCTCCGCGCGATCCCCGTGCGGACGCCGCCCGGATGCACGACGGTGACGCCGACCGGGATGCCCTCCACCAGCATCTCCTGACGGATCGCCTCGCTGAGGCCGCGCACCGCGAACTTCGACGCGTTGTAGAGGCTCTGATGGGGCACGGACAGGAGGCCGAACAGCGAGGAGACGTTCACGAGGTGGCCGTCGCCCGAGGCGATGAGGTGGGGGAGGAACGCCTTGCTGCCGTGCACGACGCCCCAGAAGTTGACGCCCATGATCCAGTCCATGTCGGCGTACTCGACGTCGGCGAAGGCCCCGTCCAGGGCGACCCCGGCGTTGTTGATGACGACGTTCACCCTCCCGTAGCGGGTCGCGACCGACTCGGCGTAACGTGCGACGGCCTCCCGGTCGCTCACGTCGAGCAGCCGGCTGTGCACCGCCGGGGCGCCGGCGGCCCGGGCACGGTGCGTCGTGTCGGCGAGGCCGGCCTCGACCACGTCGGACAGCGCGAGGATCGCTCCCCTCGCCGCGAGGTTCAGCGCCAGCGCGCGCCCGATCCCGGATCCCGCGCCGGTGATCACGACGACCTTGTTCGCGAGGTTCTTCATCCCGCCGTCTTAGCACGCCCGGCCGCCGGCCGGGTCCCGCCGCTTCTCCCGCAGCGCCGGCGGCCGCGAGAAACACGCCGCGCAGGTGACAAGGTGCCTTGACATTTCCGCCGCCGTCGCGCATGCTCGATGTGTCAAGCACGCTTTACCATCCACCCGTCGGCCGGAGGCCCATGAGGAACGACGTCCGCGACCTCCGGGTCTCCGCCGGGCTGTCCCAGCGGGAACTCGCCGAGGCGCTGGACGTGTCCCGGCAGACGGTCAACTCCATCGAGACGGGGCGCTACGACCCCTCCCTGCCGCTCGCCATCGCCATCGCCCGCCACTTCGATCGAACCGTCGAGGAGATCTTCCATGTCGACTGACCAGTACACCGGAAAGCAGAAGGCCCTCCTCCTCGGCGTCGCCCTCACGCTCGTCGCGGTGATGACCGCGACCGGCCTGCTGCTGCGCGCGTACGCGCCCGGCAACATGGGGAACGGGTTCCTGGTCGGAGCGGCCGTCACCCTCCTGGCCGCGGGGGTGACCGTGTGGCGCCTCGCCCGCCGCCCCGCCCGCGCGACCACCTTCGAGCGGGCCTGGACGCAGACCGGCGACGAGCGCGACGACGCGGTGCTGACGCGCGCCCTCGCGGTGGTCGGGCTGCTGTCGATCCCGCTCACCGGGGTCGCGACCATCGCCATCGCCCTCGGGGCCGCCGTCGAGATGGTGCTCGCGTTGCTGCTGGCCGCGGAGATCCTGGTCGGCGCCGCCGCGTTCGCGGTCATCAACCGGAGGAGCTAGGAGCGCCGCCGGCTTCGGTTCTCGTCGGCGGACAGCGCGACCTCGAGGCCCAGCCAGGCGGCGAGGTCGTCGATCTCGGCCCGGACGGCGGACTCCATCGCGGCGCTAAAGGGGACGTCGCGGTGCAGGGCGGAGACCACGAGGACGCCGGCCTTGCGGTCCGCAGTCGCGTCGAGCTTGCCCACCAGCCGGTCGTCGTGCAGCACGGGGAGCGCGAAGTACCCCCATCGGCGCTTGGCCGCGGGTTTGTACATCTCGAGCACGTACTCGAAGCCGAAGAGCTGTTCGGCGCGGACCCGGTCGTGCACGAGACGGTCGAACGGGGAGAGCAGGACGGTGCGCCCCGCGAATGGGCGGTCGAGGTAGTCCGGGTGCACCCGCCAGAGACCGGGGATGCCCTCGACCTCCGCCTCCTCGCCGGCATCCCCGACGTACGGGGACTCGCCCGGGATCACGGGACCGGTGGCGCGCGCGATGCCCAGGGCGGCGAGGCGCCGCTCGTTCCGGTAGGCCACGGCGGAGGCCGCATCGAGCGCGGGCCCGTCGTGCCGGTACACGCGGGCGGGAAGGTCCCAGTAGCGCTCGCGCCCCTTCCGACCGGAGACGGCGACCTGCCCGCGGTGAGCGAGCAGCTCGAGCATCTTCGTGATGTTGCGGTTGTTCGTCCAGCCCGTCGACGGCCAGGGCACGACGCTGGTATCCGGGATGTCGCGAGACAGGAGTGGACCCCGCTCCTCGAGCAGGGCGAGGATGTCCCGCCGGAACGCGTCGTTGGCCTCGATCCAGGCCGTCGACGACGGGTGCGCCGGCGCGTCGAGCAGCACGGCGGGCACGTCCCGCGACGGGCGGATGTAGGCGATCGTCTCGACCAGGGTGCGGTCGCGCTCGAGTGCCGTCACCAGGTCGGCCGGTCGGTAGCGCGAGCCGAGCCGGCTCCACAGCACGAGGTCGGCGCTCGGCGCGACGGCCGCCGTCGGATCGATCTGCAGGATCGTGAGGCGGTCCACCACCTCGACGATGCCGGTCGGCCGCGGTCGATCGAGGGCCTGCGCGTGCACGGCGATGCGTCGAGCCGCGTCCACGCTGAGTCGGTGAGCCGCCATGCCGCGACCCTAGCCGCACGGGCGGACGCGACGAAGCCCGGGTCCGGTCGTGACCGTCCCCGGGCTTCGTCCGCGGTGGTTCCCGCTCGTTCTCTTGCTGGTTCCTTCTCCGTGCGGTCAGGCGTCGCGGCGCTTCAGCAGCAGCGCGCCGCCGACGAGCGAGACGGCCACCCAGGCGAGCACGATGAGCGTGTTCTGGCCCTGGTCGAGTCCCTCGCCGCCCATGAGCGGCGTGTACATGCCCGTGCCCGCGTTCGAGAAGAGGTACGGCATCAGGTCGTTGGCCCACTCCGCCTGAGTGAGCGCCGCGATGAGGCTGACGATGGTCGGCAGCAGGAGGATCGTGCCGAGCGACGCCGCGATGCCGCCGGCGCTGCTGCGCAGGATGGTGCCGAGGCCGAGGGCGAACACCGCCACGAGGGCGAGGTACAGCGCCGCGAGCAGGAGGTTGCCGATCAGCGTGCCGTCGCCGAAGTCCGCCTCGACGCCGTTGCCGGCGAGGATCGGGGTCGCGATGAGCAGGGAGCCGAACACGCTGATCAGGCCGACGACGAACGTCGTGACGAACAGCACGAGCGCCTTGGCCGCCAGGGCCGGCAGGCGCTTCGGCACCGCCGTGAGCGTGGAGCGGATCATGCCCGTCGAGTACTCGCCGCTGATGGTCAGCACGCCGAGCACACCGACGATGAGCTGTCCGAAGTAGATGCCGAACGTGGAGGCCTGCAGCACGATGCTCGTCTGCATCTCAGCGGGCGGGGCGGCGCCGTCGAAGCTGATCGTCAGCGAGAGCAGCAGGGCGATGCCGAACGACACGACCACGATGATCGCGTAGGACCAGACGGTGGAGCGCACGCTGCGCAGCTTGATCCACTCGGAGCGGAGGATGCCGATCGCCGAGAGGTGGGCTGCGGAGTTGGAGACGGCGGACGGGCTGGCGGTCATCGTGGCGCTCATCGGGCGACCTCCTGGTATTCGGTGGGGCCGCTTCCGGCCGTGCTGGTGGGGAGCGTGGTGCCTCCGGCGCCGACGGCGGGTGCTTCGGCTCCTCCGGCGTGGTACTCGACGTCGTCCTGGGTGAGCTCCATGTACGCCTCCTCGAGCGAGGCGGCCACGGGGGTGAGCTCGTGCAGGGGGATGCCCGCGCCCGCCGCGGCGTCCCCGATGTCGGCGGCCGCGAGGCCGGTGACGTTGAGCGCGCCCTGATCCGTCGGGGTGACGGTCACGTCGGGACCGCGCAGCAGGGCGGCGAGCCGGTCGGCCTGCGGGCTGCGCAGGCGCACGGAGGTGCGGGTGGAGGCGGCGAGGATCTCCGCGACGGGGGCGTCGGCGAGGATCCTGCCGCGGCCGAGCACGATGAGGTGGTCGGCCGTCAGCGCCATCTCGCTCATCAGGTGGCTGGAGAGGAAGATCGTGCGACCCTCGGCCGCGAGGTGGCGCGCGAGGGTGCGGACCCACATCACGCCCTCGGGGTCGAGGCCGTTCACGGGCTCGTCGAGGATGAGCGTCGCCGGGTCGCCGAGGAGTGCCGCCGCGATGCCGAGGCGCTGGCCCATGCCGAGCGAGAAGCCGCCGACGCGCTTGTTCGCCACGGACTCGAGCCCGGTGAGCGCGATGACCTCGCGCACCCGGGCCTTGCCGATGCCGTGCGTAGCGCCCATCGCGAGCAGGTGGTTGTAGGCGCTCCGACCGGTGTGGATGGCCTTGGCGTCCAGCAGCGCGCCCACCTCCCGGAGCGGGGCGGCGTGCTGCGCGTAGGCGCGGCCGTTCACGGTGACGCTGCCCGCGCTCGGCCGGTCGAGTCCGACGATCATCCGCATCGTCGTCGACTTGCCCGCGCCGTTGGGACCGAGGAAGCCGGTGACCATTCCGGGTTGCACGGTGAATGTGATGTCGTCGACGGCGGTCTTGTGGCCGTAACGCTTGGCTAGTCCTTCTGCCCGAATCATGGTTCGAGCCTAGGGAGAGGGCTTCGGGGGCGAATCCGCCGGAGGGATGAACCTCGGGCTCCCCGCCTCATCCCTTCGGCGGGTGCCGGGGTACTCGCCGGCGTACCCGCGCATGGCACACTCGGGGTGTGTCCGCCCCCGCCGAGCCGAGCCGCGTCCAGCGCGTCGGCGACACCGTGCGCCGGCCGCGGGAGCGCTGGACACCTGCGGTGCACGCGGCCCTGCGACACCTCCGCGCGGCCGGGCTGACCGAGGTGCCCACGCCTCTCGGCATCGACGAGGAGGGGCGCGAGGTGCTCGAGTGGATCCCGGGCGACCCGGGGCCGGTCTGGGCGAACGTGGTGCCGCGGTCCGGGCTGGAGGCGATGGCGCGGCTGCTCCGGCGCCTGCACGACGCGGGTCGCGGCTTCGTGCTCCCGGAGCCGATGTCCTGGGCCGACCTCGAGGCGCCGCGGTCGGGGGAGGTGATCTGCCACGGCGACTTCGGGCCCTGGAACCTCGCCTGGCGGGACGGGGTGCCGGTCGGCGTGTTCGACTGGGACCTGGCGTACGCGGGCGACCCGCTGGACGACGTCGCGTACGCGGTCGACTACGTCGCCCCCTTCCGGACCGACGCGATGGCGGTGGAGTGGCTGGCCTACCCGGCTCCGCCGGATCGAGCGGCCCGCATCCGAGTGTTCTGGGAGGCCTACTCCGGCTCGCCGGCGACGCCCGACGTCGTCGAGGGTCTCGTTGACGCGGTCCTCGCCCGGCAGCGCCGCACCCGGGGCCTCGCGACCCGGCTCGCGCGGGAGGGCATCGAGCCGCAGGCGACGTGGCTCCGGGAGGGGCGCGAGCGGGTCTGGGACGAGCAGGAGGAGTGGGTCCTCGCCCACCGCGCGGCGATCCTCGCGGACGTCAGGTAGCCCGGGCGACCACGACGATCTCCGGCGAGTCCGCCGCCGAGAAGGGCCGCCGATCCCAGTCGCCGTAGGTGTGCGCGATCGCGAATCCGGCGGCGGCCAGGGACGCCTCGATCTCGTGGTGGGTGCGGAACCGCAGCCGGTTGCCCGCCGCGAGCTCCTCGCCGCTCTCCAGGAAGCGGTAGTGGAGCGTGCAGGACACGATGCCGCCCTGCACGTCGTCCACCTCGGTCCAGGTCTCGATCGCGCCCGCCGCGGGATCGACGCCCACCCGTCGGCGGTCCGCCGTCCACGTCTCCCACTCGGGCATCGCCGGGTTCCGCGTCTCGAACGCGAGCGTGCCTCCCGTCCGCAGCGCTCGCCGGAGGTCGGTGAGGGCCCGCTGCCAGCTCTCGTCGGTGAGGAAGAACTGGGCGACGTGACCGGACAGGAGGGCGAGGTCGGCGTCGATCGCGCCGAGGAGGGAGGTCTCGCCCTCGAGCCAGGTCGCGCGGTCCTCCCCGATCCGCCGGCGGGCGACGGCGAGCATCGCGGCGGACGGCTCGAGCGCGGTGACGGCATACCGCCGGTCGACGAACTCCCGGGTGATCAGCCCGGTGCCGCAGCCGACGTCGACTACCGACCGCGCGCCGAGCTCCTCGGCCAGGCCGAGGTAGAACGCGGGCTGCGTGCCCTCGTCGTACGAATTGAGGGAGTCGTACACGGCGACGAGGCGGGGGTCGGTGAACTCGGCGGAGAGCGGCACGTCCACAGCGTAGGACTGTGGGGCCCGGTGGGGCGGGAAGTGTGGTGCGGCAGCGCGTGCGGCGTGGGCGCGGTTCGCGCTAGTACGCGGCCGGTCGGCGCGCGGCAAGGGCGTCCCGCAGCGCCGCAGCCGACTCCGCCGTGCTGTCGAAGCGCCAGTCGACCTCCTTGTCGGCGTTGAACCAGACGACCGCCTCGACGTCGAGCTGCGAGGACAGGTAGGGGATGAGCGACCGGTTCCAGGCCGCCTTGTCGCCGCCCGCCTCCGCAGATGCGGTCTCCGCGATGAGGATGGGCTTCCCCGGCGCGACAGAGCGCAACGTCTCGAGCGGCTTCCCGAACAGCGCCGACGGCTCCTGCCACGAGGTCCACGACGAGGTCGTGCCCCAGTTGTAGCCGTCGAGTGCCACGACGTCGACGTAGGAGGAGCCCGGGTACAGGGTCGACATCGGCGGCATGTCCGCGGCGGGGACCGACGGCGACCACATCCACCGCACGTTGGACGCGCCCGCGCCCGTCACGAGGTCGTGCACGTGCCGCCAGGCGGCGACGTAGTCACCGCGACGGTTGCCGTTCACGCCGTCCGACCACGGGTACCACGGACCGTTCATCTCGTGTCCGTAGCGCAGGAGCACCGGTTCGCCCCACGCGGCGAGCGCCTCGCCCCACGCGATGATCGTGGCGTCGTGGTCGCCCGCGGCGATCCTGTCGCTCGCGAAGCGCGGCTGATCGACTCCGCCGCCCCACGCCCAGGGCTCCCAGGTGATCAGCGGGGTCGCGCCCCGCGCCGCCGTGGCCTCGAGCGCGGCGAGAGGCGGGGGCTGGGCGAAGTCCTCGTACCAGAGCAGGATCGACGGCTCCTCGCCGAGGGCGGCCGCGGCGGCGTCGAGCTCCTCCGTCGCGGTCGGTCCGCCCGGCGTCATCAGCCCGAGGCGGAGGGGTGGCCGGTTCGCGATCCTCGCCTCCTGAACCTCGATCAGGGACGCCGCCGTGATCGCCGATCCGCAGAGGAGGAGCAGGATCACGACGAGCGCAGCGCGAACACCCCTACCCGTCATGCGACACCCCCCGGGCTCGATTCTGTCGTGTCCGCGGGGTCTCGCGCGCACCCCCGACCGGGGACGCGGCGTATCCCGCCCGTTCCTGCACGCCACGCCGCCCCTGCCCGGGCACGCGGATCCTGCGCGCTCACCCCGCCCCTGCCCAGGCACGCGGATCCTGCGGGCTCACCCCGCCCCTGCCCAGGCACGCGGATCCTGCCCAGATAAAAACTGGGCAGGATCCTTCTGCCTGGGCAGGAGCGCGAGGACGGGACGTCGGAACGGTCGGGAATCGCGCGGTCGGGAGTCGCGCGGTCGGGAGTCGCGCGGTCGGGAGTCGCGCGGTCGGGAGTCGCGCGGTCGGGAGTCGGGATCCTGGTTCGCCGGAACGCCGGGGTCAGGATCCGTCGCGGACGTTGCGCACGAAGTTGGTGACGTTCGTACGCAGGACCTCGATGCGACGCAGGCGCTCCGCGTCGCGGTCGAAGCCGACGTACGCCAGCGTGGGGCGGCGCCGCACGTTGACCGAGCACTCGAAGTTCGCGCACACGAGGGTGCCGACCGTGTTGCCGCTGCGACCCGCGTCGCCCGTGCGCTTCGCGGAGAAGAACGCGACCGGGCTGGGCAGCTGCACGTCCTCGCACCAGGAGCACTGCGCGCGACCCCGAGGGGTGCGCTGCGCCTGACGCAGCAGAACGCCCGCCGGCTGGCCGTCGACCTCGGCGAGCACGTAGCCGAGCATCGGGAGCTTGGGGTCGCGCCAGCCGAGGTAGTCGAGGTCCTGCCACGGGACGGCGTCGAAATCGGTGGGGAGGACGAGAGCTTTGCGCTCGCGCAGGGATGCGTTGAGGAAGGACGCGCGGATGCGGTCCTCGGAAAAGGGATTCATGGATGAGTGCCTGTCTGCTCGCCCGCGCGGCTGGGGCGCGGGTCGGGGGATGTCGAAGGGGCCGCGCGCGGGCCTTCGGAGGCGTCGCCTCGAGGACCATGCACGGGAAAAAGCGCCGCGCGGGAGCGCGGAAACGACGTGCCGACGGCTATCTCGGGTCGGCGCAGAGCGCGCCGACGACCTCCTTGCGCCCGACGGGCAGAGCAGGGGAGGGACGATTCACGCCAGTGAGTGTAGTCGACCGCGCCGAGCCCGCTACGTCGGCAGCGCGAGCACCGGCGGCCCGGACACTTCCGGCGCCCTCAGTGGCCCTGCCCAGGCACGGGCATCCTGCCCAAGTCGACCCTGGGCAGGACGCCGCTGCCCGGGCAGGAGCAAGAGGAGCAGGGGCAGGGCGAAGGGACAGGCCGGCGGTAGCAGGAGCGCCGGTTGCGGAGGGCAGGGCGGCGGATGCGGCCACCACCGCGAATCCGACTCGTGAAAAGTTTTTTCGGAAATCGAATTGAAACGACCGAGAAACATCCATAGAGTTCCATCAGTCGCATGGATCATGCGGCGCAAACGTACGGGCCAACGACGAAGTTGAACCTCCTCGGAGCACTGTCGCAGGCCGGAAGGTGGTGTGACCGTGGCAATCGCCGTTGATCGTGTCCCCCGGAACGGCACCGTGGCGCGCTCGCCCCTGGAGCGGCGCGAGGGCCGGGCCGGTTACGTGCTCATCGCCCCGACGACGATCCTCCTCGTCGTCTTCTACCTGTTCCCGCTGGCGCAGACGGTCTTCTACAGCTTCACCGACTGGAACCCGGGCACGGGCACCGTCAGCAACGTCGTGGGTGCGCAGAACTTCATCGACGTGCTCACCAACCCGGAGTTCCTCCGGGCCGCGGGCAACACCGGCCTGTACGTCATCGTCGTCGTGCCCTGCTCCCTCGCGCTCGGGCTGTTCTTCGCGGCGCTGCTCGCCACGCCGTTCCGGGGGCGCGGCATCTACCGCACGCTGATCTTCACGCCATACATCGCGCCCATCGTCGGAAGCGCGCTGATCTTCAGCTACCTGCTCACCCCGCTCGGCGGCCTGGTGAACAACGGGCTCGGCCTCCTCGGCCTCTCGCCGATCGCGTTCCTCACGACGGAACCGTGGGCGATGGTCTCGGTGATCATCTTCTCGATCTGGCAACTCGTCGGCTACACGATGATCATCTACTCGGCCGCACTCTCCAACGTGCCGGCCAGCTACTACGAGGCGGCCACGATCGACGGGGCCGGGCCGGTACGGCGCTTCTTCTCCATCTCGCTTCCCCTGGTCGCGCCGACGAGCGGCTTCCTCGCCATCACGGGCCTGATCGGTTCGCTGCAGGTCTTCACGCAGGTCTACGTGCTCACCGGCGGCGGCCCGCTCGGCTCGACCGAGACGCTTCTCTACTGGATCTACCAGCAGGGCTTCGTCTTCTTCCAGGGGGGACCCGCGAGCGCGGGCGCCGTCATCCTGCTCGCGGTCGGCATCATCGTCTCGGTCATCCAGCTCAAGGTGCTCGCTCGGCGCGACAGCGTCGAGCTGGCGTGAAAGGCATCTCGTGACTCACGCTGTCGCTTCGGCCCCTCTCGCCGAGAACGCGCCCACCGGTTCCACCCCGGGAACGGGAACCGGCGGAGGCCGGGACCACCGTCGCCACCGGACGCTCGCGGTGCGGGCGCGCAAGCTCGCCCCGGCGATCCTCCGGCACGCGATCCTCATCGTCGCGTCCCTCATCTTCTTCGGGCCGTTCGTGTGGATGCTGCTCACCAGCTTCAAGTCCTCGAGCGAGGCGCTCTCGTTCCCGCCGACGTTCCTGCCGCGGGAGTGGCACTTCGAGAACTACAGCGACCTCTTCGAGGTGGCGCCGTTCGGGATGTACTACTTCAACAGCGCGGTCGTGACGGTGTTCACGACGCTCGGCCAGGTGCTCACCAGCCTCGCCGCCGGCTACGCGTTCGCGCGGCTCAGGTTCCCGGGCAGCAACATCATCTTCGTCGTACTCCTCGCGGCCCTGCTCGTGCCGTTCGAGGTCGTGTTCACGCCGCTGATCAGCCTGCTCTCTTCGCTCGGCTGGCTGAACAGCTACCAGGGCCTCATCATCCCGAACGTGCCGTCCATCCTCGGCGTGTTCCTGTTCCGGCAGTTCTTCTCGTCCTTCCCCACGGAGATCGAGGACGCCAGCCGCATGGACGGGGCGGGCGTGTGGCGCCGGTTCCGCTCGATCATGGCGCCCATGGCGACGCCCATGATCGGCTCCTTCGCGATCCTCTCGTTCGTCTACAACTGGAACAACTTCTTCTTCCAGTTCCTCGCGGTGAACCGCACCGAGTTCTTCACGGTGCCGATCGGCCTCGCCCAGCTGCAGTCGTCCCAGGCCGCCACGAGCTTCAACCTGCTCATGGCCGGATCGACGCTCGCGATCCTGCCGGTCTTCCTCGTCTTCCTCCTTTTCCAGCGCCAGATCGTCACGGCCATGTCCGGGGGCCTGCGCTAGCCGCACGTCCCCGATCGTTCCGCGTACCTCGCACCGAACACCAGTGATCCACGACAGGAGAGAAACACCATGACCCCATCCCTCGGGCGCCCCGCGCCCCGTTTCGCCCGCGGCGCCACCATCCTCGCCGCGGCATCCGCCGTCGGACTCGTGCTCACGGGCTGTGCGGGCGGATCCGTGACCGGCAACAGCGGCGGCGCGGCCGGCGGTGCCACGGAGATCCTCGTCTGGACCCACTACACGGGCGACGCGGGCAAGACGGTCGAGGAGATCGCGGACGGCTACAACGAGTCGCAGGACGAGTTCTCCGTGCGGATCCAGTACGGCGGCACCGGTGACCAGTTCACCCCGAAGCTGCTGAACGCGGTGAAGAACGAGCAGGGACCGAACCTCGTGCTCGGCGACGGCACGCCGCAGAAGCTCAGCCAGGTCGTGGAGACGGGCAAGGTGCTGCCGCTCGAGGACCTCCTGGCGTCCGAGGACTCGGAGATCACCGCGGACAACTTCACCGAGGGCATGCTCTCCACCGGCACGATCGACGGCACGATCTACTCACTGCCGTCCGACGGCGGCGACTACGGCCTCATCTACAACAAGGCGATGTTCGAGGAGGCCGGCATCGATGAGCCGCCGGCCACCTGGGACGAGGTCGCGGAGGTCGCGACGACGCTGACCAAGGACGACAAGTACGGCATCTACCTGCCCATCGGCACGGGGGAGTGGCCGGTCTTCACCTGGCAGACGATGCTGTGGGGCGCCGGCGGCGACTTCCTCAACGAGGACAACACCGAGGTCGCCTTCAACTCGCCCGAGGGCGTGCAGGCGCTCACCGTGTGGACCGACCTCGTGAAGAACGGGCAGGCCTACCCGCAGAGCCTCGCGACGGGCAGCGACAACCAGGGCATGGCGGCGTTCAGCACCGGCAAGGTGGCCATGATCATCACCGGCGCCTACAACCTCGGCCTCCTCGCGGACGGCGTCGGCGAGGAGAACGTCGGCGTCGCCCCGTTCCCGACCGTCGTCGAGCCGGCCATGAACATCGGCACCAACAACTCCTACCTGCTCGACGGCACGGAGGAGCAGGAGGCCGGCGCATGGGACTTCCTGCAGTACACGCTCTCGCCCGACGTGCAGGCGGAGTGGGACATCGCGACCGGGTATCTCCCCACCAACAAGGAGACGACCGAGACCGAGACATACCAGGCATACCTCGCGGAGAACCCCGAGATCGAGGTGTTCGTGAAGCAGCTCGAGTACGCGAAGGCGCGCCCCTCGATCCTCGCCTACGACGAGATCAGCAGCGCCCTCGCGACCGAGATCGAGAAGGCGCTGCTCGGCAAGGTGACGCCGGAGCAGGCGCTGCAGACGGCCGCCGAGAACGGCCAGAAGGCGCTCGACTGACGCACGACTGATTGGCTGGGGGAGGGGACGCACCGCGGACCCTCCCTCAGCACCCTGGAAGACCGGGGCGCCGCGGTTCGGCGCGAGAACGTCGCAAGGAAGGACATCCGCCTCATGGGCAACTACACGGTCGGCCTCGTGGGGGCCGGCGGCATCGCCAACTCCCACCTCCCCGCATGGCTCGCGCTGGGGGTGGATGTCGTGGTGTTCTCCATCGACGGCGCAGCACCGGCGCTCGTCGAGCGCCACGGCGGCGGCCGGGTGGTGGACTCCTACGCCGATCTGCTGGCGGTCAGCGACGCGGTCGACATCTGCACCCCGACCTTCACCCACAGGGACCTCGTGATCGAGGCCGCCGAGGCGGGCAAGAACATCGTCTGCGAGAAGCCGCTCGCGCTCAGCGAGGCCGACACGACCGCGATGATCGAGGCGTGCGACCGGGCGGGCGTGCAGCTCTATCCCGCGCACGTCGTGCGCTTCTTCCCGGAGTACGTCGCCATGCACGACGCCATCACCGACGGCGGCATCGGCACGCTCGCGGTGCAGCGCTTCCTGCGCGCCGGATCCGCGCCCGCCGCCCCCTGGTTCTCGCAGAAGGAGCTGTCGGGCGGTCTCGTGATGGATCAGATGATCCACGACCTCGACTTCGCCCGCTGGAACGCCGGCGAGGTGACCTCGGTCTACGCGACCGAGTCGCCGTCGCTTCGCGAGGACGGCGCACCCGAGCCGCTGACCGCGCAGGTCATCCTCACCCACGAGTCGGGCACCGTGAGCTACGTCACCGGGGTGTGGAGCCGCAAGCCGATCGCGTTCCAGACCCGGTTCGAGGTCGCGGGCGACGGGGGGCTCCTGCAGCACGACTCGCTCGGCAACCCCCCGATCGCCTTCAACGGCAGCACGGACGAGGTCTCCGGCTACCAGCCGACCACGCGCTTCAGCGAGAGCCCGTACCTGACCGAGATCCGCGAGTTCCACCAGGCCTTCCTCGGCGGACCCGCCCCGCGCGTCGATGCGGCGGACGGCCTCGCCGCGGTCGCCATCGCGGCGGCCGCGCTCCGGTCGATCGAGACCTCCGCGCCCGTCAGCATGGCCACGAACCGATGAGAGACGAACCCATGAAGATCGCCGTGATGTCCTTCGCCCACACTCACGCCCTCAGCTACGTGCGGCTGCTCGCCGGCATGCCGGGCATCGAGCTCCGCGCCTCCGACCCCGACCACGGCGACCGGCCGGCGGGGGAGAGCGGGGGCGCGGCGCTCGCGGCCGAGCTCGGCGTCGACTACGCCGACAGCTACGAGGAGCTGCTCGCCTGGCAGCCGGATGCCGTCGTGATCTGCTCCGAGAACACCAAGCACCGCGACGACGTGCTCCGCGCGGCCGCCGCCGGGGCGCACGTCCTGTGCGAGAAGCCGCTGGCGACGACGTCCGAGGACGCCGAGGCCATGGTGCAGGCCTGCGAGGAGGCCGGGGTGAACCTCATGGTCGCCTTCCCCGTGCGGTTCTCGCCGGCCTTCCTGGCCCTCAAGGAGCAGTACGACGCGGGGCTGCTCGGCAACATCTACGGGGTGTCCGGCACGAACAACGGCAAGATCCCCGGCGAGCGCTCCTGGTTCACCGACCCCGAGCTCGCGGGCGGCGGCGCCCTCACCGACCACGTCGTGCACATCGCGGACATGCTCGACGCCCTGTTCGGCGGCGCGACCGCCACCCGGGTGTACGCCACGGCGAACGACTTCTTCGGCGGTGACCCGCGGGTCGAGACCGGCGGCCTCGTGTCCATCACGTACGAGAACGGCGTGTCCGCGGTCATCGACTGCAGCTGGTCCCGCCCCGCCTCCTACCCGGTCTGGGGCGGCCTCACCCTGCACCTCGTCACGGACGCCGGCCTCGTGGACGTGAACCCGTTCGCGCAGCGCGTCGACGGCTTCTCCCAGGACGCGAGGAACGCGCTGTGGCTGGGCTACGGCACCAACTCCGACGAGCTGATGCTCGCCGAGTTCCTCACCGCCATCCGCGAGGGCCGTCGCCCGCAGCCGGACGGTCAGCTGGGCTGCCGCACGGTGCGCATCGTGGAGGCGGCCTACCGATCGGTCGACACGGGCGGGATCGTGGAGACAACCCGGGACAGCGCCCGCGCGTGAGCGGGGACACGGGGGCATCCACGCCGACCCTTCCACTCGGGGGCATGGGGATCGGCGGCGCAAAAGTGCTTCGCGGGGCGATCTCCCTCGGCATCGATGTCGGCGGCACCAAGATCCACGCGGTGGCGATCGACGAGCGCCGGCGGGTGCGGGCGGAGTACCAGCAGCCGTCCGGGCAGGGCGAGAGCGCGCTGCTGGAGAGCCTCGCGCACACCGTCGAGGTGCTCGTGCGGACGGTGGGGATCGGCGTCCACGACGTCGAGTCCATCGGGATCGGCGTGCCGGGTCTTGTGGATCGCGCGACCGGCCGCGTCCGCAACGCGGTGAACCTCGGCGTGTCCGACCTCGCGCTCGGTCCGCTGCTGTCCGAGCGGCTGCGGCTTCCCGTGACCCTCGAGAACGACGTGAACGTCGCGGCGATCGGCGCCTCTCTCGTCCGCACGCCCGCGGTCGGCTCGCTCGCCTACCTCAACGTCGGCACCGGGATCGCCGCCGGCCTCGTGCTGGGCGGGCGCGTGTGGCCGGGGGCCCGCGGCTTCGCCGGCGAGATCGGCCACGTGCCGCTCGACCACGACGGCCTGCTCTGCCCCTGCGGGCAGCGTGGCTGCATCGAGACCATCGCCTCGGGCTCGGGCATCTCCCGCGCCTGGCCCACGTCGCATCCCGTGCCCGTGCTCGACCTGCTCGACGCGGTCGCCGACGGCGATCCGCGGGCCGCCGAGGTGTGGGGAACGGTCACCCGCACCCTGGCGCGAGCGGTGCAGATGCTCGCCGCCGCGTATGACCCGGAGGCCATCGTGCTCGGCGGGGGCATCAGCCGGGTCGGGACGCCGCTGCTCGACGGCGTGACGGCGGCGCTGCGCGAGCAGGCGACCCGATCCGCGTTTCTCACCGCGCTGGGCAGCGCGGACCGGCTGAGCCTGCTCGAGGACGCGGACCACGTGGCGCCGATCGGCGCCGCCGTGGTCGGCTCGACCCCCGCTGCCTGAGCCGCCGCCCCGCTCCGGGGTCTTCGCTGCGTCTGCATCCGCTCCTGCCCAGGCAGAAGGATCCTGCCCAGCTTCACGCTGCGCAGGATCCTTCTGCCTGGGCAGGGGCGCGAGGACGGCGACGCTGCAGGGGCGTCGGGACGGCAATGCGGCAGGGGCGCGGGGCCGGCAACGCGGCGGGGGCGTGGGGACGGCGTCCCTACGCCGGGCGCCGGCGGACCGGTTGGCGCAGGATCGTGCGCAGCTTCTCGGGTGCGACCCGGCGCGGGTCGCTGAGGTAGATCTCGTGGTGGTCGCCGGTCTCCTCGAGCCCCTCCGCGGGAAGGAACTCGTCGTGCAGCCTGGCGATGGTCGGCGCTTCCGCGTCGTACCCGCCGAGGTGGAGGGTCTGCACGCTGAGCCCCTCCTCGTAGTCCTGGACCCGCAGCTCGACGGCGGCGTGGCCCTTCGCACCCGCCCGCCGCAGGGCCTCGCCCAGCATCGCCGTGTCCAGCCAGTCCGGCTGCCGGATCATCATGGTCCAGCCCCAGGCGGCGCGGTCGGAGAAGTCGTGGCCCTCGGATCGCCACAGCCCCTCGAGCGGCAGGACGACGTAGTCACGCCCCAGCTCCCCCTTGCTGAGGAACTTCGCCGCGTAGCTCGCGGCGTAGAGCGCCGCCACCGCGGACGCGTACTCGGGCGCGGTGTTCGGGTCGCCCCGGCCGTCAACGGCGAGGAACCCGAACGCCGGCACCTCCACGATCGAGAAGGCCCCGGGCTTCGGCGCGTACAGGTCGCGGCGCTCGGCCCGCAGGTCCACCTTGTCCACGCGTCGTCCTCCCGCCCTCACCGCATCACGGGCGCCCGACGCACCTGATTCGCGGCCGCCGGGATCCGCTTTCCGCCTCACGTTATCCCCGTGCGCCGGGACGCGGAAGAATGACCGCATGACCGACTCCAAGCCCACCGTCCTGTTCGTCTGCGTGCACAACGCCGGACGCTCCCAAATGGCGGCCGGCTACCTCGCCGCCCTGTCCGGTGGACGCGTCGACGTGCTCTCGGCCGGCTCGGAGCCGAAGGACCGGATCAACCCGACGGCGATCGAGGCGATGGCCGAGGAGGGCATCGACATCGCGGGCAGCACCCCGAAGATCCTGACCGTCGAGGCGGTCAGGGAGTCCGACGTCGTCATCACGATGGGCTGCGGCGACGCCTGCCCGATCTTCCCCGGCAAGCGCTACGAGGACTGGGAGCTCGAGGACCCGGCCGGTAAGGACATCGTCACCGTCCGCCGCGTCCGCGACGACATCCGCGGCCGCATCGAGACCCTCCTGTCGGAGATCCTCCCCGCCTCCTGACCGGCGACCGGTCACGTCGACGAGCCTGCCGGCCTCCCGCGCTCAGCCGAGGGAGGAGAGCAGCGCCGCGCACGCCGCCTCGCACCGACGGCAGCTCTCCGCGCAGACACGGCAGTGCTCGTGCATGTCCGCATGCTTCTCGCACTCGGTCGCGCACGCCGCGCAGGCCGCCCGGCACGCCTCCAGAACGGCCCGGAGGACGGAGGCGTCACCGGCCGTGCGGCGCGACGTGATCGCCGCCGCGGTCCCGCAGACGTCCGCGCAGTCGAGGTTGGTGCAGATGCAGGTACGCAGGTCGGCGACCATCTCCTCGTTCAGACAGGCGTCCGCGCAGGACGTGCACGACTGGATGCAGTCCAGGCAGGCGTCGATGCAGGCGGCGAGCGTTTCGGCCTCGGCGCCGTCGACCCCTCGAGGATGCGTGCGGATCATGTCGAGCGTCGCGGTCATCGCCGGCTCCTCGGTCTCGGATCGCGCCGCACCCGCCGCAGCGCCCTACTTCCCGGATCTACTCCTCCGCGCCCGGCCGGGTAAGGGGCATGCCGCGCAATCCCGGCTCCCCGTCAGCCCGCTACTTCGTCGAGGCGGGGTCGCTGTCACCGATGTGGCCCGGGGCGTTCACGGACAGCACCCGCTGCACGAAGGCGCAGTACTCGTCCATGTAGTGCGCGAGGAACGCCCTCGTGTCCTCGTTCAGGATCTCCCCGTCCTCGCCGAACGACTCCGAGTCGAAGCGGATGTACGCCTCGGGGGAGTTGAGCTGGGGCGCGTCCAGGAAGCTCAGCACGCTCCGCATCGACGACTGCATCACGGCGGTTCCGATGCCGCCCGGGGAGGCGCCGGTGATGCCGGTGGGCTTGCGTGCGAACGAGTTCGTGCCCCACGGCCGGGAGCCCCAGTCGATGGCGTTCTTGAGCGCCCCGGGGATGGATCGGTTGTATTCGGGCGAGATGAACAGGATGCCGTCGGACGCCTCGATGGCGTCCTTCAGCGCGCGCCCCTCGGGCGGGAAGTCGGCGTCGAAGTCGGAGTTGTAGAGCGGCAGGTCCCGGATGGGGATCTCCGTGAACTCGAGCTCGTTGGGGGCGACGCTGATCAGCGCCTTCGAGAGCGTGCGGTTGATCGAGTTGCGGGCGAGACTGCCGACGAAATAACCGATCCTGTACGAGGCCATGACCGTCATCCTTCCGAGCGGGGGCGGGGTGCCGCTTCGGCAGCGGCACCCCGCACCGGTTGATGTGGTGTCCTGGCCCGGTCTAGCACCGGCCGGGCGGCGGCGCTAGGACGAGGGGGAAAGCGGAGGTCGCGCTACCGCGCCGCCACCGCCGCCTCGGCGGTGTGCCCGGTCCAGCTGTCCTCGCCGGCCACGTGCTCCGCGCTGACCGCGCCCTCGGCGCGGGCCCGCGCGACGCGCTCGGCGTGCGAGGGCGGGTTGCTCGGAACACCGGCGGGGCGCTTCGACTCGTTCTCGCGGCGAAGGGCGGGCACGATCTCCTCGGCGAGGATGTCGATCTGCTCGAGCACCGTCTTCAGCGGGAGGCCGGCGTGGTCGATGAGGAACAGCTGGCGCTGGTAGTCGCCGACGTGTTCGCGCATGGCCGCGTAGCGGTCGATGACCTCCTGCGGGGAGCCCACCGTGAGCGGCGTCTGGGCGGTGAAGTCCTCCATCGAGGGACCGTGCCCGTAGACGGGCGCGTTGTCGAAGTAGGGGCGGAACTCGTCCTTCGCGGCCTGCGAGTTCTTGCGCGCGAAGAACTGGCCACCGAGGCCCACGGTCGCGTGGCTCGCCGGGCCGTGGCCGTAGTGCTCGAAGCGCTGGCGGTAGAGCCCGACCATCTGCTTCGTGTGCTCGACCGGCCAGAAGATGTTGTTGTGGAAGAAGCCGTCCCCGTAGTAGGCGGCCTGCTCCGCGATCTCGGGGCTGCGGATGCTGCCGTGCCAGACGAACGGCGGCACGCCGTCCAGGGGGCGCGGGGTGGCGGTGAAGCCCTGCAGCGGCGTGCGGAACGAGCCCTGCCAGTCGACGACCTCCTCGTCCCAGAGCCGGCGCAGCAGCGCGTAGTTCTCCACGGCGAGGTTGAGGCCCTGGCGGATGTCCTTGCCGAACCAGGGGTACACGGGCCCGGTGTTGCCGCGGCCCATCATGAGGTCCATGCGGCCGTTCGAGATGACCTGAAGCATCGCGTAGTCCTCGGCGATCTTCACCGGGTCATTGGTCGTGATCAGCGTGGTCGACGTGGAGAGCACGATGTTCTTCGTGGTGCCCGCGAGGTAGCCCAGCATGGTCGTGGGCGAGGAGGCGACGAACGGCGGGTTGTGGTGCTCGCCCGTGGCGAAGACGTCGAGCCCGGCCTGGTCCGCGTGCTGGGCGATCGTGAGGATCGCCCGCGTCCGCTCGGTGTCGTTCGGCGTGCGGCCGGTGGTGGGGTCGGTCGTCACGTCGCTGACGGTGAAGATTCCGAACTGCATTTCGCTCACTCTCCAATTCGATGCGTTTGCATGCATCCAGGGTAACGGGCGGTCCGCCGGAAGTATTCCCCCTTTTCGAGGCCTGAGGCTGCGAGAGGGCTCGAGAGGGGACCGAGCCCTGCCGGACCGCGCCGAGCCGCATGGAGTGGGACGGCCACGAAAGTCCCAGGTCGGCTGACGGTGGCGCGGACTAACATCGCTGAGGTGATGCGCCCAGCTATGGCAACCGTCGGCGAACTCCGGGCCTCTGGCCACGTGCAGAAGAGCCTGCGCGCCGAGATCCGGAACAACCTCCTCTCCGCCCTCCGGGAGGGCCGCGATCCGTGGCCGGGCCTGCACGGCTTCGAGTCCACCGTCATCCCGCAGCTCGAGCGGGCCCTCATCGCCGGACACGACATCGTGCTGCTCGGCGAGCGCGGCCAGGGCAAGACCCGGCTCCTGCGCACGCTGCTCGGCCTGCTCGACGAGTGGTCGCCGGTCATCGCGGGCTCGGAGCTGGGCGAGCACCCCTTCGATCCCATCACCACCGGGAGCATCCGCCGCGCCGAGGAGCTGGGCGACGACCTGCCGATCGAGTGGCGCCACCGCGACGCCCGCTACTCCGAGAAGCTCGCCACGCCGGACACGAGCGTCGCCGACCTCATCGGCGACGTCGACCCGATGAAGGTGGCCGAGGGCCGCAGCCTGGGGGACCCCGAGACCATCCACTTCGGGCTCATCCCGCGGAGCCATCGGGGCATCGTGGCCATCAACGAGCTGCCCGACCTCGCCGAGCGCATCCAGGTCGCCATGCTCAACGTGATGGAGGAGCGCGACATCCAGATCCGCGGCTACGTGCTGCGCCTGCCACTCGACGTGCTCGTCGTGGCCAGCGCCAACCCCGAGGACTACACGAACCGCGGACGGATCATCACGCCACTGAAGGACCGCTTCGGGGCCGAGATCCGCACGCACTACCCGACGGAGCTCGTCGACGAGGTCGCGATCATCCGCCAGGAGGCCGACCTCGTGGCGGACGTGCCGGACTACCTCGTCGAGATCCTGGCGCGCTTCACCCGGGCGCTGCGCGAGTCCGCCGCCGTCGACCAGCGCAGCGGCGTGAGCGCGCGCTTCGCCATCGCGGGCGCGGAGACCATCGCCGCCGCCGCCATCCACCGCGCGACCCGGCAGGGCGAGGACCACGCCGTGGCCCGCCCCGTCGACCTGGAGACCGCGGTCGACGTGCTCGGCGGCAAGATCGAGTTCGAGTCCGGCGAGGAGGGGCGCGAGGACGAGATCCTCGACCACCTGCTCCGCACCGCCACCGCCGAGACGGTGCGCGCCCACTTCCGCGGCATCGACTTCGGCGTGCTCGTCGAGGCCATCGAAAACGGCGTGATGGTCACCACCGGCGAGCAGGTCACCGCGCGCGACTTCCTGGCCGGGCTTCCGGCGCTCGGGGAGTCCGACCTGTACGACCGGATCTGCGACGCGCTCGGCGCGGCCACCGACGGTCAGCGGGCCGGCGCCATCGAGCTGGCTCTGGAGGGTCTCTACCTCATGCGCAAGATCAGCAAGGAGAGCGGCGGGGGCGAGACCATCTATGGCTAGAGCCAACCGCCGGCTCACCCACGCCTCCCGGTACGGCAGGTACACCGGCGGGCCCGACCCGCTCGCCCCGCCGGTCGACCTGTCCGAAGCGCTCGACGCCATCGGCGAGGACGTGATGGCCGGCTACTCGCCGGAGAGGGCGATGCGGGAGTTCCTGCGCCGCGGCGGCCGGGACCAGTCCGGCCTCGACGACCTCGCGCGCCAGGTCGCGGAGCGCCGGCGCGAGCTCACCCGCAAGCACAACCTCGACGGCACGCTGCAGGAGATCACGGAGCTCCTCGAGAAGGCGGTCCGCGCCGAGCGCGGGCAACTGGCCCGGGACGTGGACATGGACGACGGCGACCGGATGCTCGCCGAGATGCAGCTCGCTAACCTGCCCGCCTCCCCGGCGGCGGCCGTCAGCGAGCTGAGCGGCTACGACTGGCGCAGCCGCGAGGCGCGCGAGAACTACGAGAAGATCAAGGACCTGCTGGGCCGCGAGATGCTCGACCAGCGCTTCGCCGGCATGAAGAAGGCGCTCGAGAGCGCGACGGACGCCGACCGGGCCGCGATCAACGACATGCTCGGTGACCTCAACGACCTGCTCGAGGCGCACCGGCGCGGCGAGGACAGCCAGGACCAGTTCGACGAGTTCATGGACAAGCACGGCGACTTCTTCCCCGAGGGGCCGCAGAACATCGATGAGCTCCTCGACTCGCTCGCGCAGCGCGCCGCCGCGGCGCAGCGCATGCGCAACTCGATGACCCAGGAGCAGCGCGACGAGCTCGACGCGCTCGCGCAGCAGGCTTTCGGCTCGCCCGAGCTTCTGCAGTCCCTCTCCCAGCTCGACGGGAACCTCCGTTCGCTGCGCCCGGGGGAGGACTGGGGCGGCTCGGAGCGCATGGACGGCGGGGAGGGGCTGGGCCTCGGCGACGGCACCGGGGTCTTCCAGGACATCGCCGACCTCGACGAGCTGGCGGACCAGCTCTCGCAGTCGTACAACGGCTCCCAGCTCGACGACCTCGACCTCGACAAGCTCTCCCGCCAGCTCGGCGACGACGCGGCCGTCGACGCCCGCACGCTGCAGCAGCTCGAGAAAGCGCTGCGGGACTCGGGCACGATGAAGCGCGGCACGGACGGGCAGCTCAAGCTGACCCCGAAAGCCATGCGCCAGCTGGGCAAGGCGCTGCTCCGCGACGTCGCCAAGCGCATGTCGGGGCGGCAGGGCAACCGCGACCTGCGCCAGGCCGGGGCGGCCGGGGAGGGCTCCGGCGCGACCCGGGAGTGGGCGTTCGGCGACACCGAGCCGTGGGACGTTCCCCGCACCATCTCGAACGCCGTCACCCGGAGCGCGGGCGAGGGCCGCCCGCTCGGCGGGGGCGTGCGCATCGAGATCGGCGACGTCGAGGTGCAGGAGACCGAGGCCCGCACGCAGGCCTGCGTCGTGCTGCTCGTCGACACGTCGTTCTCGATGGCGATGGACGGGCGCTGGGTGCCGATGAAGCGCACCGCACTCGCGCTGCACACGCTCATCACGAGCCGCTTCCGCGGCGACGACCTGCAGCTCATCGCGTTCGGGCGGCACGCCGAGGCCATGGACATCGAGCAGCTCACCGGGCTCGAGGCGCAGTACGAGAAGGGCACGAACCTCCACCACGCGCTGCTGCTGGCCAACCGTCACTTCCGCAAGCACCCGAGCGCCCAGCCGGTGCTGCTGATCGTCACCGACGGCGAGCCGACCTCGCATCTCGAGTCGAGCGGGGAGGTGTTCTTCAGCTACCCGCCGCACCCGGTGACGGTCGCCCACGCCGTACGCGAGCTCGACAACTCGATGCGGCTGGGCGCGCACACGACGTTCTTCCGGCTGGGCGAGGATCCGGGTCTCGCCCGATTCATCGAGGCCATGGCCAAGCGCGTCGACGGCACGGTGGTGTCTCCCGAGCTGGACGACCTGGGCGCAGCCGTGGTCGGGTCCTACCTCGGCTCCCGCCGGGAGGACGACTGGGGGGGCTACGGCGGCTGGGGCGGCTACGGCGGGGCCGGCGGGCTGGGCGACGGGTTGTACCCGGGGCGCAGCGGCTGGTACTGAGCAGTCCCGACTGAGAGGTCGCGATTGAGCGGTCGCGACTGAGCAGTCGCGACTGACAGCCGCGATCAGCGGGGCGTCAGAACAGCGGCCAGGGCACCGCGGGCATGCCTCCTGAGGGGGAGGGGAAGCGGCCCTTCGACCGCAGCCGGTCGCAGCGGGCGGCGAGCGCGGCGATCTCGCCGTCCGTGATCAATGCGGCGAGCGCCGCGCCCAGCCCGCCCGCGAGCTGTCCGGACACGCGCTCGATGCCGTCCAGCTCCTCCGCGGACAGCTCCTCACCCAGCCAGCCCCACAGCACGGTGCGCAGCTTGTGCTCGACGTGGAAGGTGAGGCCGTGGTCGACGCCATGGCGGTGACCGCCGGGCATGGCGAGCACGTGCGCGCCCTTGCGGTCGGCGTTGTTCACGACGACGTCGAAGACCGCCATCCGGCGCAGGGCGGCGGTGTCCTCGTGGATGAGGGCGACCGTGCGATCCTCCTCGTCGCTGCCCTCGAGCACCTGGCGCCAGCCCGCATCCGGCACCTCGTCCGCGAGCACCAGGTCCACGGGATCCTGCTCCGGGTCGATCTCCTGCCAGAGTTGCACCATCCCGATGCCGAGCGGCCCCTCGCGCAGCCAGGTGCGGGGCACGATGTCCCAGCCGAACGCCTCGGAGACGAGGTAGGCCGCGGCCTCGCGGCCGGCGAGAGTGCCGTCGGGGAAGTCCCAGAGCGGTCGCTCGCCCCGCACGGGCTTGTAGACGACGGCGACGTCGCCGATGCTGCCGAGGAAGGTCGCGTTCGACGCCGTCGTGATCCGGCCCTGGAGTTCCAGCTCGTCGTTCTCCAGGTCGACCCCGCCGGCATCGGCTCCGACGCCTGTGCCGGCCTCGGTGCCGATCTCCGCCGGGTCGGGCACCGTCATTCGAGGTCGCCGGGCTGCGGGCAGACGTGCCCCTCCGGGTCCATCGGGTAGCCGCACAGGAGGCAGCTGGGCCGCCCCGCGCCGACCACCTCGAGGGTGCGCTTCGCGAACGCCCGGGCGGTGCCGACAGGGATCCGCACCAGCAGCGCCTCGGGCGGTTCGACCTCTATGGGCTCGGACTCGTACTCGTCGGGGTCGATGTCGTCCAGGTCGGCCATGGCGTAAGCCTCGATGACGATCTGCGCCGTCGTGGGGTCCCAGCCGAGGCCCATGGCACCGGTGCGGAACTGCGTGTCGAGGGGCTGCTCGAGCGGGTCGTTGTCAACGAGCTCCACCGGCGTCGAGTCCGGGACGCTGAACGGGTTGCCGTCGGTGGACCGCAGCTCGTCGAGCACCTCGTCGATCTTCTCGGCGAGCAGGGCCGACTGCTCCTTCTCGAGGGCGACGGTGACGATCCGGCTTCGGGTGCGCGCCTGGAGGTAGAACTCGCGGGCACCTGGTCGCCCGACGGTCCCGACCACGAGTCGATCCGGCCAGGCGAACTCATGGACGATTGTGGGCATGGGGATATTTTAGGAGCCCGGCTCGTCCGGTGCCTGGGGGCCCGCCCCGCCACCCACCTGCGCATCGCTCTCGGCGGGCCGCGCGCGCAACCAGGAGAGGTCGCCGGAGTCCGTGTTCGTGGCGAGGACGTTCGGGCGTGCGGCGCCGTAGCGGATGATCGAGACCGAGGCGGGGCCGACGTCGATGCGTTGGAACAGGTCGAGGTGCATGCCGAGCGCGTCGGCGAGGATCGACTTGATGATGTCGCCGTGGCTCACCGCGGCCCACACGGCACCGGGTCCGTGCTCGGCCTCGAACGCCGCATCGCGGCGGCGGACGGCGGCCACCGACCGGGCCTGCATCGCCGCGAGCGACTCCCCGCCCGGGAACACCGCGGCGGACGGCTGCGTCTGCACGACCGACCAGAGGGCCTCCGCGGCGAGCTCCTTGAGCGTGCGGCCCTGCCACTCGCCGTAGTCGCACTCCGTGATGCCCTTCTCGAGCGGCGTGACAGGAGAACCGGACTGCCGCTCGAGAATCACGCGGGCCGTCTGCCTGCAGCGCTCGAGGGGGCTCGAGACCACGCCGACGAGCGGCACGTCGGCCAGGCGCTCCGCGGTGCGCATCGCCTGCTTCCGGCCGTGCTCGTCGAGCCGGACCCCCGCGGTGCGGCCGGCAAGCACGCCGGAGGCGTTCGCGGTGGTGCGGCCGTGCCGCACGAGGAGAACAGTAGCCATGCCGTTCAGCCTAGGCAGACGCGGCGCGGTGCAGCGCCACCGGGGCGCGTTGCCGGACGGCCGGTCCGCCGAGTCGGGGCCTGGACACGGCGGCCGATCGCCATCAGCATGAGGAAACACGGCTTCTGCCGATCGACTCGATGACGAGAGCGAGAACCGATGGAACGCACGACCACGGGTCCGACCGGTAGGGCACCCGGCGCGGTCTTCACCGGCGACGTCTACATGACGGCGATCACCGTCCCGACGCCACCGTCACGCCTCTTCGCGAGCCTGGTGCGGTTCACGCCGGGCGCGCGCACCCACTGGCACTCCCACGCCGTCGGCCAGACTCTGTATGTCACCGAGGGCGTCGGCCTCGTCGGCACCCGCGACGGCGGAACGATCCGCATCCAGCCCGGTGACACGGTGTGGGCACCCGCCGGCGAGGAGCACTGGCACGGGGCTACCGCGGCGACCCTCATGTGCCACATCGCGATGCTGGAGTGGAAGGAGGACGGCAGCGACCCCACCACCTGGCTCGAAGCGGTGAGCGACGACGACTACCGCGCAGCGAACCAGCAGTAGCCGGGACGGTGATGCCCGCTACGCCGACAGGTCCTCGGCGGCAGGTCGCGGCGCTGCCCCGCGAGGCGGTGCCGGAGGAGAGTACCTCCTGGGCAGGATGTTGAATGCGAGCGGTGTCTCCTTCGCCAGGACGAAGACCTCGATCGCGTGCTTGAGGAACGACTCGACCGGCGTGATCCCCTGCAGCATCAGATCGATGTGGAAGTAGACCCACTGCTGCAGCCAGCAGGAATCCTTCGCCCAGATGAACGAGTGGATAATGCTGTTGTCGCTCAGTTGGCGTCGGGCGGAGCGTTCCATCTGCTTCTCACTCCGCTGCTTCCGCACGCTGAGGTGATAGACGGCCAGGTCTGCCGAATTGGTCGCCCGCATCGGTCCGAACGTCGTCCAGAGAGCCGTCGACGACGCGAGGACCGGCAGTGCCGGCACGACGAAGTGGTTGTAGAGCTTCGCGCGCGGGTTGAGGGCGAACGGCCGGCCGTCCTTCGTCAGCGTGAGGGTGTCGATCCCGCTCCTGTTCCCGGTCGCCCAGATCAGGACGTCGCCCGGGATGCTGCCGCCGTCGGCGAGGACGAGGCCTTCCGCGTCGAAGCCGACCGGGTTCCCGATCGTGAAAGGGATCTCCCGGAGCTCGCGGCGCTGCGTCGCGCACAGCAGGCCGCCGTGGAAGTGCGTGAAGTCGGTGTGCGGCTGCCCCACGGTGTGCAGGTAGCCGGACGACCAGTGCAGCACGGCGCCCAGCCGCTGGGAGAGGCCGGTGTAGAGGACGGTCGCCAGGTAGGTGATGCCGCGGAGCCGATTCCTCGGTGATGCGTCGTGCAGCAACGACTCGAACCGGTAGAAGAGGTAGGGCTTCCGCATCACCCACGTGACGTTCTCGTAGCCCGCACGCCGCAGGCCGAGCACGACGTCGCAGGACGCCTTGCCGCCACCGATCACGACCACCCGCCGCTCGTTGCGCACGATGTCCTCGAGTTCCGCGGTCGTGAACTGGGTCGTGTGCAGCTGTCGGCCTTGGAACACGTCGGAGCCCGGAAGCTGCGGCACGTTACCGAAGGCCGCCATCGATGCCCAGATGACCAGGTCGTACGGGGCGGAGGTCGACGTGATCCCCGTGCGGGTGTCGGTGAGCGTCAGGGTGCCGGTGCCCTCGGACGACCGGTAGTCGAGCGCATCGACATTCGTGGAGAACCGGCAGCGGGAGCGCAGGTCGTTGGCGTCCGCGAAGCGGTGGATGTAACGCTCCACCTCCTCGGCCATCACCTTGCCGCCCTGGACGTCCGGATCATCGCTGTAGGGGAACCCGTCGAAGGAGGTGACCGTCATGCTGCCGTGGATCTGCAGGCCGTGGTAGCGCAGTGCGGGGGACCACGTGCCGCCGAGGTCGTCGTATCGCTCGTACACGTCGACGTTCGTCACCCCGAGCTTCAGAAATCGCTGCAGGCACTGCAGGCCGCTCCATCCCGCGCCCACGATCGCGATCCGCAGCTCGCGCGGATCCCGCCGGTACCGAAGTCCGCGGGCCCACAGCCGGCGGACGAGAATCCAGAGCAGGATCACCGGCGACATCGCTGCCATGACCGCATAGAACAGGGCGGTGGAGACGGCGACGAGGAGCCACCCGGCCGGGGCCCACCAGGGTTTCCGCTCCGTGGGCGTCCCCAGCTTCGAGTAGGGCGTGATCAGAGGCGGCTGTCCGAACAACGGCTCCGTGTCGAGTGCCATCGTCTCCGCCTTCCGGGCGTAGCTCAGATGCTACAAGCGGCGTGGCCTCGCCGACAGAGAGAAGTGAGCGAAACTCACGACAAGGCGGCGCGGTGCAGCGCCAACAGCTCGGTGCGGCTGGTGACGCCCGTCTTGCGCAGCACGTTCGACACGTGGAACTTCACGGTGTTGCCGCTCACACCGAGCGCCTCCGCGATGGCGGCGTTCCGCTCGCCGGCGAGCATCAGCGCCGCCACCTCGCGCTCCCGGGCGCTCAGCTGCACGTCCTCGACGATGGGTTCCGGCGGCGGGGGCGCGTCGAGCGGGATCGTGATCGCCATGCTCGAACCCCAGCCCGCAGTCGACTCGACCTGCAGCACGCCGTTGAGCGAGGTCACCCGCTCCATGATCGGGCGGAGCGCGTCGTCGTGCCGGGTCACCTCGCCGCGACCGTCGTCGCGCATCCGGATAAGCAGGTTGAGGCCGTCGCAGTCCCACTGGATGCGCACGCGGCGCGCCTCGCCCTCATCGACGAGGGCGAGCACGGCGGTGCGGACGATGGCGCGCGCGGCATTGGCGACGTCGCCGGGCAGGGCCCGCCCGGTGGGCGGCGGCTCGACGAACTGCAGGTCGAGGTCCCCGTACCGCACGAGCGGGCGCAGGTCGGCGGTGAGCCGCGCGAACGCGCCGACGACCGGCTCGACGACGGAGTTGCGCGTCTCCTCGCCCCGGGTTCGCGCCGCGACGAGCGCCGCCGCCGCGGTGTCGATCGCGGTCGTGCGGGCGGCGCGGTCGTCGAGACGGCGGGACCGGAGGACCGCGAGGAGGGACTCGAGCACGACGGCGTGCCGGTCGGCCTGCTCCGCGAGGTCGCGCGCGTGCGTCTCGAGGAGGGCCCGTGTCGCGGGCGACGGGATGGGGAGCGGCTCGGTCACGAGGACTTACCCTACTCGCGCGGCCACCCTACCCGCCCGGGTAGGTCGCCTGGTCGGTCGGGGCGCGGCGGCCGGCAAGCATCCCGCCGAGGATGGAGCCTGTGACGCAATCCGACAGTCCCCGCACGTCCGACGCCCTCGTCCTGATCCGGGCTGAGCTCGACGCCCTGATCGACCGTGCCGCGGCGCAGGACCTCGACTCGGTCGCGGACGTCGTCGGGTCCGCCGACCGCGTGTTCGTGCACGGGGCCGGGCGGTCCGGCCTCGCGCTACGGATGACCGCGATGCGGCTCATGCACCTCGGCCTCGCCGTGCACGTGGTCGGCGACGTGACGACCCCCGCGATCGCAGTCGGCGACGTGCTCCTGACCGCGAGCGGATCCGGCACGACGGGCGGCATCGTCCGCGCCGCGGAGGCGGCCACGAAGGCAGGGGCGCGGGTGGCGGCGATCACGACCGCAGCGGACTCGCCGCTCGTGCGACTCGCGTCCGCGAGCGTCGTGCTTCCCGCGGCGGAGAAGCTCGACCGCTCCGGCAGCGCATCCGCTCAGTACGCGGGCGGCCTCTTCGAGCAGGCGGTCGTGCTGCTCGGGGACGCGATCTTCCACGCGCTGTGGCAGCGCGGCGGGCAGAGCGCGGATGACCTCTGGCCGCGTCACGCGAACCTCGAATGACCCAGGCACCACCAACCCATCAGAAAGACAGGACCATCGTGAAGCTCCAGTTCGCCATTGACGCCCTCAGCACCAAGGACGCCCTCGACCTCGCGGCCCAGGCCGCGCCGCACGTCGACATCCTCGAGCTCGGCACCCCGCTCATCAAGAGTGAGGGCCTCTCGGTCATCACCGCCATGAAGGAGGCGCACCCCGACAAGATTGTGTTCGGTGACCTCAAGACGATGGACGCCGGCGCGCTCGAGGCCGACATCGCTTTCGCCGCCGGTGCGGACCTCGTGACCGTGCTCGGCGTGGCCGACGACTCGACCATCGCCGGTGCCATCTCCGCCGGCAAGAAGCACGGCAAGGGCGTGGTCGTGGACCTCATCGGCGTGACTGACAAGGTCGCCCGGGCCCGCGAGGTCGTCGCCCTCGGCGCCGAGTTCGTCGAGATGCACTCCGGCCTCGACGAGCAGGCCCTCGAGGGCTACTCGCTCGACGGCCTGCTCCGCGCGGGCGAGGAGGCGGGCGTGCCGTTCTCCGTCGCCGGCGGCGTGAACTCGAGCTCCATCGCCGCCGTGCAGGCCTCGGGTGCCCAGGTCGCCGTCGCGGGCGGCGCCATCTACGGTGCCGACAACCCCGGTGAGGCCGCCCAGGCCCTCCGCGCCGCGATCAGCTAGCCCGCCCACCCCGCCCCTGTACTCCGCCCCTGCCCAGGCAGGAGGATCCTGCCCAGCTTTTAGCTGCGCACGATCCTTCTGCCTGGGCAGAGGGGTGTGTGGCGGGTGCGTCCGGCGAGGCGAAGCCGGGCGAGGCGACGTGCGGCCGGCGCGGCAAGACTCGCGGCATCCGGGCAACAAAAAAGGCCGGGAGGCTTCCTACGCCTACCGACCCTCTTGCGGTGATCTCTCACCTTCACTGTCTCAACACAGTGTGTCCGAAGGGGGACTTGAACCCCCACGCCCTATACGGGCACTAGCACCTCAAGCTAGCGCGTCTGCCATTTCCGCCATCCGGACCGATGGGCCTTACGACCCAACGACGTACGAGATTAGCACGGATTTCGAGGGCCCCTGGACGCCCGGTGCGCACCGCGGATCCGGGTCCCGTCGCTCCGGCCTGGATGAACGCTCCTCGGGTACCGTGAGGAGAATGAGTGCGAATACGGAGCCCGCAGACCTCGACGCCACGGCCGTGATCGCCCGCGATCTCATCCGGTTCGACACCACGAACTACGGCGAGGGCCGGTCGAACGGCGAGACCGAGGCGGCCGAGTACATGGAGGCGCACCTCCGCGCGGCGGGCCTCGAGCCGCAGCTCTTCGAGGGCGCGCCGGGCCGCACGAGCGTCGTCGCCCGGGTGAAGGGGCGCGACTCGAGCAAGGGCGCGCTCGTCGTGCACGGGCACCTGGACGTCGTGCCCGCAGACCCGGCCAACTGGAGCGTCGACCCGTTCGGCGGCGTCATCAAGGACGGGCTGCTCTGGGGCCGCGGCGCCGTCGACATGAAGAACATGGACGCCATGATCATGGCGTCGCTGCAGGAGATCCTCGGCTCCGGCCGCGAGCCCGCGCGCGACCTCATCGTGGCGTTCCTCGCCGACGAGGAGGCCGGCGGCATCGAGGGCTCGCACTACCTGGTGAAGAACCACCCGGAGCTCTTCGAGGGGGCGACCGAGGCCATCAGCGAGGTGGGCGGCTACTCCATCGACCTCGACGGCACCCGCGCCTACCTGCTGCAGACGGGGGAGAAGGCACTGGTCTGGGCGAAGCTCATCGCCCGGGGCACGGCGGGCCATGGCTCGCAGATCAACCGCGACAACGCCGTCACCCGGCTCGCGGGCGCGGTCGCGCGCATCGGCAGCCAGGAGTGGCCCGTTCACCTGACCGACACGACGAGCGCCCTGCTCGAGCGCGTCGCCGGTATCCTCGGCAAGGATCAGCAGCGCTTCAGCCCGGACGAGATCGCGATCGCCACGGGCACCGCGTCGAAGTTCATCGCGGCGACGCTGCGGACCACCACGAACCCGACGCTGCTGCAGGCGGGCTACAAGCACAACGTCATTCCGGACACCGCGGAGGCGCTGATCGACATCCGCGTGCTGCCCGGCCACGAGGACGAGGTGCTCGAGCGCGTGCGGGAACTCGCGGGCGAGGGCGTCGAGGTGGTCGTGATGCACCAGGACGTCGGCCTCGAGAACGCGTTCGACGGACCGCTCGTGGACGCCATGGTCGAGAAGCTGCGCATCCACGACCCCGAGGCGGAGGTGCTGCCGTACCTGCTCTCCGGCGGCACCGACAACAAGGCGCTCAGCCTGCTCGGGATCACGGGTTACGGCTTCGCGCCGCTGCAGCTGCCGACCAGTCTGGACTTCCCGGCGATGTTCCACGGCGTTGACGAGCGGGTGCCGCTCGACGCGTTAGTCTTTGGCAAGCGGGTCCTGACCGACCTGCTCCTGGATTACTGACCGCTCCAGCGGTCACCACAGCTGGAGCGTTAATTGGGTTTCATCGAGGCGATCATCCTCGGCCTGGTACAGGGCCTCACCGAGTTCCTTCCCATCTCTTCGAGCGCACACCTGCGCATCGTCGGCCTCTTCTTCGAGGGGGCGGAGGACCCGGGCGCGACCTTCACGGCCATCACGCAGCTCGGCACCGAGCTCGCCGTGCTTGTCTTCTTCCGGCACTCGATCGCCCGCATCATCACGCGCTGGTTCCAGTCGCTGCGGGGCTCCGTGCCGCGCAACGACCCGGATGCGCGCATGGGCTGGCTCATCATCCTCGGCAGCCTGCCGATCGCGGTGATCGGCTACCTGCTGCAGGACACCATCCGCAGCACGTTCCGCTCGCTCTGGCTGATCGCGATCGTGCTCATCGTGTTCGGCATCATCCTCGGCATCGCCGACTACATGGGCCGGCGCACGCGGGAGCTGAAGGACCTCACCTACGGGCACGGCATCATCTTCGGCCTCGCACAGTCGCTCGCGCTGATCCCCGGCGTCTCACGCTCCGGCGCCACGACCACCGCCGGTCTCGCCATGGGCTACTCCCGCCCGGCAGCGGCGCAGTACGCATTCCTCCTCGCGGTCCCCGCGGTCTTCGGCAGCGGCTTCTACGAGCTCCTCTCGAGCTTCAACGAGGCGCCCGGCATCTATGGCGCGGGGGAGACCTTCGTCGCCACCGTCGTCGCGTTCGTCGTGGGGCTCGCGGTCATCGCGTTCCTGATGAACTACATCAAGACGAAGAGCTTCGCCCCCTTCGTCGTCTACCGCGTTGTGCTTGGCGTCGTACTGCTCGTGCTGCTTGCCACGGGCGTCATCGCCGGTTAGGAGAACGTCGTGCGTTCCTGGTCGTCCCCATCCGTTCCGGAGCTGCCGGGAACCGGCCCGGTGCCTCGCATCCACGACACCGCCTCCCAGGGACTCGCGAACGCGGTCGGCCACGAGGAGGGGCGCGTGGGCGTCTACGTGTGCGGCATCACGCCGTACGACGCGACGCACATGGGGCATGCCGCGACGTACGTCGCCTTCGACACCCTCCAGCGCGCGTGGCGGGACGCGGGCTTCGAGGTCCGCTACGTGCAGAACGTCACCGACGTCGACGACCCCCTGATCGAGCGTGCCGACGCGACGGGCGTCGAATGGCGCGAGCTGGCGGAGGAGCAGACGAACCTGTTCCGTTGGGACATGGAGAGCCTCGGGGTGCTGCCGCCTGACGAGTTCATCGCGGTGACGGAGGTCATCGACGAGGTGGCCGCCGCCGTGGACACGCTGCTGGAGACCGGTTTCGCGTACCGCGTCGCGGCGCCGAACGCGGTCGAGGACGGCGCGACGGACGTCTACTTCGACGTGCAGCGGGCGGGGGAGCAGACCCCGTGGACGCTGGGCGAGGAGAGCAACTACGACCTCCCGACCATGCTGTCCCTCTTCGCCGAGCGCGGCGGGGATCCCGACCGCGAGGGCAAGCGCGACCCGCTCGACCCGCTGCTCTGGCTCTCGGCCCGCGAGGGCGAGCCGGCCTGGGACACCACCGTCGGCCGCGGACGCCCCGGCTGGCACATCGAGTGCGCCGTGATCGCGCTGCAGCACCTCGACGACGTGACCGTGCAGGGCGGCGGCTCTGACCTCATCTTCCCGCACCACGAGATGTCCGCCGGTCACGCATCCGCCCTGACCGGCCAGGACTTCGCATGCCTGTATTCCCACGCCGGCATGGTCGCGTACGAGGGCGAGAAGATGAGCAAGTCGCTCGGAAACCTCGTGCTCGTGTCGAAGCTCCGCGCCAAGGGCATCGACCCCCGCGCGATCCGCCTCGCCCTGCTGGCGAACCACTACCGCTCCGACTGGGAGTGGACCGCGGACACCCTCAGCACGGCCGAGGAGCGGTTGCAGCGCTGGCTGCCTCTTGCGGGCGTCGTGGGTGCGGGTGCTGGTGCGGGTGCTGGTGCTGGTGCTGGTACGGGGGAGCCGGTCTCGGCCGCGGACCTGCGTGACCGCGTGCGCGAGCACCTGGCGAACGACCTGGACGCCCCGGCGGCCCTCGCCGCGATCGACGACTGGGTGGACGGCAACCCCGGTGCGACCTCGCCGGAGGCGGTCGCCGTGATCCACGCGCTCCTCGGAGTGGACCTCACCGCTGACCCCGACGCCCGCCCGCCTCACCACCACTCGTAACTCGCCGCGGCGGCAAGGAGTCCGCCGTAATCGCATGGGGTGCGCGCACACTCTCAGGTCCGGCGGTGAGTTCTCCACACCTCCGAAGTTCTTCGTCGAAGAAACTTTCTACCTGGTAGAATGTGTGCTATGAGAAACTCGGCGACGACGCTCCTCAGCACAGCGGATGCAGTCGCGCGC
>CANKXX010000003.1 GCA_947487835.1 uncultured Microbacteriaceae bacterium
ACTTGAGGCCGGGAAGCTCAGCGGCTTTCCCGCACCTTTGGGGTGACAAGTAAGTACTTTACGCAGCCCCTCCAGGGGCCGCAACTCGGCACTACAGCCCGGGCGTGTCGCACCCCGCTCCCTCGGAAGTACGGGGAATCGGGCTCGCTCGGGCCAATGGGCCGGCGGGGTCAGACCGCGAAGGGATCGGGGGTGAGGGTGTACTTCGTCTCGAGGTACTCGTTGATGCCCTCCGCGCCACCTTCGCGTCCCAGCCCGGACTGCTTGATCCCGCCGAACGGAGCGGCAGCGTTGGACACCACACCCATGTTGAGACCGACCATCCCACTCTCCAGCCGGTCGATCATGCGCTGACCCCGGGCGAAGGATCCCGTGAAGACGTACGACACCAGCCCGTACTCGGTGCCATTGGCGATGCGCACCGCGTCGTCCTCCGACCCGAACGGCACGACGGACACCACAGGGCCGAAGATCTCCTCCCGGAGGATGCGGCTCCCCTCGCGCACGCCCGTCACCAGCGTCGGCGGGAGGAAGTGCCCCGGACGGTCGAGCGGCTCTCCCCCGGCGACGAGGGTCGCCCCGTGCTCCACCGCGTCCGACACGAGCGAGGTCGCCTTGTCGACGGCGCCGGCATTGATGAGCGGGCCGACCGTCACCCCCTCCTCGGTGCCGCGACCGATCCGCAGCTGCCCGATGCGCTCGCGGATGCGACGGGTGAACTCCTCGGCGACCGACTCCTGCACAAGGAATCGATTGGCGGCCGTGCAGGCCTGCCCGACGTTGCGGAACTTCGCCAGCATCGCCTGGTCCACCGCCCGCTCCAGGTCGGCGTCGTCGAAGACGATGAACGGCGCGTTGCCACCGAGCTCCATGGAGGTGCGCAGAACCTGCTCCGCCGACTGCTCGAGGAGCTTCTTCCCCACCGCGGTGGAGCCCGTGAAACTCAGCTTGCGCAGCCGCGGATCCGCGATGATCGGCGCCGACACCGCGCCGGCCTGCGTGGTCGGAAGGACGTTGAGCACCCCGTCGGGCAGTCCGACCTCGCGCAGCAGCTCGGCGAAGTGAAGCGTGGTCAGCGGCGTGAGCTCGGCCGGCTTGATGACGACGGTGCAGCCGGCCGCCAGCGCCGGCGCGATTTTGCGCGTGGCCATGGCGAGGGGGAAGTTCCAGGGCGTGATGAGGTAGCAGGGACCCACGGGGTGCCGGCTCACGATCATCCGGCCCGTCCCCTCGGGGTTCGAGCCGTAGCGGCCCGTGATGCGCACGGCCTCCTCGCTGAACCAGCGCAGGAACTCCCCGCCGTAGGTCACCTCGCCCGCCGCCTCCGTCAGCGGTTTGCCCATCTCGAGCGTCATCAGCAGGGCGAACTCGTCGGCGCGCTCGCGCAGGAGGTCGAATGCGCTCCGCAGGAGCTCGCCCCGCTTCCGCGGCGCCGTCGCCGCCCACGACTCCTTCGCCGCGACCGCCGCGTCGAGTGCCCGGACGCCGTCCTCGGGCGATGCGTCCGCCACCGTGGCGATCACCGCTCCCGTCGCCGGGTCCTGCACCTCGAAGGTCCGCCCGCCCGTCGCCGCGCCCCACTCCCCGCCGATGAGGAGTCCCGTGGGGACCGAGGCGAGCAGCTCCTGCTCAGAGATAGTCATGCTGCGACCCTTCTCGCGTTGGTGGAACGCTCCTCGTCAATGCTAGGCCGCGGGTCAGCCCGGAACGGCGAGGGCCCACATGGCCACCGCGCTCGCCGCGGCTACGTTGAGGGAGTCGATGCCGTGCCGCATGGGGATCGTGACCACGGTGTCGGCCGCGGCGATCGCCCGCGGGGTGAGCCCGTCCCCCTCCGCGCCGAGGACGATGGCCACGCGCTCGGGCGGCGCGGCGGCGAACTCGGCGAGCGGAACGGCGCCGGGGGCGAGCGCGAGGGCAGCGGTGTGGAAGCCGGCGGCCGCGAGCATCCCGGACAGCTCGTCCCAGTCGCCGACCCGGGTCCACGGAACCTGCAGCACGGTGCCCATGCTGACCCGGATCGCCCGGCGGTAGAACGGGTCGGAGCAGCGCGGCGTGACCAGCACCGCATCCGCGCCGATGGAGCCGACCGAGCGGAAGATGGCGCCCACGTTCGTCGGGTCCGCCACGTTCTCGAGCACCACCACGCGCCGGGCACCCTCGAGCAGCACCGCCGCGTCGGGCAGCGCGGGCCGGTTCATCGCGGCGATGAGGCCGCGGTGCAGCATGTAGCCGGTCAGCTCCGCGAGCAGCTCCCCCGGTCCGACGAAGATCGGCACATCGGGATGGTCGGCGAGGGCCTCGAGCGCCTCGTCCACGGTGTTGCCGAGCGCGAGGACGGACCGCGGCACGTGGCCCGCGGCGAGCGCGCGCCGGAGCACGAGCACCGACTCGGCCAGGTAGAGGCCGTACTCGGAGCCGCGGGCCTTGCGCAGCGCGACGTCGGTCTGGTGCGCGTAGTCGGCGAGCCGCGGATCCCCGAGCCCGGTGATGGGGACGACGCGATCCCGGGTCGGGGTCACGCGAGCGGGGCGCGCGAGTCCGTGACGGTCGCCCCCTCGGCCGAGATCCGCTCGAACGCGGCCCTCGTCGTCTCGTCCGCGACCCCGGCGACGAGGTCGGTGAGCACCCGAACCCGCCGCCCCGCGTGGACGGCGTCGAGCGCGGAGGCCAGCACGCAGTAGTCCGTGGCGATGCCGACGACGTCGACGTCGGTCACGTTCCGCTCCTCGAGCAGCTGCGGCAGGGTCTGCCCGTCGTCGCTCACGCCCTCGAACAGCGAGTAGGCAGGTCTCCCCTGTCCTTTGCGCACGTGGACGTCGACCCGCCCGGTGTCGAGGGCGGGGTGGTAGTCGGCGCCCGGGGTTCCGGCGACGCAGTGCACGGGCCAGGTCCCGACGAAGTCCGGCGCCGCCGTCGTGGCGAAATGGCCGCCGTTGTCGTTGTCACCGTCATGCCAGTCGCGTGAGGCCACGACCACGTCGTAGCGCTCCGGATGCTCAGCGAGGTAGGCGGACACGCCCTGCGCCACCGCGGCTCCGCCGGGCACGCCGAGCGCGCCGCCCTCGGTGAAGTCGTTCTGCACGTCGACGATGAAGAGCGCTCGTGTCACGGGGAATCCGATCCCGGGCCGCGGCCCGATCAGTTGTTGGAGAGATTGTTGCCGCAGCGGTACGCGCCGGTGGTGATGGTGTCGAGCGCGATCTTCGCGTTGTCGCGCACGGTGCCGATGGCGTAGAAGGCGAAGGTGAGGGGCGTGCCGTCGGCGGCCGTGATGATGCCGGACAGCGTGTAGCCGGTGTCGATCCAGCCGGTCTTCGCCACGACGTTGCCGCGGGCGACCGCGTTCTCACCGGTGAACCTGCTGGTCAGCGTGCCCGTCCGCCCGGCGACCGGAAGCCCGTCGTAGATCGAGCCGAGCGCGCCCTCCCGTGCGTTGACCTTCACCATGAGGCCGGCCAGGAACGCCGGCGGAACGCGGTTGTCGGGGCTGAGGCCCTGCCCGTCGACGATGAGCATGGTCGAGGTGTCGAGGCCGTACGGCTCGAGCGCCTTCGGGATGCCGGTCGCGAGCGCGTCCTGGGTGTTGCCCGCGCCGACCCTGATGGCGACGAGGCGGGCGAGCGTCTCGGCCAGCGTGTTGTCCGAGATGGTGAGGGCGGTCTGGATCAGCGACGAGACCGGCTGCGACTGCACCTCGCCGAGCACCGGTGCGCCGGCCGGCGCGACTCCCTCGACGATGGCGGCGTCGACTCCGAGCGCGTCCGCGAACGCCGCGCCCGCGCGGCTCACCGGCGCCTCGCTGCGCGGGGACACGATCGCCCCCGGGTCCGCGCGGTCGGCGTCGACCTGGAGCGCGGTGATCTCGCTGCTGTACCCGATGCTGAGCTCGGTGCGGGCCCAGGACGGATGCCACACCGGGCCGGAGAACAGCGACGTGTCGAGCACGATCCTCGTGATCGGCGTGCCCGCCGTTGCGGGATCGGCGGCCCACGCTGCCCGCACCTGGGCGGCGAGGTCGCTGATCCGCGGCGCTCCGGGATAGACCGAGGCGCCGGAGGCGAGCCGGGAGAGCGTGGGGTCGCCGCCGCCGACGAGGACGACGGTGCCGGGCTCGGCCCCCCTGACCACGCGCGTGCTGATGCGGTGGTCGGGACCGAGCGCCGCCAGGGCCGCGGCCGAGGTGACGACCTTCATCACGCTCGCGGTCCTCTCCGGGGTGTCGCCGCCCCGGTCGAAGAGCACCTCGCCCGTGGCGGCGTTGAGCACGGAGCCCTGGAAGGACGCGAGCCGCGGGTCGGTGGACAGCGCAGCGATGGAGCAGGTGCGCAGCCTCGACGCCGCGGGCTGGGTCGCCGGCACCGGGCGGGCGGTCTCCGTGGGCGTCGGTGACGGGGTCGGGGAGGGCTCCGGTGTCGACGGCTGCGCTGAGGCGACCGGGGATGGCGCGTCCGGGCTTTGCGCTGATCCCACCGCGGCACCGGCGCTCACCGCCCCCGCCCCGAGGAGCACGAACGCCGTCGCGGCCGCGGAGGCGAGCCAGGCGTGACGGTGCCGGCGCATGGACGCGCCGAGCCCGACGGGCCGTGCCGCGGCGGGCCCCGCAGGCGCGGGCTGCCTCGGCGGCGTCTGCTCGGGCGGAATCACCGCACCATGATATCGGCGGCACCCTCGCGGCCCCTGGGCCGACGCGTGTGACCGCAGTGATCAGGGCGTCGGTCGACGGACCCGGACGGGGGTGGAGGTGGTGGGGCCGCCTGTGGGAATCGAACCCACGACCTTCTCATTACGAGTGAGACGCTCTGCCGACTGAGCTAAGGCGGCGTGTCCAGCGGTTTCCGCGGGCACAGCATCCCACTATAGCGGATGCCGGGAGGTCATCGAATCGTGTGCATCGCGGCGAAGGATTCACGGAACCGGAACGTCAGGGAGCCGGACGCGCTGTCCTCCACCCAGCCCGACCACGCGTGCTTCAGCGCGGCGGTCGCCACGAGCGTGATGAGCAGACCGCGGTCCAGCAGCTCGCCGCGGGGCCGGCCGGCGTACTCGTCCGAGCGGGCGAGCCGGTCGGCCACGATCTCGGCGATCGCCGCCTCGAACTGCCGCAGCGACGCCATGCGGGCGCCGAAGATCTGCGGGTGCTCCTTGAGCACGCTGCGGCGGAGACGCTGCAGCTCGTGGTCCCCCTCGCTCGCCTCGGCCGACCAGGCGAGCAGCTCGGCGAGGTCCTCGAGCACGGAGCCCTCGGCCGGCGCCGAGAGGAAGTGCTCGACCTGCTCCTGCGGCGGGACCGGCAGGCTGTCGCCGATGAGCGCCGCCTCCTTCGACCCGAAGTAGTTGAAGAACGTGCGGGGCGAGACCCCGGCCTCGGCGCTGATGTCGTCGACGGTGACCCGGTCGATCCCACGCTCGCAGACAAGGCTGAGCACGGCGCGCTGGATGCCGCGCCTCGTGGCGAGGCGCTTGCGTTCCCGGAGGCCGGGCTCGACCGCGACGGTGCTCATGGCTCGATCATTGCACTCGACGCAAATCTGCACAAAGGGGGCGGACCGTGCACCGTCGCCATCCGTCCGCGGGCCGATTCAGCGCTGCGTCAGCAGGTGAGGCCGTCCTCCGGCACCGTGCCGTCCACGAAGTAGTCGTCGACGGGGGTGTTGATGCACTCGTCCTTCTCGTCGTAGGCGATGTGCCCCTCACCCTCGTAGGTGAGCAGCACGGCGCTCTCCAGCTGGTCGGACAGCGCCTCCGCCCAGCGGTACGGGGTCGCCGGGTCGTTCGTGGTACCCACGACGACGATCGGGTCGGCGCCCTCGCCCGTCACCGGCTCGACGGTGTCACCGCGGTAGGAGAAGGGCCAGTTCGCGCACTGCACGTCGCCCAGCGTGTCGTACTCGCTCAGCGGGTCGATCTCCCGCAGCTGCTCGTTGAGGGCGGCGATCGACGCGGGGTCGGTGTCGACCGGGTAGTCGATGCAGTTGATCGCGGTGAACGCCTCGAAGAGGTTGCTGTCGTACGAGCCGTCCTCGCCGCGCTGGAAGTAGCTGTCGGCGAGCACGAACGCCGTGGTTGCATCGCCCTGCATCACCTCGGCGAACGCCTGGCTGAGGTAGGGCCAGTACTCCTCGGTGTACATGGCCGAGTTGATGGCGGTCGTCATCACGTTCGGGTTGAGCTGCCGGCCGTCGGTCGACCGGATCGGGCTGGCCCCGAGGCCATCGAGCATGGTGTCCACCATGACGAGGGCGTCGTCGACCGATCCGCGGAACGGGCACTCCGCCGGGGTCTCGAGGCAGTCGGCGAGGTAGGCCCGGATGGCGGAGTCGAAGCCCTCGGCCTGCTGCACGATCGTGTCGAAGCGGGACAGGCTGGAGTCCGTCGCGCCGTCGAGCACCACCCGGCCCACGTTCTCGGGGAAGGTGTCGGCGTACTGGGCGCCGATGTCGCTGCCGTAGGAGAACCCGAAGTAGTTGAGCTTCTCGTCGCCGACCACGGCGCGCAGCATGTCGAGGTCGTGCACGGTGCTCGCCGTGTCGACGAACTCGAGCAGGGGGCCGGTGTTCTGGAGGCAGGACTGGGCGAAGTCGACCGACTGGTCCGTCGCCTTCTGGATGTAGGCGGGGCTGTCGACCGGGTCGGGGATGTACGAGTACAGGTAGGCGTCCAAGCTGGCGTCGTCCTTGCAGTCGACGGCGGAGGAACGTCCGACACCGCGCGGGTCCCAGCCCACGACGTCGAAGTTCTCCTGCAGCCGCTCGGAGACGGCGTAGTCCACGGAGTCCTTGATGAAGTCGTACCCCGAGGCGCCGGGGCCGCCGGGGTTGACGAACAGCGACCCCTGGGGCTCGCCGGGGGCCGTGTGCCGGGACAGGGCGAGCTCGATGTCGGTCGCGGGGTCCGGGCTCTCCCAGTCGAGCGGGGCCGTGGCGGTCGCGCAGGTCGCCTCCTCGCCGCAGTCCTCCCAGGTCAGCACCTGCTCGTAGTACGGGCGCAGCGCGGCGTCGACCGTCTCGCCCGTCGGGGCTGATGTGCGGGACGGGGCCTCCCGGTCCGGCACGAACAGCGAGACGCATCCGCTGAGCAGGAGCGCCGTGGTGAGGGCCGTGGCGGCCGCGGCCAGCCGTCGGGCTGCGCTCGCGCGCCGGGAGCGGGGGATGGTCACGGTGCGGATCCCTTCCGGATTGCGGAGATGAGCATGGCCTCGAGCGAGAGGGCCGGCGACACGTTCGCGTCGATGCGGGTCCGGGCCAGCGCGATGGCGTCGAGGGTCGCGAGCGACTGAGTGGGGGTGGCCGCACTCGCGGCCTCCTCCAGCTCACCCTGGATCGCCGCGTTCACCGTGTCGACCGGTGCGTCGAGCTGCAGCAGCAGGATGTCGCGGTACAGCGACTGCAGGTCGACGAGGATGCGGTCGAGCCCGTCGCGGAGGCTCCGCGTGGCGCGGCGCTTCTGGTCCTCCTCTAGGGCCCGCAGCTGCGAGCGCAGGGCCGCGGGAACTGCGCCGCCCTCGTGGACGCCGAGGGATCGCAGGGCGCTCTGGCGCTCCTCGGCGTCGCGCTCGACGGTGATGGCCTTGGCGTCGTCGCTGGCGATCGCGAGCAGCCGCGTCGCCGCCTCGACCGCGCCCGCGACGGAGCGGATCCCGAGCGCGACGCGGAGGGTCTCCTCGCGGCGGGAGCGCGCCTCGGCGCTCGTCGCCAGCCGGTGCGCCATGCCGATGTGGCTCTGCGACTCGCGTGCGGCGCGCAGCGCGATCCCGTGGTCGACGCCATCACGGCGCTCGATCAGCTGGGCGACCTCGTCGACGCTCGGCACCCGGAGCCGCACGGAGCGCACCCGGGACCGGATGGTCGGCAGCAGGTCCGCCTCGCTCGGCGCGCAGAGGATCCACACCGTGCGCTCCGGCGGCTCCTCCAGCGCCTTGAGCAGCACGTTCGAGGTGATCTCGGTCATGCGGTCGGCGTCCTCGATGATCATGACCCGGTACCGGCTCACCGACGGGGAGAACTGCGACGCGGCGACGAGCGAGCGCACCTCGGCGCGCGAGATGATGACCCGCTCCGTGCTGAGCACCCCGAGGTCGGGGTGGGTGCGGGCGTCGACCTGCTTCCGGGTGAGCCGGTCGCCCTCGGGCGTGCCCGGGCTGAGGAGCGCGGTCGCGAAGGCGTAGGCGAGGTTCGAGCGGCCGGACCCGGGCGGGCCCGTGATCAGCCACGAGTGCGTCATGGAGGAGGAGTCCGTGACGCCGGCCGAGCCGCCGTCGCCGTCCGCTCCAGCGGCACCGGACACCGTCGCGGCGGCGCGGAAGATCGCGATCGCCTCGGGCTGTCCCGTCAGGTCGTCCCACACCGTCGTCACGTCAGCCCAGCAGTTCCTCGAGCCGGCCGCGGATGACGCCCGCGATGTCGGCGATGGGCAGGGTCGCGTCGACGACGAGGAACCGCTCCGGCTCCGCGTCGGCCAGCTCGAGGTACGCGGCGCGCACGCGGGCGTGGAAGTCGCTCTTCTCGGCCTCGAGCCGGTCGTACCGCGTCCGCACGGTGTCGAGCCGATCGCGCGCCGCGCCCTCGTCGAGGTCGAGAAGCACGGTGAGGTCCGGCAGCAGCCCCTCGGCCGCCCAGAGCGACAGCGAGCGGATCTCCGCGGCGTCCAGCACGCGGCCGGCGCCCTGGTAGGCGACGGACGAGTCGAGGTAACGGTCCTGGATCACCACGTCGCCCCGCTCGAGCGCCGGGCGCACGCGAGTGGCGATGTGGTGCGCGCGGTCCGCGGCGTAGAGCAGCGCCTCCGCCCGCGGAGCGATGTGCCCGCGGCTGTGCAGCACGATCTCCCGCACCTCGACCCCGAGGTCGGTGCCCCCGGGCTCGCGCGTGCGGACCACGGTGCGGCCCGCCCGCGCGAGCCACTGCTCGAGCAGCTCCGCCTGCGTCGTCTTGCCGGACCCGTCGCCACCCTCGAGGGTCACGAACAGGCCGCGGGGTCGCCCACCCGTCACTTCTTGGCGGCGGGCTTGCGGGCCGGGGCCTTGCGCGCGGCGGGCTTGGCCTTCGCCTTCGGCTTGGCCGGGCCCTTCGCCCGCTTGTCGGCGAGCAGCTGCACGGCGCGGTCGAAGTCGACCTCCTCGACGGTCTCCCCGCGGGGGATGGTCGCGTTGGTCACGCCGTCCGTCACGTAGGGGCCGAAGCGGCCGTCCTTCACGCGGATGGGCTTGCCGCTCTCCGGGTCAGCCTCGAACTCCTTCAGCGCGCTGGACGCCTTGCGGGCGCCGTACTTCGGCTGCGCGAACAGCTCGAGCGCACCGGGGAGGTCGATCTCGAAGATCGCGTCCTCGCTCGGGAGCGAGCGGGTGTCCGTGCCCTTCTTGAGGTAGGGGCCGTAGCGGCCGTTCGCCGCGACGATCGGCTCGTTCGACTCGGGGTCGGCGCCGACGGTGCGCGGGAGGTCGAGCAGCTTGAGGGCCGTGTCGAGATCGATCGACCCGAGGTCCATGCTCTTGAACAGCGACGCCGTGCGCGGCTTGGCAGCAGCGGCCTTCTTGGCCGGGGCCTTCTTCTTCGCCGGCTTCTTCTCGGTGACCTCGCCGGTGGCGGCGTCGACCGCCGGCTCGGGCTCGGGAGCGGCCTCCGGCTCCGGGTCCGCCTCCGTCACGTAGGGACCGTACCGGCCGTCCTTGGCGAGGATCTCCTTGCCGTTCTCCGGGTTCACGCCGACGACGCGGTCGGTGACGACGGGCGCCTCGATGAGCTCGCGCGCCTTCGCCTCCGTGAGCTCGTCGGGCGCGAGGTCCGGCGGGATGTTGACGCGGCGCGGGGTGGCGTCGGGGCCCGCCCCCTCCTCGGGGACCTCGAGGTAGGGGCCGTACTTGCCGATGCGGAGCGTGATGTCGTCGCTGATGCGCACCGAGTTGATGCTCCGGGCGTCGATCTCGCCGAGGTTGTCGATGACGCCGCGCAGCCCCTGGTGGCTGTCGCTGCCGAAGTAGAAGCCGTTGAGCCAGTCGACCCGGGCCGCGTCGCCGTCGGCGATGCGGTCGAGGTCGTCCTCCATCTCGGCCGTGAAGTCGTACTGCACGAGGTCGGTGAAGTACTCCTCGAGCAGCCGCACGACGGAGAACGCGATCCAGTTCGGCACGAGGGCCGTGCCGCGCGGCGTGACGTAGCCGCGGTCGACGATCGTGGAGATGATCGCCGCGTAGGTCGACGGGCGCCCGATGCCGAGCTCTTCGAGGGTCTTCACGAGGCTCGCCTCGGTGTAGCGCGGCGGCGGGCTGGTCTCGTGGCCCTTCGCGTCGACCTCGGTGAGGGTGAGGATCTGGCCCTCACTGAGCGGCGGGAGCTTCGCCTCCTTGGCCTCCGCAGCGTCGGCGTTGGACTGGCGCTCCTCGTCCCGGCCCTCCTCGTACGCGTTGAGGAAGCCGCGGAACGTGATGACCGTGCCGGATGCGGCGAACTCCGCAGTCGCACCGTCGAGGCTCGCGCTCGAGGGGTCGCTGCCGGCCGCGATGGGTCCGGCGGCGATGGTGACCGACGCCGTGGAGCCCTTGGCGTCCGCCATTTGGGATGCGACCGTGCGCTTCCAGATGAGGTCGTAGAGCTTGAAGTCGTTGCCGCGCAGCGACGACGACAGCGAGGACGGGGTGCGGAAGGTGTCGCCCGACGGGCGGATCGCCTCGTGCGCCTCCTGCGCGTTCTTGTTCTTGCCGGTGTAGAGACGCGGCTTCTCGGGCACGGTCTCCGGCCCGTAGAGCGCGCTCGCCTGGGTCCGGGCCGCCGCGATCGCCTGCTGCGAGAGCGAGGGCGAGTCGGTGCGCATGTAGGTGATGTAGCCGTTCTCGTACAGCGACTGCGCGACGCTCATGGTCTGGCGGGCGGAGAAGCGGAGCTTGCGCGCGGCCTCCTGCTGCAGGGTGGAGGTCGTGAACGGCGCTGCGGGGCGGCGGGTGTACGGCTTGGACTCAACCGAGGTCACCCGCACGGGGACGCTCGGGTTGCGCAGGGCTCCGGCCAGGTTCTCGGCCGCGGTCGCGTCGAGCGCCCGGACCTTCGCCTTGAGCACGCCCTTGTCGTCGAAGTCGCGTCCCGTCGCGATGCGCTCACCGTTCAGACGAACGAGGCGGGCGGAGAAGGTGTCCGCGGTCTCCTCGCCCGCGTCGGCGGCACCGGGCCGGAGGGCCGCGGTGAGGTCCCAGTAGCCGGCGGCGACGAACGCGAGGCGCTCGCGCTCGCGGTCGACCACGAGGCGGGTGGCGGCGGACTGCACGCGGCCGGCGGACAGGCCGGGACCGACCTTGCGCCAGAGCACCGGGGACACCTCGTAGCCGTAGAGGCGGTCGAGGATGCGGCGGGTCTCCTGGGCGTCGACGAGCGCGGTGTCGATGTCCCGCGTGTTGTCCCGGGCCCGCTCGATCGCCTCCTTGGTGATCTCGTTGAACACCATCCGCTTCACGGGGACCTTGGGCTTCAGCACCTCGAGCAGGTGCCACGCGATGGCCTCGCCCTCGCGGTCGCCATCAGTTGCGAGGTAGAGCTCGTCGGCGTCCTTGAGGGCGCGCTTCAGCTCGGTGACCGTCTTCTTCTTTTGGTCGGAGACGACGTAGTAGGGCTCGAAGCCGTTCTCGACGTCGACGGAGAACTTGCCGACGGATCCGGTCTTCAGCTCGGCCGGGAGGTTCTTGGGCTCGATGAGGTCGCGGATGTGACCGACAGAGGCCTGAACCTCGTACCCGTCCCCCAGGTACTGGGTGATCGACTTCACCTTCGTAGGCGACTCGACGATCACCAGTTTCTTCTTGCCGGGCACGTGGCTCCTTCTACTCGCTGACAGGCACACCATACACAGTGGTTCCGACGGTGTGCCGCATGGTCCGGACGATCCCGGTGGTGGTCTCCGCGTCGCGGAAACCGGTGGCCGAGGCCCCGTTCCGCCCGGATTGCGGCTCCTCGGGAGACCCCGGCGGCCCGGCCCGGGCGCGGGCCAGGACCCGCACGCCGAGCACGGCGGACTCGGTCGTGACGGTCACGACCACCCCCGAGAGCCGGCACTCGGACAACCGAGCGCCGTTCAGTCCGGCGGCGGCAGCCGCTGCCTCGCACGGCACGCCGGGAGTGATCCCGATCGCGACGTCCGCTGCGGCGAGCGCCGCGGCGTCCGCGGCGTTCGCGACCGCCCGCCTCGTCACCGCGCCCCTATATATAGGTATCACCACAAGCGACACGATCACGCACGCGGCGACGATGCCGAGCACGAGGACCGAGCCCGCACCCCGCTCCCGCGTCTCCCTCGTCCGCGACGAGCGCACCCGATGTTTCCCCTCGGCTTCCGCATCGTTCATCCACGCGGCCCCGGTGCCGAAGACGCTCACGGCGCATCCGCCGCCGGATCGCTCACGTCCTTCCGGTACACCGGACCGCCGAGGGCGCAGCTGCTGGCGGTGATCGGTGCTCCCAGCGCCCGGGCGGGGACGAAGGCGGGCGTCGCGGACAGGTGCACGCAGCGGAAGTCGCCCTCCGACTCGACGGTGAAGGACGCGGCGCCGACCGCCCGGGCGACGCGCTCGCGAGCCGTGGCCGGCGGGTCTCCCCGGGCGAGCAGTCGCGCGGCGTCGGCCGCGGCATCCATCAGCCGTACCTGCTGACCGACCGTCTGGATGCCGCCGAGGCAGAGCGCGAGCACCACGACGGCGGCGGGCAGCGCCGCGGCGAACTCGGCGGTGACGCTCCCGGCCTCGCCGCCCCGGCTCGCCGATCTCATCCGTTGTAGGTGAGGGCCTGCCGGACGAGGTCGGTGAGGATCTGCCGCACCTCGTCGCTCTGCAGGATCACCACGAGCAGCCCGGCGAACGCCACGGCCGCCATGGTTGCGATGGCGTACTCGGCGGTCGCGGCGCCGCGCTCGCCGACGTCGAAACCGCTCTCGGTCGCGTCGCCGACGCCGACGGCGACGCGACCGGGAGTTCCCGCGGTGCCCCCATCGATCGCACCGTAGCCGTCCGCCGTCCGTGCGGCTCTGCCGGTTCCCTGGGTCATGTCCGTGCTCCTTCCCCGTGTCGCGCGGATCTGCGCGGCCCGGCACGAGCGGGACCAGTGTGCGGCCGGGCGGCCGGCGGCTGCGCTCTCCGCCCGCGCTCCGGGAGGGGAGTTCACAGGGCGGGGAGTGTGGACGAGATGACGCTCGCGAGGAGCGGTGCCACCCCCACGAGGAGGAAGGCCGGGAGCACGCAGGCGCCCAGGGGCAGCATGAGCCCGGCTCCCGCCTCCTCGGCCGCGCGCCTGCCGTCGGCCCGGGCACGCCTGCGCACGAGGTCGGCCTCGCTCCGCAGCAGCTCCGCGGCCGGCACCCCCGCCCGCAGCGACAGCGCGAGCACCTCGTCGACCACCCGGTCCTCCTCGCCGGGCGGGATGCCGTGCAGGTCGAGTGCGCGGTCGACCGCCGCCCGGGCCCGGTCGAGGGAGGCGCCGCCCGACATGGCCACGGCCATCAGCTCGGGCACGAGGCCTGGCGTCCTGCTTCGCGGCCGCGCGCGCCGGAGCAGGAGGCGCATCCACGCCCGGGCGAGCGCGAGGAGCAGAGCGCCGGCGAGGAGGCAGGCGAGGCCGAACGGGGTGGCGAAGAGGACCCGCAGGGTGTCGAAGCCGAGCAGCGCGCCGAGGAGGATGCCGACGGCGGGCAGCGCGAGCACGGTCCGCGCCGTCGCCGTCGGCCCGGCGAGCGCCACCGCGAGGTCGCGCTCGACGTCGGCGAGGGAGCGGAGGGAGTCCGCGAAGGCCCGCATGCTCTGGGACAGCGGGGCTCCCGCCTCCGTGGCGACGGACCAGAGGGCGCCGAGACCGAGCCAGGCGGCCGCTGCGTCCTCGGGCAGTTTCCGGGCCGCGAGCCGGATGGCATCGCCCTCCGATTCCCCTGCCTCGACGGCTGCCGCAGCGGCGGAGAGCACCGGGTCGTCGCGGTCCTGTGCTCCTCTGTCCGGTGCGTGCCGGTCCGTTGCGTCCCTGTCTTCACCCGCGGGCGCGGCCACGTGCCGCCAGGCCGAGGCGGGTGCGACGCCGGCCGCGATAAGCACGGCCAGCCGTTGCGCGACGGCGGCGACGTCGTCCAGGGGCGACTCCCGCGACCCGCGTGATCGCCGCCGTCGCTTCCGGGCCCGCGGCCGGATGCCGACGTGGGCGCGGGCGCGAGCGGCCACGCGCCGCTCCTCAGGTGACACGGCGGCTCCTCACGACGTGCTCTGCGCCATTCGAGGCAGATCGCGGCGGCTCGATCGGCTCGATGGGGTCGATCGGCTCGATCGCCAGGCGGTCCTGGCCGTCGAGGGTGAAGCGCCCCAGCCCGACCACGCGCCGCTCCCCCGCCCGCCTGGCCAGGTGCACGACGAGCCCGATGGCGCTCACGGTCTGCCGGGCGACCGCGTCCGGCGACAGGCCGCCGAGCGCGCCGAGCGCCTCCATGCGGGCCGGCACGTCGGCGAGCGCGTTGGCGTGCAGCGTCCCCGCTCCCCCGTCGTGGCCGGTGTTCAGCGCGGCGAGCAGCTCGCGCACCTCGGCGCCGCGGCACTCGCCGAGCACGAGCCGGTCGGGCCGCATTCGCAGCGCCTCGCGCACCAGGCGCTCCAGCCCGATGCGGCCGGCTCCCTCCAGGTTCGACTGGCGTGCCTCCAGCGGGACGAAGTGGGGGTGCGGCACGCGCAGCTCCGACACGTCCTCGACCGCGACGATCCGCTCGGTCGGGGGCGCGGACGCGAGCAGCGCCGAGAGCAGCGCCGTCTTCCCGCTCCCGCCCGCGCCGGTCACGAGCAGGTTGATGCGCTCCCGCACCGCGGTTGCGAGGGTCGACAGCACACCGGCGGGGAACATGCCGCGGGCGTCGAGGTCGGAAAGGGTCAGTCGGGCGACGGCCGGAAGGCGGATGGACAGCAGGGTGCCGGACGGCGAGACCGGCGGAAGGACGGCATGCACGCGGATGCCCGGCCCGACCACCACGTCGACGCAGGGCATGGCCTCGTCGACGTGCCGCCCGCCGAGCGCGATGAGCCGGGTCGCCAGCTCCCGCAGGGCCCGCTCGTCCGCGATCCCGATCGTCGGGTGCGGCGCCGCGCCCGAACCGCGGTCCACCCACGCCGGTCCCGGCCCGTTGAGGAAGACGTCGGTCACTTCCGCCGGAGCGATCAGCGGCGCAAGGGGACCGAACGCACGCTCGACGCGCTCGGCGAGCCGGCGGCGGGGTTCCGCCGCCGCACGCGACGGCCCCGTCGGTGCGGAACCGGCCATCGGCGGGGCGGCGGAGCCGGGTCGATCCGAAAGAGCGCGATCCCGAGCGGCGCGGCCTGCCGTCTCGTGCGCGCCCCCCGCGCCGGATCCGCCGCCGCGCACCGCCACGAACGGCACCGGCGGGGTCGCGGGGCGAGGAGCGGTCATCCCGGCAGGGTAGGCGGCCGCCGCTGCGCTCCCGGCCGGGCCGAGGCACGCGGTGGAGTCCGGATGCCCGGCCGCAGCGTGTGCGGGACACGAGGGGAAACGCGACGCCCGCGTCGCCCGCAGCACCAACGACGGATGCAGCAAAAAGAAGGGGCGGCACCCATTGGGGGGAACAGGTGCCGCCAGGCAACGCAGGATTGGGGGGAATCCACACGCGTTGCTGTCGGTCGAACCGACTGTCCGAGTGTAGCGCGCCGGGTGTCCGCCGCCAATACCGCGCGCCCCAGTCGTGACCGCATCGTCACGTGCGCCCCGCCCTGCTCGCGGCGCACCGAATGCACCGTTCATCAGGCGCGGTTCCCGCCGCGCCCGCCGTGCGCCGACGCAGCTGAGCCAAGGCGATAACGTAGTCCGCGGAGAGGATGACGATGTCCACGAGCACCCCGCAGGATTCCCCGCAGACCGCGCACGCGTCGCACAACATCGACACGCTGCAGAAGCGAGGGAAGACCTTCCCGCCGCCGCCCGGGTTCGCCGCGAACGCGATCGCCGACGCGGGCCTGTACGAGAGGGCGAACGCCGACCGGCTGGGCTTCTGGGCCGAGCAGGCCCGGGAGATCCTCGACTGGCAGAAGCCGTTCGAGAGCGTGCTCGACTGGTCGAATCCCCCGTTCGCCCGCTGGTTCGCCGACGGCGAGCTCAACGTCGCCTACAACTGCCTCGACCGCCACGTGCTCGCCGGCAACGGCGACCGCGTCGCCATCCACTGGGAGGGCGAGCCCGGTGACTCCCGGACCTTCACCTACGCCGAGCTCACCGCCGAGGTGAAGCGCGCCGCCAACGTGCTCGAGGGCCTGGGCATCGGCGCCGGCGACCGCGTGGCCATCTACCTGCCGATGATCCCCGAGGCCGTCATCTCGATGCTCGCCGTCGCGCGCATCGGCGCCGTCCACTCCGTGGTGTTCGGCGGATTCAGCGCCGAGAGCCTGCGCACCCGCATCGACGACGCCGAGGCCAAGCTCGTCATCACGGCGGACGGCGGCTGGCGCAAGGGCAAGGTCTTCGCGCTCAAGCCCACCGTCGACACGGCGCTCGGCGGCGAGCCGAGCTCGGTGGAGCACGTCCTCGTCGTGCGGCGCGGCGAGAACGAGATCGACTGGACCGACGAGCGCGACGTCTGGTGGCACGACGCCGTCGGCGCCGCGGACGAGGAGCACGAGGCGCGCGGCTTCGAGGCGGAGCAGCCCCTCTACATCCTCTACACGAGCGGCACCACCGGGAAGCCCAAGGGCATCCTGCACACGTCCGGTGGCTACCTCACCCAGGTCGCCTTCACCCACCGCACCGTGTTCGACCTGCACCCCGAGACGGACGTCTACTGGTGCACCGCCGACGTGGGCTGGGTCACCGGCCACAGCTACGTCGTCTACGGGCCGCTCGCCAACGGCGCGACACAGGTCATGTACGAGGGCACGCCCGACACCCCCCACCCGGGCCGGTGGTGGGAGATCATCCAGAAGTACGGCGTCACCATCTTCTACGCGGCGCCCACGGCGATCCGCTCGTTCATGAAGCTCGGCCGGGAGATCCCGGACGCGTTCGACCTGTCCTCCCTGCGGGTGCTCGGCTCGGTCGGCGAGCCCATCAATCCCGAGGCGTGGAACTGGTACCGCAACGTCATCGGCGGCGGCAGCACCCCCATCGTCGACACGTGGTGGCAGACGGAGACCGGCGCGATGATGATCTCGCCGCTGCCCGGCGTGACGGCCACCAAGCCCGGCTCGGCACAGGTGCCGCTGCCCGGCATCTCCGTCGACGTGCGGGACGACGACGGCAACCCCGTCCCGTCCGGTGGCGGCGGCCTGCTCGTGGTGACCGAGCCGTGGCCCTCCATGCTGCGCGGCATCTGGGGCGACCCCGACCGCTTCGTCGAGACCTACTGGGACAAGTTCGCAACCGTGCCCGGCGGTCCGCTCTACTTCGCCGGGGACGGCGCGCGCCGGGACGAGGACGGCGACATCTGGCTGCTCGGCCGCGTCGACGACGTGATGAACGTGTCCGGCCACCGTCTCTCGACCGCGGAGATCGAGTCGTCGCTGGTGTCGCATCCCTTCGTCGCCGAGGCGGCGGTCGTGGGAGCCAGCGACGAGACCACCGGTCAGGCCGTCGTCGCGTTCGTGATCCTCCGCGCCGATCAGGCCGAGGCCGTGAGCGCCGAGGACGCGAGCGCGATCCTGCGGCACCACGTCGGCCAGCAGATCGGCGCGATCGCCCGGCCACGCACCATCTTCGTCGTGACGGAGCTGCCGAAGACGCGATCCGGCAAGATCATGCGCCGGCTGCTGCGCGATGTGGCGGAGGGGCGCGAGATCGGGGACACCACGACGCTCGCGGACACGCAGGTGATGCAGATCATCAGCGACCGGCTCGCGCAGAAGTAGCGCTCAGCGGGCGGTCGGGTGGGGCGGGTGGGGCGGGTGGGGGATGTCCCTGCCCAGGCAGCGGCGGCGAGTCACCCCCGTACCACCCGCCCCTGCCCAGGCAGCGGCGGCGAGTCACCCCCGCCCAATCGACCCTGCCCAGGCAGCGGCGGCGAGTAGCCCGTACCACCCGCCCCTGCCCAGGCAGCGGCTCCGTGCCCAGGGTGGACCTGGGCACCATGCCCGTGCCTGGGCAGGAACCGTGGGTGGGGAGGCTGCTTACGTCCCTTCGACAGGCTCAGGGACCGTGGAGACCGTGGGTGCGGCAGGCCTAGAGCTCCTGCGCGCGCCCGCTCCTGCCCAGGCAGAAGGATCCTGCCCAGCTTCAAGCTGCGCAGGATCCTCGTGCCTGGGCAGGGGCCGTGGGACGCCCAGGCACTGGGCCGCTGCCTGGGCAGGGGCGCCGGCACGGCGGCACGGCCGAGGCGGCGGGGGCCGCGGAGGGTCAGTCGATCGCGAAGACGACCTCGACCTCGACGGGCGAGTCCAGCGGGAGCACCGCGACGCCCACGGCGCTGCGGGCGTGCCGGCCGGCCTCGCCGAAAATCTCGCCCAGCGTCTCCGATGCGCCGTTGATGACGCCCGGCTGGCCGGTGAAGGACGGGTCGGACGCGACGAAGCCGGTGACCTTGACGACCCGGGTCACCCGGTCGAGGTCGCCGTCCAGCACGCCCGCGGCCGCGGCGAGCGCGTTCAGCGCGCACTGCCGCGCGTAGCCCTTGGCGCTCTCCGCACCGACGAGCCCGCTGCCCTCACCGACCTTGCCCGACTCCGGCAGCGCGCCGGAGACGAACGGCAGCTGGCCGGACGTGTAGAGGAGGCCGCCGTGGACGACGGCGGGCACGTAGGCGGCGACGGGCGCCGCCACCGCGGGCAGCTCGATGCCGAGCTCGGCGAGGCGGTCCGCGATCGCCCCCATCAGGCCTGTCCCGCCGTCGCGACGGGACGCTTCAGGTAGGCGACGAGCCCGCCCTCGGGGCCCTGCACCACCTGCACCAGCTCCCAGCCCTCGGATCCCCAGTTGTTGAGGATCGCGGCGGTGTTGTGGATCATGAGCGGAGTCGTCAGGTACTCCCAGGTGATACGTTCGGTGGGCACGGCGGCTCCTTCGGTGGGGCGAGCTTTCAGGTGGGCGTACGGACGATCCCGTACTCTTGATCATATGTCTGCCCAAAATAAGGCGCCTCGTGGCGCGCTCGGAGCCGGGCTCGGCCTGCTCGGCATGAGTGCCCTGGCCGGAGTCCTCGTCACCGCCATGGTCACTCCCGCCATCGCCGTCACCGGCATGGCCGCGACCAACACCATCGGTGTGTTCGAGAACCTGCCCGACTACCTCGAGATCGAGAACCTCGCGGAGAAGACCGAGCTGTACGCGACCGAGGGCGGCAACCCGGTCAAGTTCGCCGAGTTCTTCGACCAGAACCGCGAAGAGGTGCCGTGGGACCAGGTGTCCCAGTTCGCGAAGGACGCGGCCATCGCCACGGAGGACCCGCGCTTCTACGAGCACGGCGGCGTCGACGTGCTCTCGGCGGCGCGCGCGGTCGTGCAGAACGCCACGAGCGGCAGCACCGAGAGCGGTGCGTCGACGATCACGATGCAGTACGTGAAGAACGTGCTCGTGCAGCAGGCGGAGAAGCTGCGCGTGACCGACCCCGAGGCCGGTGAGAAGGCCTACAAGGAGGCCACGGACACCAACATGAGCCGCAAGCTCAAAGAGATGCGCATGGCCATCGGTGTCGAGAAGAAGTACGACAAGGACACGATCCTCCTCGGCTACCTGAACATCGCGGGCTTCGGCGGCACGGTCTACGGCATCGAGTCCGCGGCCCGCTACTACTACAGCGTCTCGGCGAAGGACCTCACGCTCGCGCAGGCTGCCAGCCTCATCGCGACCGTGAACAACCCGAACAATCTCCGGATCGACATCCCGGAGAACATCCCGGCCAACCAGGAACGGCGCGATCTCCTCCTGCGCAACATGCTCAAGGAGAACAAGATCAGCCAGCAGCAGCTGGACGAGGCGCTCGCCACCCCGGTCACGCCCGCGATCACGCCCGTGCAGAGCGGCTGCCTGAACTCCGCCGCGCCGTACTACTGCGACTTCGTGAAGTTCACGATCCTCAACGACCCGGCCTTCGGACCGGACGCCGCCACCCGCGCCAACCTGCTGACCCGCGGCGGGCTTCAGGTCTACACGACGCTGAACCTCGACCTCCAGCGCGTCGCCGCGAAGAGCATGTCCGACGCCGTGCCCGCGAGCGTCGCCTGGGGCAACATCGGCGGCGCCGCCGTCTCCGTCGAGTCCGGCACCGGCCGCGTCATCGCCATGGCGCAGAACACCGCGTACGGCAACGCCGCGGACGTTCCGGGCACCACGAGCATCAACTTCAACACCGACAAGCAGTACGGCGGATCCTCCGGCTTCCAGGTCGGATCGACCTACAAGTCGTTCACGCTGCTCGAGTGGCTGAAGTCCGGACACTCCCTCAACGAGGTCGTGCGCGCGTCGAAGGCCAACTGGACGGCCCGCGACTTCACCAACTCCTGCGGCGGGACCGTGACCGGCGCGTACAAGGTGACCAACGACACCGGCGGCACCGGCGGCAACATCAGCGCCCTCGAGGCGACGCGCCGCTCCGTCAACACCGGCTTCATCGCCATGGCGTCGGAGCTCGACATGTGCGACATCCGTCAGACCGCGCTCGACATGGGCATCCACCAGGCCGACCCCGAGCGCGAGCTCAGCATGGTCGTCAGCGACATCCTCGGCTCCGGCGGCAACAACGTCGCCCCGCTGAGCATGGCCACCGCGTTCGCCGGCATCGCGAGCGGCGGCAGCGTCTGCACGCCCATCGCCATCGACCGCGTGCTCCTGCCGGACGGCAGCGAGATGGCGCCGCCGCAGAGCACCTGCAAGCAGGCCATCGATCCCGCGGTGGCGGGCACCGCCACCTACGCGCTGCAGCAGGCCGTCCTCAACGGAACCGGTACCGCGTCCAACCCGCGCGACGGCGTCGACATCATGGGCAAGACCGGCACCACCGACCGCGCGAAGGACACCTGGTTCGTCGGCTCGACCACCAAGGTCGCCACCGCCGTCTGGGTCGGCAACGTCACGGGTGACGTGAGCCTGCGCCGCTACCGCTTCCCCTCGGGAACCGCGGCGGACGCGCGTCACCGCATCTTCCGTCCGCTGATGACGGCCGTGAACGACGTGTACGGCGGGGACAAGTTCCCCGGCCCGAGCCGCTCGCTCACGCGCTCGACCCGCATCGAGGTGCCGAACCTGATCGGCCGCACGGCCGACCAGGCCCGCGACCTCCTCGAGGGCGTCGGGCTCACCTACGCCGACGGCGGTTCGCAGGAGTCCGAGATCGACAGGGGCCTCGTGGCTGCCACGACCCCCGGTAACGGGGCCGCCGTGTCCAAGGGATCCACCGTGACCGTGTTCACGAGCAGCGGCCAGGCGACGGAGATCGCGGACGTCGTGGGCAATCCGACCGGAAGCGCCAAGCAGGAGCTCGAGGCGCAGGGCTACACGGTGAACGTGACGGAGGAGACGACGGAGGATCCGGAGCTCATCGACCGCGTGATCCGCACCGATCCCGCCGCCGGCACGGCCCGCAATCCCTCCGCGGGACCGGTGACCATGGTCATCGGTTCGGCCGACTAGTGGGCCTGCCCACCGCGATCACGAGAACCGCCGCGGTGCTCGGTGCCCTGTCGGGCATCGGCGCCGCGGCGTTCGCGTACGGGTCGCTCGTCGAGCGCAACCGGTTCACGCTCCGCAGGGTCACCGCCCCGGTGCTGCCCGACGGCGCCCGCCCCATCACGGTGCTGCATCTCTCCGACCTGCACATGGCGCCCTGGCAGCGGCGCAAGCAGGAGTGGATCCGCTCCCTTGCCGCCCTGAAGCCCGATCTCGTCGTCGACACCGGGGACAACACCGGGCACGAGCGCGGCATCGAGGGCGTCCAGCGGGCCCTCGAGGTGTTCGACGGCGTCCCGGGTGTCTTCGTGCACGGCTCGAACGACTACTACGGCCCCGTCCCGAAGAACCCGTTCACGTACTTCACCGGCCCGTCGCGGGGCACCCGGCGATCGCCGGACCTCGACGTCTCCCGGCTCGAGGCGCTGTACGACCGCCTCGGCTGGCTGAACCTGAACAACGCGGTCGGCGCGCTCGAGGTCAACGGGACGCACCTGGAGTTCCTCGGTGTGGACGACCCGCACCGTGAGCTGGATCGGCTGGCGCTGCTCCCCGGCGCGCTGGACGAGCTGCGCGAGAACGACGAGCTGTACGACCAGATCCCCGAGGGGGATGACGGCCGCAGTGTCGTGACGGTCGGCGTCGCCCACGCTCCCTACCGCCGCGTGCTCAACTCCTTCGTGACGCAGGGCGCGACGGTGATCTTCGCGGGCCACACGCACGGCGGCCAGGTCTGCGTGCCCGGCTACGGGGCGCTCGTGACGAACTGCGACATCCCCCACCGCCAGGTGAAGGGGCTGAGCATCTGGACGCACGCGCTCAAGGCCGCGTACCTCAACGTGTCCGCCGGGCTCGGCACGTCGATCTACGCCCCGGTGCGGTTCGCGTGTCCGCCCGAGGCCACGCTGCTCACCCTCACGCCCCTCCGCTAGCGGGCGTACCGAGAGGCCTCCCGGATCGGGTATCCTTATCAAGGCTCGTTACGAGCCGACGGGGTGTGGCGCAGTTTGGTAGCGCGCTTCGTTCGGGACGAAGAGGTCGTGGGTTCGAATCCCGCTACCCCGACACACATGATCCTCGGATCGACGGAAGGCCCCCTCCCTCGGGAGGGGGCCTTCCGTGTTCCTCCCCTCCCTCACCGTGCCGGCGGGCCGCCCGACGCCGGCGCTCTCGGAAATCTTGTGGCGGGAACGGATACCGTGACGGGATGACCTCGACCCCCGCACTGCGTCGCACCGGCGCGGCGATCGGCCTCGTCTACGCGGCCCTGCTCGCGGTCATCGCATTCCAGCCGACCCCCGTCGGCCAGGGCGTCTACCCGTTCATCATCCGTTCGGTCACGCGGCTGCGGAATCTCGGGGCGCCGGACTGGGTGTCGTACACCTCGGTCGAGTTCACGGCGAACATCCTGCTGTTCGTCCCGCTCGGCGCCATTCTCGTGCTGTTCGTCGGGCCGCGCCGCTGGTGGTGGGGACCGGTCGCCGGGTTCGTCATCTCGGGCTGCATCGAGCTCGGGCAGCTGCTCTTCCTCTCCCACCGGGTGGCGACGATCAACGACGTCGTGGCCAACACGGCGGGCGCGCTCCTCGGCGCGGCCCTCACGGCGATCCTCGTGCTCCCGGTCACCCGGAGGCGGCACGCCCCAGCCTGACTGGAAACCCCCATCCGTCGTTGACAGAACGGCGGAATCGGAGGAAAAACGTCGCTGAGGGTGAATCCCCAGACCGCGACGCCCGACGGTCAGCGCCCTTCCGATCGGAGGGGCCCGAGTGACCGCAGTCCGAAGCACCGTCGCCGCGCTCCTGGGCGCGGTTCTCGCCGTCTCCCCCGTTGCGCCCGCGGCCTCCGCGGCCGAGACCGTGGTCACGGTCGCGGTCGCCGCGGACACCTACACGAGCTCCTCCTCCCCATCGAGCGACTTCGGCACCAGCGCATCCCTCGGCATTTACGGGACGCCCGCGAGCACGGCCGTCCTCCGGTTCGTGCTGCCCTCTCCCCCGCCGGGCGCGACGCTGAGCGCCGCGGTGCTGCGGCTGCGCACGACGACGCTCTCCTCGGCCGGCTCCGCGAACGCGGCCACCGTCCGCACCGCCTCTGACGCCTGGACCGAGACGGGGACGACCTACGCCACCCGGCCGGCGGTCGGCCCCAGCGTGCTCGGTACGCTGCCCGGCGGTACCGCGCCGGGCACCGGCTACACCGTTCCGCTCGACCCATCCGCCCTCGCCCCGTCCGGCTCGATGAGCCTCGCCGTCCAGGGCACCGGCTCGGACAGCCTCTGGCTCGCCTCGCGGCAGTCCACGACGGTGGCGTATCGGCCCGTGCTCCAGCTGACCTACACGGACGGCGGCACCGGCGACGTGAGCGCCCCCAGCGCGCCCACCGGCCTCACTGCGGCGGCGTCGGGCGGTACGGTCACCCTCGGCTGGGCCGCGTCGACCGACGACGTCGGCGTGACCGTGTACGTCGTGCACCGGTCCACCGTCGCCGGCTTCCCGGTCACCGCCGCGACCGTCATCGGGACGACGACGACGCGCTCCCTCACGGACCCCGGCAGGCCCGCGGGCATGTGGCATTACCGGGTGACCGCGACGGACGCCGCGGGCAACACCAGCCCGCCGTCGCCCTCCGCGTCCGCGAGCGTCCAGCCCGCTCCGGCGACCGAGACCCGGGTGACGCTCGCCCCGACCGCGGACACCTACACGAGCTCGTCCTCACCGGGCAGCGACTACGGCGCGAGCACCTCGCTCGCCGCGTACGGCAGCCCGTCGATCACCTCGGTGCTGCGCTTCGTGCTGCCCGCCGCGCCCGCCGGCCAGCGGCTGACCGCCGCGACGCTCCGCATCCGCACCACGGCGCTCGGCTCGGCAGGCTCGACCACCGCGGCGACCGTGCGGACCGCGTCGGACGGCTGGCAGGAGACGGGCACGACCTATGCGACCCGGCCCGCCGTCGACGCCGCCGTGCTGGGGACGCTCCCCGGCGGGACGGCTCCGGGCACGGCGTACGCGATCCCGCTGGACGTCGGCCCGCTCGCCGGACGCTCCGGGTCGACGTCGTTCGCGCTGCAGGGCACCGGCTCGGACAGCCTGTGGTTCGCATCCCGGCAGTCGACCACCGCATCGGCCCGCCCGATGCTCGACCTGACCTTCACGGGTGAGGGCACCACCGCGGCCGCCGTGGTGATGGCCGTCGGGGACATCGCGTGCGAAGCACCGGTGACCGTCACGGCGACGACGTGCCGGCACGGGGACGTCGCCGATGTCGTGCGGGCCGGGGCGCCCGACCGCTTCGTCGCCCTCGGCGACCTGCAGTACCAGCGGGCGACGCTCGCGCAGTTCCTGGGCGCCGGCGCCTACCACGACACCTTCGGCTCCCTGAGGGACATCACGCTGCCCGTGCTCGGCAACCACGAGTACCTCGACGGCACCACCGGGTACTTCGACTACTTCACCGGCCCCGGCACGGTGTCCTCGGCGATCGGCACGCGGCCGGACGGCTACTACGCCACCCGGATCGGGTCGTGGACCTTCCTGGGGCTCAACACCGAGTGCGGTGCGGGCGGGGTGTCCGGCGGATGCGCCGTGGGCAGCCCGCAGTACGAGTGGCTGAGGACGCAGCTCGCGGCGAGCACGACGTGCACGGTCGTCGCGGCGCACCGCCCGCGCTGGTCGACCGGCGCGAGCCACGGCTCCTACCCGCAGATGGCGGCCCTGTGGGACCTGATGGCGGCGAACGGCGTCGACGTCGTGCTGTCCGGGCACAATCACGTGGCGGAGGTGTTCCGGCCGATCGGCGTCTCCGGTACGGGCACGACCCCGACGATGAGCCCGACCGGTATCCGCTCCTTCACCGCGGGCGGCGGAGGGTCGAGCATGCAGAACGTGACGGCGACGACCGATCCGCTGCTGCCCGCCCTCGTGGCACGCAGCCGGTCGGCGTACGGCCCGCTGAAGCTGACGCTCGGCGAGGGCAGCTACTCCTGGCAGTTCCTGCCCGTGCCCGGCATGACCCTGACGAACAACGGCACCACAGGGTCGTTCTCCGGCAGCGACACCTGCCACTGAGTCGGACGGACCAGGCCCACCGACCGCGCTCAGTTCATTGACTGGGCGCTGGGCGTGTAGTTCTGCAGCGTGTCCGTGCGGAAGGCCTCCTGCACGGTCGCGAGCTCGTCGAAGTCGAGGTTCACGATGGACTGGCCGTCCGGCGAGGTGCCCGTGCCCGCGGTGGGCGCCGTGAAGAAGGTGATGTCGTCGGAGCGCAGGGAACGGAGCTCGAAGCCCAGCCCGGCGACGTACCGGGAGTCGAGCGCGCCGTCGACCTTGAGGAAGGGCGAGATCGCGGACACGGTGGCGCCGATCTTGGCGGGGTCCGTGAGCGTGTCGCGGCTGAGCAGCTTGCCCATCACGGCCTTCAGGTAGATCTGCTGGTTGCGGGCGCGCTGGAAGTCGCCGTCCGCGAAGGCGTAGCGCTCGCGCACGAAGGCGAGCGCCTCCTCGCCGTTCAGGTCCACCTTCCCCTGCGGGAAGTAGGCGCCCTCGAGGTGGCGGGGGCTGAACGGGATCGGATTGTCCACCTCGACGCCGCCGAGCGCGTCGGTCAGCCCCTTGAAGCCCTCGAAGTCGATGATCGCGACGTGGTCGATGCGGGCGGAGATAAGGCTCTCCACGGTCTGCACGACGAGCGGCACGCCGCCGAGCGAGAGCGCCGCGTTCACCTTCGCCTCGCCGCGGCCCGGGATCTCGACCCAGCTGTCGCGCATGATCGACATCACGTAGGCGCGCTTGCGGTCCGCGGGGATGTGCAGGACCATGATCGCGTCCGAGCGCTGGCCGCGGAGCTCGTCGATGTCCTCGTCCACGGCCCCGCGCGTGTCCGAGCCGAGCAGGAGGATGTTCTGCGAGACCGCGTCGGTGCCCTCGGTGACCGCGACGGGCGGACGGCTCGTCTCGTCCGGGAAGGCCTCCTCGATCTTCTCCGTGCTGTCGTCGAAGGTCCGGGACAGGGTGAAGGCGTAGGTGCCGACGACCGCGGCGATGATGACGGCGAGCACGCCGAGCACGATCAGGGTGTTGCGCAGCCAGTGGGATCGGTGCGGTGTGCGTTCGGCCTCGGTCATTGCACCATTCAACCGCAGGCGGGATCGGAGATGGCGTAACGCCGTCCCCCCGTCCAGGGCACGGTCTCTGCACCCCCGGAAGGGGGTTTTGACAACATATATGGCACCTGTGACGCTTATGTCAGTAGCCCACCCGAATCGGCTGCAGCACTGAAGCTCCTGGTCCTTCAGCGAATCTCATCCCTGTCTTTCACGTGACGATCCCGAAAGAGAAGTCTGAAATGGCCACGCTCACCGCATCCAACCTCCGCCACGAAGAGATCGCCCAGCTCGAGCAGACGTACAACGCACTGCCGCCCGGCGTGCTCCGTTCGACCCTCGAGCAGGTCCTCGAGGACCTCCGGCAGGGCGAGAACATCGTCGTGCTCGGCAGCCGCCAGACGCTCACGCCGGCCGAGGCCGCGCGCATCCTCGGCATCAGCCGCGCCCACCTGTGCAAGCTCCTCGACCTCGGCGCCGTGCCGTTCCACATCGTCGGGGCCCGCGACCGCCGCATCCAGGCCCGCGACCTCGTGGCCTACCGCAAGCAGCTGCACGAGGCGCAGCGCGCCACCGCGACGCTCTTCGCACAGAGCGACGCGGACGACGACGCCCTGCTCGACGAGCTCGCCTCCAACCTCTGAGGGCTTAAACTGCTTCGGTGCCCTGCCAACGCCGTGTGACCCTCCGCTGCATCACGGATGATCTGACGGCCGGCTGGGACACCCCGCGGGCCCAGCGCTCCGCCCACGCCCTGAGCGACCTCCTCGCCCGTCACGCGCGGGGCAGCGCGTCCGACGCCGATGTCGGCGCGTTCCTGCGGGCCGTGCCCGCCCTCGACCGCCTGGAGCACCCCCTCATCCGCGCCTTCTCTGAGCGCGACGAGCTGGTGGAGTCGCTCCGAGCGGAGTCGGTCGAGACCACGGCGGGCCCCGTCGCCACGTTCGCGGCGGGAGGCTGGCGCGGCACCGTGCTGCTGCAGGCCGACCTCGAGTCCGGCCACGACGTGGCCTGGCTCGTCGCCGCCCACCCCGACGGCGCGTCCGCCGGGTCGGACCTCGACCCGGGCGAGATCCCGCAGGACTCCGACGAGCTCATCGCGCGCATCGAGCGCGCGGCCGAGCGCCGCGAGGACTGGAAGACGGCGCTGGACCGCACGACCCGCGCCCTGCTCGCCGAGACCCTCGCGACGGGCGACGCCGGCCCGGTGCCCGTCGTCGTGCCCGCGGAGGGCCGCGCGCCGCTCTTCGACCTGACCCTCTCCCTCGAGGGCGCGGACGGCGACGAGCCGGCCCAGGTGATCGTCGTCATCGCGCCGCGCGAGTCCGCGCCGGAGGCCACGGTCAGCGTCGGCACCCGCACCGTTCTCGCCGCCATCGCCGCCGACGCCGTCGCCTGGACGGCAGCGCCGGTCGCCGGGCACGCCATGTCGTACGCCGCGACCATTCCGGTGCCGTCGTCGATGGCACCCCCGGCGGACCCCGCGCCGGGCCGGATGGCCGTGGGCAGCCTCGCGCACTACGCGCCGACGGCGGGCCTCACCGAGGCGACCCTCTCGGGCTCGCCCGTGCAGGCGCTCTGCGGGCACTGGTTCGTGCCGATGCACGACCACGTCACCCGGCCCACGTGCGAGCGGTGCGCCGCCCTGCGCGACACCCTCTCCTGATCCGCGGGCTCTCCTGAGCCGCACGCCAGGAAACGCCGCACGGCGCCCCTGCCGAAGCAGACGCGCCGTGCGATCGGGCCCGAGACGGGCCCCGTGCCTGTCCCGCTAGTCCTGGCAGCCCCGGTTCGTGCGGAGCGAGCCCTCGACCGGTGCGGTGTTGCTGCAGTCGACGATGTTGCCGGCGCCGACGTACAGCGCGGTGCCGCCCTTGGGCACGCTCACCCGGTTGCGGGCGAACACGTTGCCCGTGCCGAAGCCCTCGACCTCGGTCATCGTGGACGTGAAGCCGCGGGTGGACTTGCCGTTGGTGGCGACGTTGTCCATGACCAGGTAGTTCTTGCCCTTGACCGCCATGAGGGTGTCGACCGCGACGAGGCTCTTGCCGTCGATCCTGTTGTTGCGGATGACGCCACCGGATGTTCCCGGCTTCACCTCGATCGGGTCCGCCGTCGTGCCCGAGATCGTGTTGGCGACGATGGAGTTCCGGTCGCTCTTGTCCGTCTTGCAGTTGTAGACGGCGCACCAGTCCTTCGGCGAGCTGCCGACGTAGACGCCCTCGCCGTACTGGGCGACGACGCGGCCGGTGTTCTGGATGGTGTTCTTGACGACCATCGAGTCCGTCGTGCCGTAACGGAGCTTGACCGCCTCCTCGCCGATGTTGCGGATGACGAGGTCGGCGACGGTGACGTGCGAGGCGCCGGAGAGCACGACGCCCTTGCGGAAGCTCTGGATGGTGAATCCCGCGATGTTCACGTGGGACGCGTTGGTGACCCGCACGCCGGCGTTGTCGCGGATGTTGCCGTGGTCGAACACGGCCTTGGACGAGCCGCAGATCCAGATCGGCTTCTCCGCGGTCCCGCTCTTCGTGACCGTGATGCCGTCCTTGTAGACGCCCGCCTTGAGGCGGATGACCGAACCGGGCTTGGCCGCCGCGACCGCCTTGCGCAGCTCGGTGAGGTTCTTCACCGTGGTGCCGCCCTTCGGGCAGGTGAACACGCGGGTCTTGACGGTGGCCGGCTTGGGCTGCGTGATCGTGGAGAGGTTGCTCTTGGCCGACACGTTGCCGCTGTTGTCCACGGCGGCGACGGCGAAGCGGTACTTCTTGCCGCCCTTCAGGCCGACGTCGAGGTAGTCGAGGCCCTTGACCAGGGACGTGCCGCTGATCTTCGAGAAATCCCCGCTGCCGCTCGCGCGGTAGACGCGGTACCCGGACACGTCGCCGGAGGCGCTCTTCGCCCAGGTGATGCGGATGCCCTCGCGCTCGACGGCGGTCTTCACGCTCTTGGGGGCGGCGGGGGCGCCGCTGTCCGTGACGACGAGCGCGTCGACCGAGATGTCGTTGCCGCGGGAGGCGCTGCTCTTGGTGCCGGTCCGGACGATCTTGACCGTGTGCGTGCCCTTGCTGAGCGACTCGTTCGAGTAGAGGGTCTGCTGGAACTTCTGCGTGGCGGAGTACTGGTTCACCGTGGCCACGCGAGCGCCGTCGAGGTAGACCTCGGCGATGCCGAGCGACGGCCCGGTGCGCGCGACCCACTTCACGCCGGTGGACGAGAAGGTCAGCTTGGCCGAGTTGCCGGCGACCTTGGCGTTGGCGCTGCTGCCGCCGCTGTCGCGGGTGTGCTTCGCGGCCGCCCAGGTCCCGGACAGGGCGATCGCGGACGAGGTGTTCTCGTAGCGGTTCGCGCCGACGACCTTCGTCGCGGTCGGCGCGGCGACCGCCGCGGCGGCGGGTGCGGGCAGCGGTGCGGCGGAGGCGGCCTGGGCGGGTACGACGAGGGCGACTGCGGCGAGGACCGCCACTGACGCGAGTCGGGTCGTGCGATTCATTGAATCCTTCCACGGCTTCACCGAATCGCTCAGGCGACGGGGTCGGCATCGATGGTTCTTCCGAGCGCCCACACCCTGTGGCGGACTCTCAATGACTGATTGCGGCACTGAGTGTACCCCGGCGAACTACTGGGGTAAAGCGCCCCCGTTACGGGGGCGTTACATTTTCGAGACGGTCGAAACCGGCGGAAGCGGGTCGCAGACGGCGCTGAAGGGCCGAAACGGCGCCCGAGGAGGTCGATCCGACCCTCGAACGCCCGTCCCGGCCCTCCGCCGTGTTACCGCGCTGTTACTTCTGGCAGTCGCGGTTGGTGAGCAGTGATCCGGCGATCGGCGCCGCGTTGTTGCAGTCGACGAGGTTCTGCGGACCGACGAAGACCGCGGTCGCGCCGAAGGGCACGCTCACCCTGTTGCGGGCGAAGACGTTGCCGTAGCCGTACCCCGGGACCTCGGTCTCCATGGCGTACAGCCCGCGCTCGTCCCGGCCGTTCGTCCCCACGTTGTCGACGACGACGTAGTCGTTGCCCTTCACCGCGATGAGGGTGTCGGCAGCCACGACCTGCGCCCCGTCGACGGTGTTGCCGCGGATGGTGCCTCCGGTCGTGCCCGGCTTCGCCTCGATCGGGTCGGCCGTCGTGCCGGTGATCGTGTTCGCGATGACCTGGTTGCGGTCGCTCTTGTCGGTGTTGCAGTCGTAGACCGCGCACCAGTCCTTCGGGGAGGAGCCGATGTACACGCCCTCGCCGTACTCCGCGATGACCCGGCCGGTGTTCTGGATCGTGTTCTTGACGATGGTGGAGTCGGTGGTGCCGTAGCGGACCTTGATCGCCTCCTCGCCGATGTTCCGGATGAGGACGTCCGAGACCGTGATGTGCGACGCGCTGCTGAGCACGACGCCCTTGCGGAAGTTCTGGATCGTCATGCCGGAGACCACGACGTGGGAGACGTTGCCCAGGAAGAACCCGTTGGCGGACGCGACGTTCGAGTTGTCGAGCACCGCGGTGCGGGGTCCGCAGATCCAGATCGGGGCGGTGCTCGTGCCGCTCCTCGTCACCGGGACGCCGCCGCGGTAGACGCCGGAGGCCAGGCGGATGACGCTGCCGGGCTTGGCCGCGCCGACGGCGGCGCGGAGCTGGGTGATGTTCGAGACCGTGGTGCCGGTCGTCGGGCAGTCGCCGTAGCGACGCTCGACCGGCGCGGGAACGGCCGGCGTGACGGAGCGGACCGCGCTCCTGGCCGACGTGTTGCCGCTCGTGTCCTGGGCGACCACGACGAACCGGTAGCCCTTGCCGGGAACGAGGCCGACGTCGAGGAAGCTCGTGCCGGTCAGCAGCGCGTCGCCGCTCACCGACTCGTACTCGCCCGTGCCCTCGGCGCGGTACACGCGGTAGCCGGCCAGGTCGGTCGCGGTGCTCGCGGCCCAGGAGAGCCGGATGCCCTTGCGATCCTCCGTGGAGGTGACCGCGGTCGGCGTTGCGGGAGCGGCCGTGTCCGACACGACGATCGCGTCGAGCACGATGTCGTTGCCGCGGGACAGGGCGTTCTTCGCGCCGACCCGGACGACCTTGATGGTGTGCGTGCCGCTGGACAGCGACGTGTTGGAGTAGACGGGACGCTGGAACTGCTGCGTCGCGGAGTACAGGTCGACGGTCGCGACCTGGACGCCGTCGAGGTAGACCTTGCCGAGGCCCAGGGCCGGGCCGGTGCGGGCGATCCACGAGACGCCCGTCGACGAGAAGGTGAGCTGCGCCGAGTCGCCGGCGACCTTGCCGTTCGAGCTGTTGCCGCCGCTGTCGGAGCTGTGGCTGTTGAGCTGCCAGGAGCCCCCGTAGACGACGGAGCCCGAGGTGTTCTCGTAGCGGCCCGAGCCGACGCTGGCCGTCCCGGCGAACGCGGCCTGAGCAGGCAGCACGAGCCCCCCGGCCACGAGCGCTGCAACGGACGTCATCCGCAAAATCTTGTTCACAAAATCCTCCCCCAAGGTTGTGTGGCACTGACTCTAACCGCGGGACTACTGAGATTACTTGCCCCCTGTACGGGGGCGTACTCACAGGACTTGCGCAAAAGCGCGACCACATCCCCCCGGTCGAGGGTCAGACACGCCCGGATTGAGGACTTGGGCGTCCCCCGTTCACGGGGGCGATGGACCCCAGTACTGGGGTGCACCGGCGAACGCCCGATGGGGCGCGGACCGCCCCCGGAGCGAGCCCTCAGGGCAGGAAACGCCCGCGGGTCAGAGCTTGCGGCGCACCAGGCGCAGCACGTCGGTGTAGAGCGACCGGTTCACCAGCCACATGCCGACGCCGAAGCCGACGAAGGCCCAGGCGGTGTGCGCGACGAGGAACCACGCGGGCGTGTCGATGAGGCGCGGGAAGAGTGCCGCGATGCCGACGGACCCGGCGACGACGACGACGGAGACCAGGAACGGGCGGAACCACTGGGCCCAGTACCTGCCCGGCGAGACGCCGACGTTGCGCTTCAGGGTGATCAGTCGCACGGGCCAGTAGAGGTACTGGCGCAGCGCGACGGCCACGGCGACGGCGACGACGCCGAACGGCAGCGCGATCACGACGAGGATCACACCGAGGATGCTCTGCCCGAGGGTGAGGAGCAACGCTGACTTCGCCCGTCCGACCGCGAGCAGCACGCTGCGGTCGAAGTACGCGACGGCGTTCAGGGCGCCGAGGAAGCACAGGATGCGGAAGAGGAGGACGCTGTCGTCCCACTGCTCGCCGAACAGGAGCGGGATGACCACGGGCGCCGTGACCGCCGCGATGGCGAAGAACGGGATCGCGAAGCTGCTGCTGAGGCTCGTGAGCTTGTAGAACCAGGCGAGCAGGCGCGGCCGGTCGCTCTGCAGGCGGGAGAAGGTGGTGAGCGCGACGCCGGAGAAGACGGACGAGAACAGCTCGACCATGATCGACACGACGCGCATGGCGAGGTAGTAGTAGCCGAGGGCCTCGGCGTCCAGGAACGCGCCGATGAGCAGGCGGTCGGCCTGCGAGTTGACCAGCCCGATGAGCTCCATTCCCATGATGCTGCCGCCGATGGCCCAGAGGCTCCGCAGCGAGGCGCCGCTGAACTCGAACCGCGGCCGCCAGCGCGTCGCGAGCCAGAGGGTGATGAGGCCCGCGACGGCCGCGACGAGCGTCTGGGCGACGAGGCTCCACACGCCGAAGCCGAGGAGGGCGAGCACGATGGCCGCGGCGCCGCCGAGGATCGTGCCGATGAACCGGCGGATGGCGAGCGACTTGAACTGGAACTCGCGTTCGAGCAGCGCGGCCGGGACCGAGGCCAGCGCGTTGACGACGAGGCCGATCGCCAGCCACTGGATGATGGGGGTCAGACTGTCGCCCTCGCCGAAGAGCGACGAGATCAGCGGCGCGGCGAGCACCGTGATCAGCGCGAGCAGGCCGGAGGAGGCCAGCGAGATCCAGAACGCCGTGCTCGTGTCGGCGGAGGTCAGGTCCTTGCGCTGCACGATCGCGCGGCCGAAGCCCTGATCGACGAAGACGTTGGCCAGGACCATGAACGCGGTGGCGAGCGCCACGAGGCCGAACTCGGTCGGGGTGAGCAGCCGGCCGAGCACCGTGAGCACCACGAGGCCCATGAGCCGGTTGCTCCACTTGTCCGCGGCCACCCAGCCGACGCCGGACACGGCTTTGCGGCGGAAGGCCGCGTCGTCCACACCACTCACAGGTATCTCGCCCGTCGCCGGCTCAGAGGCCACGGCTGGTCCGGGGACCGGCGGAGGCCGGCTCCGGCAGCGGTGCGGCCACGGCGGTCAGCGGGTCCTGGTCCAGCGCGGCTCCGCCCGCGGGCAGGGCGGGATTCTCGCGCCAGGCCATCAGCAGCGCGAAGCCGAGCAGGATCAGCGACGGCCGGCTGGACTCGAGGATGTTGAAGAACGCGGCGTTGGCGCAGAAGGCCACGATGGCGCCCAGCCCGGCGTACGCGCCCGCCCGGATAGCACGGAGCGCGCCCCCGGCGACCAGGAGCCCGATGAGCACGAGCCCCGGAATGCCCAGGCTGATGAGGATCTGCAGGTACGCGCTCTCGATGATGACCGCGTTCGGGTTGAAGGGCGCGGCCGCGGTGAGGGCCATCGCCGGCCCGGCGCCGAGCCAGTCGTACGCCTGGGCGGTGACCATGGACAGGTCGAACACCGCGTTGCGGGCGTCGGTCGACCCCTGCGCCTCGTCCGAGCCGAGGCGGTCCTGGAACGCGCTCGCCTGCGTGATCGCGTAGACGCCGCCGACGACGAGCAGCGCGAGGAAGCCGCGGAACGCGGGGCTCAGCGAGGACCGGCGCACCAGGTTCGGCAGGATGATGATGCCGGCCGCCACCGCGACCGCGCCGACCGAGCTGCGGGACACCGTGAGCACGACGCCGAGCATGCTGAGCGCGGCGAAGACCAGGTTGCGGTTGCCGCCGCCGGAGAAGCGCCGGCCGAAGGCGATCGCGAACGCCATGGCGAAGAACAGGCCCGCGTAGAGCGGGTGCCCGAGGGAACCGTACGCCCGGTACACCGACCAGTGCTGAAGCGGCTCCGTGCTGACGAGGGCGTTGACCCGCTCGAACACGAAGTTGGAGCCCGCCACGTACTCCAGAGCGCAGTAGACGGCCATGATGGCGGCGGACCAGAGGAACGTGGTCTGCAGGTTGCGGATCGCCCGCGCCGCGTGCGGCACGAAGAGGATGGCGAGGCAGAGCACGACGAACGCGAACGTCCAGGCGAGGCTGGTGAGCCGCGGTCCGCGGTAGAGGAGGAGGACGGCGATCCAGAGCAGGAGCAGCACGACCAGGATCTTCGCCCACACGCTCACGGGCTCCGGCGGCCTGCCCTCGCGCCGGGCCCGGCGGGATCCCGCCCAGTTCTTCACGTACCAGAGCACAATCACCAGCAGCGACGGCGACACGGTGCTGATGATGTCGTTGATGTTGAGGGCGACGCGCGGGACGACGAGGAACACGACGAGCGCGGCCGCGGGCAGCCAGTCCGTGGGCAGCAGCAGGATCACGGTGAAGGCGATCGCGCCCAGCGCGACGGCGATCATGACCGGCACGCCGATAATCGACCCGGCGGCGAGGGCCACGAGGCAGGCGATCACGGCGGCGACCGCGCCGCCGCCGTACAGCGCCGTCCGGGTCAGCGTGGCTCGCGTCATCGTCCGTTCCGTTCTTCTCAGGCCGAGGCGCGGAGCGTGGGGAAGGCGGTGACGCTCTCCCCCTCGATGCGGCGCAGCTCCTCGGCGAAGGCGTCGTCGCGGGACTCCGGTTGGCTCGTGAACTTGGCCAGCTGGCGCGAGAAGACGAACTTGATCAGCCGGTACTGGATCTCGCGCGGCAGCGAGCGCTTCAGCCGCGCGCGCATGGGCCCGGTGTAGTGCCGGATGTGGTCGTGCATCTCGGGGTCGATGGAGTTGTTCCACTCCGTCGGCAGCACCTCCACCGCGTCGGACATCTTCGCGACGTAGATGATGTTGCCGTTCTCGTACTTGAGCCGCTCGCGGTCCTCGGCGGGGATCTTCTCCGTCACGCTGTCGAGCACCCGACGGAAGAACGCCTCAGCGCCGCCCCCACGCCGGGCGATCATGACCCCGGAGTTCACGCGCCCGGACCGGCCGTGCGCCATGAAGACCTGCTTGTCGCTGCCGGCCAGCACCTGCCGGAAGTCCGGCGCATCCGGCTTCACCTCGCAGTCGGCGTCGATGTAGGCGACCCAGTCGTAGCCGGACTCGAGTGCGTGCAGGAGCAGCGGGACCTTGAGCCAGGCGCTCAGCGACGGCGCCGGGATGCGGCTCGGCTTCGTCACGGACACGTACTCGGCGCCGATGCGCTTCGCGTAGGCCCGCTGGCTGGCGATGCACGGCAGGAACGCCGTGCCGTACCCGTTCTGCGCGATCGTGTAGATCAACGTCTTCATGCTGTCCCTCTCCCCCGGCGCCCACGCCGCCTGCGCGCCTGCACGAGCTGCCGCGCAAGCAGATAGGCGCGATAGTTGCGCTCCCCCATCACGTCCCAGCCGCGCCCGTCCAGGTTCGGCTGCTCCGCCGGGTCGCGGCCGGCGACCTCGTCGAGCGCCCCCCGAAGGATATCCGCGTTCAGCTCGCCGTCGTACTGCAGCACCCAGCCGGGACCGGTCTCCTCGGCGAGGGCCTCGTTGGCCGGGCTGCGCGGCACGAGCGCGGGCCTGCCGAGCGAGAGGGCGACGAGCAGGGCGCCCGAGTTGTGCATCTCCCGGTACGGCAGAACGACGAGCGCCGATCGGCTCACCTCCGCGACCATGACATCGTCGTCGACGAATTCGAGCCGCGAGCTGATGCGGTCGTCCGCGGACTCCGCGGCGGCGATCAGCGCCGGCAGCTCCGGCCCCTTCGGCTTGCCGACGATGCGGAGCGAGAGAGCCTCGCCGTCGGTCGCGCGGAACGCGTCGATCAGGGTGTCGACGCCCTTGTACGGGCGGATGTGGCCGAAGTACAGCACGCGGCCCGGCTGCGCGTCCGGGTGGGGCAGGTCGGCGAACCGGTCGACGTAGTGGCCGTGCAGGATGGTCACGTACGGCCGGCCCGCGGGCACCTCGGTGGCCCGGTTGAGCCGGATGGAGAGGGTCGTCCAGCGGTCGAACAGGGACAGCAGCACCCCCTCGAGCCTGCCGCCCTTCTCGTGCGGGGTGAGATTGTGCAGGGTGCGGACGATGGCGACGCCCTGGAGGCGGAAACGCACGAGCAGGACGGGGAAGAGCACTTTCTGCAGGGCCGCCTTCACCGGCTGCCGGTTGCGGATCCAGTACTCGGGCCAGTGCGCGTGGAAGACGTCGACACGGCCGAACAGGGCGCGGGGCCAGGTGAAGTAGACGTTCGTGGTCTCGGCGGCCTTGCCGAACTCCAGCTGACTGGAGTACTCGGTCGGCCCGCTCGGCGCGTTGATGGACTGGAGCACCCGGAGCGGCGGACGCGCCTCCGGCGCATGGTCCAGCGACAGTTCGCTCACCTGATCTCCGCCCGTTCCGTCGGTTCTGCATTCGGTCCAACCGCGGTGTCGGCGGGCCAGTGCCCGGTCCGAACTCTAACCGACCCGCCCTGCCATGGTATGGGACGGGCACCCTTCCCCCAGCCGGTGAGCACGGCCTGAACAGATCGGCACGCGAACGGTAACAGGGTGATAACGGATGACCCGTGCCGCTACCGTATGCTTGCTCCCGTACGTACGGCCAGAGGCGGACGCGGCTTCGGAGCTCGTTCTTGGTACGCCCCGATCCGCCGCTCCACCAGGTGAAGGAATTCGATGACCAACGCACGTGCCGAGTCCTTCAACCACCTGCTGATCACCAAGTTCAACATCGCGACGACCCTGTCCTACGGCCCGTTCGCGCAGCGGCTGGACGACGACTGGCTGCGCGGCCGGCTCGCCGAGTTCGAGACCTTCTGCCTGCCCTCGGTGAAGAGCCAGGTCGGTGCCTCCTTCCGCTGGCTCATCCTCTGCGACGAGGAGAGCCCGCAGTGGTTCAAGGACCACATGCTGTCCCAGCCGGACGTCTTCACCCCCCTCTTCGTCTCCGGCATGACGAACGCGACCATGGGCCGCCGCCTCGCCGAGCTCGGCTACATCGACGAGCGGCCGCTGCTGACCACCCGCCTGGACAGCGACGACGCGATCAGCCGGGATTTCATGGCGACCGTCCAGCAGCAGTACGCGGGCCAGGACCGCCTCTTCCTCGAGTTCCCCCTGGGCCTGCGGTCTTTCCGCGGCGCGCTGTTCAGCGCGCTCTGGCGCTCGGCACCGTTCCTCACCCTGATCGAGGCGCCGCACGCCGACGGATCGCCGTACGACATCGTCTACATCCACTCGCACGACCAGGTGTGGAAGAAGGAGAAGACGAAGGCCGTCTGGGGCAGGCGCTACTGGATCCGGGCGATGCACGACCGCAACTCCATCCAGTCGGCCACCGGCATCCCGCGGCTCAGCCCGCGCCACGAGCGCTTCGACATCGCCTGGGATCGCCTGCCCCAGCAGCCCGCGCTGCCCGCCCGCGTCGGCCTCATGGTCTGGGGCTACTGGGCCCGCCTGCAGCGGAGCAAGAAGTACAACGCCCTCAAGAACCGGGTGGCCCGCGTCGGCGGCCGCCCCGATCGCAACGCACGCTGAGGAGAAGCGCAATCGCACACGTGACGGTCGTCCACTGGAACCCGCGTCGACCCATCATCAAGGGCACGGTGGGCAAGCTCATCCCCATCCGTCGCGCGGTGAACAACTTCGGTGACCTCCTCGGGCCCGTGCTCGTGCAGAAGATGCTGGAGCGCAACGGCCTCGACCCGGACGGGGCCGCGCAGCCCGGGCGCCGACTCGTCGCGGTCGGCTCGATCCTGCACTTCGCGCGCCAGGGCGACACGGTCTGGGGCTCCGGCGTGAACGGCAAGTCCTTCGGCATGACCTACGACTTCGAGGATCTCGACGTGCGCGCCGTGCGCGGACCGTTGACCGCCGAGTTCCTGCGGAAGCGCGGCATCACGGTGCCGGACGTCTTCGGCGACCCGGGGCTGCTCGTCGGCCACCTCTGGGACCGCGAGGCGCTGCGCGGCGACGGCCCGCGCCATCCCGTCACCGTGATCCCGAACCTCAACGACTACCCGAAGTACGAGCGGGACGAGAACACCATCGACCCGCGCCTGCCGCTCGAGACGATCCTCGCCCGGATCGCGCGGAGCGAGCTCGTGGTGGGATCGTCGCTGCACGGCATCGTGATCGCCGAGTCCCTCGGCGTGCCCGCCCGCCTCGTCCGCTCCGCCAGCGAGCCGATGTTCAAGTACGAGGACTACTACTACGGGTCCGGTCGCGCTGCGTTCTCGCCGGCGGACACGGTCGCCGCGGCGATCGCCGCCGGGGGCGAGGCGCCTCTCGATTGGGGCGCCGACGCGCTCCTCGATGCCTTCCCATCCGACCTGTGGCGATAGGAGAATCAGTGGAGAGGTCGCTGATCCCCCGAAGGCACCCCGCACCCGAGATCCACCCCGCGGAGTCCCCTCCCCCGTCCCCAGCCGCTGCCCCGCTCAGTACCACAGGACACCGGGCCCCCGCCCGACAGGAGATCGGCGACGTATGACAACTCGGCAGAAGTACCTTTTCGCGGCCTCGACCGGCGGTCACCTTGCACAGCTGGCCCGGCTCGCCCCCCGCTTCGACCCGCACCCCGACTCGCTCTGGGTGACCTTCCGCACCCCGCAGAGCGAGTCCCTGCTCAAGGGCAAGCGCGTGCAGTACGTGCCGTACATCGCCCCGCGCGACTTCACGGGCGCGGCGAAAGCCGCCCTCACCATCCGCAGGATCGTCCACGCCGAGCGCTTCGATCGGGCCGTGAGCACCGGCGCCGCGATCGCGGTCTCCGTGCTGCCCATCGCGAAGCTCGCCGGCGTGCGCACCACGTACATCGAGAGCGTCTCCCGGGTGCAGGGCCCGTCGCTGTCCGGCCGGATGATCGCCGCCATGCACGCCGCCGAGCTGTACACCCAGCACGAGAGCTGGGCCACCGGCGCCTGGCAGCCGTACGACGGCGTCCTCGCTGCGTTCGCGCCCGTCGAGGGCACCCCGGTGCGGAAGCCGCGACTCTTCGTGACGCTCGGCACCATCGAGGGCTACCGCTTCGACAGCCTCGTCGACGGCCTCCTGCGCACCGGCCTGGTGGACGACCGCACCGAGTGGCAGCTCGGCTACACCACCCGCACCGACCTCCCCGGCAACGCGCTGCGGCAGATGAGCTCGGAGCGCTTCCAGTCGAACCTCCGCAGCGCGGACGTCGTCGTGACGCACGCCGGCGTGGGCACGATCCTGCAACTGCTCGAGGAGGGCGTCTACCCCGTCGTCGTACCCCGCGACAAGAAGCGGAACGAGCACGTGGACAACCACCAGTACCAGATCGCGGACCTCGTGGAGAAGCTCGGCATCGGCATGGTGCTCACCCCGGACAAGATCACCGCGCCGGCGCTGATCCAGGCCTCCGGCATGGGCATCTCCGCGCTGGCGCACGACGAGAGCCACTCGGTATGACGGCGGTGCCGGGCGGCACGGGCGGCTCGGGCGGGAACGCCGAGACCCTCTCCGTCGACTACCTCGTCGGCGGCTTCCGCATCTCCGTGGGCCCCGACAGCAACACGCCCGGGCCCCGCACCCACATCGTGAGCTTCGTCGAGGCGCTGCGCGAGAACGGGCACGGCGTCCGTCTCCTGCTCGCCTCCGACCTCCCGTACATGGGCCGCTTCTCGAAGGTGCGGCAGAGCGACTACGCGGCCGCCTCCCCGCTGAAGGTGCGCATCGCCGACGTCGTGCGCATGGGTGCCGCCGTCTGGACCGGCGCCAACGTCTTCTGGCGCCTGCGCGGGGAGCCGGCGCCCGATCTGATCTACGAGCGCGTCGCGGTGCTGCAGTCCCTCACGAGCTTCCACCCCGCCAAGCGGCGCGCCATCCGCGTCGTCGAGGCCAACGGCATCCTGTCGCGCGAGACGGCGCACGACCGCAAGGTGCTGCGCGCCGAGAAGCTGGCCGCCGCCCTGGAGCGCCACGTGCTGCGCCGCGCGGACCTCGTCGTCGCGGTCAGCGCCGGCCTGCGCGACGAACTCGTGCGCTTCGCCCGGCTCGACCCGGACTCCGTGCTCGTGGTGCCGAACGGCGTCTCCTCGGCCACGACGGCGATGCCGCGCACGGTGCGCCCCGACGAGGTCGTCATCGGCTTCGTCGGCTCCATCGTGAAGTGGCAGCACCTCGACTCCTTCCTCGACACCGTCGCGGACGCCCTCCCCCGCCTCGACGCGGCGGCCGGCGGCAAGCGCGTCGTGGTCGAGATCATCGGCGACGGCGCGGAGTTCCGCACCCTCGTCGACGTCGTCGCACGCCGGGGCCTCGGGGACCGCGTCTCGCTGCTGGGCCGGCTCCCGCACGAGGAGGCGCTCGCCCGCATGACGGAGTGGAACATCGGCTTCGCGGGGCACGAGAAGTCCTCGAGCGACCGGATGTACCACAGCCCGCTCAAGGTGTACGAGTACGCCGCCCTCGGCCTCGCCGCCGTGTGCACCTACTCGGACGACGCCACCGCGCTGCAGCGCAGCGGGCTGCCGACGTTCTTCTACTCCGACCAGGAGAGCCTGGCGTTCGGCCTCGAGGCCGCGGTGCTCGGCGAGTCCGTGGTCACCCCGGAGACGATCGCCGAGCGGCGGGCGACCATCGCCCGCGAGCACTCCTGGAGCGAGCGGCTCGGCCGCGTGCTCGACGCGGCCCGGGAGGCGCGGTCGGCGCGACGCTGACCCCGCCCGCCGGGCCGCCCCGGCAACGAGCGGAACTACCCGACGCCGGAGCGGTCAGTACGCCCCGACGGGCCGGATCACGGCCTTGACCGTGCGCCACAGGATGATGATGTCGCCGGTCAGCGACCAGTTCTCCACGTAGTAGAGGTCGAGCCGCACGCTGTCCTCCCAGGACAGGTTCGAGCGGCCGCTGACCTGCCAGAGTCCGGTGATGCCGGGCTTCACGAGGAGACGGCGGTGCGACCAGTCGTCGTACTGCTCCACCTCGTGGGCCAGCGGTGGCCGCGGCCCCACGAGCGACATGTCGCCGCGGAAGACGTCGATGAGCTGCGGGAGCTCGTCGAGGCTGTAGCGGCGGAGGATCGCGCCGACCTTGGTCACGCGGGGGTCCTGCTTCAGCTTGAAGAGGATGCCGTTGCCGTCCGACTGGTCCAGCAGGGAGTGCAGCTGCGCCTCCGCGTCCGTGACCATCGAGCGGAACTTGTGCATGGCGAAGCGCTTGCCGTTCAGGCCGACGCGCTCCTGACGGAAGAACGCGGGGCCCGGGCTGTCGCGTCGCACGAGAATCGTGAGCACGAGGAAGACCGGGCTGAGCAGCACGAGGCCGAGACCGGACGCGACGATGTCGAAGGCGCGCTTGGCCGTGTGTCTGCGCCCCTCGAAGGTCGGGAAGTCGACGTGGATGAGCGGCAGCCCGGCGACCGGCCGGGCATGGATCCGCGGGCCCGCGATATCGGTCAGGGCGGGCGCGACGATGAGCCGGACGCCCCGGGCCTCGAGGTCCCAGCCGAGCCGGCGCATGACCTGCGGTCCGATCGCGTCCGCGCCGGTCAGGATGACGGTGTCGGCCGCCGTGGAGTCGACGGCCTCGAGCACGTCGTCGAAGGCCCCGAGGACCGGGATGCCGTTCGACAGCGTGCGGTCCACCGAACCCTGGCGGGTGAGCGCGCCGATGACCTGTAGCTCCGCCGTGATGTCGCGCTGGATGCTCGCGGCGACGTGCTCGGACTTCTCCCGGTTGCCGAGGAGGAGGGCACGGTGGGAGTACCCGCCGCTCCGGCGCTTCCGGACGAGCCAACGGCGCCACAGCCACCGGCCGAACAGCAGCAGGACGAGGCCGCTCGGCAGCGCGAGCAGGAGGTAACCGCGGCCGACCTCGAGCTTGAGCAGGAACACCGCGATGGCGAACAGCCCGAACAGCCGCAGGCTGGCGTCGATGATGCGCTTGTACTCCGTGCTCCCGCTGCCGGTGATCTTGCGGTCGCGGGTCGCGTAGAAGCCGAGGATGAGCATCCAGGCCACGACGAGCAGCACGGAGACGATCGTGTACTCGATCGAGAAGGAGAGGAACCGGGCCTCCTCGGCCACCCGCACCTGCGGGTCCGTGAGCCCGAAGGACACCAGCTGGGCGCCGAACACCGTCACGATCACGATCAGCAGGTCGGTCACGACGAGCCGCGTCGCGTAGGCGCGCTCCCAGGGCAGGACGCGGGGGCGGAGCGACACCGCCGTCATCGCCACGTCGTCCCCCCGTCCTCGGACGTCACGATGTCGTCACCCGCCCAGAGCCAGGCGGAATCGCCTCCCGTGGCGAGCGCGACCTGACCGGCCTGCGGTGCGGTCTCGCTGGCGCAGGTCGCCGCGGTAGCGGGGGCCGGGGCGTCGTCCGGCAGCCGGGTCACGGCGACGCCGGCGCAGCCCTCCTCGCCGCCGACGGCGAGCAGGTACTCACCAGCACCGGCGGCGATGGCCGTGGAGCCCGGGACGCCGGCCGGCGCTGACCAGGTCCCGCCGCCGTCCGCCGTGCGGTACACCGTGTGGTCCGCGCACAGCACGGCCGCATCCGCGGCGGAGCGCCCGGCGAGGGAGACGACGGCCTCGCACGGCGCGGGCGCCTCGCCCGTCGGGGTGTGCAGCACCTGCGGGGCGGCGGGATCGAGGAACCAGTTGCCCGCGACCCGGTCCGGGTAGGTCACCCAGTCGTTGCCCGCGACGTAGGACAGGGCGAGCACGGGGGCGCAGCCGTCCGCGTCGAAGGCGACGACGGAGGCGACGTCCTCGGAGGTCGCCTGGACGGTCGCGACGGCGGCCACGTCCGCGATGCCCGCGAGGTCGGACGAGCGCCAGGTGCGCCCGCCGTCGGTCGTCAGCTCGAGCGTCGGCGGGGTCCCGGGGCAGGAGCCGACCGCGGAGCGCCAGGCGGTGTCCTCGTCGAGCACGGAGAGCAGCCGGGCGGGAGCCGTCGCGGGCTCGGGCGCGGTGGTGGGCACCGGGGTGGGCGACGCCGACGGCGTGGCCGCGGCCCGCGGTGTCCCCGCGGACCCCCGGTCGGCGGTCAGCGCCCAGGCGACGAGGAGTGCGTCCACGATCAGGAACAGGATGAGGCCGACGACGGCCCAGCGACGGGGTGAGGACGAGGTTGCGGTGCGGGTCATGGGCGCGCTGTGCCTTCTGTGTGAGCCGCGGTCAGGACGCGGTGATCGTGGCGGCCTTGGTGAAGAAGGCCACCGTTGCGTTGACGGCGGGCACGAGCTGGCTGGCGGAGAGGTCGTAGACCGACTGGCTCCTCCGGTACGGGTCGACGATGTCGTCGTCCTCCGGTGCCTCGGGCAGCTCCAGCCCGCGACGGGACGCGGCGACCTCGACCGCCTCGACGAGGCGGGCCCGGAGGTCGTCGAGGGGCAGGCGGGTCACGTAGCCCAGGTCGTCCTTCGTCACACCGGCGACCAGCCGCTCGAACTGGCGGAGGGTGAAGGCGTGCCGATTGGTGAGCGGCAGCATCTGCACGGCAGCACGCCGGTGCTCCCGGGACATCCCGAGCACGAGGTCCGCTCCGCGCAGCTGTTCCTCGGTGAGGTCACGGCCACGGTGCCCGTCCGGCGATCCGCCGTGGCGCAGCGACAGCTCCCACGCCTCGCGCGGCATCGGCTCGCCCACGAGGGCGCCCGTGCCGGCGCTTGCCACGGCGACGCCGGGGAGCTCGGCGAGCCCCGCGCGGAGCAGCTGCTCCGCGAGCGGCGACCGGCAGACGTTCCCGGTGCAGACCGTCAGGATGGTGAATCCGGTCACACGCGCCGCCGCGCGAAGTCCTCTGACACCGCGTGAGCGGCGATCTCCTCGGCGGCGTCCGGGTGGGTGACGCCGTAGCCGTACTGGCCGTAGCCGTAGGAGTCGGGGCCCTTGACCGGCATCATCGTGACGACGACGCCGAGCAGGCGGCTGCCGATGTGCTCGAGCGCACGGACGGCGGCGGACAGCTCGTTGCGCTTCGTGCGACCGGAGGCGGCGACGAGGATCGCGCCACCGGTGAGGCGGCTCACGACCGCCGCGTCGGTGACGAGCAGCAGCGGAGGCGTGTCGATGAGGACGTAGTCGAAGTCCTGGCCGAGCGTCTCGAGCAGGCGCGCCATCGACTTGGAGCCGAGCAGCTCGCTCGGGTTCGGGGGGATGCGGCCGCTGGGCAGCACGAACATCTGGCCGCGTCCCCAGCGCTGCAGGACGTGGTCGAGCTCGGCGCGCCCGATGAGCACGTCCGTCAGGCCGATGCCGCCCTCGAGCCCCATGTAGTCCGCGATCTTCGGCAGGCGCAGGTCGCCGTCCACGAGCGCGACGCGCGCGCCGGTCTCGGCGAGGGCGATGGCCAGGTTGCAGATGGTCGTGCTCTTGCCCTCGCCGGGCACGGAGCTCGTGACGACGAAGCTGCGGGGCCCCTCCTCGACGTTCAGGAACTGCAGGTTGGTGCGCAGGCTGCGGAACGCCTCGGACCGCGGGTTGCGCGGATCGGCGTGCACGACGAGCGGGCGCTTCTTGGTGTCGGGGTCGATGCTGATGCCGCCGAGGATCGGCTTGTCCGTGACGAGCGCGATGTCGTGCGAGCTGTGCAGGCGGTTGTCGAGCACGTTGCGCAGCACGGCGATGCCGACGCCGACGGCGAGGCCGACGAGCAGGCCGAGCGCGATGTTGAGCGGCACGTTCGGACTCGCGGGGCCCTCGGGCGCGATCGCGGGCTGGATGGTCTCGATCTTGACGAGGCTGGTACCGCCGCCGACCGGGGCCTCGAGGTCGTCGACGACGACGGCCTGGAAGTTGTCGCTCACCGAGTTCGCGATGTCCGCGGCGGTGGTGGGGTCGGAGTCGGTCACGGTGACCTGGAGCAGCACGGTGTTGGTCGGCGAGGTCGCCTCGATCGCGTTCGCGAGGGACGCCGCCGTGGTGTCGAGGTCCAGGTCCTGGATCACCTGGTCGAGCACGCGCGGGCTGTCGACGACGTCGACGTAGGACAGTACTGCCTTGCTCGCGAAGCTGGAGCCCTGGACGAGCTCACCGGTCGCCGCGGCGTCCCTGGTCTGCACCGAGACGTACATCTTCGTGGTCGCCTCGTACTTCGGCGTCACGAGGATGGAGTATGCCGCGGCCGTGGCGACACCCAGGAGCGTGCAGGCAGCGATGAGGATCCACGATTTGTGCAGGATCCTCAGATAGTCGCGCAGTTCCACGCGGTGTCCTTTCGGTTCGCCATTGAAGGGCGTGTCGTTTCCGTCTGCCCATACTTCCACACGGTACTGCTGCCCCCGATCACCAGCCCCCGTCGGGCCCGCACCATTATGGGGGACGCGGGCGGCGGGAACGACCCCGGGGCGCGGAGAACCGCCACCGTCGGCGAAAGCGCGTGCCGGTTCGGTGCCGGGTACGGTGAGGATCGGGGCCGGGGTCGGCCGTCGGGGAGGATGCGCGGATGGCAGGGATCGCACGGCTCCCGGTGGTCTTCTGAGCCGCGCCGAGGGGGGCCCGGTGGGCGGGCGTCCGCGTTCCGCCGCCATCGACACCGTCCGGGTGCTCGGGCTCGCCGCGGTCGTGACCGGCCACGCCTTCGCGGAGCCGGCCGTGCGCGCCACCCTCTATCCGTGGCACGTGCCCGTCTTCTTCTTCCTCACCGGCTACCTGTGGAGCGTGGGGCGCGGGCTGGGGGACGAGGTGCGCAAGCGCGCCCGCACCCTGCTCGCCCCCTACCTGGCCTGGCTCCTGCTCGCCGGGCTGTTCACGACCGCGCTGCGCGCCGAGGCCGGGCAACCGCCGTCACCCGCGGTGCTCGGCGAGATGCTGCTCGGTGGCACCTACGTGGAGAGCCCCCTCTATACGTTCTGGTTCGCCACGGCCCTGATCTTCGCCGCCCTGCTCTACCGGGCGCTGGAGCGCCTGCCCGGCTGGGTGCCCTGGGCGGTCGCCGCGGCGGGCCTCGCCGCCGTGCACGCGGCCCCGCGCGTGGTGGCCGACGTGCCGCTCTCCCTCGGCGTCGCCGTGCCGAGCCTGCTCTTCCTCCTGCTCGGCACGGTCGCCAAGCGGCTGCGGCCCCGGATCGGTCGTCCGCTGACCGTGGGGCTCGCGCTGCTCGCGGTCGGCGCGATCCTGGTCGCGACCGGCGCCTCGGGCCCCGTCGACGTGAAGCAGGGCGACTTCGGCACCGTCCTGCTGAGCCCGGTCGTCGCCGCCGTCCTCAGCTTCGGACTCGTGCTCGTCGCCGAGGTGGTCGTGCCCGCACTCGGCGAGCGCTTCGGCCGCGCGATGGTGCTGCTCGCGTCCGGCGGTCTGCTCGTGATGTTCGTGCACCCGGTCGTGCTGTGGGCGCTGCGGAACGACTCGGCGAACGGCTCCTGGGTCATCTACCTCACGGCACTGGTCGTGCCCTGGGCGATTGCGGTCGGGCTGCGGCACACCCCGCTCTCCCCCTGGCTGCTCGGTGTGCCGCGCGCCCGGGTTGCTGCGGCGCCGGCGCCGCCGGTCTCCCGCGCCTAGCGGGTCGAGCGCCGGGTCAGCCCGCGGCGACCGCCGCCCGAGCCCGCAGGTCGGACGCGAGCGCGCCGCCGCTCTCCTGCAGGTAGCAGGCGCCGCACAGCGCTTCGTACGCGACGTCGACGCCGTCGATGGCCACCTGATCGCCGTCGAAGACGAACGCGTCGCCCACCCGGCGGGCGTTGAACACGGCCTTCCGGCCGCAGCGGCAGATGGTCTTCAGCTCCTCGAGGCTGTGCGCCACCTCGAGGAGGCGCCTGCTGCCCGGGAAGGCGACCGTCTGGAAGTCGGTGCGGATGCCGTAGGCGAGCACGGGGACGTCCTCGAGGATCGCGATGCGCACGAGGTCGTCCACCTGCGCGTCGGTGAGGAACTGCGCCTCGTCGACGAGGAGCGCGGAGACCGGCTGCGCCGGCGTCCCGCCGGGCAGCCCGGCCGCGGAGCCGACGAGGCGGAGGAACAGCGCGCGCACGTCGCTGACCGGGTCGATGAGGAAATCCACCTCGCGCGAGAACCCGAGCCGCGACACGATCCGCCCGTCACCCTTGGTGTCGGTGTCCGGCTTCGCCAGCAGCACGCGGTGCCCGCGCTCCTCGTAGTTGAACGCCGCCTGGAGCATCGCCGTGCTCTTGCCGCTGTTCATGGCGCCGTATCGGAAGTAGAGCTTGGCCATCTAGCGAAGGTACCCGTCCTCGGCGGCCCGACGGATCAGGTCGGCCTTGCGGCTGGCGGGGCGACCCGCCTGCTTGTACTTCTCCCGCACCCGGCGCAGGTAGGTCTTCGCGGTCTCGTACTGCACGTGCATGAGGGCCGCGACCTCGGAGGTGCTGTTGCCCGAGACGTACAGCTTCAGCGCCTCGGACTCGCCGAGGCTCAGCTTCGGCCGGGTGGTCGTCTGGGCGCCCAGGGGCAGCGGACGCCAGTCCCGCTGCAGGTTCTCGTTATGCTCGACGCCCATGACGGACCGGGCGACGTCCATGACCTCGCGCAGCGACTGGGACTTGCTGACGAATGCGGAGGCGCCGGCGTCGAGGGCCCGGTCCCGCACCTCGGGACTGTCGAGCCCGCTGAGGACGACCACCTTCGCCCCGGCCGCGCGGCAGGTGCGCACGCGGGCCTCGATGGAGACGGGCTCCTTGAGCTGGAAGTCGAGCAGGACGAGGTCCGTCGGGAAGTTCGCGCTCTGCACGAGCTGCAGCCAGGTGCTCGCGCTCAGGACGAGCTCGAAGTCCGGGGCGTTGGCCAGGATCCAGCTGGTCAGGCTGTCGAGAAGGACCTCGTGATCGTCCAGGACCGCGAGGCGGACCCTGTCGTGTCCGCGATTCTCGCGGCTGGCGGCGCCCATGGCGTCGACCCCCCCTACCGGGGAGTGGTCCCCCCGATCAGTGACGTGCATAGGAGAACCGTAGTACGAGCTCCTGACCCGTCCGCTGCACGCGCACCCCGTCGAAGGCGGTGCGGAACACCGCGAGATACGGCGAGACCAGGCGGCGGGCGCGGCGGCGGGACAGCGCGAGCACCGCGGAGAGCTCGACGTCGCAGCGCCGGCCGGTCGCGGTCAATCGGACGTGCACGGAGCCCCGCTGCAGGGCCGGGGTGCCGAGCAGATCCGCCAGGAGCGCGCGCAGCGCGGACCGCTGCTCGACGTCCATGAGGTCGGCCACCCGCTGGGGGTCGCTCACCTGCGGCTCCTGCACGATGCCGGCGAGCAGCGCGTCCTGGCGGTGCTGCCGGAGCAGGTCCTCGAGCCAGCTCCGGCCCGCCTCGCTGATCATCACGCCCCGGATGGAGTCGGCGATCATCCGGGCCCGCTCGTGGTCCTCCTCGCTGATGGCGTTCCGGCCGAGCACCTCGGTGAGGAAGGGGACGACGTCGCGGTTGAGGATCGTCACCCGGTCCTGCTGCACCGACCGGGCCATGCCCTCCCGCACCCGCCCGACGTCCGCCTCACGGGCACGCGCCGCGCGCCCGTCCCACTCCTGTACCGAGCCGACGAGCACCCGGCAGAAGGTGGCCGATGCCGCCGTCATCCCGAGCACGGGGGTGATCGCGGCGGCCACGAGCACGATCGGCGGCGCATCGGACACGAAGTACGGCAGTTGCACGACGGTGAGGGCGGCCACGACCGCCGCCGCGGTGACACCCAGCCGGAGGATCTCCGGCCAGGGCCGGAAGGGCGCCGCGGCGAGAAGGAGGATGCCGATCGCCACGGGACCCCAGTCGTCCCGCACGAAGTCGTTCTGCCGCCAGGTGGCGAACGCGGACAGCGCGTGCGCGAGCAGCGCCACCGCCAGCACGAACACGAGGCGGTTGCGGGTGAAGGGGGCGAAGCGCGGGTTGCTGCCGAGCGCGAGGGCGGCCCCGGCCACGGCGAGCGCGAGCACCGCCGCCGTCGCCACCGCGGGGCGGGTGATCGCGTCGACGTCCCGCGCCGTCGCGACGACGGCGTAGAGCAGCGCCAGCGCGGCGCCGACGATCGTCAGGCGGAGCCCGGACAGGATTCCGAGGGGATCGAGCTGCTGGACGGTGGGTTCGTGCGCCTGCCCGCTCACGCGGAGCCTCGGAGGCTGCCGCCCGGCTGATCGGGGACGCCCTCCTCGACGCTCGCCTCCTGTGCCCTCGGCACCTGCAGCAGAACCGATGTGCCCTCGCCCACCGTCGACCAGATGTGCACAGATCCCCCGATCCGTTCGATCCTCCCGCGCACCGACTGCCGGAGGCCCAGCCTGTCCAGGGGCACGTTCTCCTCGCGGAAACCGTCGCCGCCGTCGATCACCATGATGGTCAGCTCGTCCGCGCCGCCGAACACGACGACCTCGGCCCGATCGGTGCCCGAGTGCCGGGCGACGTTGACGAGGCACTGCCGCATGGCCAGCGCGAGCTCGCGCCCGACCTCGGGCGCGAGCGAGGCGAGCAGGCTGAGCTCCCCGGCGAGGTCGACGATCAGCCCGTCCGCACGTGAGTCCTCGACGGCCCGCTCGAAGGGGGCCGGGAGCCGGGTGCCCTCGGCGCTGTCCGCCACGGCCTCCGGCTCGATCAGCCAGTCGCCGCCGACGAGGAGCTGCAGATCCCGCTCGATGCTCTCCTTCGTCGCGGCCGGCAGCGGCCCGGTGGGCGCGGCGGCGATCGCGGCGAGCTGGCTGAGCACGGTGTCGTGCAGCAGGGCGGCCGCGCGCTGTTCCAACCGGGTGCGCATGGCGGCCACGCTCTCCTCCCGGGCGGCACGGTGCATCGTCGGCCGGGCGCGCTGGGACGGCCGCCGCCCGCGGGCGACGATGCTGAGCACGGCCGTGAGCAGCACGGCGACGGCGGACGAGGCGAAGTCGCTCGTCGCCGGGCTGCCCTCCTGGACGTGGGCGAACAGCACGGCGGTCTCGGACGCGGCGTAGCCGGCCGCGACCCAGCCGAGGGCGCCGACCGAGGTCACCGCGGCGCCGGCGCAGAGGACGAGTGCGAGCTTGGGCAGCGTGAGGATGAACGAGTCGTTCGTGGCCTCCGTGCCGAGCTGGCTGAACAGCACGCCGGCGTACCAGAAGGTGCTCGCGGCGCCGGCTCCCAGGTACGCGACGGACCAGAGGAGTGTGCGGTTCGCGGCGAGGAGCAGGAGGGCGACGGCCATCAGCCCGAGCGGAAGGAACGCCGGCCACAGGAGGAGGGCCGGGTTGTCGAGCTGCAGGGCGCCGATGCAGACCACGGCGGTGGCCAGACAGAGCAGGGCAGCGGCATGGCATGCCACCGCGATCGCGTCATGGAGACGCGAGCGTGCCAGGTGGTTGGGAAGGCCGAGTGCCATCCACGAAGTATCTCACCGACGTATGAGCCGATGTACCCCGTTTTCTGGGGTGGCGGGCGAGAACCGGAGCCACGGCGTGGCGTCGTGTGCCCCATCCGGCGCCCGCCGCTCGGGGCGGATCCGATGAGGCCACGGCGTCAGAACAGGGTGGGCTGCGCCTCGGCCAGCATCCGGGTCGCGAGGCTCGGCGGCAGCTCCTCGGCCAGGAGGGACCGGCCGCCCGACGCGGTCCCCGCCGACCCCTCGCCCTCGATCGTGCCCTGCGTGGCCCAGGACGGGCGGCCGCGGGGAGCGTCGAGCGCGGACGAGCGCACCGCCCCGGTGGCGGGCGCGGCGGTGCCGCGGCGGAGGCCATGGTCGCGGATCAGCGGGCGGATGCGCTCGGCGAGCCACTCCCGGTATGCCTTCGGGGCGTACGTCTTGCTGCCGTACATCTCGCGGTACCGCGGCAGGAGCTCAGGGTGGTCCCGCTCGAGCCACTCGAAGTACCACTCCTTGACGCCGGGCTTGAGGTGCAGCGCCGTGTACAGCACGTAGCTGCCGCCCGCGGCCTTCACCTGGGCGAGGGCGGAGTCGAGGTGCGCCCTGCTGTCGGTGAGGTACGGCAGGATCGGCATCAGGAAGACTCCGCAGGCGAGCCCCTGCTCGCGCACCGCCGTGACGGTGTCGAGGCGGGACTTCGTGGTCGGGGTGCCCGGCTCCACGGCCTGCTGCAGGGCGTCGTCGAAGACGGCGATGGACATGGCGAGGTCGACGGGCACCTCGCGGGCCGCCTCCGCGAGCAGCGGGACGTCGCGCCGCAGCAGGGAGCCCTTGGTCAGGATCGACAGCGGCGTGCCGGATGCCGCGAGCGCGGCGATGATGCCGGGCATGAGCCGGTAGCGGCCCTCCGCCCTCTGGTAGGGGTCTGTGTTCGTGCCGAGGGCGACGGGGTGCCTGTCCCAGCTCGGCTTCGCCAGCTCCCGGGCGAGCACCTCGGCGACGTTGACCTTGACGATGATTTCGGAGTCGAAGTCCTTGCCCGCGTCGAGCTCGAGGTACTTGTGGGTCGGGCGGGCGAAGCAGTAGACGCAGGCGTGGCTGCAGCCGCGGTAGGGGTTGATGGTCCAGCCGAACGGCATCGTCTTCGACTCGCCCGGCACGTGGTTCAGCGCGCTCTTCGCCAGGACCTCGTGGAACGTGATGCCGGCGAACTCGGGCGTGCGGACCGAGCGCACCAGGTTGTTGAGCTTCGCGAGCCCGGGCAGCGCCGAGGACTCCTCCGCGTTGATCTCCTGTCCACTCCATCGCATGCGACCATTCGAACACACTTTCTGCTGTTCCGCCTCCCCCGGCGCGGACCGATCGAACGGGTTCGAACAGAGTTCGATCCGGTGCGGGCCCTGGGCACGCCTTTACGGGTGGTGGCCCGCGGGTGGAGCATGGGGCGATGAGCGACGACGCGACCGACCCGGACACGACTGCGGCCACGACCGCGGGCACGGCGGTCGGGGACGCGGCGCCGCAGTTCTACGCCGCGGATCGGCAGGACTGGCGGAGCTGGCTCGCGCGCAACGGGCCGACGGCGGCGGGCGTCTGGGTCGTCTACGACCGCGGGCCCGCACGGCCCTTCGGCTACGAGCAGATCGTCGAGGAGGCGCTCTGCTTCGGCTGGATCGACAGCAAGGGGCGCAAGGTCGACGACGCCCGCACGATGCTCTACCTCGCGCCACGGAAGCCGGGGAGCGCGTGGTCACGGCTGAACAAGGTGCGGGTCGAGCGCCTGATCACCGACGGCCTGATGACCGAGGCGGGCCTCGCGGTCATCGACGCGGCCAAGCAGTGCGGCAGCTGGACCGCGCTCGACGACGTGGAGGACGGCCTCGAGCCGGCCGACCTCGCGGCCGCCCTCGATGCCGATGCGCTGGCCCGGCAGCACTGGGACGCGTTCCCCCGCTCGGCCCGGCGCGGGATCCTCGAGTGGATCAGCCACGCCAAGCGTCCGGCGACCCGGCTCGCTCGCGTGCAGGCCACCGTCTCCGAGGCGGCGGCCGGCCGCCGGGCGAACCAGTGGCGGCCCAAGGAGACGCCGTAGCGCCCGCCCGCCGCGCCGGAACGTGATCGCGCCGAGGGGCCCGGAGGCCGCCCGCGGCGAGCGTCAGGAGATCTGCAGGGTGCGGGCGGTCTCGCCCGTGACCTCGTCCACGCTCGCCGGGCTTTCGGAGAGCGGCTTCTCGTAGTTCGGGATCATCGCCTTGAGCGGCGCCTTCCAGGAGCCGATGCGGTCGGGGAAGCAGCGCTCGAGCACGTCGAGCATGATCGGCACGGCGGTCGATGCGCCCGGGGACGCGCCGAGCAGGCCGGCGATGCTGCCGTCCTTCGCCGCGACGACCTCGGTGCCGAACTGCAGCACGCCGCCCTTCTTCGCGTCCTTCTTCATCACCTGCACGCGCTGGCCGGCCGTGATCATGTACCAGTCGCCGCGACGGGCCGTGGGCAGGAACTCGCGCAGCGACGCGAACTTCTTGCCCCGCGTCGCGAGCAGCTGAGTCACGAGGTACTTGATGAGGCCGAAGTTGTCCCGGGCGACCGCGAGCATCGGCAGGATGTTGTGCGGGCGGATCGACACGAACAGGTCGAGGTACGAGCCGGTCTTCAAGAACTTGGGGCTGAATCCGGCGTAGGGGCCGAACATGAGCGAGGCCTGCCCGTCCACGACGCGGGTGTCGAGGTGCGGCACCGACATGGGCGGCGATCCGACGGCCGCCTTGCCGTAGATCTTCGCCTGGTGCTTGCGCACGAGCTCCGGGTCGTCGGTGCGGAGGAACTGGCCGCTGATGGGGAACCCGCCGAAGCCCCTGATCTCAGGGATGCCGGCCTTCTGCAGCAGGTGCAGGGCCCCGCCGCCCGCGCCGACGAAGACGAACCGGGCGCGAACGGTCTTCGGGGTCGAGCCGACGATCTGCTTGACGGTCACCCGCCAGGTGCCGTCCTTCAGCTGCTTGAGGCCCCGCACCTCGTGGTCCGTGTTCAGCGACGCCCCCGAGGCGGTGAGGTAGTCGAACAGGCGCGTGGTGAGCGAGCCGAAGTCCACGTCGGTGCCCTCGGCGAAGCGGGTTGCGGCGATGCTCTCGTCGCGGTCGCGGCCCACCATGAGCAACGGCGCCCAGGAGTAGATGACCTCGGGGTCCTCCGAGTACTCCATGCCGGCGAACAGCGGGTGCTTCACGAGCGCCTCGTACCGGCGGCGCAGGTAGTCGACGTTCTCCTCGCCGCGCACGAAGGTCATGTGCGGGATGGGGTTGATGAACTCCTTGGGCTCCGGGATCTGCCCCGCGGTTACGAGGTGCGACCAGAACTGGCGGGAGAGCTGGAACTGCTCGTTGATCTTCACCGCGCTCGCGATGTCGATGGTGCCGTTCTTCTCCGGCGTGTAGTTGAGTTCGCAGAGCGCGGCGTGGCCGGTTCCCGCGTTGTTCCATGGGTTCGAGCTCTCCTGGGCCACCTCGGGCAACCGCTCGTAGATCTCGATGGACCAATCGGGCTCGAGCTGCTTGATCAGCGTGCCGAGGGTGGCGCTCATGATGCCGCCACCGATGAGGACGACGTCGATCGGATCCGTGGATGTGCTCACACGGTCCAGTTTACGTCCGCCGGACGACGCCTCCGTCGGTCCGGCCAGGGGTCTCACGGGGACCCACCGGTCCGCAGCCTCGACCGCCTCGACCGCCTCGTCGGCCTCGTCCGCCTCGTCGGCCTCGTCCGACGGAGCGGCCTAGCCTGGACGAGCCATGCTGAGCATCGAACTGATCGTCGACGACCGGACGGACGCCGCCGTGCGGCGGGAGTGGCAGGCGCTCGAGGACGCGGGCATCCCGAGCCTCGCCCGCAACGCCTCGCCGAGCAACCGTCCGCATGTCACCCTGTTCGTCGCGCCGGCGATGCGGGTGGAGGACCTGGCAGCCGTGCGGGACGCCGTCTCGTCCCTTCCGCTGCCCCTGACCCTGGGGGCGACCCTGCTCTTCGGCGGCCACCGGCGTGGCTACGTTCTCGCCCGCCAGGTCGTCGTCACCGCGGCCCTGCTCGAGGTGCACCGCCGCGTGCACGAGACCGCGACGCCGCTCGCCGAGTCCGTCGTCGACCTCTCCCGGCCCGACGCCTGGACCCCGCACGTCACGCTCGCTCGGCGCCTGCGCCCGGAGGACGTGGGCGCCGCGCTCGCCGCCGTCGGCGCCGCGGCCCTGCCGACCGGCAGCGCGCCGAGCGCGCGCCTGTGGGACGGCGTCGCGAAGACCATCACGCCCCTGTCCTGAGTTCCCCGGCGGCCTGCGCGGCGAAGCAGCCGTGGGATCAGCGGCCGGTTCAGAGGTCGGGCAGATCCGACGGTTCGTCCGCCGCCCGATCGTCGGGTTGCGCACCGGGGCCGCGATGGTGGCGGGTCTTCGCGACCGAGCCGTCCGGTGCGAACGTCGTCCAGATCCCGGAGCGGACGCCGCGGTCGTAGTCCCCCTGGTCGTACGGCGCGCCCTCGGCGGTGAACCGGCGCCAGGTGCCCTGCTGCCGGCCGTGCTCGAAGCCGCCGGTCTGCAGCGGGACGCCCGACTCGCGGTACCAGGTCCACTCGCCGTGCATCCGGCCGGCCTCGAAACAGCCCACGGCGCGCAACCGGCCGTTGCGGAAGTAGGTGCGCCACTCCCCCGTCTTCTCGCCGCCCTGGTAGCGCCCGCGGGACTCGGGGGTGCCGTCGCGGTAGGTCTCCTCCCACGAGCCGGTACGCACGCCCTCCGCGTCGACCTCGTTGCGCGGCCCGCCCCACCCCTGCGGGACGTCGTCCCCCGACGGCACGCCGTGGACCTCGTTGCCGGTCATGCCCGCCGCCGGCCGTCGGTGCGGAGCGCTCGGTCGTGAGCACCGCGGAGGCGGACGCGACGGGCGGCCAGGACGAGCGCGATGCCCAGCGCCGCGCCGGCGGTGTTCGCCACGACGTCCCGCGGGTCGCTCACCCGCGTCGGCAGCCAGGCGGCCTGCGCGAGCTCGATCGAGCAGGTCAGCACCACGGCGAGCGCGAGCACCGGCCAACGCCGACGCGGGCCGAGGAGCAGCAGGAGCAGCACGGCGAGCGGAACGAAGAGGGCGACGTTGGCGCTGAACTCGACCACGTCGAACGTGATCCAGGCGGTGGGCGGGAAACCCTGCAGCAGTGCGAGCACGCGGTCGAGCAGCGGGACGGCGGCGGGGTCGTAGGGCTGCGGGGTGAGCGTGAGCCACGCGACGAAGCCGAGGTAGGCGACGGTGACCACCGCGAGGGCAGTCCGTGCGCGACGCCGCCGCCGATCCGTCGTGCACGGCGTCCGCCGCATGCGGCCGGGCTCACCCGGGTGGTCGGGCACGGCGGGCGCCACGGGTGCCGGCGGGGTCGTCGCCGCCTCGAGCGGCTCCGGCCTCATCGTCGCTTCGCGGTGGCGGGTCGGATCCGCTCGTACGTCTCGAGGAAACGCTCCACCGGCATCGCGGCCACTGTGTCCGCGACGATGCCGAGGTCGACGTCCTCGAGGCGGCGGAAGCGGAGGCAGCTCTTGCCCATGTCGAGCGTGCGGCCCGACTCGCGCCAGCGCTCGGCGAAGTCCGCCTCCTCGGTGGAGTCGCTGTACAGCGCCATCAGGTAGAGCGAGTTGTAGTTCTTCTGCGCCGCGAGCGAGACGTAGGCCAGCGGCTTGCCGTTGTAGGTCCGCGGGAAGGTGGCGAGGGGCACCGACCAGGTCGGCATGCCCCACGCCATGGCCAGCTCGTAGCCGTCGGGCATAGCGGCACGCACCGTGTCGAAGACGGTGCCGATCACCGCCCGGCGCTCCTCCGGAAGCGCGTCGAGGTAGGCCCGCACGTCCTCGGGCACCGCGGAATCGCTCATGCTCGAAGGCTAGCGCCGGATGCCCGCGCGGCGACAGGGCCGCAGCAACCGCTGCGCCGGTGGCCCTGGCCGCGTCCGTCCACGCTCGTGCCCAGCCGCTCGGATCAGGACGGAAGGTCCGCTATGAATCACGAAAAGAAGCGCGGGGAACGACGTCTCGCCTCGCGTTGCGCCCGCCGATCACACCAGAAAAGTTTCGAATAACGGCGCTCGAACTTGCCGGGGCATCGCGGACCGAATTAGCGTGAGGAGGCACCCGGGTTCCGCCGGGCGCGCCGGACAACGACGTCGCCCGCCTCTCGCGGCGAATGACGGGCCCGGTTCGACGAAGTACCCCCGTCCGGCCGAACCGGTCCGGCACGTTTCGCCCGCTTGCGAAAGGCCTCTATGTCCTCCGATTCCCCAACCTCCGGCAGCCCGACCCGGCGCGCCCTGATCGTGCGTGGCGGGTGGGACGGCCACCAGCCCGTGGAGACGACGGAGGTGTTCCTCCCGTTCCTCGAGGCCAACGGCTTCGAGGTGCGCGTCGAGGAGTCGCCGGCCGTCTACGCCGACGCGGAGACGATGGCCACGATCGACCTCATCGTGCAGAACAACACGATGAACACCATCGAGAAGGAGGAGTTCGAGGGCCTTCGCTCGGCGGTCGAGGCCGGCACCGGATTCGCCGGCTGGCACGGCGGCATCGCGGACTCCTACCGCAACAACTCCGACTACCTGCAGATGGTGGGCGGGCAGTTCGCCTCGCACCCGGGCAAGCACCCGGACGAGCGCACGGGCGAGCAGTCCGACAACTACGTGCCGTACACGGTCACCATGCTTCCGGCGGCGGCAGACCACCCGATCACGCAGGGCATCGACGACTTCGAGCTCGTCACCGAGCAGTACTGGGTGCTGCACGACGAGTACAACGACGTCCTCGCGACGACGACCCAGGCCGTCCGGCCGTGGGATCCGTGGACCCGGCCCATCACGTCGCCGGCCATCTGGACGCGCCAGTGGGGCAAGGGGCGCATCTTCGTGTCGACCCCCGGCCACCGCGTCGAGATCGTCACGCACCCGACCGTCCGCACCATCATCGAGAGGGGGCTGCTGTGGGCAGCTCGGTAGAAGAAGCAACGAGCGGCACCGTGGCCGAGTCCGAGCGCCCGCTCGGCGTCGGTATCGTCGGGGTCGGCAAGATCAGCGAGCAGTACCTGGCGACGCTCCCCGAGCTGCCGAACCTCCGGCTCGTCGCGGTGGCCGACCTGAACGAGGCCCGCGCCGCCGAGGTGGCGGCCGAGCAGGGCGTGCTGTCGATGCCGGTCGGTGAGCTGCTCACGCATCCCGACGTCGACGTCGTGCTGAATCTGACCATCCCCGCCGCCCACGTGGCGGTGGCGACTCAGGCGCTCGAGAACGGCAAGCACGTCTTCGGCGAGAAGCCGCTGGCCCTCGCACCCGAGGAGGCGGTCGACATGCTGCGCCTCGCCGAGGAGCGCGGACTGCGCGTGGGCAGCGCGCCCGACACCGTGCTCGGCACCGGCGTCCAGACGGCACGGCGGCTGCTCGACGACGGCGCCATCGGCACACCGGTGGGCGCGACCGCGTTCTGGGCAGCGCCCGGGCACGAGCTGTGGCACCCGGCGCCCGCGTTCTACTACCAGCCCGGCGGCGGGCCCCTGTTCGACATGGGCCCGTACTACCTGACCGCCCTCGTGACGCTGCTCGGCCCGGTCGTGCGCGTGTCCGGCTCGGCCACCCGGTCGACCCGCGCCCGCTCGGTGGGCAGCGGCCCGCTGGCCGGCACGGCCCTCGAGGTGAACATCGACACGCACGTGACCGCGCTTCTGGAGCACGCGAGCGGCGTCGCGTCGTCGGTGACGGTGAGCTTCGAGGTGTGGGGCTCGCGGCATCCGCTGATCGAGGTCTACGGCACCGACGGCACGATCTCCGTGCCCGACCCGAACCGCTTCGGCGACCCGGTCGAGCTCCTCACCCGTGAGGACCGCGAGTGGCGTGAGGTGCCGGCGTCGGCCGGCTACGAGGGCGCCGCCCGCGGCTACGGCCTCGCGGACATGGCGCACGCCATCGCGACGGGCCGCGAGCACCGCGCATCCGGTGCGCTCGCGTTCCACGTGCTGGAGATCATGGACGCCGTGGTGCGCGCCGGCCACGAGCACCGTGTGATCGACATCGAGAGCACGGTCGAGCGCCCGGACGCCGTCCCGGAGGGCTCCCGCCCCGACACCTGGTAGCGGGCCGCCCGCTACCAGATCCACAACCACCGGTCCTCGAGCCCGTCGAGTCGCGCGCACGTCGCGTGCCACGACGGGTTCGGGGACCGAGGTGCTTCCGCGGGTGTTCTGCTGGTCGTTTCCGAGAGCTTCGCGAGCAGCGACAACGCAGGCGGTCTCCTCCGGAAGCGGCGAGCGTTGCGAGAGCGGTCGCCACGGTCGCTGAGCCTGTCGAAGCGACGCGAGCCACTCCCGGGACCGGCTCCACTCGGTCGCTGAGCCTGCTCTGGTCGTTTGCGAGAGCTTCGCGAGCAGCGACAACGCAGGCGGTCCCCTCCGGAAGCAGCGAGCGTTGCGAGAGCGGTTGCCACGGTCGCTGAACCTGTCGAAGCGACGCGGGGCGCCTTCCGTCCCTTCGACAGGCGCAGGGACCGAAGTGGTCGCGCGGGCCTGTTCTGGTTGTTTCCGAGAGCTTCGCGAGCAGCGACGACAACGCGGACGGCCACCTCTGGCTCGCACCGAACGGCCCGTACACGGTCGCTGAGCCTGTCGAAGCGACGCGAGGCGCCTTGTCTCCCTTCGACAGGCTCAGGGACCGAGGGGGCCATCCCTCGACGGTAAGACGGAGTGCGAGCATGGTCAGCCTCTCGGTGACGCCGGCTCGGGTGGGCGGGCCGGGTATCGGTCTCGGAGGCGGTGTCGGCGGGCGTTCCAGTCCTGGACCGCTCTGCTCTTCGTCGCCAGGTGCCGGCCCTCTCGGGTGGGGCTGATCGATTTCGGTGGAACCAGCGTGTACATCCCGCCAGCTCGGGTGATGTCCCAGCCGCGGTTGTGCAGCAGCAGGTGATGGTGCTTGCACAGCAGCACGCCGTCGGCGATGTCGGTCTTGCCGTGGTCTCGTTTCCACTGGTTGATGTGGTGTGCCTCGCACCAGGACGGCGGCCGGTCGCAGCCCGGCCACATGCACCCGCCATCCCGGACGGCGAGCCCGGTCCGCTGCCGTGCGGTGAAGAGGCGCTGCTCTCGTCCGACGTTGACGCACTGCCCGTCGTCATCCAGGACCACCGCGATGGTGCCGGTGGCGCATACCTCTCGGCGGATGGTGTCGATCGAGATCGCCTCTCCGGTGTCCTGGATCGAGCCGTGGCCGTCGCCGCTCTGAAGGGTCTCCTTCGTCACGATCACCCGCACTGCCGGTCGGCGTGAGCCATAGACCTGGCCGGGGTCGGCGTCCGCGCCGATGCGGAGGAGTTCCAGGAAGCCGTCGGCGGCGAGGCGGTCGGTGGACCTCGGGTCCTTCGCGATCGCGTCAATCCGCGCCCGGTCCTCCTCCTTGACGAACCTGGGTCCGCCGCGCCTCGGATTAGTGAGCTCGTCGAGGACCGACAGGAGGAAGGCACCTGGTTCTGGGGCGTAGAGGAACCTGCCCTCCACCATCCCGTCTGGGCGCTTCCACGCCTTGAGGTGCTGCTGCTCGAGCTGGGCCTTCTCGCGGTCGGCCACCTCGGTGTCGTTCAGGTCATCACGCAGTTGCCGTGCCCGGCGGTGCAGTTGCCCGGCCGTGAGGGTGGTCACTTCCTCGAGGAGCTCCGCCGCGGCCTCATGCAGCGCTTCCGGCAGCACCGCCTCGGTCGGGAGGCCGAGGCCGGCGCGGATGGCGTCCGCTTGGGCGATGGAGAGGCGCCCGTCGGTGACGGCGTGGGCGATCGGGGCCTGCCACGGGGTCGGCGGTGCCGGAAGTTCCGGGTGCTCACGACGCAGGGTCTTTACGGCATCCGTCTCTGTGAGCATCCTACCCACCTCGACGATCGACACCGCACCGCCTTTGGTCACGCCGGTGACGGCTTCGACCATGGCCTGTGGCGTCCGGTAGCCCTCCTGCTGCGCCAGTCCCGCGGAGCCGAAGTCGGAGCTCGAGCGCCGGTCGAGCTCGCCCGCGATCCAGGCGGTGAAGGTGTCGCAGCACTGTCGCAGGTCGGCGATAGCGTGCAGCGCGTCCACGAGGTCCTGCTTCGGCAAGGGCGCGAACGCCGAGGGTGAGTTGCCCAGGCGCGCGACGGCATCCGCAGTGCGGAGGAGCGTCACCGCCGGGTTTCTCATAACACACATTCTAGCAGGTAGGAAGTTTCTTCGACGAAGAACTTTCCGTCCTGTGGAAAACGCAAGCGAGAAGTACGGACTGCGGACGGATTGCGTCCCTTCGACAAGCTCAGGGACCGTGGACACCCGCACCGCGCGGCACCCCCCGCACCGCGTCCGGGCACGCAAAAGCGGGGCGGCCGCCGCGATTGCAGCTGCCGCCCCGCTTCCGTACGAACTACGCGGCGGGGACCGTCGCCGCGATCAGCTCCGCGATCTGCACCGCGTTCAGCGCGGCGCCCTTGCGGAGGTTGTCGTTGCTGATGAACAGCGCGAGGCCGCGGCCCTCGGGCGCGCTCTCGTCGCGGCGGATGCGGCCCACCAGGCTGGGGTCGGCGCCGGCGGCCTGCAGCGGCGTCGGCACCTCGGTCAGCTGCACGCCCGGCGCGGTCGCGAGGAGCTCGGTCGCGCGCTCCGGCGTCAGCTCACGGGCGAACTCGGCGTTGATCGACAGCGAGTGCCCGGTGAATACGGGCACTCGCACGCACGTGCCGCTGACCCGCAGCTCGGGCAGGTCGAGGATCTTGCGCGACTCGTTGCGCAGCTTCTTCTCTTCGTCGGTCTCGTTCGAGCCGTCGTCGACGACGGAACCGGCGAGCGGGATGACGTCGAAGGCGATGGGCGCGACGTACTTGACCGGCTCCGGGAAGTCGACGGCCGAGCCGTCGTGGACGAGCGCGAGCAGAGCGTCCTCCTGGGCGACGGCCGCGCGCGCCTGCGACGCGAGCTCCTCGGCACCCGCGAGGCCGCTGCCGGACACGGCCTGGTACGTGCTCACCACGAGGCGCTCCAGCCCTGCCTCGTCGTGCAGCACCTTGAGCACCGGCATCGCGGCCATGGTCGTGCAGTTCGGGTTCGCGATGATGCCCTTGCGCGCATCCTGCACGGCTCCCGGGTTCACCTCGCTGACCACGAGCGGAACGTCGGGGTCCATGCGCCAGGCGGAGGAGTTGTCGATCACGGTCACGCCCGCGGCGGCGAAGCGCGGCGCCTGCGCCTTCGACGTGCTGGCGCCGGCCGAGAAGAGGGCGATGTCGAGGCCGGTCGGATCCGCGACGGCGGCATCCTCGACGACGACGTCCTCGCCGCGGAACGGCAGGGTCGTACCGGCGGAGCGCGCGGACGCGAAGAAGCGGATCTCGGCGATCGGGAAGTCGCGCTCCTCGAGCAGGCGGCGCATCACGGCGCCGACCTGACCGGTGGCGCCGACGACGCCGACGCGGAGGGCACGGGAAGAGGTGGTTGTGCTGGACACGGGTGCTCCTTGGGGACGAGGGGTCAGCGGCCGGTGCCGGCGTAGACGACGGCCTCGCTGTCGCCGTCGAGGCCGAACGCGGAGTGCACGACGCGCACGGCGTCGTTGATGCTGTCGGCCCGCGTCACCACGGAGATGCGGATCTCGCTCGTGGAGATCATCTCGATGTTGATGCCGGCCTCGAACAGGGCGGTGAAGAGCTTCGCGGAGACGCCCGCGTTGCTGCGCATGCCCGCACCGACGAGCGCGAGCTTGCCGATCTGGTCGTCGTGCTGCAGCGACGCGTAGCCGATGTCCTCGCGGTCGGCGGCCAGCGCGTTGAGCACGGTCTCCGCCTCGGACTTCGGCAGCGTGAACGAGATGTCGGTGAGGCCGGTGGCCGCGGCGGACACGTTCTGCACGATCATGTCGATGTTGGCGTTGGTCTTGCCGACGATCGTGAAGATCTGGGCGGCCTTGCCCGGGATGTCGGGGACACCGACGACGGTGATCTTCGCCTCGGACATGTCTGCGGCGACGCCGGCGATGATGGGCTCTTCCACGTGCTCTCCGTTCTTCGGGTTGTAGACGATCGTGCCCTCGTTGTTGTTGAACGAGGATCGCACGTGCAGCGTCACTCCGTGCCGGCGCGCGTACTCGACCGCGCGGATGTACAGCACCTTCGCCCCGGCGGCGGCGAGCTCGAGCATCTCCTCGCTCGTGATGCGATCGATCTTGCGCGCCTTGGGAACGACGCGGGGGTCGGCGGTGAAGATGCCGTCGACGTCGGTGTAGATCTCGCAGACGTCGGCGTTGAGCGCGGCGGCGAGGGCGACGGCGGTGGTGTCGGAGCCGCCGCGACCGAGGGTCGTGATGTCGCCGGTCACCCGGTTGAAGCCCTGGAATCCGGCTACGATGACGATGGCGCCCTCGTCGAGCGCGGACTGCAGGCGCACGGGCGTGACGTCGACGATGCGTGCCGCGCCGTGCTGGGCGTCGGTGATCATGCCGGCCTGGCTGCCGGTGAACGAGCGGGCGTCGTAGCCCATGCTCTTGATGGCCATCGCGAGCAGCGCCATCGAGATGCGCTCGCCCGCCGTGAGCAGCATGTCGAGCTCGCGCGGGGCCGGCAGCAGGGTCACCTCGTGAGCGAGGTCCAGCAGCTCGTCCGTGGTGTCGCCCATGGCGGAGACCGCCACGACGACGTCGTTGCCCGACTTGCGGGCGTCCACGATCCGCTTCGCAACGCGCTTGATGCTCTCGGCGTCGGCAACCGACGATCCACCGAACTTCTGCACGATCAAGCTCACGAAGAATCTCCAAGGGTGGGTCCGGTCAGAACTCCTGATTGTACGGGGTGGCCCCCGGTGCGGTCGCCCGTGTGACGCCGCGAAGCGCGCCGGTCAGCGGCGGCTGTTGCGTCGCTGCACCAGGAGCACCGCGATCACCGCCGCGACGACCCCCACCACCGACGCAGCCGGGAACCCGTCCGCCGGATAACCGAGGAGTGCCTGGACGACCAGGGCGACGGCGACGCCGACGACGACCGCGAGGACCTGCGCCCCGAGCCGCCGCAGCGTTTCCCGAGCGCTCCGGTCTCCGTCGTTCATCGGCGTACCGGGGCCGTCGTCACTCATGGCGGTGACGCTACCGGGTCAGCGTCCGACGGTGCGGCGGCCCTCGAAGGCGCGGCCGAGCGTGACCTCGTCGGCGTACTCGAGGTCGCCGCCGACCGGCAGGCCGGACGCCAGCCGCGAGACGGTGATGTCGAGCGAGTGCAGCAGGCGGCTGAGGTACGTCGCCGTCGCCTCGCCCTCGAGGTTGGGGTCGGTGGCGAGAATGACCTCGGTCACCGTGCCGTCCGCGAGGCGCTGCATGAGCTGGCGGATGCGCAGGTCGTCCGGGCCCACGCCGTCGATCGGGCTGATCGCGCCGCCGAGCACGTGGTACAGGCCGCGGAACTCCCTGGTGCGCTCGATGGCGACCACGTCCTTCGCCTCCTCCACGACGCAGATGAGCGTCGGGTCCCGCCGCGGGTCGCGGCAGATGGAGCAGGTGTCCTGCTCGGAGACGTTGCCGCAGATCTCGCAGAAGCGCACCCGCTCGCGCACCTGGGTGAGCACCTCGGCGAGGTGCGACACGTCGAACGACTCCGTCTGCAGGATGTGGAACGCGATGCGCTGGGCGGACTTGGGTCCGATACCCGGCAGCCGGCCGAGCTCGTCGATCAGTTCCTGGATGATTCCGTCGTACATGGCGGACTACGCCCCTTCGCCCGTGGGCCGGATGCTCGGGCGGTTCGGGCGGGTCACCGGGCGCTCCTCGATGAAGTTGGCGCCGAGGATCTCGCGGACCACGGCCTCGCCGTAGCGCTGCCGCTCCCCGGTGGATCCGCGTCCGCCGCCGCTCGCGCCACCGCGCCCGGGTGCCGCCGTCGCGTCGGTGGCACCGGTGGCGCCGGTCGGCCGTCCGTTCGACGGCGCGCGCCCGGCGGGCGCGGAGCCCACCGCGGCCGCGGACGCCCCGGCCGGGGCTCCCGTGTCGGGCTCGGGCTCGCGGACCCAGTCGGGCTCGGGCTCGTCCGGCTCGGGCGCGTCCAGGTCCGAGGGCACGTCGTCATAGGGCGGGGCAGCATCGGGGGCCGCGTCGGCGATGGCCGCCGCGACCCCGCGGACGGGCGGGAGCCCGGAGCGCGCGGCGGACGCCGCGGAACCGGGACCGGTTGCACCCGGAGCAGCGGAGTCCGCTGCTCCGCCGGAACCCGGGATGGCGACGGTCGCCCAGCCGCCGGACGCGGGAGCGGCTGCCGCTGCAGCTGTAGGTGCTGGGGCGGACGAAGAGGACGAGGGCGCGGCAGAAGCCGGCGCCGTGGCACCGGCCGCACCGGAGCCGGCGGCGGTGCGACGGGACCCGGAGCGCGCCGGTGCCGCCTCGGCAGCGGTGCCAGTGCCGGTGCCGGAACCCGAGCCGCCCGACGGCGCGGACGCGGCGGGCGGCGGCCCGTCGACCCGGGCGATGAACTTCACCCGGATGCCGAGCACCTCCTGGATCGCGTTGCGCAGGTAGTCGCTCACGCCGTCGCCCGGGGCCGACCGCTGCTTGAAGCTGTCCGCGTCGTTCTGGCTGGGGAAGGTCAGGGTGAGGACGTGGTCCTCGGTCAGCGCGCGGGGGGTCGCCGTCACCGCGACCATCCAGGCCCGGCGCTTGGCCTTCTGCACGACCTCGACGACCTGCGGCCAGGAGTCCTTCAGCTGCTGCAGCGTGACCGGGGCGACGGCCGCGGGAACCGGGGCAGCCTCGGAAACCGGGGTCGGCTCGGGGACGGGAGTGGGCTCAGGGACGGGGGTGGGCTCAGGGACGGGAGCGGGCTCGGGGACAGACGCCGGCTCGGGAGCGGGTGCCGGCTCTCGCGCGGGCTCCGGCTCCGCGGGTCGCGGCGCCACGGGCTCGACCGGGGTCGGGGGCGCCGGCTCGGCGGTACGGAAGGGCGCGGGCTCCTGCGGACGCGGGGCGGCCGGCTCGGGAACGGAGGCGGGCTGCGGGGCCGAGCTCTCGGGGCCGGCGACGCCGACGCGGCGCTCCAGCCGCTCGACGCGGGCGAGCGCACCCCGGTGCGTGTCGTCGCTCGCGGGCACCATGATGCGGGCGATGAGCAGCTCGAGGTGCAACCGCGGCGACGTGGCGCCGGTCATCTCGGTGAGGGCGGCGTTGGCCACGTCCGCGGCACGCGACAGCTCGGTCGGGCCGAACTTGGACGCCTGCACCTGCATGGCGTCGAGCTCGTCCTGGGGCACGCCGCGGAGCACCGCGGCGGCGCCCTCGGCCGATGTCGCCGCGACGATGATGAGGTCGCGCAGCCGCTCCAGCAGGTCCTCGACGAACCGGCGCGGGTCCTGGCCGGTCTGGATGACGCGGTCCACCGCGGCGAAGGCGCCGCCGGCGTCCCGCGCGGAGAGCGAGTCGATGACCTCGTCGAGCAGGGCGCCGTGGGTGTAACCGAGCAGCGCGACGGCGCGCTCGTACTCGACCGTGGGGCCGTCCGACCCGTTGATCAGCTGGTCGAGCAGGGAGAGCGTGTCGCGCACGGATCCGCCGCCGGCGCGCACGACGAGCGGCAGCACCCCGGGCGCGACCTCGACGGACTCGCTCTCGCAGAGCTGCTGCACGTAGTCGAGCATCTGTGCGGGCGGCACGAGGCGGAAGGGGTAGTGGTGGGTGCGGGACCGGATGGTGCCGATGACCTTCTCGGGCTCGGTCGTCGCGAAGATGAACTTCACGTGCTCCGGCGGCTCCTCCACGATCTTCAGCAGGGCGTTGAACCCCTGCGGCGTGACCATGTGCGCCTCGTCGAGGATGAAGATCTTGTACCGGTCGCGGGCGGGCGCGAAGATGGCACGCTCGCGCAGGTCGCGGGCGTCGTCGACGCCGTTGTGGCTGGCCGCGTCGATCTCGACGACGTCGAGCGATCCGCCGCCGTCGCGGCCGAGCTCGACGCAGCTGGGGCACACGCCGCAGGGGGTGTCGGTGGGGCCCTGCGCGCAGTTCAGGCAGCGGGCGAGGATGCGGGCGGACGTCGTCTTGCCGCAGCCGCGGGGACCGCTGAACAGGTAGGCGTGACCCACCCGGTTGGAGCGCAGGGCCGACATGAGCGGATCGGTCACCTGGCTCTGGCCGATGAGCTCGGCGAAGTTCTCGGGCCGGTAGCGGCGATAGAGGGCGGTAACCACGTGCTCAGGATAGTCGGGACCACCGACGGTTCCCTCGGCTGCGCACAGGACAGGGGCCCGGCGACCGCCGGGCGCCGGGTATCCCCCGAAGGGGGACTGACAGGTCTGTCTGTCCCCCCTGCAGAATGGGTCTTGTCCGCGGGATCGAGGCACTCACCGCTCCTCCTCCCCCGTCGGAGCGGCCTGCGCCTCTTCCGCGGACACACACTGCAACACCTAGCGCCGCACGACCGCAGCACCCACCCGCACCACCCGCACCACCACCTGGCACCGCACGAGACGCACCACCCCGCCAGCGATACCCGCACCACCGCTCACCCGCACCACCCCTGCAGCACCCGGCACCGCTCCACCGCACCATCAGCGACACGCACCATCAGCGACACGCACCATCGACACGCACCATCACCACAGCACCATCAGCGACAGGATCGGCGGATCCGCAATCCGAATGCGGTGACGTCTACGAACACCCCATGCTCGGCGGTATGCCGAGTGACACCCGATATACCGCGGGAGGCCCCGAAGCCTCACGTTCCCCCGAAGGAATGCCCGCTTACCCGAACACGGCCCCGGCCGGACCCGCACGGGTCTGACCGGGGCCTGTGTAATTTCAGCCGTCATCAGCGACGGCGAGGTAGCGGGGCGCCGCGGATCAGCCGGCGGTCGACGCCTGCAGAGCCTGGCGCGCGATCTCCAGCTCCTCGTTCGTGGGGATCACCAGCGCGGCGATGGCCGAGTCGTCGGTGGAGATGCGACGCGCCTCCCGCGAGGTCGACGCGTTCCGCTCCTCGTCGAGGGTGACCCCGAGGTGCGCGAGCGGGCGCAGCGTCTCGGCCCGCACGTTGGCGTTGTTCTCGCCGACGCCGGCGGTGAAGACGATGGCGTCCACTCCCCCGAGGTGCGCGAAGTAGGCCCCGATGTAGTGGCGCAGCCGGTGGCTGTACACGGCGAGCGCCGAGGCGGCCGTCTCGTCGCCCTCGGCCGCCGCCTTCTGCACGTCCCGCATGTCGCCGGTGCCGGTGAGCCCGAGCAGGCCGCTCCGCCGGTTCAGCAGGTCGTCGAGCTGCTCCACCCCGAGGCCGGCCTGGCGGTGCAGGTGGAACAGGACGGCCGGGTCCATGTCGCCGGACCTGGTGCCCATCACGAGCCCCTCGAGCGGCGTCATGCCCATCGACGTCTCCACCGACACGCCGCCGCGCACCGCGCAGGCGGAGGCGCCGTTGCCGAGGTGCAGCACGATGATCCGGAGTTCCTCGAGCGGGCGCCCGAGGAACCGGGCCGCCGCCTCCGAGACGAACTTGTGGGACGTGCCGTGGAACCCGTAGCGCCGCACCCGGTAGCGCTCGGCGAGCTCGGCGTCGATGGCGTAGGTGTACGCCTCGGGCGCGAGGGTCTGGTGGAACGCGGTGTCGAACACCGCGACGTGCGGGACGTCGGGGAACGCGGTCCGGGCGGCGCGGATGCCCTCGAGATTGGCGGGGTTGTGGAGCGGTGCGAGGGCGCCGAGGTCGTCGATGTCGTCCTCGACCTTCTCGGTGACCACGGTGGGCCCGAAGAAGCGCTTCCCGCCGTGCACGACTCGGTGACCGACGGCGGCGATCTCCGCCCCGGCGAGGTCCGGCCCGTACTGCTTGAACGCGGTCAGCATGAGCTGGAACCCCGCGGTGTGGTCCGCGATGGGACGCTCCACGGAGTGGGTGCCCGACGCGGTGGTGTGTTTCGCGGCCCCCGACGCCTCACCGATGCGCTCGACCAGCCCGGACGCGAGCACCTCGTGCTCGGTGGACCCGGCGTCCTGCAGCGCGATGAGCTGGTACTTGAAGGACGACGAGCCGGAGTTGATGACCAGGACGACGCTCACGAGGCGCTCCCCGCGGTCGCCGTCGCGGCGACCGTTCCGGCGTCGGACGCGGCGGAGACGGACGCCGCGGCCGCGTCGGCCGCCGCCTGCTGCGCCTGGATCGCGGTGATCGCCACCGTGTTCACGATGTCCTCGACCAGCGCGCCACGGGAGAGGTCGTTGATCGGCTTGTTCAGCCCCTGCAGCACCGGCCCGATGGCGACGGCGCCCGCGCTCCGCTGCACGGCCTTGTAGGTGTTGTTGCCCGTGTTGAGGTCCGGGAAGATGAACACCGTCGCGCGCCCCGCCACCTGCGACTGCGGCAGCTTGGCCGCGGCCACCGCCGCATCCGCCGCCGCGTCGTACTGGATCGGGCCCTCGACGGGCAGCTCCGGCCGCAGTCCGCGCACCAGTGCGGTCGCGGCCCGCACCTTGTCGACGTCCGCCCCGGCCCCGGACTCCCCCGTCGAGTAGGAGAGCATCGCCACGCGCGGGTCGATTCCGAACTGGGCCGCGGTCTCGGACGAGGACACCGCGATGTCGGCCAACTGCTCGGCGGTCGGATCGGGGTTGACGGCGCAGTCGCCGTACACGAGCACGCGGTCGGCGAGCGCCATGAGGAAGACGGACGAGACGACGGACACGCCCTTGCGCGTCTTGATGATCTCGAAGCCGGGCCGGATGGTGTGCGCGGTCGTGTGAGTGGCGCCGGACACCATCCCGTCGGCGAGGCCGAGGTGCACCATGAGCGTGCCGAAGTACGAGACGTCGGTCACGGTCTCCCGGGCGATGTCGAGCACCATGCCCTTGTGCGCCCGCAGCCGGGTGTACTCCGCCGCGAACCGTTCCCGGAGCTCCGGGTCGAACGGGCTGAGCACGCGCGCCGCCTGGATGTCGATGCCGAGCCCGGCGGCGCGGGACCGCACGTCGGCCTCCTCGCCGAGGATGGTGAGGTCCGCGATGCCGCGGCGCAGGATGGTGCCCGCGGCGCGGAGGATGCGGTCGTCCTCGCCCTCCGGCAGCACGATGTGCCGGCGGCCGGCCCGGGCCCGCTCGATGAGGCCGTACTCGAACATCAGCGGCGTCACCGCGTCCGATCGGCCCACGTCGAGGAGGCCGAGCAGCACGTCCGTGTCGACCCCGTGCTCGAAGATGCTGAGCGCGGTGTCGATCTTGCGCCGTGAGGTGGCGGAGAGCCGCCCGCGGGCCTGGGTGATGCGCAGCGCCGTCTGGTACGTACCGTGCTGGGTGCGGATCAGGGGAAGCGTCTGATCGAGGCCGGCCATGAGCCGCTCGATCGGCGGCGCGAGGTCGAACCCGCCGTTCAGGACGATGCCCGACAGCGAGGGGAGGGTGTCCGAGGCGTGCGCCATGAGCACGGCGAGCAGCACCTCGCTGCGGTCGCCCGGCACGACGACGATGGCGCCCTCGGTGAGGCGCACGAGCACGTTCTCCATGGACATGGCCGAGACGACGACGCCGAGCACCTCGCGCGACAGCAGCTCCGGGTCGCCCGCGAACAGCTCGCCGTCGACGGCGGCCTGGATCTCGCCGACGGTCGGCGCCACGAGGAACGGGTCCTCCGGGAGCGTCCACACCGGCAGGTCGGCGCCGCTCGCGCCGCTGCCCGCCGAGGCTGCCGCCACGGCGGAGGCGATCTCCTCGAGCTGCTCCGGGTCGCAGCGGTTCGCGACGACGGCGAGGGTCGTGGCGTGCGCCGCCGCGAGCTCGGGCACGCTGAGCTCGGTGATCTGCCGCATCTCGTCGGCGCTGCGGCCGCCCGTCTCGTCCGGCCGGCGGCCCGTGAGCACGAGCAGCACGGGCGCGCCCAGGTTCGCGGCGATCCTCGCGTTGAAGCTCAGCTCGGTGGGGCTGCCGACGTCGGTGTAGTCCGAGCCCACGATGACGACGGTGTCGCACTTGCTCTCGACGGCCTTGTACCGCTCCACGATGCGCGACAGCGCGGCCTCCGGATCGGCGTGCACGTCCTCGTAGGTCACCCCGACGCACTCGTCGTAGTCGAGGTCGACGCCGTCGTGGGCGAGCAGCAGCTCGAGCACGTAGTCGCGCTCCGCGCTCGACCGCGCGATGGGCCGGAACACCCCCACGCGCTGCACGGAGTGGGCGAGCGTGTCGAGGACGCCGAGGGCGACGGTCGACTTGCCCGATCGACCCTCCGCCGAGGTGATGAAGATGCTCCTGGCCATGTCCCCACCCTACGGACCGAGGCTGGGGCCGGGGGCAAAGAAAAGACTCCCCGCGCACCCGCCAGAGCCCGGTTACCCTTGCTACGTTTCCGTCCTGGGGGAATTGGCCTGGATGGCGCCACGCGGGGAGCCGTCGACCATTCTACCGGACTCGGCCCGCCTTCCCCAGTCGTCCCCGATCAGCCGCCTAAGTGGACTACTGATGACGTGTCAAGGGGGTACTGAGAGGGGCCGCGCAGCAATACTCTTGGATCACATCGGACCGTTGGGGCCGCGCGGTCGACAGCACGATGGTTACCCGATCGTTCGTGACGTTCTCTCTCGACCCGGTGAGTCCGTCGCTCGGTGCGCGACGGCAGCGCAGGAGCGAGGGGCGGACCATGGTGATGACGGGGACCGAGGGACGCGAGGTCCGGGCGCCGGAGGCGAAGAAGCCGCGGGGCCGGGTCGTCGGTCGCAACGCGGAGCTGCACACCATCGTCGACGCCCTCCTGGCGGGATCCAGCATCCTGCTCTCCGGCGGGCACGGGATGGGCAAGACCTTTCTGGCCGACGCCGTCGACCGCACGCTGCGCACCTCCGGGGTGCAGGCTCTGCGCGTGCGCGGCACCACCGGGGGCACCGTCCACCCGCTGCACGCCCTCAAGGCGGCGATCGGGCTCGGGCACACGTCGCTCTCCGAGCAGGCCGTGATCGTGGAGGCCACGAAGGCGCTGAACCGCGGCCGTGGCACGACGGAGCGCGCGCCCGTGATCATCGTGGACGACATCCAGCTCCTCGACGGGGAGTCCGCGGACTGGATCGCCCGCCTGGTGTACGCGCGGCGGGTCGCGCTGCTCGCGACCCTGTCCCCGCACCCGCGGGGCTCCCGCTCGGACGCGATCACCGAGGCCATGACCCTCGCCAACAGCCTGTGGATCGAGGGGCACGCCGACCGCATCGACCTCGCTCCGCTGAGCGACGAGCACGTGACCGAGCTGATCCTCGAGCTGACCGAGCAGCGCAGGCTCGACCTCGCCACCGTGACGTCCATCCAGCTCCGCAGCGCCGGCATCCCCCTGCTCGTGCGCGAGCTCACCGTCGACGCCCAGCAGGGCAGCGGCGCCCCGGAGATGACCGACCCGTTCATCCGCAGCGGCACGGGGCCGTCCACGCGCATCCTCGACCTCATCTCGCAGCACCTCGACTCCCTCAGCAACGAGCAGCTGCACGGCCTCGCGCTGCTCGGCCGCATCGACCGGGTCTCGCACCGGCGCGCGATGCAGCTGCTCGGCGCCGCCGATCTCCAGGTGCTCTTCAACCAGGAGCTCGTCACCCGCGGACCCGGCCGGGACGGGCTGCTCCGCGCCGATCCGCTGCGCGCCGACGCGGCGGGCACGCTCGCCGACCCCGTGCGGCTGCAGGAGATGTCCGGCAGGCTCGCCGAGCACATGGTCCGCGACGTCATCGCCGGCGAGCGGCTCTCGGCGTGCGAGTCGCTGTTCCTCGCGAGTCACTGGCTCGACGACGGAGGCTTCGCGGAGATCACGGCGACGCACGGCCCCGACGCCGTGCGCACGGTGCTGCTTCCCGCGGCGGCCAAGGCGAACTCCTGCGGCCTCTTCTCCCTCGGCGTCTCGCTGGCCCGGGCGGCCCTCGAGCTCAGCCCGTCGGTGCCCGCGGCCGTGCAGCTGTCGATCGCCCTCGGCCTGCAGGGCCGGGTGCAGGAGGCCGTCGCGGTGCTCGAGAGGGTCGAGGGGCTCCGGCAGAACCAGCGCGAGTCCAACATGCTGCTGCGCTGGTGGACGTTCGTCACCACCTGGGTCACCGCGGACTTCGACGCCGCCGAGCGGCTCGCCGAGCGGGCGGCCGGCTGGCACCCCGAGGACCCGTCGTTCGCGGCCGAGGTGGAGATGGCGACGCTGTCCCACACGATCCCGCGGATGGCGTGGGACGGCGGCGCCGTGAACGGCGAGCGCATCGCGCGCGACGAGACCGCCCACCTGTCCACCCGCATCAGGGCGGCCGGCATCGGCGCCGTCGGCCACGCGTTCCTCGGCAACTTCACCCGCGCGCAGGGACTGCTCGGGCTCGCCCGCACGCTGAACCGCAGCTCGCGGACCAACGGCCGCGAGAACCGCGGCATGGCCGTCTACACCTCGCTCACCGAGGCGTTCATCGCGATCACCGTGAGCGACCACATCCAGACGCTCAGCGACGAGCTGCGGCAGTGGATGCGGGAGGCGCTGGAGGACCACGAGCTCGGCTTCCTCGTCTACCTCGGTCTCATCGCCGCCAACGTGGAGGACCTGCGCGGCAACCTCCCCGCCGCGGAGGGCGAGCTGCGCGGCGTCGAGGCGCGGTTCCCCGCCAACGACGTGTCGGTGTGGCGGGGCTGGACCCGCGCCGAGCACGCCCGCGTGCTCGCGGAGCTCGGCGACCCGTCCGGCGCCGCGGAGCTGCTGGCCGAGGCGAACGGCGCGGCGGTGGCTGCCGCACCCTGGTTGCGGTACCTCTCCGACCGCGCGGAGATGCACATCAGGGCGGCGTCGGAGGATGCCGCCGGCGCCCGCGAGGTCGCCCTGCGCATCGCGGAGGCGCAGGGTACCGGCTCCCCCGTGATCCGCTCCCGCGCCCTCTACGACGCCTTCTGGAACGGCACGCCGGCCGCCGACGTGCGCGAGGGGATCGCCGCGGCCGCCGCCGCGACGGACAGCGAGCTCCTGCAGGTGATGGCGCGCCACGTGGCCGCGGCCGCCGAGCGCGACGGCGCGGCCCTCGACAAGGTGGCGAACTCCTTCGCGGCCCTGCAGATGTTCGTGCACGCCGCGGAGGCCGCGCGCACGGCCACCGAGATGCACATCGAGAAGGGCATGCGCATGGCTGCGCTCGCCAGCCGCAGTGCCTGCTCGGAGTACGAGGCGGCGGCTCAGGGGCAGCTGCTCGAGGGGCGCCGGGCGGAGAGCCGCATCGCCACGCTGACCCACCGCGAGAGCGAGATCGCCCACCTCGCGGCGAAGGGGCTCAGCAACCGGCAGATCGCGTCGACGCTGTTCCTCTCCGTGCGCACCGTCGAGTCGCACCTGTACCAGGCCCGGGCGAAGCTCGGCGCCGCGTCGAGGCGGGACCTCGCGGCCATCTTCGAGGTCTCCGAGTAAGCCCCGCACGGTCCCCGAGCCTGTCGAAGGGCGGTCCCTGAGCCTGTCGAAGGGACGCACCCCGATCCCGCCACGGGGCCCGCGCAGGACGGCGGCGTAGCCTGGGCGCATGCGTATTGTCATTGCCGGAGGCCACGGAAAGATCGCTCAGCTCCTCGAGCGGAAGCTCGCCGAACAGGGACACGAGCCGGTCGGCATCGTGCGGAACCCCGATCACGCGGCGGACCTCGAGGAGGTCGGGGCGAAGGCCCTCGTGCTCGATCTCGAACAGTCGGACGTCGGCACGGTCGCGGAGGCGCTCGCCGGGGCGGACGCCGTGGTGTTCGCCGCGGGTGCCGGACCGAACAGCGGGGCGGCCCGGAAGCTGACGATCGACCGGGACGGCGCGATCCTCCTGGCCGACGCTGCGGTGCAGGCCGGCGTGCGGCGCTACGTGCTCGTGTCGGCCCTGGCGACGGACGACTTCGACGCCGAGCAGGCGGCCGCGGGCGCGGACGCCACCGAGGAGGAGACCTTCCAGGTCTACCTGCGCGCGAAGAGCGAGGCGGACGCCGCGGTGCGCGAGCGCGACCTCGACTGGACCATCGTGCGCCCCGGCGGCCTGACCGACGACCCCGGCACCGGCCTCGTCCGGCTCGCCACCTCGACGGGACGTGGCAGCATCCCGCGCGAGGACGTCGCCTCCATCATCGCGACCGCCCTGATCGACGGGGTCGGCGTGCGTCAGCAGTTCGAGGCGATCAGCGGCGAGGACACCGTCGCGGACGCGCTCGCCACCCTGCGCTACTAGCCCTCCCCGACCCCGCCGGCGCGGGTACCCCGGTACGTGCGGCACCCGATTCGGCCCGCGGACGGGCGGGTAGTATGCTCAGTGGTCGTTGCCTCCGCTTGCCGGGGCGACCGCCAGGAGGATTCGCCTAGTGGCCTATGGCGCACGCTTGGAAAGCGTGTTGGGTGAAAGCCCTCGGGGGTTCGAATCCCCCATCCTCCGCCGTAGACGAAAGCGCTCGCCCGACAGGGGCGGGCGCTTTCGTCGTTCCGGGCGCGGCCGCCGCGTTTCTCGCCGCCCCGACCCCGGAAACACTCCCCGGTCCCGCGCGCCGCCTCGGCATGAACGCCGCCGATTCGCCCCGATGACACGCCGCCCCGAACGGGGGCGAGGGGGATGTCCGGGGTTCTGCTTACACTGAATCCCGACTGTTTACCCAGCAGGGGAAACAGGAGGCGGTGCCATCAGGAGCGCCCGCTGCCAGGGGGGTTCCATGACTGCCGTCGACACGTGCCCGGATGCTCGCGTCCTCCAGCCGATAGCCTCCGTGCCCCGAACGGTCGCGCTCACGTCCGTCGCACTCGTCACGCCACTCTTCGCCGTGCTCTACTTCCTGACCGTGCCCAACGGAACCTGGCCGAGCACGTGATCGTCATGCTCGCCTGCGCCTTCGCCACGATCCGCTTGAGACGCGCGCGGGTGTGGGTGGCAGGCCGCGGCGTCGCCATGCGGAACGCCCTCGGCCTGCACCGCCGCCTGGACCGCGACGAGATCGGACAGCTCCTCCTGGTGCAGACCTACCGCGGCCAGACGCTGGACACCCAGCCCCAGCTCTTCGTCGTGACCGGCGAGGGCCGCACCGCGATGCGGCTGCGCGGATCCATGTGGTCGCGGGAGAGCATGCGGCGCATGGCCCAGGAGCTCGACATCCCGCTCACGAAGATCCACGAGGCGATGACCCACGGCGAGCTGCGACGGACGCACCCGCACCTGCTCCCCTGGCTCGAGCGCAGGCGCATCCCCCTGGCCCTCGCGATGATCGCCGCGGCCTCGTTCGGCGGATGGGCCGCCGCGGCACTGCTCGCCGCTCACGGCCTGCCGGGCGCCGTCGCCCTTTGACCGGCCGCCGTTCCGCACTGAGCGCGCCGCAGCCGCACACGAGATCAACACGCCGTCAGACAGCCTGACCGAAGCCGAAGCCCGCAGGCAGCCCGACGCGGTCAAGGCGCCGGGGCGCCTCCGGCCGTCGGCGCCGCGACCCGGGGGTCCGGCGCCGTGGCCCGCCGCGCGACGGACGCGAGCAGCCGCTCGAACGGTCCCGCACCCAGGGTCAGCCGCCACAGCGTCGCGGCGACGAGGGTGACGACGAGGAAGCCGAGGTACAGGCCGTAGTCGGTCTGCTCGAACGCCTCGTCGCCGATGAGCGCGATGGCGACGATGTGCAGGCTGTAGACGGTGAGCGCCATGGCTCCCGTCGCCTCGAGCGGGAACAGCAGCGAGCGCGCGCGATCGGCGGCGAGGAGGCAGAGGCCGATCACGGCCATGGCGAACCCGCCCGAGCCGATCACCTCGAAGACCGACCCGCTGTGCGGCTCGGTCGTGAACACCGCCTCGGCCCCGTCGAGCCGCCGCAGCACCCGCCCGAGCAGAGTCCCCAGTCCGTATCCGGCCACCGCGAGCATCCCGCCCACCACCACGAGCCGCGTGCGGACCGCCTGCGACGTGAGATCCAGCCGGCCGATGCCGAGGCCGGTGAAGAGGAACGCGAGCCAGATGAGCACCGGGTACTGGCCGGTGACCACCAGCTGCACGATGGAGCTGATCCGGGGCGCGGAGCTCAGTGCGTCGACGAGCAGCAGGTTCACCAGCGGCGCGAGCACCGCGAAGACGGCCGCGAGCTCGAACAGCCGGCCGGCCCGCAGCCGCAGGAAGGGGAGCGAGAGGGCGAACATCACGGCGTAGAACTCGAGGATGATGCCGACGCGGGTGGCGAGCATGATGAGCAGCCCGCCGAGCGCGAAGATCACGGCGGCCCGGATCAGGATGCGCAGGCGCGCCCGGACGAGCTCGTCACCCTCGAGGGGCGTGCGCCGCCCCGACATGAGGGCGATCGAGATGCCGGCGACGGTCGCGAACAGGATCGAGGAGCGGCCGTCCGTGACGCTGAGCCAGGTCGCGGGACGCGCGAAGTCGAAGTCGGTGTTCGCGCCCACGTGGGCGGCCATCATGCCGAGCACGGCGAGGCCGCGGGCGACGTCGATGCCGTAGAGCCGGCCGGCCGACAGCTCGCGCGGACCCATCACGTGGCGACGGCGTCCGGTTGCTTCCGTCGCCGCTCCAGGTGCAGGCGGTGCGCGAACGGGGCCCAGGCGATGATCGCGACACCGGCGCCGAGGACCATGCCGCCGAGGGTGTCGGTGAGCCAGTGCGCCCCGAGGTAGTTGCGGCTGAGCAGCATGAGCACGACGTACGCGGCGCCGGCGAACCAGACCCAGTACCGGCGCAGGATGAGCGCGAGAGCGACCGCCATGGTGGCCGCGTTCGCCGTATGCCCCGACGGGAATGACCCGAAGTCAGCGGCGACCAGGATCTCCTCCGGACGCGGGCGGTCGACGGTGTTCTTGATGATCTGCACGAGGAGGGCGCTCACGACGGACGCGACGGCGAAGTACAGCGCGGCCCAGCGTCTCCTGAGCAGGAAGAGCACCGCGATGACGGCGAGCGGCACGATGAACACGCCGAGGATGCCGCCGCCGAGATGGTCGAACGCGAGTGCCATCGCCTGCCAGAAGGGGTGCCGGTGCTCGACCAGCTCCTCCATCCACTCGGCGTCGACATCGAAGGGCACGATCCGGTAGTCGCGCAGGGCGATCAGGAAGCCGCCGAGGGCGACCAGCAGCACCGCGACGGCGCCGCTGACCACGGGCCAGAACCGCTGGACCCTGTAGGCGTCCGCTTCCTTCTCACGCTGCTTCGGGGAGACGGTCATCCGCCGAGCCTACCTATGGCGCCTGGTCCGAGCGCGGCTCAGTTGGCGAGCGCGGGCACCGTGCGCGGCCGCACGATGAACCAGATGGAGACGATGGAGACGACGGCGGTCGACGCCATGACGAAGGCCATCGGCACCGCGTCGGCCGTGCCGACGAAGCCGACGATGGGCGAGATCACGCCGGCGAGGCCGAAGTTCACGGCGCCGAGCAGCGACGCCGCCGTACCCGCCTCGTGCCCGTGGTTCACGAGCGCGAGCACCTGAACGCAGGGGAAGCCGAAACCGCACGCGGCGATGAAGAACCACAGCGGGATGAGGACCGCGATGAGCCCGAGGCCGGCCGACACGACGAGGATGATCGCCACCGCCATGAGCAGCTGCACCGACGTGGTGACGGCGAGCACCCACTGCGCTCCCACCCGAGGGATGAGGCGCGCGGAGACCTGCGTGCCGATGACGATGCCGAGCGAGTTGACGGCGAAGAGCAGCCCGTACTGCTGCGCGTCGAGGCCGTAGACCTCCTGGAAGATGAACGGCGACGCGGCGAGGTAGGCGAAGAGACCCGCGAACGAGAACCCGCCGATGATGGCGACGCCGACGAAGATCCGGTCGGTGAGCACGTTGCGGTAGCGCTGCAGGACCGTGGACGACCCGGCGTCGTCGGTGCGCTCCTTCGGCATCGTCTCCTTCACCAGGAAGGACACGGCCAGGATGACGAGGATGCCGTAGCCGACCAGGAACGCGAACACGCCCCGCCAGTCGACGAAGAGCAGGAGCTGCGAGCCGATCAGCGGCGCGAGGATGGGCGCGAGGCCGGTGACGAGCGCCATGCGGGAGAGCATGCGCACGAGGGGCTTGCCGCCGAAGAGGTCGCGCACCATGGCCATGGCCACGACGCCGCCGCCCGCGGCGCCCATGCCCTGCAGCACGCGGGCGATCATGAGCCAGGTGATGTCGGGCGCGAGGACGGCCGCGAAGCAGGCGATGATGTGCAGCGCGGTCGCGAGGATGAGCGGCAGGCGCCTGCCCACCTTGTCGCTCCACGGCCCGACGACGAGCTGGCCGAGGGCGAAGCCGAGGATGGTCGCGCTCAGGGTCAGCTGAGCCGTGCCCTCGGAGACCGCGAAGTCGGTCTGCAGGACCGGCAGCGCGGGTAGGTAGAGGTCGATGGTGAACGGTCCGAGCGCCACGAGGGCGCCGAGCACGAGGATGTAGACGAGGCGCTGTCTGCGGGAGAGGGCGTCACCTGGGTGAAGAACGGTCGACAACTGATTTCCTTGCGAGTGCGAGAAGCGGGGGGATGACGCGCACACGACGATCGGCGCGACCATCGTTGGACAGGCAGTGCGGGAGCTGAGGCGGGGGAACGGACGGAGAAACCGGGTCGCGAAAGCCCGGCCAGCCCTCCCCCGCTCTCCTACGGTAACCCCGGCGTGCTCGAAAATGCACCCCCTGCACAATTTTCGAACAGGACTGGTAACGCTTCCCCCCCTCGTGTCACTACCCGCCCCGAAACCCCACCACGGTCCCTGACCCTGTCGAAGGCACGCAACGGACCCACCCGCCAGCACTCCCCGCAGCACCAGCCATTGACCTCTCCCCTGGAGGTGGCTACGGTCGCACCTCGTGGGCTCGGGCATCCGGAGCGACGTCGAGGTCGCCGTCTACGGCGCGACCGCGTCGGGGGTGTGCGCCGCCGTGGCCGCGGCCGAAGCGGGAGCGCAGACCCTGCTCCTCGAGCCCGGCCGGCACGTGGGCGGGATGGTGTCCGGCGGCCTCGGCTACACGGACATCGGTGACCCTCGCGTCGTGGGCGGGCTGGCGTCCCGGTTCCGCCAGGACGTGGCGGACGCATACGGCGTCTCCCCCGGCACCTTCGCCGGGCCGGAGCCGCACGTGGCCGAGCGGATCCTCCGACGGTGGCTCGCCGAGGCCGGCGTCACCGTGCTCTTCGGCGAGCGTGTCGCCGCCGTCGACCGGGTCGGCGCCCGCATCCGATCGCTGCAGATGGCGGGCGGGCGCCGGGTCACCGCGGGTGTGTTCGTGGATGCGAGCTACGAGGGCGACCTCCTGCACCTCGCCGGCGTGCCGTCGGCGGTCGGCCGGGAGGATCGGTCGCTGCACGGGGAGAGGTATGCCGGGCGGCAGGAGCTGCTGCCCGGACGGCACACCATGCCGCCGTGGATCTCGCCGTTCCAGGACGACGTGACCGGGGAACGGCCGGGTCCGTTGCTGCCGCAGATCAAGCCGGAGCCGATGGTGGAAGTCGGTGCGGGAGACGGCGGCGTGATGTCGTACGGCTACCGCCTCTGCCTGACCACGGCGGCGGACCGCATCCCGTTCACGCGCCGCGACGGCTACGACCCGGGCCACTGGGAGCTGGGCCGGCGCCTGTTCGAGCACTGGCGGCGCAGCGGCATCGAGCTCCCCGCGGGCCGACTGCTGGGTCTCGAGCAGAACCTTCCGGGAGGGAAGGCCGACGGCAACTCCCTCGGTCCCTTCTCACTGAGCGTGCTCGACGGCTCCGCCTGGGAGTACCCGACCGCCACCGCGGAGCGCCGCGACGAGATCCGGCTGCACCACCGGGCGCACGCGCGGGACTTCCTCTGGTTCCTCTCCACCGACCCTGCGGTTCCCGCGTCGGTGCGTGCCGAGCTGGCCGGCTGGGGCCTGCCCGCGGACGAGTTCGCCGACACGGACCACCTGCCGCACCAGCTCTACGTGCGGGAGGCGCGCCGTATGCGGGGCGAGCACGTCCTCACCGAGCACGACCTCGTCTCCGCGGCACCGCAGCCGGACGCGATCGCCATGGGCTCCTACCACCTGGACATCCGCGAGGTGCAGCGGGCGTGGCGCTTCGTGCCGGAGCACCCGAGGCCGGTCGGGATGGTGTTCACCGAGGGCTACCTGAGTGTCGGGGTGCCGCCGTACCCGATCCCGTACCGCGCGCTGCTGCCGAGGCGGGCGGACTGCGAGAACCTCCTCGTGTCGGTGTGCGTCTCGGCGTCGCACGTGGCCTTCTCGTCGATCCGGATGGAAGTGCAGTACCAGATGATGGGCCAGGCGGCAGGAATTGCGGCGGCCCTCGCGCTGCGCACTCCGGGGCGTCCGCGAGTGCACGAGGTCGACGTCCCCCGCCTGCAGTCGCTCCTTCGCGACGCGCGCCAGGTCCTCTCCCTCTGACCGCGCCGCCCACGGTCCCGGTCGCCGCCACCCCCACGGTCCCTGAGCTCGTCGAAGCGACGCGAGATCCTCGGGACGCAAGGCGCCTCAGGTCGCACCCTCACGGTCCCTGAGCTTGTCGAAGGGACGCGGGATCCTTGGCTTCCAACCACTCCTCCACTCGCATGAACAGCCCGACCCTGACGGACCTCGCGGAAGCGGTACCGACCGCGCTCCCGGTGGCGTCGGTGGGAGGGCTGAACGACAACGCGCTGCTCCGGGCGATCCGCGAGATCGAGGAGCTGGGCCGGCACGTCGATGCACTCAGGGTGGTGACGGCTGGGAAGTTGGCCGCCCGCTCCCGGACGGAAGACGGACCGGCGGGCCCGGCCGCACGGAAGGGCTGCCGCAGTGCCAACGAGCTGCTGCAGCGGCTCACCCAGATCTCGAGCGCTACTGCAGCCGCCCGGCTCGGTCTCGCCACGCTCACCCGCCCCAGCACGGACCTCTCCGGCGCACCGATGCCGGCCAGGTTCGACCACGTCCGCGCCGCGCTGGAGACCGGCGAGTTGGGCGTCGAGGCGGCGGTGGCGCTCACGAAGAACCTCGCGCCCCTGCAGGACCGGGTGCACCCCGACGCCCTCGACGCAGCCGAACGGGAACTCGTCGCCGCAGCCACGGGCACCTCACCCGACAGCAGCGTGCCCGCATCCGCAGACGAGATCCGCATCCAGGCTTCCGTGTGGCGAGCCACCCTCGATCCCGACGGACTTGAGCCGGACGAGGCCCACGCAATGGCCAAGCGCGGCTTCCGCCTCGGACCGGAACGCAACGGCCTTGTCCCCGTGTCCGGCGGGCTTCTTCCCGAAGCGGCGGGCCGGGTGAAGCGGCTCTTCGACGCGTACCTGACCCCGACGACGGCGCCAGCGTTCCTGCACGAGGAGGAACTGACGGACAAGAACGCCACCAACGACCCGCGCCCGAAGGACCAGCAGCGGCACGACATCCTCATCGGAGTGCTTGACGCCATGGCTCGCAGCGGCGACACCCCGCCGCGGCCGGTGGGCCGACGCATCCGGACAACGGAGTGCTCCTCTGCTGGTTCCACCACCGCACGATCGACACCTCGGGCTGGGCGATCCGGATGCGGGCCGGAGCGCCGGAGGTGCAGACACCACCCTGGCTCGACCACACGCGCCGATGGCGCCCGACCACGAAGAGCCGAACCGCTCTCGCCGCCCGAGTGACCCCTCGCCTCGAGTAGGCACGGCGTCTCGGTCCCTGAGTCCCCCCCACGGTCTCGGGAACGGTGACGGTCCGTTCCTTCGACGGGCTCAGGGACCGTATGGACTGACGGGCTTCGGGACTCACGGAGCACCGAACGCGAGCATTAGTGGTGCTGTCCCACACGGTTGTCCCACATTTCTGCGCGTCGACGGCTCGGATCCCCGTAGAAGCAGCGGAAAAACTAGGAGAACCGCTGATCTTCTCCTGTGGCATCGATACCAGTTACGCTCGATTCCCGGCTCGTGATGACGCGACCAGCGTTCATCGCGGGAGACAGCGCCGCCAGGAGGCGACACACCCCGTGATCATCCCCCTCGACAGCAGTGTGCTTCGCGGCGCTCTCCGACGGCCGCACGGGCTGCCTCGCGTCGTGGTTTCGAGGGCGACAGCCGCGCACCCGGCAGCACGGAAGGCGGCAGCACCGTGGGCGTGACGGCGGCCCCGCCCCGCCGAGGGCAGCTCGAGGAGGTCGCGCGGGGCGTGTTCCGCATCCGGGACACCTGCAACGTCTACGTCGTCGTCGCGGAGGGCGCCCGCACCGGCGTCGCGATCGACTTCGGCTCCGGCCTCGCGCTCGACCTCCTGCACGACATGGGGATCGACCGCATCACGGACGTGGTGATGACGCACCACCACCGCGATCAGGGGCAGGGCCTCGACCGCGCCGTAGAGGCCGGTATCGCGATCCACGTGCCTCCCGTCGAGGTCGACCTGTTCGCACGGGTCGAGGAGATGTGGGAGACCCGCCAGCTCGACAACGACTACAACCTGCGCCAGGACCGGTTCTCGCTGCTGTCGTCGGTGCCCGTCACCTCGACCGTGCGCGAGTACGCCGTCACCGACTTCGGCGGCGTGGCCCTGCGGGCGGTGCCCACCCCCGGCCACACCATCGGCTCGGTCAGCTACCTCCTGGAGCGGGACGGCGAGCGAATCGGCTTCACCGGCGACCTCATCTACGGGCCCGGCAAGGTGTGGTCGCTCGCGTCGACGCAGTGGTCGTACACGAACGCCGAGGGCCCGGCGATGACGGTCATCAGCTGCTACCTGATGCAGGACGAGGACCTCCGGCTCCTCCTGCCGTCGCACGGCGAGCCGATCACCGAGCCGCACGGGGCCCTCGAACTCCTCGCCGAGCGGATGCAGACCTACGTCGACTCCCGCCGGTGGTACTCCTGGGACCTGCGCGACCGGCTGCGCGTGCCGTTCGTCCGCGTCACCGACCACCTGCTGATGAACCGCTCGAGCCTGTCCACGGGCTACGTGCTGCTGTCCGACACCGGCGAGGCCCTGTTCGTCGACTTCGGCTACGACATGACCACCGGGCTGCCGACCGGCACGGACCGCGCGGCCCGCCGTCCCTGGCTCGCCTCGCTCCCGGCACTCAAGCGCGACTTCGGCGTCAGCCGCGTCTCCGTCGCCATGCCCACGCACTACCACGACGACCACGTCGCGGGCCTGCCGATCCTCCGCGACATCGAGGGCACCGAGATCTGGACCCCGGCGAACGTCGCCCCGGTGCTCGACGACCCGCTCCTCCACGACCTGCCCTGCCAGTGGTACGAGCCCATCCGCTCGGACCGCATCCTGCCGCTCGGGCAGACCGTGCAGTGGAACGAGTACGCAATCACCGTGCACGAGCTGCCGGGCCACACGCTCTTCGCCGCCGCCTTCGAGGTGGACGTCGACGGCGTCCGGGTGCTGTTCACCGGGGACCAGCAGGAGGGCCTCGGCGTGCCGGGCGACCGGCGCGAGATCCTCAACTACCAGTACCGCAACCGGTTCCGCGTGACGGACTACCGCGACAGCGCCCGGCTCTACAAGCGCATCGCGCCGGGCCTCCTCGCGAGCGGTCACTGGGATCCGCGCTGGGTCGAGGAGGGCTACCTGGACTACCTCGCCTACGCGGGCTGGGACCTCATCGAGTTGCACAACGCCCTGCTCCCGCTCGACGAGCTCGACCTCGGCGCGGACGGCGTGCTGGCCCGCATCGAGCCGTACCGGCGGACCGCCGAGGCGGGCGAGACCGTGAGGTACGCGATGACGGTGCGCAACCCGCACGCCGCAGCCGCGGACGCGACGTTGCGGCTGGTCCTTCCGAGTGGCTGGACCGCCGATCGGCCCGTGCTCGAGCGCCGGCTCGACCCGAACGAGGAGGCGGAGCTGACGGTGGACGTGCGCGTCGGCCCGGCCGCGGTCCGCCGCGCCCGCATCGCGGTGGATGTCAGCATCGGCGACCTGCGGCTCGGGCAGCACGCGGAGGCCCTCGTCACCGTGACCGATACCCGTTCCCCCGGCGGGGAGGCCTGAGCCGTGACCGTTGCCCCGCCTCTCGCTCCGGCCGTAGTATCTGTGGGATCGATGCCACAGCCGCTCGCACGGGGTCGTGACTCGGACTGTCGAGAGGAGGGCGCCGCTGTGGGTGCCAGACAACGCGCGGTGCTCGCGCTCGATATCGGGGGCACGAAGCTGGCCGTCGGCGTGGTGACCGGTGACGGCCGGCCGCGCGGATTCCTCTCCGAGCCGACCCGGAGCGAGGAGGGCCCGGACGCGGTGCTGCGCCGGCTCTTCGACCTGGGTGCGCGCTCCGTAGAGCTCGCGCGGGACGAGGGTGTCACCGCGCCGATCGGCGCCGTCGGCATCTCCTGCGGCGGCCCGCTCGATGCAAGGAACGGCATCCTGCTCGGCCCGCTGCACCTGCCCGGCTGGCTGCGCGTGCCGATCGTCGACCTCGCCTCCGCCGAGTTCGGCGTGCCGGCGACGCTCGAGAACGACGCGAGCGCGGCCGCCCTCGGCGAGTACCGCTTCGGCGCGGGCCGCGGAACCGAGACGATGCTCTACCTGACGGTGTCGACGGGCGTCGGCGGCGGAGCTGTGCTGAACGGCCGGCTGCACCGGGGGGCGGCGGGCAACGGCGGCGAGTACGGGCACGTGACCGTCGACCCGGCCGGGCCGGTGTGCCTCTGCGGCCGCCGGGGCTGCCTCGAGATCCTCGCCTCCGGCACGTCGATCGCCCGTCGCGCCGTGGAGGAGCTGGAGACGTCGGCGGAGTCCTCGGCGCTCCGTGCCCTCGCGACCGTGCGCGCGGAGGACGTCTCCGCCGCCGCCGCCGCGGGCGACGCCCTCGCCGCCCGCGTCTGGGATCGCACGGTCGAGGCGCTCGTCTCCGCGATCACCGACCTCGTCAACGTCTTCGAACCCGACGCCGTCATCCTCGGCGGCGGCGTGACGCGCTCCGGCGCCCTACTGCTCGACCCGGTGCGCTCGGGAGTGCTGGCCGCGGCCATGGCGCCCGCCGCCGCGGCGGTGCGGATCGAACTTGCCCGGCTGGGCGACCACGTGGGAGTCGTCGGCGCCGCCGCGATCGCCCTCGACCTGGCGAAGGAGCCCGCCCGTGTCTGACACAGTGCACGAATCGCTCGCCGGGACGGACCGGCTGGAGCAGCAGCTCCTCGAGCACATCACGACCGCGGAGGCGTCCCGGGATCTCCTCCCCCTGGTGCAGGAGGTCGCCGAGTTGCTCTGCGCCGCCTTCGAGCGGGGCGGCATCCTGTACACGTTCGGCAACGGCGGCAGCGCCGCGGATGCGCAGCACTTCACCGGCGAGATCATCGGCCACTACACGCGCGACCGCCGCCCGCTCGGTGCGGTCTCGCTGAGCACGGACCCGACCACGCTGACCTGCATCGCCAACGACTTCTCGTTCGCGGATGTGTTCGCCCGACAGGTCTCCGGCCTCGCGCGGCCTGGAGACGTCGTGGCGGCCTTCAGCACCAGCGGGCGTTCCCCCAACATCGTGTCGGCGCTCGCCGCCGCCCAGGAGCGCGGCGCGACGACGGTGCTGTTCGGAGGCGGGGACGGCGGGCCGGCCGCCGCGTTCGCCGATCACGTGCTGCTGTCGCCGTCCACCCAGACGCCGCGCATCCAGGAGTTGCACACGTTCCTGCTCCACGCGATCAGCGAGCTGGTCGACGCGTGGGCCGCGGGAGACAGCGCGGGAGACAGGGAGTACCAGTGACGATCGCACCGATGGCCAACGCCGGCTGGGGCGGCAACGCGCCCCGCCCGACCTCGGGCGAGCGCCCGGCGGCCACGCCGGACCGCACGATCCACATGATCGGCAACGCGCACCTCGACCCGGTCTGGCTCTGGCCGTGGCAGGAGGGGTACCAGGAGGCGCGGGCCACGTTCTGGTCGGCGATCCACCGCATGGACGAGTACCAGGACTTCGTCTTCACCTGCGACCAGGTCGTGCTGCTCAGCTGGGTGGAGGAGTCCGACCCCGAGCTGTTCGAGCGCATCCGCGAGCGCGAGGCGGAGGGCCGCTGGGTCAACGCCGGCGGCTGGTGGGTGGAGCCGGACTGCAACCTGCCCATGGGCGAAAGCTTCGTGCGGCAGGGCCTGTACGGGCAGCGGTACCTGCTGTCCCGCTTCGGTCGCATGGCGACGGTCGGCATGAACGTCGACCCGTTCGGGCACAACGGGATGCTGCCGCAGATCCTCCGGGGGCAGGGCATGGACTCCTACATGTTCCTCCGCCCGGGCCCCCACGAGAGCGACTTCGACGAGACCCTGTTCTGGTGGGAGTCGCCGGACGGCAGCCGGGTGCTGGCGTACCGCATCCCCTACGAGTACGGCAGCCCCGCCGGCTCCATCGACGGCCAGACCGACAAGGCGCTCGGCCAGCTCGACAAGGGCCTCGGCGACCTCATGGTCTTCTACGGCGTCGGTAACCACGGCGGCGGCCCCACGAAGGCGAACATCGAGTCGATCTACCGCTACGACCGGATGGGCTCCTTCGGCCGCATGGTCATGTCCTCCCCGCGCACCTACTTCGACGGGGTGCTCGCCCGCGGCGAGCGCTTCCTCGACGGCCTCGCCGTGCGCCGTCACGACATGCAGATGCACGCGCGGGGCTGCTACTCCGCACACTCGGGCATCAAGGCGTGGCAGAAGCGCGCCCAGTTCGCCCTGCTGTCCGCCGAGCGCTGGGCGGCGATCACCGCGGTCCGCGGCGACGTGGACTACCCCCGCGACCAGCTCGAGACGGCGTGGAAGCAGGTGCTGTTCAATCAGTTCCACGACGTGCTGCCCGGATCGGCCATCGAGCCCTCCTACGACGACGCGCGAGACCAGCTGGGCGAGGCGGTCTCGATCGCCAAGCGCATCCTGGTGCGCGCCCACAACGTGCTCGCCCGGCAGGTCGCGGTGCCGTTCGAGGAGGGCACGCAGCCCGTCCTCGTCTTCAACCCGCACCCGTGGCCGGTGTCCACGGACGTCGAGCTGCACTACGGCGCCCAGCGCGGCGGCACGCACGTCGTCGACGACACGGGCGCCCGCGCGCTCGCCCAGAGGACCCAGTCGACGGCGACGACGGACGACGTCAGCCGCGGCGCCGTCGTCTTCCGCGCCGACCTCCCCGCCCTCGGCTACCGGCTCTACCGGCTCCGGCCGGGAATCGCGGCGGAGGGCCCGTGGAGCGGCGGGACGCCCCGGCCCCTCAGCGTCGGCGACACCGTGCTCGAGAACGACCTCGTCCGCATCGAGCTGGACCCCGAGACGGGCTGGATCCGCTCCTACCGGGACAAGGGCACCGGGCTCGACGTGATGGACGGCGTCGACGGCCGGTCGCACACCCAGGTGTGCGAGGACCCGACCGACACCTGGGGTCACCGGGTCGTCTCGTACGCCTGGCCGGGCGCGCCCATGACCCTCGACCGCGTCGTGATCCGGGAGACCGGTCCGCTGCGCTCGCGGGTGCGGATCGAGCGCTCCTGGGACGCGTCGACGCTGGTGGAGGAGCTCGTGCTCGACCATGACTCCGCGGTGCTGCGGGTGAACGTGACCCTGGACTGGCGGGAGAAGGCGCACCTCCTGAAGCTGCGCTTCCCCACGGCCCTGGCCGATCCGGCGGCGACCTACGAGATCCCGTTCGGCTCGATCGGCAAGGAGGCGGACGGGGCGGAGGAGCCGGCGCAGGGCTGGGTGGACGTCAGCGGCACGCTCGACGGCCGCCCCGCCGGTCTCACGGTGGTCGCGACGAACAAGCACGCCTTCGACGTGTCGTCGGGCGATCAGGTCAGCATCGGCATGACCGCAACGCGGAGCCCGGTCTACTCCTGGCACGACCCGCGGCTGCTCGACCCCGACGGGGTCTACAGCTTCCAGGACCAGGGCGTCCAGCGCTTCAGCTACGAGCTCGTCCCGCACGCCGGCGACTGGCGGGCGGCGCAGCCCACTCGCCGCGCCATCCTGCTCGGCTCTCCCGTGCGCGCGATGCTCGAGTCGTCCCACGGCGGCTCGCTGCCCGCGGTGCACTCGTTCGCCTCGGACGGCGGCGGTGCCGTGCTCGTGACCGCGATCAAGGGCACCGAGGACGCCGTGGCGGACCCCGGCACCGGCACGGCCGACCTCATCGTGCGGGCCGTGGAGACGCGCGGCGAGGGCGGGGTGGCCCGCATCGAGCTGCCGGTGGTCGACCGGGTACTCGAGGAGCGCTTCGGCCCGAACCAGATCCGCGGGTTCCGCGTGCCGCGCGATCCGTCGCGTCCGGTCGTCGAGGTGGACCTGCTGGAGCGTCCCGTGACGAACGCCACCGGCCGGCCGGCGCCGGACGCCAGCCCGGAGACCGGCACGACCGAGGACCGGACGCCGCTGCCCGAGCCGGGCGGCGAGGACCTGGCGAACTCGGCGGCCGCAACCGCCCGCGACGCCTGAACCCCTCCCCGCCGCCCCTCGGTCGCCGAGGGGCGGAGGAGGCGCGGCGCCCGGCCCCGGCAGGCCGGGCGCCGCCGCTACCCGCGGGTGCGACGCAGGTGCACGTCCGCCACGCCGAGGGCCCCGAGCGGCACGGACCTGCCGCCCATCACGCCGGGGCGGTCCCAGTCGACGGTGGCCGTGAGCGGGTCGCCCGTGATGTTCCGCAGCCGCACCCGGACCGACCCGTCCTCGAGCGGCCGCAGCTCGGCGAGCACCCGATCGGCTGGCTCGACCGTCAGGCCGCCCCGGCCGCGCATCCGGACGGGTCCGACGTACTGCCGCGCCAGCAGGGGGTCCAGCAGGTCGCGCCCGTGCACGCGCACGTCCTCCCGGGTCACCGCGCCCTCCCGCGGGAAAAAGCGGTAGCGGTAGGTCCCCGTGCCCTCCTGCCGGGCCTGGAAGTTCGTGAAGTGCAGGTTGTTCATCAGCCAGCTGTTCACCGACCCGCCCGATGCCACGAGCACCCGCGCCCACTCCCCGGTGTGGATGCCGCCGAGCTGCACCAGCGGGGCGTCCACGCTGCCCCAGACGATGCCGTGATCCGCGCCCACGACGCCGACGGCGTGCTGGATGGAGTACCAGTCCTTACTCGTGTCGGGCAGTTGCTCCCGGTCCGCGGCGTACACCGCGCCGGCCGTCTCGAGGAGGAACTCCGGCCCGTCGACGGCGAAGGGGAAGGCCACGAACACGCTTTCCGGCCCGAATCGCTCCGGCTTGACGAGGCCGACCTCGAGGTCGATCGCCTCGGTCGCGGAATGCAGGGTGAGCACGGTCCGGATGCTCGGCACCCCGGCGACGCTCGACTCCCAGGCGATCGACACGAAACCGTCGCCCTCGAGGACGACGGGCTCGGCATCCCCCGCGGCGGCCGTGCGCACGAACTCCGGGCCGGGATGGTCGGGGTGGAAGTCCTTCGGATTGCGGGTCACCATCGGGTGCGTGCTGTCCGGCGGCACCGTCTCCACGACCACGGCACCGAGCCCGTGCCCGATCGCCGAATCCACGAGCTCGCGGTCCGAGCGCAGGTCGATCAGGGACACGACACCGCCGCGGGCCGGGTCCACGCGCACCCGGTAGCGGTCCGTCTCGATCGACCGGGACTCCCCCCGCTCGATGGGCGCCGCGGGCACCGGCAGGACGGCGGAGCCGAACGCGGGCACGGTCGCGACGACCCGGGCCAGCCGGGACCCGGCGATCTCGACGAGCACGGGTTCCGTGCGCTCCCGTTCGGTCGGGTTGAACACGGCGATCATGTCTGCCGCGGCGCCGTCGGTCGCGGTCGCGTCAGCCGGTGCGCCGTCGGCCGGCGCGGCGTCGGGCGGCGTGCCGTCGGGCGCGGCGCCGGCGTCGACCGGACCGCTGGCGAGCACGCGGAAGAATCCCTCGACGGCCAGGTCGCGGGCCCAGTCGTACGCGTCGTAGGCGAAGCCGGCTTTGGCGTTCGCGTGCGAGTGACTGAAGGTGGAGTGCGGCTTGGAGTACGTCTCCCAGGAGCCCCAGGTGTGCTCGCCGTAGAGCAGCAGCTGCTCGTCGACATGGCCGAGGCGCTCGGCGATCTCGCTCCGGCTGCGGAGCCGCACCGGCCCGCGCCGGTAGCCGAGCACGGTGGCCAGGGCGGGATCACCGTCGCCTTCGCCGTCACCGCGCAACGCCGCGATACCCAGCGTCGCGGCGGCCGCCCGGGCAAGGGATCGCGCCTCGCGGTAGACGGCGACGTCCCGAGCCGTCGACCCGTGGCCGTGCGACCACCAGTCCGACCACTCCCCGCGCACGACGGGCACGTCGGCCTGGCGGGCCTGGGCGGCGAGCAGGTCGAGGGCCTCGTCGACGGTGGCGGTGCGCATCCGCACGTCCGGGTGGCGGGTGTTCCAGTGCCGCACGACGTCGAGGAAGAGCGCGGTCGGCCACCGGTTGTCGTTCGCGGCGTGCACCAGGGCCGTGTCGTAGGGGTAGTCGTCGCGGGCGGCCAGCTCGTCGAGGAACTCCCCGATGTGCCGCTCGGCCCGGTCGACATCGCCGTCGATGATGCCCCACTCCTCGCCGAAGCCGTAGTGCGTAGAGAGCCAGGTGAAGACGCGGTCGCCCCGCGGACCCTCCCACCAGAAGCCTGTGGGCTGCCGGAAGGGCGCGCGGCCGTGGTCCGGGTTCAGCGCCATCAGCAGCCGGTCGATGCCCGCATCCCGCATCGCCGTGACGGCGCCCCAGGCGATGCCGTTCACATCGCCGTGCTGCTCGGTGCGGACGGGGATGCCCGCGATCGCGAACTCCCGCAGCCGGTCGTAGGCGGCGCCGAACTCGGCGTCCGAGGGGAGCTGCGTCATATTGAGGTAGCCGCCGGTCACCGAGATCCGTCCCGACGCCACGAGCCTGCAGAGCCGCTGCACCTCGCGCTCGTCCGCGGTGCGCAGGAAGTTCAGGACCGGGCGGGCCACCTCGAAGGTCCAGCGGAACGCGTCGTCGCCCTCCGTCGGGTCCTCGTCGCACAGGTCGAGCACCCGTGACACGATCCGCCGGTGCGCGTCGTCGACGAGGCGCGGGCTGTTCGTGTAGCCGACGTCGTGATGCGTGTGCCCGAGGAGTAGAACTGAACGGATAGCCGACATGCTCGCCCTTCGCCGATGTGGCATCGTTGCCACACCGAGCCTAGCCAGCGGCAACCGGGCTGATCAAGCGCGAATAACGGTTCTCCAACGGTATGACACCCCCCGGCGGGGCGAGTCTTGTCTGCACATGGTGCCTGCACTAGCTTGCAACATGGAAAGGATTCCACGCCTCGTGGCGCCTTTCATACTTCCGGGTACGGTCCGGAGTGGGTCGCGATGACGCAATCCACGACTCCATCGAAGGGAAGAACTGATGACTAAGAGGCAGAGGGTCCTCGCCACGTTCGCGATGACCGCGTCCGTGGTGGTGCTCGCCGGCTGCGGTGGTGGTGGCGGCGGCGGAAACGCCGCGAGCGAGGAGGTCGACTTCTCGGCGGCGCCCACGGGCGCGCTGAACGCGTGGGGCTTCGAGAACGCGGACGACGTCGGCCAGGCCCGACTCGACTACGCGGCGGAGCAGCTCTCCGACGTCGACATCAAGATCGAGGCGACGGCGTTCGACGCGCAGAAGTTCACGGCCGCCACCGCGAGCGGCCAGGTGCCCGACGTCGTGCAGATGAGCTCCCAGTTCGTCGGCACCTACGCGGCGAAGGACCTGATCCTGCCGCTCGACGACTGCCTCTCGGCCAACGACGTCGAGTCGAGCCACTGGTACGACTCGGTGATCGAGGACGTGACCTACGACGACAGCATCTACGCGGTGCCGCAGTTCTACCAGCCGCCGGCGATCATCGTGAACACGCGACTCCTCGAGGCCGCGGGTCTCGCGCCCGAGGACATCGACACCTCCGACCACGAGGGCCTGGTCTCCCAGGTCGCCTCGCTCTACAAGGAGAGCGGCGGCAACCCGTCGACGCTCGGCATGAACCCCGACCTCCCCGGACTCGCCGGTCTGTGGTTCCTGGGCAACGGCGGCTCGATCATGGACGACGAGGGCAAGCCGACGCTCGACGACCCCAAGAACGTGGAGACGCTCGAGTTCCTCAAGGAGCTCACGGACGCTCAGGGTGGCTACGCCAAGGTCAAGAGCTTCATCGACACGTTCGACATGTTCGGCGCCGAGAACCAGTACGTGAAGGACCAGGTCGCGTCGGGCATCTACGCGCAGTGGTACCCCAACGTGCTCGCGGCGACGCAGGCGAACATCACCATCAACGCCGTTCCGTTCAAGGACCAGGACGGCAACCCGTTCACGGTCGCCAGCGGCACCGCGTTCGTCGTGCCGAAGGGCGCGAAGAACCCGGCCGCGGCGTGTGCATGGGCGCTCGGCCTCACCTCGGACGAGGCGTGGATGGCGGCCGGCGACGCCCGTGCCACGACGATCGAGGAGGACCCGGACCCCAACCGCATGAACACCGGCCTCTTCACCGGCTCCCCCACCGCTGACCAGGCGATCCGCGAGAAGTACGTGGTGCCCACGGGCAACGCCGGCTTCGACCAGGTCATCAACACCTACTACGAGGTCGTGGGTGAGGGCCGGTCCTTCGGCTCCTCCGCCGCGGGCCAGGAGATCCAGACCGAGCTGCAGACCGGCGTGACCGCCGCCCTCAACGGTGAGAAGTCGCCGGAGGAGGCGCTGGCCGACGCTCAGCAGGCCGCTCAGCGGGCCTGGGACCAGACGACCGGCAACTAAGTACTCGATAGTCGCCGTACGGCGCATACAGGGGCGGTCCTCTTTCGGGAGGGCCGCCCTTCGTCGTGCGTGTGGGGGTGCGATGCGGGGCGGGGCCCTGCCCGGAACGCAATTCAGCAGATCCTGGTCGACACGCCGTCTCCGCGTTCCCGCGACCGGCGTGTCCCGAAGGATCTGCTGAATTGCGTTGTGAGGTAGGCGCGACGGCGGAACCACAGGCGCTGAGCCGTCGAAGCGACGCACCATCCGCGGGTCGGCCCGCGTCCCTTCGACAAGCTCAGGGACCGTATCCCCCTCCCCCAAGCGACGCAATTCAGCAGACCCCGGCCCGACACGCCGGCCCGGCGCACCATCGAACGGCGTGTCGTGGAGGATCTGCTGAATTGCGTTCCTGACCACCCACGCACCTGACCGGCCGCGCGCACCACCCATACGAGCCGCGGACACGAAGGAGGGGACCCGCCTCTCGGCGGGTCCCCTCCTTCCGTGCGATCAGCCCTTGCGGCCCTGGGTCGCGATGCCCTCGATGAAGTACCGCTGGCCCGCGGCGAACAGGATCAGCATCGGCATCGTCACGATGAGCGCCGCCACCATCACCCACTGGTAGTCGCCCTGGCCACCGTTGCCGGGGCTGAAGGCGGTCATGGCGTAGGAGATGCCGAGCGGCACCGTGAAGTTCTCCACCGCACCGAAGTTCAGGTAGATGAGCGGTGCCTGCAGGTTGTTCCAGCTGGCCTGGAACTCGAAGATGAACACGATGATGAACGACGGGATGGACAGCGGCACGGCGATGCGCCAGAACATGCCCCAGTAGCTCGCGCCGTCGACGCGGGCCGCCTCGAACAGCTCCCGCGGCAGCCCGAGGAAGAACTGCCGTTGCAGGAAGATGTAGAACGCCGAGCCGAACAGGTTCGCGCCCCACAGCGGCACGGTGGTGCCGATCATGCCGAGGTTGTTCCAGATGAGGTACGTCGGGATGAGCGTGACCGCGCCCGGCAGCATCATCGTCGCGAGGACGAGGCCGAACAGCAGGTCGCGCCCGGGGAACTTGAAGTACGCGAAGCCGAACGCCACGACGGAGCTCGAGAGCGTCACGAGCCCGGCCGCCAGCACCGCGATGAGGATGCTGTTGCCCATCCAGTTGAGCAGCGGCAGCTTGTCCCAGACCTCCGCGTAGTTCTGCGGGCTGAACGTCTTGGGGATGAGCGAGTTGTCGAACACCTCGCCGCGCGGCTTGAAGCTCGCCGAGATCAGCCAGAGGAACGGGTAGAGGAAGGCGAGGGCGAAGCCGGTGAGCAGCGTCCACAGGGCGATGCGGCCGGCCACGCTGCGCACGGCACGACCCGGCGACGCGGGGCTCTTGCCGCCCGCCTGCTGCATGCCGACGGCTTGGACCCGGGGGTCGACGGTGGCGTTGCTGGTGCCGAGAGTGGTGGTCATTTCCGGTCCCCCTCGTAGTAGACGAAACGGTTGCCGAACTTCACCTGGATGACCGTGATGATCATGATGATCAGGAAGATCAGCCACGCCATGGCGGCGGCGAAGCCGAAGTTGAAGTTACGGAACGCCTGCTGGAACAGATAGACCGCGTAGAACAGGGACGACTCCGGCGATGCGTTCGTCTGGTTACGCCAGAACAGCAGGAACGCCTGGTCGAACACCTGCAGGGCCGCGATGGTGAGCACGAGCACGTTGAAGAAGATGGTGCCCGAGATCATCGGCACGGTGATGCTGAAGAATTGGCGCACCTTGCCCGCTCCGTCGAGCGACGCGACCTCGTACAGGTCGACCGGCACGTTCTTCAGGGCGGCGAGGAAGATGATCATCGTGCCGCTCACCGACCAGAGCGTCATCAGCACGATGGACGGCTTCACCCAGTTCGGGTCGGTCAGCCACTGCGGGCCCTGGATGCCGATCGCGGCGAGTCCGCGGTTGATCGCCCCGTAGTTGCCGTTCAGCAGCAGGAGGAACACGGACGCGGCAGCGACCGACGGGGTCATCTTCGGCAGGTAGTACAGGGTGCGGAACAGCCCGGCACCGCGGCCCACGCGGTTCAGCAGCATCGCGAGGAAGAGCGCGAACGCGATCTCCAGCGGCACCGCCATGATGGCGTAGAAGAGGGTGTTGCCGAGGGCGAGCATGACCTTCGGGTCGTCGATGAGGTTCGTGTAGTTCTCGAGGCCGATCGGCGTCGCCGTGTCGGTCGCGAGGTCGTAGTCGCTGAACGAGATCACGAGGCTGTAGATCATGGCGCCGAGCGTGAAGACCAGGAAACCGAGCACCCACGGCAGGATGAACAGGTAGCCGGCCACGGCCTCGCGGCGGTTGTACTTGATGCGGACCTTCGGCGGCTTCGGCCCCTTGCCGCGGCCGCTGCGCTTCTCGCGCTCGACCGTTCCCGCCGGCTCGATCGGAACGATCGGCAGTGCCTTGAGATTGCTCATGGGGTGCCCCGGAACCCGGGACCCCCGGCAGTCGCGTGTGTTGTTGTCATGGCCATCCCTTTCCAGGAGAGCTCCCGCAAACCGCGCTGTGTGGCATCGTTGCCACACAGTCAGCACTGTAAAGCCAGCGCATGCCGAAGGCAAGGGCAGTGCTCTCGCGGCTCACGCTATACCATCGTGATTCCGGGCCAAGGATATGGGTTTTCCGCCCGGTGTGTGCCGCTCACGCCCCGTGGTGGTCCCGCTGCGAAACGAAGGGAGCCGCATGGCCGACGGTACGCCGACGCGCCCCGGATCCCCGCGTCGCGCCACCCTCAAGGACGTCGCCCGCGCGGCCGGCGTCTCCCAGTCCACGACGTCCCGGGCGATGAGCGGCGAGGGCTACGTCGCCGCCGCGGTGCGCGAGCGCATCCTCGCCGCCGCCGACGACCTGGGCTACGTGCCGCACGCCATGGCACGCAGCCTGCGCAAGCAGGTGAGCCGGTCCGTGGGCGTGCTCGTGTCCGATCTGCGCAACACGTTCTACGCCGACCTCGCCGCCGGCATCGCCTCCCGCGCCCGGCAGGGCGGCTACACGATGATGCTCGTCGACGATCAGGGCCTCGTCGAGGAGGAGCGCAGCGCCGCGCAGGCCTTCGTCTCCACCCGCGCCGCGGGCGTGATCGTCACGCCCCTGTCCGGCGACGTGTCGCAGTACCTGATGCGCCAGCACATCCCCGTCGTGGAGGTGGACCGGCAGTTCTCCTCCGGAGCCTGCGACGCCGTCGTGATCGACAACGCGGGGGTCGCCCGGCGCATGACCGACCACCTGATCGCCCTCGGCCACCGCAGGATCGCGCTGCTGATCGACGAGACGGACTGGACCACGGGCGGCGAGCGCTTCGCCGGTTACCAGCGCTCGCTCGAGGAGTCCGGCATCCCCGCCGACCCCAGCCTCCTCGTGACGGCCGGATGGGACGCGGACCACGCCCGCACGGCCGCGATCGACATCCTCGCCCGCCGCGACCACCCCACCGCGGTGTTCGCGGCGAACAACCTCCTGGCCGAGGGCGTGTGGCGCGCGGCCAACGACCTCGGCCTACGCATTCCGAACGACCTCAGCATCGTGTCGTTCGACGACGCGCGGTGGATGAGCATGGTGAGCCCGGGCATCACGGCGGTCGCGCAGGACGCGGTCGCGCTCGGCGAGGCCGCGATGGACCGGCTGCTCGAGCGCATCGCCGCTCCCGACGCGGAGCCGGTCACGCAGGTGCTCGACGCGCAGATCCTGCCGCGGGGCTCCACCGCCGCGCCCCGCACGCCCTAGTCGCCGGGGTCGACCGGCTCCGCACTCCGCCGCCCCCGCACCCCCCGCCGCTTCCCCCCCTGTCGCCTCCCCTGCTCCTGCCCAGGCACAAGGATCCTGCCCGGGTTAAAGCTGTGCAGGATCCTTCTGCCTGGGCAGGGGCCGGTGCACTGACCGCGGTGACGGCCCGCGGAGACTGCCGCTCAGGCGGAGACGAGGGACGCGGCGGTCATCACCGGGGCGACGCTACGGGTGCGGACCGACTTGTAGGCGGCGAGGATGATGCCGAGCACCTCGATCCCCTCCTTCTCGGTGTGCAGCGGCCGCGTGCCGTTCGCGACGCTGCTCGCGAAGTGCGCGATCTCAGCGGCGAACTCGTGCGCCGGCTCGAAGGCGATCGTGACCGGCGCCTCGCCGCGCAGCTGGTAGGTGAGGGACGTCTCCCCGTCGCTGTACAGCGACCCGAGCTCGCCCACGACCGAGAACCGCTCCGTGTTGCCGGAGGGCTGGTACGCCCAGCTCGTCACGATGCTGCCGAGCACGCCGTTGTCGAAGCGCACGAGCACCTGGGCGGAGTCCTCGCCCTCCATGAAGGTGAGCCGGTGCGTGCTGAGCATCGCCGTCGCCTCGACGGGCACCCCACCGGCGAGGTGCAGAAGCAGGTACGACGGGTGGTAGCCCGTGTCGATCAGCTCTCCCCCGCCGCTCGTCTTGGCGCTCGCCCGCCAGCCCATGCTCTCCGGGGTGAAGTCGTTGAAGAAGCTGTCGGTGGTGCGCACCTCGAAGACGCGGCCGAGTAGCCCGGAGTCGAGCAGCTCTTTCGCCTTGGCGACCGGCGGCAGGAACAGCTGGTTGTGGGCGCACATCACCGTGATGCCGCTCTCCGTCACGGCGGCGCCGATCTCCGCCGCCTCCTCCGCTGTGAGGCAGAGCGGCTTCTCGCACAGCACGTGCTTTCCGGCCCGGGCCGCGGCCACGATCGCGTCCTTGTGCAGGTGGTGCGGCAGGCAGATGTCCACGGCGTCGATGTCGGCCTCGGCCAGCATGGTGCGGTAGTCGTCGTACACCGCCGCCCCGAACTCGGCCGCGCGCTGTACGGCGTTCTCGGTCACCGGATCCGCGACGGCGGCGACGCGGGTGCTGTCGGGATTGCGCCGGTAGCCGCCGGCGTGCGCCACGGTGATGCCGCCGGCCCCGATGAGGCCGATGCGGATGGGAAGTGCGGGACGGGCGGGGGTGGACGAACTCACGGCAGTTGACTCGATTCGGCGCTGAAGGATCGGATGGGGGAACAGGAGGATGCGGGCGGGGAGGATGCGGGCGGGGAGGGTGCGGGCGGGCGGGCTCAGACCGAGGAGACGGCGGGCATCGAGGACGCGACGCCGTCACTCCCGGCCGCGTAGGGCCGGGCTCCCCCGACGGCGGCCTCGTTCGCCGCGACGACGAGCCGGGTGAGCTCGACGGCGGCGCGGACGTTCTCCGTGGCGACCGTGCCGGCACGGATGGAGCTCACCCACTGCGCGAACGGACCGGGCTCGGCGGCCGGCAGTGGCACCTCGCGCCACTCCTCCCCGCCGAACGCGGCCCCCTTGGCCAGGAGGGCGTCGGACGCGAAGCCGTGCAGAACGCTGCCCTCGGTTCCGCGCAGCTCGAGGGTGAACGCCCCGGGGGTCGTGACGAAGCTCGCCTCGATCACCCCGATCGCGCCGTCCGGGTAGCCGAGCGTCACCACCGCGTTGTCCTCGACGCCTCGGCCGCTGACGCTCGTGTAGGTGGCGCTCACCGTCGCCGGCTCGGCCCCGAGGAAGTGCTGCGTGAGGTAGGCGGGGTGGCAGCCCAGATCGGCGAGGGCGCCGCCGATGGCCGCGTCGCGATCGGCGAAGCGCTCGGGCAGCCAGTCGTGCACCCACCCGTCGTGGGCGAGGCGGATGCGGCAGTAGGTGAGCTCGCCGAGCGCGCCGGTCTCGATCAGCCGGCGCACCGCGAGGGTGGTCGGGTCCGAGAGCCGCGGAAGCGACACGACCACGGAGACGCCGCGCTCCTTCGCGCGGGCGAGGATGTCCTCGGCCTCCGCGACCGTGGGCGCGAGCAGCTTCTCCGTGAACACGTGCTTGCCCGCCGCCACCGCCCGGGTGATCACGTCGTGATGCTCCGAGGTGGCGGTGGTGACCGTCACGGCGTCGATGTCGTCGCGGGCGAGGAGCTCGTCGAGATCGCCCACGAAAGCGACGTCGAACTCGTCCGCCCCGGCCCGGCCGCGCTCCGCATCCGGGTCCCACACCGCGGCGAGGGTGGTGTCCGGATGGGCGAGCACGGAGCGGGCGTAGTCGCCCGCGTGCACGTGCCAGAAGCCGAGAACGGCGACCGAGAGAGGTCCTGACGGCAGTGGTCGAGGCATGGGTCGGGGTTCCTCCGCGCGGCTATGGGATCGATTTCAGCGACGTGCCGGGAAACCATAACTTCTGCTTCTCGAGCAGCACCAGTCCCTTGCGCGCGATTCGCGCGAATCCCTATGGCATCGTTCTCAGAGCGTCACCCGGCGGGTGTCACCTCGAGCACGAAGCCGCTCGCGGGCAGCGCCGGCATCCGCCTCAGGCTCACCCGCAGGTCCTGCTCCGGGACGGTGTAATTCAGGGCCACGAGCCGTCGGATCGACTCCGTGAGGATCGTCATGGTGAGAGGTTCGCCGGGGCAACGATGGCCGTGCTCGGGCGTCCCGCCACCCTGCGGGATCAGCGTGTCGGGGTCACCGGACCAGTCCCGGAAACGCTCGGGGCGGAAGGCGGTGGGGTCGGGCCACAGGTCCGGGTGGTGGTTGGTGCCGTAGAGGTCGAGCAGAACCCAGCCGCCCCGCCGGATCGGCGTCCCGTTCCAGTCGAGATCCTGGCGCGCGGTGGCACCGACCACGGGGAAGAACGGTGTCCGGCGGCGCACCTCCTGGGCGAAGTTCTCCAGGTCGGAGAGGTCGCCCGAGGCGAAGCGGTGCCGCCAGTCCGGGCGGTCGTGCAGCACGAGAGCCGCGAACACCACGAACCGGGCGACCGCGACCGTGGGGCGCAGGATGTTCAGCAGCTCGACCGCGGCCACGTCGACAGGGAGAAGGTCGCCCTTCCCGTTTCGGGCGTCGGCCACCACCCGCACGGCGCTGCCGGCGGGAGGGTCGATGCGCCCCGCCCGCACCTCCCGGACGAGGCCACGGGCCCAGCGTTCGGTCCGGTGCCGCAGTGCGATGGCGGCCCAGTTGCGCGGCCCGAATCGGCCCGCGTTCTCGATCATGGCGCCCAACTCCTTCGTGCGCGGCCCGACCTCGTTCTCCGGCAGGGGCACACCCGCCCAGCGCGTCACCGCCCGGGTGAGCAGTTCCCTCATCTCGCCGTGCAGCGTCACCGTGCCGGCTGCGCGCCAGCGACCCTCCGCCCTCTGCCATTCCTCGGCCAGGATCCCGCGGAAGCTCTCGCCTCCGTCGCGGTAGACGAGGTGGAGGAACGTCAGCTTGCGCTTCTCGTGCTCGACGTCCTCGAGTGTCTGCACGCTTCCGACGTCCTGCAGGAGGAGCTGCGTCGTCGGCGGCAGCGCTCCGGTCCGGGAGAAGCGGCGACCCTCGTACACGAAGCGAGCCGCGTCGGGCCCGCGGAGGCAGGTGACGGGACGGAGCGCGATGCGCGTGCGGAAGCCGTCGGAGCCGAGGCGCTCGCACCGGCGGGAGATGAACCGGTATCCCTCACCGAGGAACGCCACGGTGCTGTCGGGGGTTCTCAGCGCGGGGATCATTGGTGCTCCTCTCGTCCCACCGCGGACCGCTTTCGCGGTGCCGGTCAACGCTACGCGCATAGGGTTGCTGCGGAGGTGGAGGGGCATGCGAGTCGACCGGGCGGCGTCGGGGATGCGCCACGCGTTCCCCCCGTGGCGCTCCGTGCTTCTCGTGCTGCTCGGCGGCACGGTGGGCACCGGCCTCCGGGAGGCCATCACGCTCGTCACCCCGCGCGTCGGTGACGTGCCGGTCGCGACGGTCGGGATCAATGTCGTCGGCGCCTTCCTGCTCGGGATCCTGCTCGAACGCCTGGCCCGAGGAGGGCCGGATGCGGGTACGCGCGACGACCTGCGCCTCCTCCTCGGCGTGGGTGCCCTCGGCGGCTTCACGACCTACAGCGCCCTGGCGATGGACACCGTGCTGCTCGGCTCGCAGGATCCGGCAATCGCCCTCGTCTACGCGCTGGGCACGCTGGTCATCGGCGCCGTCGCGTCCTGGGCAGGCATCGCCGTGGCGGCTCGCGGCCCCCGTCGACAGGGGGCGCGGTCGTGATCCTCGTCCTCGCCGCGCTCGCGGGCGGGGTCGGGGCCGCCGCGCGCTTCGTGCTCGACGCGCTGCTGCGCGCCCGGCTTCCCGTGCGGTATCCGATCGGCACCGCGGTGATCAACGTGACCGGCTCCCTGCTGCTGGGCCTCGTCACCGGGCTGGCCGGGGCCGCGCTGCTGTCCCCGGTGCTGCAGGTCGTGCTCGGCACCGGGCTGCTCGGCGGCTACACGACCTTCAGTTCCGCGAGCGTCGAGACCGTGCGCCTGGTGCGGGACGGGCGGCCTCGCGCCGCGCTCGCGCACAGCCTGGGCCTGCTGGTCACCTGCACGGCGTGCGCCGCACTGGGGCTGGCCGCCGGCCTGGCCCTCGGGGGCTGACGCGGATACGCTCGGCTCGCTCGGACAGCGGCGATCGGCCTGCTCCGAGCGGCTGTGATCGCCGGTGACCGGCGCCCGCTAGTCGAGCTCGGGCGGGTAGGACTTGATCGGCCCGGTCGGCGGGCTGTGCCGATCCTCCGGCCCGACGGGCGCGGGGTTCGGCCGCAGCGGTGAGCCGATGATCGGCGTCGTGCCCACGACCGTCCGGTGCGGGTGGCTGGTGGCGCGCGGCGAGCGAGCCGACAGAGCGTCCGCGGCCCGCAGGAGGCGCGCGGTGGCGAGCAACTGCATCCCCGACGAGACGAGCGAGATCGCCACGGCGGACAGCGCCGCGAGTGCGGCCAGCTCGTACGCCGCGCGGGCGGGATTCCGGTCTGCGGTCATGCTGCTCCCCTCGGTCGCGGCCCTGCGGCCACGGTACCGGAGAACCGCTCCGTCCCGAGAGGGGATATCCGGGCGACCAGGTGGACGCGCGGCGAACGGACGACTGCGTCGTGCGGCGGGCGTCAGGCGCGCCGGGGCAGCGCCTCCGCCTCCCGGGGGTTCGCGAGGAGGTCGGCGAACGCGAGTTCTGCGGCCCCGATGAGCAGGATGTCCCGGCCGAGCTGGGCACGGACGATGCGGACGCCCTCGCGCGCGCCCCGCATGGCCTCGCCGCGCACGGCCACCTCGATGCGCTCGGGGGCGACCCGGTAGAGCGAGCCGAGGAACCCGCCGAGCACGATGAGGCTCGGATTGAACAGGTTGACGGCGTTGCGCAGCGCGACCGCCAGGTAGGCCGCCTGCCGCGACACCTCGGCGGCGATCCCTGGCTCGGGGCCGGACTCCGCCTCGAACGCCGCGACGAGGTCCTCCTCCAGCCGGTCCGAGTCGCGCGACGACAGCCCGAGCGCCGCCAGCAGCGGGGCCCGCGACACCTCGGTCTCGAGGCAGCCGTGAGCGCCGCAGTGACACAACCGGCCCGAGCTGTTGACGAGCGTGTGACCGAGCTCGCCGGCGTAGCCCGCGGTGCCGGTCAGCGGGGAGCCCTGGGTGACGATGCCGCCACCGATGCCGCTGGCGCCGCCGTTGAGATAGATCATGTCGGATGCGCCCCGGCCGGCCCCGAAGAGGATCTCGGCCGCGGCGCCGAGGGTGGCGTCGTTCGACGCCCGCACCCGGTAGCCGGTGGCCTCGTGCAGCATGTCCGCGATCGGCTCGTCGAACCACTCGAGGTGCGGGGCGTAGGTGACCATGCCGTCGTCCGCCCGGGTGAGCCCGGGAACCGCGACCCCGATGCCGGCGACGCGGTAGGAGGCGTCGAGCTCACCCCGCATGCCCTGGATGATCGCGGCGGACACGTTGACCACCTCGCGCGCCGACGGCACGCGGTCGGTCTCGTAGCGCACGCGCTTCAGCACGGTGCCCCCGAGCCCCACGAGCCCGAGCGTGATGGTGTCGATCTCGGGATTGATCACGAGGACCGCCGTCGCCGGGTCCGGGTGCACGGTCGGGCTGGGCCTGCCGATCTGGCTGGCTCCGGACGGCGCGGCCTCGTACGCGAGCCCCAGCTCGGCGAGCTGGGCGGTGAGGGTGGCGATCGTCGACCGGTTCAGCCCGGTCGCCCGGGTCAGGTCCGCGCGGGAGAGCGCGCCGTTGCGGTGCAGGAGGGACAGCACGAGGGAGAGGTTGCTCCGTCGTCCCGCGTCGCCGGGCGCAGGTGCCGGCGTCAGCGCGTCGCTCACGTCCCCCTCCTTCCGCCATGCCCCTCCGCGGAACGGCAGGACGGGCCGACCGGCGGGCGGCTGCCGTTCCCGGCACCCGGACCCCGCCGGCCCATCCGACCAGTCTCGCCTATCGCGTGCTGAACGCCGCGTCGAACGCCGCGCTGGGCGGGTCGAAGGCGAGGCTGCGCACGAAGTCGAGCGCCTGCGGGGCACCCACGAGGCGGTCCATGCCCGCGTCCTCCCACTCCACGGAGATGGGCCCGTCGTAGCCGATGGTGTTCATCATCCGGAAGCTCTTCTCCCACGGCACGTCGCCGTGGCCGGTCGAGACGAAGTCCCAGCCGCGCTTCGGGTCGGCCCACGGCAGGTGCGAGCCGAGGATGCCGTTGCGCCCGTTGCCGATGTTGAGCTTCGCGTCCTTGCAGTCGACGTGGTAGATCCGGTCGCGGAAGTCCCACATGAAGCCCACCGGGTCGAGGTTCTGCCAGACGAAGTGGCTCGGGTCCCAGTTGAGGCCGAAGGCCTCGCGGTGGCCGATGGCCTCGAGCGTCGCGACCGTCGACCAGTAGTCGTAGGCGATCTCGCTCGGGTGCACCTCGTGGGCGAAGCGCACGCCGACCTCGTCGAACACGTCGAGGATCGGGTTCCAGCGGTCCGCGAAGTCCTGGAAGCCGGCCTCGATGAGGGCGGGCGACGCGGGCGGGAACATCGCGATGTACTTCCAGTTCGCCGACCCGGTGAAGCCGACGACCGTCTTCACCCCGAGGCGGGCCGCGGTGCGCGCCGTGTTCTTCATCTCCTCGGCCGCGCGCTGCCGCACGCCCTCGGGGTCGCCGTCGCCCCAGATGCTGTCCGGCAGGATGTCGCGGTGCCGCGCGTCGATCGGGTCGTCGCAGACGGCCTGACCCTTCAGGTGGTTCGAGATCGCCCAGACCTTCAGGTTGTACCTGTCGAGGATGTCGAGCCTCGACTGCAGGTACTCGTCGTCCGTCGCCGCGCGGTTGACGTCGAGGTGGTCGCCCCAGCAGGCGATCTCGAGGCCGTCGTACCCCCATCCGGAGGCGAGCTTCGCCACCTCCTCGAACGGAAGGTCGGCCCACTGTCCGGTGAAGAGCGTGATCGGTCGTGCCATGCGTGTTCTCCTTGTCGTGTCTCGTCGATGCGTGCTGCGAAAGGCGCGGTGCGCGCCCGGCGGTCGCCTAGGAGATGCTGGTCCAGGCGCTGCCGTGGACCGAGCTCTCCTCCACCGCCTGCAGCACCTGCTGCACCTGCAGGCCGTCGGCGAACGACGGCGTCGGCTGCTGCCCGGCGTCGATGGCCTCGACGAGGTCCTTGACCTGGTGCGAGAAGCCGTGCTCGTAGCCGATCATGTGGCCGGTCGGCCACCAGGCGTCCATGTACGGGTGGCCGGGCTCGGTGACCAGGATCTTCCGGAAGCCCTGCTCCGTGTCCGGGGCCGTCGCGTCGTAGTAGCCGAGCGAGTTCAGGTCCTCGAGGTCGAACGAGAGGGCGCCGGTGGAGCCCGCGATCTCGACGCGGAGGGCGTTCTTCCGTCCGGTGCTGAACCGGGTCGCCTCGAACGAGCCGACCGCGCCGCCGTCGAAGCGGCCGGTGAACAGCGCGAGGTCGTCCACCGTCACCTCGCCGCGCTCCGTCGAGGCGGTGCCGGACAGGCCGCGGCCGCTCTCCAGCAGCGGGCGCTCCTTGACGAACGTCTCGAGCATGCCCGAGACGCTGGTGAGCCGCTGGCCGGTGATGTACTGCGTGAGGTCGATGATGTGGGCGCCGATGTCGCCGAGCGCACCGGACCCGGCGAGCTCTTTCTTCATGCGCCAGGTGAGCGGCGCCTCCGCGTCGGCGAGCCAGTCCTGCAGGTACACGGCGCGCACCTGACGGATCTCCCCGATCTTGCCGGCGGCGACGAGGTCGCGGGCGAAGGTGGTCGCGGGCACCCGGCGGTAGGTGAAGCCCACCATGGCGCGGACGCCCTTCTCGGCGGCGCGCTCGGCGGCCTCCGTCATCGCCTGCGCCTCCTCGACCGTGTTGGCCAGGGGCTTCTCGCAGAGCACGTGCTTGCCCGCCTCGAGTGCGGCGATAGCGATCTCCGCGTGGGTGTCGCCGGGCGTCACGATGTCGATCAGGTCGATGTCGTCGCGCTCGATGGCCGCGCGCCAGTCGGTGTGACTCTCGGCCCAGCCCCACTTCTCCGCCGCCTGGGCGACGGCGTCGGCGTTCCGGCCGACGACGAGGGACATCTCGGGCTCGAGGGGCAGGTCGAAGAAGCGGGGCGCGACCCGCCATCCCTGCGAGTGCGCGGCTCCCATGAAGCCGTACCCGATCATGGCGACGCGAAGCGGAGTGCCTGGCATGTATTCGCTTTCTGTTGAGGAACTGCGGTGCCGTTCAGCACCGGGGAGAGGCACGGGCGCCCGCCGCCCAGAACGACGGGCGCCCGTGGATCAGGACTCGAACGCGGTGGGCAGGTACTGCTCCACGTTCTCGCCGGTCACGACCGAGGCGTTCAGCACGATGCGGTTCGGCACCTCGACCTCGACGAGGTCGCTGAGGGCCTTGTCCTGGACGAGCAGGCGCGCGAGCCGGATGCCGTCCGCCGCCTGCGTGGACGGGTAGAGCACCGTCGCCTTCAGCACGGTGTCATCGGCCTCGATGGAGCGCATCGCGTTGGCCGAGCCGGCGCCGCCGACCATGATGAACTCGTCGCGGCCGGCCGCGTCGATGGCGGCGAGCACGCCGATGCCCTGGTCGTCGTCGTGGTTCCAGATGGCGTCGATCTGGGGCGCGGCCGAGAGCAGCTGGGACGTCGCAGCCTCACCGCCCTGCACGGTGAAGTCGGCGGCGACGCGGTTGCTGACCTCGAGCCCGCAGTCGTCGAGCGCGTCGGAGAAGCCGCGGCTGCGGTCCTGGGTGAGCGGGAGCGAGTCGATGCCCGCGATCTCCGCCACGACGGCGTCGTCGTTGCCCTCCAGCTGCTCGCAGACGTAGGTGCCCGCGCTCACGCCCATGCCGTAGTTGTCGCCGAGCACGGTGACCCGGGCGGCGAAGGGACTGGAGAACTCGCGGTCGACGTTGACCACGGGAATGCCGGCCTCCATGGCGCGGATGGCGACGTCGGTCAGCGCCGCGCCGTCCGTCGGGAGCAGCACGATCGCGTCGACCTTGTCGTTAATGAACGTCTCGACCTGGCTGATCTGGAGGTTGGCGTCGTTGGTGCCCTCCGCGACCTTGAGCTCGATGTCCGGGAACTTCTCCGCCTCGGCGAGCGCGGCGGAGTTGATGGCGCCGAGCCAGCCGTGGTCGGCCGCGGGGCCCGAGAAGCCGATGGTGATGGTGTCGCCCGCGGCCTCGTTGCCTTCGGCGGTACTGGTCGTCGCTTCCGTTTCTTCTTCGGGAGCGTCCCCCGGCGTACACCCCGTGAGGAGTGCGGCGAGGGCGAGTGTGGTGCCGGACCCGACAAGGAGTCGGCGCCGCACCGAGGGGGTGGCGAGCATGTGTTCCTCCTAGAGTGAAACCGCTTCGCGCCAATGCGGCACCTCCGCGGCACCGGCCCCGGAGGCGGCATCCCCCGGGCCTTCGCATCAGCCGCCGGGCGGCGTCCGCCGGGGCGCGGGAACGGTCGGATTCCGACCTCTCGCTTCGGGTGAGTCCCCATTGACGTTTCCTGCAACATAACAGACATCGGAGCGCTCCGGCAGGAGCGTTATCCGCTCGTTTCCGGTGCTGCCGGACCTGTCCCCCGCGGCCCATGACTGTTATGTTGCGGTCATGTTCGATGGCGATCATCCCGCTCCCCTGCTCGACGTGCGCGGCCTCACGAAGTCGTTCGGCGGCGTGCGGGCGCTGCGCGGGGTCGACCTCTCCGTGCTGCCCGGCGAGGTGCACTGCGTGCTCGGCCAGAACGGAGCGGGCAAGTCGACGCTCATCAAGATCCTGTCCGGGGCGTACCAGCCCGACGGGGGCACGATCAGCTGGCAGGGGAACGCGGTGACCATCGCGGACCCGGTCGCTGCGCTCGACCTCGGCATCGCCACCATGTACCAGGAGCTCGACGTCGTCGACGGCCTGACCATCGCCGAGAACGTCTTCCTCGGTCACGAGCTCGCCACCGGAGGAGTGCTGCGCGGAGGCGAGGCGAGGCGCCGCACCCGGGAGCTGCTCACCCGGCTCGGGCATGGCTCGATGGCGCCCGGCCGCGAGGTCGGCTCGCTCCCGGCCGCCGGCAAGCAGCTCGTCAGCATGGCGCGGGCCCTGTCGCGGGACGCCCGCCTGCTCATCATGGACGAGCCGAGCGCGGTGCTCGACGCCGAGGAGGTCAAGAACCTGTTCCGCGTCGTGCGCGAGCTCACCGCGCAGGGCATCGCCGTGGTCTACATCTCCCACCGGCTCGAGGAGATCCGCGAGATCGGCGATCGCATCACGGTCATCAAGGACGGCAGCAGCACCGCCGTCGGCCTTCCCGTCGCCGACACGCCCACGCCCGATCTCATCCGGCTCATGACCGGCCGCACCGTCGCCAACGTCTTCCCGCCCGCGACCGCGCCCGCCGCCGACGCCGACGCGGTCCTGACCGTGACGGACCTCGCCGTGCGGGGCGTGTTCGAGGGCGTGAGCTTCTCGGTGCGGGCGGGCGAGATCGTGGGACTTGCCGGCCTCGTCGGCTCCGGGCGGTCCGAGATCCTTGAGACGGTCTACGGCGCGCGGCGACCGACCGGTGGGGCGGTCACCGTGGCGGGGCGCCCCCTGCCCCCGGGTTCGGTGACGGCGGCGGTGGACGCCGGCATCGGCCTGTCGCCGGAGGAGCGCAAGAGCCAGGGGCTGCTGCTCGCCGAGCCCATCTACCGCAACGTCACGCTGGCCACGTTCCCCCGGTTCGCCCGGGCGTCGCTGCTCGACGAGCGGCGCGAGCGTGAGGTGACCCGCGAGCAGATCGAGTCGCTCGAGCTGCGCCCGGCGGACCCGGACCGTCAGACCGGCACGCTGTCGGGCGGCAACCAGCAGAAGATCCTCCTCGCCCGCTGGCTCGTCCACGGCACCCGGGTGCTGCTGCTCGACGAGCCGACCCGCGGCGTCGACGTGGGCGCCCGCGCGGAGATCTACGCCCTCATCCGCCAGCTCGCCGCCGCCGGCACCGCCATCGTCCTCGTCTCGAGCGAGATCGAGGAGGTGCTCGGGCTGGCCGACCGCGTGCTCATCCTCGCGGACGGCCGCGTGCTCGACACCCGGAATGCATCAGACCTCACCGAGCACGCCGTGCTCGACCTCGTCCTGAAAGGAAGTGCCGCGTGAGCGAGCAGAACACCACCGTGAGCTCCTCGGTTCCCCCGGTGGTCGACCGGCCCAAGGAACGGACGGACAGCCCCCTCCGCCGCTTCTTCGGCAGCTCGGTCGGCCGCAACCTCGGCCTGGTCATCGCCCTCGTCGTCCTCCTCGCGGTCGGCGCCGCGACGGCCGGCGATCGGTTCCTCAACGTCGACAACATGCTGACGATCATCCGGTACGCCTCGATCGTCGGCGTCATCAGCATCGGCATGACGTTCGTCATCATCGCCGGCGGCATCGACCTTTCCGTCGGCTCGGTGATGGGGCTGTCCACGGTGGTCGCGACGCTTGCCGCCGTGCAGATCGCCGCGACGCAGTCCTCCTGGATCCTGATCGTCGTGGTGGCGCTCGCCGTGGGCACCGCAGCGGGATTCATCAACGGCGTGGTGATCGCGTACGGCAACGTGGTGGCATTCATGGCGACGCTCGCCATGCTCGTCGGCGCCCGCGGCCTCGCGGAACTCATCTCCGAGCGGCGCACCCTCATAGTGAACGTGACCGACTTCCTCTCGGTGACGCGCTCCAACTTCCTCGGCCTGCCCGTGCTGATCTGGATCTTCGTGATCGTGGCCGCCGCAGGCTGGTTCCTGCTCAACCGGACGACGTTCGGCCGCCGCACGGTCGCCATCGGCGGCAACCGGGAGGCGGCCCGCCTGGCCGGCATCAAGGTGCGCCGGCACGTCGTCTACCTCTACGTGCTCTCGGGCTTCACCGTGGGCATCGCCGCGGTCATGATGCTCGGGCGCACCACGGTCGGCACCTCGACCCACGGCCTGTTCTACGAGCTCGACGTCATCGCGGCCGTCGTCGTCGGCGGCACTCTCCTGGTGGGCGGGCGCGGCACGATCGTCGGCACCGTCTTCGGCGTGCTCATCTTCGCGACGCTCACGAATGTGTTCACCCAGAACAACCTCTCGACGTCGGTGCAGCAGGTGGCCAAGGGCGCGATCATCGTGCTCGCCGTGCTGCTGCAGCAGCGCTTCGCGTCGAGGGGCTCACGCCGGACCGACTGATCGGGGCTGGTGCAATCGGCCCTCGTCTGCGTAATATGTTTGGCAGTCCAACATATTCACCAACGACGCTGAAAGATCAGGTGCCCCATGGCTGACCAGCCCACGCGCGACGACAAGTTCTCCTTCGGACTCTGGACCATCGGATGGACGGGCAACGACCCGTTCGGTCCCCCCACCCGCCCCAACCTCGACACCGTCGAGGCCGTGACCAAGCTCGCCGAGCTCGGTGCCTACGGCCTCACGTTCCACGACGACGACCTCTTCCCGTTCGGGTCGAGCGACGCCGAGCGCCAGCGCGAGATCGACCGCCTCAAGCAGGCCCTCTCCGACACCGGCCTCGTCGTGCCGATGGTGACGACCAACCTCTTCAGCCACCCGGTCTTCAAGGACGGCGGCTTCACCTCCAACGACCGCGCCGTGCGTCGCTTCGCGATGCGCAAGGTGCTGCGCAACATCGACCTGGCCGCCGAGCTGGGCGCCAAGACGTTCGTCATGTGGGGTGGCCGCGAGGGCAGCGAGTACGACGCCGCCAAGGACATCCAGGGCGCCCTCGAGCGCTACCGCGAGGCCGTCAACATGCTCGGCGACTACGTCACCGACAAGGGCTACGACATCCGCTTCGCGATCGAGCCGAAGCCGAACGAGCCCCGCGGCGACATCCTGCTGCCCACGCTCGGCCACGCGCTCGCCTTCATCGAGACGCTCGAGCGTCCCGAGCTGGTCGGCGTCAACCCCGAGGTCGGCCACGAGCAGATGGCCGGGCTGAACTTCACCCACGGCATCGCCCAGGCGCTGTACCAGGGCAAGCTCTACCACATCGACCTCAACGGCCAGCGCGGCATCAAGTACGACCAGGACCTCGTGTTCGGTCACGGCGATCTGCAGAACGCGTTCTCGCTCGTCGACCTCCTCGAGCACGGCGGCCCTGCGGGCGGACCGGCTTACGACGGTCCCCGTCACTTCGACTACAAGCCGAGCCGCACCGAGGACTACGACGGCGTCTGGGCGTCCGCCGCGGCGAACATGCGCATGTACCTCCTGCTCAAGGAGCGCGCGGCCGCGTTCCGCGCCGACCCCGAGGTGCAGGAGGCCCTCGAGGCCGCCCGCGTGCCCGAGATCCGCACGAACACGCTGAACGACGGTGAGAGCTACGACGACCTGCTCGCCGACCGCAGCGCGTACGAGGACTTCGACGCCGAGCAGTACTTCGGCGGCAAGGGCTTCGGCTTCGTCCGCCTGCAGCAGCTCATGCTCGAGCACCTCCTCGGCGCCCGCTAGGCACCGGGAATCAAGCGGAGCAGGGCGAAGGAAGGATGGCGATGGCGCTCGTGATGGGGGTCGACTCGTCGACCCAGAGCTGCAAGGCGGTCGTGCGCGACCTGGCGACCGGTGAGGTCCTCCGGCGGGGGCGCGCGAGCCACCCCGCGGGCACCGAGGTGGACCCGCAGGCGTGGTGGGACGCCCTGCTCGCGGCCATCGAGGAGGCCGGCGGCCTGGCAGACATCGCGGCCGTCGCGGTCGCGGGTCAGCAGCACGGCATGGTCGTGCTCGACGACGCCGGCCGAGTCATCCGCAACGCCCTGCTCTGGAACGACACCCGTTCGGCTCCCGCGGCCGCCGACCTCATCCGTGAGGTCGGCGGCGCGGAGCTGGCGGCCCGCACCGGCCTGGTGCCGGTGGCGTCATTCACGGGCACGAAGCTGCGCTGGCTGCGGGACACGGAGCCGGAGAACGCCGCGCGCGTGGCCGCCGTCGCCCTGCCCCACGACTGGCTGACCTGGCGCCTGCGCGGGTACGGCCCGGAGGGCGACAGCCTGTACGGGCCGGACCTCGAGCAGCTCGTCACCGACCGGTCCGATGCCAGCGGCACCGGGTACTGGAGCCCGGCGTCGGGCACGTACGACCTCGACCTGTTCGAGCTCACCTTCGGGCGCCCCGGGCGCGAGGCACGGCCGGGAAGCCACGGTGAGCCCGGCGTCGTCCTCCCCCGGGTTCTCGCCCATGACGAGGCGGCCGGACTCGCCGTTGTGGCGGGTGCCACCGCGGAGTCCGGCGTCGTCGTGGGACCCGGCGCGGGCGACAACGCCGGTGCCGCGCTCGGCCTCGGCGCGAGCGCCGGTGACGTGGTCATCTCGATCGGCACCTCGGGCACCGTGTTCGCGGTGACCGACGCCGTGGCGGCGGACGAGTCGGGCGCCGTCGCCGGCTTCGCCGACGCGAGCGGCCGCTTCCTGCCCCTCGTCGCCACCCTCAACGCCGCGCGCGTCCTCGACTCCATCGCCGGCCTGCTCGGCGTCGACCACGACGAGCTCGGCCGGCTCGCCCTCGAGGCGGAGCCGGGCAGCGACGGCCTGGTGCTCGTGCCCTACTTCGAGGGAGAGCGCACGCCCAACCGCCCGGACGCCACGGCGACGCTCAGCGGGATGACGCTCGCGTCGACCTCCCGGCCGAACCTCGCCCGCGCCGCCATCGAGGGCCTGCTCTCCGGCCTCGCGGACGGGCTCGACGCCGTGCGCGCGACCGGCGTGCGGGAGACCCGGCTGCTGCTGATCGGCGGCGCGGCGCAGAACGAGGCCGTGGCCCGCATCGCCGCGCAGGTCTTCGACGCTCCGGTCGTCGTGCCCAACCCGGCGGAGTACGCCGCGGACGGCGCGGCCGTGCAGGCCGCGTGGGCGCTGACCCGCGAGCGGCCGGTCTGGCCCGTGAGCATGGTGCTGGAGCCGGAGCCGGACACCCGTCCGGTCATCCGCCGCCAGTACTCGGAGCGCACGAGCGCCTCCTGATCCTGCGCGCCTCGCCCACCCCGGCCGATCCGGGTCGGGCGGGGCGCGCGGTCCGTCCGGTGGCGCCCTACTTCGTGTGCCCGCCGGTGCTCGCGAAGGCGCGGGCGAGGGCTGCCCCCGCCTCACGCAGGTAGCGTTGCGCATGCGCCTGCGCCGCGCTCCCGGAGCCGGCGAGCTCGGTGAGCGAGACGGCCAGAGCGAAGTCGCGCGTCGGCGCGCCGATGCGCCCCGCGACGAGGGCGGCCGGCACTCCCGCCGCCGCCGCGAGCGCGGCGACGTGGTGCGGCACCTTCCCGGCCGCGGACTGACCGTCGTACGCCCCCTCCCCCGTCACCACGAGGTCGGCCCCTCGGATCGCCTCCGCGAGGTCGAGGGCCGACGCGACGGCCGAGGATCCGGGGGTCAGCGCCGCGCCCCAGGCGAGCAGGCCGAAGCCGGCGCCGCCCGCAGCACCGGCGCCCGCCGTCTCCGGGTCTACCCCGTCGAGGAGGCCGGCGAGTCGCGCGAGCGCGGCGTCGAGCGCGATCACGTCCGCCGGGGACGCACCCTTCTGCGGGCCGAAGATCGCCGCAGCGCCGAGTGGACCCAGAAGCGGATTGGCCACGTCGGTGAGCACGGATGCGCCGCCGGGCGGGAGGTCGCGCAGCCCGCGGAAGTCCACCTCGGCGACGGCGGCGAGCCCGCGGCCGCCCAGCGGCACGGGCCGGCCGGCGTCGTCGAGGAAGAGGGCACCGAGGGCCGCGAGAGCCCCGGCGCCGCCGTCCGTCGAGGAGCTGCCGCCGATGGCCAGCAGAAGGCGGCGGGCGCCGCCGTCCATGGCCGCGGCGATGGCCTGCCCGAAGCCGTACGTGTGCGCCTCCCCCGGCAGGAGCGGATCGAGCAGGGTCAGCCCGGATGCCGATGCGAGCTCGACCACGGCGGTGCCGTCCGGCAGGAGGAGCCACTCCGTGGCGGCGGCGCGGCCGTCAGGCCCGAGTACCGTCACCGGCTTACGCTCCGAGCCGGGGACGGCGAGCGCGAACGCGTCGACGGTCCCCTCGCCGCCGTCGGCCATGGGGCGCAGGATCACGGCGTCCTGCGGGCGTTCGGCGGACCAGCCGGCCGCGAGGGCGCGCGCCGCGACGTCGGCGGCCGCGGACCCCTTGAACGAATCAGGTGCGAAAACGACGGACGACCCCGGCACTGCACTCCTCCCGCTGGACGTGTCGCCCAGCGTATCGAGTGCGGTGCCGGGGTCGTCCGACGGCGCAGTCAGTCGATCAGCGACGGATCGCGGACTTCAGCCAACCCGCCGCGGGGCGCTGCTGCTCGCCCTGCTGAGCGGCGAGCACGATGAGCGCGGCCGTGAGCGCCGGGATGAGCCACTGGAGCACCTTCTGCTGCCCCTGCGCGGCGCGCAGGCCGGAGGACGACGTGGGCGACGCCTCGGTGGCACCCTCGACGGGCTCACCGATGTGGTCCGCCTGCTTCTTGCCGACGATGCCCGAGTAGAACGTCGTCAGGATGGCCGCACCGGTGACGGCGAGCTTGATGTTGGTGTTGGTGCGCGCCTCGCCCTGCTTGGCGAGGCGGTCCTTGTTGCCGAGGATGAGGCCGACGCCGCCGATGCCGTGCGTCACCATGGCCGCGAACTGCAGCGGGGACCAGCGGGCCCAGCCGATGGACGAGATGCGCAGGCGCTCGGTGGGGCTCTTGGCCTCGGAAGCGGCGCCGTTCAGGCCGACGACTCCCATGAGCGAGCCGCCGAACCAGGCCGCGAGGCCGAGGTCGTGCATGCTGCGGACGAGCGTGTTGCGTTGTGACACGTGTACTCCTTCAGTTGATGGTGCGAGAGGGCCGGTCCCCGCGTCGGGGCCGGCCGGAAGAACGGGGACTAGGCGGGTCCGCCCGCGATGTCCTCGTCGTCGACCCCGGTGCCGGGGTGGTCCATGAGGCCCGGGGACTCCGAGGGGCTGCCCGCGTCGTCCGCGTCACCGGCATCGTCGACGAGGTCGCCCTGGTCGAGGCCGCGCGGATCGGGCACTGTGCTGTCGGTCATGGCCAGAACCTACGCCGCGAAGGGCTCGCGGTTGACCCTCTCAGCAGACCGACAGCTTCATCTCAGTCCTCCGCGCCCCGATCGGGCCTGCGAGGAGCCCCGCTCCCGCCCCGTCCCCGGCGGGGTCAGGCCCTGCGGCGGCCGCAGCGCTGCCAGGAGCACGACAGAATGGGGGTGATGAGAGCCCGTGCCCTTCCCGCGCCCGCCCTCGTGGTCATCGCCATCGTCGCCGTGCAGTTCGGCAACGCCTTCGCCGGGTCGTTCCTCGACCAGGTCGGCCCGCTCGGCGCCGCGGCCCTGCGCCTCTTCTTCAGCGCGACGATCCTCGCGGCCGTCGTGCGCCCCCGCGTTCGCTCCTGGGACGCGCGCACCTGGATCGGCGTCGGCGTGCTCGGGCTCGCGCTGGCCGGCATGAACAGCCTCATCTACCTGGCCATCGCGGAGATTCCGATCGGCGTCGCCGTGACCGTCGAACTGTTCGGTCCGCTCGCCGTGGCCGTCGCCGGCACCCGACGGGTCCTGGACGCGGTCTGGGTGGTGCTCGCCGGTGCGGGCATCGCGCTGCTCGGCCTCGAGGCGGGCGGAACCCTGTCGGTCACGGGGCTGCTCCTCGCGGCGGGCGCGGCCGCGTTCTGGGCTCTCTACATCGTCGCGACGGCGCACCTCGGCTCCCGGGTCGGCGGTCTGGACGGCCTGTCCGTCGCCATGCTCGTCGCGCTCGTGCTCGTCCTGCCGTTCGGCGCCGGCCCGGCCCTCGGCGCGGTTGCCGCCGATCCCTGGCTCCTCGCCGTCTTCGCAGGCGTCGCGCTGCTCACCTCGTCGATCCCGTACTCGCTCGAGTTCATCGCGCTGAAGTCGATGCCCTCGCGAGTCTTCGGGGTTCTGTCGAGCCTCGGCCCGGCGGTCGCCGCGCTGGCCGGCCTCATCGTGCTGCATCAGGTGCTCACGCTTCCACAGCTTGCCGCGATCGTGCTGGTCACCGCGGCGAGCATCGGTGTCATCGCGACGTCCCGGACCCCGACCGAGATCGCCCCCGCCCCCGCCCCGGCCGGCTCCGTCTAGCCCGGCTGCACGTTCCGGTCGGCGGCCTCGCCGGCGGCGGTGGCGGCGGCAGCAACAGGCGGGTCCGACTCTGCGGGCACCAGGTGGGCGTGCGCGGCCGCATACCGCTTGGCCCGCCGGGCCTGCACGACGAGCATCGGCAGGATGATCGCGACGAGCACGGGGTACGTGACCACGATGATCCATGTGAACGTGACGAGGCCGTCAATACTGCCTCGCGCGAGATTCCAGACCTGCTGCAACCAGAGGCCGCCGAAGAGGAGCGCCAGCTGAGCAATCTGAAAGGGAAGATAGGAGGCCGCAATGCGGGCGTAGGTGGTGGCACGTTGACGGCCTTCATCGCTCAGGTCGTCACTCTTTCCACGCAGCACGACCCGGGCGATCGCCTTCTGCTCGCTGTACCCGTTCCCGAGCGCGCGGCGCAGGTCCTTCGCCAGGGGCCACGACACGACCATGCAGGCGATCGATGACGACATCAGACCCAGCGCAACGCCCACGAGCGCCTCGGCGACGGACAACTTGCCGGCCTCGTCGAACGCAAGACCGAGCCCGACGATCACGCCGGTCGCGAGCATCGTCACGAGAACGAACACGAGCGCGATCCGGGTCACCTTGCGCCTCACCACGGCGGGAGACCAGGAGACCCAGGGCCCGGCGTCCTTCGGTGCACTCGCCGTCCGTCGGCGGATGCGGCCCCCGACTCGTAGGCCCACCACCAGCAGGACCGCCGACACGATGATCACCACCACGACGGAGGACGTGATCGTCGGGGCTGCCGCCGCGACCACGACGGCCCCGAGCACCGCAAGGAGTTCAGATGCCCCGACGACCAGGACGAGGCGACGGAAGCCCTTCCTGCCGTCCGTGGTGTCGGGATCGAAGATCAGGGTAGCGGCGGTGAGCCCGGCGAGGAGAGGGATCAGGGCGAGGCCCATGGCACTGAAGGCCGCAGCGAATGTCAGCCACTCCGGGTCAGCCGGCACCAGGAGCGCCACGCCGAACCCGAGCGCTCCCGAGGCGACCGTGCCGAGGATCGCGACGAGGAAGATCCAGCGGAGCTTCACGCGGCATCGACCGGCGTCGCCGGTGAAAGGTCGATGCGCGGGACATCGGAGGCGGAGACAGGCGTGCTGCAGGGACTGATGATCGTTCTCCTGGTGCTGTTCGGGGTGTCTCGAGCGTAGCCACGGCGCCACCGCCACCCGCGCCCCAGTGTCGGCGCCCCCGCAGCCGCCCCTTTCCGCACCCGAGACAGGTCGGGAACGACGGAACGCCCCGGCCAAGCGGCCAGGGCGTTCCGTTCTCATGCGGGAAGGCGGTGCGCGATCAGGTCGTGGCCTTCGCGCCGCGGCTCTTGTTGAACACGTCGAACGCGACGGCGAGGAGCAGCACCAGGCCCTTGATCAGGGACTGGTACTCGGTGCCGAGGCCGAGCAGCGACATGCCGTTGTTCAGCACGCCCATGATGAGACCACCGATCATGGCCCCGGTCACGGTGCCGATGCCGCCGGTGACGGCCGCGCCACCGATGAACACCGCGGCGATGGCGTCGAGCTCGAAGCCGGCGCCGGCGCCCGGGAGCGCCGAGTCGCTGCGGGCGGTGAAGGCGATACCGGCGAGGGCCGCGAGCACACCCATGTTCACGAACAGCATGAAGTCGACGCGCTTGGTGTTCACCCCGGACAGCTGAGCGGCGTTGAGGTTGCCACCGCGGGCGTAGATGTGACGGCCGAAGATGCTGCGGTGCATGACCGCGGTGTAGAACAGCACGAGCACGGCGAGGATGACCAGCACGATCGGCGTGCCCTTGTAGCTGGCGAGCAGGTAGGTGACGCCGAGCACGAGCACCGCGATGAACGCGATCTTGGTGACGAACCAGGCGAACGGCTCGTCCTCGAGGCCGAGCTTGACGCGGGCGTTGCGCTCACGCACCTGCTGCAGCACGAGGAACAGGGTCGCGGCGACACCGAGAGCGACCGTGATCCACTCGAGGATCGACGTGCCGTTGGACGGGTCGGGCAGGTAGCCCGCGCCCACCGCGACGTACTCGTCGGGGAACGGCGTGATCGGGCGGTTGTTCAGCACGATCTGCGCCAGGCCTCGGAACGTCAGCATGCCCGCCAACGTCACGATGAACGCGGGTATGCCTACGTAGGCGACCCAGAAGCCCTGCCAGGCACCCACCAGGGCGCCGAGCGCGAGGCTCGCCAGGATGCTCGCCCACCAGGGCCAGCCCCAGTTCACGGCGAACACACCCGACATCGCGCCGACGAACGCGACGACCGACCCGACGGAGAGGTCGATGTGCCCGGCGATGATGATCATCACCATGCCGATCGCGAGGATCAGGATGTAGGCGTTCTGGACGACGATGCTCGTGACGTTGCGGGGCTGGAGCAGCGTGCCGTCGGTGAGGATCTGGAACAGCACCACGATCAGCACGAGCGCGATGAAGATGCCGATCTGGCGCAGGCGGCTCGTCAGGAAGCTGAGGACGTTGCCGACCTGCGAAGGCTCGTTCGGCTTCTGCGGCGCCGGCTTGGGCGCCGCCACATCGGTCAGTTGGGACATTGGACGGCTATTCCTTTTCCTTGGTCATGTAGATCATGAGTGACTCGGGGGTCGCCTCCGAGATGGGCAGCTGACCCGTGATGCGGCCGGCCGAGAGCGCGTAGATGCGATCGCAGATGCCGAGGAGCTCCGGCAGCTCGGAGGAGATCACGATGACCGCCTTCCCCTCCGCCGCGAGCTTGTTGATGATCGTGTAGATCTCGTACTTCGCGCCGACGTCGATGCCGCGGGTCGGTTCATCCAGGATGAGCACGTCGGGCCCGGAGAACATCCACTTGGACAGCACGACCTTCTGCTGGTTGCCGCCGGAGAGCTTGCCCGTGATCGAGCCGACGCTCGGCGCCTTGATGTTCATGCTCTTGCGGTACTCGTTCGCCACGACGTACTCGCGGTTCGCGTCCACCCAGCCCCGCTTGGCGAGCTTGCCCAGCGCGGCGCCGGAGACGTTCCGCTTGATGTCGTCGATGAGGTTGAGGCCGTACCGCTTGCGGTCCTCGGTGGCGTACGCGATGCCGTGCTCGATGGCCTCACCCACGGAGTTCGCCTTGATCTCCTTGCCGTACTTGTACAGCCGGCCGGAGATATTCACGCCGTAGGAGCGGCCGAACACGCTCATCGCGAGCTCGGTGCGCCCGGCGCCCATCAGGCCGGCGATACCGACGACCTCGCCGGCACGCACGTTGAGGTTGGCGCCGTCGACGATCTTGCGGGAGTGCTCGAGCGGGTGGTGCACGGTCCAGTCCTCGATCCGCAGCACCTCCTCGCCGATCGGGACGTCCCGGTCGGGGTAGCGGCTCTGCAGGTCGCGGCCGACCATGCCCTTGATGATGCGGTCCTCGCTCACCTCGTCGCGCTTGAGGTCGAGCGTCTCGATGGTGCGGCCGTCGCGGATGATCGTGACGGAGTCCGCGATGCTCTTGATCTCGTTCAGCTTGTGACTGATGATGATGCACGTGATGCCCTGGCTCTGCAGGTGCCGGAGCAGGTCGAGCAGGTGCGCCGAGTCCTCGTCGTTGAGGGCGGCGGTGGGCTCATCGAGGATGAGCAGCTTCACCTCCTTCGAGAGCGCCTTGGCGATCTCGACGAGCTGCTGCTTGCCCACACCGATGTCGGAGATCTTGGTGATGGGGTTGTCGCGGAGACCGACACGAGCGAGGAGCTTCGCCGCCTCCAGGTTGGTCTTGTTCCAGTCGATGAAGCCGCGCTTCGCCTGCTCGTTGCCGAGGAAGATGTTCTCCGCGATCGACAGGTAGGGGCTGAGCGCGAGCTCCTGGTGGATGATGACGATGCCGCTGCGCTCGCTGTCGCGGATGTCCTTGAACTGCACGACCTGGTCCTCGAAGACGATGTCGCCCTCGTAGGTGCCGTGCGGATAGACCCCGGAGAGAACCTTCATCAGGGTGGACTTGCCGGCCCCGTTCTCGCCGCAGATCGCGTGGACCTCGCCACGCGTCACCTCGAGACTCACGTCCTGCAACGCCTTGACGCCCGGGAACGTCTTGGTGATGTTGCGCATCTCGAGAATGTGGTTGGCCATGGCCTGCCTCGCTTGATCGCTGGTGTCTGGTGTTGTGTCGTGCTGTCGTGCGTGTCGTGCTGTCGCGCTGAGGGGGTGGTGCCGGGGGCCTCGCGGCCCCCGGCACCGGTGCGGGCTATTCGCCCTGCTGGATCTCGTCCTCCGAGTAGTAACCGCTGTCGACGATGACCTCCATGAGGTTCTCCTTCGTCACGGTGACCGGCGGGAACTGCTTGGTCGGAACGTCCTTGACCTTGTTGTTGTAGGAGTCGGGCGCGTCGGGCTCGTTGCCGTTGAGCAGGTCGTCGACCATGGTCACGGCCTCCTTGCCCAGCAGGCGGGTGTCCTTGAAGATCGTCGAGTACTGCACGCCATCGAGGATGAGCTTGTCGGACGCCTTCTCGCCGTCCTGGCCCGTGATGATCGGCATCGCGTCGTCGGCGACACCGCTCGAGCGCAGGGCGTTGATGATGCCTCGCGACAGACCGTCGTACGGGGACAGTACGCCGTCGAGCACCTGACCGGAACCGTAGAACCCGCTCAGCAGGTTCTCCATGCGGGCCTGTGCACCCTCGAGCTTCCACTGCTGGATCGCGACCTGGCTGAACTCGGACTGGCCGGAGCCGATCGTGACCTGGCCGGAGTCGAGGAAGGGCTTCAGGACGCTCATCGCGCCGTCGTAGAAGAACTGAGCGTTGTTGTCGTCGGGGCTGCCGGCGAAGACCTCGATGGTCTTCTTCTCGGTGCTGCCCGTCGGGTTGCCGTCCGCGTCGACGAGACCGAGGCCCTGGAGCAGGGAGTTGCCCTGCAGGACGCCGACCTGCTGGTTGTCGAAGGTCGTGTAGTAGTCCACGTCCTCGGTGCCGTTGATGAGGCGGTCGTACGCGATGACCTTGACGTCGTCGTCGGCCGCGGTCTTCAGCACCTGGGTGAGGGCGGTGCCGTCGATCGACGCGACGATGAGCGCCTTGGCACCCTTGTTCAGCATGGACTCGATCTGCGAGATCTGGTCCTGCACCTTGTCGTTCGCGTACTGCAGGTCGACCTTGTAGCCGAGCTCCTCGAGCGACGACTTGACGTTGTTGCCGTCGTCGACCCAGCGCTCGGAGGTCTTGGTGGGCATCGCAACGCCGACGAGGGCGCCCTCGTTGGAGCCCTCCTCCGCCGCGCCGCCGCCACCGCGCGTGCCGCCGGAGCAGGCCGCGAGCGAGACAGCGAGGCCCGCGGCAGCGAAGCCGACGAGTACCTTCTTCATCTTCATGGGTTTTCTCTTTCGTTCTGTGGATGGTGCGTAAGGGATTTGGTGCTCCCCGGATCGGGTTCGACCCGGCAAGTGGGGGTGGCCGAAGCGGCCGATCAGAAGCCCTGGGCCAGGCGGTAGTACGCCTGGTTCCAGCGGACCTCCTTGGTGAACTCGCGCAGCGTCGTGTGCTCGTCGATGACGAGCAGCTCGGTGCGGGCGATCTCGGCGAAGTCGGCGAACGTCTCGATGCCGACCTGCGTGCTGAGCACGGTGTGGTGCGCCGCACCGGCCGTCAGCCACGCCGCAGCGGACGTGGCGAAGTCCGGGGCCGGCTTCCACACGGCGCGGGCGACCGGGAGGTTGGGCAGCGGCTCGTCGAGCGGGACGACCTCGACGACGTTCGCGGTGAGGCGGAAGCGCTCGCGCATGTCGGACATGGCGACCACGACGCCGGCGCCCGGGTCGGTGTCGAAGACCAGACGGACCGGGTCCTCGCGGCCACCGATGCCGAGCGGGTGCACCTCAAGCGACGGGCGGCTCGTGGTGAGGCTGGGGCAGACCTCGAGCATGTGCGCGCCGAGGATCTTCTCCTCACCGGGCACGAGGTGGTAGGTGTAGTCCTCCATGAGCGACGCGCCGCCGGGCAGGCCGGAGCCCATCACCTTCGCCACGCGCACGAGCACGGCCGTCTTCCAGTCGCCCTCGGCGCCGAAGCCGTAGCCGTCGGCCATGAGGCGCTGCACGGCGAGGCCGGGCAGCTGGCGGAGCCCGCCGAGGTCCTCGAAGTTGGTGGTGAAGGCGCCGAAGCCGCCCTCCTCGAGGAAGGAGCGCAGACCGATCTCGATCTTCGCGCCGTAGCGCAGGGAGTCGTGCCGGTCGCCGCCGCGGCGGAGCTCCGGCGCGACGTCGTAGAGGCGCTCGTACTCGTCGACGAGGGCGTCGACCTCAGCCTCCGTCGCCGCGTCCACGCGCTCGACGAGGTCGTTGACGCCCCACGTGTTCACGGAGACGCCGAGGCTGATCTCCGCCTCGGTCTTGTCGCCCTCGGTCACCGCGACGTTGCGCATGTTGTCGCCGAAGCGCGCGAGCTTGAGCGAGCGGACCGCGGCCCAGCCGGCGGCGGCGCGCACCCAGGAGCCGACCTTCGCGGTGACATCCGGGTTGGAGACGTGACCGACGACGGTCTTGCGCGGCACGCCGAGGCGCGAGGCGATGTAGCCGAACTCGCGGTCGCCGTGCGCGGCCTGGTTCAGGTTCATGAAGTCGAAGTCGATCTCGGACCACGGCAGAGCGACGTTCGCCTGCGTGTGCAGGTGCAGGAACGGCTTGCGCAGCGCGTCGAGGCCGGTGATCCACATCTTCGCGGGCGAGAACGTGTGCATCCAGGCGATCACGCCGATGGTGGCGTCGGACGAGTTCGCGTCGAGCGCGAGGCGGCGGATGGAGTCCGCGTCCTTGAGAACGGGCTTCCACACGATGCGCACGGGGATGTCGCTCGACTCGCCGAGGAGGCGCGCGACCTCCTGCGACTGCTCGGCGACCTGGCGGAGCGTCTCCTCGCCGTAGAGGTTCTGGCTCCCGGTGACGAACCAGATCTCGTAGGCGTCGAGGGACGTGGAGAGGGGGCTGCTCAACTGATTGCTCCTTGGGGTGCTTGTCCGTAGACGTTCTGGTACCGGTCGAAGAGGGAGTCGATGGCGGCGGGGTCGATCGCGACCGGCTCGCCGAGCTGACGGGAGATGTGCACGGTGCGCGCGACGTCCTCGACCATGACGGCCGCCTTCACCGCGTCCTTCGCGTCCTTGCCGATGGTGAACGGCCCGTGGTTGCGCATGAGCACGGCGCGGGAGCGGTGGCCCTTCAGGGTCTCCACGATGCCGCGCCCGATCGAGTCGTCGCCGATGATCGCGAACGGGCCGACGGGGATCTCGCCGCCGAACTCGTCGGCCATGGCGGTGATGACGCAGGGGATCGGCTCGTTCCGCGCGGCCCAGGCCACGGCGTAGGTGGAGTGCGTGTGCACGACGCCGCCGACGTCCGGCATGTTCCGGTACACGTAGGCGTGCGCGGCGGTGTCGCTCGACGGGGACCGGTCGGAGCCGGGGGTGTCGGGGATCACGTTGCCGTCGAGGTCGCAGAGGATCATGTTCTCGGGGCCGAGGTCGTCGTAGGAGACGCCGCTCGGCTTGATGACGAACAGGTCGGCGCCCGGCACGCGGCCGGAGACGTTGCCGCCCGTCCAGACGACGAGGCCGTAGCGGGTGAGCTCGGAGTGCAGCTTCGCGACGTCGGCACGGACGCGGGCGATGGCGACCTCGATCTCGGGAGAGTTCATGCTCACGCGGCGACCCCCCGGACGTCGGCGCGGACCGTACGCGAGGCGGCGCGGCCGGCGGGGACGCCCTGGCGCGCTTCTCCTGCGTACGTGTCGGCGGTCGTGTTCTGCGCGACGTCACTCAACTGGTCGACTCCCTTGTCTTCGCTTCCGGGCGGCCTGTGTTTCCGTTCCGTTCACTCGATCATGTGAACGGTCACATTGGCTCTGAGTACTCTACCCCCGCGCCTGCGCGTGTCAAGCGCGGCGGGGGCGCGGGCGTCGGCGGTGCCGCGGCGGGGCGCCCCCGGTGGTCGTGCGGAGGCGCCCCGGGCGGCGGGGAAGCGGTAGCCCGGCCGGCGGCGGAAGGGTACGCAGGAAGGCATGGATCAGAACCAGGCCCCCCTCGTCGATGCCCTCGCGGACTACCAACGGAAGGGCCGCTACGGGTTCACTCCACCGGCGCACCGGCAGGGTCGCGGCGTGGACGAGCGGACGCTCGCGGTGCTCGGCAGGGATCCGTTCCGCGCGGACGTGCTCGCGAGCTCGGGCCTCGACGATCGCACCTCGTCGCAGGGCTACCTGGAGACGGCGCAGGAGCTGATGGCGGACGCGGTGGGCGCCGAGCACGTGTTCTTCTCCACCTGTGGCAGCTCGCTCTCGGTGAAGGCGGCGATGCTCGCGGTCGCCGGCACGAGCGGCGGCATCATCATGGGGCGTGACGTGCACAAGTCCGTCGTGGCCGGACTCATCTTCTCGGGTCTCGAGGCGCGCTGGGTCTCACCGCAGTGGGATGCGCAGATGCACCTCTCGCACCCGCCGTCGCCGGAGCAGTTCGAGGCGGCCTGGGAGGAGCACCCGGATGCCGCGGCCGCGCTCGTCGTGAGCCCGACGCCCTACGGCACCTGCGCGGACATCGAGGGCATCGCGGAGGTGTGCCACAGGCGGGGGAAGCCGCTCATCGTGGACGAGGCCTGGGGTGCGCACCTGCCGTTCCACCGCGACCTGCCCACCTGGGCGATGAGCGCTGGCGCCGACGTGTGCGTCGTCAGCGTGCACAAGATGGGGCTGGGCTTCGAGCAGGGTTCCGCCTTCCACGTGAAGGGTGACCTCGTCGACCCGTCGCACATCGCACAGTGCGCGGACCTCCTCATGACGACGAGCCCGAACGTCCTGATCTACAGCGCGATGGACGGCTGGCGCAGGCACATGGTGCAGGAGGGCGAGGCGCTGCTCGGGGCGGCGATCGACCTGGCCAAGGCGGTTCGCGGCCGCGTCGACGAGATCCCGGGGCTGCACGTGCTCGACGAGGAGCTACGCGGGCACGAGGCGTCGCACGATCTCGACCTGCTGCGCCCCCTCGTCGACGTATCGGCGCTCGGCATCAGCGGCTACCAGGCCGCGGACTGGCTGCGGGAGCACGAGTTCCTCGACGTCGGGCTCGCGGACCACCGTCGCTTCGGGTTCGACATCTCCCTCTCGGACGACGAGACGACGACCGGGCGCCTGCTGGGCGCCCTCCGAGCTCTGTCGGCGAGCGCGGCCGACTTGCCCCGGCCAACGCCGATCGACCTCCCTCATCCGCGCGAGATCGAGCTCGAGGTCGCCGACCTGCCGAGGGACGCGTTCTTCGGCGAGTGGGAGCTCGTGCCCGCGGAGGAGGCGGCCGGGCGGATCGCCGCAGAGCAGCTCACGCCCTACCCGCCGGGCATCCCCGCCGTGGTGCCGGGCGAGCGGCTGAACCAGAAGGTCATCGACTACCTGCGGACCGGTATCGCCGCCGGGATGGTGATCCCGGACGCGACAGACAAGTCGCTCGAGCAGTTCCGCGTGCACAAGGAGCGCTGACCCCTCCCCCGCGCCGCCCCTGTCCCTGCCCCGCCACCCCTGTTCCGAATTCAGGCTGTCCTGCGACACGCCGGATCCGGAGGCGCCGGAACACGACGTGTCGCAGCTGAGCCTGAATTGCGAACAGTGGCGGTGAGGACTAGGGGCCGGTCAGGGGACGGGGGTGCCCGCGGTGACGGCGATGGCGCCCCGGATCACGTCCGCGAGAGTGCCGGTGCGCGCGAACTCGGCCCGCTGCCAGTCGGCGCCGCTGCCGGAGGCAAGGATGCGCCGGACGCCGCAGGTCACGACCTCGGTGTCGCCCGCCTCCTCGAGGGCGTCGCGCACGTGCTCGAGCAGGCTCTCGATCCGGGCCGCCGCGGGCACGACGCCTCCACCGATCGGGTCGGGCAGGTCCTGGGCGAGGCCGCTGAGCGCCGCCTGCCAGGACGCGAGGCGCAGGGCGGTCACGGAGACCGCGACGGGCGGCACGCCGGCCGCCCATTCCCGGGCCGCCGTCTCCACGAGCGCGCGGATGAGGGCCGCGAGCACGGCCGCGTCCTCCGCGAGGAGGCAGACGTCGGCGACCCGCACCTCGACGGTCGGATGGTCGCGGGACAGCCGCGCATCGAAGTACAGCATCCCCTCGTCGAGCAGCACGCCCGTCCCGAGCAGCTCCTCCGCGTGCCGGCGGTACTGCTCGGCCGACCCGAACAGCTCGGTCGGGCCGGCGGTGGGCCACCGCGTCCAGGCACTCGACCGGAAGCTCGCGTAGCCCGTGTCCTCGCCGTTGGAGAAGGGCGAGTTGGCGCTGAGCGCGATCATCACGGGCAGCCAGGAGCGGATGCGGTCGATGATCCCCACGCCCTCGTCGGGCGAGTCGATGCCGACGTGCACGTGGAAGCCGCAGGTCAGGCCCTCGCGCGCGGTGACGCCGTACCGCTCGTGCATGAAGGTGTACCGGGGATCCACGGTGGCGTGGGGCGACACCGGCAGCGGCGACGTCGCAAGCGCGACGGCACGGGCCCCGACCGCGCGCGCCTCGGCGTCGACGAGGAGCCGGCCGCGCAGCAGCTGGTCCCGCAGGTCACTGAACCGGCGGTGCGGCGAGTAGACGACCTCGATCATCTCCTGCTGCAGTTCCGCGGTGAACTCGATGAGTTCCGTCTCGTCGCGCGGCGCCTCCTCGCGGTGGCGCAGCACCAGCCCGGCCGCCGCGACGGGCTGCCCGGTGGACTCGTCCACGAGGAGCAGTTCTTCTTCGACGCCAAAGGTACGCACAGGGCAAGTATGGGGTTCCCGGGGGAACCCGCCCATTCCGTGACGCTGCGCTCCCCCGCGGCCGAACCGGTCAGCGCCGGGGTGGGGCCGTCGACTTCCGCACGACGAGCTCTGGCGCGATGATGCCGCTGTACCGCTCGGAGTCGCCGGTGAGACCCTCGAGCAGCCGCGCGATGCACCGTCGGCCCAGCTCGGCGAAGTCCTGCCGCACGGTGGTGAGCGGCGGCCAGAAGTGCGCGGCCTCCGGGATGTCGTCGAACCCGACGACGCTCACGTCGCCGGGCACGCTCAGCCCGGCCTCGTGGATGGCGTGGATGAGCCCGAGCGCCATCTGGTCGTTCGACGAGAAGATCGCGGTGAAGTCCCGGATGCGCAGCATCTCCCGGCCGGCGTAGTAGCCGAACTCCGCGGACCAGTCGCCGAGGATGGGGGCCGTCGTCGGCACCTCCTGCGCGCCCATCTCGTCGAGGAAGCCGCGCATCCTCGCCTCCGCCTCGATCCAGTCCTGCGGTCCGGCGAGGTGGTAGATGTCGCGGTGGCCCAGCTCGATGAGGTGGCGGGTTGCCAGACGCGCGCCGCCGATCTGGTCGACCGACGGCACGGTGTCGTCCAGCAGGCCGGTGGACTGCATGGTGACGTAGGGGATGTCGACGGACAGCTCCGAGATCGCCTCGACCACCCGCTGCTGGGGCGCGATGATCACGAGCCCCTCGACCGACTGCTCCACCAGGTGCGCAAGCGCCTCGCGGAGGGCGTCGCGCCCGGTAGAGGTCACGCTGGACGTGAGGACGAGGTACTCGGCCTCCCTGGCCGCCTCCTCGATGGCGCGGATGCTCGACGCCGGGCCGTACTGGTCGCTTCGGGTGGTGAGCACGCCGATCGTGCGCGACCGGGCGGTGACGAGGGCGCGGGCGGCCCGGTTGGGCCGGTACTGCAGCTCCTCCATGACCTCGAGCACGCGCTGCTTGGTGGAGTCGCGCAGGCTCGGGTGCTCGTTCAGCACCCGGGAGACGGTCTGGTGGGACACCCCGGCCACGCGGGCGACGTCGCGGATGCTGGGCGCGCGGCCCCTACCTGCTGCTTCCGTCGGCACTGATCGATCCGCTCCCTCGGGCATGTGCACGTTCACATGCCGCGTCCCCCCATTATGCGCTGGACCGGCAGGGGGTCACCGCAGCCCTCCCCTGCCGCCGACCCGGCAGCGGGCGGGGCGGGCGTGGGGCTGCGGCTACCGGATCGCTGCCGCTGCTACTTGGAGCGCTTCTGCGAGCGGGCCAGCGCGGCGTCCAGGTCCGCGATGAGGTCCTCGACGCTCTCGATGCCCACGGACAGCCGGATGATGTTGTCCGGCACCTCGAGCTCCGTGCCGCGCACGGAGGCGTGCGTCATCTCGGACGGGTAGTTCACCAGGGACTCGACGCCACCGAGGGACTCCGCCAGCTGAAACAGCACCGTGGACTCCGCGAAGCGGCGGGCGGCCTTCGCCCCGCCCTTGACGGCGAGCGACAGCATGCCGCCGAAGGCGCTCATCTGCTGGCGGGCCAGCTCGTGCCCGGGGTGGTCGGGCAGGCCCGGGTAGTAGACGCGCTCGACGGCGGGGTTGCCCACGAGGTACTCGGCGATCGTCTGTGCGTTCTTGCTGTGCCGCTCGACGCGCGCGGACAGCGTCTTCACGCCGCGGATCGTGAGCCAGGCATCCATCGGGCCGGAGACCGCACCCGCCGCGAACTGGATGAAGGAGACCTGCTCGGCGAGCTCCTCGTCGTTCAGCACAAGGGCCCCGCCGATCACGTCGGAGTGGCCGCCCAGGTACTTCGTGGTGGAGTGCACGACCACGTCCGCGCCGTGCGCGAGCGGCTGCTGCAGCGCGGGCGACGCGAAGGTGTTGTCGACGACGACGATGGCACCGGCCTGGTGCCCGATGTCGGACAGCTCGGCGATGTCGCTGATCTTCATGAGCGGGTTCGAGGGCGTCTCGACCCAGAGGATCTTGGTCGAGCCCTTCTTCAGGGCGGCCTGCACCTCGAACAGGTTCGACATATCGACGACCGTGTTGGTGATGCCCCACGCGCCATGGATGCGGTTGATGAGGCGGTGGGTGCCGCCGTAGACGTCGTTGCCCAGCACGACGTGGTCGCCCGGCTTCAGCGCCGCGCGCAGCAGCGCGTCCTCCGCCGCGAGCCCGGAGGCGAACGACAGCCCGTGCGTGCCGCCCTCGAGCGACGCGAGCAGGTCCTGCAGCGCCGTGCGGGTGGGGTTCGACGCGCGGCCGTACTCGTACCCGTTGCGCAGCTGGCCGATGCCCTTCTGCACGAAGGTGCTGGTCAGGTACACGGGCGGGATGACGGCGCCCGTCGTCGGGTCGAAGTCCTGGCCGGCGTGGATGGCGCGGGTGTCGAAGTGCGAGTTCTTGTCGGTCATGTTCCCTCTTGGTTCGTGTGGGTCCGCGAGCGGACGGGTGTCACTCGGAGACGAAGCTGAGCAGGTCGTGCCGCGTGATGACCCCGGCGGGCTTCCCGCCGTCGGTGACGAGCAGCGCGTCGGCGGCACCGAGCGCACGCCAGGCATCCGACACGGCCTCGTTCATGCCGATGAGGGGCAGCGGCTCCCCGATGAAACTGCGCACGAAGTCGGTGAGCGCCGCCTTGCCGCTGAACACGAGCTCCATGATCTCGCGGGCGTCGATGGCACCGGCCACCTCGCCCATCACGACGGGCGGCTCCGCGTTGAGGATCGGCAGCTGGTCGACGTCGTACTTGGTCATGATCTGGATCACGTCGCGCACGGTGTCGGACGGGTGCGCGTGCACCAGGTCGGGCAGCGCGCCCGTCTTGGCCTTGAGCACGTCGGAGACGGTGCTCTCCTGCTTGACTTCCGAGAAGCCGTAGGAGCGCATCCACTTCTCGTTGAAGATCTTGCCGAGGTAGCCCCGGCCGCCGTCCGGCAGCAGGATCACCATGATGTCGTCGGCGCTGAGGTCCTTCGCCGCCTTGAGCGCCGAGGCGACGGCCATGCCGCTGGAGCCACCGACGAGCAGGCCCTCCTCGCGGGCGAGCCGCAGCGTCATGGCGAAGGACTCCTTGTCGGAGGACGCGATGATGTCGTCCACGACGGTGGGGTCGTACGCCGACGGCCAGAAGTCCTCGCCCACGCCCTCGACGAGGTACGGGCGGCCGCTGCCGCCGGAGTAGACGGATCCCTCGGGGTCGGCGCCGATGATGCGCACGCCGCCGTCGGAGATCTCCTTGAGGTACCGCCCGACGCCGCTGATCGTGCCGCCCGTGCCGACGCCGGCGACGAAGTGGGTGATCCGGCCGTCGGTGTCGCGCCAGATCTCGGGTCCGGTCGTCTCGTAGTGGCTGAGCGGGCCGTTCGGGTTGCTGTACTGGTCGGGCTTGAACGCCAGCGGGATCTCTCGGGCCAGCCGGTCGGAGACCGAGTAGTAGGAGTCCGGGTGGTCGGGCGCGACCGCGGTCGGCGTCACGACGATCTCGGCGCCGTAGGCCGTGAGCACGTTGCGCTTGTCCTCGCCCACCTTGTCCGGCAGCACGAACACGCAGCGGTACCCGCGCTGCTGGGCGACGAGGGCGAGGCCGACGCCCGTGTTGCCCGAGGTCGGCTCGACGATGGTGCCACCCGGCTTGAGCTTGCCCTCGGCCTCGGCGGCGTCGATGATGCGGGTCGCGATGCGGTCCTTCGCGGAGCCGCCCGGGTTGAAGTACTCGACCTTCACGAGGACGGTGGCCTCGATGCCCTCGGTCACCCGGTTGAGCTTGACCAGCGGGGTGTTGCCCACGAGGTCGAGGATGGTTTCGGCGTACTTCACTTGCTGCCCCAGTTCCGCCATGGGCTGGGGGTCACCCGGCCCGGCACACGAGACGGGCCGATCGGCCCGTCTACTCGAGGATACCAGCGGCCGTTTCCGTGTTACCGGCGCGGCCCCCCGGGCATCCTGAGCGGTCGTTCACGTGGCGGATGCGAGAATGTGCGCAGCCCTTCGACGCCGCACCGACTCGCCCGCGAGCCGACCCGCGGCTCCCGCACTCAGGACAGGATCTCTTGTGGCTCGACGCGACGACAACACGCCGGCTTCCCCCGAGGCGACACCCCGCGGTGCCGCCCGCCCCGTTCCCCCCGCTGCCAAGCAGCAGGAGCGGGACCTGACCGTCAAGCAGCAGCGCGAGGCGCGCCGCGCGGAGAAGGTCGCGGCGCTCAAGAAGCAGCAGGCGCGGCAGAAGCGCAACCGCATCCTCGGCATCTCGATCGCGAGCCTCCTGGCGGTGGGCGCCGTCGTGCTCATCATCGCCTTCGTGGTGGCGAGCGCGCGGCCGCCGATCATCGACCCGGACCGCGACCCCGAGGCGATCAGCGTCGAGGGCGTGCAGACCTTCGACGGCATCACGTCCACCCACGTGGACGGGCAGCCCGTCGACTACGCGGCGACGTACGAGATGACCCCGCCGGCGGGCGGCGAGCACTGGAGCCAGTGGCTGAACTGCGGCGTGTACGAGGAGCCGCAGCAGAACGAGAACGCGGTGCACGCGCTCGAGCACGGCGCCATCTGGACCACGTACGACCCGGACGAGGTGAGCGGCGAGGACCTCGAGAAGCTCCGCGACTCGCTCCCGTCCACCTACTCGCTGCTGACCCCGTACCCCGACCTGCCCGCCCCCGTGGTCATGTCCGGCTGGGGCGTGCAGGTGCAGCTCGACGGTGTCGACGACCCGCGCGTGAGCCAGTTCCTCAACAAGTACTGGCAGTCGCCCTCGGTTCCCGAGCCCGGCGCCCTCTGCACGAACGGCATCGACGGCCCCGGCAAGGTCTCGTGACCCCCTCCCCCCTGTCCGATCGCGACGCGGCCGAGGCCGAGTCCGACGGCGACCTCGGGACGACTCGTGCCGGGAACGACGACCACGACCCGGATGTCGAGCACGAGGACGAGGGCGGCCGCCGCTACTCCGTGACCACGCGGCTCATTGTGGCGGCGATCCTCGCGGCGACGCTGCTGCTCGTGATCGGGTTCGGCGCCGGCCGGTTCTCCGCCGATCGCTTCGGCGAGGCCGATGCCGCGCCCGGCACCTCGAGCGCCGAGGCCGGCTTCGCCCGGGACATGCAGGTGCACCACCAGCAGGCCGTGCAGCTGTCCGTGCTCGTGCGGGACCGCTCGCAGAACGAGGAGGTGCGCCAGCTGGCGCTCGACATCGCCACCTCGCAGGGGCAGCAGGCCGGCCAGATGTACGCCTGGCTCGCCTCCTGGGGTCTGCCGCAGGCGTCGCCGGGCGAGCGGATGGCCTGGATGTCGCTCCCCACGCGGGACGGCGACGCCGGCCACGGTCACTCCGCCGACGACATGGCGGGCGGCGCGATGCCGGGCCTCGCGAGCGACGCCGATATCGCGCGCCTCGAGGCGGCGAGCGGGACGGATGCCGACCGCATCTTCCTCGAGCTGATGATCGCGCACCACCGGGGCGGCGTCGAGATGGCGGAGGCGGTGCTCGACCGCTCGACGAACGGGGTGGTCACGCCGCTCGCGCGGAACGTCGTGCTCGTGCAGCAGGGCGAGATCGACTACATGGAGAGCCTGCTCGCGCAGCTCTGATCGCGCAGCTCTGACCCGGGCTGAACGACTACGACCCCAGGCCCTCTGCCGAGACTCGCCGACTCAGGGCTGGACGGCCTTGACGATCGTGACGGCCTGGGTCACCCAGTCGTCGTCGACGCCCGCGTCCGAGCCGTCCTCGAGCGCCCACATCACGTTCACGATCTCCCGGACGATCACCCAGGAGCGGGCACGCTCCTCGTCCCAGCCCGCCGCGTCCACCACGGTGCGGAAGCGTTCGAGCAGCTCCCAGCGCGGGTTACCGGACGCGAGGACCTCGTCCCAGCGGTTCCAGAGCAGCGGCGCGAGCTCGTAGGCCGGGTCCCCGGAGAGCGGCTTCGGGTCGATGACGAGCCAGGGCTCCCGCTCGGCGGCGAGCACGTTCTGGAAGTGCAGGTCGGTGTGGATCAGGGTGCCGTCCGTGGCGGGATCCGAGGCGAAGTCCCGCGCGAGGGCGGTGGCCTGGTCGACGTAGCGGCGGGGCACGGCACGGTGGCGGCGCAGGGCGGGGATGCCCTCGCTCCAGCGCGCCGCCTGGTCGGAGAGCAGCCGCAGCTGCGGCAGGGCCGGCCGGTGGATGCGCGGGTAGAAACCCGCGATGACCTCGCAGGCCTCGAGCACCGGCAGGGAGTCGAGATCGACGCCCGCCCGCGCGCGCTCGAGCAGCAGCACCCAACGGCGCGGATCCGCCCGGAGCAGCCGCACGACGCCGTGACCGCCCCACGCCCGCAGCGCCAGGTGCTCGTGCTCCGCCTCGGGGTGCGGCCAGCCGAACTTGAGCGCGGCCGGCTCCCCCTCCGCGGTGAGCACCGGGATCACGAGGGCGCCGTGGCCGGTGCGCGGCGTGCCGTCGGGGGACAGCGACCACTCGTCGAGCACGTCCCGCACGAGCCGGGGCAGCCTCTCCAGCCACGCGGCCCAGTCTGCGCTGCGCGAGGCGTTGGCCAGGAAGGCGGCGGGGATCACCACGCCGGCGGCCGTCACAGCGCGGCGCTCCGCTGCTCGGAGTAGAGGTGCGAGTACGTGCCCCCCGCCGCGAGCAGCTCGTCGTGCGTGCCCCGCTCGACGATGCGGCCGCCGTCGACCACGAAGATGACGTCGGCGTCGACGACCGTCGACAGGCGGTGGGCGATGGACACGGTCGTGCGCCCGTGTGCGGCGGCGTCGAGCGCCTTCTGCACGACGCGCTCGGAGATGGCGTCGAGCGCGCTCGTGGCCTCGTCGAGGATCAGCACGGCCGGGTCCTTGAGCAGCACGCGCGCGATCGCGATGCGCTGCTTCTCGCCGCCGGAGAGCCGGTACCCGCGCTCCCCCACGATCGTCCCGTAGCCCTCGGGGAACGACGCGATCGTCGCGTGGATGTTCGCGGCCGTCGCCGCGGCGACCAGTTCGTCCAGCGTGGCGTCCGGCTTGGCGTAGCGCAGATTCTCCGCGATGCTCGCGTGGAACAGGTACGTCTCCTGGCTGACGATGCCGATGTGGCCGAGCAGGGACTCGTGGGTGAGGTCGCGCACGTCGACCCCGGCGAAGGTCACCCGGCCCTCCGCGACGTCGTAGAAGCGCGGGATGAGGTACGACACGGTCGTCTTGCCGGCCCCTGACGGGCCCACGAAGGCGACGAAGGATCCGGGCTCGATGTCGAGCGAGACGTGGTCGAGCGTGGGGCGGGAGTCGTCCGCGGCGTCCGGGTAGCGGAACACGACGTCCTCGAACCGGACCCGGCCGAGCTCGCGGGTCGCCGGCACGGGTACGGCGGTCGGCCGGTCGGTGATCGCCGGGGTCAGGTCGAGGTACTCGAAGATGCGGGCGAACAGCGCGCCCGAGGTCTGCAGGTCGAGGGCCACCCGCAGCAGGGCCATCAGCGGGAACAGCAGGCGCGCCTGCACGGTGGTGAACGCCACGATCGTGCCCGCGGTGATGCCGGTCGCGCCGTTCACGAGCAGCATCCCTGCCGCCAGGTAGACGATCGCCGGGATGCTCGCGAGGAAGATGCTGACCATCGCGAAGAACCACTGGCCGCTCATCTGCTGCTGCACCTGCAGGCGGATCTGGTTCTGGTTCTCGTCCGCGTACCGGGCCGTCTCCGTCGACTGCCGGTTGAAGCTCTTCGACAGCAGGATGCCGGACACGCTCAGCGTCTCCTGGGTGATCGCCGTCATGTCCGACAGCGACTCCTGCGTCTTGGTCGCGATCCGGGCGCGCACCTGACCGACCCGGCGCTGGGCGATCACGAGGATCGGCATGAGCACGAGGGCGACGATGGTCAGCTGCCAGTTGAGCAGCAGCATCGCGACGAACGCGGCGAGCACGGTGACGGTGTTGCCGAGCACGCTGGAGACGGTGTTGGTGAGCACGCTCGCCACGCCGCCGACGTCGTTGGCGAGGCGGGACTGGATGACGCCGGTCTTGGTGCGCGTGAAGAACGCGAGCTCCATGGACTGGAGGTGCGTGAACATCCGCACCCGGAGGGCGCCCATGACCCGGTTGCCGACCGTCGACGTGAGGAACGTCTGCCAGACGCCGAGCAGGGTCGACACGACGTAGACGACGATCATCAGCACGACGAGCTCGGCGAGCCGCGGCAGCTGCGGGCCGCCGCCGTCCGTCGGGAACAGCCCCTCGTCGAAGGCGCGCTGGGTGAGCAGGGGCGGAACGACGCTGAGGCCCGCCGCCACGATCACGAGCACGGCCGTGAGGATGAGCGGCGCCCGGTGCGGGGCGAACAGCGCGACGATGCGACCGAACAGGTGGGGAATCTTCGGGGCCTGCGCGTTGAGCGCGCGCTGCGCCTCCGCGTCGCCGCCACTCACCCGCCCGCCCCGGGGACCGCGCATGGCACCGCCCGCGGCCACGTCACCCATCCTGCTCACCGTCCGAATCTACGGCCCCGGCGCAGCCGCTCCCTGCGCTTTCGCTGCGGTTCCGCCCTGGGCGTACGACGACGGGCCCGGGCGCCTGTCGGCACCCGAGCCCGTCGTCGATCGAAGGAGGATCAGCCCTTGCTCGAGCCGGCCAGGAGGCCGCGCACGAAGTAGCGCTGGAGGCTGAAGAACACGATGAGCGGGACGATCAGCGAGACGAACGCCGCCGCGGTGAGCCGCTGCCACTCCTGCCCGCGCGATCCGGTCAGCTCCGCGAGCCGCTGGGTCAGCGGCGCCACGTCCGGCGTGCCGCCGGAGAACACCAGGGCGACCAGCAGGTCGTTCCAGACCCAGAGGAACTGGAAGATGGCGAACGACGCGAGCGCGGGGAGCGCGAGCGGGATCACGATGCGGAAGAAGATCTGCCCGTGCCCGGCGCCGTCGACGCGCGCGGCCTCGATGACCTCGCCCGGGATCTCCGAGATGAAGTTGTGCAGCAAGAAGATCGCCAACGGCAGCGCGAAGATCGTGTGCGCGATCCATACCTGGGCGTAGTTGCCGGACGGGATACCCGGAAGGATCTGCGTCTCGCCGAAGCGCAGACCGAGCGAGAACATCTGCAGCAGCGGGATGAGCGCCATCTGCAGCGGCACGATCTGGAGCGCGAAGATCAGGATGAACAGGGCGTTGCTGCCCTTGAACTTCACCCAGGCGAACGCGTACGCGGCAAGCGACGCGAGCACGAGCGGGAAGATCGTGCCCGGGATGGCGATGGCCAGGGAGTTCACGAAGTACGAGCCGAGCTGCGGCGACGACGCGGACGCCGACAGCAGCACCTCCTGGTAGTTCGCGAACGTGAACCCGGGGTTCTGCAGGATCGTCCACCAGCCGTTGGACTTGATCTCGTCCTCCGGGCGGAACGACGAGACGAGCAGCCCGAAGGTGGGTAGCGTCCACACGATCGCGATGATGAGCGACGCGATGGTCGCCCCGCGCGAGGTGAGGCGGCGCTTGACCCTGCCGGTCTTGGCCGTGACGGTCGTCTCCGCACGCTTGTAGGCGTCATCGCCGGAACGCGCGCCGGGGATGGGGAGGTCGACGGGGGCGACGCTGTTGCTCATCGGATCTCCCTCTGCTGGCGCATGATGCGCACGTTGTAGATGACGATCGGCAGGACCATGAGGAAGAGGATCAGCGCCAGTGCCGATCCGCGCCCGGGCTCCTGCGACCGGAATGCCTGGTTGTACATCTCGTTGGCCACGACGCTCGTGCCGAAGTTGCCGCCGGTCATCGTCTGGACGATGTCGAACACCTTCAGGGTGGCGATGGAGATGGTGGTGACGACGACCACGAGCGAGCCGCGGATGCCGGGTAGCGTGACGTTGCGGAAGCGCTGCCACGCGTTGGTGCCGTCGAGCTGCGCGGCCTCGAGCTGCTCGACCGGGACGCCCTTGATGGACGCCGAGAGCACGACCATCGCGAAACCGGTCTGCACCCAGATCATGACGACGATCAGCAGCAGCGTGTTGACCGGCTCCGCCTGGAGCCACAGCACCGGCTCGCCGCCGAGCCACACCACGACCTGGTTCAGGAGGCCGATCTGGGGGCGGTCGCCCGCCCGGTACTCGTAGATGAAGCGCCAGATGATGGCGGCACCGACGAAGGAGATGGCCATGGGCATGAACACCAGGGCCTTGAAGATGCGCTCGCCCTTGGACTTGTCGATGAACACCGCGTAGGCGAGGCCGATGATCGTCGAGAGGAGGGGGACGAGGATGACCCAGACGACGGTGTTGCCCAGGGTCTGCAGGGCCTCCGGCTGGGTGAACATCCACACGAAGTTGTCGAGCCCGATGAAGTCGCCGCTGGCGTCGCCGAACGCGGTGATGCTCGTGCGGATCGCCGGGTAGATGAGCCCGAGCGCCAGCAGGATCAGCGCCGGGGCGATGAAAGCGATGAGCTGGATGACGTCGCGCCCCTTCTTGGGCGCTCGGTCGATGAGGAACAGGAGCAGTCCGATGACCACCGAGAAGATGGCGAGGGCTGCGATCACCTGCACGAGTTTGTTGATGAGATCGGCGGTCGTCACTGACTGATGCCCTTCCGTGAGGGGTGAAGAGTGTGGCCGGGGCCGCCCGGTCTCCCGGACGGCCCCGGCGGGGGTGTTGCTACTCTGCGGGCCAGGACTGCTCGATGGCGTCCACGGTCTGCTGCGAGCTCTGTCCGCCCATCCAGTCGACGATCCCCTTGAAGAAGGAGTTCGCGCCGACGGCGGCGGGCATCAGGTCGGACGCGTCGAAGCGGAAGACGGTGTTCTCGTCCTGCAGCGTCTCGGCGGCGTTCTTGAGCAGGTCGCTCGAGGCGTTGGCCGTGTCGAGCCCGTTGTTCGCGCTGATGACTCCGCCGAGGCTCACGCGGCTGTTGGCCCACGTGTCGCTCGACAGGTACGTCTGCACGGCGACGACCTCTTCGGTGTCGGTGAAGGCGGCCACGATCTCGCCACCACCGGAGATGGCGAGCTCGTCACCCTCCTGGGCGGGCGGGGTGAGGAACGCCCAGACGTCGCCGTCCTCCGCGACCGTGGTTCCCTCGGGCCAGAAGCCCTCGTAGAACGTGGCCTGGTGGTGCATGGCGCACTGGTCGTCCAGGATCGGCAGACCACCCTCGCCGAAGGGCAGCGAGACGATGGAGTTGACCTCGCCGTAGCCGCCGTTCACGAAGTCCGGGTTCTTCAGGATGTCGCCGGCGGCGTCGAACGCCGCGACGATCTGCGGGTCGTTGAAGGGGATCTCGTGCGCGACCCACTGGTCGTAGACCTCGGGACCGGCGAGACGCAGGACCATGTCCTCGACCCAGTCGGTGCCCGGCCAGCCGGTGGCCGCGTCGGAGGCGAAGCCGGCGCACCAGGGCTTGACGCCGTCACCGGCGATCTGCTCGGACAGCGTCGTCAGCTCCTCGAGCGACTTCGGCACCTCGTAGCCGTTCTCCTCGAAGAAGGAGGGGCTGTACCAGACGTAGCCCTTGACGCTCGCCATGAGCGGGGCGCCCACGAGCTCGCCGTCCACGGTGCCGTAGGCCTTCCAGTCCTCGGACCAGAACTCGTCGACGTTCGCCTCGACCGACTCGGGAGCCGGCTTCAGGTAGCCGGCGCGGGCGAGGGACGCCACGAGGCCGGGCTGCGGGGTGATCGCCAGGTCAGGCGGGTTGCCGCCCTGCGCGCGCACGTTGATCTGCGTCTCGAACTGCTGGGTGCCCTCGTACACGACATCGATGCCCGTGCAGGTCTCGAAGTCCTTCCAGGACTCGTTGAGACGGTCGGCCTCGACCTCGACGATGGTGCCGTAGACGTTGACCTCGGCCCCGTCGAAGCTGCCGTAGGTCTCGTAGTCACTGCAGTCCACGTCCGCCGCTTCCTCGGCAGCGATGTCACCCGTGCACCCGGCGAGGGTGAGGGCGACGACACTTGCTGCTGCGAGTGGGAAGACGAGGCGACGGCGACGGTGCAGGGTTGAACTCATTCTGTCTCCTCCTCGTTGAGCGGAGCCGGGGCGCGCTGTGATCCGCGCACGACGCGCGGTCGGGAACCGGTTCCACAGGTCAAGGTACGGCACCCTCCCCTGGCGCGCAACACGGGGAAGATAACGAATCGTCACGCCCGGTGGAACGGCTCTCGTGCAGCGCGCTGGCGCGAGGCGAGCGACGTCGAGGCGCCATTGTCAGTAGTGGAACCGGTTCCATAACAGCCCCGTCCGCGGTACTGTGTGCTCGCACCAACACAGAGCCCAAAGGGGGGACGAGAGGTATGAGCGGCATCGCGGACGTCGCACGCCTGGCCGGCGTGTCGAAGGCGACGGCCTCCCGCGCGCTCAGCGGCCGCGGCTACGTCTCCGAGAACACCCGCAACCTCGTCGCCCACGCCGCGTCCGAGATCGGCTACGTCGTGAGCTCGAACGCCTCGAGCCTCGTCACGGGCCAGACCAAGAACGTGGGCGTCGTGGTGCCGTACCTGAACCGCTGGTTCTTCGCGGAGATGCTCGAGGGCATCGAGACGGCGCTCATCGAGGCTGGCTACGACCTCACGCTGTACCGCCTGACCGACGACAAGGATCAGCGGCGCAAGGTGTTCGAGTACTTCCTCGTGCGCAAGCGGGTCGACGCCGTCATCGCGGTGAGCGTCGCCCTCAGCGAGTCCGAGGTGACGCGGCTCAAGTCGCTCGGCAAGCCGCTCGTCGGCGTCGGTGGCCACGCGGACGGCATGACCACCCTGAGCATCGACGACGTCGCCGCGGCGAAGCTCGCCACCGAGCACCTGATCAGCCTCGGCCACCGCAGGCTCGTGCATCTCGGGGGCCACCCGGAGGAGGAGATGGACTTCCCCGTGCACGAGCGGAGGCTCGCCGGCTTCCGGGACGCGCTGTCCGAGGCCGGCATCCCCGCGAGCGGGACCTTCCAGCCGTCGTCGTTCACGATCGACGGCGGGTACCGCGCCGCTCTCCGCATGCTCACGGATCCGCGGACGAGGCCGACCGCCGTGTTCGCCGCGTCCGACGAGATCGCGATCGGCCTGATCGTCGCGGCGCGGCAGCTGGGGATCCGGGTGCCGCAGGACCTCTCGGTCGTGGGCATCGACGGGCACGACCTCGCCGACATGTTCGGCCTCACGACTCTCGAGCAGCACCCGAAGCGACAGGGGCGGCTCGCGGTCGACCTGGTTATGGAGGGGCTCGCGGCGGGTCCGGGCGCCGTGCAGACGCGCAACGTGACCGTCCCCGTGGACTTCGCGCCGCGGTCGAGCACGACGGCTCCGCCGGGCGCGCGCGCTTGAGCCGGGCGTCGTCCGCCGGCCGGCCGAGCGGCCCGGGGAGGGGCGCCGACGGGGGCTGTACGGCCACGCCCCCGACGTCCCGGGCGGGCTTCCGTGTCCTCCCTTTTGGGGACACGGCGGGGGACGGCAATGTGCCGTTCGCCATGGATTGCACAGTCGCCGTCGGTTATGTTTCACAAGCACCAGCCGCGTCCCCGTACCCGGGACATCCCGAGTGGCATTGGAAATAACCCGTGACTACACCTGCTTCCGCGGTGGCGTTCTCGCGCGCTGTCGAGACCGCCATCGACGACGGCGATCTCGATCGAGCCGTCGACCTCCTCTCCGAGCACTGGCCCCGCTTCGTCGGCCTGCACGGCGCACTCGTGCGTTCGCTGCTCGGCACGCTCCCCCGCGAGCGCTGGCACGCCGACCCCTGGCTCGTGACCGCCATGGCGTCCACGCACCGCACCGCCGGGTCCCCCGACCCCGGCGAGGCCATGCAGTACTTCACCGCTGCCGACCTCGTGACCACGACGGACATTCCGGTCGTCACCCGGGCCGCCATGGCGCTGCACCGCGCCATCGCGCTGCGCGCGGTCGGCTGGCTCGCCCGGGCCGACGAGTCGGTCGTGAACGGCCGCACGCTCCTCTCCTCCGACCGCAGCATCTCCGGCGCGACGCGCAGGGGGCTTCAGGTCCGGTTCGCCATGCAGGCCGGGATCCTCGCGATCCACCTGGGCGACTACGACACCGCCGAGAGCGAGCTGTCGATGGCGGCGGCCGCGGACGACGCGGACCTGCAGCACGAGGAGCGGGTCGAGCTCCTCGGCGCGTCCGCCTTCCTGGCCTACTGCCTCGGTGACCTGAGCCGGGCCGACGCCCTCGTCGACTCGGCTCGCCGCGCCGCGGGCACCATCGCCGACGCGCCCGTGCTGCTCACCGGACGGCACGCCGCGCCCGCCCTCATCACCGAGGTGCTGCTCGCGGTCGAGCGCGCCGAGACCGCGGACGCCGCGACCATCCTGCGCACGATGCGCAGGGCGTCCAAGCGCTCGGACTGGGAGCTCATCGCACTCCAGGCCGAGGCCGGCGCGGCCATGCTGCGCGGCGAGTACCGCGAGGGGCTCGACCTGCTGCGGAAGATGGAGAAGATCGAGGCGGACTGGGATCCCGCAGGCGCCGTGCAGACGAGCCGGCTCGCCCTGACGGCCGGTCTGCTCGTGCGGCTGGGCGACGTGGATGTGGCGCAGAAGCTGCTGCGCACCCTCGCCCCCACCCAGCACCACGTCACCTGCCCCGCGCTGCACGAGGGCCGGCTGCTCGTGCAGGAGGGCGACTTCTTCGCTGCGCTGCGGGCCATCGACGAGTGCTCCACCCTCGGCGACGCCCACTCGAGCCGCACCAACGTCGACGTGCTGCTGGTCCGCGCCGCCGCGCACTACGGCCTCGGCAACGCCAAGCACGGCGACATCGCCTTCGACGTCGCCGCCCTGCTCGGGGCGCGCAACGGCGCGCTGCGGCCGTTCGAGTTCTTCCCCGTGCTCGCCCTCGAGCCGATGGTGGTGCGGGCCATGGAGCGCAAGCAGCCGCAGCGGCTGCACGGGTTCCTGCACGACGTGCACGCGCGGGCCATCGCGCGGTCGAGCGGAGCGTGGCAGGAGGAGGAGCTCACGAACCGCGAGCGGGCCGTCGTGGACGGCCTCCTCGCCGGCCAGAGCCACGGGCAGATCGCGGCGAAGCTGCTGCTCTCCCCGACCGCGGTCAAGAAGTCGGTCCGCAGCATCTACCGCAAGATCGAGGCGAGCAGCCGGCGCGAGGCCGCCCAGCACGCGGGCTGACGCCGCCCCTCCCCGGCCCTTACCCTCGGCCACCACCGCGATTAGCGTTTCAGGGCAGGGCGGTGTCGGAGGACTCGCGCGAGGCCACGGACTCCGCCCGGCTCGACCGGAATACCAAGGAGGACACGTGAACGACTCACCCGCGCGCGACGAGCTCCCGCTGCCGGACTACGACCACATCCCGCTCGGCACGCTTCCCATGCGGATCACCGCACTCGACGAGTCCGGCATCGGGCAGCTGCTCGCCTACGAACGGGCACACGGCGACCGGCTCCCCGTGGTGCAGGTCCTCGAGCACCGGCTGGAGGCGTTGCAGAACGGGGCGGAGCCGAGCGGCACCGTACCGGAGACCCTCCCGGAGGTCAGCCAGAGCCAGACCGGCTCGCCGGTGAGCCCCGCGACCTCGGGACCGCCGATGAACCCGCCCTCGCACGGCGACCCGACCAACCCCGCCCAGCCGCGCTGACCGCGGGACTCCGAAGCAGGGAACACGAAGAGGGGTGCCGTTCCGGAAGGAACGGCGCCCCTCTTCGTGCTCACCCCGGTGCTGATCCCGCGGGCGCGACGAAGGGCGCCGTCCCGTTGCCGGAACGACGCCCTTCGCATCGTGCGTGCCCCTGTTCGGAGCGTGCCCCTTCAGGGGCAGGGAACTACTTGAGGGTGACGGTAGCGCCGGCGCCCTCGAGCTGAGCCTTGGCCTTCTCGGCGGCCTCCTTGTTCGCACCCTCGAGCACGGCCTTGGGGGCGCCGTCAACGAGAGCCTTCGCCTCACCGAGACCGAGGCTGGTGAGCGCGCGCACCTCCTTGATGACCTGGATCTTCTTGTCGCCGGCAGCCTCGAGGATGACGTCGAACGCGGTCTGCTCCTCGACCTCCTCAGCGGGGGCGGCAGCGCCACCGGCAGCCGCGACGGCGACCGGGGCAGCAGCGGTGACCTCGAAGACCTCTTCGAACTTCTTGACGAAGTCGCTGAGCTCGATGAGCGTGAGCTCCTTGAAGGCGTCGATGAGCTCGTCGTTGGACAGCTTTGCCATGGGTTTCTCCTTAGTGTGTGTGGTTTGTGTCAACCGCGGAAGGCGATCCGCTCCCGGAACGGGAGCGGGGGATCCTTACGCGGACTCCTGCTTCTCGCGCAGCGCCTCGACGGTGCGGACCGCCTGGGACAGCGGTGCGGTGAACAGATATGCGGCACCGAACAGCGAGGCCTTGAAGGCGCCGGCAAGCTTGCCGAGCAGAACTTCGCGGGACTCGAGGTCGGCGAGCTTGCGAACCTCGTCCGCGGTCAGCGGGTTACCGTCGAAGTAACCGCCCTTGACCACGAGCTGAGGGTTGGCCTTGGCGAAGTCGCGCAGACCCTTCGCAACGGCGACGGTGTCGCCGTGCACGAACGCGATGGCGGACGGACCGGCGAGCTCCTCGTCGAACGACGAGATGCCGGCCTGGTTCGCCGCGATCTTGGTCAGCGTGTTCTTCACCACGGCGTATTCGGCGTGCTCACCGATGTTCTTGCGCAGCTGCTTGAGCTGGGCAACGGTGAGGCCGCGGTACTCGGTCAGCAGAACGGCGTTCGAGTCACGGAAGTTCTCCGTGAGCTCGGCGACCGTGGCTTCCTTGTTCGCCATGGCGCTCCTCTCTAATACGTCCAGTCCTCTCCCCATCGAGAAGGATGAAGGGAGGAATGCCGGCAGCCCCGGGCCCGACACGAAAAAAGCTCCGGCACAGGAGGCCGGAGCTGGAAGAGGAGGAGCGGTTTCCCGCGGTATCTCGTTGCTACGATCACCTGCGCTGGTCGTTTCTGTGAGGAAACCTTCGATCGGCGACCCGTTCACACGGGCACGCCGATAACCGGCGGTCTTTGGCTTCGTAGACTCTAACACAGCCGGGACGGAGGGGAAACTTCGCGCCGCAGGCGGGCGGCGGGGGCAACTCAATGCACGCCAAGTGCACTATGCTGCACTGATGACGTCGTCCCTTCTGCCTGCCGCATCACCCGCGCGCGTCCGCCCTGGATGGCCGGCGTGAGCGCAACGCGCGCGCCGGCTCCGCCGTGGGCCCTCGCGGTCGCGGCGATGCTCTCGGTCCAGCTCGGCGCGGCGCTGTCCGTAGGGCTCATGTCCGAGGTCGGGCCGGCGGGCACGGCGTGGCTGAGGCTGACCGCCGGCGCCCTGATCTTCCTCGCGCTGGCGCGCCCGCCCCTGCGCGCCGTCCGGCGCCGGGACGTCGCCCCCCTGATCGGCCTCGGCGTGACCACGGGACTCGTTACGGTCGCGTTCCTCTCGGCGATCGAGCGCATCCCCCTCGGCACGGCGGTGGCGATCGAGTTCCTCGGACCGCTGACCGTCGCGGCCGTCCGCAGCCGGAACCGGCGCTCGCTGGCCTGGCCCGCGCTCGCCCTCGTCGGCGTCGTGCTGCTCACCGAACCCTGGCGCGGCGAGGTCAACCTCCCCGGCGTCGGATTCGCGGCCCTCGCCGCCCTGGGCTGGGGCTCCTACATCCTCCTGACCCAGCGCGTCGGCGACCGCTTCAGCGGGATCGGCGCCCTGTCGATCACCATCCCCATCGCCGCCGCGACGGCCGCCGTCGTCGGCGTCCCGTCGGCCGTCGGACAGCTGACCGTCCCCGTGCTCGCCACCGCCGTCGGCCTCGCCGTGCTGCTCCCGGTGCTCCCCTACGCGCTCGAGATGCTCGCGCTGCGGCGCATGACGCCGACCGCCTTCGGGACCCTGATGGCGCTCGAGCCGGCCATCGGCCTGCTGCTCGGTCTGCTCGTGCTGGGGCAGACTCCATCGCCGACCCAGCTGGTGGGCATCCTGCTCGTGGTCCTCGCGGGCGCCGCCGCCCAGCGCGGCGGCCGGCGAGCTCCAGATCCCGACCCGGATCCGGAGCCGGTGCACGCCGACGTCGGCCTGCCCGCCGAGCCCTCGGGGCACACCGGGCCCTCGTGACCCGACAGGCCAGGGAACGGGATGCGGGCCGGCCGGACCGCTACTTCCGGTCGGCCGCGGGGCTGCTGGAGAGCGGCTCCGCGATGTCCTCGAGGGATCGGTTCGCCGCCTCGACGCCGATGACCGCCTCGACGAGGCCGGCCGCGATCATCAGGCCGGCGCCGATGTAGTAGCCGATCACCACCTGGTGCAGCCCCTGCTCGATGAACTGGCCGAAGAGGATCGGGCCGATGATGCCGCCGAGACCGGTGCCCACGGCGTAGAAGAAGGCGATCGCCATGGCCCGCGTCTCCATCGGGAAGATCTCGCTCACCGTGAGGTAGGCGGCGCTCGCCCCGGACGACGCGAAGAAGAACACCACGACCCACGCCGCCGTGAGCCACGTGGCGTCGAGCACGCCGCTGTCGAGCAGCATGCCCGTGACGATGAGGAGCACGCCGGACCCGGCGTAGCAGGTCGTGATCATGACCTTGCGGCCGATGCTGTCGAAGAACCGGCCGAGCAGCAGCGGACCGGCGAAGTTGCCAAGCGCGATGGGGACCAGGAACCACGGGGCCGTGGCCGTGGGTACGTCGAGCAGCTCGGTGAGCACCAGGGAGTACGTGAAGAAGACGGAGTTGTAGAGGAAGGCCTGCCCGATGAACAGGGACAAGCCGAGCACGAAGCGCTTCGGGTACTTCGTGACCGCGACGCGCACGATCTCGCCGAACCCGATGCTCTTGCGCTGGCGGATGGTGAGGTAACGGTCGGGCTCGTCGAGGTCCGTGCCCGTCTCGCGCTCGATCTCCTTCTCGATGCCGGTGACCAGCTTCTCGGCCTCCTCGTCGTGCCCGTGGATGAACATCCATCGCGGCGACTCCGGCACGTTGCGGCGCACCAGCAGGATGACGAGGCCGAAGATGGCCCCGAGTCCGAAGGCGAAGCGCCAACCCAGGTCGGCGGCGAAGAAGTCCTCGTTGAGCAGGATCACCGAGACGACGGCGCCGAACGCGGCGCCGAGCCAGTACGAGCCGTTGATCGCGAGGTCGACGAGGCCGCGGCGTCGCGCCGGGATGAGCTCGTCGATCGCCGAGTTGATGGCGGCGTACTCGCCGCCGATGCCGGCGCCCGTGAAGAACCGGCAGATGAAGAAGAAGAGCGGTGTCGGCGCGAACGCCGTGGCCACCGTGGCGGCGAGGTACACGCCGAGCGTCAGCATGAAGAGCTTCTTCCGCCCGTACCGGTCGGTCAGATAGCCGAAGAAGAGGGATCCGGCGCAGGCACCCGCCACGTAGATCGCGGCCGCGAGCCCGATCTCGCCGGGGGTCAGGCCGAGCCCGCTGCTCTCCTCGGTGAGGCGGGAGCCGATCGCGCCGACGATGGTGACCTCGAGGCCGTCGAGGATCCAGACGGTGCCGAGCCCGACCACGATGAGCCAGTGCCATCGTGCCCAGGGGAGCCGGTCCATCCGGGCCGGAATGTTGGTGCGGATCTCCCCGAGTGTCGTCTCTGCCACCTGCGCTCCTTCGTCTCGGGCCAGACGCTACTCCCGGCGCGTTTCGGAAGCGAGGAAACCGTCTCCCCTAATCCGCCCGCTCTCTCTCCGCTCCTGTTCCGAATTCAGGCTGTACGGCGACACGCCGCGTTCCGAGGGGTCGAAACGCGGCGTGTCGCAGCTGGGCCTGAATGGTGAACGGGTCGGATGCGCGGGATCCGGGACTGGATCCGGGTCCGGGCTAGAAGCCCTCCGGCTCGTGCGGCACGTACTCGGCCTCCAGCGCGGCGATCTCCTCCGGCGTGAGCACCACGTCGAGGGACGCGACGGCGTCGTCCAGCTGCTCGGGCTTCGTCACGCCGACGATGGGCGCGGTCACGACCGGGTTGGCGGAGACCCAGGCGAGGGCGACCTGGGCACGCGGGATGCCGCGCGCGTCGGCCACCCGGGCGACGGCCGCGGCCACCCGCCGGTCCGACTCCTCCGACTGCCGGTACAGCGTCTTGCCGAACTGATCCGTCTCGCTGCGGGCGGTCGTCTCCTCCCAGTCGCGGGTGAGCCGGCCGCGCGCGAGCGGGCTCCAGGGCAGCACCCCGACGCCCTCGTCCGCGCAGAGCGGGTACATCTCGCGCTCCTCCTCGCGGTTCAGCAGGTTGTACTGATCCTGCATCGTCACGAAACTCGCCCAGCCGTTGGCCCGCTGCAGGTGCAGCGCCTTGGCGAACTGCCACGCCCACATCGAGGAGGCCCCGAGGTAGCGCACCTTGCCTACCCGCACGAGTCCGTCGAGCGTCTCGAGGGTTTCCTCGATCGGCGTCGCGGGGTCCCAGCGGTGGATCTGGTAGAGGTCGATGTAGTCGGTGCCCAGCCGGCGCAGGCTCTCGTCGACCTGCCACAGAATGTGCTTGCGGCTGAGGCCCTGCCCGTTCGGCCCGTCGGCCATGCGGCCGTGCACCTTCGTGGCGATCACGATCTCGTCCCGGGTGGCGTACTCGGCGAGCGCGCGGCCCACGATCTCCTCGCTCGATCCCGCGGAGTAGACGTTCGCGGTGTCGAAGAAGGTGATGCCGGCCTCGACCGCCCGGCGGATCAGGGGTCGCGACGCCTCCTCGGTCAGGCTCCAGGGATGCGCGCCCCGATCGGGCTCGCCGAAGCTCATGCAGCCGAGCGCGAGCGCGGAGACCTCGGTCCCCGTCGCGCCCAGCCGGACGTACCTCACGCGCCGCCCACGGCGTCGCGCCAGGAGTGCTGGGGCTGGTAGCCCAGGATGCGCTTCGCCTTGTCGATGGAGAGCAGGGTCTCGTGCTCCCCCAGCTCCTTGGTGACGCGGACGTCGGGGAACACCTCGGCCGCGAGCGACGCGCTCGACCTGCTCATGACGGTGTCCTCCTCGGCGATGATGAACACCTCATAGCCCGTGCCCTGCCACTCGAGGGCCTTGAGCACGGCCTGGCCGCCGTCACGCCCGTCGATGTAGCCCCACAGGTTCCACCTGCGCTTCGACGCGTCGTCGTCGAAGGACGGGAACTCCGCGTAGTCCTCGGGGTTCATGACGTTCGAGAACCGCAGGCCGACGACCTTCAGCTCGGGATCCCAGCGGGTGAGCTCCGTCACCATCGTCTCCTCGAGGTGCTTCACGAGCGAGTAGGTGCTGTTCGGCTGCGCCGGGTACTCCTCGTCGACCGGGATGTACGGCGGCGCGACGTCGAAGGGCAGGCCGAGCACGGTCTCGCTCGACGCGTGCACGATGTTCTTGATGCCCGCGCGCGACGCGGCCTTGAACACGTTGAACGACGACAGGATGTTGTTCGTGAAGGTCTCGATGTCGGTGCGCAGGCCCGGCGCAGGGATCGCGGCGAGGTGCACGAGCGCGTCGATGCTGTCGTAACGGTCGTCGACGCTGCTGAGCGCATCCACGACCTGCCCGTAATTCGTGAGGTCGACCTGGACGAAGTCCGGCCCCCGCTCCCCGATGCGATCGAGGTTGACGACCTCGTGACCCGCCTCCCGCAGGTAGGTGACGACGCTCCGCCCGAGCTTTCCGCTTCCGCCGGTGACTGCGATCCTCATGGCGCTCCTTCCGGAACGGCCGCCGTGGCCGGTCCTCGGCAAGTCTGGCACCGACCGCTGGCGAGTGACGGGCGGCGACTTGTAGGGTCGGCACGGCGGGCGCCTTGCGGGTGCCACCAGGAACAGGGGCGTTCATGTCGACTACTTCCATCCGCTGGGGGATCCTCGGCGCCGGCGGCATCGCGCGCACGTTCGCGCGGGAGCTGCCGCACACCCGCACGGGCCGGCTGCAGGCGGTGGCCGCCCGCGACGCCGACCGCGCCGAGACCCTGGCGCGGGAGTTCGACGCCCCGACCTCCTACGGCAGCTACGAGGAGATGCTCGCCGACGACCGCGTCGACGCCGTGTACATCGCCACCGTGCACACCAACCACCACGAGTGGGCGGCCAAGGCGGCGGACGCCGGCAAGCACGTGCTGTGCGAGAAGCCCCTCGCCATCTCGGAGAGGTGGGCGCGGGAGGCGATCGACGCCGCGCGCCGGAACGGCGTGTTCCTCGCCGAGGCCTTCGCGTACCGGTTCTTCCCGCAGACCGAGACGCTCGTCGAGCTCGTGCGCTCCGGCGTCATCGGGCGCGTGCGCGAAGTCGACGCCCAGTACGTCTTCAGGGCGGATCACGACCCGGGGAGCCGTCTCTTCGATGCGGCCGTCGCCGGCGGCGGGATCCTCGACATCGGGTGCTACCCGGCGTCGATCACCCGGCTGATCGTCGGGGCGGCGCTCGGCCGCCCCTTCGCCGACCCTCTCACGGTCTCGGGGGCCGGCCACATCGGCGAGACGGGTGTCGACGAGTACGCGGTGGCTCAGCTCATCTTCGACGACGGCATCACCGCCACCCTCTCCGCCGGCATCCGGGTCGACGGCGAACGGCGGGTGCGCATCCTCGGCACGCGCGGGCGGATCGACGTCCCCTCGCCGTTCTCGGTGCGGAAGGGCGAGTCGTCCGAGATCCTCGTCTCGGCGATCGGCCGGCCCACCGAGCGGATCGAGGTGCAGCAGGTGCTGCAGTACGGACTCGAGGCGGATGCGGTGGGCGACCGGGGGGATGCGCTCGAGGCGCCGCAGATGAGCTGGGAGGACTCGCTCGGCAACGCGCGTCTGCTCGACGCCTGGCGGGCCGAGCTCGGCCTCGTCTACCCGGTCGAGCGCCTGCCCTGACCTCTCTACCCTGACCCCGTGCCCCGCCGGGCGGCCCGGACGGGGCTCAGCCCATCGACCCGCGACGGTCGCCGGCGGGCGCTCGCACCTCGGCGGCGTGCGGTGCATGCTCGTCGGCCAGCGGCAGGCGCACGGTGAACACCGTGTTGCCCGGGCGGCTCTCGGCGGCGACGGAGCCGCCGGATGCGGCGACGACTCCCTGCACGATGGCCAGGCCGAGACCCGTGCTCCCGGTCGCGCGCGAGCGGGAGTCGTCGCCGCGGACGAAGCGCTCGAACAGCGTCGGCAGCAGTGCCTCGTCGATGCCGGGTCCGTCGTCCGCGACCCGCACGACGGCCATCGGCGTCTCCCCCGGCTCGATCGCGAGGGACGTGGTCACCCGTGTGCCGGCCGGCGTGTGCACGCGCGCGTTGGCCAGGAGGTTCACGATCACCTGGTGCAGGCGGGGTCCGTCGCCCCGCACCGTCACCGGCTCCTCGGGGAGGTCGAGGTCCCACTCGTGGTCGCGGCCGGCGGCGTGCGCGTCGCTGACGGCGTCCAGCAGCACACGCGTCAGGTCTACGGGCGCGCGCTCGAGTTCACGGCCCTCGTCGAGCCGGGCCAGCAGGAGGAGGTCCTCCACGATCGCCGTCATCCGGGTCGACTCCGACTCGATGCGGCCGAGCGCGTGCACCACGTCGCCGGGCAGGTCGTGGCCGACCAGGCGGGTGAGCTCGGCGTAGCCGCGGATGGAGGCGAGAGGCGTGCGCAGCTCGTGGCTGGCGTCCGACACGAAGCGGCGCACCCGGTTCTCGCTCTCCCGGCGGGCGTTCAGCGCGTTGGCGATGTGGCCGAGCATGCCGTTGATGGCATACCCGACCGTGCCCACCTCGGTGCGGCGGTCGGTGTCCTCGACGGGCACGCGGACGGCGAGCGCGACGTCCCCCCGATCGAGCTCGAGAGCGGCGACGTCCGCCGCGGTCTGCGCGACCCGATCGAGCGGGCGCAGGGCGCGCCGCACGACCGCGGTGCCGGCGAGGGCGGCGACGGCGACGCCGAGCAGCGTCACGAGGACGATGACGGTCACGAGCTGCGCGAGGGTCGAGTTCACGTCGCGCTGCGGCAGGCCCGTGATGACGGTGCCGCCGAGCGCGCTGCTCTGCGCGACGAAGCGATAGGTGCCGAGGGCGCCGCCGAGGTCGGCGGAGACGGGTCGGGCGTCCGGCTCGATGGCGAGCAGCTGAGCCTGCTGGTCGACGCTCAGGGTCTGCTGGGTGCCCTGGACGTCGATGAAGGCGGCGAACTCGACGGCGTCCCCCACCGCGATCGCGACGAGCGTGCCGGCCCCCTGACCGCGCTCCAGGCCGGGACCGCCGTCCGGCCCGCCGCCTCCCCCACCGCCGAAGGGTCCTTCGATGGCGCCGAGCGCCCGGTCGGCCGACTGCACGAGCTGGCGGTCCAGCTGCGCCATGAGCGTGCCGCGGAGGAAGGCGACGCTCGCGATGCCGATGATGATGCTCACGAGCGCGAGGAGGGCGACGATCCCGAGCACGAGGCGCCGCCGCAGGGTCATGACGCGGCCTTGAGCATGTAGCCGGCCCCGCGCACCGTGTGGATCATGGGCTCGCGGCCGGCATCGATCTTCCGGCGCAGGTAGGAGATGTAGATCTCGACGACGCTCGAGCGGCCGCCGAAGTCGTAGCTCCAGACCCGGTCGAGGATCTGCATCTTGCTCAGCACGCGGCGCGGGTTGCGCATCAGGTACCGCAGGAGCTCGAACTCCGTCGCGGTGAGCTCGATGGCGTCTCCCGCCCGGGACACCTCGTGACTGTCCTCGTTGAGCACGAGGTCGCCGACCACGAGCTCCGGGTTGGCGGCGTCGCTGATCGTCAGCGTGGAGCGGCGGATGAGGCCGCGCAGCCGGGCGACGACCTCCTCGAGGCTGAACGGCTTGGTGACGTAGTCGTCGCCGCCCGCCGTGAGCCCCGCGATGCGGTCGTCGAGCGAGTCCTTCGCCGTGAGGAACAGCACCGGCACGTCCTGGCCGTCCGCGCGGATGCGGCCGAGCACCGCGAGCCCGTCGATGTCGGGCAGCATGACGTCGAGCACGATCACGTCCGGCCGGAACTCACGGGCGACGGCGAGCGCCTGCTGGCCGTTCTCGGCGGTGCGGATGGACCAGCCCTCGTAGCGCAGCGCCATCTGCAGCAGGTCGGTCAGCGACTTCTCGTCGTCCACCACGAGCACGCGCACAGGCGATCCGTCGGCGCGCGTCATGCGCGGCTGGTGCGCGGAGGAGGGGGACTGGAAGGAGCCGTTCGTCGTGGTCACGCACCCATTGTTTGTGCGCTTCCTATGCGGAGTCTATGAACCCGCTTGCCGCTCCCCTCGAACAGCGTCGGCGCAGCGCGAGTTTTTCGTAGGGTCCGCTTCCTACCGTGACGACACGGCCCGCACGGCAGTGGGCGCGAGAGGACAGGAGAAGGGGTGACGCGGTCGGGGTAAGCGACGACAGGCGGCTGTCCGCGCCACTGGGTGAGCGTGCTCGGGCAGCGGGTCGGCAGAACCTCCTGGGGAGGAGGGGCGCCGACGGCTCGGGAGGCACGGGAGCCTCCGAGCCGAACCGGCCGGTGATCCGAAGGATCACCGGCCGGTTCTTCGTCTCCGCCCCGTACGCACCCCCCTACGGTCCCTGAGCCTGACGAAGGGACGCAACCCGAGCGCAGAGCCTCACGTCGCTTCGACGAGCTCAGCGACCGGATGCACGACCGCGGTCAGAAGAGGCGGGGCCAGGCCGCGACGATGGTGCCCTGCACCGCGTCCTCGTCGAGAGGGCCGAAGACGCGGGAGTCGATCGAGTCCAGCCGGTTGTCGCCGAGCAGGAAGACCTTCCCCTCGGGCACGCGCAGGGGGCCGAAGAAGATGCCCTCCATGTCGGTCGAGTCCGCGTACGGCTCGTCGAGGTTGCGACCGTCGATCCGCAGCACGCCGCCGTAGACCTCGACCGTCTGTCCCTCCGTCGCCATCAGCCGCTTGACCACGGTGCTGCCGTCGTCGAGCCGGGCGGCGACGACGGTGCCGGGCTCGACGGGTCCGATACGCGGGGCGAGGGAGTTGATCCAGACGATCGCGCCGGAGTCGATCGTCGGCTCCATGCTCGCGGAGGTCACGACCGTGGGCTCCAGCACCAGGACGCGCACGGCCACGACCGCGAGAAGGCACCCCGCGGCGACGGCCACGCGACGGAATCGGCCGCGCGTGCTGAGGCGCCGCTGCTGCGGGACCCGCGAAGCCGAGGACGGCGCTCCCGCGGAAGGGGGGCCGGGGAGCGGCGCGGAATCCTCGCGCGGATCCGTGCCGGTCATGGTCACGCGTCCGCCCGCGATTCCGTCGCCACCGCGAAGGCGGGAACGACAGCGGTGGTGACGGGCACGCCACCCGGGTCGACCCCGCCGCCGCGGCGCGCGACGAGAGCGGCGGCGACGGCCAGGCCCGCACCGGCGATGCCCCAGAGGAGCGGGCCGCTCCACTCGGGCGCTACCGACGGCGCGTCGCCCCACGGGTTGCCCACCGCGCGGAACCACACCTCCTCGAGGAGTGGCGCCTGCGCCCGGACCCAGGCCCCGTACGCGCCGAACACGATCGCCGCACCGGCGAGAGCGAAGAACCGATCTCCACGGGGCAGGCCGGCCGCCGGCACGACCGCCGACGCGAACACGATGCCGGCGGCGAGCGCCACGAAGACGGACACCGCGTACCCGGGCTCGGTGAGTGCGGCGTAGCGCTGCAGAGGCGACGCGAGGGTCGCGGCCAGCGCGAGCGCGAGCACGATCGTCGGCAGGAGCGGCCTGGTGCTGATCCAGCGGATGGGGCGGGCGATGGCGCGGGTCGCCTCGAGGGCGCCGACCGTGCCGTCGCGTCTCGACTCGACCGTGCGCTCGATCAGCGTCCCCGGCGCACCGCCGACGAGGAGCAGCGGGAGGGCCCCGAGCAGGATCGCCTGCGTCGCGGCGTGCGCGCTCAGGAGGAACCCCTGGTACACGTGCAGGCCGCCGTTGGTCACGAGGAGCAGCAGCGCGGCGCCGCCGAGCCACGACGCGGTGCGGAGCGCCGGCCAGGACTCACCCCGGCGGCGCAGCCGGCGGATGCCGCCGAGGTAGAGCACGACGGCGGCCCCGCAGACGAGCAGCCAGAGCGGATCCACCCGCCACTGGGTGAGCGCGGGGACCACGCCGAACTCGGGTAGCAGGGCCCCGTCCACGCCCGTGCGCGGCGACGCGGGCGGCGTCGTGCGCGCCAGCGCCGCCGCCACCCCGGATGCGGCGCCCATGATCGCGAGCTCTCCGACGACGAGCGCGGCGAAGTGACGGCCGGCGGACGGCGCCCGGCGATCGAGCGCGCGCACGACGACGAGGCGCTGGGCGGCGCCGCACGCGAAGAGGAGGGAGAGCGCGGCCGTCTTGCCGAGCACGAGAGCGCCATAGGGCGAGAGCAGCTCCTGCCAGCTGCCGAGCGTCGCCCAGGCGCCGACCGTCCCGGACACCGCGAGGGCGACGAACGAGGCGAGCGCGAGCGACGAGTAGCGCCGGACGACCACGGCACGCTGGTCGGCGGGGATCGCGGAGCGCACGGCGATGAGCACCAGGAGCCCGCCGACCCACACCGAGGCCGCGAGCACGTGCAGGACGATGGCGACCGTGCTGTCGGCGTGCCCGCGGCTGCCCGCGGCGTGCGAGTTGAGTACCAGCGGCACGGTGCCCGCCAGCGCGACCGCGGCGGACACCACGAGCGTCGCCCGGGAGCGCGCCGTGAACGTGAGCACGGCCGCGGTCGCGGCGAGCACGGTCGCCGCGACCGTGGCGCGGCCGAGCGGCACGCCGGTGAAGAACGTGGCGAACGCGTCACCCGCATCCGGCGCGAGCAGCGGCAGGTTCGCCACCGTCTGGAACGTGAGCAGCGCGACGACGGCCGCGCAGGCGGTCCACACCAGGGCGCTCGCGCGGGCTAGGGCGAGGGCGCGCCGCTGCGCGGGGCCGCCCGGCACCAACGCGGTGACGGACAGGAGCAGGGCCCCGATCACGACGGCCGCGGCCAGGTTGACGCCGAACTTCGCCACGGGCAGGCCCCAGATCACGACGGGACCGGTGCGGTCGAGAAGCGCAGGCTCCGAGGCGCCGGAGAGGGAGAAGGCAATGGCCAGGGCCACGAGCCCGCCCCCGATCAGCGCCAGCGGCGCCGTCCTCGTGATCCGCATCGTCCGCATGGTCCGCTTCCTCCCATCGGGCGCTCCGGCGGTCGCCGGCGCCCACGTTCACGGTCCCGCACCGACCTTGCGAAAAACCAACCCGCGCGGGATGCCGCGGACCCGAGAAGACAAGTTTTTTCCAGGGCCGGACAACTAGTCATGACCCCGACACCGAAGTGGTGCGGCTGCCCGGCCGGCCCCTCGCGATCACCCGCAGCACAGCCACACAGCACCCACAAACACAGCACCCGCAGCACGCAGCCACACGCCACATACCGCACGCAGCGCCCAGCTCGTCCACCGCGCAGCCCACCCAGCACCCGGGGCCATCCAGCCGTTCCCGTCGCGTTCCGCCCACCCGGACTCCGACACCTTCCCGTGAGCCCCCTCTCGCCGAAAGGACGCACCATGACCATCAGCAGACGCACCGCCCTTCAGGTCGGCGGAATCGGCGCCATCGGCGCGGCCGCCCTCACCGTTCCCCTGACTCAAGCGCAGGCCTCGACCCCCAGCACGCTGGCCCTCCGGAACTTCCCCAAGCGCTTCGCCGTTCCGCTGCCGATCCCGCCGGTGCTCGCGCCGAAGCCGTCCCCGGACGGCCAGACCTCGACGTACTACGAGGTCACCGAGACAGCCGGGTCGGCGGCCATCGTGCCGGGCCTGAACACCCCGATCCTCGGCTACAACGGCATCTTTCCCGGCCCCACGATCAGCGTGAACAAGGGCGAGCCGATCCGGCTGAAGGTCCGCAACCGCCTGCCGCTGTTCCACCCCAGCTGGGGTCACGTGCTCGATACCTCGACGCACCTGCACGGCTCCGCGTCCCTGCCCCAGTACGACGGGTATGCGAACGACCTGACGGCGAAGGACCAGAGCAAGACCTATCACTACCCGAACTTCCAGCCGGCGCGCACCCTCTGGTACCACGACCACGCGGTGCACAACACGGCGCAGAACGCGTACTCGGGCCTCGCGGCTCAGTACCACCTGCACGACGACGACGAGCGCCGGCTGCTGCCGCAGGGCAAGTTCGACGTGCCGCTCACGGTGACGGACGCGATGTTCTCGGCGAACGGCAAGCTCTCCTACGACGACAAGACCCAGTCGGGCCTGTGGGGCGACGTCATCCTCGTGAACGGGGCCCCCTGGCCGGTGATGCGGGTGCAGCGCCGGATCTACCGCTTCCGGGTGCTCAACGCCTCCATCTCCCGGTCGTACCGGTTCGCGCTCAGCGGCGGCGGCCCGGTCACCGTGGTGGCGACGGACGGCGGCCTGATGCCCGTGGCGCAGACGGTGACCTCCTGGCGGCACGCGGGCGCCGAGCGCTACGAGATCCTCATCGACTTCTCGAAGTACGCCGCGGGAACCCGGGTCGAGCTCCGCAACCTGTCGAACAAGAACAACATCGACTTCGACTACACCGGCAAGGTCATGGCCTTCGACGTGACCGCCGATCCCGTCGACACCTCGGGACCCGCGGCCACCGTGATGCCCACCACCCTCGTGCCGAGCACCGCGATGTCGCTGAAGGCGTCGGATGCGGTGAAGACCCGGCACTTCCGGCTCAAGCGCGACCTGAACATCTGGACCATCGACGGCATGACGTGGGAGGACGTCGTGGACAGCGAGTACCAGAAGGTCCTCGCGGACCCGGACTACAACGCGGTCGAGATCTGGTCGTTCGAGAACAGCTCGGGCGGCTGGTACCACCCGCTGCACATCCACCTCGTCGACTTCCAGATCCTGTCCCGCAACGGGCGGGCGCCGTTCCCCTACGAGAAGGGCCCGAAGGACGTCGTGTACGTGGGCGAGGGCGAGACCGTGCGGCTGCTCATGAAGTTCGAGCACCACAAGGGCCGCTACATGGTGCACTGCCACAACCTGCCGCACGAGGACCACGACATGATGGCGCAGTTCAGCGTCGGTTACGACGCCGGTGACTACGACGCCAACGACCCCGTGTACGCGGACCCCGCGAAGTACGACTGACGGGGTCGCACCGGACCGCTGATCCGCGGGTAGCGAGTGGACGCGCTACCCGCGGATCAGTGCTGTGCCGGCGGGGCGCACGCTGCGCACCGCCAGCCGAGCCGTCACCGCCTCCCGGTCGCTCGCTTCGCTCGTCGCCGCTCCCCGCGGGCACCCGCCTCCCGGTGGCGCCCGCGGTGACCCGCGCAATGGCACGATGGACAGCGACGCCGAGGACGGCGTCCGAGCGGGCACGGATGCTCGAGGACTTCGTCGTGGGGAGGCCAGCAGGTGCGCATACCGCCGGCTGATGAGGCGCGGGCGACGGAGGAGGGCCTCCTCGTCGCCCGGGCGGCGTTGGTGCTGGCCGTGCGCAACTGGATCATCCTGCGCGCCCTCCGCGACCGGGCCCCGTTCAGCACGGAGGACACCGCGCAGGCCGTGCGGCGCGAACTCGGCCGGCTGGCAGGCGAGCAGGAGGGGTACGCCATCCGCGCCGGCGTCCTCCGCCGCCGCGCCGAGCGCCTGGTGGGCAAGGCGAGGCACGAGCACGACTACGGCGCGGAGGACGAGCCGGTGCTGCGCCAGCGCCAGACGGTGCACAGCGCGCTGGCCAAGGAGCTCACCGCCTTCGCGGACGATCCCGACTACGTCACGGACGTGGTGCGCGACGCCCACCGGCAGGCCATGGACGACGTGGGGGTCGCGATCCTCAACGGCATGGGGTGGACCGGACCCAAGGACGCGAACTACGACGCGGAACGCGAGGACCGGCTTCTCGACCTCCGCACGGATCTGCGCCGGCTGAGGTGGCGCACGCTCTGACCCGCGGCGTCGGGCCGGATCGAGGAGAGGGAGGAATCGTGAACGGTGGCCACGTCGTCCTGCTGGGCGACTCCATCTTCGACAACGGGGCCTACGTGGGCGGGGAGCCCGACGTGGTCGCGCAGGTCGGCGACGCCCTGCCCGCCGACTGGACCGCCACGCTGCTCGCGGTGGACGGCGACGTGATCGGCGGCGTGCGGCGCCAGCTGGCGGGCCGCCCGGACGGGGCGACGCACCTGGCCGTGAGCGTCGGCGGCAACGACGCGCTCGGCCTCGCCCACCTGCTGAACGCGCCGGTGTCCATCGTGGCCGAGGCGATCGCCACGCTCGGCGCGCACCAGGACCCCTTCACCCAGGCCTACGGGGCGATGCTCGACGCCGTGCTGGCGACCGGGCTCCCGGTCGCCGTGTGCACGATCTACGACACGCCTCGGTCGGCCCCGAACTCCGCCGTCATCCGCAGCGCGATCGCCCTGTTCAACGACTGCATCACCCGGGTCGCCTTCGACCGCGGCGTCGACCTGCTCGACCTCCGGCTCATCTGCACCGAGGACGCCGACTACGCGAATCCGATCGAGCCGTCGTCGCAGGGCGGCAGGAAGATCGCCCGCGCGATCGCGGAGTGGGCGACCGGGGACCACGACCCCCGCCGCTCCCGCGTGATCCGCTGACGGCTCCGTCCCTTGGAACGCCGTGAGCCGCGGTACCGCCACCGTGGCGTCACAATGGTGTCATGGACCTGTCGCAGTACATCGAGGACCTGCACCGCCAGCTGGCGGTCGCGGCCGACGCCGGCGGCGAGGAGGCGCGGCAGCTGGCCGAGCGCCTCGCGGCACCGCTCGAGGCGGCGACGCGGCTCGTGCTGCTCGACGCGCTGTCGGCCGCGGCCAGCGAGATCACCCGCGACTTAGCGCCCGGCTCCGTCGACGTGCGACTCCGCGGGCGGGACCCCGAGTTCGTCGTCACCCTGCCCGCCACGGACGCCTTCGCCGACGTCGACTCCCACGACGCGCGTGCCGCCGCACCGCTGCCGACCCCGGCGCTCTCCGGAGACGCCGAGGACGGCGCCACATCGCGCACCACGCTGCGTCTGCCCGATCACCTCAAGTCGCGCGTCGAGGAGGCCGCGAGCGCGGAGGGGATCTCGGTGAACTCCTGGCTGGTCCGCGCCGTCGGGGACGCGCTCGAGACGAAGAACCGGCCGAGGAAGCAGCGCGAGCAGCACGACGGCGGTTCCCGCTTCACCGGCTGGGTGCGCTGACACCATGCCGACCTTCCCCACGCCGCACCCCGTCTCGGTGGTGATCGGCCTTGTCGTCGGCGACGTGCGCATTCACGCCACCGCGCGCGCGGACACCGTCGTCGAGATCCGGCCCTCCGACCCGTCCCGCGCGGCCGACCTGCGTGCCGCGGAGCAGGCGCGGGTGCGGTACGAGCGGGGCGAGCTGCGGATCACCGCGTCGCGCGGGTGGAAGCAGTACTCCCCCTTCGGCGGGCGGGAGTCGATCGAGGTGAGCATCGAGGTGCCCACCGGATCCCGGGTGCACGGCGAGTCCGCGGTGGGGAGCCTGTACGCCAGCGGCACCCTCGCCGAGTGCTCGATCACCGCCGGGGTCGGTGACATCCGGCTGGACCGGACCGGCGACGTGACCCTGCGGACCGGCACGGGGGACGTGACGGTCGAGCACGCCGCCGGGAACGCGGAGATCACCACCTCGTCGGGCATGATCCGCGCTCACCGCATCGACGGTGGCGCGGTGCTCAAGAACTCCTACGGTCGCACCGTGCTCGGCACGGTGGCCGGCGCGCTGCGCTTCAACGGAGCCCACGGGGACCTGGCCGTCGACCGCGCGGGCGCCTCCGTCGTGGCGAAGACCGCGTACGGCAGCGTGCGGATCGGGGAGGTGGCGCGGGAGTCGCTGCTGCTCGAGTCCTCGTACGGAACGCTGGAGGCGGGCATCCGCGAGGGGACCGCCGCCTGGCTCGACCTCGGCTCGCAGCACGGCAGGGTGCGGAACGAGCTCGCCGCCGACTCCGGCCCCGGCGCCGCGGACGAGACCGTCGAGGTGCGCGCCCGGAGCTCCTGGGGTGACATCCTCATCCGCCGCTCCACCGAGCTGCCCGCGTAGGCGCGGCTCACATAGCGGCGCCTCCCGGCGCGCTCCGCTGTGCTCAGCCCGCCGCTCAGCCCACCGAGCCGTCGTACCGGAAGGCGAGGATCGAGCCCGGGTTCGTGAGGTTCCGCGTCGCGTCCCCGTTGCTGCCGCGGGCGATCCCGCCGCTGTCGGTCGCGACGAAGACGGTGCCGCCGTCGGGCGCGATGGCCGTGTCGCGGTACCGGTTCACGGAGGACCACAGGGGCACGCTGCTGCCGGTCAGGGTTCCGGCCGCGGTCACGCTGACCCGGTAGACCTTGCCGGCCTTGAGGGTCGTCATCAGCAGGGAGTTCCGCCAGCCCGGCACGGTGCCCGAGCTGTAGTGGTCGAGGCTCGACGGCGCGACAGTGGGGTAGCAAATGAAGTACAGGCCGGACGGGTCGCAGGCGTCGCCGCGGAAGTCGTGGCCCGTCGGCACCGTGTAGTAGGTGCGCAGCGGCGGCACGAAGGCGGGGTCCGTGAACGAGGACTCCGCCGTCCTGGGCACGGACGCGGGGATGGTGAAGGCGTCGTACTTCACGGTCGTGCCACAGCCGGACGCCGCGGACCAGTTGGCGTACACGTAGGCGCTGTCGTCCTTGTACCCGGCCACGTTGGGCCAGCCGTAGTTGCCGCCCGGGGTGAGCCGGTTGATCTCGTCGTCGCTCTGCGGCCCCTGCTCGGAGGAGTAAAGCGTGCCGTTCGGCGCGAACACGAGGCCCTGGGGGTTGCGGTGCCCGTAGGTGAGCACGTGGCTGCGGACGCCCTTGATGGTGGGGTTGTTCCAGGGGATCGACCCGTCGCGGTTCAGTCGCAGGGTCTTGCCCTGATAGGCGGTCCAGTTCTTCGCCGCGACCTCCGCCGCGGTGGGCAGGCGCTGTGCCAGGTTCGGGCGGCAGGCGTTCCCGCTCTGGTTGTTGCCGCGATCGCCGATTGTGTAGTGCAGCCGCCCGTCGGGCGCGAACACCAGCCGACCGGAGTTGTGGTCGTTGCTGGCGGGGAGGCCCGAGATCAGCTCCCGGGGGCTGTCGAGCTTCGCGGTGGCGGCCCGGTAGGTGTACCGCACCAGCTTCTGCTTCCGATCGAGGGCGGAGCCGGGATCGGCGTCGTACGTGTACGAGAGGTAGACGAAGTCATTGCCCGTCCCGGTGAGCAGGCGCGGGTCGAGCGCCATGCCGAGCAGGCCGTCCTGCGCGCCGGAGGTTGCCACGACGTTCGGGACCGTGAGGATGGTCCGGGTGGCACCGTCCGTCGGGCTCACCTGCGTCACCTCGCCCGAGCTGCGCTCCGTGACCCACAGCCGCCTGTCCGGTCCGTAGATCACCTCGAAGGGGTTGCTCAACCCGGTGGCGAGCACCCTCTTGGTGAAGTCGCCCGAGCCCGCGACCGGGTCGGTGGCGGCGGTGGCGGGCACCGCCGTGCCGACGGCGAAAAGGGCGGACAGGGGAAGGGACAGGGCGGCGAGCACCGCTCGTCGAGAGAACGTCATTGTCTGCTGCTTCCGGTGGGGAGCCGATGCGGGGGTTGGGTCACGCTACCCCCGGTGGGGCGGCCGGGCAACAGTCGTCGACGGCTCTTACGTCCGGAGCGACTCCTGACTCGCGGCCGTCGCGGCTGCTGCCGCGACGCCGCTGGTCGCGGCAGCGTCGCCGCCTGCCGCAGCATCGCTCGGGGCGACCCCGCCGCCGGTCGCGGCTCCCGCACCCGCGGTGGGCGCGTCGGCATCCGCGCTCGCCTGCTCGAACTGCGAGTTGTACAGCCGCCAGTAGGCGCCCCTCGCAGCGATCAGGGTGTCGTGGCTGCCCTGCTCGACGATGCTGCCGTGCTCCATCACGAGGATGAGGTCGGCGTCCCGGATGGTGGACAGGCGGTGGGCGATCACGAACGAGGTGCGACCCTCGCGCAGCGCGGCCATGGCGTGCTGCAGCAGCAGTTCGGTACGGGTGTCCACGGAGGAGGTCGCCTCATCGAGGATGAGCACGGACGGCTGCGCCACGAAGGCGCGGGCGATCGTGATGAGCTGCTTCTCCCCCGCGGACACGTTGGACGCGTCCTCGTCGAGCACGGTGTCGTACCCGTCGGGGAGGGAGTGCACGAACCGGTCGACGTAGGTCGCCTTCGCGGCCGTGAGGATCTCGTCGTCCGTCGCGGACTGCCTGCCGTACCGGATGTTCTCCCGGATGCTGCCGGCGAAGAGCCAGGGGTCCTGCAGCACCATCCCGGTCCTCGCCCGCACGTCGTGCCGCGTGAGGGACGCGATGTCCTGGCCGTCGAGCAGGATCCGGCCGCCGTCGAGCTCGTAGAAGCGCATGACGAGGTTCACGAGCGTCGTCTTGCCCGCGCCGGTGGGGCCGACGATGGCCACGGTCTGCCCGGGCTCCACCCGGAACGAGAGGTCGCGGATCAGCGGGTGCTCCGGAGAGTAGGAGAAGGAGACGTTCTCGAAGACGATCGTGCCGTCGCCGTCTACGGGTGCCGGCGCGTCCGCGCGGTCGGGCTCCTGCTCCTCCTCGTCGAGCAGCTCGAACACGCGCTCCGCCGACGCGGTGCCGGACTGCACGACCGCGGCCATGCCGCCCAGCTCGGACAGCGGCTGGGTGAACTGCTGCGAGTACTGGATGAACGCCTGCACGTCGCCGAGCCGCAGCTGGCCGGTCGTGACCATGAGGCCGCCGAGCACGGCGATGCCGACGTAGGTGAGGTTCCCGATGAACATCATGCCGGGCATGATCATGCCGGAGAGGAACTGGGCCCGGAACGCGGCCTGGTAGAGTTCCTCGTTCTCGGCCTTGAACTTCTCGAGCGAGTCCTCCTCGCGTCCGAACACCTTCACGAGCGCGTGACCGGAGAACGACTCCTCGACGCGCGCGTTCAGCCGGCCGACCTTGCGCCACTGGGTCGTGAACGCCGCCTGAGACTTCGGCCCGATGATGCCGAAGATGACGGCCATGAGCGGCAGCGACACGAGGGTCACCAGGGCGAGCTGCCACGAGATCGTGAACATCATGATGAGCACGCCGACGACGGTGAGCACCGAGGTCACGACCGTGGACAGGGCCTGCTGCATCGTCTGCGTGATGTTGTCGATGTCGTTGGTGACCCGGGAGATCAGTTCGCCGCGCTGCACCCGGTCGAAGTAGGCGAGGGGCAGGCGGTTGATCTTCGCCTCCACCGACTCGCGGAGCTGCCACATCGTGCGCATCATGATGACGTTGATCACGAAGCCCTGCAGCCAGGTGAGAACCGAGCTCGCGACGTAGAGCATGAGCACGATGCCGAGGATGCGGCCGAGCCGCACGAAGTCGACGCCCTCGCCGGGCACGAGGTTCCGCATCGCGGAAACGATGTTGGCGAGGTCGTCCTGCCCGGAGGCGCGGAGCCCGTCGACCGCCTGCGCCTGGCTCACGCCCGCGGGCAGCTGCAGCGAGATGACGCCCTCGAAGATGATGTTCGTCGCCTCGCCGAGGATGCGTGGCGCGATGATCGCGAGCACGACGCCGATGGCGCCGAGCGTCGAGACGAAGATGAACGCGAACGCGTGCGGGCGGAGCAGCCCGATCAGGCGGCCGAAGCTCTGGCCGAAGTTCGCCGCCTTGCCCGGCGCCACGCTCGACCAGTCGTCGGCGTTGATGCGCGCCTGCTCGGCGAGCTCCAGCTCGTACCGCTCCTCCTCGGTGAGGACCTTCTCCGGCTTCTCCGGCTTCCCGGCTCTCGCCGGCTTCGCGCCCTTCACCGGCTTCGCAACCCTCGTCCCCTCGGGCTTCTCGTCGCCCCTGCGCTTCGCGTGCGACCCGCTCATCGCTGCGCCTCCACTCCGAGCTGCGACTCCACGATCTCCCGGTAGGTGGTGCTCGTCGTCAGGAGCTCGTCATGGGTGCCGAGTCCGACGATGCGGCCGTCCTCGAGCACGACGATGCGGTCCGCATCCGTGACCGTGGAGATGCGCTGCGCCACGACGATCTTCGTCACCCCCGGCAGCTCGCGCCAGAGCGCCTGTCTCAGGCGGGCATCCGTGGTGAGGTCGAGCGCGGAAAAGGAGTCGTCGAACACGAGGATGCCGGGGTTGTGCACGATGGCCCGGGCGATCGCGAGGCGCTGCCGCTGGCCGCCGGACACGTTCGTGCCGCCCTGGGCTATGCGGGCGCCGAGCCCGCCCTCCATCTCCGCAACGAAGTCTCGGCCCTGGGCGATCTCGAGGGCGCGCCAGAGCTCCTCGTCCGTCGCGTCCTCCCGATCGAAGCGGAGGTTGGACGCGACCGTGCCGGTGAAGAGGAAGGGGCGCTGCGGGACCAGCCCGATGGACGCCCAGAGCGCGGGCAGGTCCGCCTGCCGCACGTCGGTGCCGTTCACGAGGACCGCGCCGCTCGTCACGTCGAAGAGGCGCGGAAGCAGGGAGATCAGCGTCGTCTTGCCCGCGCCGGTGGACCCGACGATGGCGACGGTCTCCCCGGGGGCGGCGGAGAAGCTGATGTTCTCGAGCACGGCGCGCTCGGCGCCCGGGTAGGTGAAGCCCGCGTCGCGGAACTCGATCGAGCCCGGGGTCGGGAAGGTGCGCTCCGCGTTCACGGGCCGGTGCAACGTCGTCTCGCTGTTCAGCACGGCGCCGATGCGCTCCCCGCTGACCGCGGCGCGCGGGATCATGATCGTCATGAAGCTGGCCATCAGCACGCCCATGAGGATCTGGCCGACGTACTGCATGAAGGCGAACAGCGTGCCGATCTCCACCGTGCCCCGGTCGACCTCGATGCCACCGAACCAGATGACGCCGACCACCGTGACGTTGAGCACGAGCATGGCGAGCGGGAACAGCAGCACGAACAGGGAGCCGACCTTGCGGCCGACGACCATGATGTCGGTGTTCGCGAGGCGGAATCGCGCTTCCTCGATGGACTCGCGCACGAACGCGCGCACGACCCGGATGCCGCTCAGCTGCTCCCGCATCACCCGGTTCACGGTGTCGAGGCGCTTCTGGTAGCTGCGGAAGAGGGGGACCATGCGGCCGATGATGAGGCCGGCGACGACGAGGATCGTGGGCACGGAGACGCCGATCAGCCAGGACAGGCCGACGTCCTGCTGCAGCGCCATGATCACCCCGCCGATCGCGAGCAGGGGCGCCGTCACGAGCATGGTCGCCCCCATCATGGCCAGCATCTGCACCTGCTGGACGTCGTTCGTGTTGCGGGTGATGAGCGACCCGGCGCCGAACTGCGAGACCTCGCGCTCCGAGAAGTTGGAGACGCGCTCGAAGACGTCGTTGCGGATGTCGCGGCCGCAGGCCATGGCGGCGCGGGCGGCGAAATAGGTGGCGATGACCGACGACGCGATCTGGCCCAGCGAGATCGCGAGCATGAGCATGCCGGTCGACCAGATGTACCCGGTGTCGCCCGCGGCGACACCGTTGTTGATGATCTCGGCGTTCAGGCTCGGCAGGTAGAGACTCGCCAGCGCCGAGAGGAACTGGAACACCAGCACCCCGAGCAGCAGCCGGCGGTACGGCTTCAAATACGTGAGGAGCAGCTTTCCGAGCATCGTCCCTCCGGACTGTCACAGCGACGTGGTCGCTCCGCACGATAACCGCGACCACCGACATTCGGAACGGACCCCGACACGTGCTCGGGGCCGCCCGATTCCGGGCGCGCGGACGCCTCCGGGAGGGGTGGCGCGGGCGACCCTTCAGCGTGCCACTCCCGTTCCGCCAGGGTCAAGGCTGATCCGCGTTTCCGCCTCTGCCGACGGCAGCGACGACGAGAGCGCTCGTCCCGAACAGGGCTGCGGCTCTCGACTCAATTAAGCAGATCCCGTGCGACACGCGGCTGGAGGAGGCATGCCGACGGCGTGTCGTTCCGGATCTGCTGGGTTGCCTTGGGGTGGGTCGTACATGGGTGCGTCGGCGGAGGGCACAATAGGGCGACAACCGGACGCGAAGGAGCACCCGATGTCATTCCAGGCCTACCTCGACACCGTCGAGGCGCAGACGGGGATCACCCCCCGGCAGTTCATCGACCTCGCGCGCGAGCGCGGGTTCGGACCGGAGACCAAGGCGACCCCCATCCTCACGTGGCTGAAGCAGGAGCACGACCTCGGTCACGGTCACGCGATGGCCATGGTGCACGTCATCAAGAACGGCGAGCGCATCAGCTCGGCGCACGTGGGATCGACGGGCAGCCACCGCGACCCGAAGGATCACCTCTGGCTGGACGGCGTGGCCACCAAGCCCGAGGGCTACTGACCCCGCGCCACTGACGTCCCTGCCCAGGCAGCGGCATCCTGCCCGTGGTCACTCGGGCAGGATGCCCGTGCCTGGGCAGGGACAGCGGGACCGCTGGGAGCGGGATCGCCGGGAGCGGGGGCGCGGGAGCGGTCGGCGCGCCGCTGCGCTCAGCCGAGGGACGGGGCGGTCACCGGGTCGAGCGCGGCGTCGGGCGCAGGTAGTCGACGAGGAAGCCGGCGAGGACGCCCACCGCGATGATGGCCAGGGCCGGCCAGAGCATCACCGGTCCGACGATGCTCCTGACGTCGACATCGAACAGCGGCTTGAGCGCGAAGGCGATGACGACGTAGGCGAGCGCGAGGATGGTCGCTCCGGCCGCAACGCGAGCGCCCCGGGTGCGGCGCTTGGTCGCGGGGAACGTCGACGCGTACTCCTCCGCCGTGCCGAACTCGTCCTCCGGGCTCGTCCCCGCGCTGATTGTGTGGGCCTGCACCTCCCGGACCGCCTCGGCGATGCGCGTTTCGGACAGCCCCCGGAGACGAAGGGCGAAGGCGAGGTCGTGTTCGTAGCTCATGATGCATCCCGATTCGTGGCTCGTAGATCGGCGAGGTCGTCGTTCATCCGGTTCCAGGCGAGGACGGACCGATCGAGCTCCGCGTGCCCGAGGTGCGTCAGGGTGAAGACCTTCCGGCCCGGACCCGAGGTCTCGTGCTCCCAGGCGTGGTCGATGAGGCCCTGCTCCTCGAGTCGCCGCAGCAGCGGGTAGAGCGTGCCGCCCTTGATCCGCTCGAACCCGTGGTCGCGCAACAGCTCGAGCATCCCGTACCCGTGCTGCTGCTGGACGCTGAGCAGCGTGAGCACCGCTCGAGGCAGAGCAGCCCGCACGAGCTCGGATGTCCAGTCGACGACCATGGTAAGTAGTCACGCTACCTAGGTAGGGCCAGCGACACAAGGTAGTCGCGGAACTGAACACGCACACATCCCGCCCGTGCCGATCCGGCTCCACTTTCCCGTAGGCGGCGCGCCCTCGGACGGACCCTTCGCGGTCGAGGGCAGGCTGGATCGATGCGCATCACGACGCCCGAGGGCAAGGTCGGTTACCTGATCGCCGTTCCCGTCGTGCTGATCCTGCTGCAACTCCTCGCGGGGGCGATCAGCGACTTCGGCAGCAGCGCCCTCCTCGCCGCGCTCAGCGTCGTCGGCCAGCTCGCGTTCGTGATCGTGGGCGTCCGCACGTTCCGAGGGGCGGGAGAGCCGGTCCGGCCTCCGCGAAGGTGGTGGCGCATGACCGCACGGCCACCGGCGGGATACCTGCTCGGCGGACTCTTCCTCGCTCAGGCGGCGTGGTGGGCGCTCGCCCCGGGCCCCTCGCCGCTCGCCCCCGTGGCCGCGACGGTGTCCGGACTGATCGGACTCGCGTACCTGGCGGCGACCGTCCGGCTCGCCCGCCACCTCCGCAGCGCCTAGCGCCGGCTGCGCACAGCACGCCGGTCGCGCACCAGCACGCCGGTCGCGCACCAGCACGCCGGTCGCGCACAGCGACGCCGCGTTCTGCCCGGGTCGGTGAGCGTCCCTGCCCAGGCAGCGGCATCCTGCCCGGGGTGACCCTGGGCAGGATGCCTGTGCCTGGGCAGGATGCCTGTGCCTGGGCAGGGGCGGGGGCATCCGCAGAGCGCGCGGGAGCGGGCAGACCCGGCACCACGTGGGGGTCGTGATGCCGGGCCCTTCGAGTTGCGCGACCACCAGGGCGGGTGGCCCCTGGTGGAACAGCTGGGGCTGTTTCCGCCGGCTTGAACGGGGCGGGAGTTCAGACGCTGTCATAGAACTTACCCACGTGTCCCCCCTTCTGCGGACCCCCGTGCACGGATTTTTCGGCGCCCCCGCCACTCGCGCAGATTCGCGCAGAAATGAGCAGACTTGACCACGGCCACGCCACCGCGCATACTCCATGTGGGGCCCGATACACACGATGCGATCTGCGTCGCGTGACCAGGGGGGCCGGGAGCGAGGTCGGTCGTGGATCACAGCAGGCGCACATTCCTGGGGGCAGCAGGCGCCTTCGCCGCGACCGGCCTCCTCGCCGGTTGCGCGGGGTTCTCGAAGCCGGCGAGCTCGGCCGGGGCCGACGAGTTGAGCTTCACGACGTGGGGCAGCGAGGCCGAGGAGGCCGGCTTCCGCGCGGGCATCGCCGCGTTCGAGAAGGCGAATCCCGGCGCGACCGTCACGCTCAACCTCGTGCCGTACGAGCAGATGTTCGAGAACATCGACGCGCAGCTGCAGTCGGGTACGGCGCCGGACATCTTCCGCGTCGACTACGGCAACCTCGGTGTGTACTCGAGCCAGGACCAGCTGCTCGACCTGAGCTCCTACTTCGACGCCTCGTCCTCCGACGCCTTCATCCCGGCGTTCTGGCGTGCCGTCCAGTTCGACGGCACCCCCTTCGGCGTGCCGCACCAGACCGACACCTCCGCGGTCCTCTACAACCGCGCCGCGTTCGAGGCGGCCGGCATCACGTCCGTGCCCGACACCCTCGAGTCCGCCTGGACCTGGCAGGAGTTCGAGCAGGTGGCCCAGCAACTGCGCGACCAGCTGCCCCCCGACCGCTACCCCTTCGCCTACAACTGGCAGCAGGCGGGCGTCACGCGCTGGCTGAGCTGGCTCTTCCAGGCGGGCGGGCGCTACCTCGAGGACGACCTGAAGACCCCGGCCATCGACTCCCCCGAGGGCCGCGCCGCCCTCGACTTCACCAAGGGCTTCTTCGAGAAGAACTTCGTCCCGGCCAACAGCTCGGTCAAGTCCTCGACGTACGCCAGCGACAGCTTCTACTCGGAGACCGCCGCGATGCTCTTCGCCGGCAACTTCCTGCTGCCCGACGTCGACAGCCTCGCCGAGTTCGAGTGGGGCGCGACCTACATGCCGCGGGATGCGCGTGGCGCCAGCGACCTCGGCGGAAACGCCCTCGTCGCCACCGCGAGCACCGAGAAGGCCGACCTCGCCGCCGAGTTCCTCGCCTTCATGGTGAGCGAGGACCAGATGCGGAACTTCTGCGCCGCGACCACCGAGCTGCCGACCCTGCAGAGCCTGGTCGGCACCGACATCGAGTTCGCGACCCGACCCGACGTCATGCCGATCTTCGTCGAGCAGGCGACGACCATCCAGGAGTCGGACGTCGCGCAGCTCGCCTCGCCGGACATGGCGGCGATCAACACCGTGCTCAGCGACCAGCTCGAGCTGGCCTTCACGCAGGGGCAGAGCACCGAGGAGACGCTCGCCAACATCTCCGAGGGGATCGCGGCGGCAACCGCATGACCACGCGGGTGCTCACCGGCACACCGGACGCCCCGCCCGCACCGACGCGTCGCCCGCCCGTTCGGCGCGGCACGCGTCGGCGTGCGCTGAGCGACGCGCTCACCGGCTACACGTTCCTGCTGCCGAACCTCGTGCTGCTCGGCGTCTTCCTCTTCCTCCCGCTCGTCTGGGCGGTGCAGCTCAGCTTCCAGGAGACCGGGGGCTTCGGCGGCGGCGAGTTCGTCGGGCTCGCGAACTACACCCGCCTGTTCGGCGACGCCGTGTTCTGGCAGTCGACCCTCAACACGGCGCTGTTCACCGTGGTGACCGTGCCGCTCAGCATGATCATCGGCCTCGCCCTTGCGGTGCTGATGAACTCGGTGCTTCCCGCCCGCGGCCTCTTCCGCACGATCATCGTGCTGCCGATGGTCATCTCGGGCGTCGCGACCGCGCTGGTCGGCGTGCTCATCTTCGATCAGAACATCGGCATCATCAACAAGCTGCTGCGGGTCGTCGGGCTCTCGGCCGCGCCCTGGCAGTCGGACGGCGCCGCGGCCATCCTGTCGGTCGTGCTGGTCACGCTATGGATCCGCAGCGGCTTCAACATGCTCATCTACCTGGCCGGCCTGCAGGGCGTCTCGCCCGAGCTGTACGAGTCGGCGCGCCTCGACGGCGCGGGCCCGTGGAACCAGTTCCGCTACATCACGCTGCCCATGGTCGGGCCGTCGACCTTCTTCCTGCTGATCATGAACGTCATCTACTCGTTCCAGGTGTTCGACATCGTCTACGTGATGACCGGCGGCGGCCCCGGGTACTCCACCTCGGTGCTGGTCACCTACGCCTACCAGAACGGGTTCGTCACCCGCGACCAGGGGTACGCGGCCGCGATCGGCATCGTGCTCCTGCTCATCACCCTCACCTTCACCGCCGTGCAGTGGCGAGCCAGCCGCACGCGGGACCTCGTCGAATAGGGCCAGCCGATGACCGCCACCACTCCGACGCTCGCCGTCAGCAGCGCGACGGTGAACGCGCAGCCCCCGCGCCCCCGCAGGCGCCCGCGCGGAAAACGCTTCTCCTACATCCTCCGGCTCGTCGCCGCGATCGCCGTCTCCATCGTGCTGCTCTTCCCGCTCTACTGGATGGTCGTCGTGGCCTTCTCGTCGAAGCAGGAACTGCTGTCCCGGGACCTGCGGCTCTGGCCCCGCGAGTTCACGATCGACAACTTCACGAAGGTCTTCGACACCTTCCCGACCGTCACCTGGTTCGGCAACTCGGTCGTCGTCGCCGTCTTCGTCACGGCACTCACGGTGGTCGTGAACCTCCTCGCCGGGTACGCCTTCGCGCGGCTGAAGTTCCGCGGCAGCAACGTGCTGTTCCTGCTCGCCCTCAGCACGCTCATGCTGCCCGTGCAGGTCATCATGGTGTCGCAGTTCAAGCTCGTCACCGAGCTCGGCATCTACGGCACGTACTGGGCGGTCATCCTGCCCACCGCGGCCACGGCGTTCGGCATCTTCCTCGCGCGGCAGTTCATCATCGGCATCCCGGAGGAGATCATCGAGGCGGCGCGGGTGGACGGCGCGGGCCAGTTCCGGGTCTTCGCGCAGATCGTGCTGCCCCTGTGCAAGCCGCTCATCGCGGTGCTGATCCTGCTCACCTTCCTGTCCACCTGGAACGACTTCGCCTGGCCGCTGATCGCCCTGAAGGAGAGCGAGCTGTACACCCTGCCGATCGGACTGCTGTTCCTGAAGGGCCAGTACGGCACCGACTACGGCGCGATCATGGCCCTCGCGCTCGTGTCCGTGCTGCCGATGATCATCGTGTTCCTGGTCTTCCAGCGCTACTTCGTGCAGGGCTTCGCGCGGAGCGGCATCAAGTGAGCGCGGCCTTCCGAACGGACCCCGCGGCGCCGACCCAGCAGCCACCCGAGACGCCGCGGCAGCGCGAACTCCTCGACCACATCCGCTCGCACGGCGTGCAGCAGGTGCTCGACCTCGCGAAGGTCTTCGGCGTGAGCCCCTCGACCGTGCGTCGCGACCTCGACGAGCTCGCCCAGCGCGGGCTCATCGAGCGGCACCACGGGTCGGCCGTGTCGACCGACGAGCGCGTGCTCACCAGCTGGTCCTCGCGCCAGCACACCCACCCGGACCGCAAGAGGCGGATCGGCGAGGCCGCCGCCGCCCTCATCGCCCCGGACTCGACGGTGCTCATCCTGGGCGGCACGACGACCGACGCCATGCTGGCCGCGCTGCCGCCACGGTCGGAGTTCACCGTGATCACGAACAGCCTCGGCGTCGCCGGGAGGCTCGCGTACTACGCGGGCGTCGAGGTCGTCGTGCTGGGCGGCCACATGCGGCGCACCGAGCTGACCCTGCTCGGGCCGCTGACGACGACCGCACTGCAGGAGTTCAGCATCGACACGGTGATCACCGGCGCCTACGGCGTGGACGCCGAGCACGGCGTCAGCCGCACCAACCTCGTGGACGTGGCCACCGAGCGGGCGCTGCTCACCGGTGGCAGTCGGCTCGTCGTCCTCGCGGATGCGAGCAAGCTCGGCCGGCACGGCGCCGCCCGGCTCGCGCGCATCGACTCGGTGCACACCCTCGTGACGGACCCCGAGGCCGACCCCGCCCAGCTCGCCGGCATCCGCGCGGCCGGCGTGGAGGTGCTGATCGCGTGACGGACTGGAATCCCGCCGCCCTCCCCGACCAGACCGGACGGGTCTTCGTCGTCACCGGCGGCAACGCCGGGCTCGGCTACTTCACGGTCGAGCAGCTCGCGCGGGCCGGCGCGCGAGTTCTCCTCGCCGCCCGCAGCGAGGAGCGGGCCGCCGCCGCCATGGCGTCCGTCCGCCGCTTCGTGCCGGGGGCGGACCTCGGCTTCGTGCCCCTCGACCTCTCTTCGCTCGCGTCCGCACGGCAGGCGTCGGCACGTCTCGACTCCCTCGACCGGCTCGACGGCCTCGTGCTGAACGCCGGGATGACCACGGGCTCCCGCCGCCGCGAGGTGACCGTCGACGGCAACGAGCGCACCCTGCAGGTCAACTACCTCGGTCACTTCGCCCTCGCCGCGCGGGCGCTCCCCGCGCTGCAGCGCACCGCAGGCAGCCGCGTCGTCGGCCTCGGCAGCCTGTCGACCATGATCGTGCCGCTCAACCCCGACGACCTCCAGAGCACCCGCCGGTTCGGTTTCTTCCGCGCCTACGCCTTCTCCAAGCACGCGATCCACGGCTTCATGCTCGAGCTCGATCGGCGGCTTCATGCTCGAGCTCGATCGGCGGCTGCGGGCGACGGGGTCGACGACGCGTGCGCTGATCGCGCACCCCGGATTCGCGCTCGATGCCCTCAGCGCCCCGCGCCCCGGGGTCATCGAGTCCGCGCATCCGCTCGCCGAGCGGGCCCTCGCCTTCGGGGCGCAGGGCAAGAACCGCGGCGCGACGCCCACCGTGCGCGCCCTGCTGGACCCCGCCCTGGACGGCGGCGCCTTCGTGGGACCGCGCGCGCTGGTGCTCGGGCGCCCGGTGCCCGCCCGCCCGGTGCGCTCGTCCGCATCCCCCGAGTTCGGCGGCAGGCTGTGGGGCCTGTCCGAGCGCTGGACCGACACGGAGTTCATCGTCCGGTAGTCGGCCGTGCCGACCGCCGGTACGGTCGACAGGGTGCACGCGCTCCTTCCGCCCCGACAGACGCCATGAGGATCAGCGGGCGACGGGCGAACCCGTGGAGCATCGTCCTCGGAGTCGTCGCGATCGGGCTCCTCCTCCGCGGGCCGATCATCGCCGTCGCCCCCATCGTCGGTGAGATCTCCGAGGACCTGGGGCTCGCCGCCTCCGAGGCCGGCCTCCTCACGAGCCTCCCCGTGCTCTGCTTCGCGCTGGTGACGCCGCTCGCGTCCCTCCTCATCGAGCGGGCGGGCGCGAACGCGGCCACGACGATCGCGATCCTCGGGGTGGCCCTCGGCACCATCGTCCGCTCAGCGGGCGACACCGCGGCCGCCTTCACCGGCACGCTGATCCTGGGGCTCTTCATCACGGTCGGCAACGTCGTGGTGCCGGTGCTCATCCGCCGCGACGTCGAGCCGCCCCGGATCGGCCTGGTCACCGGCCTCTACACGTCGGCCCTCAACATCGGGTCGATGATCACCTCCATCGCCACCGCCCCGATCGCGCACGCCGTCGGCTGGCGGGCCGCCCTCGCCACCTGGATCGTACTTGCGATCGTCGCGGGCATCGCCTGGAGCGGGGCGGTCGGGCTCCGCGCGGCGACGAGGTGGGGCCCGCTGCGGCCGGCCGTCGAGACGGGCGCGATCGAGACGGTGCCCACGTCGACCCGGCCCGTGGGGATCTCCGATCCGCGCTCGCACACCGCGACCTGGCGCAGCATCACCGCGATCCTGCTGGCCCTCGCCTTCGCCGGGCAGTCGTTCGCCTACTACGGCCTCACCGCCTGGTTCCCGCAGCTGCTGGTCGACGAGCAGGGGCTGTCCGTCTCGGCCGCCGGGTCCAGCTCCTCGATCTTCCAGATCTCCGCGGTCGTCGGAGCCCTCGGCATCCCGCTCCTCGCTCAGCGCGCGGGCATCGTCGTCGCGATCAGCACCCTGTCCGCCCTCTGGGCGACCATCCCGCTCGGGCTCATCCTCGCGCCCGGCGGCTGGGCCGCGTGGGCCTTCCTCGGCGGCGTGGCCCAGGGCGGCGGCATCACCCTGATCTTCATGATCGTCGTGCGGCTGGCCGCCTCCGGTCCGCACTCCCGGCGGCTGTCCGCGATGGTGCAGGGCGTCGGCTACGCCCTCGCCGCCGCCGCGCCGTGGCTGGTCGGCGCGGCCTACGAGTCCTCCGGCGGATGGGTGAGCCCGCTCCTCGTGATCGCGGGCGCGATCGTGCTGTTCGCCGCCTGCGGGATCGCCGCCACCGTGCGCACGCGTGCCCGCGAGCGCTCCTGAGCGTTCGCGAGCGCCCTGAGCACGCCTGCCCACAGCGCACTCCGTAGGATCGGACACCTACCGCACCGTCGCACGTCAGGCGTCCTCCGTCGTCCTGTGCTGCTTCGGGTGGGGCATCGGCACAGCAGCAGGGAGAACATCATGAAGATCCTCGTCACCGGATCACGCGGCAAGGTCGGGCGAGCCGCCACTCAGGCGCTGGTCGACGCGGGGCACGACGTCCTCGGGGTCGACCTCGTGCCGCCGGTCTTCGACGCGGGCGTAGTCGTGCCGGGACGGTACAAGCAGGCCGACCTGACGGACGCGGGGTCCGCGTTCGCGGTCGTGGCCGGCGTCGACGCGGTCGTGCACATCGCGGCCATCCCGCAACCGCTCGGGCACCCCGCGCACGTCGTGATGCAGACCAACGTCATGTCGACCTTCAACCTCATCGAGGCCGCCGTGCGCTTCGGGGTGACGCGCTTCGTCAACATCTCGAGTGAGAGCATCGTGGGCAACTTCTTCCCGGAGCGCCCGTTCTCCCCGGACTACGTGCCCGTCGACGAGGAGCACCCGCTCTACCCGCAGGACGTGTACGCGCTCTCCAAGCTGTTCGGCGAGCAGATGATGGACGCCGCGGTCCGGCGGTCGGACATCGCGGCCATCACCATCCGGCCGGCCACCGTGCACAACGAGGACAACTACGAGACGAACCTCGGCCCGCTCGTGCGGGACCCCTCGATCGTGAACGGGAACTTCCGCAGCTACATCGACGTCTACGACCTCGCCGACGCCATCGTGCTCGCCGCCGAGTCCGACCTGCCGGGCCACGAGGTGTTCTACATCGCCAACCCGGACAACGCCGGCGGCCACGACTTCGCCGAGGTCCTGAAGAAGTACTACGACGACGAGATCGAGCTGCGACACCTGGACCGGGTCGACTCCGGCGGCATCTCCACCGAGAAGGCCCGCCGGATGCTGGGCTGGGAGGCCAAGCGCTCCTGGAGCGACTACCTCGACTCGGACGGACGCGCGCTGAAGAAGTAGGGCCTCCGCCCGCCGAGACCCCGTGCGCACCGCAGGCTCCCTCACAGGCGCTCCCCCGGATCCGCCGGGATGCCGACCCGCGCGGAGCCGGTCGAGCCTGCGTTGAGCACGGCGCAGTCGGCATGCGTTCCGAATCCGGTCACGCGGCTGCGATATGGTCGGGGCATGCGGCCCCCTCTCGTTCGGAGTCTGACGAAGGTCGCGACGCGCGCCATCCGGACCGCGGCGATGGGGTTCTTCGGCGCGCAGGCCACCGTCATCGCGAGCATCGTCGCCATCGACGCGGTCGAGCGGAGCAGGCGCAAGAACCGGCCGAAGTGGCCGCGTCCGGGGTCCTTCGAGACCACGGTGGTCGAGACCTCGACCACCGTGTACACGTACGGCGAGGACCTCTACGACGCCATGCTCTCGGCGATCGACGGCGCCGAGGAGCGCGTGCTGATCGAGACCTACATCTGGAAGGGCGACGAGACCGGCGCACGCTTCCGCGACGCGCTGAACCGCGCGGCCGTCCGCGGCGTGTCCGTCTACGTCATCTACGACGGGTTCGCGAACCTGGTCGTGAAGCCCTCCTTCTACGCCTTCCACCCCGACGTGAACGTCTTCCGCTTCCCCATCGTCCGGCCGTCGGTGCTATTCACGAACATCCGGGGGACCGGGCTCGACCACCGGAAGCTGATGGTCGTGGACGACACCGTCGCCTTCGTCGGCGGCTACAACATCGGCTCGCTCTACGCCACGTCGTGGCGGGACACCCACCTCGCCCTGCGCGGACCGGAGGTCTCCGAGCTCACCCAGGCGTTCACCAACCTGTGGAATCTGCAGCAGTCCGGCTCGCACAAGGCGCTGCCGGACACCGGCGGCGCCCACTGGGATCCGCACATCCGCGCCGTGAGCAACATCCCCGCAAACCTTGTCTTCCCGATCCGCAGCGTCTACCTCGACGCCATCAACCGGGCGCAGCACCGCATCTTCATCACCACCGCGTACTTCATCCCGGACCAGCAGATCCTCGACGCCCTTCTTCGCGCGAGCCGGAGGGGCGTCGACGTGCGGGTGATCGTGCCCGAGGACTCGAATCACGTGGTGTCCGACTGGCTGTCGCGCGGGTTCTACAGCGCGATGCTCCGCGCCGGCGTGACGGTGCTGCTCTACCAGCACGCGATGATCCACGCCAAGACGGCCACGATCGACGGGGAGTGGTCGACGATCGGCACGGCGAACATCGACCGCCTCAGCCTGACCGGGAACTACGAGATCAACCTCGAGATCGTCGACAGCGGGCTGGCGGCCACGATGGAGCACGTGTTCGAGGTGGACAGCTCGAACTGCCGCGTGCTCACCGAGCAGGAGTGGCAGAGCCGGCACGTCGTCGCGCGGGTCAGCGAGTTCATCCTCGCCCCGCTCCGCCCGTTCCTCTAGGCCGGCGGGCGCGGCCCTCCCGACCCGGCTCGCTACAGTCGGGGACGTGACGACGGACGGCGAGTACGCGATCTTCCTCAACGGCTCGTACGGCGTCGGCAAGACCGCGACGCTCGATGCGGTCGGCACGCTGCTCGCCGAGGCGAACCGCCCGTTCAGCCTGATGGACGTGGACTGGTTCCACCGGTCCTGGCCGACGGCCGACTTCGACGAGCACAACACGGTGATCGAGGCGCGGAACATGGCGGCGGTGTGGGCCAACTACCGGTCGGCGGGGCCGCGCCAACTGGTCGTCAGCGGCGTTCTCACCGGCAGCGAGGACGTCGATCGCTACGCCGACGCCCTCGGGATCACCGTGCGTCCCGTGCGGCTCGTGGGCGATGACGCCACCATCCGCGCGCGCCTCCGGGCGCGGTACGACACGACCCGGGCGGCCGAGCTCGACTGGCACCTCGAGCGGTACGCCGAGATCCGCGACCGGCAGGAGCGCGCCGCCCTGGACGAGGCCGTTCTTGCGACGGACGCCCTGCGGCCGGTCGATGTCGCGCGCGCGGTTCTCGCCCACTTCGCCGCAATCGGTTAGGGCGCGCGTCTTCCGTCCTCCGTCCTCGGCCCCGGCGAGCAGCTACCGGGCGTCCGCCTGTGCATCGGCGCCGATGGCGGCCTGGAGCTCGCGGATGACCGAGCCGAGGATGCCCGACGCGAGGAGTCCGGGGCCGAGCGGCCCGGCGGAGTCCTCGCCGAGGGGCGGCAGTCCGCTCAGCGCGGTGCGCACGGCGGTCCCCATGTGGTCGACCTGCCACGCGATCTCGTCGCCGACGGCCGCCGACCGGTCCGGGTGCGCCAGCCCGGCGGCCTTGGCGGCGTAGGCGGCGGCACCGAGCGCGTGCGCCCCCATGTGCGCGACGCCGGATGCCTGTGCCGCCGCGCGGGCGGCGGCGACGGCGGCCGGAGAGCTCGCCGACTGAGCCGCGCGACCCGCGACGAACCGGCGACGGATCTCGCCCGCGGCATCCAGCTCCCCGCGGGAGAAGGCGCGCGCACGGGCGATGGCGTCCCGCGGGCGGTCGTCCGCCGGCGCCTCGCCCTCGAAGATCGGAAGGACACGCTCGGCGCAGTCCGCCGCCCACGCGGCGACGATCCGGCGATCAGCCTCGCTCAGGGCCTGTGGAGAGAGCATCGGAGCGATCTCAGCGCGGGGTGCGGCGCCGGCCGATAACGCCCGTCGACCAGAGCGCCGAGAGCACGAGGAGCGGCTGGAAGAAGAGCCGGATGAAGCGGGCGCGGTCGGTGTCGAGCCCGAAGGCGCTGGTCTGGGTGAGCCACTGCGAGACGTTGCCCGGGAACACGGCGACGAAGAACGCGGCCGTGAGGCAGCCGATCAGCACGCGGTGGCGGGGCAGCGCCACGAGGCCGGCGCCGAGCGCGATCTCCACGACCCCGGACGCCAGCACCACGAAGTCCTCGTCGAGCGGCACCCACGCGGGCACCTGCGCGCGGAACTCCGAGCGCGCAACGGTGAGGTGTGAGATCCCGGCGAACAGCAGCGCGGCGCCGAGCGCGATCCGCGCGACCGTGCGCAGCCATCCCCCGCGCCTGGGCGTTGTCGGGCCGGGAGACGTGGTGGAGCCTGCCGGGCGGTCGATCGCTCTGCTGCGCATGCCTGCAGCCTAGGCAGTCGCGTGTCCGATCCCCTGTGACTCGGCGCCGTCTTGCCTGACGAGCGGCGGAAACGCGAAACGCCCCGCAGCTCGAAAGGTGCGGGGCGCTTCGTGTGTCGTGACTCCTAGAAGTCCCAGTCCTCGTCTTCCGTCGCCTCGGCCTTGCCGATGACGTAGGAGGAGCCGGAGCCCGAGAAGAAGTCGTGGTTCTCGTCCGCGTTGGGCGAGAGCGCCGACAGGATCGCCGGGTTCACGTCCGTGACCGCGCTCGGGAACATCGCCTCGTAGCCCAGGTTCATCAGGGCCTTGTTGGCGTTGTAGTGCAGGAACTTCTTGACGTCTTCGGTCAGGCCGACGCCGTCGTAGAGGTCCTGCGTGTACTGCACCTCGTTCTCGTACAGCTCGAAGAGCAGCTCGAACGTGTAGTTCTTGATCTCCTCGCGGCGCTCCGGCGACTCGGTCTCCAGCTGGCGCTGGAACTTGTAACCGATGTAGTAGCCGTGCACGGCCTCGTCACGGATGATGAGGCGGATGAGGTCGGCCGTGTTGGTGAGCTTCGCCCGGCTCGACCAGTACATCGGCAGGTAGAAGCCCGAGTAGAACAGGAACGACTCGAGCAGCGTCGAAGCGACCTTGCGCTTCAGCGGGTCGTCGCCGCGGTAGTAGCTGAGCACGATCTCGGCCTTGCGCTGCAGGTTCTGGTTCTCCACCGACCAGCGGAACGCGTCGTCGATCTCGGGCGTCGAGGCCAGCGTCGAGAAGATCTGCGAGTACGACTTGGCGTGCACCGACTCCATGAACGCGATGTTCGTGTAGACGGCCTCCTCGTGCGGGGTCAGCGCATCCGGGATGAGGCTGATCGCGCCGACCGTGCCCTGGATGGTGTCGAGCAGCGTGAGGCCGGTGAACACGCGCATGGTGAGCTGCTGCTCCTCCGGCGTGAGCGTGTTCCAGGACTGCACGTCGTTCGACAGCGGCACCTTCTCCGGCAGCCAGAAGTTGTTGACGAGGCGGTTCCAGACCTCGACGTCCTTGTCGTCCTGGATGCGGTTCCAGTTGATCGCCGATACGTGATCGACGAGCTTCAGGGGGGCGGACATGTCATTTCTCTCTTGATGCTTCGGTGTTTCGGGGAGTGGAGGGGCGGTCCCCGAACCTGTCGTGGCTACCCTTCGACAGGCTCAGGGACCGTATCAGAGCCGGCTGCTACAGCATGCAGCTGACGCAGCCGTCGACCTCGGTGCCCTCGAGCGCCAGCTGGCGCAGACGGATGTAGTAGATCGTCTTGATGCCCTTGCGCCATGCGTAGATCTGGGCCTTGTTGATGTCGCGGGTGGTCACGGTGTCCTTGAAGAACAGCGTGAGGGACAGACCCTGGTCCACGTGCTGCGTCGCCGCGGCGTACGTGTCGATGATCTTCTCGGGGCCGATCTCGTAGGCGTCCTGGTAGTACTCCAGGTTGTCGTTCGTGAGGAACGGAGCCGGGTAGTAGACGCGCCCGATCTTGCCCTCCTTGCGGATCTCGATCTTCGACGCCACCGGGTGGATGGAGGAGGTGGAGTTGTTGATGTAGGAGATCGAGCCGGTGGGCGGCACGGCCTGCAGGTTCTGGTTGTAGATGCCGTGCTCCTGCACGGACGCCTTCAGCTGCTCCCAATCGGCGCGCGTCGGGATGGCGATGTCCGCGTTGCGGAACAGCTCCGCGACGCGCTCCGTCGCCGGCACCCAGTCCTGGTTCACGTACTTGTCGAAGAACGAGCCGTCGGCGTACTTGGAGTCGCGGAAGCCGGCGAACGTCGTGCTGCGCTCCTTGGCGATGGCGTTGGAGGCGCGCAGCGCGTGGAACAGCACCGTGTAGAAGTAGATGTTCGTGAAGTCGATGCCCTCCTCGCTGCCGTAGAAGATGCGCTCGCGGGCGAGGTAGCCATGCAGGTTCATCTGGCCGAGGCCGATGGCGTGCGACTGGTCGTTGCCGCGCTCGATCGACGGGACGGACGAGATGTGGCTCATGTCGGAGACGGCGGTGAGGCCGCGGATGGCGGTCTCGACGGTCTTGCCGAAGTTGCCGGAGTCCATGGCGAGCGCGATGTTCATCGAGCCCAGGTTGCAGGAGATGTCCTTGCCGATCTCGTCGTAGCCGAGGTCCTCGGTGTACGTGGTCGGGGTGTTGACCTGCAGGATCTCCGAGCACAGGTTCGACATGTTGATCCGGCCCTTGATCGGGTTCTCCCGGTTCACCGTGTCCTCGAACATGATGTACGGGTAGCCGGACTCGAACTGGATCTCCGCGATGGTCTGGAAGAAGTCGCGGGCCTTGATCTTCGTCTTCCTGATGCGCGGGTCGTCCACCATCTCGTGGTACTTCTCCGTCACCGAGATGTCGGAGAAGGGCACGCCGTAGACGCGCTCGACGTCGTATGGGGAGAACAGGTACATGTCCTCGCCCTTCTTGGCGAGCTCGAACGTGATGTCCGGCACCACGACGCCGAGGGACAGCGTCTTGATGCGGATCTTCTCATCGGCGTTCTCGCGCTTGGTGTCGAGGAACCGCATGATGTCGGGGTGGTGCGCCTGCAGGTACACCGCACCCGCGCCCTGACGGGCGCCGAGCTGGTTGGCGTAGCTGAAGGAGTCCTCCAGCAGCTTCATCACGGGGATGATGCCGGACGACTGGTTCTCGATCTGCTTGATCGGGGCGCCGGCCTCGCGGATGTTGGTGAGCGCGAAGGCGACGCCGCCGCCGCGCTTGGAAAGCTGGAGCGCCGAGTTGATGGAGCGCCCGATGGACTCCATGTTGTCCTCGATGCGGAGCAGGAAGCAGGAGACGAGCTCACCGCGCTGCTGCTTGCCCGTGTTGAGGAACGTGGGCGTCGCCGGCTGGAACCGGCCGCCGATGATCTCCTCGACCAGGTCGATGGCGAGCTGCTCGTCGCCGGCCGCGAGGCCGAGGGCGGCCATGACGACGCGGTCCTCGTAGCGCTCGAGGTAGCGCTTGCCGTCGAACGTCTTCAGCGTGTACGACGTGTAGAACTTGAACGCGCCGAGGAAGGTCTGGAAGCGGAACTTCTTCGAGTACGCGAGGTCGTTCAGCTTGGTGATGAACTCGAAGGAGTACTGGTCGAGCACGGCCTGCTCGTAGTACTCGTTCTCCACGAGGTAGTCGAGGCGCTCGCGCAGGCTGTGGAAGAACACCGTGTTCTGGTTCACGTGCTGCAGGAAGTACTGCTTGGCGGCTTCCTTGTCCTTGTCGAACTGGATCTTGCCGTCCGGTCCGTAGAGGTTGAGCATCGCGTTCAGCGAATGGAAGTCCATAACCGGCTTGGCCGGCGCCTCCGTCAGCGTTGGTGCCACAGTGAGTCCAATCCCTCGTTGACGACTCTCACGTCGTCCTCTGTTCCGAATACTTCGAACTTGTACAGGTGCGGTACCCGGCACTTGGCCGAGATGATGTCGCCGGCGAGGCAGTAGGCCTCGCCGAAGTTGGTGTTGCCCGCGCCGATGACGCCGCGGATCAGTGAGCGGTTCTCCTCGTCGTTCAGGAACCGGATCACCTGCTTGGGCACGGCCCCGTGCCCGTTGCCGCCACCGTAGGTCGGCACGACGAGCACATAGGGTTCCGTCGCCTTCAGCGGGGCGTCCTTCGCGTGGAGGGGGATGCGGTCCGCTGGGCGTCCCAGCTTCTCGACGAAGCGCCGGGTGTTACCCGAGACGCTCGAGAAGTAGACGAGTCGGGTCATGCAACCTGAACGGCGAGTGCGGCGATCTTGTCGGGACGGAAGCCGGACCAGTGGTCGTCCTCGGTGACGACGACGGGGGCCTGCAGGTAGCCGAGCGCCTTGACGGTCTCGAGCGCCTTGTCATCGACGGAGACGTCGAAGATCTCGTACTCGATGCCCTGCTTGTCGAGCGCGCGGTAGGTGGCGGTGCACTGCACGCACGCGGGCTTGGAGTAGACGGTGATTGCCATTGGAGATTCCCCTCGTCGGTCATCCGGTAGATGTTTTCCTGGCGAACTGCATCCCCGGCCGGGCCTCGCCTTGCACCCCGTTCCGGCCCTCCGATCGCCTTCACGACCGTCCTGCCCTGGCGGGAGTTCAATACTACATATGGTGACGCATCCCGGGTGCGACCCCTAGATGCAGTAGTTACATTCTTGTAGTTCAACGTAGAGTTGTCCACCGACATTCCTCGGTTGTCCACCCGTTATCCACAGGGGGAACCCCTATTTCTCGGGCCTGTCGACCGCCCCTGGGGACAGCCGTTCCACAGCCGGAAAATTCGCGCCGATTTCACCGGCACGGCGTGTCTCGGCGTGTCGCGGCGTGTCCCTCCGAACCGGCCGCGGGGTCGCCAGGGGGAAGCCCCGCCGTCGACTCGGGTGGGCCCCGCCGTCGACTCGGGTGGGCCCCGCCGCCGCCGGAAAGAGCGGTGGGGCCGCTCCCGGACGGGGAGCGGCCCCACCGCGATCGACCGGGATCAGTTGCCGGAGGGCGGCGTGCCGCCGCCGCCCGGACCCCCGCCCATTCCCGCGGACTCCTGCTGGGTGACGCTGTTCGCGTAGTCGTTCGAGGGGTCCCGGTAGATGGTGTGCACGTGCCCCCAGCCGGCGGTGACGACGCCGTCCACATCCGCGTCGGCGGATCCCCGCTGCGCAGCGAACTCGATGTAGGCGTCCGGTCCCGAGATCGAGAAGGAGATGCCGTCGCCCTGGGTCATGTCGTAGACCGTGGCGCCCGACCAGGCGACGGAGGTGTCATCGAGGGTGGCCTCGATCGCGGCGAGCGCCGTCGCCGTCGTCTCCTCGTCGGAGAGCCCGGCCCAGTTCGCGATCACGGCCAGCAGGAGCTGCTTCTGCTCGTCGCTCAGGTCGGCGCCCGCAAGTCCCGTGCCCGTCGGGTAGTCGCACGTGCCACCGGGCTCGCACACCATCGAGGCGACCTCCTCGCCCTGGTACAGCACGGCCTTCTGATCGTCGGTCAGGCTGTCGTAGAAGGCGAACGCGGTCTCGTAGATGGTGGAGAACGGCTGCACCTCCTCGCCGTCGGCGTTCGTGTAGACGGCCGGCTGCACGCCGAGATGCGTCGGGGCGAAGGTGATGGCGTCCGCAGTGCCGTCGAGGGTGGCGTTGATGCCCAGGTGGTGCCCGCCGAACTGCACCTCGAAGGCCCCGGTGTCGGACGGGGCGCCGAAGAACGCGATGTAGTACTGGCCGAGCGACTCCTCGGTGCTGCTGCTGTTGTCGAGCAGGTACTCGTCCCCGCCGATGATGCCCGTCACCGTGGCGTAGCCCTCGTCGCTCAGGAGTGCCTCGAGCACCGCCATGGCCGCGGTCTTCTGCTCGTCGGTCAGGTCGGCGAGGTTCAGGCCGGCACGTTCCACGAACGTGACGGGGAAGTTCGACCACGAGGTGGTCTTGGTCTCGTCGGCGTAGTCGTACAGCACGGCCTCGCGCTGCTCCTCGCTCAGCGTGGCGAGGAAGGCCTCGGCGGCGGCCGCCGTGTTCGTGATGGTCTCCGCCGTCGTGCTCGACGCCGAGACCGGCGCCGCCTCCGCCGCGGCGGAGATGCCGACCCCCGATGCCGACGCGCTTGCCGAGCTCGTCGAGGTCGAGGACGGGGTGGTGCCCGTGGCGCACCCGCTGAGGGCGAGCGAGCCCGCAAGCAGGAGGCTCGTGCCCCAGCGGAGTCGGGCCCGGCGCGGGCGCTTCGTCGTGTCCGTGTTCTGTGTCATGGCTCCGACGGTAGGAAAGCGGGCTATGCAGCCCCTATGCCGATCCTATGGACGGTCTATGGGGTGCCATACGACCCGGCGACCGGCACCGCCGCTCCTCGGGCGCCGCCTCGGGCATCCCGTCCGGCGTCGTGATGACCCACCGCGTTACGCGTCCGTTCAGGGCCTCGCCCTAGGGTGTCCCGGTGAGCACTCCCCTGTCCCCTGGTACTTCCTCCTCGGACCTGGGCCCTCTGGACGTGCCGGCACTCCTGGTCGGCGCCGATCTCGCGTCCGCTGCGGGCGACCCGGCGAACGCGGCCACGATGGAGGACATCCGCCGCCTGCGCGAGGAGTTCACGCGCTTCCTCATGAAGTACAAGTTCGGCATGGACGCGGTCGAGACCAAGGTCTCGATCCTGCGCCAGGAGTTCACGCACCTGCAGGACTACAACCCCATCGAGCACGTTACGTCGCGGCTGAAGTCGCCGGAGAGCATCCTTCGCAAGATCGAGCGCAAGGGCATCGACCCGTCCTTCGAGGCGATCCGCGACGAGATCAACGACATCGCCGGGGTGCGGATCGTCTGCAGCTTCGTCTCCGACGTCTACCGCATCCTCGACGCCCTCACCCGGCAGACCGACCTCGGCGTGCTCGACGTGCGGGACTACATAGAATCGCCGAAGCCCAACGGCTACAAGAGCCTGCACGCCATCGTCGAGGTGCCCGTCTTCCTGTCGGACGGTCCGGTTCCCGTGCGCGTGGAGGTGCAGATCAGGACCATCGCCATGGACTTCTGGGCCAGCCTGGAGCACAAGATCTACTACAAGTACGACCGCCAGGTGCCGCAGGCGCTGCTGGAGGACCTGGGGAAGGCGGCCGAGACGGCCGCGGCACTCGACGCCACCATGGAGCGGCTGCACGACGAGGTGAGCACGCTCGACATGCTGGGCGAGGCCGCCTCGCGTGACGGGGCGCGCATCGTGCCGGACGAGCAGGTGGTACGCCGGCTGAACGACGTGCGCCGCCGACGCCGGGGGCCTCGGGGAAACCCGACGCCGCGCGGCTGAGGCGGCCGCACAAGGACCGCTCGACGCGGCTGCGCGCGATTCTCCCGATCGCGGTCGCTGTGGCAGTGTTGACCGGATGCACCCGGTCGAAGAAGCCCCGTCCCAATGACCGCGACGGTCGCCGCCCCTCCGCGTCCCTCGGTCGCCGTACGCCGGGCCCGCGTGGCCGTGGCCGCCGTGTTCTTCACGAACGGCGCGATCTTCGCCAACCTCCTGCCGCGCTACCCCGCGATCAAGGAGGAGCTCGACCTCACGAACGCCGCCTTCGGGCTCGCCGTCGCGGCGTTCCCGCTCGGCGCCCTGATCTTCGGGCTGACCGCCGGCGCCCTCATCCGGCGCTTCCGCTCCTCGCGGGTGGCGGTGGCCGGCACGATCGTGACCGCGCTCGGCATCCTGCTGGCCGGCGTCGCTCCGGGCTGGGGAGTGCTGGCCGCGGGCATGTTCCTCGCGGGCACGGCCGACTCCATCACCGACGTCGCCCAGAACTCGCACGGCCTGCGGGTGCAGCGGCTCTATCGCCGGTCGATCCTCAACTCCTTCCACGCGGTGTGGTGCGCCGGCGCGGTGCTGGGCAGCATCATGGGTGCGGCCGCGGCCGAGCTCGGGGTTCCGTCCGCCGTGCACCTCGTCGTGTCCGCCGCCCTGTTCACCGCCGTCGCGCTCGTCTGCTACCGCTTTCTACTGCCGGGCGACGAGCACGACGAGCCCGAGGACTCCCCCGAAGCGGCCACCGGTGCCTCGGGGGATGCCGCTGCGGGCGCCGAGCTCGGCGGTGGCGCGTCGGGGATTACCGGCACTGAGGCCGGAGCTGCCCGCGGACGCTTCGGCGCGCTGGCGAAGTACGGCATCCTCGGGGCCCTCGTGCTGATCGCCGCGTCCGGCGGCCTCGTCGAGGACGCGGGCAGCTCCTGGGCGGCCATCTACCTCTCCGGCTCGCTCGAGGCCACCGCGTTCACGGCCGGCCTCGGCTTCGTGGCCCTGCAGGGCATGCAGTTCGTCGGCCGGATGCTCGGCGACGGTCTCGTCGACCGCTTCGGTCAGCGCGCGGTCGCGCGGGTGGGCGGCCTGCTCGTGCTCGTCGGCATGGGCCTCGCCCTCGCCTTCCCGTCCATCCCCGGCACCATCGTCGGCTTCGGCGCGGCGGGGCTCGGCATCGCCACGCTCATCCCGGCGGCCATGCACGCCGCCGACGAGGTGCCCGGGTTCCGGCCGGGATCGGGGCTCACGATCGTCAGCTGGCTGCTGCGCCTCGGCTTCCTGTTCTCGCCGCCGGTGGTCGGGGCGATCGCCGACGCCGCCAGCCTGCGCGCCGGCCTGATCGTCGTGCCCCTCACAGGCGTACTCGTGCTGCTCTCGGCGGGCGTCCTCTCGACCCGCACCCGCCGCCCCGCGAAGTAGCGCGGCCCGGCCCCCTGCGGCCGCCCCACGGTCCGTAAGGCGCCGAACGTCGGGCCCGTACGGTCCCTGAGCCCGTCGAAGGGACGCGGGGTCAGTAGGTGACGTAGGCGAAGCGGCGGGAGTCCGGTGCCCAGCTCGTGACGTTGATGGTGCCCTGGCCACCGGTGAAGTGGTCGAGGTCGCGGGTGTCGTGGCTGGCGGGGTCGAGCGCGCGCAGGTACACGTCCTTGTCCGCCGGGTGACCTAGCGTTCCGGGCGGGAAGCTGATGTAGACGATGCGCTCCCCGTCCGGCGAGGGGTGCGGGAACCAGTTCACGCGCTCGTCGAAGGTCAGCTGCGTGATGGCGGAGCCGTCCAGCGCCATGGTGAAGACCTGGGCGTGACCGGGAGCATCGGAGCCCCGCTCTGAGTTGAACCAGAGCGTCGACCCGTCCGGTCCGAACTCCGCGCCGTCGTCGGGAAAGCCATCGTTCGTGAGCTGCCGGTCGTCCGCGCCGTCGACGCCGATCGTGTACACGTTGGTGACCCACTCGCCGCTGTCGTCGAGTCCGCCGCCGATGTAGCTGAGCGTGCGGCCGTCCGGCGAGATGCCGTGCAGGTAGTGCTTGAAGCGCCGGGCCGGGTCGCGGTCGGGCGTGATACGGCGTGACGAGCCGCCCTCCCAGGGCACCTCGTACAGGTGCCCGTCGTGCCCGGACACGAAGAAGGAGTTGCCGTCCGGCGAGATGAGGTGGTCGTTGTTGATGCCGGGCACGTCGCCGAGGTCGATCTCGACGAGGTCGGCCTCCGTCCCGGCGCCCTCGGCAGGCAGACGGAACATGCGCCCGTCGGCATTGATCACGAGCCACCGCCCGTCCGGCGACCAGTTCGGGGCTTCGAAGTGCAGCGAGTCCGACTCGAACACCACCTCCCCCTCTCCGGTGTCGATGTCGGCGATGAGAAGGCGAGCGGTCATGTGGTCAACGCTACCGGCGGTCAGGTGAAGAGGATGGCCTGCGAGCGGCGGTATCCGATCACGGCGAGCGCCGCGAACACGGCCGTGTACAGGAGGAGGACCACGACGGCGATCCCGGCGGAGCCGCGCCACGCGCCGATCGCCGCGTTCGTCAGCTCGGACCACGCGCCCGTCGGCAGGAAGAGCTCGATGCCAGGAGCTCCGGCGACTCCCCCGGTGCCGGCCGCGGTCGCGCCGGTTCCGCCGCTGAACAGGCCGCCGACGAACGAGAGGGGCAGGTAGACGAGGTTGGCGAGGCCGAGGGCGCCGCGCACCGGGAACCAGTACCCCATCGCCAGCCCCATGAGACCGAGCGGCACCGAGCCCCCGAGCACGGCCGTGGTGATCCGCACCGCCCGGTCCGCGTCCACCCGCACGTCGCCGAACAGGACACCGGCCACCACGACCGGCAGCACGAAGAGCACCGCGAACACGCACGCCACCGCGAGCCGCGCGGCCAACCGGGTCGACGCGGACACCGGCACGGTGAACAGCCACCGCTCCCAGCCCGACTGCCTCGACACGGCCACGCCCACCCCGAACTGGAACGTGACCGTGCCGAGAACCGAGAAGAGCACGTACCCGACGAGCACGGCGAGACGCCGGTCCTCGCCGCCGCCGAGAGGCAGCCCCACGGCCAGGTACAGGAGCACCGGGTAGCTCGCGAGCGGCAGGTAGAACGACGGGGTGCGCAGGTACTGCACGAGCTCGGCCGTGAAGTGCGCCCGCAGCAGGGTCACCCGGCGACCCCCGCCCGATCGCCCGAGGACACGATGCGCTCGAAGACCTCGGAGATGCCGGGCTGGGCGATGGTGAGACAGGGGCGGGCCGTTCCGTCCAGCAGCAGCTTCGCCGCGGCGTCGGACCGGTCCGTGTCCACGTGCCACCGCCCGGGGATCCGCTCGTCCGGCCGCGGGTCGAGGCCGCCCGAACGGCACAGCTCGCGTACCCGGACGGCGGGCAGCGACGACGCGAAGGTGAGGGTGCGGTAGCCCGCCTTGGCCCGGAAGTCGTCCACGCCCCACTGCCCGAGCACCTCCCCGCGCCGGAGGCACAGGATGCTGTCGGCCAGCCGCTCCACCTCCTGCATGTCGTGAGACGCGAGGAGCACCGTGCCGCCCTGGTCCCGCACCTCACGGACCACCCGGGCGACCCGCTCCCGGCCGAACACGTCGAGCGACGCCGACGGCTCGTCCAGCACGACCATGTCGGTGTTGCCGCCGATCGCGGTGGCCAGGGCGAGCGATCTCGCCTGCCCGCCGCTCAGCCCGCCGGTCTGCCGCGACGCGATGCCGGTGAGGTCGAACCGCTCGAGCACCTCGTCGACCGGGGACGCCCGCGGGTAGTGCGCCAGGCACAGCGCGAGCACCTCCCGGCAGGTCAGGTACTCCGGGAAGTCGACGGCCTGCGGCATGAGGGAGACGAGGAAGGCGGTGGGGCCGCCGCGGCGCACCCGGTGTCCGAACGCCCAGACCTCACCCGCATCCGCGCGCCTGCCGCCGGTCAGGATGTCGATGGCCGTGGTCTTGCCCGAGCCGTTGGGCCCGAGCAGCGCGTGCACGCTGCCCGGAGCTAGGGAGAAGGACGCGTCGCGGAGGGCCGTCGTGTCGCCGAAGTTCTTGCTCACGCCGTGGAACTCGACCGCCGGCGCCCCCGGGACCGGCCGCACATCAGCCCGCATCGCTGCCACTGCCGAAGGAGAAGGCGTAGAGCGACGACTGGGTGACGCCGTCCAGGTCGAGCAGGTCGTCGAGCTCGTGGTCCACGAAGCCGACCCAGCCGAGCGCGTGCAGCCCCAGGGCCGAGGCCGCGAGCGCCGCGTTCTGCACCACGTGGCCGGCCTCGAGCAGGGAGAGCCGGTAGCCGCGCAACCCGTACTTGTACCGGGCGCGCTCGAAGCTGGCGGTCACGACGATCGTCGCCGATGCGGTCGCCGCGATGGGCGCCATGAGCGAGGGGGCGGCGCGACGGAATCGATCCAGCCGCTCGGGTCCGGAGTGCCCGAACGGGTTGACGAGCGCCCGCCGAAGCGGATCCAGCTGGTACACGCCCGCCGGCAGGCCGTCGACCCCGGGGGCCACGAGGTACAGGTCCAGCGGATACAGCGCACCGCCGGACGGCACGAAGCGGCTGGGCGGCGCCGCGTCGTCCGGGTCCCGGTCCCGGTCCCGGTCGCAGTAGGCGTAGTGCAGCACGTCCGACGCGTCGGCCCAGGAGACCCCGCCGCCGAGATTCGCGGCGGACGCGGACCGTCGCCGCTCCATCGCCTCCGACGTCGGCATGCCGAGGGGACGGCGCAGGGCGAGCGCACGGGCCGGGAGGAGACCCGGTGCCGATGTTGGCTCGCCCAGCCCCTGAACCTGCCCGGGCTGTGCGGGCTGGTCCTGCACGGCCGATGACTCGCCGCCGCTCTGCACCCCGCCGACAGCATCGTCCCGGGCCAGGAGCTGGACGAAGCGCACGTCCGTCCAGCCGGTGTGGGTGATCCGGGTGATCTTCGACGCCTCGTGGAAGTCCTCGGCGAGATCGCCCGGCGGGCGGTCCACCCCGCCGTCGACGCTGAAGACGGGTCCGAGTGTGGATTGCACGGGTCCTCCTAGGGGAAGGGATGCGGGGCCGAGGTGAGCTGGCGCGGTGCGGTGATGCCAGCGCCGTAGAGGCGGGGGTGCCCGAGGAACCGGGCGTCATGGCGCACGTCCAGCGCGACGAGGTCGGGACTCAGCGCGCGCACGACGTGCAGGCCGGCGGTGGCGGCCTCGGCGGAGGTGACGTCGACGAGGAGCACCGAGGCGCCCTCCGAGAGGATGCGGTCCGTGATCCCCGGCCAGCCGGAGGCGGCCTCGACCCGCGCGACCCGCTCCGGCGAGGAGCTCAGGAAGGCGGACGAGGGCCGCGAGGACGGGCGGCAGTGGAAGCGGATGTGGTCCTCGAAGTCGCGCACCTCCTCCGCCTCGACGGGCCCCGTGCCCAGGAGGCGGAGCGCCCAGTTGCAGGTGTGCAGCGCCTCGCGCGCCGCGTTGAGGGCCGCCCGGTCGAGGTCGATGTCCGCCGCGCAGCCCACGGCGACGCCGATCAGGTCGCTGCGGACGACCGCGAGCAGCACCGGGATCCCGAACGCCGACGGCAGTACGCGGAGCGAGATCGCCGCGCCGCGCCCGTCGCAGATCGCCTCCAGCCGGGCCAGCTCCCGCCGCGCGGGCTCGGACAGCTGCGCGGAGGCACGCCAGTCGAGCGCGGGCGGGGGCTCACCGCGCAGCCAGGTGCGCTGGAAGGCGTCCCGCTCGACGAGCTCGAGGATGGCGCGCTTCGCGGCGAACCCGAACGTGGGCCCGGCGGCGACGCCGGAGCTGGTCGCCGGTTCGTAGTGCGGCTCGCCGAGGGCGTGCGCATCCACGAACGCCGCCAGCTGGGCAGGCACGAGCATCGCCCGCGTCGTGCCGACCTCACGGGCGGGCAGCCAGGCGATCGCGTCCCCCTCCCGCACCGGGGGGAAGGGGAAGCCGGGCTCGTCGTACTGCTCGGCCGCGAAACGGGCGAAGGCGGCGGGCGGCACCTGGCTCTCGTCCTCCCCCACCGCCTGGTGCAGGAACGTGCGCGGTCCGGAGAGCGAGAAGCGCTCGACGGCCTCGCCGACGCAGGCGAGCCGGGCGCCCTCGCGGGTCGCGCCCGGACCCATGCTGAACGCGTCCGATCCGCCGCCGGCGGGGTCGCCCACCGCCGCGGTCTTGCCGGAGTACAGCGTGTCGGCGATGGAGTCGGGGGTGAAGGACATGGGGTGCACGTACTCGACGAGTCCCGTGAACCGGCCGACGAGGCTCGGCGCTCGCGTGGCGCTCATGAGCGCCACGGATAGCGGATGCCGGCGTACGGCCGGGGCCCGCAGGTCGAACAGCGCGCGACCCGGTAGACCGGGTGCGCCGTGGTGGAGAAGACCTTCGGTTCGAGTACGAGCACCGTGCTCGCGGTCATCCAGTCGCGCGCGAACAGCCAGCGCAACGCGTAGCGCAGTGCGAAGCCGCCGGTGACGGCCTCGATGCCGCCGTCCCGGGCGTGCGGCGGCACCGCGGCCACCACCTGGTCGTAGAGCGGCGCGAAGGCGGTGTTCGATCCCCAGCGGAGTTGGACGCATTCGAAGCACGGGCTCACCTCGGGCACGATCACCGGCCCGATGAGCTGGAAACGCCCGTCGAACGGGGCGATCGGCAGCCAGGTGCGCCCCTCCTCCCGGAAGCGCGCGTTCATCTCCCGCAACTCGTCGACGGTGCCCGCAGCGACCGTGAGCTCGGCCGCGAGCGGGTCGTCGAGCCGGACAGCCCCGTCACGCCAGAACGCCTGCTCGAGTGCGGACGAGACGAGCGACCCGACGACCGCGATGGGCGCCGGTCGGGACGGGTCCTCCGGTGCGCCGAGCGCGTCCGGGTCGCCGCCGTTGCGCCGGGCCTCGTCGAGCACCGGCCGCAGCGAGGGCGGGGCGTCCGACGGCGTCTCGACGAGCACCTGACGGTCGACGAGCTCCTCGAGGAGCCGGCGCACCGACGGGGCGCTCTCGGCGAAGGCCGCCTCGACATCCGTGCCCACGAACGGCGCGGACAGGAACCGGGCGAGGGCTGAGACCGCCTCCGCCGAGGGGAGCCGGACGCTCACGAGTTCCCGCCCGCCGAGGAGGTGGAGACAGTCCTCCACCTCCCCGGCGGTGTAGCGGGGGCTGACCGCGTAGGTCGCTGAAGCCCGCACGGCGCGAACTACTGCTGCTTCTTGCGGCTGCTGCTGCACGAACAGGTCGTGCTGCAGCAGAGGGTGATGTCCCCGAGCGCGATCTCGTCCTCGCGGCCGGAGTACCCGATGGTGAAGGCGAAGGGGTCGTCCTCCGCCTGTCCCGGGAATGCCGGTCGGTCGAGGACCGAGACGGGCGAAACCGGGGGCGTTGTATCCGTGAGCAATGTCATGTCCAACCTCTCTGTCGGCGAATCACCGCATTTATAGCAGGTGCTTATACGCCTCAGTCAAGAGAGGATGAAACGGGCTGTGGAGAACGCCCCCGGGCGGATCAGATGGTGGCGACCTTCGGGTCCCAGCCCTCGGGAAGCGCCGGGGACGGCTCGAAGGTGCTCGTCACCTCGACGAACTGACCGGAGTGCACCGACTCCGCGATCGACACCATGGTGTCGAGCACATGGAAGGCGGACTCGCCGCTCGCGCGGTGCGGGCGGCCCTCGCGAATGGCCTGGGCCATCTCGAGCGCGCCCGTGCCGCGGGTGGACGAGTGGCCGGACGAGGGGAGAACCGTGGGCTCGTCGCCCGCGCCCCACACCTGGATGTCACCGTCGAAGTTGTTCGGGTCCGGGAAGACGATGGTGCCGTCCGTGCCCGCGATCTCGACGACGCCGGCGCGCCTGAGCTTGGAGTCGAAGCTGAAGACGGCCTGGCCCGACTGCCCGGACTCGAACTGCAGCAGCGCGCCCACGTGGCTCGGCACGGTGACGTCGAAGCTCTCGCCCGCCTTCGGGCCGGACCCGATCACGCGCTGCTCGCGCGCCTTGGACCCGAGTCCCGCGACGCGGGCGTAGGGGCCGAGCGCGTGCGCGAGCGCCGTGAGGTAGTAGACCCCGACGTCGAACATCGGCCCGGCGCCCTCCTGGAAGAGGAAGGCGGGGTTCGGGTGCCAGCTCTCCGGGCCGGGGGTCTGGAAGAGGGCGAGCGCCGTGAGGGGCGTTCCGATGTCGCCGCGCGCGATGGCGCGGAACGCGGTCTGGAGGCCGGCGCCGAGGAACGTGTCGGGCGCGCATCCGACGCGCACGCCCGCCGCGGTCGCCGCCTCGAGCAGCTGCCGGCCGCTCTCCCGGTCGAGGGAGATCGGCTTCTCGCTCCACAGGTGCTTGCCCGCGGCGATGACGCGCAGGCCGACCTCGACGTGCACGACCGGGATGGTCAGGTTGACCACGAGCTGGATGTCGGGGTGCGCGAGCAGCTCGTCGACCGATCCGCCGGCGGGGACGCCGTGCTTCTCGGCCTGCGACTTCGCGCGCGGCTCGTCGATGTCCGCGACGAACAGCACCTCGAGGTCGGGGAAGCTGGTCAGGTTCTCGAGGTAGGTGTCGCTGATGACACCGGCGCCGATGACGCCGACGCCGACGCGTCCGTTGGTGCTCACTTGTCGTTCCGTCCGTTCAGGTAGGTGAAGCTGTCGGTGACGGCGTCGAAGACGTCGCCGGTGAAGTCGTCGAGCTCGACGACCGCGAGCGCATCGGGGGCGGCGGCGATGATGTCGTCGATCGGCATCTTCCCCTGGCCGACCGCCAGCTGCTCCTTGTCGTCCTTGGTGAGCGGACCGTCCTTGATGTGCAGGAACTGCACGCGGTCGCCGAGGCGGCCGAGCAGCGGCACGACGTCCTCGCCACCGACGGCGGCCCAGTAGGTGTCCAGCTCGAGCAGCACGGAGTCGTGCAGGCTGCCGGCGAGCACCTCGAGCGCCGAGACGCCGTCGATTCGGGCCTCGAACTCGAACTCGTGGTTGTGGTAGCCGACCGCGAGACCGTGATCGGCGGCGACCTTGGCCAGGCCGTTCAGGTCGGCCGCGATCGCCTCGACGTCCTCCCGCGTGGTCCAGCGCGTCGCGTCCACAGCCGGGTCGATGACGGTCGTCACGCCGATCGTGCGGGCGGCCTCGAAGATGCGGATCGCATCCTGGCCCACCAGCCGGGCGTGGGCGGACGGCGCGGTGAGGCCGGCCTCGGCGAGCGCCTCCACGTACTGGTCCGCGTTGTCCACGAAGTTGTAGAGCTCGACCTGGCGGAAGCCGACGTCCGCGACCCGCCGGAGCGTGCCCGGCAGATCGGCGGCGAGATGCTCGCGCACCGTATAAAGCTGAATGGACAGTGGATTCTGCGACACGGTTCTCCTCATTGAAACGTCGGTCACCGGCGCGTTGTGCGGCCCGGTTCTCCTCGACCCGAAACTATCTAAGCAGACTTAAGTAACTTGGCCGGGGGGTGGTTCCCACCCCGCCACGTCGACGAAGGAGTACGACCACTATGAGCCGCCTGCCCTCCCCCCGCACGCCCGATCCCCGCAGCGGTCCGGCGCTCCGCTGGGGAATCCTCGCCCCGGGTGCCATCGCGCGCGACTTCGTGACGTCGCTGCGCACCCACACCGCCCAGCTCCCCGTCGCGGTCGGCTCGCGGTCGCTCGACCGGGCGCGGTCGTTCGCGTCCGAGTTCGGCATCGAGCGCGCGTACGGGTCGTACGAGGAGCTCGTGCAGGACGACGGCGTCGACGTCGTCTACATCGCGGCACCGCACAGCGAGCACGCGCGGCTCGCGCTGCTCGCGATCGGGGCGGGCAAGAACGTCCTCGTCGAGAAGCCGCTCGCCACGACGGCCACCGAGGCGGCCGCCATCGCGAGCGCCGCACGGGAAGCGGGCGTCTTCGCCATGGAGGCGATGTGGACGCGGTACCTGCCCCAGACCGACATCGTGCGGCAGCTGCTCGAGGGCGGCGAGCTGGGCGAGGTCCGCATCGTCACGGCGAGCTTCGGCGGCACGGCGTCCACCGACCCGACGGACCGCATCAACGACCCCGCCCTCGGCGGCGGCGCCCTGCTCGACCTCGGCGTCTACCCGGTGTCGTTCGCGCACCTCGTGCTGGGCACGCCCGACCGGGTGACCGCACGGGGATACGCCACGGCCACGGGTGTCGACGGCCAGTCGGCCCTCGTGCTCGAGTCCGGTTCGGCTCAGGCGCTGCTGCACACGACCCTCTTCGCGGCCCCGCCGTCCACCGCCATGATCGCCGGCGGCACGGGCACGATCACGGTGCACCCCCGGTTCTGGGAGCCGGCGGAGCTCACCGTCGCGCGACACGGGCAGGAGCTCGCGCACTGGAAGGACGAGTCCGGCCTGGTCGGACGTGGTGCCCTCGGCCGGTCCGCGGTCGCCGCCGCCATCGCGATCGGCGAGGGCCGCACGGAGGAGCCGCTGCACACCCTCGACGACGCGATCGCCGTGCTCGAGACGATCGACGAGGCCCGACGCCAGCTCGGCACCTTCTAGCCGCTCCCCCGGTCCGGGTCCTGTCCCGCCCGGTGCCGTTCGCCATTCAGGCTCTGCTGTCCCGGCGGGCGGTGTTCACCATTCAGGCTCTGCTGTCCCGCGGTGTTCACCATTCAGGCTGTACAGTCCCGGCGGTGTTCACCATTCAGGCTGTGGTGCGACACGCCGTGTTTCGACCCCCTCCAAACGCGGCGTGTTGCAGCTGGACCTGAATTGCGAACATGCGGGGTACGGAAGGGGGGCGGCAACAGGGCTGCGGGGATACGGAGTCGGGCGGTGGACGCGGGAGTCGTGTCGCGCGGCTGACCGGGGTCGGCGGTGTTCTCACGTACGCTTGAGCGGTGACCGACCTCATGCTCACCTTCCCCTGGGAGGACGAAGCCGAGGTCCCGAAACCCAAGCCACCGCACCTGTCCCGCATGCTCGCAGACTCGACGGATCGGGTGGCGTGGCTCCGGGCCCGAAGCCGTGGAATCACCGCGACCGATGTCGCCCGCCTCTCCAGCACCGCGTCGATCCAGACGGTCGCCATGGAGAAGCTGCACGGCTCCCGCTTCGGCGGCAACGCGTACACCGAGCACGGCCGTGCGCGCGAGCCGCACATCGCCGCCTGGGTGGACACGCAGCACGGCATCGAGGCCAGCTCCGCCCTGTTCCACGCGGCGGGCCAGCGCCGGCACCTCGCGACCCCCGACGGCATCGGGGTGCGCGACAACGGATCCCTCGAGCTGTGCGAGATCAAGACCACGAGCAAGCAGTGGCGCACCATCCCGCGGCCATACCTGCGCCAGGTCTGGTGGCAGCAGTACGTGCTCGGCGCGGACCGCACGCTGCTCGTCTGGGAGCACCACGTCGACTTCATCCCGGTGTCGGAGCAGCCCCAGCACTGCTGGATCGAGCGCGACGACACCGAGATCGACCGGCTCGTCAGCATGGCCAACTCGCTCATCGCGGTGCTGCACCGGGAGGCCGCGAAGCTCCGCTGACCCGGAGTCTCGGGGGCCCCTCGCAGCATTGTTAGCGACAGGGGAACACACCCGTAACAGGGCCGACTCATTCGCGGTCTTGACTGAGGTCATGACGCCAAGCAGGGGGATGCGCGCCGCCGCCATCGAGTCGACCGGGACAGCCGACGTGCTGCAGATCATGGACGTGGACACCCCGCTCCGCATCGACTCCGAGGTGCTGGTGAAAGTGGTGGCGGCCGGGGTGTCACCGCTCGATGTGTTCGCCCGCGAGGGACGGCTGCCCGCCTCGGTGCTCGGCCGCTTCCCCGCCGTGCTCGGCTACGACTTCAGCGGGTTCGTGGTGGAGGCGCCGTACGGCGCCCATCCGCTGCAGCCGGGGGACGAGGTCTTCGGAGTCGCTCCGACGCCGCGCGGACTCGGCAGCTACGCGGAGTACGTCTCCGTGCCGAGCACCCACCTCGCTCGCAAGCCCACCCGGCTGTCGCACGTCGAGGCGGCCGCTGCGCCGCTCGCCGCGCTGGCCGCCTGGGGAATGGTCATCGACGTCGGGAAGGCGCACGAGGGCCAGATCGTGCTCGTGCACGCGGGCGCCGGTGGCGTCGGGCACCTCGCGGTGCAGTTCGCCGCGCACTTCGGGGCGCACGTCATCGCGACGGGGTCGGCGCGGAACGCCTCCTGGCTGCGGGAGCTCGGCGCCATGGAGGTCATCGACTACGAGTCGAGCCGCTTCGAGGATCTCGCGGTGGATGTCGACCTCGTGATCGACCTCGTCGGCAACGCGCGCGAGGAGACCTCGCGGCGCTCGCTTTCCGTGCTGCGACACGGCGGTCTTGTCGTCACCTCCCGGGCCGACGAGTGGCCCACGATGGCCGAGGAGGCCGCCGCGGCCCGCGTCCGTGCCACCGGGTTCGCCGTGGCGCCGGACGGTCAGACGCTCGGCATGATCTCCCGGCTGCTGGAGTCCGGCGACGTGCACGTCTACGTCGACCAGGTGTTCGACCTCGCCGACGCCGCCCGCGCCCACGCGGCGCTGGAGAGCGGCCACACGCGCGGCAAGGTCGTCCTCAAGGTCTGCGACGGCTGACCACCCGGCGCACCCTGACGACACCGGCCACCATGCGGTCCCTGAGCCTGTCGAAGGGACGCGAGACACCCACCGTCGCTTCGACCGTGAAGCGACCGAGGAGATCTGAAGTGACGCCGTGCGGCTAGAGCTCGCGCTCCAGGACGTGGTCGTGGTGCAGCTCCGGGCCCACGAGGAAGGTCTTCGAGCCGACGACCTCGAAGCCACTCTTGCGGTAGAACCGGATGGCCCGCTCGTTGTGCTTGTTGACGCCCAGCCAGACGCCGACCGCGCCGCGCTCCCGGGCCGCGTCGAGCGTCGCATCCATCAGTGCGCCCGCGACGCCCACCCCGTGGTGGGTCTGGAGGACGTAGACCTTGCTGAGCTCGACCGACGGGCGGAGGGAGATCGCCACCGCGACGTCGTCGTCCGCGGGCTCGCCGTGCACGAGCATCGAGTAGCCGACCGGGCGCCCGTCGTCGGTCGCGAGGATCACCTGGCGGCTCTCGTCCGCGAGGTACCGGCGGAAGTGCACCTCGGTGAGGTTGTCCGCGATGAACCGCTCGATCGCGCTCGGCGCCGTGCCGGGAGGGCAGGCGAGCGCGAAGGTGAGCTCCGCCAGCCGCGCCACGTCGGGGGCCTCGTCCGGCGTCGCCCGGTGGATCCTCGGGGCCGTCGTCACACCACAAGGGTACTTCGCGCGGTCGCCGCCGTTAACGACGATCAGGGCCCGCCGAAGCGGACCCTGACCGGTCGAGATGCGTGAGAGGACTACGCGATGGAGTTGACGTCCACGGGGATGCCGGGGCCGAACGTGGTGGACACGGTGCCCTTCTGGATGTAGCGACCCTTGGCCGAGCTCGGCTTGAGGCGCACGACCTCCTCGAGCGCTGCCGAGATGTTCTCGCTCAGCTGCTCGGGGGCGAAGCTCGCCTTGCCGACGACGAAGTGCACGTTGGCGTGCTTGTCGACGCGGAACTCGATCTTTCCGCCCTTGATCTCGGACACGGCGCGGGCGGCGTCCGGGGTCACGGTGCCGGTCTTCGGGTTGGGCATGAGGCCGCGGGGGCCGAGCACCTTTCCGAGACGGCCGACCTTGCCCATGAGCTCCGGGGTGGCGACGGCGGCGTCGAACGAGGTGTACCCGCCCGCGACCTTCTCGATGAGCTCGTCGCCGCCGACCTCGTCAGCGCCGGCCGCGATCGCGGCCTCGGCCGCAGCGCCCGTCGCGAAGACGATGACGCGGGCGGTCTTACCGGTGCCGTGGGGCAGGATGACGGTGCCGCGCACCATCTGGTCGGCCTTGCGGGGGTCGACGCCGAGCTTCAGCGCGACCTCGACGGTCGCGTCGAACTTCGACGAGCCCGTCTCCTTCGCGAGGCTGACGGCCTCGGTGGGGGTGTACAGCTTGCCGTCTTCGATCTTCTCGGCGGCGGCCCGGTAGGCCTTGGACTTCGTTGCCATGAAAACTTCTCCTGATTCGAGAGTGTGGTTGATGAGCCAGGCTGGCTCTCCCACAGGTGGCCCCCGCTACGCGCAGGGGACCAAGGAAAGGGTGGAGAGGACTACGCCTCGACCGTGATGCCCATCGAGCGGGCGGTGCCCTCGATGATCTTCTCGGCGGCCGCGATGTCGTTCGCGTTGAGGTCGACCTGCTTCTGCTCGGCGATCTCACGCACCTGGTCGCGGGTGAGCTTGGCCACCTTGACGGTGTGGGGCGTGGACGAGCCCTTGGCGACGCCGGCGGCCTTCTTGATGAGCTCCGCGGCCGGCGGGGTCTTCAGGATGAACGTGAACGTGCGGTCCTCGTACACCGTGATCTCCACGGGGATGACGTTGCCGCGCTGCGCCTCGGTCTGGGCGTTGTACGCCTTGCAGAACTCCATGATGTTGACGCCGTGCTGACCCAGCGCCGGACCGATGGGCGGTGCGGGGTTGGCGGCGCCGGCCTTGATCTGAAGCTTGATCAGACCAGTTACCTTCTTCTTCGGTGCCATAGTTCTTCCTTTTCGTATCGAGCACCCGCCGAGTGGCGGATGCGCTCCCGCAGATCCCGGCGAATCCGGGCCGCGGTGGTCTCTAGAGCTTGGTGACCTGGTCGAAGCTGAGCTCGACCGGGGTCTCGCGCTCGAAGAGGGAGACGAGCACGGTGAGCTTGCCGCTCTCCGGCTTGATCTCGCTGATCGAACCCGGCAGGCCGGCGAACGATCCCTCCTTGATGGTGATGGTCTCGCCGATCTCGAAGTCGATCTCGGCGGGCAGCACGCGCTGGGTGGCCTTTCCACCCTTGGCGCCACCGGACTTGGCGGCCGGGGCGGCCTCGACCTCGACGAGGCTCTTCAGCATGGAGAACGCCTCGTCGAAGCGCAGCGGCGTCGGGTTGTGGGCGTTGCCCACGAAGCCCGTGACGCCGGGCGTGTGACGGACGACGGACCAGCTGTCCTCGTTGAGGCTCATGCGCACGAGCACGTAGCCGGGGATGCGCACGCGGTTGACCAGCTTGCGCTGGCCGTTCTTGATCTCGACGACGTCCTCCATGGGGACCTCGATCTGGTAGATGTAGTCCTCCATGTTCATCGAGACCATGCGGTTCTCGATGTTGGACTTCACCCGGCGCTCGAAGCCAGCGTAGGAGTGGATGACGTACCACTTGCCCGGCTTCGCGCGGAGCTCCTTTTTGAAGGCCTCGTACGGGTCGACCCCGGTCTCGACCTCGTCCTCGTCGCCGTTCACGTCGGGGCCGTCGTACGGCGCCACCTCGTGGGAGTCCTCCTCGGCCTCGACCTCGGCCTCGATGTCCGCCTCGTCGTCCGTGGCGGCGACGGCGGCGTCGGCCTCGTCGAGGGAGTCCACCTCGAGGGCCTCGTCGACGATGGCGTCGGCCTCGGGGTCGGCGGCCTGCTCTACGGCATCCAGGACCTCGTCGAGGTCGATGGAGTTCTCCTCGTCGTCCGAGACGACGTGGAGCGCAACGTGCTCCGCGGCGGTCGAGGAGAGGTCGTCAGCGGTCTGGACGTCACCCTCCTGCACCTCGCCGACCTCGGAGGTCTGCTCCGAGGAGGGCGCGGTGTCGATTTCATCGCGGTGTGAGTTGGCCACTGGATCTCTTCCCTTGCATTGTCTGCGCTGTGATTGCGGGCACGCGGGTCATGTTCGCCCGGCCCGTTCCCCGATCGGTGTCGGCTCGCTCCCGGCGAGCCCATCGCGTGGTGGGGTCAGCCGCCCGCGACGTTGCCGTCGCCGAAGACCATGATCGTCAGGAACCCGAAGACGGCGTCGAGGCCGGACACGATCGCCATCATGATGACGACGAAGACCAGCACGACCGCCGTGAAGCTCAGAAGCTCCTTGCGGGTGGGGGTGACGACCTTCTTGAGCTCGGCGATCACCTGGCGGATGAACAACGCGACGCGACCCAGCGGATTGCGCTTTTCGGCGCGCTCCTGCTTGGCATTGGCGACGATTTCCTCGCTTGGCTCGTCGACGATCTTTCGCGCCACGCGTTCACCCTTCTTGGCTTTCGACCGAACCCGAAGTCCGAAACGGCCGTACGACACTCCCCCCGCTATCGGGAGGACCGTCTTGCAGGGCGGACAGGACTCGAACCTGCAACCTGCGGTTTTGGAGACCGCTGCTCTACCAATTGAGCCACCGCCCTATGGTCGGCGAAGTCGCACAGCTTCGCTACGAGAACCTTTTAGGGATTGAGCCCCGTGAAAAAGGGCGCAGAAAAGCTTGGCCGACTTCAACAACCTGAGTCAGTCTAGATGACGCCCCGGACACTGTAAAGCCGAGCCGTTCCCCACCGACTCCGCCAGTCTACGGCCTGTCGCCCGGGCCGGAGCCCTGAGGGGCTGCGGCCTATGCTTTCAGGCATGGGCACCCAGGGAAGCAGAGTCTCCGCGCGCATCGGATCCATCGCAGAGTCGGCGACTCTCAAGGTCGACGCGAAGGCGAAGGCGCTGCAGGCGCAGGGCCGCCCCGTCATCAGCTACGCGGCGGGTGAGCCCGACTTCCCCACCCCGGACCACATCGTCGAGGCCGCGATCGAGGCTGCACGCGACCCGAAGAACCACCGTTACACGCCGGCCGTCGGGTTGCCCGACCTGCGCGAGGCCATCGCCGAGAAGACCCGCCGGGACAGCGGCCTCGACGTTCCCGCATCCCAGGTCATCGTCACGAACGGCGGCAAGCAGGGCGTGTACCAGGCGTTCGCGACCCTGCTCGACCCGGGCGACGAGGTGCTGATGCCCACGCCGTACTGGACCACCTACCCGGAGGCGATCCGCCTCGCGGGCGGCGTGCCCGTCGAGGTGTTCGCGGGGGCCGACCAGGACTACCTCGTCACCGTCGAGCAGCTGGAGGCCGCGCGCACCCCGCGCACCAAGGTGCTGCTGTTCGTGTCGCCGTCCAACCCCACGGGCTCCGTCTACTCCCGCGAGCAGACCATCGCGATCGGCGAGTGGGCCGAGGCGAACGGTATCTGGGTGATCAGCGACGAGATCTACCAGAACCTGACCTACGACGGCGTCGAGGCGACGTCGATCGTCGAGGCCGTGCCCGCCCTCGCCGACCGCACCATCCTCGTCAACGGCGTCGCGAAGACCTATGCGATGACCGGCTGGCGCGTGGGGTGGATGGTCGGGCCGGCCGACGTCATCAAGGCGGCGGGCAATCTGCAGTCGCACCTCTCCTCCAACGTGGCGAACATCTCGCAGCGCGCCGCCATCGGGGCGCTCACCGGTTCGCAGGAGCCCGTCGAGACGATGCGCCAGGCGTTCGACCGGCGGCGCAAGACCATCGTCGACGAGCTCAACCGCATCGACGGCTTCGTCACGCCGACCCCGACGGGTGCGTTCTACGTCTACCCCGACGTGACGGGCCTCTTCGGCCGCACCATCGACGGCGTCACGCCGACCACGTCCCTCGAGGTGGCGGACCTGCTGCTCGAGAAGGCCGAGGTCGCCGCGGTCCCGGGCGAGGCGTTCGGCCCGAGCGGTTACCTGCGCTTCTCCTACGCGCTGGGCGACGAGCCCCTCCTGGAGGGCATCCGCCGCATCCAGTCCCTCCTCTCCTAGGCCCCCTCCCCCCTCTGCCCCTCTTCTCCCCTGAGGTGCCCAACTCGGTCCCACTTTCGGCGAATTCGCGACCGAGTCGGGCACCTCACGGGGAGGGATGCGGACCCTGTGGAGAATGGGGACGGGGCGCGCTCCTCCCGGGCACCATGCGCGGATGCGTCCTCGCGTCCCCCTGCCTCCGCCGCTGGCCGTCACCGCCTTCTCGTACGGGGAGGGGATCGCCGCGGGTCTCGGACATGGCCGACTCCGGGGCCCCGACCTGCAGCGCCCCTTCTTCGGCACCCGGCACCCCGGGAGCGGCGAGCTCTCGCTCGAGCAGCGGTCTCGCGCCCTGCAGTCCCGGCTTCCGGAACACGCCTTCTTCTGCGGCCCGACGGCGGCGGCCCTGCTGGGGATGCCGCTCCCCTACCGGCTAAGCGAGACGCCGGAGGTCGACGTCGGCACGCCCGCTCCGGCACGAGCGATTCACGCCCAGGGCATCCGGGGGCGCAAGCTCGGGATCCGACCGGAGGAGGTCCGCTCCCTACGAGGCCTCCGCATCACCACACCGGCGCGCACCTGGTGCGACCTCGCTCCCGTGCTGACCCTGCCCGAACTCGTGTCCGCGGGCGACTTCCTGCTGCGCCGCGCGTGCCCGATGGCCACGCGGGGCCAGCTCGCGGAGTGCGTGAGGCACCATCCGGGGCGCCGAGGCCGCCCCGCACTGAAGATGGCCCTCGATCTCGTCGACAGCCGCTCGGAGTCGCCCGCCGAATCCGTGTTGCGGGTGGTCCTGACGACGGGTGGCTTCACCGGCATGGTCCCGAATCACGTCGTACGTGATCGCGTGGGCCGGTTCGTCGCCCGCGTCGACCTGGCCTTCCTCGAGGCGCGGGTCGCGGTGGAGTACGAGGGGGACTACCACCGCGCCGAGCCGGACCGGTGGCGGAAGGACATGCTCCGGATCCGCCGGCTGGAGGCCGCGGGCTGGCGGGTTCTCCGCGTGAATGCGGACGACCTGCGCGATCCGACGCACCTGCTGATGCAGCTCGCGCGCATCCTCGCGCTCCGCTCCTCCCCCTGAGGTGCCCGACTAGGTCCCGAAATCGGCTCAGAAGGGACCGAGTTGGGCACCTCACGGGATGGGGGCGTCCCGGGGGCCGCTAGAGGGTGAGGTTGACGAGCTGGGGCTCCGGGTGGAGGACGATGCCGAACTCCGCGAGCACGCGGCCCTGCACGTAGCGCGCCAGCTCCGCGATCTGCTCCGCGGTCGCGCCGCCCGTGTTGGTCAGGGCGAGGGTGTGCTTGCTCGAGATGGCCGCCGCCGAGCCAGGGAGGCGGAATCCGCGGCGCACCCCCGCGTGCTCGATCAGCCACGCGGCGCTGAGCTTCACGTCGGGTCCGCCCGCCGCCTCGCGCTCCAGGCGCTGCCGGTGCAGGTCGATGACCGCATCCTCGACCGCATGGGCGTCGCGGTGGTCGCCGACGAGCTCCACGACCCGGTCCGCGACGTCGTGCTCAACCGGCCAGCGCGGCGCGTCGGCGGGAAGGGTGCGGGCGAAGTGCTCGGTCACGATCGGGTTGGTGAAGAACGACCCGGCGCTCCAGGTGTCGGTGTCCGCGTCGTCGAGCACCATGCCCTTCGACGCGCGGAGGGCGAGCACGGCCGAGCGCACGTCGGCCAGCGGCACGCGTGCCCCGAGCTCGACGCCGAGCGCCTTGGCGAGCTGCGGATAGGCGACGGGCTGGCTGAGCGCGACCCCGGGGCCGTCCGACCCGTCAGCGCCGGCAGCGCCGTCCACGAGCGCGAACTCCACCGCCGTGACGATGCCCTGCCTGCCGCGCTTGAAGACGGACGTGCGGTAGCCGAAGCCCAGCTCCTCGGCCGGGATGCGGACGGTGTCGCCGGACAGGTAGTCGAGGAACTCGACCGCCGTCAGCGTCTGCGCGACCTCCTGGCCGTACGCACCGATGTTCTGGATGGGCGATGCCCCGGTCGACCCCGGGATGCCGGACAGGGCCTCGAGTCCCGCAAGGCCGAGCTCGACCGTCCGGGCCACCAGCGCGTCCCAGGGCTCGCCCGCCTGCACCCGCACGAACACGACGCCCGGGCGGTCCGGCGCGGGAACGCGCTCCATGCCGCGCGTGGCGATGCGCAGCACCACACCGTCGAAGCCGTCGTCGGAGACGAGCACGTTCGAGCCGCCGCCCAGCGCCAGCCACTCCTCGCCCGTCGCCCACTCCTCGAGCACCCGGTCCACGAGCGTCGCGGGGTCGGTGAGGGAGACGATGCGCGAGGCGGGCCCGCCGACCCGGAACGTCGTCAACGAGGACAGGGCGGCGCCCGCCTCGCCGGCGGGATCAGTGCTCACGAAATCAGTGCTCACGAAATCAGTGCTCACGGAATCGGTGCTCACGGGATCGGTGCTCACGCGGTCACGCCAGTCGGACGCGCGCCTGCGCCTTGCCGAGCACGGTCGCGCCCTCGAACGTCACGGTGAGGTCGACGCGTACGACGCCGGCCTCCGCATCCACCTGGCCGACCTTGGCCGAGACCTCGACGACGGCGCCGTCGGCCGGCGAGACGACCACGGGGCGGGTGAAGCGCACGGTGTAGTCGACGACCCGGCCGGGGTCCCCGGCCCAGTCGACGACCGGCTGCACGGCGAGGCCCATGGTGAGCATCCCGTGGGCGAGCACGCCGGGCAGGCCGACGTCGGACGCCACGTCGTCGCGGTAGTGGATGGGGTTGAAGTCCCCGGACGCGCCGGCGTACCGGACGAGGGAGTCCCGGCTGAGCGAGTAGGTCTGCTGGGCGACGACGTCGCCGACGGTCAGCGTGCTGATGTCCGGTGCGGTGCTCATGCGTCCTCCCCGCGGATCACGAGGGTCGACGTCGCGGTCACGACGTGCGCCCCGGTCTCGTCGACGATCTCCGAGCGGGCGGTCACCATGGCGTTGCCACCGAGCGACTTGACGCTCGCGACGGTGAGCGTCGCGGTGAGCTCGTCGCCCGCGACGATGGGCCGGCTGGACTCGAACCGCTGCTCCCCGTGCACGACGCGCGAGAAGTCGATGCCCGCGTCCGGCTCCGCGAGCAGCTGGGCCAGCGTGGCCTCCTGGATGACCACGGGGAAGGTCGGCGGCGCCACGACGTCGGAGTACCCTGCGGCGCGCGCGGCCTCGGGGTCGTGGTTCAGCGGGCTGGTCGCGAAGACGGCGCGGGAGAACTCCCGGATCTTCTCCCGGCCCACGAGGTACGGCGACGCGGGCGGGAACACCCGGCCGGCGAGATCTGGGTTCACTGGCACCGCACCAGCCTATGCGGTGCGTCGCAGGCATCGCCCGAGGCCTCGTGTCAGGCTTGTCGGGTGCCGACGATCACTCTGCTATCGACGCCCGCTTCCTCCGACATCCAGCTCACGGGGCTCGCCGGCCTCGCGGTGGACATCATCGACGCGCTCGGCGAGCTGGGCGTGGGCGCACTCGCCTTGCTCGAGACGGTGTTCCCGCCCATTCCGAGCGAGGTCGTGCTGCCCCTCGCCGGCTTCCTCGCCCAGCAGGGGCGCATGAACGTGTTCCTCGTCCTGCTCACCGCGACCCTCGGCGGGCTGATCGGCGCGTACATCCTCTACTTCGTCGGGCACCGGCTCGGTGAGGAGCGCGCGATCCGCTGGCTCTCCAAGCTGCCGCTGGTCGACCGCGAGGACTTCGAGAAGGCGTCCGGCTGGTTCCATCGGCACGGCAGGTCGGCCGTACTATTCGGGAGACTGATCCCGGGCGTGCGCAGCCTCATCTCGCTGCCCGCCGGCAGCGCCAGGATGCCCCTCGCGTCGTTCACGATCTTCACGCTGATCGGGTCCACCGTATGGAACACGCTCCTGGTCAGCCTCGGCGTGCTGCTCGGGCGCCAGTACCACCTCGTCGACCAGTACTCGTCGTGGCTGAACTACGCCGTCTACGCGGCCATCGCCGGCGTGGTGCTGTGGCTCGTGGTGCGTCGCGTGCGGCGCGCCCGCAGCGAGCGGCGCGACCGTCAGGCGCGCTCCCGGCGGCTCGCCGCGGAGTGACGGCGCGGGACGGCTCGATGCCGCCCCGCCCCGTCCCGGATCAGGACTGGTCGAACTTGCGGTCCTGGATGGCCTCCGCGTAGGTCCGGATGTCCGGGCCGGGCTCGAAGTCGATGAAGCGCCCCTCCAGCAGCTCGATGAGCCGCGCGAAGGACTTCTCCCAGTTCTCCCCGGCGAGCTCGCCGTTCACGGTCTGCACCGCGTCCTGCAGCACCCGATCCGAGTCGGTGAGGATCTTGTCGCGGGCCTGTTCGTTCCACTTGACGTCACTGATGTCCATGCCCGGACGCTACGCGCGCGCCGCTCGCTCGGCCATCAGCGGACCCACAGGAACATCGCCAGGGGCTATTGGGCCTCGAAGAAGTACTGGTCGCCGAGCATCGTCGAGACGACCCAGGTCCCGTTCTCGATGTCGGCGCTCGGGACGGCGACGACGACGTTGCCGGTGCCGCCCGCTCCGGGAACGAGCCCGTTGAGGTCGGTCAATGGCTGCGGCGCGACGGCGAAGGAGTCGGTGGACGAATACCGGATGCCCGCGGCGGAGACGAAGTCGAAGGCCAGGTCCGCCCAGGGGGTGCCGGTCTCCGTGCCGACATAGACGACCGTGACGGGCACCATCGCGTACTGGAGCCCCTCCGGCGGGGGCGGCGTGGACTGGCTGTACGCGGCGAGGACGTCGTCTGCGTCGAGCAGGGGCGGGCCGAGCGTCACCTCCCAGTCGACGGTGCCCGCCGCGGAGTCCATCCGGACGGTCGTGTCGATCGGCACGGGGCTCTCGCGGGTCCCGAGCGAGCCCGGTGCCCCGTCACCCCCGGACAGTGTCGGCCCGGTGCCCGGCACCGGCGCCGACGGGAGGCCATCGTCCATATTGGCCAGGGTGATCGGGAGCACGACCAGGTAGTAGATGCACAGGAGGACGGCCACCGCAGACACCGCGGTGCCCGCGATGGCGAACGCCCGCTGCCGGTCCCGGATGCGGAGGGCGACGATGCCGAACACGAGGCCGATCACCGCGAGGAGAGCGGACAGTATGAAGAGATAGGGCAGAGCGGCGGTGACCAGCCCGAGGACGCCGACGAGGAATGCCGCCAGCCCGAGCCCGTTCTGCTGCGGTCCCGGCGCCGGCTGCGGCACGACGGGAGGCTCGGTCTCGACGGGCGGCATCGGCTCTTCGGCCTCGAAGAGTCGCGGGGTGTCTGCCATGGGCACAGTATGGATCGGCGACCCCGGGTCGTCATACGCCCCGTTATGGTGTCGAGGACGTGTGATATGGCCCGTCGAAGGCGGTCGGGACGGCCGATTACGAACCCGGGTCACCGGGCACGCGGCGACAGTCGCATCGGCGGCGAGAAGGCGCCCGGCCGGGAACGAAGAAACGCCCCGGAACGGCGAGATTCCGGGGCGTTCAGTAGCGGGAGCGGGACTTGAACCCGCGACACCACGATTATGAGCCGTGTGCTCTAACCACCTGAGCTACCCCGCCAAGACGTTCATCCGGCCGCAGGGCCGGACACAGTCCGGGCCCCGACAGGGACTTGAACCCTGGACCTTCTCCTTACCATGGAGATGCTCTACCACTGAGCTATCGGGGCGTCGCCTGGCCCGTCCGCAGGGGACCGGCCGTTGGCACCGTTAGAGGATAGCAGCATTGTGAGCCGCTCCCGAACGCGTCACTGGATGCAGAACTCGTTGCCCTCGGGGTCGGCCATCACGTAGTGGTATTCGGGGTAGGGACCCCACAGCGCGTCCGCGCGGTGCAGCACGATCGCGCCGAGCGCCACGATGCGTTCCATCTCCGCATCCACCTCCTCCGGGGTCGCGTGCCGACCGGGCGTCGCGTTCACGTCGACGTGCACGCGGTTCTTGACGACCTTCCCCTCCGGCACGCGCTGGAAGAAGAACCGCGGCGACTCCCCGGTGGGGTCCTCGGCGATCGAGCGGGCCGCGAGGTCGTCCTCCGTCATCCCTGCCGCCAGCAGTTCCTCGCGCATCTCCTCGGGATACTCGGCGCGGGGGTACCCCATCACGTCGGCCCAGAAGTGCGACAGCGCACGGGGGTTCTCACAGTCGAAGACGATGTTGCCGATTTTGCTCGCCACGATGCTCCTTTGCTGTTCCGGACGGGTGCTCCGAGGGTACGGTCAGGGAAGGGAGAGCACCACCATGACGGACAGGAAGAATCCGGCGGAGCACACGGTGGCCGAGCACGAGCACAGCGCCACCTGCGGGCATCCCGCCGTGAAGCACGAGGACCACGTGGACTACGTCCACGACGGCCACAAGCACGCGCCGCACGACGGCCACTACGACGAGCACGGGTCGCACCGGCGTCGGTAGGGCCGTGCGATCGCGGCAGGGGTGGCGGTGATCGCGGCCCTCGTCGGGCCTCTGGCGCGCGCCATCGCGGCCCGGTTGGGGCGCCGACGCGGTCGATTCTGCAAGCGGTTGCAGCGGCATAGCGACGTCACCCGAACGGGGGCGTCTGTCCGAGCGCGGCCGAGCCGGGGACTTCCGGGGTCGTGGCGCACCGGAACTGCAAGCGCTTACACGCGTCCGCGGATGACGTACTGTAGCGACCATGTCTTCCGCGAACAGCCCGGATTCCGGCGCCACCTCCCGCTCGTCCACCGGCCCGGACACCGGCTCCGTCCTCGTCGCCGGCTCCGAGTGGTGGCGCTCCGCCGTCATCTACCAGATCTATCCGCGCTCCTTCGCGGACGCGAATGGGGACGGGATGGGCGACCTCGCCGGCATCAGCGACCGCCTGCCGGCGCTTCGCGACCTCGGGGTCGACGCCATCTGGCTCTCGCCGTTCTACACGTCGCCGCAGCACGACGCCGGTTACGACGTCGCCGACTACTGCGACGTCGACCCGCGCTTCGGCACGCTGGCCGACTTCGACCGCCTGCAGCGCGAGGCGCACGACCTCGGCATGCGCGTGATCGTCGACATCGTGCCCAACCACTCGTCGAGCGAGCACGCCTGGTTCCAGGCCGCCCTCGCCTCCCCCGTCGGCAGCGTCGAGCGCAGCCGCTACATCTTCCGCGACGGCCTCGGGGAGCACGGTGAGCTCCCGCCGAACAACTGGCAGTCGATCTTCGGCGGCAGCGCCTGGACCCGCATCACCGAGGCCGACGGCACGCCCGGCCAGTGGTACCTGCACCTCTTCGACCGGTCCCAGCCCGACCTGGACTGGGAGAACCCCTGGGTCCACGACCGCTTCCGCGACGTGCTCCGGTTCTGGCTCGACCGCGGCGTCGACGGCTTCCGGGTCGACGTCGCCCACGGCATGGTGAAGGCGGCCGGCCTGCCCGACTACACGCCGCCCGCCGACGCGGGCAGCATGGGCGGCGGCCTCGGCGACGAGCTCGAGGCCGGCGAGGCGCAGATCCCGCCCTACTTCGGCCAGGAGGGCGTGCACGAGATCTTCCGCGACTGGCGCCGGGTGCTCGAGGACTACGAGGGCGACCGCGCCCTCGTCGCCGAGGCGTGGGTCGAGCCGCTCAGTCGACTGGCCGAGTGGGTGCGCCCGGACGAGATGCACCAGGCGTTCAACTTCACCTACCTCGAGACGGCCTGGGAGGCCGCAGCCCTGCGCCGGACGATCGACACCTCGATCGCCGCGTTCGGCGAGGTGGGCGCCCCGTCCACCTGGGTGCTGTCCAACCACGACGTCGTGCGCCACGCGAGCCGGCTCGGCCTGGACGACAGCGGCCCGCAGGGCGCCGGGATCGGCCCGCTCACGCCGGTTCGGCCCGACGCCGTGCTCGGCCTGCGCCGCGCGCGTGCCGCCAGCGCGCTGATGCTCTCGCTCCCGGGCAGCGCCTATGTGTACCAGGGCGAGGAGCTCGGGCTGCCCGAGGTCATCGACCTGCCGGACGCGTTCCGCGAGGACCCGACCTTCTTCCGGACCGCCGGCGAGCGGTACGGCCGCGACGGCTGCCGCGTGCCGATCCCGTGGGAGTCCGGCGTCCCCGCGTACGGCTTCAGCCCGACCGGCGAGAGCTGGCTCCCCCAGCCCGCGGACTGGGATGACCTCGCCCGCTCGGCTCAGGCAGGGCGGCCGGGCTCGACGCTCGAGCTCTACCGCACGGCGCTGCGCGTGCGTCGCGAGCGCGAGCTGGGTCTCGGCGCCGTCGAGTGGCTCCCCGGCTTCGGGGCCGACGTCGTCGCCTTCCGCAACGGCGGCGTCACGGTGATCAGCAACCTCGGCGCCGTGCCGGTCGAGCTGCCCTCCGGCCGCGTCGTCCTCTCCTCCGAGGACCTGCGCGAGGGCGTGCTGCCGACAGACACCACCGTCTGGCTGATCGAGGACTAGCCGCCCCCGCCACCCGCCCTACACGCGCCTCTGCCCAGGCAGAGGGATCCTGCGCGGCTTTTAGCTGGGCAGGATCCTCCTGCCTGGGCAGGGCTCCTGCCTGGGCAGGGGCGAAAGGTCGGCGGGGCGTTCCGTGGAGCCCGTCCCGTGGAGCCGGAATCGGGCACTGAGCAGCAGCCGCCGGTGACCGCAGATAACCGCGAAGCAGCCGCGGGCTCGGCTAGTTGGCGTGCGCCTTGAGCCAGGCGTACGGGTCGACGGGCGTGCCGTCCTCGAGGTGGATCTCGAGGTGCAGGTGCGGGCCCGTGGATGCGCCGGTGGAACCGACGCCGCCGATCAGCTGGCCGACCGTGACCGTCTGGCCCTCGGTCACCGCGAGCGAACCGAACTGCATGTGGCCGTAGACGCTCGTGACCAGGTGGCCGTCGATCATGTGGTCGATGATCACGTGCACGCCGAGGCCGTAGTCCGAGCTCTCCGCGTAGCGCACGACGCCGTCGGCGATGGCCTGGATCGGCGCGCCCATGCCGGGCGCGAAGTCGACGCCCTTGTGGTCGCTCGAGCAGCCGTTGCTGCAGGGCGCGATCCGGTAGCCGAAGGTGCCGGAAATGGGGACGGCCGCGCTGAAGGGCCACTGGATGGTGCCGTTGGGGTCGTTGGCGAACGTGCCGACGCCGCCGCCCTGCGCGACCTGGACCTCCTGGTACGCCTCGACCGTGTAGGTGTCGTGCGCGATCGTCTCCATCTTCCCGTCGGGAACAGTGACGGACTGCGCGCCGGGCATTCCCGCGGCGGCGTAGGTCACGGTGGTGACGGGGGCGGCGATGGTCTCGTCCGGCGAGTACAGGGCGTTCGCCGGCAGCGACGTCGCGACGGTCACGGTCGCGACGAATCCCATGGTCAGCACGGTGAGGCCCTTCGAGGCGAAGGACTGCGTCGCCGACCGGCGGGCCGGCTGGCGGAAGGACGAGCGCTCGCGGGCGACCGCGGTGGCGGCGGTGACGGGGGCGACGCCGATCACCGGGGCGGACGCGGTCGCGGGCGCAGTGCCCACGACGGGTGCCGACACGGTGATCGGGGTGGTCCCGATCACGGGGGCCGATGCGGTGACCGGGCCGGCCGGGAGACCGGCGGCGGATGTGGTCAGGGGATGCGGCTCGGAGCGGACGGCCCCGGAGCGGGGAGCGGCCGTGAAGGTGGAGCGGCGTCCGCGGTGCCGGCGGGTGGCGAGCTCGGCCCGCTCCGCCTCACGCAGATGACGCCGCGTCAGCGGCGTCGGAAGGGAAGCGTTCTGGTCATGGCTGGGGGGAAGCATTCACACGCTCCAGGTCGCGCGGGCGCGGGGTCGGTGAGCGCGCAGACGCGATGCGGCAGGCGAAAGAATAGGTGTCTCCTGGAGACCGGGGCGCACGGGAAGCGCCGGAACTACTGGGTAAGGGGATGATCCGCAAGACCGGCACGCCGGTGCGTTTATAACGGATCGGTAAAGAGTACCTAGTTTTCGGGCGTTAAGCCAGTTGCCCTACCAGGTCGGCCTGCCCCCGGAGGAGATCCTCGAGCGCGGCGGCGACCCCGGGAGCCGCCGCCAGGAGGAACGCGCGGTCGGCCGGCGCGCCGTCCCAGCCAGAAACCCGGGCCCCCGCCTCCGCGGCCACGAGCGCTCCCGCGGCCATGTCCCACGGGTTCAGACCCTGCTCGTAATACGCGTCCAGCCGTCCGGCTCCCAGGTAGCAGAGGTCCAGCGCGGCCGACCCGACGCGGCGGATGTCGCGGACGTGCGTGATGAGTTCCGACACGATGGCGGCCTGTTTTCCGCGGCGCTCGGCACTGTAGGAGAAACCCGTCGCGACCAGCGCCTGGGAGAGGTCCGTCGCGGCGCTCACCCGCAGCGGCACGTCGTTCAGGAAGGCCCCGCCGCCCGCCGTCGCCGTGAACACCTCGTCCGACGCGGGCGCGACCACACAGCCGGCGAGCGCCCGCCAGGTGGCCGGGTCCGGTTCGCCCTCGACGACGGCGATGCTGATGGCCCACTGCGGGATGCCGTAGAGGAAGTTGACCGTGCCGTCGATCGGGTCGACCACCCAGGTCAGTCCGCTGGTCCCCCGCTCGGCGCCGGACTCCTCGCCGAAGAAACCGTCCTGCGGGCGGCGCTCGGCGAGCCTGCGCCGGATGAGCGCCTCCGCCTCCTGGTCGGCGAAGGTCACGACGTCCTCGGGCGACGACTTCGACGCCGCCACCTCGACCCCCTCGCTGCGCCGCTTCTTCGCCAGCGCGCCGGCCTCAAGGGCGATGCTCCTGGCGATGTCCAGCAGGTCCTGCGTTCCGGGGTGAGCGTCCATGCCGTCGATCCCGCCTTCCGTCCGCGGCCGGTGCCGCCCTTCGATGCTAGCGAGGGCCCTGGCGGGAGGGATCCGGAGCCGGAGGCACGGGCGCGGGATCGCGGCCCGGTAAACGAAGAACCCCCTCACGAGGAGGGGGTTCATCCGGTGGCGAGTGAGGGATTCGAACCCCCGAATGCTGAGCAGTCTGATTTACAGTCAGATCCCTTTGGCCGCTTGGGTAACTCGCCGCACGCTCCCGACCGCGTGTAATCACCCGACCGAATGCGCTCGGTAATGATACCCACGCCTCGCCCCTGGGGCGAAATCACGGCGCGCCGCACCCGTAGGGTGGAGGGATGGCGAGCATCTCCGAGGTCGCGCGGCTCGCCGGAGTCTCGACCGCGACGGTGTCCCGCGCGCTGAGCGGCAACGGCAACGTCTCCCCCGCCACCCGCACGAAGGTCGAGCGCGCCGTGGCGGAACTCGACTACGTCGTCTCCTCCACCGCATCCGGTCTCGCCTCCGGCCGTACCCGCAATGTCGGGGTCGTCATCCCCTTCGTCAACCGCTGGTACTTCGGGCAGGTGCTCGAGGGCGCCCAGGCCGCGCTGCGGCAGAGCGGATACGACCTCACGCTCTACAACCTCTCCGGTGGCGCCGACACCCGGCAGAGCCTGTTCGAGGACTTCCTGCTGCGGCGCAGGGTGGATGCGGTGCTCACGATCTGCCTGAAGCTGCGGCCGCACGAGATCACGACGCTCCTCGGCCTCGACAAGCCACTCGTCGCCGTGGGCGGCCCGCTCCCCGGCGTCCCGACCCTCAGCATCGACGACGTCGAGGTGGCCAAGCTCGCCACCGAGCACCTGCTCGCGCTCGGGCACACCCGCGTCGCGCTGATCGGCGAGAACCCGGAGGCCGAGCACGAGTTCAGCCTGAGCGGCGACCGGCTCCGCGGCTACCAGAGCGCCCTGGCGGATGCGGGGCTCGCCCCGGATCCGGCCCTGTTCCACCGCGCCGACTACACGATCCAGGGCGGCTACGTCGCGGCGAAGCAGCTGCTCGGCAACCCGCGGCAGCGGCCCACCGCCATCTTCGCGGCGTCCGACGAGATGGCGATCGGCGCCATCCTCGCCGCCCGGGACCTCGGCCTCGCCGTGCCGCACGACGTGTCGGTGATCGGGGTGGACGACCACGAGCTCGCGGCCTTCTTCGGCCTCAGCACCGTGGCGCAGTTCCCGCGCGACCAGGGCCGGCGCGCGGCGACGATGATCCTCGACGACCTTGCCGACGGCGGCGATCCGGGACGGGACCAGGACGTGCGTGTGCCGTACGAGCTGATCGTGCGGACGAGCACCGCGAGGCCGTCGACCCTTTAATATGGGGCACATGGCAGATTCCTCGTTCGACGTCGTCAGCAAGGTCAACCGCATGGAGGCCGACAACGCTCTGCACCAGGCGAGCAAGGAGGTCGAGCAGCGCTACGACTTCAAGAACGTCGGCGCCTCGATCGAGTGGAGCGGCGAGAAGGTGCTGATGAAGGCGTCGAGCGAGGAGCGCGTGAAGGCGATCCTCGACGTCTTCGAGTCCAAGCTCATCAAGCGCGGGATCTCGCTGAAGAGCCTCGACGCCGGCGAGCCCTTCGCCTCCGGCAAGGAGTACCGCATCGAGGCGAAGCTCAAGGAGGGCATCGACGCCGAGCACGCCAAGAAGATCGGCAAGCTCATCCGCGACGAGGCCCCGAAGACCGTGAAGAGCCGCGTGGAGGGCGACGAGCTGCGCGTCAGCTCGAAGAGCCGTGATGACCTGCAGGCGACCATCGCGCTGCTCAAGGGCGCGGACCTCGACCTCGACCTGCAGTTCGTCAACTTCCGCTGACGCTGACGCACCCCTCCCGCTGACGCCACCCGTCCGTCGCGGACGCCCCTGCCCAGGCAGGAGGATCCTGCCCAGCTAAAAGCTGCGCACGATCCTCGTGCCTGGGCAGGGGCGCGTGTAAGGGTCGAGTCTGGGCAGGGGCAGGGGCAGGTCCCGAACGGGGGCCTGAGCCCGTCCAGGGCCGCTCAGTAGACTTCCGGGAGTATGGCCGACCTCTCCACGATCACCCTCGCGCTGATCGCGCTGGTCTTCGGGGTCGACCTGCTGGTCCGCGTGCTCGCGCTCATCTACATCCCGCGCAATCGCCGCCCGACCACCGCCATGGCGTGGCTCATGGCCGTGTTCTTCCTGCCCTACCTGGGCATCCTGCTGTTCCTGCTGTTCGGCAGCACCAAGCTGCCGCGGCGCAGGCGGCAGAAGCAGGCGGAGATCAACCGCTTCATCCTCGAGACGACCGAGGGCGTGGACCGGGTGCGCCGCGACCACGTGTGGCCGTCCTGGCTCGAGTCGGTCGTGGAGCTGAACCGGCGGCTCGGCGCCATGCCGCTCGTCGGCGGCAACTCCGCGCGCCTGCTCGAGGACTACGGGGACACGATCCGCGCGATGGCGGACGAGGTGCGGCGGGCGAAGCGGTACGTGCACGTCGAGTTCTACATCCTGTCCTGGGACGTCGCCTCCGCGCCGTTCTTCGACGCGATGGAGGACGCGGTGCGCCGGGGCGTCACCGTCCGCGTGCTCATGGACCACGTCGCGTCGCTGCGCACGCCCGGCTACCGCAGGACGAAGCGGAAGCTCGACGGGATCGGCGTGAGCTGGCAGGTCATGCTGCCGGTCCAGCCGCTGCGCGGGCGCTGGCAGCGGCCGGACCTGCGCAACCACCGCAAGCTCGTGGTCGTCGACGGCCAGGTGGCGTTCATGGGCTCGCAGAACATGGTGCACCGCACCTACAACAGGGTGATCAACCGCGAGCGCGGGCTCAAGTGGCAGGACCTGATGGTCCGGCTCGAGGGCCCCATCGTCACGGGCATCAACGCCATCTTCATCACCGACTGGTACTCGGAGACCGACGAGCTCCTCGTGCGGGAGAGCGAGAACGTGGTTCCGAAGGAGCGGCCCGAGCAGCTGGACTGCCAGGTCGTGCCGAGCGGACCGGGGTTCGAGGGCGAGAACAACCTGCGCCTGTTCAACGCGCTGCTCTACTACGCGCAGGACCGCATCGTCATCACGAGCCCGTACTTCGTGCCGGACGACTCGATGACCTACGCGATCACCACCGCGGTGCAGCGCGGGCTGCGGGTCGAGCTCTTCGTCAGCGAGGTCGGCGACCAGCCCGTCGTGTACCACGCCCAGCGGTCGTACTACGAGACGCTGCTGAAGGCCGGCGTGCGCATCTTCATGTACCGGGCGCCGTACATCCTGCACGCGAAGCACTTCACGATCGACGACGACGTGGCCGTGATCGGCTCGAGCAACATGGACATCCGCTCGTTCACGCTCAATGCCGAGGTGTCGCTGATGGTGCGCGGCGCCGACTTCGTGGCCGCGCTGCGCCGCGTCGAGCAGGGCTACCGGGAGGCGAGCCGGGAGCTCACCCTCGACGAGTGGGAGAAGCGACGTCTCGGCGGGCGCGTGCTCGACAACGTCGCGCGCCTGACCTCCGCGGTCGCCTGACCGCGACGCCGGCGGCTAGCGCCGGGCGGTGAGCATCGTGTCGATCTTCGGGATCTCCGTGGAGTGGATGACCAGCGTCACCAGCCGGTACCCCACCCGCGCCGAGGTGCCGATCCAGCCGTTGTGCTCGAGCCGGATGGCCGGGTGGTAGATGCCGTCGATCGGCAGCGTCGCATGCGTGGGCCGCTTGGCGACGATCTGCTCCGTCGCGTCGGGGAGCCGGGAGAGCTCGGTGTAGTCCGACGAGTCGCGCGCGTCCCAGTCGAGCAGCACGTAGCCGAGGTGCTGGTCGAGCGCGGCGCGCAGCACGTTCGACATCCCCTCGAACGACTCGGGATCGTCGGTGAACACGTAGCCGCGCAGCTCGGCGATCCCCTCGGGGCCGCTCGGGGTGTCCTCGAACCAGAAGTTGCCGTTCGGGTCCGCCAGCCAGTGGTGCACCTGCGCCTCGAGCGTGCGGCCGCCCGTGCCCGACCAGCTCCAGCCCCGCTCGGCCAGCCGCAGCTGGGGCACGAAGGTGAACACCGGTGGGCCGAACTCCGCGAGGCGCTCCTCGTCCGACTGCCTGGCGCGTGCGGGCTCATCGAACAGATACATGACACGAGATAACCATGGCGGGGGCGCGAACTCAACGGTTCTCGGTGCGCCCGACCACCGGGATCCGCCCTCGTGTCCGCGCGGGGCGTCGCCAGGAGTGACCCACGCGGAGTCCTCGGGACGCCCGTCGGCTCAGGCGAGCGCCGCGGCCACGCGGTCGACGGCGCGCATCACGCGCAGGGTGGAGGCGTGATCGGCGAGCGGATGCTCGAGCCACCCCGACTCCAGCGCCTCACCGGCGGCGCGCAGCATGGGGACGTAGCCGCGCCCCTCCCGAGGGATGTCGAACTGCTGCGGATCACCGGACCCGCGGTGCACGACGACCTGCTGGGAGCCCCAGAAGGGGCCGGCGAGCTCGATGCGCGCGTCCCGGCCCGCGATCGTGGCGGAGGTCGGCAGGGTCGAGCGGATCGACGTCGCGAGCAACGCCTGCTGCCCGCGGTCGTAGCCGAGCAGGACCGCGAGCTCCGTGTCCACGTCCAGCTCCGCCCCGTCCGCGTCGACCCGTGATCCCGTCGCGGCCAGCATCGCGGGCTCCCCGAAGATCACGTCGGCCAGGGCGAGCGGGTACACCCCCTGGTCGAGCAGCGACCCGCCGCCGACGGCGCCGTCCCGGAGGCGGTGCGGACCGAACGGCAGGCTGAAACCGAACGTGGCCATGACGGTGCGAGGGTCGCCGATCGCTCCGTCCGCGATCAGCTGCTGCACCGTCCTCAGCGCCGGCGTGAACCGCATCCACATGGCCTCCATGAGGAAACGGCCGGTCGACCGGGCGGTCGCCACGAGCTGCTCCGCCTCGCCGCCGTTCACCGTGAACGCCTTCTCGACGAGCACCGCGTGGCCCGCGCGCAGAGCCGCCTCGGCGAGCTCGAGGTGCGAGTCGTGCGTGGTGGCGATGTAGATCAGGTCCAGGTTCTCCTGCAGGAGCTCGTCGACGCTCAGCGCACGGGCAACGCCGTGCTCCTCGGCGAACCGCCGGGTACGCTCCTGGTTCCGTCCCGCCACCGCGACCAGGTCGAGGCCCGCGAGCGCGAGGTCTCCGACGATGCCCCCGGCCATCGAACCCGTACCGATCATTCCCACTCGCAAGCGCATGAGCACCACCGTAGGACCCATGCCTGCACCACCGCGACTCGGGCTCCGCTCGACCGCGCTGCGCGGCGCTTCGCTAGGTGCGCCTCTCCGTCCGCGTCGGCTTGAGCCGGGCGGGGGCATCGGTCGCCGGCAGCCACTCGCAGGTGAAGGTGCCGCGGTATCCGAACAGGAAGCCGAACCGGTGATTGCGCACCTCGAGGTCGACGTGGAAGGCCTGGTCCTCGTCCGACCACCACTCGTGCAGCTCCGCCCGACCGCTGAACAGCATCGGGAAGCGGAAGGCGATGGGCCCCTCGTAGAAGCGCTGGGCGTCGGATCGCAGGACGAGGCCGCCACGGTCGTCGACCGCGAGGTCGAGGTCGACGGCGAGGTGCTGGTGCGTGCCGAGGTAGTCGAGCACCCGCCCGGCGTGCAGGACCATGGTGGCGTCGAACCGCACGGGCTTCCGCGCCGCGCGCGTGGGGACGGAGTACGTCCGCACGAAGGTCACGGTCTCCCGCCCGAGGTCGTCGAGATACGGGTAGTTCTCGATCAGGAACGGGACGTCGACGCCGACGTCGGGCACCAGGATGTTCCGGAGCCGGCCGAACTGGAGGAACGGGACCGTCCACCACGGGCCGCGGCGGATGGTCATGACCCCGGTGCCGACGCACGCCTCGGCGACGTCCAGTCCGACGCCGAAGCGCCGGCGCATCATCGGGTGCAGCCGGTCGAACTCCGCGCCGAGCGCCCGCTCGAAGATCGACGTCATCGCGTCGCCGCCGCGGGTCGGGGCAGGTCCGCCAGGGTCGACGGCGCGTCGCGGAGGAAGTCACCCGCGCGGCTGCCGCCGGCCGGGGAGCGGAGTGCCCGGGCCGCGCGAGGCCGCTCCGGCCGCCACACGGCGAGCGCGCTCGCCAGCGGCCAGCGCTCCGGGGCGTCGCCCCGCTCCAGCCAGATGCGCAGGCGGTCGAAGCTCCACGCCGTCGCCCAGCCGAGGAGCGGTCGCACGACGAGGTCGAGCGGCCCCCAGCCCGGGTCGTAGTCGTACCCGGTGACGAACCGCGTGCGGCCGCCGTCGAGCGGCAGGTAGCGCCAGTAGCCGCGGCCCGAACGGATGGGCGAGAGGCGGTCGTCGGTGGCGAAGCGCAGGGCGGAGGTGCGAGCGCCGTCCCGGCCCTCGCGCTCCCCGATGCTCACGCCCGTACCCGCGATGTCGTGCACGGGTGACCGGCGCTGGTAGGTGAAGCGCGTCGCGCCGGACGCATCCGGCGGCTCCGGGGTGATGGTGGAGAAGCGCACGTCCCACCGCACGTGCTGCGTGGGCTCCTGCGTCGCGGCCCACACGTGGTCGATGTCTGCGTCGATGTCGATCTCGACGTAGATCTGGCGTTTCCTCACCGTCGAATTGTAGGAGCGACGCCGCGGCGGCCGCCGCCCCTAGTCCAGGGGCCGGGAATCCCGTGCGACCGCCGCCCCGACGAGCTCAGGACCGGCCGTGCGCCGCCCGTGCCCGCCGAGCCGCCTCAGCTCGGGACGGGGGTGCGGCCCTTCGAGACCGCCACCATCTCGTCGCGGGGCACGACCTTCACGCGCACGCGGCCCTCGGTCTCGCCCAGCGCCAGCTCGTGCTGGTCGAGCGCGTGCCAGCCGTCGAGGTTCGTGTAGTCGATGCCGCGCTCCTGCAGCAGGGCCACGATGGCCTCCTCGTCCGGCGACTCCGGCGTCCACCAGTCGGCCTGGTCGTTGATGAGGTGCTGCACCGTCTCCATGGCGTCCGACTTGGTGTGGCCGATGAGGCCGACGGGGCCGCGCTTGATCCAGCCGGTCGCGTAGAGGCCCGGCAGCGGGTGCGGGCCGTCGCCGAGAACGCGTCCCTCGTAGTTCGGGATGACGCCGTGGCGCTCGTCGAACGGGATCTCCGAGAGCGGCGAGCCGAAGTAGCCCACGGCGCGGTAGACCGCCTGCACGGGGTAGTCGCGGTACTCGCCGGTCCCCTCGACGCCGCCGGCGCCGTCCGGGCGGGTGCGCTCGATGCGCAGCCCGGCCACGCGCGGGCCCGTGCCGTCGTCGGCGCCGAGCACCTCGACGGGGCGGGAGTGGAAGTGCAGGTGCAGGCGGCGGCTCGCGGTGCCCGCCGGGCGCGTGCGCCACTGGTTCAGGACCCGGTTGATGACCATGACCTGCTTGTTCGTCTCGATGGCGGCCTGCGACGCCGGGTCCATCTCGAAGTCCTCGTCGTAGAGCACCATGTCGACGTCGTGCACCTCACCGAGCTCGCGCAGCTCGAGGGGCGTGAACCGCACCTGGGCGGGACCGCGGCGGCCGAAGACGTGCACATCCGTGACGGGCGACGCCTTGAGCCCCTCGTAGACGTTGGCGGGGATCTCGGTGGGGAGCAGGTCGTCCGCGTGCTTGGCCAGCATGCGGGACACGTCGAGGGCGACGTTGCCGTTGCCGATGACCGCGACCTGCTTCGCCTCGAGCGGCCAGGTGCGCGGCACGTCGGGGTGCCCGTCGAACCAGTTCACGAAGTCCGCGGCGCCGTAGCTGCCCGGCAGGTCGATGCCCGGGATGTCGAGGGAGGCGTCACGGATGGCGCCCGTGGCGAAGATGACGGCGTTGTAGTGGTTCTTGAGGTCGGCGAGGGTGATGTCCCGGCCGAAGTCCACGTTGCCGAAGATGCGGATGTCGCCGCGGTCGAGCACGTCGCGCAGCGCGTTGATGATGCCCTTGATGCGAGGGTGGTCAGGCGCGACGCCGTAGCGGACGAGCCCGTACGGCGCGGGCAGGCGCTCGAACAGGTCGATGGAGACGTCGAACTTCTTCTCGGTCTTGAGCAGGATGTCGGCGGCGTAGATGCCCGCGGGTCCGGCTCCGACGATGGCCAGGCGAAGCTTGGGTCGCATGGGGTCCTTTCGTGTGGCGTTCTGGCCGCGCGCGCCGAAGAGCGCTCGGGCCGTGCGGGCGCGAGGCCCACTCGAGAGATCAGGAGGTGCGTTCGACCACGGATTCGGCGAACCGGGTGAGGGCCTTGCGCACCGGGCCCTCGGGGAGCGGAGCGAGCGCCTCGACGGCCTCGCGCGACCAGCGCCGCGCCTCGTCGAGGGTCTCGCGGGTGACCCGGTGCTCGCGCAGCTGAGCGATGGCGTCGTCCAGGTCGCGAGCGGCATCCGCGGCGTCGGCCTCGGCGGCCGTGTCGTCCACGTCGCGCTCGATGCGCTCGAGCAGCGCGGCCGACTCCGCGTCGGTCGCGGCCAGGCGGCGCAGCAGCAGGAGGGGAAGCGTCTGGACTCCGGCGCGCAGGTCGGTGCCGGCCAGCTTGCCCGTCTCCTCCGGCTGCGGCGAGAGGTCGATGACGTCGTCCACGAGCTGGAACGCGACGCCGACCTTCTCGCCGAACGTCACGACCGCCTGCTCGTACTCGGCGGCGGCGTTGGAGAAGATGACGCCCATCTGGGCCGCCGCGGAGATGAGGGAGCCGGTCTTGTCGGACAGCACGCGCAGGTAGTGCTCGATCGGGTCCTCACCGTCGCGGGGACCGATCGTCTCGTGCAGCTGACCGAGAACGAGCCGCTCGAAGGTGTCCGCCTGCAGGCGAATGGCGCGCTCGCCGAGCCCGGCGACGAGCTGACTTGCCCGGGCGAACAGGAGGTCGCCGGTGAGGATCGCGACCGAGTTGCCCCACACGTTCTGCGCGCTCGGCACGCCACGGCGCAGGTCGGCCTCGTCCATGACGTCGTCGTGGTACAGCGACGCGAGGTGGGTGATCTCGGAGACCTGGGCGGCCGTGACGACCTGATCGGTGTTGCCGTCGCCGAGCTGGGCGGTGAGCAGCGTGAGCATGGGCCGCACCCGCTTGCCGCCGGCGTCGAGCAGGTAGCGCCCGGTCACATCCGCGACGTCGTCGCCGAACGCCACCTCGCGCAGGAGGCCGGTCTCGACGAGGGCGAGCCCGTCGTCGATGAGGCGCGCGAAGTCGCGCTCCTCGGCGGTCGCGAAGAGCCGGTCGCCCAGGCTCACGTTGGCCGACATGGCCGTGGATCGCCGGGCAAGCGGAAGGGTCGGTCTCACGGTCTCCACCCTAACTTCGTCGCCTGTGCCGGGACTCAGGACGGGACGTTGTTCGCTGCAGGCTTGCGGCCCCGGTGCACGGCGACGATGCCGGCGGTGAGGTTGCGGTAGGCCACGCCCGTGAAGCCGGCGTCGCGCATCCAGCCGCAGAGGGTCTTCTGGTCCGGCCAGGCCTCGATCGACTCGGCGAGGTAGGTGTAGGCGTCGGGGTTGGAGCTGACGACGCGCACCAGCAGGGGCATGACGCGCTTCAGGTAGGCCCCGTAGCCGGCGCGGATCGGAGGGAACGGCGGGGTGGAGAACTCGCAGATGACGATGCGCCCGCCGGGCTTCGTGACCCGGTACATCTCGGCGAGCGCCTTCTTCGGGTCCAGGATGTTGCGGAGGCCGAAGGAGATGGTCACGGCGTCGAACGTCTCGCTCTCGAACGGCAGGTTCATGGCGTCCGCCTGCACGAACTCGATGAGCTCGTTGTCGCCGTGGCGCGACCGGCCGACGGCGATCATGCCCTCGGAGAAGTCGGCGGCGACGACACGGGCGCCGGACCCGGCGAGGGACGCGCTCGAGGTGCCGGTGCCCGCGGCGAGGTCGAGGATGAGTTCCCCGGCCCGCGGGGCGACAGCACGGGTGGTGGCCACGCGCCACAGGGCGTCGTTGCCGACCGAGAGCGCCGAGTTGGTGCGGTCGTAGTGCGTGGAGACCTTGTTGAACATCGCGGCCACCTGGGACGGCTGCTTGGAGAGGTCTGCACGGCTCATGAGCGCTCATCTTACTGAGAGCCGCTTGCGAATACGGTGGGTAAGCTTTCGCGGGTGACCGCAACCCAGGTTCGCGCCCTGGTCGTCGAGACCACCCCCGTCGACGACCTCGATCGCCTCATCCCCCTCCTCGACCCCGCGGACCCGCTCCTCTGGATGCGGGGCGGCGACGGGATCGCGGGTGTCGGCACGGCGCTGCGACTCGAGTTCGAGGGCGCCGGACGCATGACGGACGCCGCTGCGGCGTGGCGTCAGGTGGTCGCCGACGCGACTGTCGTCGATCCGGTGCAGCTGCCGGGCTCCGGCCTCGTCGCCTTCGGCGCGTTCGCGTTCGCCGCGTCCTCGTCGTCGCCGAGCGTGCTCACCGTGCCCGAGGTGATCCTCGGGCGCCGCGCCGGGGTCTCCTGGGTCACCCGCGTTCGCCCCATCGGCTCCGATGCCGACGGCGAGTCCCGGTTCGTCGGCGACGCCGCCTCCCCGCTCGGCCTGCGCCGCGGCGCGACGGCCGCGTCCGACGAGGGGCGCACGACGTTCTCCCCCGGCGCGATGGGCGAGGACGCCTACCGCGACGCCGTGCGGGACGCGCTCGACCGCATCGCCTCGGACTCGTTGAGCAAGGTCGTGCTCGCGCGCGACCTCGTCGGCGCCCTGCCCCTCACCGCGGACCTCCGTCGGCCGCTGCGCGAGCTGGCCGCCGCGTACCCCGACTGCTGGACCTTCGCGGTCGACGGCCTGCTGGGCGCGAGCCCGGAGACCCTCGTCCGCGTCGCGGGTGGCCGGGTGAGCGCGCGCGTGCTCGCGGGCACGGCGGGCCGCGGGGTCGACGGCGCCACCGACCGCGCCGCCGCGGCCGAGCTCGTCGCCTCGGACAAGAACCAGGGCGAGCACGCGTTCGCCCTGCAGAGCGTGCTCGCGTCGCTGGGCCCGCACGCCGCCGACCTGCAGGCGAGCGACCGGCCCTTCCCCCTGGAGCTGCCGAACCTCTGGCACCTCGCGAGCGACGTGTCCGGCACGCTCGGTGACGCATCCAGCTCGCTCGACCTGCTCGACGCGCTGCACCCCACCGCCGCCGTGGCCGGCAGCCCCACGAGCACGGCGATCCGCGCCATCGCCGCCCTCGAGCCGTTCGACCGCGGCCGCTTCGCCGGCCCCGTCGGCTGGGTCGGCGCGGACGGCGAGGGCGAGTGGGCCGTCGCGCTGCGGTGTGCGCAGGTCGCCGAGGGCGGGCGCATCACCGCTTACGCGGGCGCCGGCATCGTCGCGGGCTCGGACCCCGACGCGGAGCTCGCCGAGACGGGCATCAAGTTCCGCCCCATCCTGGACGCCTTCTCCCTCTGACCCGAGCGACCTTCGACGGTCCCCGAGCCCTACACGGTCCCTGAGCCTGTCGAAGGGACGCCACCAGTCACGGCATCCGCCCGTCGAGGGTCAGCGGGCGAGGGGGACCTCGAGGATGGCCGGGCCCGTGACGGGCACCGTGAGGGCGGAGCTCAACTCGCCCGCCGTCGCGGCCCGCGAGTACGCCCAGCCGTAGGCGCGGGCCAGCGACTCGATGTCGACGGACTGCGGCGTGAACATCACGCGCTCGATGGCGGTCGGCGCGGCGGTGCGGGCGACCTCGAGGCCGTCGAAGATCGTTCCGCCGCCGTCGTTGCCCACGATCACCTGGATGCGCGGCAACTGCTCGCCGTGCCCCCCGAGGAGCGATCCCGCGTCGTGCAGCAGCGTGAGGTCGCCGATGAGCACCCGGGTCGCCCCCGCGCCGGACCGCTGACTCGCGAGCGCGATGCCCGTCGCGGTCGCGACGGTGCCGTCGATGCCGGCGAGCCCGCGGTTCGCGTGCACGCGGATCTTCTTGCCGGGCACGGACGCATCGGCCTCGCGGATGAGCCGGGACGCGCCGAGCACGAGCCGGTCGTGCGGCCAGGTGGCGCGCCACACCGCCTCGACGAGGCCGCGCCTCGTGACGGGCGCCCGCATCGCGGCCAGCTCGAGTCGGGCGAAGTCGCGGCCGTCGGCCCTGCCCTGCGGCTCCGCCGCCTGAGCCTCGGCGTCGAGGATGCCGCGGCTCGCGGCCACCCAGCGCCCGAGCCAGCGGCGGGCGGCGGTCGCGTCCTCGGGAGCGCCGACGACCTCGACGGCACCCACGAGCTCTGCCCGGCGGCCCTGGTTGTACCACTGCCCGCCGCTGGGGCCGACGACGATCACCTCGACGTCGTCCCGGCGCAGGAGGTTGGGCACCTCGCGGGTGAGGGTCGGGTGGCCGAAGACGATCGCGCGCTCGACGTCGCCGCCGAACCCGGGGTCGTTGAGCAGCCGACGGAACGCGACGACGAGGTTCGGACCGAACCGCGACCCGCTCGAGACCTCGGCGAGCAGGGGCCAGCCGCCCACCCGGGCGAACTCCTCGGCCCGCTCCCCGGCGGCGTGACCGGCGACGACGACGGTGCGCGGGCCGTGCGGCACGGAGCGTGCGACGGGCTCCGCAGCAAGGACGTTCGAGGGGTCGGCGACGGGCGCGGGCGCCGCATCCGCGGGCGCGTCCCACGCCTCGCCGGAGAGGTCGGGCACCGCCGCGGACAGCGGATCGCGGAAGCTCACGTTGAGGTGCACCGGTCGCGGTCCCTCGGCGGCCTCGCGGTAGACGCGGCGAGCGAGCTCGGCCGCCGCGCACGACTCCCCCTCCGCCCCCTCGGGTGCCGGCACGTCGATGGACTCGATGACGGGGCCGAACAGTCCCGGCTGCACGGTGGTCTGGTTGCTGGCGACGCCGCGCAGCTCCTCGGGCCGGTCCGCGGTCAGCAGCACGAGCGGCACGCCGGAGTGGAAGGCCTCGAGCGCGGCGGGATGCAGGTTGGCGACGGCGGTGCCCGACGTGGTGAGCACGACCACCGGGGTGCGGGACTCCACGGCGAGCCCGAGGGCGAGGAAGCCGGCGGAGCGCTCGTCGAGCCGCACGTGCAGCCGGGTGCGCCCGGCGCGCTCCAGCTCCGCGGCGACGAGAGCGAGCGCCTGGGACCGGGACCCCGGGCAGAGGACGACGTCTTCGACGCCCTCGCGGGCGAAGGCGCTCAGCAGTGCGACGGCGTAGGCGGTCGCCGCGTTACCGGTCGGGCTCACCGAGGCGGCTCAGGCGTCGCGCCGGCCCGGCGCTCCGCTTCCGTTGTCCGCATCCCCATCCGTGTCGCTGTCGAGGTCGGCGAGCTCCTGCTCGAGCCGACGGATGCGCTCGTCCTGGTCGGAGTCCGTGCCGAGACGGCGGAGGAACTCCGGGTCGTCGTCGGGGCCGAGTCGCCGGCCGGCCGTGCTCGCGCCGCTCGACCGGTCCTTGCCGATGGTGAACCAGAGGATCGGACCGACGATGGGGAAGATGAGGATGACGAGAATCCAGAGCGCCTTGGAGATTCCACGCACGCGCTCTTTGCGCGTCATGGCGGAGTCCACGACCGCGAAAATCGTGACGGCCACGACGACGACGGCGAGGCCAAGAAGGATTCTGGGCATTGCGTAATCGTAGCTCCGCGAGCTTACGTTCGCCTGGGGGAGTTACCGGGGTGGGTGCCTAGACTTATCCGGTGAAATCGGGACGGGTCTGGCTGGTCTATTCGCTTCTGCGGGTGGCGCTGTTCGCCGTACCGTTCGCCCTGCTGATGCTCGCCGGCGTCGAGTGGATCTGGGCCGCGGTCGTGTCCGCCGTGATCTCGGCCTGCGCGTCCTACATCTTCCTCGGCCGTCAGCGCCAGGTGATGGCCGAGGACCTGTCGGCCATCCAGCGCGGACGCAAGCGCCGGGTCGACGACGACACGGCCGAGGACGCCAGCATCGACCGGCAGAACCCCGCGGACTGATCCAAGGCCGTCCGGATTACCCGGTCGCGGCGAACGCCTCGGCGGGGTGACCGGCTAGAAGGCGAACGCCCAGCCCAGCCCGAAGCCGAAGAACAGCGCGCCGATGCTGGTGAGCTGCAACGCGAGGATCAGCTCGCGCGGCGTGCGCGCGGTGGCCGTGATGATCCCGGCCGGTGCCGTGAGCAGCAGCGTGAAGAAGACGTACCCGGCCAGCGGGAAGAAGATCGTGTAGAAGCCGAGGATCGCGTAGGCGAACACGAGGAACAGCACGAACACGACGCGCGAGGCGCCGGAGCCGAGCCGCACGGCCAGGGTCTTCTTGCCCGCCCGGCGGTCCTGGTCGATGTCGCGGATGTTGTTCACCATCAGCACGGCGCAGGACAGGAACCCGACCGCCGCGCCGCCGAGCCAGCTCTCGCTCGACACGCGGCCGGAGAGCACGAAGGTGGTGCCGGCGGTGGCGACGAGGCCGAAGAACACGAACACGACGAGCTCGCCGAGGCCCGCGTAACCGTACGGCTTCTTCCCGCCCGTGTAGAAGTAGGCGGCCGCGATGGCGACGGCGCCGACGAGCAGCAACCACCAGTGGCCGGTCAGCACGACGATCGCGAGACCGGCGACGGCGGCGAGGCCGAAGAACGCGAGAGCCACCGTGAGCACGGTGCGCGGCTCGGCGATCCCCGCCCCGGTCAGGCGCGCGGGGCCGACGCGATGCGCGTCGGTGCCGCGGACGCCGTCCGAGTAGTCGTTCGCGTAGTTCACGCCGATCTGCAGGAACACCGCAACGGCGAAGCAGAGCACGGTCAGCAGCGGGCGCCATTGCCCGTCGTCGAGGAGCAGCGCGGCACCGGTGCCGATGGCGACCGGTGCGAGCGAGAGCGGCAGGGTGCGCAGGCGTGCTCCGCCGATCCAGTCGCGGGCGGTCGCCTTGCGCTTGCGTTTCGGGGCGACGGGCTTTCCGCCGGGACGGCCACTGCGGGAGCCCCGCCCGCCGTTTCCGGCCGGAGCGGCGCCGCGGTCGGCACGCGACGCGTTCCGTGACGCGTTCGGCGTGCGGTCCTTCGGAGCGTCCTGCGTGCCGTCCGAGGTGGCACCGATGGGCACGGCGCGGCCGGGTCGGGTCCGGGCTGCGGGGTGCGTCTTCGGCTGCGGGGGTCGTCTCTTCTGTGCCACGGAGAGGATTCTATTCGCGGGGGATTTCGGCGGCCCTGCGGGCCAGCGCGACGCGATCGGGCTTGCCGGTGGCGAGCAGCGGGATGTCGGCGCCAGGCGCGAGCACGGCACGGCCCGCCGCACGGCCGAGCGACGACGTCAACGCGCGCTTCAGCTCGTCCCTCGTCCCGTCGTCGACGGCGGACTCGGTGAACAGCACGGCGCGCTGACCCCACTCCTCGTCGTCCACCGCGACCGCGACCGCATCCGCCAGCCCGGACACGCCGCGGGCGACCAGCTCGATGCGGTCGAGGGACACCTTCTCTCCCCCGGAGATCAGCACGCTGTCGAGCCTGCCGGTGACCGTCAGCATCCCGTCGGCCAGCTCGCCCGCGTCGCCCGTGCGGTACCAGCGGAGGTCGTCGTGCTGCACGAAGGCGCGGTCCGTCGCCTCCGGGTCGCCCAGGTAGCCCTCGGCGAGCGTCGGCCCCGCGATCTGGATCTCGCCGTCCACGACGGCGACGCGGGTCGTGCCCACCGGCTGCCCGTCGTAGACGCAGCCGCCCGCCGTCTCGGAGGACCCGTACGTCGTGACGACGCGGATGCCGAGTTCGGCCGCGCGCTCGAGCAGCGCGGGCGCCGTGGCCTGGCCGCCGACGAGGACGGCATCCAGGGTGCGCAGCTCCGCCCGGGCGCGCGCGTCCTCGGCGGCGTGCTGCACGAGCCGGTGCAGCTGGGTCGGCACGAGCGACGTGAAGCGCGGGACCTGCGGCTGGAAACCGCCGATCGCGTCGATGAACGCGGCCGGCTCGAAGTGGCCGGGCGGCAGTACGAGCGGATCCACCTCGGCGGTGATCGAACGCACGAGCACCTGCGCGCCGGCGATGTAGTGGGTGGGCAGGGCGAGCAGCCACTGCCCGGCGCCGCCGAGCGCGGACTGGGTCGCCGCGGCGCCGGCGAGCAGGGCTCCCGCGCCCAGCGCGACGCGCTTCGGCACCCCGGTGGATCCGGAGGTCTCGATCACCAGTGCCAGCGTCTTCGCCACCTCGGCGGGCAGGCCGGGCGCCCCCTCCGGCTCGCGAGCGTCGGCGGGACGGGGCAGCAGCGCGGGACCGGTGCCGCTCAGGGCCTCGCGCAACCGGAGCAGCAGGTCGAGCGGATCGGCGCCGGAGACGACGTGGAGCGGCCTCATGCCGTCAGTACTGCCACGGGAAGGGCGACCAGTCCGGCTCGCGCTTCTCGAGGAAGGAGTTGCGGCCCTCGACGGCCTCGTCGGTTCCGTAGGCGAGGCGGGTGGCCTCTCCGGCGAACACCTGCTGCCCGACCATCCCGTCGTCGGCGGCGTTGAACGCGAACTTCAGCATCCGGATCGCCGTGGGGGACTTGCCGAGGATGGTGTGCGCCCAGGCGAGCGCGGTGCTCTCGAGCTCGGCGTGCGGGACGACGCGGTTGACGGCGCCCATCTCGTAGGCCCGGCGCGCGCTGTACTCCTCGGCGAGGAAGAACACCTCGCGCGCGGCCTTCTGCCCCACCTGACGGGCGAAGTAGGCGGACCCGTAGCCGCCGTCGAAGGAGCCGACGTCGGCGTCCGTCTGCTTGAACCGGCCGTGCTCCTCGCTCGCGATGCTGAGGTCGCACACCACGTGCAGGGAGTGGCCGCCGCCGGCCGCCCAACCGGGCACCACGGCGATGACGACCTTCGGCATGAAGCGGATGAGCCGCTGGACCTCGAGGATGTGCAGCCGCCCCAGGCGCGCAGAGGCACCGGGGCCCGGGGTCTCCCCCGCGCCCTGCTCGTACTGGTAGCCGTCGCGGCCGCGGATGCGCTGGTCGCCTCCGCTGCAGAACGCCCAGCCGCCGTCCTTCGGGCTCGGGCCGTTGCCGGTGAGTAGGACCACGCCGATGCGGGGGTTCTGCCGGGCGTCGTCGAGCGCCCAGTAGAGCTCGTCCACGGTCTTCGGCCGGAAGGCGTTGCGCACCTCGGGACGATCGAACGCGATGCGCGCTATGCGTCCCGTTGCGTCGTGGTGGTAGGTGATGTCGCCGAGGGACTCCGCGCCGGGAGCGTCCACCCAGGCGTCCGGATCGAAGACGTCGGACACGCGTGTGGTCATGCCCCCAGCCTATTCCGGCGTCGGCAGCCGCTCCTGCGACCGTTGCGGTCCCGGAGCCTGTCGAAGGGACGCAGCGCAGGGAACGCCGCTTCGACAAGCTCAGCGACCGTGACGGATCAGCCGGCCGTGAGGGGTCAGCGACCGTGACGACCGGAAGGACGCGACTCCCCTCTGCGTGGGCCTCAGCGCGCGTGCTGGGGAGGGAGGGAGAATGAGGGCATGACGGCAGTGGCGCTCTCGGACATCCTCTCCTCGGCGCGCGTCGTCGCGCTTCCCCTGCGGACGCGCTTCCGCGGCATCACCGTGCGCGAGGCGGTGCTCTTCGAGGGTCCCGAAGGCTGGACCGAGTTCTCCCCCTTCGTCGAGTACGACGACGCGGAGGCCGCCGCCTGGCTCGCCGCCGCAGTCGACTTCGGCTGGGCACCGGCACCGGAGCCGCTGCGCACGTCGCTGTGGGTCAACGCGACCGTGCCCGCCGTCGACGCCGACCGCGTGGCGGAGGTGCTCGACCGGTTCCCCGGCTGCCGCACCGCGAAGGTCAAGGTGGCGGAGCCGGGCGGCACGATCGCCGAGGACGCGGCCCGGGTCGCGGCGGTGCGGCGGTATCTCGGGCCCGAGGGGCGCATCCGGGTGGATGCGAACGGCCTCTGGAACGTCGATGAGGCGGAGCACGCCGTGCACGCGTTCGCGGACTGCGATCTCGAGTACGTCGAGCAGCCGTGCGCGTCGGTCGCCGAGCTGGCCGAGCTGCGCAGACGCGTGAAGTACATGGGCGTGCCCGTGGCCGCGGACGAGTCGGTGCGCAAGGCCGCGGACCCGCTCGCGGTCGCCCGCGCCGGCGCGGCCGACGTGCTCGTGCTCAAGGCGCAGCCGCTCGGCGGCATTCGGTCCGCGCTGCGCATCGCGGCCGAGGCGGGCCTGCCCGTCGTGGTCTCCAGCGCGCTGGAGACGTCCGTAGGCATCTCGATGGGTACCCACCTCGCCGCCGCCCTGCCGGAGCTCGAGTTCGACTGCGGGCTGGCGACGGTCTCCCTGTTCGAGGTGGACGTCGCGACGGAGCCGCTCGTGCCGCGGGACGGGATGCTGCCGGTCGCCCGCGTGGTACCCGACCCGGCCCTGCTCGCCGCGCACGAGGCGCCCGCGGACCGCCGGGAGTGGTGGCTGGAGCGCCTCAGCCGCTGCCACGCGCTGCTCAGCGGAGCCGACATCGGCACCGGCTACAGTGACGACCGATGAGCATGAAGCGCCGCACGTTCCTGCTGGGATCGGGCTTCGTCCTGGCCCTGGCGGCGTGCACCCCGGCCGAGCCGCAGCCGACCGCCACGCCCACCCCGACGCCCACTCCGACGCCCACCCCCGGGCCGGTGCCGCGCCCCGCCGCCTCGGTGCGTTCCGCCTGGACGACCAACCCCTACACCCGCGGCGCAGTCAGCTACCTGCCGGTCGGCGCCACGCCGGAGACCCGGGTCGCGCTGCGGGCACCCGTGCTCGACCGCGTCTTCTTCGCCGGCGAGGCGACGTCGACCGAGTCCCCCGGTACCGTGGCCGGCGCCATCTCCTCGGGCCGACGCGCGGCGGAGGAGGTCGCCGCCGCCGCGCTCGAGGGTGAGCGGATCGGGGTGATCGGCGCCGGTGCCGCCGGTGCGACCGCCGCCCGCCGGCTCGTCGACGCCGGATTCGAGGTGCTCGTCGTCGAGGCGCAGGACAGGGTCGGCGGCAGGATCCGCACCGCCGAGTCCGACTCCTGGCCGCTGCCCGTCGAGCTCGGCGCCGCGTTCGTCTTCGGTGAGAGCACCGCCCTCGACGAGGGAAACGCCGACTCCGTCCCCTTCCCCGTCGCCCGTGAGACCCGCACGGCCACCGGCGCTCCCGTGCCCAGCTCGGCCGAGCCGGCCGCGGCGGTGGGCGCCGCCATCGCCTGGGCGCAGGCGCAGTCCGCCGACGCTTCGCTGCTCAACGCCCTCACCGGGTCGGGCGCCGCACCCGTCGAGACCGCGTCGCCGTCCCCGACCCCGACGCCCGGCGCGACCGCCGGCGCGGAGGAGCCCGTTCCGGCCGGCCTCCTGCTCGAGCACTACCTCGACGTCGTCGTCGGCGCCCAGACGGGCGCGACGGCAGAGGACCTGTCCGCGCGAGCCGGCTTCAGCCCGGTGCTGCCCGAGGACCTGCACCTGGTGAACGGCGGCTACCAGACCCTCGTCGAGGACGCGCTCGAGGACATCGACGTGCTGGCCAAGAGCCCCGTCGTGCACATCCGCTACGGCGAGCAGGGCGTCGGTCTGCGCTTCGGCACCGGCGAGTCCCTGTCCGTGGACCGCGTGATCCTGACGGTGCCGATCGGCGTGCTCCGCGCTGAGGTGATCGAGTTCGACCCCGTGCTGCCCGACGCGACCCTCGAGGCGGTGGACCAGCTCGGCATGGGCGCCATCGAGACGGTGTGGCTGCGCTACGAGCAGCCGTTCTGGGCGAGCGAGGCGAGCATGTGGAGCGTGGCCGACCCGGCGGCGGACTTCCCGCTCTGGCTGAACCTGCTGCCGGTGACGGGCGATCCGGTGCTCGTCGGGTTCGCCACCGCGGAGGCCGCGCTCCGGGTCGCCGAACTGTCCGACGATGAGGTCGTCTCCAGCGCCGTCGGCACGCTCGCCGCCTTCGTGGCGGGCGAGGACGAGACCCCGGCCGTCGTGCCGACCCTGACGCCCACACCGACCCCGACGCTGTCCGTAGTACCCAAGGACGAGCCCACGCAGCGGGCGACGGAAGCCCCCTCGAACTGATCGGTGCCGCGCCGGGCGGTTCGCGTCGGCCGGCGGCCCGCTGCCCGGTGCGCTACGGGGTGCGGTCGGGCGACACGCCGCCGGGCAGCCGAGCCGCGCGGCGGGACCGGCCGGGGGCCGAGACCCGCCGGATCCGGGCCGCGCGGATCCGCACGCCCGACAGGGTGGGCACCGGGCGTGCGCTGCTGAGCACGAAGACGGCGCTGATGGCGAGCAGGATCACCCCGACGAGAGCGAGATAGAAGGCCTGCTCGAGCGGCCCGCTCACCTGAGCCGGGTCCATGAAGAAGTACGGGTACCAGCCGACGAGCGGCCCGCGGATGAGCGTGAACGCCGCCCATCCCGCGGGCATGGCGAGCACCCAGGGCAGAAGACGCCAGGGCGCCGCGGTGCGGCCGGGGGCGAGCAGCCAGTCCACGAGCGCGTATGCCGGGATCCAGAAGTGCAGGAGCTGGCTCGACCACGGCACCTCGAGGGTGTAGTTCGTCCGCGCCGCCTGCGCCACGATGACCGCGAACACCGCGCCGGACGTGATGGCGTAGGTGGTCGCGACGATGCGCAGGGCCACGAACCAGGCCGGGTCGTCCATCCGGCGCCAGGCGAACAGGACGCCCAGGGCCAGCGTCACGTCGAGCACGAAGGCACTCTCGGTGGTGAAGTAGCTGAACCAGTTGCCCGTGGCGAAGCTGCTGAAGCCCAGCACGTAGTCGAAGTCGCCGATGAGCGCGACGATGCCGACGCCGAGCACCACGAGGCGCAGGACGGCGAAGGAGATGCGAGGACCCACCGGGGATCACCTCACCGGGACGACGGGGGCGTCACAGGCCGCTGTAGGCGTGGAGTCCCTTGAAGAACACGTTGACGACACCGAAGTTGAACAGCACCGCGGAGAAGCCGATGATGGCGAGCCAGGCGGAGCGGGAGCCCCGCCAGCCCCGTGTGGCGCGCGCGTGGATGTACCCGGCGTAGATCACCCAGATGATGAAGGTCCACACCTCCTTGGTGTCCCAGCCCCAGTAGCGGCCCCAGGCGCGCTCGGCCCAGATGGCACCGGCCATGAGCGTGAAGGTCCACAGGATGAACCCGATGATGTTGAGACGGTAGGCGAGGTTCTCGAGCTGCTCGGACCCGGGCAGGCTGCGGAGGAACGACAGCCGGCCGGCGCGCGGGTCGAGCCCGGCGACCGCCGCGGCCTCGCGGCGGTACTGCAGCAGCTGCACGAGGGACAGCGCGAAACCGAGGGCGAAGAACGCCGTCGCGAGGATGGCCACGAACACGTGGATGACGAGCCAGTAGCTCTGCAGGGCCGGCGGCAGCGGTACGACGTCGACGCGGAACCCGACGGTCGCGATGCCGAGCAGGATGATGACGAGGCCGGTGACGAACGTGCCGAGGAACTTGAGGTCGCGCACGACGAGGACGCCGAGGAACACCCCCATAATCACGAGCGTGCCGGTCATCGAGAACTCGTACATGTTCGCCCACGGCACCCGGGCCGCGGCGATGCCGCGGAGGATCGTGGCGACGAGGTGCAACGCGAAGCCGAGCACGGCGAGCGCGAGGCCGACGCGGAGGCTGATGGGCGAACGCGGGCGGTCGACCGTGCCGCCGCCGCTGCCGTCTCCGCCGGACCGCTCGAGGGTCGCGACCCCGGCGCGGCGCTGCGCGGTCGCGCCCGCGGCGCTGGAGCCGGCCAGCACGCGGGAGGCGCGCGCCGAGGCGTCCGCCGTCGTCGCGTCCGCGGACCGGCGGGCGAGGTCGAGCGCGAACGAGACGAACGACATCGCGTATGCCCCCGTGGCTCCCAGCAGGAAGAGCAGCGAGGCGGCGTCGAGCGTTGCAGTGTCCACCCGGGTAGCCTAAATCCTTTCGCTGGAAGGAGCCGATGCGTCATCCGCCTCGGCGAGGGCCGTCCGGTGCCGATCGGCGAAGTCCTTCACGGCACTCTCCAGCATCGGGTCGTCGCCACGCGCGAGGCCCGCGTACTCGAGCCGGAGGCCGCCGTCGGCGTCCCGCACGGCCTTCATCCACACCCGCCTGCGGGGGATGAACAGCGACGTCAGCAGCCCGGCGAGCACGCACACCGCGAAAAGCAGCACCCAGCCCTGGGTCGGGTCGTGGTGGATGTCGAACGACGCGAACCGCGGCACGTCGTCGAGGCTCACCGTGCCGAGGCCGTCCGGCAGCTCCTGGGTCTCGCCGGGGGCGAGGCGGATGCCCGGGGTGTCCGTGTTGCGGCCGCTGAGCTGGGTGAGGTCGTCGGTGTTGAGCTCGTAGACCGAGCGCGGCACGCCCTGGTCGAGACCGAGGTCGCCGACGAAGACGTTGAGGCTCAGCACCGGGTTGCGGAGGTCCGGGAAGCTCGAGAAGTCGCCCTCCTCGTGCTCCGAGGTCTCCTGCGTCGGGTAGAAGAAGCCGACCATGCCCACCTGCTGGGCGAGGCCGTCCGGCACCTTGATGACGCCGAGCGAGGTGAGGTTCGGGTCCTGCGGCAGGAACGGCACGGAGTCGGTGAACACGACCTCGCCCGCCGGGTCGCGCACGGTGATGGTCGGCGCGTAGCCGTTGCCGAGCAGGTAGATGTCGGTGCCCGCGATGCGCAGCGGCTCGTTCACCTTCACCGCGGTCTCGCTGGCGACGCCCGCGGCCCCGCCGTCCGTCGTCACGCTCGCCGTGTAGTCCGTGGGCTGGCCGATCGCGTTCTGGTTCTCCTCCTCGTACGTGACGCTCAGCTCGTCGAGCTTCACGCGGTACTGGGCGAGGCGGTTCTCGTCCACGAAGCGGCCCGGGTTGAAGGAGTCGTAGGCGCTCAGGGTGTTGACGAACGACTGGCCCTCGACGATCACGCGCTGGCCGCTGTAGCCGAAGCCACCACCGATGCCGACCGTGACGAGGATGCCGACGAGCGCCGAGTGGAACACGAGGTTGCCGGTCTCGCGCAGGTAGCCGCGCTCGGCCGAGACGGACTCCGGGAAGGTGACGACCCGGTAGCCGCCCTTGCGGAGCATCGCCCGGGCGCTCTCCACGGCGTGCGCCACCGTGGCGTCGTCGGCGGGCCGGCCGTCGAGGGTGCGGGTGGTGAACCCGGCCATGCGGGCGAGTCGCGCGGGGGTGCGCGGCGGCGCGGAGCGCAGCGCCTGCAGGTGGTGCCGGGTGCGCGGCAGGACGCAGCCGATCAGGGACACGAAGAGCAGCAGATAGATGCTCGAGAACCAGACGGACGAGTAGGTGTCGAACACCTGCAGCCCGTCGAGCACCGGGAACAGGTCGGGGTTGTCGACCTTGTACTGCGCGACCCCGTTGGGGTCGGACGTGCGCTGCGGAACGAGGGAGCCGGGGATCGCCGCGACGGCGAGCAGGAGCAGCAGGAACAGGGCGGTCCGCATGCTCGTGAGCTGACGCCAGAACCAGCGCAGCCAGCCGATCGGCCCGAGCCGCGGCTGGGTGATCGTGTCGTCGGGTCCCGAGGGCGGGGGCGTGGCGGAGTCGACGTAGTCGTCCGGACGGCGGGGGTCACCGGAGCCGGCGGAGTCCCGGCGCACGGCCTTCGCCCGCGAATCAGATAGGCGTGACATAGCCGCCGATCACCGCCTGCAGGTCCGTCAGCCAGGCGCCCCAGAGGCCGGTGACCATCAGCAGGCCGATGACCATGAGCAGCACGCCGCCCGCGACGTTGATGGCGCGGATATGCCGCTTGAGGAATGAGACGGCGCCCGTCATCCAGCTGAGGCCGAGCGCGAGCAGGAGGAACGGGATGCCCAGCCCCAGGCAGTAGAAGGCGCCGAGCAGGGCGCCGCGGCCGGCGCTGCCGCTGTCCAGGCTGAGCGCCCCGATGGCCGCGAGCGCGGGCCCGTAGCAGGGGGTCCAGCCGATGGCGAAGACGAGCCCGAGCAGGGGCGCCCCGGCGAGGCCGGTCGCCGGCTGCCAGCGCGGCTTGATGGTGCGCTGCAGGAAAGAGAACCGGCCGAGGAAGACGAAGCCGAGCAGGAACACGACGACCCCCGCGACGCGCGTGACGATGTCGCCGTAGCGCAGGAGGAACCCGCCGAGCGCGCCCGCGAACAGGCCGAGCAGCACGAACACCACGGAGAAGCCGAGGATGAACAGGGCAACGCCGAGAAGCAGCCGGCCGCGGGTGCGGTCCTGGGCGCTGGTGAACCCGCCGACGTAGGCGAGGTATCCCGGCACGAGCGGGAGCACGCAGGGCGACGCGAAGGAGACGAGGCCGGCGGCGATCGCCAGCGGGATGGCGATGAGGAGCTGACCGGACAGGACCGCCTCGGTGACCCCGTTCACCTAGCCCGCCTCGGCGAGCGTGTCGGAGATCAGCGTGTCGAGCACTTTTCCGTCGACGGTGCCGAGGATGCGGCTCGCGATGCGGCCCTCCCGGTCGAGTACGAAGGTGGTGGGGGTGGCGTTGGGCGCGTACTGGCCGCTGAAGGCGAGCTGAACGGCGGAGTCCTGCACGTCGATGGCCGTGGGGAAGGTCGTGCCCCAGCGCTCCGCGAACGAGCGGGCGGTCGCCGGCTGGTCCCGTGTGTTCACCCCGACGAACGCGACGCCGTCGGCGGAGTACTGCTGGTAGAGCTCCTCGAGCACCGGCGCCTCCTCGCGGCAGGGGGCGCATCCGGCGTACCAGAAGTTCACGACCGTCACGGTGCCGGTGAGGCTGCTCGACGACAGCGTGGAGCCGTCCTCCATGGCGGCGTCGAACTCGATCGGGTCGGTGCGGCTCTCGGCGGGGATCTCCGTGTACGTGCCGTCGCCGGCGATGAAGTTCTTGCCGCTGCCCTCGGCGTACTGGTCCGCGAGCGAGTCGGACGAGCAGCCGGTGAGCGCGAGGCCGGCGAGCGCGGCGACGGCGGCGAGGCGCAGGCGCCGTCGGCCGGCGCGGGTGGCGCGGGTGGCGCGGGCCTCCGGAAGGGTGGCGGCGGGCATCAGACGGCCCCGAGGTCGACGGACTGGTCGAGCAGGCCCTCGGTCGGGTCCTGGTAGCCGGTCTCCACGAAGCGGTCCCCCCGGTACTCGAAGGTCGTGATGCTGGAGAGGGTGCAGCGGCGCTTGCGCGGGTCGTGCGCCAGCTGCTGACGCGTGAGCTTGCGGTGCACCGTCCAGATGGGCAGCTGGTGACTCACGAGGACGACGTCGCCGTCGGGCACGGAGCCGTGCGCGTCGGTCATCGCGGCGAGCATCCGGGCTGCGATCGACTCGTACGGCTCGCCCCAGCTCGGGCGGAGCGGATTGACGACCCAGCCCCACGTGCTGGGGTTGCGCAGCACCTGGGCGCCGAAGTTGAAGGTGCGCCCCTCGAACTTGTTGAAGGGCTCGATGACGCGCTCGTCGACGTCCACGGGCAGGTCGAAGCGCTCGCCCCACGGGGCCGCGGACTCCTGCGCCCGCTGCAGCGGCGACGAGATGATGCGGCGCACCGGCGCGTTCTGCTCCTGCAGCGCGCGGGCGGCGGAATCGGCCATCCGGTGCCCGAGCGGGCTGAGCCCGAAGCCGGGCATGGTGCCGTAGAGCACCCGCTCCGGGTTGTGCACCTCGCCGTGCCGGACGAGGTGGATCTTCTGCGCGACCACGGCCTCAAGTGTACGGATCGATGCCTGGCAGTCCGCTTGCGGCCCCTGGGCGGGCCGGGCCGGACGCGACCGGTAAACTCGACTCCCGTGACCGAACGCACCCTCATCAAGAACCTGGCCGCCCTGGACGAGGGGCCCGTCTCGGTCTCCGGCTGGGTCGACACCGTGCGCGACCAGAAGAAGGTGCAGTTCGTGGTCCTCCGGGACGAGTCCGGCGCAGTGCAGCTGGTGAACCCGCGCTCCGCCGCCCCGGCCGGGGGCGAGGAGGCGGGCGAGACCGTCGACTCGATCATTTCCGGCCTGTCGGCCGGCACCTTCCTCACCGCGACGGGTCAGCTGAAGAAGGACGAGCGCGTGAAGCTCGGCGGCGTCGAGATCAAGCTCGAGTCGCTCGACATCGCGACCGTCGCCATCGCCGAGACGCCTATCGCCGCGGACAGCGGCATCGACAAGCGCATGGACTGGCGCTTCCTCGACCTGCGCGTGCCCCGCAACAACCTCATCTTCCGCGTGCAGACCACCTTCGAGCACGCGCTGCGCACCTACTGGGTCGAGAACGACTTCGTCGAGCTGCACACCCCCAAGTTCATGGCGACCCCGTCGGAGTCGCGCGCCGAGCTGTTCCACGTCGACTACTTCGACGGCGACGCCTACCTCGCGCAGAGCCCGCAGTTCTTCAAGCAGATGGCGCAGTCTGCCGGCTTCGGCAAGATGTTCGAGATCGGCCCGGCCTTCCGCGCCGACCCGTCCTTCACCTCCCGGCACGCGACCGAGTTCACCTCGGTCGACACGGAGATCAGCTGGATCGACAGCCACGAGGACGTCATGGCGCTGCAGGAGCAGCTGATGGTCGCCGGCCTGTCCGCGGTCAAGGAGAAGCACGGCGACGAGATCCAGTCGCTGTTCGGCGTCGAGGTCGTCGTGCCGAGCACGCCGTTCCCCCGCATCCCGCTCGAGGAGGCCAAGCGCATCGTCGCCGAGCGCGGCCACGTGATCGACCGCGCGGACGACGACATGGACCCCGAGGGCGAGCGGCAGATCGCCGCCCACGTGCAGGAGACCTACGGGCACGAGTTCGTGTTCCTCACGGAGTACCCCGCGAGCATCCGGCCGTTCTACCACATGCGTAAGGACGACGACCCGACGCTCACGAAGAGCTACGACCTCGTCTGGCGCGGCCTGGAGATCACCACCGGCGCTCAGCGCGAGCACCGCATCGACGTGCTCGAGCAGCAGGTGCGCGAGAAGGGCATGGAGGTCGAGGAGCTCTCCGACTACCTCGACTTCTTCCGCTACGGCGTGCCGCCGCACGGCGGGTTCGGCATGGGTCTCGCCCGCGTGATCATGCTGATGCTGCACCAGCCCAACCTGCGCGAGGTCACCTACCTCTTCCGCGGGCCCAACCGCCTCACCCCGTAGCCCCGCGTTCCGAATTCAGGCTCTCCTGCGACACGCCGCATCTGGGCGCTCCCAGATGCGGCGTGTCGCATCTGAACCTGAATTGCGAACAGGGCCCTGGGACGGAACTGGTCGGGAACGGGCGTCAGACCAGGTAGTCGATGCTCACCCGGGACGCCACCAGGCTCCGGACGAAGGCCGCGACCTTCTCGTGCTCCGGATGCACGATGTACGCCTCCAGCGCCGCCTCGTCGGCGTAGTCGGCCACGAGCACGACGTCGTGGGCGAACTCCGACTCCTTGACGTTCGAGCCGACCTCGAGCCGGAGGATCTCCGGGATCAGCGCGGGCAGGGTCTCGAGCGCGTCGGCGATGGCGCGGCGCTGCTGCCGATTGAGCTCGGGATCCGTCTCGGCGAGCTTCCAGGACACGATGTGGCGAAGGGTCATGCGACCCACGCTATCGGCGGAGGCGCCTACCCGAGCGCCAGGAGGGCGGCGCGCAGCCGGGCGGGATCGATGCGCCAGTAGTTGTGCACGCGGTCGTTGATGAGGACCACCGGGATCTCCTCGACGAACCGCTCGTGCAGGGCGGCGTCGTCGAGGATCGACCTCTCCTCCACCTCGATGCGCGGGGCGCCGGGCTGGTCGGCCAGCTCCCCCACGACGGATCCGACCACGCCGCGGGCGTCGTCGCAGAGATGGCAGCCGGGCTTGCCGACCAGGGTGATGCGTGCCGTCGTCACTCCCCCAGCCTAGGCGGGCATAGAGTTGTGCGGGTCATGCCCGAGCAGAGTAGCCCGCAGCCGATCGTCGCCTTCTTCGACGTCGACAACACCATTCTCCGTGGCGCGAGCCTGTACCACCTCGGCCGCGGGGCCTTCCGGATCGGCATGATCACATTCCGTGACGTCGTGGTCGCCGCCTGGCGTCAGGCCCAGTTCCTCCGCCGCGGCGAGAACCTGCGGCACCTGCACAGCATCCGGGCGCGGGCCCTGCAGATCGTGGCCGGTCGCACGACCCGCGAGGTGCGTCAGCTCAGCGTCGACATCTTCGACCGCGACATCAGCAAGCGGCTGTGGCCGGAGACGGTCGCGCTGACCCGGGAGCACCTCGGCCTGGGGCACGAGGTGTGGCTCATCACGGCGACGGCGCAGGAGGTGGCCGAGGTCATCGCGACCCGGCTCGGCCTCACCGGCGCCCTCGGCACGGTGCTCGAGTCGGTGGACGGGGTCTACACCGGCGCCCTCTGCGGCGACTTCCTGCACGGCGAGGGCAAGGCCGCGGCCGCCCTCGTGCACGCGGCGGAGGTCGGCGCGCGCCTCGAGGACTGCTGGGCCTACTCGGACTCCCGCAACGACATCCCGCTGCTCGAGCTCGTCGGTCATCCCGTGGTGGTGAACCCGGACGTCATCCTCCGCCGGCACGCGACCGTCCGCGGCTGGCACATCATGGAGATGAAGCGGTCCAGCATCCGGGCCGCGCAGCGCGCGGTGCGCGACGAGGCGCGGGCCGCCCGAGGCGAAACCAAGAAGCGTCGGGTTCCCCTGAGGGAGCCCGACGCTTGATGGCTGAGAACTAGGCGCTGCCTACTTCTTGTTGCGACGCTGGTGGCGCGTCTTGCGAAGCAGCTTGCGGTGCTTCTTCTTCGCCATGCGCTTGCGACGCTTCTTGATTACTGAACCCATAGGGACCTCACTGATTCTGACGGGACACCGGGTCCTATCAGAACCGCGGAAAAATGCCTCGGAGCAGTCTAGCGCGTGTTTCGGTCAGCCCGCGTCCGCGACGGACCCGGGGGCCTCTGTGGCCTCCGTCGTGGTGGGGCTCGCCGCCGCACGAACAGCGGACTCGGGAACCCGGAAGGAGCGGCCGAAGCGGATGGCCGGAAGCTCGCCCGAGTGGACGAGGCGGTACACGGTCATCTTCGACACCCGCATCACGTCGGCGACCTCGGCAACGGTGAGGAAGCGGACGTCCGCGAGATCGCTAGGCATGGTGGCCCCTTTTGGTAAACCCGGCATCCCGCCGGCGAGACAAACTCCTGTGACGGATGTTACCGGAGTGCTCGATCGTAACCATAGGTGCTGGCCGGATGCTGTGTCCAGGCACCCACGACGGCCTGAGGGAGGTGCGGGAAGGCGCCAATACGACCCTGCAGCGGCTGCGCCGGACGCACGGGCCGGAACGGGGCCGGAAGGCGGTCAGGCCCGGCGGAGCCGGAACGCGAGGTCGGCTGACAGCCGGCCGAGGGCGGTCGCCAGGCGGGCGCCCGGGACCGGTGCCGCGGACTGGAAGCCGGAGGGCGCAGAGGGGTCGGCCGCCTCGAGCTCCGCGGGCTCGTCCTCCGCGGGAAGGAAGGGCGCCACCCAGGCGCCCACGCCCGCGAGGCCGTCGGGCTCGATCCGGTAGTAGCGGTGCTGCCCCTTCTCCCGCACGGTCACCAGCCCCGCCTCGCGCAGCACCTTCAGGTGCTTCGAGACGGTCGGCTGGCTCAGCGCGAGCTCGGCCACGAGCTCCGAGACGCTCGCGTCGCCGGACGCGATGGGCTCGCTGCGGCGCCGCAGGAGGATGCCGAGCAGCTCCCGCCGCGTGGGGTCGGCCACGACCGCGAAGATGTCTGCCATCCCTTCAGGCTAGCGAGTGCCGCGTCGACCCGGGGTAGCATCGGTTCGCATCTGACACGGCGGCACGTGCTACGTGCGGCCGAGGCGAAGGAATGAGGGTCATGCGCACGAGGGGCGGACATCGGCGCTCCCCGATCGCCCGGCTGCGGGACCTGATCGACTACTTCGCCCACTCCACGCCCGCCCGCTTCGCGATCGCGGTGTTCCTGGGCCTCGTGCTCGCGCTCACCGGCATCCTCCTGCTGCCGGGAATGACCACGAGCGGCGAGATGCCGCGCCTGCATGACGCGCTGTTCACGGCGGTGTCCGCCATCTGCGTCACGGGCCTCGTCACCGTGGACATGGCCGACTTCTGGACGCCGCTCGGCCACGCCTTCATCGCCCTCGGCGTGCAGGTGGGCGGCATCGGCGTGCTGACCCTCGCCTCGATCATGGGGCTCATCGTGTCGCGCCGACTCGGGCTGCGGGCGCGGCTCATGGCGGCAAGCGACGCGAACCCGCTCCGCATCCACAGCGGCCCCGTCGCCGAGAGCCAGGCGGTGAAGCTCGGCGAGATGGGCACGCTGCTGCTCACCGTGGCCATGAGCGCCATCGTGATCGAGCTGGCCATCGCCGTCCTGCTGCTGCCCACCGTGCTCGCCCATGGCGTGCCCTTCTTCCAGGCCCTGCTCGACTCCTTCTACTGGTCGCTCATGGCGTTCACGAACACCGGCTTCATCCTGAGCGACACCGGGATAGAGCCCTACGCGGCCGACTACTGGTTCCTCAGCTGGATAATGGTCGGCGTCTTCCTCGGCAGCATCGGCTTCCCGGTGATCTACGCGCTGCTGCGCAACCATCGACGGCCGAGGCAGTGGTCCGTGCACGTGAAGCTCACGCTCGTGACCACGGCGCTGCTGATCGTGCTGGGAATGGGGGCGTATCTCCTGCTCGAGTGGAACAACCGGGAGACGTTCGGCGCGCTGCGCCCGGAGGACCGCGTGTTCCAGGCGCTCTTCTTCTCGGTGATGACCCGCTCCGGCGGCTTCTCCACGATCGACGTGCCCGCGATGAACAACGCGAGCCTGCTGGTGAGCGACATGCTCATGTTCATCGGCGGCGGTTCGGCGTCGACGGCCGGCGGCATCAAGGTGACAACGCTCGCGGTCCTGTTCCTGGCCGCGTTCGCCGAGGCCCGCGGCAACCAGTCGATGGAGGCGTTCGAGCGCCGCATCCCGGGTGACGTCCTGCGCCTCGCCGTGAGCGTCGTGCTCCTCGGTGCGACGACCGTCGCCGTGTCGTGCATCATCCTGCTGCAGATCTCGGGGTCCTCGCTCGACCACGTGCTGTTCGACGTGATCTCGGCGTTCGCGACCTCCGGGCTGAGCACCGGACTGACCGAGTCACTGCCACCGTCGGGCGTTTATGTGCTGAGCGCCACCATGTTCATCGGGCGCATCGGCACCGTGACGCTGGCCGTCGCCCTCGCCGCCAGCACGCGGCGCCAGCTGTTCAAGCGCGCAGAGGAGCGTCCCATCGTTGGATAATGGCGACGGATCACCCTCCCGGGGTCCGGGAAGGGTACGAGTGTGATTGACCGCATTCCCCACAACGCGCCGGTGCTCGTCATCGGGCTCGGTCGCTTCGGCGCCGCCACCGCGGGCCAGCTGGCCCGCCTCGACCGCGAGGTGCTCGCCATCGACGCGAGCGAGGGTCTCGTGCAGAAGTGGTCCGAGCGGATCACCCACGCCGTGCAGGCGGATGCCCGCAGCATCGAGGCGCTGCAGCAGCTCGGCGCGCAGGAGTTCTCGATCGCCGTTGTGGCGGTCGGCTCGTCGATCGAGGCGAGCGTGCTCATCACCGCGAACCTCGTCGACCTGAACATCCCGCAGATCTGGGCGAAGGCCATCTCGCAGTCGCACGGCAAGATCCTGGAGCGCATCGGCGCGAACCACGTGATCTACCCCGAGGCGGAGGCCGGTGAGCGCGTGGCCCACCTGGTGTCCGGGCGCATGCTCGACTTCATCGAGTTCGACGATGACTTCGTTCTCGCCAAGATGTACCCGCCGAAGCCGATCCGGGGCCAGACGCTCGCGGAGTCCCGCGTGCGGGTGAAGCATCACGTCACCGTCGTCGGCGTGAAGTCGCCCGGCAAGCCGTTCACCTACGCGACGGCCGACACCCTGGTGTCCAACCACGATCTCATCATCGTCTCGGGCGCCACGGCGGACATCGAGCGCTTCGCCGCCCTCAACTGACCCGGCCCGCGTTACTGCGGCATGCGGTCGCGCGGTGCGGTGCGGAGCGGAGCGGTTCCGGCGCGTTCCTGGCGCAGACATGTTCCACATTCAGGCTCAGCTGCGACACGCCGCGTTTCGGGGCCTCCACATGCGGCGTGTCGCAACTGGGCCTGAATCGTGAACCGGATGGGGTGCGTCGAGGGCTTCGAAGGCGTGCGGCGGCCGGTCCCTCACAGCGCACTCGAACGGCTCCGCTCCACCCATCCTCAGCGCTCCCCCGTCAGGAGGTCCTCTCCCGGCGCATGCTCAGCGGATGCACCGGGTGGCGGCGGCACTGAGCACCATGGGCGGCGTCGCCGCGCGACCGGACCTGCTGGCGCGAGGATTCAGCGGACGCCAGCTCGGCCACGCCGTGAGCACCGGAGCCGTCGTCCGTCCACGACAGGGCTGGTACGCCCTCCCCTCGACGCCCGAGCCGGTCATGCGCGCCGTCCGGGTGGGCGGCAGGCTGTGCTGCGTCTCGGCGGCCGCCCACCTCGGACTCTGGGTGCCGCTCGCGACGTCACTGCACGTCTCGGTACCCCAGAACGCGGCGCGACTCCGCACGCCGGACGACCCCACCACGCGACTCAACCCGTCCTCGACGGCCTGTGACGTCGTCCTGCACTGGCAGTCCGCCTGGGACGGGCGGGCGGTCAACCGGGCAATAGTCCCGCTTCGGGAGTGCCTGGCGCAGGTCCTCGTCTGCCAGTCGGCGGAGGCCGCGCTCTGCGTGCTCGACTCCGCCCTCTTCCAGCGGCGCGTCACGCAGCGGGAGATCGCGGACCTCGCTCCGCGTCTGCCGAGGCGCTGTGCACCGGTGATCGCGCAGGCCACTTCCCTGGCCGAAAGCGGCATCGAGACGCTGACGCGCGTGCGCCTACGTCGGGTGGGCATCATCCCTCGGCTGCAGGTGCCGATCCGCGGCGTCGGACGCGTCGACATGCTCATCGGCACGGGGCTGATCGTCGAGCTCGACGGCAGCGAGCATCACGCGGGCCCCGAAGCGTTCGAAGCCGATCGGCGACGGGACGCGTCGCTGCACGCCCTGGGCTACCGGGTGCTGCGCTTCTCCTACCGGCAGGTCACGCAGGACTGGGAGACGGTGGAGACGACGATCCTGCGCCTTGTCGCGCGCGGCGCCCACCTCGCGCGTCCTCTCGGCTGAACGTGCGCCGGCGACGCTGACCGTTCCCCAGCGCTTGGCCCCACATGCCTCCTCGCGGACTGTGTCGCGTCCCGTCGCTGTTCACAATTCAGGCTCAGCTGCGACACGCCGCGTTTCGAGGGCTTCAAACACGGCGTGTTGCAGCACAGCCTGAATTCGGAACGGTGGCCGGGGGGATGCGGCGCAGGGTGCGGTCGGTCGGGGGGATGCGGCGCAGGGTGCGGTCGGTCGGGAGGATGCGGCGCAGGACTTAGCGCCGGGGGCGCTGCTGTCGATTGGAGTGAGGCGCGGGGTCAGGGTGCGGTGCGGTGCCCAGTTTGCGGTGCGGTGCGGGGGTTACGCGCCCGCAGCGAGCTCGCGGGAGCGGGCCAGGGCCGCATCCGTTGCACGGTCGAAGATGGCCTTCAGGTCGGCGCCCTGCAGCTCGGCGATGGCGCGTTCCGTCGTGCCGTTCGGGCTCGTGACCTGGCGCCGGAGGTCGGCCGGGGTCATGCCGGTCGCGGCCAGCAGTTCCGTCGCGCCGCGGAAGGTTCCGTTCACGAGGATCGCCGCCTCCTCCGGGCTGAATCCCTTCGCGACCGCGGTCGCGGTGAGCTGCTCGATGAGGAAGAACACGTAGGCGGGACCGGATCCCGAGATCGTGCCGAGCGCATCCAGCTGCCCCTCCGGCACCTCGACCACCTCGCCGACGGTCTCGAAGAGGGCGCGGACGAGCGCGAGGTCGTCCGGCGTGGACCGGGTGCCCGCGCTGATGCCCGTCACGGCCCTGCCCACAACGGCGGGGGTGTTCGGCATCGAACGGATCACCGCGACGGACTCGGGCAGGGCGGACTCGAACGTGGCGATCGTCACACCGGCGGCGACGCTCACGACGAGCGCGTCCGGCTCGAGCGCGTCCGCGATCTCCGTCAGCAGATCCGGCACCATGGCCGGTTTGACCCCGACGAGCACGAGCTTCGCCCCGCGCACGGCAGCGCGGTTGGCGTCCGGGTCCGTCTCGGTCGCGAACGCACGCACCCCGTCGGTGCCGTCGAAATCCGCGGCCTTCGCCGCCGTGCGGTTGGTGACCCGCACGGCTCCGTCTACAGCGACCTCGGGGCGCAGGAGTCCGCTCAGGATCGCCCTCCCCATGGATCCGGCGCCGAGGATGGCGAGGGTCGGCAGGGCGGTGGGCGGCGTCGAGTCGGTCACCCTGTTCATCCTAGGGAGCGGGGTGGCGGCTGGGACCGTGCAGTTGCGTCCCTTCGACAGGCTCAGGGACCGTGCGGGGGTCGGACCGTGAGGGGACCGTCCCTTCGACAGGCTCAGGGACCGGGCGCGGTCAGGGACCGGGCGCGGGCGGAGTTCTCGGGGCGCGGCGCTCCGGGTGGGTGAAGAAGTCCGTCAGGAGGGCGGCGCAGGCCTCCTCCTCCACCCCCGAGTACACCTCCACGCGGTGCGGCAGGCGGCGGTCCCGGAGCACGTCGTACACGGAGCCGACGGCGCCCGCCTTCTCATCCCACGCACCGAACACGACCCGGGGCACCCGGGCGGCGAGGATCGCGCCCGCGCACATGACGCAGGGCTCGAGGGTCACGACGAGGGTGGCGTCCGTCAGGTGCCAGTCGCCGGTGGCCGCGGCAGCGCGGCGCAGCGCCACGACCTCGGCGTGGGCCGTGGGATCCGTGTGCAGCTCCCGCTCGTTGCGACCGGTTCCGATCACCACGCCGGACGCGTCCAGCACCACGGCGCCGATCGGCACGTCCTCCGACGCGGCCGTCGCGCGGGCCTCGTCGAGGGCGAGCTGCATCCAGCGGACGAATCTCTCGGGCGTGCCCGCGACCACAGGACACCCCTTCCGCTCGGATAGATTGAGCCTATGCGAGTCCACGTTGCCGACCACCCGCTCATCACGCACAAGCTGACGGTGCTGCGCGACAAGACGACGCCCTCCCCCACGTTCCGCAACCTCACCGAGGAGCTCGTGACCCTGCTCGCCTACGAGGCGACCCGGTCCGTGCGCGTGGAGCCGATCACGATCCAGACGCCGGTCACCGAGACGGTCGGCACCGAGATCGGCGACCCCAAGCCCCTCGTCGTGCCGATCCTCCGCGCGGGACTCGGCATGCTCGACGGCATGATCCGCCTCGTTCCGAGCGCCGAGGTCGGCTTCCTCGGCATGGTCCGCAACGAGGAGACGCTGCAGCCGGACATCTACGCCGAGCGCCTGCCGGAGGACCTCTCCAACCGCCAGTGCTTCGTGCTCGACCCCATGCTCGCGACCGGCGGATCGCTGCTGGCGGCCATCAACTACCTGTTCGACCGCGGCGCGGTCGACGTCACCGCCATCTGCCTGATCGCCGCTCCCGAGGGCCTCGCGGCCGTCGAGAAGGCGACGGAGGGGCGCGAGGTGACCATCGTTCTGGGCGCCCTCGACGAGCGCCTGAACGAGAACGGCTACATCGTCCCCGGCCTCGGCGACGCCGGCGACAGGCTGTACGGCACCGCCCACTAGTTGCCTCCGGTGAGTTGACACGGCAACCACCGGACCGGATACTCGAACGCATGACTGTTTCCGCTCGTGCCCTGACCTCCTTCGAGGCCCTGGGGAACGTCGGCATGATGATGGCCGGCGGAGCAGTCATGTGTTGCCGAATGTCGGCCTAACCCGCCCCCTTCGCCTCGTGCTCGCCGCCACAGCGGCTTGAGCCTCGCCGCGGGTCGCCACCTTCAGGCCCGCGTCCGGTCGCCTCTTCGGCCGAACCGCAACGCATCGCACGCACATCGGGATCCCCTCCCTCCGCTCCGCCGTACCGTCGGCATCGCGCCCGTTCCGCGCACCCGGGGATCCGCACATCATCAGAAGGATCTCGCCATGTCGCTCCTCTCCGTCTCCCCCGCAACCACTGACGCTCCCGCTCGCCGCCTGAACCCCGCCGCGCGCCCGGTGACCCCCGTGGTCGCCGCCGCTCCCTCCGCTCCCGCCCGCGCCGACGGTGCGTCCCGGCCGGTCCGCGCCGTGCCCGACGGCACCGAGGCCCGCGGCTTCGTGCTCTACGTCGGCATCGACGAGGCGAAGGCCGCCGCCGCGGGCACCGACCTCGGCCGCATCGTGGAGGCCCTCCGCGCCCTGACCGGCGAGGTCGCCCCCGGCGCCGAGACCTATGCCGCTGTCGCCCTCGCCCCCCGGGGGGCGGGCGGCCGCGACGTCGACGTCGTGCGCCTCGCCCTGCAGGACCCCGCCGCGCTCGCCAAGCGCCGCGAGGTCGTCGAGGACGAGGACCGCGCCTACAGCGGCGTCGTGATCGACATCTCCCGCAAGCGCGTGCTGCTCGACAACGACAACGCGAACCTCACCTACAAGGAGTTCGAGCTGCTGCAGTACCTCGTGCTGCGCGAGGGCCGCACCGTCGACCGGGCCGAACTGCTCGGATCCCTGTGGAGCAGCGCCGACGAGGAGGGCGTGCCGAACGAGCGCACCATCGACGTCCACGTGCGCCGCCTGCGGGCCAAGCTTGGTCGCTACGAGGACATCGTGCGCACCGTCCGCGGCGTCGGATACCGCTTCGACCGGCACGCCGACGTGTCGGTGCACCACGCCGGAACGCCGAGCCCCGACCTCTTCTGATCCGCCCGAAAAATAACGTTTGGGTAACTAGCGCGGCGTTACCCAACTGTTATATATTTCAGGAGCGGAGGTTGTTTGCTGTGGCAGCCGAAGCGGAATGTGATTGCAGGACACTCTTGGTGCAAGGGAGTGGGCCGGTCCCAAGCCTCTGGGACCGGCCCACAGTCCGTTAAGGCGGGCGTCGCCCGGCGCGTGACATCGCGCGGCCCCGGCGCCCCTGTCGATCACCGGAACCCGTTCCGCCGCGCCCCCGTACCGCGCCGATGCGCGCCGCCGTCCCTATCCTGGGTCGAGAGGCGAGGAGGCGGGACGTGGCGGACAGTGCGGGTGCGGTTGCGGCGTGGGAGGCTCTCTTCCGCGCGCAGGTCGGGGTCATGCGCCGACTCGCCGCCGACTTCCCGACCCAGCAGATGTCGTTCAACGAGTACGACGTGCTGTTCAACATCTCCCGCCAGCCCGAGCGACGCATCCGGTTGCGCAACCTGAATCAGCACGTCCTGCTGACCCAGCCCAGCGTGAGCAGGCTCATCGACCGGCTCGCCGCCAAGGGCTACGTGTGCAAGCTGCCCGATCCCGGCGACGGCCGGGGCACCATCGTCGCGATGACGGACGAGGGGCAGACGGCGTTCCGCGCGGTGGCCTTCCAGCACGTGGAGTCCATCGACCGCCACCTGGGCGGGGCGCTCGACGCCGCCGAGCTCGAAGAGCTGCGCGGTCTCTGCGAAAAGCTCCAGCAGGGTCTCTCCTGACCACACCAGCCATGGTCGCCACGGAAGATCCGGCGGGCGGGGGGACCACGCCGACCATCCGACGCGGGGGGCTGTCGGCCGTGACGACCATGAGCTGGTGGGGAGAGTGAAAAACTCTCATTTCACGTAACCACGCAGGATGACGCCGGTCCAGTGACGGCACGCAACGGGGGCGCTATTTGTCCCCCGGTCAGGCTCAGCGGGGGACAGCCGCCCGCGACGCGGGAACGCTGAGGGCCGGCGGGCGGAGACGCCCGACGAGAGTCCTGAGGTCCCCCACCGACTGAGCGGCCGCCAGCAGCCCGAGCACGAGCCAGGACGCCGTGACCACGACGCCGCCGAGGACGCCGGGCAGGGCCAGCCAGCCGAGCAGCGCGGTCGCCCCGCCGACGCCGAGCACGACGAGCACCGCGGGTCCCGGTCCGATCATCCGGACGCGCTGACCGCACTCCGCGGCGGCCTGGTCGGCGCCGTGGTCCCGGGCACAGCCCCCGCTCTCGTGCACGATGGCGAGCACGTGGGACAGGGACAGCGCCGTTCGGTACAGCTCGTGGGGCAGGTAGAGCAGCGCGTACGCGACGTCGGCCGCGCTCCGGTCCGGCATGCGAACGGCGGCGCGCAGGTTGACCAGCACGGCGGCGAGGGGCGGGACGAGCCACCACCATTCCGCCGCAACCGCTCCCGTCACCGACGCGTGCGCCATCAGGATCAGGAAGAGCAGGCGTGAGGCCAGGTGGCCGGTGAGCCCGGTGCGCCAGGCGAGGAGTCGAGTGAGACGGGTCGCGGGCGGCAGCTGCCGGCCGAGGCGGTGCAGACCGGCGACGCGCTTCACCTGCTGCGCCCGGACACCTTCGAGCGTGCGGATGGCGGCCGCACTCGATCGCGCGGCCCCGGACAGGCCGGCGCCGAATCCCGCGTCCGCCAGGTCCATGCGCAGGCGGGCGTCCTCGGCCCCGCTTCCGGCACCCCAGGGTCCGGGGTGGCCCGGCGCGGCGACGACGTCGCGCAACGCCGACACGCGGAACAGGGAGCACTGGCCGCCCTGGAGGGGCACACGGCCGGAGCGGGCGACGGCGCGCAGCGCCTGGGCCGTCACCTCGAACCGTTGAGCGCGCACGAGCAGGCGCGAGGGATGCGGATCCGCCGGGTCCCGGCGGAGGCTCGGCAGCGCGGAGACCGCGCCGAGCGACGCATCGGCCGAGAGGTCGGCGAGGAGGGTGGAGAGGCAGTCGGGCGTGAGGACGCTGTCCGCGTCCAGCGTGAGCACGAAGTCGTGGTGGCGCGTCAGCGACCAGGCGAAGTTGAGCGCACCGGCCCTGCGGTCGTCGTTCGTGCCGATGTCGATGACCGTCACGGCGCAGGTGACCGGACCACCGGGCCGGTCGAGCACGCGCCGACCGGTGAAGCGACGCGCCCGGTCGTAGGTGTCGTCGGTCGAGTTGTTGACGACGACGAAGATCGAGTCCGGCGGCCGGGTCTGGGCGAGGAGCGAGGCGATGCTCGCACCGATGGTGTCCTGCTCGTTCCGCGCGGGAACCACCGCGGCGACCGTGGGCGCGGTCGAGCGATGCGGGAGGGCCGGGCGCCGACGATCGAGGACGGGCGCGGACGCGTGCGGACGGAGGGGAAACTCCACGATGAAGCGGGCTTTCGGGTGTACAGCCACCCTGCGCCGACGGGCCCGGCGAGGAAGGGCAGGAGGACCGGCTCCCGCCGCGATCCCCGTGTCGAGCCTAAGCACCCGACCCGCGCCCCCGAAAGCACCCGAGCGGGGGCCACCGCCGGGCGCGATCCTCGGCGGACCCCCAGCAATTCCGGGCGCCCGGCCGTTGCGCGGCTCGTAGGCTCGCCCCATGCGCGCCCACGACGACGACCCGTCCGCCGCCCCCGCCAGCCCCTCGAGCATCGTCTGGTTCCGCGACGACCTCAGGCTCGCCGACAACCCGGCCCTCACCGCGGCCGTGGAGCGCGGCGGACCGGTGATCCCGGTCGTGGTGCTCGACGACGTGAGCCCCGGCATCCGGCCGCTCGGCGGAGCCGCGCGCTGGTGGCTGCATGAGAGCCTCGCCCGGCTCGCCGAGGCGCTCGAGGAGCGCGGCACCCCGCTCGTTCTCCGTCGCGGTCCGGCGGGCGAGGTCATCCGCGACCTGGTGCGGGAGAGCGGCGCGGGCGCCGTCTTCTGGAACCGGCGGTACGGGCAGGCCGGGCGCGACGTCGATGCGGCGATCAAGACCGCGGGCGCGGACGCGGGCGTCGAGATGCACAGCTTCGACGCCGCGCTGCTGTTCGAACCCTGGACCGTCACCAACAAATCGGGCGACCCCTTCCACGTGTTCACGCCGTTCTGGCGGCACTGCCTGATTATGGGAGAGCCCCGCGCGCCGCTCCCGGTTCCGCCGCTGGCGCCCGCGCATCCCGATCCGATCGCATCCGACCGGCTCGAGGATCTCGCGCTTCTGCCCACGCACCCGGACTGGGCGGGCGGCCTGCGTGACGCGAACGACCCCGGCGAGGCCGCCGCGCTGCGCCGGCTCGCCGAGTTCGTGCGGGACGGCCTCACCGACTACCCCGATCAGCGGAACGACCCCGCCGCGGAGGGGACGTCGCGGCTGTCCCCCCACCTGCGCTGGGGCGAGGTGAGCCCGTTCCAGGTGTGGCACGCCGTGATGGGCGAGGCGCGCCGGGACCCCGGGAACGAGCCCCTGCAGAAGGCGACGACGGCGTTCCTCAGCGAGATCGGCTGGCGCGAGTTCTGCTACCACCAGCTGTTCCACTCGCCGGACATCGCCGAGCGCAACCTCAACGCGCGCTTCGACGCCTTCGAGTGGAAGGACGCCGATCCCACCGTCTTGCGCGCATGGCAGTTCGGCCGCACCGGGTTCCCGCTCGTCGACGCGGGGATGCGCGCGCTGTGGCGCGACGGGACGCTGCACAACCGCGTGCGCATGGTCGTGGCGTCGTTCCTCATCAAGAACCTGCGCATCGACTGGCGCGAGGGCGAGGCCTGGTTCTGGGACACCCTCGTCGACGCGGACGAGGCGAACAATCCCGCGAACTGGCAGTGGGTCGCGGGCTCGGGTGCGGACGCCGCGCCGTTCTTCCGGGTCTTCAACCCGGTGCTGCAGAGCCACAAGTTCGACGCGAAGGGCGACTACATCCGCGAGTACGTGCCCGAGCTCGCGGACGTGCCCGCGCCGCAGGTGCACGAGCCGTGGACACTGCAGCAGGACCTGGTGGCGCAGGCGGAGGGCGAGGACGCCGGCGGCTATCCGGCCCCGATCATCGACCTCGCCGCGTCCCGCAGGGAGGCTCTCGCAGCGTACGACCGGACCGCGGCCGGCTGAGCACGGCCGGCTGAGCACGGCCGGCTGAGTGTCAGAGCCCCTTCGCCACCATGTCGAGCAGTCGCTGCTCCACGCCGGCGACGAGCTCGGCCGGCAGGCCGCGCAGCGGACCGTCGATCATGAGGGTCGCGAGCCCGTGCACCGACGACCAGGCGAGGAACTCGGCGTGCGGGCGGCGATCGGGCGGTAGCTCCCCCGCGGCGGACAGCGCATCGAGGGCATCGGTCAGCAGCTGGTAGGGCGTGCGGCCCCCGGATCCGGCCTTGGACGGGCTGTCCGAGGTGCCGAGCGCGGTGGGCACCGAGAACGCGGCGTGGAAGAGGCCGGGCTCGGTGCGCGCGAAGCGGAGGTATCCCGTGCCCACGGCCCGCAGCCGCGCGTGCGCCAGAGCGGCCACGTCACCGCCGGAAGGACGGGTGGTCCGCTCGATCTCCTCCTCCATGGCGTCGGCAACAAGAGCCTGCGCCGCGTCGGAGACGGCACCCAGGAGCGCCTGCCGATCGGTGAAGTGACGGTAGGCGGCGTTCGGCGAGACCCCGGCCCTGCGGGTGGCCTCGCGGAGCACGACGGCGCTCGGCCCGCCGTCCCGCGCCAGCTCGATCCCCGCGGCGAGCAGGGCCGCGCGGAGGTCGCCGTGCCGGTAGGTCGCCCGTGGGGTGGCCTCGCCCGTTCCGCTCATGGCCCTCCCACTCCTTAAGTTGACGCCGTTCACAAATGTACGCCACCGTGGACGGCGGGCAGGAATGACGCGGCACCCCCGCGGGTTGCAGCAGGAGGTCGCGCGGGATCCGTGCGAGAGAACTGAACATCGGAAGAACTGAACAGAGGAGAGGTCATGGCGCAGGCACTGGAGATGGGGCTGGACACATTCGGTGATGTGACGAGGGGCGGGGACGGATCCGCCGTCTCGCACGCACAGGCCATTCGCGACGTCATCGAGGAGGCCGTGCTCGCCGACGAGCTGGGCGTGGACTTCTTCGGCGTCGGGGAGCACCACCGCTCGGACTTCGCCGTCTCCGCCCCGGAGGTCGTGCTGGCCGGTATCGCGGGCCGCACCTCCCGCATCCGCCTGGGCTCCGCCGTCACGGTGCTGAGCTCCGATGACCCCATTCGCGTGTTCCAGCGCTTCGCCACGCTCGACGCGCTCTCGGACGGCCGCGCGGAGGTCATCCTCGGGCGCGGCTCCTTCACCGAGTCCTTCCCCCTGTTCGGCTTCGACCTCGGCCAGTACGAGACCCTGTTCGAGGAGAAGCTGTCGCTGTTCGCGGAGCTGCGCAAGGAGCAGCCGGTCACCTGGCACGGCCGCACCCGCTCCGCTCTGGTAGACCAGTCCGTGTTCCCGACCACGGAGTCCGGGCACCTGCCGGTGTGGATCGGCGTCGGGGGAAGCCCCGAGTCGGTGATCCGCACGGCGCGCTACGGGATGCCGCTCATGCTCGCGATCATCGGCGGCGAGCCCCTGCGCTTCCGCCCCTACGTGGACCTGTACCACCGCGCGCTCGACGAGCTCGGGATGCCGCAGCTGCCGGTCGGCGTGCACTCCCCCGGCTACGTGGCGGACACGGACGAGCAGGCCCGCGAGGAGCTGTGGCCCGACTACCGGGTCATGCGCGACCGCATCGGCGCCGAGCGCGGCTGGCCGCCCATGAACCGCGCCGAGTTCGACCACGAGGTCGAGCACGGGTCGCTGTACGTCGGCTCGCCCGAGACCGTGGCGCAGAAGATCGCCGCCACCGCGAAGGGCCTCGGCATCTCGCGCTTCGATCTCAAGTACAGCGCCGGCCCGCTCCCGCACGAGAAGCTGATGCACGGCATCGAGCTCTACGGCAGCCGCGTGATCCCGCGGGTGCGCGAACTCCTCGCGTAGTCGTCGTCGCGCGCTGAGCCCACACGGTCGCTGAGCCTCAAACGGTCGCTGAGCCTGTCGAAGCGACGGGAGGTGCCTGACGTCCCTTCGACAGGCTCAGGGACCGTAGGGACGTCCCTTCGACAGGCTCAGGGACCGTGATGGGCGCAGGGACCGTGGCGGGCTCGGGCTCCGCAGCGGGTCAGGCGGTCATCGCGTCCATCACGCGCATGGCGTTCGCGAGGATCGTGAGCACCGGGTTCACCCCGCCGTTCGTCACGAGCAGCGAGGCGTCCGCGACGCGTAGATTGTCGTGACCCCAGACGCGGCCCAGCGGGTCCGTGACAGACGTCGCCGGGTCCGTCCCCATGCGGCAGGTGCCCGCCTGGTGCTGGCCGCCGCTCGGGCCGGTGCCGGTGGGGCGCAGCCGCTCGGGCACGATTCGGCTCGCACCCGCCGCGCCCAGCCACTCGACCGCGCGCTCCCGCAGCATGCCCTGCGTGCGTACGTCCTCGGGGTGGATGCTGCCCGACAGGGCCGCGACCGGGTTGCCGAAGCGGTCGCGCAGATCAGGATCCAGGGCGACCCGCGAGGTCGCCACGGGGACCTCCTGGATGGGCCCGACGACCCGCTGGATGCGGCGGGCGAGGTCCCGCATGCCGGCCTTCGCCGCGCGCCCGTGCCGCGGCACGAGTCCGGTGTCGACGAGGTGCCGGAACGTGATGGCCGGGGTGAGTACGAAGTCGTTGGCGAGCATCCCGCCGCCCACGATGCCGTCGTTGCCGTGCCGGAAGTCGCAGGTGGCCACGGACGGCCCGGGGCCGACCAGGTCGACGATGTCGTCGTCGAACACGGCCAGGGCACCGGTGTAGATGTGGCCCTGCAGGTGCCGGCCCACCTGGTCGGTGTTGTTGCCGATGCCGTTCGGCTCGCGGTCGCTCGTGCTCGACAGCAGCAGGCGGGCGGACTCGACCGCCCCGCCCGCCACGACGACCTCCTCGGCCAGCACGTCGCGGCGCCAGACGACGCCGTCGCGCTCGCCGACGATGGCGACGCCGCGCACTCGCCCCGCGGCGTCGGTGAGGATGCGCTCCGCCCGCGCCGAGGGCAGGATGCGGCAGCGCCCCGTGCCGACCGCGCGGGCGAGCGTCGTGTTCTGGCTGCCGTTCTTCGCATCCACCGGGCAGGCGAACCCGATGCACTGGGCGCACTGCACGCAGCCCGGGCGGCCGAGGTACTCCCCCGAGTTGATGAGGAGCGGGATGCGCACGGTGCCGTAGCCCACGCGTGCGGCCGCGTCCTGCAGCAGCTCGCCGAACCGGTTGTTGCGCAGCGGCGTCATGGGGTAGTCGCGGGACCGGTGCCCGGCCCACGGGTCGCCCCCGGCCGACCCGTTCACGCCGATCTCCCACTCCGCCCGCGAGTAGTACGGCTCGAGGTCGTCGTAGCTGATGGGCCAGTCGGCCAGCGAGCTGCCGTCCGGCACGCCGTAGCGGCTGGCCATGCGCAGGTCCTCGGGTGAGAACCGCCAGGCCTGCGCCCCGTACACCCGGGTGCCGCCGGCGATGGTCGCGGCATTGTTGCTCCACGCGCCCTCGGCGGGGCCGACCGTGAGGGTGCGGTCGCCGATGCGCACGGAACGGGGGTTCCCACGCGTGGGCGGTCCCGTGCGCGGGTCGAGCCCGGAGACCGAGCGCGCGTTGCGCAGGTGGTCCGTCAGCTCGGCGCTCGTGGGCCAGTCGCCCGCGTCGAGCACGAGCACCGTCCGGCCGGATGCGGCGAGCGCCTCGGCCGCCACCCCGCCGGCCGCGCCCGAGCCGACCACGATCGCGTCGTAGCGGTCGGCGAGGTCCGCGGGCGCGAGCACGGCGGCGTCATCCCGGTGCTCGAGGGGCTGGTCGGGCAGCCGGCCACCGCCGTGGGGCGTCCAGCCGATCGCGGCCCACGAGGCCGCATCACGGTTGCCGCCGTTCGCCGGCTCCGCGTAGTAGCCGTCGGCGACGAGCTGGGCGAACCAGCGGTACTCGCCGTCCTCGGCGAGGGTGTCGAGGACTCGGTCCCGAGCATCCGCGTCGAGAGCGGCGAAGCCGGCCGCTCCGGTGTCCCGGGCGGCGACGTCGATGCGCTCGAGGAGCGTGGCGAGCCGCGCCGCCCATGCCGGCCGGTCCGCGGTCAGCACCCGGGAGAGGAATTGCTGCCCGCCGGACTCCGTCGCCGACGGGTACTCGTCGGCGGGAACAACGGCGTCCATCACCGCCGCGAGCAACTCGGAGGACGCGTCGACGGGAGGTGGTGTCGCCATTGAGGTCACTATCCGGATGTTACCGGTGCGCACTCCTCGGGCACAGGCGTCGGGGCGAGCCACGACGGCAGGTCGGCCACGAAGGCGCTCCGGATGCCGTCGTCGTTCGCGATGCTCCAGCGCACGTCTCCGCCCACCTCCGGCTCGTCCTTGTCCCACTCGAACCAGTTGACCATCTTCAGCTGCGGGAACCGCGTCGCGTTGTCCTCGCTCAGCACCTGCTGCCACCAGGCGCGCTTGATGGCCAGCTCCTGCTCCGTATCCCCGCCCGGCACGACGAGCGCGGCCGTCTCGGGGATGGCGAGCGGCTTCTCGTGGTCGACCGCGTAGGTCTGATAGAAGTCGGGCGCGGCGGTCTCGTCACCGGCGAGGCCGTTGTAGGTGCCGGTGAGCTGGGCGGCGAACTTGCCCTCCTCCGGCAGCTCGTTCTCGCCCCACGGGTAGGTGGAGCCCCAGTGGTAGAGCGACATGCCCACCCAGTCGACGACGTCGTCGCCGGGGTAGTACGGGGCGTAGGCGTCGTCCGCGATCGTGAGGGTGCCGTCACCGTCGGTGTCGAGCAGGGCGAAGTCGGCGCTCCCGGGCTCCGCGCTCGCCTTGCCGCCGGTGAAGGGATAGCCGCCCGCGTTGTTCGGCGCCCACATGGTGGCCGAACCCGGTGCGCCGGCGTGCAGCGCGTCGGCCACGATGCGGAAGGCCTCGATGTACGCGGTGGGCTGCTGGCCCCACTCGTACCAGGATCCGTTCATCTCGTGGGCGAAGCGGACGATGACGGGAACGCCCTCACCATTGATCTCCGCGAGGAAGGTCGCGAGCCCCTCGGCCACCTCGGGGGTGACGGACGCCAGCCCGCCGTGCGGCTCGAGGGTGAGCAGCAGGCTCCCGCCGTTGCCCCGCACCTGGTCCGCCGCCGCGCGCACGTCGTCCTCGTCGGCGTCGCTCAGCGGAAGGTCGCTGAAGGACACGGCGACCGACGGCCGGTGCCCCAGCTTCTCGGCGTACTCCTCGAGCGACTCGCTGCCCCAGTCGAGGTTCACGCCCAGCATCGCGCCCGACGCGGGGACGAGATCGGCAGCGGGCTGCACCACGCAGTCGTCCATGGGCAGGTACTTCGCGATGTTGCATCCCGTCAGGGCGAGCAGGCATGCGGCCGCGGCGGTACCCGCGAGGATTCTTCTTGGCATGCCGAAAAACTAACTGCCCGGGTGGGGCGCGCGGCAGCGCCAAAATGGGGGTCATGAATGCCCCCGTTGGAAGGAGGTCGCCCCCGTGGATCTCCTGACCGTCGCCGACGAGCTCTACGCGCTCGCCCCTGACCGGTTCACCGCGACGCGGAACGACCGGGCGAAGACGGCGCGGGCGGAGGGCGCCCGCGACCTGGCGCAGCAGATCGCGAAGCTCTCGAAGCCGTCCGCGGCCGCGTGGGCGGTCAACATGCTCGCCCGGCACCGGGCCGACGTGATCGATCAGGTCGCCGATCTCGGGGCGGCGCTGCGCAAGGCGCAGGAGGACCTCGACAGCAAGCGCCTGCGGGAGCAGTCCCGGCTGCGGCACGATCTTCTCCGGGCCATCGCCCAGGAGGGCGAGCAGCTCGCCGAGGAGCTCGGGAACCCCATCGGCAAGCCCGCCGTGACCGAGGTGGAGCAGACCCTGCAGGCCGCGATGGCGGATCCGGACGCAGCAGACGCCGTGCGCACGGGCCGGCTCCTGCGCTCCCTGTCCTCCACCGGCATCGAGCCCGTCGACCTCGACGGCGCCGTGGCCCTCCCCGAGGGGCGCCGGGCGCCGGTCACATCGATCGCCTCCCGGCGCGCGGAGAAGACGGCCGCCACCGCCGGCGGGCGAAGCCGCGGTGCGGCCGGGCGGGACGACACCTCGGCGGCAGACGCGGCCGCGGAGGAGGCGGCGCGGCGCGAGAAGGAGGAGCGCAGGCGCCGGGAGCGCGAGCGGGCCGAGGCGAAGCGCGCGGTGGAGGCGGCCGAGCGCGAGATCGAGGAGACCCGCGCTGAGCTCGACGCGATCGAGAGGCGCATCGAGAGGCTCCGCCCCCGGCGGGAACGGCTGGCCGCGGAGCTCGACGACCTGCGCGAGCAGGTGGCCCAACTGGAGCGCACGATCGCGTCGGCCGACGCCGAGGCTGAGCGACTGGAGACGAACCGCGAGGAGGCGAACGAGTCGGTCGCGGATGCGGAGGACTCCCTCGACCGAGCGCGCCGCCGCCTCGCCCGCCTCGCCGACGACTGACCCGGACCGTACCCACGGTCCCGTCACCCGTGTCGGCGACCCAACGGTTCCTGAGCCTGTCGAAGGGACGCACCGCGCTTCGACAGGCTCAGGGACCGTATTCCGACCGCGACGGCCGCCGTCAGCGGCCGTCGTCGAGGGCTCGGCGGATCTGGGTGAGGCGCTCGTCGATCTCGTCGAGGCGGGGCCGCTCCGCACCGTCGGAAGGCAGGGCGGACCGGCGGCCGCTGCTCGCCGCATCCGGGGGCCGCTGCAGCCACCGGCGCTCGGCCGACAGGCTCGACTCCTCCGCGCGCAGCGACGCGACGGAGAGCTGCCGGGCCTGGCGGGACGTCTCCCGGCTGTCACGCGCGGCGAACAGGGCGGCGAAGGTCGCGATCGCGGTGAGGGCAGCGCCGAGCACGGAGCACACGGCGGTGATCGGGTCGATCCAGTCCCGGTTCGCATCCAGGGCGAGGGCCAGCAGGAAGCCGATCAGGGCGACGACGAGCACGGCTCCGCCGACCAGCGCGGCGGTCAGCCACCGCGGCCTCCGCGAGCCGTTCCCCGATCCCCTCGCCATGCTGCACGGTACACCCGGCGGTGCCCAGAACCGCGTCGGGCGAAGCTGCGCAGGGGTCCGCCGAACGGGTGACCCCTCCCCCGTTCGGCCGATGCCTGGCGACCGTCCCGCTCGCTACCGTGGGGGGATGACCGCCGTGACCGCCGATCCCCTCGGACCCTTCTGGCAGCGGGACCGCCCGACGACGGCGGAGCGCCGGAACGACCTGATCCTCGCCGCTGTGATGCTCGTCGCGACAGCGATCAGCGCCGGGATCTACGACTCGGTCGGCTACTTCGAGGACCGCCCCGAGCTCTGGGTCACCGCCCTCTGGGTCGTCGCGATCACCGTCCCTCTCGCGCTGCGCCGGGTCTTCCCCGAGTCCGTGGCCCTCGTGATCGCGGCGGCCTTCGTCGCGGGCGGCGAGCTGCACGTGCCGGAGCTGCTGTTCGCCAACATCTCGCTGTTCATGGCCCTCTACACGGTGGGCGCCTGGGACCGGAACCGCACGCGATCGCTCGTCGTGCGCGGCCTCATCGTGTTCGGCATGTTCGTGTGGCTGTTCGCGGCGCTCGTGCAGGGCGCCAGCGCCAACACCCTCGCCCCGGATGCCTTCCCCGATGCCAGGGAGGGCGCGATCCTCGACCCCGTGATCGCGTTCGGGTTGATCCAGGTGATCACCAACCTCCTGTACTTCGGCGGCGCCTGGTACTTCGGCTCCCGGGCGTGGCAGTCGGCACGCGATCGCGCCGCCCTGCAGGAGCGCACCGCCGAGCTCATGGTCGAGCGGGAACGCGTCGCGGAGCAGGCGGTCGCGCTCGAGCGGGTGCGCATCGCCCGCGAGCTGCACGACGTCGTGGCCCACCACGTGTCCCTGATGGGCGTGCACGCGGGCGCCGCCCGGCGGGTGTTCGAGAGCAACCCGGAGCAGGCCCGCGCCTCGCTCTCCGTCATCGAGTCGAGCGCGCGCGGCGCCGTCGACGAGCTGCACCGGCTGCTCGGCGCCCTGCGCCAGCCCGAGGAGGCCGCGGGCGCGGCGGACACCGAGGCGGCGAGCATCAGCGCGAGCACGCGCGGCATCGCCCAGCTGCCCGAGCTCGTCGAGGAGGCGCGGACGGCGGGACACCCGGTGACGCTCGAGAGCATCGGGGACCCGCGACCGCTGCCGCCGACGGTCGAGCTCGTGATCTACCGCGTCGTGCAGGAGTCGCTGACGAACGCCAGGAAGCACGCGGGCGCCGGGGCCCCCGTCGACGTGCGCCTGCGCTACCTGGCCGAGTCGGTGGAGATCGAGATCAGCGACGGCGGCACCGGAACGGCACGTGCGCCTCAGCACGGCGGCGGCGGGCTCGGCCACATCGGCATGCGGGAGAGGGTGGCCGCGGTGGGCGGCAGCATCACCATGGGCCCGCGGAAGCGCGGCGGCTTCATCGTGCGCGCGGTCCTGCCCGTGCCGGTGCGCGAGGAGGTCGGCGCGTGAGCGACACCGTGCGCGTGCTCGTCGTCGACGACCAGGACCTCGTGCGGGCCGGCTTCCGCATCATCCTCGAGAGCGGCGGCGGCATCGAGGTCGTGGGCGAGGCGGCGGACGGCCTGCGCGCCGTCGAGCTGACCCGCGAGCTGCGGCCGGACGTGGTGTGCATGGACGTGCAGATGCCCCGCATGGACGGGCTGGAGGCCACGCGCATCATCGCGGCGGATCCCGACTCCCCCGCCCGCGTGCTCATGCTGACCACCTTCGACAACGAGGATTACCTGTTCAGCGCCCTCCGCGCCGGGGCGAGCGGCTTCCTGCTCAAGAACTCCAGCCCGGAGAAGCTGATCGAGGCCGTGCTCGTGGTCGCCCAGGGCAACGCGCTGCTCTCCCCGGATGTCACCCGCCGCGTCATCGAGCGCTTCGGCCCGGGTTCGGGCGCCGGGTCCGGGCCCGCCGCCTCCATACCGCTCGTTGCTCCGGGGGCCGGGGCCGCGAGTGCCGCGATAGTTTCGTCGAGCGCATTGGGCACGCCGGACACCTCGGGCACGCCGGATGCCGGCGGCAGGGTGCCGGAGCAGGTGGCGTGCCTCACCGAGCGGGAACTCGAGGTGCTGCGCCTGCTCGCCGAGGGGCTCACGAACGCGGAGATCGCATCCCGCCTGTACCTGGGCGACGCCACCGTGAAGACGCACGTCTCGAAGCTGCTGCTGAAGCTCGGCGTGCGGGACCGGGTGCAGGCCGTCGTGTTCGCGTACGAGCACGGCGTCGTCGTGCCCGGTGCCGACCCCGCCTGATCCCACATCCCCCAGGCCCGGTCGGCGCCCTACGGCTCGCCGCATCCGCTCCTCTAGCCCTGCCGCATCCACTCCTCCACACCCCGCCCTGTTCCGGATTCAGGTTCAGCTGCGACACGCCGTATCTGGGAGCCTCGAAACGCGGCGTGTCGCAGCACAGCCTGAATTCGGAACATCCGCGAGGCGCTGCATGGGCAGGGGCAGCAAGCAGTAGCGGCACGAGGCGGAGGCGGCGTGCGGCAGAGGCGGCGTGTGGCGTGCGGCGTGCGGCGTCAGGCTCCGCCGCTCGGGGGATGCCGCCGAACCGGGGATCTCCGCCGTCCGGCGGACGCGACGGAGAGGGCCGCGCTCCTAGCGTTGAGGCATCAGCTCGCCACACGCTCACAGGAGGATCGACGTGCTCGAGGTTTCCCACATCACCAAGTCGTTCGGCGGCAGACAGGTGCTCACCGACGTGAGCTTCACCGTCGCCCCGGGCAGGCTCACCGGCTTCGTCGGCGGCAACGGCGCCGGCAAGACCACGACCATGCGCATCATCCTCGGCGTGCTTGCGGCCGACTCCGGCTCGGTGTTGCTCGCCGGGGAGCGCCTGAACGCCGACAGCCGCCGGCTCTTCGGCTACATGCCGGAGGAGCGCGGCCTGTACCCGAAGATGCGGGTGCTCGAGCAGGTCGTCTACCTCGCCCGCCTGCACGGGTTGAGTACCCGGGAGGCCACGGCCAACGCCACGGCGCTGCTCGAGCAGCTGGGACTCGGCGAGCGCCTGAATGACGCGGTCGAGACCCTGTCCCTCGGCAACCAGCAGCGCGCGCAGATCGCCGCCGCCCTCGTGCACGACCCGCGGGTGCTCGTGCTCGACGAGCCGTTCTCCGGCCTCGACCCCATGGCCGTCGAGGTCGTGCTCACCGTGCTGAAGCAGCGGGCGGCGATGGGCGTGCCCGTGCTGTTCTCGTCGCACCAGCTCGACATCGTCGAGCGCCTCTGCGACGACGTCGTGGTCATCGCGGAGGGCGCCATCCGTGCCGCGGGACCCCGCGAGCGGCTCCGCGAGGAGCACAGCCGCAACGTCACCGAGCTGCTGCTCGACGGCGACACGGGCTGGGTGCGCGACGTGCCCGGCATCTCCGTGCTCGACTTCGACGGCGGCTACGCCCTCTTCGAGGCCGAGGACGAGGCCGCGCGTCAGCGCGTGCTCACCGAAGCTCTCCGCCACGGCACCGTCGTGGACTTCGCCCGCCAGCGTCCGTCCCTCACCGAGATCTTCACGGAGGTAGTCCGATGAGCACCACACAAGCCACCCGTTCCACCCCGACCGCCGGCCCCAGCCTCCAGCAGGTCACGGCCCTCGTCGCCGGCCGTGAAATCACCATGCGGCTCCGCAGCAAGTCCTTCCTCATCAGCACCGCGATCCTGCTGCTCGGCGTGCTCGCGTCCGTCGTGATCGGCGGCTTCCAGAGCCAGCAGGGCGTGGACAGGATCCCGGTCGCCGTCGTCGGGTCGGCACAGAGCGCCGTCGCCGCGTCGGACGCCCTCGAGGCGCAGAGCGCGGGCACCGAGGAGGAGGCGCGGGAGCTCGTGCGCAGCGGCGAGGTCGAAGCCGCGATCGTGCCCGACAACTCGGCCGACAACGGCACCGGCATCCTCGTGATCGCCGACGACGCGCCGCCCGCCGACGTGGTGCAGGCCCTCAGCCTCACGCCGCCGGTCGAGCTGCTCGACGACTCCGCCGAGAACCCGTTCCTCGCCTACCTCGTCGCGCTCGCGTTCGGGCTGGTCTTCTTCATGTCCGCCATGACGTTCGGCGCCACCATCGCCCAGAGCGTCGTGGAGGAGAAGCAGACCCGCGTCGTCGAGATCCTGATGTCCACCGTGCCCGTGCGCGCCCTGCTCGCCGGCAAGGTGATCGGCAACAGCGTCCTCGCGTTCGGTCAGATCGCACTGATCGCCGTCGTCGCGACCATCGGCCTGCTCGTGACGGAGCAGACCCCGCTGCTCTCCGCCGTCGGGCCCGCCGTGCTGTGGTTCGTGGTGTTCTTCCTGTTCGGGTTCGTGCTGCTCGCCGCGATGTTCGCGGCCACCGCATCCCTCGTCTCCCGACAGGAGGACGTCGGCGCCGTCACCTCCCCCGTGACGATGCTCGTGATGATCCCCTACTTCCTGGTGATCCTCTTCAACGACAACACCACGGTGCTCGGCATCATGTCGTACGTGCCCTTCTCGGCCCCCGTCGGCATGCCCATGCGCCTGTTCCTCGGCGAGGCGCAGTGGTGGGAGCCGATCGCGTCGCTCCTGATCCTGCTGGCCTCCACCGCGGTCACCATCGTGATCGGCTCGCGCATCTACTCGAACTCGCTGCTGCGGATGGGCGGACGCGTGAAGCTCATGGACGCGCTGCGCGGGCGGTAGCCCCCACGACGCGACGGACCGGCGACGGCCCCGTGACCCCTCGGGTTGCGGGGCCGTTGTCGCGATTTCGGTCGGGTTCGTGCTGATTCGTCCTGTCCGCCGCGCCGCTTCGTTCGTCCTGTCGGGAGCGTCCCTTCGACAGGCTCGGGGACCGTGCCCGCCCAGCCCAGTCACCTTTGGCGAAGAGAACGGGGACCGTAGGCGGGAACCGTGCCCGCTAGGGGGCGAGGGTGTAGTCGAAGGTCATGTGATGGGTGCCGTCCTCGTCGACCACGAGGGAGCCGGCGCCCGCGATGCCCGCGAGCCCGGCCGTGCCACTACCGGGCACGATGAGGAAGTGCTCGTCCGCTCGGTCGCTGCCGCTGGTGGATGCCGAGTGGAGGAACGCGAAGGTGCCCTCGCTGCCGTCGAGCGTCCCCTCGAACGTCTCCATGGCGACGTAGGCGCCGACGCCGAGGTCGGGGTCGTACGCGGTGGTGAAGATGGTCACCGACCCTCCCTCGACCGCGCCGTGGTACTCCTTGCGCATCGTCGCGACCGACACGTCGAGGGCGACGCGGATCGGCGGCTCCGGGACGATGTCCGCCGGCGTGAAGTCCGTGACCGTGAAGGTTCCCGTAGCGCGCATGCCAGGACTCTAGACCTGGCGACCGACACGCGCGATCGATCGAGTCACCTCGTCGGCAGTAGGCCGATGCGCGGGCTCACCGGGTCGCGGCCGCCGAGTTCCCCCCGCCTAGGCTGGTCACATGACGAATGGCGAGCAGGGCTCCGCGCCCGTCGGTGGACGCCCGGTCGCGTTGGTGACCGGGGCGACGCGAGGCATCGGCCGGGCGATTGCGGAGGAGCTGGGCCGCACGCATCACGTGCTCGTGGGCGGCCGGAGCGCGGATCAGGTCGCCGCCGTCGTCGCCACCCTGCCGTCAGCCGAGGCGTTCGTGGGGGATCTGGCCGCTGATCCCATGCCGGAACTGCCCGAGCGGCTCGACGTGCTCGTGCACTCGGCCGGCGTCGAGGAGGGAGTGCGGATCGCCGACACCCCGATCGACACCTGGCGCCGCGTGTTCGAGGTCAACGTCTTCGCCGTCGCCGAACTCACCCGCCGCGCGCTTCCGGCGCTCCGGGCGAGCCAGGGCATCGTCGTCGCGATCAACAGCGGGTCCGGATTCGTCTCGGGACCCGGCGGCGGCATCTACGGAGCCTCGAAGTTCGCGCTCCGCGCGCTCACCGATGCCCTGCGGGAGGAGGAGCGCCCGCACGGCGTCCGGGTGTCGAGCATCCACCCCGGGCGCACCGACTCCGACATGCAGCGCGCCCTCACCGCGAAGCTCGGCGAGACGTACGACACGGACTACTTCCTCGCGCCGGAGGACGTCGCGGCGGCCGTGCGCACCGTGGTCGACCTGCCCGCCCGCGGCACGGTGGAGACGCTGTCGGTCCGGCCCACCCGCCGCCGCTGACCCGTCCTGCCGACGCCTCGCCGACCTTCCGCCCCTGCCCAGGCAGCGGCATCGTTTCGCCTCCGGTTCCTCGCCCCTGCCCGGGCAGAAGGATCGTGCGCAGCTTTAACCTGGGCAGAAATCCTCTGCCTGGGCAGGGACAGGGGGAAGCAGTGGGCAGGGCAGCGGGCAATGGGCTCCTGCCCAGGCAGAAGGATCTTGCGCAGCTTCAACCTGGGCAGGAACCCACTGCCTGGGCACGGGAGGCGCCAGCCGCACACGCATCCGCTCTTGCGCACGCACGCCGTTCCTGGCAGATTAGGCGGGCTCCTGTTCCTGACGTTAGGTGATGAAGTGACGGGCATCGAGGGTTTCGCGCCGCTATCCGCGCGCTGACGACCGTCGATCGCCGCATCCGGCTCCGGTCCCAGCGCCCCGCTGAGACCTCAGGAGCACCATGTCACTCCCCAAGAACGCATCCATCACGCTGTCCGACGTCGGCCTGCGCTGGCCCGACGGCAGCACCGCGCTGACGGGGCTGTCCGGCAGTTTCGGCACCGGCCGCACCGGACTCGTCGGCGCCAACGGCGCGGGCAAGTCCACGCTGCTGCGCCTCATCGCCGGTATCCTCGCCCCGACAACCGGGCGGATCACCACCACCGGTGACGTCGCGTACCTCCCGCAGACGCTCACGCTCCGGCACGAGACCACCGTGGCCGAGCTACTCGGCATCGCCGACACGCTCGCGGCGCTCCGCGCGATCGAGTCGGGCGACGTGGACGAGCGGCACTTCGACGCCATCGGCGACGACTGGGACATCGAGACCCGCGCGGACGAGGCCCTCCGGGACGTCGGGCTGAGCGCGGCCGACCTGGATCGGCGGGTCGACGAGGTCTCCGGCGGCGAGGCGATGCTCGTGGCCATCACCGGCCTGCGCCTCCGCCGCACGCCGATCACCCTGCTCGACGAGCCGACGAACAACCTCGACCGCGGCGCGCGAGCCCGGCTCACCGGGCTCGTGACGACCTGGCCGGGGACGCTGGTCATCGTGAGCCACGACACGTCGCTCCTCGAGCACGTGGACGACACGGCGGAACTGCACGGCGGCAGGCTCTCCGTGTTCGGTGGCCCGTACAGCGCGTGGCGGGAGAACCTCGACCGGGAGCAGAGCGCCGCGGCGCAGGCCGCCCGCAGCGCGGAGCAGGCCGTGAAGGTGGAGAAGCGCCAGCGCATCGAGGCCGAGACGAAGCTCGCCCGGAAGGCCCGCACCGCCAAGACGAATCGGGAGAACCGGCGGGCGCCGAAGATCGTGCTGAACCAGTGGGCGTCCGACGGCGAGGTGACGGCGGGCAGGGTGCGCACAGAGGCGGCCGCCCGGATGGCGTCGGCGCAGGAGGCCCTCGACGCGGCGGAGGCGCGGGTGCGCGACGACGAGCACATCCACCTCGAGCTCCCGGATCCCGGCGTTTCGCGCGGCCGCCGCATCGCGGAGCTGCAGGGCACGGACCGCACGTACGTGCTGCAGGGCCCCGAGCGCGTCGCCCTCGTCGGGCCGAACGGGGTGGGCAAGACGACCCTGCTCGAGGACCTGGTGCTCCGCCGGCCGGCCCGACCGGGGACTGCGGGAGCGGCCCTGCTGACCGACCGGGTCGGCTACCTCCCCCAGCGCCTCGACGACCTGGACGAGCAGGCGAGCGCCCTCGACAACGTGCGCGCCGCCGCACCGGAGGTCGCGCCCGGCGTCATCCGGAATCGGCTCGCGCGCCTCCTGCTGCGCGGCGACAGTGTGCACCGGCCGGTGCACACGCTGTCGGGTGGTGAGCGCTTCCGCGTCTCCCTGGCCCGGCTGCTGTTCGCCGAGCCTCCGGCGCAGTTGCTCGTGCTCGACGAGCCGACCAACAACCTCGACATCCAGAGCGTCGACCAGCTCGTGGATGCACTGCGCAGCTACCACGGCGCCCTGCTGGTCGTGAGCCACGACGATGCGTTCCTCGCCCGGCTGGACCTCGACACCGTGCTCGCCCTGGACGCCGCCGGGGGGATCACGCAGGAGGGCTGACCCGCCGGGCGGCGAGGTGAAAGCACCCGCCGACGGCGCTGTCCCACGGCGCCGTCAGGCGGCGGGCGTCAGGCCCAGCAGAGGCAGAACGGATGCCCGGCGGGGTCCGCGTAGACCTGGAAGCCCTCGTCCGATCCGGTGTCCTCGGCCGCGCGGAGGAGCACGGCGCCCAGCGCGACGACCTCCTCGTGCGCCTCGGTCACGTCGTCGACGTAGAGGTCGAGATGCACCTGCTGGGGCTCCCCGTCCGGCCAGTCCGGCGGCACGTGATCCGGTGCCAGCTGCGCCGCCACCCGCGGCTCGCCGTCGACGAGCACGGTGTGCCAGTCGTCGTCCTTCTCCACGGTGCCCTCGAGGAGGCGGGCCCAGAACGTGCTCTCGATTTCGAGGTCCGCGGTGTCGAACACGACGACCTGACGAGCGATTCTCATGCCGTCATCCAACCCTGCGGCGATCGCCCCGACAAGGGACGGCCGCCGCTCGGCACAGCGAGACAGTCACGGGCCCCGCCCGATGACCGCCTACGCGGCGGGATTGAGGATCGCGACGGCAGCGTCGTAGCGGTCCTCGGTCTCGGCGAACCGGAGGAACTTGACGGCCTCGACGAGAATCTCCGTGGCGTCCGGCTGCGTCTCGAGCAGGGCCATGACCTCGTCGGCGAACGCGTCGAGCGGGAGGGCGTGCTCGTTCGCCGAGTGACCGGGCAGGAGCTCGGTCCGGACGGCGGGCGGCACGAGCTCGATGACCTGCACCGTGGTGTCGGCGAGCTGCAGCCGGATGCTCTCCGTGAACTGGTGGATGAACGCCTTCGTGCCGTTGTAGGTCGGGGTGGCGGCGAGGGGCGTGTGCGCGAGACCGGAGGAGACGGTCATGAGCGTGGAATCCGGTCGGGTCTGGAGGTGGTCGAGGAAGGCGTCCACGAGGCGCAGCGGTCCGCCGACGTTGGTGTCGACGATGCGCTCGGCCTCCGTGAGGAAGCCGGGGCCCCGTACGTCCTCGACGGCCATGACGCCGGCCATCGCGATCAGCACGTTGAGCTCCGGGTGGCGCTCGAGAACCTCGTCGCGCGCGGTCAGCACGGAGGCGGCATCCGTGGTGTCGATGACCACTATCGCGAGCGAGTGCTGCTCGGCGAGCCGGGCGAGCACCTCGGCGCGACGCCCGCCCACGATGACGGTGTTCCCCGCGGCCTGGAGCCGCAGCGCGAGGGCGAGGCCGATGCCGCTGGTCGCGCCGGGGATGAAGATGGTGTTTCCGGTGATGTTCATGTCTCGAGCCTGCGGCCCGTCCGCTGTCCGCGGGAGAGGAGCGCTTGTCGTAGGACCGGCGGTCCCTCCCTCCGCCCGTGCGCGGCGCCGATAATGAGCGGATGGATCGCCCTGCCCTCGCCGGTTTCCTCCGCTCCCGTCGAGAGGGGCTGCGCCCCGAGGACGTGGGGCTGTCCGCGGGCGCACGGCGGCGCGTGCTCGGGCTGCGCCGCGACGAGGTCGCCGTGCTGGCGGGAATGTCCACGGACTATTACGTGCGGCTGGAGCAAGCGCGGGGGCCGCAGCCCTCGGAGCAGATCCTCGCCGCTCTGGCGCGGGCGCTTCGCCTCAGCAATGACGAGCGGGACTACCTTTTCCGGCTGGCCGACCACTCCGCCCCGCGCCGCACTCCCCTCGACACTCACGTGGCGCCCGGGCTGATGCGCGTGCTCGACCGGCTCGAGGACACCCCGGCCCTCATTCTGTCCAGCCTGGGCGACACGCTGATGCAGAACCGGCTGGCCGTGTCCCTCCTCGGGGACCACTCGGTGCACACGGGCCTCGCCCGGAGCAGCGTGTATCGCTGGTTCACCGATCCGGCCGAGCGCGAGCTGTATCCCGCCGAGGACCGCGCCCGGCAGGGCCACGCCCAGGTGGCCGGCCTGCGGGTCGCCTATGGCGCCGACGGCGAGGCCTCGCGCGCGGGCGCGCTCGTGCGTGAGCTGCGGAAACGGAGTCCGGAGTTCACCGCCGTCTGGGAGAGCCACACCGTCGCGACGCGCTTCGATGACCACAAGACGCTGATCCACCCGGAGCTCGGGTCGATCGAGCTCGACTGCCAGGCGCTGTTCACCGAGGACCAGGGCCAGGCGCTGCTGGTGCTCACCGCGGCGCCGCGGAGCGAGGCGGCCGACAAGATCGCGCTGCTCGCGGTCGTCGGGCAGCAGCGCTTCGCCCCGGCCGGCGACCGATAGTCGGTCTGGTTCGGCTCCGCGATCCGCTTGTCGCGGGCACGAAAAAGCCCCGCTCGTCCGAGGACGTGCGGGGCTGATCTGTGCGCCCGGAGGGATTCGAACCCCCAACCTTCTGATCCGTAGTCAGATGCTCTATCCGTTGAGCTACGGGCGCGTGACCTGCTTGTTCCCGGGTTTCCCCGGCAGAAGGCCAAGGTCGAGGATACATGCAATGCGGGCCGGCCGCGAATCGAGCGCTCGATCGGGACCCCGCGGGAAGCGCCGGGCGAGGGGTGCTCGCCTGGCGCTTCCCGGCGCTTCCCGGTGCGGATCAGGCGGCGGGTCCCGCCGCCAGGGTGACGGTGGCCTGCTGCGCGACGCCCGAGGCGTCCGTCCAGGCGATGCTGACGCGGTCGCCCGGCTCGTGCGCGGCGACCGCCGCGCTGAGGGCGGCGGAATCCGTGACCGCGACCCCGTCGACCGTCGTGATGGTGTCGCCCGCGGCGAGTCCGGAGGTGGCCGCGGGGCCGCCGGTCAGGACCCCGCCGAGGAGCGCGCCGCCCGTGATCTGCGCACCCGCCGCCGCCGTGTCCGCGAGAGCCACGCCGAGAAATGCGGGGGTGCCGATCTCGACCGTGCCGGACTCGACGCCCGACTTGATCTGCTCGGCCACGGCGAGCGCCGTGTCGATCGGGATGGCGTATCCGGTGACGACGGCGGATCCCGACGACGCCGCGGTGACGATTCCCACCACCTCGCCCTCCGCATCCACCAGCGGACCGCCCGAATCGCCGGACACGACGTAGGCGCTGACCATGATGAGGTCGGCCAGGGTCTCCCCGCCGCCCGTCGACTCGTCCGCCACGGTGATGCTCTCGTCGGTGTCGAGCACGCTCCCGGTCGCCGCGACGAGGTCCCCCGTGCCCTCGGCGTTGCCCACCGACGTGACCGTGTCACCCACGGCGACCGCATCCGCCTCGTCGATCGTCGCGGCCTGCAGCCCGGACGCGCCGTCGATCTGCAGCACCGCGACGTCGTTCGTCACGTCCGTGCCCACGACGCGCGCCTCGTAGGTCTCCCCCGTCGACTCGACGGTGACCTCGACGGTGGTCGACCCCTCGACCACGTGGTTGTTCGTGAGGATGGTGCCATCCGAGTCGAGGATGACGCCGGTGCCCGCGGACTCGCCCTGGCCGTAGTAGAGGTCGGAGACGATCGTGACGACGCCGACCTCCTGGGCATCGGTCGCGGCGACCGGGAGGGTCTGCTGCGTCGCGCCGGAGGTGCCGGAGCCGGAAGTGCCGTACGGGTCGTACCCGTACGTGCCCGGGTAGTAGTCGAGGGACGGCGCCTGGGGCACCGTGTACGGGGCGACGGCCGTGATCGCACCGCCGCTTGTCGCACCGGCGACGGTGTCGGTCACGCCGTGCGCGGCGTACCCGACGCCGAAACCTCCGGCGCTGAGGGCCAGCGCGCATGCCGCGGCTCCAGCCACGAGGGATGTCCTGCGGCGGTACCACGGTCGCCCGGGCGCCGCGGAGGCGGCGAGTGCGGCGGGGGCTTCCGCGGTCGCGGTGGGGACCGTGGGGTTGGGGATGGTGGGCGTCGCGGCCGGCTCGGCCTCGGGCTGGGTGTTCTGCGTCTCGATCATGATGTCCTTCCTCGTTCCTGCTGATACGAGGAAAGCCGCGGATGCTATGAGCGCCCGATGAGCAAGATTGGCGGGCGCCAAGGGTTGCTATGCGTGCCCTATGAGCGTCCGGTGGCGGGGACTCTGAGCGGGCCTGCGAATCGCGACCATACGGTCCCTGAGCCTGTCGAAGGGACGGACGGACCAGACCCACTCCTCGCCCGCCGGGGCTCCGACCGGCACACTGGTCGCGTGACCGAAACGACGCCGTGGGTGCTGCACGTCGACCTCGACCAGTTCATCGCGGCCGTCGAGGTGCTGCGTCGCCCCGAGCTGGCGGGCAAGCCGGTGATCGTCGGCGGCCGCGGCGACCCGACCGAGCGGGCCGTCGTCTCCACCGCCTCCTACGAGGCGCGGGCGTTCGGCGTCGGCTCCGGGATGCCGCTGCGCATCGCGGCCCGCAAGGTGCCGGACGCGGTGATCCTGCCCGTCGACGCCGAGCACTACACCGCGGCATCGGATGAGGTGATGGCCACGCTGCGCGCGCAGCCCGGGGCCACGGTGCAGGTGCTCGGCTGGGACGAGGCGTTCGTCGGCGTGCGCACAGAGGATCCCGAGCACTACGCGCGGCAGCTGCAGCGTGCCGTGCTCGACCGCACGGCCCTGCACTGCAGCGTCGGCATCGGGGACACGCTCATCCGGGCCAAGAACGCCACCGGGTTCGGCAAGCCCCGCGGGGTGTTCCGGCTGACGGCGGACAACTGGCTCGACGTGATGGGCGAGCACCCGACCGTTGACCTGTGGGGCGTCGGCTCGAAGATCTCCCGGCGGCTGTCGACGCATGGCATCACGACCGTCGCCGAGCTCGCAGCCGCGGATCCCGCGAGCCTCGTGACCGAGTTCGGCCCGAAGATGGGCCCCTGGTACGTCACCCTTGGCCGGGGCGAGGGCACGAGTGTCGTCGACGACACCCCGTGGGTCGCGCGCGGCCACAGCCGGGAGACCACGTTCCAGCAGAACCTGACGCAGCCCGAGCAGGTGCGGGATGCCGTGGCGGACCTCGTCGCGCGGGTGCTCGAGGACGTCGCCGCCGAGGGCCGGCCAGTGATCGGGCTCACCCTCAAGGTGCGCTTCGCGCCGTTCGTCACCAAGACCTTCGCCCGGAAGATCCCTGAGACGTCCGATCCCGCGGTCGTGCTCGCCAAAGCGCTCGAGCTCGTGGACAAGCTCGACCCCGAGCGGGAGATCCGGCTGCTCGGCCTGCGGGCGGAGATGCCCATGCCCGAGGATGCCCGGGAGGGGCACACTCCGACTCGCGGCGGCTGGTGATCACCTCACGGCGCGCAGCCATACCGCCCGGCACAACGCCCACGGAACGAAAAAGCCCCCGACGAGGTCAGGGGCTGGACGGGCCGGAGGCCGATGTGCGGAGACGGTGGGATTTGAACCCACGGTACCCAATAAAGGGTACTCCACCTTAGCAGGGTGGTGCACTAGGCCGAACTATGCGACGTCTCCCGAGCGCCCGGCTGGCGGACACACGACAGCCATCATAACGGCAGAGCGGGTCGGTCGCGATTCGGCGGCTGCGGAAAGACCGAAGCCCATTCCCAGCCGTGTCGACTTGTCCTCCAAAGAGAGGACAAAGTAGAGTGCCGGAGAAGCGCCCACGCCGACACCCCCCGAAGGTCGGCGAAGCCGGACGCCTCGCACGCCTCTACCCAAGGATCGACGCCCCACGATGCTGCGCCCAATGACGCGATGCGCTCGATGCTGCTTGCCTCACCGCACCGCCGCAATCGCTCAAGGCACGGACACCGTCCACACCAGATCCGCGAGGAAGAACTCTCACTCATCGACCAGTTCGGGTTGGTCCCGAGTGAGATAGGCGAACTCCCGCGAACATTGGGTGTGTTCAGCGGGGGTTCGTCGCCTGCACAGGGGCCGTGGTGAGGACTACCGCGGCCCCTCAGTAGTTTCAGGCCAGTGTCCGGGCCGCAGTGTCCGAGCCGCAGTGCGATCGCCTGAATCAGACACGTCGGCTCGCCCGCGGCTTGGTGATCCGCCGCGAGCGAGCGCCGCAGCGGGGGTGGCCGACGGGGGCTTCCGGTGCCCTCTTCTGGGGGTGCCCCCGGCACCTCGACGCCTGTAGGAAGGATCGGGGACTCGCGACGTCTTATCGAGGACGTCCGTCGACCCCGGACGGGAGCACTGTGTACTTTCCTACTGACGTCCTCGACGGTGACGTCGTCGTGATCCGGGCGCACGGCCGGCTGAACATGCTCACCGCTCCGCGCCTGGAGAGGACCCTCCAGTACGCCTTGGGCAACGGCAACACTCGGATCGTGCTCGATCTCTCCGAGGTCGAGTTCCTCGACTCGACCGGTCTCAGCGTGATGATCCTGGGGATGAAGGAAGCGCGTGGTGGCGGCGGCGACCTCCGACTCGTGGCACCCGGCCCGCAGCCGTCTCTCGTGCTGCAGCTGACGAAGTTGGATCGAGTGCTGTTGGCCTTTGACGACGTGACGGCGGCCTGGGCCGCGTAGCCGATCCGAGCCGGAGGGGCTGACACAGTTCTGGCCCGCTCCGCTCCTTTCGGAGCAGAACGGGCCAGAGCAGCTGACGCGAAGGTCAGGGAGAGTCAGCGACCAGAACCGCCGGCCTCGACCTTGCGGCGGTTGTTGACGTTCCTGGAGCCGAAGAGGCCACCCAGGGCGGCAACGATCGCGCCGAGCAGCAGCCCGACGAAGCCCCAGACCGCGCCGGTCTGCGCAGCGTCGGCCGCGTCCTGAGCCGTCTCGCCGACCTGGTCGGCAGCATCCTCGGCGGTCTGCTCGGCCTCCTCGACGTCCTCGGGCGACGGGGTGGGGATGGTGGCGGGGTCCACCTGCGCGGCAACCGGACCAGCGGCGGCACCCAGCCCGCTGACAACCGATCCGAGCGCACCGCCGATCGCGCCGGCCGCACTCACGGTCAGCATGATGACGAGAACGATGATGGCGAGGACGGACGTCGCCCACGTGAGGAATCCGTGCAGGAGCCCGGCACGGACGCCCATCGCGCCGGCGACGAAACCGCCACCGGCGAATCCGAGCAGCAGGCTGATCACGCCCATCACTGCCGCGCCGGCACCGGAGCCGCCGAGACCGAACGCCGTGGTCAGAAGGGAGAACAACACGACGACGGCGAGGAACGTGACAACCCCGGCGAAGATCGCACCCCAGGACACGTTCTGCACCCGGCCGGCACGTGCGTCACCGAGGATGTTCTCCTTCCACGCCACGTCTGCGGTGCCGTCACCTACCGGCTCAGCCCGGCGGTTGTGGTTTTCTGCCATTTCTCAAGCTCCTTAGTCTGTGTGTGCCGCACGCGATTCCCCTGGCCCTGTCACCCGAGGATCCTCGAGACAGCGATCGGCCTGCCGATAACACCGGTCTCTTCGGCGCCCGTGGAGTGCTCCAACCGGCCCCTGCGTACAGCGGTGCAAAGCTACTCAGGCGAATCCGCCTGAATAGGGGGTTGCCATCTCCGCGGCCTTCTGCTTACACCGTAAGCCGGTGGAGGGTCGCACTTCGCATCGCCGCGGATGCGGGCTCCGGATGGGCCACAATCAGAGGCGATGCCCACACTGATCTATCGCCGCCTGCTCGCGTCGAGCGCACTCACCGCCCTGCTCTGGCTCCTGGTCGCCGGCGCCCGCTGGGCCCTCGCTCAGATCCAGGGGCCCGTCGCCCAGCTGGCCGGTCTCGTGCCCGAGGTGGTGCCGATGCGACTGATCTCCGGTTACAGCGGTTCGTGGCTGCCCGTCATAGCCGTCGCCGCGGGGATCGCCGTCGCGCTCGTGCATGCCGTGCTCACCGCGGCCGCGGGTCGCCGGGGCAGCACAGTGCTGGTCGCGGCCTGGTTCGCCACCGTCGCAGCGGGTGCGCTCGTCGGGCTCGCCCTGGACATCGCCGGCGCGTGGGGGTCCCTCGCCGGTTTCGGGCCGCGCGGGCTGCTGGTCGGCGAGTTCGGTGCGGCTGCGGCATCCGGCGCTCTCTGGGGGCTGGTGGTGGGTTGGCTGCCCGGTCTCATCATCCGCAGGCCTGTCCGCGCTGCGGCAGACGCGGGAGAGCGGGCATCGTCGACCCGGCCACCCGTCTGGCTCCTGCCGGCCGCGGTCGTCGCCGTGGTCACCGTGGTCGCGGCCGGCGTGACCAACGACCGCGCACGCACCGCCGCGATCGAGGCGGAAGCCGCCGCGCAGCGCGAGGCGGAGGCCGCTGTCACGTTCGGCGCCCTCCCCGACCCCAGCGCCCCCGGAACGCCGGTGCCCGAACAGGCGGACGCGTCCGCCGATCTCGATCCGGAGTGGTGCACGCCGGACAGGGCGATGCTGCTGAAGGGCGAGCCCGACGCGGCTACCGGGCACCGCGCCCTTCCGATCCGGCTCCTCAACTTCTCCGACCAGCCGTGCGTGATCGAGGGATATCCCGATGTGGCGTTCGGCGACCAGAACCAGCACCTGCTCGCGGTGACCCTCGAGCAGGGCGGGGCATTCATGACGCAGGATGCCGGACCCCAGCGCATCGAGGTGCCCGCCGGTGGCTACGCGGTCGCGGTACTCGGCTGGGATGCTGCGTCGCCGCACGGCGCGCTCGTCACGAAGACCGTGTACGCGGCACCCACCGCCGGCATGACCCGCGGCTCGTGGCCCATCGACCTCGACATCGTCGAAGGCTCGATCGTCGCGGTCACGGCCTGGGCCCACGATCCGAGTCCGGTATTCGCCGACTAGTAGCCCCCATCCAAGGGCTGCTCGCCGATGGCGGAGCTCGTAGGAGCCTCCAGCGCTCAAGCATGACCGGCTGCCGCGGCCGGAACTGCGGACCGCTGATGTCGCGACGCGAGCGCCCGGTGCGGTGCGGACTAGTCGAGGCGGCCGGCGGAGCAGGTGTACTCGGCGGCGGTCTGCCCCGAGATGGAGGAGGGCAGCGGCGAGTCCGTCGGCGCTCCGGCGTCGGCCGTCGGCACCGGGGCGGGAGTTCCCGTCGCCGGGGGCACGGTCGGGGCGGTGGCCTCGGGTGCGGGCGTCGTGGCTCCCGGCGTCGGCGCGGGGGCATTGGGGTCCGGCACCGAGCCGATGTTGACCGCGTCCGGCGAGAGGGCGACCGGCTCGTCGGCCAGGATCTTGGCGAACAGCACGTCCGCATCCGCCTCGAGCGGCTTCACCCGGTTGGTGTAGATGCCGGTGCCGTCGGTGGTGCCCGGGTACTGCACGAAGGCGACCTGCTCCAGCGGGATGTCGCGCAGGGTCAGGGCAATCGACACCATGGTGTCGTAGTTGGCGAGGCTGGTGGACAGCGACATGTTGTCGGCCGCCGCCTTCGCGAGCCCGTAGAGCTTCGCGGGGTTCGTGAGCGTCTCGCTGCTCTTCACCGTGCGGACGAGGGAGGACAGGAACACCTGCTGGTTGCTGATGCGGCCGAGGTCGCTGCCGTCGCCGACGCCGTGGCGGGTGCGCAGGAACTGCAGCGCCTCCTTGCCCTGCAGCGTGTGCTCGCCGGCGGACAGCTCGAGGTCGGTCTTCTCGTCGCGGATGGGCTCGGCCACGCACACCGGCACGCCGCCGATGGCGTTCGACATCTCGATCACGCCGCTGAACTCGATCTTCGCCGCGAACGGGATATCGAGGCCGGTCAGCTGCTCCACCGTCGCCACGGTGCAGGGGAGGCCGCCGTAGGTGAGGGTCATGTTGATGGCGTCCGCGCTCACCGCGGGGTTCTTCACGCCCTCCTCGTTGGTGCAGGACGGGATGGGGACGATGAGGTCGCGCGGGATGCTGACCACGACGGCGTTCGTGTGATCCTCGGAGATGTGCATGAGCATCGTCACGTCGTTCAGCTCGGCGTCACGCTGTCCGTAGGACAGGTCGCCCTCCCCGCTGTCGCTGCCGACGAGGAGCAGGTTGACGCCGCCGTCGAACTCGCCGACGGCCGGGACGTCGTCCCCGTTCCCCCCGGAGATGTCGATGGAGCGACTCTGAATCGTCCGGTCGATGTTCCACAGCGCGACCGCGGCGACCGTTCCCCCGCTCACCAGCAGCACGGCCAGCACGAGGGCGAGACCCTTCACCAGCGCAAGCATCGGGTTGGAACGCGGAAGGCGCCCGTGCCGGGCGATGCCGGAGATGCGGTTGGGCCTGCTCGACCGGGAGGGTCTGTCGCTCATCCGGGTCCTCTCAGGCTGGCGGGCGCAACGTGCTGGATCGGGGAAACGCGGAGGGCGTGGGATTCGAACCCACGAGACATTTCTGCCCACCAGTTTTCAAGACTGGCTCCATCGGCCGCTCGGACAGCCCTCCCGTGCAGTCGCAACCGGTACTCCTGTGCAAGGAGGACGGTGCGACGACGTGGAAGCCGAGTGTAACGGATGCGTCTTGGGGGGTGCTGTCCTGCGCCGGCAGGCCGATCCGGGACGTCGGAGCGCACGTGTGAGCGAGGAGATGCCCCGGTCAGCAGGTGAGGAGGTGCCGGCGCTGGAGCCTGTCAGTGCTCGATCGAGCGCAGCGCGGCGGCGAGACCGTCCGACGTCACGGGCGCCGTGACCTCGGAGCTCGCGGCCAGCACCTCCTGCGGCGCCTGGCCCATCGCGATGGCGCGCCCGTGCTCGCGGGCCCACTCGAACATGTCGATGTCGTTGCGGCCGTCGCCCGCGACGATGACCCGCTCGCGGGGAATGTCGAGGAGCTGGCGCACGCGCTCGAGCGCGGTCGCCTTGTTCACGCCGTCCGGCGCGATGTCGAGCCAGGCGGTCCAGCCGATCGCGTACGTGACGCGGTGCAGGCCCATCCGCTCCACGACGGCGAGGAAGTCCTCCATGTCGTGGCCGGGCGAGATCACGACGACGCGGGTGGCGTCGCGGTGCAGGAGCTCGTCAAACTCGACCTGGGTGCCCTTGGCCTCGAGGAAGCCGTCCGGGAACTCGCCGCCGGAGTAGAGGTAGTGCCCGTCCTCGTCCTCGACCGCATAGCGGCCGCTCGCCAGATAGGGGCGGATGCGCTGGAGCACGTCGGTGGGGTCGAACGTCTCCACGAAGCGACGCCGGTAGCCCGACGGGGTCGACGGGTCGCGGTGCATGGTGATGGCGCCGTTCGAGCAGACCACGTACTCCGGCGTCACGCCGAGCTGATGAAGGATGGGCAGGGCGTCAGCGACGGAGCGACCGGTCGCGACCATGACCTCGTGCCCCAGGCCCGACACCCGCTGCACCTCCTCGACCACGGCGTCGCTGAGGGTGCCGTCCATGCCGAGCACGGTGCCGTCGAGGTCGAGCGCGATCATCAGCCGGTCATGCCGGACCGCGGGGATGGTGTCGGACGACATTCAGCGCTTCCCCGTGGGTTCGAGCAGGGCGAGCCCGCCCAGGTAGGGCCGCAACGCCTCGGGCACGACGACGGAGCCGTCGGCCTGCTGGTGCGTCTCGAGGATCGCGACGATCCACCGGGTCGTGGCGAGCGTGCCGTTGAGAGTGGCGACCGGCGTCGTCTTCCCGCCGTCGGCGCGGTGCCGGATGTCGAGGCGGCGCGCCTGGTAGGTGGTGCAGTTCGAGGTCGACGTGAGCTCGCGGTAGGCCTGCTGGGTGGGGATCCACGCCTCGACGTCGAACTTGCGGGCGGCGCTCGACCCGAGGTCGCCCGCCGCGGTGTCGATGACGCGGTAGCTGAGGCCGAGGTCCTGCAGCATGCCCTCCTGGAGGGCGAGCAGGCGCTCGTGCTCCGCCACGGCATCCTCGGGGGCGACGTAGCTGAACATCTCGAGCTTGGTGAACTGGTGCACGCGGATGATGCCGCGGGTGTCCTTGCCGTAGGAGCCGGCCTCGCGGCGGTAGCAGGTGGACCAGCCGGCGTAGCGGAGCGGGCCGTCGGACAGGTCGAGGATCTCGTCGCTGTGGTAACCGGCGAGCGCGACCTCGCTCGTGCCGGTGAGGTAGAGGTCGTCGTTGGCGAGGTGGTAGATCTCGTCGGCGTGCTGGCCGAGGAAGCCGGTGCCGCTCATGATCTCCGGCTTGACGAGCGTCGGGGTGATCATCGGCACGAAGCCGGCCGCGAGGGCACGGTCGAGGCCCATGTTCATGATGGCGAGCTCGAGCCGGGCGCCGATGCCCTTCAGGAAGGAGAACCGCGCGCCGGAGACCTTGGCGCCGCGGCCCATGTCGATGGCGTCGAGGGCCTCGCCGATCTCGAGGTGGTCCCGGGGCTCGAAGTCGAACTCGGGGATCTCGCCGACCGTACGCACGAGCGCCCAGTCGTCCTCGCCGCCCTCCGGTACACCGTCGAGCACGATGTTCTCGATGGCGCGCACGGTCTGCGAGAACTCGGCCTCGGCATCCTGCGCGGTCTGCGACGCGGTCTTCACGTTCGCAGCGAGCGACTGCACCTCGGCGACGAGCTGCTTCTTCTCCTCGGGCGCGGCCTTCGCCACGCGCTTGCCGTACGCGTTCTGCTCGGCACGCAGGCGCTCGAACTCGGCGATGGCGGTGCGGCGCGTGGAGTCGGCCTCTAGGGCACGATCCACCAGATCTTCGGATGACCGGCGCGCCCGCTGCGAAGCTTTGACCAGGTCAGGGTTGTCGCGGAGCAGTTGCGGATCGATCACGCGTCAACCCTACTTGGCCATGCCGTAGCGTTGACCGTGTGTCGACTGCCTCCGAACAGCCCACCACCTCCCCCGCACAGTCGCATGCCGCGGTGGTCTACAACCCCATCAAGGTGGACCTGGAGGCGCTGCGCGCCACCGTCTCCGCGGCGCAGCGAGAGGCCGGCTGGGGGGAGACGCGCTGGTACGAGACGAGCGTCGAGGATCCCGGCGAGGGCGTGACCCGCGAGGCGCTCGACGACGGCGCCGACATGGTGATGGCCGCGGGCGGCGACGGCACCATCCGCGCCGTCGCTGAGGCGCTGCGCGGCACGGGCGTGCCGATCGGTCTACTGCCCTCCGGCACCGGCAACCTCCTGGCCCGCAACCTCGACCTCACGCTCGACAACGTCGAGGAGTCCGTGCGGAACGCGTTCTCCGGCGCGGACCGGAAGATCGACCTCGGCGTCGCGGACATCGAGCGCGCCGACGGCTCGCGCAACAAGCACGTCTTCCTCGTGATGGCGGGGCTCGGCCTCGACGCGAAGATGATCGCGAACACGAGCGACAAGCTCAAGGAGCGCGTGGGGTGGCTCGCGTACGTGGACGCCATCATCCGCTCGCTCCGGGACAGCAACGCGCTGCGGATGCGGTTCACGCTCGACGACAACCCGCCCCGGACCCTGCGCGCCCACACGATCCTCATCGGCAACTGCGGGTCGCTGCCGGCCAACATCCTGCTCCTGCCGGACGCCGCCGTGGACGACGGCGAGTTCGACATCGTCGCGCTGCGGCCGGAGGGCCTGCTCGGCTGGGCGCAGATCTGGGTCAAGATCGTGTGGGAGAACGGCGTGCTGCGCCGCAGCCAGGTCGGCCGCAAGATCATGGGCGTGACCAAGGAGGTGCGCACCCTCCGCTACATGAAGGGCCGCGAGCTCATCGTGCGGCTGGAGCGCGCGGAGGACTTCGAGCTCGACGGCGACAGCTTCGGCGACGCCCGGGCCGTGAAGCTCACGGTCGACCCGCTCGCCCTCACGGTGCGCATCCCACCCGAGGCCGCCTAGCCCGTCGGTCCCGTCTGCGGTTCCTGCGCTCTCGCGGTTCCTGAGCCCGCCGCGGTCCCTGAGCTCTCACGGTCCTGAGCTCTCACGGTCCCTGAGCTTGTCGAAGGGACACCCGCGATCACGGCTCGGGGATGCGCCCCTGCCCAGGCACGAGGATCCTGCCCAGCTAAAACCTGCGCACGATCCTCCTGCCTAGGCAGGAGCATCGGTCCCGACGGCGGCTGCGGTCCCCGAGCTCCCCCGCGGTCCCTGAGCTCTCACGGTCCTGAGCTCTCACGGTCCCTGAGCTCGTCGAAGGGACGTCCCGCATCCCCCACCAGAAGCAGCACTAACTCAAGGCGACAACCAGCCCAGTTGAAGGAGACACCGCGCATGATCGCGTCCGTATACATCCCTGGGCGGGTACGAGAGGAACGCGGACTTCAGGGCGAGCGCATCGAATGGCCCGTCTCCCCTCTCGACCACGACTGGTTCGACGACCGGTTCGAACTCGTGTCGGGCGTTCCGACCATCGGCCATGATGCGCTCGAGGACCTCGCGTTCGTGGACCTGGAATACGAATCCGACCTTGAACTCGTATCCCGTGTGTTGTCCGGGGTGGTGGTCAGCGTCCGAACGATCGTCGCGAAGCGTTCGTCCCGCAAGCCGTCGGACAACGGCATGACGGCCAACGGCAGGCATCGGCAGCCGTCCGACAGTGGGGTTGTCGCCGACGTCGAAACTGGAGCCGGAGACGATGTGGATCGCTCTACGGCCGATGCACCACGAGCACGTCATAGTGGCGGGATGCGTTTCGACACTCTTCTCACGCGCGCCGAGAGCCTCAGCCTCGCGGCCGAGGTCGCCGCCCTACGCACCCCGACACCCGTCCTCGCCCGTGGAGTACATCAAGACAGCTCCGGCCGCGGCTGGCAGTTCCAGATGGTCGTGGACGAACCCAACCAGTCCTGGATCTTCGACCAGCAAGGCGAGAAGCACCGCGACCGGTACGAGGACGGCGTCCTCCACACCGTCGACGGTCCTCTTAAGTTCTCATTCGAGCAGAGCGCGCCGCATCCCGTGCGGATGATCATGCCCGAGCTGATGCTCCAATGGGGCCCGCCGGCCAGCTACCTCCCCATCCTCGTGCAACGCATCCGGGACCACTGCCTCCTGTTCACCTTCGAGCACGAGCACGACCCGGCCCAACGGAACACCCTCGTCATCGACGAGCGCACCGGGATCGCCCGTCGCTCCTACGGATCCCGTGAGTCGACCATCATCACCGAGGCGCGCACCATGAAGGCCGACGAACCGAACCCTCCGAGGCCACGATTCACGAAGCTCACCGACATTCCGCCCCTCGAGTACCTGGAGGAGTAGCGGGTAAAAGAATCAGCAAGGAAGGAAGAGCATGAGCACACTGGTGCACGTTCCCGAATGGGTACTAGGGGATATCAAGAGGGATTACAGCATCGGCGACCATGTGCACTGGCCCGTCTCACCCCTCCACCGCGAGGACGTCCACGAGGAGTACGGAATCTTCCCATCCGTCAGCACGAAGTACGAGTGGGACCCCTTCCTGGAGGAAGAGCCCGACACGCTGTCCGGGACAGTCATCCACATCCAGGCGATGGCTCTGAGATACGACACCCACGGGCACCCGAAGCCCAACAGCATGACGACCTGGCCCGTTCGTACCACGGAGACCAATCAGGACGGAAACCCGTCCCCCAATGCGTTCATCTTCGAAATCGAACCCAGACCGAACACCGCCCCCTGACCACGGAGTCGAGCAGTGACCGCTACCCAAACGCGGACAGGCATCGGCATGCAAGAACTCAGTAGCCGGCCCTCGGCCGGACACTGTCCTGGGCAGTCAGTACGGCGCGACGACCTCGCGGTCCAGCCGCTACCCATACGTCGGTCAGCGCTCGTCCGCCAAGAGCTGGACCGGGCCGGCGAAGAAGATCTCGCCGGCCCAGGTGTCGGGTTGGCCGGGGACGCGCTCCGTCTGATATCCGCCGCCCATCACCAGTTCGTCCCCGAGCGCGAAGTTCGCGTCGCCGACAGTCAGAGTCTCCCCGTGTACCGGGCGATCGACCGCGCTGCCGCAAAGAACGCCACGGCGCTGACACTCCCCCGCGTCTGACACAGCCTGAGCCACGACTGCTGCTGCCGCCCAAGCCATACTGAACGCATGCGATGGTGGCAAAGAGTAACGCCTGGCCGGTGGGTCCTTCTGGCCGTTCTCCTCGTAGCTCTCCTGGGGACTACGGGATCGCTGATCTGGAACTACCCGTCCGCTCCGTTCAACCTTCTGGGCTTCGCTGCGGTCGTCGTCAACTTCGTCTGGATGGTTAGGGACGGCATGCGCGCACCAGTTCCAGGTCGCCCCGATCTCTCGCCGCCAACACGCGAGAAGCGTTCGGCTGACAGTCGAGAAAAGCACACCCTCGGAGACGGCGAAGGCGGCGGAAAGCTGCCTGGCAGCTTGCAATGATCACATCCGGGCTACAGCCCTGACCTCTCCCCCGCTCGAACGTTGGCGATCGCCGCGGTTGCCGCGTCCAGCACATCAGCGAGAGCCGGCGCATGACGGCTTGATTCGATCAGCGAGTCGTCCGCCGTCCCAATCCGCTCCTCTGGGTCCTCCCCGTTCTCGTCCCAGCTGTCGTACTCTTCCGGGCCGGCGACAAGCGCGGACCCCACAGTCTCGAGCGCGTCGGGGATCTGCCGCACGGCGACCCGGAGCTCGGCGATGATCTGGTGAGCGACCGGCGCCGGCAGTGCGCGGGCCTTTATAGCGGCGAGGCTCCGCAGCGATTCTGCGGCGTCTCGCGCGAATTTCGCGGCGCTCGCGTCAAACGCTTCAGCAGTTATGACCTAGGTCATGCCAGCGACAGGGAACTAGCAGGCGCCTGTCCCGATCCATGCTTCGGATAGCGACAATGACCGCGTCACAGGCCGCGCTTGGACCTCAGCTCCTTATCGGAACCTGGGCCTACTCCGTGCTCGCGCTCGAGGTCCGCCAGCTGTCGCTTCCCGATTCGGAAGCTGAAGTAGCCGATGCTGACCCAGCCGGCACCGAAGACAAGGTTCCCCCACCCTGTCAATGCCGACGGCTCCGCAACCAGGATCGCGTACAGGGCCGAGGTCTCGATGAGGAACCCGCGCAGCCGCTGTGCCGCGATCCTTTTCTGTACCGGTGAGCTGACATGTCGCATGCCACCGGTTCGAGCAACCCTGCACGAAGGAGCGGTCTGGCAACACACCTCGGTGGCCGGAGCGCTCACAGCGGTTTCAAGACATGGATGTAAGACGTCACTCCCGCGCCACGGGGTGCCCGACCAAGAGACTGCTGAGACGACTCGCTACCCAAGGAATGCGACACACCGACGCAAGACCAGCGGATACGGCACCTCACTCAGGATGACTTGCCCCGGCCCCAGCCTGCCAAGCGCCCACGCGCTTCTTCTCGAGGCTTTGCGCCGGGACACGACGCACACACAACGGTACGGTGTCGGCCCGGCACCGTACGCTTGAGAGATGGGTGATAGTGAAGCCGACCCCCGCAGCGTTTTCGTTATCCATGGGCGAAACGAGATCGCTCGGAAGGGACTTTTCGAGTTCCTGCGAGCTATTGGTCTCGCTCCCATCGAGTGGTCGGAAGCTCTCTCTATGACGAACAGTGCCTCGCCGTATATCGGCGACGTGTTGGATGCCGCATTTCGCCGCGCACAAGCGGTCGTTGTTCTCCAAACACCAGATGACGTAGCTCACCTTCACGAATCGCTGACCTACCCGGGTGACCCGGAGACAAACCCCCAGATGCAGCCACGCCCGAACGTGCTTTATGAAGCGGGAATGGCGATGGGGCGCAACCCTAACCGAACTGTGATTGTGGAGCTTGGTCAGGTGAAGGTATTCAGCGACATCCACGGGCGACATGCCGTGAGGCTGGACAATTCCGTTGCCAAACGGCAAGACTTGGCCACTCGCCTGCGCAACGCAGGGTGCGCCGTGAAGCTCGAGGGCAACGATTGGCACGAATCTGGTGATCTGACACCTCCCAGCCCTCCGGGAGGCGGGTTGCCGCTTGGCCGCAAGTTGCCGTCATCTCAGAGCGCCGGATTGCCGCGTCTCACGGCTCGATTACAGGAGCGCGGCCGTAACAAGATGTCGGATGTAATTGTGACGAATCACGGACCAGGCACCGTTTACGAGCTGCTCGCCGAGCCCACCGAGGGCGACGGGATGCTTCGCACTTCGGACGAACTACCGATCCCTCAACTGCCAGCAGGTAAGTCAGTCCGAGTGATACAGCGCATGCCCGCTGCGTTGAGTCAAGTAGATCGCTCCTACTTCACCATCAAACTGCGGGCACGGACGGCCGACGGGGTGGAGATCGACGTCGACGAGTTCGTTAGTGGAGATTGAAGATGAACATTTCCGTGCCCATGCCTCTTGACAACGACGGCTTCCTGCGGAGGGAATGCCCGAACTGTATGCGTCAATTCAAGTGGCACAGCGGACCAGCGAACGAAGAGGCAGAGACACAACCAACCACCGACTCGTACTGGTGTCCGTTCTGCGGTCAGGCAGCGGCGGCGGACCAGTGGTGGACAACGGAGCAACTAGAGTACGCCAGAGGCGTCGCAATGCCCGCCGCCATCCAGTACCTCGACGACGAACTATCATCAGCCTTTCGTGGGCTAAACAGCAAGCACATCAAAATTAAGAAGACCGGTCACCTGGATGTCCCAAACGAGCCCGACCCGCTGACGGAACCTGACGACATGATGATCGTCGCTTCGCCGTGCCACGGATGGGAGCCAGTCAAAATTCCGGAGGGCACCACGAGTCCGATCTACTGCCTTATTTGCGGCGAAGCGTTCGCCGTCTAACCCCTTTTCGGGTCAGAGGACGGTGGTGAAGAGCAGTGTGAACGCCGCCGCCCCCGCGGCGGTCAGCACGACCGCCAGGATGCGGTCCCCCAGCCGATCGAGCCGACGGAGGACGACCCAGGCGAGCATCGCCACGCCGATCACGATGCTGAGCACCCAGTAGAGCCATCCCGTCGACTCCACGACCCGGAGCAGACCCCACACACCGTCACCGATCATGACCGCCGCCACCACCGCGACACCGACTGCACGCAGCGGGCGGGATGCAGATCGCCAGGCGAACCCGGCCAGTCCGATAACCGGGCCGGCAAGCGTCGCCACGGTGAAGTACAAGTCGCCAGGTCCGTACGAGTCGGGGAACCCGCGCAGGGTCGACACGATCACGTAGCCCTGCAGCAACGCGTGAAAGACCACCAACCCCAGTACCGCGGCAACCCACCACCGGCGTGCACTCCGCCACCGGGTGAAGACGACCGTGACGACGAAGGCCAGCAGCGTCCAGCCGCTGTTCGAGTTGGCGAACGGACGAAGACCATCCGGCAGATACTGCTGTCCGAACGACGTGGCACCGCCGAGCAACAGTCCGACGACCGCGCCGAGCAGCCACCATCCCAGTGCTGATCCGACCGAACGTCCCATGACCTCAGGATGGCAGCGGCCGGCGGGCCCCGGCGTCGCTCTGGAGGGGGATTCAAGCGGAACGAAGATGAGACCGGAGAGGGATCTTCGCCGGGTGACCGGGCGGCTCAGCGGATCGGACGTACTCCTCGCGTCCCTTCGACAGGCTCAGGGACCGTGGGAGGACAGGCTCAGGGACCGCACGAGGATCGCCCCGGCCGAGCGCGCCCTAGTTGCCGAGGATGGAGTGCAGCCAGGCACGGGCCTCCAGGAAGACCGCGTCGTCGTAGTGCTCGCGGTAGGTGCTCGGCGCCTTGTCCGCCCGCGGGTACGAGCCGAGGAAGGTCACGCGCGGACTGAACCGGCGCAGGCCGAGCAGCGCATCCGCCACACGCTCGTCGTGCACGTGACCCTCCGCATCGATGACGAAGCGGTAGCGGCCGAGCTCGTCGCCAATGGGACGCGACTGGATGAGGCTGAGGTTCACGCCGCGGGTCGCGAACTGCTCGAGCATCTCGAGCAGGGCTCCCGCGCGGTCCTCGGGCAGCTCGGCGATGACGCTCGTCTTGTCCGCGCCCGTGCGCGGCGGCAATTCCGTCGTGCGGCTCACGAGCACGAAGCGGGTCACCGCGTTCGGGTTGTCCTCGATGCCGGTCGCGAGCACCTCGACGTCGTAGTGGTCGACGATGCCGGGCGGCGCGATCGCGGCGTCGGCGATGCTCGAGGCCCAGCCGCTCTCGAGGTCCGGGAGCAGGGTGGCGGCCGCGGCAACGTTCGACGTCGCCGGGATGTGACCGACGCTGGGGAGGTTCGCGTCCAGCCAGGCGCGGCACTGGCCGTAGGCCACGGGATGCGCGTTGATGGTGCGCACGTCGCTCAACCGGGTGCCGGGGCGGGCCACGAGCACGAAGTTCACCGGCACGAGGTACTCGCCGATGATGCGCAGGTCGGGCACCTTGGCGAGCGCATCCTGGGTCGCGGTGACGCCGCCCTCGACCGAGTTCTCGATCGCGATCATGGCGGCGGTGCTGCGGCCGCTCACGACGTCCGAGAGGGCCTCGCCCACGTTGTTCACGGCCCGCCAGGCCTTGCCCCGCGCGGCCTCGACCTGGGCGAGCGCCGCCTCGGTGAAGGTGCCGGACGGCCCGAGGAAGCTGTAGGTCTCCGAGGGGGTGTGGTGCGGCGCCGGGGCGGAGGGTGCGGGCATGGGGAAACCCTAACGGGCGGTGGCGGCGGCGCCGCCCTGCCGGTCGGGGCGCGGAGCCTGCCGCAGTGCCAATATGGGGATCATGACCGACCGCGCCGGAACACCCGCCCAGGAATCAGATCTCGTCGACGTTGAGGCCCTGCTCGCCGCCTACTGGAGCGGCAAGCCAGATGTCTCCAACCCGGAGCAGCGCGTCGTCTTCGGCACGTCCGGCCACCGCGGCAGCTCGCTGAACACGGCCTTCAATGAGGATCACATCGCCGCGATCACGCAAGCCATCGTGGAGTACCGCACCGAGCAGGGCACGACGGGTCCGCTCTTCATCGGCATCGACACCCACGCGCTCAGCACGCCCGCCCTCACGACGGCCCTCGAGGTGCTCGTCGGCAACCAGGTGCGCGTGCTCGTCGACCAGTACGACAACTACACGCCGACCCCCGCGGTCTCCCACGCGATCCTCAAGTACAACCGCGCCGGCAACGACGACGAGGCCGACGGCATCGTCGTGACCCCGAGCCACAACCCGCCGCAGGACGGCGGCTTCAAGTACAACCCGCCGCACGGCGGCCCGGCCGACAGCGACGCGACCGGCTGGATCGCGAACCGCGCGAACGAGATCATCGCGGGCGGGATGCGCGACGTGAAGCGCGCCGAGCCGAGCGGCGTCGAGACCTACGACTACGTGGCCCACTACGTGGACGACCTCGAGAACATCATCGACATGGCGGCCATCAAGAAGTCCGGCATCCGCGTGGGCGCCGACCCGCTGGGCGGCGCGAGCGTCGCGTACTGGCAGGCCATCGCGGACAGGTACGAGCTCGACCTCACGGTCGTGAACCCCACCGTCGACGCCACCTGGCGCTTCATGACGCTGGACTGGGACGGCAAGATCCGCATGGACCCGTCCTCGCCCTCCGCCATGGCGTCCGTGCTCGCGCACAAGGACGACTACGACATCCTCACCGGCAACGACGCCGACGCCGACCGGCACGGCATCGTGACGCCGGACGCCGGCCTGATGAACCCGAACCACTACCTCGCGGTCGCGATCGACTACCTGTACCGCAACCGCTCGGGCTGGCGCGAGGATGCGGCCATCGGCAAGACCCTTGTGTCGTCCACGATGATCGACCGGGTCGCCGAGTCCCTCGGCCGCCGCCTCTGGGAGGTGCCGGTGGGCTTCAAGTGGTTCGTCCCCGGCCTCGTCGACGGATCCGTCGGCTTCGGCGGCGAGGAGTCGGCCGGCGCCAGCTTCCTGCGCTTCGACGGCACCGTGTGGACCACCGACAAGGACGGCATCCTGCTCGCCCTGCTCGCCGCGGAGATCCGCGCCGTGACGGGCAAGACGCCGTCGCAGCTGTACTCCGAGCTCACCGAGAGGTTCGGCGCGCCAGTGTACGAACGCGTCGACGCCGTCGCGACCAAGGCGCAGAAGGCAGCCCTCGGCAAGCTCGACGGCGACGCCATCGCCGCGACCGAGCTCGCGGGCGAGCCGATCACCGCGAAGCTCAGCCGCGCACCGGGCAACGACGCGGCCGTGGGCGGTTTGAAGGTGGTGTCCGAGAACGCGTGGTTCGCCGCGCGCCCGTCGGGCACGGAGGACGTCTACAAGATCTACGCCGAGTCGTTCCAAGGCACGGACCACCTGCACCGCGTGCAGGAGGAGGCCCGCCGCATCGTGGACGAGGCCATCTCCGGCGCGTAGAGACGTTGCGTCGCTTCGACAGGCTCAGCGACTGTGGGGGCGGTCCCATACGGTCCCTGAGCTCGTCGAAGGGACGGAACCCGCACGGTCCTCGAGCTAGTCGAAGGGCTAGGGGACGCTCCAGAAGGCGGCGTAGGCGCCGGGGTGCTCGACCGTGATGGTGTTGTCGAAGTCGCGGAAGTTGTGGTCGAGGTTGTGGCCCGCCATCAGGATCCTCTGCTTGCCGTCGACCATCTCGACCGCGGACACAATCTGCGTGTGGTCGAGCGAGTCGTTGAGGTTCCAGTCGAACACGACGATGTCGCCGGGCTTCACCTGGTCACGCTGCTCGAGGGTGAGCGGGGTGATGCCGAGCTCCTGCTGGTTGGCGCGCAGCCACCGGTCGAAGGTGGGCACGTGGATCCACGCCGACGTGTACTCGGTGCCGCCGGCGCGGTTGTGCCACTCGTCCGTCATCTTCCAACCGCGCTGGAGCAGCGTCTGGCCGACGAAGTTGACGCAGTCGCCGCCGATCGGGTTCATGTTGCCGTACTCGGCGAGGTTGTAGTTGTTCCAGTGCGCGAGCGCGTAGCTCAGCTGGCGGTCGACGGGCGTCTGCACCGTGTAGGAGACCGGAGCGGCAGTGGAGGCGACGGGCGCGTCGCCCTGGAGCACCTTCACATCGGCCGCGGCGGCCTGGAAGTCGGTCGAGCGGGGCGCGACCACGGTGAGCGAGGTGTCGGAGGCCACGGCGAGACCGGTGCCGGGGGTGCCGTTGAACGTCACAGCGGTCGCGTCGCTGAGTCCGGTGCCCTCGATGGTCACGGTGGTGCCTCCGCCGACGGAGAGCTCCGCCGGGGCGACCGCGGTCACCGCGGGCTCGGCGGCCGGCTCCTCAGCCGGCGTCTCGGCGGGCGCCGCGGGCTCCGCGGTGGCCTCGCCGCCGGTCGAATCGCTGCCGACGGACGCGCCTTCGGAGGACGCCCCACCGGTCGTCGCGTCGCCCTCGGCCGGCGCGGCGGTGCAGCCGGCCAGCAGCAGGGCCGCGGCGCCGAGGAGGGCGATGGCAGCGGAAGGGGTGCGGCGACGAGCAGTCACGGAGGCCTTTCGAGCGGGAGCACGAGCGCTGTCATGGTAACCCGCGCCCCCGGGAAAGCCCCAGGTTGGGCGGCGGGCCGCGCCGGTCGGCGGAGTCGGCTACGGGTGACGCGAATCGGTGACTACTCTCTGATACCGCGGACGTCGTCGATCCGACCGTTCCGCTGATCGCGTTGATCGCCCTCGCCGCAGGCGACCCGCCTGCCGAACTCCGGCGGGAGCAGGACAAAGGAGAACGATGACTTCGAACGGCACGGCTCTGCCGCAGATCCCCGACACCAGCGGGGACACCCGGTCCTTCCCGCCCGGATTCCTCTTCGGCGCGGCCACCGCCGCCTACCAGATCGAGGGCGCGGCGCACGAGGACGGCCGTACCGACTCCATCTGGGACGCGTTCGCCCGCGTGCCGGGCGCCGTGCTCGACGCGCACGACGGATCCGTGGCCTGCGACCACTACCACCGCTACCCGCAGGACGTGGCCCTGATGAAGGAGCTCGGACTCGACACGTACCGGTTCTCCACGTCCTGGTCCCGCATCCAGCCCGACGGCGGCAACGTGAACCGCGCCGGCATGGACTTCTACTCCCGGCTGGTCGACGCGCAGCTCGCCGCGGGCATCAAGCCCTGGCTGACCCTGTACCACTGGGACCTGCCGCAGGCGCTGGAGGAGAAGGGCGGCTGGACCAACCGCGACACCGCCTACCTCTTCCGCGACTACGCGCTCAACGTCTACGAGGCGCTCGGCGACCGGGTGGACGTGTGGACGACGTTGAACGAGCCGTGGTGCTCCTCCTTCCTCAGCTACACCGCGGGCGTGCACGCGCCGGGCCGCCAGTCCCGCCGCGACGGTCTCGTCGCTGCGCACCACCTGCTGCTGAGCCACGGGCTCGCGGTCGAGGCGCTGCGCGACCGCCGCTCGGACCTGACCCTCGGCATCACGCTCAACCAGACCCTGCCGAAGCCGCTCGACCCGCAGAACCCGGCCGACGTCGACGCGGCCCGCCGTATCGACGGCCAGTTCAACCGCTTCTTCCTCGACCCTGTGTTCCGGGGCGAGTACCCGGCGGACGTGCTCGAGGACGTCGCCGAGTACGGGCTGCTCGACGTGGTACGGGATCGCGACCTGGAGATCATCTCGGCGCCCATCGACGCCCTCGGGGTGAACTACTACCACGGCGAGATCGTGTCGGCCACGCCCGCCGAGGGCACGCCCTCCGGCGACGCGCCCGTCGGCCGGACCACATCCTCGCCGTACCCGGCGGCCGACGGCGTCTTCAACCACCCGCAGGGCCTGCCGCTCACCGACATGAACTGGGAGGTGCAGCCGGACGGCCTCCGCGAGGTGCTCGCCCGCATCGACCGCGAGTACGCGCGTCCCGCCGGTGTCGACATCTACGTAACCGAGAACGGGGCGGCCTACGACGATGTCCTCGCCGAGGACGGCCAGGTACACGACACCGAGCGCGTCGCATTCCTGCGGGCCCACCTCGCCGCCGTGCTCGACGCGGTCAAGGAGGGCGTGAACGTGAAGGGCTACTTCTACTGGTCGCTCATGGACAACTACGAGTGGGCGTGGGGCTACCACAAGCGTTTCGGCATCGTGCGGGTGGACTACGACACCCAGACGCGCACGGTGAAGGACAGCGGCAAGGAGTACGCGGCGATCATCGCGGCGCGCTCCCTCGGCACGTCCTCCTGACATCCACCAGCTGAACCGATCGCGGCGGCCCTGTCGGGTCGCCGCGATCGGTCCGTAGTGGGTCGGTCCGCGGCGGTCGGTCTCGGGCCGTCGACGCGGAGTGGTCGTCGGGTCACTCGGCCGGCGCGGCGATCACGACCTTGCCGGACACCGGCAGCTCGGCGACCTCCGCGTGGAAGGCCGGAAGGTCCTCGAGCCGGATGCGGCGGCTGACGTCGATCCGCAGCTCGCCCCGGTCCACGGCCGCCGCGAGGCCGGCGAGCTGACTCGCGTCGCTGCGCACGAAGACGTCGACGCCGCGGACGTTCCGCGCCTCGTCGCTCGGTGCCTGCATCCACACCGTCGTGTTGACCACCACGCCGCCGTCCCGGACGAGGGCGGCCTGCTCGGCGAGCTCGGCCGGGTCGATCGGCGCCAGGTTCAGCAGGAGATCGACGGGCTCGGTGACCGCCCCGGTCACCTCGGTCGCGGTGTGGTCGACGATCTCGTCCGCGCCGGCCGCCCGGACCCGGTCCGCGCTCCGCGGGCTTGCCGTCGCGATGACGTGCGCCCCGGCATTCTTGGCCAGCTGGATCGCGTAGCCGCCGACCGCGCCACCCGCACCCGTGATGAGCACCCGCTGCCCGGAGGTGAGGCCGCCGAGTTCGAACAGCGCCTGCCAGGCGGTCAGCCCCACCACGGGCAGAGCCGCAGCGTCGGCCAGCGGAACGCCGGTCGGGGCGGGCGCGAGGATGTCGGCGGCCGCGATCACGTACTCGGCAGCCGCGCCGTCGCCGATCATCGGCAGGAAGCCGATGACCGCGTCCCCTACCGCCCACGTGTCCACGCCGTCGCCGAGCGCGTCCACCGTGCCGGCGACATCGATGCCCGGCGTGTGCGGCAGCACCACCGGGAACGGCCCCTGCAGGCCGCCACCGCGGATCCCGGCATCGACCGAGTTGAACGAGGTCGCGGCCACCCGGATGCGCACCTCGCCGGCGCCCGGCTGGGGCACGGCCACCTCCTCGTAGCGGAGGACACCGGCATCGCCGTACTCGTGGAATCGAACTGCCTTCATGACGCACTTCCTTCTGGTTGTGAAAGGTGCTTCGATTTCGAAGCACTGAGAGGACGGTAACACTGCTTCGAACTTGAAGCAAGTAGAATGTGCACATGACCGAGCCGAGCCCTGCACCGTCGCTCTCCGCCGTCGAGCTGGAGGCGTACTTCGCCCTGATCGAGGTGAGCAGCCTCGTGCGGCACACCGTCGAGCAGCAGCTGCGTGATGCCGGGGACCTCAGCTACGTGCAGTTCCAGCTCCTGGCCACGCTCGGCGACGCCGCGGACGGCAGCCGGCGCATGACCGAGCTGGCCGACGGGGTCGTATACAGCCGCAGCGGCCTGACCTACCAGGTAGGGCTGCTCGAGAAGGCCGGCTTCGTCACCCGCAGCCCGTCCGCGGAGGACGACCGCGGCGTGACGGTGACCCTCACCGCGGGAGGGCGCGGCGTGCTCGCCCGGGTGTTCCCCGGCCACATCGAGGCCCTGCGCCGGCTGCTGTTCGAGCCGCTCACGGGCGAGGACGTCGACAGTCTCGCGCAGGTGCTCAGCACGGTCCGCGACCACATGCGCTCGAACCCACCGCGGTCGGCGAAGCCGCGCCGCAGGGGCGCGGCGAACAGCCGCCCCTCGGGCACCGGGGACGACTGATCCGGAGCCCGCGGCAGCGATCGAACGACACCTACGTCAGGCTCGCCGATCCCGCTGGACCGGATCGGCGGGCGAGGTGGCACACTTCGGGAATGAGCGCGCGTACGGACGGTCACGAACGTGTGGCCGCCGCGCGCACGGCGCCGGTCAGCGCCGTGCGACTGGGGCTGGCGCTCCTGATCCTGGTCAGCGTCCTCGCGACCTTCCTCGATACGGCCGGCCGCACGGCGATCAACCCGTTCAACTTCTTCGGCTACTTCACGCTGCAGTCCAACCTGCTCATGGCCGCCGTGTGGATCTGGGTCGGGGTCGCCGGCCTGTCCGGGAGGCGGCTGCCCCGGCCCGCCGACTACGCCCGGGCGAGCACCACCACCTACGTCGCGCTGGTCGGCCTCGTGTACGCGACGCTGCTCGCGCCGCTCGGCGTCGCGGGCGGCGTTCCCGTGCCATGGGCGAACGTCGTGCTGCACGTCGTGATACCGACCGTCGCGGTGCTCGACTGGGTCTTCGTCGCGGACCGGAAGGCTCTGGGCTGGCGCCTGCTACCCGTCGTGATGGTCTACCCCGTCGTCTGGCTGGCCGTCGTCATCGTCCGCGGAGCCACCGACGGCTGGGTGCCCTACCCCTTCCTCGACCCCGGCCGAGGGTACGGCGCGGTGGCGGTGACGGTCGTCGCGATCACCGTCGTGACCGTCGTCGCCGGCGCCGCCGTGTTCGCCCTGTCGCGCCTCTCGCTCCCGGGCGGCGGAGCCACGCCGCGCGCGACCTGAAGCCCGCCTCGGGCTGATCCCGCGATCACCTTCCGTCCCTTCGACAAGCTCAGGGACCGTAGGGAAGGTCAGGGTCCGCAGGGAAGCTTCAGGGACCGTAGGGAAGTTCAGGGACCGTTTGAGGTCGCGAATTCCAAGCCTGGACTCACTTCCCGGATCGAATTCCGACGGTCGATCTCCATCGAGAAATGACTCGAATCTCCTGACCCGGCGACTGGAGTGCGCATCATACTTCGTTGCGGGTGGCGAAATTCACGCCCCCCTTTTCTCAGGAAGCCTGCCCCCATTCATGCGAGAGCGCGCCCCCGTTTTTTTACCTGCCGGTTACACGGTGTTCGATTCCAGGACTGCGATTCCCGACGAAGAAGCATCCGTGAAGCAGGCCGGTAATGGCGTCGTCACCGGGGGTTGAAGGGCGAGGTGGACCGCTCGGGCACGGGCCCGTCGCGGAAAGAAGTGCCGATCGAGTTCGATTTCCGTACGTCGGGAATTTCTATTAACTCTGCGTCAACTTCCTGTGACAAGACGATCCGAAGGGTTGCGCTCGAGCCGGCATCAGGTTGTTATTGAGCAAGGCTCGAGATACCCCCCGAACGCGTCACACCCGATCCTCGACGCGTTGACCCACCTTCTCTCGACCAGTGCAGTGTTGCGCGCTTCGCCGCTGTGCTAACCCCTCCCCCCCTTCAGCACAAGGACCCAACTTATGCTTACCCTCCCGCATGCCCTCAGTGGACCCTTCGGAGATTTCGACTGGACCCTGATAAGCGATTACTACACGGCCCTCGCGCCCTATTTTCCGCTCGCCGTCGCCGGAGTGGTGGTGTGGGCGTTGTGGCTCTATCGATTCATCCTGTCCCACCGTGCCCGCCCGATCGTGACCCAGTACCGGGCGCGCACCTCGGTCGTCGTGCCGTCGTTCCACGAGGATCCCGAGATCCTGATGAGCTGCCTCGAGACATGGCGGGCACAGAAGCCGGACGAGATCATCATCGTTCTCGACGTGGCCGACCTCGACGCGTACGCCCGTCTCACGGCGCTCGGCGACCCGACCATCCGGCCGATCCTGTTCCATCACGTGGGCAAGAGGTCCGCGCTCGGAGCGGGAATCCGTCTCGCTAAATACGACATCCTCGTGCTGACCGACTCGGACACCTGGTGGGAGCCGGATCTGCTGGAGAACGTGCAGATGCCCTTCGAAGACCCACTGGTCGGTGCCGTGAGCACCCGTCAGAACGTGTACCAGCGCAACTCGAGCGTGTGGCGTCGAGTGGCCGACTGGATCATCAACGTGCGCTACCTGGACTACGTGCCGGCCATGGGCGCGGCCGGCGCTGTGCCCTGCGTCTCCGGCCGAACGGCCGTCTACCGCCGGGCAGCCGTGCTGCCCGTTCTCGAGCACCTCGAGAACGAGTACTTCATGGGCAAGCGCTGCATCTCCGGTGACGACGGGCGCCTCACCTGGCTCGTGCTCGCGTCGGGCTACAAGACCGTGCACCAGATGTCCGCACGCGCACTCTCGATGTTCCCGGCCGGACTCGGCGCCTTCATCAAGCAGCGCGTGCGCTGGAGCCGGAACTCCTACCGCTGCTACCTGACGGCGATCGCGCGGGGCTGGCTCTGGAACGTGCCGTTCATCACGAAGGTGACCGTCCTGCAGATCCTGGTCACGCCGCTCACCATGGGCCTGACCATGTACTACCTGATCTTCGCGCGTCTCGACCTCACCGTCATCGGAGTGATCGCCGCTCTCGCGTGGCTGCTCCTCGGCCGCGGCATCCGTGGCATCTCGAACCTCCGCGAGAACCCGAGCGACATCCTCATCCTTCCGGCACTCGCGTTCGCGGTCATCCTCGTCGCGTTGCCGATCAAGCTGTACGCCTTCATCACCATGAACAAGCAGGGCTGGCTCACGCGGCACGCCGACCAGATCGGTGGCGACGGCCAGAACTTCCAGAGCCTCGACACCGTGCAGGTCAATCAGTGAGGGCCCCGAAGCCGCTCCTGCTCGGAGTCATCGCCGCCGTGATGGTCCTCGTCGTGGCCGGCGGGTGGTTCTTCAGCGCCAACCCGTTGCAGAACCGCGAGCTCGACGCCGTCGGTCGCAACGAGATCGCCTCCAACGGCACCGTGCAGGGAGTGCTGTACCCGGGCAACCCCGTGCGCGAGGCGCGGATCGTGGAGGCCGAGGACAAGCGCCTCGTCTACGTCCGCACCGTGGCCGCGGCCGCACGCTGGCGCGTCGAGGGACTGAGCGGCGCGTACCGCCTGAACACCGGAGCGGTGAACACGCTCGTCCTCCCCGCCCGTGACGTTCCCTGGACTGTCGCGGACCTGCTCATCCTGGCGCCGCAGAGCTTCGTGCAGCAGCCGGACGGGGCCTTCCTGCTGTCGGAGAACATCGCGGTGCTCGCCGGCGCGACCCTGTCGCTCGAAGCGCGCGAGGGTGCCGAAGCGGGCGAGGGCATAAGGATCCGATTGAAGAGCGACGACGAAGCGTTCGTCTCCATCGTGGCGCTGGGCGGATCGCTCTCGGTCGCCGGATCGGAGTCGTCCAAGGCCGAGATCACGAGCTGGGACCCGGCAGCGGGCGAACCCGACACGGACACCCGTGACGGCCGCGCCTACGTCCGGGCGATCGGCGGCAACGCCACGTTCTCCCACGCGGACTTCTCGGACCTGGGCTTCTGGAGCGGTAACACCGGCGGGCTGGCGCTCACCGGCACGGACACCGTCAGCATGTTCACCCCGTCGCCGGGAACGGCGGAGCCCGGCCCGCAGCCCGGGGCTCCCCTCCTTCCGGACACCGAGGTCACGACGCTCTCGGTCGTCGCCGACGACTACAGCCTTGTCACGGCAGGAATTGACGACGTCACCGTGTCCGGCAACGCCTACGGCATCTTCATCACCAACGCGGAGGACGTGCTCATCGCCGACACCACCATCACCGACAGCCTGGTGGACGGCCTCGCGCTGCACCGCGGGGTGTCCGATGCGGTGATCCGCAGGACCACGTCGTCGAGCAATCACGTCGACGGCTTCTCGCTGGACCGGTCGAGCACCGGCGTGGTGTATTCCGACGTCACCGCGAAGGACAACGGCCGGAACGGCATGTCGCTGGACGGTCAGGCGCTCGCGGACGGTCCGAATGCGACTGGCACGGGCACCCGCGAGTTCGGCGGCAACACCGTTCGGGGCAGCACGATGGTCGACAACGAGCGGTACGGGATCGAGGTGAGCGGTGGTCAGCGAATGAGGATCATCGACAACACCGTCGAACGGAACCAGGTCGGCGTCGTGGTGAACGAAGGCGCGACGCACGTCACGATCGAGGACAACACCTTCGAGGGTCAGGTGGCGCAGTCCGTCGCCGTCCGCGACGGCAGCGTCGACACCGAGATCACCGACAACCGGATCATCGGCGGGGACACGGGCGTGTACGTGCGGAACGCCGACGCCCAGGTCACCGGCAACAGGATGATGTCGATCTCCAACCACGGCATCACCCTCGTCGGGGACATGAGGGACACCTATGTCACGGCGAACTCGGTCGCCGGCTACGGCTCGAAAGCCATCTGGGACAAGGACTCCGTCTCCGCCACGGTCGAGAAGAACGAGCTGCTCGACTGGCACCCCGCTGTGACCGTCACGAGCGTGGTCAACTCCGTCTTCCAGCCCCTCACCTTCGTCTGGCTGCTCCTCGCCGCGCTCCTCGTCGCGAGCGCCGTCACTCGCACCCGTCGACTCCGCGTCCGTACCATCGGAAGCCCTTACCCGGAACGCGTCCCCCTGACCTCGCTGAGCAAGGGGATCGTCCGGTTCGACGGAACGCGGGAGACGTCATGAATGCGCTGAAGAAGCCACGGGTGCTGCTGTTGCTCGCACTCGCGGTCGTGCTGATTATCGGTATCGGGATCGGCGTCACGGTGGCCCTGACCGGGCGTTCGGAGGACCCGTCGGGGAACTCCGCGGATCCGTTGCGAACGGCGACGCCGGAACCGACCACGGACGAGGCGTCCCCCGCGCCGGCTCCGACGACGACCGCTCCCCCCGTGGAGCCCGTCCCCGAGTGCCCCGACGCGAATGTGCTCGTATCGACGGCGGCGGAGCTGAGCGACGCCCTGACCGAACCCCAGCCGGGCACCGTCATCCAGCTCGCCGACGGAGTCTACGAGGGCGAGTTCGTGGCGACGGGCGACGGAACGCCGGAGCAGCCGATCATGCTCTGCGGCTCACGCGAGAGCGTGCTCGACGGCGGAGCGATCGACGGGGGCTACGTGCTACACCTCGAGGACGCCTCCCACTGGGTGCTCCAGGGCTTCACCGTTCAGAACGGCCAGAAGGGCGTCATGGTGGACGGCACGACGAACTCCGTCATCGCCGACCTCCGCGTTCAGGAGATCGGTGACGAGGCCATCCACCTCCGTGCCTTCAGCACGGACAACCAGGTGACGGGCAACGAGATCTCGGACACCGGGTTGCGCCGGGAGAAGTTCGGCGAGGGCATCTACATCGGCACCGCCGAGAGCAACTGGTGCGACATCAGCAACTGCGAGCCCGACATGAGCGACCGGAACGTCATCTCCGGGAACTCGATCTCCGGCACCACGGCGGAGAGCGTCGACATCAAGGAGGGCACCTCCGGCGGTCGCCTCGTCGGCAACACCTTCGACGGTTCCGCGATCGTCGAGGACGGCGCCGACTCCTGGGTCGACGTGAAGGGAAACGCCTGGATCATCGAGGAGAACAACGGCAAGAACTCCCCGCTCGATGGATACCAGACCCACGAGATCCTCGACGGCTGGGGCACGGACAACGTGTTCCGCAACAACACCGCCGACGTCAACGGGGACGGCTTCGGCTACTCGTTGACCCCCGCTCGCGACAACGTGGTCGAGTGCAACAACACAGCCTCCAACGCCGCCGAGGGACTCTCCAATGAACCCTGCGCGCGGCGTTGACAGGGGGCCGGCGCGCACCCGAAGCGCCACCGGCCCTGCCCCACTCCTCCCCTCTAACGGAAAGAGCTACCCGTGAACAAGCAACAGCTCCTGAACATGACGACTGACACCTCTGCCCCCAGGATCACTGTCATCGGCACCGGCTACCTCGGCGCAACCCACGCCATCTGCATGGCGATCCTCGGCTTCGAGGTCCTCGGGGTGGACGTCGATGAGAAGAAGATCGAACTACTCCGCTCCGGCAGGGTGCCGTTCTACGAGCCGGGCCTGCCCGAGAAGCTCGAGGAGGCCTTGGCGTCCGGCCGACTGCGCTTCACCACCAGCTTCGACGAGGCCGCCGACTTCGGCGACGTGCATTTCATCTGCGTGGGCACCCCGCAGGCTCAGGGCTCCGCCGGCGCCGACCTCACCTACGTCGATGCCGCGTTCACCGCCCTCGCCACCCGGATCACCCGCAAGGCGCTTCTCGTCGGCAAGTCGACCGTGCCCACCGGCACGGCCGCCCGGCTGGAGTCCCTCGTCCAGGAGCTCTCGCCCCTCGGCGCGGAGCTGGAACTGGCCTGGAACCCGGAGTTCCTCCGGGAGGGCTTCGCTGTGGAGGACACGCTGCACCCCGACCGCCTCGTCTTCGGCGTCAGCTCGGCGTGGGCCGAGAGCGAGCTGCGCCGGGCATTCGCGCCGATCCTCGACGCCGGCACCCCGGTGATCGTCTCCGACCTGGCAACCTCGGAGCTCGTCAAGGTGGCGGCGAACTCGTTCCTCGCGACCAAGATCTCGTTCATCAACGCGATGGCCGAGGTGTGCGAGGCGACCGGCGCCGACGTGAGCCTGCTCGCGCAGGCGCTCAGCCTCGACGACCGCATCGGTGGCCGCTTCCTCAAGCCGGGGCTGGGCTTCGGCGGCGGATGCCTGCCGAAGGACATCCGGGCGTTCAAGTTCCGCGCCGAGCAGCTGGGCGTGGGCCAGGCGGTGAGCTTCCTCGGCGAGGTCGACTCCATCAACATCCGCCGCCGGGTGCGCACGGTCGACCTGATCCGCGAGCTGGCCGGCGGGAGCCTCAAGGGGATCCGCGTGGCCGCACTGGGCGCGGCCTTCAAGCCGAACTCGGACGACGTCCGGGATGCCCCCGCGCTCGACGTCGCGCGGATGCTGTACCTCGAGGGTGCCGTCGTGACCGTCTACGACCCCGAGGCGAACAGCAACGCCCACCGTCTCTACCCCGACCTGAACTACGTCGACTCCCTGGAGGAGGCGGTCGACCGGGCCGACGTCGTCGCACTGCTCACCGAGTGGGACGAGTTCCGTTCGGCTGATCCGGACGCCCTCGGCGCCCGTGTCGCGCACCGCCGCATCGTCGACGGGCGCCACGCCCTGGACGCGGACGACTACCGGGCGAAGGGGTGGGAGTACCGCGCGCTCGGGCGTCCTGCTCAGCCGACCACCGCGCACATGCCCACGAGCGAGCGGGACGAGATTCTTACGCATAGCGCGTGAGTCCGAGACCGCCGTGGCCGGCTACCCGTGGGTGGGGAGCCGGCCACGGTGGCGCACTGCCGGAATCGCCCGACGGGAGGGTGAGGTTCCGGCCGTGCAGTGCGCTGCCGGGTCCATCCATTGGGTCGGATGGGCTCGGCAGTTGGGGTTCAGAGTACGGGACCCATGTTCCATTTTTCATCCCTCGAACGAGGCGGACCGAGTACCCGGCGGCGCCGTACCCTTGGCCCATCAGCATCGGTGAGGGATCGCGCAGGGTCGCCGCTCGAGGGAGCGGCGACGAGGCGCGCCCGGATCAGGGCCCGACTGCGGACGGCTCGATCCGCGAACTCGAGGTGGTGTCCGTCGCCTCGTCCGCCGCGCTCGTGGTCGCGCTGGAGCATGCGCGCCCGGGGCAGCGCATCCAGCTCGCCGACGGCCTCTACCTCGGCCGATTCGGATCCGCAGCGTCGGGCACGGCGCGCGAGCCGATCGTCCTGTCGGGGTCGCGGAACGCCGTGCTCAGCACCGGCACCATCGAGTCCGGGTATGGGCTCCACCTCACTGGCGGCCACTGGATCGTGCGCGGCATCACGGTCACCGAGTCCGCCAAGGGGATCGTGCTCGACGGCTCGACGCACACCGTCATCAGCGGCGTCGATGTGGGCACCATCGGCGCCGAGGGCGTGCACTTCCGGGGCGGCAGCAGCGACGGCGTGATCGAGGACTCGGTGATCCACGACACGGGCCTCCACCGGCCCGGGTTCGGCGAGGGCGTCTACATCGGAAGCGCACGCGGCAACTGGGAGGCCGTTCGGGGTTCCGCGGCGATACCCGACCGCTCCGACCGCGTGATCGTGCGGAACAACCGCATCTCCAACACGACCGCCGAAGGCGTCGACGCGAAAGAGGGGACCACCGGCGGCTCGATCACCGGCAACGTCTTCGTCAACGCCGGTCACTCCGGAGAGAACTCCGCGGACTCCTGGGTCGACATCAAGGGCAACGGCTACCTCGTGTCCGGCAACTCCGGTTCGTCGACGAGGCGCGACGCCTTCCAGGTGCACAGCGTCCTTCCCGGCTGGGGCCTCGACAACACCTTCTCGCGCAACGTCGTGGAGGGCGGCGTACCCGGGTACGAGGTCTGGGTGCAATCCGACTCGCTCGGCACGGTGATCGCCCCCGGCCCCAGCGGGGCGGCGCGCGGCATGTCGAACATCCGCTGCACGGGATGACGGGCGAGGGCGGAGGGCGAGCCTCCGCTCCTGCCGACACAGCGACCGGCTCGAGTGCCCGGCGTAGGGTGCTGGCATGAGCATCGAGGTGAAGCACGAGCCGGACCGCAGCCGGTACGCCCTGTACGTGGACGGCGACGACGCCGGCGAGGTGAACTACCGCATACAGGACGGGGCCGTGGCCATGCTGCGCGTGGTCGTCGATCCGCACCGCCGCGGTGAGGGCCTCGGCAGCCAGCTCGTGCAGGGCGCCCTCGACGACGTCCGCACCAACGGGTCCGGCCTCGTGATCGCCGCCTGCCCGTTCGTCGCCACCTTCTTCGAGGAGCACCCCGAGTACCGCGACCTGGAGGCCTGACCCGCGGTCTCCACGGCCACTGAACTCGCGTCCCTCCCGTCCCTTCGACGAGCTCAGGGACCGTGGCTGCACCGGGGCCGTACGGCCGGAACGCGGAACGCCCCGCCTTCCGCGCGGACGCGGGAGGCGGGGCGTTCTCGTGGTGGTCGTTACGCCAGGGCGAGGGCCGACCAGGACACCGGGGGAAGCGTCACCGTCAGGGTGCCGTCCTCGAGCGTGGCGCCCTCAAGCTGCTTGAGCCCGACGCGCTCCTGGTCGTCGATCGTGTTCTTCGCGTACACGTCCTCGTCGTGGAGCGTGACGGCCTCCTGGATGCTGGACGCACCGAGGTCGCCGACGTGAATCGTGACCTCGATCGACTCGGTGAGGCTGCGGTTCACGAGGAACACGGCCGATGCGCCGGCCTCGGAATCGGTCGTGGCGACGGCGTCAACGAGCGGGGCGGCGCCGAACTTCGCCGTCTCGTAGGTGCCCACGTCGATGCGGGGGCGCAGAACCTCGCCCTGCGCGAGGCGCGACGTCACGGAGAACGGGAAGAACGTGGTCTGGCGCCAGGCGGCTCCGCCGGGCTCGGTCATGATCGGCGCGATCACGTTCACGAGCTGGGCGAGCGACGCGGAGGCGACGCGGTCGTGGTTCTTCAGCAGCGTGATCATCAGGTTGCCGAGCACGACGGCATCCGCGACCGAGTACACGTCCTCGAGCTGACGGGGGGCGACGCGCCACTCGTCGTTGACCTCGTCGGAGGCCTGGTGCTCGTCGAGGTACCAGATGTTCCACTCGTCGAACGAGATCTTGATGGTCTTCGAGCTGCGGAGCTTGTTCTTCACGTGGTCCGCGGTCGAGACGACCGTCTCGATGAAGTACTGCATGTCGAGCGAGGACGCGAGGAACGTGCCGAGGTCGCCGCCGCGCTCCTGGTAGTAGGCGTGCGCGGAGATGTAGTCGACGTGCTCGTACGACTTCTCGAGCACCGTGCGCTCCCAGTCGCCGAAGGTCGGCATGGCCGAGCCGGACGAGCCGCAGGCCACGAGCTCGAGGTCCTTGTCGGCGGCCTTCATGGCCTGCGCGGTGCGGGCGGCGAGGGTGCCGTAGTCCTCGGCGGTGCGGTAGCCGGTCTGCCAGGGGCCGTCCATCTCGTTGCCGAGGCACCACATGCGGATGTTGTGCGGCTCGGGAGAGCCGTTGGCGACGCGCTGGTCGCTGAGCGCCGTGCCGGAGGGGTGGTTCGAGTACTCGAGCAGGTCGAGGGCGGCCTCGATGCCGCGGGTGCCGAGGTTGACGGCCATCATGAGCTCGGAGCCGGTCAGCTTGCACCAGCGCGCGAACTCGTCTACGCCGACCTGGTTCGTCTCGAGGGAGTGCCAGGCGAGGTCGCGGCGCACGGGGCGCTGGTCGCGCGGGCCGACGCTGTCCTCCCACTTGAAGCCGGACACGAAGTTGCCGCCGGGGTAGCGGATGGTCGTGGAGCCGAGCTCCTTGACCAGGTCGACCACGTCGAGGCGGAAGCCGTCCTCGTTGGCGGTGGGGTGGCCGGGCTCGTAGATGCCGTCGTAGACGCAGCGGCCGAGGTGCTCGACGAACGAGCCGAAGATGCGGCGGTTGATCGGGGCGACGACGGCGTTGCGGTCGACGGTGATGGATGCGGTGGTGGTCACGAAGAGGCTCATCCTGTTCTGTACAACGTTGTAAACGGTGGTACTCATGGTGCGGGACGATCGCGCGGAGGTCAAGTCGCGGGCGGCATTCCTGAACGCGGAACGCCGGATGCGAAGGGTCGGGCGACGGATCCGGGCACCGGAGGGTGCGGACGGACACGTCAGGGCGCGGTCGACTCCCGCTCGATGAGGCGGAAGTCGGCGAGGTACTCCCGGGGCCGGTCCCCGTCGTCGCCCGGCGCTCGCCGCCCGCCCTCGATGAGCTCGGCGAGCACGCGCACCGCGGTGGCCGCGATCTCCTCCCGGCCCGGGTCCACCGTCGTCAGCGTGGGCAGCGAGTACTGGGTCTCGTCGAGGTCGTCGAAGCCGACGACGGCCACGTCGTCGGGGATCCGCACACCGGCCTCCTGCAGGGCGCGGAGCGCGCCGAGCGCGAGCGTGTCGTTGAGGCCGAAGACCCCGTCGAACGGGATGCCCGCGGCGAGCAGGTCGCGCATCGCGCGCGCCCCGTCGTGCCGGTGCCACTCCCGCGCGGGCAGGATCAGCTCCTGGTCGAAGGGCACCCCCGCCTCGGCGAGCGCCTCGCGGTAGCCGCGCAGGCGCAGGGTCGCCGACCCCATGTCCTCGTCCTCGTGCCCGCCGATCACTGCGATGCGCCGGCGGCCGCGCTCCAATAGGTGCCGCGTTGCCGCTCGCGCGGCATCCACGTTCCGCATCGTCACGTGGTCGGCGGGGCCGCCGAAGATCCGCTCCCCCAGCAGCACCAGCGGGTACGGCACGTCGAGCAGGTCGCGGTCCGCCATGCCCATGCCGAGCGGGCTGAAGATGAGCCCGTCGGTGAGCTGCAGGCGTGGGCTCGAGAGCATCGCGATCTCGCGCTCACGGTCGCCGCCGCCGGTCTGCTCGATCAGCACGACGAGCGAGCGCTTCTCGGCCGCCCGGATGACGGAGTCGGCGAGCTCCGCGAAGTAGCTGAGGCTGAGTTCGGGCAGCGCCAGGCCGATCACGCCGGTGCGGCCGCTGCGGAGGCCGCGGGCGGTGATGTTGGGGCGGTAGCCGAGCTCCTTGATCGCCGCGAGCACGCGCTCCCTGGTGTCAGGGCGCACGTGCTTGTAGTCGTGCACGACGTTGGACACCGTCTTGATCGACACGTTGGCGAGGGCCGCGACGTCGTGCAGAGTCGCGGGCATCGCCACCTCCTCAGGGGTATTCGCGTCGGGACGGGTTATGTATGCTGCACAGAACTTACAACGTTGCACTCGCGGCTCCCGCACCAGCATTCGTTCGAGTCGCGCGCAACCCGGGGGAACGGAACACATCGATGACGATGTCACGCATACGCACGCGCCTGGTGGCCGGCCTAACCGCACTGGCCCTCACGGGAGCGGGTCTCGCCTCGGCTCCCGCCGCTCAGGCGGCAGGAGGTGGTGTCACGCTCGCGGCCCCTTCGCAGCAGGGGAACGGGCCGGGCCACGGCTCCGGTCCGCACGAGGAGCCCACCGGCGGCAAGTCGGTGGTCGGCGAGACGTCGCCGATCCACGACCCCGCCCTGGTGATCGACGACGACGGCACCTGGTACGTGTACTCGACCGGGCGGGTCAACCGGGAGAACGGCGGCACGATCCAGATCTGGTCGTCGCACGACGAGGGCACGACGTGGGAGTACGCGGGCACGGTCTGGGATCGCATCCCCGCCTGGATCGACGAGCACTTCTCGGACGGCGCGCTGCCGGACAACCTGTGGGCGCCCGAGATCTACGAGAACGACGGCACGTACTACCTCTACTACTCGGCATCACGCTTCGGCACGAGCGACTCCCTGACCGCCCTCGCGACCAACACCACCCTCGACCCCGCGGACCCTGACTACGAGTGGGTCGACCAGGGCCTCGTGGTCGAATCGCCCGCGGTCGGGCTGGACCCGGCGAACCCGGCCAAGACGTTCAACGCCATCGACGCGGGCATCGTGGAGGACGAGGCAGGTAACCCGTTCATGGCCATCGGGTCGTTCTGGTACGGCATCTTCCTCGTTCCGCTGGAGTGGCCGAGCGGCAAGCCCGTCGAGGGCTGGCAGGCGCGCACGGTGCAACTCGCCGACCGCTACGTGCCCGGCAATCCGATCGAGGCGCCGTACATCACGAAGCACGACGGTTACTACTACCTGTTCGTGTCGTTCGACTCCTGCTGCCGCGGCGCGGACTCGACCTACAAGGTCGCCGTGGGCAGGTCGCAGTCCGTGACCGGGCCCTACCTGGACCAGGAGGGGCGCGACATGCTCGGACACGTCGAGCCCGACGGAACCGTCGTGCAGGGTGGCGGCACCGTCGTCCTCGACGCGCACGGCGCGATCACCGGGCCGGGCGGACAGTCCGTGTTCGGCGACTACCTCGCCTTCCACTACTACGACGCGTCGAACGAGGAGATCCCGTACTTCCCCACGCTCGGTCTGCAGAAGATCGACTGGGTCGACGGCTGGCCGACGTTCGACCAGACGGTGGCACTGCCCGAGGTCACGCGGGACCCGCGGGATGACACGGCCCGCGAGGGCAAGCGCACCTCCTTCTCGGCGCGGGCCACCGGCACGCCGCGGCCCGTCGCCGTGTGGCAGACCTCGGCGGACGGCGGGGCGACCTGGCAGGACGTGGCCGACCAGCCCGAGACCGTTCAGCGCAACAGGACCGCGAAGTCGACCCTCACGCTGCGCCCGACGGCCGATCAGGACGGTCTGCTCGTGCGCGCCGTGTTCTCGAACGCGCACGGCCGCACCGCGTCCGCTCCGGCCACTCTCACGGTTCGCGGGCGCTGACGCGCCCCGCGTTCCGGGATCAGGGGTCGAGGGGCGGGGAGCCGGCGTGCCGGGCACGCTCGGCGGCGCCGCTCACCACGTCCGCGAGCGCCTCGGTGGAGGACGTGCGCGGCCGCCAGCCGAGCACGGTTCGGGCCCGGTGGATGTCCATGACGGGGCAGTAGCCGGCGAGGTCGACCCAACCGGGGTCGGACGCCTGCAGACGCAGCTTCCAGGTGACCAGGAGCAGGAGGCGCAGCACGCGGAGGCGCATCGGCACGACGCGCTTCGCACCCAGCACGTCGGCGACCAGCCGTGGCGTGAGCACCGGCTCGGCGGCGATGTTGAAGGCGCCGCCCGCGCGCCGCACCACCGCGCGGCAGAAGGCGTCGGCGAGGTCGTCGGCGTGCACGGCCTGGAAGATGAACTCCGGGGGCACAGGCAGCACGGGCGGCCGGACCACGCCGAGCCACCGCGTGGGGATGTGGCGGCCGAGGAACAGGTGGGTCTGCTCGGTCGCGGTGTCGTGCTGGAACACGAGGCCCGGCCGCATCCGGGTCACGATGACTGGCGGGTTGCGGTGCTCGAACGAGTCGAGCGCCCGCTCGTTCATGGCCTTGTGCCTGCTGTAGTGCGACGTGTGGATGCCGCCCGTCGGCCAGGACTCGTCGACCCGGCGGGACTTGGGCGCCGAGCTGTACGCACCGATGGAGGAGGCGGTGAGCACGTGCGGGACGCCGGCCCGGGCGACGGCCGCGAGCACGGCGGCGGTGCCGCTCACGTTGACTCGCCACAGGGCGCGCTCGTCGTGGTTGGGCTGCAGCGCCCAGGCGAGGTGGACCACAGCATCCGCGCCCAGGAACACCTCGGCGAGATCCTTCACCGCCGTCTCCGCCGCCACGTCGACCGAGTGCCACTCGACGCCGGCGTACGGCGCGACCGTGTCTTCCGGGAGGCGCCGCGCGATGCCCGCCACGGAGGTGACCGCGGGCTCCGCGTGCAGCCGGCGAAGGACCGCCGTGCCGATGTTTCCCGTTGCTCCCACGACGACGACGCGCATGCGTCCCTCCTTCTTCCGGTGGGGCGTCAGCCTACGCGTGGCACCCGTGTGCCAGGAGGGAGCGGTCCCGCGGCGTTAGCCGCGCAGCCGGTCGTAGGGGTAGTGGTCGCGCACGAGGCGGCTGTACGCCCTTCCATGGGAGCCGTCCGGCGGCTCCAGCAGCTCGAGCACGACCTGCGGCGGCACCCCGGAGTAGCGGTACTCCGCCCCGGACACGAACCAGACCGTGAGCTCGGACGTCGCCCGGTCGTAGCTCACGGCCTCGAGCACGGAGGAGTCGAGCGGGATGCGGAGCTGCTTCGCGGCCACGGTGGTGCGCTGTCGATCAGGGGACGCGGGCGATCCACTCGGGCGTGGAGAACTTCTCGGCGACGAGGCGCTCGCTCTTCTCGAGCTCGTCCGGCGTGATCTCGTTCGGGGTCGCGCCGTACAGGTCGGTGAACGTGCCCTTCATGCGCTCGATGATCTCCGCCCGGGAGAGGCCGGTCTGGCTGCGCAGCGGGTCGACGCGCTTGGCCGCGCTCGTGATGCCCTTGTCGCTGATCTTTTCGCGACCGATGCGGAGCACCTGCACCATCTTGTCGCCGTCCATGTCGTAGCTGAGCGTGGCGTGGTGCATGACCGCGCCGTTGCCCAGCCGCTTCTGGGCGGCCCCGCCGATCTTGCCCTTGGCGCTCGTGATGTCGTTGAGCGGCTGGTAGAACGCGTCGATCCCGAGGCTGCGCAGCGCGAGGATCACCCACTCGTCCAGATAGGCGTAGGAGTCGGCAAAGGTCATGCCCTGCACGAGGTCGAGGGGCGCGTAGATGGAGTAGCTGATCACGGATCCCTTCTCCATCAGCATCGCGCCGCCGCCGCTGATGCGGCGCACGACGTCGAAGCCGTACTTCGCGGCGCCCTCCGGATCCACCTCGTTCTTCAGCGACTGGAAGCTGCCGATCACGACCGCGGACTCGTCCCACTCCCAGATGCGCAGGGTCGGCGCGCGCCGGCCGGCGCCGACCTCCTCGGCCAGCACCTCGTCCAGGGCGAGCTGCTGCACGGGCGGGTACGCACGGTCGTGGATGAGCTGCCAGTCGTAGTCGCGCCAGGCCGTGGCCCGGGCGAGCGACCGGCGGACGGCCACGCCGATGGCGTCGGCGCTGAAGCCGAGCAGCACGGCGCCCTGCGGAAGGGCGGCCGTCACCGCGGCGCTGATGGTCTTGGCGTCGGCGTTCGCGGGAAGCCCGTTCACCGCCGCATCGATCAGGGGCAGCGCCTCGTCCGGCTCCAGGAAGAAGTCGCCCGCGAGGCGGAAGTTCGCGATCCGGTCGTCCACGACGTCCAGGTCGACGACCACCAGCTTGCCGCCCGGAACCTTGTACTCACCATGCATGGGGCGAGCCTAACCCCGCCCCCTGTGGCACCCGCCCGCTCCCCGACGGGGCTCGTCCGAGGTCGACGTGAGGTGCCCGACACGGTCGCGAATCGGGCGCAGGAGGGACATGGTCCGGCACCTCACGGAAAGCGGGAGGGGGCGCTGCGGGAGGGGGGCGGTCGGACTAGGTGGCGGGTGGGACGTGGGTGTTCAGCCAGCTGATCAGGTCCTCGACCACCTCGAGGCGGTTGGTCTCGTTGAAGACCTCGTGGCGGGCCCCCGGATACACGTGCACGCTCACGTCGGTGAGGCCGGAGCGCCGGCGGTAGATATCCGCGAGCCGACGCACGCTCCGCTCGCCGCCGAGCGAGTCCTCGCCGCCGATCTGGATGAGCAGCGGCGGCCGGTTCGGCAGTCGGCGCGCGGGCAGGCCGTAGAGACCCAGGCCTTGCGGGAGTCCGAAGACCTTGAACGCGTCCGCGGGGAAGGTCAGCGGGTCGTCCGCGAACGCGTCCTGCACGGCGATGTCCCGGCTCAACCACTCCCGGCCCGTGGAGCCGAGGTGCTTGTGCAGCCGGTTCAGGTCCCCGCCGTTCACGAGGCCGGGCAGGCGCGTCGCCGTGCCGGTGAGCACGACCGCGGCGTAGTCCTGGGACCAGCGGTTGAGCAGGATCTGTGCGACCAGCGAGCCGAAGCTGTGGCCGAGCAGCACGATCGGTAGCTCGGGGTGGCGCTCACGCAGGATGCCGGTGAGCTGGTGCACGCCGTCGAGCGTGGCGCGCAGCCCGCCGGGACCCAGCCGTCCCAGCTTGGCCGCGTCGCCGCCGTGCTGATCCAGGCCGGTCTGCCCGTGTCCCCGGTGGTCGTTCGCGTAGACGCTGTACCCGGCCGCGACGAGCTCCCCCGCGAGAACGGTGTAGCGGCGGGCGTGCTCGCCGAGGCCGTGGGCGATCTGCACGACGCCCCGCGGCGCGTCCGCCTCCCACTCGTAGTACGTGACGGCGACGCCGAATGCGTCCGTGAACTGCGGCATGGCTGCATTCTGTCACCGCGACCGGCACCTCACGGTGAGAGGGCGGGGAGCCGCGGGGGGTCGGGCGGGTCAGGCGAACGAGCGGGGCGAGAGGGTGTTCTGCAGCACGAGGGCGGCGCCGCCGACCGCGGCGGCCTCCGCGACCTGACCGGACAGCCGCACCTGCACGTCGTGTAGTTGGCCCGCGAAGAACCGCGCGTCCAGCTTGCGCTTGAGCACCCGCACGTACAGGGACCCGGCGGTCGCGAATGACGGACCCGCGAGCACGACCGAGTCGAGGTCGAGGATGTTGGCGGCGGACACCACGGCCCCGGCGAGTGCCTCGGCCGACTCGGCGATGAGCGCGAGGGCCGCCGCATTGCCGCGGGTGGCCGCGAGCGCGACCAGGGCGAAGTCGCGGTAGGGGTTGGCGTCGGCGGTGAGCTCGATGCCGGCGAGCGCCCCCGACTCGATCGCGGTCCGGGCGCGCGCAGCGACGGCGGCGGGCGCGGCGACGTCCTCGACCGTGACCCACTCGTCCTCTGACCCGGACCCGGAGCCGGATCCCGAGCGGTGCAGCGCCTGGCCGAGCTCCCCGGTGTTGCCGCTCGCGCCGCGGAACACCGTCCCGCCGAGCACGATGCCGGCCCCGATGCCCGCGCCCATGTAGACCGTCATGTGGGCCTTCGAATCGGCGAGCGAGCCGCCCCAGAACTCGGCAACGGCGGCCGCCGTGGCGTCGTTGTCGAGCAGCACCGGCAGACCCGTCGCCTGGGCGAGCCTGCTGCGCAGCGGGAACTGCTGCCACGCCGTCATGGTGGGCGGGGCGAAGATCGTGCCGGACGCCAGGTCGAGTGGCCCGGGCGCGACGATGCCGAGCCCGACGACACGGTCGCGGCCGACGCCGATGTTGTCGAGCAGCTCCGCGATGCGGTCGGCGATCTGGGTGACCACGCGCTCGGGGTCGTCGGCGGGGCCGTGCGTGCGGGTACGGCCGATGATCGCGCCGCCCAGGTTGGTCACGACGTAGGTGATCTCGTCGGCGCCGAGCTGCACGCCGACCGCGAACCGGGCGCTCGGGTCGATGTCGAGCAGCGTCGGCCGCTTGCCGCCGGTGGACTCGCCGTGCCCGGTCTCGATCACGAGCCCGTCCTCGATGAGCTCGCGGACGACGTACGACATCGTCGCCTGGGTCAGCCCCGTGGAGGACGCGAGGACGACCCTGCTGATCGGCCCGCGCGAGCGGATCAGGTCGAAGACCAGTCCCCGGCTCGTGGCCACGGCCATCGACGAGCGCGATCGGGCGGGCGCTTCACCGCGATGCGTGGTGGAGATGATGCTCACCTCGAGACGACCGTCCAAGCAACGGGTGGGGATCTCGTCGCTGCGCCGCGGCATTCGCGGTCGCACAGCAATTCCTATCACCCCGCGGGCGCCACCCGGTCCCCTCTCGCATCGGCGCTTCTCGCGCGTGCCGTCCGCGCGCGTCGTTCGTCGGGGCCGGTGGCCGCCCTTCGACAGGCTCAGGGACCGTGAGGGCTCAGGGACCGTGAACGGGGTTCAGGGACCGTGGACGGGGCTCGAAGACCGTGGGGAGCCGCCGTGAAGCTCGGGGACCGGGAGGCGGGTGGTGGATACTGCAGGGATGAGCATCCACGAGCGCACGGGGCGCCCGGCGTCGGTCGGCCTGGTGCTCCGCCGGTCGCCGCGGACCCTGGGCATCGACCCCTTCTACTCCGAGATCATCGCCGGCATGGAGGGCGTGCTCGGCGAGCAGGGCTACTCGGTGCTGCTGCAGGTCGTGCCCGACCGCGACGCGGAGCTGGAGACGTACGAGCGCTGGGCGAAGCTCGGCACCGTCGCCGGAGTGCTGCTCGGCGACCTCATCGACCACGACGTGCGCGCCGACCGCATCCGCTCGCTCGGCCTCGCCGCGGTGGTGCTGGGCGAGCCCGCCTCGAGTGAACCGGTGACGTCGGTGCGGGTCGACAACTACGGCGCGATGCTGGACGCCGTTCGCGCGCTCACGAATCTCGGCCATCGCCGCATCGGCCGGGTGTCGGGACCGCTCGGCCTCATGCACTCGAAGTCGCGTACGAGCGCATTCGACTCGGCCGTGCGGGAGGCCGGGGCCGAGGGCACGACGGTCGAGGGCGACTACACCGAGGCCAGCGGGGCGGAGGGCACGCGCACCCTGCTCGCGGCTGCCACCCCGCCCACGGCGATCGTCTACGACAACGACATGATGGCCGTCGGCGGGCTGTCCGTGACGCACGAGCTCGGGATCGCCGTGCCCGACCGGCTCTCGCTGCTCGCCTGGGACGACTCGACCTTCTGCCGCCTGGCCTCGCCCCCGCTGTCGGCGATGAGTCACGACGTGCACGAGCTCGGGGAGCTGGCCGGCTCCGCCCTCCTCGCCCTGCTCGAGGGCCGGGAGGCGCCGAGCCGGGAGGCACCGCTGCCGCACTTCATCCCGCGCGGCACGACGGCGCCCCCCACTGCGGCGGCTCCGAACAAGGAGCCCGGGGTCTAGACCGCCGTCACGTGCAGCACGACCGCCTGGGCGGGCCAGAGCGGCGGCAGCTGCAGTCCCACCGTGCCGAGCACGGATCCGGGCAGGGTGACCTCGCCGCGCGACAGCCACTCCGGGTGGTGCCAGCCGTACTGGGCGTCGCCGATCTCGTTGCGCACCCGCACGCGGTAGGTGCGGTCGGGGTCGAGCCCGTGCAGGCGCGCGCGCTCCGGCAGCGAGTCCTCGAGGGTCACGATGCTCGCGATCACGTAGACGGCCTCGGTCGCGTCCTCCGCGACGAAGCCGTGCAGCCGGAGCCCGGGGTCCCGCACGTCGCCGTGCACGACGGTGCCGCCGTGCAGCACGTGACGGACCTCCTTGTAGAGGGCCGCGAAGCGCGCGATCGTCTCGAGCTCCTCGTCGGTGCACCCGGCGATGTTCCACTCGAATCCGGACGAGCCGACCAGGCTCGTCGCCATGCGGTAGCTCAGGTCGGTGAACCGGCCGGAGCTGTGCGCGGGCGACGGGCCCACGTGGGCGCCGACGAGCTCCGGCGGCAGCAGCAGCTCCGTCCAGCGCTGGATGTCCTGCCGCTCCACGGGGTCGTTGGAGTCGCTCGCCCACACACGGTCGGTGATCTGCAGGATGCCGAGATCGGTGCGCGCGCCGCCGCTGGAGCAGGACTCGATCTCCAGCCCGGGGTGGCGGGCCTTCAGCTCCGCGATGAGCCGGTAGGCCGCGAGCGTCTGCTCGTGCACGCCGTAGTGGCCGTCGTGCACGGCCTCCACGAGGTCGCGGTTGTGGTCCCACTTGATGAAGTCGATGCCCAGCCGGGTGACCAGCTCGTCCATCTGCCCGAAGACGTGCGCGTAGGCATCGGGGTTCGCGAGGTCGAGCACGAACTGGGTGCGCCAGGACAGCTCGGCGGGGTGCTCGATGTGCGCGGGATTGTGCAGCAGCCACTCCGGGTGCGCCCGGGCGACGTCGGAGTCGAGGTTCACCATCTCGGGCTCGAACCACAGGCCGAACTCCATGCCGCGCTCGTGCACGCGCTCCGCGAGGGGCTCGAGTCCGTCCGGCCAGACGGCAGGGTCGACGATCCAGTCGCCGAGGCCCTTCGTGTCGTCCCGCCGGGCCATGAACCAGCCGTCGTCGAGCACGAAGCGCTCGATGCCGACGCCGGCGGCCGTGTCGGCGAGGCTGAGCAGGAACTCCGGGTTGTGGTCGAAGTAGACGGCCTCCCAGGTGTTCAGCACGAGGGGACGCGGCGTCCTGGGGTGCTGGGGCCGCGCTCGCAGGTAGCGGTGGAAGCGGGCGCTGATGCCGTCGAGGCCGCCGTCGCTCCACGCGAAGTAGCAGACCGGCGTCTCGTAGGACTCGCCGGCGGCGAGGGTGATCTCGCCCGGCCGCAGCATCTCCCCCGCCCCGAGCACGGTAACCGCCTCGGGCAGCCGGTCGGTGCGGTAGGACACGTCCGCGCTCCACCCGAGGTGCACGGCCCAGACCTCGCCCGACCGGTCACGGGGGGCGTCGATCGAGGCGAGCAGCACGTGCGGCGAGTCGTGGCCGCCGCGTCCGCGCCGCGTCTGACGCACGTGCGCGCCGCGCGGCATCGGGCCCGTGTGCGGCGCCTTCTCGCGGGTCCAGCGCCCGGAGAACTCGGTGAGGTGGTCCACCGCCTTGGGCGCGGGCAGCGTCGCCTCGATCCACTCGACCGCGACGGCGTCCGTGCCGGTGTTCGTCACGTCGTGGCGCACGGTGACGACGCCGCCGTCGAGGATCGCGATGGTGGCCGTGAGCGCGAGGGACTCCGCGGCGTCGGTGGCCCGGACCGTGAGGGTCGCGCCGTCCGCGGCGAACTCCTCGACGCCCCAGCGCGGGAAGACCGGCCGGCCCTGGCGGGCGAACAGCGCCCCGGGCCGTCCAGCCCAGCCGTCCGCCTCCTGCGGGAGGATCGTGAGCTGCCACACGGCGTCGAGGGTGCCCGGGGCGGTCTGCCTGCTGATCGCGACGCCGAGCTCGGCGCAGGCGGATGCGTCGAGGTCGCCGAGGTCGGCGCCCCAGTGCAGCACGCGCGGCAGCCCGACGGCGGGGCGCTCGACGACGAGGGACGTGCCCTCGCGGCGCAGCACCGCGTACTCGGAGGCGGCGGAGTCGGGAGTGGAATCGGTCATGGCTCTCCTGTCGGTGCGGGGCGGTGCGGATTGGTGGGTGGATGCGTCGCGGGCTGAACGCGCCGGGAGCCCGTGAGTGCAGCCCGGGCGGGACCGCGGACGTCCCGTGCGTCGGGGGTGTCAGACCGTGATCGGCAGGTCGCGCACGGGGTGGGGCTCGGTGTAGCGCAGCGACTGCCCGTCCGGCCGGCGAAGGTCGCGCGGGGTCAGCTCACTGCGCAGCACGAGCACCGCCCCACCGATGGCGGCGGCGTCCGCGCCGCTCTTCGAGAGCAACACTTGCACGGGATGCACGTCGCGCGCGAACCCCGTGCGGTCGAGCTGGGTCTGCATCGCCTCGGCGTAGATGGAGCCCGCCGAGGCGAAGCTCTGCCCCGCGAGCACCACGGCGTCGAGGTCGAACAGGCTGGCGAGACCGATGGCCGCGTGCGCGACGTATCGCGCGGACTCGTGCAGCAGCCGCAGCGGCTCCGGATCCCCCGCCATCGCCGCCCGGGCGATGCGGGTGAAGTTCACCAGGGTGTCCGTGTCCCCGTGGGTGAGGCCGAGCCGGCGGCTCAGGCCGGGCACCCGCTCGGCGCCGGCGATCACGGCCTCCGGACCGGCGTAGTGCTCGAGGCAGCCGCGATTGCCGCACTCGCAGATCTCGCCGTCGATGTCGAGCGAGACGTGGCCGATCTCGACGCTATTCGAGGTGCCGCCGCGGTAGACGCCGCCCCGGCTCACGACACCACCGCCGATGCCGCTGGCCATGTAGATGCAGCCGTAGGTGCTCGCCGGCTCCACGCCGCCGATCCAGAACTCGCCGATCGCGGCCGCCGTGGCGTCGTTGTCGAGCAGCACGGGGAGCCCCGTGATGGCCTCGAGCTCGTCGAGGAGGGGGTAGCCGTGCCAGGCGCCCATCGGGTTCCCGGTGAGGAGGCGACCCGAGGTGAGGTCCTGCGGACCCTGGCTGACCAGGCCGATGCCCAGCACGAGGCTCCGCTGCACGTCCGCCGTGTCCATGAGCGCGTCGAGGTGGTCCGCGACCGCGACGAGGGTCTCCCGCGGTGAGCGAAGGCCGGCGCCGCCCATGGCCGTGCGGGCCACGAGCTGGCCGGCCAGGTCGATGATGACGATGGTGCAGCTGCAGCGGTCGAGCTGCACGCCGACGGTGAAGCGGGCCCGCGCCCGGAGCCGCAGGAGCGTCCTCGGCTTGCCGCCCGTGGACTCCGTCCGGCCGGCCTCCTCGATGAGGCCGTCGTCCAGCAGCTCCCGCACGACGTTGGTGATCGTGGCGCCCGTCAGCCCCGACGCCTCGACCAGTTCGACCCGGCTGATGGTGCGCGCGGCACGGATCAGGTCGAGCACGATGCCGTGCGTTCGTGGCCGGGCTAGGGCAGTTGCAGTCGCCATCGACCACTCCTCTGCGGTTGGCTGGGAGGCCGCGCCTCCTTTGTTGACTTACTTAATTTAGTTCGCTAAGAATGTAAAACACCAGCCGCACCGAGACTGGACACAGATCGCTCGCCCACACCGCTGTGGCGACGCAGGAAGGATCAACGATGTTCCGCAACGTTTCCGCTAAGCGGAAGGGAGCAGCCTTCGTCGCCACGGCGGCGGCCGCAGTGCTCCTCATGACCGGGTGCAGCGCATCCGGCTCCGGCAGCAGTGGGGGGTCGGGCTCCGGCAGCGCGTCCGACACCCTCGTCGCCTACACCGGCCAGGCCGGCGACTACCAGATCAACTTCAACCCGTACTCGCCCTCCACCATCGGCGGCCCGGGCGAGATCTTCGAGCCGCTGTTCTACTACAACCAGCTCCAGAGCGGCGACCCCAAGCCCCTGCTCGGCACCGAGTTCTCCTGGAACGAGGACGGCACCGTCCTCTCCGTCACCCTGCGTGACGGCGTGAAGTGGAGCGACGGCGAGGACTTCACGGCGGACGACGTGGCGTTCAGCCTCAACCTCCTCAAGGAGAACCCGGCGGTCAACGCGATCGGCTTCGACGGTGAGGTTGCCGTCGTCGACCCGACGCACGTCACCATCACCTTCCCCGCTCCCGCGTTCGTGAACGGCCCGAGCATCCTCGGCCGCACGTGGATCGTGCCCGAGCACCTGTGGAAGGACATCGACCCCGCGACCGACGTCGTCGCGGAGCCCGTCGGCACCGGCCCGTTCGTGCTCGGCGAGTTCAAGGCCCAGGCCTTCCGCTACGACGCAAACCCCACCTACTGGGACGGCGAGCCCGAGCTCAAGCACGTGCGCTACGTCGCCCTCTCCGGCAACCAGGCCGGCGCGGACGCCCTCGCCGCGGGCAGCATCGACTGGCAGACCGGCCCCGTGCCGGACATGGCCAACGTCGAGAAGAACTACCCCGGCTACAAGGCCGTCACGGTGCACATGAACCAGGTCGCCCTGTTCACCTGCTCCAACGCCGAGCTCGGTTGCGAGGGTCCGCAGACCGACCCCGCCGTGCGCCAGGCCCTCTACTACGCGATGGACCGCGACCAGATCAACTCGCTGGCGTTCCAGGACACGGCCGCCGAGGTCTCCCCCGGCTTCGCCCTGCCCGAGCGTGACGCGGCTCTTCTCTCCGACAGCCTGCCGGAGCAGACCGCCCCGATGAGCCCGGACGTCGACAAGGCCACCCAGATCCTCGAGGCCGCCGGCTACGCCAAGGGCTCGGACGGCATCTACGCGAAGGACGGCGTGCGTCTCGCCATGAGCGTGCGCGTCGTGACCGGCTGGACCGACTACATCACGGCCGTCGACCTCCTCGCCCAGCAGGCCAAGGCCGTGGGCATCGAGATCACCGCCCTGCAGTCCTCGTGGAACGAGTGGACCGAGGTCCGCGGCCTCGGTGAGTACCAGCTGCTCATCGACTCCGTCACCCAGGGCCCCGCTGCGGACCCGTACTACATGTACAACGAGTTCTTCAGCACCGCGAACACCGGCCCCGTCGGTCAGAGCGTCAACCCCGGCTTCGCCCGGTTCAGCGACCCCGAGGTCGACGCGGCTCTCGCCGCGCTGCGCACCTCGAACCCGACCGACGTCGAGTCGCGCAAGCCGCACTACGACATCATCCAGCAGAAGATCGCGGCGAACCTGCCGTACATCCCCGTGCTGACCGGTGGAACCACCAGCGAGTACAACGCCGCCAAGTTCTCCGGCTGGCCCACGGAGGAGGACCTGTACGCGGTCCCCGCCGTCTGGTCCCGCCCGGACAGCTCGCAGGTGTTCGCCTCGCTCACGCCGACCGGCAAGTAGTCGGCCGCCCCGCCGAGGAGAGTTCGCAAGTGATTGGTGAAATGAAGTGAGCTATTTCGTTCGGAAGCTTGGCTTCTACCTCGTTGCCCTCTGGGCCGCTCTGACGCTGAACTTCTTGATTCCGCGTCTGATGCCCGGCAACCCGGTGGACGTCCTGCTGGCGAAGCTTCAGCAGCGTGGCGGCATCGTCGACGCCGCCACGCGCCGGTCCTACGAACTCCTCCTCGGCGGCGGCACCGACGAGCCGATCTGGGTGCAGTACGGGAACTACCTGGTCAACCTCGCCAAGGGTGACCTCGGCATCGCGGTCAGCGTGTTCCCCACCCCCGTCAGCGAGGTGATCGGCCAGGCGCTGCCCTGGACGATCGCGCTCGTCGGCATCGCGACGATCCTGTCGTTCATCCTCGGCGTCGGCCTCGGCGCCATCGTGGGCTGGAAGCCCGGCACGTGGCTCGACAGCCTCGTGCCGGCCACCACCCTCCTCGCGGCCGTGCCGTACTTCTGGCTGGCCCTCATCCTCGTGCTGATCATCTCGTCGACGTGGCAGCTGCTTCCGGGCATGGGCGGCTACGACGTCGTGCTCAGCCCGGGCTGGAACACCGAGTTCATCCTCTCGGCCATCGAGTACGGCACCCTGCCGGCGCTCACGATCGTGCTCTCGTCGATCGGTGGCTGGCTGCTCGGCATGCGCAACATGATGGTGTCGACCCTGTCGGAGGACTACATCCTCACGGCGCAGGCGAAGGGCCTCCGCAACTCGCGCATCCTCGGCGGCTACGCCGCCCGCAACGCGGCCCTGCCCTCCATCGCGGGCTTCGCCATCTCCCTCGGCTTCGTGGTCAGCGGCTCGATCATCACCGAGCAGGTGTTCTCCTACCCCGGCATCGGCTCGAAGCTGCTGCAGGCGGTGCAGAACAGCGACTACGCGCTCATGCAGGGCATCTTCCTCGTCATCACCCTCGCGGTGCTCGGCGCCAACCTCCTGGTCGACCTGCTCTACGGCATCATCGACCCCCGCACCCGGGCCCGCAGCTAGGCGAAGGCGGAAAGACACATGACCAATCTCACTCCCACCACCGAACCGTCCGTCGCCGACGCCGACGAGGCCCTCGCCGCAACCGCCCGCGAGGAGGGCAGGAAGCCCCGCGCCGGCTGGCGCGCGATGCTGCCCAGCATGACGCCGTCCCTCGTGATCGGCTTCGGCATCGTCGCCGCGATCGTGCTCTTCGGACTCCTAGGTCCGCTGTTCGTGCAGGACCCGACGACCGTCCGCAACAGCGGCCTCCAGCCGCCCGGCGACGGGCACCTTCTCGGCACGACGCAGACCGGCCAGGACGTGCTCGCGCAACTCGCCTTCGCCACCCGCGGCTCGCTCGAGATCGGCCTCATCGTCGGGGTGCTCGCGACGCTGCTCTCCGCGTTCTTCGGCGTGCTCGGCGCCTACCTCGGCGGCTTCGCCGACGAGGCGTTCTCCCTCTTCTCCAACGTCATGCTGGTGATCCCCGGCCTGCCGCTCGTCATCGTGATCTCCGGGTTCGTGCCGCAGGAACAGCGCGGACTGTGGACCATCGCGGTCGTGCTCGCGATCACCGGCTGGGCCGCCTCCGCCCGCGTGCTGCGCGCCCAGACCCTGTCGCTGCGCAACCGCGACTACGTGGCCGCGTCCCGCGTGGCGGGCGAGCGCTCCTGGCGGGTCATCGCCGTGGAGATCCTGCCCAACCTGCTCCCCGTCATCGCCTCGCAGTTCGTCTTCGCGGTCATCTTCGCGATCCTGAGCGAGGCCGGCCTCGCCTTCCTCGGCCTCGGCGCATCCAACTCGTCGACGCTCGGCACCATGCTCTTCTACGCCCAGAACGGCTTCGCGCTGCAGCTGAAGGCGTGGTGGTGGTTCGTGCCGCCGGGCCTCATCATCGCCCTGCTCGGCTGCGGCCTCTCGCTCATCAACTTCAGCATCGACGAGATCATCAACCCCAAGCTCCGCAACGTGCGTGCCCACGCCAAGCGCATGCGCATCGCAAGGAAGGCAGCAGCCCGATGACCGCACTGACAGAGCGCGCCGTGCGCCCGGTGCTCACGGTCGAGGACCTGAGCGTCGTCTACGACGTCGCCAACCCCGTCACCGCCGTCAAGAACGTGAGCCTGACCCTCGCCCCCGGCGAGATCCTCGGCCTCGCGGGAGAGTCCGGCTGCGGCAAGACCACGCTGGCCTACGCGATCAACCGCCTGCACAAGCCGCCGGCGCGCATCTCCTCCGGGTCCGTGACCTTCTCCGACGCCGACGGCTCCGACATCGACCTGCTCGCCCTCTCGGACGAGAAGCTGCGCGCGTTCCGCTGGTCGAAGCTCTCCATGGTGTTCCAGGGCGCCATGAACGCCCTCAACCCCGTGATCTCGATCGCGGCCCAGCTCGACGACGTGCTTCGCACCCACCGGCCGGGCATGTCGAAGGCCGAGCGCCGCGCCCGCGGCCAGGACGTGCTGCAGCGCGTGGGGGTCGACCCCAAGCGCCTGAACAGCTTCCCGCACGAGCTCTCCGGCGGCATGCGCCAGCGCGTGATGATCGCCATGGCGCTCATCCTCGAGCCGCAGGTCATGATCATGGACGAGCCGACGACGGCCCTCGACGTGGTGGTGCAGCGCGACATCCTGCGCGAGATCATCCGCCTGCGCGACGAGCTCAACTTCGCCGTGATCTTCATCACCCACGACCTGCCGTTGCTCCTCGAGATCAGCGACCGGATCGCGATCATGCTGCGCGGCGAGATCGTCGAGCTGAACAGCGGCGAGCAGATCTACCGCAACCCGCAGCACCCCTACACGCAGAAGCTGCTGGGCTCCTTCCCCAGCCTCACCGGGGACCGCGGCGACTTCATCCGCACCGGCGACCACGCCCTGACGGGAGACAACCGATGACGAGCGTCGAGGTCAAGAACCTGACCAAGGAGTTCCACATCCGCAACGGCATGAAGCGGTCGACGCTCACCGCCGTCGACCGCGTGTCGTTCGACCTGCTGCCCGGCCGCACGGTCGCGCTCGTGGGCGAGTCCGGATCGGGCAAGTCCACCATCGCGCGGATGCTCGCCCGGCTCGAGAAGCCGACGTCCGGCTCCATCGACGTGACGCTCGACGACCGCACCCCGGTGCACGGGTCCGTCTACCGCCGGCACGTGCAGATGGTCTTCCAGGACCCCTTCGCCTCGCTGAACCCGTTCCACAGCATCGAGCACCACGTGGCGCGGCCGTTGAAGATCCACCGCCGCACCCGCGGCGCGGCGGAGACGCACGAGCGCGTCGTGCACATGCTCGAGCGCGTGAACCTCTCCCCCGCCGAGGACATCGCCGCCCGCCGGCCGCACGAGCTCTCCGGCGGTCAGCGTCAGCGCGTCGCGATCGCCCGCGCGCTCGCTCCCGGCGCGCAGGTGCTCATCGCCGACGAGCCCGTGTCGATGCTCGACGTGTCCATCCGGCTCGGCGTGCTCAATCTGATGGCGCGGCTGCAGCGCGAGGACAACCTCGCCGTGCTGTACATCACGCACGACCTGGCCACGGCGCGGCACTTCTCGGACGAGATCCTCGTGCTCTACCGCGGTCGCGTCGTGGAGCGCGGCCCGGCCGACTCGGTGATCCTCAACCCGCAGCACGACTACACGAAGCTGCTCGCCGCATCCGCCCCGGACCCCGAGCGCATGGGCAAACTGGTGCGCGCTACCGGAGCGCCGGATCGCAGCGGCATCGACAACTCGGTGAGCTTCAACCACTACACGGGCGAGTGGACCTCCCTGGACAAGCGGCCCGTGCCGGTGTCCTGAGCTACTCCTCTTCTACCGGCGGTGCCCGGAACGGTTCGCCGTTCCGGGCACCGCTGTCGTCTGCGTGGGTGCGGATGTCTACGCGGGTGCGGGTGTGGGTGCGGGTGATTCTCGTTCTCAATTAGATACACGTATTGCAATTCGTTTATGGATGTGGTTGCGTTGGTACCACCCACCACGAACGTCCGTCGAGAGGAACACAGATGACCGACACCGATGTGCACGCCGAGCACACCACCGACGAGCACCAGCACGGCCAGGACTGCGGCCACCAGAGCGTGGAGCACGGCGACCACGTGGACTACATGCACGGCGAGCACATGCACGCCGAGCACGAGGACCACTACGACGAGCACTGACCCGTCACGCTGAGTCCGCCGCACTGAGTCGTGCGCTGGACGAAGCACCGGAAGGGCCCCACCGATCGGTGGGGCCCTTCTGTCTGTCCGCGGCCGCGGATCCGGTCAGGAGGCCCGGGAGGACGCGGTGAAGGACACGCCGGCCAGGTCCTCGGAGACGCGCCAGACGCGCTCCGCCTCAGCCAGGTCCCGCAGCGGGCGGAAGAGCGGCTGCTCGCCCGGGCCGCCACCCAGGCGACCCGGGCCCATCGGGCCGTACAGCCGCCCACCCTCGGAGGACGGTGAGGTCGCGGCGAACAGGGCCGGCAGCTGCGCGCTGTCGACGGTGCCGACCAGGATCCCGGCACGGGAGAGCCTGCGGATGACGGCGATCTGCGGGGTGTTCCGCTCGCGCTGCAGTTCGGGCCGCGCCGCGAGCAGACTGGTCGGGGCGACACCCGGATGCGACAGGTTGCTGGTGATGCCCCACCCCTCCGCCCGGCTGCGCCTCTCCAGCTCGAGGCCGAACAGCCCGAAGGCGATCTTCGACTGGCTGTACGCACGCATGCCGTGGTAGTCGGTCTCCCAGTTCAGGTCGGCCCAGTTGATCGCCCCGCTCCTGGCCGCGACGCTTATCTGCGATGTGACCCGCGCCTGTCCCGCGCGCAGCAGAGGCAGTAGGTGCGCGACGAGGGCGACGTGGCCGAGGTGGTTCGTACCCAACTGCAGCTCGATGCCGTCCGCGGTGGTCTGCCGTTCCGGCGGCGTCATGACGCCCGCGTTGTTCACCAACAGGTGCAGCGGGTTCCCCTCGCCGAGCAACTGCCGGCCCAGGCCGGCGACGGACTCCAGCGACGACAGGTCGAGGTCGCGGAGGGACACCCGGGCCGACGGGTGCTGGGCGCGGATGCGATCGAGGGCGGCCTGCCCTTTGGTGCGGTTGCGGACGGGGAGGATCACCTCGGCGCCGGCCGCGGCGAGCCGGCGGGCGATGCCGAAGCCGATTCCGTCGCTGGCTCCGGTGACCAGGGCGCGGCGACCCGTGAGGTCGGGCAGGGTGAGATCGGGGATGCGGGACATGGTTTTCTCCTTGATGTTGTGGTGAGCGGGGCGGCAGGATCAGGAATCGGCGCCGATAGGCGTGCGGGTCGACAGACCCGGAGGGGCGGTCACGCGGCGGGCGAGCACCAGGGTGACGGCGAAGTGGAGCGCGAACACGGTCGTGGCGGTGACCTGCACCACGGCGAGCGCACCGGGCTCATCGGCGGCGTAGAAGACGATCCGCACAGCGAGGTTCACCACCGCGAGGACCATGCCCACGAGCGTGCTGGCGGTGTACAGACTCTGCAGCCGGCGGTCGCTCCGCCAGCCGCGGGGTGCCCCGGAGAGCGGGTTGACGATCAAGCCCATCAGGGGCCGCCGTGCGAGGAGCGAGGCGCTGTAGGCGACGACGAAGAGGACGGGCAGCACCATGCTGGGCAGGAAAAAGGCGCGGGCTTCTCCGGCCAGGGCCGCCGCCGCCGCGCAGATCGCAGCGACCACCAGGCCCGCGATCGCCGCCGCGGGCGACTCCCTGCGCGCCACGCGCAGCACGCAGGCGGCCACGGCGGTGACCGCGAGAGCGACGATCGCGGGAACGAGCCCGGCCACCACATCGGTCACCACGAACGCGACGGTCGGTGCGACGGCGGACGCGAGACCGAACGGTCCACCGACCCGTTCCAGGGTCCGTTCCGCCGTCGCTCGCGCCAGGGAGCGTTCGACCGGATCGGGGAGACCGAGCAGTCGGCGGACCCGTGCGCTGGCACCCGCCGGCTCGGGCACCGCACTCGCGGGACCTCCGGCGGGGCTGATGGATGACTGGCTCACGTGTTCCTCCTGGGTAAAGGGCTGTGATCCGAGCGTCGACGACCGCAGCGATCGCAACCAGGGCCTGACGATCCGCCCCTTGGAGCGCCGCCACCGGAGGGGCGGATCGGGAGGTCGTGGCTGACCAGGGCCGAGAGGAGGTAGAAAGGGGCGACCGAGCAGGAGGGACGACCCATGGCGATCGACAGGGCGGGGTTGGCGCAGTTCCTACGCCAACGACGTGAGGCCATGCAGCCGCAGGACGTCGGCCTCCCCCGGGGTCAGCGCCGACGTACGGCCGGGCTGCGGCGCGAGGAGGTCGCCGCACTGTCCAACATGTCGACGGACTACTACGCCCGACTGGAGCGGGAGCGCGGCCCCCAACCCTCGGAGCAGATGGTCGCCTCGATCGCGCAGGGGCTGCACCTCAGCCTGGACGAGCGCGACCACCTCTTCCACCTCGCCGGCCACCACCCGCCGACCCGGGGAGCGGACAGCGACCATGTCAGCCCGGGCCTGCTCCGCATCCTGGACCGCCTGGTCGACACCCCCGCGGAGATCGTCACCGAACTGGGAGAGACGCTTCGTCAGACTCCGCTGGGCGTGGCCCTCACCGGTGACGCGTCCCGGTACTCGGGGCCGGCTCGGAGCCTCGGATACCGCTGGTTCACCGACCCGGACACCAGGGAGTGGTACGTGCCGGAGGATCGCGCGTTCCTGTCCCGCCTGTACGCCTCGCACCTGCGCGAGGTCGTCACCCGCCGCGGCCCCGGCTCCCGCGCCGCCCGCCTCGCCGAACTCGCGCTGGCCCGCAGCGAGGAGCTGCGGGACCTGTGGGCCACCCACGAGGTGGGAGTGCGCCCGCACGACGGCAAGCGCTTCATGCACCCGACCGTCGGCCGACTCGAGCTGCACTGCCAGACGCTGCTCGATCCGCAGCAGTCGCACCTGCTGCTGGTGTACACCGCCGCTCCCGGCAGCGAGGACTACGACAAGCTGGAGCTCCTCTCCGTCGTCGGCACCCACCCTCCGGTGGCGTGAGGCACCGCTAGGAGCGATGCGGCACTGAACACAGTGCAATAGGGCCGGCATTTCGATCTGGCGGTCGCTGCGCCGTCCCGGGCAGACTCGAGCCGTGTCCCTGCCCGCTCGTCTCTCCGTCGTGACCGTCGGAGCACGCGACCTGCCCGCGCTCCGGCGCTTCTACGGCGCCCTCGGCTGGGACGAGGTCGCCGGCAGTGACGACGGCTGGGTGGCGTACCTGCTCGGTGGCGTGCTGTTCGCGCTGTACCCCGTCGCCGCACTGTCGGCGGAGTCCGGCGACGACGGGCTGAGCCCGGCCGGATGGTCGGGAGTGACCCTGGCCTGCAACGTCGATGCCGCGGGTGACGTGGACCGGGCGTTCGACGCCGCCGTCTCGGCGGGAGCCACCCCGATCGCGGCTCCGACCGCGCGCGAGTGGGGCGGTCGCTCCGCGTACATCGCCGATCCCGAGGGCAACCGCTGGGAGATCGCGTGGGCCCCGAGCGCCCGCTTCGACGACCGCGGGTCGCTCGTCGGCTTCGGCTCGTGACCGCCTCGTCGCTGACGCGCGCGTCAGTGCGTGTGCACCCAGCGCCTGACGACCGCGGACAGGTCGGCCTCCCACGCCGCAACGGGCGCCTCGGGCTGGAGGGTGATCACGCCGCGAATGTCGGAGAGCCAGCGGACGAGACCGATGTCGTCCGTCAGAACGGGCTGCGCCGTGCGGTCCTCGGGCCGCGCGGTGTCCATGTGCAGGATGAGCTGGACGGCGTTCTCCCTGTTGCGCACGTTGATCGTGAGGCGATCGATGCCCTCGTGGATGTAGCTGGGCGAGTTCCACTTGATGTGCTCGATCAACTGGGGTGCCGCGGCCAGGATGACCCGCCGGAGATCGGCGACCTGCGCCCGCTGCTGCGGCTCGAGCGCATCGAGGAAGTCGTCGACACTGCTCACCTTGGCGACCACGTCGTCATGCTGACGGTCCACGACGGCGCGTGTCAACGCAGAGGACTGTCCCTCCTGCTCGATACCGTTGCACTCGTGCCCACCGATCACCGCATCGATCCGTCCCTCAACTCAGCACCGCTGTACTGAGCTGGGGAAGGGCTGCGGTGTCTCGCGCCTCCTGGCAGTACGCTCCTCGCCCGCGATTGGCCACGCTCATGATCTTCGCCGGGTGGGTCGCATTCGCTTTCCCGTTTCTGTTCGTGTTCGGCGTCCTGGTGTTCGCGGGCCCCTGGGACCCCGACGACCTCACCGCGCAGGACTGGCTCGCTCAGGCCGACAGGTATCGCGGGATACGTGCTCTTGCCCTGGGTGTGTTGGCTGCCGTCGCCGCTCTGGTCCTCGTTGCGACGGTTGGCGCACTGCTGCGCCGGTGGGCTGCGCCACTGGTGTTCGCCATCGGGATGTGCCCGGCCCTGATCCTCCTGATCGTGATTGCAACCTTCGGGATGGAGCAAGAAATAGATGCCGCCTTGGAGGAGTCAAGGCGTCCGCCGGTACCCGCTCCGCTCCCGCCTCCGTCCCCGCCCACGTTTACGACGGAGGAGGTTACCGACGCCGTGCACGACGGCGTCGATCGCAGCCTGCGGGCAGCTGTGGGTTCCGTCGTCACCGAGGACGGCCGGAGGGTCACTAGTCCGGACGAGGTTCCGGTGACCATGGTTCCGTGCGCCGCCGGTGGAAGTTCCCTGATGGTCGACCTGAGGATGGTGACTGCTGACAACGTCGAGACCGAACGAGCGATCCTCGACGCTTGGGTCACGGACGGTTACACACGGGACCGCGCCCTCGGCCTCAACCTGCTCTACGGCGCCGAGGCGGATCCGATCGAGAGGGCCACTCTCCGCGGGAACTCCGACGGCCTCCTGCGTCTGACCATCCAGAGCCGATGCGCGACAGGATGAGTAGGCGCGACGCTCGGCGCCGCCTTTCACCCGACGGCGATCGGACGAGGATCGGCCAGGCCCGCGTCGATGAGCTCCCGGTCCCCGAGAGGGTGGCTCAGAGTCACGGTGAACGGGGTCGACGGGTTGCTCGGGCAGTCTGCGGGCACGTTGCGAGGACGGACACCGAGGATGAGGCTCACCCGATCGTCGGACTCCTCCAGCCGCACGACCTCGATGCGCCCCTCCGCATCCTCGCCGGAGTTGCACCCGTTCTCGGTGACGAGGAGGTGGAGCTCCGTGGATGCGGGATCGGGGTCCGACTCGAGAGCGACCGCGGGGACGGCGAGCGGGGCGAGGTCGAGCCGGAGCGCGCAGAAGTCGTGCGTCGACACGTACCAGCCCAAGGGGGCGTTGGGAGCGTCGACCAGTGCCACCCCGAAGACCTCATGATCGGTGAGGTCCTCGCCGGCGTACGGCTCCGCCGGCGCCTCGATCTCGCGCAGGACGGTGATGTGCTGCGGGGACTCATCCACGACGAACCACCCGGCGGCCGGTGAAAGGTCGACCTCCATGCCGTCCCGCTGCAGGGCCTCGGTGAATGCCTCCCGGGCTCCCTCGTCGAGTTCGTCGATCGGCACGCGCTCCTCCCGAGCGTCTCGAGGGACCAGACGCCCGTCGCAGGTGTAGCCGGCGGTGTCAGGGGCGGGACCCGATCCGGCGCTCGATCCGCTGCTCGGGCCGTCGCTCGGTCCTGGGGCGGCACACCCCGTGGCCAGAAGCAGAACGGAGGCCGCGAATGTCACCGCTGTGATGGAGTTCCTGGGCATGCTGCCTCCTCACGGTTCCGATCCGATTCTCCTCAGCATGAGCCACGCGTCTCGCCCGGCACAGCCCCCTCGTGCAGCGTGAGCACGGAGGCGGTGACACGAGGACCGCGTCAGTACGGCCAGGGGTTTCGTCGGCCGATTCTCGCCAGCAGGAAGAATCCGACGGCTCCGACCATCGCGAGCGCGACGAGGAGGGGCTGCGTGCCACCGTCCAACACATGCGCATCGGACAGCAGCATGAGCGCGACGAGCGCCACGGCTGATGTCGCGACAGCACCGACGGCCGCGGCCAGAACACGGCGATCCCGAAGGATCAGCATGGTGAGGGCCCTCACCGACAGCCCCACCAGGGCTGCGGCGAGACCGACGAGGATCCCGGTGAACGCCGACAGCCCGAACACGAGCGTCATGATCCCGGCATCCCACTCCTCAGATCCCGCGATGGATTCGGCGAGCGCGAGCCCGGGCAGCACCATCCCGGCGAGGGCCCCCCACGCGGTCGCCGCCCAGAGCACCTTCGCCCACCAGGACACGATCGTCGATCCTGCGGGACGGGGCGCGGCGGCGCCTAGTGGCGGCATGTTCTCACTCCTGTCGGACCAAAACCGTGTGGCCGGCTTGAAGGCACAGCGGGGCGACGCTTATCCGCCGTCAACCTCGCTCAGGCCTGCGGCGGTCATCCCACCATCCAAACAGGACAGCGCTACGGGCCGTGCCGACCCACGCCCCGAACCGCAACAAACACCATCAACGAACGGAATCGGAGCACTATGAGGGACACAGGCCGCCCCGATGGCACCGAGAGAGGACTCCTGTGAGGAAGACACGGATCGTCGCCGGCATCTACTTCGCACTCGCCATCGGAGGGTTGATCGCGACGTGGTACTTCAACCTCTCCTACCGGGGAAGTGACTACATCGGGGACTGGTTCGCGAACCCCGCCAGCTCGTCCGCGGCCGCGGACATCATCACGGTCCTCTTCGTGACCCTGCTCTTCTACTTCATCGAGGGCCGCCGCATCGGACTGCCGTGGTGGTTCCTTCTGCTGCTCGTGCCCATGTCCATCGGGCTCGCCGTGGCGTTCGCGTTCCCTTTCTTCCTCGGCGTGCGGGAACTCACGCTCGGTCGCACACCCCCGCCGATTACCCGTTCCGACGCCTGACGGTGAACGGGACGGACTGACGATGCCCTGGAGCACTCGAGAGATCGCGGATCTCGCGGGCACGACCGTCAACACGGTCCGCCACTACCACCGCTCGGGTCTGCTCGACGAGCCCGACCGGATGTCGAACGGGTACAAGCAGTACGGCGCTCGGCACCTCGTGCGGTTGCTGCAGATCCGGCGCCTCCGCGACCTCGGGGTGCCACTCGCGCAGATCGAGACCGTGGGATCCGGGACCGGGTCGCCGTCCGCGGCGCTGCTCGCGATCGACGCCGAGCTTGCCGCCAGCATCGAGCGTCTCAATCGGGCCCGCGCCGAGATCCGGGCGATCCTCGAGGGATCGACGGCCACGGACCTCCCGGCCGGATTCGAGGACCTCGCGTCGAAGCTCGCCGCTCCCGAACGCTCCCTCATGCTCGTCTACTCGCAGCTGTACGACGCGTCGGCCATGGCGGACCTCAAACGCATGATCGACTCGGAGCCCGAGGGTGCCGACGCCGCATTCATGGCGCTGCCCGCCGACGCCGACGATGCTGTCCGGCAGCTGGTGGCCGAGTCGCTCGCGCCGATGCTGGCTCAGCACCTCGTCGACTACCCGTGGCTCTCGGAGCCCGGGTCGCATCTCCCGAAGGGCCGGCGGGTGACCGAGGAAGCCTTCCTCGAGACCATCACCGAGCTCTACAACCCGGCACAGCTCGACGTCCTCGCCCGAGCGGGCGCCATCGCCCGCGCGCAGGCGGACGCAGGGTCGACGACCGACGAGTGACGGCCGTCCAATGAGGGAGGCCGTCACTCGTGTCGGTCACCAGCCGAGGACCGCGATCAGACCCGTCGCCGCGGCGGCGGTGAGGGCCGTCCACAGCACGATGGCGACGACCTGCCACAGGATGACCCACTGCTTGCGGACGCCCGACCCGACGAAGAACGCAGCGGTCAGCATGGTGGGAAGCGCGAGCGGAGCGAGGATGCTCGCGCCGGGGACACCGAATCTCACGAGCCAGCGACCGAGCTTCCGGCGGCCTTTGGCTCTGCGCGTGTTCGGCGCGTCCCCGACCTCGTCCTGCGTCTCGGGTCCCGCGTCGGCGGCGGGGCGCTCCTCCACCATCGTGCGCGTCGTGCTCGAAGTGCTCGATGCGCTCGGCGTTGCGACGGCGCGGCGGGACACGAGTCCCTCACGCACACGCGCACCGAGGAGCACCACGATGACGACGCAGAGAATGTTGCCGACGGCTCCGGCCAGCGCGGCGACGATCGGGTTGATGCCGGCGAGAATGCCGAACGCCGTCGCTCCCTCCGCCTCGATGTAGGGCACGGCTCCGGCCAGCGCGACGATCAGGGGCTGGACGAGCTCGGGCACCTGATCGACCATGCTCTGCAGCCATTCGTAAGGGTTGTCCACGTTCTCTGTCTCCTCAGTGCCAGTGCGGCGACGCCGATCGATCGGTCGGCGGGTGATACGAGAAGGCAGTCAAACCCCTGTTCCCGGCACAGGGTCAAGGGGGTCTTTCTCACCGGTCCGCCGCCACTGGGCGTCATGACCCGACCGGTGACGCGCCGCTCGTATTCGCGAGCGCTAATGTGTTGCCATGGCTGACGACGAGGGGCTGGAGGCGGCAGCAGACCTGTTCAAGGCGCTGTCCTCGGCTTCTCGGCTGCGGTTGCTGCGCCTTCTGTCGGAGGGCGCGGCGTCCGTGTCGGCCCTCGTCGCCTCGTCGGGGCTGTCCCAGCCGCTCGTGTCCCAGCACCTGCGGGTGCTCCGCGGCGTCGGTCTCGTGCAGGTCGAACGCACGGGCCGCGAGGCGATCTACTCGGTCGCCGACCGCCACGTGTCGCACATCGTGGACGACGCGATCGAGCACTCCCGTGAGCCCGTCCCGAGGTGAGCAAGCCGACCCGGTGACCCGGGCACGACGGGGGCAAGACGCTGCGGCTGCGGCTCAGGCGTCCTCGTTCAGCCGCTGGAACAGAAGGTGGTCCTGCCACCGCCCGGCGATCCTCAGGTAGCCGGGAGCGAGTCCGTAGCGCTCGAATCCGGCCCGTTCGAGCACCCGCTGCGACGCGTCGTTGGTGAGCACCGTCTCCGCCTGGACCCGGTGCAGTCCCAGGTCCTCGAAGGCGTACGCGACGGCGGATCGCACCGCCTCGGTGGCGAGGCCTCGACCGGTCCTGTCCTCGCTCAGCCAGTAGCCCAGGCTGCACGACTGGAATGCCCCGCGGACGATGCCGCTGAGCGTGAGCCTGCCGGCGACGGATCCGTCGTCGTCCAGGATCACGAACGGCGCCACCTCTCCGCGATCGTACCGAGCGAGGGCCGCCCCGATGTCCGCCCGCTGACCGGCGGCGGTGAAGTAGTCCTCGCCGCGGACAGGCTCCCAGGGAGCCAGGTACGCCCTGTTCCGCTGCTGCAGCTCGGTGAGCGCGTCACCGTCGTGGGGGATGACGAGACGAATGCGGGGCATGGCCCCAAGCCTCGCAGAGAACGAGGAAGCGCCCGTACCGCCACCGGCGGCCGGGTGCCCGGGGTGCCGAGGGAGACGGCCTCTCGTCAGCGCTGGCGGGTGCGCACCTTGTAGACCGACGTGCCGAAGGACGCGTCCACCTGAGTGGCCCCGGCGATCAGGTTGCGCCCGTCGAGGTAGGCGATCCCCGTGCCGCTCAGGATGATCGACCCGGTGGCGATGGCGCTTCTCGTCGTTGTGCGGCTGCGCGTGAATGTGGTGCCGTCCGCGGTGATGTCCCTCGTGCGATCCCGACTCTTCGTCGGCCGGGAGTTCGCGGCGAAGTGCAGTTGTGCGCTCGCCTCGGAGTACTCCACGTAGGGCACGTACACCTCGAGGCCCGTCGCGTGCACGTCCACCGACTTCGCCGACCTGGGGAAGAGCGGCAGCCCTCCGCGGTACAGCAGGGAGCCGGAGAGGGCGAGAGTCTCACCGGTGCACGAGTCGCGCACCACGACGTCGACCTGCGACTCGTCGATCTCCACGCTCCACGCATCCGCTCCCTTCCCACCGGACGTGACGAAGGCGTCTCCGTCGTAGGCCGACTCGATGGTGCGCTTACCCGCCGAACCATCGGCGCAGGTGAGCGGGTCCGTCGTCAGGAAGCGGGCACTCGCGAAGCTGCCGTCGGTCCTCTCCACGGTCGATGGTGCTGCGATGGCCGGCGTCGCCGTGCTGACGGCGAGCGCGAGGGCGGCTGCTGCGGTGATGGCACCGTTTCTGATCTTCACTGGGGGGCTCCTGTCCGGGCGCCGACACGACCCCGGTCGGCGTCACCAGGGGAATGGTCCTGGGGTCAGTAGTCCCGGTCAAGCACAGCCCTGTGGCCTCAGCGGTGGCCGTCGCCCCGGCCAGTAGTCGCGACGGCTCAGCGCCCTCAGGGGAAGGGATTCGTTATCAGCGTCGCGGTTCCGGAGACGACGACGCCACCGGTCGCGGGGATGTCTACGGTGAGGAGCCCGGGCCGCCCGACGTGCCGTCCCTGGTGGACGAGCACCCGCTGCGGGGGCCGCACCAGCCCGAGCGAGCGCAGGTAGGCGCCGAGCGCGGCCGCCGCCGATCCCGTCGCCGGATCCTCGACCAGCGTGCCGACAGGGAAGATGTTGCGGGCCTCGTACTCCCCGGGACCGGTCGCGTGGGCGACCGTGATCGTGCCGGCCCAGCCCTGCTCGTCCATGAGGGCTCGGGCGGCCCGCGGCTCGAAGGTGAACGCGTCGAAGCGCGCAGGGTCGGCGATCACGACCACGGGATGCGTGTTGCCCGCGAAGGACAGACGCGCCGGGTAGGTCGCGTCGAGGTCACCCCCGGTGAGTCCGAGGAGGTCGAGCAGGCGTGCGAGCACGCCGGGCGCGATGTCGGTCACGACCGGCTCCACGCTCGTGAAGGACGCGACCGTATTCGCGCCCTCGCGCCGCGTCGTGATGCGGACGTCGCCGACCGCTGTGGAGAAGAGGAACGCCCCGTCCGCGGGCGCCGGGATGCTCGCCCCGCCCAGGCCGTCCGCGATCGCGACCGCCGTGGCGACGGTCGCGTGCCCGCAGAACGGGACCTCCGCCGTCGGCGAGAAGTACCGGACGCCCATCCGACCGGGGTCCGCCGCGCTGGGCGGCTCCGTGACGAACGCCGTCTCGGCGTACCCGACCGCCGCGGCGATGCCCCGCATCCGCTCGTCGGACAGGTCGCGGGCGTCGAGCACGACCCCGGCCGGATTACCGCCGTCCGGGTCCGAGGAGAACGCGGTGAGTCGCAGCACCCGGACGTCGTCGATCACGGTCCTCCCCGCGTCAGGCCGTGCGCCGGATGGCGACGACCGTCACGTCATCGGGCAGCGGAACACCCTCCGCGAGCCGGCGGATGCTGTCCACGGCGTCCTGCGCCGTGGGGGCGGCGGCGCGGGCGAGGTCCGCGGCGCGGCTGAGCGAATCGAGGGTGCCGTCGAACAGGTCGAGCACGCCGTCGCTGAACGCGAGCACGAGGTCCCCGGGGCAGAGCTCGTAGGCGCGGGCGGTCCAGGCCTGCCCGCCGAGCACGCCGAGAGGGGTGTTCGAGGAGCGGAACAGCTCGCGCGTCCCGTCCGCCCGCGCAATGAGACCCAGCCCGTGTCCCGCGTCGACCACGGTCAGGAGCCCCGTCGTCGCATCCAGGCGCATGTGCAGCATGGTGACGAACGCCTCGTTCGTCACGAGGTCGGTCTCGACGACGCGGTCCACCGCCGCAACCGCATCCGCAGGCCCCGCGGAGGGCACCGTGACCCGCAGCGCCGCGCGCACCGTCGCCGCGATCATGGCGGCGCCCACGCCCTTGCCCATGACGTCGGCCACGGTGAGGGCGAGCCCGTCGGGAGTGTGCTGCCAGTCGAAGAAGTCGCCGCTCATCGCCCCGCTCGGCACGCACGCGCCCGCGACGTCGTAGCCGGGCACCCCGGGCGCCTCCGCGGGAAGCAGCCGCCGCTGCACCTGCCCCGCCTCCGCCAGCTCGCGGCCGGTGCGCTCCATGCGCACGCCCATCTCGCGGGCGAGCTGCTCGCCGCTCAGGGACGCCATCGAGAAGGAGACGACGATCAGCAGCACCATGGTGATGAGCGTCGTGGTCTGGGTGCCGAAGTACTCGACGAACACAGCGCCGCGGGGTCCGTCGAGCAGGTACACGATGAGGCGCACGAAGTAGTAGGCGGAGAGCGCGGCGGACGCCAGGAACAGAGGCCATCGCGTGCGGGAGTAGCCGGGGTCGAGCAGCAGGATCTCGCGCGCGGACAACCCGATGAGGCCGGACAGGAGCGCGAGGAAGAGCGGCCCGCCGGACCAGTCATTCGTCGCCGGGGAGTCGAAGGCGGACACGACGATGATCAGGACGGGCGCCGCGACGAACTGCCACCAGTGCAGCGGACGCGCGCGCAGCGACCGTGCACCGATCCAGACGCTCGCGGCGCCGGCGACGAACAGCCCGTTGCCGAGCGGGTTCGCCCACACCTGCTGCGGTGTGAAGTCGAGGAGGTACGCGCCCGATCCGGCCAGGAAGAGGGCGAGGGCGCAGCTCCACCACAGGCTGTACGGCGTCTTCGTGCTCCGATAGGTGACGAGCAGAAAGAGCGCGAGCAGCGTGAGCGCCGTCAGGGCGAACGCAACCCTGAGGGTGGCAGCGTCGAGCATGTCTCCCCCGGCTCCGTTCATGCGCGTGCATACTTCACCTCGAGTATTGCGGCGATTGCGTCCCTCTCGCCACCGCGGGTCGGATTCCGCAGTCGGTTCGGAGGGAACGGGGGCGCTCGCTTCCGGCCTCCGGCGCCCCCGCGCGGTGGACCACGCGGCCGCGACGCTCGCCTAGGGTTGTTGCAGCGCCGCGCGGAAGCGGTTGCCGGCTGGGCGGTCTTCCGCGCTCCTCCCCACCCCTCTCCTCGAACGGTTTCACGTGTCCGCGCCCACTTCCCAGACAGCCGCCCCCGCCTTCCCCTGGATCGGCCTCCTCACGCTCGCAGGCGCCATCTTCGCCTCCGTGACGAGCGAGTTCCTGCCCACCGGGCTCCTGCCCGACATGGCGCGGGACCTCGACGTCAGCATCTCCCGCGCCGGGCTGCTCGTGACGATCTTCGCCGGCACCGTGGTCGTCGCGACCACCCCGCTTGCGGCGCTGACCCGGAAGTACTCGCGGAAGACGCTCGTCATCGTCGTGCTGCTGATCATCGCGCTGGCCAACGTGCTGGCCGCGATTGCGCCGACGTACGAGATCCTCGTCGGCGCCCGCATCCTCGGTGGTCTCGCGCACGGCCTGTTCTGGGCCGTCGTGGCGGCGTACTCGGCGCACCTCGTGCCGAAGCACCAGCTCGGCCGGGCCGTGGCCATCACGTCCGGCGGCGCATCCGCGGCGTTCGTTCTCGGCGTCCCCGTCGGCACCGCCCTCGGTCACGCCCTCGACTGGCGAGCCGCGTTCATGATCATCGCGGCCGTGGTGCTGCTGCTCGCGCTCGCGGTCGTGAAGTTCCTGCCGCCGGTCAATCACCACGTCACCCTGCGCACGGGCGAGATCCCGCTGCCGCTGCACAAGGACCGCAGCATCACCGGCGTCGTGCTGCTCTGTGTCGTCATCGTGATCCTGGTGACCGGGCAGAACATCTTCTACACGTACATCGCGCCGTGGCTCACCGACGTCGCGCTGTTCCCGGACACGTCCGTCGCGTTCCTCCTCTTCCTCTACGGCGGCGCGGGCGCGATCGGCCTCGTGCTGGCCGGCTTCGCGGCGGACCGCTTCCCGAAGCGCGGCTTCATCGGCGCGGTCGCGGCGGTCATGGTCGCCGTGCTCGTCCTCGCGCTGTTCTCCGGCAATCCCGTGATCGTGGTCTCCGCATTCGTGGTCTGGGGCGTCGCGTTCGGCGGCATCCCGGCCATGCTGCAGACCCGGATGCTGAACACCGCGTCGTTCCGCGTGCGCGACCTCGCGGCCGCGCTGCAGACGACCGCGTTCAACGTGGGGATCGGCGGCGGTGCGCTCCTCGGCGGGGTGCTGCTCGACGGCATCGGCATCGGCGAGCTGCCCTCGGTGCAGATCGCGTTCCTCGCGGTCGCGCTCCTGCTCAGCGTCGGCGTGGACGCGCTGCGCCACGCGCGGGCCCGAGCGCGGAACCGGGCGTAGGGCCGCGTATTCGGGTTCGGGCTGCTGCGCGGGGCGCGCGGGGCGGGATCTCGGGCTCCGGGCAGTTCCCATATCGCTCAAGTAGCCTCGGAGAAATGCGACTCCTCCTCATCCGCCACGGCCAGACTCCCGACAACGCGCGCGGCGCACTGGGCGCGACGGTGCCCGGACCGGGGCTGACGAACCTGGGACGCGAGCAAGCGGCAGCCGTGCCGGATGCGCTGGCCGACGAGGCGATCGAGGCCATCTACGTCTCCACCATGCTGCGCACGCACGAGACCGCCGCTCCCCTCGCCGAGGCACTTGGTATGACGCCGACCGTTCTGCCGGGGCTGCGCGAGATCTCCGCGGGATCGCTCGAGCAGCGCTCCGACCCGGACGCGATCCGGCTCTACATGGGCACGATCTTCTCCTGGGCGGACGACATGAACGCCCGCATCCCCGGCGCCGAGAACGGCCACGAGTTCTTCGCGCGGTACGACGGCGCCATCGGCGAGATCACATCCCGGCACGACGGCACGGTCGCCGTCGTCAGCCACGGTGCCGCGATCCGCACCTGGGCGTCCTGGGCGTGCCGCAACGTCGGGGCGGAGTTCAGCCGGGTGAACCACCTGGAGAACACGGCCGTGGTCATCCTCGAGGGCTCCCCCGAGGACGGCTGGGTGGCCCGGCAGTGGGCGGACGCCCCCCTGGGCGGCGCCGAGCTCGAGGATGCCACAGCGCCCGACCCGATGGGCGAGGCCGGCTGACGCACCTCCTCGAGGCGTTCCCGGGTCGGCGCTCGTTCGCTTCCCCGCGTGGTCGGCCGGGTCGGAGTTGGATGGGGGGCATGAACATCGACAAGAGCCAGATCATCGAGCACCTCATGAGCATGGGCAAGCACGACGAGGCGGCGAAGGCCGACTCCGAGCTGCCCGACAAGGTCGACACCGACCAGCACGGCGACCTGCTGAGCAAGTTCGGCGTCAACCCCCAGGACCTGCTGGGCAAGCTCGGCGGGCTCTTCGGCAAGTAGGCCCCGAGGCCCGAAGCGTGGCCGGAGTCGGCGGTACGTCCGTCGGCTCCGGCCATTGCTATGTCCGGGCCGGGTGGGGCGCTTCCGCCTAGTTGGGTCAGGGCGGCTAGGCGGACCGCGTGAGGGTGTCGATCCAGCGCGCGACGTCGCGGCTGGTGCGCAGCCGCACGATCCGCAGGTGCGGGTGCTCGCGTTCGAGGGGCAGCACCCGCTCCGCCATGGAGCGGCGCGTGCGCCACGCCCAGCGCAGGATGTGGTCCGGATTCCCGAAGATCGTGTGCAGCGGGGGCTCGACGTTTCCGTTCCACAGGACGGTGCCCCGGGCGCGCCGGATGAGGGTGCGACGGAGGACGCGCGAGAGCGTGACGCGCGGCGGCAGATCGAGCCAGACGAGGGTGTCGGCCCGCGACACGAGCAGGCCGCGTACCGCGGTGTACTGCCACTCGGTGACCCAGGCGGGCTGGGATGTGAAGGCCTCGACGTCCTCGACGAAGGCCGGCCGGGGAACCCATTCGGCCCCGTGATAGAGCCCGTCCATCTCGGTGTGCGGCAGGTCGAGGATCTCGCCGATCCGACGGGCGAGGGTGGTCTTGCCTGCCCCGGTAACCCCGCCGACGAGCACCCGCCGCGGCACGGGATCGAGCACATCCCCTGCCGTCAACACCGGCCCAGCCTACGACCCACCCGCTCCCCCCGCGAGGAGCGTGCTGCTGTACGGCCCTGAGCCCGTCGAAGGGTCGCGAGGGGGTCTCGCCGACGCAACGAACACGGTCCCTGAGCCTGTCGAAGGGTCACAACGGGGTGCCGGCATTCTCACGCCAAGAAGTTCTCCACAGGACGAAAGTTCTTCATCGAAGAAACTTTCTACCTGCTAGAATGTGTGCTATGAGAAACCCGGCAACGACGCTCCTCCGCACAGCGGATGCAGTCGCACGCCTGGGCAACTCCCCCGCGGCATTCGCGCCACTTCCGAAGCAGGATCTCGTGAACGCGTTGCACGCTATCGCGGACCTCAGACAGTGCTGCGACACCTTCACCGCCTGGATCGCGGGCGAACTGGACCGTCGCTCATCGACCGACCTCGGTTCGGCAGGGCTGGCCCAACAGGAGGGCTACCGGACGCCTCAGGCGATGGTCGAGGCAGTGACGGGAGTAACCAAAGGCGGCGCGGTGTCAATCGTGGAGGTGGGCAGGATGCTCGCCGAGACGGATGCCGTCGAGACCCTCCAGCGCGAGCACCCGGAACTGCCGGCGCCACCGACGCCCTGGCAGGCACCCATTGCGCATGCCGTCACCGACGGGCGGATCTCGATCACCCAAGCAGACGCCATCCGAGCCGGGCTCGGCCTCCCCACTGGCTCGGTGTCGGCGGAGTCGCTTTCCGAGGCGGCGTCAGAGCTCGCCGAAGACGCGACCACCCTCACCGCAGGCCAGCTCCACCGCCGCGCGAGGCAACTCCGCGACGACCTCGACGACACCGAAGTCGCCGACCGCGAAAAGGCCCAACTCGAGCAGCAGCACCTCAAGGCGTGGAAGCGGCCCGATGGCATGGTGGAGGGCAAGTTCCTCTACGCACCCGAGCCGGGCGCGTTCCTCCTCTCGGTTCTCGACGAGCTCACCAACCCGCGCCGAGGCGGCCCGCGCTTCGTCAAGGAGGAGGACCGCGCTCGCATCGACGCGATCGCGAAAGACCCGCGCTCCACCGACCGCCTCGCCGCGGACGGGTTCCTCGAACTGCTTCGCATCGGCGCGGACGCCGACCCCGGCCAGGTCTACGGCTCCCGCAGGCCGGCAGTGCGGATGATCGTGACGAAGGAGTCACTCCAGAGCGGCGAAGGCCACGGCTCGATCCAGGACACCGGCGAGGCCCTGAGTATCAATTCGATCCGCCGTGAGGTGTGCGCCACCGGCACCATCGCGGTGGTCCTCGACGATGACGGCCAGTGCGTCAACGTCGGACGGGAACAACGCCTCTTCACTGCCCGCCAGCGCATAGGACTCGCGGTGAGGGATGGCGGCTGCCTCTGGCCGGGCTGCGACCGACCGCCGTCCTGGTGCGAGGCGCACCACATCAACCAGTGGAAACGCGACCACGGCAAGACAGACATCGCCGACGGCGTCCTGCTCTGCAAACACCACCACCTGCTCCTGCACAACCGCGGCTGGGACATCTCCCGTGCCGGCGGGAGGAACTACACGCTGATCCCGCCGAGGTCGATCAGCCCGACCCGCGAGGCACGCCACCTGGCGACGAAGAGCAGAGCGCTCCAGGACTGGAACGCCCGCCGACACCGCCTCCGCGACCGACACCCGGCCCACCCACCCGAGCCGGCATCACCGGGAGGCTGATTGTGCTCGCGCCATCGCTCGCGCGACTGCTCGCCGAAGGTCCAGCCGCACGGTCCCTGAGCCCGTTGATGGGACGCGACATCGGCGCACGTCGCTTCGACAAGCTCAGCGACCGTGTCGACCGTGTGCAGGACGTCCCCCGATCTGGCGGCGGCACCATCCGCATCGCCGTCGCTGCTCGCGAAGCTCTCGGGAACGACCAGCGCAGACTGGCGGGACCACCTCGATCCCTGAACGTGTCGAAGGGACGCGAGGTCGACTCACGTCGCTTCGACAAGCTCAGCGACCGTGAAGGCGACCGTGTTGCGATGGCGCGGCCGCCGCGGCTACCGGGGGCGGAGTTCCAGGACTCGGGCCGTCGGGTCCGGGAGGGAGGCCGTCACGGTGAGCTCGGCCGACTCCGCGTCCCAGGTCCAGTCCCAGGCCGACTGCTCCGACGGGAAGAAGGACGACCCCGAGACCGAGCGGCCACGCAGGGACGGCAGGGGCAGCACGATCGTGTCGTCGGCCGCCGAGCTCGCGTTGCCGGGCCGCTTCCAGAGCGAGAGGCGGACCGTCCCGTCGCGCGAGGCCAGGCCCATCGCGACCCACGGGTCCTCCCAGCCCGGCATGCCGAGCGGCCAGATCGGGTGGGTGCGGTCGATGTCCTCCAGCACGCGGCGCTGCGCGGTGACGGCCTCGCGCACCAGGGCGCGCTCGTCCTCCGTCATGCGGTTCAGGTACCCGGACAGGTACATGCGCCCCAGGATCCCGTTGACCAGGCTCAGAGTGAGCAGCTCGCGATCCATGCCGGCACGGGGATATGCCCAGTTGCCCGCCTGCTCCGGCAGCAGGGACGCGGGCGCGGCGGCCGCGATGGGCGCGTACATCACCGGGTCCTGCTGGTCGGACGTCGACTGCAGGTGCAGCCGGGACATCATCGCGTAGTCCATGCGCATCGCGCCGGACGCGCAGTTCTCGATGAGGAGGTTCGGATGCCGCTCCTGGATGCCGTCCAGCCAGGCGAGCAGGGCACGGTTGTGCTCGAGCAGCCCGTCGCCGGTCGAGGAGCCGCCCCGGTCGGAGCCCGGACCCGTCATGGTGTTGTAGTCCATCTTGAAGAACCCGACGCCGTAGTCGGACACCAAGCGGTCGACGACCTCGTCCAGGTGCCGCACCGCTGCCGGCGACCGCAGGTCGAGCAGGTGCCTTCCGTGCTCGGCGACGCGGAGGCCGCCGCGCGAGAAGAACGCGTCATCAGGCAGGGTCGCGGCGAGCGGCGAGTGGATGCCGATGACCTCCGGCTCGAGCCACAGGCCCGCCACCATCCCGCGCTCCCGGATGTGGTCGATGACCTCCGTGATGCCGCCCGGGAAGCGGCTCGCCGCGGGCTGCCACTCGCCGACCGTGTCCCACCAGTGCCCCTCGGCGTACCAGCCGGCGTCGATGCAGAAGTAGTCCGCGCCGTCCTCCGCGGCCGCGTCGATGAGCGGCAGCAGCTTCTCGGTGGTCGGGTCGCCCATGAGCGTGTTCATGTAGTCGTTGAAGACCACCGGCATCGCGGCGTCGATCGGGCGGAGGGTTCGCAGCGCGCGGCGCTGATCGGTCAGGACCGCGATGGCCTCGTCGAACCCGCCGCGGGCGACGCCCACGGACACCGGCACCGACGCGAACGGCCGGTCGGCGCTGATCGTGCGGGTCCACTGGTGCTCCTGGTCCGTCGGACCGTGCAGCACGACGTACGCCGCGGTGCGGGTCTCGCCGACCTCGTACCCCCACGGGCCGTTGTGCTCCACCTGCCAGGCCAGCGCGTACGGCGCCGTGCGGGAGAGCAGCACGGCGGTCGGCAGCTTCTCCCCCGTCGACCAGGATCCGCGGGTGCCCGTCGCGAAGCGGCTGCGCGGCTGGTGGTGCTGCAGCTCGCGGTCGATGCGGACGACTCCGAGCGAGCGGAGCGGATCCCGCCGCCAGCGGTTCTCCACCACCCAGTCGTTGTCGCCGTGCGCGAGATCGAGCTCATCGACCGGAGATCCGGAGTCCGGCAGGAACGCGCCCGAGGCGAACGAGGACAGGAAGTCGAGGGTCAGCTCGCCCTCTCCCTCGACGGTCGCCTCGGTCCAGGCCTGCACTGCGGCGACGGCGCCGCGGGCCGCGAAGACGCTGGTCACCACGAGGCCCGTGTCGGCGTCGCGCTGCACGATCTCGAGCCGGCGGGTCTCGCCCTCGGCGCTCTCCTCGTGCCGCACGTAACGCAGTCGCACACCGATCACGGTGTCGACGTGGCGGAAGCCGCCCGGGAAGCGCCCGTGGCCGACCGCGGAGACCTCGACGAGCGGCTGATCGACGGGCTGCTGTGGCGAGGACCCCGCGCTCGCCCCGGCGACGGCCGTGTCCCCTGCAGCCCCGGCCGGCAGGAAGGACCGCAGCCGCACCGGGCCGTCCGGCGCCGCGTCAAACAGCAGGCGCACGCCGTCCGTCGTCCACTCGATGGTCGACGCCGACAGGGGCGTCCGCTCGGTCCCGCTCGTCTCGGGGCGCATGATTCTCCTTCGATTGCGCTGGACCGCAGCAGCGGCGATACTTAGTCAAGCAGATGTAGAAAGTACCGACAAGGCAGCGTGGCCCTTCCGACACGGGTGCCGTCGGTCCGCGCCACTGCCGCCGCGAGATCCCCTACCGTTCGGAGAAACACATGAGCCGTACCCTGCTGCACGAAGGCTGGACCCTGCGAGCGCTGGGAGGGCCCGTGCCGGCCGACCTGCCCGCCGAGGTCCCCGCGACCGTCCCGGGAACGGTGCACACCGACCTGCTCGCCGCCGGGCTCATCCCCGACCCGTACCTCGACCTCAACGAGCACGCCCTCCAGTGGATCGGCGACTCCGACTTCGGCTACCGCACGACCTTCACCTTCGACGACGAGGGTCACGAGCGCGTCGACCTCGTCGCCGAGGGCCTCGACACCGTCGCGACGCTCGCCCTGAACGGCGCGGAGCTCGGCCGCACCCGCAACCAGCACCGCTCCTACCGCTTCGACGTGCGCGAGGCCCTCCGCGCCGGCTCCAACGAGCTGTCCGTCGACTTCGCCGCCCCGGTGCGCTCGGCGCGCGAGGCCGAGGAGCGCATCGGCGCCAAGCCCTTCGTCGGCAACGCCCTGCCGTACAACGCGCTGCGCAAGATGGCCTGCAACTTCGGCTGGGACTGGGGACCGGTGCTCACGACGGCCGGCATCTGGAAGCCGATCTACCTCCACCGCTGGTCGATCGCCCGCATCGCGCAGGTCGTTCCGCTCGTCACGGTGAATGCGGACGGCACGGGCCGCGTGGAGCTGCGCGTCGAGCTCGAGCGCACCAACGACGAGCTGCTCAGCATCACCGCGCGTGTCGCCGGCCCCGGCGGCGCGGACGTGACGGTCGAGGCCGACGTCGAGGGGACCACCGCGGTCCTGGCACTCGAGGTCGAGAACCCCGAGCTGTGGTGGCCCCGCGGCTACGGCGACCAGCCGCTCTACTCCGTGTCCGTCGCGGTGTCCCAGAACCGCGCCGACGTGGACACCTGGAGCCACGACATCGGCTTCCGCACGGTCGAGGTCACGATGGCCCCCGACCAGTACGGCACGAGCTTCTCCTTCTCCGTCAACGGCCAGTACGTGTTCGTGAAGGGCGCCAACTGGATCCCCGACGACTGCTTCCTCCCCCGCGTCACCCGCGAGAGCTACGAGCGCAGCATCCGGGACGCCATCGACGCCGACATGAACATGCTGCGCATCTGGGGCGGCGGCATCTACGAGAGCGACGACCTCTACGACATCTGCAACCGCGAGGGCATCCTCGTCTGGCAGGACTTCCTCTTCGCCTGCGCGGCCTACTCCGAGGCGGAGGAGCTGCGCAGCGAGGTCGCGGCCGAGGCCCGCGAGAACGTCGCCCGCCTCGCCCCGAACCCCTCGCTCGTGTTCTGGAACGGCAGCAACGAGAACGTCGAGGGCTTCTACTACTGGGGTTGGAAGGACGTGCTCGCCGAGGGCGAGGACTGGGGCCGCGGCTACTACGACGACCTGCTGCCGAGCATCCTGGCCGAGGTCGACCCCACGCGCTCGTACCTGCCGTCGAGCCCCTTCTCGCCCGAGAACTACGCGACGCCGCGCGACCCGAACCACGGGCCCGTGCACAGCTGGGAGGTGTGGAACCGCCAGGACTACACGACCTACCGCGACGACATCCCGCGCTTCGTCTCCGAGTTCGGCTACCAGGGCCCGCCGAACTACTCGACCCTGACCCGCTCGGTGCACGACTCCCCGATGGCGCCGGACTCCGAGGGCGTGCTCTCCCACCAGAAGGCGGAGGACGGCAACGGCAAGCTGCAGCGCGGCTACGCCCCGCACCTGCCGGAGCCGACGAACTTCGACGACTGGCACTACACGACGCAGCTCAACCAGGCCCGGGCCATCCAGTTCGGCGTCGAGCACTTCCGCTCGTACTCGCCGCGCACGGCGGGCTCGATCATCTGGCAGCTCAACGACTGCTGGCCGGTCACGAGCTGGGCCGCGGTGGACGGCGACAAGCGCCGCAAGCCGCTCTGGTACGCGCTGCGGTCGCTGAACGCGCCGCGCCTGCTGACCATCCAGCCCCGCGAGGGCGGCCTCGCCCTCATCGCGAGCAACGACAGCTCCGACGCCTGGACGGGTGAGGTGTCCGTTCGTCGCGTCGCCGTGGACGGCTCGGAGCTCGCCGCGCAGAGCGTGCGCATCGACGTCGCGCCGCGCACGAACGAGACGGTGCTGCTCGACGCGACCGTCGCCTCGGCCGGCACGCCCGAGGGCGAGCTCGTCGTCGCCTCGGCGGACGGCGCCCGCCGGGCGTTCTGGTACTTCGTCGAGGACCTCGAGCTCGCGCTGCCGGAGCTCGAGATCACAACGTCGGTGGACTCGGTCGACGGCGGGTACACCGTCGAGGTGACGGCCAACGCGCTCGTGAAGGACCTCGTGCTGAACGTGGACCGGCTCGCTCCGGATGCGGTCGTCGACGAGATGCTCGTGACCCTGCTGCCCGGCGAGAGCCGCCGCTTCACCGTCACCGGCCCCGTCGGGCTCGACACGGACGCACTCGTGGCGCACCCCGTGCTGCAGACGGTGAACACGCTGATCCACGCGCGCCGCCCGGAGCACGCCACGGCGTAGCGCGACTCGCAGCCCGCGCTGAGGTGCCGGACTCTGCTCCTTCCTCCGACGAGGAAGGACCGAGTACGGCACCTCACGCGTTCTGGACGGGGGCGCGCGAGGCCCGGGAGGGTCAGGTCGAGGAGCGGACGACCAGCTCGGGCGAGAACACGAGCCGCGGATCGGCCGGCGGGGGCGTCTCGCTGCCCGGCATCACGGCCAGGAGCAGGTCGACCGCCGCCATGCCGAACGCCTCGTGCGGCGGCCGCACGGACGACAGGGGCACGAGCGAGTTCTCCGCGTACTCCGTGTCGTCGTAGCCGATGATCGCGATGTCCTCGGGGATGCGCATCCCATGGGAGGCGAAGACGTTGAGCATGCCGATCGCGACGAGGTCGTTGATCGCGAACACCCCGTCCGGCCGCGCCGATGCGTCCCGCTCGAGGAGCTCCTCGGCGACCCGCCTGCCCTCCGCGATGACGTGCTCCTCGATGTCGATGACCTCGAGTGTCACGCCCGGGGACTCCCGCACGGCGTTGCTCGCCCCCTGCAGCCGGTCGGCGACCTGCGACACGAGGAGCGGCCCGCCGACGTAGGCAATGCGCCGCCGCCCCGTCTCGATGAGGTGGCCCACCGCGAGGGAGCCGCCCAGCACGTCGTCGATCGACACCGACGGCTGCTCCGGCGACGACGCGCGCCTGCCGACCAGCACGGACGGCGTCCCGCGGTCCCGAATGGGCGCGAGCCTGCTCTCGATGGGCCGCGACGACGCGATGAGCATGCCGCGCACGCCCTGCTCCTCGAAGAGCGCGAGGTACGAATCCTCGCGCTCGCGATCCCGCCGGGAGTTGGCGAGGAACACCGACAGCCCCGCCTCGGTGGCGCGCTGCTCGACGCCCTCGGCGATGGTCGCGAAGAACGGATTGCCCACGTTCGGCACCATGTAGGCGATGGTCGAGCTGTGCCCGAGCCGCAGCTGGCGCCCCGCGTTGTTCCGCACGAAGCCGAGCCGGTCCATCGCCTCCTGGATGCGGCTGGCCTTCTCGACCGACACCTTGGCGGGGTGGTTCAGGTAATGCGAGACCGTGCCGATGGAGACGCCGGACGCCGCGGCGACCTCGCGTATCCCGACCCTGGCCACGCATGTCCTTCCCCGTCGCGTCCCGCGACGAGACCGTGCCTGCAATCAGGCAATCCTACGGAAGCCGCACGGCGCCCCCGAGCCGCCCGCCGCCTTCAGGACGCGGGGGCCGTCGATTGCCGCACGACGAGCTCCGGCTGGAAGACGACCTGCTCCCGGAGCGCGTCCGCGTCCACCGTGCCCTCCGCCTCCTCGCCGAGCAGCAGGTCGAGGGCCCGGTAGCCGATCATCCCGCTCGGCTGGCGCACGGACGAGAGCGGCACGACGGTGGCGCTCGCGAAGTCGATGTCGTCGTAGCCGAGCAGCGCGATGTCCTCGGGCACGCGCACGGAACCCGCCATCACCAGGGCCTGCAGCGCGCCCACCGCGAGCAGGTCGTTCGCCGCGAAGATCGCGTCGGGCCGGTCCCCCGGCGCGCGGTCGCGCACGAGCTCCCCCGCCGCGCGGCCGTCCAGCACGGTGAGGGACCGCGTCGGGATGACCTCCAGGGTGACGCCCGGGAACCGCGACGCGGCCTCGCGGGCGCCGGCCAGCCGGTCCGCGACCTGCCGGATGGTGAACGGCCCGCCTACGAACGCGATGCGCCTGCGGCCCGTCTCGGCGAGGTGGGTCACGGCCATGCGGCCGCCCGCCACGTCGTCGACGGACACCGAGGAGAAGTCCGAGTCGTCGGTCATCCGGTCCACGAGCACCGTCGGGATGCCGTGCTTGCGGAGCCGGGCGAGGCGGGGAAGGGCGTCGGCCAGGGGTGAGATGAGCACGCCGCGCACCCGCTGCTCCTCGAACATGTCGAGGTGGGCGGCCTCCCGCTCGCTGTCCTCGTCGCTGTTGGCGAGCAGCACCGTGTAGCCGTCCTCGGCCGCACGCTGCTCGACCCCGCGGGCGAGGTCGGTGAAGAACGGATTGCGCACGTCGAGCACCACGAGCCCGATGCTCCGGCTGCGGCCGAGGCGCAGCTGGCGGGCGACGTCGTTGCGCACGAAGCCGAGCCGGGCGATCGCGTCCTGCACGCGGGCGGCGGTGTCGGGCGACACCCGGTCCGGCCGGTTGAGCACGTTGGACACGGTGCCGACGGACACGCCCGCGAGCGACGCCACGTCCCGAACACTCACCGCCACGAAGCTCCCCGATCTCTGTCTGTCATGCTTGTCGCCGTGACCGAACTTACCCCGCCGGATGCGACGCTCGAGCAGCTCTACACCGGCACGGAGTGGGCCGAGGGCCCGCTCTGGCTGCCCACGACCCGCAGCGTGCGCTGGAGCGACATCCCCAACGACCGCATCCTCGAGTTCGATTCCGCCACCGGCGAGACCCGCGTCCACCGCGACGGAGTCGAGTTCACGAACGGCCGCACCCTCGACCTCGACGGCGCCGTCGTGCAGTGCTGCCACGGCCGGCGCACCATCGAGCGCGAGATCGACGGGCAGCCGGTGACCCTCGCCGGCGCCTGGGAGGGTGGCCGGTTCAACTCGCCGAACGACATCGTCGTGGCGGCCGACGGCTCGATCTGGTTCACCGACCCGCCCTACGGCATCCTCTCGGACCGCGAGGGCCACGCCGCCCCACAGGAGTACGACGGCTGCTACGTCTTCCGCTTCGACGAGGCCAGCGGCGAGGTGCGCCCCGTCATCACCGACATGGTGCACCCCAACGGGCTCGCGTTCTCGCCGGACGAGAGCCTGCTCTACGTCTCCGACACCAACGAGGACGAGCACTGGATCCGGGTCTACGACGTCGTCGACGGCCAGTGCCGCAACGGCCGGCTCTTCGCGGTGATCTCTCCGGGCGCGCCCGACGGCTTCCGGGTCGACGAGTCCGGCCGCGTCTGGACCTCGAGCGGCGACGCCGTGCAGGTGCTCGGCACCGACGGCGCCGTGGTCGGCCGGATTCCCGTGCCCGAGCGCGTGTCCAACCTCTGCTTCGGCGGGGACGACGGCCAGGACCTCTACATCACGGCGTCGAGCAGCCTGTACCGCATTCGCGTGACCGCACGGCAGGCCGCGCGCCCCACCCGCTGAGCGCGCTCCCGGGCCACGCTCCTTTTGCATCGTTTCATAACGACCGCGCATCGGCTGGCCGGGAGTGCACCCCGGCGCGCTTGACACCTCGGATGCCCCTGGCTAGTCTCCGTTTGAAACGTCTCAATGGGGCGCTCACTTTCAAGGAGGAAATGTGACCACAGCATTCATGCGCGGCCGTACGCGGCCGATCGCGGGCGCCATCGCCCTGCTCGGCGCGTCCGCGCTCCTGCTCACCGGCTGCGGCGGCGGTGGCGGGGCGGCCGAGACCGGCACGACGGAGCCGGACAAGCTGACGTACCTGAAGAACGCGGAGAACACGAACATCGAGCCGGTGCTTGACGAGCTGGCGGGCGACCAGTGCGCGGACGCCAACGAGGCGCTGCCGCTCGAGGTCAGCTCGATCCCGCAGGCGGACCTCGACGGCCAGATCCAGCTGCTCGCCAGCCAGGACGCGCTGCCCGTGATGTTCGCGGCCGCGGGCACGCCGGCGGAGGGCGCCAAGCTGTGGAAGGCGGGCAAGCTGGTCGACTTCGAGAAGGAGCTCGAGGAGCTGGGCGTGCTCGACATGATCGAGCCCGCCGCCATCTCGACCATCGAGAACCTGTACGGCGGCGCGTTCGACTTCCTGCCGTTCCAGTTCAACATCGAGGGCATCTTCTACAACAAGGCCATGTTCGCCGAGCAGGGCATCGAGGAGCCGCAGACCTGGGACGAGCTCGTCGCAGCCGCCGAGAAGTTCAAGGCCGCGGGCGTCACCCCGTTCACGGCGTCGGGCGAGCAGGGCTGGCCGATCACGCGCCTCATCAGCAGCTACCTGTTCCGCTCCCTCGGCCCGGACGCGTTGCAGAAGGTCGCCGACGGCGAGGCCAAGCTCACCGACCCGGAGTACGTGGAGGCCGCACAGGCCGTCGCGGACCTCGGCGAGAAGGGCTACTTCGGCGAGAACATCGCGTCGCTCGACATCGACAGCTCCTACAACGAGATGCTCACCGGCAACGCCGCGATGATGTACATGGGCACCTGGTTCCTGCAGAACGCGAACGACCCGGAGAAGAACAAGGTCGGGGTCGAGAACATCGGCTTCATGCCGTTCCCCGCGGTCGAGGGCGGCGAGGGCAGCATCGACCAGTACCCGGCCAACGTCGGTCTCCCGCAGACCTTCGGCGCGGCCACCTACACGCCCAAGGTCGGCGACTGGCTGAAGTGCATCACCGAGAACTACGGCCAGGTCGCGCTCGAGCAGAGCGGCAGCATCTCGGGCTTCAAGGCGAAGGAGCCCGTCGAGGGCCTCCCCACCCTGACCCAGGACGTGCAGGAGCGGATCGCCGGCAGCGAGACGAGCGTCCTCTGGTTCGAGGCGCTGTTCAACGCGAAGGCCGGCCAGGACTCCTCGAAGAACGCGGCGCTCCTCGTCACGGGGCAGATCACGCCCGAGGACTTCATGTCGCTGCTGCAGACGGATCTCGACCAGGGCTGACGACGCCTGATCGGTGGCGGCGGCTCCCCCTCGGAAGCCGCCGCCACCGCTCCGTGAGCCCCTCGCCGATCCCGGCGCACACCACGAGAAAGGCCCTCCATGAAGTCCGTCCTCGGCGACCGCAAGGCGATCGCCATCCTGCTCGGTCCCGCCCTGCTGGTCTACACGCTGTTCATGCTCGTGCCGGTGGTGTGGTCGTTCGGCTACACGTTCGTGCGGGGCAACGCGCTCGAGGGCTTCCGCTTCGCCGGCCTCGCCAACTTCACCCGCCTCTTCTCCGACCCCGACGTGATCGAGGCCTTCGGCTTCACCCTCAAGTACGCGGTGCTCATGACGGTGGGCCAGGTCGTGCTCGGCTACGGGCTCGCCCTCCTCTACACGTTCGTGCTGCGGCGGTCGTCGGCGATCATCCGCACGCTCGTCTTCTTCCCGGTCGTCGTGCCCACGGTGGCCATCGCGATCCTGTACCAGAAGCTCTTCCAGTCGGCACCCCGGGACGGGCTCGTCAACGAGCTGCTCGTCAACGTCGGCCTCAGCGGCGTGGACTGGCTCGGGTCCGGGGACACGGCCTTCCTCGTCATCGTGATCATGGACGTCTGGCGGTCGATGGGCTTCTACGGCGTCCTGATCTTCGCCGGCCTGCTCGACATCCCCGAGGACATCATCGAGTCCGCCCGCATCGACGGCGCCCGGCAGTGGTCGCTCTTCCGGCACATCGTGCTGCCCCTGTCACTGCCGATCCTGTTCTCGTCGATCATCTTCAGCATCAACGGCACCATCAAGGTCTTCGACTCCGTGTTCGCTCTCACCGGCGGCGGACCGGGCAACGACACGACCCCACTCACGCTGTACATGTACCGCACCGCGTTCGCCTTCAGCGACTACGGATACGGCAGCACCATCGCGCTGCTGCTGACGATCATGTGCCTCGTCGTGACCCTGTTCATCTTCCGGTCGTCGCGCCGCGACGTGACCGCCTAAGGAGCGACACGATGACGACGACCCAGGCCGAGAACCTCTCCCAGTCGGAGAACCTGTCCCGCCCCAACCCGTTCACCTCGACCGCGCCGACGCGCCGGTCCCCCTTCTCCTTCCTGCGCCGGGTTCCGGTGTTCCTCACCATCGCGGTGCTCCTGGTCATCGAGATCTACCCCCTGCTCTGGCTGGTGATGAACTCGCTGAAGTCGAGCACGGAGTTCCTCAACACGCCGTCCTGGGCCCTGCCCCAGGAGTGGCGGTTCGACAACTACGCCGTCGCGTGGGAAACCGGCATGCTGGCGACCACGATCCGCAACAGCGCGATCGCGACCATTCCGTCGCTCATCATGATCATCATTTTCGGCGTCGCCGCGGGCTTCGCGCTCGAGGTGATGGTGTTCAAGGGCCGCGGCGGCGTGCTGCTGCTGATCCTGGCCGGCATCATGATCCCCGCCCAGATGGTGCTGCTGCCGCTCTTCACGATCTTCTTCCAGGTGCGGCTCACCGGCTCGCTCTGGCCGCTGATCATCATCTACACCGCGCACGGGTTGCCGCTCACGATCTTCATGATGGCCACCTACTTCCGGGCGATACCCCGGGAGGTGTTCGAGGCGTCGACCATCGACGGCGCGACCATCCTCCGGTCGTTCTGGTCGATCGGGTTCCCGATGGTGCGCAACGCGATCCTCACCGTTGCGCTCGTGCAGTTCTTCCTCATCTGGAACGACCTGCTCATCGCGATCACGTTCGCGAGCTCCCGGTCGCTCAACACCATTCAGGCGGGGCTGCTGAACTTCAGCGGCGAGTACGGGGCGACCGACTACGGGCCGCTGTTCGCCGCCATCTGCATCACGGTGGGCGGCATCCTCGTGCTCTACCTCTTCCTCAACCAGCAGATCATGAAGGGCCTGACGGCGGGATCCGTGAAGGGCTGACCGAGGCCCGGTGCCGGATGCGGAAGTGGTGTTCCGCCTCCGGCACCGGCACGAAGGGCCCCCACCGGCACGGTGGGGGCCCTGTGCTTCGTGCTCGGGCTGCTAGCCGTTGTCCGGCCCGAGCGGCTCGGGCACCTCGACGCCGTACTCGATGAGCGTGTCCGTGACCACGCGGATCGCGTTCAGCGCCCGCGGGAAGCCCGAGTACTGCACGGTGTGGATGACGGTCTCGAGGATCTCGGTCGCCGTGAGCCCGGCGTTGATCGCGCCGCGCGTGTGACCGCGGAGTTGCGGCTCGAGGCCGCCGATGGCCACGAGCGCGGCGATGGTCGCCATCTCCCGCTGCGCGAGGGTGAGCCCCGGCCGCGAGTAGATGTCGCCGAAGTTGAACTCGATCCCGTACCGGGCGAGATCCTGGGCGAGCCCCGTCTGCATGCCGATGAGCCCGTCGGACGTGCCCTCCCCGTACAGTTCCTCGAAGCGGGCGCGCCCGCGTTCCAGTCGATCCATGGTCGTCCTCCTCAGATGGAGTGCCCGCCGTCGAGCGGCAGGATCACCCCGGTGATGTTCTCGGCTTCCGGGGCCGCCAGGAAGACGACGGTCTGCGCGAGATGCTGCGGCTCCCCCAGCTTCCGGGTGGGGATCTGCGCGAGCAGGGCCTCGCGGCGCTCCGGGGTGTCGTTGTCGCGGGCGCCGGTGCCCTGGGCGCCCGGCGCGAGGCAGTTGACCGTGATGCCGTGCTCCGCGACCTCGATGGCGAGGGCTTTGGTGAGGCCCACGACGCCCGCCTTCGCCGCGGCGTAGGCGGTCGCCCCGCGCACGAGCCGACCGCCCGCGATGGCGGCGACGGAGGCGATGTTGATGATCCGGCCGAACTCCTGGTCGAGCATCGAGGGCAGCACGGCCCGCGTCACGTTGAAGACGGAGTTCAGGTTGCGGTCGATCTGCGTCGACCAGGTCTCGTAGCTCATCTCGTGGAAGAAGCTGACCGCGCCGCCGCCGGCCCCGTTGAGCAGGATGTCGATGCCGCCCCACTCCTCCACGATGCCGCCGACGGCCGCCTGGACAGCATCGAAGTCCGTGAGGTCGGCGGACGCGGAGAGCGCCCGCCGGCCGTGAGCCCGTACCGTCGCCGCCGTGCGCTCCAGGCCCTCGGCATTGAGGTCCAGCCCGGCGACGTCCGCCCCCTCGGCCGCGAGCGTCTCCGCGATGACCGATCCCAGTGCCCCCGCCGCCCCGGTGATGAGCGCGCGCTTTCCCTCTAGTCTCATGCTTCGCCTTTGAACCCGCCGCCGCCTCGACCCGACCCTCGACGAGGGCGGTCGGCCTCGACCTCCTCGATTCTCCCGCTTGAATTGAAACGTGTCAATCGTGTGGGACCACGCCGCGAGGCAGCGCTTTCCCGGCTCTACTGTCCCCGGATAGCCGCGTTCTGAACCGGTTCATCGCCGGCTCGACCGCGGATGGCGCTTGCCGCACCGGGCTCAGCCTGATGGACTCTCCCCGGGGCCTCAGACGGGGCCCCCGGAAGGATCCCATGGCACAGTCCCTCGCCCCCATCACCCTCGGCTCGTCCAGCCTCGGCGACCGCACGACCGGCGCCGACGCCGCAGCGCTCGCGGACGCCCTCCTCTCCTCCGAGTTCGGTCAGGTCGACACCTCGAACAACTACGCGAAGGGGGCGTCGGAGACCGAGCTGGGCAAGGCGATCCGGCGCGCGAACGGCCTCCCGTCGGGCACCGTTCTCTTCACCAAGGTCGACGAGGACCCGAAGACCCGGGCCTTCGACGGCGACCGGGTCAAGCGGTCCCTCGAGGAGAGCCTCGAGCGGCTCGGGCTCGACCATCTCCCCGTGCTGCACCTGCACGACCCGTACTCGATCACCGTGAGCGAGGCGATGGCGCCGGGCGGCGCTGTCGAGGCGCTCACCTCGCTCCGCGAGCAGGGCGTCGTCGACGCCATCGGCATCGCCGCCGGTCCCGTCGACCTGATGCTCGAGTACGTGCGCACCGACGCCTTCGACGCGGTGCTCTCGCACAACCACTACACGCTCGTGGACCGCGCGGGCTCGGCCATCTTCGAGGCGGCAGCCGAGCGCGACATGACGATCTTCAACGCGGCACCGTTCGGCGGCGGGATGCTGGCCGGCTCCGAGCGGGCGGCCGGCACCTACGCCTACCGGGAGGCGTCGGCCGAGGTGATGGCCTACGTCGAGAAGCTGCGGGCGCTCGCGGATGAGTGGGGCATCCCGCTGGGAGCGGCCGCACTGCACTTCTCGCTGCGCAACCCGATCGTGCACAGCACGGTGGTGGGCATCTCGTCGCTCGACCGCCTCGAGGAGCTGCGACGCCTGCGCGACACGACGGTCCCGGACGGGTTCTTCACCGCGGTCGACGACCTCGGATCCGTGCCGCCGAGCGGCAACGACTAGCGGACACGACCGGCGGGGACGACCGGGAGGGACCCCTCGCGGCGGCTATCGGGAAGGACCGGGAGCCGCCGGGAACTCGTCCCGCCACAGGTGCCTCGGCTCGAAGCCGAGGCGCCTCCGGGCCTTGTCGATGCTGAGTAGCGTCTCGAACTCGCCGAGCGCCTTCGTGACCGGCACGTCGGGGAACGCGTCCGCCGCCAGCCGTGCCGACGGGATCGACGAGCCGGTGTCGGATGCGGCGACGACGTACGCCTCGAACCCCGGGCGGGCGTGCTCGAGGGCCAACGAGACGGCGAGCGCGCCATCCCGGGCGTCGACGTAGCTCCAGAGCAGGTCGCGGCGGTAGGCGGGATCGTCGGCCCGGTGGAAGCTGTCGTACTCCCCGTCGCCGACGACGTTGGTGAAGCGCAGCGCGGTGATGCTGAGGCCCTCGCGCCAGCCGACGAGCTGCGCCTCCATGGCCTCCTCGACGACCTTGCCCAGCCCGTAGGTGTTGTGCGCGCGGGAGAACGACTCGTCCACCGGCAGGGCCGGCGGCGGCTCGTCGAACGGGAAGCCCATCGCGGTGATGCTCGAGGCCGTCACGACGGTGTCGATGCCCGCCCGGAACGCGGCGTGCAGCACGTTGAACGTCACCGAGACGTTGTTGTGGAAGGTCGTCACGTCCGGCACGAGCCCGTTCACCGGGATCGCGGCCAGGTGCACGACGGCGTCGAGCCCCTCGTGTCTCGCGGTCACGCCGAGGAGGGCGTCCAGCGTCTGGCCGTAGTCGGCGAGGTCGACGCGGGTGAAGCCCGGTCCACCCGCGCCGGCGAGGTCGAGACCCAGGACCTCGTGCCCGTCCGCGGTGAGTCTCTCGACGGTGGCGCGCCCGAGTTTCCCCGTGCTGCCGGTGACGGCCACGCGCATGCGCTCTCCTCGTGCTCGGTGGTGCTCGTGCTCGGTGGTGCAGGTGTTCGGTGGTGCGGGTACTCGGTGGTGCGGGTCTTCGCGGACTGCTCAGCGGGCCGGGAAGTCCCGGGGCACCGGCCGCGCGGTGACGTCGTGGCCGGCCGCGTCCGCCTCGGAGCCGTGCAGGTGCCCGACCCGCCCGCCGCCCGGGTGGCCCGTCTCGGTGAAGAATCCCCAGAGGTCCTCGTACACCTCGAGGACGTCGTGCGGATCGCCCGCCCGGGTCAGCACGATGTCGCCGGACTGAACGTACTGCTCCTTACCGTCGACGAGCACCTTCGCCTTGCCGCCCGCGATGAACCAGATCTCGTGGTCGTCGTGGAAGTGCCGGTCGAAGCGGCCGCCCTTTCGCGGCACGGCGAAGCGGCCGATCGTGGCGATCTCGCTCCACCCGGGGCGCTCGCCGGGGTGGTGCCAGTGCCCCGGTCCGTAGACCGGCACTCAGCCGGCCTGCGACCACAGCGGCGCGACGCCGGGGTCGAGGATGCGGGCATCGGGCAGTCCGTCGAGGCCGGTCTCGGCTCCGCCGGGCGTGTACACGACGACGAGGCGCAGGGGCCGCCAGGTGGTGTTGTAGGTCGAGTGCAGCGTGTCCCTCGGGATGTGCAGCGCGTCGCCCTCCCGGATCGGGAACGCGGGTCCGTCGCCGACGGTCTGCTCGCCCTCGCCCGAGACGACGTAGATGACCTCCTCCTCGCCGGGGTGGGTGTGCGGGTCGTGCCCCTTGCCGGGGTAGATGATCGCCTCACCCGTGGTGAGGCCGACGCCCTCGTCGAGGTGCGGCGTGACGAGCCACTTGATGGTGCCCCAGTCGAAGGTCCGGGTGGGCACCTGATCGGGGCGGCGGCCGCTCTGCGCCGTGGCGGCTGCACCGGAGGCGGGTGCGGTGGGGGTGGGGGTGGGATCGGTCATGACGGGGCTCCTTCGCGCCGGTCGTGCGGAGAATCGGGGACGGTCGTCACCGGAGGGGGATGGACTTGAAGTCGACGATCTGCTGGCGGATGGCCCGCTCGGTGGGCAGGCGCTCCGCGGACGACGCGCCGAAGAATCCGGCGACACCCTCCGTGTGCGACAGCACGTACGCGGCGTCGTCGGGCTCCGCGATGGGGCCGCCGTGGCAGAGCACGATCACGTCCGGGTTCACGCGCACGGCGGCGTCCCGCATCTCCTGCACGCGCGCCGCGGACTCGTCGAGGGTGAGTGCCGTGTGCGCGCCGATGGTGCCCGCCGTCGTGAGGCCCATGTGCGGAACGAGCACGTCGGCGCCGGCCTCGGTCATGGCGATCGTCGACTCGACATCGAACACGTACGGGGCGGTCAGCAGGTCGCGCTCGCGGGCGAGCCGGATCATCTCCACCTCGAGGTCGTAGCCCATGCCGGTCTCCTCGAGGTTCTGCCGGAAGACCCCGTCGAACAGTCCGACGGTCGGGAAGTTCTGCACCCCGGCGAAGCCCATGGTCTTCAGCTCGTCGAGGAAGCGGTCCATGAGGCGGAAGGGGTCGGTTCCGTTGACCCCCGCGAGCACGGGCGTGTCGCGGACGATCGGCAGCACTTCCCTGCTCATCTCCACGACCACCTGATTCGCGTCGCCGTAGGCCAGGAGCCCGCTGAGCGAGCCGCGCCCGGCCATCCGGTACCGGCCGGAGTTGTAGATGATGATGAGATCGACGCCGCCGGCCTCCGCCGACTTCGCGGAGATGCCGGTGCCCGCCCCCGCGCCGATGATCGCCCTGCCCTCGGCCGCCGTGCGTCGCAGCCGCTCGAGCGCTGTGGTCCGGTCCATCTCAGTGCCCCTTCCGCACGAGCCCGTGCAGCTCGTCCGCGGCGCGCCGCGCGAAGTCGGCGTCGTTCACGTGCTGCTCGCCGTCGATCACCACGACACTCGAGTCGCGGACCGCGTCGAGAACCGCCCCGAAGAGGGCATCGTCGGCAGCGGCATCGAAGAAGTCCATGCCGGGCGCATCCAGGGCGGACACGCCGCCGCGCGGAACGAGCAGCACGACGGGTCCGGTGGCCGCGGCGAGCTTGACACCCACCCGGCGCCCGAGCTCGGCGCTCTCCTCCGCCGTCGTGCGCATCAGCGTCACGGTGGGGTTGTGGATGAAGAAGTGCCGGCTCTCGAAGCGCTCCGGCACGGAGGCGCGGGGCCCGAAGTTGACCATGTCGAGCGCCCCGAGGCTGACCACCTGTGGCACCCCGGCGACCCCCGCGGCGGTGAGCCGGTCGGGCCCGGCGGTCAGCACGCCCCCGACGAGGTCGTCGGCCAGCTCGGTCGTCGTGAGGTCGAGCACCCCGGCGAGCAGCCCGGACGACGCCAGCTTCTCGATGGCGCGGCCCCCGGAACCGGTCGCGTGGAAGACGAGCACCTCGTAGCCGAGCTCCTCGAGCCGCGCCCGCGCCGCTTCGACCGCGGGCGTAGTGACGCCGAACATGGACGCCGCCACGAGCGGTCGCTCGTCCGCGGGGTTGGTCCCGGCGCTCTGGCTCCCGGCACTCCCGGCCCGCGAACCCTCGGCCCCGATGCGGTCCGCGTAAGCACACGCCATGCCCGCGATGGCCGCGGCCGCGTTGCCGAGCACCGCCCGGGAGATGGAGTTGATGCCGGAGATGTCCACGACGCTGTACATCATCGTCACGTCGCTCGCGCCGACGTAGGGCGCCACGTCGCCGGACGCCATGGTCGAGACGAGGAGCTTGGGGAGGCCGATCGGGAGGTCGCGCACCGCGCGGGCGGCGATCGAGGAGCCGCCGCTGCCGCCGAGCGCGAGCACGCCGCTGAGCCGGCCGTCCGCGTGCAGTTCGCCCAGCACGGCCGCCGCGCCCTCGCCCATCGCCGTCACGGCGACGCCGCGGTCGTTGCGCTGCCGGAGTTCGAGGATGTCGGCGCCCGCGGCCCGGGCCACCTCGGCCGAGGAGACGGAGGCCGGCGATCCGTAGCCCTCGGCCTCCCCCGTGCCGACGTCGACCACCACGACCTCGACGCCGTGCTCGCGCAGCCGGTCGGCCATCCACCGGTTCTCGGCACCCTTGGTGTCCAGCGTGCCGACGAGGGCGACGGTCACGGTCGCTCCCGTGTCCGTGGCGGCGGCATCGGCGGCGGCGGTCACGCGGCGCCTCCGCAGCGCGGGCATCCGATTCGTGTCACAGCTCGTGGCGTGGCTCGTGGCATGGGGAGACCTTCCCGTTCGTCGTCGAACGCCGGAGCGCCGCCGCCGGTCGACGGCGGCACAGTCATCCTGCGTGACATATTGAAACGTGTCAACTAGTTCTATGCTGGTTGTCACTGCACCTGCTGAAACGTTTTGATCCGGGCGACGCTGCCCGCGAACACGGGAAGGACGTGCCCGATGACGGTCACACCTCACGCCCCCACGATCGAGCATCACCGCGAGCCGCTCGGCATCGGGGAGCGCACGCCCCGGGTCTCCTGGAAGACGCCCGCGGGGGCCGGCTGGGCGCAGTCCACCTACGAGATCGAGGTCCACCGCGACGGCGACGTGAGCACGAGCGGCCGGGTCTCCTCCGCGGACTCCGTGCTCGTGCCGTGGCCGGGCGAGCCCCTCGGCTCCCGCGACCGCGCCGGCGTGCGGGTGCGGGTCTGGGGCGACGACGACGTTCCCTCCGACTGGAGCCCGACGACCCTGCTGGAGGCGGGGCTGCTCGAGCCGTCCGACTGGTCCGCCGTACCCGTCACGGGCGACTGGCCGGAGGAGCCGGAGTCGGACGTCCGGCGCCCGCCGCTCGTGCGCACATCCTTCACCGCCGACCGGCCGACGCGCGCCCGACTCTACGTCACGGCGCACGGCCTCTACGAGGTCGAGCTGAACGGGGTGCGGGTGGGACGCGAGGCCCTCGCCCCCGGCTGGACCCCGTACAACGAGCGCCTCCGCTACGCCACCTACGACGTGACCGAGCTCGTGCGGGACGGCGACAACGCGCTCGGCGCCTGGCTCGGCGACGGCTGGTACCGGGGCCGCATGGGCTGGAACGGCGGCTTCTACAACCTGTACGGGTCGGACGTGTCCCTGCTCGCGCAGCTCGAGCTGCACTACGCCGACGGCAGCGTCCGGACGATCGCGACCGGACCCGGCTGGCGCGCGGCGTTCGGCCCGATCCTCAGCGCGGGCAACTACGACGGCGAGGTCTACGACGCCCGCGAGGAGCAGTCCGGCTGGTCGGCGCCCGGCTTCGACGACTCCGCCTGGACTCCCGTGCGGGTGACCGAGCGGGACCCGGGCACGCTCGAGGCTCCGGTGGGCCCGCCCGTCCGCTGCACCGAGGAGGTCGCACCCGTCGCGGTGCTCACCACGCCGAGCGGCGCGCGGGTGCTCGATCTGGGCCAGAACCTCGTGGGGCGGCTCCGCATCCGGGTGTCGGGTTCCGCAGGCGACACCGTCACGATGCGCACCGCCGAGGTGATGCAGGACGGCGAGATCTACACCCGCCCACTCCGGACGGCGAAGTCCCGCGACGTCTACACCCTCGCCGGCCGCGACACCGAGGAGTGGGAGCCGCGCTTCACCTTCCACGGCTTCCGCTACGTCGAGGTGAGCGGCTGGCCGGGCGACCTCGAGGCGGCGGCCGCGGCGGGCGACATCGTGGCCCGGGTCTACCACACGGACATGGCGCGGACCGGCTGGTTCGAGTCGTCGGACCCGCTGCTGAACCGCCTGCACGAGAACGTGCTGTGGGGCATGCGCGGCAACTTCGTCGACGTGCCCACCGACTGCCCGCAGCGCGACGAGCGGGCGGGCTGGACGGGCGACATCCAGGTGTTCGCGCCGACCGCATCCTTCCTCTACGACTGCTCCGGGATGCTCTCCTCCTGGCTGCGGGACGTCGCCATCGAGCAGCTGGACGACGGAACCGTGCCCTGGTACGTCCCCGTCATCCCCGCCCACCGCATGTGGACCCCGATCCGCCCCGGCGCGGTCTGGGGCGACGTCGCCGTGCTCACCCCGTGGACCCTGTACGAGCGGTTCGGCGACCTCGGCGTGCTCGGGCAGCAGTACGCCAGCGCGAAGGCCTGGGTCGACCTCGTCGACTCCCTCGCCGGGCCGGATCACCTCTGGAACGAGGGGTTCCAGCTCGGCGACTGGCTCGACCCCGACTCGCCGCCGGACGACCCGGCGGACGCGAAGACGGACCGCTACCTCGTCGCGACCGCGTACTTCGCCTGGTCCGCCCACCACCTCGCCCTCTCCGCCGAGGCGCTGGGCCGCGGTGAGGACGCCGCGCGCTACGCGGAGCTCGCGGACCGGGTGCGCGAGGCGTTCCAGGGCGAGTACGTGGCCGGGGGCGGCAGGCTCACCAGCGACGCCCAGACCGCGTACGCCCTCGCGATCGCGTTCGACCTGCTGCCCGAGGACCAGCGCGAGGCGGCGGGCGCACGGCTCGCCGAGCTCGTCGAGGCGGCCGGCAACCGCATCTCCACCGGCTTCGCCGGCACGCCGCTCGTGGCCGACGCCCTCACGAGTACCGGCGGGCCCGATCGCGCGTACGCCCTGCTGCTCGAGCGCGAGTGCCCCTCCTGGCTCTACGCGGTGACCCAGGGCGCCACGACCGTGTGGGAGCGCTGGGACAGCCTGCTGCCCGACGGCACGGTGAACCCGGGGACCATGACCTCGTTCAACCACTACGCGCTCGGCGCGGTCGCGGACTGGCTGCACCGCGTCGTCGCGGGCCTCGCCCCGGCCTCCCCCGGCTACCGCACTATCGCCTTCCGGCCGCGCCCGGGCGGTGGACTCACCCGCGCATCCGCCGCGCACGAGACGCCATACGGCCGGGCCTCCATCGAGTGGCGCCTCGAGGGCGGCGAGCTGCGGGTGGACGTCGAGGTGCCCACGGGCACGACCGCGGTGCTCGACCTCGACGGCGAGGCGCCCCGGCACCTCGGCCCCGGAACGCACAGCGCCTCGACCCGTGCCGCCGTGGCACTCTGAGGAGAGAGGCCTGACAGCGCGGTCGGGCAGCAGGAGGGATGTCGGCATGGTGCAGCGGGTCTGCTTCGAGCTCCGGGTTCGACCGGACCGCATCGAGGAGTACGTGGCGCGGCACGCCGCCGTGTGGCCGGACATGCTGCGCACCATCGAGGCGTCCGGGCGGCGCAACTACTCGCTCTTCCTCCGACCGGACGGGCTGCTGATCGGCTACTACGAGACGGACTCCGTCGAGGAGTCCCAGCGCCGCCTCGCCGAGTCGCCCGCCGCCGCGCGTTGGGAGGCCGAGATGGCGGAGTTCTTCGTGGGGCTCGACGGCCGCCCGGACCAGGGCCCGACGCTCCTGACCGAGGTCTTCAACCTCGAGGACCAGCTCGCCGCGTTGCCCCCGCACATGCCGCCCGCGCGGTGAGGGGAGCTGCACACCGCTCCTCTTTCTCCGCGGCCTCCCCGGCTGGTGTAGTTCACTGACACCCGCCTTACGGCCGCCGTCAAGAACCTATGGGAGCGCTCTCTCCCGGTGGCGTTCCGCCGGGGGCGCCCCCGGGAGGCGGCCCACCCTGGCCGCCACCTCCACCGGGCGCGGTCCCTGCGCTAGGCGTGGTGCCGGTGTCGACACGCACGGTGAGCGCGACCGTGTAGCCGGCGGTGACGTTCCCGGTGACGGTGGCAAGCTGAGTGGCCCCGCCGTCATCGCTGAACACGTTGTCGTTGCTGAGGCTGACCTGTTCTAGATTCGCGGTGGATCCGTCGTAGCCGCTCGAGCCGTACACGGTGCGGGAGACGTCTTCCGGCAGCGCGACCTGCGATGTGGCGATCGCCTTCGTCGAGTCAGTGATGGACGCGGCGTCCGGGTAAACCTCGAAGTGGATGTGCGGCCAGCGGCCGGTGTAACAGGCGGGGAAGACGGAGGTAAAGGTCACGGCACCGGCGGCATCGGCGACCTGAACGCCGCGAAGGTAGGTTTCGCTCTCGATACCGGTCGAGTACATCGAGTACCCCCCGGCGCTGTCGCAATGCCAGACGTACACGGCAGCGTCGGTGAAGAGCGCGTCGTTGTCTGCCATGTCGAGCACGGTGAGGGTAAGCGTCATCGGCACACCGGTGGCGGTAGTGCCGCCGTCAAGGCTGGAGCGGATATCGCTGCGGATGATTCCGGACTGCTCGAGAATGTCTGGTCCGTTCGAGCCGTCTCCGGGGTACGGGCCTGCGGTCTCGTCGGGGATCTCACTGGTGGAGGTCGCCTCCCCGGTACCGGTTGTGGTGGGGGCGCAGGCAGCAAGGGCGAGCGCACCGGCGCTGAGCCCCAGCAGGCTCAGCACGCGGCGCCGTGTGACGAGGGTTTGAAGGTCGAACGCCGCCCCCTGATCGACAACTTCCTCATCGGCGCGATCGAGGAGCCGCCCCTCGTACACCGGCCCTTGCGAAGTCTGCTCGGGTTCGGGAATGCGTCCCATAAATGTGCCTTTCGGATCAGTGATCTGCGACACCGTCAGCGTCCCCGGTGACCCTATGAACCACCTATCACCCGTGTCGGCGGGGACTATGCGTTCTGCTGCTCCCTTGCGCAGTTCCGCGCGGTCGACGCCGGTGATGCGACAAATCCCCTCACGGTGGATTTTCTGCTGCAGAGCGACGAGCGGCGATTACATCACTGCGAACAACCTCCTCGATGAATACGGCGACGGCTCGTACTCTCTGAGTCGTCCGTTGCAGGTTGGCTGACCTGGAATCCTCAACGGCGCGTTCCCCCGGTGATCCGCGGTCCGATTGCATGTCCCAGTGCCGTCGGACGAGACGAAGCCCGGGACACCGGTGAGGCGTTCTCAGGAGGCGAACGCGTGGTGCGGGTCTCGGTATGACAACGGGCTGTCGTTGACCATCGGCACCGCCCTTATGGTCTTTATGCCTTTCCGCTTTGCTTCATGCTTGCGACAAAACCCGCAGCGGACGGTGCTCGGCGGAGGTAGCCTGAAGCGGTTCCCGGATCATGCAGCCAGCAGCGTCCCCACCGGATCCTGAATCGTCCGTCCCCTGGCGCGTGGGAGCATTCGTCTCATGCTTCAGCGAATTCTGGCCGTGCTGTTGTTCGGGTTCGGGTCTATCGCGTCGGTCGCTGCCGCGTTGATGATCTTCACCGAGAAGACCCCGCTGACCGTACTGCTGATGGCCCTGTTCTTGTGCGCAGCCTTCGGACTCATCTCGGCCGCTCGGACGCTGTGGCGGCGAGGTGGACAAAGCACATAGAGCGGGCGCCTTGGCTGGATGGAAGCGAAGGGTCACCATCCGCCGCGGGCCGAATCTCGCGTTGCACGAACGAGGAGACGAAGAAGCTTCCCTCCCCGTTCCTGGGCAACGGTAACCCGGACGCCCCGTGGGAGACACCACTTCCTCGTGCCGGATAACCATTGCTGTCCCAGAGGCCGTGGATCCTCGAGCGGGCGACGCGAACCGCAACGTCCCTAGCGGCGATGATGCTTCGTTCGTCAGAGACAGCCGAGCGGCGGCCCCAGGGGTGGCATCCGTCAGCGCGATGTCTGCGGGCTCGGAAGCCTGAGGTTCCACGCTGCGGCGGAGAGTCCGGGTTCGTGGCTCACTGCGTAGCGCTCATGGCCGTTCGGATAGGCGCGGAGCGTGAGCGACGGCCGTCCGCTGCGGTGCACCTCCACCAGCGATGCGTCGATGAGGATGCGCACCTCATCGCCTTCGGTCAGCTCGCCGCTCCAGATAATCTGCTCGCGCGCGTCCTGCTCGTTCACGATCCGGAGCGCGGCCGTGCCCTGGCCGGTCAGCACCACCTCAGCCTGATCGGGGAGCTTGTCGGGGTCCGCCGGCTCGGCACGGAGGCCGGTGAGTTCCCGCGCGGGAATCAGCTCGACGACGTCATCGCGGACGACCAGTTCGCGCGGGTGGGTGAGCAGTCCCGACCATCCGTGTTCGTCGTTGTCCTCCTGGGTGCGCGCCCGCACGCCCTCCGGAGCGATCTCCTGCGCCCATCCCCAGAGCAGGACCCGATCGGGCTGACCGTCCTCACCTGCTGTCTGCACGGCCTGAGGCGCGTAGAAGCTCGAGCCCTCGTCGAGAATTCCGGCGCTACGCCCCGTGAATACCGGAAGCCCGGTGTCCGCGTCGATGTCGAGCGAGCCCACGATGTAGCCGACGCCGCGGTGAGGGGCGTTCGGGAACCAGAGCGAGACGAGCACCACCCAGTCGTCGCCGCTACGGACGAGCTGAGGGCACTCCCAGCCGTCACAGTCCGGCAGCTGCGCGGCGATGTCGTCGGCGGCGGTGAGCAGGTAGCCGTGCTCCTGCCACGCCTCGATGTCGTCGGCGTTGTAGAGCAGGAGCGCCCCGCCGACGTCGGTGCGTCCGGCGCCCTGGATCGCCCAGCGGCGACCGCCGAGTTCGAAGACGAACGGGTCGCGCACCATCGTCACCCGTTCGTCGGCCGGTAGACCCGCGGCGACGACGCGCTCCCCGCTCCAGTCGAGAGCATCGGCCGAACCGCGGACCACGAGAGCCGGGGAGAATCCGCTCCTGTCCGGCGCGCCCGAGTACACGACGGTCGGGACGCCGTCGTCGACGACGCCGATTCCGCTCCAGCATCCGAACGAGTCCGGCCCCGGTTGAGGGCGGAGGGCGACGGGATGCTCCTGCCAGGTGAGGAGGTCGCTCGAGCTCACGTGACCCCAGCAGATGTGCTCGTGCCGAGCGGATTCCGGGTTGTACTGGAAGAAGAGGTGCCAGCGCCCATCGGCGAACATGATGCCGTTCGGGTCGTTGACCCAGCCCTTCGCCGGTCTCGGGTGGAGTCGGGGGAAGCTGCGGTCGGGGTGGTCGTGCGGGGTCGCCTGGATGCTGGTCATAACCTTCTCTTGGGTCGAGATTGTGATCGGTACGGTCATTTGCTGATTCCCGCCGTGAGGCCCTCGCGCAACGGCTTCTGCCCGAAGACGAAGACGAGCGCGGCGGGGATCATGGAGAGGATGACGCCGGCGAGAACGGTCGCGACCGAGCCGGTGCCGAGGTTGCCCTGCAGGGTCACGAGACCGAGCGGAAGGGTGAAGTTCTGCTCGCTGATCGTGAGGATGAGGGGGCGGAAGAACTCGTTCCAGTGATAGTTGAAGGCCAGGATGCCCACGATCGCGAGGCCGGGGGTCGCCAGCGGCAGGTACACGCCGAAGAAGATCTTCCACGGTCCTGCGCCGTCGATCTGGGCGGCCTCGGCGAGCTCCGGCGGGAGCCCCATGAAGTACTGCCGCATGAGGAAGGTGCCGAAGGCCGTGGGAATCATCGGCACGATCAGGGCGAGCAGAGTGTCCGCCAGTCCCATCCCGCGGATGAGCATGAAGACCGGCACGATCGTGACCTGCATCGGCACCATCATCGTCGCGAGGATCGCGCCGAACAGGATGCGCTTGCCCGTGAAGTCGAAGCGAGCGAACACGTACCCGGCCATGGCCGCGGTGAGCATCTGACCCGCCGCGATCAGCAGCGTGACGAGCGCGCTGTTCCACGTGTAGAGGAGGATCGGGATCTGGTTGAAGACGTCGGCGAACGCGCCGAGGCCGAACTCTGTCTCGTTGGTGTCGATGTTCGACGGCGTCAGTGCCGTGATCAGCGTCCACACGACGGGAGCGAGCGTGAGGAGGGCGGCGACACCGAGGACGGTGTACTTGCCGGCCGCGGCGAGTCGGCCGCGCGGAGGGCGCACTTCGGTTGCTGCAGTGGACATGGGGATCCTCACCCGTAGAAGACGAAACGCTTGCTGAGCTGGAACTGCGCGGCGGTCACCAGCATGATCAGAAGGGTCAGCACGATCCCGATAGCCGAGGCGAGACCGAAATCGAGCTGCTGGAAGGCGGATTCGTAGATCACCATGACCGCGGTGCGCGTCTCGTCACCCGGCCCTCCCCGCGTGAGGACGTACGGCTGATCGAAGATCTGCAGGGCGCTGATGATGGCCATGACGGATGCGACGAGCATCGTCGGGCTCACGAGCGGCAGCGTCACGTTGCGGAACTGGCTCCAGCCGTGCGCGCCGTCGAGCGACGATGCCTCGTAGACCTCGCGGGGAATCGCAGCCAGCCCGCCGATGAACAGCAGGAACGTGAATCCGAAGTTCTGCCACACGTAGACCAGGAGCACCACGACCTTCGCCCCAAACCCGGTGGTCAGCCAGCCGATGTTCCCGACCCCGAACAGGCCGAGGAACTCGTTCACAAGGCCGAACTCCTGATTGAAGAGGTACGCCATCACGAGCGAGACGGATGCCGCAGACAGGACCAGGGGGAAGAACAGCGCCGATCGGAAGAATGTGCGCAACCACTCCGGCATCCGCGACTGCACGAGGATCGCGAGAAGCAGCGCCACCGCGAGCTGAACGGTGACCGCGACGACGACGAATCCGATCGTGTTGAGGAACGACACCCGAACGGTGGGGTTGGCAGCCAGATCCACGAAGTTGCCCACTCCGATGAACTCCGGGGCGGAGATGATGTCCCAGCGGAAGAACGCCAGGACGAACGAGCCGATGATCGGGACGAAGCTGAAGAGCCCGAGGCCGATCAGGGTCGGTGCGAGAAAGACCCAGATCAGCAGACGGCTGCCTCGCTGCCGGCGTGGGCGTTCCGGCGTGCCGGCCGGCACGACGCCGGATGGCAGGACGACCGCTCGGGTCGTCGGCGTGGTTTGCGTGGTCATCATCGTCCCTTCAGCGCGAGCTCGAGGTCCCGCTGCATGGTCTCGAGCCCGCGGCGAACCCCGGTGGGTCCGCTCGTGATGGTCGAGACGACGTTCTTGATGAGTGCCGATTCCACCGCCGCCTGCTGCGGCGGGGCCGGCATGGGACCGGTCGTCGGGAACCGGTCGAGGGTGTCGTAGAAGACCTCCCAGTGCTTCGGCCCCATGTCACCGCCGTAGAGCTCGGCGTTGAGCGAGCGTCGAGGCAACGAGGAGTCCGGCTTCTGGTGCGCGATGGACATCCCCTCACGGGAGATGCAGTACTTCATCCACTCCCAGGCCTCGTCCTTGCGCTGCGAGGTCTGCATCATGGCGTAGCCGCCCGCGCCGAACTGATGACGCTGCCCGCGCATCTTCGGGAAATAAGTCACGTCGTACTCGTCGTTCCCCAGACCGGCGTCATTGAGGCCCTGCACCCAGAACCCGCCGGCGGGGGTCATCCCGACCGAGCCGCGGGAGAACAGCGATACCAGCTCGTTGCCGCCGCCCTGGGCGGGGTTGGCCGCGATACCCTCGCCGACCATCTGCTGCAGCACCTCGAAGCTCTCGATCGTGCGTTCGTTCAGAGCGTCCGCGTGCTGCCACAGGTAACCGCCACCACGGGGAGCCTCGTTCGGATAGAACTGCGACCACAGCCAGTCGCCGCCCGACGCCTTCTCCTCGGTGAGGAAGCTCGTGTCGTTGACGTATAGCCACGGCACGACGCCACCCCAGAGCCGGTTGTTCCAGAAGTACGGCAGGAACGACCCGGTCGCACTGTCGCGCATCGTCCGGCCGACGGCGAAGAAGTCCTCCACCGACCAGTCGTCCCTCGGGCGCTCCAGACCCGCCCGCTCGAACGCCGACGTGTTGTAGTACATGTTCGCGGCGTTGAAGTTGTCGGGCAGCTGAAAGAGGTTGCCCTTGTACATGAAGGACTCGATGAGTGAGGGGTTCACGTCATCGAAGTACTCCTGAAGGTCAGCGGCGTCGCGCTGGACGTACTCGTCGATGGGCTGGGCGAGCCGCTCGGCGAAGAGCTGCGTTCCCTCCGTCGCCACGGAGACGATGTCCGGCGGCGTGCCCGCGGCGACCATCGTGAGGATCTTGGCGAAGAAGTTGCTCCAGTCCTGGCCCTGCACGGCGATGATCCGCACGGGGATGTCCGGGTGCAGCTTCTGGAACCCGTCGACGAGGGATTGGCGGGCCGCCGCGTCCTGCGCGGTCCCGAAGAGGGCGACCGTGAGGGCGTCCTCGTTACGCCCCGGTATGTCTCCGCCGGACAGGCGCGGCCATGACACCGCTGTCCCGGCGAGGCCGAGGCCGAGCAGGGCGAGCGTCGCCCTGCGATTCAGTTCAACCACGATGTTGCTCCTGAAATATTGGGCCGTGTCACTCACGAAGAGTGGGCGACGAGCGGCAGATAGGAGTGCTGAACGGTTTCAGCACCCGCAACGTAACACATTTCGGGCGTTATGCTGAATGGGTTCAGCAATATTCATGGCGGAGGCCAGTTCGCAGCAGAGCTGCACCGAGGAGTTCGATGTCCAAGCAGAGCCGCCGCGCAACCCTCGCCGACGTCGCTGAGCGCGCGGGCATGTCCAAAGCCGCGGTGAGCATGATCCTGAACGACCGTCCGGGCTCGCGACTCTCGGCGGCGGCAGTGGACCGGGTCCGGGCGGCGGCGGCCGAGCTCGACTACCGACCGAATCCCGCCGCTCAGGTTCTCCGGCGCGGCAAGACCCGGACGATCGGGTTCATCTCGGACGAGGTCACCCTCACCCGCCATGCGAACGGCCTGATCGGGGGCGCGCTCGAGGTCGCGAAGGCGCACGACCACACGGTCCTCATCTCCGAGACCGAGGGTATCGATGGAGGACTCGCCCAGGCGTTCGAGACGATGGTCGATCACCGAGTGGATGGCATCCTCATCGGGCTCCTCGGCGCTCGCCTCATCGACCTGCCCGAGACGTCGGCGGGCGTACCGGTCGTCGTCCTGAACGGTCTCTCCTCCGCGGGGCATCCGAACGTCCTGCCCGACGAACGAGCCTCTGGTTACGCCGTGGCGAGGCGGTTGATCGACGCCGGGCACCGGGACATCGGTCTGGTCGGCGACCTGCCTGTCGACGCCACCGGCGATCTCCGGCGCAGCGCCACTATCGGACTTCGTTTCCAGGGCATCGCCGATGCGTTCGCCGAGGCCGGCTTCGAGCCCGCGCGGGTCGACATTTCGGACTGGCAGCCCGGACCGGGCTACGAGGCCAGCAGGACGATCCTCGACCGACATCCGGAGGTGACCGCGATTCTCGCGGCGAACGACGGCGTCGCTTTCGGCGCCTATCAGGTGCTCCTCGAGCGGGGTCGTCGGATCCCGGAAGACGTCTCCGTGATCTCGTTCGACGACGAGGTCCTTGCCGGCTACCTGCGTCCCCGCCTCACGACCGCGCGACTCCCGTACCACCAGATGGCTGCGCTGGGCGTATCCATGCTGCTCGGCGTGCGCGAACTCGGACACGAGCTCGTCCCCATGCCCCTCATCGAACGGGAATCCCTCGCGGTCGCCCCTCCCGTCCACCTCCCGCTGCCCGGACCGGGTGCATCCGCGTTGCAGGCGTGATGGAACACCTGGCCCAACGACCCGTCTACTGATCTCCGGCGGGCGGGAAGACCCGCCGATGCCAGATCATCACGAGCGGCACGACGGCCAGCTCCAGGACGATCGTGGCGCGGAAGACGGGATGCGGCAGCCCCACGCGGATCACGGACAGCAGCCTCGGCAGCCCCCCGAAGGCGGCCAGACCCAGCACCGCTCGAGTCCCGGTCGAACGCTCGGCAGGTCGGTGAAGGGTCCACCAGAGCAGCAGTCCCGCGGCCGTCCAGAACACGTTCACGAAGCGGTACTCGCTGTCCACGCTCGCCGTCGTGGCACCGCCACCGGGGGCTCGCTCAGGGCCACCGAGGATGCCGAGGATCCCGGTCGCCACGGGAATCGCACCCAGCACACCCACCGTGGAGAGCAGTAGCGATCGTTCTCGCGTGTCGGCCATGGCCCGAAGCCTAGCCAGCATCCTCCCGGTCAGTTCGGGCGCTCGTCGCCGCGCGCTTGCGCCGTCTCGGCGCGTGTGAAACGATTCACTCACTCCTCCGATCGACAGAACAGGGATCCAGATGCTCCTCAGCGACGTTGCTGACCTCCTCACCGACCAGGCCATCGAGCTGCCCTCCTGGGCGTTCGGGAACTCCGGCACCCGCTTCAAGGTCTTCGGGCAGGCCGGGGTGCCGCGGGATCCGTTCGAGAAGATCGCAGACGCCGCCCAGGTGCACAGGGTCACCGGGCTCGCCCCATCGGTCGCCCTGCACATCCCCTGGGACCGGGTGGACGACTACGGGGTCCTGCGGACGCACGCGGAGGAGCTCGGCGTGAGCCTCGGCACCGTCAACTCGAACACGTTCCAGGACGACGAGTACATGCTCGGCAGCGTCACCCACGCCGACCCGAAGGTGCGCCGGAGGGCCATCGACCACCACCTCGAGTGCATCGACATCATGGACCAGACCGGGTCGCGCGACCTCAAGATCTGGCTCGCCGACGGCACCAACTACCCCGGCCAGGACGACATCCGCGGCCGCCAGGAGCGCCTGGCCGAGTCGCTCGCCGCCATCTACGAGCGCATCGGCGAGAACCAGCGCCTCGTGCTCGAGTACAAGTTCTTCGAGCCGGCGTTCTACCACACCGATGTCCCGGACTGGGGCACATCGCTCGTGCACTGCCTCGCCCTCGGCGAGCGCGCCATGGTCTGCCTCGACACCGGCCACCACGCTCCCGGCACCAACATCGAGTTCATCGTGGCCCAGCTGCTGCGACTCGGCCGGCTCGGCTCGTTCGACTTCAACTCCCGCTTCTACGCGGACGACGACCTCATCGTGGGCGCCGCGGACCCGTTCCAGCTGTTCCGCATCCTTCACGAGGTCATCCGCGGCGGCGGCTACGGGGCCGCGAGCGGCGTCGCGTTCATGCTCGACCAGTGCCACAACATCGAGAAGAAGATCCCCGGGCAGATCCGCTCGGTGCTCAACGTGCAGGAGATGACCGCCCGCGCGCTGCTCGTCGACCGCGACGCCCTGACGGCCGCCCAGCAGTCCGGTGACGTGCTCGCGGCCAACGAGGTGCTGATGGACGCGTTCTACACCGACGTCCGACCCGCCCTCGCCGAGTGGCGCGAGTCGCGCGGACTGCCCGGCAACCCGCTGAAGGCGTACCGCGAGAGCGGCTACCAGGAGCGCATCGAGGCGGAGCGCGTGGGCGGCGAACAGGCAGGCTGGGGAGCATGACCTTCACTCCCTCCCTCGTTCTCGTGCTGCCCGGCGGCGGCTACCACACCCACGCGGATCACGAGGCGGAGCCGATCGCCGAGTGGCTCGAGAACCTCGGCCACCACGTGCGCGTGCTCCGCTATCCGGTCGCCCCCACCCGCTACCCCGAGGCCCGCGACCTCGTGCACCGCGAGGTGCTTGCCGCCCGCGCCGACTTCGACGGGCCGGTCGGCGTGCTCGGCTTCTCCGCGGGGGGCCACCTCGCCGGACACGCGGCACTGACCTCGTCCGAGCCGGGCGACCGGCCCGACTTCGCGATCCTGTGCTACCCGGTCGTCTCGTTCGTCGACGCCAGCGCCCACCTCGGCTCCCGCGACAACCTGCTCGGCGACCGGCTGGCCCTCGCGGCCGAGCTCTCGCTCGAGAACCTGGTGTCCGCGGACACCCCACCGATGTTCCTCTGGCACACGGCCGACGACGCCGTCGTCCCGGTGCAGAACAGCTACCTGCTCGCGACCACGCTCGCCGAGCACGGCGTGCCGCACGAGCTCCACGTGTACCCTCACGGCCGGCACGGGCTGGGCCTCGCCATCGGTGAGGGTACGGCCGAGGCCTGGAGCGCCGCGTGCGCCGCCTGGCTGGAGGCGACCATCCCCACCCTCCCCACCCACTTCTCGACTCCCGCCGCCGATCCGAAAGCCTCCGCATGAGCACCACCGCAGCCGACCTGATCGCCCGCTCGAACCGCCTCGGCGCCGACCCCCGCAACACGAACTACGCGGGCGGCAACACGTCGGCCAAGGGCACCGACACCGACCCCGTGACGGGCCGGCCCGTCGAGCTGATGTGGGTGAAGGGGTCCGGCGGTGACCTCGGCACCCTCACGGAGTCCGGGCTCGCGGTGCTCCGCCTCGACCGGCTGCGGTCCCTCGCGGACGTCTACCCCGGCGTGGAGCGCGAGGACGAGATGGTCGCGGCCTTCGACTACGCCCTGCACGGCCGCGGCGGCGCGGCGCCGTCCATCGACACGGCCATGCACGGGCTCGTCGACGCGGCGCACGTCGACCACCTGCACCCCGACTCCGGTATCGCGTTCGCGACGGCGAAGGACGGCGAGCGGCTCACCGCCGAGGCGTTCGGCGGCCGGGTCGTCTGGGTGCCGTGGCGCAGGCCCGGCTTCCAGCTGGGACTCGACATCGCGCGCATCAAGGCCGAGAACCCCGGCGCCATCGGCTGCATCCTCGGCGGCCACGGCATCACCGCCTGGGGGGACACCAGCGAGGAGGCCGAGGCAAACAGCCTTTGGATCATCCGGACGGCCGCGGCCTACATCGAGGACACCGGCACGCCCGACCCGTTCGGCACAGCTCTCGACGGCTACGCCGCCCTGCCCGAGGAGGAGCGGCGGGCACGTGCCGCAGCGCTCGCCCCGGCCATCCGCGGGCTCGTCTCGACGGACCGCGCCCAGGTGGGCCACTTCACCGACGACTCGGTCGTGCTCGACTTCCTGGCGAGCACGGAGCATCCCCGGCTGGCCGCGCTCGGCACGAGCTGCCCCGACCACTTCCTCCGCACCAAGGTTCGCCCCCTCGTGCTCGACCTGCCCGCATCGGCGCCCGTGGAAGAGGCGATCGCCCGGCTCACCGAGCTGCATGAGCAGTACCGGGCGGACTACGCCTCCTACTACGACCGCTACGCCTCGGCGGACTCCCCCGCCATGCGCGGCGCGGACCCCGCGATCGTGCTCGTCCCCGGCGTCGGCATGTTCAGCTTCGGCGCGAACAAGCAGACCGCACGCGTGGCGGGCGAGTTCTTCGTCAACGCCATCAACGTGATGCGCGGGGCCGAGGCGATCTCCTCCTACGCTCCCATCTCCGACGAGGAGAAGTTCCGCATCGAGTACTGGGCGCTCGAGGAGGCAAAGCTGGCCCGGATGCCCCGGCCCAAGCCCCTCGCCACCCGCATCGCCCTGGTGACGGGCGCGGCATCCGGCATCGGCAAGGCCATCGCCACCCGGTTGGCCGCCGAGGGTGCGTGCGTGGCCATCGCCGACCTCGACCTCGAGAAGGCGCAGGCCGCGGCGGCCGAGCTCGGCGGGACGGATGTGGCGATCGGCCTCCAGGCCGACGTGACCGACGAGGCGCAGGTGCAGGCCGCGGTGGACGCCACCGTTCTGGCCTTCGGCGGGCTCGACCTCGTGGTCAACAACGCCGGTCTCTCGCTGTCCAAGTCCCTGCTCGAGACCACGGTCGCCGACTGGGAGCTGCAGCACGCCGTGATGGCCAAGGGCTCATTCCTCGTGTCGCGTGCGGCCGCCCGCGTGCTCATCGACCAGGGCCTCGGCGGCGACATCGTCTACATCTCCTCCAAGAACTCGGTCTTCGCCGGCCCCAACAACATCGCCTACTCGGCGACCAAGGCGGACCAGGCGCACCAGGTGCGACTGCTCGCCGCAGAGCTCGGCGAGCACGGCGTCAAGGTCAACGGCATCAACCCCGACGGCGTCGTGCGCGGCTCGGGGATCTTCGCCGGCGGCTGGGGCGCGAAGCGCGCCGCGGTCTACGGCGTGCCGGAGGAGGAGCTCGGCAAGTACTACGCGCAGCGCACCCTGCTGAAGCGGGAGGTGCTGCCGGAGAACGTGGCGAACGCCGTGTTCGTGCTGTGCACGGCCGACCTCTCCCACACGACCGGCCTGCACATCCCGGTCGACGCGGGCGTCGCCGCGGCGTTCCTGCGATGACGGTCGCCGTCGCGGCCGTCGACCTCGGCGCGACGAGCGGCAGGGTGATGCTCGGGCGGGTCGGCCCGGGCGAGCTGTCCCTCACGCCCCTCGCCCGGTTCCCGAACCTTCCCGTGCGGATGCCGGACGGGCTGCACTGGAACATCGTCGAGCTGTACCGGAACGTGCTGGCAGGTCTGACCGCGGCCGCGCGGCGGGAGCCGGCGCTCGCCAGCGTGGGCATCGACTCCTGGGCGGTCGACTACGGCCTGCTGCGCGGCGATCGGCTGCTCGGCGAGCCCTACCACTACCGCGACGGCCGCACGGCGGGCGGGGTCGAGCGCACGCACGCGCTCGTCTCCCCCGCCGAGCTGTACGCGACGAACGGCCTGCAGTTCCTCCCGTTCAACACGCTGTACCAGCTGGCCGCCGAGGATGAGGCGGTGCGCGGCGTCGCGGACTCGCTCCTGTTGATCCCCGACCTGCTCGCCTTCTGGCTCACCGGCCGGCGCGTCGCCGAGCGCACCAACGCGTCCACCACCGGGCTGCTCGACCTCGACACGGGCGCGTGGAACGAGGAGCTGATTGCGCGCCTCGGCCTCCCGCGCGCCCTGCTCGCCGAGCTCGTGGATGCGGGAACGACGATCGGGCCGCTCTCCCCCGAGGTCGCCGCCGAGACGGGGCTCGCTGCGCAAGTCGTGGCGGTGGGGTCGCACGACACCGCGTCCGCGGTCGTCGCGGTGCCGGCCGCGGGCCGGAACTTCGCGTACGTCAGCTGCGGCACCTGGGGGCTCGTGGGCGTCGAGATCGACGCGCCCGTGCTCAGCGAGGCCGGGCGGGCGGCCAATTTCACGAACGAGGGCGGCGTGGACGGGCGCACGCGCTACCTCCACAACGTCATGGGCCTGTGGCTGCTCAGCGAGTCGGTGCGCACGTGGGAGCGGCAGGGCGAATCCATCGACCTGCCCGCGCTCCTGGCGAGCGCGGCCGAGGTGCCCGGCGAGGTGCCGGTTTTCGACGCGAATGACCCGCGCTTCCTGCCACCCGGCGACATGCCCGCGCGGATCGGCGAGTGGTTCGCCGAGCACGGCATGCCCGCTCCGAGGGACCGCGCAGGGCTGGTGCGGAGCATCCTCTCCTCGCTCGCGACCGCGTTCGCCGAGTCCGCGCACACCGCCGCTGAGCTGTCCGGCGCCACCGTCGACGTGATCCACATCGTCGGCGGCGGCGCCCAGAACGCCCTGCTCTGCCAGCTCACGGCCGACTTGAGCGGGCTCCCGGTGCTCGCCGGGCCCGTCGAGGCGACGGCGCTCGGCAACGTGCTCGTGCAGGCCCGCGCCCTGGGCGAGCTGAGGGGCGACCTGGAGGCGCTGCGCGCGCTGGTGCGCGCGACGCATCCGCCGCTCCGCTACGAGCCCCGCCCCGCCAGCACCCCCTGAGGTGCCGCCGGTCGGCGCAGGGCCCGGCCGGCCGCCGATCAGTAGTCGATGCGCCCCGTCCGGTCGTGAAATTCGCCGGTCGGCCCGTCGGGACCCACCAGGGCGAGCGCGACGGTCGCGTCGGTGCCCTCGGTCACCGTCTGGTGCCCGCCATGCCCGTTGAAGTCGGTGGCGGTGTAGCCGGGGTCGCTCACGTTGATGCGGAAAGCGGGCAGGTTCTTCGCGTATTGCACGGTGAGGGCGATGACCGCGGCCTTGGACGCCGGGTACGGGATCGCGGGCACCGGATACTCGTCGCGGCCCTCGGTGACGAGGAACCGCGGCCAGCCGACGCCGGATGCGACGTTCACGACGACCGGGTTGGCGGAGCGCCGCAGCAGCGGCAGCGCCGCCTGGGTGACCCGGACGATGCCGAGCACGTTCGTGTCGAGCACCTGCAGCATCCCCTCGGCGTCCAGGTCGTCGACGCCGAATGAGGTGCCGAGAATGCCGGCGTTGTTCACGAGCACGTCGAGTTCCGGCAGCGCGGCGAGCGCGGCGGTGACGCTGGTCTCGTCGGTGACGTCGAGGGCGACGACCTCCGCGCCCAGGGCGCGTGCGGCGTCGCCCGTCGCGGGGTCCCGCATCCCGGCGTAGACGGTGTGGCCGGCCTCGACGAGACGGCGGACGGTTTCGAGGCCGAGGCTTCTGTTGGCCCCGGTGATGAGTGTTGTGGTCATGTCCTCATCCTGGGTGCGGCACATGACCATCCCCCAGGCACCGGTTGTCGGGGGGACTGCGAGTACCAGGATCCCTGCCGCCGGAGGCCGCAGGATGGGGAGATGAGTGAATTCGCCACCGTGCTCCGCTCGTGGCGCGAGCGCGTGAGCCCCGCCGAGGTGGGGCTGCCCGCCGGCGCCGGCCGGCGCACCGCGGGCCTCCGTCGCGAGGAGCTCGCCGCGCTCGCCGGCGTGAGCGTCGACTACATCGTGCGGCTCGAGCAGGGCCGTGCGACGCATCCCTCGTCGCAGCTGCTCGGGGCGCTCGCGGTGGCCCTGCGGCTGACCGACACGGAGCGGGACCACCTGTTCCGGGCCGCCGGTGCCGCTCCGCCGTCGCGCGGCCTGGTGCCGCAGCACATCACTCCGGGCGTGCAGCGCATCCTCGACCGGCTCCGTGACGTGCCCCTCGCGGTGTTCACCGCGGCGCACGACATCGTCGCCTGGAACCCGCTGTGGGCAGCCATGCACGGCGATCCGTCCACCTACGTCGGCCTCGAGCGCAACGTGGTCTGGCGGCACTTCGTGCTGGGGCACGACGGGGTGGAGTTCGATGAGGAGCACGAGCGCGCGTTCCCGGCCGACCTGGCAGCGGACCTGCGCGTGGCCGTCGGGCGCTACCCGCAGGACGGGCGGCTCGCGCGGCTCGTCACCCGCCTGCGCGCTGAGTCGCCCGAGTTCAAGCGGCACTGGGCGGGAGCGCGGGTCGCGGAGCACCGCTCGAGCCGCAAGACGTTCGCCGGCACCCCCGCCGGGCCGATCACCGTGGACTGCGACACCCTGTCGGTTCCGGACGGCGACCTCCGCGTCGTCGTCTACACCGTCGCACCGGGCAGCGCGGACGAGGCGAGGCTCGACCTGCTGCGCGTCACCGGTCTCGAGCAGTTCCCGTCGGCTCCCCTCTCAACAGTGCCCGCCGCGGGATCGGCGGGCTCGGTGGGCTCGGCGGGCTGAACCGCCGCGGCCGCGTGCCGATAGCCTGTGCGGTGGATCGATGACGAACCGACGGGAGCGAAGCGCCATGCGAGCACTGGTACTGCGGAAGATGGGCGAGCTTGTGCTCGAGGAGCGCGACACTCCCAGCCCCGGCGAGGGCGAGGTGCTGCTGCGCGTGTTCGCGACAGGCATCTGCGGCTCGGACATCCACGGCTACACGGGCGCGAACGGGCGTCGCGTCCCCGGCCAGGTGATGGGGCACGAGGCCGTCGGCACCGTTGCCGCGCTCGGGCCGGGCGTCGACGACGGCGCGCTCGCCGTCGGGCAGCCCGCCACCTTCAACCCGGTGGTCGTGCCGGTCGAGGATGCCGAGACCTTCGCCGGGCGCGAGCAGCACAGCCCGAACAAGACCGTCATCGGGGTCGCGCCGGAGATCTCCGCCGCGTTCGCCGACTACGTCGTCGTGCCCGCGCGGAACGTCGTCCCTCTCCCCGCCGAGATGCCCATCGAGCGCGGCGCCCTCGTCGAGCCGCTCGCCGTGGCCCTGCACGCCGTGCGTCGGGTGCGGGCGGCCGAGCACTCCCGCGCGCTCGTCGTGGGCGGCGGCCCGATCGGGCAGTCGGTCGTGCTCGCGCTCCGGCTGGAAGGGGTGCAGACCGTGTTCGTGAGCGAGGTCGACCCGGCCAGACGGGCGCTGTGCGAGCGGCTCGGCGCCACCGCGATGGACCCGGAGGCGGGCTCGATCCTCGCCTTCCTCGAGGAGCACGGCGGCCGGGTGCCCGTCGCCCTCGACGCGGTCGGCATCTCGGTGACGGTGGCCGACGCGCTGAACGCGACCGAGTTCGGCGGAAGCGTCTGCCTCGTCGGCATGGGCGCGCCTCGGCTCGATCTCGACGCCTACCGCATCAGCACGGAGGAGCGCACGATCGTCGGCAGCTTCACCTACTCCGCGGCGGACTTCGCGGACGCGGCGGCGCTCGTGGCAGCCGGCGGTGACGAGATCGGCGAGCTCATCAGCCGCGAGGTCTCCCCCGAGGATGCGGACGCGACCTTCACCGCCCTGGCGGGCCGCGACGGCACCGCCGGCAAGGTCCTCGTCCGCTTCGACCGCTGACCCGGGGTCGCGATCGGTCGCGAAACACGGTCGCTGAGCCCACCCACGGTCGCTGAGCCTGTCGAAGCGGCGCTCGCGACACGGCCCACGTCCCTTCGACAAGCTCAGGGACCGTGTCCGGCGTCAGTCCCGCGTCGCCGTCGCGGTCCAGAGGGCGATCGAGCAGCTCGGCACGCCGCCCGCCGTGTTGAAGGTGCCGCCGACCCACAACCCGCTCTCGGGTCCCTGCGCGAGCGCCTCGACGCGTCGCACCCCGCGCTCCCCCCGGCCGATACCGCTGCCGAGCGCGGACCAGGATCCCGCCACCGGCTCGTACACCGCCGCCCCGGACGCCGCGATGGGTCCCGCCGCGCCGAACCAGCCGCCGATCACCACCTGGGTGCCGTCGACGGTCGTCAGCGCCATCACCGGCTCGTCGGTGCCGCCCGGCGTCTCCCAGCGGCCGTCGGTCGCGAAGTGCCAGACCGCGAGGTTGCGGGCCGAGAAGCCGAGCTGGACCGGGTCGCTGAGCTGGATCACGCCTGCCGTGTCGAAGGTTCCTCCCACGTACAGGTCGCCGCCGTGCACGTGCAGCGCACGGATGGTGCCCGGGCCGCTCGACTGCTGCACCCCGGCCAGCACGAGGTACCCCGCCAGCGGATCGTCCGGCGCGATCTCAGCCTGGGTGTCGAACGCGGTCAACCCGTTGAGACCCCGGATCAGGTCGCGGCCGCCCGCGCGGAAGGCGTGGAACTTCCCGCCGATCACCAGGTGGCGGTCGCCGATGGCGGCGAGGCCGAGCACCGCGTCGTCGTATGCGGGGGCGTTGCCCAGTGCGCTCCAGGTCGACGTCGCCGGGTCCCACGCCGCGACGCCGTTGGCCGCGGTCGTGCCCGCCGCGGAGAACCGGCCGCCGACGTACAGCCGGCCGCCCAGCACGGCGAGCGCATACCCGGTGCCGTTGAGTCCGCTGCCGAGCGCTGACCACGCCGTGCCGTCCCAGCGGGCGATGTTGGCTGCGGTACCCGTCCCGGCCGCGGCGAAGGATCCGGTCACGTAGAGGTCGCCGCCGAGCCGTGCCATCGCGTAGACCTGGGCGAGCGCGTTCACGCCCCGCAGCCCGTCGGCCATCGGCTGCCACTCCGACCCGGTCCAGGTCGCGATGGACCCGACGGTCACCGGCCCCGCCTGGTCGAAGTACCCACCCGCGACGACGCCGGTCTCCGCGGCGAGGAGCGCGTAGACGTTCCCGTCCGCGTAGGGGTCGTATGACAGGCCCTCGCCGAAGGTCTGCCAGCCGGAGTCGGTCCAGATGCCGCCGTAGGACAGCCGGAAGGCCCCGGAGTACTGGAAGTCGCCGACCACCACCACGGAGTCGCCGTACGCGCCCAGACCGCGCACGACATTGTCGACGCCCTCGCCGGGGACCGACCATCCGGTGCCGTCGTGGACAGCCCAGTGGGACGCGGCCGCATTGCCTGCGGCCGTGAACTCCCCTCCCGCGTAGAGGCGGCCCCCGGCGAAGGCCAGCGCGAAGACGCCGGCGGTCGAGGCGTCGCCGAAGCGGAGGAACGCGCCGAGGGTGCCGTACGTGTCGCCCGCCAGGGTCGCGACTCCGGACGTGGCCACCGGCCCCGCGGAGGTGAAGGAGCCGCCGATGAACAGGGTCGCCGAAGCCTCGTCCACCGCGAGGCAGTCGACCGCCCCTACGAACTCGCCGCTCCGGATGCCCTCCCCGATCGCGCTCCAGGCGCCGGACCCGGGATCGAGCGCGGCGAGGGAGGACGCAGGCACGGATCCGGCCGCATCGAAGTAGCCGCCGACGTACACGCGTCCGCCCAGCACCGCGACGACCCGGCCCTCCCCCTGCCGGCCCAGGAAGCCGAGTCCGCCCTCGGGCGACGACCAGGCGCCCGTCCGGAGGTCGAGCACGGCGAAGCCGCGTGCCGGGACGGCCGCCGCGCCGCTGCCGACCGAGTCGAACACCCCGGCGACGTAGAGCCGCTGCCCGTCGCTGGCCAGACCGCGGACCGTCGCGATCGTCGGCGTCTCGCTGTTGGTGACGCCGCCCGCGACGGCGAACCAGGCGGTGCCGTCCCAGCGAGCGAGGTGGTTGGCCACGGCCGTGCCGCCCGCGATGGAGAAGTCGCCGCCGACGTACACGTCCTGCCCGACCACGGCGATGGCGTGCACGATGCCGTCGAGGCCCGCGCCCATCCGCTGCCAGGCGACACCGTCCCAGGCTGCGATCCGGTTGTACGTGCCCTCGGGCATGCCCGCCATCGGCCCGGCGAAGTCGCCGCCGATGTAGACGGTATCTCCCGCGGCGGCGACCACCTCGGGACGGCTGCCCACGTTCGTCGCGCCGAAGCGGGTGGACCACGCCTCGTTCCCGCCCACCGGAGTAGCACCCGGCGCCGGGCCACCGACGACCTGCCCACCTTCTCCGGGAGCGGCGCCGAGCGGAGGCTGCGGGACCGGAGGGGCGGTGATCGGCGTGCCCGGTGGCGGTGGCGTCGCCACCTGCTGTCCGGCGGGTCCCGCTGACCAGGCTGATCCGCCTGGTCCGGGGGCTCCGGCTGAACCTGCCAGCGACGGCAGCCCAGCCAGTAGCGGGAAGCCCGGCTGTCCGCTCTTCGCCGATCGATCGTCTGTCTGTGTCATGAGCACCCTCGCTCCGAGACCGAAATGTGACGCGATTCTGCCACAGCGCCGTCACCGGGGGAACAGCCTCCGCTCGGGGACGAGAACCGGCGAGGAGCCGCGGCGTCGACCTGTCCGCTCGCCGCCTGGACGGCGCCCGCGCGGCTCGGTATGCTGTGGTCTGACCACAGGGTCTGACCACACCCTCCCGCTTCGGCTGGAGAGCAGAACGACGCGAGGAGGCGGCATGGCCGAGGACCGTCGCGCGTGGCGCCTCGTGCTGGAGTCCGTCGAGGGCGACCTGCTCTCCGGTCGCCTCTCGCCCGGCGACCGCCTCCCGCCCGAGCGCACCCTCGCGGCCGACCTCGGCGTCGGCCGGTCCAGCGTGCGCGAGGCCCTGCGGGTGCTCGAGGTGCTCGGCCTCGTGCGCACGGCCGTGGGCTCCGGGCCGAACTCCGGCGCCGTGATCGTGTCCCGGCCGAGCGGCGGGATGTCCGCCCTGCTCCGGCTGCAGGTCGCCGCGCACGGGTTCGCGGTGGAGGACATCGTGAAGACCCGCCTCACCCTGGAGACGGCGGTGGTCGCCGACCTCGCCGACACCGTGCAAGAGGGCGCATCCCCCACCATCGACCTCGCCCCGGCACGCGACCTGCTGGCGGCGATGGAGGCCCCCGGACTGACCGACGCGGAGTTCCTCGCGCTCGACCAGCGGTTCCACCTTGCGCTTGCCGAGGCATCCGGCAACCAGGTGATCGTGGCCACCATGGCCGGGCTGCGCGACTCCATCGAGCACTACGTGCGCGTCGGCGCACGCCAGCTGCCGTCCTGGGCCGACACCTCCGCACGCCTGATGCGCGAGCACCGCGACATCCTCGCGGCCGTCGAACGCGGCGACGCGCCGGCCGCCCGCACGACCGTGCGCGAGCACATCTCCGGTTACTACGCCGAGACGAACCTGTCCCCCCGATCCCCGGAACTCACCCCGGACCGCACCGAGACCTCGGCTGACCTCAGCTGAGCAGAAGGAGACCACCATGGTGGAGAGAAGAATTCCCAAACCGCGCGACCTTGCGCCGCTCATGCAGTTCAAGCCGCCGACCCTGAACGCGAAGAAGCGCCGGCTCGCGGACGCGCTGACGATCGAGGACCTGCGCACGATCGCCAAGCGCCGCACGCCCAAGGCGGCGTTCGACTACACCGACGGCTCAGCCGAGGCGGAGCTGTCGCTGCGCCGTGCCCGCCAGGCATTCCGCGACATCGAGTTCCACCCCTCGATCCTGCGGGACGTCTCGAAGGTCGACACGTCGTCCACCGTGCTCGGCGGGCCGACCGCCATGCCGTTCGGTATCGCGCCGACGGGCTTCACCCGCATGATGCAGACCGAGGGCGAGGCGGCCGGCGCCTCGGCTGCGGGCGCCGCGGGGATCCCGTTCAGCCTGTCGACGATGGGCACCGCGTCGATCGAGGACGTCAAGGCCGCGAACCCGGACGGCCGGAACTGGTTCCAGCTGTACATGTGGAAGGACCGCGACCGCTCGATGGCCCTCGTCGACCGGGCGGCGAAGGCGGGCTTCGACACGCTGCTCGTCACGGTCGACGTGCCCGTCGCCGGCGCACGCCTGCGCGACACCCGCAACGGCATGACCATCCCGCCGACGCTGACCCCGAAGACGGTCATCAACGCGATCCCGCGACCGGCGTGGTGGATCAACTTCCTCACGACCGAGCCGCTCGCGTTCGCCTCGATCGACCGCTGGTCCGGCACGGTCGCGGAGCTGCTCAACACCATGTTCGACCCGACGGTCACCTACGAGGACCTCGAGTGGATCAAGAGCCAGTGGCCCGGCAAGATCGTGGTGAAGGGCGTGCAGAACGTCGACGACGCCAAGCGCCTCGCCTCGATGGGCGTGGACGGCATCATCCTGTCAAACCACGGCGGCCGTCAGCTCGACCGCGCGCCGATCCCGTTCCACCTGCTGCCGGAGGTCGTGCGCGAGGTCGGGATGGACACCGAGATCCATCTCGACACGGGCATCATGTCGGGCGCGGACATCGTCGCCTCCGTCGCGCTCGGGGCGAAGTTCACCCTCGTCGGCCGCGCGTACCTGTACGGCCTCATGGCCGGCGGGCGCGAGGGGGTCGACCGCATGATCGCGATCCTCCGCGCCGAGATCGAGCGGACCATGCGTCTGCTCGGCGTGACGAGCCTCGAGGAGCTGAACCCGGGCCACGTCACCCAGCTCGAGCGCCTGGTGCCCCGCCCCCGCGCCTGATCCGCCCCGCGAGCACCTACCCGCGTGAGCACCCACACAAACCGCTGAGGTGCCGGACTCGGTCCCTTCTCCCCTTCGGGAAGGACCGAGTGCGGCACCTCAGCGTGTTTTAGCCCGCGTGGGAGCGGTTAGCGGCCGCCCTCGATCTTGCGGTGGCGCTGGGCGACGCCCGCCGTGCCGTAGGGGTAGTCGTCGATGCGCGGCGCCGACGCGTCGGTCAGGCGCTGCAGCTCCTCGGCGGAGAGGCCGAGGTCGACCGCGCCCATGTTGTCCTGCAGCTGCTTCACCGTGCGGGCGCCGAGGATGACGCTGGTGACGGCCGGCTGCGCGCCGAGCCAGGCCAGCGAGACCTGGGACGAGGATGCGCTGTGCGCCTCCGCGATCTCCTTCACCGCGTCCACGACGCGCCAGGTGCGCTCGTCGGCGTTGCGCGCCTCCCACGCCTCCATGCCGCGCTTCGGGTCCTCGCCCAGGCGGGTTGCGCCGGTCGGGGCGACGTCGCGCTCGTACTTGCCGCTCAGCCAGCCGCCCGCGAGCGGGGACCACGGCAGCAGGCCGATGCCCGCGTCGAGCGAGGCCGGCACGACCTCGTGCTCGATGTCGCGCACCAGCAGGTTGTACTGGGGCTGCAGCGTGACGGGCAGCTCCCAGCCGTGCGCCTTGGCCACGTGCACGGCCTTCGTGAGCTGCCAGCCGAGGAAGTTCGAGAAGCCGTAGTAGCCGATCTTGCCGGCGGACACGGCGTCGTCGAGGAACCGCAGGGTCTCCTCGATGGGCGTCAGAGCGTCCCACGCGTGCATCTGGTACAGGTCGATGTGGTCGACGCCGAGCCGCGTGAGCGACGCGTCGAGGGCGGTGCGCAGGTGGCGGCGCGAGATGCCGACGTCGTTGGGGCCGGAGCCCATCGGGAAGCGGCCCTTCGTGGCGAGCACGACCTGCGCGGCCTCCGTCGGGTGGTCGGCGAGCCAGCGGCCGATGATCTCCTCCGAGATGCCCGTGCTGTAGACGTCCGCCGTGTCGAAGAACGTGCCACCGCCCTCGACGAACGCGGTCATGATCTCGCCGGACGTCTCCTCGTCGGCCTCCGCGCCGAATGTCATCGTGCCGAGGCACTGGGCGGAAACGACAGCGCCGCTTCGTCCGAGAGTGCGGTATTCCATGGGTTCTCCTCCGTTGGATGGGTCGTGGACCGCGTCCGACGCTACTCCCGCGGCTCCCAGCACGGGCGATCAGGATTCGATCCGCGGCCGGTCGGTTCCGGTGCCGCAGGCGGCGGGATGCGACCGGCGGACCTCTTGCCCATTCTCCTCATCACCGATAGGTTCACTCACATCTTTCGGAAGTATTCCGAAACCTTTCGGCGGGGCTCGCCGCAGATCTGCGATGGAGCAACGATGATGCTGACACCGACCAGGGCGAACAGACGCCGCGCCGCCATTGCCGTGACTGCCGTGGCCCTCGCCACGGCGAGCCTGGCCGCGTGCTCCAGCTCGGGCACCGGGACGGACGCGCCGGGGGCGGGCGACTCCGCGACCTCCGGCACGGTGGACTGGTGGGGCTGGGTGCCCGAGCAGGCGGTGGCGCCGCTGTACATCGCGGAGTTCAACAAGGAGTTCCCCGACATCACCGTCAACTACAAGAACTTCACCATCGCCGACTACCAGGCCGCGCTCCGCCCGGCGCTGGCGGCGTCCACGGGTCCCGACGTGTTCGATGTGGCCTCGGGAGCGATGTTCGAGCAGTTCGGGCAGTACGGCGTCGACCTCACCCCCGATGTCGAGGAGGCCCTCGGCGACGACTGGGAGTCGAAGATCGCCCCCATCGGCGTGACGGCCTTCACCGACGACGAGGAGAAGCTGCGGGTCGTGCCGGTCGGGCTGGGCTTCGCCGGACCGCTCTGGATCAACCAGGATCTCTTCGACCAGTACTCGCTCACCCCGCCGACGACATTCGAGGAGTGGGCGGAGGTCTGCGCCACCTTCGAGTCGAACGGGATCGGCTGCTTCACGCAGGGCGCGTCGCAGGTTGCATTCAACCAGGACACGCTGCAGTCCATCGCCGACACGATCAACCCCGGGCTCTTCTCGAAGGCGACGACGGGTGAGGAGGAGTGGACGCACCCGGACCTTGTCACGGCGTTCGATGCGTGGCAGTCCCTGTTCACCGACGGCATCATGCAGGACGGGGCACTGGGCGAGCAGCAGTACCCGGATGCGAACAACGGCTTCCTCTCCGGCAGGTTCGCCATGATCCACATGGGCTACTGGTACAGCCAGTACACGATCGAGGACCTCATGTCCTCCGCCATCGCGGCCGCCGGCGTGGCCGAGGCGAAGCCCTTCACCGTGGTGCCGATCGACTTCCCCGCCGCCGTGCGCGGAGGCACTCCGGGTGCGCTGTTCGGCAGCCCCGACTACGGCCTCGCCGTGAACGACAAGTCGGACGCGAAGAACGCCGCGACCACCTTCGCGCTCTGGCTCTCGACAGCGGAGACCGGCCAGCAGATGGTGGCGGACTCCCTGGCCGATGTCCCGTCCCTCAAGGGCATCGCGCCGCAGCTCGACGGCCTCGTGAACCCCGAGGTCCAGCAGGCCGCGCTGGAGGATCTGATCACCGACGCCGCGAGCGTGACCGAGGAGCGCCTGCTGTCCAACGCTCAGCTGGCCGACGCGATCGGTGCCGCGACCACGACGCTGGCATCGGGCGACGTGACTCCCGAGGAAGCTGCCGAGGCACTCCAGGAGGCGGCGGTGCAGGCCGGTGTCGAGTACTAGACCGCGCCACTGATCCGCTGAGCGTCACAACGACCACGCGGTGCATGCACGGCACCGGATGCAGCTCCCCCTCTTTTCCTCTACCGATCCTGAGCGGAACATCATGACCGAACTGCCCGACTACGACCAGCTGCCCATCTCTCCCGACAAGCCGCCCCGGTCCGCATGGGGCGTCTGGGGCGACGACGACGAGCTGGGCGCGGTCAACCTGCTCACCCCCGACCGCGTTCTGGCGGGCGTCGCCTGCGTGCGGAAGGGGTCCACCTTCCCGCTCAACTGGGACCTCGAGATGCCGGATCCGCCGTTCTACGGACGAGGGCCCCTGAAGCACACCGTGGTCGACCAGGGCGACGGGCAGGACGACTTCTACGACAACTTCTATCCGCAGCAGTCGAGCCAGTGGGATGCGCTGTGCCACGTCGGCCACAGCGAGTACGGCTACTACAACGGTCGCACTCCCGCGGACTTCACGGGCAAGCCCGGTGCGAAGAACGGGGTCGAGCACTGGGCGAAGAAGGGCATCGTCGGCCGCGGCGTCCTGCTCGACGCCGCTCGGCACTTCTCGGCAGCCGGCCGACCTCTGCACCCCACCCGGACGACCGACATCACCGTGCAGGATCTGCGGGACATCGCCGATGCGCAGGGGGTCGAGCTCCAGCAGGGCGACATCCTGCTGATCCGGACCGGCTGGATGGAGTGGTACGAGCAGACCAGCCCCGAGAAGCGCGCCGAGGTCGCACGGGTGGCACGCGCGCAGACGCTGGAGGGGCCGGGCCTCGAGGCGAGCGAGGACATGGCGCGGTTCTTGTGGAACACGCACGTGGCGGGCGCGGCGACCGACACGTCGACGTTCGAGTCGTGGCCGCACCGGTTCCGACCGGGCGAGTACCTCCACATGGACGTCCTGGCGCTGCTCGGCATCCCCATCGGCGAGATGTGGTTCATGGAGTCGCTCGCGGCGGACTGCGCGGCCGACGGGGTCTACGAGTTCCTGCTCACGTCAGCACCGCTGAACAAGGTGGGCGGGGTCGGCTCGCCGCCTAACGCCATCGCCATCAAGTGATGCCGGACCGCTGCCGTCCTCCCCGGTGTTCCGCAGCATAAGCGCGCGGGGTCCCCTCACTCGCCTATGGATTCTAGGAACGGATAGCGGCGGCATCTGCGGAATGGCGCCTCGCGCGCTGTGCAGCGCCCCCGGTTCTTCTCAGCGAACGCCCCAATAGGAGAAAGCGCGGGCATGAGCGGAGCGACCGGTGTTGAATGTCCGCTAACTTCTCGCTATGACAATCATCAGGACTCCAAAGGCGGAGTCCGAGCCGAGTGACCAGAGTTCCGTCGAGGTCGCTCGTGACCACGGCCGCCAGGCCGTCGTGATGACCCGCGCGTCGCTAGTGATGTTCTGCGTGACCTGGGTAGGGATGTGGGGACCGGTCTATCTGGGGCTGCCCGCGCTGCTCCACCTGTACCCCGTGTTCTTCGTCATGCTCCTACTGACCATCGTGTTCGCCGGCATCGCCCTCCGATACGCGAGGCTCGCTATCCGCGGCTACGAAGGACGTTCCCCGTACTCCGTCGTATGGAGCATTCTCGGCGCCATCACGATGCTCCTTCTCCCGTTACCGGCCATCTGGTTCGGAGACATGCCTCTCGCATTCTTCGTCGGCTAAGAGAAGGGCATTGGGGACAGCGCTCTTAGGAGGACCGCAAGCTGCCTCGGATTTCCGTTGAGACGGACCTGACCCCGCACTAGGCGACGGTCACTCCCTGACTTCTCAGTCGCGGAGGGCGTTGGAGAGTGCCGCGTTCGCAATCTCCCACTCGCTCCCTTCGTCCTCTGCCCACACCTCTGCCAATTCGGTATCAGCACGAGTGGCCGCCGACAGCGCCCGCACAGCGAGAGCGACGAGGTCCGGTGTCGGTGCGGGCGCGCGACGTCCTCGGTGTACGCGTCTTCCTGGGTCGGACGCCCGATGCCGCGCGCGACTACCTCCGCGGCACCGATGGCTTCTGCCGCGAGGTCGGAATCGATATCGTCACCCGCATCGATCGCCGCCGACAACGTGTCGTGGACATAGGCCCAGTCGTCGGCCTCAGCTAATTCGAATGCCCAGTCCGACGCGCTGTCGTTGCCGAAAGGTTCCCCGCTCCACGCTCCCACAGCCCTGACTATAGCTTTGGCACGTCGGCCCACCGGGCCCCAGACCGGGGGGCGACGCTCTAGCCGCGGAGCTCCGCAAGCACGTCCGCGAGCTGCTGCACCGCCCAGTCGAGGTCCTCCTCGGACACCACGATGGGCGGGGCGAGGCGGATCGTCGCGCCGTGGGTGTCCTTCGCGAGCACACCGCGGGCGAGCAGCATCTCGCAGACCGTGCGGCCGCTGGCGAGGGTGGGGTCGATGTCGATGCCGGCCCACAGGCCGACGCCGCGCAGGCCCACCACGCCCTGGCCGACCAGCCGGCGCAGGGATGCGTGCAGCCGCTCGCCGAGCATCCGGGCGCGCGCCTGGTACTCGCCGGTCGCGAGCATCCCGACCACGGCCGAGCCGACCGCCGCGGCGAGCGGATTGCCGCCGAACGTCGAGCCGTGCTGACCCGGCTGGAGCACGCCGAGCACGTCCCGGTTGCCGACGACGGCGGACACGGGCACGATGCCGCCGCCGAGCGCCTTGCCGAGCAGGTACAGGTCGGGCGCGACGCCCGCGTTGTCGCACTGGAAGGTGGCGCCGGTGCGGCCGAGGCCCGACTGGATCTCGTCGGCGATGAACAGCACGCGGTGCCGCTCGGTGATCTCCCGCACGGCAGGAAGGTAGTCCGGCGGCGGCACCAGGATGCCCGCCTCGCCCTGGATGGGCTCGAGCAGCACGGCGACGGTGTTCTCGTCGATCGCGGCCTCGAGCGCCGCGGCGTCGCCGTAGGGCACCGAGCGGAAGCCCGGCGTGAACGGACCGAAGTCGGCGCGCGCGTCCGGGTCGTCGCTGAAGCTCACGATCGTGATCGTGCGACCGTGGAAGTTGCCGTCCGCCACGATGATGTTGGCGCGGTCCGGCGCGACGCCCTTCACCCGGTAGCCCCAGGCCCGCGCCACCTTGATGCCGGACTCCACGGCCTCCGCGCCCGTGTTCATGGGCAGGACCATGTCCTTGCCCGCCAGGCGTGCGAGGGCCTCGACGAACGGGCCGAGCTGGTCGTTGTGGAACGCCCGGCTGGTCAGCGTGATGCGGCCGAGCTGATCGGTCGCGGCCCGCACGAGCTCCGGATGCGAGTGCCCGAAGTTCACCGCGGAGTACGCGGCGAGGCAGTCGAGGTAGCGCCGACCCTCGATGTCGGTGACCCAGGCGCCCTCGCCCGACTCGACCACGACGGGGAGCGGGTGGTAGTTGTGGGCGACGTGCTCGTCCTCGCGGGCGATGGCGCCGATTTGGGGGGACACGGTCTCGTTGGTCATCGTCGCAGCTCCAGGGTGCAGCACTTCACGCCGCCCCCGCCGAGCAGCAGCTCGGAGAGGTCGACACCGATGGGGTTGTAGCCGCGCTCGCGCAGCTGGCGCTCGAAGCCGGTGGCTCGCGAGGCGATGACGACGTTCGCGCCGTCGCTGAAGGAGTTGAGGCCGAGCACGGCGGCATCCTCGTCGCTCACGAGGATCGCGTCCGGGAAGCGCGCCTCGAGGGCCGCACGGCTCGCGGCGTCGAAGGCCTTGGGGAGGTAGGCGATGTCCTCGGCCCCCGGCGTGGGATCGAGCACCGCGATGGCGGTGTCGAGGTGGTAGAACGCGGGGTCGACGAGGGTGAGGGTCAGCACCTCGCGGCCGAACAGGCGGGCGACCTCGCCGTGGCTGTCGCCGGCGCTGCGGAATCCGGTGCCGGCGAGGATCGCGTCGCCGACGAGGAGGAAGTCGCCCTCGCCCTCGTTCACGTTGGCGGGCTCGGCGACCTCGAAGCCGTTGGCGCGGAACCAGTCCATGTAGGCGGGCCCCTCCGGCTGGCGCTCCGCGTACTGGAAGCTCGCGCCGTAGGCGATGTTGTCGAGCACGAATCCGCCGTTGGCCGCGTAGACCATGTCGGGCAGCCCGGGGATCGGGTCGACGAGGTGCACGTCGAAACCGAGGTCGCGGTAGATGCGGTACAGCTCCTCCCACTGGCGCACGGTGAGCGCCGTGTCCGTGGGGACCTGCGGATGCATCCACGGGTTGATGCGGTAGCTGACGGTGAAGTGGTCGGGCCGGCACATGAGCACGGTCCTCGTGGTCGCGACGCGACCGGTCGGGGCCGAGCTGGGCTCGAGCAGGATGGACGACATGGGGCTCCTTCGCAGGACGGCGTGGCTTTGCAGTCATCCGGACGCCGGTACGGAGGCGGACTCGGCAGGCGATGCCGGTGTGTCGACGCCAGTGTCAGTGTGACACGCACGGTCCCGGTACTTCTCGCCACACGACGCAACAATTCGGCGTCTTAGGCGGAGGTCGCGCACCGATGTGTCGTATCGTGTGCCGATGGACACCCTCGACCACCGCATCATCGACCGTCTGCGAGAGAACGGTCGCGCCGGCTACGGCGAGATCGGCACGGCGATCGGGCTCAGCGCGAGTGCCGTGAAGCGCCGGGTCGACCGCCTGGTGGCCGACGGCGTGATCCGGGGCTTCACGATCCAGGTGGATCCGGCCGTCGAGGGCCTCAGCACGGAGGCGTACGTCGAGCTGTTCTGTCGCGGCACCGTCTCCCCCGACGAGCTACGCCGCATCCTCTCGGCCGTGCCCGAGGTCGTGGACGCGGGCACCGTGACGGGCAGCGCGGACGCCATCGTCCGCATCCGCTCCCGGGACATCCCGAGCCTGGAGCTCGCACTCGAGAAGGTGCGGGTCGCGCCCAACGTCGATCACACCCGCAGCGCGATCGTGCTGTCCCGGCTCATCCACCGCGTGCACGACTGACCGCAGGGCTTCCCCCGCATCCCTCGGGCGCACCTTCCCCGGCACCCTCTCTCCCGGCACCGGAAGTTCGCGATTCAGGCCGCATTCGCGACACGCCGCATTCCGGGGCGTCCGGATGCGGCGTGTCGCAGCACAGCCTGAATTGCGAACAGGCGCAGTCCCGGGACGCGGGCCAGAGCAGCGACGCGGCCGGGCCAGGGGTCAGGCGGCGGGGATGAGGCCCTCCCGGCGGAAGCGGTCGAACAGGTCGGTGAACGAGTCGACCGTGCGGTGGTAGGTCGTGAACCCGGCAAGGCGGCTCTTGCTCATGTCGGTGACGACCTCCATGCCGCGGCCGAGGTCGGCATCCGTGTGCCACCAGGATGCGAGCCGCGTCATATCCGGCTCCGCCAGGCCGTGCGCGGCGGCCACTCGCGCCCACACCTGGTCCATGCCCGCCATCTGCTCCTCGAGCGGCTGCAGGGTCTCGGTGGGGCCCACCGGCTCGACGCCGAAGTACGCGGCGAGCCGCGCCCACATCCAGCGCCAGCGGAAGACGTCCCCGTTGACCACGTTGAACGCCTCGTCGCGGCCCGCCTCGTGGGTGCTCGCCCAGATCATCTGGTCGGCGAGGATCGTGGCGTCCGTCATGTCGGTGAGGCCGTTCCACTGGGCGAGGCTGCCCGGGAAGACGAAGGGGCGGTCGAGCTCGCGGCAGATCGAGGCGTAGACCGCGAGCGTGAGCCCCATGTTCATGAGGTTGCCGACGGCGTGCCCGAGCACGGTGTGCGAGCGGTGCACCGACCAGGTGAAGCCCTGACGCTCGGCGGCGGCGAAGAGCTCGTCCTCCTGCGCGTAGTAGAAGTTGGGCGCGTCGAGGCGCTCCTCCTCCTCGTGGAACGGGGTGTCCGGCATGGCGCCCTGCCCGTACGCCTCGAACGGGCCGAGGTAGTGCTTCAGACCGGTCACGAGCGCGACGTGCTCGAGCGGCGCGTGCGCCAGCGCGGCGAGCAGGTCGCGCACCATGCCACCGTTCACGGCGATGTTCTCCTGCTCGGTGGCCTGCCTCGACCACGCCGTGAAGTAGACCCGGCTCGGTCGCTCCGGGCCGAGCACGCGGGCGAGGTCGTCGGCGGAACGCAGGTCGGCGGAGATCCACCGCACCCCGTCCCGCTGCGCGCCCGGACGGCGGGAGAGCGCGATCACGGGCGTGCCGGCCGCCGCGAGCTGGTCGACGAGCGCCGACCCTCCGATACCGGTGGCGCCGACCACGAGGGCGGGCGTGCCGGAAGCGGACGCGGAGGATGCGGAGGCGGCGGACGGGGAGAAGGCGGGATTCGTCGAAGTCATCCTGGGTGGCAACGCGCGCGTCCCGACCCCCATTCCCCGCCGTTTGGGCGCCGCCGGCCAGGCCTCCCCCCGATCAGGCCTCGTCGATCAATAGCGCCTCGCCGCTGCTCGGGATGATGCGCGCCGAGAGGTCCGGCTCGGCGGGGAACGCGTCGAAGGGGAACATCGGGCGCTGGATCTCGGTGTGCCCGAGCCGCTGCAGCTCCTGGTCCACGCCGCCGGGGGTGAGGGCCAGGATCCAGTCCTCCGACATCTCGAACAGCTCGGGCTCGAGGTAGCCGATCTTCACGACCACGACGCCCGCATCCCGCGGCGCCAGCCCGAGGTTCGTGAAGTCGTGCTCGTAGTGGAACGCCTTGCGGTTCTCCGTCAGGATCACGGACACCTGCCCGACCTGCACGACCGCCTCGGTGTTGGCGAGGCGGTCGCCGTGCCGCACGGCGGTGACGGTGCCGGTGAGCGTCACCGGGCCGTGGTGCAGGGCGTCGATGTTCGCGCCGGCGTCCACGGTGATGGGCGAGCCGACGCCGAGGGCCGCGGCGCGCAGGGTCGCCGCGCTGTCGGGGATCGCCGCGTACAGGACGGTGAGGTCGCCCAGCTCGTCCTGCCGGTCGAGGATGCGGGACAGGGCGTACGTGACGTCGCCGGAGCCGCCCGCGGTCGGGTTGTCGCCGGAGTCGCTCAGGAAGAAGGGACGCGCGGCGCCGGCCGCGAGCGCCGTGTCGAGGGCGTCGTCGAAGGCGGCGTGCGGGGCCACGAAGTCGAACTCGTCCCGGACGCGCCAGAACTCGCGGGCCAGGTACTCCGCCTGCTCCTGCACGAGCCCGGCGTCGTCACCCGTCACCACGACGGTTCCGTGACAGCGCGGCTCGTCCGCCCAGGCGTAGCCGATCCAGATAGCGGCGTCGAGGATGCCGTCCAGCGCCTCGACCTCGGGCACACGCGCGTACAGCGATCGGGCCGGCTCCACCCGGGTGGACGTCTGCTCGCCGGGCAGCAGCACGGGGATGGGCACCCAGGCCTTCACGGGGCGGCCGGCGGAGCTCTCGAGCCGGTCCAGGAGGTTCTCCACGGCCCGCTGCTTGGTCAGCATCGTGTCCTCGTGCGGCGCCATGCGGTAGCAGGTCACGAGGTCGGTGCCGTGCACGAGGCGGGGCGAGACGTTGCCGTGCAGGTCCATGGTGGTCGAGACCAGCACGTCGTGCCCGATCACCTCGCGCACGACCTCGATCAGGTCGGCCTCGGCGTCGAGCAGCCCGTCGACGTACATCGCGCCGTGCACGTCGAAGAACAGGCCGTCCAGCTCACCGATGTCCGCCAGCCGGGCCAGCAGCTCGGCCTTCATCTCGGCATAGGAGTCCGCATCGACGATGGGACCGGCGATCGCCTTGCCGATGAGGGCGGGCAGCCAGGTGGCGCGCTCCCGCAGCGGCATGCCGGGGTCGAGGAACGTGTAGTGGTTGAACACGTCGTCACCCCGGCGCGGGTGGAACTCGTCCGTCCTGGTGCGGCCGGGCGAGAAGGTGCTCGACTCCGTTCCCAGTCCGGCGATGGCGATGCGAGGCGGTTGCGACATGAGCGTGATTCTCCTGGTCGGGGTCGGTGCATGGACGAGGGGGTGGTGCAGGGACGGGGTGGTGCGGATCGCGGCGTGGTGCGGACGAGGTGGCGCGCGTGAGGGCCCCGACCGGCGGCGCGACCGGGCCGGGGGAACTCAACCGGCCTGAGCGTCGAGAGAGTCGAGGCTGCGGGACATGGCCTCTTTCATCGCGAGGTGCCCGGCCCCCACGACGCCGGCATCGCGGCTGGTGTCGGTCGCCTCGATCACGATGCGGCGGGTGGCGAGAGGGTGGCAGCTGTCGTACAGCTGCCCGCGTACCGCGGCGACGAAGGGCTCCACCGCGGAGAACGCCCCGCCGAGGAACACCGCGTCCGGGGTCGTGAAGTTCACGATGGCCGCGAGCACCTCGCCGAGGTGCCGGCCGGCGAGGCGCACGGCGTTCGTCACGGTCGGGTCGCCCTGCTGGGCCAGCGCGACGATGTCGGCACTGCTCCGCACGGCCACGCCGGCCTCCGAGAGGATGCGTACCAGTGCGGCGCCCGAGGCCACCGTCTCGAGGCAGCCGACGTTGCCGCAGGTGCACGGGTGGCTGCCCGCGGCGGCGACCCGGACGTGGGTGATGTCGCCTGCGGCGCCGCCCGCCCCGCGGTAGAGGTTCCCCTCGACCACGAATCCGGCCCCGATCGCGGTCCCCGCCTTCACGGTGATGGACGTGCGGTGCTCCGGGTGGGCCGTGTACTCGCCGTAGGCCATGAGGTTCGCGTCGTTGTCCACGAGCACGGGGACGCGGAACGCGGCCTCGATGGCGTCCCGCACCGGGTAGTTGTGCCAGCCGGGCATGCGTGACGGGGAGTCGAGCATGCCGCTCGCCGTGTTCACCGGGCCGGGCAGGGCGATGCCGATGCCGACGAGCCCGGCCGAGCCGTAGCGGCCGATCAGGGACTCGAAGGCCGCGACCAGCCGGGCGATGCCCTGCTCCGGGCCCTCCATGGTGTCGAACTCGATGTCGTGCAGGTCGGCTATCTCGTCCGACGCGGTGAGCATGCCGATGCGGGCGTGGGATCCGCCCACGTCCGCGGCGAGCACGTAGGCCGCCCGGGCGGCCAGCGCCAGTCGCTTCTGCGGTCTGCCCCCGGTGGAGGGAACGGTCCCCGCCTCGACGAGCAGGCCCCCGTCGAGCAGGGCCTGCACGGCCATGGACACGGTGGATGCGGGGGCGTTCAGACTGCGCCCGAGATCGGTGCGGGTGCGCGACCGCCCGGACGCCACTAGCGCGAGGATCTCGCGTTTCGTGCTCGCGGAACTGCGAAGAGAAGGCCGGTTGTCGGTCATGAATAAACGCGGCCTCCTTCCTTTCGCATAGGGAATGAACACGGGAGGAAGAACTCGCCAAGAGGCACCGTTTCCCGGTTTGATCAGGCTATCTGCGCCGAACTTATTTCGAAGCCGCAGAAACAAGCTTTTTACACACCCGGTCCACTTTCTTCACATTCGGCAGCTTTACTCAGTTCAGCCGGTCCTCGGCTTTCCCCATCCCCCCCTTTCGACCTCCGGCGTTTTCGCCATTGAAGGAGCACGTAATGAAGAGACCTCGCCCTGTGCAGCGCCGCGGTCGCCTCAGCGCAGTTCTCGCCGCGACAGCGGCGATGACGGTGCTGGCCGGCTGTGCTTCCGGTTCCGACCCGTCCGCGCAGCAGGAGGAGGACAGCACGATCGACTACGCGCTGCCCGCCGGGGTCGTGCCGAACTGGATCCTGCCGATCTCGACCCCCGGCCACACCAACAGCAACGTCTACTCGATCGTGAACGTGATGTGGGAGCCCCTGATCTCCTACAACGGATCGAGCGGCAAGATCGAGCAGGACACGAAGGCGAGCATCGCCGAGGACGTCGCGTTCTCCGCCGACGGCACGGCCGTGACCATCACGATGAAGGACCGCACCTGGAGCGACGGCGAGCCGTTGACCACCCGGGACGTCGAGTTCTGGTTCAACCTCGTCAAGAACAACAAGGAGCAGTGGGCCCGCTACCGCGCGGGGGCCATGCCCGACAACGTCACCAGCTTCACGGTCGTCGACGACAAGACCTTCACGATGACGTTCGACCGCGCCTACAACCAGGACTGGCTGCTGTCGAACAACCAGCTCAACGAGATCGCGCCCATCCCCTACCACGCGTGGGCGAAGACCGGCGATGACGAGGAGGTCGACCCGGCCGCGAACCTCGACCGCACGGAGGAGGGCGCAAAGGCGATCTTTTCCTACCTGATCGAGGAGGCGACCGACGTCTCCGGCTACGCGGACAACCCGCTGTGGGACGTGACCAGCGGCCCGTACGACATGACGGACTACACGACCAACGGGCAGATCTCCTTCACCAAGAACGAGGCGTACGACGGCGAGGACGCGGCCAGCATCACGACCGTGAACCTCCTGCCGTTCACCTCGGTCGACGCCGAGGAGAACGCCGTGCGGAGCGGGTCGGTCGACTACGGCTACATCTCGTCGAGCTCCCTCGACCAGGAGTCGGCCTTCACCGACATGGGCTACACCGTGGAGCCCTGGCAGGGCTGGTCGGTCACCTACATGCCGTACAACTTCAACAACCCGGAGATGGGCGCGGTCTTCTCGCAGCTCTACGTGCGCCAGGCGATCCAGCACTCGATCGACCAGGAGAACATCACCGAGGTCGTCTGGAACGGCGCCGCGACGGAGGGCTACGGTCCCATCCCGTCGGGCACGGAGTCCGACTTCATCTCCGACCAGCAGAAGGAGAACCCCTACCCCTACGACACCGAGGCCGCACAGACCCTGCTGACGGATCACGGCTGGACGATCGGATCGGACGGGATCGCGGTCTGCGAGGACGCCGGCAGCGGCGAGACTCAGTGCGGCGAAGGGATCGCGGCCGGCACCAAGCTGGAGATGACGGTCGTGTCGCAGACCGGCTCGACGGTGACGGACAACATGATGACGACCATCCAGTCGTCCCTGGCCGAGGCCGGCATCGGCTTCAGCATCACGAGCGCCCCGGCCGACCAGGTGCTCGCCCAGACGCCGAAGTGCGAGCCGACCGCGGCCGAGTGCTCCTGGGACCTCTCGTTCTTCGGCACAGCGGGCAGCTGGTACTACCCCAGCTTCCCCAGCGGCGACCAGCTCTTCTCCACCACGGGCGGGGCGAACTTCGGCAGCTACAGCGACGCCCGCACCGACGAGCTGATCACCGCCTCCCGCTTCGCGAGCGACAACGCCGCGATCCAGGAGTACAGCGCGAAGCTGGCCGAGGAGCTGCCCGTCATCTGGCTGCCGAGCCCGGACTACCAGGTCTCCGTCATCAACAGCGACCTGAAGGGCGTCACGCAGGACCCGGTCGCGCGCTTCCACCCGCAGCGCTGGTCCTGGTAGCCCCACCCGTCCACCCCGCAGCAGCAGGAGGAACTCCGCGATGACCTCGTTCTGGTTCGTGTTCAGAAGACTCGTTCAGGCCGTGACCGTGATCTTCTTCGTCACCGTCGTGGTGTTCCTCCTGCTCGACGCGCTGCCGGGCGGTCCGGCCCGGGGGATCCTCGGGCCGGACGCCACGGAGCAGCAGATCGCGGCGTTCAACGCCTCGCAGGGGCTCGACCAGCCCGCGGTCGTGCGGTACGTGCTCTACCTCGGCCGCACGCTCTCCGGCGACCTCGGCGTCTCCTACGGGCTGAACGCCCCGGTGACGGAGTTGCTCGCCGAGCGGCTGCCGAAGACCCTCGTCCTCACGACCCTCGCCGCGCTCGTCGCGCTCGTGATCGCCGTGCCGCTCGGCCTGCTGCAGGCGGTGCGCCAGAACAGGCTCGTCGACTACATCGCGACGGTCGTCACCTTCGTGCTGTACGCGACGCCGGTCTTCTTCTTCGGCCTGATCCTGATCATCGCGTTCAGCCAGGCCGCGCGCTGGTTCCCCTCGCAGGCGCCGCAGGGCCAGACCGTCGGTGACGTGCTCGCGGAACCGCAGGCGCTCGTCCTCCCCGTGCTCGCGGGGGCGGCGGGCCTGATCGCCGTGTTCAGCCGGTACACGCGCTCCGCGACGCTCGAGAACCTGTCGGAGGACTACGTGCGCACCGCCCTCGCCACCGGCACCCCCTATCCCCGGATCATCCGGCAGCACGTGCTCCGGAACTCCCTCACGCCCCTCATCGCCATGCTCGGCTACCAGATCCCCGTGCTGTTCGGCGGCACGCTCGTCGTGGAACAGCTCTTCAACTACCCGGGCATGGGACTGCTGTTCTGGAACGCCGCGCAATCGTCGGACTACCCCGTCCTCCTCGGCTGCGTCCTCATCATCGCCATCGCGACGGTCCTCGGGTCGCTGCTCGCGGACCTCGCCCAGTCGGTCATCGACCCGCGCGTGAGGAGCACCCGCTGATGTCATCCCTCTCCACCCCCAGCCCGGTCACCCCGCCCCTCTCCGCGGACTCCGCCGGCGCGACCGCCGGACGCGTGATGCTCCGCCGGTTCCTCCGCAACAGGGTCGCGGTGGCGGGCGTCGTCGTTCTCGCCCTGTTCGTGCTCTTCTGCCTGCTTGGTCCGGTGCTCTACCCGACCGACCAGACCCGGACCGACCTCACCTCGGCGAACCTCCCGCCGTCCGCCGAGCACTGGCTGGGCACGGACGCGGTGGGCTTCGACCAGCTCGGACGACTGATGGAGGGCGGACGACTGTCCCTGCTGATCGGCTTCGCCGCCGGCGCCCTCGCGACCGTCATCGGCACCCTCTGGGGAGCGATTGCCGGATACGCGGGCGGCTGGGTGGACGCGGTCATGATGCGCATCGTCGATGCGGGGATCGCGATCCCCGCCCTGTTCATCCTGCTCGTGATCGCCGCGATCTCGCGGCCGGACGCCCTCGGCCTGATCATCATTCTCGGCCTGGTCTCCTGGCTGGTGCCGGCCCGGCTGCTGCGGGCCGAGACCCTCACTCTGAAGAACCGCGACTACATCTTGACGCTGCGGGCGATCGGCGGCTCGCACTCACGCTCGATCGTGCACCACATCCTGCCGAACAGCATCAGCACGATCATCGTCAGCGTCACGTTCCAGATCGCCGACGCCATCCTGCTCGTCGCCTACGTCAGCTACCTGGGCCTCGGGGTGCAGTCCCCCGCGACGGACTGGGGCGGCATGCTGAGTCAGGGGCTCACCGCGACCTACAGCGGCCGCTGGTGGCTGATCCTTCCCCCGGGGCTGTCGATCATCCTCGTGGTCTGCGCCTTCAACGCGATCGGCGACGGCCTGCGCGACGCATCAGAGATCCGAGGACGACGATGACCAGCACGAATCCGGCGCTCGACATCGTCGACCTCAGCGTCACCTTCGCCACCGAGACGGGCCCCGTGGACGCCGTCCGGGAGGTGAGCCTCCGCATCGAGCCCGGCGAGATCGTCGCCCTGGTGGGCGAGTCCGGCTCGGGCAAGAGCACCGTCGCATTCGCCGCGATGCGCCTGCTCAGCGGCAACGCCACGGCCACCGGGCGCATCGAGTACGACGGGATCGATATCCTCGCCCCCGGCACGGTGACCCGGGACTTCCGCGGCCGGACGGCGGCGATGGTGTTCCAGGAGCCCGCCACCGCGCTCAACCCTCTGATGCGGGTGGGCGACCAGGTGGCCGCCGCGGTGCGCAACCATCAGCCCGTCAGCAGGGCGGAGGCCGCGCGGCAGGCCGTGCAGCTGCTCGCCCGGGTCGGCATTCCGGAGCCGGAGAAGCGGGCCCGATCCTTCCCGTTCCAGCTGTCCGGCGGCCAGCGGCAGCGCGTGGTCATCGCGCTCGCCATCGCGAACAGCCCGAAGGTTCTCATCGCCGACGAGCCGACCACGGCGCTCGACGTGACCGTGCAGGCGGAGATCCTCGACCTGCTGCGCCGGCTCGTGGCGGAGACGGCCATGGCCGTGCTGCTCGTCACCCACAACATGGGCGTCGTCGCGGACCTCGCCGACCGCGTCGCGGTCATGCGGCATGGCAGGATCGTCGAGCTCGGCGCCACCGCGGACGTCCTGCTCGCGCCGGAGGCCGAGTACACGCGGCAGCTGCTCGCGGCGGTCCCGCGGCTGCAGCTCGAGCACCGGGGCGGCCCGGACGCGGCGCGCCCGGACGCGGAGCCGGTCCTGTCCCTGACCGACGTGTCCGTCCTCTACGGCCGCGGTGCGTCCGCCGTCCACGCTCTGAAATCCGTCAGCTTCGACCTGCGCCCGGGCGAGACGCTCGGCGTCGTCGGCGAGTCCGGCTCCGGCAAGTCCACGGCTGCGCGGGTGGCGCTCGGCCTCATCACTCCCGCCGCCGGCACCGTGCGGCTGTTCGGCCAGGACATGGGCCGACTCGGCACGCGGGCCAGGAGGCGGATCCAGGGCGAGCTCGGGGTCGTGCTCCAGGATCCGGTCGCGTCCCTCGACCCGCGGCTCACCGTCGGCGAGTGCATCGCCGAGCCGATGCGCGTGCACCGGGGGAAGGTGGACGATCCCGGCAGGCGGGTGCGCGAGCTCCTCGACGCGGTGCAGCTACCGGCGTCCGTGCTGGGCCGGTCGCCCTACGAGCTCTCCGGGGGACAGCGGCAGCGCGTCAGCATCGCGCGGGCCCTGACCCTCGACCCGCGCCTCGTGATCGCCGACGAGCCCACGAGCGCGCTCGACGTGTCGGTGCAGGCCTCGGTCCTCGCGGTGCTGAGGGAGCTCCAGGACGACTTCGGCTTCGCCTGCCTCTTCGTCAGCCACGACCTCGCCGTCATCCAGCAGATCGCGCGGCGGGTCGTCATTCTGCTTTCCGGCGTGGTGGAGGAGGCCGGTCCGGTGGGCGAGACTTTGATCACGCCGCACTCGGCCTACACGAGGCAGTTGCTCGACGCCGTCCCGTCCCCGGACCCGGTGCAGCAGCGACACAGGCGCGAGCTCCGGCTCTCCCGGGTTGGAGGAATGCAGTGACGCGAGTCCACGCCGGGATCGACGTGGGTGGCACGACCACGCACGTCGTCCTCACCGACGCGAGCTTCTCCCCGCTCGCCTTCGCCTCCACCGTGACGCCCGCGCGGGCGGGCGGCTACTCGATCCTGGGCGCGGCCACGACGCTGCTGTCCGGGCTGCTCGACGGGAACGGCACCGGGACCGGGGACGGGGACGGGAACGCGACCGGCGACGACTACGAGCTCGTGAGCATCGGGCTCGGCACCGCCGGGGTCGTCGACGCGGCGGCGGGCACCATCCTGGTCGTCAGCGACTCCTTCGCCGGCTGGGCGGGGCATCCCGTGCGGAGCGCGCTCGAGAGCGCGTACGCGGTGCCCGTCGCCGTCGAGAACGACGTCAACGCGTTCCTGGTCGGCGAGATGCACGCGGGCGCGGGCGTCGGCTCCACCCACGCGCTCGGCATCACCCTCGGCACCGGGGTCGGCGGCGCCCTCTGGCTGGACGGCGCGCTCTACACCGGCCCCGGCGGCGCCGCGGGCGAGATCGGGCACACGCCGGGCTACGGATCCCGCCCCTGCACCTGCGGTGGGCACGGACACCTCGAGACCCTCGCGGCCGGCCGCTCCATCAGCCGGCTCTATGGCGAGCGAACCGGGCGGATGCTCGAGGCCTCAGCCGTGAGCGCCGCGGCCATCGCCGGTGACGAGGACGCGCGGGACATCTTCACGGCGCTCGGTGAGGCCCTCGCCCAGGCGGTGTCCGTGACGACCGGCCTGCTCGACATCGACACGGTCGTCATCGGCGGCGGCGTCAGCAACGGCTGGGACTCCTTCGCCCCGACCGTCTTCCACGCCCTGACGGTCGAGCCGCCCGTCCGCGGGCACGCGCCCCGCGTGGTCAAGGCGCTGCTCGGAGACTCCTCCGTCGCCATCGGCTCCGCTATCCTCGGCGCCGGAGCGCGGCGACCGGCCGCCCGGATCGGCGGCTGAGGCCGCATGGCGGACACCGCTCCCGGACAGGACGACCGGCGCCGGACCACCCGGGTCGGCATCGCGGGGCTCGGCTCCATCGGGCGGGTGCTCGCGACCCGGGTCGGCGACATCCCGGGGTGTGTCCTCACCGCCGTCTCGACCCGGCGGCCCGAGGATGCGCGGGCGTTCCTCGACGCGGCCGGGATCGACGCCTCCGTCGTGCCGGTCGGCGGCCTGCCCCGGCATGCCGACGTGGTGGTCGATGCCACGCCGGCCGCATCCTTCCGCTCGGTGGCGGAGCCGGCCCTCCGCGCCGGCCGGGCTCTGATCCCGCTCAGCGTGGGCGGGCTCCTCGACAACTGGGACCTGGTCGCCCTGGCCCGCGAGTCGGGCGGTGCCATCCTCGTGCCGAGCGGCGCGGTCGCCGGGCTCGACGGAGTCCTCGCCGCGGCCGAGGGCGAGATCGAGTCGGTGCGGATCATCACGCGGAAGCCGGTCGCCGGGCTGCTCGACGCCCCGGCGGTCGCCGGCGGCGCGGGCACGGAAGCCGGCGGCGCGGTGCAGCTGTTCGAGGGGTCGGTGCGCGAGGCGTTCGCGCGGTTCCCGGCGAACCTGAACACCGCCGTTGCCCTCTCCCTGGCCGGCATCGGCCCGGACCGGACGCGGATCGAGGTGTGGGCGGACCCCGCGCTGACCTCGAACACCCACCGGATCCTGGTGGTCGCGGACTCCGTGCGGCTCGAGGTCCGGGTCGAGAACGTGCCGTCGGACAACCCGCGGACGAGCACCCTGGCGGCACTGAGCGTGCTCGCCCTCCTCCGGAAGCGGGGCAGTGATGTGCGCGTCGGCAGTTGACCGGGCGGCACCCGATCCCGACGGCGCGCCCTCCACATCCGGCAGGCGCGTGAAGGTGGAGATCTGCGTGGACGACCTCGACGGCGCCCTTGCCGCGGAGCGGGCGGGCGCGGACCGGATCGAGCTCTGCGGCGACCTCCTCGAGGGCGGCACCACGCCGAGCCACGGCCTGATCGAGACCGTCCTGGAATCGGCGTCGGCCATCGGCGTGCAGATCATGGTGCGGCCGCGGGGCGGCGACTTCGTGACGAGCGCAAGCGAGCGGCGGGTGATGCGGGCCGACCTCCGCGCGATCGCTCAGCTTGCCACACGGTCTCCCGTCCCGGTCGGGGTCGTGCTCGGCGTGCTCGGCGCCGATGGACGCGTCGACGAGGCCACCCTCGCGGAGCTGATCGACGCGGCGGAGGGGCTCCCGGTCACCTTCCACAAGGCATTCGACGACACCCCGGACCTCCTGTCGGCCTACGCCACCCTGACCCGCCACGGCATCACCCGCGTCCTCACCTCCGGCGGCGCGAGGACCGCCGACGAGGGGCGGGACGTGCTGGCCGAGCTGGTGCGGCGATCCCACACCACAGGCGGGCCGGCCGTGCTGGCCGGCGGCTCGGTCCGCGCCGCGAATGTCGGCGACCTGCTGCGGCGCACGGCCGTGTCGGAGGTCCACCTGCGCGCGCAGACGGCTGTGCAGGGCGGCTCCCGCCTCGTCACCGACGAGGACGTCGTCGCGCGGACCGTGCACGCCGTCCGGTCCGCGGCCCGGTAGACCCCACCCCGTAGACGCCCGGACACGGACGAAGGGTCGCCCCCTAGGGGACGGCCCTTCGTTATGGTGCGGTGCTTCCGCATGCGGCTCCCGCCGCGGTCGCGCTAGCGCGTGGCGATGCCGACGCGGCGGCGCAGGACCACGAGCGCTCCGCCGGCGAGCAGGAGCGCGGCCGCGAGGCCGGTGAGCGGCAGGCTCGAGCTGCTGCCGGTGTAGGCCAGCTCGTCGGTCGCGCCGTCGTCCGTGTCCACCTCGTTGTCGATCGGGACCACGCCGGAGTCGGCGGGAACGGACGGCTCGGCCGGCACGGTCGGGGCGGCGGCCGGGTCGGCGATCAGCTCGAAGGTCCCGGTGAGGGCCAGGTCGGTGTCGACGCCGGTCACGGTGACCGTGTAGGCGCCCAGCGCCGGCTGACCGAACAGGAACAGCGGCGCCTCGAAGGTGCCCGTCTCGTCGGCGCCACCGAGAACCTCGAGCGCCTCCTCGTCGAAGACGATGGTCGCGCCGTTGGGGTCGACGAGGGTGACCTCGACGTTCTCGTTCTGGTCGAAGCCGGTCGCGGAGACGCGCACGCCCTTCAGCGGGTCGGTCGCCTCGGAAACCGTGATGCGGTCCGGCATCAGCAGGATCGCCGGCGCGTTCGGCACGAAGGGCGCGTCACCCGGCGCGAAGGTCACGTCGACGGTGCGGAAGTTGTCCGGGACGGGCGTGCCGTCCGCACCCACGCGGGTGATCTGAAGGGTGACGTCGGTCTCGCCGTCGTCGTCCTGCGTCACCTGGCCGAGGTCGAGCGGGGCGGTGAAGGCTCCGGTGTCGGATGCGAGACCGCCGCCGACGAGGACCGGAAGCGTGTCACCCGGATTGAGCACGGACACGACGACGGTCTCGCCCGGGGCGGCCGTCCCCACCACGGTGGGCGTGTAGGTGTCGATCGTGTCGCCCTCGGCTGGCGTCGTCACCGTGAACGGGAACGTCGGGACGGACGCCTCGCCGATCGTGATGGTCAGCGTCACGGGCTCGCCCGCGGCCTCGCCCGTCAGGACGTTCGTCTCGGTCACCGTCACGGTGACCTCGTCGTCGGCGGCCTCGGTGAAGCTCGCGGGGCTGGCCCAGCTGAGGTCGAGGTCCACGAGCACCGGCTGCGCGGGGGAGATGGCGCTCACCGTCTCGCCGTCCTCGTTCTCGTAGGTGATGGAGATGAGGTCGAGCGCGCTCACGCCGGTGCCCGAGAAGAGCAGCGTCGTGGGGTCGACGGTCGAGCCCGGGGTGGGCTCGAAGACCGTGAGGGCGCCCGTGGGCGCCTCGGCGACGGGCTCCGCCGGGTCGACCGGCGCGGGCTCCTCGGCGACGGGGGTCTCCTCCGGCGCGGCCTCGCCGTCCGCCGGAACCTCGGCGGGCTGCTCGACGGGCGCGGCGGGATCGCTCGGCTCAGCCGGAGCGGGTGCGGGCTCCTCGGCAAGGGGCTCCTCGGCGACGGGCTCGGCGGGAGCCTCGACGGGGGCCGGCTCCTCGGCGAGGGGGGCCGGCTCGGTCACGGGCTCCGCGGGCTCGGCAACGACCTCCTCCTCGGCCGGCACCACCGCTTCGGCCCTCGCGGCGGAGTCGGCGGGTGCAGCGGCGGCGATCTCCTCCGCCAGAGCGGCCGGGGCGGACAGCAGGCCGGGCAGGGCCACGAGACCGAAGGCCAGGCCGGCAGCGGCGAGACGGCGGCGTACGCCGTCCGTGGGAAGGCGGTCGCGGCTGTTCGGGCCGGACGGGGTACGCAGCATCAATGCTCCTGGGAAGGGGTGGATCGCGCACGGGTGGGCGCGAAAGAGGCGGCCCGGTTATCGGCCCGCGCTGCTGAGCGTAGGGATCGCGACGTGCGGTCGGCAACGATTTTTGCCCACCTGAGGGAAAACGCCGGGAACTGGGGCGCGGACCGGGGGCGCGCGGTCGACGCGACGTTGCGCGCCCCGCCGTGCGCCGAGTACACATCTGGTTAGAGGAAGCGGCGAGCGCGGAAGGAGCACCCATGACCGGACCCCTGCCCTTCGCTATCGACGGGGCATCGGCCGTGCCGCCGTACGAGCAGCTGCGGGTGCAGATCCTCGAGGGCGTGAAGGCGGGCACGCTCCCGCCGGGAACCCAGCTCCCGACCGTGCGCCGGCTGGCGGGCGAGCTCGGGATCGCGCCGAACACGGTGGCGCGCAGCTACCGCGAGCTGGAGCGCGACGAGGTCATCGAGACCCGCGGGAGGAACGGATCCTTCATCGCCGCGAGCGGCGACGCGACCCAGCGGCAGGCCGCGGCAGCCGCATCCGCCTACGCCGAGCGCATCCGCCAGCTGCGTCTGCCGGCGGACGAGGCGGTCGAACTGGTGCGTCGCGCCCTCGCGCAATCTCCTCGCCGCGACGCCTGATCTGCCTGTAGCCTGACCAGACTTCCACCCCGTGTGGGGGTCACCGGTCACCCCGGCTTTCCGTTCCGTTCGCAATCCGGATGTGTTGACCGCGTTCCATCGATGCAACACGTCAGCACGGATATTAGGGGTAACTACATGCGCGGTTCACGGCCGAACCCAACGAGGCTCTGCCTCGCCGGAGTCCTGGGGGTGGCACTGGCGGGAGCACCGCTCGTCGTGCTGCCCGCCCAGGCCGATCCGGAGGGAACCGGGGTCGTCCTCAGCGAGGCCTACGTCAACGGGGGGAGTGACGGAGCCGCCTACGTGGCGCGTTTCGTCGAGCTCTACAACCCGACGGACGCGGACCTCCCGCTCGAGGGGCTCTCACTTCAGTACAGGTCGGCCACCGGAACCGGCGCCGCGACCGGCGTCTTCCCGCTCACCGGCACCGTGCCGGCCGGCGGCACCTTCCTGATTGCCGGGGCCGGCAACGGCGCGGCGGGGGCGCAGCTGCCCACCCCGGACTTCAGCGCGCCGGGGTTCAACGCCTCGGGCAACCCGAGCGGCGGCGGTACGATCCTGCTCGTCGACGGCACGGAGCCGATCGACCCGGGTGAGGGCTCGATCACGGACCTCCCCGAGGTCGTGGACCTGCTCGGCTACGGCACGAGCAACACGTTCGAGACGGCGGCCGAGGCGGACGGGTACTCCCTCACCGCGTCGCTCAGCCGTACCGACGGCGCGGACACGAACGACAACGCGGCGGACTTCGCCACAGGGGTGCCCAGCCCCACGAACGCGGCCGGCGAGACCGAGGCGCCCGCGGAGCCCGCGGAGCCCGCGGAGCCCACGGACCCCACGGACCCCACCGAGCCCACCGAGCCGGCCGAGCCGGCCGAGCCCGGCGAGCCGGCCGAGCCCGGCGAGCCCGCCACCGCGACCATCGCGGAGGTCCAGGGCACCGGAGTTGAGAGCCCGATCGTCGGCGAGACGGTCACCACGCGCGGCGTCGTGACCGCGAACTACGCGACCGGCGGCCTCGACGGCTACTACATCCAGACGCCCGGCACCGGCGGCACCATCGACTTCACCGCGCACACGGCGTCGGACGGCATCTTCGTCGACTCCCCCGCCACCGTCGGCGCCGCAGCCGTCGGAAGCTACGTCGAGGTCACCGGCGAGGTCGTCGAGGCCTTCGGGGCGACGCACCTTGTCGTGGCGGAGGGCGGGCTCACCCCCGTCGCCGAGACGGTCACCGCGCCGCTGCCGGTCGCGGGGGCCTTCCCCGTCAGCCCGGTTCAGCGCGAGTCCCTCGAGGGCATGCTCCTGCTGCCGACCAGCCCGTTCACCGTGACGGACAACTTCTCCACCAACCGCTTCGGATCCGTCGGCCTCGCCCAGGGCACCGCACCGCTCGTGCAGCCCACCGTCGTCACGGAGCCCGGCAGCGCGGAGTACGAGGCGCTCGTCGCCGCGAACGCCGCCGTCTCCGTGACGCTGGACGACGGCGCCGACATCGAGTACACCGAGCCCGAGGGCGCGGACGTGCCGCTCCCCTACCTGTCGACGGACGCCCCCGTGCGCGTCGGCGCCGCGGTGACCTTCACCCGTCCCGTCGTGCTCGACTTCGCGTTCGGCGACTGGACCTTCCAGCCGACAGCTCGGCTGACCGGCGCGAACGCCGCCGACGTGCAGCCGGCGACCTTCGCCGACACGCGCACGGCCGCCCCGGAGACGCTGAGCGGCGACGTGACCATGGCGTCGTTCAACGTGCTCAACTACTTCACCACCACGGGCGACGAGCTCGAGGGCTGCGAGTACTTCGCCGACCGCGCCGGGGACCCCGTCACGGTACGCGGCGGCTGCGACGCCCGCGGTGCCGCGGAGGACGAGGATCTCGAGCGCCAGCAGGCGAAGATCGTGGCCGCCATCAACGCGCTCGGCGCCGACGTGGTGTCCCTCGAGGAGATCGAGAATTCCGCCGCACTCGGCCAGGACCGTGACGAGGCGCTCTCCGCACTCGTCGCGGCGCTGAACGCCGCGGCCGGCGAGGAGCGCTGGGCGTTCGTGCCGTCCCCGGCCGACGTGCCCGAGAACGAGGACGTCATCCGCACCGCCTTCATCTACGACCCGCGGGTCGTGGAGACGGTCGGCGACTCGGTGATCCTCGACGACCCGGCCTTCGCCAACGCCCGCCAGCCGCTCGCCCAGGCGTTCGAGCTGGTCGACGGCACCGAGGAGAACCGCTTCCTCGCGATCGTGAACCACTTCAAGTCGAAGAGCGACGGCGGCACCGGGGCGGACGACGACCAGGGCGACGGCCAGGGCGAGTTCAACGCCGCCCGCGTCGCGCAGGCCGAGGCCCTCGTCGGGTTCGCGGACGACCTCCGCACCGAGACCGACATCGAGCGCGTGCTGCTGAGCGGCGACTTCAACGCGTACCTGATGGAGGACCCGATCGACGTGATCCGCGAGGCCGGCTACACCGACATCGGCGCGATGACGGGCGAGCAGACCTACGCCTTCGGCGGCGCTGTCGGATCGCTCGACCACATCTTCGTGTCAGACGAGGCCGCGGGCGCCATCGCGGGCTCGGACATCTGGAACATCAACGCGTACGAGTCCGTCGCGCTCGAGTACAGCCGGTACAACTACAACGTCACCGACCTGTACGAGCCGGACGCCTTCCGCTCCTCCGACCACGACCCGATCCTGGTCGGGCTCGACCTGACCGGTGAGCGGATCAACCTCAACCTGCTGAACATCAACGACTTCCACGGGCGCATCGACCAGAACACGGTCAACTTCGCCGCGACGGTGGAGACGCTGCGTCAGGCGGGCGGCGAGGACGAGACGCTGTTCCTCTCGGCGGGAGACAACATCGGCGCCTCCCTGTTCGCCTCGTCGAGTCAGAACGACGAGCCGACCATCGACGTGCTGAACGCGCTCGAGCTGCGCACCTCCGCCGTCGGCAACCACGAGTTCGACCAGGGCTTCGCTGACCTGACCGGGCGCGTGGCGGACTCCGCCGACTGGAACTACCTCGGCGCGAACGTCTACGAGAAGGGCACGACCACCCCCGCCCTGCAGGAGTACGAGCTGTTCGAGGTCGACGGGCTGACGGTGGCCGTGATCGGTGCCGTGACCCAGGAGACGCCGACGCTCGTCTCCCCCGCCGGTGTGGCCACCCTCGACTTCGGTGACCCGGTCGAGGCGGTGAACCGCGTCGCCGCCGAGCTCACCGAGTCCGGCGCGGCCGACGTGATCATCGCCGAGTACCACGAGGGTGCCGCGGTCGGCATCACGGGCGGCTCCTCGCTCGAGGAGCAGCTGACGGATGCGGACTCCGCGTTCACGAGCATCGTGACGGAGACCTCCGCCGCGGTCGACGCCATCTTCACCGGTCACACGCACCAGCAGTACGCGTGGGACGCACCCGTCCCCGGTGAGCCCGGCCAGACCCGCCCGATCCTCCAGACGGGCAGCTACGGCGAGTTCATCGGCCAGATCGTGCTCTCCTTCGACACCGGCAGCGACGACATCGGTGCCTACGCGCAGGCCAACGTGCCCCGCATCCCGGTGCCCACCGACGTGGCCGCCGCGGAGCAGCAGCGTGCAGCCCTGATCGCCGCGTTCCCCCGGGTCGCCGAGGTCAGCACGATCGTCGACGCCGCGCTGGCCGAGGCCGAGGTCATCGGTTCCCAGCCGGTGGGCGAGGTCACGGCCGACATCACCCGCGCGTACTCCGCCCCCGGGCAGGAGAACCGCGGTGCGGAGTCGACGCTGGGCAACCTCGTCGCCGACTCGCTCGTCGCGACCCTCAGCGACGCGGACCTCGGCGGCGCCGAGATCGGCGTCGTGAACCCGGGCGGCCTGCGCGCCGACCTCGGCTTCGCCCCCTCGGGCGACGAGGACGCGGGCGTGGTGACCTTCGCGGAGGCCAACGCGGTGCTGCCGTTCGTCAACAACCTGTGGACGACGACGCTCACCGGCGCCCAGTTCAAGACGGTGCTCGAGCAGCAGTGGCAGCGGGACGCCGAGGGCAACGTGCCGTCGCGGCCGTTCCTGGCCCTCGGCCTCTCGGACAACGTCGACTACACCTGGGACGACACGCGTCCCGAGGGTGACCGCATCACCGCCATCTGGGTCGACGGTCAGCCCATCGACCCCGCTCGCGGCTACCGCATCGGTTCGTTCAACTTCCTGCTGCAGGGAGGCGACAACTTCCGCGGGTTCGCCGAGGGCACGGACACCCGGGACTCCGGTCTCGTCGACCGTGACGCCTGGATCGCCTACATCACCGAGAACAGCCCCCTGTCCCCGTCGTTCGACCGCCGCGGCGTGCGAGTGACGGACGTGCCCACCGGCCCGCTGGCCGTCGGCGCGAACGGGACCGTGTCGGTGTCGAACCTCGACCTGACCTCGCTCGGCAGCCCGGTGAACACCGAGGTCTCCGCGGCGTTCGAGGGAAGCGCGGCCGCACCGGTCGTCTCCCCCGTCACCGCCGGCGCCTCGACCGTGGCGTTCACCGTGCCGAGCGACGTGTCCGGCACCGCCGTACTCGTCATCACGGCTCGCGAGTCCGGCACCGAGGTGCGGATCGCGATCCCCGTCGAGGGCACCGACCCCGGCACCCCGGGCAACCCCGGCACCCCGGGCAACCCGGGCAACCCAGGCACGCCCGGCACGCCTGGCAACCCGGGCGGCGGCAACGGCAACCCCGGCGGCGGCAACGGCAACCCCGGCACGCCGGGTAACCCCGGCAACGGCGGCAACGGCAACGGCAACGGCGGCGGCAACGGCAACGGAGGCGGCCTCGCCTACACCGGTGCTGACGCGGCCCCGGTCGCCCTGGCCGGTGGCCTGCTGCTCCTGCTCGGCGCGATCGCGATGGTGGTCCGAGGCCGCCGTCGCCTGACCGACGAGGCCTAACAGCTCCACGCACAACGAGAGCGGCGCTCGCACCCCAGGGTGCGGGCGCCGCTCCCGTTTGCGCACATGCTGACCTGCGGTCCCGTCCCTTCGACAGGCTCAGGGACCGAAATGGGCACGCCGGTCTGCGGTGGTCGTCCCCGAGAGCTTCGCGAGCAGCGACAGCAACGGGATGGTCACCCCGCGAGATGGCGAGCGGCTCAGGGCGGTCACCATACGGTCGCTGAGCTTGTCGAAGCCACGTGCGCCGACCTCGCGTCCCTTCGACAGGCTCAGGGACCGTGGGGCTGGCCCTTGCCCTGGGGATTGCATGGGCGATGGCGGGAGCATGTCAGTCTCCCGGGCTAGCCGACTCGGGTGAATCGGCGGGTGCTGGGTCGTATCTCCGCAGGCGGTGTCGGCGGGCGTTCCAGTCCTGGACCGCTCTGCTCTTCGTCGCCAGGTGCCGGCCCTCTCGGGTTGGGCTGATCGATCTCGGCGGAACCAGCGTGTACATCCCACCAGCCCGGGTGATGTCCCAGCCGCGGTTGTGCAGCAACAGATGGTGGTGCTTGCACAGCAGCACGCCGTCGGCGATGTCGGTCTTGCCGTGGTCTCGTTTCCACTGGTTGATGTGGTGTGCCTCGCACCAGGACGGCGGTCTGTCGCAGCCTGGCCACATGCAGCCGCCATCTCTCACCGCGAGGCCAATTCGCTGGCGGGCGTTGAAGAGGCGCTGTTCGCGTCCGACATTGACGCATTGCCCGCCATCGTCCAGGACCACAGCGATGGTGCCAGTGGCGCAGATCTCGCGGCGGATGGTGTCGATCGAGACCGCCTCGCCGGTGTCTTGAATCGAGCCGTGCCCCTCGCCGCTTTGGAGTGACTCTTTCGAGACGATTACCCGCACCGCCGGCCTCCGCGACCCATAGACCCGCCCAGGGTCAGCGTCGGCACCGATGCGAAGAAGCTCGAGGAACCCGTCGGCGGCGAGGCGATCGGTGGACCTCGGGTCCTTCATAATCGCGTCAATGCGTGCCCGATCCTCCTCCTTGACGAACCTGGGTCCGCCGCGCCTCGGATTAGTGAGCTCGTCGAGGACGGACAGGAGGAAGGCACCTGGTTCTGGGGCGTAGAGGAACTTGCCCTCGACCATCCCGTCTGGGCGCTTCCACGCCTTGAGGTGTTGCTGGTCGAGTTGGGCCTTCTCGCGGTCGGCTACCTCGGTGTCGTTCAAGCCGTCGCGCAGCTGGCGTGCCCGGCGGTGCAACTGTCCCGCGGTGAGCGTGGTCGCATGGTCGAGCAGTTCCGCCGCGGCCTCGCGCAGCGCCTCGGGTGACACGGTGTCCGTAGGGAGGCCGAGGCCGGCGCGGATAGCGTCCGCTTGGGCGATGGAGACTAGGCCGTCTGTGACCGCGTGGGCGATCGGGGCCTGCCACGGCGTGGGTGGTGCCGGGAGTTCCGGGTGCTCGCGCTGGAGGGTCTCGACGGCGTCCGTCTCGGCGAGCATCTTGCCGACCTCAAGGATCGACACCGCTCCGCCTTTAGTCACGCCCGTGACGGCTTCGACCATGGCTTGTGGTGTCCGGTAGCCCTCCTGCTGTGCCAGTCCTTCCGAGCCGAGGTCGGTCGACGAGCGCCGATCGAGCTCGCCCGCGATCCAGGCGGTGAAAGTGTCGCAGCACTGTCTGAGGTCGGCGATAGCGTGCAGCGCGTTCACGAGGTCCTGCTTCGGCAGGGGTACGAAAGCGGCAGGGGAGTCGCCCAGGCCTGCCACTGCATCCGCTGTGCGGAGGAGCGTCGTTGCCGGGTTTCTCATAGCACACATTCTAGCAGGTAGAAAGTTTCTTCGATGAAGAACTTTCGTCCTGTGGACAACTTGTTCCGGGTCGAAGGGTTGTGAGCGCTGGCTCACGTCCCTTCGACGGGCTCAGGGACCGTGGGCACCCCGCCCTGCCCCGCACTCCCGCCCCGCCCGCGCACCCCCGCACCCGCGCAGCGCAGCGCGGGGCGGGCGGTCAGATGACCGCGTCGGAGAGGGTGTCCGGGTTGCCGAAGCGGTGCGCCGTGATGCTGATCGCCTGCTCGTGCAGGAACGGCAGCATCTCCACGCGACCGGATGCGGTGACCTCACCCGCGTAGACCGCGATTGACGGGGCGCCACCGAGAGCCTCGGCCAGCGCCCGCGCGTCCCCGCCCACGAGCCGCACGCGGTCCGTGTCGAGACCGCCCGAGGACACGCGCCGCAGCCACTCCTCGTCGGACTCCACGACCACGGGCACATCCCGCACGTCGAGGATCTCCATCGTCGCGGCCGGCAGGGGGAGCGCCGTGCTCACCCGGAACTTCGATCGCGCCGCGGTCGCCGCCGCAAGCACGCGGAGCAGGTCCGCGAGCCGGCCGTTCTCGCCGAGCCGCACGGTGACGGGCAGACTCACGTAGCGGAACAGGTTCCGCTCCACGCCGAGCTGCTGCACGTCGCGCACCGCGCCGAACTCCTCCTGCCAGGCGATGGCGTCGCTGAGAGCCGACCGCCGGACGAGGTCGAAGTCCGCGTAGCCGATGGCGGACTGCGCCGACTCGATGAGCTCCGTCACGCGCGTGCCGAGGCCGCGCAGGTGGAGGGTCGTGCTGTTGCGTCCGGGATCCGTCACCCAGGAGCCGAGGCCCATCAGGTAGTTCGGTCCGCCGGCCTTGGTGCCCGCGCCGACCGACGAGCGCTTCCAGCCGCCGAACGGCTGGCGCTCCACGATCGCGCCGGTGATGCCGCGGTTCACGTACAGGTTGCCCGCCTCGACCCGCTCCAGCCACAGCGTGAGCTCGTGCGAGTCGAGCGAGTGCAGCCCGGCGGTCAGGCCGTAGGGCACGGCGTTCTGCAGCCGGATCGCCTCGGCGAGCGTGCGCGCGTGCATGACGCCGAGCACCGGCCCGAAGAACTCCGTGAGGTGGAAGTAGGAGCCGGGACGCACGCCCGTCTTGACGCCCGGCGACCAGAGCCGCCCGGTGTCGTCGAGCGGACGCGGCTCGACGAGCCAGCTCTCCCCGCCGCCCAGCTGGGTCAGCGCGTGCTTGAGCTTGCCCGACGCCGGCTCGACGAGCGGCCCCATCTGCGTCGTGGGGTCCTCGGGGTAGCCGACGCGGAGGGACCGGACGGAGTCGACGAGCTGGTTGCGGAAGCGCTCGGATCGCGCGACGGACCCGACGAGGATGACCAGGCTCGCGGCGGAGCACTTCTGCCCCGCGTGCCCGAACGCGGACTTCACCACATCGGCGACGGCGAGGTCGAGGTCGGCGTTGGGCGTGACGATGATCGCGTTCTTGCCGCTGGTCTCCGCGAGCAGGGGCAGCTCGGGCCGCCAGGAGCGGAACAGCTCGGCGGTCTCGAACGCGCCGGTGAGGATCACCCGATCCACCCGCGGGTGCGAGACGAGCTGCTTGCCCAGCTCCCCCTCGCTCACGTGCACGAGCGAGAGCACGTCGCGCGGCACCCCGGCCTCCCAGAGGATGTCGGCGAGCACCGACCCGCAGCGCTTGGCCTGCTCGGCGGGCTTCAGGATGACGCCGCTGCCGGCGGCGAGCGCGGCGAGCACGGACCCGGCGGGGATCGCGACCGGGAAGTTCCACGGCGGAGTGACGACGGTCAGCGCAGACGGCACGAAGCGGGCGCCCTGCACGCGGTCCAGGTCGCGCGCGCGCTCGGCGTAGTAGTTCGCGAAGTCGATGGCCTCGCTGATCTCGGGGTCGCCCTCGGCCAGCGTCTTGCCGGTCTCGCTCGCCATCACCTCGAGCAGACGGCCGCGGTTGGCCTCCAGCGCGACGGCGGCGCGGTGCAGCACCTCGGCGCGCTCGTCGCCGGACCGGGATCCCCATCCCGCGCCCGCCTCCGCGACCGAGCCGAGGATGCCCTCGAGCACGCCCTCGTCCGTGACGGTGTGCGCCTCGACGAGGTCGGCGCCCTCCTCGGACGCGGCGACGCGACCGAGGATCGCCCGGCCCCACTCGCGGTTGACGGGCAGCGCGGGATCGGTGTCCGGCGCGTTCGTGAAGGATGCGCCCGGCTCCTCGGCCACGGTCGGCGTGAGCGAGCTGAAGTCCGGCATTGAGCCGCGGGTGAAGCCGAGCACGACGCCCGTGAGCGACGGGTCGATCTGCTGCGCCGCGGGCGTCTGCGGGCGGCTGTCGGGCTCCGACTCCTCCTTCTCGCCCGCGTCCTCGCCCCCGAGCGGCGGAAGCTCGGGCACGACCGTGCGGTCCTGCGTGCGGTTCGGGGCGGGGACGACGGCGTCGAGGTCGGCGAGGGAGTCGAGGAAGCGCTGCTTCTCGCGCTCGAACAGGGCCTCGTTGCTCGACAGCTCGAACACCGCGGACATGAAGTTCTCGGGGCTCGCGTTCTCCTCGAGCCGGCGCACCAGGTAGGAGATGGCGACGTCGAACTCGCGAGGATGCACGACGGGCGTGTACAGCAGCAGCCCGCCGACGTCCTTGCGCACGGCCTCGGCCTGCCCGGTCGCCATGCCGAGCAGCATCTCGAACTCGATGCGGTCGCGCACGCCGCGCTCCCCCGCGAGCAGCCAGGCGAACGCGATGTCGAACAGGTTGTGGCCGGCGACGCCGATGCGCACGGCATCCGCCCGCTCCGCCGTCAGCGCGTAGTCGAGCACGCGCTTGTAGTTGGTGTCGGTGGCCTGCTTGCTCGAGTAGGTGGCGAGCGGCCAGCCGTGGATGGTCGCGTCCACGTTCTCCATGGCGAGGTTCGCGCCCTTCACCACGCGGACCTTGATGGACGCGCCGCCCCGGGCACGACGGGCCTTCGCCCAGTCGGTGAGCTCGGCGAGCGCCTGCAGCGCATCCGGCAGGTAGGCCTGCAGCACGATGCCCGCCTCGAGGCCGAGCAGCTGCGGCTGGTCCAGGATGCGGCGGAACACCGCGAGCGTGAGGTGGAGGTCCTTGTACTCCTCCATGTCGAGGTTGATGAACTTCGGGGTCGGCGACGCCGCCGCGAGCTCGTACAGCGGGGTGAGGCGCTCGACGATCTTGTCGACGGCCTCGTCGAACGCCCACATGGAGAGCTGGCTGACCACGGCGGAGACCTTGATGGATACGTAGTCCACGTCGTCGCGCTCGAGGAGCGCGCGGGTGCCCTCGAGCCGGCGGCCGGCCTCGGCCTCGCCGAGCACCGCCTCGCCGAGGAGGTTCAGGTTGAGGCGCGCACCGTTCTCCCGCAGCTTCTCGATGGCGGGGCCCAGCTTGTCCGGCGTCGCGTCGACGATGAGGTGCCCCACCATCTCGCGCAGCACCCGGCGGGCGACGGGCACGACGACGCCGGGCACGACCGGCCCGACGAGGCCGCCGAGGGTCACGGCGCCGCGCATGTACCAGGGCAGGAACTTCGGCACCTTGCGGGCGACGGTCGCGAGGCTGTTGCCGGCGACGAACAGGTCCTCAGGGCGCACGACCCGGTCCACGAAGCCGATGGTGAAGTCCAGGCCGTTGGGGTCCTTCAGCAGCCCGGCGAGCTGGGCCGCGGACGCGTCGACGGGGTACTCGGCACTCTCCGTCAGCCAGCGGCGCACGAGGGCCACCGCCTCATCCGCGAGTGCTCGTGGGCGCCGGGTTCCGGGGACGGTGGGGTTCAGCATGATGGGAGACTATGCCCTCTCTGTGCGAGTACTCCTCACAGTGTGCGACTCTGGACGCATAAGCAAAAGCGATCGTTATCGAAGGATAAGCGGCGGCTGAGCCGATGAATGGAGCGACGGATGCTCGACCTGCGCCGACTGCGTCTCCTGCGCGAGCTCGCCATCCGCGGCACCATCGCCGGCGTCGCCGAGGCGCTCGCCTACAGCCCGTCCTCGGTGTCCCAGCAGCTCGCGGTCCTGGAGCGGGAAGCGGGGGTGCCCCTGCTGCGCAAGAGCGGCCGACGGGTGCAGCTCACGCCGCAGGGGGAGATCCTCGTGGAGCACACGACGGCGCTGCTGGAGCGGCTGGAGCAGGCGGAGGCCGACGTCACGTCGTCGCTCGAGTCCGTGACAGGCACGATTCGCATGGCGGTGTTCCAGTCGGCGGCGCTCGGCATCGTGCCCCAGGCGCTGACCCTGTTCGCGGAGGAGTTCCCCGAGTTGCGCGTCGAGGTCACCCAGCGCGAGCCCGAGTCCGCGCTGTCCGAGGTGGAGGCGCGCGACTTCGACCTCGTGATCGCGGAGCAGTACCCGGGGCACGCCGCTCCGCGGCTGCGCGACCTCGATCGCGTCGACCTGTCGACCGACGAGATCCGCCTCGCGGTGCCGCCGCGGCCCGGCCGCTTCGGGGCGATCGACTCCATGGCGGATGCAGGACGCGTCCCGTGGGTCATGGAGCCGAAGGGCACGGCGTCGCGGCACTGGGCGGAGCAGCTGAGCCGGGTGACCGGCTTCGAGCCGGACGTCCGCTTCGAGACGGCGGATCTGCAGGCGCACATCCGCCTCATCGAGTCGGGCAACGCGGTCGCGCTGCTGCCCGATCTCGTCTGGGCGGGCCGGGAGCCGTCCGTGCGCACGATCCGCCTGGCCGGCCGCCCCTCCCGCACCATCTTCACCGCGGTGCGCACGGGCAGCCGGGCGAGGCCCGCCGTGCTCGCGGCCCGGGACGTGCTCGCCCGCGCCGTCGCCTGATCCCCGCTGCACCGCGGGGACGCCCGTACCCGCTGCGTCCCGCGAGCCCCGTCCCTCCCTGCCGCCCGCGAGCCCCGACGGGACGCGACCCCGGGCGCAATACCCTGGGAGGCGACCACCGACGTAGCGCCCCTGCCCAGGCAGAGGGAGCGTGCGCAGCTTGAAGCTGGGCAGGATCCTCCTGCCTGGGCAGGAGACACACCGTGACGGATCAGCCGGAGCAGATCGAGCGGCCGGAGCAGACCGGACACACCGAGCGGCCGGAGCAGGCCGGGCCTGACCTCGTCGCCGAGTTCCGAGGCCTGCTGACAGCGGATGCGGTGGACCCGGCCCAGCTGCAGTCGCGCGTCCGACGCGGTGGCGCCCTGGCCCGCGCCGCCGTGATCGCGCTCGCCCAGGACGGCTCTGCCCCACAGCGGCTCTCGTTCCGCGCCGCGGTGCTCGCGGCGGACGCCTGCGCGGACGACTCCCACCTCCGCCGCGCGCTGGACGCAGCCGCCGCCGATCCGGCCGCCCCCACGCTGTCCGAGGTGCTCGCGGCCGTCGACGACACCGCTCGCCCGGGCGGCCCCGCCGCCACCCTCCTCGACGACGCCGCCGTGACCGCCGACCTGCTGACCGCGGGCATCGCCGCCCGTCCGGAGGACGGCCGCATCGCCGCCGCCGTGCTCGAGTCCCTCGGCGACAGCAGCGGATTCACGCTTGTCGTACGGCCCGTGCGCTCGCGCGAGAACGCGGTCAAGGTGCTGCGCAACGGCATGGCCCTGCTCGCGCGTGCGACCGACGACCGCGTGGTGCACGCGCTCGAGCAGGTGCTCCTTGCGCGCGTCACCTCCGCCGCGAGCCCCATGAACGACGAGATCCTGCGGGCCGTGCTCGCGAGCCCGAGCGGACGCGGCCCGGACCTGGTCGCCGACCTCGCGCGCGCCGGCGTGCCCGGCATCCGCCGGCAGGCGCAGTCCGCGCTCGGCATGGAGGTCGAGCCGGCGAGCGACGACGCGGGCGAGACGGCCATGGTGATGGTCGCGATCTCCGAGCGCAACCGGCCCTCCGAGCCGGACCCGGCCCCGGCCGCGGCTGCCGTCCCGGCTCGGGCGTCGGCGCAGGCGCCCACCCCAGCTGCGGACCCCGTCCCCACTACGACGGTCGCCGCCGCAGTCGCCCCGGTCGCTCCGGCCGCTGTGATGCGCGCCCCCGACCTCGAGCCGGGGGCTCTTCCGTCGCCCCGGCCGTTCCGGCCGCCGGGTGCGGATGCGGAGGCCGCGGGCCCCGAGCCGGCGCGGAAGCGGTCCTGGTTCGCCCGCCTGTTCGGCCTCGGCCGGCGGTAGTCGCCGCGGCGAGCGCGTAAGCGACGGGCGGTCCGATGCGGGCGCGGACGCGGGCGGTGACCATCGCGGTCCTCGCGGCCGCACTGGCGCTCACGGGATGCGTCTCGCCCGGCGCCGGAGCAGGGCCGGGCTCCGGTGAGTCGCCGGCCCCCGCCGCCTCGGCGCTTCCGGACGGCATCAGCGTCTCCGTGCAGCAGAGCCGGAGCGACGTCGCTCAGCGGCGGCTGAAGGTGTCCGTCACGAACGACGGCGGGGAGCCGCTCACAATCACGGGCGTCCGCTTCTCCGCACCCCAGTTCGCGGAGCCCGCGGTGTGGCCGAAGGACAGCACGACCGTGCGTCCCGGCACGACCGTCGACCTCCCCGTGGCCCTGGCCGCCCCCGACTGCTCCGCGGACGGACCACCGACCGTCACCCTGCGCTTCCGTGACACCGGCATCGGCACCGGCACCGGCACTGACCCGGGCGCACCGGAGCGTGAGGCCACCGTCACCCCGGACGACCCCTTCGAGCGGCTGCCCGCGCTCCGGGCGGAGGACTGCCTCGCCGAGGCCGTGTCCGCCGTGGCCGCGATCACCGTGCCCGGCCCGGTGCGGATCACCGCCGCCGGCGGGGCGTCGGTCGCCACCCTCGACATCGTCGTCATGCCCACGGGCGCCGAGGGCACCTTCCGCATCGACTCCGTCACGGGCACGACGCTGCTCGCCCCGGTGGACCCGGCCACGGGCGAGCGGCGCGATGAGGTCGAGATCGGGGCGACCATCGACGCCGCCGCAGCACCGACGACCCTGCCGCTGTCCTTCGTACCGAACCGCTGCGACGCGCACGCCATCGCCGAGGACAAGCGCGGAACCATCCTGCCGCTGCACGTCACCGGACCGGGCGGCGTCCCCGGCATCGTCCCGGTCCCCGTGGACGACGCCACCCGCTCGGCGCTGTACGCGTTCGTCGCGGAGGCGTGCGGCCTCTCCTGACCGAGCACGCCGCACAGCCCGCTATTCAGGACCAGCCCGCGCAGCCCGGGCAGCCCGGGCAGCCCGAGGACGGAGGCCCTACAGCCCGCGCGCCTTCCCCTCGGCGATGTAGGCCAGGCGCTGCAGGGTCTCCGTGTTGCGGTAGCGGATTCCGGCGGTGCGGATCGGGCGGGGCACGATCGTGGCCGGGCCGACGATCGCGTCCTCCTCGATGCGCACGAGGGAGCCGCCGTTCCGCGGCTCGACCTCGAGCACGACCCTCGCCTCGCCCATGATCGGCCAGCCGCGGGCCTTGAACACGGCCCGCCGCGGCGGATCCCACTCGACGATGCTCGTCGTGTCGTCGATGACGGCCGGCCAGACGCCGAACGAGTGATGGATGCGGGCCCCCTCGCCCGGCCAGGACTCCTCGACCGAGCGGATGCGCGACGCCCCGACCACCCAGGACGGATACAGCCAGCCGTCGGCGAGCACGTCGAAGACGTCCTCGGGAGCGCAGTCGAGGTGTCGGAAGTTCACAGCCATACGACCATCCTTCCCGCCCGCGCGAGCCTTTCCTAGCCGACGCGCCCCGCCACGCCCCCGCCACGCCCGAGCGGCGCGGCCGCGGGGGGTGCGAAACGGGCCGGCTCCTCGATCCGGAAAGGAGCGGAAGCAGACCCGTCCCGCGGGCCAGCATCGCGGTCAGGGCTCGATGACGAGCTCGGCGATCAGGTCGTCCTCCACGCGGAAGCGGAAGTGCAGGTCGACGACGCCGCCCGGGAAGTCCCCCTCCAGCCGGGCCAGGACCACCCACCGGCCGCCACCCGGGTCGGCCTGCCCGAGGAACGTCGTCGTGTAGCTGTACTGGCCCGCCGCCTTCGTGAGCCAGCGGCGGATGGCATCGCCGCCCAGGTACTCCGTGTTCTCGTCGAAGACCCGAGCACCGGGAGCGAACGCGTCCGCGATCGCCTCCCGGCCCGTGGTGTCCTCCTGGGCGTCGAGATAGCGCCGGACGGCCGGAGGAAGGGCGTCGGGGCGGTAGGGGCCGAACGTGCTGTCTGTCGATGCGTCTCTGAGGTTCGTCATGACCCGAGCGTGCGGCTTCCCCTGAGGGGAAGGTCAAGCGGCACCTCGCGGACGGGATCAGCGGGAGACGCGGAAGATCGGCCAGCCGATCTCGGTCACGCTGTGGGCATCGATCGCCGGGAAGCCCTCGAGGTAGGTCTCGCGCACCGGCCCCCGGACGCTGAGCTCGTGCCGGGCGACGTACTCGCCGAGCGCCGCGTAGACGCGGGGCACGGTCTCGTCGGGACCGGAGTGCGTGGCCACCGCGAGTTCGACGGCGGGCAGCACGAGGATGCGCGAGCGGCCGGTCGCCCACCCCGCCGGGAACCCGTCCTCGACGGTCAGGTACAGGATCGCCTCGCCGTGCTCCTCCTCGAACAGCTCGGCGGACCACACGCCCCCGTACCGCCCGGTCGTGGACGGTGCAGCCGTTTCCGCGATGGCGGTGAGCTCGGCGACCGCCGCCCGGAACCAGGTGCCGAGGTTCCGCAGGGCGATCGAGTCGCGGATGGCGACGACCCGGGTCTCCGGGACGCTGCGGTGCACGATCTCGATCGCCGGGCTCGGCTCCTCGAGCATGCCGCGCAGGCTTTGCACCGCCGCCCGCGTCTCGTCGAGCTTCCGCTCCATCAGCTCGAGGTGCTCGGTGAGCAGCGCGGACCGGTCGTCGATGGTGGGCGCGCTCAGCACGGCGCGGATCGCGTCGACGGGCACCTCGAGGAGCCGCAGCGTCCGGATGACCTGCGCGTCCGCCATCTGCTCCGGCGCGTACAGCCGGTAGCCGTTCCGGGCGTCCACGGATCGCGGGGCGAGCAGGCCGATCCGGTGGTAGAACCGCAGCGCCTTCGCGCTCAGGCGCACCGCTCGGGAGAAGTCGCCGATCGTCATGCGCGCGTCCACACGCCGATTATGCAGGCGATCCGCTCCGCTACGGCGAGAGCAGGGGCTCGAGGTTCTCCACCCACACGTCGTAGCCGACCTTGACGATCAGCGCGGCGACCACGACGAGGAAGGCGACGCGGATGAACCGGTTGCCCCGGGCGACGGCGGTGCGGGACCCGAGCCAGCCCCCGACCATGTTCGCGACGCCCATGGCGAGGCCCAGCACCCACAGTACGTGCCCCTGCGGGATGAAGAACAGCAGCGCCCCCGCGTTGGTGGCGACGTTCACGATCTTGGCCTTCGCGCTCGCCTGCAGGAAGTCGTAGCCGAGGGCGGTGATGAGCGTCATGATCAGGAACGTGCCGGTTCCGGGGCCGATGAGGCCGTCGTAGAACCCGATGGCGATGCCGAGCAGCCCGGCGATGACGTGGTGGCGGCCGCTCCCCTCGTGCCGGAGGGCGACGACGCTGCCGAGGGCCGGGCGGGCGACGGTGACGACGGCGACCACCACGAGGGCGATCACGATGACCGGCTTGAACACGGAGGACGGCAGCAGCGCGGCAAGGTTCGCGCCGCCGTAACTGCCCAGGAACGCGATCCCCGCCATGGGGATGGCCGTGCTCAGATCGGGCTTCACCCGCCGGTACCAGGTGATCGCGCTCGTCGTGGTGCCGAAGATGGATGCGGTCTTGTTCGTCGCCAGGGCCTCGACGGGGGTGATGCCCGGCACGAGCAGCAGGGCGGGCAGCTGCAGGAGCCCGCCGCCGCCGACCACGGCGTCGATCCAGCCGGCGGCGAACGCGGCGACGAGCACGAGGGCCACCACTCCCGGGGCGATGTCGCCGAAGAGGGGGAGGAGGTCCATTCGGACCATTGTCCTGCCAGCCGACCGCCGCACCAAAGCGAGCCGGGCACGGGCGGGCCCGGTCCGTTCGACCCGGACCCGCCGGATGCACGCGGAAGCGCCCCGGCGGAGTGCCGGGGCGCTTCGGTGTGCGGATGCCCGCGGATCAGCCCTTGTTGAACGTGTCCTTGATCGTTCCGCTCGCCTTCTCCAGGAGGTTCGGCTTCTCGGTGGTGCCGTAGAAGCGCGGGTCCGGATGCGTGGGGGGCGGCATGGGGACGGACGTGTCCGGCCCGTCCCTGTAGCTGAACTCGCCCTTGCCGTCGGGCGTGGGGCCCTTGGCCCAGGAGCCCTCGGCGGCGAGCTTGCCGTCGGAGAAGTTCAGGTACTCGTAGTCCACCTTCGTGTTCTCCTTGTGCTGCGGGAAGTTGCTCGGCACCGGCAGCTCCTCGAGCTTCTCCTCCTGCAGCTCGCGGGCCGCCGCGATCCACTGGTTCTGGTGCATCGTGTCGCGCGCGATGAGGAACGACAGGAGGTCCCGGACGCCCTTGTCGTCGGTCATGTGGTAGAGCCGCGCGGCCTGGAGCCGGCCCTGCATCTCGCCGTTCGCATTGGCCGTGAAGTCGGCGAGCATGTTGCCGCTCGCGGTGATGTAGCTGCCCTGCCAGGGGTTGCCGTTGCTGTCGACCGCGCGGGCGCCCGCTCCGGCGACGATGGCGTGCTGCACGTCCATGCCGCCGACCACGGCCGCGACGGCGGGGTCGTTCTGCAGGCCGTCGCTGGTGATGCCGACGGGGGCCTTCTCGAGCAGCTGGGCGATCATGATCGCGAGCATCTCGACGTGGCCCATCTCCTCCGCGGCGATGCCGTAGAGGAGGTCGCGGTACTTGCCGGGAATGTGGCTGTTCCAGGCCTGGAAGCCGTACTGCATCGCGATGGTGATCTCACCGTACTGACCGCCGAGCACCTCCTGCAGCTTGCGCGCGTAGATCGCGTCGGGCTTGTCCGGCACCGCCTTGAACTGGAGCTCCTGCTTGTGGAAAAACACTCACTACCTCCGGGGGAAGGGTTCCACGCACATCAGCCCCGCATGGTCCGGGGGCCGGCATGGAACGCGTTTGGGGCAGACGCTACGCCGCCCGATGTTCCTCTGCCGAGGGATTCCTCCTGTTCACACAGGCTTCAGGTCGGGGGTATCCTTCCGCCCGAATTCGTGCTTGAGTGCGCTCGCCGCGGCGTGCCAGCCCGCCGATCCGTGCACTCCCGGGCCGGGCGGGGTGGACGCCGAGCAGAGGTAGACGCCCTTCATCGGGGTGCGCCAGGGGTCGGGGCTGAGCACGGGTCTGCGGACCAGTTGCAGCAGGCTCGCGGTGCCGGAGGCGATGTCCCCGCCGATGTAGTTCGCGTTCTCCTCCTCCTCCTGCACGGCGGTGCGGCTCGAGGAGGCGATGATCAGGTCGCGGAAGCCGGGGGCGAACCGCTCGATCTGACGGATGATGGTCTCGGTCTGGTCGACCGTCGAGTGATGCGGCACGTGCGTGTACGTCCAGAGGACGTGGTGGCCGTCCGGCGCCCGACCCGGATCGAACACCGACGGCTGCGACACGAGCACATAGGGCCGGTCGCTGTGCCTGCCCTGCGTGAGGTCCGCCTCCGCGGCGGCGATCTCCGCCCGGGTTCCGCCGACGTGCACGGTGCCCGCCCGGCGCACCTCCGGGTTCGTCCAGGGCACGGGCCCGGACAGCGCGAAGTCGACCTTCGCGGCACCGTTGCCGTACGTGAACTGGCGCATGGCCCGTGCGTAGCGGGACGGCACGGCGTCCCCCGCAAGGCGCAGCAGGGCGCGTGGCGTCACGTCGAGGATCACGGCTCGCGCCGGCGGCAGCTCGGCGAGCGAGGTGACCTCGGCGTTGGTCTCGATCTCGCCGCCGTGCGCGAGGAGGTCCTCCTCCATCGCGCCGATGATGGCCTGGCTGCCCCCGATGGGGATGGGCCAGCCCCGACCGTGAGCGTACGCGCCGAGCATGAGCGCCGCCGCCGCCGTCGACACGCTGGGCATGGGGCGGATCGCGTGCGCTGCGACGCCGGTGAGCATGGCGGGCGCCGCGTCCTCGCTCCAGCGCACGTTCCAGGCCGGCGACCCCTGCTCGAGCGCGCGAAGACCGAAGCGGGCGAACGTCAGCAGGTGCGGCGGGGGCTGCAGCATGCTCGAGCCGGTGAAGTGGGCCACCTTGTCCGCGTTGCGGGACAGCGGGCCCATCAGGTTCCGCCAGGCGTCGCCGTCCGCGCCGAGGGACGCGGCCGTCCGGTCGATGTCGAGGTAGGCGATGCCCGCGCGACCGCCGTCGAGGGGGTGGGCGTATGAGATGTCGGGGAGCACGAACGGGATCCGGTCGGCCAGCTGGAAGCGGCGGAAGAACCCGGAGGCGTAGGCCATGGGATGGACGGCGGAGCAGACGTCGTGCAGATAGCCCGGCAGCGTGAGCTCGAGCGTCCGGGATCCGCCGCCGATCGTGGCCGCCCGCTCGTACACGCGCACCGACAGTCCCGCCCGTGCCATGGTCACCGCGGCGGCCATGCCGTTCGGCCCCGATCCCACGACGACGACGTCCAGTTCTGAGCTGCCCGCCATGCGCCCTCCCCATCTCCTCCTCCATATAACCCCCTGGCAGGCCCTCCGGGGCCGGACTAGCGTGAAGAAGCGGCAGCCTCACGGATGCCCGCCAGTAATGACGAAGGGAAGCGCATGGAGCAGCACGACGACGACAGGGCCGAGACCGATCTCGGCTTCACCGCGGCGGAGGCGCACCGGGCCGCGCACGCGACCGAGCCGCGCATGGGCGGCGACGGCAGTGACGATCCCGAGACCGTGGCGGACGCCGTCGTGGACCCGAGCGGCGACGATGACGAGTCGTACGTCCCCTCCAAGCCGGTGCCGACGGAGGGCCAGGGCGGCCTGCCCTGACCTGCCTTCCCCGATCCGAGGCCTTGCGATGAGCGGCAGTACCCCGACCCCCACCGGACGACTCGAGCCGCGCACGGACGGGCTCCCCGGAGGCGACGTCGTCTTCGAGCGGTCCTTCCGGGCGCCCGCGGCCGAGATCTGGGCGGCGGTCACCCGGCCCGACCGCCTGGAACGCTGGATCGGCACCTGGCAGGGGCAGCCGAGGACGGGCCGCGTGACCTTCACCATGACGGCGGAGGACGGCGCGGAGCCCGAGGAGGTGCGCATCGAGCGCTGCGAGGAGCCGTCGCTCCTCACCGTGAGGTTCTCGGTGGCCGACGCCTCCTGGCGGGTGTCCCTGCGGCTCGCGGAGAGCGACGGCACGACCACGCTCGGCCTTGTGCACCACCTTGGACCGGGCGACGACCTGCCGAGCCACGGCCCGGGCTGGGAGTACTACCTGGACCGCCTCGTCGCGGTCGAGACCTCGAGGGTGGACCCGGACACGGTGAGCTTCGACGACTACTACCCCGCCCAGGCCGCGTACTACGAGAAATTGGCCGCGACCCTCTGACGCCGGGGCACCGCCAGGCCCTATTCTTCCGGTCATGAGCGTGCCGACAGCGCAATCCCTGCTCTCCCTCGCCTCCGCCGTCTCGGGTTCCGTGTGGGCCAGGGGCGAGGACGGCCTCGCCGACGAGGTCGCCTGCTTCAACACCGCCGTGGTCCACGACCCGGACGTCGTCGTCGCCGCCGAGAACGCCGGAGACGTCGCGCTCGCCGTCGGGTACGCGAGCGCCCACGGCCTCCCCGTGCACGTGCAGGCGACCGGCCACGGGGCCTTCGAGCCCATCACGCGGGGCGTTCTCGTGTCCACACGCCGGATGGACGGGGTCGCCGTCGATCCGGCCGCCCGCGAGGCCCGCATCGGCGCCGGGGCGCGCTGGGGCTCGGTCATCCTCGCCGCCGCGGAGCACGGGCTCGCGCCCATCACCGGGTCCTCCCCCGGCGTCGGCGCGGTCGGCTACACGCTCGGCGGTGGCCTGGGGCCGCTCGCCCGCACCTTCGGCTTCACGGCCGACTACGCGACCGAGTTCACCGTGGTCACCGCCGACGGCGGCCTTGTCCGCGCGTCCGCTGACGAGCATCCCGACCTCTTCGCCGCCCTGCGCGGCGGCAAGGGCGGCCTCGGCGTCGTCGTGGAGATGCGGCTGCGGCTCGTCGAGCTCGCCAGCTTCTACGGCGGCGGCCTCTTCTACGACGCCGACGGCATCGAGCCCGCGCTTCGGGCCTGGACCGACTGGGTGGCGACCGTGCCGGACACCGTCAACTCCTCCGTCGCGCTGCTGCGGATCCCGGACATCGACGAGGCGCCGCCGCCGCTCCGGGGCCGCACGGTGCTGCACCTCCGGTACGCCTTCGTCGGCACGCCCGAGGACGGCGAGCTGCTGCTCGCGCCGATGCGTGACGTGGCGCCCGTGTTCCTCGACCTCGTGCGCGAGCTGCCCGCCGCGGACGTCGGTCTCGTCCACTCCGACCCGGACGCCCCCGGCCCGGGCTGGACACGCGGCCTGATGCTGTCGAGCATCGACCAGAAGTTCGTGACCGTCCTGCTCGAGGTGCTCGGGCCGGACACGGAGGCGCCGTTCATCGCGGCGGAGATCCGCCACCTCGGCGGCGCGACCGCCCGGCGTCCCCTCGGCCTCGACTCCGTCGGCGGGCGTGACGCCGGCTTCACCCTCGTGCTCATCGGCATCCCCGTCCCCGAGTTGTTCGCCGAGGTCCTCCCCGGCGCCGCCGACGCGATCGTCGCCCGCATCGCGCCCTGGCGCTCCCCGGCGACGAACGTGAACTTCGCCGGGCACATCACGAGCCCTCAGGAATTCGCGAGCGCGTGGCCCGAGGACGCGTTCAAGCGCCTGAGCGTCACGAGGACCGCCTACGACCCGGGCCGCGTCTTCAGCTACGGCCCGGCCTGACCCGCACCCGCGTCCTCCGACGAGCGTCGTCGACGGCAGTGCTGCGCCGGCCCCGCCCGCGGCTCAGGCCCGGTCGTGCAGGGTGATCCGGTAGCCGTCGGGGTCGGCGAAGGTGAAGGTGCGGCCGAACGGGCCGTCGTTCGGGCTCGAGACGATCCGGTGGCCGTCCGCGAGGAGTGCGTCGTGGATCTCCTGGACGTCGGTGGCGTGCAGCCAGATCGCCGCTCCTATGCCCGGCTCGGCGACGGATGCGAGATCGGTGCCGGGAACGGCGTCCCGGAGCGCGAAGGGGATCGGGGCGGTCTCGAAGACGACCGCGTGCGGTGGGCCCGCCGGCGACCGGACGAGTCCGAGGTAACGCTCGTAGAACGCGCGTGAGGCGTCGAGGTCGGTGGCCTGCAGGGAGAGGAAGTTGGGGCCGGTGACGGGCATGAGGGGTGTCCTTGCGCGACGGCGACGCCGCGTCACCGCACGAGGCCGCGGCGTCCGTCGGGTTCCACGGTCGACACGGGTAGCGCGCCTACGGGATCGGATCGCCGGGGATGCCCGGGGGGCCGAGCCGCCGCGCTCCCGGCCCCTCCGCACCAAGGGCGTCCTCAGGATTGAGCAGCGCGCACGAGCGCAGTGACAGGCAGCCGCAGCCGATGCAGCCCGTCAACTCCCGCTCCAGCCGCTCGATGGACTTACGGCGCTCCTCGAGCGTCGCCTTCCATACGCGCGACGCCCTCTGCCACTCGGACTGCGACGGAACCCGGTCCAGGGGAACCGTCGACAGCGCGTGCTGGACGTCGGCGAGGGGGATGCCGAGGTGCTTGGCGACGGTCACGAGGGAGACCCGCCGGAGCATGTGCCTCGGGTAGCGCCGCTGATTCCCGGCGGTGCGCTCCGCCGCGATCAGACCCAGCTGCTCGTAGTAGCGGAGCGCGGAGACCGCGACCCCGCTGCGCCGGCTGAGCTCGCCGATCGACAGCCACTCGGTCAGCGAATGCCATGCGGCCACGGCGGCCTCCTTGACCTCACGTCCACTTGAGATTCTAGGGTCGGGAAACAGCCGACCGCCCCCTCCCGAGGAGTCACGCATGACCGCCGTCCCGTCCGGAACCAGCACCCTCACGTCGCCATTCCCCGGCCTCCTGGCCACTGCCGCATCCCGCCTGCCGTACCAGCACAACGTGCTCCTCCGCTCGTACGTGCTGCAGCGGGCCGCGGGCACCGTCGTCGTCTACAACTCCCCCGGGGTGACCGACGCCGCGAGCGCGATCCGCGACCTCGGCGGCGCGACGCGTCTGCTCGTGAATCATGCCCACGAGGGGATGTACGGTCAGCCCAAGCTCGACGTGCCCGTCTGGATGCACCGCGCGGACCGTGCCGAGGTGGGCGCGTCCCTCGACGTCGCGGGCACCTTCGATCGGCGCGGCTTCCTCGACGACGACCTCGAGGTGATCCCGACGCCGGGGCACACTGCCGGAACCTGCAGCTACCTCTGGGATGACGGCCGTCACCGCTTCCTGTTCACCGGCGACTTCCTCTGGATCGAGAAGGGCGAGTGGAAGGCGGTCGTGCTCGACCCCGGTCTCCGTGGACAGTACCTCGACAGCCTCGCGCTGGTACGCGAGCTGGACTTCGACGTGCTCGTTCCCTGGGGGGTCACCGAGGGCGACGCGCCGGTCCAGCCGGTGCGGGATCAGACGGAGCGGCGGGAGCGCATCGACGCGATCGTGGACCGCGTGGCCGCGGGCGGCAACCGGTAGGGCGGAGCGGGACCCCCACGGGAACCCGCGGGACTCCGCGGGACGCCGTCGGGATCAGGCCGCGGCGGAGTAGTCCTCGAGCACGGGCAGGACCCGGTCGAGGTTGGTCAGGCGCAGCACGAGTCGCGCCTGCTCGTTGCGGCTCCGGAGGCGGACCTCGCCGCCCTCGGCATGCACGGCCTTCCTGGCGTACAGCAGCGCGGCGACGCCGCGCGAGTCGAGGAAGGTCACCGAGGTGAAGTCCACGATGATCTGCACCCGTCCGTCCGCCACGACCTCATTCACGCGGTCCCGGAAGTCGGTCTCCGTGAGCATGTCGAGCCGCCCGGCGGGGCGGAGCACCGCGATGTCGGCGTCGACGGTCATGAGCTGCATCTCCATGGCGGAACCTTTCAAGTCGTGGGCACGTGCTGAGAGAACCGGGTGGCACGGCACCGGCGGAGGCATGGCGGCACGCCGATCCGCCCCGGGACGGGGGAACGAGCGTGCCTCCATCGCGCGGGCGGCACGGGGGCCGTTCCGCGCGGGGCCGGCTGGGGAACCGGCCTTCGCATCGCCAGGGGTGAAATGGCTAAAACGTTCTCGCCGCTGTTCGGAGGTGCTTGCGACGTGTCCTTCACGGTACAGGAGATGGGGACAGACAGATCGGTCTGTCCTCATTTCCTGCACCCCCATTCCGGGTGCCAGCACTGTCGGGACGCCGCGCCGACGGGCATCCACGGTCCCTGAGCCTGTCGAAGGGACGAGACGCGCCTCGCGTCGCCGGGCCTCACCCGCGCCGACCGGAGAACCCGGCAGACGGCAGTGATCAGAGCCCTCCGCCTAGCCCTGCATCGCCGCCATGATGCGGTCGCCGACAACGGGGGCGAGGGTGCGCGAGAACGTCGCCGTCATGTGATGGGTGTCGAAGTAGGTGACGAGGCCGCCGATGAGGGTGTGGCACTCGCGGTCGTCGCAGAACACGTCGTCGACATCGACCACGGGGGTGCCGCTCGCCGCCGCGGCGACCAGCACCGGGTCCGTCGACGGCGGCAGGACCGCGTCGTCGAGCGGGGTCGCGCAAGGGTCCACCACGTCGGAGTGCTCGGCGATGCAGCTCGGCACGTGCACGTCCCCGGCGTTGGGCACGTCCCGGAGCGCGATGACCCGCTTCCCGGACGCGCTGACGCGCTCCCACGCCTGCTGGAAGTCGGACGGCGTCACGGGGCGTCCGGAACCGTTGCTGGCCGGTGCCAGGTAGCCCTGGGTGAAGTTCGTGAAGACCGCCGCGTCGATCGACGGGTCCGCTGCCACGGTGTCGAGCACGGTGTCACCCCATCGGGCGCAGCTGTCGTTGCCCGCTGCCGTCCCGTAGTCGCGCGGGCCGACGCCGCTCGCACCCGTCGCGGCGCACCAGGTCTTGAGGTACGTCACGAAAGTCACCCCGTGTTCGCGGCCGTAGAGGTCGAGCGCCTCGAGGAAGGCGCCCGCGTGGGAGTCGCCGATGAGCGCGATGGTCGCCGTGGGATCCGTGGTGTCGCCGATGTCGCAGCTGAGCACGGCGTAGTCCTCGAGCGTCTGCTTGCACTCGTCCGTCATCTGCACGCCCCGGCCGATGTCGGTGCCGGCCAGCGTGGGGTTGGTCAGCGCGTTCGGGGCGTAGGGGTCGGGGCAGCCGGACATGACCGCCATGGCGCCCGCGCACGCCTTGTCGTGCTCGAGCTGCTCCTGGGCGGCCGCGGCCGCCGCCGCGATGTCCTGCCCGGTACGGACGTATCCCGTCCCCGTGAGCCCGACGACCATGAGGGTCGCGGCCACCGTGGCGGTGAGGGTCACGCGCGCCGGGCGGGCGGTCAGCGCCCTCGCGTTGCGCACCGGGTCCTCCACGAGGACCTTGGTCACCCACGCCAGGACGAAGCTGGCCGCGAGGATGACGAGGGAGCTGCGCAGACCGAGGTCGTGACCCAGCGCGTAGGGCGCGATGACCAGCAGCGGCCAGTGCCACAGGTAGAGAGAGTAGGAGATGTCGCCGATCCACTGCACCGGGCGCAGGCGCATCAGCCCGGTCGGAGCCCACCGGACGCTCGGCGTGCCGGCCCAGATGACCGCGAGCGCACCGCCCACGGGGAGCAGCGCGGCCCAGCCCGGGAACGGCGTCTCGGGGGTGAAGAGGAGCACCGTGGCGGCGAGCGCCGCGATGCCCACCCAGCTGAGGACCGCGCGGACGGCGGGCAGGTTCCGGCGTTCGGCCGATGTCAGGAGCGCCAGGATGCCGCCGGCACCGAACTCCCACGCCCGGCTCTGGGTGACGAAGTATGCGCCGGCCGGGTCGTTGGCCACGCCGGCGACCGACGCCACGAACGACCCCGCGGTCAGCAGCACGAGCGCCGCGGCGATCGATCGACGTGCCGGGATCGCGGGATACCGCTTGCTGAGGGCGAGGAGGAGCACGATCACGATCGGCCAGAAGATGTAGAACTGCTCCTCGACCGACAGCGACCAGAAGTGCTGCACCGCGGACGGCGCGTTCTCGGCACCGAGGTAGTCGACCGCGTCGAGGGAGAGCACCCAGTTCTGCACGTAGACGGCGGAGGCCGCGATCTCCTTGAACCACTGCTGCCAGAGCGTCGAAGGGGCCCAGATCACGGTGGCGACACCGGTGACGACGAGCACGAGCAGGCTTGCGGGCAGCAGCCGGCGAGCTCTCTTGGCCCAGAACGTCGTCAGCGACACCCGGCCGTTCCGGTCGATGTCACGCAGCAGGTGACCGATGATGAGGAAGCCGCTGATCGCGAAGAACACATCGACCCCGACGTAACCGCCGGGCAGCCGCCCCGGCCACACGTGGTAGAGCACCACCGCGAGCACGGCGAACGCACGGAGCGCCTGGATCTCTGCGCGGATGGGCGTGCGACCCGGCGTCCGCGGTGCTGCGTGGGAAATCAGGTCCTCCATTCGAGGTGCGCTGCTTCCATCAGGTACTCGACCCGACACAGGCAGCGAGCCGGCATCGATGCAGAGGACGGACTGAACGCAATGTGCGGATCAGCAGGTCCACCAGCACCTCGAACGCCCCCGCGCAGAAGGCTATCCGTGGCTGCGCCCGGTCCCGCGCTGACACTCCGCGGAGGCGCGACTGCCCCCTGAACTGGGAGCGGCGGGCCGATCGCGGCGGGCACTACCGTCCCCAGAGGTAAAGGGGTAATTTGACCCCTGCAGAGGAGTTCCACTCATGCGTCGTCGCGCTCTTGTCACGCTCGCTCTTGCGAGTTCGCTCACCATCTCGGTGATGGCGCCGACCGCGGCCTTCTCGGCCGAGCTCGCCCCCACGCCCGAGGCGACGGCGGCAGCGTCCGTCCCCTCCACCTCACCGACGGCGTCCCCTGCCCCCACCGGCACCCCGGCCCCGACCGGCACTCCGGCGACCACCGACGCCCCGGCGCCCACTGACATCCCGGCGCCGATCCCGTCCCCGTCGGACTCCGCCGAGGCGGCCGAGCCGACGAAGCCCGCGACCCCGTCGCCGGCACCGGCACCGGCACCGGCACCGGCACCGGCACCGCAGGTGAAGACCCCCGAGGTGAAGACCCCCGAGGTGGAGACCCCGGTCGAGTCGCCCGAGGCCGCCGTTCCGGCCGAGCCAGGCGCCGCGTCCTCCACCGTCACCCCTGCGGCCGTCGCGCCGGACGCCCTGACCGGCATCCCGACGCTCTCGGTGCAACTCCCGCCCGGTTACGACCTCGCGGGGCTGAACGCGGACAAGAAGGACGTGCCGCGCGACCCTGAGACCGAGCCTCTGTCGCTCGCGACGCTCGTCGACCCCGCCAATGCCGCGAACAACCTGACCGACGTGGCGGTGGAGGAGATCAAGGGGCGCGGCAACTTCACCTGGACCCTGCCCAAGAAGCCGTACCAGATCAAGTTCGCCTCCAAGACCTCCGTCCTCGGGATGGCCTCCGCGAAGACCTGGGTGCTCCTCGCCAACCACGCGGACCCGTCGCTGATGCGCAACAAGACCGCGTACGACCTCGCCCTGGAGTTCGGGCTCGAGGCGACGCCGGAGACCCGGTTCGTCGACCTCGTCATCAACGGCGAGCGCCTCGGCAACTACCTCCTCAGCGAGAAGGTGGAGGTCAAGGCCAACCGGCTGGACCTCCAGAACCCCGGGGGCATCCTGCTCGAGCTGGACAACGGGTACGGCCTGGACGAGACCCACCACTTCACCACGGCGAAGAGCCGCAGCATCTTCGTGCTCAAGGACGCCGTCGGGGGCGTCGACGACACGCTCGCCCCGGCGACGGCCACCGCCTACACCGACGTGCAGAAGTACCTGGCCTCGCTCGAGGCCCTGCTCTACGCGCCCGATCCGGACTGGGCGCGCATCCGCACGATGATCGACGAGGAGTCGTTCCTCAAGTACTACTTCGTCGCGGAGGCGGCGGCGAACTCCGACGTGACGCTCTCCAGCGTTTACTTCTACCGCGACGGCCCCGGCGACGAGCTGCACGCCGGACCGGTCTGGGACTTCGACATCGCGTTCGGCAACGCCACCTCGGAGCGGCTCGGGGGCAACCCGCGCCAGGACTACGTGAAGAACGGTCAGATGCTGCGCGGGGGTGGCAACGACTGGTTCACCCAGCTGTTCCGCAACGAGGAGTTCGCGGTGCTGGCCCACCAGCTCTACGACGCCGAGCTGAAGCCCAAGCTCGACGCCCTTCCGTCGAAGATCGACGGCTACGCCGCCACCATCACGCAGTCCGCCGAGGCCAACTTCGGGCGCTGGAGCGTGCTCGGCAGGCCGCCGGTCATCCCCGACGGCCACGTGCCCGCCGCGACGTTCGACGGAGAGGTCGCCTCCCTGCGATCCTGGGTCGCCACGCGCGTGGCCCACCTGGGCGCCGTGCACACCGCGGACGCGCCGATTCTGACGTACGCCTCGCACGCCTCCACCGTCGGCTGGCAGTCCCGCCTCACGGGTGGTCAGATCGCCGGAACGGTGGGCAGCGGCCTTCAGCTCGAGTCCCTCGACCTGAAGCTGCTCGGCTCGGCCGTCGGCGGTTCCCTGCAGAGCAACGTGCACGTCGAGAGCGTCGGCTGGTCGGGCTGGCGCGACGGCGACGCGCGCCTCGGCACGACCGGTCGCGGCCTCCAGCTGGAGGGACTCCGGTTCCGGCTCAGCGGCCCGCTCGCAGAGCGCTTCGACGTGACCTACCGCGCGCACGTGCAGAACATCGGCTGGATGAACTGGGTGAGCAACGGCACGCTGGCGGGCACCACCGGCCGCGGGCTGCAGATCGAGGCCGTTCAGATCCGGCTGCAGGACCGTGGCACGGCCACCAGCTCCGCGCGCGACGACCTCAGCGTGAGCTACGCCGCCCACGTCGCGAGCTACGGCTGGCGTGCCGACGTGAAGTCCCGCGGCGTCGCCGGCACCACCGGCCGGGCGCTGCCCGTCGAGGCCGTGCGGGTGCGCGTCGACTCGCGGTACTCCGGCGCCGTCCGGTACCGGGCGCACGTCCAGGGCATCGGCTGGCAGGAGTGGTCGGAGGACCCGACGGGCCACATCGGCACGGTCGGCCGGGGCCTGCGGCTCGAAGCCCTCGAGGTCACCCTCACGGGCGAGCTCGCGAAGCGTTACAGCGTCCGCTACACGGCGCACGTCGAGGGCATCGGCTGGCAGAGCTGGGTCGCCGACGGCACCACCGCCGGTACCACCGGACGTGGCCTCCGGGTCGAGGCCGTCAAGCTCGAGCTCGTCCCCCGCGCCGGCTAGGCACGCTGCGGCTCAGGCTCGCGGCGGATCGGCACGCGGCGGATCGGCACGCGAGCGGCGCCCCGGTACCCGATCGTCCGGGCACCGGGGCGCCGCTTGGTACCCGGCAGGGTTCAGGCCGCCGCCTCCATTGCGAGCAGCGCGTGCTTCGCCTCGAGACCGCCGACGTACCCGCCGAGCGAGCCGTCCGAGCGCAGCACCCGGTGACACGGCACGACCACGGGCAGCGGGTTCGTGGAGCACGCGCTGCCGACCGCGCGGACCGCGCGCGGGTTGCCGGTGGCCACCGCGACCTCGGTGTAGCTCTCCGTGCTGCCGTAGGCGATCTCGGTGAGATGCTCCTGCACGCTGCGCCGGAACCCGTGGGACAGCCGCCGATCGAGCGGGACGTCGAACGACCGGCGCCGGCCGGCGAAGTACTCCTCCAGCTGCCGGGCCGCCTCGTCGGTCCGCGCGGGCGAGCGGAGGATCCGGGGGCTCACCCGGGCGGCGAGCGTCGCGAGCACGCCGTCGTGCCCCTCCACCCCGAACGCCACCCGGAGCAGCCCGTGCTCGGTCGCGGCCAGCAGCAGGGGTCCGATGGGCGAGTCCACGACCCGGTACGCGATGTCGAGCAGCCCGTCGGCGGCGGCCGCCCGCTCCAGCCGCTCGTGCAGCCGGGCGAGGTCCGCGTCGTGCTCCTGCCCGCTCAGCAGGGCGAGCAGCTCCGCCCCCGTGTCCTCCAACCCCGTGTCCTCCACCCCCGTGCCCTCCGCGCCGGCGCTCTCCTCAGGATTGCCGGCGGTTCGGTGACTGCTGATGCCGTCCGTCATGGTCGTGCTCCCTCCCGTTCGGCCGCGAGCGTTCGTCGCAGGCTGCTGATCCCGTCGGCGGCCGCCCGCCGCGCCGCATCCGTCGTGCCGCCGAGGATCTCGGCGACCTCGGCGTGCGGCAGGCCGACGAGGTAGTGGTACGCGACCGCCTGCCGCTGCTTGGGCGGCAGGCCGGCGACCGCCCGCCTGAGCTCCGCCGCACCGTCGCCCGGCTCGGGTCGGCCGCTCGGGGCGTCCGGCACGTCGGCCATCGGCTCCGGTCGGCGTGCCCGTGCCCGAAGCAGGTCGACGGCCTTCCGGTGGGCGATGGTCACGAGCCAGGCCTCGACGTTCGCGTCGGCCGGGAGCGCCGGATAGGCGCGCAGGGCGGCGAGGAACGTCTCGGACCAGGCGTCGTCGGCGTCTACGGGCCCGACGACCGCCCGGCACACGCGCAGCACCATGGCACCGTGCTCCGCGACGACGCGCTCGAAGGGGTTCATGCTCACACTCTGTAGACGACCGGGGGCGGCGGAACGTGAGGTCCGCTGCGCATGATTCTTCCAGCCCGGTTCCCGCGGCACGCCGCCGTAGACTTGAGCGCTCAGCCCCTCGGTCACCCCGTTCCGGCCGACCCTCAGCATCCGCGCCGTCGCGCACCCGCCAGCACCCATCGTCACCGCGCCCGTCCCGGGCAGAAACGGGAGTCCCATGCCGTCCCGCCCCGTCGCCACCGCCCCGTCCGGGTCACCGGGTGTTCTCGCCGCGCTGCGCTCGCCCCGCATCCTGACCCGGGAGGTGCTCGCCGGGCTCGTGGTCGCCCTCGCACTGATCCCCGAGGCCATCTCGTTCTCGATCATCGCGGGCGTCGATCCCCGGCTCGGGCTGTTCTCGTCGTTCGTGATGGCGGTGACGATCGCGTTCCTCGGCGGGCGCCCCGCCATGATCTCTGCCGCGACCGGCGCCGTGGCCCTCGTCATCGCCCCCGTCGCCCGCGAGTACGGCATCGACTACTTCCTCGCCACGGTCATCCTCGCGGGCGTGTTCCAGGTGCTGCTCGCGGTGCTCGGCGTCGCCAAGCTCATGCGGTTCATCCCGCGCAGCGTCATGGTCGGCTTCGTCAACGCGCTGGCGATCCTCATCTTCACCGCCCAGCTGCCGCAGCTGATCGGCGTGCCGTGGCTCGTGTACCCGCTCGTGGCGCTGGGGATCGCGATCATCGTGCTGCTCCCGCGCATCACCCGCGTCGTGCCGGCGCCGCTCGTCGCGATCCTGCTCATCACGGGTGTCACCGTGACGACGGCCCTCGCCGTGCCCACGGTCGGCGACCAGGGCGACCTGCCCGAGAGCCTGCCGGAGCTGCTGATCCCGAACGTGCCCCTCACCTGGGAGACCTTCTCGATCATCGCCCCCTTCTCGCTCGCCATGGCGCTCGTGGGCATCCTCGAGTCGCTGATGACGGCGAAGCTCGTGGACGAGATCACGGACACCCCCTCGCGGAAGACGCGGGAGACCTGGGGCCAGGGCGTCGCGAACATGCTCTCCGGGCTGTTCGGCGGCATGGGCGGCTGCGCGATGATCGGCCAGACCATGATCAACGTGAAGGTCTCCGGCGCGCGCACCCGCATCTCGACCTTCCTCGCCGGCGTGTTCCTGCTGATCCTCGTGGTCGGCCTCGGCGACATCGTCGCGATCATCCCCATGGCCGCCCTCGTCGCGGTCATGGTCATGGTGTCCGTCGGCACGTTCGACTGGCACAGCGTGCGCCCGTCGACGCTGCGCCGGATGCCGCTCGGCGAGACTGTCGTCATGGTCGTCACCGTCGCCGTCGTGGTCGTGACGCACAACCTGGCCATCGGCGTCGTGATCGGCGTGATCGCGGCGATGGTCGTGTTCGCCCGCCGCGTCGCGCACTTCGCGACCGTCGAGCGCACCCTCGCGGTGGACGACGACGGCCGCGAGGTGGCGGACTACACCGTCAACGGCGAGCTGTTCTTCGCCTCCAGCAACGACCTGACGACCCAGTTCCGGTACGCGGACGACCCCGACCGGGTGGTGATCGACATGACGCGCTCGCACGTCTGGGACGCGTCGACGGTGGCGGCGCTCGACGCCATCACCACGAAGTACGCCCAGCGCGGCACGACCGTGACGATCGTCGGCATGAACGACGCGAGCGCGGCCATGCACGAGCGCCTGGCCGGCCGGCTCGGCGCCGAGGGCTAGCCAGGCCTTTCCACCGGCATCCCCTCTGTGCCACCGTGCGGACTGTGACGGCATACCGATCCCTGCACCGACCCGACCGGTACCCGCTCTCGTCGCGGTACGACCCGGAGTGGCTGCTGGGGCTGGACATGGGGCCGCATCCGCTCTGGCAGCTGGAGGACCTGCTGACGCTGGTGCCGCTGCGGCCCGGGCAGCGCGTGCTCGACCTGGTCGGCTGGGAGGCGGCGGCGTGGCACTCGCCCGGCTAGTGGGCGACGCACTGGGCGTCGAGCGACCTCGTCGACGGCATCACGGCCCGCATGCAGGAGGGCAGCCGCGACGACTGGCTGCGCTGGTCGCGGGCGCACGGGTCCGCCGCCGCGGCAGAGGTGGCCATGCTGGAGTCGGACCCCGATCCGGACTGGATCGGCTTCGCCCTGGTCGCCGCGACGAAGCGCGCCTCGGCCGGCTGAGCTCGGCTGGGTCAGGCGGGCGGGATGGGCGGGGCCGTCGTGGCCCTGCGGACGAGCCGCGTCGGCAGCTGGATGCGCATCGCCTCGGGCGTCTCGCCGCCCAGAAGCCCGATGAGCGACTCCGCGGCCGTCGCACCCAGCCGCTGCATGGGCTGGCGGATGGTCGTCAGGGGCGGCGACACCTGGATGGCCTCGGGGATGTCGTCGAAGCCGATCACCGACAGCTCGCGGGGCACGTCGATGCCCATCTCGCCCGCCACCTGGAGGACCCCGATGGCGGAGAGGTCGTTGGCGGCGAAGATCGCCGTCGGGCGGTTCGGCATCGAGAGCAGGGCCCGCGCGGGCTCCCGGGAGGAGGCCGTGAGGAACATGCCCACCTGCACGAGCTGCGGGTCGAAGGGGATGCCCGCGTCGGTGAGCGCCCGCCGGTAGCCGGCCTCGCGCAGGCTCGCGGACCGCAGGTCGGGGCGGCCGCCGAGGAACCCAATGCGCCGGTGACCGAGGTCGATGAGGTGCCGGGTGGCCTGCAGCGCGCCGCCGAGGCTGTCCGACTCCACGGTCGGCAGGTCGGCGCGGCCGGTGTGCGGGTCGATCGCGACCACCGGGATCTCGACGGACGCCGTGATGACCGTCGGCGTGACCATGATCGCGCCGTCGATGAGGGTGCCGCTCAGGCGGCTCAGCGACCGGCGCTCCCACCCCGTCGCCCCATCCGCGTGCCGGGAACCGCTGTAGGCGAGGAGGTCGTACCGCGACTCGCGCAGGGCGGAGCCGACGCCCTTCAGGATCTCCGCGCTGAACGGCTCGAAGTCCGCGACGAGGACGCCGATCACGCCCGTCCTGTGCGAGCGCATGCTGCTGGCCACGAGGCTCGACTCGTAGCCCAGTTCCTTCACGACCTGGAGGATCCGCGCGGACGTGTCGGCGGCGATGCCGTAGCGGCCGTTGACGGCTTTGGAGACGGCCGACACCGAGACGCCCGCGGCGGCGGCTACATCGTGAATGGTGGGTCGACGTGCCATGGGGCGAGCATAGCGCTCTTGGAAATCCTTTTCGAAAACGTTTGACAGCATTTCTTTCGCCGCTGACACTCGATGGACAGCACCAGGCGCCCCGTCGTGGGCGCCGCTCAACGAAGAGGACAGGTTGAACCTATGAAGACCAAGAGATTCCTGGCGGGCACAGCAGCTCTCGCCATCAGCGCTCTTGCACTCGCCGGCTGTGCCGGCGGCTCGGGCTCCGGCTCGGGCGCATCGGAGGACGGCACCGTCGAGATGACGCTGTGGCAGAACTCCACCACCGGACCCGGCAAGGAGTTCTGGGACAAGGTCACGGCCGACTTCGGCAAGGCCAACCCCGGCGTGACCGTCAAGCCGCAGTCGATCCAGAACGAGGACCTCGACGGCAAGCTCCAGACGGCCCTCAACTCCGGCGACGCCCCCGACATCTTCCTGCAGCGCGGCGGCGGGAAGATGGCCGCCATGGTCGCCGCCGGCCAGCTCATGGATCTGACCGATGGCATCTCCGACACGGCCAAGAGCGAGATCTCCGAGGGCTCGTTCACCGCGAACACGCTCGACGACAAGGTGTACGCCATGCCCGTCGCCGTGCTGCCCGGCGGCATCTTCTACAGCCAGGATCTGTTCACGCAGGCCGGCATCACGGAGACCCCGAAGACGATCGACGACCTGAACAGCGCCGTCACCAAGCTCAAGGATGCCGGCGTCGCGCCGATCGCCCTCGGCGGTAAGGACGCCTGGCCGGCCGCCCACTGGTACTACTTCTTCGCCCTGCGCGCGTGCAGCGCCGACACCATGGCCACCGCGGCCGAGGAGAAGGACTTCACGGACGACTGCTGGGTCAAGGCCGGCGAGGACCTCCAGGCCTTCGTCGACACCGAGCCGTACAACGAGGGCTTCCTCACCACCGCCGCCCAGCAGGGCGCGGGCAGCTCCGCGGGCCTCGTCGCGAACCATCAGGCCGGCATGGAGCTCATGGGCGCCTGGAACCCCGGTGTCATCGCGTCCCTGACGCCCGACGCCAAGCCCCTCCCCGACCTCGGCTGGTTCCCCTTCCCCGAGATCGACGGTGGCGAGGGTGAGCCCGGCGCGATCATGGGTGGCGTCGACGGCTACTCCTGCTCGGCCGACGCTCCCAAGGAGTGCCTCGACTTCCTGAACTACCTCGCGACCTCCGACGTGCAGAAGGAGTACTACGCCGCCTTCAACGCGCCGCCGGTCAACTCCGTCGCGCAGGAGGCCGTCACCGAGCCCTACCTCAAGGACATCCTCGCCGCCTACAACGCGGCGCCGAACGTCTCGCAGTGGCTCGACACCGTCTACGGCCTCAACGTCGGCAACGCGCTGAACGTCGGAGTCGTCGACCTCATGGCCGGCAAGAGCGACCCCGAGAAGCTCGTGTCCGCCGTCAACGACGCGGCCAAGAAGTCCTAGGAATCAGAACATGACCGTACGCGAGAGCACGCTTCCCGGAGAGCTCGGGCAAGCGGACCCCCGCGCCAAGAACGGGGGAGCCGTCACCAAGGCGGCTCCCCCGTCGGCGCGGAAGGGCCGTGGCCTCGGCTGGTCCGGCCGACTCGAGGTCGCCATCCTGGTGGGGCCGGCCCTGGTCGTCTTCCTCGCCTTCGTCATCTACCCCGTGGTGATGGCGGCCTACTACGGCTTCTTCAGCTGGCAGGGCTTCGGCGCCCCGACCGACTTCGTCGGCTTCCGGAACTACCTGACCATCCTGCAGGACCCGACCTTCCACGACGCGCTGTGGCACAACGCCACCATCGTCGTCCTGTCCCTCGTGCTGCAGGGGCCCGTCGCGATCCTCGTGGCGCTTCTGCTCAACCGGAAGCTGCGAGGGCAGTCCCTCATCCGCGTGCTGATCTTCGTGCCCTACGTCATCTCCGAGGTCGTCGTCGGCACCGGCTGGAGCCTCATGCTCCAGGGCAACGGCGCGATCAACGGCTTCCTCGAGAAGATCGGCCTCGGCGGCCTCGCGCAGGACTGGCTGGCCAACCCGGACATCGCCATCTGGACGCTGATGGCCATCATCACCTGGAAGTACATCGGCTTCGCCGTGATCCTCTTCCTCGCCGGCCTGCAGGGCATCCCCGAGGAGCTGTCGGAGGCGGCCGCCATCGACGGCGCCTCCTACTGGCAGATCCAGCGCAGGATCACCCTGCCGCTGCTCGGCCCGACGCTGCGCATCTGGGCGTTCCTGTCGATCATCGGCTCGCTCCAGCTGTTCGACCTCGTCTACATCATCTGGGGGCAGTACATCTCCTCCACGGCGGGCACCTCGACCATGGCCACGTACCTCGTGACCAACGGCCGGAACTCGGGCAACTTCGGCTACGGCAACGCCGTCGCCGTGGTGCTGTTCGTGATCTCGCTCGTCGTCGCGCTCGTCTACCAGCGCTACGTGCTCAACCGCGACACCGCGGGAGCACTCACGGAAGGAAAGAAGTGACCGCCGCAACCGCCCTCCGGCCGGCGTCCCCCGCAAGACGGCGTCGTCGTCGCCCCGCGGGCGCCCCCACGAACCCGGTGCCGTACCTCGTCGCCATCGTCCTGATCGGCCTGATGCTCGCGCCCGTCGCGTACATCATCATCGGCGGGTTCCGGACGAACGCGGAGATCACGACGGACCCGTCCGGCCTGCCCGTCTCGTGGAACCCGGTCAACTACATCGACGTCCTCACCGGCGGCATCTTCTGGCAGGAAGTGCTCAACTCGCTCATCGCGGCCCTCGCCACGACGGCGGGCGCGGTCGTCCTGGGGCTGATGGCGAGCTACGTGCTGGCGCGCTACACCTTCGTCGGCCGCGGGGCGCTCTACGCGATCTTCGCGAGCGGCCTGATGTTCCCGCTGACCGTCGCCATCACGCCGCTGTACATCGTGATCAAGAACCTCGGCCTGATGAACTCGCTCGCGGGCATCATCCTTCCGCAGATCGCGTTCGCGCTGCCGACGACGATCATCATCCTGGTGCCGTTCCTCCGCGCGATCCCCGACGAGATCCAGGAGGCGGCCTTCATCGACGGCTGCAGCCGGCTCGGCTTCTTCTGGCGCATGGTCGTGCGGCTCTCGATGCCCGGTGTGATCACCGTGGGCATCCTGGCCTTCATCGGCAGCTGGAACAGCTACCTGCTCCCGCTCTTCATCCTGAACGACTCCGCGTCGTTCACGCTGCCGCTCGGGGTGCAGGCGTTCTCGTCGCAGTACTCGGTCGACACCGCCAAGGTGCTCGCCTTCACGTCGCTGTCGATGATCCCCGCCCTGGTGTTCTTCAGCCTGTTCGAGCGCCGCATCGTCGGCGGTCTGACGGGAGCGGTCAAGGGATGAGCACGGTCGACACGGACCTCGTGCGCACCCAGAATACGAACACCGAGAACACCGGCTCCCCGAGCCGGGGAACCACCGACAGCGGCCCCGACGGCGTGGGCGCAGAGAACGAGGATGGCGTGATCCACTTGCCCGACGTGTCCCCGAGGGTGCGCGATCTGCACGCCCGCATGACCCTCGAGGAGAAGCTGGCCCAGATCGTGGGCTACTGGGTGGACCAGGGCGGCGAGGTCGTGGCGCCCATGCAGGGCGAGATGGCGACCTCGGGCCGCTACGAGGAGGCGACGGCCCACGGGCTCGGCCACCTCACCCGCGTCTACGGCACCCGCCCGGTCGACCCGGTGAAGCGCGCCGAGTGGCTGTGGGCAGAGCAGCGGCGCCTCCGCGAGGAGACGCGCCTCGGCATCCCGGCGCTCGTGCACGAGGAGTGCCTGACCGGGCTCGCGGCCTGGCAGGCCGCGACCTTCCCCACGCCGCTCGCGTGGGGCGCGTCGTTCGACCCGGGCCTCGTCGAGGAGATGGCGGCCCTGATCGGCGACTCGATGAAGGAGCTCGGCATCCACCAGGGTCTCGCCCCCGTGCTCGACGTCATCCGCGACGCCCGCTGGGGTCGTGTCGACGAGTGCATCGCCGAGGACCCGTACGTGGTCGGCACCATCGGCACGGCGTACGTCCGCGGCCTGCAGAGCACGGGCGTGCACGCCACGCTCAAGCACTTCGTGGGCTACTCGGCGTCGCAGGCGGGCCGCAACCACGCTCCCGCACAGATCGGTCCCCGATTCGTCGAGGACGTGCTGCTGCCGCCCTTCGAGATGGCCGTGCTCGACGGCGGCGTCCGCTCCGTCATGAACTCGTACGCCGAGATCGACGGCGCTCCCGTCGGGGCGACGCCGGAGTACCTCACCGACATCCTCCGTGGCCGCTGGGGCTTCGACGGCGTCGTGGTCTCCGACTACTTCTCGGTCGCCTTCCTGCAGGTCATGCACGCCGTCGCCGCCGACCGCGGTGAGGCGGCCGAGCTCGCCCTCGCGGCGGGTATCGACGTCGAGCTGCCGACCGGCGACGCGTACCTCGCCCCGCTCGCCGAGCGCATCCGCGCCGGCCTCGCGGACGAGGCGCTCGTCGACCGCGCCGTGCTGCGGCTGCTCGCGGAGAAGGAGGAGCTCGGGCTGCTCGACGAGACGTTCGAGACGCCGCCCACCTCGATCGACCTCGACAGCCCGGCGCACCGCGACGTCGCGCGCCGGCTCGCCGAGGAGTCGATCGTGCTGCTCACCAACTCCGGGGTGCTTCCGCTCTCCGGGTCCGGCGCAGACGCGGCGCCCCAGCGGATCGCGCTGATCGGCCCGAACGCCGACAGCGCGGAGGCGCTCATGGGCTGCTACTCGTTCGCCAACCACGTGCTCGCGCACCACCCGGAGACCCCGCTCGGGTTCGAGATCCCCACGCTGGCGGAAGCGCTGCGCGGGGAGCTGCCCGACGCGGAGATCGCGGTCGTCGAGGGCGCCACGGTCGAGGGCGACGACCGCTCCGGCATTCCCGCCGCCGTGGCCGAGGCCGAGCGCGCGGACGTCGCCGTCGTCGTGGTCGGCGACCGCGCCGGGCTCTTCGGCCGTGGCACGGTGGGCGAGGGCAACGACGTGGAGAGCCTCGACCTTCCCGGCGTGCAGCGCGAGCTGGTGCAGGCGGTGCAGGCGACGGGCACCCCCGTCGTCGTGGTGCTGCTCACCGGCCGGCCCTACGCGGTGGACTGGGCGATCGACGGGGCAGACGCTCCCGCCGCCGTGCTGCAGGCGTTCTTCCCGGGCGAGGAGGGTGCCCCGGCGATTGCGGGCATCCTGACCGGCCGGGTCGCCCCGTCCGGCCGCCTTCCGGTCTCGCTCCCCCGGTCCGCCGGCGCCCAGCCCTACTCCTACCTGCACCCGATCCTGGGTGGCCCGTCGGAGGTGACGAGCGCCGACAACACGCCGGTGCTGCCGTTCGGGCACGGGCTGACCTACACGACCTTCGAGCGCACCGGCCTGACGGTCGCGGAGCCGACGGTCGCCGCCGGCGACAGCTTCGTGGTGGAGCTGCGCGTGCGGAACACCGGCGAGCGCGCCGGCACGGACGTCGTGCAGCTGTACGCGCGGGACCTGGTCGCGAGCGTGACCCGCCCCGTCGCGCAGCTGCTCGGCTATCGCCGCGTCGACCTGCAGCCCGGCGGTGAGGCGCTCGTGCGCTTCGAGGTGCCCACCACCCGACTCGCCTTCACCGACGCGCGGTACCGGCGCATCGTGGAGCCGGGCGAGGTCGAGCTCTGGGTCGGCGCCTCGTGCGCCGAGAAGGAGACGACGGCGAGCGTGACCATCACCGGTCCGGTTCACCCCGTCACGAATGACGACGAGCGGTACGTCCTCACCGAGGTCATCACCCGGGCGAGCGTCCCGCGGCAGAGCGAGCCGGAGGCCGCGCTCCGCGCCTGACCTCAGCCGATCAGAACCGCAGCCAGGAGTGGGTCAACGCCCGCCCCCGGCTGCGGTTCTGTCGTTGGAGCCTGGACGACCAGGTGATAGGTCACCAGGAGCCCGATGATGACCAGTCCCGCCACGGCCCACCAGAGAGCCGCCGGTTCGCGTCGCCGGAACGACGTGATGGCCGTCACGATCAGGGCGGCGGCGAGGAGCGCGAACAACGCGAATACGAGCCAGCGAATGACTCCGACATCCGCGACGCCGAAGAAGGCCAGGACCGTCGCCAGGAGCGGCAGGGCCACGAGGGCCGCGATGAAGAGGGCCCAGAGCACCTCCATCACGGAAGACCCGGTGGATGACGGCTCCATGCGCTCCCGCGCCTCGAGATCGAAGCGCTCCCGGTACCGCTCCACGGGTCCCGCCAGCAGCTCCACGACCGGAGCGGGTAGTTCACCCGGCGGCAGCGCAAGGAACTCGGTCACGTCCTGGTTGCGCACCCAGGACGACGCGAGCAGGCGCGCGAGGCGATCCCGCTCGAGGTCGGTGGCCCAGCCCTCGATGGCGATCCCCCAGCGACCGGCCTGATCGGGATTGCCCATCTCCCGGTAGCGCTCGGCCAGCGCGAGCCGGGCGCCGGCTCTCGTGCGATCGGCGCGCACGGCATCCTTGAGCAGTCGCAGCGCATCGCCGCGACGACCGGCGGCCCACGCGGCGGCCGATCTGCTGAGGATCAGGGCTTCCAACACCCGCTCAGTCTGCCGGGTGGATCGTCAGCCGATGAGCAGGCCGAGCTGACGCGCGAGCAACGGCGCGAGCTCCGTGAGCTGACTCTCGTCGATCGTGGCGCCGCGCAGACCCTCGATGCCATTGATCGCGCGGAAGTCCGACCCGCGCAGGTCGACGTCCTCCAGCCGCGCTCCGGTCACGTCGAGCGTGCCGATGCGGCAGTCCCGCAGGGTCACGCGCGTGGCCCGCGTGCCGCCGAGGTCCAGCTCGTCGACGGAGCAGCCCTCGATCAGGACGTCGGTGAGCCGCGACCCGCGCAGGTTGAGGAAGCCGAGCTTGCTGTGCGCGATGTGCACGGATCGGAACTCGCTCTCGTAGAGCTCGCCCGCGCCGATGCGGGACTGGGTCATCGCGACCTCGCGCCACGCGCTCCGCGGCGCGGACAGGGTTGCCGCGGTCACGTTGGTGAGCGCGGAGGAGGTGATCCGTGCTCCGCGGAGCACCGCCTCGCTCAGCGAGACTCCGGTGAGGTCGCACTCGAGCAGAACGAGCTCGGCGAGGTCGCGCTCCGAGAGGTCGAGGCCGTCGATCGACCGCCCCTCGAGCGAGGCGCCGTCGACCAGGTCGTCGACGTCCGCGGGGAGAAGCGTGCCCAGGCGCACGGGATCGATCCTCGGGGAGCGGGGCATGGTGATCCTTGTCGTCGTCGTGATCAGTGCCAGCGGTGGTCCTGAATGGTCATCTTCGGTCCGAAGCGGGGCTTCCGGAAGCCGCTGGTGAGGATGATGCGCATGACCCGCTGGCGGTGTCCCCGCCAGGGCTCGAGGAGCTCGAGCATCCCGTCGTCGTCGACGGGCGCGCCGGCGAGCGCCCAGCCCACGATGTCGTGCAGGTGGAAGTCGCCGACGCTGACCGTGTCCGGGTCGCCGTGCGCGCGCTGCATCGTCTCGGCCGCCGTCCACTCACCGACGCCGGGCACGCTGCGGAGCTTCTGGGAGACGTGCTCGCCCCCGCGCCCGAGGGCCGCCGTACGATCGAGGCCGGATGCGACGCTCGCCGCGGCGAGGACGGTGCGGGAGCGCCGCGGGTCCACCCCCGCCCGGTGCCACTCCCAGGAGGGCACGAGCCGCCAGCGCTCGGCGGACGGCGCGACCGTGAGGCCGGCCGGAGCCGGGCCGGGCGCGGGCTCCCCGTGCTTCCGCACGAGCTGCCGGTACGCGCGGTGCGCCTCGATCACCGTCACCTTCTGCTCGAAGATGGCGGGCACCATGGCCTCGAACACCAGCCGGGTGCGAGGCAGCCGCACCCCGCGCATCCGCCGGTGGGCGTCGCGGAGGAAGGGGGACGAGGAGAGGTCCAGGTCGCTCCAGTCGTCCCCCGCCCCGAGCAGCTCGGGCACGCCGTCGATGATCCACTCGGCGCCGTCGCCCCAGGCACGGGCCTCGATGGATCCGTCGGCCGCCTGGCGCAGGCGCAGCGTCGCCGGTCCCTGCGGGGTGCGGAAGGTGCGCCACAGCGCGGGCGGGCCCGCCGCCGTCGCCGGCTCCCGGGCCTCCGTGGGGTCGCCCGCGCCGCGGCAGAGGGGCCCGAGCGTCCGGGCGAGATCGAGCGTGTCCTCGGGACGGTAGACCGTGGAGCACGTGAGCACCGGCGGCTCCGCCGCGAGCATCACCATGTGCTGGGAGCCTCCGCCCGCGTGCTCGGCAGTGCGGCGTCCTCGCCCCACTGCAGCAGCCAGTCGGGCACGCTGAGGTCGGCGGGGGCGGGCGGAACCTGGGCGAGCAGCTCCGGGATCGGCACGACGCCGCCCGTGCGGCGCAGGATGCGGGCCCGCACGAAGGCCTGGGCGTAGATCTCGCCGTCGCGCACGAAGCGCTGCTCCACGTACACGGCCCGCTCGTCGTAGCCGAGGATCCGGGACTCGACCTCGAACCGCTGCCAGAGCTGCAGGGACTTACGGAAGCTGATGGTCTCGGACACCACCACCGGGTACCAGCCATTCCGCCGGAAGACCGTCCAGATGCCCGAGCGGCGCAGCAGTTCGAGGCGCCCGAGGTCGAGGATCGAGAGGTATACCCCGTTGTTCATGTGCCGGAAGACGTCGAGGTCCGTCGGCAGCACGACGAAGCGGGCCCGGACGACCTCGTAGGCGCCGACGGAGGGCCGGAGCGCGGCGAGCACCGAGTGCAGCAGGGTGCGGAACAGGAGGTGCACGCCCGACAGACTAACCGCGCCCGCCGACCCCGCGGTGCACCCCGCCCTCCCGCCGTCCGCGACGCGTCCCGTGCCCCTCCCTCCCCGCCACCGTTCCGCCACCGTTCACAATTCAGGCTGTCCTGCGACACGCCGCATCCGGCGCCCTCGAAACGCGGCGTGTCGCACCTGAGCCTGAATTCGGAACACCACCCCGCAGCTAGTCCTGAATCCGAGGCACCACCCGGAGGACGAGCCGGACCGGAACCCGCGGGGACGGGACTGCCCAATGATCCTCATCCCGTAAGCGCGACTCAGTGTTCCTCGAGGAGGAAGTAGGTAGCCGTCCCCCGCACCCCCTCTACCTGTTCCGGCGGGGCGGTGGTTGGGTTAGGGGCAACCTGCGTGTGAACTCACGGGAGCGAGACGACCATGACCACCATCACCCGTCGACCGGCCAAGCCGACCCGCCCCTCCGCCGCGCCGCCCCCTCCCGCTCCGGCCACGCCGACGAAGCCGGTGCGGCACGGGAGCGTCTTCGTCTCCTGGATCACGTCGACCGATCACAAGATCATCGGCTACCTCTACCTGGGCACGTCCTTCTTCTACTTCCTCGTCGGCGGCGTGCTCGCCCTGATCATCCGCGCGCAGCTGTGGGAGCCCGGGCTCGAGGTCGTGCAGACGTTCGACCAGTACAACCAGCTCTTCACGATGCACGGCACGATCATGCTGCTCATGTTCGCGACCCCGCTCTTCTCGGGCTTCGCCAACGTGATCATGCCGCTCCAGATCGGTGCACCCGACGTGGCGTTCCCGCGGCTGAACGCGCTCGCCTACTGGCTGTTCAGCATCGGCTCGGCCATCGCGGTCGCCGGCTTCCTCACGCCCCAGGGCGCGGCGGCGTTCGGCTGGACCGCCTACGCGCCCCTGTCGACCGTGACCTTCACGCCGAACGTCGGCGGCAACATGTGGGTCGCCGGCCTGGCCATGACCGGCTTCAGCACCATCCTCGGCTCGGTCAACTTCATCGCGACGATCATCACGATGCGGGCGCCCGGCATGACCATGTGGCGGATGCCGATCTTCACCTGGAACACGCTCGTGACGTCGATCCTCGTGATCCTGGCGTTCCCGGTGCTCGCCGCCGCGCTCTTCGCCCTCATGGCCGACCGCATCTTCGGGGCGCACATCTTCGACCCCGCCACCGGCGGCGCGATCCTCTGGCAGCACCTGTTCTGGTTCTTCGGCCACCCGGAGGTGTACATCATCGCGCTGCCGTTCTTCGGCATCGTCTCCGAGGTGTTCCCGGTGTTCAGCCGCAAGCCGATCTTCGGTTACAAGACCCTCGTGTTCGCGACCATCGCCATCGCCGCTCTGTCCGCGGTGGTCTGGGCGCACCACATGTACGTGACGGGCTCGGTGCTGCTTCCCTTCTTCGCACTGACGACGATGCTCATCGCGGTGCCCACCGGCGTGAAGATCTTCAACTGGCTCGGCACGATGTGGCGCGGTTCCGTAACGTTCGAGACGCCCCTGCTATGGGCCATCGGCTTCCTCGTGACCTTCGTCTTCGGCGGTCTGACCGGCGTCATCCTCGCCTCGCCCCCGCTCGACTTCCACGTGTCCGACACCTACTTCGTGGTCGCGCACTTCCATTACGTGGTGTTCGGCACGGTCGTGTTCGCCATGTTCTCCGGCTTCTACTTCTGGTGGCCCAAGTTCACGGGGAAGATGCTGAACGAGTCGCTCGGCAAGATCCACTTCTGGACCCTGTTCCTGGGCTTCCACATGACGTTCCTCATCCAGCACTGGCTCGGCGCGTACGGCATGCCCCGGCGGTACGCCACGTACACGCCGACCGACAACTTCACCTGGATGCACCAGCTGTCGTCGATCGGATCGGGCGTACTCGCTGCCTCGATGCTCCCGTTCTTCCTCAACGTGTGGCTGACGGCGCGGAAGGCGCCCCGGGTGACGGTCAACGACCCGTGGGGCTACGGCCGGTCGCTCGAGTGGGCGACCTCGTGCCCGCCGCCCCGCCACAACTTCATCTCCATCCCGCGCATCCGGTCGGAGTCGCCGGCGTTCGACGTGAACCACCCGGAGGCCGGCATCCCTGTGGGCGTCGGTCCGGTGAAGGATGCGCCGGACACCCCGACGAAGGACGAGGCGGGCAACGTCCGCTAGCCCCGACACTGTCCCTGAGCCTGTCCAAAGGACGCGCCCCATCCCGCGGGCCACGGCCTACGGTCCCTGAGCCTGTCGAAGGGACGTTCCCCCTCCCGCGGGCCACGGCCTACAGTCCTGAAGCCTGTCGAAGGGACGTGCCCTACGTCCCGCAGTGCTTGACACGACTTACGGAACTACGTAACTTGTCAACATGGGCTCGGGGGAGAAGTGGCAGCGCCGCGTCGCCGACCTCGAGCGGCGGATGGACGCGCTGGAATCCCTCCTCGCCGGCAGCCCGGAGGACCCGGGCGTCCCGGCGACGCACACCGCCGCGACGGAGCAGTTCTGGGCGCTATCCCGGCTCAAGGAGGAACTCGGCGGAAGCGGCGGCGTGCTCTACACGGGCGCCGTCGACCTCCCCGGGGACAGGCACGCCGAGTGGCAGATCACCGCGGCGACCGACCAGCTCCTGGACACCGACTGGTCCCAGTACGCGGGCGCCATCGCCGCCCTGGGCAACCCGGTACGGCTGAGCCTCGCCCAGGCGGTGGTGAACGGCACCACGACCGTCGCCGCGCTGGCCGCGCTCGCGCAGTTCGGCACCACAGGGCAGGTCTACCACCACGTGAACCAGCTCGTCACCGCCGGCTGGCTGATGGCGAGCGCCCGCGGCCACTACGCCGTGCCGCCCGCGAGAGTCGTGCCCCTGCTCGTGATCCTCGCCGCCGCCGGCGCCGCGTAGGCGACCGCCCACCGACCCGAAGGAAGCCATGCCACTCCCCCGCACCCGCCGCGCGACCATCATCACGGCGGCCGCCCTCGGCATCGTCGTGCTGACCGCGGGCGCGCTCGTCGCTCCCCCGTCCCCGCGTCTCTCCATGGACGCGACGGGCGATCCGGAGCTGATCAGCGCCGCCCGACCGCTGCTCGAGGCCGCCGGCAGCCTGAATCGGGCCAGCGTGGTGATGGTAGACGGCGGCACGGTGAGCATGGCGCACTTCGGCGCCGCGGACGACGCGGAGTACGAGATCGGCAGCATCACCAAGACGATGACCGCGGCTTTGCTCGCCGACGCCATCGATCGCGGCGAGGTACGCGAGGACACCCCGGTGGGCGAGCTGCTCCCCCTCGGGGACGCGCCCGTGGCGGACGTCACGCTCGGCGAGCTGGCATCGCACCGCGCCGGCCTGCCCACGGTTCCGGGGGACATCGGCGCCCTGCTCGCGACCTACGGATTCACGTTCCTCGGCACGGATCCCTACCGCTACGACACGGAGGACCTGCTCGACGCGGTGTCCGCCGAGGAACTGGCCGGCCGGGGCACGTACTCCTACTCCAATATGGGCGTCTCGCTGCTCGGTCAGGCCCTGGCCGAGGTCGCGGAGACCACCTATTCCGAGCTTCTGCAGAGCCGGGTGCTCGATCCGCTCGGCATGACCGCCACGACCGCCCCCACCCGGGTGGCCGACCTCGGCCCGTCCGCCCCGCGAGGCGTGACCGCGGGCGGGCGCCGCGTGGACGCCTGGACCCTCGGCTCGTATGCGCCGTCCGGCAGCATCCGGTCGACGCCGGCTGACATGGCCACGTGGGCGGCCGCCCTCCTGGAGGAGCGGGCGCCGGGCATGGCGGCCCTCGACCCCCGCTGGCCCGTCGACGAGGGGCTGACCATCGGCTACGGCTGGCACGTGAGCGAGATCGACGGCACGACCATCACCTGGCACAACGGCGGCACCGGCGGCTTCGCGAGCATGCTCGCCCTCGATCGTGAGAGCGGCCGGGCCGCGATCGTGCTGCACGACACGGCGACCAGCGTCGACGCGGTCGCCGTACAGCTGCTCGGCCTGCAGGGCGGCGGATCCCGATGAGCGGCGGCATCGTGACGACCGTCCTGCTGGCCGGACTCGTGCTCGTGCCGGGGTGGCTCGTGGTCACCTCGTGGTCGCGCGGGCGCTTCGGCACCGCGGACCGCCTGGCCGCCGTCGTCGGCGCGGTCGAGGCGGGCACGGCCATGCTGCTGTTCCAGCACGTCGCCGCGGCGTCCGTCCCGGTACCCCTGTGGCTGTGGGCAGCCGGCGTGCTGCTCCTCGCGGCCGGCGTCGTCGGGATCGCGCTGCGCTGGCCGCGTCTACCCGCCCTGCGAGACGAGGGGAAGCGGCGCTCCCGCACGATCGGCGCCGCAATCGGCATCGTCGTCTCCGCGGTGATCGTGGTCCTCGTGCTCCTCACCCGCTGACGCCACCACCCCCGCTCGTGCTCGTGTGCGCAACGCAGGCTCCCTCACAGGCCGCGCCGCGTCGTTCCGGTGCGGCGCCGACGAGCCGTGGTCGCTGAGCCTGCATTCGACCCGGAACGGGGTCCAGGATGCGTCCCTTCGACGGGCTCAGGGACCGTGCTGGGTCGCCCTAGCTGCGCGGGTTGCAGGAGGATGGGGGCGTGCTCGACGACGACGCCCTCTCCTCCCTCGCTGCCCGGATCGCCGGGGTGCCGGGAGTCGTGGGCGTGGTGCTCGGCGGCAGCAGGGCACGGGGAGAGCACACCCCCGAGTCGGACACCGACCTCGGCATCTACTACCGCGGCGGGCTCGACGTCGAGCGGCTCGGCGAGCTGGCGCGCGAGGTCGGCGGACCGGACGCGACGGTCACGGCGCTCGGCGGCTGGGGTCCCTGGGTCGACGGCGGCGGCTGGCTCAGCATCGACGGATCCGCCGTCGACTGGATCTACCGCGACCTCGACCGGGTGGAGCGGTCCTGGCGGGATGCCGCGGCCGGCCTGGTCTCGTTCCACGCTCAGGCGGGTCACCCGGCGGGTGTCACGAGCTTCGCCTACGCGGGCGAGCTCGCCATGGCCGTCGTGCTCGCCGACCCGACCGGCACCCTCGATCTCCTCCTCCGGCGGATGTCCCCATACCCGCGCGCGCTGGCGGACGCCCTCGCGAACGGGCTCTGGGAGGCGCGGTTCAGCATCGACAACGCGAGGAAGGGCGCCCACCGCGGCGACGCCGCATACGTCGCGGGCTGCCTGTTCCGTGCCGTGATGCTGTGCGCCCACGCGCTGCACGGGCGCGCGGGGCGCTGGCTCGTCAACGAGAAGGGCGCCGTCGCTGCGGCGAGTGCCCTCCCCTTCGCCCCCTATCGATTCGCGGACCGCGCGCACGCACTGCTCGGGTCCCCGGGCACGCGTCCCACCGAGCTGCTGGCGACGCTCGACGCCGCCGGGACGCTCGTCGACGAGACCGGCGCTGCGGTCACCGCGGCCTGAACCTCCGGCGCGCAGCGACGCAATCAGCACCATCGACGCCGGAAAGAGCCCCGGAAACCCGTCAGATTCTTTTTGTGCCGGAAACAAGCGCGGGCCACGTACGGCGTAGTGTCACCCCCATGGCCACGTCTGCGGCACCCGACACTGTCAAGCACAGCGAGCTGAAACGCTCCATCACGGCGAAACAGCTGTACTTCTATGTCGTCGGCGACGTGCTGGGATCCGGCATCTACGTGCTCGTCGGACTGGTCGCCGCGGCGGTCGGCGGCGCGTTCTGGATGGCGTTCCTCGCCGGCGTCGCGATCGCCACCATCACCGGGCTCGCGTACGCCGAGCTGGTGACGAAGTACCCCCAGGCCGCGGGCGCCTCGCTCTACATCAACAAGGCCTTCCGCAGTCCGCTTCTCACCTTCTTCATCACGATCTGCATGCTGTCGGCCAACATGGCGGCGGTCGGATCCCTGGCCTCCGGCTTCGTGCGTTACTTCAGCGGCCTGGTCGGCCTCGGCGAGGAGGCGATCTGGGCGGCGGCCATCGTGGCGGTGATCTTCGTCGCCATCATCACGGTCATCAATCTCATCGGCATCTCCGAGTCCGTCGTCGCGAACGTGGTCATGACCTTCATCGAGCTGAGCGGCCTGGTGATCGTCATCACCATCGGCGTGATCGCCCTGGTCCAGGGCGTCAATGACCCCTCGGTGCTGCTGCAGTTCGCCACCGAGGGCGGAGCGGGCAACGCCGTGCTCGCCGTGCTCGCAGGCGTCTCGCTCGCGTTCTTCGCCATGACCGGGTTCGAGAACGCCGCCAACGTGGCCGAGGAGACCATCGACCCGTCGCACGCCTTCCCCCGCGCGCTCATCGGCGGCATGCTGACGGCGGGCGTCGTCTACGTGCTCGTGTCGATCTCCGCCGCCCTGGCCGTGCCGATCTCGACCCTGGCGGGCAACACGCTGCTCGAGGTCATCAACGCCGACCTCTTCTTCATCCCGGCCACGATCATGCTGTTCGTGTTCGGGATCATCGCGATGATCGCGATCAGCAACACCGCGCTGGTCACCGTCGTCGCCCAGTCCCGGATCCTGTACGGCATGGCGCGCGAGAACGTGGTGCCCGCCGTCTTCGCCAAGGTGCATCCGGTGCGACGCAGCCCCTACGTCGCCCTCCTCTTCGGCGGCGTGATCGTCTCGGCGATGCTGATCATCGGCGCGGCCATCCGGAGCACGCAGTCGGATCTCCCGGCCGAGGAGCAGCTCGACATCGTCGACCGGCTCGCCACCATCACCGTGGTGTTCCTGCTGTTCATCTACGCGCTCGTGATCGTCGCCTGCCTGAAGCTGCGCGGGAAGGACGAGGGCCCGGGCGTCTACCGCGCGAACACCCCGCTGCTGATCGTCGGCATCATCGGCAACCTCGCCGTGCTCGCCTACACCCTGATCGACGACCCCGCCGCGCTGTTCTGGGTCGCGGGCCTCCTGGCCGTCGGCGGCGTGCTGTACCTCGTCCAGCGGTTCGTCGGCAAGAAGCACCCCGTGTCCCCGGGCGGAGCCGCTGAGGCGGTCGAGCCCACCAGAAGCAAGGAGAGCTGAGCCATGCATGTAATCGTCGCCACCGACGGCTCCAGGGCATCCCTGGTCGGCGCACGGCAGTTCAAGTGGATCGCCGACTCCCGCGAGATCACCGACGTCACCGTCATCGCGGTGGTGAGTCCCTACGCGGCCGTGCCGTTCGCCAACGAGCTCGGACCGCAGAAGAACACCGAGATGGCGGAGCTCAGCTTCCGCGACGAGGCCAAGACCGCCGTGGACATCGTCGCGGCCGAGTTCGACGCGTGGGGCCCGACCATCCACACGCAGATCCGCAGCGGCTCGCCGGCGCAGGAGATCATCCGCGCCGCCGAGGACCTGGAGGCGGACCTCATCTCCATGGCCGCGGGCAGCCGCGGGCTCACCTCGACGATCCTGCTCGGCAGCACCGCGTCGCGGGTGCAGCACTCCGCGCCCTGCCCCGTGCTCATCTGCCGCCCGACCCGCAACAGCGACCGCGCCCTCAGCTGATCGGCACGCTCCGGCTCGTGCCTGCTCGTGTCTGCTCGTGCCGGTCGGGGGTCAGCCGCAGCGGTAGGTGAGGCCGTCGACCACGTGCTCACCCGCGCCCAGCTCGCTGCACACGGTGACGGTCGAGCCGATCGAGCCGCCGAACAGGTCGTAGCCGGAGAAGGCGAAGGACACGATCAGGGTGACCGCGAGTGCCATGAGCAGCAGGGACACCACGATCCCGGCGACCGCGAACCAGTTGCGGCGCCCGGCTCGCGTCGACAGCACGAGCCCGACGATCCCCGCCACGAGCCCGACCAGCTGGAGCAGGGGCAGCACGGCGAGCGCGAGGCTCACGATTCCCCAGACCCGGCCCGGCAGCGGGTCGCGCCGTGCCGGCTCCGGCGCCGAGGGGTGGCCCGACGCCGGGTCTGCGTCGGCGGCCTGGGAAGGATGCAGGGGCGCGACTGCGAATGGCGCGACGGCGTCGAGAGACGCGGTCGGGCCTGGCGCATCAGCAGACCCGGACGGTGCAGCAGAGCCGGAAGACACGGTCCCGGGAGAGTCGGCAGCGGCGGGCACCGGCGCGAGCTCAGCGCCGTTCCGCTCCGTGTCGGTCATCGCATCGTTCCGTTGTCCCGGCACCACCCTCCGGCGCCCTCCCGGCCACTGTAACGGCGCCCTCTACGCTGAGCGCGAAGTGGGCGATGACCCCGCCGGAATCGGTCACCATGGATACATGCTCCGCACCATGCTCACCGCAAAGATCCACCGCGCGACCGTCACCCACGCGGACCTGCACTACGTCGGCTCGGTGACCGTCGACCACGACCTCCTCGATGCCGCGGGCATCCTTCCCGGCGAGCGCGTCAGCATCGTCGACGTGACCAACGGCGCCCGGCTGGAGACGTACACGATCTCCGGGGAGCGCGGCAGCGGCGTGCTCGGCATCAACGGCGCCGCGGCGCACCTCATGCACGTGGGCGACGTCGTGATCCTCATCGCCTACGGCCAGCTGACCACCGAGGAGGCGCTGGCCTTCGAGCCGCGCATCGTGCACGTGGACGGCTCGAACCGGCCGATCACCGTGGGAAGCGACGCGGCCGAGGCCGTGATGCCGGACGTCGAGCGCCCCCCGCTCGCCGAGCCGCGCGTGCCGCAGTACGCCTGATCCGCGTCCCCGCGCCGAGCCCGAGTCTCCCCGCTCTCTCGCCTTTCCCGGCTCTTCCCGCCTCCTCCGTCCCCTGCCGCGCATCCCGTCCGCAACCCTTCCGCGAGGTTCGCAATTCAGGCTGTGCTGCAACACGCCGCGTTCCGGCATGGTCCGGATGCGGCGTGTCGCAGCTAAGCCTGAATTTGCGAACAGGGCGGGAGGGGGTGAGTGGGCGGCCGGAGGGGCGGGCAGGAGACGCACAGCCCGCAGATTGGGGGTTACCGGACGCAAGCAGCAGAATGGGTGCGTGCGAATCGGAATCCTCACCAGCGGCGGCGACTGCCCCGGCCTGAACGCCGTCATCCGCGGAGCCGTCCTCAAGGGCACGCAGATCTACAAGCAGGAGTTCGTCGGCTTCCGCGACGGCTGGCGCGGTGTCGTCGACGGCGACATCATGCCCCTGACCCGCCGCGAGATCCAGGGCATCGGCAAGCAGGGCGGCACGATCCTCGGCACGTCCCGCACCAACCCCTTCGAGGGCAACGGCGGAGTCGAGCGCATCACCGAGAACCTGAACCGGCTCGGTATCGACGCGATCATCGCGATCGGCGGCGAGGGCACGCTCGCCGCGGCGAAGCGGCTCACGGATGCCGGCCTCAAGATCGTCGGCGTGCCGAAGACCGTGGACAACGACCTCGGCGCCACGGACTACACCTTCGGCTTCGACACGGCCGTGCAGATCGCGACCGACGCCATGGACCGACTGCGCACCACCGGCGACTCGCACAGCCGTTGCATGGTGGCCGAGGTGATGGGCCGCCACGTCGGCTGGATCGCCCTGCACAGCGGCATGGCCGCCGGAGCCCACGCGATCCTCATCCCCGAGCAGAAGACGAGCATGGACCAGGTGGTCGCCTGGGTGAAGGCGGCCTACAACCGCGGGCGCGCGCCGCTCGTGGTCGTCGCCGAGGGCTTCGTCCCGGACACGGCCGTGGACGCCCACTCCGAGCGCGGGCTCGACGCCTTCGGCCGCCCTCGGCTGGGCGGCATCGGCGAGATGCTCGCGCCCATCATCGAGGAGCGCACCGGCATCGAGACTCGCGCGACGACGCTGGGCCACATCCAGCGTGGCGGAACGCCGACCTCGTACGACCGCGTGCTCGCGACCCGACTCGGGCTTGCCGCCGTCGACTCCGTGGTCGAGGGCCACTGGGGCCGCATGGTCGCGCTTCGCGGCACGGACATCGTGCACGTCGGCTTCGCGGAGGCCCTCGGCACGCTGAAGACCGTGCCGCAGTCCCGCTACGACGAGGCCGCCATCCTCTTCGGGTAGTCCCCCGCCACGGCGCCTACTCACGGAATTCAGCAGATCCCGTCGGCCTCCTCGCGCAATTCAGCAGGATCCACCCGACATGCCGTCGCGCGGGCGCGACTCGCCGATCGGCCGAGCGGATCTGCTGAATAGCGTCGGGTGGGGAGGTGACCCCGAGCGGATCTGCTGAATCGCGTTGCTGGTAGCCGAGCACATCGCTGTAGGCGTAGACCCCTCCGAATGGTGCCCCTGCCTAGGCTGGGGACATGTTCACAGCGATCGTGGCGGAGACCGGGCGGGACGACGAGGGGAAGCACACTGCGGAGGTGGGTATTCGCGAGGTCGATGACGACTTCCTGTCCGAGGGCGACGTCACGCTCGACGTGTCGCACTCGAGCGTGAACTTCAAGGACGGCATGCTGCTGGCCGGGCGGCCCGGCATCGCGCGCACCAGCCCGCTGATCCCGGGGATCGACGTGGTCGGCACGGTCTCGGAGAGCTCCTCCCCCGACTTCGCGGTGGGCGACCTCGTCACCCTGAACGGCGCCGGGCTCGGCGAGACGCGGCACGGCGGGCTTGCCCACCGGGCCAGGGTCGACTCCGCCTCGCTCGTGCGCGTGCCCGACGGGATCAGTGCGGCGCAGGCCGCCGCGATCGGCACCGCTGGTTTCACCGCCATGATGTCCGTGCTCGCCCTCGAGCCCGACGTTGCCCCGGGCGCGGGCGACGTGCTCGTCACCGGCGCGGCCGGCGGGGTGGGTTCCGTTGCGATCGCGGTGCTCGCGCGCCTCGGCTACCGCGTCGTCGCATCCACGGGTCGCGTCGAGGAGCAGGGCGACTACCTGCGGTCCCTGGGCGCCGCCGACGTCATCGATCGCGGGCAGTTCGGCGAGGCGGGCAAGCCGCTGCAGAGTCAGCGCTGGGCCGGCGCCGTCGACTCGGTCGGCAGCCACACGCTCGCGAACATCCTGGCGCAGACCACCTACGGCGGCACGGTCACGGCGTGCGGCCTCGCGCAGGGGCCGGACCTCCCCGGCTCGGTCCTGCCGTTCATCCTGCGCGGCGTTCGGCTGCTCGGCATCAACTCGGTGGATGCGGCCCGCGCGCTCCGCGAGGAGGCCTGGTCGCGGCTGGCGACCGACCTCGATCTCGACCTCCTCGACGCCATGACGGAGACCGTGCCGCTCGCGGGCGCCCAGGACGTGGCGCAGCGGATCCTCGCCGGCACCGTGCGCGGCCGCACCGTGGTCGACGTCCGCGCCTGACCGCACGCCGCGCCGCCCCGCGTCTCGCACCCGCGCCGTCCGGACACCTGACCCTGACCGGCGTGCGCACCCCTGCACCCCTGCGCCCCTGCCCAGGCAGCGGAATCCTGCCCAGGGTAAAGCTGGGCAGGAATCTTCTGCCTGGGCAGGGGCGTCCCCGCTTGGCCCGCGCCGCTCCCCGCGCCCGCACCGACATGCGCCTGCGCTCACACCAGAGCCTGCGCTCCTGACCGGCGTCCCACACCCCGGCCCCCGCGCCCCTGCCCAGGCAGCGGCATCGTGCGCAGGGTAAAGCTGGGCAGGAATCTTCTGCCTGGGCAGGGGCGAAATAAAACCCGAGCGGGAGGCTCCTGCCTGGGCAGGGGCGAGGAGGCACCCGGGCAACGTGACCGCTGCCTGGGCAGGAACCTTCTGCCTGGGCAGGGGCGAGAGAAACTCGAGCGGGACGCTCCTGCCTGGGCAGGAGCCGAGGCAGGGGCAGGCCGAGTGACCGCTGCCTGGGCAGGGGCGACCGCGTACCCAACACCGCACGCACGCACGCACGCACACACACCGCACACCCCGTTCCACCCCACACCACCCACCCCACCCCACCGCGCACCCGGCAAGCGCGCCGTATACGGTGAGCAGCGGGAGGCACCATGTCGGGAATCGCGCTCACCGGGACCATCTTCGTCACGCTCGCGGCCGCGCTGCACGTACTCTTCTTCCTGCTCGAGAGCATCTGGTTCCCCAAGCCCGCCGCGTGGCGCCGCTTCCAGTTGCAGACCCAGGAGCAGGCGGACATCGTGAAGCCGATGGCCTTCAACCAGGGCTTCTACAACCTCTTCCTCGCCCTCGGCGCCGGGCTGGGGCTCATCCTCTACTTCGCCGGGAACGTGCCCGCCGGACTCACGCTCGTGCTGTTCACGACGGCCTGCATGGTGCTCGCCGCGATCATCCTCGCGAGCACGAACCGGCGCTTCCTCGTCGCGGCGCTCGTGCAGGGCGCTCCGCCGCTGCTCGGCCTCGTCTTCTTCGCGGCCGGGATTTCACCGGCAGGACAGTAAGCGCCACCGGAAGCGTCGGACGCCGCCCCTACGCTGGCACGGTGACCGATGGATACGACGCCTCCTTCCTGCGCCTGACCGACCCGCTCGATCTCCGGGCCGACGCACCCGGGGAGGACGACCGCGTACGCCTCGACTACACGCACTTCAGCGTCGTGCAGGACACGGGGCGGAAGCTCGCCGCCGTCACCGCGGTGAACATCGACGGCGCCGCCCTCGTCGAGGTCGAGCGGTCGGACGACTGGCACCTCGACGAGCGGATCCCCGCCGATCAGCAGGCCGGCCCCGAGGTGTACGCGAGGAACGACCTCGACCGCGGGCACCTCGTCCGGCGGCGCGATCCCGTCTGGGGCAGCCGCGAGGTCGCCCGCCAGGCCAACGCGGACACCTTCGCCTACACGAACGCCGCACCCCAGGCTGCCGAGTTCAACCAGTCCAAGGAGCTGTGGCTCGGGCTCGAGGACTACCTGCTCGACCACGCCGCGGCCAACGATCAGCGCCTCTCGGTCTTCACCGGCGTCGTGTTCGCGGCGGATGACGAGGAGTACCGGGGCGTGCAGATCCCGCGCAAGTTCTGGAAGATCGCCGCCTGGGCCGACGGCGACGCCCTCGCCACCACCGCGTACCTGCTGGACCAGACGCCGGAGCTCGACCGCATCGACCTCGCGACGGCGACCGCCGAGGCCCCGCCCCTCGGCCCGTACCGCACCTACCAGGTGCCCGTCGAGGAGATCGGCGCGCTCACCGGCCTGGAGGTCGCCGCCCTCGCTGCAGCCGACCGGATGCCGGCGCCGCGCCCGACCGCGCTGCCCGATCCCGGGCGCTGGGTCGCGCTGCAGAGCTGGGATGCGATCACGCTGTAGCGACCCTGCGTGGGGTGCGCCCCTTCGACAGGCTCAGGGACCGTGGGGGCTCAGGACCGTCCTCAACGCGGACCGGGTGCGTCCCTTCGACAAGCTCAGGGACCGTGGGGGCTCAGGACCGTCCTCAACGCGGACCAGGTGCATCCCTTCGTCAAGCTCAGGGACCGTGGGGGCTCAGGACCGTCCTCAACGCGGACCAGGTGCGTCCCTTCGACAGGCTCAAGGACCGTGCGACCGGTATCGCAGGAACCGCGGGCTAGGCGGGCGGGGTGGCGCGGGCTGCGGCCTCGGCCGCGTCGGGGAGCGCCGCGAGGATGCGGCGGATCGCACGCTCGTCCATGGCGGCGGAGACGAACCACGCCTCGTACACCGACGGTGGCAGGCTCACACCGGCGCTGAGCATCACGTGGAAGAACGGCGGGTAGCGCCATGCCTCCTGCGATCGCACCTGGTCGTAGTCGCTCACCCCGCCGGAGACGGCCTCGCCGAACACGAAGCTGAACAGGTTGCCCGCGCGCTGCACGGCGTGCGGCACGCCGGCGTCGTCGAGCGCGCCGGAGACGGCCCAGGTGAGGATGTCCGCGGCCGTGTCGAGCGTGCTGTACACGCCCGCGTCGGCGAGCTTCAGGGTCTCGAGGCCGGCGGCGACCGCCACCGGGTTCCCGGACAGCGTTCCCGCCTGGTAGACGGGGCCCAGAGGGGCGAGGTGGTCCATCACATCCCCACGTCCACCGAGCGCGGCGACGGGCAGCCCGCCGCCGATGACCTTGCCGAACGTCACGAGGTCCGGCGTCCACTCCACGCCGTCGCGGTTCTCGAGGCCCCACCAGCCTGCGGCGCTGACCCGGAAGCCGGTGAGCACCTCGTCGGAGATGAGGAGCGATCCGTTCTCCCGAGTCATCCGCGCGAGCTCGGCGTTGAAGCCCGGTGCCGGCGGCACGACGCCCATGTTCGCGGCGGCGGCCTCGGTGATCACGGCGGCGATGCGGTCGCCGTGGGCTGAGAACACCTCGCGCAGCGCCTCGAGGTCGTTGTAGGGCACGACGAGGGTCTGCGCGGCCGTGGCCTCCGTCACGCCGGCGGAGCCGGGCAGGGAGAGCGTGGCGACCCCGGAACCGGACTCGGCGAGCAGGCTGTCCGAGTGGCCGTGGTAGTGCCCGGCGAACTTCACGAGCAGGTCGCGGCCGGTGTAGCCGCGGGCGAGCCGGATGGCGGTCATGGTGGCCTCGGTGCCCGTCGACACAAGGCGCAGCTTCTCGATCGGCGAGACGCCGCCCGTGGTCACCCGGGCCGTCACGAGCTCCGCGAGCTCGGTCTCCCCGGGGGTCGTAGCGCCGAAGCCCAGGCCGCGGGCGGCGGCGTCCTGCACGGCGCGCACGACGCGGGGATGCGCGTGGCCGAGGATGGCCGGGCCCCACGAGTTCACGAGGTCCACGTACTCGATGCCGTCGACGTCCGTGACGTACGGGCCGCGCGCGGAGACCATCATGCGCGGCGTGCCGCCGACGGAACCGAAGGCGCGCACAGGAGAGTTCACGCCGCCGGGGATGACGGCCTGAGCACGGTCGAAGAGGTCCTGGCTCGAGTTCATGGTTCCATTTCTTCCGTTGCCGGGCAGGGCAGCCCGGGATGGACCGGCACCGCCGGCCGCGGGCATCAGATGCCGGTGCGGTGCAGGCGGTCGGCGAGCTCGACGGCCCAGTAGGTGAGGATGGCGTCGGCGCCGGCGCGCTTGATGGCGAGGACGCTCTCGTCGATGGCCGCCTCGCGGGTGATCCAGCCGTTCGCGGCGGCGGCCTCGATCATCGCGTACTCGCCCGAGATCTGGTAGGCCCAGACGGGCACGCTGCTCGTGGCGGCGACGTCGGCGAGCACGTCGAGGTAGCTCATCGCGGGCTTCACCATGACGATGTCCGCGCCCTCGGCGATGTCGAGCTCGACCTCGCGCAGGGCCTCGCGGCGGTTGCCGTTGTCCATCTGGTAGGTGCGGCGGTCGCCCACGAGCTGCGCGTCGACGGCCTCGCGGAACGGGCCGTAGAAGGCGGACGCGAACTTCGCGGCGTAGGCGAGCACGGCGGTGTCGCGGTGGCCCGCCGCCTCGAGCGCCTCGCGGACGACGGCGACCTGGCCGTCCATCATGCCGCTCAGGCCGAGCAGGTGGGAGCCGGCCTCGGCCTGGGCCAGTGCCATGTCGTGGTAGCGCTCCAGCGTGGCGTCGTTGTCGACGCTGCCATCCTTCGCGAGCACGCCGCAGTGGCCGTGGTCGGTGAACTCGTCGAGGCACAGGTCGGTCTGGACGACGATCTCGTCGCCCACCTCCTCGATCGCGATGCGCGTCGCGACGTTGAGGATGCCCTCCGGGTCGGTGGCCTGCGAGCCCTCGGCGTCGCGCGTCTCGGGCACGCCGAACAGCATCACGCCGCCGATGCCGGACTCCGCGGCCTCACCGAGGGCGCGGCGGAAGCTGTCGAGCGAGTGCTGCTGCACGCCGGGCATGGAGCCGATCGGCACCGCCTCGGTCAGGCCCTCGCGCACGAACATGGGCAGGACCAGGTCCGCGGGGTGCAGCCGGGTCTCCGCCGTGAGGCGCCGCATGGCGGGCGTCGACCGCAGCCGGCGCGGCCGGAAGGCAGACGAGGGGTTGCCCCCGGCTCCCCGCGTGCTGCGGTCGCCGGAATCGCTGCCGTGGCCCACTATTTCTCCCCGTTGGTGCTGTCGAAGTCGAACTGGATGGTGCCCTGCTGCAGGGCGGCCTCCACGATCGCGTCGATGAGCGAGACGGAGGACCGCTCGCTCGCGACGACGTCGACCCGGAGCCCCGCGGCGCGGGCGTCCTGCGCCGTACGCGGGCCGATGCAGGCGATGAGCGTCTCGTCCGGGATGTGACCGAACTGTTCGGCGACCTGCTCGGCGACGCTGCCGGAGGTGACAAGGATGGCGCGGACCGATCCGGAGCTCACGTCCTCGCGGATCTTGTCGGACACCGGCACGCCGATGGTCCGGTAGGCGACGACGGACTCGACGTCGTGCCCGAGCTCGCGCAGACCCTCGGTCAGCAGCGGCTTCGCGATCTCGGAGCGCAGGGCGAGGATGCGGCGGACGGGGCCGCCCTGCATCTCGGGCCACTCGCGCAGCAGGCCGGCCGCGGAGTTGTCCTCGCTCGGCACGAGGTCGACGCGGTACCCGGCTGCCGTGAGCGCGGCGGCCGTGGTCTCCCCGACCGCGGCGATGCGCGTGCTGACCGGCACGACGGCCCGGTGGGACGAGAGCACGTCGACCGTGGTCGCGCTCGTGACCGTCAGCCAGTCGAACGAGCCCTCGGCGAGCGCGTCGAGGGCGGCTTCGAGCGCGGCGGCGTCCTTGGTGCTCGCGAAGTTGATCATCGGCGCGATCACCGGGGAGGCGCCCTGGGCCCTCAGGTCGGCAGCGACGCCGTCTCCCCACGGGCCGCCGCGCGGCACGAGCACGCGCCATCCCTTCAGCGGCTTCTGGGTTCGATTCGTGAGCGTCATTTCGATGAACTCCCGAGCGGTGCGAGCGCGGCGGCGCCGGATGACAGCAGGTCATGCGTGAGCGGAGCGGCAAGCGACAGCGCGTAGGTGGGCAACTGGTCGAGGGCGAGCCCCTCGGTGGACATCTCCCGCTGGTGGCGGATCGAGCGGCGCCCATCGATCTGGTACACGGTGGCGCTGAGCTCGAGCAGGTCGCTCGTGAAGGATGCGGTGGCGCCGACGGGCGCGGCGCAGCCGGCCTCGAGGCCGGCGAGCACCGAGCGCTCTGCGACGACGGCGGCGTGCGCGAATTGGTCATCCACGGACTCGACGGCCCGGGCGAGCGGCGACAGCGTGTGCAGGTCGGCCTCGCGCACCTCGACCGCGAGCGCGCCCTGGCCCGGGGCGGTCGGCCAGCTGGTCAGCGGGAAGTACTCGGTGACGGCGTCGAGACGGCCGAGCCGGCCGAGGCCCGCGGCGGCGAGGACGACGGCGTCCAGGTCCCCGCTCGCGACCCGGCCGAGCCGGGAGTCGACGTTGCCGCGGATGTCGATGACGTGCAGGTCGGGGCGGGTGGCGCGCAGCTGCGCGACGCGACGCGGCGAGCCCGTGCCGACGCGTGCGCCCTCGGGCAGCTGGGCGAGGGTGAGGCCGTCGCGCGCGCATAGAGCATCACGCGCGTCCGCGCGCGCGGGCACCGCGGCGACGACGAGGCCCTCGTAGGGCGCCGTGGGCAGGTCCTTGAGCGAGTGCACCACGAGGTCGCAGTCGCCGCGGAGCAGGGCCTCGCGCAGGGCGCTTGCGAACACGCCGGTGCCGCCGAGGGTCGCGAGCGACTCCCGGGACCGGTCGCCGTGGGTCGTGATGGGCACGAGCACGACGTCGAGGCCGGATGCGGTCGCGATCTGGTCCGCCACCCAGCCCGCCTGGGCGAGCGCCAGCGCGCTGCCGCGGGTGCCGAGCCGAAGCGGCCCGGTCCCGGTCAGTGGATCATCGTCGAGGTGGAGTTCGGTCACGGCTTCAATCCGGCGACGGCGGGTTTGAACCCGAGTCGCACGTTCTCGCAGCAGCCGGGTCGGCACACGTCGTACCAGGGGCCGAGGTCGGTCATGGCGGGCCGCTCCGCGGTGGGCGTGCCGTTGACGCGCTCCAGGACGAGGTCGATGAGCCCGTCGACGTACCGGGTGTGCACGCCGGGCGTGGGGATGCGCTGGAAGTGCAGCCCGTGCTCCTCGGCGGTCTCCCTGGCCTCGCGGTCGAGGTCCCAGAGCACCTCCATGTGGTCGCTGACGAAGCCGAGCGGCACCACGATGACGGCACGGACGCCGCGCCCGGCGAGCTCCTCGATGGCGTCGTTCACGTCGGGCTCGAGCCACGGCATGCTCGGCGGCCCGGAGCGGGACTGGTAGACGAGCTGCCACGGCACGGTCGTTCCGCCGGTCGCCTCGTGCATCACGACCTCCGCGACGGCGAGGTGCTGCGCCGCGTAGGCACCGTTCCCGTCGAATCCGCGCTCGCCCGGGCCGGACTTCGCGGCGTCGGTCGAGGGGATGGAGTGCGTGGCGAACAGGACCTCGGCCTGGGTGGCGAGGTCGATGTCCGGGACCGCGACCCGCAGCTCCTCGAGCGCCCCGCGGAGGCCCTCGATGAACGGCGTGACGAAGCCGGGGTGGTCGAAGTACTGCCGCACCTTGTCGATCTGGATGGCGCCGTTCAGGCCGGTGTCCTCCAGCGCGTCCGCGAAGTCCTCGCGGTACTGGCGGCAGCTCGAGTACGAGCTGTAGGCGCTCGTGGCGAGCGCGATGAGCTTGGTGTAGCCGGCGTCGCGGGCCTCGCCGAGGGCGTCGTTCAGGTAGGGGTCCCAGTTGCGGTTGCCCCAGAGCACGGGCAGGTCGATGCCGCGCTCCGCCAGCCGGGCCTCGAGGGCCGCCTTGAGCTCGCGGTTCTGGTCGTTGATGGGGCTCACGCCGCCGAAGGCGCGGTAGTGGTGGGCGACCTCCTCGAGGCGCTCCTCCGGGATGCCGCGGCCGCGGGTGACGTTGCGCAGGAACGGGATGACGTCGTCCTGGCCCTCGGGGCCGCCGAACGAGGCGAGGAGGATCGCGTCGTACGCGACCGGCACCTCGACGTGCTCGGGGCCGGACTGGGCGGCGGGGGTCGCGGCCGAAACGAGGGCGCCCGGCTCGAGCGGGGCGTCGGTCGCGGGGTTCGGCTTGCGACCCAGGTTCACTGCTGCCATTACTGAAGCACCTCGACTACCTCTGCCGTTGTGATGCGGCGACCGGTGTAGAACGGCACCTCTTCGCGCACGTGGAGACGCGCGTCGGTTGCGCGCAGGGCGCGCATCAGGTCGACGAGGTTGAGCAGCTCGTCGTCCTCGAGGGCGAGGATCCACTCGTAGTCGCCGAGGGCGAACGACGCGACGGTGTTCGTGAGCACGGAGCGGAACTGGCCGCCCGCGCGGCCGTGGCGCATCAGCATGTCGCGGCGCTCCTGCTCGGGCAGGAGGTACCACTCGTAGGAGCGCACGAAGGGGTAGACCGTGAGCCACTGCGCGGGCTCCTTGCCGCGCATGTACGCCGGCAGGTGGTTGGCGCTGAACTCCGCGTCACGGTGCACGCCCATGGCGTTCCAGGTCGGCAGGAGGGAGCGGAACAGGCGAGTGCGGCGCAGCTCGCGGATCGCCCACTGCAGCCCCTCGGCGGTGGCGCCGTGCAGCCAGATCATGACGTCGGCGTCGGCGCGCAGACCGGAGACGTCGTAGATGCCGCGGAGGGTGATGCCCTCGGCCTCCACCGCGCGGATGATGTCGTCGAGCTCGCGCACGGCCTTCGGGACGTCGTGACCGTCGAGGTCGTCCGGGTTCGCGGGGTCGCGACGCAGCACGGCCCACAGTGCGTACTCGGTGGGGGTCGTGGGGAACTCGGGCGCAACGGATGCGGGTGCTGCCGACTCGGCAGCCGGGTTACTCATGTGCTCCATGGTACGCCGCGGCCATAGCGGAGCCTGAACGGTGTCCGAGCGGTGCCCCCGAGCGGGGTCCGCTGCGTCTGCGGCGCGCGCGCATCGGCCGGGGCGCCCGCGGGCCGTCGCGGCTCAGCGACCCCGATCGAGCACGGCCACGAGCGCTGCCGCGCCGCTCTCCGGCGAGGTGAGCACCGGCACGCCGAGTCCGTCGCCCGTGAGCGCCCGGGCCATGGACGCCTGGGCGAGTACGAGCACATCGCCCCTGCCCGCCGCGGCCTCCGCCGCCCGGAGCACCGCCGCGTCGTGCGCCGCGTCGTCCCCCCGCGATCGCGCGTCGAACGCGCCGTCGATGACCGTGCTCGCCACGCTCACCCGCACGCCGGCCCGGGCCGCCTCGGCCTGGATCAGCGCCGAGGTGGGCTCCAGGGTCGCGGCGAGGGTGGCGAGCACCTCGATCCGGCCGGACGCCGCGGACGCGATCAGCACCGCCTCGACGGCCATCGGCCGGTCCACCCGCAGCACCGGCAGGTCGAGCTCCGCGGCGGCACGGTCGACCGCGCCCCCGATGGACGAGCAGGTGACGAGGATCGCCGACGCCCCCGCGTCGCGCAGGTCGGCGAGGTGCCGGGCGACGTCCGCCTCGACGTCCGGGGTCACGCCGCCCACACGCGCCCGGGCGAGCAGTGACGGATCGGCGCGGTGCACGACGTCGACGCCGGGCGCCGCGTCCGTCACGAGCCGCTCGAAGTCCTCGGCCAGCAGGGGAACCGTGTGCAGCATGCCGACGCGCATGGCGCTCACCCTGCCTCTCCCCATCCACGCGCGTCCCGTTCGACGATGGCGCGGAGGCGCTCGAGGCGGGGCAGGGCGCGCTCGGCGAGCAGGCGCTCGGGCTCCGGCACGCCCACGACATCGCTCCACAAGGCCCGCCCGGCGAGGAAGCCGCTCGCCCCGGCCCGGCAGGCGGCCTGCACGGCGTCGGCGAAGCGATCCCGCTCGACGCCCTGGGACAGCACCACCCACGGCCCGACGATGTGCCGGGCGAGCGCCTCGCTCGCCTCCCGCTGCTCGGCCGGGGACCCGGCCCCGGCGAGCGGGACCTGCACCTTGTAGAGATCCTGGCCGACGGCCGACAGCTCGCGCGCCGCCTCCTGGATGGCCGCCTCCGCGTCCCAGCTTCCGTCGTCCCGCTCGCGCGGCGTCGCGCGCACGACCGGCTCGAGCACCGACAGCCGGCCGAGGCGACGCGCCTCCGCGACGAATTGCCGGGCGAGCTCGACCCTGGCCTGCCTGCGGTCGTCCCGCCGCCAGATGATCAGGAGCTTGAGCGCGGACACGCCCTCGAGCGACACCGTCCCGTCCGTCACGGCCAGGTCGAGGTCCGTCTCCTCGACGGGGCCGCCGTCCGCCTGGGTCAGCGCGTCCGCCGCGAGGATCAGGCCGGTGCCGGCGGGGAGCGACCGGTCGGCGCGGATCTCGTCGAGGGCGTAGTGCCGGTCGATCAGGAATCCCGAGGCCGCGGGGCCGAGCACGCGCGCGACCGAGCGCTTGAAGTCGATGAGCACCTCGTCGCCCGGGCGCCCGGCCCCGGCTGCGTCGAACATGGCACGGAGGCTCTCGCGCTGGTCCATGGCGACCATGGCGAAGCCGCCCGTGTCGAGCGCGATCGAGGCGAGCGTCGCCTCCTGCTGGTGCGCGGTCATGCGGTCCTCTCCGGTACGGCGGCGCCGGCGCGGGTGGCGGCAGCGAGAAAGCGATCGAGTGCGGCCGCGTAGGCGGCCTCGGCGGACGGCGTCGCCCGCACGGGCGGGCTGAGCGGGAGCACGTGGGCCGGTGTCCCCAGCGCGCGATGGGCGGCGAGGAGGGCGGCGGAGGTGGCCACGGGTTCGGCGACCTCCGGCACGCGGACGGCGCGGCCGAAGGACGCGGCCTTCCGCAGCAGCAGGGCCGGCCGACGGGCGAGAGGACCGCACGCGATGGTGACGGCTGCATCACCGTCGAGGGTGCCGCCCGCCACCCGCTCCAGGGCGCGGCGGGCCCAGGCGGCGTGCAGGGCGACGCCGTCGAGCGCCGCCGGCAGCAGCCGGAGCCCGTCATGGGTGTCCGCTTCAGGCGGCTCCTCGCCGACCACCTCGAGGCGGGCAGCGGGGTCCGGCCGGGGCGACTGCCGGCCGGCGAGGTACGGCAGCACGAGGGCGGCCGCGGGGCGCGGATCCCCCGGGCGACCGTCGAAGCCGCTCCGGTCGTCATGGCCGTCGAGGCTGAGTGCGCCGAGCGGGACGCCTGCTCGGGCTGCGACCTCGGCGACCGCCCGGCCCGCGCTCGCGGAACCGGAGATGAGGGTGGAGAAGCGCCCGGTGACGTCGATGCCCGCGCTCATCCCCTCGGCGAAGGCGCCACTCGGCACGGCCACGCCGGCCAGGAGCCGCACCAGGGCCTCCGAGGTGCCGAAGGAGTCGACGAGGTCCCCCGCCTCGCGGGCACCGCAGCCCCAGGCTGCGACGAGGTGATCGTGGCCGGCGACGACGACGGGGATGCCGCCCGGAAGCCCACCCGGCCCGCCCGCCACCGTGACGGCCGCCGATCCCCAGTCGTCGGGGCCGATGATCTCCGGCAGCTGCGCCGACCGCAGGTCGACCCGGGCGAGCAGGGCGTCGTCGAATCGGAGGCGCCCCAGCGGCAGCGGCAGGGCGGCCGGGCGACGCACCGCCATGGTGCGGAGGGCGAGCGTGTGGTCGGTGAGTGCCCGCCCGGTAAGCGCATGCGCGACGAGGTCCGCCATCCCGAGCCAGGTCCGGAGAGCCGCCCCGGGTGGAGAGCGCCGGAGTTGCGCCCACAGCACGAGCGGAACCTTCGGCGAGGCCGATATTCCGGTGAGGGCATACAGCCGCTCCGGGTCGTCGCCCCCGAGCGCGTCGGTAAGGGCTGCGGGGTCGACGGAGCCGTCCCAGCGCACGATCGGGGTGAGCGCGACCTCGTCGTCGCCCAACGCGACACCCGACTCCGCCATCGAGGCGATCCCGAGGACGTCGGGCGTACCGGTCCGCGCGGCGAGGTCGCGGAGCCCGCGGTCCACCGCCACCGCGAGGGCCGGGGCGTCGGCGGGGGTGGGCACCGCGGACGCGGTCAGTTCCTCGATCCCGCCGTCGTCGATGTCCACGGCCGCGAACTTCGTGTTGGTGCTCCCGACGTCGACGCCGAACGCGAGAACGGCCCGGCCGACCATGCCGCCTCCTCGCGGTCAGGGGAACTGCTTTCCGACCCGATCCGGCCCGGCACCGACCGGCCGTCAGTGCCGCGCGGGCCTACCGGGTCGAGCGCGACGAAGGCGGTATCGAGCGGATCAGCGTCGGTGCGAGGCGGCGACGGCCGCCCAGGTGACGCCGCCCACGAGAGCGGCCGCGGCCGCACCGATGATGCCGAGCAGGATCGGGTCCTCCCGCGTGAAGCGCACGAAGCGGTGGCGCGCCCGGCCGAAGCCGGCACGGGCCCGGCTCACGACGTTCAGGCGGTCCTCGATCGCGTCGAGGGTCGAGGCGAGTTCGGCGCGGGTGCGCTCGATCTCCTCGCGGAGCTCCTTGGCCCCCGGGGGACGGGTGGGCTCAACCGGGCTAGCGGTCATAGCGACCCACTCCCTTCACGGCGTCGAGGTCTTCCTTCACGCTGTCGATCGAATCCTTCGGCACCGGGGGCAGGCCCTTCTTGAGCCGGCCGATGCCGAGCAGGGCGAGCAGGCCCGCGATCGCGAGGAACACGACCGCCACGATGAGCGCCGCGAGCCACGGCGCCAGCACCTCGGCGAGGCCGAGCACGGCGGCGACGACGAGCACCCAGAAGCCTGTGAGCGCGAAGAACGCGGCCACGAGGAACAGGGCGATGCCGATGCCGGCCTGGAGGAGCTTGGCCTTGAGGCCGATCAGGAACTGCTGGAGCTCGGCCTTCGCCAGCCGCACGAGGAGGCTGGGGAGGTCGCGCAGCAGGGCGACCAGCGACTGCCGGGTCTTGGGGTTGAACGGGATGCTCGTGGCCATGGGAACCGCCGGTTACTGGTCCGAGGGCGCCGACGCGGGAGCGGGCGTCGCCGGAGTCATCTTGCGGGCGGCACGGCGACGGCGGCCCTGCTTCGTCGAGAAGAGGGAGCGGATCCCGCTGGTCACCGAGCGACCGATCAGGTCCGGCACGTCGGGCATCCGGCCGGCGACGGCCTGCTGAACGGCGGGGCTCTGCCAGACGTTCTGCGCGGTGGTGCGGATCTGCTCGTACCTCTCGCGGCCCGCGCGCGAACCGAGTACGAAGCCGGTGCCGAGGCCCGCGACGAAAAGCAGCTTGGTCATGGAGTTCCTCCGACCGTCAGGGAAAATACGTCAGTTCGTCAAGCGTAGACCGAAGCGGTGGTTCGTCGTGGGCGGCGTTTCCCCGGCCGAGGGTCGCGCCCGACGGGCACGCCCTCCATCCGAGCCGCCGCGATCGGCGTCAGCCGAGACGCGCGGCCGCGGCTTCCGCATCCACGACGACGGACGCGAGGCCGGTGCCGGCGATCCACGCCCCGCTCACCTCGAGCCCGGGCTGCTGCGCCACCTCCGCCCGCACCTCCGCGACACGGGCGCGCTGTCCACGCGCGGCGAAGGGCACCGTGTTGGTCCACCGCGTGCGGGCGAAGCCGGTGATCCGGTCCTCGTCGAGCGGGACACCGAGGAGGGCCGACGCGTCCTCGATGGCCACCCGCCGCAGTGCGTCGTCCGCGAGGCGCGGTGCCGCCTCGCCCGCCCGCCCGTAGGACAGGCGGATCACGTGCTTGCCCCCGGCGGACTCCGCCAGCCACCGCCACTTCGCGGTCATGTGGGTCAGCGCCTTCGCGCGCACGCCGGGCGTTCCGGGGGCGACGAGCACCCCGGTTCCCCGTGGCGCCCCGTCGAGGGCGGTGCGCGTGGCCGAGCCCGCGGGCGCGTCCACGACGAGCGTGACCAGCTCGACGGAGGAGGCCGCCGGCCAGCCGTCGAGGATACGGCTCGGGATCGCGGCGCCGAAGATGCGGATCAGCTCCGCCACCGGCACGGCGACGAGCACGCGGGAGGGCTCGAAGGACCTGCCGTCGGAGAGGTCGACGTGCCACTGGTCGCTGGAGACGGCCCCGTCCCGGTCGCGCCGCCGCTCGACGCGGCTCACCGGCGCATTCGTCAGGATCCGCACCCCGCACCGCTCCACGTCACGGCGGAGGACGGCCGTGAGGCGGTGCATGCCGCCCGCGATCCCCGCCACGGCGGACCCGGCCGGCGCCAGCGAGCGCAGGCGCTTCACGGACGCAGCGAGGGAGCCCTCGGTGGCCAGCCCGGCCGCGAGGCCCGGCGCGACGACATCGGCGTCCACGTCGTCCGGGTGCGCGGAGTGCACCCCCGACACCACGGGCGCGACCAGCCGGTCCAGCACGCGCCGTCCCATGCGCACCCGCACGAGCTCGCCGAGGGAGGACGCGTTCGCCCCGATCGACGACGGCAGCACGAGGTCGAGCGCCGCCCGCGCCGCGCCCGCCCAGCCGAGCGTCTCCCGGAGGGCCGGGTCGCGGGGATCACCGGGAATGCCGAGCAATCCCGTGCGCGGCAGCGGGATGGCCTGCCCGGGCAGCTGCACCCAGGCTCCGGCCGGGTCGGGCAGCACGACGTCCGCGGCGAGCCCGAGCTCGGTCAGGAGCGCCTGCACGGTGCCCCGCCGGGTCGCGAAGCTCTCCGCCCCGACATCGACGGTCACGCCGTCGACCGTGAGCGCCGCCACCGTGCCGCCGACCTCGTCGCCGGCCTCGAGCAGCACGACGCTCCTGCCGTCCCGGGCCAGGGCCCGCGCCGCCACGAGGCCCGCGACTCCGCCGCCCACCACGACGACGTCGACGGACCCCGGGTCGCGCCCGGCCTGCGGATGCTCGTCCGGGAGCGGACCCCCGGTCATCGGGTCGTCGGACATGGGGTCAGGCGCGCCCGTGCACGAACTCGACGATGCGGCTGAGCACGTCGGGGTCGGTCTCCGGTGGTACCCCGTGACCGAGGTTGAGGACGTGCGCGGGCGCCGAGCGGCCGCGCTCGAGGACGTCGGCGACGTGCCGCTCGAGCACCGGCCACGGCGCGGTGAGCAGGGCGGGATCGATGTTGCCCTGCACCGGGGTCGTGCCGCCGAGGCGCCTCGACGCCTCGTCGAGCGGGATGCGCCAGTCGACGCCCACCGCGTCGACGCCGACGTCGCGCATCGCGGCGAGGAGCTCGCCCGTGCCGACGCCGAAGTGCACGAGGGGCACGGTGACGGGCTCGGCGCCGTCGGCCGGCGTCGCGGTAAGGCCGCGGACCGGGTCGAGGGCGCGCGCCGACGCGGGCGCCGCCCGGTCCCGGTAGTCGCGGAGGGAGAGGCCGCCGGCCCAGGAGTCGAAGAGCTGCGCGGCGCTGGCGCCGGCGAGCACCTGGGCCTGCAGGAAGGCGCCGGTCACCTCGGCGCACCAGGCGAGCAGTGCGTCCCAGGCGTCCGGATCCGCGTGCATGAGGCCGCGGGCGGCGAGGTGGTCCTTCGATGGCCCGCCCTCGACGAGGTAGGCGGCCAGGGTGAAGGGGGCGCCGGCGAAGCCGATGAGCGGGGTGCTGCCGAGCTCGGCCACGGTGCGCTGGACCGCGGCGGTGATCGGCGCCAGCGTGTCGTGATCGAGGGGCGGCAGGGCGGCGACGTCGGCCGCCGTGCGCACCGGGTGCTCGAGCACGGGTCCCCTGCCGGGCACGATGTCCACGCCCACGCCGGCGAGGCGCAGGGGGATGACGATGTCGCTGAAGAAGATGGCCGCGTCGACGCCGTGCCGGCGCACGGGCTGAAGGGTGATCTCGCTCGCCATCTCCGGGTCGAGGCAGGCGTCCAGCATCCGCGTGCCCACGCGCAGCTCGCGGTACTCGGGCAGGGAGCGGCCGGCCTGACGCATGAACCAGACGGGGGTGCGGTCGGACCGGACGCCGTGGTAGGCGCGGACGAGCGGAGAGGATGCGGTGCGGCCGTCGGACAGCGGGTGCGAGGCGGGGAGCAGGTGCGTGTCGGGGAGCGCGGGAATCACGGCCACATTGTCCCACCCGGCGCTGAGCGCCTCGTGCGCGCGCCCGACCCGGCGGCGGTGGAGACTTCCCGCATGACCGACACCTCCGCGCCCGCCCCGTCCCTCACCGCCGTCGCCCTCGTCTGCAGCCTCAAGCCGTCGCCGGCGCAGTCCAGCACGCAGCTGCTGGCCGAGCAGCTGCTCACCGAGCTCGCCACGCACGGCGTGACCACCTCGTCCGTGCGCGTCGTCGACTTCGACGTGCGGCCGGGCGTGCTCGACGACATGGGCGACGGGGACCAGTGGCCGGAGCTCCGCCGCCGCGTCCTCGACGCGGACATCCTCGTGATGGCGACCCCGACATGGGTCGGCCACATGTCGAGCGTCGCGCACCGCGTGCTCGAGCGGCTGGACAACGAGCTGTCCGTGACCGACGACCAGGGCCGCCCCGGCCTGTACGACCGGGTGGCCGTCGCCGCCATCGTCGGCAACGAGGACGGCGCCCACCAGATCACCGCGGAGCTGTTCCAGGCCCTCAACGACCTCGGCTTCACCATCCCCGCCCAGGGCGCCACCTACTGGAACGGCGAGGCGATGCAGACCGTGAACTACATCGACCTCGAGTCGACGCCGGAGAAGGTCGCGGCGGCCACGAAGGCGGTCGCGGCCAACGCCGTGCACCTCGCCGGCCTGCTGCGCCGGCACCCTCTCCCCGCCTCCTCCTGAGGACTAGCATGGCTCTCGTCATCCCGTCGCGTACGTCCGGGAGGTGCGGGCATGGTCCAGGTTCGTGTCATCGGCATTGCGGTCGATCCGGGCGCGCAGCCGCTCATCCTGCTGAAGCCCCTCACCGACGAGGCCGGCGGCGGGCGGATGCTGCCGATCTGGATCGGGCCGCAGGAGGCCACGTCTATCTTCATCGCCATCGAGGGTGCCGAAGCGCCGCGGCCGCTGGCGCATGACCTGATGAAGAGCCTGCTCGAGGCGCTCGACGCACAGGTCGAGCGCGTCGACGTCACGCGCATCGAGGAGGGCACCTTCTACGCGGAGATCACGCTGCTCACGCCCTCCGGCACCCGCATCCTCGACTCCCGGCCGTCGGACGCGATCGCCCTTGCCGCCCGCGTCGACGCGCCGATCTGGGTCGCGGACGACGTGCTCGAGGACGCGGGCATCCCGGACGAGGCCGTCGAGGGACGGGACCGGGATGCCGCCGATGCCGAGTCGGCGGCCGACGAGGCCAAGCTCGACGAGTTCAAGCGGTTCCTGGACGAGGTCGACCCGGACGACTTCCAGGGCTGAGCGCCCGTCCCCCTCCCGTCACGTGGATGGGAACGGCTCTCAGGGAGTTTCCGTAGACTCTCGGGGTGCTTGTGTGTCTAACGGCGAGTCATCGAAACGCCCCCTTCGAGCTTCTCGAGAAGCTGTCCACGGGCGCGTCGACCGTTGCCGAGACCCTCGTGCGCGACAAGGACGCGGTCACGGGCGCCGTCGTGCTCGCCACCTGCAACCGCTTCGAGGCCTACCTCGACGTCGACGAGCCCCGCGTGGGCGACCGCTCGGCCGGCGTGGACGCCGTGCTCGACGTCGTCGGCAAGGCCTCCGGCATCCCCGCGTCCGAGCTGCGTGACCGCGTAGCCGTGATCGGCGGCGACGCCGTGGTCGAGCACCTCTTCGCCGTGTCGTCCGGACTCGAGTCCGTCGTGGTCGGCGAGGGCGAGATCGCGGGTCAGGTCCGCCGCGCCCTCGAGAAGGCCCGCGCGGAGGGCACGACGAGCAGTGACCTCGAGCGCCTGTTCCAGACCGCGTCGCACACGTCCCGCGGCGTCAAGAGCCGCACCGGCCTCGGCAGCGCCGGCCGGTCGATGGTGCGCCTCGCGCTCGACCTCGCCGAGAGCCGCCTGAAGGACTGGGCCGACCTGAGGGTCCTCCTCATCGGCACGGGCGCATACGCCGGCGCCAGCCTCAAGGCCCTGCGCGACCGCGGGGTCGGCGACGTCACCGTCTACTCCCCCTCCGGCCGCGCGCACCGCTTCGCCACCCGGGAGGGCGTCGAGGCCGTGATGGCGGACGGCTACCTCGCCGCGATCGCCGAGTCCGACCTGATCGTGACCTGCAGCACCTCCTCGGACTACGTGCTCACCGCCGCCCAGATCGCCGAGAGCCGCGCGTTGCGCGCGGACGTGGCGTCCCGCCAGATGGTCATCGACCTCGGCCTCCCGCGCAACGTCGACCCGGCCGTCACGGGCACCCGCGGGGTCCAGCTTCTCGACCTCGAGACGATCTCCCTGCACGCCCCGCTCACGGAGCTGAACGCGGCGGACGATGCCCGCCAGATCGTCGACGCCGCGGCCGAGGAGTTCCGGGCCGCGAACGCGGAGGCCGCCGTGAAGCCCGCCGTGGTCGCCCTGCGCAGCCACCTCTTCGGCGTCCTCGACGCCGAGATCGAGCGCGCCAGGGCCCGCGGCGACTCGAGCGACCGCACCGAGGCGGCGCTGCGCCATCTCGTGGGGGTGCTCGTGCACACCCCGTCCGTGCGGGCGAGGGAGCTGGCCCGGTCCGGCGACGGCGACCGATTCGTCGACGCCGTCAACACGCTGTTCGGGCTCGATGCCCCCTCCGTCGCCGACGCCCCGGCCGCGCCGGTCCGCCGCGTCGACGAAGAGGGCGCCGCCTCGTGAAGCCCCGGTTCCTGCGGGGCCGCCGTATCGCGACGCCCCTCGTCCTCACGGAGCCGATCCGCACCGAGCGCCTGATCCTGCGGCCGTACACCGCGGCCGACCTCGACGACTACGCCGCGATCCAGGGCAACGAAGAGGTCGTGCGGTACATGTTCTGGCCGCTGCGGAGCCGCGAGGAGTCGGCGAAGCACCTCGCCAAGCGGCGCAGGCAGAAGCGCCTGGAGCAGAACGGCGACTTCCTGGGGCTGGCCATCGAGCTGCCCAGCGCCCCGAGCCTCAACCCGCGCGCCGACAGCGGCCGGGTCATCGGCGACGCCTCCCTGCTGCTGCGCAGCGTGGGGAACCGGCAGGCGGAGATCGGCTGGGTCCTGCACCCCGACTTCGGCGGCAAGGGGTACGCGACCGAGGCGAGCAGGGCCATGCTCGATCTCGCCTTCGGGCGCCTCGGCGCCCACCGCGTCGTCGCGCAGCTCGATGCCCGCAACACGGCATCCGCGGCCATGGCGGAGCGCCTGGGGATGCGGCGCGAGGCGCTGTTCCGCCACGACATGTGGTTCAAGGGAGCCTGGGGCGACAGCCTGTATTACGCCATACTCGATGAGGAGTGGGCGGCCAATCCGCTGTCGGCACGCTGATTCCTAAGGGGGACACACCTCATGGGCTTCACCGAGCAGCCGTTGCGCGCCGTCGAGGTGCGCGGACCGCTGATGACCGAGCGCCTGGCGCTTCGGCCTTTCGAGACGGATGACCTCGCGGACGTCGTGCGCTACGAGGCGTCGCCCGAGATCGCGGAGTGCACGCTGCGGGAGCCCCGCGCCGCGGAGGAGGTGGCCCGGGCGCTCGCCGAGCGCATCCGCAACGTGCGGCTCGAGCGGTCGGGCGACCGTCTCGACCTGGCCATCGACCTGCCCGGCATCGGCGACGGGCTGTCCGGCGTCATCGGCGAGATCTCGCTCGAGCTCGTCGACCTGCGGGACCGCCAGGGCCGGCTGACCTGCGTCGTCCGGCCCGACGCGAGCGGCGAGGGCTACGGCCTCGAGGCCGCGAGCCGCATGCTCGAGGTCGCGTTCTCGGAGATCGGCATGCACCGGGTCAGCACCCGGTTCGACTCGCGCTGCACGGGCGCCGCCGCGCTCGCCACCCGCCTCGGGATGCGGCACGAGGGCCGGCTGGTTCACGACCAGCGCGTCGGCGAGCGCTGGGCGGACACGGACATCTTCGGCATCCTCGATGTCGAGTGGGCAGCGAGGAAGAGCATCGACGGACTATGACCGAGAGCATGACGGCACGGCCCATCACCCAGCGCCCCATCCGCGTCGTGGCGCTCGCCCTCCTGCGGGATCGGCGGGTGCTCATGGTCGTGGCGCGCGGCCGGGACGTGCTGTATCTGCCGGGCGGCAAGATCGACCCCGGCGAGTCGGCCCGGAAGGCGTTGCTGCGGGAGTGTCGCGAGGAGCTCGGCGTCGGCCTGGACGAGACCACGATCGAGGACATGTTCACCGTCCTCGTCCAGGCGCACGGAGAGCCCGACGGCCGCCTCGTCAGCATGACCGTGTACCGGGCAGAGACCCCGGACGAGCCGCGCGCGTCAGGCGAGATCGACTCCCTGCACTGGGTGACCTCCGCGGACGCCCACCGCTGCCCGCCCGCGGGCGTCGACACGCTGGAGCGCCTGAGGGACCTCGACCTCATCGACTGACCGGGGATGGTGTGTGCCGCTATACGGTCGCTGAGCCCGTACGGTCGCTGAGCCGCCACGGTCGCTGATCCCGTACCCGCGGCTCCCGCGCCCATCGCTACATGGGGGTGCCGAGGTCGTGCTGGGTGAAGGTGCTGCCGAGGCGGGCCGTCTCCGGATCGTCGACCGACTGGTCGTCCTCGTCGACCTCGCCCGCGAACCGTTCGGCGTCCTCCTGCGGATAGAAGCCGATCGCGTGCCCCGCTTCCGCGCTCGCGGTGCGCCGGGTGTTGTTGGAGATGCCCCACACGATGTGGTGGCCGGGCTCCGTCAGGGCTCCGGCCGCCTCGACCAGCAGGGCCATATCGGACGGCGCCAGCCACGTGTACAGGCCGATTCCGCCGCTCGGCCGCTCGCCGAAGTTCGCGATGCGGGCGGAGACGATGCTCATGCCGAAGCGGTCGACGTACAGGCTGCCGAGCGCCTCCATGGCGGCCTTGCTCACTCCGTAGTAGGTGTCGGGACGCGGCAGCAGCACGGCCGTGCGACCCGCGTCGGCGAGCGTGTGGAAGCCGACGGCGTGGATCGAGCTGGCCAGCAGCACGCGCGTCACCCCGGCCCGGCGGGCGGACTCGAGCACGTTGCGGGTGTCGGTGATGTTTACCTCGTCGATGTCCTCCCAGGCCTGCTCGTTCGGGATGCCGCCGAGATGCACGACGAGGTCGGCACCCTGGAACACCCGCTCGAGCGCGTCGGTGTCGGCGAGGTCGGCGGTCGTCCACTCCTCCCCCGCACCGACGGGGCTCTCCGGCTCGACGACGTCCGTCAGGCGGAGGGTGCGGCCCTCGGCGGCGAGCAACGGTCGGGTGGCGGTGCCGATCGTGCCGGCCGCTCCGGTGATGACGACGGTGTTCATGCAAAAACGCTACCCGCGACCCCGCTCCGTTGTCCCGCCTGTCACCCCACGCAACTCAGCAGACCCCCCGGGCCAGCCCACGCGATTCAGCAGACGATGGCCGACACGCCGCAGCCGAGGACTGGGGAACGGCGTGTCGGCCGGAATCTGCTGAATTGCGTCGAAGGCGGGATGCGGAACCGGGATGCGGAACTGGGACCGAGGACCCGTCCATCACCCCCACCACCCATACTCACCAGATGCGGACGCGCTCCTCCTCGGGCAGCCACAGGGCGTCCGACTCGGTCACGTCGAACGCCGCGTAGAACTCGTCGATGTTGCGCACGATCTGGTTGCAGCGGAACTCGTTGGGCGAGTGCGGGTCGATGGCGAGCAGCCGGCGGGCCTCCTCGTCGCGGATCTTCAGCTGCCAGGCCTGGGCCCAGGAGAGGAAGAAGCGCTGCGCTCCGCTCAGCCCGTCGATCTCCGGCGGCTCCTGGCCGTCCAGCGAGATGAGGTAGGCCTTCCACGCGATCGAGAGGCCGCCGAGGTCGCCGATGTTCTCGCCGATCGTGAGCGCGCCGTTGACCGTGCTGTCCGGCACCTGCGCGGGCGCGAGGGCGTTGAACTGCTCGATGAGCGAGGCGGTGCGCGCCTCGAACGCGGCGCGGTCCTCCTCGGTCCACCAGTCCGTCAGCCGGCCGTCGCCGTCGTACTTCGAGCCCTGGTCGTCGAAGCCGTGCCCGATCTCGTGGCCGATGACCGCGCCGATGCCGCCGTAGTTCGCCGCGTCGTCGCGCGTCACGTCGAAGAACGGGAACTGCAGGATGGCGGCGGGGAAGACGATCTCGTTGAAGCCGGGGTTGTAGTACGCGTTCACCGTCTGCGGGGTCATGAACCACTCGTCGCGGTCGAGCGGCTGGCCGATCTTGGCGAGCTCGCGCCGGAACTCGAACTCGGCCGCCGCCCTGGCGTTGCCGACGAGGTCGGTCGGATCCACCTCGAGATCGCTGTAGTCGCGCCACTTCACGGGGTAGCCGATCTTGGGGGTGAACCGCTCGAGCTTCTCGAGCGCCCGCCCGCGGGTCTCGTCCGTCATCCAGTCCAGCGACTGGATGGATGCGCGGTACGCCTTCACCAGGTTCTCGACGAGCACGTCCATGCTCTGCTTCGCGGCGGGCGGGAAGTGTCGCTCCACGTAGATGCGGCCGACGGCCTCGCCCATCGCGCCCTCGACGAGGGAGACGCCGCGCTTCCAGCGGGCGCGCTGCACGGGGGTGCCGGTGAGGGTGCGGCCGTAGAAGTCGAAGTTCGCCTCCACGAAGGGCGCGGACAGGAGCGACGCGTTCGAGCGGATGACCTGCCACTCCAGCCAGTGCTTCCACGCCGCGAGGCGGTCCTCGGAGAGCAGCCGGCCGAGCCCGCTGAGGAAGCTCGGCTCGCGCAGCACCACCTCGTCGAATGCGCCGGCCGGCACGCTGAGCGCCGCGAGCCAGGAGTCGAGCAGGGCGGGCGCCGGCGTGGTCGAGCCGTGCGGGGCGGTGCCGGCGAGCGCGGCCACGTCGGTCCAGGGCAGCAGGTTGTAGGTCGCCTCGCTGTCGCGGGTCTTCACGTTGTCCCAGTGGTTCGACGCAATGTCGGTCTCGAGGTCGAAGACGAGCGCCGCCCGGGAACCGGGGTCGGACAGGCCGGCGAGTCCGAACATCTTCTCGAGGAAGGAGCGGTAGGCCGTGCGGATCGGCGCGAACTTCTCCTCGCGGTAGTACGACTCGTCGGGCAGGCCGATGCCACCCTGGTCGAGCTGCACGATGTAGCGCTCGGGGTTGCCCGGGTCGTTGTCCACGAAGACGCCGAGGAAGCCGCTCACGTTGGCCCGCTCCAGCACGCCGAGGGTCGAGAGCAGCTCGGGGATGCTGCCGACCGCGGCGGCCTGCGCCAGCTGGTCCCGGATGGGCGTCGCGCCGAGCGCGTCGATGCGGTCCTCGTCCAGGAAGCTCGAGTACAGGTCGCCGACCTTGCGCTGCTCGGTCGCCGGCTCGGCCTCCTGAGCCTCCTCGATGATCTGGCGCACGGCCTTCTCCGCCTCCTCGGCCAGCAGGATAAAGGAGCCGTAGCGCGCCTTGTCCTCCGGTATCTCGGTCCGGGCGATCCATCTGCCGTTCACGTGCCGGAACAGGTCGTCCTGCGGTCGCACCGACTCGTCGAGCTCGTCGGTGAGGATGCCGGAGGTCAGGGGGGCTTCAACGCTCATGACACCCGAGCCTAACGCCGCGGACGCCCGCGAAACATGGACGCAATGTGCGCTCCACTACGCTTCACCGGGGCGTCACGGGGCGCCCGCGGGATCGGAGACGGATCGACATGGCGCTTGGCCCCTGGACCCTTCACGGCGACGGCAAGAACATCGACGCGAGCACCATCGTGCGGCCGGAGGAGCGGCTGACCTGGGGCCGCACCGTCGGGCTCGGCATGCAGCACGTCGTCGCCATGTTCGGTGCGACGTTCCTGGTGCCGATCCTCACCGAGTTCCCGCCGTCGACGACCCTGCTGTTCTCGGGCATCGGCACGATCCTCTTCCTGCTCATCACCAAGAACCGGCTGCCCAGCTACCTCGGCTCGTCGTTCGCGTTCATCGCGCCCATCACCGGCGCGACCGCGGCCGAGGGCATGGGCAGCGCGCTCGCCGGCATCCTCTCGGTAGGCATCCTGCTCGCGATCATCGGCGCCATCGTGCAGCTCACCGGAACGGCGTGGATCGACGCGCTCATGCCGCCCGTGGTCGCCGGTGCCATCGTGGCCCTGATCGGGCTGAACCTCGCGCCCGCGGCGAAGAACAACTTCCAGCAGGCACCCGGCACCGCGGTCATCACGCTCGCGGCGGTGATCCTCTCGACCGTGCTGTTCCGCGGCCTGCTCGCGCGGCTCTCCATCGTGATCGGCGTCGTCGTGGGCTACGTCTTCGCCGTCCTCGTCGGCGAGGTGAAGTTCGATGCCGTCGGCGATGCGGCCTGGGTCGGCCTGCCCACCTTCACGACGCCGGAGTTCGGCCCCGGTTTCTGGACGATCCTGCCGGCGTTCCTCCCCGTCGTGCTCGTGCTCGTGGCCGAGAACGTCGGGCACATCCGCGGCGTCGCCCAGCTGACCGACCCCGGCGTCAACCGGCTCACCGGCCGCGCCCTGCTCGCGGACGGCATCGCCACCACCATCGCCGGTCTCGGCGGCGGCTCCGGCACCACGACCTACGGCGAGAACATCGGCGTCATGGCGGCGACCCGCGTCTACTCGACGGCCGCCTACTGGGTGGCGGGCGTGTTCGCCGTGCTGCTCGGCCTCTCCCCGAAGGTCGGCGCCGTCATCAACACCATCCCGGCGGGCGTGCTCGGCGGCGTCACGACCGCCCTGTACGGCCTGATCGGCATCATCGGCGTGAAGATCTGGCTCGACAACCGCGTCGACTTCTCCCGCCCGGTGAACCAGCTGACCGCCGCCACGGCGCTCATCATCGGCATCGCGGACTTCACGTTCAACGCGGGCACGCTCTCCTTCAACGGCATCGCGCTCGGCACTATCGCGGCCATCGTGATCTACCACGTGATGAGCGCGATCGCGCGAGTGCGCGGCACCCTCTAGCGCCGCATCCCGTCGAACGGAGAGAGGGCCGGCACCCGACGGGGTGCCGGCCCTCTTCGCCGTCGTGCGGGCCGCTACTCGAACCAGCCGGCCGCGTGCCGATCGGTCGGCAGGAAGGTGCGCTCCACCGTGGGCATCGCCCAGCGCACGCCGTTGGCGAGCACCTTGCGCACCTCCGGGTGGTGGTAGACCGGGAACTCCTGGTCGCCGGGCGAGAAGTAGAACAGCCGCCCGAGACCACGGCGGTACGTCACGCCCGAGCGGAAGATCTCGCCGCCCGAGAACGAGCTGACGAACAGCAGCTCGTCCGGCACGGGGATGTCGAAGTACTCGCCGTACATCTCCTGCTCGGGGATGATGATCGGGCTGCGCACGCCCTGGGTGATGGGATGCGTCGGCGCGACGGTCCAGACCAGCTCCCGCTCACCGTCGTTGCGCCACTTGAGGGAGCACGACGTGCCGAGCAGGCGCTTGAAGATCTTCGAGAAGTGCCCGGAGTGCAGCACGATGATGCCCATGCCCTCGATGACGTGGCGGTGCACGCGCTCGACGACCTCGTCCGCCACCTGGTCGTGGGCGATGTGCCCCCACCACAGGAGTACGTCGGTCTGCGCGAGCACCTCCTCGCTCAGTCCGTGCTCCGGCTCGGCGAGCGTGGCCGTGCTCACCTCGACCTCGTCGCCGAGCTGCTCGCGGAGCCCGTCGGCGATCACGGCGTGGATGCCCTCGGGGTAGTGCGCGAGCACGCGCTCGTCCCCCCGGGTCTCGTGAATGAACTCGTTCCAGACGGTGACCCTCATGCCACTGACACCTCTCTGCCCTCGCGGGCCGACTCGTAGACCGCGTCGAGCACGCGGCTGCGGTGCAGCGCGTAGTCGCCGAAGCTCGTGCTCCACTCGCCCGACCGGATGGTGGCGAGGAACTCCTCGATGACGGCCTGGTGGTGTCCGGCCGGCACGTGCACGGTTGGCGTGATCGTGACCGGCTCGCCCTCGAGGTCGGCGTAGAGCCGCAGCGTGTCGTCGGTCGCGTAGTTCTCCACGAACAGGCGGGCGCCGCCGGTGCTGCCGAGGAGCTCGATCGCGATGTCGTCGTCGTCCTTCGTGTACCCGGCCCAAGAGGCCTCGAGCTGCAGGCTCCCGCCGCTGTCGAGCCGCAGGAGCGCGCTCGCGAAGTCCTCCACCTCGAACAGGTGGCCGGTGCCCGTGGTCTTCGTGCCCTGCCGGCCGCCGCGGCCGTGCTTGCCGAGCTCGCTGTAGGCGACGGCGCTCACGCTGGTGACCCTCGGCTCGCCGAGCAGGTACAGCGCGATGTCGAGCACGTGCGAGCCGAGGTCGACGAGTGGTCCGCCGCCGGCGAGCGCCTTGCTGGTGAACCAGGAGCCGAGCCCGGGGATGCCGCGGCGCCGGGTCCAGCTGGCCCGCGCGTGGTAGACCGAGCCGAGCGGCCCGGACTCCAGGTACCGCGCGAGGTACTGCACGTCGGCACGCCTGCGGTGGTTGTAGGCGATCTCGAGCACCCGGTTGGCCGAGCGGGCCGCATCCACCATCTCGGCGGCTTGCGCGCCGGTCGGGGCGAGTGGCTTCTCGCAGAACACGTGCTTGCCGGACTGGAGCGCGGCGAGCGCGATGGGGTGGTGCAGGAAGTTCGGCGTGCCGATGGAGACGATGTCGAGGTCGTCCCGCGCGACCAGGTCCTCCCAGTCGGCATAGAGGTCGGGCACCCCGCGGGTCTCCCCCAGCATGGCGAGCCGTTCGCTCTCCTGGCCCGCGAGAGCGACGACCTCGACGCCCGGCAGTGCCGTGTACGCGTCGAGGTGGGTCGTGCCCGCGAAACCGAGGCCGACGACGCCGGCGCGCAGCACGCGGTCCGGATCGGCCCCCTCCGCGGAGTCGGATCGTGCCGGGGTGGTGTCAGGGTCCTCGCTGGCTGATGACATGCTGCAAGCCTGGCATCATCGGGACCGGATTCCTAAGCGCGGCGGGCAGCGCGGGCGCACCGCGCCGAGCACATTCCGGTAGGGCGCCGGGGACACGGACGGCGGTGGGTACGGGACCGCGAGAGGGGGATGGGGCATGACGGGCACGACGCGGGCAGCGGGCAGGCCGGGCGGATCGGGCAGGCCGGGTGGACGCGCGCTCGACCGGGACATCCTCGCCCTGGCGGTACCCGCCCTCGGCGCGCTCGTGGCGGAGCCCCTCTTCCTCCTCACCGACACGGCCCTCGTGGGGCACCTGGGCGCGGTGCCGCTCGCGGGGCTCGGCATCGCGGGCGCGATCCTGCAGTCGGTCGTCGGGCTCCTGATCTTCCTCGCCTACGCGACGACGCCCGCGGTCGCCAGGCGGCTGGGCGCGGGTGACCGCCCCGGCGCGATCCGGGCGGGTATCGACGGCATGTGGCTCGCCCTGATCCTCGGGGTCGTTCTCGCCCTCGCCGGGCTTCCCGCTGCCGGCCCGCTGACCTCCGCGTTCGGCGGCGGCCGGGCGGTGACGGAGGCCGCGACGACCTACCTCACCATCTCTCTGGCCGGGCTCCCGGCCATGCTCCTGGTGATCGCGGCGAGCGGTCTCCTGCGCGGCCTGCAGGACACGCGCACGCCGCTCGTCGTGGCCGGCCTCGGCTTCCTCGTGAACGCGGTGCTGAACGCCGTGCTGATCTACGGGGCAGGGCTCGGCATCGCGGGCTCCGCCCTCGGCACGGTGCTCGCTCAGTGGGGCATGGCGGCCGTCTATCTCGCGATCGCGCTGCGGGCCGCGCGCTCGGTCGGCGTCGGCATCGGCCCGGGGTGGTCGGGGGTCACAGGTGCGGCGGCATCCGGCGGCTGGTTGCTGCTGCGCACGGCGTCCCTCCGCGCCGCGCTCCTCGCGACCGTGTTCGCGGGCGCCGCCCTCGGGGTGCGGGAGCTCGCCGCGCTGCAGATCGCGCTCACCCTGTTCTCGACGCTCGCGTTCGTGCTGGATGCGCTGGCCATCGCCGGTCAGGCGATGATCGGACACGGGCTCGGCGCCGCCGACGTGCCCCGGGTCACCGCCATCACGCGCCGCCTCATCGCCTGGGGCGTCTGGGGCGGAGCCGGCCTGGGCGCGGTCCTCGCGTGCCTCTCGGGCGTGCTGCCGGGCGTCTTCACGTCCGACCCGGAGGTCGCGGGGCTGCTCTCGGCGACCGTGCTGGTGATGGCGATCGGCATCCCGCTCGCCGGTTACGTCTTCGTGCTCGACGGGGTGCTCATCGGCGCGGGCGACGGGCGCTACCTCGCCTGGACCGGACTCGTGAACCTGGCGGTCTACCTCCCGCTGCTCGCGCTCGCGTCGACGTCGGGGCTCGAGGGTGTTCCGGCCCTCGTCGCCCTGTGGCTCGCGTTCGGTCTGGGCTACATCGGCGCCCGCGCCGTCACCCTGGGCCTTCGTGCCCGGGGCGGCGCGTGGCTCGTCGCGGGCCCCGATCGGTCGCCCGACCGGTAGCGTTATCAGCGGCGCCGACCGGGGAGTCGCGCCGCCATCCGCACCGGATCCCGCTCACGCAGGAAGCACAGGTTCTGCCATCGCCGACACGACCGAACGCCACGCGCCGACGCCGGGCGCGGACATCCCGCGCCGCCAGGCGACGGCCTGGCGCAACGCCCTGTTCGTCATCTTCTTCCTGTCCGGCATCGGGCTGGCCAGCTGGGTCTCCCGCGTCCCCGCCGTCCGTGATGCGCTGGGCGCGTCCACGCTCGAAATGGGCGCCCTCATCTTCGGGCTCGCCGCGGGATCCATCGTCGGCCTGCTCGCCTCGAGTCACATCCTCGCCCGCTTCGGGGCCAAGGTGACGATGGTCGCGTGCCTCATCGGCGGTCCGATCGGCTTCCTGCTGGCCGGCATCGGCGCGACCGTCGGCCCCTCGTTCCTGCTCATCTTCGCCGGCCTCGCGATCTTCGGCGCCGGCAGCGGCATGTGCGACGTCGCCATGAACGTGTCGGGCGCCGCGAACGAGCGCGTGCTCGGCAGCACCGTGATGCCGCTGTACCACGCCGCGTTCAGCCTCGGCACGGTCGCCGGGGCGGGCGCTGGCGCACTTGCCGAGGGCGGGAACGTGCCGATTGCGGTGCACACCGCCGTCATCGCCGCCGTCATGATGGCCGCCGCCATCGCCTCCGCCCGCTTCGTGCTGCACGAGAACGTGGCGCACGACACGACGGACGCGCAGGGCAACCCGACCGAGAGCACCTGGCGCAGCCGCCTCGCCATCTGGCGCGACCCGCGCACCATCCTCATCGGCCTCATCATCCTCGGCATGGCGTTCGCCGAGGGGTCCGCGAACGACTGGCTCGCACTGGCCATGGTGGACGGCCACGGCGTCGACAACACGACCGGTGCCCTCGTGTTCGGCGTGTTCGTCACGGCCATGACCGTGGGCCGGATCGCGGGCGTCCCCCTGCTCGACCGCTACGGCCGGGTACCCGTGCTGCGGGTCTCCGCCGTGTTCGCCGCCGTCGGGCTGCTCCTCGTGATCTTCGGCCCGGTGCCCGCGATCGCGGTCGTCGGCGTCGTGCTCTGGGGCCTCGGCTCCGCGCTCGGCTTCCCGGTCGGCATGTCCGCCGCGGCGGACGACCCGCGCACGGCCGGTGCCCGAGTGAGCGCCGTGGCGACCATCGGGTACTGCGCGTTCCTCGTCGGGCCGCCCGCCATCGGCTTCCTGGGTGAGCACTTCGGCCTGCTGAACGGCCTGCTCGTCGTGCTGATCCTCGTCGCCGTCGCGGGCATCGTGTCCGGCTCCGCGCGCGAGCCGGAGCAGGCTGACCGCGCGGCCTGACCGGCCACGGCGGATGGTGGGCAGGTGACCGGGCGCCGGGCGCGGCGCGTTTCCCTCGCCGGGGAACGGGACCCGCCCGATGCGCGGTTAAGCTCGTTGCCGTGCGTCTCGTCATTGCCCGCTGTTCCGTCGACTACGCAGGGCGCCTGAGCGCGCACCTGCCCCTCGCCACGCGCCTGCTCGTGCTCAAGGCCGACGGGAGCCTGCTCGTGCACTCCGACGGCGGCTCCTACAAGCCGCTCAACTGGATGAGCCCGCCCGCGGTGTTCAGCACGCTGGAGCCGGACGAGACCCAGGCCGAGGCCGGTGTCACCCAGGTCTGGCGCGTGAGTCAGGCCAAGACCGCGGACATGCTCGTCGTCTCCATCCACGAGGTGCTGCACGACACCGAGCACGACCTCGGCGTCGACCCCGGGCTGCAGAAGGACGGCGTCGAGGCCCACCTGCAGAAGCTCCTCGCGGAGCAGATCGACCTGCTGGGCGAGGGCCACACGCTGGTGCGCCGGGAGTACATGACGGCCATCGGTCCGGTGGACATCCTCGCCCGGGACGCGGAGGGCCGCTCGGTCGCGGTGGAGCTGAAGCGCCGCGGCGACATCGACGGTGTCGAGCAGCTCACCCGGTACCTGGAGCTCATGAACCGCGACCCGCACCTCGCTCCCGTGCAGGGCGTGTTCGCGGCCCAGGAGATCAAGCCACAGGCGCGCACCCTCGCTCAGGACCGCGGCATCCGCTGTCTCGTGCTCGACTACGACGCCATGCGCGGCCTGGACGACTCGCACCTCCGGCTGTTCTGACGCCCTCGGCCCGCCTGCCCGGCCTCGCGCAGGGCGGGCGAATAGGATCGGCGGAGTGAGCACCTTCGCCCCGGCAGTCCTGACCAAGCCGTGGACCTGCATCCTGTTCGACCTCGACGGCACCATCACGGACTCGGCCTCGGGCATCACCTCGCGCCTCGCCGTGACCCTGGAGCGCATGGGGCTGCCCGTCCCGGCGCCCGAGGGGCTGCTGCGATACGTGGGACCGCCCATCCTCGACGCGTTCCGGGACTTCGCCGGGATGGACGAGAGGCAGAGCAGGCAGGCGCTCAAGATCTACCGCCAGCTGGCACACCAGGACCTGACCGAGGGCATCACCGTCTACCCCGGCATCCCCGAGTTGCTGCGCGACGTGCACCGCGCGGGCATCCCGCTGTCGCTCGCGACGTCGAAGCCCGAGTCGCAGGCGATGCCCATCCTCGAGCACTTCGATCTGATCAAGCGCTTCACCGAGATCGCCGGTGCGACCGACGACGAGTCGAGGAGCGCGAAGGCGGACGTCGTGGCGGAGGCGCTGCGCCGGCTCCGCGAGAAGCACGTGAGTCTCGAGCGCGTGATCATGGTCGGCGACCGCGAGCACGACATCCAGGGTGCCGCCGCCCACGACGTGCCGACCATCCACGTCGCCTGGGGCTACGGCACGCCCGCGGAGGCCGAGGGGGCCGTGGCGATCGCCCACTCCGTGGACGAGCTGCGCGCGCTGCTCCTCTAGCACCGGCGCCGCCGCAGGACTCTCCACAGGCTGCATCCCGGGCGTCGGTCGTGTCGGTGGTCGCGGCCAGACTCCTCGCATGACCAAGCGCTCCCCCACCCTCGCCCCGCTGTTCGACGTCTTCTTCCGCGACCAGGTCGACGGCCAGTCCCCCGCCGCGGCCACTCGCACGCGCGCCGTCCGGGCCGACCTGGAGGCCTACCTCGACGAGCACGCGGATGCCACCCTCACCACGGGCTCCCTGGCGCTGCTGAACGCCGAGCGCGAGTTCTCGCCCCGGGGCGCGTTCGTGCGCACGATGCACGCCGACGACCTCCTCTTCGCGCTGCCCGGCTACGTCGCGCCCGAGCACCGCATGCGCACCCCCGCCGCCGCCCGATCCCAGGTCGTGCTCGTCGGACGGCTCGCGCAGTGGCTGTGGACCGAGGGCCACCTTCCGCACCAGGGGCTGGAGTGCGGCATCCACGAGCTGGAGGCCGCGCTGTCCCGGGCGAGGCGCGAGCTCTCCGCAACGGGCAAGGCCGCGCGCTGACCGACGGCGAGCATCCGGCGGCGCTCGGGAGCGCTCACGGGGTCGGAACTCACGACGCGTCCGCTCGCGGGCGGCATCCCACTCCTCTGGAACAAGCGACTGAGACAATCGACGGGTGACTGAAGCAGCCGACCGCGCGTCCCGGTCCTCCGCGTCCCGGTCCTCCGCGTCCCCGGCGGACGTGCGCCGGTGGCGCCGCTACCTGGCCGACGAGCACGCCGAGGCGGCGGTGTACCGCGACCTCGCGAGCCGCCGCACCGGCGAGGAGCGGGAGATCCTGCTCGAGCTGGCCGAGGCGGAGAAGCGGCACGCCGCGCACTGGCTCGAGCTGCTCGGCGACCGCGTCGGCAAGCCCCGCCGCGGCGACATCCGCACCCGGCTGCTCGGCTTCCTCGCCCGCCGCTTCGGCTCGGTCTTCGTGCTCGCGCTCGCGCAGCGCGCCGAGGCCCGCTCGCCCTACGAGTCCGACGCTGACGCGACCGACCGCATGGCCGCGGACGAGCGCATCCACGAGGAGGTGCTGCGCGGTCTGGCGACGCGCGGCCGCAACCGGCTGTCGGGAACCTTCCGCGCGGCGGTGTTCGGCGCGAACGACGGCCTGGTGAGCAATCTCGCTCTCGTGCTCGGCGTGAGCGCCACCGGCCTGCCCACCCCCGCCGTGCTCGCCACGGGCGTCGCCGGGCTCCTCGCCGGGGCCCTGTCGATGGGCGCGGGCGAGTACGTGTCGGTGCGGTCGCAGCGCGAGCTCCTCGACGCGTCCACCCCGAACCCCGAGGCGAAGCGCGCCCTGCCGCACCTCGACGTCGACGCCAACGAGCTGACCCTGGTCTACCGCGCGCGCGGCATGAGCCCGGAGGCGGCGCGGGAGCACGCCGCCGAGGTCCTCGCCGATCTGCGGCCCGGGCGACCCGCGTCGCCCACGGCGCCGATCGCGCTGGTCGAGCACGAGGCGATCGGCACCGGCATGAGCGCCGCCCTCTCGAGCTTCTGCTTCTTCGCGTCCGGCGCCGCCATCCCGGTGCTGCCGTACCTCTTCGGCCTCGGCGGCACGGCGGCCGTCCTCGTCGCCTCCGTGCTCGTCGGCATCGCCCTGCTCGGCACGGGCGCCGTCGTGGGCCTGCTGTCCGGCGGCCCGCCGCTCGCCCGCGCGCTGCGCCAGCTCGCGATCGGCTTCGGCGCGGCGGGGGCAACCTATGCGCTCGGCCTCCTCTTCAACACGACGGTCGCCTAGCGCCCCCATACCCTCCCGACGCCGCGCCCCCACGGTCCCTGAGCCTGTCGAAGGAACGCGACCTGACCTTCCCGCGCCCGGCGCGCGGGCACACTGCGCACGGGGCCGCGGGCGCGCCTACGCTGAAACGCTCCCCCGTTCTTCCCGTGAAGGAGTCGTCGTGCCCGTGTCCGCCGTCCTGTTCGACATCGATGGAACCCTCGTCGACTCCAACTACCTGCACGTCGACGCCTGGGAACGGGCCGCGGCGGATGCGGGCTTCCCGGTGAGCGCGTGGCACCTCCACCGGGCCATCGGCAAGGACTCGGCGATGCTCCTCGAGACCGTGCTGGCCGACGCGACCGACGAGCAGCGTGACCGCACGAAGGAGCTCCACGCGGAGTACTACGAAGCCCTGGCCCCGCGGCTGAAGGTGCTGCCGGGCGCCCGGGAGCTGCTGGCCGCCGTAGCCGAGCAGGGCATGCGGGTCGTGCTCGCCACGTCCGCCCCGGAGGAGGAGCTGAAGCTCCTGAGGAAGGTCCTGGAAGCGGAGGACGTCGTCTGGGCCGTCACCTCGTCGTCGGACGTGGAGACCGCCAAGCCCGAGCCCGACGTCGTCGAGGTGGCGCTCGAGAAGGGTGAGACGGCTGCCGACGACGCCATCTTCGTGGGCGACAGCATCTGGGACATCAAGTCGGCGGCGGCTGCGGGGGTCGCGACGGTCGGGCTGCGCAGCGGCGGAATCTCGGAGGAGGAGCTGCGGGGCGCCGGGGCGATCGCCGTATACGACGACCCCGCGGACCTGCTCGCGCACCTGGACGAGAGTCCGCTCGGCCGCTCGGCATAGATGACCGAGGCAGCACCGCACTGGCGGCGATCCCGCGCCCTCTACTTCACCGGGTCGACGGTGGCCCGCGTCGGCAGCGAGGTGTCGGCGCCCGCCGTGCTGCTCTTCGGGCTCGCCGCCTCCGGGTCAGCCCGCACCGCGGCCCTGCTGTACTCCGCGATCACCGTGGCGGCCGTCGTGGGCGGCCCGCTCCTCGGACTCCTTCTCGACCGGGCGAAGCGGCCCGGTCTGGTGCTCGCCTTCGCCCTCGCCGCCTATGCCGCCGGGCTCGCCACCATCATCCTGGCCTGGGGCGTGCTGCCCTGGGCCGCCGTGCTCGTCGTCGCCGTGCTGACCGGGCTGTTCGGCCCCGCGACGGCCGGTGGCTGGTCGTCGCAGCTCACGCGCATCGTGCCCCGCGACCACCTCCGCTCCGGCAACGCACTTGACGCCGCGACCTACAACCTCGCCGGACTCCTCGGGCCGGCGGGCGCTGCGGTGATCGCCGGGCTTCTCAACGCGACGGCCGCCATGACGGCGGCGGTCGTCCTCATCGTGGCGGCGGCGCCCGCCGCACTGCGGCTCTCCCTCACCGGCGCGCCCCGGGAGGGCCGGCGCACCATCGGGTCCCTTGCCGAGGACCTCGTCGACGGATTCCGCCCGCTCGTGACCGTGCCCGCGCTCCGCGGCGCGACCCTCGGGTCCTGTATCTCGATGGTCGGCTTCGGCATGTTCTTCGTCGCCTGCCCGCTGCTCGGGGAGCTGGTGTTCGGCCGGGCGAGCGACGGCGCGCTGCTGCTCGCACTCCTGGCTGCCACCGCGCTGCTGGCCACCGTCGCCACCGCCCGCTGGCCCCTGCCGCTCTCCGCCGACCGCACGTTCCTGATCGGCACGGTCGTCATCGGGGTGGGGCTCGCCGTCGCCTCCGTCGCCACCTCGCCGGTGCCGCTGCTGGTCGCCGTCGCGGTCGTGGGCCTGGCGGACGGTCCGCAGCTGGCCGCCCTGTTCAGCATCCGCCACCGGGAGGCGACCTCGGCCAACCGGGGGCAGGTGTTCACGACCGCCTCGAGCCTCAAGATCAGCTGCGCCGCGGCGGGCGGTGCGATCGCGGGCGTCCTGGCGGAGTATTCCGTGCCGGGCATACTCGTCGCGGCGACCGCGGCCCAGCTGCTCGCGGTCGTCGTCGCAGTAGCCGCGGGGATGCCGGTCCGCACCCCGAAGCCGGGCACAGCAGGCTGACGCCCCTACCGCGCCCCGGCCAGGTCCCGAATTCAGGCTCAGCTGCGACACGCCGCGTTTGGCGCTCTCGAATCCCGGCGTGTCGCAGCACAGCCTGAATTGTGAACACAGGCGGAGGGGTGGGCTGAGCTAGGACCGCGGCCGCCGAAGCAGGCGCAGTGGCGGCGTGCGCGGCGCGACGCGACGCGACGGAACGGAGCGGGTCAGCGGGCCTCGGTCGCGATCACCGAGAAGTCGTGGTCGCCGAGACCGGCGTCCTGAGCGCGCTGCAAGGCGGCGAGCGCCGCGGTCAGCGCCACGAGCGGGCGGGGCGACGTGCCGACCATGAGCCGGGCGTCCTTCGCGAGCAGGTCCGCGGAGAACTGGGTGTCGTCGAAGGCGCCGGAGAGCACGTTCGCACCCTTCATTCCGGCGATCATGCCGAGGGCGGTGCCCTTGAGGGTTCCGAGCGTCTCCTCGGCAGTCAGACCACCCGCGGTGCCGAGCGTCACCGCCTCGACGAGGCCCTGCATGCCCACGGCGAGCGCGAGGTTCGCCACGAGCTTGCCCGTCGCCGCCTTCGCCGGCTCGTCGTAGCGCTGGAGTCGATCCGGGTCCGCCCACAGCCGCACGAGCGGCAGGATGCGCTCCACGGCCTGCTCCTCGCCGCCCACGACGACGCCGAGCGCGCGGTTACGCGCGGGCGCGAGCGACCCGATCACCGGCGCATGCACGTACCGCACCCCTGATTCCGCGGCCCAGGCGGTCATCTCCGCCGCGTCGGCGGGCGCGATGGTCGTGATGTCCAGCCACACGGCGTCCTGGGCGAAGGGCAGGTTCCCCTCGGCCACGACGGCACGCACGGCATCCGGGCCGAACAGCGCCGTGATCACGACCTCGGCACCCTCCACCGCCTCCGCCGCGGACGACGCGACTCCCGCGCCGGCCTGCTCCAGCCCGTCGGCGGCCCCGGCCGTCCTGTTCCAGACGCGCAGCTCGTGGCCGTCGTCGAGGACGTGCCGGGCGAGGATGCGGCCCATCCGGCCGAGTCCGAGGAATGCGATGGTCATGTCAGTCCTTCCGTGGTGCGGCGAGCCGGGAATCTGCTCAACCGTCCGAGCAGGGGATGTTGGCCAGGCCCTTCTTGGCGTTCGAGTACGTGCAGAACACGACGGTGCCGGACGCGCCGTCCGCCGAGTTCACCTCGTACCCGGGCACGTTCTCCATCACCACGTTGTCACGGAAGCGGTTGCCGGTTCCCCAGCCGCCCGACACCGGGTGCACCTGGAACGCGTCGCTCAGGCTGCTGAAGCCCGCGTTCGCCCACACGGACGTGTTGTTCCCGCGCAGGTCGACCCAGGAGTCTGCGGCGTCCGCGCCGGAGTGGCCCGTGTTGTCAAAGATGTTCCAGGCGACGCGTCCCCCCGTCGTTCCTTCGCGGATGTCGATGCCCTCCGCGGACGTGTTCGTGAAGCTCGTGCTCTCGATGCGCACGTAGTCGGAGCGGTCGGGCGTGCCGGCCGCGCCGGTGACCGCAGGCCAGTCCTCCTGCGCGCTGCCGACGTAGACGCCCTCGCCCGCGCCGGCACTGGCCAGGCCGGTGTCGCTGATGGCCGAGTTCCGCACGGTGACGTAGGCGCTGTTCTTCCGGACGTGGATGCCGCGCGCGCCGACCGAGGTCACGCCGAGGTCCTCGAGCACGGAGTTGTCGGAGTCGGTCAGGACGATGCCGGCGGGCGACCGCGTCACGGAGAAGCCGGAGAGCAGCCACGCCTTGCCGGTCAGCGTGAGCGCGGGCTCGGTGCCCGTCAGTGCGCCGGTGGTGAGCACGGCGTCCCGCGAACCCCGGAGCGTGATGGGCTCCGCCTTCGTTCCGGAGCGCGCCGACCGGAAGGCGCCGGTGTACGTGCCGTCGCGCAGGCTGATCACCTGGCCGGGCACGGCGGCGTCCAGCGCGGCGCGGAGCTGCGCGGCGGTGGAGACCACAACCTCGGCGGACGTGGCCGCGACCGCCGCAGCCGGGACCGGCGCCGCGGCGGCAGCCGTCATCGGCGCGAGCGCGACGACGGAGGCGGCGGCGAGGGCCACCACGGTGCGGAGGACGCCGTTGCGGGAGGCGTCGGGGGCGGACAGCGGACGGCGCCGCGGCGCGGCCGCGGCTCGGAGGTGGCGGGGCACGTGGGGGGCTCTTTCTCGAGTCGTCGGCCCGGGATGGGTGGGCCCGGGCGCGCGGCCGAACGAGGTGATCCCCCATTCACCGGCATGCGCGAGTATCCGGCACCCGAAGAACGAACGCAAGCCCTGGACAACCACGGATTCTGTGCATCTGCCGAGACCCGTGGGCGAGACGCTCCTCACGTCGTTCGCCGCGTCGCTCACCGACCCCCGCGGGCGACGGGCTCCGCCCCCGCCGCACGGCATCGGGCCCGCCGGAACGCGTCCGACGGGCCCGATCGTGCCGGTCGCTCGGCGACCGGTGCGTGCTACTCCAGCGCGAACAGCGTGTAGGAGTCCGCGTTGTCGGCGTTGATCACGACGCAGTCGATCGACTGCTTCTCGTCCTCGCCGGTCTCGCCCTCGGTGATGAACTTATCGGCCTGCTGCACCGCGAGCTGCGAGATCAGCACGGCGGGCTGGAGGCCCGTGGCCACGAGCTTCCCCGCCTTGATGGCCTCGACCGCATCCGGGCTGCCATCGAAGCCGGCGATCTTGATCTGGTCGAGCAGACCGGCCGCCTCGACGGCCGCCACGGCGCCCATCGCCATGGTGTCGTTGCCGGCGATGATGCCCTGGATGTTGGAGTCGCGCTGCAGGAGCGTCTCGATCTTGCTGAACGCCTCGTCCTGGCTCCAGTTCGCCGTCTCCTTGGCCACCGACACGAGGTTCGGGTACTGGGAGATGACGCTCGCGTACGCCTCGGAGCGCACGCCGGCGTTGGTGTCCGACTCCTTGCCCGTCAACTCGATGTAGTTGCCGCCCTCGGGGAGCGCGGCGACGAACTCCTCGGCCACGGCCGCGGCGCCCTGCGCGTTGTTGGCCACGATCTGCGCCTCCGCGATGCCCGTCTCGTTGATCTCGCGGTCGATGAGGAAGACCGGGATGCCCGCGTCCTTCGCCTTCTGCACCGGGCCGATGGACGCGTCAGCACCCGCGTTGTCGAGCACGATGGCCGCCGCGTCCTGGCTGATGGCTGCGTCGACGAGCTCGCTCTGCTTGTTCGGGTCGTCGTCGTGCGACGCGACGGACGTCTCGTAGCCGAGCTTCTCCGCCTCGGCCTTGGCCGCGTCGGCCTCCGCCTTGAAGAAGGGGTTCTCCTGCGAGGGCGTGATGATGGCGATGAGGCCGCCGCCCGCGCTGTCCTCTCCCCCTGCCGCGTCGCCGCCCCCGCCGCCGGATCCCCCGCCGCTCGAGCATCCGACGAGGGCGACCGCGGCGATGCTTGCGGTCGCCATGGCCGCGTAGATCTTCCTTCTGAGCATGTGTGGGTGCCTTTCTGGTTCTCTCGGTGCCGGGCGACGTCCTTGCCGCTCGGATGGTGCGTCGGTCAGGGGGTCCGTGCGGGCTCCCGGCCGGAGGTCGGGGCCGCGGCGTCGCCGCCGGGTGCTGCCGGCCCCTGGGTCTTGCTCGCCGCGGCGAGCGCGGCGTTCTTGGACCCCGTGATGCGCTGCTGCGCCTGGTCGAGCACGACGGCGAGCACGATGACGGCGCCCTTGATCGTGATCTGCCAGAACGTCGAGACTCCGACGATCACGAGGCCGTCGCTCAGGAAGCCGATCACGAACGCGCCGAGCAACACGCCGCGCACGTTGCCCCGGCCGCCGGTGAGCGCGGCGCCGCCGATCACGACGGCCGCGATGGCGTTGAGCTCGAAGCTCTCGCCGGTCTGCGGTGCGGCCGCGGTGAGCTCGGACGAGATGATGAGCCCGGCGACGGCGGCGCAGAATCCGCTGATCATGTAGACGCACAGCTTCACCCGGCGCACGGGCACCCCGGCGAGCTCCGCGGCCCGCTCGTTGCCGCCCGTGGCGTACACCCAGCGGCCGAACGGCGTCTTCCGCAGCACGAACAACGCGATGAGCGCGAACAGCAGCATGATCCAGATGGCCATCGGGATGCCGAGCAGCCGCCCGCCGCCGATGAGGCCGAAGCCGGTGTTGCCGTACTCGGGGGTGCCGCCGAGGCGGGGGTAGGTCGACCCGTTGGAGATGAGCAACGCGGCGCCGCGCGCGACGTACAGCGTGCCGAGCGTCGCGATGAAGGGGGCGACGTTGAAGCGGGTGACCAGCACGCCGTTCAGGAAGCCGACCAGCGTGCCCACGAGCAGCGAGCACAGCACGACCACCCAGACCGCCGGATAGAGCACGACGTCGAACGCGTCGAGGCGCAGGCCCTGCAGCAGCACGCCCGCGACCACGCCGGACAGCCCGACGATGGAGCCGACGGAGAGGTCGATGCCGCCCTTCAGGATGACGAACAGCATGCCGAGCGCGAGAATCGCGTTCATCGCGACGTGCTTCGTCATCGTGATCACGTTGTTCAGCGTGAGGAAGGAGTCGGACAGCAGCGAGAAGATGATGATGAGCACGATCAGGGCGATGAACGCCCTGCCCTCGAGCAGCACGCTCGCCACGTCCACCCGGCGCCTGGGTGCCGATACCGCCTGGTTGGGGCTCGCTGTGCCGGTCACTGTGCCGCTCCTGTCTCGTGTTCCACGTTCTCGCCGCTCGCGACCATGACGTCCTCCCGGAGGGCGGTGCGCGTGTCGAACTCGCGCACGATGCGCCCTTTCGACAGCACGAGGATGCGGTTCGACGCACCGAGCGCCTCGCCGATCTCGCTGGTCGCGAAGAGCACCCCGAGGCCGCGCCTCGCCTCCCGCGCCATGAGCGCGAAGATCTCGGCCTTCGCCCCGACGTCGATGCCGCGCGTCGGCTCGTCGAGCAGCAGCACGTCCGGCTCCGTCATCAGCACCTTGGCGATCACGACCTTCTGCTGGTTGCCGCCGCTCAGCGACGTGATGGCCGCCGCCGGGCCCGCGGTCTTCACCCGCACGTCGGTGACGCCGCGCTCCACGGCCGTCCGCTCGCGGGGCCGGGACACGACGAGGCCGCGCACGAACGCGAGCAGCGAGGCGAGCGACATGTTCTGGCCGACGGACATCGTCTGCACGAGCCCGTCGCGCTGCCGGTCCTCCGGCACGAGAGCGAGGCCGAGGCGGATGCGCTCGGCGATGGTCTGGCGGTGCACCCTCGTGCCCTTGACCGTGACGTCCCCGGTGAGCAGGGGCAGCCGCCCGGCCAGGGCCTCGAGCAGCTCCGTGCGTCCGGCGCCCATGAGGCCGTAAAGGCACACGACCTCGCCGGCCCGCACCTCGAGGCTCAGCCGGTCGACGCTCAGCCGGGACGAGTTGGTGGGGTCCGCGACGCTCACGCCCTCGAGGGTGAGCACGGGCTCGCCGAACTCCTCGCGCAGGTCGGGGTTCAGATCTCCCGCGCTCCGGCCGACCATGTTCGCGATGACCCAGTTGATGTCGATCTCTCCGGCGTCGCCGCGGGCCACGAGCTCGCCGTCGCGAAAGACCACCGCGTGATCGGCGATCTCGAGCGCCTCCTCGAGGTGGTGCGAGATGTAGACGATCGCGACGCCCTCGGCGGTCAGCTCGCGGATCACCCCGAACAGCACCTCGACCTCGCTGCCGCTGAGGGCGGAGGTCGGCTCGTCCATGATGAGCACGCGCGCCTCGCCGGCGAGCGCCCGGGCGATCTCCACGACCTGCTGCTGACCGAGTCGCAGCGCCGACACGAGCGTGCGCGGGTCGATCGCCTCCTCCAGCCGCTCCAGCAGCCGTGCGGTCTGCGCGTTCTGCTCGCGGTCGTCCACGACGAGGCCGCCCCGGGCGAGCTCTCGGCCCATGAAGATGTTGTCCCGCACGCTGAGGTTCGAGCAAAGGCTGAGCTCCTGGTGGATGATCGCGATGCCGCGGGCCGCCGCGTCGACGGAGTTCCGCAGCACAACCGGCTCGCCGTCGAGCTCGAGCACTCCGGCCGTCGGGCGCTCCACGCCGCTCAGGATCTTCATGAGCGTCGACTTCCCGGCGCCGTTCTCGCCGAACAGCACCGTCACGGCACCGCGGCGGACCTCGAAGTCCACGCCCTTCAGCGCCCGCGTCGCCCCGTAGGTCTTCGTGATCCCGACGGCGCGCATCACGACCTCGCCGGTCACTGCTGCACCTCGATGGACACGGGGACGACGGACACGAGCTGAGGGTTCACGCGCAGGAAGGTGCCGGTCACGGTCACCGTCTTCCCGGCGGCGGCGGCGGCGTCGAAGTCCGCGAGCACCTCCTCGCGCACGCGGTTGTTCAACTCGGTACCGACCTGCTGGTACTCCAGCTGGTTCGTGAACTCATTGAACGAGACCGTGCCGCTCACGTCGCGCAGCGCGGTGCCGTTCAACGCGGGCCCGATCTGGACCTGCACGACGGTGCCCTCCGGCATCCCCTCGACGGTCAGGGGCAGCACGGGCGGCGTCGCCTCGCCGGCGACGCCGCTGAAGGTCACGGGGAACGCGAACGCGCTGCTCGCGCCGGACGTGTTGCCGAGCTCCGCCTCGTCCGCGCCCGTCTCCAGCTGGGTCACGAGGCCGGGCAGCTCGACGGCATTGTCCTCGACGTAGGCCGCGATCTCGTCGTACCGCTCGGCCGCGTAGTCCACGGGGTCGAAGTCGCCCTGCTCGGCGGCGGCGACCTCCTCGGTGCTGACGACCTTCACGCTCATGGCCGCGAAGACCAGCACGGCGACGGCGAGCACCGCCAGCACCATCCACGCGCGGAGCCGGGGGCGGGCCTGGGTACCGGTCATCGTCGTCGCTCCTTCGCGTAACGTGCGGGGACCCGGGCGACGCACTGCACGCGGGCTGAAGCGTTTCACCGCGAGGTGAAACGGGCAGCGCCATACTCCCAGCGCACCCGAATCCTGTCAACCGGTTCACCAATTTGTGACCCGGAGGCCGTCTCCTCGGTGCCGGGCCCGCATCCCGGTCGGTCAGGACCGCTCCCGGGTCGTGTCCGGGCAGCAAAAAAGGCTCCCGATGCTTCGGGAGCCTTTTCGTGGTGCGCGAGGGGGGACTTGAACCCCCATGCCCTCACGGGCACACGGACCTGAACCGTGCGCGTCTGCCAATTTCGCCACTCGCGCGTGACCAGGAAGGAGATTAGCACGACCGGCAGGATCGGCCGTAATCGCGCCCGCCCGCACCTCTATATAGGTGTGGCGCGACCGACCGTACGGGACGCCGGCACCGATCCCGCGAGGGCCGCCGCGCAGCGCGGCGGGGCCCCGATTCAACGGCCTTCCACACGACCCGGCTAACATTCTGGTAGCCATCGCACAGATCGGGACACCATTGGGCATTCTGGACAGCTTTGAGAAAGGTCTCGAGCGCGCCGTCAACGGCGCCTTCGCGAAGACCTTCAAGTCCGGTCTGCAGCCCCTCGAGATCACCGCGGCGCTCCGCCGCGAGCTCGACACCAAGGCGGCCGTGGTCGACCGCGACCGCATCCTCGTGCCCAACCGCTTCACGGCCCGCATGTCGGAGCCGGACTACGAGCGCATGACGGGCCTCGGTGAGACGCTGAAGGATGAGCTGATCCAGGCGACCCAGCGGCACGCGACCGCCCAGGGCTACCAGTTCCCGGGCGGCATCTCCATCGCCTTCCGGCGTGACACGTCGCTGCCCGAGGGCGTCCTCGCGCTCGACTCCGAGAGCGTCAAGGGAACGGTCGCCTGGAACGCCGTGCTCGACATCGGCGGCAAGCGGCACCGGCTCACCAAGCCACGCACGGTCATCGGTCGCGGCAGCGACGCGGACATCACGGTGGACGACACCGGCATCTCCCGCAAGCACGTCGAGATCAGCTGGGACGGCAGCCGCGGCCAGGTGACCGACCTCGGCTCGACCAACGGATCGAAGCTCAACGGCGAGCGCGTGAACCGCGCCGCCCTCGCGCCGGACTCTGTCATCCAGATCGGCCGCACCACCATCGTGTTCCGCCTGCTGCCCGAGGCGTCCGACGACCGGAGCTCCGTCGACGACGCCACCCGGCGCCACGACGGATTCTGGGGAGTGTCGTGAACGGCGAGCTGACCCTCCTCCTGCTGCGGCTCGCGTTCCTCGCCCTGCTGTGGCTCTTCGTGTTCGGCATCGTCTACGCGCTCCGCACGGACCTCTTCGGGCAGCGGGTGCGCCGCCTCCCCACCGACGCGGCGCAGCAGCAGGTCGCGCCCGTGGCCGCGTCCGCTCCCGCCCCGCAGGTCTCGCCGTTCCAGACCAGCCCGGGCAGGCCCGCACCGGCCCGCCAGTCCGCGCCGATCTCGAGCCTGCCCGACGGACCGAACATGTCGCGGCCCGGTCACGAGGGCCCGATCAAGGCGACGACGACGAGCGCGCGCCGCATCGTCATCACCGGCGGTCCGCGCGCCGGCCTGGAGATCGCCCTGCAGCCCGAGCCGCTGACCATCGGCCGCTCCAGCGAGTCGGGCCTCGTCATCCGCGACGACTACACCTCGACGCACCACGCCCGGCTCCTGCTCTGGAACGACGAGTGGATGATCCAGGACCTCGACTCGACGAACGGGACGTTCCTCGCCGGCAAGCGCGTGCACGCGCCCGTCCAGGTCCCGCTGAACACGCCGATCAAGGTCGGCGCCACGACGTTCGAGCTCCGGCGGTAGGTGGATGGCGACAACCACGAAGGCCGCGGCCGTATCCCACGTCGGCAAAGTCCGATCGAACAACCAGGATTCCGGCTTCGCGGGCCGCCAGCTGTTCGTCGTCGCCGACGGCATGGGCGGCCACGCGGGCGGCGACGTGGCGTCGGCCATCGCGGTGACCCGCGTCCGCGACATCGACAGCACGCAGTTCGCCACGGCGAGCGACGCGGAGAGCGCACTGCAGGCCGCGCTCCTCGCCGCGAACTCCGTGATCGCCGAGACCGTCTACGAGCACCCCGAGCTCACCGGCATGGGCACCACCGTGAGCGCGATCCTCCGGGTCGGCGACACGGTCGCCCTCGCCCACATCGGCGACTCCCGCATCTACCTCTGGCGCGACGACGAGCTCGTGCAGGTGACGAGCGACCACACCTTCGTGCAGCGGCTCGTCGACAGCGGCCGCATCACCCCGGAGGAGGCGCTGACCCACCCGCGGCGCTCGGTGCTCATGCGCGTCCTCGGCGACGTCGACGCCCACCCCGAGGTGGACACCCGGGTGCTCGACACCCGGCCGGGCGACCGCTGGCTGCTCTGCTCCGACGGCCTCAGCAGCTACGTGCCCGAGGAACTCATCACCAGGACCCTCGACGCCGGCCTCGACACCTACGAGACGGCCGACCAGCTGGTGCGGCACTCCCTCGACCACGGCGCCCCGGACAACGTGACCGTCGTGCTCGTGGATGTGCACGACGGCAACGGCGCGGGCGGCCCGACGCTGACGGTCGGCTCCGCGTCCGCCCCGATCGCGTTCGACAGCGAGTCCGGCCGCCGGCCGGTGCGCCTGCCGAACCTCCTGCTGCACCCCCTCCGCGTCACCGGCGTGCGACAGACCCAGTTCGAGCCGGAGTCGGACGAGTACCTCGAGGCGCTCATCGCCGAGGACAGGCGCCGGGCGCTCCGCCGCAAGATCACCTGGTCGGTCGGCATCATCGTCATCGCCATCGCGATCCTGATCGCCGTTATCTTCGGCTACCAGTGGACGCAGAGCCGCTACTACGTCGGCGTGGCCGACGGCACCGTCGCCATCTACCGCGGGGTACAGCAGGGCATCGGCCCCATCCCGCTCTCCAGCGTGCACGAGGTTACCGACGTGCGGCTGGACGACCTCGGCGCCTTCTACCAGGGGCAGGTGGAGCGCACCATCAACGCCGACTCCCTGGGCGAGGCCGAGGACATCGTCGACCGACTGCGGACGGATGCCGATGAGTGACGCCGTGACCGAAATGATCTCTCGCGACCAGCAGCGGCCCGTCGACAAAGCCGCCGGCGTCAACGTGCCCCGGCGCCTGCGCAACCTCGAGCTGGTGCTCGTGCTCTTCGCGTCCGCCATCAACGGCGGCGCGCTCTACCTCGTGCAGCTCGGCGCGATCGGCGCCTTCGACTCCAGCTTCTTCCTGCCCGCCATGGGCCTCGCGGTGCTCGTGCTCGGCATGCACGTCGCGCTGCGCTTCATCGCGCCGCACGCGGACCCGTTCATCCTGCCCATCGCGACCCTGCTCAACGGGCTCGGCATCGCCGGCATCTACCGCCTCGACCTCGCCTACGGCGTGGCCGGCTGGGAGAGCGTGGCCGTGCGGCAGGTCGTCTGGACCGGACTCGCCATCGCCGTGGCCATCGTGGTGCTCGTGCTGCTGCGGAACCACCGCGTGCTGCAGCGCTACCGCTACAGCGCCATGTTCGTCGGGCTGGTGCTGCTCCTGCTGCCGATGCTGCCGCTCATCGGGCGGGAGATCAACGGCGCCCGGGTCTGGATCGGCATCGGCTCCTTCTCGTTCCAGCCGGGTGAGATCGCGAAGATCGCGCTGGCGATCTTCTTCGCCGGCTACCTCGTGACCGCCCGCGACTCGCTCTCGATGGTGGGCGCGAAGTTCCTGGGGATGCGCTTCCCCCGGGTGCGCGACCTCGGTCCCATCCTCGTGATCTGGGCGGCCGCCATGGCGGTGCTGGTGTTCCAGCGCGACCTCGGCACGTCGCTTCTCTACTTCGGCCTGTTCGTCGTGATGATCTACGTCGCCACGGGCCGGCTCAGCTGGGTGCTGCTCGGCATGCTGCTGTTCGTCGGCGGCGCCATGGCCGCCGCGCAACTCGGCTACGTCGGCGGGCGGCTGAACGCGTGGCTCACGCCGTTCGACCAGACCGTGTACGACGCCCAGGGCGGCAGCTACCAGCTCGTCACCGGGTTGTTCGGGCTCGCCCACGGCGGACTCCTCGGCACGGGTCTCGGCCAGGGCATGCCCCATGTCACGCCGCTCGCCAACAGCGACTTCATCATCGCCAGCCTCGGCGAGGAGCTCGGCCTGGCCGGGCTGTTCGCGATCCTGGCGCTCTACCTCCTGTTCGTCTCGCGCGGGTTCCGCATCGGCTTCGCCGGGCAGGACGACTTCGGCAAGCTCCTCAGCATCGGCCTGTCGTTCGTCGTGGCCCTGCAGGTCTTCATCGTCATCGGCGGCGTCACGCGGGTGATCCCGCTCACCGGCCTGACCACGCCGTTCATGGCGGCGGGCGGTTCGTCGCTGCTGGCGAACTGGATCATCGCCGCGGTCCTCCTGCGGCTGTCCGACACCGTGCGCAACCAGCCCCGGGCGGTGGTGCAGTAGTGAACCGGGAGCTCAAGCGGGTGAGCGGCATCGTGCTGCTGATGTTCCTCGCCCTGTTCGTGTCCACCACCTCCATCCAGGTGTTCCAGGCCGACGGCCTGCGGCAGGACGACCGCAACCGGCGCGCGGTGCTCGAGAGCTACTCGACCGAGCGGGGCCAGATCCTCGTGGACGGTCAGGCGATCGCCCAGTCCCAGCCGGTCGACGACCAGTACAGGTTCCTCCGCACCTACGCCGCGGGCGACCTCTACTCGGCGGTCACCGGATACTTCACGCTCGGCCAGGGCTCGTCGGGGCTCGAGGACGCGCTGAACAACGAGCTGAGCGGAACGGCGGACGCACAGTTCCTCGACGGCATCAACCGCCTCATCACCGGCCAGGACCCGAAGGGCGCGTCGGTCGAGCTGACCATCGACCCGGCGGCGCAGCAGGCGGCCTACGACGCGCTCGGAGAGAACTCGGGAGCCGTCGTGGCGATCGCGCCGAAGACGGGCGCGATCCTCGCCATGGTGTCGAAGCGCTCCTACGACCCGAATCTTCTCGCGGTGCACGACCCGGACCAGGTGCTCTCCTCCTACCGCGCGCTCGAGTCCGATCCGGCGGACCCGCTGCAGAACCGGGCCATCGCGGGCGACCTGAACCCGCCCGGCTCGGTGTTCAAGCTCGTGGTCACGGCCGCCGCGCTCGAGAGCGGCGACTACACGCCCGACAGCACCTTCCCGAACCCGGCGACGTTCCCCCTGCCCGGCACGGAGTCCGTCGTCACGAACTCGGGCGAGGGCGCCTGCGGGAGCCTGGAGACGGTGACGCTCCGCGACGCCCTCCGGCTCTCCTGCAACATCCCGTTCAGCGAGCTCGGCATCTCGATGGGCGACGGCGCGATCCGCGACATGGCCGAGGGGTTCGGCTTCAACCAGTCCGTGGAGGTGCCGATGACGTCGACGGCGAGCGTGTACCCCACCGATGCCCTGGGCGACGCCGAGACGGCGCTGACCGCCTTCGGCCAGCAGAACGTGCGCGCGACCCCCCTGCAGATCGCGATGGTGTCCGCGGGCATCGCCAACGGTGGCGACGTCATGCGACCCACCCTCGTGGAGAGCGTGCTGGCTCCCGACCTGCGCGAGATCCGTGGACTCGATCCGAGCGTGTTCGGCTCGCCGATCGGGGAGGACACGGCGGCCACGCTGACCGACCTCATGGTCAACAACGTCGAGGACGGCGTGGCAAGCAATGCAAGAATAGGAGGCGTCAGCGTGGCCGGTAAGACAGGAACAGCGGAGAACGGTACGGGCGAGCCCTACAGCCTCTGGTTCACCGGATTCGCCCCGGCTGACGACCCCGAGGTCGCGGTGGCCGTGGTGGTCGAGAACGGTGGCGGTCAAGGACAGTCCGGCAGGGGCAACACCCTCGCCGCGCCGATCGCGAAGCGAGTACTAGAGGCGGTGCTGAACAAATGAGACCCGGCAGCGGGGTCACCTTCGGTGGTCGGTACGAGCTCGGCAATCGCATCGCCATCGGCGGCATGGGCGAGGTCTGGGAGGCCGTCGACCGTGTCATCGGACGCACGGTGGCCATCAAGATCCTCAAGGACGAGTACCTGGGCGACCCCGGCTTCCTGGAGCGGTTCCGCGCCGAGGCGCGCCACGCCGCCCTGGTGAACCACGAGGGCATCGCGAACGTCTTCGACTACGGCGAGGAGGAGGGCAGCGCCTTCCTCGTGATGGAGCTCGTTCCCGGCGAGGCCCTCTCCACCATTCTCGAGCGCGAGCGCGTGCTGTCCACCGACAAGGTGCTGGACATCATCGCGCAGACGGCGTCCGCCCTGCAGGCGGCCCATGCGGCCGGACTCGTGCACCGCGACATCAAGCCCGGGAACCTGCTGATCACGCCGGACGGCCGGGTGAAGATCACCGACTTCGGCATCGCCCGCATCGCCGACCAGGTGCCGCTGACCGCGACCGGCCAGGTGATGGGTACGGTGCAGTACCTCTCGCCCGAGCAGGCGAGCGGGCACCCCGCGTCGCCCTCCACCGACATCTACTCGCTCGGCATCGTCGCGTACGAGTGCCTGGCCGGCCGGCGCCCCTTCACCGGCGAGTCGCAGGTCGCCATCGCCATGGCGCAGATCAACGAGCAGCCGCCGGACCTGCCGGTGACCGTGCCGGACCCGGTGCGCAGGCTCGTGCTGTCCTGCATCGCGAAGAAGCCGGCCGACCGGCCCGCCTCCGCCGCCCACCTCTCCCGGGCCGCGCAGGCCCTGCGCCGCGGGGACGTGGCCGCGGCGGCCGCCTCGGTGCCCGCCGTGCTGGCCGCAGCCGCATCGACCGCCGCCACGACCGTCCTGCCCCCGACGTCGGCCTACGGGGCGACCCAGGCCACCACGATCCTGCCGAGCAGCGCCGCCGTGCCGACGCCGCCCACCGCGACGGCGGTCGCGCCGGTGCAGCCGGAGCGCCGTAACCGGTACATGTGGCTGATCGTCACGCTGATCGTGCTCGCGGTCGGCGCCATCGTGGTCGGCGTGCTCGCTCTGCTCTCGAACCAGGACGAGGATCCCGTCGCCTCGCCGAGCCCGTCGGTCAGTGCGTCGACCGAGCCGAGCACGACGCCGAGCACGACGCCCACGCCGGACCCCACCCCGACGAGCAACACCGTGCCCATCGACCTCGCGGACTACCAGGGCCGGAACGGCGAGGAGGTCGCCGGCGAGCTCGAGGCGCTCGGGGTCGTGCCCCGCATCGAGAACGGCAACGCGGCGACCGCCGACGACGAGGAGGGTCTGGTCTACCAGATCAACCCGCGGGGCAACGTGCAGAAGGGCACCACCGTGGTCGTGACGGTCTTCGGGCCGGTCACGCAGCCGACGCCGCCCCCCACCGCTCCCACCGCGTCCGAGACCACCATCTCCGAGGGCGACGACGTCGACATCAGCTGGCCCGCCTACAGCTGCCCGCCCGGAACCACCGTCGCCGGCTACGCGGTCGCGGTCGACCCGGCGGACGGCGTGACCTTCGACCCGCAGAATCCGACGCCCGCGAACGTGACGTCGCTCACCGTCGTCGGGCTTCCCGCCGGCGAGTCCCGGATCTCCTACCAGGCCCTCTGCGGTGAGAACGAGTCCGGCTACTCCCCCACCGTCACCATCACCGTCGAGCCCGACGAGGAGCCCACCGAGGGCGAGAACGAGGGCGCGGGCGGCGAGTCCGGCGAGGGCAACGGCGAGGAGAACGGGAACGGGAACGGCGAGGGAAACGGCAACGGCTGACGCCTTCCTCAGGTTCGCCCGGGTTACACTGGCCCGAGGCTAGGGCGGACTGGGAGTAGTTAGTGACTGATACGACTCGCCTGCTCGCCGGTCGGTACGAGGTGGGTGAGATCATCGGCCGCGGGGGCATGGCCGACGTACACGTCGGGATCGACTCCCGGCTCGGACGCAAGGTGGCCATCAAGCTGCTGCGCTCGTCCCTCGCCAGTGATCCCGCCTTCCGCATGCGCTTCCGTCAGGAGGCCCAGGCCGCCGCGCGCATGGCGCACCCGACCATCGTGCGGGTGTTCGACGCCGGTGAGGACACCTTCGTCGGGCCCGGCGGCTTCGAGTCGCTCGCGCCGTTCATCGTCATGGAGTACGTCGACGGGCGGATGCTCAAGGACATCATCCGCGAGGGCCCCGTGGCCCCGGTGGAGGCGGCCCGCATCATCGAGGGCGTGCTGACCGCGCTCGAGTACTCGCACCGGGCCGGGGTCGTGCACCGCGACATCAAGCCCGGCAACATCATGATCACCACGACCGGCCAGGTGAAGGTCATGGACTTCGGCATCGCCCGGGCCGTGTCCGACTCGAGCGCCACGGTCGCCCAGACCAGCGCCATCCTGGGCACCGCCCAGTACTTCTCGCCCGAGCAGGCCAAGGGCGAGTCCGTCGACGCCCGCACGGACCTCTACTCCACCGGCATCGTGCTGTTCGAGATGCTCACCGGCCGGCCGCCGTTCCGCGGTGACACCGCCGTCGCGGTGGCGTACCAGCACGTGAGTGAGCCGCCGCTCGAGCCGAGCTCGCTCAACTCCCTCGTCTCACCCGCGCTCGACGCCGTCGTGCTGCACGCGCTGGCGAAGGACCGCTTCGACCGCTACCAGTCCGCGGCGGAGTTCCGCGCGGACGTGCGGACCGCGAGCGAGGGCCACATCCCCACGCGCCGGCTCCCGGAGAACGACGCGAGCAGCACCCTCTTCGGCGTCTCGACGACCACATCCGCCCCGGAGCTCGCCATGAAGCGGCTCGGGGTCGACGACGACCAGGTGGTGCGCACGCAGAGCCGCCCGCCGGTCGCGTGGATCTGGGCCGGCATCCTCACGCTCGCCGCGATCCTCATCGCCGTCGTCTTCTGGCTGCTCAGCCTCGGTCCGACCGAGGTCGTGCCGGAAACCACCCGGGTGGTGCCCGGTGTCGCCGGCGCGACCTACGAGAGCGCGAGCAGCGCCCTCGAGGGGGTCGACCTGGTTCCGCTCGAGATGCGGGAGTCGAGCGCCGAGGTGCCCGAGGGCACGGTGATCCGCACCGATCCCGAGGAGGGCGCCCGGGTGGCGCCGAGCACCCAGGTCGACGTCTACGTGTCCAGCGGGGCCGTGACGGTGAGCGTGCCGAGCGTGGTCAACATGGACGTCGGTGCCGCCTCGTCCTCGCTCGAGGCCGCGGGGGTGACGGTCGGCAGCCAGACCGTCGAGCACTCCCCCAACGTGTCTGAGGGCGTCGTGCTGCGCACCGATCCCGTGGCCGGCACCGAGACCCGCGAGGGCGAGGTCGTGAACCTCATCGTCTCCGACGGCATGGTCGCGCTGCCGAACGTCGTGGGGCAGAACGTGGAGAACGCCACGGGCACCCTGCAGGACGACCTGCAGCTTCAGGTCACGGTGAGCGGTGACTCCAGCTGCCCGGTCGCGCCGAACACCCCGGTCTCGGCGCAGTCGCTGGCGCCGGGCGCGGTGCCGCAGAAGTCCCCGATCAGCATCAACTACTGCACGGGCCGCAGCACGGGCTCGGGAACCGGCACGGACACGGGCGGCGACGTGGCATCCGAGGGCGGCGACGACACCGACGAGGGCGACTCCCAGGACCCGCCCGCCGAAGGCTGACCCTTTCCGCTCCCTTCCTACAGTCCCTCTCCCCGATCCCTCTCGACGGTCCCTGAGCCCGTCGAGAGGGACGCAACTCGACCTGCGCGAGGCGCCTTTCCACGGTCCCCGAGCCTGTCGAAGGGACGCACTGAATCGCCGGGCGGCATTTCCCCACCACGGTCCCTGAGCCTGTTGAAGGGACAGGACTGACCCCCCAACGGTATTTCCCCACATTCTCCACAGGAGCGGCAGGGACGGTGTCGGTGGTCCGGTTTTTCCTGGATGCATGACCGAACGGACCGCCCCACCGGACCCGAACCCGCCCGACACTCCGCCACCGCTCGCGGCAGCGACAGCGGACACCTTCGCCGCGATGATCGACGCCGTCACGGCCGCGGAGCGCATCGCCCGCTTCGCCCACGCCCTCCGTGCTGAGGCCATCGATCGAGCCCGCCTCTGGACCGAGAGCACGGACCTCTCCGTCTCCACCACGGGCGGCCCGCGCTGGTCCCGCGAGGTGGCGGGCCACCGCGTCCTGGTGACCGAGCTCGCGTGCGCGCTACGGATCTCCGAGCGGGCCGCAGAAAACCTCGTCGGCGAGAGCCGGGCGCTCGTGCATGACCTTCCCGCCACCCAGGACGCCCTCCGGAGCGGCCGGATCGGCTACCGCCACGCGCAGGTCCTGATCGACCACACAGCCACATTTCCGCCTGCCGGTGTGGCGGCGGTGGAGGAGGCGGTGCTGCCGAAGGCCGAGTCCCTGACGGTCCCGAAGCTCGACCGGGCTGCCCGCGACTTGCGCGAGCGTCTGCACCCGGAGTCGATCGAGGAGCGGCACACCAGGTCGGTCGCTGACCGGCGCATCGAGACGTGCCCCGCGAGGGACGGCATGGCGTGGCTGAGCGCGTTCCTCCCCGCACCCGAGGTCCTGGGCGTCGAGAACCGCCTGCGCGACATCGCTGAGCAGCTCACGGGCGAACCTGGGGAGGAGAGGACGCGCACTCAGCTCATGGCGGACGCGTTCACGGACCTCCTGCTGGACGGCACCACGATCGTCTCAGCAGACGGAGACTCCGTGGAGGAGAGGTGCACCCGGCGCATCGACGCGCCGATCGGCACCGGCATCCGCCCGCGAGTCCTCGTGACGGTCCCAGTTCTCACCCTCCTCGGCCGATCCGAGGAGCCGGGAAGGCTCGAGGGCTACGGACCGATCGACGCGGACACCGCCCGGCGCATCGCGGCACGGGCGCGGAGCTTCACCCGCATCCTCACCCACCCGGAGACCGGAGCGGTGCTCTCAGTCGGCCGCGACCGGTACGCGGTGCCGAAGGACCTGCGTACGTGGCTCCGGGTGCGCGACGAGACGTGCCGGTTCCCCGGCTGCAACCGCAACGCGGGCCGGGCGGATGTGGATCACGTCACCGACTGGCAGTACGGGGGCGGCACCGACTACGGGAATCTGGTTCACCTGTGCCGCTCGCACCACCGGGTCAAGCACCACACGGCGTGGTCGTCCACCTCCGCCGGAGGCGGGAGGGTGCGCTGGCTGGCGCCGAGCGGTCACGAGTACGAGACGGCACCGGCGACGCACATCCGGCCACCGGAGCGAGAGACCCGGATGCACGGGCGGACCTCTGCCAGCGCAGAGGAGCCGCCGTTCTAGAGGCGGGCATTACGCGAGGAACGTCACGTCGCTTCGACAAGCTCAGCGACCGTGAGGTCACCTCGCGCGAAGGAGGGCGCGAAACTACGGTCCCTGAGCCTGTCGAAGGGACGTAATCCGGCAGCACCGCGCGAGCCGGGCAACACCAGCGGGATCAGGTCAGGTCAGCTTCACCAGCGGGGAGAGGTCCTTCGCCGTCTCCTTCGCGCCCGTCAGGCCGGCGGACTCCAGCCAGTTGCCGAGCATCCGGTAGCCACCCTCGGTGAGGACCGACTCGGGGTGGAACTGCACGCCGTAAATCGGTGCCGCAATGTGGCGGACGCCCATGATCACGCCGCCGCCCGTGCGGGAGGTCACGATGAGGTCGCGCGGCACCGTGTCCTCGACGATCGCGAGCGAGTGGTAGCGCGTCGCCACGAAGGGCTGCGGCACGCCGTCGTAGAAGGGGCTGCCGTCGTGGTCGATGACGGAGGTCTTGCCGTGCATCAGCTCCTCGGCGACGGTGACCGTCGCACCGAGCGCCTCCGCGATGGCCTGGTGACCCAGGCACACGCCGAGCAGCGGCTTGTCGGCTGCGAGGGCGGCCTGCACGAGCGGGATGGACACCCCAGCGTCGGCGGGCTTGCCCGGTCCGGGCGACACGAGCACCGCGTCGTACTCCGCGATGCGCTCGGCGACCGACTCGGCGGGGAAGGAATCGTTCCGCACGACCTCGGTCTCCGCGCCGAGCTGGAGAAGGTAGCCGTTCAGCGTGTAGACGAAGCTGTCGTAGTTGTCGACGACGAGTACGGAGGTCACACCTGCACCGTCACTTCCTGATTGTTGACGAGGGAGTCGACCCAGGGAAACACCCAGGTGACGAGAGAGAAGAGTATCCCGGCAACCAGGACGATCACCAAGAGGACCCGGAACCACACGGGCCCGGGGAGGACCCGCCACAGCGCTGCGTACATCGTGCTCCTACCCGTTCCCCAGTGCGGCGGACACCTCGGCGGGCGGCCCGGCCGACCGCGGCCGCCACGAGTCGAAGACGCCGTAGGCGATGATCCGCTCCGCGTCCGAGAACTGGGGATTGCAGCTGGTGAGGGTGATCACCCGGTCCGCCGGCTGCCCGTCCGCGACCGCGGGCACCGCGTTCAGCACCTCGACGCCGGACGGCGGCACGTAGTCGAGGGTGCGGAATCGGTAGGTGTACCAGCCGTCGGCCGTCTCCACGATGATGGGGTCGCCGATGCGGAGCTCCGCGATGCGGTTGAACGGCGCCCCGTGCGTCGTCCGGTGCGCGGCGACCGCGAAGTTGCCCACCTCGCCCGGCATCTGCGTGCCCGGGTAGTGGCCCACCCCGATCGTGTTGAGCACGGCCCGCGTTCCCACCCCCTCGGCGACGGGACGAACGTAGTCGGCGCCGAAGCGGGGCACGTACAGGTTCGCGAACTGCTCGCGGTCGGCGGGCACGGCGGACACCACCGGGTCACCGAACGATGCGGGATCGACCTCGACCGGTGCCTCGACCTCCGGCCCCCACTGCTCGCGCAGCTCGAGGGCCTCCGACTGCTGCTGCCCGCCCACCACCAGATCGTTGAACCAGAGCTGCCAGCCGAGGAAGAGGAAGACCAGCACCCCCGCGGTGATGAGGAGCTCGCCGAGGACACCGATCACGCTGATGCGTGGTCGAGGCCGGGCCGAGCGAACGCGGCGTGCTGTGCGGGTCACCCTCAGAGTTTAAGCGGCGGCGGCGTCCCCGGGTTTCCGGTGCGCCGGGCACCGCTGCCCGCTCCGCCAGTAGGGGGAAAGGCGCCACCCGCTAGAATGCGGGGCATGGCACGAGACAAGACGCGAACCCAGCCGGAACGCCCGGAGCCCGCTCCCGGCGAGAACCTGCCGAACCCGGTGTGGTTCAAGCCGGTGATGTTCGGCTTCATGCTGCTCGGCCTGGCCTGGATCATCGTGTACTACGTGAGCGGCGGCTACCCCGTGCCCGCGCTCGGCACCGGTAACATCCTCGTCGGCTTCGGGATCGCCTTCATCGGCTTCCTGATGACCACCCGCTGGCGTTAGCGAGCCCTTCTCCACCCCGTCTCCGCGCTTCCGCGATGCTGGAGACGCGCGGGCCTGACCGGCACATTCGTTGTGCACAGGGGGACAATTACACGCGTGTAACTATCCCCACTGTGGAGACAGCTGTGGATAACTCCCCCGGGTCCGGTGGAAAACTCGCCGGGCGCGCCGAACAGGCACATCGTGGTTCGATGTGACCGACCGTTCGTTCCCTGCCGGGGGCGGCGCTGCCTGGCGTGCTAGGCGAGCAGAACCGGCGCCACGGCGGTGCCGAGACCCAGCAGGATGACGCCGAGGCCCACGAGGGCGGCGATCTGCTGACCGCGCTTCCGCTCGGCACGCGTCTGCACGAGCACGGCCGCCACGAGCGCGCCGACCGCGAGACCGCCCAGGTGCGCCTGCCAGGAGATGTTCGGCAGGAAGAAGCCGCTCGCCAGGTTCAGCACGATGATGATGAGCAGGGAGCGCACGTTGCCGCCGAGCTGCCGCCCGAAGACGAAGAGGGCGCCCATCAGGCCGAAGATCGCGCCGGACGCGCCGACGACCGAGCCGCCCGCCAGCAGGAGCACGGCGATGGATCCGCCGATGCCGCTCAGCAGGTAGAGCGCGAGGAAGCGCCACGAGCCCAGCATGGGTTCGAGGATGCGCCCGAAGATGTACAGCGAGAACATGTTGAACAGGATGTGCAGCACGCTGCCGGGACTGTGCACGAACACCGCCGTCAGCACACGCCAGGGCTCGTAGAACCCGTCAGCGGGGAGCAGGAAGAGCGGGTTGAACGCCAGAGCACCCGTGACGCCGTTGCCGAACCCGCCGGGCACCAGCTGGAGCAGCCAGATCAGCACGGTGATCGCCATGAGCGAGTACGTCACGACGGGTGCGCCGGACCGGCTCAACCGGGACACCCGGCGGGCGAGCGGCGGGCGCTGGCTCCGCATCTCCTGGCGCTGGGCACGCATGTCGTCGGGGCAGATGACCCCGACCGCGGCCGGCGTCTGGCACTCAGGGCAGATCGTGCGGCCGCAACGCTGGCAGAGCACGTAGCTCGGCCGATCGGGATGCCGGTAGCAGTATCCGGGCGCCGGATCCGGCATCCCCGCCGTCATCTAGACGGTCTCGACGGAGATGCTCTCGATCACCACGTCGTCCACGGGACGGTCGCGGCGATCGGTCTGCACCTCGTTCAGCGCGTCCACGACCTTCTTGGACTCCTCGTCGGCGACCTCGCCGAAGATGGTGTGCTTGCCCTGGAGCCAGGTCGTGGGCGTCGTGGTGATGAAGAACTGCGACCCGTTGGTGCCGCGGCCGCCCTGGATGCCCGCGTTCGCCATGGCGAGGACGTAGGGCGAGGTGAAGGTGAGCTCGGGGTGGATCTCGTCGTCGAACTGGTAGCCGGGGCCGCCGACGCCCTGACCGAGGGGGTCGCCACCCTGGATCATGAAGTCCTTGATGATGCGATGGAAGACGACACCGTTGTACAGCGGCTCCGTGGACTTCTTGCCGGTGCTCGGGTGGGTCCACTCGATCTCCCCCGTGGCGAGACCGACGAAGTTGCGCACCGTCTTGGGCGCGTGGTTGCCGTAGAGGTTGACCTTGATGGCGCCGCGGTTGGTGGTGATCGTGGCGACGTGAGTGGTGTTCGACATGGGGACGATTCTACAGGCGCGGCGCTGAGCGACCGGTGGGCGAGCGGTAAGCAAGGACCGTGGAGATGGGCCTATCCCTCGCATGCTCAGGGGCAGCATGCCAATATGGGAACGGTTGGCCGAACGACTTCGATGGAGGTTCCCGATGGGTCTGTCACGAAAGAACAAGCGCGAGCTCAAGAAGCTTCGCGCGCACGCCACCGACGTCTGGCAGGAGCAGCGCGACGTGCTGGAGCGTGCCAGCGCCGTGCTGCTGGAGGCGACGCACCAGGCCAAGAAGCTGTCGAACCAGCACGTCACGCCCCGCGTGCTCGGCGCCGTCGACGAGCACGTGCGTCCGACGTACGACAAGAGCCTGCTCGCGGCCCGCGCCGTCAGCGCCGCCGCCAAGGGCAAGCTCGTCGCCGACGTCGTCCCTGTCGCCTCGACGGCGATCGGCTCGGCCGTCGCCGCACTGGACCTGCTGAAGGACCCGCGCGTCCAGGACACGGTCGCGCGTGCCAAGAAGGCCAGCGTCGCCGCGACGGACGCCGGACGCAAGCTCGCCGAGAAGTACGTGCCCGGCATCGAGGCGAAGCCGGCACCCCTGCCGGTGAAGTCCGGAATGGGCGCAGGCGGCATCGTGGCGATCACCGCCGGTGTCGTCATCGCCGCGGGCGTGGGTTACGCCTTCTGGCAGACCTTCCGCGCGGACGACGACCTGTGGATCGCTGACGAGGCGGTTCCGTCACCGGCCAAGGGACCGACCGAGACGTCGCCGACCACGGCACCGCCCGCGGACGGCTCCGCGCTGTAGCACTCTCGACCACGATGGGGTCGGCTCGCCCGCACGGGCAGCCGGCCCCTTCGTCGTTCCCGAGCCTGTCGACGACGGTCCCTGAGCCTGTCGAAGGCACGCACCCGAACTCCTCACGAGAACGCCGCCCCACACGGTCCCTGAGCCTGTCGAAGGGATGCGCCCCTTCTCAGGACCGTTCGGCCAGGCTGCCTGTGGCCGGCTCGACGCGGTCGAGCTCGAGGCCCACGCGCACGATGTCGAGCGTGGTCAGCCCGGGCACCTCCTCCTCGGTGAACCAGCGGGCCTCGTCGGTCGACCCTCCGCGCTCGTTCTCGAGCATCCCGCCCGTGATCGCGGCCCGGTAGAAGATCCGGACGCCGAAGAACGGCACGCCCGAGCCGTCGAGCCGGCGGTCGCCGGGGATGGTGATCGTGTCCACGCCGAGCAGTCGCTCCACCTCGGCCGCGTAGCCGGTCTCCTCGGCGACCTCGCGCACGACGCCGTCAAGCGGATCCTCGCCCAGCTCGAGGCCACCGCCGGGAAGCGTCCAGCCGGTGCCGCCCCGGTCGTTCCAGTGCGCCAGGAGCACGCGGCCGGAGTCGCGGATGATCGCGTATGCACCCACGCGCATATGCGGGACGACGGCAGGCGCGGCGGGCAGGTCGGTCATGCGCCCAGTATTGCCGGGCCCTGCACCGCGCGCGACCGCGATCGTTCAATCCCGGGGGGGTGGGGCTCAGGCCTGGGCGGCCGACCTCGCCCGAACGTTCGCGATGTGCTGCATCATCGCCTCGCCCGCGCGGTCCGGGTTCCCCGTCGCGAGTCCGGCGCGGATCGCCTTGTGCTCGGCGATCGCGTGGTCCGCGTCGCTAACCCCGAGGCCGGCGAACATGCGGAACCGCTGCGCCTGGCCGCCCAGCGACTCGAACGCCCTGTACAGGAACGCATTGTCCGCGCGCCGGGCGATGAGGTCGTGGAACTGCTCGTCGGCCTGCCAGTAGGTGTGGTACTCCGCGAACGTCGGTCCCTTCGGGGCCGTGGACAGCGCGACGATCGACTGGTCGATGGCCTCGAGGAACTCGTCATCGACGTGCTCCGCCGCGAGTCTCGCGTTGGCGGGCTCGATGACCGACCGGGCATGCATCAGGTCGTCGAGCTCCTTGGGCGAGAGCATCGGGGCCGCCCGGTAGCCGCGGAGCGCCGCCCGGGTGACGAGGCCGGTGGCCTCGAGCCGGGCGAGCGCCTCGCGGATGGGCGTCTGGGACACGTCGAGGTCGCGGGCGAGCGCGTCGATGTTGAGCGGGGTCCCCGGCGGCAGCGAATCATTGAACAGCCGGGCAAGGAGTTCCTCGTACACGCCGTCCGCGAGTGAGGTCCGCTTCGGCCGGCCTAGGGTCGGCGATGACATCTGCTCACTCTCTCACGACAGAACGCGCTGCTCGACGACCCGCCACGGCGATGGCGATGTCGAGCGCGTTCTGGCTGGAGGTCACGCTGGCGATCCCGGTGCCGGCGATGTCGAACGCCGTGCCGTGCGCCGGGGTCGCGATGACGACCGGGAGGCCGCCCTGCATTGTGACGCCGCCGTCGAAGCCCATGAGCTTGATCGCGATCTGGCCCTGGTCGTGGTACATCGTGACGATGCCGTCGTACCGGTCCTTCGAGCCCACGAAGATGGTGTCGGACGGGAAGGGGCCCACGGCGTCGATCCCCTCGGCGACCGCCGCCTCGACGCCGGGCCGGATCACGTCGATCTCCTCTCGGCCGAAGATGCCGTTCTCGCCGTTGTGCGGGTTGAGCGCGCACACGCCCAACCGCGGGGCGGCGATGCCGGAGTCGCGCAGGAGGTCGTTCAGCAGGCGGATGGCATCGGTGACGCCCTGGGTCGTGACGCGCGAGGCGACGTCGCGGATGCCGATGTGGGAGGTCACCCGCGCCGTCCACATGCCGGGAATGATGTTGATCTCGCTGGTCACGCCGTCGTAGTGCAGCTCCTTGGCGAACCAGCGCAGCTCGTCCTCCTCATTCATGCCGGCGAGGTGGAGGCTCGTCTTGTTGAGCGGGGTGAACACGATGGCGCCCACCTCGCCCGCGTTCGCCAGTGCAATGGCGCGGCGGAGCTGATGCAGGGCGCGCGCGCCCGCCTCCTCGCTCACCTGCTTCGGCGGGATCGGGGTGGTCGGCGCGGATCCGTCGTCGAGCAGCGTCGCGTAGCCCGGCCGCGGCTCGTCGCTCAGGGGGATCTCGACGCCCACGACGGCCGCGGCGGCATCGAGCTCGCTCCGGTCGGCGAGTACGAGGATCTCCGCGGCGTGCAGGTTCGCGGGGTTGCCCAGCAGCCGTGCGGCGAGCTCGGGGCCGATGCCCGCGGGGTCACCCAGGGTCAGGGCGATGCGGGCGCGGACGGCGTCTGCTGTGGGTGTCGTGTCGGTCATGCGTTCGTCTCCTTCAGAGATCCGTCGTAGGAACAGATGGCGTCGACCTTGGCAGCGGATGGCCCACTGGGGTCGAAGCGGTAGTCCAGCCACTCGCGGGCGAGGCGGCGGGCGAGCTCGAGCCCGACCACGCGCTGGCCGAAGCACAGCACCTGCGCGTCGTTGCTCAGCACCGCGCGCTCGACCGAGAACGGGTCGTGAGCGGTGACCGCGCGGATGCCCGGCACCTTGTTGGCGGCGATGGCGACGCCGAGTCCCGTGCCGCAGACCAGCAGAGCGCGGTCCGCACGGCCGTCCGCGATCATCCGCGCCGCCTCGACGGCGACGTGCGGGTACGCGGTGTGCCCGTCGGCCGCGACGCCGACATCGACGACCGAGGCGACGCGGGCGTCGCCCTCGAGGTCGGCCTTCAGCGCCTCCTTGTAGTCGAAGCCGGCGTCGTCGCTACCGACGACGATGCGCAGGGGCGGATTCGTCATGGTCACTTCTCCTGTCCGGCCACGACGGGTGCCGCGGTGACGCGGATCAACTCTTCCGCCACAACGGCCGTGATGCGAGCGAAGGACACGGCACCCGCGTCGGGGTGGCCGATGCTCTTCTCGGCGAGGGGCCGAGCGCGGCCCTTGAGGGGGCGAAGCACAGCGGTCGCGACGGCGGCCCGCTCGGCCGCATCGGCGGCGCGCGCCCATGCCGCCTGAAGGGGCAGGCCCTCCGCGGCTGCGGTCTCCAGCGCCCGGACGGCCGGCGCGAACGCGTCGACGAGGGTCTTGTCCCCCACCTCCGCCTTGCCGAGCCGCTGGATGGCGCCGAGTCCGGCCGCCGCGGCACGGGCCGACGCGGACGCGGACCCGAGGTCGTCCTCCGCCGCGAGCGAGGCACCGGCGCTGGTGAGGCAGACGCCCCAGAGCGCCCCCGACGTGCCACCGGCATGCTCGGCCCAGCCCTCGCCGGCGTCGGCGAGCACCGTTCCCACTCCCGCGCCCCGCGCAACCGCGGCGGTGGCGGACGCGACGGCGGCGGTGATGCCGCGGGCCATGCCGATGCCGTGATCCCCGTCGCCGGCAATCGCGTCGATCCGGCCGAACTCCTCCTCGGCGGCCACGACCATGTCGCGCACGGCCTCCAGGCCGCGCAGCAGGGCCGGTCCGGCCTCGGCGTGCCGAGGGTCGTCCGGTGCGACCGCGACGGTCGCGATCACCGCGTCCTCCTCGGCGGAGGCCAGGGGTGCTGCAACCGCCCCCTTGCGGAAGGCGGGCGACCAGGCGGGAGCCCCCCACAGCTCCTCCAGCTCGTCGTCGACCCAGAACAGGGTCGCCGAGACGCCGGACATGTCGAGGCTCGTCACGAGCTCGCCCACCTCGGGCTGCACGATCGTGACGCCCGCGGCGGTGAGGAGGCGGCTGACGTGGCCGTACAGCACGAAAAGCTCCTCGTACTTGAACGTGCCGAGGCCGTTGAGCAGTACGACCGCCCGGTCTCCCGCTCCGGCGGGCCTCTCCTCGAGCAGGCGCGCGACGAGGAGGGCGGCCAGGTCGGGGGATGCGGGGAGGTCGGCGTCGGAGATGCCCGGCTCGCCGTGGATCCCGAGCCCGATGGACATGCGGCCGGCGGGCACGGTGAACAGCGGCTCGGTCGCCCCGGGCAGGGTGCAGCCGGAGAAGGCGACCCCGAACGACCGGGTGGCCGCATTGGCGCGGCGGCCGAGGCTCTCGACGCGGTCGAGGTCGTAGCCCGCCTCGGCGGCGGCCCCGAGGACCTTGAACACCACGAGGTCGCCGGCGATGCCGCGGCGCTTCTCGATCTCGTGCATCCCGCCGCTGGCGATGTCGTCCGTCACCTCGACGACGCGCACGTCGACGCCCTCGGCGCGAAGGCGCTCCGCGGCCTGGCCGAAGTTCAGCACGTCACCGGCGTAGTTGCCGAAGCTCAGCACAACGCCGCCGCCCCGGTTCGTGGCGCGGGCGACGCGGCAGACCTGGCCCGCGGAGGGTGAGGCGAAGATGTTGCCGTAGGCGGCGCCCGTGGCGAGACCCGGCCCGACGAGTCCGGCGAACGCGGGGTAGTGGCCGGAGCCTCCGCCGATCACGACGGACACCGATCCGGCCGCGGGCGGGGAGCTGCGAACGACCCCGCCGTCGACGACCCGAAGGCTCGGGTGGGCGGCGGCGAATCCGGCGAGCGCATCGTCGGCGAAGGTGGCGGAGTCGTAGTCCAGGACGGTCACGAGACCAGCTCCTGACCCAGAGCCCGGCCCTGCACCGCGGACGCGTCGGCCGCGCGGGATCGCCCGGGTCCGGAGACGCTCCGGTCGGCCCGGGGCAGCACGCGACGCAGGTAGTCGTGGTTCTGCGCGCTCACGCCGAGGCCGTCGCCACCGTAGTGCTCGCAGACGAACATCCCGCGGAAGCCGAGCGCGACGGCGTCCCGCACCGCGTGCCGGTAGTTGATGAGCCCGAGCTCGAGCGGCGCCGGGATGGCGGTGTAGGTGCCGGTGACCGGGTCCTCGTCGCGGTAGTAGTTCTTCACGTGCCAGTAGTTGGCGTGCGGCAGGGTCGCGGCGAGGGTCTCGCGCCAGTCGTCGATCGGCCGGTGCAGGCGCACGAGGTTGCCGACGTCGGGGTTGAGTCCGACGTTGTCCAGGCCGACCTCGGTGACGAGCCGGACCGAGCTCTCCGCCGTGCCGAGGTAGGTGTCCTCGTACATCTCGAGCGTGAGCTCGATGCCGAGAGACGCCGCGTGCCGGCCGAGGTCGGTGATCCGGTCGACCGCGCGCTGCCAGTTCTCGGGGTCGTCGGGTGCGTCGATCTCGCCCTGCGCCGTCCAGAACCAGAGCCGCTCGCGCTGCTCGGCCGTGAGCGGCCGGTGGAAGCCGACCGACACGACGCCCGCGCCCAGCCGGGCGGCCGCGTCGAGCGTGCGGTGGGAGTACGCGAGGTTGTCCTCGCCGGTGACGGGGTCGAGCACGCTCGACCGGACGATGCACACCGAGGACAGCTCCACGCCGCCCTGCCGTCCCGCCTCGGCGAGCTCGTCGAGCCGCGGCGCGGACAGGTCGCCCACGCGCAGCCAGTTGTCGTTGAGCTCGACGCGGTCGAACCCGGCGTCCGCGACCTGGTCGAACACATCCGCCCAGGCCTCGCCGTCCGCGTCCTGCGTCCGGATGCTGTCCGCGCCCACGGCGGGGAACTGCAGCATGGCGGCCGCGATGGGCCAGTTGTCTCGATTCAGGGTCATCGCGCGTCCTCGCGTTCGTCGTCGGAGATGGGGGTGCGTGTCGGGCGCGGCGAGCGGCGGACCGCGACGCGGGCGGCGATCTTCGGTCCGACCATGAGCGCGACGGCGAAGAGCAGCACCACGACGCTGATCGGGCTCTGCAGCAGGATCAGGAAGCTGCCCTGACCGAGCGCCGAGGTCTGCACGAGCGCCTTCTCGAACAGCGGGCCGAGCACCAGGCCGAGCACGAGTGGCGCCATGGGGAGGTCGAGCTCCTTCATGATCCAGCCGATGATGCCGAAGATCAGCACCAGCAGCACGCTGAACATGTTGTTGCTCACCGAGTACGCGCCGACGAAGCTCGTCAGCAGGATGATCGGGTACAGGTAGCCGTACGGGATGCGGAGCATCTGGGCGAAGACCGGCGCCAGCGGCAGGTTGAGCACGAGCAGCATGACGTTGCCGATGAAGAACGACACGAGCAGGCCCCAGATCAGGGTCGGCTGCGTCTCGAACAGGCGCGGTCCGGGCTGCAGGCCGTAGATGGTGAACGCGCCGAGCAGCACCGCGGTGGTTCCGCCGCCAGGGATGCCGAGGGCGAGCGTCGGCACGAAGTTCGCGTTCGCTGCCGCGTTGTTCGCGCTCTCCGGGGCGGCGACGCCCTCGATGGCGCCCTTGCCGAACATCGCCTTGCGCGGGGAGACGCGCTTCTCGATGCCGTAGGCCATGAACGACGCGAGCGTGGAGCCGGCGCCGGGCAGGATGCCGAGCACGAAGCCGATGCCGCTGCCGCGGAGGATCGGGCCGGCGCTGCGCTTGAGCTCGGAACGGCTGATCACCATGTCCCGGAAGCGGGTGCGGATGGGAGCGTCCGCGCCCATCCGGATCTGATGCAGCACCTCGCCGATCGCGAACAGGCCGATCATCACCTCGATGAACGGGATGCCGCCGAGCAGGTTGATGTTGCCGAACGTGAACCGCGCGTCGCTGAAGCCGGTGGCGACGCCGACCGTGGAGATGAGCAGGCCGGCGGCCGCCATCATCAGTCCGCGGGACAGCGCGCCGCCTGCGAAGCTGACCACGATGATGAGGCCGAGGATCATGATGGCGAGGTTCTCGACCGGCCCGAAGTTCAGGGCCAGGTCCGCCAGCGGCGGCGCCAGCGCCATGAGCAGCGCCAGCGAGATGATCGCGGCGACGAAGGACCCGATCGCGCTGATGGCGAGGGCGGATCCGGCTTTGCCGTTCTTCGCCATCTGATAGCCGTCGAGCGTCGTGACGACGCTCGCCGCCTCTCCGGGTGTCGAGATCAGCACGGACGTGATGGTGCCGCCGTACTGGGCGCCGTAGTAGATGCCGGCGAGCATGATGAGGGCGGTGACCGGCTCGAGCGTGAGCGTGAGCGGGATGAGGATGGCCACACCGGTGGTGGAGCCGAGCCCGGGCATGAGCCCGATGACGGTGCCGAGGAGCACACCGATGAAACACCACAGCAGGTTCTCGGCGGTGAAGGCCGTCGAGAAGCCGAGGATGAGGTTGTCGATCACGGAGGCTCCTAGATGATTCCGAGAAGGCCCTGCGGCAGGGGTACCCGCAACAACGCGACGAAGATGGCGTAGGTGACCGCGCCGGCGGCGACGGAGACGATGGCGGCCGGCAGGACCTTGCGTCCCTCGACCACGACCGCGATCACGAAGATGAGCAGTACGAAGGCGATGAGGAAGCCGACGAGCTGCACGGCGATCAGCGCGACCACGACGAGCCCGAGCACGACCGCGAGCATGCGGTTGCGCTGCTTCTGCGTGCGGCCGAAGATGTCGAGGTCGTCGCCCGTGTCGGGCACGTGGAAGGCCTCCGTGCCGGTCGACACCGCACCCGGGTCACCGGGCGTGTACCCGATGACCCCGCCGTGCCCGGTCCGGACCGGCTCGACGGTGTCGAGGATGAGTTCGGCCTGGGTGGGCAGGTCGGTGCGGCGCCGGAGCCGCCCGACCAGGTCGAGGAGTGCGAAGAGCGCGACGAGGCCGCCCGAGAAGGCGGGAAGGAACCCCGGTCCGATCTCCCCTCCCTCGACGGTCACTCCGTAGCCGATCCCGCCGACGACCGCGGCAACGCCGAGGACGGCGAGCACGACGCTGGCGATCAGGCCGCCCCGCTGCGCGACGGTCACTCGGCGAACACCACTTCGAGGTCGGCGGTGTTTCCGGCGAGGTACTCGCTGAACTCGTCGCCGTACACGGCGTTCGCCTGCAGGTAGTTGCTCTCGATGTACTCGGTGTAGGCGTCGCTCTCCTCGTACGCCTGGCCCGCCTCGATCCAGTACTGCGTCTGGTCCTCGGTGATGCCGCCGGGGGCGATGAAGCCGCGGTACTGGGCGAAGGCGACGTCGATGCCCTGCTCCTTGGCGGTGGGGATGTCGCTCAGCGCCTCGTACTCGTAGCGCTCCTCGGAGAAGGCGCACAGGGCCTTGAGGTCGCCGGCCTCGAGCTGCGCCACGACCTCGGACGGGTTCAGCGAGGCGACGTCGATCTGGCCGCCGAGGAGTGCGGTGAGCACCTCGCTGCCGGACTCGAACGGCACCCGGTCGAACTCGACGTCCTGGTCGGACTCGACGAGGGTGAAGACGATCTCGTCGAGGCTCGTCGCGCCCGAGACCGCGGCGACGACGCGCTCGTCCTTGGCGGCGTCCACGACGTCGGAGCACGTGTCGTACGGGGCGTCGGGCGCCACGACCAGCAGCGTGTAGTCGTCGCCGAGCTTCATGATCGGGGTGAAGTCCTCGTAGGTGAACTCCACGTCCTGGGTCACGGGCAGTGCCAGCAGGGCCGTCTCCGAGGCGAGCAGGTAGTTGCTCTTGCCGTTCTGGGAGAGGAAGTAGGAGTAGCCGACGGCGCCCGAGCCGCCCTCCCGGTTCTCGACGCTGATGTTCAGGCCGGTGCCCTCCTCGAGGCCGGAGGCGATGGCGCGGCCGGACTGGTCGCTTCCGCCGCCGGCGCCCATGGGCACGACCATCGTGACGTTGCCGGAGGGCGCGCCGTCCGCCGCGGGCTCGGCCGAGGCGCCGCATCCGGTGAGGGCGAAGAGGGATACCGCGGCGAGTCCTGCGGCGGCGAGGGGGGTGCGTGACTTCATCGTCTGGGTCTCCAGTGATCCATGCGCGGGGTGCCGATCACCGGGCGCGGATGCATTATCGCATATAAAATAGGATCTACGCCAACCGGACATTTCTGAGTGCAGAGGATTGACACCGTCCCGCGAATCGTCGATCCTATAGGACTATTGCCCGCTTCGGTCGGGTGACGCACGACACAAGCAAGACATCGTCAAGACGAAGGAGTCACAGAATGTCGACCACGTCCGTGCGGCCGCCAGCCACCGAGAAGCGCTCGAATGTGCGCCTGCAGATCTTCGGGGTGCTGTGGATCCTCGTGCTGCTGAACTTCATCGATCGCGCCGCGCTCTCCATCTCCATGCCGTTCATCAGTGAGGAGTTCGACCTCACCCCGGAGCTGCAGGGCTGGCTGCTCGGCTCGTTCTTCTGGACCTACCTGCTGTTCCAGATCCCTGGCGGCTGGATGCTCGACCGTTTCGGGCCGCGCAAGGTCGTCGGCTGGGCGGGCGCGCTCTGGGGCGGCTTCCAGCTGCTCGGCGGGCTGGCCACGAACGGCATCTTCCTCACCGCGACCCGCCTCGGCCTCGGCGCGACGGAGGCGCCCGTCTTCCCGGCCGGGTCGAAGCTCAACTCCCGCTGGCTGCCGTCCCGGGAACGGGCCCGCGGCGCGACCTTCATCGACGCGGCCGGCCCCTTCGGGTCCGCGGTCGGCGGCATCGTCGTCACCGCCCTCATCGGCCTGACCGGCGGCTGGCGCATGGCGTTCGTCATCACCGGCGCGCTCACCATCGTCGTCGCCGTCCTCTACTACCTGTACCTCAAGGACAGCCCCGAGCAGCACCCGAAGGTCAACGACGCCGAGCGTGCCTACATTGCGAGCGACCGCGACGTCGCGGACATCGACGACAACGCTCCGCTCCCCCGCGCGGTCGACTACGTCCGCTCCTCGAGCTTCTGGGGTCTCTGGCTCGGCCGCCTCGGCTGGGCGACGGTGTGGTGGGGCATCATCTCCTGGACACCGTCCTACCTCGCGAACGTCATGAACTTCGACCTGGCGGCGCTCGGCTGGGGCACGTTCGCCGTCTACGGCATGGGCGTGCTCGGCCAGCTGGTCGCCGGCTGGGCGACGGACCGCTTCCGTGCCCGGACCACGGACTACAACCGGGTCATGAAGACGATCCTCGCCATCTCCGGCGTCGGCACCATCGTCCCCATCCTCACGCTCCCGCTCATCGACGACGGCTACACCGCCCTCGTCGCCCTCGGCATCGCCGTCTTCTTCAACCAGTTCGGCGGGGTCTACTGGGCGTTCCCCTCCTGGCTCGCGCCCAAGAAGCAGGTCGGCACGGTCGGCGGAGTGATGAACGTCGCGTCGAGCGCCGGCGGCGGCCTCGCCCCGGTCGTCATGGGCTACGCCATCGCCGCGGGCGGCGGGTCCTACACCGGGTCGTTCGTCTTCCTCGCGATCGCGGGCGGGCTGTACCTTCTTGGCTCGATGGTCGTCAACTTCAACAAGCCGCTCGCCGCAGCCCGACGCACCGCCGCGGTCCGCGGCTAGGCTGGCTCCCCCACCGTGAGCGCCTACACCGGCCCCATTGTCGACGCGCACCACCACTTCTGGCAGCCGGAACTGGGCCGCCAGCCGTGGCTGCTGCCGGATGCGCGGATCCCCTTCCGCTACGGCGACTACGAGAGCATCAAGCGCTCCTACCTGCCCCCCGACCTCCTCCGGGACGCGGCCGGACTCGACATCGTGGGCACGGTCACCATGGAGACCGAGTGGGATCAGGACGACCCGGTCGGCGAGATGGACTACACCGAGGCGGTCGCGGCCGAGTACGGCCTACCCAGTGCCGCTGTGGCGCACGCCGTGCTCCGTGATCCGGCCGTCGAGGGCGTGCTCGAGCAGCTCGCGCAGCGCCCGCTCGTCCGGGCGGTCCGGAACAAGCCGGGCGATGCACCGTCCGCCGCCGCGGCCGCCGACCGGCCGAGCCTGCTGACCGACGCGCGGTGGCAGGCCGGCTACGCACTCCTGCACCGCTACGGCCTGGACTTCGAGCTCCAGGTGGCGTGGTGGCACTTCGCGGAGGCGGCGGAGCTGATCGCGCGCCATCCGGAGACCCACGTGACCATCAATCACACCGGGCTGCCGTCCGACCGCTCGCCGGAGGGGATCGCGGGCTGGACGGCGGCGCTCCGGCTGCTGGCGCGCTTTGACAACGTGGCGATCAAGATCTCCGGCATCGGACTGCGCGGGGTGCCGTGGACGGTGGAGGACAACCGGCCGATCGTCGAGACCACGGCCGAGATCTTCGGCGCCGACCGCATCATGTTCGCCAGCAACTTCCCCGTCGATGGCCTCACCGGGTCCTACCGGGACATCTACGGCGGCTTCGTGGAGATCGCGAGCGACTGGTCGCGGGACGAGCAGCGCGCAGCCTTCGCCGGCAATGCCGTGCGGTACTACCGACTCCCCGCGGACCTCCTCAGGGAGTGACCGTCCGCGTCAGGACGGTCGGCGCGAGCGAACGAGCACGATTCGCCGGACAAAGAAGGGGTGGAGCCTAGGAGAATCGAACTCCTGACATCCTGCTTGCAAAGCAGGCGCTCTACCAACTGAGCTAAGGCCCCGATCGCCGGGCTGACCCCGGCGGGATGTGGTGCGTGGAAAACGGACGACCACGTGGGATCCGATGTCGGATCCCTTGTGGGGCTACCAGGACTTGAACCTGGGACCTCTTCGTTATCAGCGAAGCGCTCTAACCGCCTGAGCTATAGCCCCGATTGGGCATGTTTACGTTACCGTATGCCCGCCGGAATTCCGAATCGGCGCCCGCCGGAGCGGCCGCCGACCGGACGGACCGATCAGTTGTTGGTGAAGCCGACGAGCAGGCCGCCGGTGATCCGCACGCTCAGGTTGTAGAGCAGCGCGGCGATGGCGCCGAGCGCCGTCAGCACGACCACGTTGAGCAACGCGACGATGATCGAGAAGCCCATCACCTGGGGCAGCCCGACGATGCTGTCGAGCCGGAAGTCCGACCCCTCGCCCGCGACGTCCTGGAACAGCTGGCTCACCGACTCGAAGATGCCGGTGGACGCGATGACGCTCCAGACGAGGAACACCACGACGACGAGCACGATGCCGAGGACCACGGAGATGAGGAACGACAGCTTCAACGCCGACCAGAAGTCGATGTACACGAGTTTCAGCCGCACCTGCTTGGTGGAGGCAGCGCGCGAAGATTTCTTCGCGAGCTTCTCGGCGACACTACTCATCTACTGACTCGTCCTTCCCGGTCCCATCCACCGGAGTGACGGAGTCGACCAGTTCCTCTTCCACATTCCGCTCCGCGTTCCTGGCGAGAGCGATGATGCGATCGTTGTCGGCGAAGCGTGCGAAGACCACACCCATGGTGTCGCGGCCCTTCGCCGGGACCTCGGCCACGGCAGAGCGTACCACCTTGCCGCCGGCCAGAACGACGAGCACCTCGTCGTCCTCGGAGACGATCATCGCGCCGGCCAGATCGCCCCTGGCCTCGGCGAGCTTGGCCACCTTGATGCCCATGCCGCCGCGGTTCTGCACCCGGTACTGGTCGGCCGAGGTGCGCTTGGCGTAGCCGCCCTCGGTCACCACGAACACGAAGCCGTCCTCGCCCACGACGGATGCGGACAGCAGCGTGTCGTCGCCGCGGAACGTCATGCCCTTCACACCGGAGGTCGAGCGACCCATCGGGCGGAGCGCATCGTTCGACGCCGTGAAGCGCACGGACATGCCCTTGCGGGAGACGAGGAGGAGGTCGTCGCTCTCGTCCACGAGCAGCGCCGAGACCAGCTCGTCGCCCTCGCGGAGGTTGATCGCGATGATGCCGCCGGACCGATTCGTGTCGTACTCGGTGAGCGCCGTCTTCTTGATCAGGCCGTCGCGGGTGGCGAGCACGAGGAACTGCGCCGCCGTGTAGTCGCGGATGTCGAGGACCTGCGAGATGACCTCGTCCGGCTGCATGGCGAGCAGGTTGGCCACGTGCTGGCCCTTCGCGTCGCGGCCGGCCTCCTGCAGCTCGTACGCCTTCGCGCGGTAGACCCGTCCCTTGTTGGTGAGGAACAGCAGCCAGTGGTGCGTCGTGGTCACGAAGAAGTGCTCGACCACGTCGTCCGCCCGCAGCTGGGCCCCGCGGACGCCCTTGCCGCCGCGGCGCTGGCTGCGGTAGTTGTCGCTGCGCGTGCGCTTGACGTACCCGCCGCGGGTGAGCGTGACGACCATCTCCTCCTCGGGGATGAGGTCTTCCATGCTCATGTCGCCGTCGAAGCCGAACAGGATCTCGGTGCGGCGGTCGTCGCCGAACTTGTCGACGATCTCGCCGAGCTCGGTGCCGATGATCTCGCGCTGCACGCTGGGTGTCGCAAGGATGTGCTTGTACTCGGCGATGCGGGCCTCGAGCTCGTTGGCCTGCTCCTGGATGCGCTGACGCTCCAGGGCGGCGAGGCGGCGCAGCTGCATCTCGAGGATGGCGTTCGCCTGCAGCTCGTCGATGTCGAGCAGCCCCATGAGGCCGGACCGGGCCACCTCGACGGTCGCGGACGCGCGGATGAGCGCGATGACCTCGTCGAGCGCATCCAGCGCCTTCAGGTAGCCGCGGAGGATGTGGGCGCGGGCCTCGGCCTCGCGCAGCCGGAACTGGGTGCGCCGCACGATGACCTCGACCTGGTGGTCGACCCACGCGCGGATGAAGCCGTCGAGCGCGAGCGTGCGCGGCACGCCGTCCACGATCGCGAGCATGTTCGCGCCGAAGTTCTCCTGCAGCTGCGTCTGCTTGTACAGGTTGTTGAGCACGACCTTCGCCACGGCGTCGCGCTTGAGCACGATCACGAGGCGCTGGCCGGTGCGGCCGGAGGTCTCGTCGCGGATGTCGGCGACGCCGCCGAGCTTGCCCTCCTTGACCAGCTCGGCGATCTTGATCGCCAGGTTGTCCGGGTTCACCTGGTAGGGCAGCTCCGTGACGACGAGGCAGGTGCGGCCCTGGATCTCCTCGACGTTCACGACGGCGCGCATCGTGATCGAGCCGCGCCCGGTGCGGTAGGCGTCCTGGATGCCCTTCACGCCGAGGATCTGGGCGCCGGTGGGGAAGTCGGGGCCCTTGATGCGCTGCACCAGGGCCGCCATGGTCTCCTCCTCGTCCGCATCGGGGTGCTCGAGCACCCATAGGGCGGCGGAGGCGACCTCGCGGAGGTTGTGCGGCGGGATGTTGGTCGCCATGCCGACCGCGATGCCGACGGACCCGTTCACCAGCAGGTTCGGGAACCGGCTCGGCAGCACGACGGGCTCGAGCGTGCGACCGTCGTAGTTGTCCTGGAAGTCGACGGTCTCCTCGGTGATGTCCCGCACCATCTCGAGGGCGAGCGGGGCCATCTTCGTCTCGGTGTACCGGGGGGCGGCGGCGCCGTCGTTGCCGGGCGAGCCGAAGTTGCCCTGACCGAGGGCCAGCGGGTAGCGCATGGCCCAGGGCTGCACGAGCCGGACGAGCGTGTCGTAGATCGATGCGTCACCGTGCGGGTGGAACTGACCCATCACCTCGCCCACCACGCGGGCGGACTTGGAGAAGGAGCGGTCGGGGCGGTAGCCGCCGTCGTACATGGCGTAGATCACGCGCCGGTGCACGGGCTTCAGGCCGTCGCGCACCTCGGGTAGGGCGCGGCCCACGATCACGCTCATCGCGTAGTCGAGGTAGGACCGCTGCATCTCGAGCTGCAGGTCGACCTGCTCGACCCGGTCGTGCTGGATGGCGACCCCGGTCACCGTCTCCTCGACGGTCTCCTCGGGGGATTCGGGGGATTCGGGCGTCTCGTTCGTTTCGTCGGCCATGCTTCTCTCGTTCTTCTACTTCGTCTGGCGTGCGTCGAGGACGGCGGCGGGCGTGCGGCATCGGATGCCGGCACGGCGGACCGCTAGATGTCGAGGAAGCGCACGTCCTTCGCGTTGCGCTGGATGAAGGACCGGCGGGACTCCACGTCCTCGCCCATGAGCGTCGAGAAGATCTCGTCCGCCGCGGCCGCGTCGTCCAGGGTCACCTGCAGGAGTGTGCGGGTGGCCGGGTTCATCGTGGTCTCCCACAGCTCCTTGTAGTCCATCTCGCCGAGGCCCTTGTAGCGCTGGATCCCGTTGTCCTTCGGGATGCGCTTGCCGGAGGCGATGCCGAGCTCGAGCATCGCGTCGCGCTCCCGGTCGGAGTACACGTACTGGTGCTCCGCGTTCGACCACTTGAGGCGGTACAGCGGCGGCTGGGCGAGGTACACGTAGCCGAGGTCCACGAGCGGGCGCATGTAGCGGAACAGGAGGGTGAGCAGCAGCGTCGTGATGTGCTGGCCGTCGACGTCCGCGTCGGCCATGAGCACGATCTTGTGGTACCTGGCCTTCTCCGGGTTGAAGTCCTCGCCGATGCCGGCGCCGAAGGCCGTGATCATCGACTGCACCTCGTTGTTGTTGAGGGCGCGGTCGAGGCGGGCCTTCTCGACGTTCAGGATCTTCCCGCGCAGCGGGAGGATCGCCTGGGTCTCGGGATTGCGGCCCTGCACGGCGGAGCCGCCGGCCGAGTCGCCCTCCACGAGGAAGATCTCGGACAGCCGCGGATCCTTGCTCTGGCAGTCCTTGAGCTTGCCGGGCATGCCGCCGGACTCGAGCAGCCCCTTGCGGCGGGTGTCGGCGCGGGCCTTGCGGGCGGCGAGCCGGGCGAGCGACGCCTGGATGGCCTTCCGCACCACATCGCGGGCCTGGGACGGGTTGCGGTCGAACCAGTCGGCGAGCTGGCTGCCGGCGACGCGTTGCACGTAGGCCTTCGCCTCCGTGTTGCCCAGCTTCGTCTTCGTCTGGCCCTCGAACTGCGGCTCGGAGAGCTTGACGGAGATGACCGCGGTCAGTCCCTCGCGCACGTCCTCGCCGGTCAGGTTCTCGTCCTTCTCCTTGAGAATGCTCTTCTCGCGCGCATAGCGGTTGACGAGCGTCGTCAGCGCCGCGCGGAAGCCCTCCTCGTGCGTGCCGCCCTCGTGCGTGTTGATGGTGTTCGCGTAGGTGTGCACGCTCTCGGTGTAAGCCGTGGTCCACTGCATCGCGACCTCGAGGGAGATCTTGCGGTCGTCGTCCTCGGACTCGAACGCGATGATGTCCGGGTGCACGAACTCCGCCTTCTTCTGGCGGTTGAGGTGCTCGACGTAGTCGACGAGCCCCTTCTCGTAGAGGAAGGACTCGACCTGCACCTCGGTGTCGTTCAGCTGACGCTCGTCGGTCAGCGTGAGCCGGAGGCCCTTGTTGAGGAAGGCCATCTGCTGGAAGCGTGCGCGCAGCGTCTCGTAGTCGAACTCGACGGTCTCGAAGATCTCGTCGTTCGGCCAGAACGTGATGGTGGTCCCGGTATCGGAGGCCGCCTCGCCCTGCTCGAGGGGCGCGACGGGCACGCCATGGCGGAAGCTCTGCCGCCAGACGCTGCCCTGACGGCGGACCTCGACGTCGAGCTCCTTCGACAGGGCGTTGACGACCGAGCTGCCGACGCCGTGCAGGCCGCCGGACACCGCGTATCCGCCGCCGCCGAACTTGCCACCGGCATGCAGGACGGTGAGCACGACCTCGACGGTCGAGCGCTTCTCCACCGGATGGATGTCCACGGGGATGCCGCGGCCGTTGTCGGACACCCGGATGCCGCCGTCGGCGCGCATGGTGATCTCGATGTTGTCCGCGTGCCCGGCGAGGGCCTCGTCCACGGAGTTGTCGACGATCTCGTACACGAGGTGGTGGAGTCCGCGGGGGCCGGTCGAGCCGATGTACATGCCGGGGCGCTTGCGGACCGCCTCGAGACCCTCCAGAACCTGGATGTCACCGGCGCCGTACTCGTGGTCTACTCTCGAACGCGAGTTCTTCGGATCTGCGGCGACGGTGCCGCTCTCTTCGACGCTCTGTGCGGGATTCTGGTCGGTCTCGTTGGGGTCTGTCATAGAAGAATCGGCTCCTACCGGTTTGGGGTCGCTCAAGCCGCACGGACCTGAGATCGCGGAAGCGATCGAGGGGAGGCATTCGGCCGGACAAACGACTTCTCATTCTACCAAGCCCGGGCTCTTCGCCCGGCCGAAAACGGCGATCTGGGGCGTTTTCTCGCTGCTGGTGAACGTTTATGGGTCCCTAGCCGTAAGTATCGCGAGGACCGCGCCCTGGAATAGATTTGGGACCGCGTTTCCAGGACGGGGCGTCCGGCCCCTGGAAACGGATCGACTGCACTCCGGCGTCCGGGTACTTCTCGGCGATGCGCGTGGTGATCTGCACGCGCATCAGACGCAGCTGGGTCGCCCAGGCGGTGGACTCGCACTCCACCGTTAGCGTGCCGTTGTCGATGCCGGTCGGATGCGAGTGCGCGGCCGTCTCCTCACCCGCGATCTCTGTCCAGGCCAGCATCAGGTCGGACTGCGCGAGGGAGGAGTCCCAGCCGAGGCGGGCGGTGAGCCCCTGCACGATGTCGCCGAGCCGGTCCGGGTCGCGCCCGGGCGCGAACGGCACGCTGTCGCCCGCCTTCTTCACCCTGCGCTTGCGGGCATTGGCCCCGCGCACCGCGGCGCTGCCGAAGACGCGGCGGAACCGCTGGTACACCGCGACCGACTCGCTCTCCGCCCCGTCGTCGAACTCGTCCCCACCCGCGTCTGCGTCCGGCCCTGGGGCGCCGGGGCCCGTCATCTCAGCCATTCCCGGCCTCACTCATTGGCGTGCTCACCGTTCGCCGACGCATCGTTCCCCGTCTCACCGTTCCCGGCCTCGTCGACGATGCTGCCCGCCGCGATGCGGACGGTGTGGGCGCGCAGCCCCTCGGGAACGTCCCCGTAGACGGCCGCGGTGATGAGCACCTGCTCGTAGTCGGAGATGGCGTCCGCGAGCCGGATCCGGCGCGACTCGTCGAGCTCGGCGAAGACGTCGTCGAGGATGAGCACGGGGTCGCCGCTCGCCGACTCCCGGCGGAGGATCTCCGCGGATGCCAGCTTCAGGGCGAGCGCGAACGACCAGGATTCACCGTGGCTCGCGTAACCCTTGGCGGGGAGTCCGTTGAGCGCGAAGACGATGTCGTCGCGGTGCGGGCCGGCGAGGGTGATGCCGCGGTCGAGCTCGCGCCGGCGCAGGCGCTGCAGCGCGGCCGAGTACCGCGTCGCGATCGCGGCGGGGTTTGCCCGATCCTCCGCGGTCATGGAGTCCAGAGGCGCCGACCCCTGCTGATCGTCGTCGTCGGGGTCCGCGCCGAGCACGCTGAGCGACGCCACGAGGGTCGGACCGTGGTCGGCACCGGCCACCGCGGCGTATCCGCTCCGCACGTGCGGGGCGAGCTCGGCCACCAGCCGGCTGCGCGCGGCGATGATCTCCGAGCCGAGGGCGACCAGGCGCTCGTCCCAGATGTCGAGGGTGCTGAGCGACGCGGCCTTCGCGCCCGTCGCCCGCGCCGACTTGAGCAGGGAGTTGCGCTGCTTCAGCACGCGCTCGTAGTCGGCGAGCACCCCGGAGAGCCGGGGCGTGCGCAGCACGAGGAGCTGATCGAGGAACCGGCGCCGGCCGGACGGGTCGCCGCGCACGAGCGCCAGATCTTCAGGCGCGAACAGCACGCTGGAGAAGTAGCGCGGCAGCTCCCGCGTTTTCACGACGGAACGGTTCACCTGGGCGCGGTTCGCGCCCACCCGGTTGAGCTCCACCTCGACGAGCTTCTCGCGCCCGTCGTGCTGGAGCCTCGCCCGGATCACCGCCGACGGCTGGTCCTGACGGATCAGCGCCTGGTCGGTGGACACCCGGTGCGAGCCCAGGGTGCTGAGGTAGCCGAGCGCCTCGACGAGGTTGGTCTTGCCCTGTCCGTTGCTTCCGACGAACAGGTTGGGACCGGGCTCGAGCGAGACGTCGGCCTCCCGGTAGTTGCGGAAGTCGCGCAGGGCGAGCTGCCGCACTAGCATCGCGCCACGCGCTACCGCCTCTTGACCGCGTGCCCGCCGAACTGGTTGCGCAGGGCGGCGACCGCCTTCATGGCGGGCGAGTCGTCCTGGCGCGAGACGAACCGCGCGAAGATCGAGGCGCTGATGGTGGGCACCGGGACGGCGTTGTTGATGGCCTCCTCGATGGTCCAGCGTCCTTCGCCGGAGTCCTCCACGTAGCCGGCCACGTGCTCCAGCTTGGGGTCCTCGTCGAGCGCGCGCACGAGGAGCTCGAGCAGCCAGGAGCGCACGACGGTGCCCTGCTGCCACGCCTTGAAGGTGCCCGGGACGTCCTTGATCACGTCGTTGCGCGCCTCGAGCAGCTCGAAGCCCTCGGCGAAGGCCTGCATCATGGCGTACTCGATGCCGTTGTGCACCATCTTCGCGTAGTGCCCGGCACCGGTCCCACCGGCGTGCACGAAGCTCTCCTCGCGGGGGCCCTCGGGGCGCAGCGCGTCGAAGACGGGCATGAGGCGCTCGACCTGCTCGGCCTCCCCGCCGGCCATGAGGCCGTAGCCGTTCCGGGCGCCCCAGACACCGCCGGAGACCCCGACGTCGACGTAGTTGACGCCCGTGTGGGCGAGCAGCTCGGCGTGCGCGAAGTCGTCGGTGAACTTGGAGTTGCCGCCGTCGATGAGGAGGTCGCCCTCCTCGAGCAGGCCGCTGAGGTGGGCGATCACGTCATGCGTGATCTTGCCGGACGGCACCATGACCCAGACGATGCGGGGCGTGGGGAGTGCGGCGACGAGATCCCGGAGCTCCGGGACGTCGGAGACGTCCGGGCGCGTGTCGTAGCCGGTGACCTCAATGCCGTTCGCCTCGAGACGGGCGCGCATGTTGTTGCCCATTTTGCCAAGGCCGACGAGACCGATGTGCATGTGTGTTCCTCCTCGTAGGGGCGGGGATTACCGGAGCAGCAGGTTGGGCTGCAGCAGGTACCTGTAGTTGTCCGCCCCGGCCTGATCCTTCGAGGACTGGCTCGTGATCAGCACCGGCCCGGGCTTGTTCGGGTTGTCCGTCTTCGTGAACGAGAGACGGACGAACTCGCTGTGCACGGCACCGAGGCCGTCCAGCAGGAACTGCGGCTTGAGTGACACGACGGTGTCGCCACCCGTGAGGAGAGCGTCGATGCTCTCCGATGCCTGGGCCTGTTCTGATCCGATCGCCTCGAGCGTCAGCCCGTCGATCGTGAAGGTGAAACGCAACGCGGCCTCGCGCTCGAGGACGAGCGCGACGCGTCGTGTCGCCTCGATGAGCTCGGCCGTGTTGATGACCGCGTAGTTCTCGACGGTCTCGGGGAACAGCCGCTTGACGGGCGGGAAGTTGCCCTTGATGAGGAGCGAGGTCACGGTCTTGCGGTCGGCGCTGAACGCGATGAGCTCACGTTCGTCGGTGTGGGTGATCGCCACGGAGATGGTGCCGCTGTGGCCGAAGGTCTTGCCGACCTCCTGCAGCGTGCGCGCCGGCACGAGCGCCGAGAGGGTCTCGGACTGCGCGTTGTCGCCGCGATCCCAGTCGATCTCCCGCACCGCGACGCGGTATCGGTCGGTGGCGATGAGGCCGAGGGTGTTGTCGCCGACCTCGAGCTGCACGCCCGTGATGACGGGGGTGACATCGTCACGGGAGGCGGCGACGGCCACCTGGGACACCGCGGTGGCGAAGGAGTCGGCGGGAAGGAGCCCGGTCTGCGCCGCGATCTCCGGAAGGCTGGGATATTCCTCCACCGGCATGCTCAGCAGGGTGAAGTGCGCGGCGCCGCAGGTGACGCTGATGCGGGACTCGTCGGTCGAGAACTGCACCGGTGCGTTCGGCAGGCGGTTGGCGATGTCGGCGAGCAGCCGGCCGGACACCAGCACGCGGCCGGTCTCCTCGATCTCCGCGTCGATGCGGGTCCGGGCGGAGACCTCGTAGTCGAACGACGAGAGCGTGAGCCCGTCCTCGTCCGCCTCGAGAAGCACACCGCTCAGGATCGGCAGGGTCGTGCGCTGAGGGAGGAGCTTCACGGCAAAGGAGACGGCCTCGCTGAACACGTCACGGTTCGCCTGAAACCTCACTGCACACCCCTGTCTGGAAATACGAAGACGGTCGATCAACTCTAGCCGCAGGCATTTCGCCAGCTCCGGAGGACCGCAGACAGCAACGGTACACCCCAGCGGAGAGGCGGCCCGCCGCCCACCGGGCGGACGGAGGCGGAGCCGGAAAAGTTATCGGGCGGATGGAAGAAAGGGTTAAAGAACAATTGTGTTAACGGCTGTGGAATCTGTGGACAACTCCGCGCAGCCCAGTCGGCAGTAGGGAACTACACGGGTGGAAGTTGTGAGCAGCCTGTTGGCGGAGCGGGGAGGACGGTCCCACGGAGGCATGACAAGAATTCTTGTTGTTCACATCCTGGCCACCGAAGTGAACAGCGCTCTCGGCGGTTCTCCACAGTTATCCACAGGTTCTGCACAATGTGTGAAAACCCCCGAATCCGATCCGCACAGGGCCGCTGACGGCCGCTGAGGCCCTGTCCCGAGCCGGCATCGACCCTCTGAAACGGGTGTGCGAACGTGCGCTGGACCCTGCTTCGGCCGGCTGGACCGGCGTGCAAGAGGGGGCGGAAACGGAGGCACGTCCCGTAGCTTCGACAGGCTCAGCGACCGTGCAACCGGCCCCGCGAGGCGCCTCGCGACCTGCGACCGACGTCGTGCGAGGGGCGGCGGCAAAGACGGTCCCTGAGCCTGTCGAAGGCGCCCGTCGCCCCGAGTCCGCGGGTTCCTTACTACGGTCCCTGAGCCTGTCGAAGGGACGCATGTCGCCCTCTCCCCGGCTGCACGCCGCGCCCCTGCCCAGGCACGAGGATCCTCCCCAGCTTTTACCTGCGCAGAAACCTCCTGCCTGGGCAGGGGCGCGAGAGGTCGCGGGGACGAGCGGACGCAGCGCCTGCGGGCACGCAGGAGAACGGAACGCGGACCACTCCCCCGCGCACGAAGCACCCGCCGAACGGAGCGGGTCAGATCTTGTAGCGGTGGTCCTGCTTGATGCGGCTCGTGAGCTCGGTCACCTGGTTGTAGATGGACCGGCGCTCCTTCATGAGCTCCGTGATCTTCTTGTTCGCGTACATGACCGTGGTGTGGTCGCGGTTGCCGAACAGCTGACCGATCTTCGGCAGCGACAGGTTCGTCAGCTCCCGGCACAGATACATGGCGATCTGCCGCGCGGTGGCGATCGCCTGGGAGCGCGAGGTGCCGTACAGGTCGTCCACCGTGAGCTTGAAGTAGCTGGCGGTGTGGTTGATGATGTCGACCGGCGCGATCACGTTGTCGTCGTCGAGCGTGATCAGGTCCTTGAGCACGGTCTGCACGAGCGCGAGGTCGACGGCCGTGCGGTTGAGGCTCGCGAACGCGGTCACCCGGATGAGCGTGCCCTCGAGCTCGCGCACGTTCGAGGTGACCTTCGTGGCCATGAACTCGAGGATGTCGTCGGGCACCTGCAGCTTCTCGCTCTGCGCCTTCTTCCGGAGGATCGCGATGCGCGTCTCCAGGTCCGGCGCCTGCACATCGGTGATGAGGCCCCACTCGAAGCGCGACCGCATGCGGTCCTCGAACCCGGTGAGGTGCTTCGGCGGCAGGTCGCTGGTGATCACGACCTGCTTGTTGTGGTCGTGCAGCGTGTTGAAGGTGTGGAAGAAGGCCTCCTGGGTGGAGTCCTTCCCCTGCAGGAACTGGATGTCGTCGATCAGCAGGATGTCGATGTCGCGGTACCGGGACTGGAACAGCGACGACCGGTTGTTCGCGATCGAGTTGATGAAGTCGTTGGTGAACTCCTCGGAGCTCACGTAGCGCACCCGGATGCCCGGGTACAGGCTCATCGCGTAGTGCCCGATAGCGTGCAGGAGGTGGGTCTTGCCCAGCCCGGACTCGCCGTAGACGAACAGCGGGTTGTACGCCTTCGCCGGCGCCTCGGCCACGGCCACCGCGGCGGCGTGCGCGAAGCGGTTGGAGCCGCCGATGACGAAGTTGTCGAAGCTGTACTTGGGGTTGAGCCGCGAGTCGGACCGGCTGTGCGCCGGCGGCATCGCCGTGACGGTCGGCACCTTGGGCGTCTCGATGTACGGCTGATCCACCTGCTCGGTGCGGCGCTCGTAGGAGTCCTGCCCGATCTCCGGATTGACGACGATGGCGAAGTTCGTGACGCCGAAGCTGTCGTCGACGGAGCCGATGGCGTTGAGCAGGGGCACGCGCACGCGCTGCTCGAGCATCCCTCGGGTCAGTTCGTTGGGCACCTCGAGGTAGATGGTGCCGGTCATGACGCCCTTGGGCTCGACAAGGCTGATGAAGCCGTGCAGCTGAGGGGTGATGCGGTCGTCTGCGGTGAGCGACCCCATGATCGAGTCCCAGATCTCACGAGTCGGGTCGGGGCTCTGCTGCATCGTTCCCCTCGTCGTACTCGTCATGATCTGTGTGCCCTCGTGTCCTCGACTGCAGGGCTTGCGGCCCGGTCGGTTGCGTCGCGCTGGTGTGGACGTGGGGAGTTACTCACATACTTATCCACCGTATGTGGGAAACCGGCACAGCAGTCTCCTCGCACGAGCGACGCCGTTCGGGTGTGCAGCCCCTCACGCTAGATGAGGCCGCGGGCGAGAACAAATTCACCCTAAGTCCACCGGCATGTCAATACCGCGTTGGGGGGAGGCGGTGTGGATAATCGGAGGTTGCGCAGCCGTTGGTTTGACCGGACGGGTCGAAGGCCGTAGTTTTAATCAGTTGACCCCGCAGCCATACCGGGCTGCCCCATTCTTCCCGGCCGACCTTTCGGTTCGTGGATGACACCTGTGGAGATCACCTCATGAGCAAGAGAACGTTCCAGCCGAACAACCGCCGCCGCGCCAAGGTGCACGGCTTCCGCCTCCGTATGCGCACGCGCGCCGGCCGCGCCATCCTCGGCGCTCGTCGCCGCAAGGGGCGCACCGAGCTCTCCGCGTAACACCACCCGTGTTGGCCAAGGCCAATCGCGTGACGTCCGGCGCCGACTATCGAGCAATCGTGCGGCGCGGACGTCGCGCAGGTGGCGCCAACACGGTGTGCTACATCCGCAGGTCGCCTGCCGAGACGCCGGCCCGGTTCGGGTTCATCGTGTCGAAGAAGGTGGGCACCGCCGTGCGCCGCAACCTGGTGCGGCGCCGGATGAAGGCTGTCGCCTACGAGTACGTCGACCGGCTCCCCGCTGGATCGGACATCGTCGTCAGGGCGCTTCCAGGTGCCGATCAAGCGTCGTGGGATACCCTGCACGCAGAGATTTCGGCTGCACTCGACAGAAACTTCGGAACAGTATGAGCAGGGTCATCACCTTCCTCCTGCTGCTCCCCCGGAACCTGGTCGTTCTGCTGCTTCGGGCTTACCGCGCGGTGATCTCGCCTCTGTACGGCGACGTGTGTCGTTACTACCCCTCCTGTTCGGCCTACGGGCTGCAGGCGGTGCAGGAACACGGCGTCGTCGTGGGCGGGTTCCTCACGGTCCGCCGCATCCTGCGTTGTCACCCGTGGGCGGCAGGCGGCATCGATGACGTGCCGAGACGCAAGACCCGCCGATACGCACTGACTCGCTTCGGATTCGTTGTAGCCGGCCACGGAAAGGGCTAACCAACCACACATGGACATCATCGGCACGATCCTCTGGCCCATCAAATGGGTCATCGAGCTGATCCTCGTCGGCTTCCACACCCTCTGGTCGTCCATCGGCATGGACCCGGACGCCGGCATCACCTGGATCCTGTCCATCGTCGGCCTGGTGCTCATCGTCCGCGCGGCCCTGATCCCGGTGTTCGTCAAGCAGATCAAGAGCCAGCGCAAGACCCTCGAGATCGCGCCGCAGCTCAAGAAGATCCAGGACAAGTACCGCGGCAAGCGCGACCAGTTCTCCCGTGAGGCCATGTCCCGCGAGACCATGGAGTTGTACAAGCGCACGGGGACGAACCCGCTGAGCTCCTGCCTCCCGCTGCTCCTGCAGATGCCGATCTTCTTCGGCCTGTTCTCGGTGCTCAACGACGCGCAGCACGACAAGGCCGGGGTCGGCCTCCTGAGCCGCCAGCTCGCGGACTCCTTCGCCAACTCGGAGCTCTTCGGTGCGCCGCTGCGCGCCACGTTCATCGACAACGGCGGCAACGCCCTGGTGATGGTGATCGCCGCGGTCATGGTCGTACTCATGACGGTGTCGCAGTTCATCACGCAGCTGCAGATCATGGCGAAGAACATGTCGCCCGAGGCGAAGAACAGCCCGATGTTCCGCCAGCAGAAGATCCTGCTCTACATCCTTCCCCTCGTCTTCGCCGTCTCCGGCGTGGCCTTCCCGCTCGGCGTGATGTTCTACTGGCTCACCTCGAACTTCTGGACCATGGGTCAGCAGTTCCTCGTGATCCGCAACATGCCGACGCCCGGCAGCGAGGCCGCCGCGGCCCGCGAGGCACGTCTCGCCCGCCGAGGCAAGCTGCCCGAGGTGGAGTCCGCCGGGGCCGGCGGCAACACCGTCGTCATCGAGGAGAAGCGCCCCACCCAGCGCGCACAGCCGGTCGGAAAGGCCCGTGCGAAGAAGACCGGAGGAAAGAAGAGATGAGCGACGTGACGGACGACATCCAGACGGTCGACCAGCCGGACGTGCTCGTCGACAGCCGCGACGAGGCACCGATCTCGCAGCTCGAGGAGGAGGGCGACGTCGCCGCCGACTACATCGAGGAGCTGCTCGACATCTGCGACCTCGACGGTGACATCGACATCGAGGTGCGTGCCGGACGCGCATACGTGTCGGTGACCGCGGGCGCCGACAGCAACATCAGCGTCCTCTCCCAGCCCGACACGGTCAGCGCTCTCCAGGAGCTCACCCGCCTCGCGGTGCAGAGCAAGACCGGTGCGTTCTCCCGCCTCATCCTCGACGTCGGCGGGTCGCGCGACGCTCGGCAGGCCGAGCTGTCCCAGCTCGTCGACCGTGCCATCGGCCGCATCGAGGCAGGCTCGTCCTCCGCCGCCCTTCCGCCCATGTCGTCGTACGAGCGCAAGCTCGTGCACGACCTGGTGTCGTCGCGCGGCTACACCTCGGAGTCCGAGGGCGAGGGCCGCGACCGCCACACGGTCATCTCGCCGGCGTAGGCGCAGCGGAACCCGTGACGGATCAGATCGACTCCTCCGCCCCGCTCCCGATCGCCTCCCTCGAGGCCGAGCCGGGTGCGGCTGCGGAGTTGTTCGGTGACCGCATCGAACTCGCCCGCGCCTTCACGGCGAACCTCGCGAAGCACGGCGAGGAGTTCGGCCTCATCGGGCCGCTCGAGCTCCCCCGGCTGTGGACGCGGCACATCCTGAACAGCGTGCTCGTCGCACCTCTGCTGCGGCCGGGCATCGTCGGTGACGTCGGCAGTGGCGCCGGCCTTCCGGGCCTGGTGCTCGCGATCGCGCGGCCGGACGTGTCCTTCGTGCTCATCGAGCCGATGGAGCGCCGGGTGAAGTGGCTGCAGGACCAGGCAGCCGAGCTGGCGCTCGACAACGTCACCGTGCTCCGGGCGCGCGCCGAGGAGGCGGTGGACCAGGTGTCGCTCGACCAGGTCACCGCGCGGGCCGTCAGCGCCCTGTCGAAGCTCGTGCCGATCACGGTTCCGCTCGTGCGGGACGGCGGGGAACTCGTGTTCCTCAAGGGTGCGAACGCCCAGAAGGAGATCGACGCGGCGGCCAAGGTCATCCGCAAGTACCACCTCACGGATGTCGAGGTGCTCGTGCTCGGCGAGGGTGTGGTTCCGGAGGTCACCCGGGTCATCCGGGCTACAGTGGACTGACCCGCTCCACCACCACTCCTCCACATCCCCGATCTCCCGGGAGTGAGCAGCTCCCCCGATGCCGCGCCGCGCGGTCCAGACGCCGGTCGCTACACTCAGCGCGACCAGAACGAGAAGGTTTTCGACGTGACACAGCCCGACGAGAAGACGGTGAACACCGGATCCGCGGGCGGCTTCGACGATTCCACTCCCCTGGCTCGGGAGATCTCCGAGATCACGCGCCGTCGCAACGCCCTCGCGACCCAGGTGTTGCCGCTCCCCGACGCGACGCGCGTGTTCACCGTCGCGAACCAGAAGGGCGGGGTGGGTAAGACCACCACGACCGTGAACCTGGCGGCCGCGCTGGCCAAGTCGGGTGCGCGCGTCCTGGTCATCGACCTCGACCCGCAGGGCAATGCGTCGACAGCCCTCGGTGTGGAGCATCGGGCGGACACGATCAGCGTCTACGACGTGATCATCGACGATGCTCCCATCGAGGACGTCATCCAGAAGAGCCCTGAGTTCGACACGCTGTTCTGCGTGCCGGCGACAATCCACCTCGCCGGTGCCGAGATCGAGCTCGTCTCTCTCGTCGCCCGGGAGCAGCGGCTGCGCACCGCACTCGAGCGCTTCGCCACCGAGAGTGGCGAGGAGCCGTTCCACTACATCTTCATCGACTGCCCGCCGTCGCTCGGGCTCCTCACCATCAACGCGTTCGTCGCCGCGCGCGAGGTGCTCATCCCCATCCAGTGCGAGTACTACGCGCTCGAGGGGCTGAGCCAGCTGCTCAAGAACATTCAGTTGATCGAGAAGCACCTCAATCCGCAGCTCGTGATGTCGACGATCCTTCTCACCATGTACGACGCGCGCACGAACCTCGCCCAGCAGGTCGCGCAGGATGTGCGTTCGCACTTCCCCAACGAGGTGCTCTCGACGATCATCCCCCGCTCGGTCCGCATCTCGGAGGCTCCGAGCTACGGGCAGAGCGTCATCAGCTACGACAAGAACTCCCCCGGCTCGCTCTCGTACCTCGAGGCGGCGGCGGAGTTGGCACGACGAGGAGCACCTGAGTAATGGCGACCAAGCGAACCGGACTGGGCAGAGGCATCGGCGCCCTCATCCCCTCCATGGACGAGACCCGTGAGCGCCCCGTCGACGTGTTCTTTCCGACCACGGCACGGGACGCCGCGAATGGGACGTCGCCGGTGGTGCGGGACGCCGGCAGAATGGCTCCTGTAGCACGCGACTCGAACGCCAGTACTACTAATGATGATGAGCCACAGCTTGTGGCGGTACCTGGCGCCCGTCTCGCGCAGCTGAACCCGGCCGACATCGTGCCGAACGCTCAGCAGCCGCGGTCCGACTTCCGGGAGGACGACCTCCAGGAGCTCGTCGTGTCCATCCGAGAGTTCGGTGTCCTGCAGCCGATCGTGGTTCGGCCGGCCACCGGCCTCCCCGGTGGTGCTCACTACGAGCTCGTCATGGGTGAGCGCCGTCTCCGCGCGACGAAGCTCGCGGGGCTCGACAGCATTCCCGCGGTGGTCAAGGAGACTGCCGATGACGCGATGCTTCGCGACGCCCTGCTCGAGAACCTGCACCGGTCGCAGCTGAATCCTCTCGAGGAGGCGAGCGCGTATCAGCAGCTCCTCGCCGACTTCGACATCACCCAGGAGCAGCTCGCCAACCGCATCGGCCGGTCACGCCCCCAGATCTCCAACACGCTCCGTCTGCTGCGCCTGCCTGCTCAGTTGCAGCAGCGTGTTGCTGCCGGTGTATTGAGCGCCGGCCACGCCCGTGCGATCCTCTCGGTCGGCGACCACGACGGCATGCTGCGCCTCGCCGACAAGATCGTGAACGAGGACCTCTCTGTTCGTGCCGCCGAGGCCGCCGCGGCGAACATGTCGCGTCTCCCCCGCGCTCGCCTCGCGCCCGGCCCGAAGCAGGTGCACCTGAGCGAGGTCGCGGAACGCCTCGGCGACCGCTTCGACACCAGGGTCAAGGTGAACCTGGGCGCGAAGCGCGGCCAGATCGTCATCGAGTTCGCTACGGTGGGCGACCTCAACCGCATCGCTGCGGAGATGGGCGTCGACGGCTTCACGCGCTGACGGCAGCTGTTCGTGACGCGCTGTGGCTGCGGGGCTCGTTAGCGTCGAGGCTTTGATCGCGAGATGCGGCATGTTTCACGTGAAACGGTCGACACAGGCCGTCTCCAGCACAAGGCCCCGGTCAGGCCCATATTTGCATCAGGGATAGGGACAGCGCGGGTTGGACGTCTGTCGCTCCGCTGGCCATCATCGGCCAGGTCGGACGATTGAACCCTGAACTGCGCTGCACGGAAATGGGTTGAGCTGAGTTCGCTGGCGAGTGCTAGTCCATGAGTTGCTCTTGGCTGGTGGCATATGTACGTAGCGCGTTGCCACTGCGGATGTCCTGCGGGTGCCGATGATGCTGATTCGAGTCCGTAGACGGTACCCATATGTAGGCGCGCCTCGATTAGGAGGGTCGGCCGGGCCTCCCGAATTGTGGCCCAAGTGGCGGTTACCCCGTCCTTGGAGTCCCGCGGTCGGGGTGAGCTTGGTGTGCCCGACACGTACCGAGTGTGATTCCGCCCAGCGAAGCAGGGAAATGCAGCGCATCGGCTGAAATTTCTAGATATGAGCGCCCTAGTTGCCTAGGTACCTAGGTACCTAGGTACCTAAGGGGTCAATGATTCGTGCGCCGATGCAGTGTGTCTGTTTCACGTGAAACATCTGCACCGTCTCGGATCGCTAGCTGGATAGAGGTACGGCGAGAGAGCGGTGCGGTGCCGCGCTGCGCTGCGGTGAATGCGGCGTACAAAGTCGCGTGCCGGTGCCGGTGCCGGTGCCGGTGCTGGTGCTGGTGCTGGTGCCCGTCCTGGTGCTGGTGCTGGTCGCCGTTGGCCTCTTCACCGTGTGAAGGCAGTTCGACGGGCACACGTCGCCAGGTAGGGCAATCTCTCGATCCTGATGCAGGCTATCCCACGGCTTCCGGCACCAGTTCGAGCGAACCGCGTTGCGTGGACCACCGGTTCACGCGGAACGTGTACCCGGTCTCAGTGATTCTTCGTGGCGGACGGCGAGCAGGGTGTTGTCTCAGGGTGAGCCACCGGCGGTGTAGAGCCGCAAGGGCACGGCGGCGTGACCGCGACCGACACCCAAAGTCACATCCACGTCAGCCGTTTCACGTGAAACGGCGCCAAGAATTCGCGATCAACGTGTGGTTGGCTCTGTCGATGGCTGAGCAGTGCGGAATCATCTCGCTACTGTTGCTCGATCGATTCGTCGGCACGGTAGCGGTAGAAAAGTCGTCATATTTGCAACGCAAGGCCTACAGCGCCTTCTGGAGCGGGACGGCAGCTCGGAGTAGTGAACATCCCGAGGCGGCACCGCCACGCAGGAGACTTCTCCTTGTAGCCACGGGTGCATCGCAGCTCGCTGTCGCGTGGCCAGGCTGTGTCGGGACGCCAGTACCAGTGGCAACACATATCGGGGGGCGTTTCACGTGAAACGCGTCCTCCACGGGGCCGAAGCCGTAACGATGCGCTACACGCAAGGTGGCGCACATGGAGGTGAGTGTCGGTCGCGCTTCCCATTTCCGACGGTTGCCGACGTCCTAGTCGGGTTCTTGCGCCGCCTGGCCGGCGGGGGCATATGCGCATGCCCATAGTGCTGCTTTGTCGAGTGGCCCTACGAGCACGGGTGGGGGGCAGGTGGGCCACCAGGTCGCGGTAGTCAGAGTGTCTACCGTTGGTTGCGGCCCTCGCATTGCTGTGTGACCGGAAGAGGGTCCGTGTCGCGGGGCTCATTTCGCGTCGTTGTCTCCTGTACGCCCATACCGCCGCCCCTTACATACCCCGGCTGTTTGAATCGATTCAGGCACTGATAACGGCCGACCGTGTCGATTACACTCGAAGACCAGTGACGGCAGACTACCTCGGTGCCCGCATACCCCGAGCGTTCACAGGGGCAGGCGGGCTAGAACGTGCCTGTTCTCAGCGGGATCTCGACCCGGAGCCCGACTGTTTCACGTGGAACATTACCCGTAGACGGTAATAGGGCGAGAGCGGGCTCCGCGGCCTCTGCCCGACGGGGGGCTAGGGCGACCCGAGGTTGCTATCCGCGGGCAGCGGGCGACGTGAGCGGCGATTCAGGATCCCGCCCGAGTGGGCAAAGCGAGCAAGCGGCCCGGTTACTACTCCGCCGAGGCGGCGAGGATGGCAAGCTCCGCGAGGGCGCGGTAGATCTCGCCGAGGTCGTGTTCGGACGCCTCGATGCCCTGCGGCACGAGGGAGGTCTCCGTCAGGCCGGGGAGGACGTTGACCTCGAGGAACCAGGGGGTGCCCTGATCGTCGACGATGAAGTCGACGCGCGAAATATGACGGAGTCCCAGGGCCTGGTGAGCGGCGATGGCAGCGGCCGCGGCGGCCGCAGCTACGTCGGTATCGAGGCGCGCAGGAGTGAAGAAGCGAGTCTCACCGGCGTTGTAGCGCGAAGCGAAATCATAAACCCCTGATCGCGGGACGATTTCGGTGGCCGGTAATGCGGTCGGGCCGTCGGTGGTCTCGATGACCCCGATCGAGATCTCGCGTCCGGTAATGCGGCGCTCGATGAGCGCGACGTCGCCGTAGGTGTACGCGTCGACCATGGCGGAGGGCAGGTCGGCGGAATCGTCGACGAACGACACGCCTTGCGCGGAACCGCCCTGGGCGGGCTTGACGACGAGCGGCAGGTCGAGGGATCGCAGCACGCTGGAGAGGACGCTGCTGGCGCCGAGCTCTCGGAAGGTGTCCTTCGGCAGGGTGATCGACTCCGGCGTCTGCACGCCCACACGCCCGACGAGCGTCTTCGCCGTCGGCTTGTGCCAGGCGAGCCGTGCTGCATCGCTGGGGGAACCGACGTAGGGGATGCCGGCGTGCTCGAGAAGGGCGAACAGCGCGCCGTCCTCGCCGCTCGCGCCGTGCAGGGCGGGCCAGACGACGTCGGGGCGCACCTCGTCGAGGTAGGGGAGCAGCGTGGCGTCAGGATCGCGCAGGACGACGGTGGCACCGCGGTGACGGAGTCCGTCGGCCACGCGCCTTCCACTGCGCAGCGACACGTCACGCTCGTGAGAGATGCCGCCCGCGAGGACGACGACGGAGAGGGGAGCCTGGGTGGGTGTCATGGCGGGCCTAATCGAGGTCGGGCGGCGGGCTGGCGTAGTGGGGGTCGATCCGTGCGCTCTCGAGCAGTCCTGTGCCGGCGAAGGTCTGCAGCAGGTCGAGCTCGCCGTTGATCACCGTGGCGAGCCGGCGAATACCCTCGCGGATGCGCTCCGGCGTCGGGTAGCAGAACGACAACCGCATCGCGTGCCGACCCCGCCCGTCGGCGAAGAAGGCGGTGCCCGGCGTGTACGCGACGAGCTCCTTCACGGCACGCGGCAGCATCTGCTTCGAGTCGAGGGTGTTCGGCAGGGTCAGCCACACGTAGAAGCCGCCATTGGGCACGGTCCACTGCAGCTGCGGGAGGTACTCGCTGAGCGCGCGCACCATCGCGTCACGCCGCTCCCGGTAGACCCCACGGAACGTGTCGATCTGCCCCTGCCAGTCCGCCGTCGCGAGGTACTCCGACACGACCAGCTGGTTGAACGAGCTGGGGGAGAGGATGGCGGACTCCGCGGCGAGGATCAGCTTCTCGCGGATGGCGTGCGGGGCGAGGGCCCAGCCCACCCGGAAGCCGGGCGCCAGCGTCTTGGAGAATGAGCCGAGGTAGATGACCCCCTCCTCGTCCACCGCCCTTAGCGCCTCTGGCGGCTTCTCGTCGAAGTACAGGAGGCCGTAGGGGTTGTCCTCGAGCACGAGGATCTCGTTGCTGCGCGCGATGTCGAGGATCTCGGCTCGGCGCGACGCGCTGAGCGTCACCCCGGCAGGGTTGTGGAAGTTCGGGATCGTGTACAGGAACTTGATGGTGCGCCCCTCGGCTCGGAGGCGGGCGATCGTCTCGCGCAAGGCCTCCGGGATGAGCCCGTGCTCGTCGATGGCGACGTGCGAGACGTGCGCCTGGTACGAGCGGAACACCCCGATGGCTCCGACGTAGCTGGGCGCCTCGGCGAGGATGACGTCGCCGGGATCGATGAACAGCTTCGTCACGAGGTCCAGGGCCTGCTGCGAGCCGGTCGTCGTCACGATGTCATCGACGCTGCCGGAAACGCCCTCGAGCGCCATCACGTCGAGGATCTGCTCGCGCAGCGCGGGGATGCCCTGGCCGGATCCGTACTGCAGGGCAACAGGACCCTTGTCGCGCATCACGCGCTCCATGGCCGTGGTGATGAGGTGCGACGGAAGTGCTGATACGACAGGCATTCCGCCGGCGAGGGAGACGACCTCGGGCCGGGAGGCGACGGCGAAGAGGGCGCGTACCTCCGAGGCGCTGAGGCCTGCCGTGCGCTGCGCATACTGGGAGTACCACGGGTCGAGGTTCGTGCCCGGCAACCCGCGTCCGTCAGCCGGTGTGTTCACCGGTCCAGCCTATCCGCGCGGGAGTGCGGCCCCGACCGCCACGCACGCGACCCCGGGTACGACGGAGGCCCGCCCCGGACGAACCGGGACGGGCCACCATGCGGATCAGGACGTGCCTAGCCGAGGAAGTCGGCGAACTCCTTCTCGAGGGCCGGCTTCGGCTTCGCGCCGATGACGGTCTTGACGACCTCTCCGCCCTGGAACACCTTCATCGCGGGGATGGAGGTGATCTGGTACTTCATGGCCGTCTCGGGGTTGGCGTCAACGTCGAGCTTCACCAGGCGGATGCCCGGGTTCTCGGCCGCGATCTGGTCGAGCACGGGTGCGACGGCCTTACAGGGGCCGCACCACTCCGCCCAGAAGTCCACGAGCACCGGGGTGCTCGAGTCGAGCACGTCGTTCTGGAAGCTTGCGTCGGTCACATTCTTGGCGTTCGACATATCTGTCTCCTCACTGTCGTTATTTGGTCGGCCGCGCGCCGGATCGGCGTGGGCTGGTCGGGAAGCGCGTGGCGGCTAGGCCGACGCGACGAGCTGGCCGTCGCTGGTGACGGTGCTGCCGGCGGCGGGCGAGGCCGCGGCGATCGACTCACCCGCGGCCGACGAGAGCAGCTGCTCGGGCAGGGTCGCGAGGTAGTGCTCGGCGTCGAGAGCCGCCACGGTGCCGGATGCGGCGGCCGTGATCGCCTGGCGGTAGGTGGGGTCGATCACGTCGCCCGCGGCGAAGACGCCGGGCAGGTTCGTGCGCGACGACCTGCCGTCCACGGCGATCGTGCCCTCGACCGTCAGGTCGAGCTGCTTGTGGAAGAGGTGCACGCGGGGGTCGTTGCCGATGGCGATGAAGAGGCCGTCGAGCGCCAGCTCGCGGGTCCCGCCGTTCACCGTGTCCCTGAGGACGACACCGTTGACCTTGTCGCCACCGAGGATCTCCTCGACGGTGGCGTTCCAGATAAACTCGATCTTCTCGTTGGCGAACGCACGCTCCTGCATGATCTTCGAGGCGCGCAGCGTGTCCTTGCGGTGGATGACGTAGACCTTGTCGGCGAACCGGGTGAGGAACGTCGCCTCCTCCATGGCGGAGTCGCCGCCGCCCACGACCGCGATGGTCTTCTGACGGAAGAAGAATCCGTCGCAGGTGGCACACCAGGAGACCCCGTGGCCGCTGAGGCGGTCCTCCGACGCGAGGCCCAGCTTGCGATACGCGGAGCCGGTCGCGGCGACGACCGCGAGGGCCTCGTGCGTCTCGCCGGAGCCGAGCGTGATCTTCTTGACCTCACCGGTCAGGTCGACCTCGGTGACGTCGTCGTAGACGACCTCGGTGCCGAAGCGCTCGGCCTGGGCCTGGAAGTGCTCCATGAGCTCCGGGCCCTGCACGCCGTCCGGGAAGCCGGGGTAGTTCTCGACCTCGGTGGTGTTCATCAGCTCACCGCCCGCCTCGACCGAGCTCGCGATGAGCAGCGGCTTCAGGTTGGCGCGTGCCGCATAGATGGCGGCGGTGTAACCGGCGGGCCCCGAACCGATGATGACGATCTGACGCACGGAAATTCTCCCTCAGAGATTGTGGCTGTCGATATCCGGCTCGCACCGGCTCAACGGGGGGTATAACACCCCCACGGTATCCGCTATTCCCCGCCTGGAGCGCCCCTGTTACAGTCGCGTTCAGCGGCTTCCCGGCCTGATCGGGCGGCCGAACGGCGGCCGTCGAGGGGCCGCCGACACCGGGCGCGACGGGCTGCCGGCGGCCTTGATCGAGCGGGTTCCGCTACCGCGTCCGGCGCAGGCGGGCGGCGATGGGGGCGATGAGCGTGTCGAGCTCGGCAGAGCGCATGAGCCGCAGCATGCCCGCGTAGACGCCGCTCATCACGGCCCCGATCACGAGCATCGACAGGAGGGCGGCGATGACGCTGGAGACGGCGTAGCCGCCCTGGTGCGTGCCGCCGAGGACGAACAGCACCGCGACCCCGACCAGCACGGCGAGGAGCGCGGCGACCGAGAACTGCACGAGGCTGCGCAGGATGCGACGCCCGTCCAGTCGCCGCAGCCGCTTCCGCAGCAACCATGCCGCGAGCAGCGCCTGAGCCACTCCGGTCACCGTGGACACCAGCGCGAGGCCCACGGCGATCCACTCCACCGGCAGCAGGGTGCAGGCGAGCGAGCCGAGCACGAAGAGCACGACCTGGAACAGCGTGAAGAGGAACGGCGTCCGGGTGTCCTCGAGCGTGTAGAACGCCCGCTGGATCATGAACAGCACGCTGAACGCGGTGAGCCCGAGGATGTACGCGATGAGCACGTTCCCGAGCCCCTGCACGCCGTCGAACCCGGTCTCGAAGACGCGGCTGAACGGGTACGCGGCGACGGCGATCACCGCGGTGGCGAGCACGATGAGCAGGGAGATCACGCGCACGGCGGCGGAGAAGTCGGTGCGCACGGCCGCGAGGTCGTCGTTGGCCGCGTGCGTGCTCATCCGGGTGAAGTAGGCGGTGGCGATGGACACGGTGGCGACGGAGTGCGGCAGCATGAAGATCAGCCACGCGGTCTGCAGGGTCGCCACGGATGCCGCGACGCCGAACGCCACGTTCGCGACGTTGGTCTGCACGATCCCGGCCAGCTGGGTGATCAGGATCATGCCGAAGGTCCAGCCCGCGATCCGGCCGGCCTTGCCGAGGCCGACGCCGCGGAAGCGGAAGTCCGGCCGGTAGGAGAGGCCGCTGCGGCGCCAGAAGTAGAAGAGGATGAGCGCCTGGGCCGCGACGCCGAGCGTCGCGCTGCCGCCGAGGATCGCGATCTTGTCGGGCGTCCACTCGTCGAACGTGCGGGCGCCGTTGGGGTCCGCGCCGAACAGCGCGCTGAACACGAGCAGGCCGGCGATGGCGACGACGTTGTTGAGCACCGGCGACCAGGTGAACGGACCGAAGGAGCCGCGGGCGTTCAGCACCTCGCCGAGGACGGCGTAGAGGCCGTAGAAGAAGATCTGGGGGAGGCACCAGAAGGCGAACGCGGTCACAAGCGCGAGCTCCTGGTCGCCGAGGTCGACGCCGTACAGGCGGGCGATCAGCGGGGCGCCGAGGGTCGCGAGCAGGGTTGTGGCGGCGAGCACGACGAGGGCGATGGTGACGAGCCGGTTGATGTAGGTGCGCCCGCCGTCCTCGTGCTTGGCGGCCCGCACGACCTGCGGCACGAGCACGGCGTTCAGCACGCCGCCCGCCACGATGACGTAGATGTTGTTGGGCAGCTGGTTGCCGATGCCGAAGGCGTCCGCGCTCGCGCTGCCCACGACACCGATGGTCTGGGCGAGCACGATGACCTTGAGGAAGCCGAGCACGCGGGAGACCAGCGTGCCCGACGCGAGGAGTGCGCTCGCGCGCCCGATGCCGCTAGCCATGCGTCGACCTCTGTTCGTCTGCGGTGACGGGACCCGCGTCGTCGCGCCCACCCTGCTCGTCCTGCTCGCCGGAGATGTCCCGTTCGATCTCCTCGCGCTCCCGCCGGCGCTTGCGCACGCTTCGGACGATGCCGAAGCCGAACAGGAGAAGCACGCCGATGCCGGCGATCAGGATCGCGATCGTCTCCCAGCCCGCTCGGATCTCGACGTCGATGGGTGCCACCCCGCCGACGGCGACGGTCCCGTCGACGCTCGTGAGGGAGACGAGGATGGTGGACGGCCCGTTCGACACCGAGCGAACGGGCAGCGTTGCACGCTGCGAGGCGTTCGGCGGCACCGTGACAGTCGCCGACCCCTCGACCTGAGCGCGGGCGTTGATCGTGCGCCCGGTCACCAGAACCGTGACCGGCTGGTCCAGCCGGTTCTCGATGCGGACGGGGAGGGGAACGTTGTCGCCCAGTACCTGAACGACGCTCGACCCGCCCACGTGCACCGAGCCGAGGATCTCCGCGGCGAGGGTCTGCTGATCCTTCGCGACGGTGTACCAGCCGGGGAGGGACTCGAGCCACCCCACAGACAGAAGGGCGAGCACGTTCATCCGCTGCTCGCCGGTCAGCAGCTCCGGGCGCTCGAGGACCACGGAGAAGGCCCCCATCTGCGACTCGCCGGAGAACACGGCGCCCATGGTGGCGACCCGGTCGACCTGTTCCGGCTGGTCGTCGACGGTCACGGTGGTCGGCTCGGCCGCGAACGCCCGGTCGAGCGTTGCCGACCCGCCCCAGGGGAGCACGGCGAGGGCGTCGAGTGTCTCGACGACGCGCTGCCCGGTCGACGCGGGCCGGTCGAGGGCGGCCAGCAGCCGGCGGCTCTCGCCGGGCTGCTCGCGGGTGATGGCCGCCAGCTCGGCGGTCAGCTTCGACATCGCGTTGCGGAACTCGACCTCGCTGCCCGCGGTCATCGCGGCATTGAGCAGGTCCGACAGCACGCCGTCCGAGATGAGCACGTCCGTGTCGCCCGCGGTGCCCAGCGCGTCCGGGGTGCCGTCGGACGGGAGCGACAGGTTGTCGCTGTCCAGGACGGTGGTGCCGATGCCGCTCGTGCCGAACACCGACAGGGCCGCCGAGGTCACGGTGTTCGGCGCCGGCCAGGCGATGTCGTCGCGGGTGTAGTCCCATTCGAGCAGCTGCTCGAGCGAGGGGACGGCCGGCTCCTCCGGGGCGGGCGTCGGGGCAGGGTCGCTCGAGGAGGGCGCTGCGTCGCCGGTGCCGTTCTCCGAGTCGCTGTCGTCGCCGTCACCTCCGTCACCTCCGTCGCCGCCATCGCCCGACGGGACCCCGGTGGAGTCGCTGCCGAACGGATCCGATCCCGAGAGGCCTGCGCCCGGCGTCTCCTCGCCGGACTGCCCCTCGGGAAGCGCGGCCGGGTCGAAGTCCGCCGGGTCGAGGGCGTAGTCCACGGAGATCGGCCGAAGCAGCTCCTGGGCACCGGCCTGTGGCTGCAGGGCCACGTCGGCGTCTGCATACGCGAGAGGGAATATGTCGTTCGGGATCGCATCCAACCTGTTCAGCCACGCCACCGCGGTGTCCGGGGCCGAGCCGCCGAGGGCGCGGATCGACAGGATGATGCGCGGATCCACCCCGATCGCCACCTCGGGCCGCTGGGAGAGCGAGTCGAGCTGCCGGGTGAGCACTCCGGCCGGCGCGGTGAAGTCTGCAAGCGCCTCGGCACCGAGGATGCCTTCGGTCGTGCCCGGCACCGTGAGCGGCGCGAGCACCGTCACAGCGGCGCGGGCCGTGGAGTCGCCGGGGTACCAGACGGAGGTGCCGCGGCCCTCCGCGATGACGGCGTTGTCGCTCACCAGGCGGGCGGCGAGGCCACGGGGGCCGAAGGAGGAGGCGGACGACGGGAGCTCCAGTGCGTCGACGGGCACGACGACGGGCGGCAGCAGCAGCGTCGTACCCGGCGCGATCTCCCCTGTCGGGTTCGCCCCGAGGAAGGCACCGGGCCTGCGCTGCGACTCCTCCTCGGGCGCGAGCCACTCGGCCAGGTCCTCGCGCGTGTCGAGCAGGGTCCGGTTGATGTAGACGTTGACCTCGCCCGGGGCGACGGACGACTCCGAGTCGTTGCGGATGCTCACGGTCACGGAGAGGGTTCCCTCGGGGGTCATGACCCCACCGTCGGCCGGGGTCACCTCCACGCTCACGCCCTCTGTCGCCGCGGCCGCGGGGGTCGCCGGTACCGCGACCGACGCGACGGCGAGGAACGAGGCGCTCGCCAGAACGGCGGCAGCGGCGCGTAGGAGCCTTTTCGAGCGTCGGCCGGCACGGGATCCGGGCACTGCCTCCATTCGTGCGATTCTAGGGGCAGGGCCGGGGCAGCCCCTGAACCGCCCCGCCCGCGCCCCCGATCTAGACTTGGGGGATGCAGAGCGTCGCAACGGCCCTCGCGCGGCTGGCCGAGCTCGCCGCGTCGCCCGCCGTCTCCACCCTCGCATCCGCGTTCTCCGCGGCCGGTCTCGAGCTGGCCCTCGTGGGCGGCCCGGTGCGCGACGCCTTCCTCGGCACCCGGTCCGTCGACCTCGACCTCACCACGAACGGCACGCCCGAGCAGGTGCTCGACGTCGTCGTGCCGCTCGCCGACGCGCACTGGGAGACGGGACGCCAGTTCGGCACCATCGCGGCCCGCGTCCGCGGCGAGACGGTGGAGATCACCACCTATCGCGCCGACTCCTACGACGGCGAGTCCCGCAAGCCCGAGGTGCAGTTCGGCGACAGTCTCGAGGACGACCTCATCCGCCGCGACTTCACGGTCAACGCGTTGGCCCTTCGCCTGCCCGAGATCGTGCTCGTCGATCCGTCCGGCGGGCTCGAGGACCTCATGGCCGGGGTCCTGCGCACGCCCGTCGCCCCGGAGCGCTCGTTCGGCGAGGATCCCCTGCGCATGATGCGCGGCGCGCGCTTCGCCTCCCAGCTCGGGTTCCGGCTCGACGACGCCGCGTTCTCGGCGATGGGGGCCCTAGCCGACCGCATCACGGGCATCTCGCTCGAGCGGGTCAACGACGAGCTGTCCAAGCTGCTGCGGACCGACGCGCCGCGCGCGGGGCTCCGCATCCTCGTCGACAGCGGGATCGCCGACCGCGTGCTGCCCGAGCTGCCCGGCCTGCGGCTGACCATGGACGAGCACCACCACCACAAGGACGTGTACGAGCACTCGCTCACCGTGCTCGACCAGGCGATCGACCTGGAGAAGGAGCGGAACCCCGAGGGCAAGCCCGATCTCGTGCTGCGCCTGGCCGCCCTGCTGCACGACATCGGCAAGCCGGCGACGCGCCGGCTGGAGGGCGGCGGCACCGTCACCTTCCATCACCACGACACCGTGGGCGCGAAGATGGCGAAGAAACGGCTCCGCGAGCTCCGCTACGACAACGACACCATCCGCGACGTTGCGCGGCTGATCGAGCTGCACCTGCGGTTCTTCGGCTACAGCGACGGGATCTGGACGGACTCTGCCGTGCGCCGCTACGTGCGCGACGCGGGCGATCAGCTCGAGCGCCTGCACATCCTCACCAGGGCCGACGTCACGACCCGCAACGTGCGGAAGGCCGACCGCCTGGCCTTCGCCTACGACGACCTCGAGGACCGGATCCGCGCGCTCCAGGAGGAGGAGGGCCGGGCGGCCCTGCGACCCGACCTCGACGGCCAGCAGATCATGGCGATCCTCGACCTCACGCCGGGCCCGGATGTCGGCGCCGCGTACCGCTTCCTCATGGAGCTGCGGCTGGACGAGGGCCCGCTCGGCGAGGAGGAGGCCACCCGCCGGCTCCTCGCCTGGTGGCGGGACCGCTGAGTGGGCGCCACCCTGCGTCGGCGCGAGGCCGTCACCGCCTACGCGCTGCTCGCCCCGAGCCTGTTCGGCGTCGTGGCGTTCCTGGTGCTGCCGATCTTCGTCGTGCTCTGGCTCGCGTTCCAGGACTGGGACCTGCTCGCCCCTCTGCAGTTCGTGGGACTCGACAACTTCTCTTCCGTGCTCACGGACGCGCAGTTCGGGCGCTCGCTGCTCGTCACCCTGCTGTTCGTGCTGCTCGTCATCCCCGTGCAGACCGGGCTGGGGCTCTTCGCGGCGTCGCTGCTGACCCGGGGACTTCCGGGGTCGACGATCCTGCGCACGATCTACGTGCTGCCCTGGATCTGCGCGCCCCTCGCGCTGGGCGTCGTGTGGAAGTGGATCTTCGCGCCGACCGACGGCGCCCTGAACGCGCTGCTCGGCTTCCGCGTCGAGTGGCTGTCGAACCCGGACCTCGCCCTGCCCGCGGTGGCCGCGGTGACGATCTGGTCGCAGGTCGGCTACGTGACCCTGTTCTTCATGGCCGGCCTGACGTCGATCCCCGACATGTTCCTCGAGGCGGCGCGCATCGACGGGGCGTCGCCCTGGCAGATCTTCTGGCGGATCAAGGTGCCGCTGCTGCGCCCGACGACGTTCTTCGTGCTCGTGACCGGCATCATCTCGAGCTTCCAGGTCTTCGACACCGTGTACGCCCTCACGCCGAACGGCGGTCCGCAGGGCAGCACGGACGTCATCGCCGCACGCATCTACTACGAGGCGTTCGACAGCTTCGACCTCGGTCGCGCCTCGGTGATGGCGCTGGTCCTGCTCGTGATCCTCGTGGGGGTCACCCTCCTGCAGCAGCTCTACTTCCGGAAGAGGATCACGTATGAGCAGACGTGATCGGCCGGGCGGACGCGACCGCCCCGGCGTGCTCGCCACCCTCGCCATCTACGCGGTCCTGCTGGCCGGTGCCGTGATCACGCTCGGCCCGTTCGTGCTCAGCGTGCTCACCTCGTTCAAGTCTCCCGGTCAGTTCGCCCGCGAGCCGGCGCTGACACTGCCCGCGCCGTTCACCCTCGAGAACTACGCCCAGCTGTTCGGTCCGCGCGTGGACTTCACCCGGGCGGTGCTCGTCACGTTCCTCGTGGTGCTCGTCGTGACGGCGGGGCAGATCGCCTTCTCCGTTCTTGCCGCATATGCCTTCGCGCGCATGCGCTTCCCGGGTCGGGAGGCGCTGTTCTGGGTGTACCTGGCCACGCTCATGGTTCCGGCCATCGTCACGCTCATCCCGCTCTACCTGCTGCTGACGGAGTCCGGGCTCCGCAACACGTTCTGGGCGCTCGTGCTGCCCGTCGCCTTCGGCTCGCCGTACGCGATCTTCCTGCTGCGCGAGTACTTCCGCGGCATCCCGCAGGAGCTGATCGACGCGGCGCGGCTCGACGGGGCGGGCACGCTGGTCACCCTTGTCGACGTCGTGGTGCCGCTGTCCCGCCCGATCCTCGCGACGCTCACGCTCATCACGGTCGTGACCCACTGGAATAACTTCCTCTGGCCGCTGATTATCACCAGTGGGGAGCAGTGGCGGGTCGTCACGGTCGCCACAGCGAACCTGCAGAGCCAGTACAACGGGAACTGGACGCTGGTCATGGCGGCCACGACGCTCGCCATCGCGCCGCTGCTGATCCTGTTCATCATCTTCCAGCGGCAGATCGTCCGGTCCATCTCCATCACGGGCTTCCGCTAGCCCGCTGCGTCCTCGGTCCCGGTTCGCGGCACCGATCCCCAGAGCACTCGTCCACCACCCGGTCCCCAGCAGGAGAAGAATGCCCAAGCGTTCCACCACCATCGCCGTCGGCGCCGCCGCGGCCGTCGTCGTCATCGGCGGCGCCGCCACCGCCATCGCCCTGTCCGGATCCGGCGGAGCCGGGGACGCCGGTGGGGAGGGGACGACCGTCACCGTGCGGCTCTGGGACGAGCAGGTGGAGGAGGCGTACGAGGAGTCCTTCGACGCATTCGAGGACCAGAACCCCGACATCGACGTCGAGATCGAGCACGTCGCGTACGCCGACTACTTCGACAAGCTGCGCACGGACGTCGCCGGCGGCAGCGCGGACGACATCTTCTGGGTCAACAACAGCTACTTCGGCGCGTACGCCGACAACGGCAACCTCCTGAACATCGACGAGACGCTCGGCGCCGAGGCGAAGCAGGCGTGGGAGCCGAAGGTCGTGGAGCAGTTCACCCGCGACGGCGCGCTCTGGGGCGTGCCGCAGCTCACCGACGCGGGCATCGCGCTGTACTACAACAGGGCGCTGCTGGACGAGGCCGGCATCACCCCCGAGCAGTTGAACGCGCTGGCGTGGAGCCCGGACGCCGCGCAGGACACGTTCCTGCCGGTGCTGCAGAAGCTCACGAAGGACGCGGCGGGGAACACCGCCGACGCCCCCGGTTTCGACCCCGATGCCATCGCGCAGTACGGCTTCAACGCCTCCAACGACCTGAACGCGATCTACCTGCAGTTCATCGGCTCGAACGGCGGCACCTACCAGGACGGCGACGAGTTCACCTTCGACGACCCGAAGTCGGTCGAGGCGTTCCAGTACGTCGTCGATCTCATCAACGAGCACCACGTCGCCCCGTCCGCGGCCGACACCAACGAGGACGGCGACTTCGCGCGCAACCAGTTCCTGCAGGGCAAGATGGCGCTGTTCGAGTCCGGAACCTACAACCTGAAGAACATCGCCGACAGCGCGGACTTCGACTGGGGGGTCGCGCTGATCCCGTCCGGCCCGGCCGGCCGCGTCAGCGTCACCAACGGCATCGTCGCGGCGGGCAACGCCGACACGGAGCACCCGGAGGCGACCGCGAAGGTGCTCGAGTGGCTGGGCTCCGAGGAGGGCAACTCCTTCGTGGGCGCCAGCGGGTCGGCCATCCCCGGCGTCGTCTCCGCCCAGCAGACCTTCCGCGACTACTACGCAGACCAGGGCGTCGACATCGCGCCGTTCTTCGACGTGATCGACGGCGCGGAGACCATCCCGGCGCCGCGCGGCGCGAACTACGGCGCCGCGTTCGCGGTGTTCAAGCCGATCCTCGACGAGGTGTTCCTCGGCCGCACCCCGGTGCAGGAGGGCCTCGAGCAGGCCGTCGACGCGTCCAACGAGGCCATCCAGTAGGTCACCGCTCCGCCGGACCAGGGAGAGGATCGCGGGCTTTCGTTGAGTCCTGCCCTCCCCATCCGGTAGGCTTGCACGGTTGTCCGCGCGCCGAACTCTCGGCCTCCGTGGCACAACGATGCGAAATACCCTCCTGTTGCAGATCGTCTGCAACCGTTTTGAGTCCAAAGGAGGTGGGTTAGTCATGCATCAGTACGAGTTGATGGTCATCCTCGATCCCGAGATCGACGAGCGCACCGTAGCTCCGAGCCTCGACAAGTTCCTCAACGTAATCCGCAACGATGGTGGAACCATCGACAACGTGGATGTCTGGGGACGCCGTCGTCTGGCATACGAGATCAACAAGAAGGCCGAGGGCATCTACGCCGTCGTCGCCCTCACCGCGAACCCCGACGCCACCGTGGAGCTCGACCGCCAGCTGAAGCTCAGCGAGGCCGTCATGCGCACGAAGGTGCTGCGCGCGGAGGAGGCGATCGCTCAGGTCGCGGCCGCCAAGACGCTCGCCGACCAGAAGGCCGCCCGCAAGGCGTCGGCCACGGGACGGGCCGCTGCGCCCGTCGCGGAGAAGTCGGAAGCCAAGTAGCCCATGGCCGGCGAAACCATCATCACCGTGGTGGGCAACCTCACCAGTGACCCGGAGCTGCGGTACACGCAGAACGGACTGGCGGTCGCCAACTTCACCATCGCGTCCACTCCGCGTTCGTTCGACCGAGCGAGCAACGACTGGAAGGATGGCGAGGCGCTGTTCCTCCGCGCGAGCGTGTGGCGCGAGTTCGCCGAGCACGTCGCGAGCTCCCTGAGCAAGGGATCCCGCGTCGTCGCGACCGGTCGGCTCAAGCAGCGCTCGTACGAGACCCGCGAGGGCGAGAAGCGTACGAGCATCGAGCTCGAGGTCGACGAGATCGGCCCCTCGCTCCGCTACGCGACCGCCCAGGTCACCCGCGCAGCCGGTGGCGGCGGCGCTGGTGGTGGCGGCGGCGGTGTCCGCGGCGGCGGCGGTGGCGGCGGCAACCAGGTCGCCGACGAGCCGTGGGGCTCACCCGCACCCGCCTCCTCGGCGGGCGACGGCTGGAGCAGCCCCGGCAACTACAACGACGAGACCCCCTTCTAACCGGTCCCGTCCCTCTCACCAGACGACAGAGCCTCGCGACGCCATAGCGCGCACGGGGGTCAGGAAGAAAAAACATCATGGCAGGAAAGAGCAGCGGCGACCGCCGCAAGCCGATCCGCAAGGGCAAGGACGGGAAGAACGCCGCTCCGGCGAAGTCCGTCCGCGTTGGCGTCATCGACTACAAGGATGTCGCCACCCTTCGCAAGTTCATCTCCGAGCGTGGAAAGATCCGCGCCCGCCGCATCACCGGTGTCTCCGTGCAGGAGCAGCGCCTCATCGCCCGCGCCGTCAAGAACGCGCGTGAGATGGCGCTGCTGCCCTACGCGGGCTCGGGCCGTTAGGAGCACGCGCAATGTCGAAACTCATTCTCACGCACGAGGTCACCGGCCTCGGCTCCGCCGGTGACGTCATCGAGGTCAAGAACGGGTACGCCCGCAACTACCTCATCCCGCAGGGCTTCGCCGTGGCGTGGTCGCGCGGTGGCGAAAAGCAGGTCGAGCAGATCCGTGCCGCTCGCACCGCTCGCGAGCTCGCGACCATCGAGGAGGCCCAGGACCTCAAGGCCAAGCTCGAGGCTCGCCCCGTGCAGCTGACGGTCAAGGCCGGCCAGGGCGGACGCCTCTTCGGCTCCGTCAAGACCGCCGACATCGCCGACGCGGTCGCCGCGGCCGGCATCGGGTCGATCGACCGCCGCAAGGTGGAGATCTCCAACCCGATCAAGGGCACCGGCACGCACGAGGCCACCATCCGTCTTCGTGACGAGCTGGTCGCCACCATCACGCTGCAGGTCGTCGCGGCCAAGTAGCACGTTCACTCGTACGGATAGCGGTGGGGAAACCCGCCGCTATTCGTCGTTAACGAGGCGCCGACGCCCCCGATTTGTGCACAGGGCAGGCCCCATTTCCACAACCCTCAACACGCTGTTCAGACTAGTTTTCCCGCACACCTGTGGGAAACGAAAGTTGCTGGTCAATGGTCCATTCGGCGCCGAAATTCTTTTCTTTCCCACAGGACTGTCCACAGCTTCTGCACACAAACGGCGGCGTGTCGCGCAAGTTACTCACACCGTTGTCCACAGGCTTATTTGGTAGCTGCGGGAGCCGGTCCCTAGGGTGGGGCAGCGTCCCTCTCCCGGGATGCCCGCCGCATCTGCCGGACCCCTCCGGTGCATGTCAGAGGTTGCTGTTAGACAGCTACCGCACGGAGTCTCGCGCCCCGCCTACGGAGAGGACAGGAAGCCCAGAGTGTCTATTGCTCACCTCGGTCTCGCCCCTGATCAAGCCAGCAACGATCGTCGCCCGGCGACGACGGAGCGCACGCCGCCCCACGATCTCCTGGCCGAGCAGAGCACCATCGGCGGCATGCTGCTGAGCAAGGACGCTGTCGCGGACGCCGTGGAGTCCGTCCGGGCCGTGGACTTCTACATCCCCAAGCACGAGATCATCTTCGACGCCATCCTGTCGCTCTACTCGCACGGCGAGCCGACGGATGTCATCGCCGTGACCGACGAGCTCACGAAGACCGGTGACCTGGCGCGTGCCGGCGGCGCGGACTACCTGCACACCCTCACGGGCGTCGTGCCGACAGCGGCCAACGCCGGATTCTACGCATCGATCGTCGCCGAGAAGGCCGTGCTCCGCCGCCTCGTGGAGGCGGGCACCCGCATCGTGCAGATGGGCTACGCCAGCGAGGGCGAGGTCGTCGACCTCGTCAACTACGCGCAGGCCGAGGTCTACGGCGTCACGGGCGGCGTCGAGGCCGAGGACTACGTGCCCCTGACCGACGCGGTCACCGAGGCGATCGACGAGATCGAGGCGGCTGCAGGCAAGGACGGCCAGATGACCGGCGTGCCCACGGGCTTCGCCGATCTGGACAACCTGACCAACGGATTCCACCCCGGCCAGCTGATCATCGTCGCCGCCCGCCCCGCGCTCGGTAAGTCGACCCTCGCGCTCGACCTCGCCCGCGCGGCCTCCATCGGCAACAACCTGCCCTCGATCTTCTTCTCGCTCGAGATGGGTCGGAGTGAGATCGCCATGCGCCTCATGAGCGCCGAGGCATCCATCCCGCTGCAGAACATGCGCAAGGGCACCGTCGACTCCCGGGACTGGACCACGATCGCCCAGACCCGCGGCCGCATCAACGACGCGCCCCTCTACATCGACGACAGCCCCAACATGACGCTCGTCGAGATCCGCGCCAAGTGCCGCCGGCTCAAGCAGAAGGTGGGCCTTCGGCTCGTCGTCATCGACTACCTGCAGCTCATGACGAGCGGCAAGCGGGTCGAGTCCCGCCAGCAGGAGGTCAGCGAGTTCTCCCGTGCCCTGAAGCTCATGGCGAAGGAGCTGCAGGTGCCCGTCATCGCCCTCTCCCAGCTGAACCGAGGGCCGGAGCAGCGCGCCGACAAGATGCCGGCCATCTCCGACCTCCGCGAGTCCGGCTCGCTCGAGCAGGACGCCGACATGGTCATCCTTCTGCACCGCGAGAGCGCGTACGAGAAGGAGAACCCCCGCGCGGGCGAGGCCGACTTCATCGTGGCCAAGCACCGCAACGGACCGACCGGCACGATCACGGTCGGCTTCCACGGGCACTTCTCGCGCTTCGCCGACATGCCCCCGGGCCACTAGCGGTACCACCGTCGACGGGCCCCGCAGTGGCGGTCCGAGGCCGCACTGGAAGGAAGACCATGACCGGCAGCATCCCCGTCCCCGGCATCCCGTTCGCGCTGACCCCCTCCCAGGGATCCGCCTGGAGCGCCGACGCCGCGGCCGGCACGCTGCGGGTCACCGCGGATCCGCACAGCGACATCTTCGTCGATCCCGCCGGAGCGGGAGCGTCCGGGGAGACCGGAGGCCAGGTCAACGCGGAAACACTCCTGAACGCGGTGACCCTGCTCGCCGATGCGCCCGAGGGGGACTTCCAGCTGAGCGCCCGGGTGCGGGTGAGCTTCCGGTCGACCTTCGACGCGGGCGTCCTCCTGCTCTGGCTGAACCGGGCGTACTGGGCGAAGCTCTGCTTCGAGTTCTCGCCGGACGGTGAGGCCATGGTCGTGTCCGTCGTCAACCGCGAGGTCGCCGACGACGCGAACGCGTTCGTCGTCGAGGGCGAGGAGGTCTGGCTGCGGTTGTCGCGCATCGGACGGGTCTTCGCCTTCCACGCGTCGCTCGATGGCACCCGCTGGTCGATGATCCGCGCCTTCGCTCTGGACACGCCGGGGGCCACGGCGCGCATCGGATTCGAGGCGCAGTCGCCGACGGGCGACGGCTGCGACGTGATCTTCTCGGACGTCGCCTTCACCGCGGGCACCCTCGGGAGCCTGCGCGACGGGTCCTGACCCGGCGCTTCTCGCTCGACGGGTCGGACGCCCCCGCCGCTCCATGGCTTCCCGCCGCGGTGGAAGGATGAACGGATGCGTGCCGTAGTCCTGAATGCCGTCCGTGCCGAGCCCGAGGTCCGGGAGGTGGCCGTGCCCACCACGCCGGTGGGCGGGGTCGTGGTGCGGGTGCTGGCCACGGGCATGTGCCGTAGTGACTGGCATGCCTGGGCCGGCCACGACGACATCGCGTTCCCGCACGTGCCGGGACATGAGCTCGCCGGCGTCGTCAGCGAGGTGGGCGAGGGCGTGGGCCGCTGGTCCGTCGGGGACCGGGTCACGGTGCCCTTCGTCTGCGGCTGCGGCCGATGCGAGTGGTGCCGGGCCGGGCAGGCTCAGGTGTGCCCGGACCAGCAGCAGCCGGGCTTCACGCACTGGGGCTCCTTCGCCGAGTACGTCGCCCTGCATGCCGCGGACACCAACCTCGTGCGCATCCCGGACGAGGTCGACTTCGCGACGGCCGCGAGCCTGGGCTGCCGCTTCGCCACCGCCTACCGCGCCCTCGCCGGGCGGGCGCGCGTCGCGAATGGGGAGTGGGTGACCGTGATCGGGGCCGGCGGTGTCGGCCTCAGCGCCGTGATGATCGCCCGCGCCCTAGGTGGACGGGTCATCGCCGTCGACCGCAACCGGGAAGCGCTGTCCGTCGCGGCCGGGCTCGGCGCGGAGCACACGCTCCTCGCCGACGGCGCGGACATCCCCGCCGCCGTCGCGGCCCTGACAACGGGTGGCAGTGCGGTGTCCGTCGATGCCGTCGGCAGCGAGCAGACCTGCGCCGACGCCATCCTGAGCCTGCGTCGCCGCGGGCGGCACGTGCAGATCGGGCTGCTGCCACCCATCGAGGGACATCCGCGGGTCCCGATGTCGCGCGTGATCGCCTGGGAGCTCGACCTGCTCGGAAGCCACGGCATGGCCGCCGCGGACTATCCCGGCATGATGTCGCTCATCGAGCGGGGCGCGCTCCAGCCGCAGCGCCTGATCGAGCGCACGATCGGGCTCGCCGACGCGGCCGCGCTGCTGCCCGGCTTCGACCGGGCGGTCGTCGCGGGCATGACCATCATCGACCCGACGCGCTGACGCTGCGGCCTGACGGGCCCCACCCGCTCCGCAGGAGCCCGGGCGAGCTCATCTCCCGCTTTCCGTAGCCCCGCCGAGCTCCGTCGATGCACCGCATCCGGTGCCGTGCGGGAGAAGAGAGGGGCGGCCCAGCCTCACCCGGGGGAGGGGCGAGACTGGGCCGGCGGGAGCGCGACGGCTTATCGGGGGTGCGTCGAGCGCTCCGGGGCGGGTGTCGCGGGGGAGGCGACTGTTCCGGCCCTGTGCGCCGAATCGGGGTCTATCCGGCGTTGGTACAACCGTACCGGCCGTGTCCGCACTTTGGGGGACCGGGCCGGTCCCCAAAAAAGGGGACACGGGTCAGACCCACAGGAGCGGTTTCTGCTACGGCCCGACGAGGGAACGCCGATCAGTAGGCGACGTGGAAGCGCTCCCGGTCGTGCGCGGGGCGCTCGATCTCGTCGAGGACGGCCACGGCGAGGTCCTCGCCGGACAGCCGCGACTCGCCGCTGTCGTCCACGAGGAGCACGTCCCCGCCGACCCGGTACTCCCCGGTGCGCTCACCCGGCGCGTAGGCGCCGAAGCCACCCGCGGGGCTGACGTAGAACCAGGCGAGTCCGGCGGGCGCGTTCTCGAGGGCCTCGAGCAGGGCGATCCCCGTGTGCACCTCCGGCAGGATCTCCTCGGGCATGACGCCGGTGTCGACGAGCCTCGGTCCCTCTGGCGCCACCCGCAGGGATCCGGCGCCGCCCAGGACACCCAGTCGCACGCCCGCGTCGGCCGCCAGGCCGATGAGGCGGGCCACGACGCCCTCGAGCTTGTCCGCCATGTCGCCACGCGGCGAAATGGTCTCGAACACCACGTCCGCGCCGGCGACCGCCTCCGCGAGCACCTGCTCGTCGAGGACCGACGCGGCGACGTACGTCACGCCGCCCACCGGGTCGGTCGGCTCGGACCGGCTGTAGGAGGTGACGGCGTGCCCGCGCGACGCCGCCTCCCGCACGATGTGGTTGCCGGCGTACCCGGTGCCGCCGAGAACGGTGATTCTTGCCATGGAGGTGTCCTTCGCTGTCGTGTTGCTTCCCAGGGTTCCGGTTTCGAACCTGCTTAGTTACCGTAAGAGAGTCAGTACCGATGGGGAAGTAGGCACTTCCGGGTAACCGTCCCATCGCGACGGCGGCAGCGGCTTTCTGACGGGAATTCGACCGAAGGAATAGGGGCGGGGAGCGCATATGCCGGAACCGGAATGGGATCCGTACACCCGTGCCTGCCCCACACGCACGATGCTCGACCGGATCGGCGATCGCTGGACAGTGCTCGTGGTCGGCGCGCTGTCGTCGGGGCCGGTGCGCTTCGGCCGGCTCGCGGCCCGCATCGACGGTGTCTCGCAGAAGATGCTGACCCAGACGCTCCGGGGACTCGAGCGCGACGGGCTCGTGCGGCGCACGGTCTACCCGCAGATCCCGCCGCGCGTCGAGTACGAGCTCACCGAGACGGGTCGGACCCTGCAGGAGCCGCTGCGCGCGCTGGAGGAGTGGGCGGCCACGCACATGGCCGAGGTGCTCCGGTCGCGCGCCGACCACGATGCTGCCGGGTCGAATGCCGGCGCACCGCCTTCGTCGGGTGCGACCAGCGGCTGAGGCCGCCCAAGGGTATCAGCGCTGATGACGACGTCAGTGACGATCGTCAGCGCTCGAGCACGCTCGGTGCTACTCGACCTCGGGGGCCCAGTACTCCTCGCTGCTCGGGTCCTCCCGGATGCCGGCCCCCACCCGATCCACGATCCGGTCCTCGACGGTCCCCCGAAAGATGCAGGACGCCGCGCCCTCGAACGTCGCGCTGCCGTCGGCCGGCGTCCGGACGTACTCGATGTAGACCCGCCAGGCGTCCCCCGCCTGCACGACGTACGCCGACTCGACCGGCGTCCAGGTCAGCTCCTCCGGCGCGCTCGCCGCCGCCGACCACGCCTCGGTCCGGCAGGCCGAGTAGGCGTCACCGGCCGTGAGGGGCGTGCCCGCGGGCACCGGAGCGGCGCCGCCCTCGGCGGGGGCGGGCGACGGAGCCGGGGACGGGGCTGTCGTGGGCTCCGGCGCCGCAGTGGGCTCCGGGGCCGCTGTCGGTGTTCCCGCGTCGGTCTGCGCGGGCGTCGGGGTGGCGGTCGGACTCGGGGCGGCCGAGGCGGAGCGCGTCGGCGACGCGGTCGGCTCGGGTGTCGGCGAGCCGCACCCCGCGACGGTCACCAGGACGAGGGCGGACAGGACGACGGATGCTGACTTTTTCCCCACGCCCCGAGTGTACGGAGCCAAAGGCCGTCCTCTCCGGGACTCAGCGCAGCGGCGAGTAGTCCGTGGGCGTGAGGAACACCGACTCGATGCGCTCGACGATGGGGCCGCCGGCCTCCGACGCCGCCTTCGCCGCGATCCACTCGGGGTCGGCGCGGAACTCCGTCCACGCCGCATCCGCTGCCTCGCGGCTCTCGAACGCGAGCAGGTACACCAGCGTGTTCGCCTGGTCGGCCGGAGTGAAGAACGCCACGACCTCCAGCCCGTGCCGCTCGAACAACCCCGTCGTGTGATCCCGGAACCGCGCCTCGAGCGCCGGAAGCGCGCCGGGGGGCGTGTGGTAGGTGCGAAGCTCGAAGACCCTGGTGCTCACCGTGCCACGCTACTCACGTGCGCGTCGTGCCGCGGCCGCCGCCTGCGCATCCGCGAGCATCAGGTCCGTGTCGACGGCGATCGCCGCGCGGCTGCCGTCGGCCATGGCGGTGACCACGAGGGCGGTGATGTCGGTGATGTTGCCGGCCACCCAGATGCCGGGTACGGACGTCTCCCCCGTGTCCTCGGACTCGATGTGCTCGAACAGCCCGTCGGGATGGCTCGACGTCGTCACGCCGATCTCCTCGAGGAGCGCGGAGCGCGCGCGCACCCGGGGGCCGAGGAAGACGGCATCGCACGAGACAGCTCGGCCGTCCGCGAGCAGAACCCCGCGCAGCACGTCGTCGCAGACCCGCAGGGAAGCCACCCGGCCTCTCACGATCCGCACGTCGCGGGCGCTGAGTAGGTCCCATTGCTCCTCCGTCGGCTCGAACGCATCATTGAGCAGCAGCGTCACGTCGTCGCTCCAGGACCGCAGCAGCAGCGCCTGGTGCCACGCGGCGGGCGCCGTGGCGATCACCGCGAGGGCCCGTCCCCGCGCCTCCCACCCGTGGCAGTACGGGCAGTGCAGCACGTCCCTGCCCCAGCGCTCGGCGACGCCCGCGATGCCGGGGAGCTCGTCGAGGAGCCCGGTCGCCACGATCAGCCGACGCGCCCGGACCCGCTCGCCGTCGTCCAGGGTCACCGAGAAGCCGTCCTCCCGGTTCCCGGACACGGCCTCCGCGCGGCCCTCCCGGAACGCCGCCCCGTAGGCCTCCGTCTCCGCCCGCGCGACCCGGCCGAAGTCCGCCGGGTTCATGCCCTCCCGGGTAAGGAGGCCGTGAATGCCCTCGGCCGCGGCGTTCCTCGGGCTCCCGTCGTCGACGACCAGCACCGACCGCCGCGACCGTGCCAGCGTGAGCGCCGCGCTGAGCCCGGCACCGCCACCGCCGATCACGACGACGTCGTAGGACATCAGCGGCGCGAACCGCTCTTCGACCGGGCGAGCGCGGCGATGCCGTACAGCGCGACGCCGACGGCGATGAGGATCAGTCCCCGCAGCCACACCTCGCCGCTCTGCTGGCTGAGCAGCACGAGGCAGGACACGATCGCGAGGTACGGCAGCACCTTCGGCGTGCGGAAGTGCTCGTGCTCGACCGGGTCCTTGCGCAGCACGAGCACGGCGACGTTGACGCTCAGGAATACGAACAGCAGCAGGAGGACGACGGTCTCGGCGAGCACCTCGACGCCTCCGCTCAGGGTGAGCAGCATCGCGACGGCGGTGGTCGTGACGATCGCGACCCAGGGCGTGCGCCGACCGCGCAGCACCCGGGTGAACACCGACGGCAGCAGCCCGCTGTCGGCCATCCCGTAGGTCAGCCGGCTCGACATGATCATGGCGAGCAGCGCGCCGTTCGCCACCGCGACGAGGGCGATGGCGCTGAACACCTGCGGGGGCAGCCCGACGCCCGTCGCCTTCACGACGTCGAGCAGGGGCGCGCTCGACTCGCCGAGCTGCGCGGGCGGCAGCGTGATGGTGGACGCGATGCCGATGAGCAGGTACACGAACGCCGCCGTGGTGAGCGCGGCGAACAGCGCACGCGGGTAGATCTTCGCGGGGTTCTTCATCTCCTCGGCGACGTTCGCCGAGACCTCGAAGCCCACGAACGAGTAGAAGGCGATGATGGCCGCGCCGAAGGTCGCGACGAGAGGGTTCACGTCCGGCTTGAACTCGAGCACGCGTGCCGGTTCGCCGCCGCCCCCGCCGAGCAGGATGGCGACGAGCACGATGACGATCACGAGCCCGGACGTCTCGATGATCGTCATCACCGTGTTCGCGCCCATCGACTCCTTGATCCCGCGGGCGTTCACCAGCGCCACGAGCGCGAGGAACAGCACGGCGGCGAGGGGTGCCGGAACGTCGATGAAGGTGCCGAGGTAGTCGCCGCCGAACGCGAGGGCCAGGGCCGCGGCGCTCGTGAGCCCGGCCGCGAGCATCGAGAAGCCGACGAGGAACGACACGATCGGCCGCTTGAACGCCCGTTCGGCGAAGACGGCGGCGCCGCCCGCCTTCGGGTACTTCGTCACGAGCTCCGCGTACGACGACGCCGTGAGGAGGGCCATGCCGAGCGCGAGCAGCATCGGTGCCCACACAGCGCCGCCGACCTCACCGGCGATGACGCCGATGAGGGCGTAGACGCCGGCGCCGAGCACGTCGCCGAGGATGAAGAAGTAGAGCAGGGGGCCGGTGATGGCGCGGCGCAGAGCGGGGCGCTTCTCCTCGGTGGTGGTCATGGTGCCTTCCGGTCGGTGCCGTCGCCCGGATCGGCGACGAGGGTGCAGGCGGCCGGTCCCCGCGGGGGACCGCCGCCTGCACCTTTCGACCGTAGGCCTCGCGGGGCGACTTCGCCCGCGCGTCACTCGGGCAGCGGGTCCGTGATCTTCGTGCCGTCGGGCGCGATGACCCACCACACGTCGCCGACCCCTTGGCCGGTCACGTCGCCGGGGGCGACGTCCTTCTGGAACAGGTAGACCGGCAGGCCGTTCACGGTGATCTGGGTTTCGCCCGCGACGCCCGTGATAGTGCCCACGGAGGCCGTGACGCCCTCGTCGACGACCGGCGTCGTCGTCGCGCTCGTGATGGAGGGCCAGGCGACGGCGCAGTCGCCCGAGCACGAGCTCGACCCGGAGTCGGGGACGTCCTTGTCGAAGTAGTAGGCGGTCATCCCCTCCGCGTTCACGATGATCTCGCCGAGCGGGCTGTCCGCCGTGGTCAGTTCGGCCGTCTCCATTGCCGGCGTCTCCGACTCCGTGGGCTCGGGGGTGGCGGACTCCGACTCCGAGGCGGCCGGTGCGGGCTCCGGTGAGCCGGAGGACGTGGCGCAGCCGGCCAGGGCGAGGACCACGAGGGCCGCGCCGGCCAACGGGATCCGCAGTGAGCTGTTCATGATTCCTTCTTCCGGGTTGGGGGGGCTCGCGATGAGCGGGTCCGTACAGGGAAGAACGAGGCAGCGGGCCGTATCGTTCACCGCGAGTCGACAGGGAAGTTTTTTCCGTCGACGATGAACTTCTCCCCGCCCTGCCTCGTTGCACCCGGTAGAGGCGGAAGAAGCCCGAGGAGGCGTCGTGAAGAAGAAGTCCAAGGTCCTGATCGGTATCGGGGCGGGCGTCGTCCTGCTCGGGGGTGCCGGACTGGCGTTCGGTCCCGGCCTGTACGCGAACTACGCCGCGAGCGTCGTGGACGCGGCGCCGTCGCTCGACCGGGTCGACCCCGGCGCGCAGACCGCCGTGGACCTGGAGAACCTCTCCGGCACCTGGTCCGTCGTGGACGGGTCGTACGCCGGCTACCGCGTCGACGAGGTGCTGCAGGGAAATGACATCACCGTCACCGGACGCACCGAGGAGGTGACCGGGTCGCTGACCGCCGACGGCCTCACCCTCACCCAGGCGACCGTCACGGTGGACGTGGGGAGCATCGCCACGACCGAGCCGCCCCGGGACATCTACTTCCGCGACGTCGCGCTCGAGGTGGCGAAGTTCCCGGAGGCGACCTTCACGCTCACCGAGCCGGTGACGGCGGAGGAGCCGGTCGCGGGCGAGCCGCAGACCTTCGAGGCGACGGGGGAGCTCACGCTGCACGGTGTCACCCAGCAGGTGACGGCCGAGATGGAGGCGGTGCTCACCGCGGATGGCGGGCAGGTCAGCGGCAGCATCCCGATCACCTTCGAGGACTACGGCGTCGAGGCGCCGAGCCTCGGCTTCGTCGAGGTCGAGGACGAGGGCTTCGTCGAGTTCCTGCTCAACGTCGAGCAGGACTGACCCCACGGACTCGCGGACGGGACGGACACCATGCCGGGCGATCAGGCGGAGCTCCTCCGGGCGCTGCACGACGCGCACGGTCCGGCGCTCTTCCGCTACGTCCTGCGGCTCACCCGGGATCACGCGCTCGCCCAGGACGTCGTGCAGGAGGCGCTGCTCCGGGCCTGGCGCCGCCCGGCCATCCTCGAGCAGAGCGACGAGGCCGCGCGGGCGTGGCTGTTCACGGTGGCGCGGAACCTCGTGATCGACGACCGGCGCAGCGCGCGCCATACGCACGAGTTCCCGACCGACCACCTGCCGGAGTCGGCCGGGGAGGACATGACGGGGCCGGTGCTCGACGCCTGGCTCATCGCGGACGCGCTCGCCTCGCTGTCCGTGGAACACCGGACGGCGGTGGTCAGCTCGTACTACCTGGGCCAGACCGTCGCGGAGATCGCCCGGCGGGAGGACGTGCCCGAGGGCACGGTGAAGTCACGGCTGCATTACGCACTTCGCGCGATGCGCCTGGCACTGCAGGAGAGAGGTGTGACCCAGTGACAGCTACGGACCCGTTCCGCGACTGGGACGCCGCTTATGTGCTCGGCGGCCTGAGCGGCGAGCAGCGACGGACGTTCGAGCGGCACATCGCCGAGTGTCCGCACTGCGCAGCCGCGGTGGCCGAGCTCGCCGGCATGCCGGGCATCCTCGGTCGGTTGCCGACGGAGGAGGCGCTCACCCTGGCGCCCGCCTTCGACGACGACACCCTGCGGGACCGTCTGCACGAGCCCGGAATCGTGCAGCGGCTCGCAGCGGGGGCGATCGCATCGAGGAGGCGCGCGCGCCGGCGCGCGGCGGTGGGGCTTGTCGCGCTCGCCGCCGCGCTGCTGGCCGGCGGCGTCGTGTTCGGCACGTCCCTCTCGCCGGGGCCGGACACGGCAGCACCCGCTGCGACGAGCAGCCCGTCCGGATCGACCCTCCCGGCGCCGGTGATCGCCATGCAGCCCGTCGGCGACACCACCATGACCGCCGAACTGTCGGTGACCGAGAAGGCGTGGGGCACGCGCCTGGACTGGACCTGCCGCTACGGCGACGAGGACTGGGACAGCCGGTACCAGCCGTCGTACGACCTCGTGGTGACCGATGCGACCGGTGCGGAGAGCGTCGTCGCCTCGTGGCGCGCGACGGGACCGCGCGCCGGAGGCCTCGCCGCATCCTCGAACGTACCGACGCCGGAGATCCGCAGCATCGAGATCCGCTCGGCGGACTCGGACGCCCCCCTGGTGCGCGCGGAGCTCTGACGTGGGTGCTCCGGCCGTTGCCGGGGGCGTGCGCGTTGCCGGGGGCGCGTGCTGCCGCTCAGGGATGGGCCGGGTGTGGCGGTGGGGTCTGGGGGCGTGTGCGCGGGCGCGTGCTGCCGCTCAGGGATGGGCCGGTAGGCTGGGGGCACGCAATGAGAAGAGGTCGTGCCGTGTCGTCTGGCATCGTCGCGCCCGGGGTGAACTACTGGCGCGTTCCACTCGCCCGGGCCGTCCTGGCCCTCGCGCTCGCGGCGGTCACCACCTTCACGGTCGGTCATTCGCCCGAGTTCGGACTCCTCGTCTTCGGTGCCTTCGCCCTGCTCTCGGGCCTGCTGACGGCGGCCCTCACGGCCGTGAGCCTGACCGACCGTCGCCTGCGCTCGCTGTTCCTGGTGCACGGCGCCGTCTCGGTGGTCGTCGGCGTCGCCGCGCTCATCGGCGCGTCCGCGGGGCTCCTCTTCTACCTGTACCTCGTGAGCGTCTGGGCGGCCGTGACCGGCTTCCTCGAGCTCTACGCCGGCCTGCGCAGCCGGGGCAGGGTCGCGGCGGCGAAGGACTGGCTGACCGTCGGCGCCGCCACCGCCGTGCTCGCGCTCGCGTTCCTCCTCGTGCCCCCGGACTACGCGGAGACGTTCTCCGCGGCGGACGGCGTCGACGGCGTCGTCACCGCGTCCGTCCTCGGGGTCGGGCTGCTCGGAGCGTACGGCGCCCTGCTCGGCGTCTACCTGATCATCGCGGCACTGTCCCTGAAGTGGGCCCCGGCCGAGACGGCCGCCGCACAAGGAGAGAAGTGACCATGGATTCACCCAGCCGCCGCGACCGGCTCCGTCCCCTCGAACTGGTCGGCCTGTCGTTCGTGCTCGCGCTGTTCGCGGGCGTCATCGTGCTGCTGAGCACCCGCAACCTCGAGTACGGCGGCATCGCCCTCGGCATCGCCTTCATCGGCTCCCTCGTCGGACTGGCGATGCTCACCCTCGCCACGAAGCCGAACCGCACCGAGCTCGGCGACATCGAGGAGCAGAACCGCCACGAGGGTCCCGGGCACGACGGGCCCGGCCGCGGTCACGGAGCCTGATCCGGCTCCGCCCTCCCGTGAGGTGCCGGAATCGGTCCCTCTTCCGGCGAGAACAGGACCGGATCGGGCACCTCACGGGTGACGGCGTGGCGCCGCGGCGGGGCCGGGACCGCTAGAGCTCGATGTGGGCGACGAGGTCGCTCGCGAGACCGGCGTAACCCGCCGGGGTGAGTGCGAGCAGGCGCTGCTTCGCGTCGTCGCCGATGTCCAGTCCGGCGACGAACTCGCGCAGGTCCTCGCCGCTGATCCGCTTGCCACGGGTGAGCTCCTTGAGCACCGCGTACGGGTCGGCGATCGAGCTGCGCCCGGCGACGATCTCCGCGCGGATGACGGTCTGGATCGCCTCGCCGAGGATCTCCCAGTTGCCGTCGAGGTCGGCGGCCAGCAGGGCGTGGTCCACGTCCAGCTCGCCCAGCCCGCGACGGATGTTGTCGAGCGCGAGTACCGAGTGGCCGAGCGCGACGCCGACGTTGCGCTGCGTCGTCGAGTCGGTGAGGTCGCGCTGCAGCCGCGAGGTCACGAGGGTCGCCGAGAGCGAGTCGAGCAGCGCGGTGGAGAGCTCGAGGTTCGCCTCGGCGTTCTCGAACCGGATCGGGTTGATCTTGTGCGGCATGGTGGACGACCCGGTGGCGCCGGCCTGCGGGATCTGCCGGAAGTAGCCGAGCGAGATGTAGGTCCACACGTCGGTGCACAGGTTGTGCAGGACGCGGTTGACGTGGGCGATGCGCCCGTAGAGCTGGGCCTGCCAGTCGTGCGGCTCGATCTGCGTCGTCAGCGGGTTCCAGATGAGGCCGAGGGATGTCACGAACTCGCGTGACACGGCCGGCCAGTCCACGGCGGAGTCCGCCGCGACGTGGGCGGCGAAGGTGCCGGTGGCACCGCTGAACTTGCCCAGGTACTCGACGTCCTCGACCTCGGCGAGCAGACGCTCGATGCGGTAGACGAAGACGGCGATCTCCTTGCCGAGGGTCGTGGGGGTCGCCGGCTGCCCGTGGGTGCGGGAGAGCATCGCGTCGGCCCGGTACTCGACCGCCCGCGTGCGCAGCGCGTCGAGCACCGCTCGCGCCCGGGGAAGCCAGATCTCGCGGACCGCGGACTCGATGACCAGGGCGTAGGAGAGGTTGTTGATGTCCTCGCTCGTGCAGGCGAAGTGCGTGAGCTCGGCGATGCCCGACAGCCCGAGCGAGTCCAGGCGGCGGCGCACGAGGTACTCGACCGCCTTGACGTCGTGACGCGTCGTGGCCTCCAGCTCGGCGAGCTCGTCGATCTCCGCCTGGCCGAAGCCGGTCACGACGGCGCGGAGCGCGGCCGCCTGGTCGACCGACAGGGGGGTCGAGCCGAACATCGAGTGGTCCGTGAGGTAGAGGAGCCACTCGACCTCGACCTGCACGCGTGCCCGGTTCAGCCCGGCCTCCGAGAGGTACTCGCCGAGGTCGCTCACGGCGGGGTAGTAGCGCCCGTCGAGCGGGCTGAGCACCTGGGGAGGAAGGGACGTCATTCGAGGGATCTCCTACTCGTGCGGGCGCAGCTCCGGCTCGATCGGCCGGAAGAGGCGGGCGCCCGCGCGCTCAATTCTCTCAACATCCGCGCCGAAGCCCCCGCGCTCCGGGAATCCGGGCGCGGATGCCCGCCTTTCCCGCCGCTCGTGGCCGCCCTCAGCCGGGGGGGCGCAATTCAGCAGATTCCGGCTGAGGCCCGGTGTGTCGACGCGTGGACGCGGCGTGTCGGGGGAGATCTGCTGAATTGCGCAGGTGGTGTACCCCGGAGGTGCCGAGCGGGGCAGCGGGCGTCCCTCAGGGTGCTGCCGCCGCTCACCCCGCCCTCGCCGCTCTCGCCGCTCTCGCCGCTCTCACCGAGTGCGCCGCTCCCGCACAGCGGGCCCAGCGGCGCGGGCGCCCACATCTTCGCGGCCGACGACCGGGAGCCACCCGGCCGTCGCCGACCCTGGTGCCGTGGGAAGGATCGGCGATGGTGGACGGTGGCGCGGATGCCCGCACGGAGTACGAGGTCGCGCTGCTGCAGCGCCAGCGGGAGGAGCTCGGCAGACAGGTCGCCCGCCTCGCGGCTCTCCGACGGGTTCTGCCGACCGGCGGCACGGTCTACTGGCGGTCCCGGGCGCAGCAGCGGTACCTCGAGCGGCTGACCCGGCTCGAGGACCTCCTGGAGAGCGCGGCGGCCGAACTGCAGGGCGCGCTCGCGGCCACGGGCACCGCCCTCGCCCGGCGGGAGCGGCCGGCATGAGCGGCGACCTCGTCGTCTCCGGCGGCGGATCGACGGCCGTCGCGACGGAGGAGCTGCTGGAGCACGCCCAGGATCTCGAGCAGATCCGCGACGGGCTCGAGGGGTGCCGCGCGCGGCTGGCGTCCTGGCCGTTGATCGAGGAGGTGGACGCCAGGGTCGGGAACCACCTCACCTGGGCGCGCGGGGCCGTCGAGGACGCCCTTCTGGAGAGCGGCAGCATCGCACGGGCGCTGCGCCGGTCCGCCGAGCGGTACGGGGCTCTCGAGCGGTCACTCGCGCTCGTGCAGCGCACGGCGGGGGAGGCGGTGGCCTACTGGGCCGGCACGCTCCTGCCGGGTATCGTCGTCACCCACGGGCCGGCCGTCGCACTCGCGCTCGCCGTGGGCGCGGCGACGATCGCGACCCCGCAGGGGCGGTCGGCCGTCGTGGGCACCGGCGAGTGGCTGCGCGAGAACCCCGCCGTCGTGAACAACGCCGTCGTCGCGTCCCTGACCCGCACGGCCGTGTCGTCCGTCGACGACTTCGGGTTGGGCGCCGTGCTCGCACCCCCGGTGGTGCGACACCTCCTCGGCGAGCGGGGGCTCGACCTCGGCCTGCCGGTGGCCGGCGCGGTGGTCACGGGCGCGGCGGGGGCCGCCGGCCTGCTGCGGGAGAGCCAGGTTGCCGTGCGGCGGGTGCCCCTGACGGCCTCGCCCGCGATGCCCGAGACGCCTGCGACTCCTGTGCCTGCGACTCCTGTGCCTGCAACTCCTGTGCCCGCGGCCGGCACCGCGGGCACGGGTGGCGGCGTGGGCGCCCAGCCGGTTCCGGCTGCCGTCACCCCACCGCGCGGCTTCGCGGACCTCGCGTCACGGGTGCCCCGCGGCGCCGCCGGTGGCGCCCAGATCCGGGTCGAGCAGTACGGTGACGGCGAGGCCGGGCGGCGCTTCGTGGTCTACGTCGCGGGCACGGCGGACGCGTCGCCGCGCTCATCGGCAGACCCCTGGGACGTCACCTCGGACATCGGCACGGTGACCGGTGCCGACGCCGGTGCGGTCCGCGCCACCGAGCAGGCGATGCGCGACGCCGGTGTCGGACCGGACGACCGCGTACTGCTCGCCGGCTACTCGCTCGGCGGCATCGTGGCGCGGGAGGTCGCCGACCGCGGCACGTTCCCCGTCGACGGCGTGCTCACCCTGGGGTCCCCGGTCGGGCAGATCCCCGTACCCGAGGGCGTCGCCGCCGTGTCGGTCGAGCACAGCGAGGACGTGCTCGCGGCGCTCGGCGGACACGGGCTCGCCGCGGATGACGGCGGCGGCGCCGTGCTGGTGCGCCGCTCCGTGGCCACCGAGCTGCCGGAGGGCGGTGCGACGCTCTTCGCGGCGCACGCGTTCGACCGCTACGCCGAGACGGCGGCGCTGCTCGACGAGTCCGAGGAGGAGCGGATCGGTGCCTTCCGGTCGACGCTCTCGACCTTCGTGGGCGACCACGAGCAGGGCGCGGTGTCGCTGTGGCGCGCCGACCGCGTGCCGGACGTTCCGGAGACGGGAGCGGCTCCGCAGGCGGTCGTGCCGGTCAGTCCCGGTCGCGGCGGGCGAACGGACGCAGGAGAAGCCCGATGATCCAGCTGAACAGTGCCATCAGCAGGGCGCCGAGCACGCCCCACCAGAAGCCGTCGACGGACAGCCCGAAGCCGAGCAGACCGGAGATCCACGCGACGAGGAGGAAGAGCAGCCCGTTCACGATGAGCGCGATGAGGCCGAGGGTCAGGAGGTACAGGGGGAACGCGACGATCTTGATCGCGGTGCCGATGACGCCGTTGACGATGCCGAACAGCAGGCCGAGCAGCAGGTACGTCAGCACGGCGGCGAGCGGGTTGCCCTGCTCGTACGGCGTGACGTGCGTGCCGGCCACGATCAGTGTCGTCAGCCACAGCGCGATCGCGTTCGTGACCGTCGAGATCAGGAATTTCGGCATATGCCCACTATGGCATCGTCGCTCCCGCCGCCACCACGGGAGTCGCGCCCCACCCGCCGCATAGACTCTGGTGCCGTGAGCGCCCCCGACGACCAGCCCCCCGTTCGCCTGCGGCCCGAGATCGTCGCGCTCCCCGCCTACCGCCAGGGCAACCCGGCGTCCGACGACAGCTTCAAGCTCTCCTCGAACGAGAACCCGTTCGAGCCGCTGCCCGGCGTCCTCGAGGCGATCGCGGACGTGCGCTCGATCAACCGCTACCCGGACGCCACCGCCGGCGCGCTGCGGGAGGCGCTCGCCGCGCGCTACGGCGTCACGCCGGACGAGGTGCACGTGGGCGCCGGATCGGTGTCGCTGCTCGCGCAGTTCATCCAGGCCGCCGCGGGCGCGGGCGACGAGGTCGTGTACCCCTGGCGGTCCTTCGAGGCCTACCCCGGGCTCGTCACGGTCGCGGGCGCGACCGGCGTGCCGGTGCCGAACCACCCGGACGGCAGCCTCGACGTCGCCGGACTCGCCGCGGCCGTGACCCCGCGGACCCGGGTCGTGCTGGTCTGCACGCCCAACAACCCGACCGGCACCGTCGTGACCGCGCCCGAGTTCGCCGCCCTGATGGAGCGCGTCCCGTCCGACGTGCTCGTGCTGCTCGACGAGGCGTACATCGAGTTCGTGCGCGAGCCGGCGGCCGTGAACGGCGTTCCCCTGCTCTCGCGGTACCCGAACCTCGTCGTGCTCCGCACCTTCTCCAAGGCCTACGGCCTCGCCGGCCTGCGCGTCGGCTACGCGCTCGGGCCGGCCCGCGTGCTCGACGCCGCGCGGTCGACCGCGATCCCGCTCTCGGTCACCGCGGTCGCCACCGGGGCGGCCCTCGCCTCGCTCGAGCGCGAGCCCGAGCTCCTGGAACGCGTCGACCGGCTCGTGCTGCTCCGCGACCGGGTGCGCCAGGCCCTGCTCGACCAGGGCTGGGCGGTCCCGGCAGCGCACGGCAACTTCGTCTGGCTGCCGACCGGCGAGGACACGGCGCGGGCCGCCGAGGTGTTCGCCGAGCACGGGATCGTCGTGCGCGCCTTCCCGCCGGAGGGCATCCGGGTGAGCATCGGGGAGGAGGAGTCTGTGGACAAACTCCTAAAGGCTTCGGCGGACATTGTCCGCAACCTCACGAAGACGGCTGAGGGGCGCCGGTAGGTTAGTCGAATGGCGGAATCCGAAACGACGGTGTCCCTGCTCTCCGCGGAGGGCAGGCTGGAGCCCACCCCCTCCGCCGAGCAGTTCCTGCCCTACTTCGAGAAGCTCACCGAGGCCGACTACCGGCAGTTCTACGCCGACATGGCGCAGATCCGGGCCTTCGACGCCGAGGCGACCCACCTGCAGCGGCAGGGCCAGATGGGTCTCTGGCCGCCGAGCACCGGTCAGGAGGGTGCTCAGGTCGGCTCCGCGCGGGCGTCCCGGCCGCAGGACCACATCTTCCCCTCCTACCGCGAGCACGCCGTCGGCCTGATCCGCGGCATCGACCTCCTCGGCATCATCGAGCTGATGCGCGGCACGACGCACGGCGGCTGGAATCCGCAGGAGACGAACTTCCACCTCTACACGCTCGTGATCGGCTCCCAGGCCCTGCACGCCACCGGGTACGCCATGGGCGTGACGTTCGACGGCGCCGTGGGCACGGGCGACCCCGAGAGCGACACCGCCGTGATGGTCTACTTCGGCGACGGCGCCACGAGCCAGGGCGACGTGAGCGAGGCCCTGGTGTTCGCCGCCAGCTTCCAGACCCCGCAGGTCTTCTTCCTGCAGAACAACCACTGGGCGATCTCCGTGCCCGTGAGCACGCAGTCGCGCGTCCCGCTCTACCTCCGCCCGCGCGGGTTCGGCATCCCGAGCACGCAGATCGACGGCAACGACGTGTTCGCCAGCTACGCCGTCACCGCCAAGTACCTCGACGACGCGCGCAGCGGGCGCGGGCCCGGTTTCATCGAGGCCCTGACCTACCGCATCGGCGCGCACACCACGAGCGACGACCCGACCAAGTACCGCACCGACGACGAGCTCGCCTCCTGGGTGAAGCGCGACCCGGTCCTGCGGCTCGAGACCTACCTGCGCGGCCTCGGCGCCGACGACGCGTTCTTCGACGGGGTGCGCGACGAGGCGGCCGACCTCGCCGCGGACATCCGCCGTCGCACCCTCGCGCTCGGCACGCCGCCCGTCGGCAAGATCTTCGACCACGTGTACTCCGATCCGCACCCCGTCATCGAGGAGCAGAGGGAGTGGCTGGCCCAGTACGAGGCGTCGTTCGACGACGTGCCGGCGTCGGCGGAGGGAGAGCGGGCATGACCGACATCACGACCGCGCAGACCGGAGTGACTGTGGACAGCGAGGCAATTGCGCCGTCGTCGCCCGCGCAGAGCATGCAGACCGCGCCGGCCGCGGCGGTGGACTCCATCCAGACCATGCCGCTCGGCCGCGCCCTGAACGCCGGCCTGCGCAAGGCACTGCAGGACGACGACCGCGTGCTGCTGATGGGCGAGGACATCGGCACGCTCGGCGGCGTGTTCCGCGTCACCGAGGGACTGCAGAAGGAGTTCGGCCCGCAGCGCGTCATCGACACGCCGCTCGCGGAGTCCGGCATCGTCGGCACCGCCATCGGCCTGGCCATGCGCGGCTACCGCCCGGTGTGCGAGATCCAGTTCGACGGGTTCATCTACCCCGGCTTCGACCAGATCACGAGCCAGCTCGCGAAGATCACCAACCGGCACGAGGGCTCGGTGAGCATGCCCGTGGTCATTCGCGTGCCCTACGGCGGCCACATCGGCGCCATCGAGCACCACCAGGAGAGCCCGGAGGCGTACTTCGCGCACACCGCCGGCCTCCGCGTGGTCAGCCCGAGCACGCCGAACGACGCCTACTGGATGATTCAGGAGGCCATCGCGAGCAACGACCCGGTGATGTTCTTCGAACCGAAGGCGCGCTACTGGCCGAAGGGCGAGGTGAGCCTGGCCGGGAACCCGGTGCCGCTGCACGCGAGCCGCGTGGCCCGCGAGGGCACCGAGGTGACCCTCGTCGGTCACGGCGCCATGGTCACGATGCTGCTGCAGGCGGCCGAGCTCGCCGCTCAGGAGGGCACGAGCGTCGAGGTCATCGACCTGCGGTCGCTCTCGCCCATCGACTACGGCCCCATCCTGCAGTCGGTGCACAAGACCGGCCGGCTCGTGGTGGCCCAGGAGGCCCCCGGCTTCGTGAGCGTCGGCTCCGAGATCGCGGCGACCGTGACCGAGCGCGCGTTCTACTCGCTCCAGGCACCCGTGCTGCGGGTGGCCGGGTTCGACGCGCCCTTCCCGCCCGCCAAGGTCGAGTCGCTCTACCTCCCCGACGCCGACCGCGTGCTCGACGCGATCGACCGTTCCCTCGCCTACTGACGAGGGCGTCCGCCTTCTTCGAACATCCCGCGACAGCATCCGGAGTCACCATGACCGATTCACAGTTCAACCTTCCGGACGTCGGGGAGGGCCTGACCGAGGCGGAGATCGTGTCGTGGAAGGTCGGCCCCGGCGACGCCGTGAGCGTCAACCAGGTCATCGTGGAGATCGAGACGGCGAAGTCGCTCGTCGAGCTGCCGTCCCCGTACTCGGGCACCGTGTCCGGCCTGCTCGTGCAGGAGGGTGACACGGTCGACGTCGGCACGCCCATCATCTCCATCGCGTCCGGCGCGGGCGTCGGCGTCGAGGCCCCGCTCGCGACCCCGGCCCAGGCGGCCATGCCCCTCGAGGCGACCATGGCCGGCCCCGGGTCCGCGGGCGCGACGGCACCCGTGGTCGCGGGGGTTCCGCATGAGGCTCCCGCTCCCGCCGCCCCCACCGAGGCGGAGGACGCCGCCGCCGACGCCGCGGCGAGCGTCTCCCGCGAGGCGGACGAGAAGCCTCAGGCCGTGCTCGTGGGCTACGGCACCCGGAGCGGCGCCCCGGCGACCCGCCGACGCCGCACCGCCGACCCCGCCCCCGTTGCCGCCCCGGCGACGCGGACCGCGCCCGCCGCGCCGACCGCGCCGCGGGCGGGACAGCCGACGCCCCGATCCGTGCCCCTCGCCCAGTCCGTCGGCCCGATCATCGCGAAGCCGCCCGTGCGCAAGCTGGCGAAGGACCTCGGGGTCGACCTCGCGACCGTCACGGCCACCGGCCTGCTCGGCGAGATCACCCGCGACGACGTCGTGCGTCACGCGTCGCAGGCCAGCGTGTTCAAGAACCTCGAGACGCCCGAGTGGTCGCCGGAGCGCGAGGAGCGCATCCCCGTCAAGGGCGTGCGCAAGGCCATCGCGCAGGCCATGGTGTCGAGCAAGTTCTCGGCCCCGCACGTCAGCGTGTTCGTGGACGTCGACGCGACCCGCACCATGGAGTTCGTGAAGCGGCTCAAGACGTCGACGGACTTCGCGGGCGTCAAGGTGTCGCCGCTGCTCATCATGGCGAAGGCGATGATCTGGGCGGTGCGACGCAACCCCACCGTCAACTCCTCCTGGTCGGACTCCGAGATCGTCGTGCGGCACTACGTGAACCTCGGCGTGGCGGCCGCAACGCCGCGCGGGCTGATCGTGCCGAACGTCAAGGAGGCGCAGTCGATGTCCCTGCTGCAGCTCGCGCAGGCGCTCGAGCAGCTGACCATCACGGCTCGTGACGGCAGGACGAGCCCGGCCGAGATGGCCAACGGCACCATCACCCTCACCAACATCGGGGTCTTCGGCATGGACACGGGCACGCCGATCCTGAACCCGGGCGAGGTGGCCATCGTCGCGCTCGGCACGATCAAGCAGAAGCCCTGGGTCGTCGACGGCGAGGTGCGGCCGCGCTTCGTCACGACGGTCGGCGCGAGCTTCGATCACCGGGTCGTGGACGGCGACGTCGCGAGCAGGTTCGTCGCCGACGTGGCGAGCGTGCTCGAGGAACCCGCCCTGCTCCTCGACTGACCGCCGCAGGACCGGGAACGCCGCGCTGAGACCCCCCCGCTGATTTTGACAATCATTCTCAACTGCGCGTAGGTTGAGCGCGTGAAATCCCCCGTCACATCCCTCGCCCTGCCCATTGCCGCCATCGTCGCGCTCGCCGGCTGCGCCGGGTCGCCGCAGACGGAGGGGGACCAGACGGGCGTCGACGCCGGCATGCGGGTGGTCGCCACCACGACGCAGGTCGCGGACTTCACGCGTGCCCTGGTGGGAGACGACGCCACGGTGACCCAGCTCATCCAGCCCAACCAGAGCGCGCACTCGTTCGAGCCGACGCCCGCCGACCTGCTCGCCATGGGCGAGGCGGACGTGCTCGTGTCCAGCGGCGCGGGCCTCGAGGAGTGGCTCGACGACGCCGTCGAGGCGTCCGGGTTCGACGGCGAGACGATCGTCGCGACGGAGGGCATCGAGCTGTCCGACGACGAGGCCGGGCACGAGGGCGAGACGGCCGACGAGCACGACGAGCACGCGGAGGAGGAGACCGGCCACGAGGGGGAGACGGCCGACGAGCACGACGAGCACGACGAGCACGTCCATGCGGCCGGCAACCCGCACGTCTGGACCGACCCGAAGAACGCGGCCGCCATGGTCGCCACGATCGCCGAGGGCCTCGAGCACGCGTCCGCCGCCGGCGCGGAGACCATCACCGCGAACGCGGAGCGGTACACCGAGACCCTTACGGCGCTCGACGACTGGAGCGCCGCCGCCATCGACGCCGTTCCCGCCGAGCAGCGCCTGCTGGTCACCAACCACGACGCCTTCGGCTACTTCGTCGAGCGCTACGGCATCACCTACGTCGGATCCGTGCTGCCCGGCTTCGACGACAACGCCGAGCCGAGCGCGGCCGAGATCGACGAGCTCGTCGCCGCGATCCGCGCGACCGGCACCCGCGCCGTGTTCTCCGAGACCTCGATCTCGCCGCGCGCCGCCGCCACCATCGCCGAGGAGGCGGACGTCGCCGTGTACGACGGCGACGACGCGCTGTACGGCGACTCGCTCGGGCCGCAGGGCAGCGACGGCGCGACCTACGTCGGCTCCCAGGTGCACAACGTGCGCGTGCTCGTCGAGTCGTGGGGCGCGACGCCCCCCGACCTTCCCGCGCCCGTCAGCGAGGCGATGTGACCTCAGCCCTGCGGATCAGCGACGGCGCGTTCGGCTACGGCCACGCGCCGGCGCTCGTCGGCGTCGACATCGACGTCGAGCCGGGGCAGGCGGTCGCCCTCATCGGACCCAACGGCGCGGGGAAGTCGACGCTGCTGAAGGGCGTGCTCGGGCTGGTGCCCCTGCTCGCCGGCACCATGGAGATCCTCGGCCGGCCGCGGGCACACGCGGACCGCTCGAGCCTCGGCTACCTGCCGCAGGCGGACGACCTCGACCCCGAGTTCCCCGTCTCGCTCGAGCAGGTCGTGCTCATGGGCCGCTACCGGTCGATGGGCTGGCTGCGCGGGCCGCGGCGCGCCGACCGCGCCGCGGTGGCGACGGCGCTCGAGGCCGTCGGCCTCACCGCGCGCGCCCGGGCCCGGTTCGGCACGCTGTCCGGCGGCCAGCAGCAGCGCGGCCTGCTCGCGCGCGCGATCGCCTCCGACCCGCGGCTGCTGCTGCTCGACGAGCCGTTCAACGGCCTCGACCAGACCAACCGCGACGCCCTCATCGAGACCCTCCAGGCCCTCAAGGAGCGCGGCGTCGCGATCCTCGTCTCCACCCACGACCTCGAGCTCGCCCGCCTCGTCTGCGACCGGGTGCTGCTGCTCAACGGCCACCAGGTCGCGTTCGGGGACCGGGACGACGTCCTCACCCTCGACAACGTGCAGCGCACGTTCCGCGAGGTGCAGGTCGAGCTGGATCAGCACACGTTCGTCACGCCGGGGCACGATGGGCACTGATCCCCTCGACCTCCTGTTCACCCCGTTCGCGCTGCCCTTCATGGGGCGCGCGCTCGCCGTCATGCTCGTGCTCGCCGTCGCCGCGGGCGTCGTGGGCGTGCTCGTGAACCTGCGCGGGCTGGAGTTCACTACCGACGGCCTTGTGCACGCCGTGTTCCCCGGCATCGCCGTCGGGTTCGCGCTCGGCGGCGCGCAGGGCCTGTTCGTCGGCGCCATCGTCGCGGCCGTCGTGGGCGCCGTGCTGCTGACCGCCGCGGTCCGGGCGGCCGTCGCGTCGGACGCCGGGGTCGCGATCGTCCTCACCGGGATGTTCAGCATCGGCGTGCTCGCGGTCTCCCGGCAGTCGGATTACACCGGGCAGCTCGAGGCGCTGCTGTTCGGCCGCATCCTCACCATCACCGAGGGCGAGGTGGCGCAGACCCTCGTGATCGCGCTGCTGGCGCTCGCGCTCGTGCTCGGCACGCTGAAGGAGCAGGTGTTCCGCGCCTTCGACCCGACCGGCAGCGCCGCGGCGGGGTACCGGCCGCTCGTCCTCGACCTCGTGCTCAACGTGGCCATCGCGCTCGTGGTCGTCGCCGCGTCGAGCGCCGTGGGCAACCTCCTCGTGCTCGCGGTGCTGATCGTCCCCGCGGCCATCGCCCGCCTGCTGACCGGCCGGCTCGTGCTGCTCTTCCCGATCGCCGCCGCCACCGCCGCCCTCGCGGCCTGGCTGGGTCTGTCCGCCAGCTTCGCCGCATCCGTGAGCTCGGGCGTCAGCCTGCCGAGCGGAGCGACGGTCGTCGCCGCCCTGGTGGTCGGCTACCTCCTCGCGCTCGGCGTGCGGGCCGCCCGCGGGCGGCCCCGGGCGGTCGTCGCCTGATGGGGTACTTCGAGCGGGCGCTTCTCGCGGCGCTGCTCATCGGGTCGCTGAGCGGCCTGGTGGGCAGCCTCGTCGTGCTGCGCAGGCGCACCTTCTTCACCCAGGCGCTCACCCACGCGACGTTCCCCGGCGGCGTCGCCGCCGCGCTGCTCGGCGTGAACGTGCTGCTCGGCGCCGCGGTCGCCGCCGTGCTCCTCGTCGGCGCGATGACGTTGCTCGGCCGGGTGCGCGGGCAGGGCGGCTCGGTCGCCTCGGGGCTCGTGCTGACGGCGGGGTTCGCGCTCGGCGCGATCCTGCAGGGGCTGAACCCCTCGCTGCCCATCCACGTCGACACGTTCCTGGTCGGGTCCATCCTCACCGTCTCCGTCGGCGACATCGCGCTCGCCGCCGGGGTGCTCGTCGCGGTGATCGCCACGCTCCTGCTCGCCGGCAAGGAGATCGTGTTCTCGACCTTCGACTCCAGCGGCTTCCGCGCCGCGGGCTACCGCGAGTGGCCCATCGAGCTGCTGACCCTGGGGCTGATCACCGCGACTGTCGTCGTCGCCATGCCGGCCGTGGGCTCGATCCTCGCCATCGCCCTCATCGCCGCCCCGGCCGCCGCCGCGCGACTCGTCGTGCGGACCTCGACGCAGCTGTTCCTGCTCGCGCCCGTAGTGGGCGCCGTCGCCGCCGTCGGCGGACTCCTGTTGTCCCGCGCGCTCGCCGTGAGCGCGGGCGCGACCATCGCGCTGACGGCCGCCGCGATCTTCGTGCTCGCCTCGGCTGTTGCTCGGGGACAGGGCTTACGGTGGGTGCGATGAAGAGGAACACCTGGCAGCGCGAGGCCGTGCGGGAGGCGTTGGTCACCGCCGACGGCTTCGTCAGCGCGCAGAGCCTGCACTCGACGCTCCGCGACGGCGGCTCGCCGATCGGGCTCGCCACGGTGTACCGCGCGCTGTCGGACCTCACGGACGGCGGCGAGGCGGACTCCCTGCAGTCGATGGAGGGCGAGGCGCTGTACCGCGCCTGCACCAGCGGCGGGCACCACCACCACCTCATCTGCCGCAACTGCGGCCTGACCGTGGAGATCGAGGCCGACGCGGTCGAGACCTGGGCGACCTCGGTGGCCGCGGCGAACGGCTTCACCCAGCCCCAGCACATCGTCGACGTCTTCGGCCTCTGCGCCGCCTGCTCCCGCGCCGCCGCCGACCAGTAGCGGCTCGCCGCTCCGCGGATCCTGGCCTCCCACGGTCGCTGGCTCGTCACGGTCGCCGAGCCGTCGAAGCGACGTGAGCCGTGCAGAGAGCGTCCCTTCGACAGGCTCAGGGACCGGATGAACGGGGAACGGCGCGCTGCGCAAGGGGGGCGCGCGATCGTGCGACCGCGAGCATTCTCTGCCCAAGCGGGCCGAAGGAACAGCCCGCGAGGAACCCTCTTCCGATGCTCGGGTACCCTTGAGGGTTGCTTTTTACTGAATCGGCGGGTCGTGCACGGCACGGATCCGCCGCACCATCGTCACGAGAGAAGTGCTCCGCCTGTGCCACAGAACCACTCGCCCGTCCGGGATCGCCCCAACCTGCGTGACCGCATCACCGGTGCCGCCAAACGCGCCGACGCCCCCGCCTCGCCGCGGAAGCGACGACCGGACCACTCCGACCACCGCCTGCTCCAGGCCCGCAAGGCGGGCTCCGTGAAGCTGTACGCGCCGGAGCATCCACGCCTCGACCGCGTGGTGTTCGGCGTCACCGCCGCTCTCGCCGTCGGCTTCGTGATCTGGGGCTTCGTCAGCACCGCCAGCCTCGGCTCGGTCTCGTCGACGGCGGAGGGCTGGGTGATCGAGAACACCGGCTGGCTCTTCGTGCTCGCCGCGAGCTTCTTCGTGGTCTTCGTCATCTGGCTCGCCGCGAGCAAGTACGGGCGCATCAAGCTCGGCGCGGACGAGGAGGAGCCCCAGTTCCGCACGGTGTCCTGGATCGCCATGATGTTCAGCGCCGGCATGGGCATCGGCCTGATGTTCTTCGGTACCGCCGAGCCGCTCAGCTTCTTCATCTCCCCGCCGCCCGGGACCACCGCCGCGGAGAGCCAGGCCGCGGTGCGGACCGCCATGGAGACGTCGCTGTTCCACTGGGGCCTGCACCCGTGGGCGATCTACGCCGTCGTCGGCATCGCGATCGCCTACGGCACGTACCGCAAGGGCCGCCGGCAGCTGTTCTCGTCGCTCTTCTGGCCGATCTTCGGTCGAAAGAGCGAGGGCTGGGCGGGCAGGGTCATCGACATGCTCGCCATCTTCGCGACGCTGTTCGGCTCCGCCGCATCCCTCGGCATCGGGGCGACGCAGATCGGCGCCGGAATGGAGTTCCTCGGCTGGTCCGGCTCCGCCGGGGCCCCGCTCCTGATCGGCATCATCGCGGTGCTCACCGTCGCGTTCGTGGCGTCGGCCGTCTCCGGCATCGCCCGCGGCATCCAGTGGCTGTCGAACATCAACATGGTGCTCGCGCTCGTGCTCGCCCTGTTCGTGTTCATCGTGGGGCCGACCCTGTTCATCCTGAACCTGCTGCCCGCCACCATCGGCGGCTACCTCGGCGACATGGCCGACATGGCGTCGCGCACCTCGGCGACCGGTGACGGGGAGATGAGCGCCTGGCTCTCCAGCTGGACCATCTTCTACTGGGCGTGGTGGATCTCCTGGACGCCCTTCGTCGGCATGTTCATCGCGCGCATCAGCCGCGGCCGCACCATTCGCGAGTTCGTGACGGGCGTCCTGCTCGTACCGACGATCGTCGCCCTCGTGTGGTTCTCCATCTTCGGCGGCTCGGCCATCGACGCGCAGCGCGAGTCCGGCGGAATGACCGTCGACGGCGCGGTCAACTCGAACGCGACGCTGTTCCAGCTCCTCGCGCACTACCCGCTCGCCGGCATCAGCTCCGTGCTCGTGATGGTGCTCGTCGCGATCTTCTTCGTCTCCGGCGCGGACTCGGCGTCGATCGTGATGGGGACGCTGTCCCAGCGCGGCGCCATCGAGCCGGCCCGCGGCGTCGTGATCTTCTGGGGCGTGCTGATGGGCGCGGTCGCCGCCATCATGCTCGCCATCGGCGGGGGAGGCGCCGAGGCGCTGACCGGGCTGCAGAACCTCACGATCGTCGCGTCGCTCCCGTTCGTCGTCATCATGCTGCTCATCGCGTTCGCCCTGTGGAAGGACCTGCGGAGCGATCCCCTCATCGCCCGCCGCCAGGCGGCGGTGGAGATGGTCCAGGACGCGGTCGTGCAGGGCGTCGAGCAGCACGGGGACAACTTCCGGCTCTCCGTCGACGCCCGGCCGCAGGCCGAGCGGAGCGACGAGGAGCTGCCCGGGGAGCCGCACGTGGACGGCGGCTTGCCATCGTCGATCAATCCCCGTAATGTATGACGTTGGCCGTGAGGGCCTCTCCCTCGCGGATCGCATGCCAACCCACCCCCCGTTCTCGGACAGTGGGTTCGCGCGTGCCGACAAGAGATCTTGGGCAGAGCAATCCGGCTCTGCGGTACTGGAGGATAACCATGGCAGCAACGTGCCAGGTGACAGGAGCCGTTCCCGGCTTCGGTCACAACATCTCGCACTCGCACCGGCGCACCAAGCGGCGCTTCGACCCGAACGTGCAGAAGAAGACGTACTACGTCCCCTCGCTCCGTCGCAACGTGACTCTCACGCTGTCGGCGAAGGGGATCAAGGTGATTGACGCCCGCGGCATCGAGTCCGTGGTCAAGGACATTCTCGCGCGTGGGGTGAAGATCTAATGGCGAAGCAGCAGGACGTACGTCCCATCATCAAGCTCCGTTCGACGGCTGGCACCGGGTACACCTACGTGACCCGCAAGAACCGCCGCAACAACCCCGACCGCATCGTGCTCAAGAAGTACGACCCCGTAGTGCGCAAGCACGTCGACTTCCGTGAGGAGCGCTAACCATGGCGAAGAAGAGCAAGATCGCGCGCAACGAGCAGCGCAAGGTGATTGTCGAGCGGTACGCCGCGAAGCGTCTCGAGCTGAAGAAGGCCCTCGTGGACCCGAACGGCACCGACGAGTCCCGTGAGGCCGCCCGCCTCGGCCTGCAGAAGCTGCCCCGCAACGCCTCGCCGGTTCGCGTGCGCAACCGCGACGCCGTCGACGGTCGCCCCCGCGGTCACATCAGCGCCTTCGGCATCTCCCGCGTGCGCTTCCGCGACATGGCGCACCGCGGAGAATTGCCGGGCATCACCAAGTCAAGCTGGTAGGTTACGAGCGGTCGACCCCGACCGTTCGGCCTCAGCGGCCGCTTACGACAAGAGAACAACAGGGCTGTTCCATCGAACGGCTCTCTCGTCCGAGGAGGACAACCAATGGCAGATAACACCCTCAACCGCACGGAGCTGGTTGCCGCGGTCGCGGCCGAGTCCGGCCAGAGCCAGGCTGCCGTCAACGGCGTGCTCGACGCTCTGTTCTCGACGCTGTCCAGCAACGTTGCCCAGGGCGTCAAGGTCACCGTCCCCGGCTGGATCACGGTCGAGCAGACGGCCCGCGCCGCCCGCACCGGCCGCAACCCCCAGACGGGTGAGCCGATCGACATCGCCGCGAGCAAGGGTGTCAAGATCTCGGCCGGTAGCAAGCTGAAGGCTGCCGTCAAGTAGTTCTGCTTCTTTTCGACGAGGGGGGTGCCGGAAACGGCATCCCCCTCGTTGTCGTACCCGGGGCGTCATAGGGGACGCGCCCAGGGAGCTCGCCGCCGCACGACGTAGTCTTGACGAGCCATGGCCAGAATCGTTCGCGTCGCGGGTCCCGCCCTGCTCCTCGCGGTCTCCTTCGCGTCCCTCCTGCTCGCCCTCGCGGTCGGCGGTGCTGCCGCCCCGCTCCCGCTGCAGGATCCGGGACCCGCCGTCCGCTACGGCCTCCCCGTCGCCAAGCTGCTCGTCAATCTGACCGCGGCCGTGACCATCGGCTCCCTGCTCCTCGCCTGCTTCGCGCTGACGCCCAAGCGACCGGAGTTCGGCCGGACCCTCGACATCGCGGCAGCGTCGGCCGCCGCGTGGACGGTGGCTGCCGCGGCGACGGGCCTCCTCACCTTCCTCGAGGTCACCAACCTCCCGGTCTCGCTCGACCCGGACTTCGGCACCGCGCTCGGCGCGATCCTCACGTCCACCTCCATCGGCCAGGCCTGGCTCGGCACGGCACTCATCGCCGCGGCCGTCACGGTGCTGTGCTTCGCGATCCGCAACCTCACCGCGCTCGCCTTCGTGTTCGTGCTGTCGATCGCCGGCCTCGTGCCCATGGCGCAGCAGGGCCACGCGGGCGGGACCGAGAGCCACGATGCGGCGGTCACCGCGCTCGGCCTGCACCTGGCGTTCGCCGCCGCGTGGCTCGGCGGCCTGCTCGTCCTCGTGCTCCTGCGCCGCACGCTCGGCACGGATCGTCTCCCGGTCGTGCTGTCCCGCTACTCCACAGTCGCGCTCGTCTGCTTCGTTGTCGTGGCCGCGTCCGGCTACGTGAGCGCGGAGATCCGCGTCGGCTCGCTCGACCGCCTCGCGACGCCGTACGGGCTGCTCGTGCTGCTCAAGGTGTTCGCCCTGCTGGCCCTCGGGCTGTTCGGTGCCGCGCAGCGCCGCTCCCTCATCCGCCGGGTCGAGCGGAGCACCGACGGCGGGAACCGCCCCTTCTGGACCCTCGTCGCGGTGGAGCTCGCATTCATGGGCCTCGCATCCGGCGTCGCCGCCGCGCTCGGCCGCACGGCGCCGCCCGTGGAGGAGGTGCCCGCGACCGAGCTGGCCCGCGCCACCCCGGCCGAGATCCTCACCGGGTCGCCGTTGCCGCCCGAGCCCACCTTCCTGCGTTACCTGACGCTGTGGAACATCGACCTCATGTGGGTGCTGCTCTGCGGCTTCGCACTGTTCTTCTACCTCGGCGCGGTGTGGCGGCTGAAGCGCCGCGGCGACTCCTGGCCGCTGCATCGCACGATCCTCTGGGTGGCGGGCATCCTGCTGCTGTTCTACGTCACGAACGGCGGCGTGAACGCCTACGAGAGCTACCTGTTCAGCGTGCACATGCTCGCGCACATGACGCTCGGCATGGTGGTGCCACTCTTCCTCGTGCCCTCGGCGCCGGTGACCCTGGCCATGCGCACGATCCGCAAGCGCACCGACGGCAGCCGCGGCGGACGCGAGTGGCTGATGCTCGGCGTGCACTCGAAGTTCGCGGCCATCGTGGGGCACCCCGTCGTGGCGGCCCTGCTGTTCGCCGGCTCCCTACTCGTGTTCTACTACTCGCCCCTGTTCAGCTGGGCGACGACCGACCACATCGGGCACCAGTGGATGATCGTGCACTTCCTCATCGTCGGCTACCTGTTCGTGCAGGCCCTCATCGGCGTCGATCCGACCCCGGTGCAGCTGCCCTACCCGATGCGGCTGCTCCTGCTGCTCGGCACCATGGCGTTCCACGCGTTCTTCGGCCTCTCGCTCATGACGGGGACCGGGCTGCTGCTCGCCGACTGGTACGGCGCCATGGGCTGGGGAATCAGCGCGCTCGAGGACCAGCGCGTCGGCGGCGGCATCGCCTGGAGCGTCGGCGAGATCCCGACGGTGGCCCTCGCGATCATCGTGGCCATCATGTGGAGCAGGACCGACGACCGCGAGTCCAAGCGCCTCGACCGCAAGGCGGATCGCGACGGCGACGCCGACCTCGGCGAGTACAACCGCCAGCTCGCGAAGCTCGCCTCGCACGACTAGCGCTGCGGCCTCCCCTCCGAGTTCCTGGTTCGCAATTCAGGCCCTCGTGCGACACGCCGCGTCTCGGGGGTGCCGAATCGCGGCGTGTCGCAGCACAGCCTGAATTGCGAACGCGGTCCGGTTACAGGGCCTCGAGGCGGAGGGTGCCGTCGGCCAGCGGGACGACCCGATAGCTCACCGAGAACGGCACGTCCTGGTCGAGCCGGGTGACGCTGCCATCGAACAGCGACCGCACGTCGACGACGATGTGCGCGGCGCCCGTGGTCTCCGGCATGAGCCACGCGGGGTCGCCGGGATCCGCACTGAACGGCTGCAGGGCCACCGCGGGCGAGGACGCGATGGACCACCGCGGTTCCCCCTCGATGCGGTCACGGATGCGCTGGCCGAAGGGGCAGCCCGCGGGCAGCAGGACGCGCTGGTCGGCGCAGCCCTCGAGGTAGGCGTCCACCTCCTTCTGCACCTGATCGAGGAAGACCTGGTTGGGTTGCGGCGCGACGGTGACGGGGACGGTCGCGCCCGGGGTGTCCACGAGCACCGGCTCGGTGCCGGCCTGCAGGTAGCGGGACTCGTGCGCGACGGAGTACACGCCCGGCGCGAACACGAGGTAGGCCGCCCCGCCCGTCCCCTCGAGGTCTCGCGGCTCGAGGGCGGCGTCGACCGAGACGCCGTTGGCCGTGAACGTCGTCGCGTGGGCCACGGTCACGTCGAGCTCGGACACGGGGCTGACCGCGAACTCCCACGTGCGGAAGAGCAGGAACCGCGCGCCGGTCGGCCGCACCGGGAACGTCGTCGTGCCGGAGACGCCCTCCGCGGTGTAGTCGACCCGCACGGCGCTGCTGCCGTCCGGCGCTGCTGCCCCCTCGCGCACGCGCACGTCCTCGAGCTGCGCGACCGCGACGCCGTTCAGCAGCGCGCGGGAGCCGGACTCCGGCACGGTGACGCCCGGCATGTCGAGCGCCGCCCGGCCGTCGTTGCGCGCGAGGGCGTCGAGGTAGGACCGCACGAAGCCGCCGGCGCTGTACACGGTGCTGTTCAGCGCGACGACGGTGCCGGCGAACGCCGCGACGAGGAGGACGAGTGCGAGGCTCCAGCCGAGGACCGCCCGGCGCATCCCCTCCCGCCCCCGATCGGTGTCCCGCGTCACGCCGACATCCTACGGCGACCGTGGGGGAGGGCCGGCCTCGGCGGGTATCGTGAGTGTGCCCGTTCGCCGCCGCCCGGCGACGCGCCTGCCACCAGCCACATCATCCGCATCCCCACCCGCACCGACGAAAGTGACCGCACGTGCCCGCACACACGCTCTCCTACGAGCAGGCGGCCGTCTTCGCGGCGATCGAGAAGACGCGGGACCACATCTTCGTCACGGGGCGGGCCGGCACGGGTAAGTCGACGCTGCTCAGCCACCTCGCCTGGCACACCGAGAAGCAGGTCGTGATCTGCGCGCCGACCGGCGTCGCGGCCCTCAATGTCGGCGGGCAGACGATCCACTCGCTCTTCAAGCTGCCGATCGGGGTCATCGCCGACCACGAGCTCGAGCAGACGCAGGAGCTGCGCAAGCTCCTGAACACGATCGACACGCTCGTCATCGACGAGATCTCGATGGTCAACGCCGACCTCCTCGACGCCATCGACCGCAGCCTCCGGCAGGCCCGCCGGCGCAAGGACGAGGCCTTCGGCGGCGTGCAGGTCGTGCTGTTCGGCGATCCCTATCAGCTCGCGCCCGTGCCCGGCGACGCGGACGAGCGGGCCTACTTCACCGACCGCTACCGGTCCATGTGGTTCTTCGACGCCCAGGTCTGGCAGGACGCCGAGCTGCGCATCTACGAGCTCACCGAGATCCACCGGCAGCACGAGGACGCGTTCAAGGAGATGCTCAACGCCGTGCGGCACGGTCGGGTCACCGCCGAGATCGCGGGTGTGCTGAACGAGATGGGCGCGCGCCCGGCGCCGACCGAGGGCGCGATCACGCTCGCGACCCGGAACGACACGGTGAACCGGATCAACGCCGCCGCGCTGGGACGACTGCCCGGCCGCAGCCTGACGGCCGCGGCGGAGGTGAGCGGCGACTTCGGCGGCCGCACCTACCCGGCCGAGGAGAAGCTCGACCTGAAGGTCGGCGCGCAGGTGATGTTCCTGCGCAACGACGTCGACCAGCGCTGGGTGAACGGCAGCGTCGGCTCGGTCACGAAGATCGACACGAACGTGTACGTCGAGGTGGACGGCGACGAGTACGAGGTCGAGCCGGTGACGTGGGAGAAGTACCGCTACTCCTACTCGCCCACGACGAAGGAGCTGCGCCGCGACGTGGTGGGGGAGTTCACCCAGTTCCCGCTGCGCCTCGCGTGGGCGGTCACCATCCACAAGTCGCAGGGCAAGACCTACGACCGCGCGGTGGTGGACCTCGGCTCCCGGGTGTTCAGCCCCGGGCAGACCTACGTGGCGCTCAGCCGGATCACGGCCCTGTCCGGGTTGTACCTGACCCGGCCGCTGCGACCGGCGGACATCATCGTGGACCTCAACGTGCGGCGCTTCATGTCCGAGGCGACGCGCATCCGCGTTCCGCGACCGGAGTCCACGGAATCCGCCGGCGAGACGGCGGATTCCGTGGGCACCGAGACGGCGACCGCCGGGAGCTAGCGGCGATCCGCAGAGAAGGACCGCACTCGACGCCCCTACCTACCTCTGCCCCTACCTGCCCCTGCCCCCGCCTACACACGCCCCTGCCCAGGCAGGAGGATCCTGCCCAGCTTCAACCTGGGCACGATCCCTCTGCCTGGGCAGGGGCGGAGAGTAGAGCCGGGAGAGCCGGGAGAGTCGGGAGAGATGGGAGAGCCGAGAGCGGCTCGGCGCCTAGTGGTCGCTGTGCACGCCGTGCGAGGTGCCGTGCGGCACCGCTGACTGCCCGGCGTGGGTGTTCGCGAGCGCCGGCGTCGTGAGGGCCGACATCACCGCCGCCCCGGCCAGCACGCCGAGCAGGTAGCGGCCGACGCTCGGCTCGCTCGAGCTACGTCGAGCCGCGGTGCCCGTCGCGCCGGATGAACCGGCCGCGGGGTCGCTTGCCCGCATCGCCCTGCGGCGATGTACCGCGAGCACGCAGGCGACGAAGAGCGAGAACAGGGTCGCCGATCCCATGGCGAGGAACGGCAGGGGGGCGAGCAGCTCCGGCGTGCCGCTGACGCTGGCGGCGACGATCATGCCCGCCCAGAGGGCGACGGGCGCGAGCGCTCCGAGCAGGGCGGCGTTCGGGAACGGCGCCCTGTCCTTCACGACCGCCGCGGCGCCCCACGCCATCTCGGCGACGGCGATAGCGACGAGGGGGACACCGAGAGCGAGAGGAGCGCCCGCGCCGAGGGCGACGTGGATCAGGCCTGCGGCGATGGCGGCCATAGCCAGCCAGGTGCGGGTGATCGCGGTCATCGGGGGACGCTCCTCTCGTTTCTTCACGGTGGCTCGGCGGGCTGTACCCGCCGGTGCCGTTGCGCTGCTGCGCGAACGGGTGGTGCTGGGCGGTGCTACGCGGTGACGCGGCGAGCGGTCTTGTCCGCGCCGAGGCCGACGGCCAGCAGCACGACCGCGCTGAGGAGGTGCAGGAAGTGGTCGGCCGTGTTCAGCGCCAGGATGTTGGCCGCCGTGTTCTCGATGAAGAAGCCGATGATGCCGAGCACGAGGTAGACGGCACCGATGGTGGTGTTCGTCCCCTTCGCGGCCGAGACGTTCGACAGGCCGGCGATCAGCAGCGCCGCTCCGATGAGGAGGTGAGCGATGTTGTGCAGCGGGTTCACCTCGAAGATGCCGAGCAGGAGCCCGCCCTCCGCCGAGACGAAGCCGACGTTGTTCGTGGCGAGGAAGCCCAGCAGACCCACAAGGACGTAGACGGCACCGAACGCCACGGCGACGATGCGGTTGGGGGATCTGGTGAGCGCGGTGGTGTTGGTAGAACTCATGATGTGATGCCTCCGTTCGTGCGCAGGACGTTCCGCGCATCACTTCATTCGTACCCCTGAGCAGAACGGTTTGGAGGAATGTGCCCGCAACCGGCCAAGTGTTTACCCGACCGATATGAACCAGGCGCTGGCGGTTCCGCGCGGGCGACTGGCGGGATGCCTGTGGTGTGCCCGGCACCATCGTCCCTAGGGTGTCGATATGCCCATCACGCCCGATCAGAAGGACTGGACCTGGGTGCTCACGCGCCCCTGCCCCGAGTGCGGCTTCGATGCCTCCGCGTTCCCCTTCGAGGATCTGCCGCGGCTGCTCCTCGACACCGCGGAGCGCTGGCCCGCCGTGCTCGCGCGGGACGACGTGCGGGCCCGGCCGGACGACGCGACGTGGTCGGGGCTCGAGTACGGCGCGCACGTCCGCGACGTCTACCGCATCTTTGCGGCCCGCCTGCAGCTGATGCTGACGGAGGACGATCCCGCCTTCGAGAACTGGGATCAGGACAGGACGGCCGAGGAGGACCGGTACGCCGAGCAGGACCCGGCGGTGGTGGCGGCCGAGCTCACGGCGTCCGCCCGCCTGCTCGCCGACGGGTTCGCGGCGGTTCCCACCGTCTCCCTCGAGCGGTCGGGCCTGCGCAGCGACGGATCGCGGTTCACGGTGGAGACGCTCGGCCGCTACCTGCTGCACGACCCGGTGCACCACCTGCACGACGTGCGCGGCTGAGCCGCGGCTGAGCCGCGATCCTCAGCCGCGATTCTGGGGCGCCACCCGGGGGCGCGCCGCGGGCGGGGTGATGCTTTTGCATGGATCCCGCGGCTGACCTATGCTCGCTATGCGCGAACACCTATCGCGTGCTTGGTTTTCAACCCGGCACCCCTTCCCCCCCCTTTTGGTCCGGCAGTGACGCCCGCTCTCCACCGCGGTGCTCAGTCCTGCTGACCCGCTCCGACTCCCCCGAGTCGAGCGATATCCGATCCCCCTCGCGCTTCCGTGCGCTCGGGCGAGGAGCGGAACGCGGAGTGCCGCCGGGCCATGCACTCCGAACGGACAACCGTGCCCAGAATCACCAGACCCGGAAGGCGGGCGGCAATCGCCGGCCTCTCCGGGGTCCTCGCCCTCTCCGTCGCCCTCGGCGGCGGCATCTCCGCCTCGGCGGCGCCCGAGCCCGACCCCACGCCCGGCCCGGGCCGGGCCGCGAACTCGGAGGCCGCACGCAAGGCCATCACCAACGGCTCCGGCAAGCAGAAGGCGGTCAAGCCCGCCAAGGGCTCCTGGACGAACACGAAGCTGTCGTCCGATCAGCGCGCCGACCTCCTGCTCGCCCAGATGACCCTCGAGGAGAAGGTCAGCCGCCTGCACGGCGAGTACAGCGGCGAGACGGCGTTCTACATCGCGCCCCTGCCCCGGCTCGGCATCCCGGCACTGCTCCTCACGGACGCCGGCGCGGGCGTGCGCGTCACGAACCCGAGCACCAACGGCGGAAAGGCGACGGCCCTGCCCGCGCCGATCGCCCTCGGCGCCACCTGGGACACCGACCTCGCCACCGCCTACGGCGACGTGCTCGGCATCGAGACCCGCGCCACCGGCCAGAACGGTCTGCTCGGCCCCACAGGCGACCTCGTCCGCGACGCCCGCTGGGGTCGCCAGTTCGAATCCCTGGGCGAGGAGCCCCGCCTGGTCTCCGACCTCCTCGCGGCGCAGGTCGAGGCCGTGCAGTCGCACGACGTCGTCGCCACCGTGAAGCACCCCGCCGCGTACACGCAGGAGACGAGCCGCCTGAACGGCGGGAACGTCGACGTGGCCGAGCGCGCGTTGCGCGAGGTCTACCTCGCCCCGATCGAGGCGGCCATCGAGGCCGGCGTCGGATCCGCGATGTGCTCGTTCAACAAGGTGAACGACGTCTACGCCTGCGAGAGCGCCGAGGTCTTCGACATCCTCAAGAAGGACTACGGCTTCGCCGGCTTCATCCAGACGGACTACGCGGCGGCCCACAGCACGGACCTCGCGGCGAACAGCGGCCTGGATGTCGAGTTCCCCGCCGCCGCGTACTTCGGTCAGTCGCTGATCGACTCCGTCCGCGCGGGGCGGGTCAGCATGGCCACCATCGACGACAAGGTGCATCGCGTGCTGCGCACCATGTTCGAGTTCGGCTCCTTCGACACCCCCGTCGCCGTTACCGCGCTTCCCGAGGCGGCGGACGGCGCCGTGGCCCGTCAGATCGCGGAGGCCGGAACGGTCCTGCTGAAGAACGGCGCCCCGGCCGGCTCGAAGGCGCCGGTCCTGCCGCTGCCGTCGTCGGTGAAGTCCCTCGCCGTGATCGGCGCCGACGCTGACGCGCTCGCCGTCGGTGGCGGCAGCTCCGTCGTCAAGCCCACCTACTCGGTCACCCCGCTCGACGCCCTCTCGGCGCGCGCCGGCTCCGGCGTGAAGGTGACCTATGCGGAGGGCACCGACTCGGTCGGACCCGCGCACACCCTCAGCGGTGCCGCCGTGCCCTCCTCGGTGCTCGCCCCCCTGGGTCAGCCCACCGCGACCGGCCTGACCGCCGAGTACTGGTTCAACTCCGACCGCTCCGGCACCCCGAGCGTCGTGCGCAACGAGGACCAGATCGCCCTCAGCGGCGGCTTCCTCGCCCTGAGCGGCCTCTACGGCTCCTCCGTGCCGAAGGTGCCCGGCTACGAGTTCGGCGGCCCGCTCTCGGCCCGCTGGACCGGAACCATCACCGCGCCCGCCACCGGCGAGTACACCCTCTCGCTGACCGGCTTCGGCAGCGCGCGGCTCTTCCTGGACGGCCGCGAGATCATCGACGCGTCCGACTCGCACGCCGTGCGCACCGACACCGGTGCTGCGCTGCAGCTCCGCGCCGGTGAGGCGCACGACCTCCGGGTCGAGTACGTGAACAACGGCTACGACCCCGACCAGGAGAGCGCCGCCGACCTCGTCATGACGTGGACGCACCCCGCGAGCGTCGTCACGCCCGCCATGGCCGAGGCCGTCGCCGCCGCCAAGGCGTCCGAGGTGGCCGTCGTCGTCGCCCGCGACTACATCGGTGAGGGTCGCGACAAGTCGACCCTCACCCTCGCGAACGAGCAGGACGCCCTGATCAGCGCCGTCGCGAAGGCGAACCCGCGCACCGTCGTCGTGCTCACCACGAGCGGCTCGGTGAACACCCCGTGGCTCACGCAGGTCCCTGCCGTCGTCGAGGCCTGGTACGGCGGTCAGGAGCAGGGCAACGCCATCGCCTCCGTGCTGTTCGGCGACGTGAACCCGTCCGGCAAGCTGCCGGTCACGTTCGCCGCGAGCGACTCCGCCACCCCCACCTCCGACGCGGCCTCCTTCCCGGGCATCGACCGCAGCGCGACCATCTCGGACGGCGTGAACATCGGTTACCGCGCCTACCGCGCCGAGGGCATCACCCCGCAGTTCGCCTTCGGGCACGGCCTCAGCTACACGACCTTCGGCTACTCCGCGTTGAAGACGAAGGTCACCGGCAAGCCGGTGAAGAACGGCGGCACCGCCGACGTGAGCGTGACGGTCGACCTGAGGAACACCGGCGCCCGCGCCGGCGCCGAGACGGTGCAGGTCTACATCGGCGCGCTGCCGGCCTCGGTGGCGACGCCCCCGATCCAGCTGGCCGGCTACGCCAAGGCCGACCTCGCGAAGGGCGCGTCGACGAAGGTCACGATCCCGCTCGACTCGCGCGCGTTCTCCTACTGGGACAGCGCCGCGAACGCGTGGGTGACCCCGACCGGCACCGTTCCGGTCTACGTCGGCACCTCGTCGAGCGACATCCGCCAGCAGGGCACGGTCACCATCCGCTAGTTCCCGCACGGCAGAAGGAGGGGCCCGCATCCGCACCGGATGCGGGCCCTTCCGCGTCCCCGGATCGTCATCGGTGCAGGGTTCGGTCGGGATCCGGATCAGGAGTCAGGGATCAGCCGCTTGCCCATGCCGGTCGCCCCGTCCGGCGCATAGCCGAGGCGCTCGTAGAACGCCGAGGCGGGCCCGTTGTCCGAGCGGATCTGGATGTTCACCTTCGGGCAGCCGAGCGCGAGCAGCCGCCTCTCTACCTCCGCCATCAGATCGCGGCCGACGCCGCCGCGCTGCAGCCCGGGCGCGACCGCCACGTAGTAGACCCACCCGCGATGCCCGTCGTAGCCGGCCATCGCCGTGGCCACGAGCTCGCGGTCCCGCTCCCCGACGAGGAACAGCTCAGGCTGCACGGCGAGCTTCCGCTCGATGTCCCTCCGCGGGTCGTTCCAGGGCCGGGTGAGGCCGCACGCCTCCCACAGGGCGACCACGGACTCGGTGTCGGAGACGGCGAAGGAGCGGATCTGCATCCGCCCATGCTGGCAGACGGCCGAGGGCTACTCGGTGGGGCCGCCGGGCGCGACCGGGTCGACGGGCGTCTCCGGGTCACCGATCGTCTCGGGGTCGCCCGGGAAGTCGGGGTCGGTCGGGAGCTCGGGGTCCGTGGGCAGGTCGGGGTCGCCGACCAGCTCGCGGTAGTGGTCGACCTGGTCCGGCGTGGGGTCGATGCTCAGGGACTCCGCGTACTCCTCGGCGAGCTCCGGGTCGTGGTCGGATGCGGGCTCGGCGCTGCCGGCGTAGGGCAGGCTCTCGTCTGGCATGGTCATGCCATCACCGTACGCGGGTCAGCTCGCGAGGGTGATGGGCTCGATGACGGTGGGGTCGAGGGGGTCGACCTTCTGCACGCTGTTCACCTTGCGGTCGACCGGGTAGCCGGACATCGTCGCGGCCACGGCGACCGAGGAGCGGTCGAGGGTCGCCAGCGTCTCCGTGGGGTCGCCGATCTTCGCAGGCGCGAGCCAGGTGTCCCAGGTGTCCTCGGTGAGGAACACCGGCATGCGGTCGTGCACCTCTCCGGACGCGTCCCGCGCCTCGCGCGTGATGATGGTGAACGTGAGCGCCCAGCGGTCGCCCTCCTTGCGCGCCGTGTACAACCCGGCGGCGGCGAGCAGATCGGCGTCGGTGCGCAGGAAGTACGGCTGCTTGCCGTCGCTGACCTTCGCCCACTCGTAGTAGCCGAGCATCGGCACGATGCACCGCTGCGCCGCGAATGCGCCCTTGAACATGCCGTTCGTCGCGACCGACTCGAGCCGGGCGTTGATGGGCGACGGCCCGCCCGGCTTGGCCCAGCTGGGCCGCAGACCCCACGAGGCGACGTCCACCTGCCGGACCGTCTCCTCGCCGCGGGTGCGCTCGCGGACGATGGGCGCCGGGTCCGTCGGCGCGATGCTGTAGACGGGCCGCCAGTCCGCGACGTCCCCGCCCGCGGCGACGAACTCGCTGATCAGGTCGTCCGTCTCCTTGTTCATCGCGAATCTGCCACACATGGCTCCGACGCTACCCCGGACGTCCGACGTCGTCGATGCGGGAAGTGGAGCACACCCGGCGTGCGGGCGGGGCGCGACCCGTTGTGACGGGGGAACGGCGGGCGGTAACCTGGCGCCTCGCAGCGCCGCGGATGACGCCGCCGAGCCCGGGAGGTGGTCGGAATGACCAACGATGCTGTGCCAACCGAGCGGAGGGACGGCGGGCGGACGGTCCGCCTGATCTTCTCCTACGACGGGGACGAGGTGACCCTGGTCTCCCAGCAGGTGGTCGACATGCGGCCGAGCGGGCCCTCCTCCGGTGACCCGCGGACGCCGGGCCACTACGTGGAGGTGCGCAGCGCGGCGGGCGACCTCCTCGCCGGTGCGCCGGCTGCGAACGCCTTCGTGGGGTCGGCCGAGGTCTTCCCCGAGAACCCGGACGAACCCATCGTCCGGGTCGACGTCGAGAGGCCGCGCGGGGCCTTCACGGTGCTCGTCCCGGCGCCGCAGGCGTCCGCCCAGGTCGCCCTCGTGCGGGTGCAGGCCCCCAGCGGTCCCGACGCCGCCGGCGCGGCGGGTGCCGCGCCGGCACCCGCCGCCCCCGTCGTGCTTGCCACCTTCCCGCTCGACGGCGTCGGCTGACCCCTTCGGAACAGGGAGCGGAAGAACATGACCACATCCGACGGAACCGTCCTCGGCCGCACGCAGATCTTCGGCTCCGCCCCACCGTCCTCGGCGTTCACGGTCGTCCTCCTGGCCGACGGGTTTCAGGACTCGGAGCAGGACGCGTTCAACACCGCCTGCGACGAGTTCGTCCAGGCGATCACGACCACGGACCCCTTCTCGCAGGCCGCGAACGCCATCAACGTCTTCCGGGTCAATGTCACCTCGACGGACTCCGGTGCTGACGACCCGGTCACGGCGGGCGGCACCGGGGCGACCGCCCGGACCTACTTCGACGCCACCTTCGGTGGCAACGACATCCGTCGGCTGCTGATCTGCGACGACACGACGGCCCTGCTGACCGCCGCGGCCCAGGTGCCCGAGTTCTCGGTCGTCCTCGTCGTCGTGAACTCGCTGATCTACGGCGGGAGCGGCGGCTCCATCGGCACCTACTCGCTCGCCACCGGGGCTACGGAGATCGCCGTCCACGAGATGGGACACACCGCCTTCGGCCTTGCCGACGAGTACCCCTACTACGCGGGCGGCAGCGAGACCGGACAGGACCACCATCCGCCGTTCGAGCCCACGGAGCCCAACGTCACCGTGAACGTCGACCGCGCGACCCTGAAGTGGCGCGACGCCGTTCTCGGGAGCACCGCCCTGCCCACCATGTCGAACCCCGACTGCTCGACCGTTGACTCCCGCCCCAGCCCGGTTCCGGCCGGTACGGTGGGCGCGTTCGAGGGTGCCCACTACTTCCACTGCGGCGCGTACCGGCCGGAGTACGACTGCAAGATGCGCAATCTCGGCGTGCCGTTCTGCGCCGTGTGCCGGGCCGTGATCACTCTGCGGGTGGACCCGTCAGCGACGAGCCTGCTCGACGACGCCCTCTACTCGGGATCGAAGTGCTACTTCTTCCACGGCGACCGGTACCTCCGGGTGACGAGGGGCGACACGGGTCCGGGAACCGTGGACCCGGGCTACCCCCGGCTCATCGCGGCGGGGTGGGGGTGGCCTGGCGGGTTCGGCAGCGGGGGGATCGACGCGGCGCTGTATTCGGGGTCGAAGTGCTACTTCTTCGCGGGGGATCAGTACATCCGGGTGACGCGGGGGGACACGGGCCCTGGCACGGTGGATCCGGGGTATCCGGCGAGCATCGCGGCGGGGTGGGGGTGGCCTGGCGGGTTCGGCAGCGGGGGGATCGACGCGGCGCTGTATTCGGGGTCGAAGT